>NZ_JAAZQD010000010.1 GCF_012395255.1 Oleiagrimonas citrea
ACCCGGCGAGAACCTGACTAACTAGCTGGACGTCCAAACCGTGTTGCGGCCGATCCCCGCACACCGGACAGTCCGATGAATGAATGAGGTCGCCGGGTGCGGTTTATACCCTGGTCCGCACTAGCCGCATCGGTGCAACAAGACCGTCTAAGGAAATGCAGTCTGGCATCCGTTGCAACCGCGAAGCACGGGCATGTATCACGCAAAAAGTAAGACCGGAAGTGGCCCGAAAACCCAGGGCAAAGGCATCATGCGCCCGGCGTTGACGGGGAGTCTCCTAAGGATTGGTTAGGCACTAGACCACACTCCATCCGAAAGGACCATGGAAGTCCTGAAAGCAGTTGTCGCATACCCAGTGCTGGCCATCGAGGGTGGCGTAACCCACTTGGACGGCCTCTGGCACAGATGGATCTGCGAACTTTGCCCAGCAAAAGGCACAGTGCTCATGATCAGAGGCTTGGAGGGTGCGATCCCATGTGCGACGCGTCAATGACACGCCTGCCAGATAGTTTTGCTGATTCGTGAGGCGCCAATCCATGCAAGGCCTAACGCCTGAATTAAGCGGCACGCGTCAGCGTGTCCGCTTGGATGAGTTGTTAGGGGTATGCGACAGCGCTTCGTGCACTGAGCTTACCCGCATGACCAAGTATGCATGATAGTGAGGGATGTAGGTTGAAAGAAGCGAACCTGTAACCTTGACCTGCTTTCCGATGAATGGAATGAAGCCAGATGGATTCGTTGGAATAAGTTCAATACTGCTTGCGCCTCGCATGGTGATGTTGCCAAGCGCTTGATTACCATCTACGCAGAAAGGTTGAGAAGTCTCCAACATCCAGCGTGTAACCGTGACGATACGGGGGTGTTGCTCAAGTGTGCTGGTTTCCATGCGCACTCGAGTGAGTGTCCCAAGCACGGATGTACCGGGCTTCTCGTACTTGAGGCAGCCATGTGTGCCCGCCAGGCATGGCGCGGCCGCAAATAAAAGTATGAGCAGTGCGAGAGACCGGATCACAGAACCCCTAACGCTGGAGTTAAGACGCCGACCGCTGGCGTAGCCAGTGGGCGGTCGGCTTGAATGATTTGTTATCCATTATATGCTGCCGAGTGTCAATGTTGGTGTACGACAACCTTGATTGGTTTGGACCAAGAAGAAAAGACATTAAGACCGGCGCCCTTGCGATCTTCCTCTGTAGCAATATGCCCAATGAGGAGTGCGGACACAAAGTATGTGCCCGGGACCAACATACATAGGTCTTTTTGCGACAGACGTTGCGTAAAGTACATGGTCTTGCCAGGTTGTAGCCAAACCCAATCTTCTTCGCCTTGCGGCTTAGTTATAGGCGGAGGTGGGTCTGAGATACCGCAAAACAGAATGCGATGCGAAGCGCTTTTAACGCTGTATTGAAGCGGGCCAATAACGTTGCGGTCTAAATATCTCGGCGATTTGGAAGTATTTGTAACCGCAATATTTATTATTACAGGTTCACCAGCGCTCAAGTCTGTCGCGCTGGGTGAGAGTGAAATAGTAATTGTGTTGCCGACTTGAGCTGTCGCAACTCCGGTGCACAATGCAAGTATCAATATCACTATAACGATTGGTCGTATGTTTTGCATGGCTAACGACTAAACTCAGGTGACCGCTGCCGCAGAGCGACGATAGGAGCGGCGCGGTAGCGGGTCACCTGGAGTGCCGTGTTAGGCATTACGTGACTCGCGATATTTGATATACGAATCATAAACCTTATTAAACCGATTCCTTTGGTCTTCCGATAATGGTGCTTTCTTGGCCTTTCTCAGTATGTCTTTAAACATATATCCGGAGCGAAAGAAATAGGGCCTTGTCTCTAAGAAACATATTGCTGCTTCCATTGTTTTAGAGTCTCCATCCAAAAGTCGCTCCAACGCACCTTCGTAACCACCGGGGAAGGCTAAAAAATTGTATTCTTTATGGAAGTCAGAACAGGCATTTTGCCATTCTTTACGCTTGTGATCATTCTTGTTCCGAAACTTCACTGTTTCATCTATGCGTGCCTTGAGCTCATTGATTCTGCGAGCGTTTCGCAATATTTCTTCCGTGTAATGCCCCATTCTTATGCCTAACGCTTGAGTTAAGCGGCACGCGTCAGCGTGTCCGCTTGGATGATCAGTTAGTGCGCAACGAGACTTCCCGATAGGCAGCGAAGGTGAAGTTGCTGGATAGTGTTCGCCACATTAGTAGACATGTATTCAACCAATACTATGTGCTGTATGTCGTTGTTGGGAGCATGCCCGCTGCTCTCCGGAGCTAAGTAGCGCATCGAAAGCATAAGTGTGCGTTGCAACTTAGGATTTACCCACATGTAAAGCTGCTGGTAGACAGCGAAACGGGTGGGCGTCTGTGCATCGATAAAGTGCGACCATTTCGGTGCCCACGTGCACATTACCCAGGGTTTTGCCATATGAGCTTTGTAGTACTCAAGCGCTGGCGTTGCTGGGTACGCCGCGTTGAGTTTGAACTGCGTTTGGAACGCTCGGCCTCCAAGAATGGGAAAGTGCTTGATGGCGAATGCCCCGGGAGGAACGCTTATTGACGATGGCTCCTGACCATATGCGGCCAGTGAGACGAACGCCAACACCAAAAATAGTATTCGTGAATGTCGCATTCTGCGCCCTAACGCCTGAAGTAAGCCGCCGACGAACCGCGTAGCGGTTTGGCGGTCGGCTTGAATGAACTGTTAGCAGCACAGCTACGCAAGCCTGTACGCAACCTTGTTGCCTGAAATATTGATATGGCCTTGTTGCTCCAAAGCCTTTACCAGCCCAGATAGCTCGCTCTCTGTGAGGCTTTTTTGGAACAGAGCATTGACAGTGCTGGCCAGTGTTTTTGGCGTGCGCGGGCGCGAGTTGCCGCGTTGCTTCAAGTTTGCCACAACCGCAGACACGCGCTCGGAGAGGCTCGTAGAGTTTGCCGCTTTGATGATTGGAATGTCGTGAATGCTCTTGGAACGACAGGCGTAAATCTTGTGGGCCTTGAGGTACGCAATGAGCGGATCAAAGCCCGTATCTTTTGAGATGATGTGGAAGAAGGGCGATTCGTCTACGGCCGCAAGCTTGCCGATGAAGTAGGCAATGTGAAAGTCCAGGGCGTTTGGGCCATTGCCTGAAATTTTGATGTACGCGCCATTTGCACCAAGGCGCTGCAATGCCTCGACGACGTCAAAGTTAACCTTGGCCTGATTGGCGCCAACAAACACATAGACCTTGAAGAACTCCTTGTCCAACGCCGAGAGCGCAGACGGCTGCACGTTCTCGTAGTCAATGAGCACATAGTTGGTTCGCACGTAAAACTTCCCCTGTACTGCTAACGCTTGAGTTAAGCGGCACGCGTTAGCGTGTCCGCTTGGACGATTGGTTAGCACTTACCACAAGCGCCACCATGGTTTTTTTGGCTTGACCGCAACCTCGCGAAAGCCGGTGCCAGTTGCATGATGTTGGAAAACACCTGGCATAGGCTCTTTGATCCCGGCCGGACGTGGGAACGGCTTGGACTGATGTAACAGCAAGTTTGAGATCAAAAAGACGAGCAGCTTGGCTTGATAGCCTAGGTCAGCATTATCCGCTGTTGCAAACTCTGTTGCCCAGAGCGCCTCAGAGGCCACAGCTCCGTTTGGACCGACATCCAATGCGACGCGATAGACGGGTTTGCCGGTCCAGCTCCGATGGAAGAAGAGGTGTGGCGCGTCGAAGTAGACGAACCACTTGTCCTCCATCTGTTCAGGGACAAGCCCTTCGCTTAGTCGGGACAACTCCTCATTGTTGAACTCTGCGCTGAAGGGGAGCGCCACGCCCTCCGTAAAGGGTTCGCGTTTCCAAGATGAGGCGGATGCTGGCATGAGTGCTAACGCCTTAATTAATCCGCGCCGCGATGCGGCGTCGGCTTGAATGAATTGTTAGGCCTTAGCCGGAATACCATCCCATCCGCTCCTATCCCATACCGCCTGTACACGGTGCCATATCTCATCGCTCATTTGGAACCGCCAAACGCCACCGAGTGTCCATGCGAATTTTGGGTCTACCTTTGCTTGGTGCTCTACGCGATCTATGAAATCCGGGCCGTGATATGACAGCAGGTTTTTAAGTACGCCGGCGGCCAACAGGCCCAAGTGATCCGAAAAGCGCGTATCTGGAACAGCATAAAGAATGCACTCCCAAGCTTTTTCAGGGTCATCACTTGCCAAATCAGACAGTTCCCATTCAGCCCATACATGATCATCTGCAGTGGTAGGTATATTGGATTGCGAGAGCAGCCAGCACTCCATGAGATGGTCAGTAGGTTTGCCTAGTTTTTTCCACTGCTGATATGCGCTCATGAGGCCTAACGCTGGAGTTAAGCGGCGCGCGTCAGCGCGTCCGCCTTGAACGAGTTGTTAGGGCGGCGGTGGTGTTCGAGACAACGAACGGATGTAGGACGAAGTCGAGCCATCCCAGCCGCAGTGGACACAACGACCCGAGACGAATTCATGCGAACACTTTGGGATACCGTAAAGGACATGTGCACACTCCGGGCATAGAGACTGCATGAAGGATGCCGCAGCCATGTAGCGGGATCCACACTCGTCGCATTTTTTCTCTGTGCTGTTGATCACGGCCTAACGTTTGAAATCAGTCGTGCCGAAGGCATCGGCTGGATTGAATTGTTATGCGGTTTTATGCAGAGAAGCTTGGTCTTTAAAAAGCTCCGAAATTTCTGTTTTTGGCAACATGTTGATTGCGTTTTCAATAACCTCCTCGGCTATTTCGAGGCTCCATTTCGCAAAGTTTTTGTTTTCTATAAGATTAAGCCAACTTGAGAAGCTTTGATTTTTTGAAATTACATTTTTTTGAGAAAGAGTTTCAATAAAGTACGGATGGCCATCTATTTTAGAGTACCCGTTGGAGTTAGAAAGCATCTCTCCTTTTGTATGCACAATACTGTTTCTTATTTTTATGAGTAAAGAAAAATCCTGATACGGATTCGCTCCTTTGTCTGCTTTTTCTCCATTTTTACAAATGGCATAAAGTTCTAGATACTTATTCAAGAGGGAGTCTCTTTCTCTGCTTGATTCAATTTTACTTATTTTTTCGAGAATAGAATTCTCTAGATCGGTATATTTGTGAAGAACCGAAAAACAGGTAGTAAATCTATCTGGGGAAAAAAGTCCTTTATCTTTGTTGTTGGGGCACTCTAATTTGTGGTCGGCACAAAATTTATACCACTCTGTTAAATCGTGTGTGAATGCTTCCGTGGCGGAAACAGCAAGAATACATGTCGAGACGCCCTCTCCTCGCTTTGAAGATTTTTCTGCCCTATCGAACAAGGCTGGTGAATGATTGGGAATAAAGACCCGTTCAGGTGTCATTTGTGCCTCACATAACGCTGGAGTTAAGCGGCACGCGTCAGCGTGTCCGCTTGGATGAATTGTTAGAGCGCATTATGCATGGCATATCAGTCGACCTGGCGATCAAGGATGGCCTTGTCAATCCTATGGACTCGCTTCATGGCGTCTTTGCGAACTTTTGGGCCGAGATGTTGCGCATGCTGCGTCCAGTATTTCTTCCAACGCTTCAATTCATCCACTTCCATGGAGTCGAAGCGTCGGTTGAAGTCGTCGAGTTCACGGAACCGGCTCATCTTTGCGCCCTAACGCTTGAATTAAGCGGCACGCGTCAGCGTGTCCGCTTGGATGAATTGTTAGGCGATCGGCGCCGAAGCGCCAGTTGATGACCGCCTGCGATGACTGCGCCGCCAATAGAAAATAAACGCACAGCATGCGACCTCAGTAGCAACGAGCAATCCGATGTTGACGTATGGGTGCACGACTAAGCCAAGTGGCTCTGCCAGCATAAACACCGGGAACAGCGTAGGAAGGAAAAACGCGAGACGTAGAGGAAACAGGATGTAGTTAAGCCACGCGAACCTTGATAAGCGCAGCACCAGTGTGATGCCACAAGCAAGGATTAGAATGTAGACAAAAATTGTGAATACATGAAGGATGACGAATAGAGGTGGTGATGGCCTGCTGAAATCAGGAATGAAAGAATTAAAGGCTGAGCCGTGAAGCATGCCCTGAACAATCATCCATACTATGTTCGCGATATCAAGAGCACCCATGCCCATGGCGAGCTTATCTATTGATTTCAACTCTTCAACTCCATCTTCGAGTGCCTAACGCATGAATCAAGGCGCCGACCGCTGGCGAAGCCAGTGGGCAGTCGGCTTGAATGAATTGTTAGGGGCGACGATCGGCCGCCCGCGATTCTGCCATTGCTTTGACTAACTCTGGGGTGAGTTCCACCGAAGGGGCACTACGCGAAAGCAGAGCTCCGATGAGCCCCTTAATTACGTCCGCGCGATCCTCTTCCTTAATGTGCCCCGTAAGACCAAAAGCAAACAGAAGATCTTGATGCTGTACTAGCTTTTGATAGAACACGTTTAGCTGCCTGAGGTTCTTGTTGTACAGATAAAAGAATCCCGCGCTAATGAACTGCGTAAGCACGCCTGCTGCGGTTGTAGTGATTGAGACGGCCGGTGCGCTGCCACGGAAAGCAAGCACTACGCCAACAACAAGCACTACAAGACCAACCACCAGAGCTGACAGGCTGGCCCAAAAGCTCCATGCTACATGCGACTGATTGGTCTTGTAGTAGGCCTCGATATAAGCGGCTGTCTGCTTGGCATCCACGATAAGCACCTAACGCTGGAGTTAAGCGGCGCCGGTACGGCGTCCGCTTGGATGAGTAAAAAGAGACTTCCCCTCCCTTCGGTCTCGAAGGCCATGATGGTGTTGCGACACAACCGTCAGCAGAAGAGGAAGTCTCCATGAACACTATAATCCTTGGCGTGGACTTGGCGAA
>NZ_JAAZQD010000011.1:2500-5330 GCF_012395255.1 Oleiagrimonas citrea
TGATAGCCCGGTAAGCGAAAAGGCATTTGGCGTGAAATCGAGTAGGGCGGGGCACGAGAAACCCTGTCTGAACATGGGGGGACCATCCTCCAAGGCTAAATACTACTGACCGACCGATAGTGAACCAGTACCGTGAGGGAAAGGCGAAAAGAACCCCGGAGAGGGGAGTGAAATAGACCCTGAAACCGTATACGTACAAGCAGTGGGAGCCCCTTCGTGGGGTGACTGCGTACCTTTTGTATAATGGGTCAGCGACTTACTGTCAGTGGCAAGCTTAACCATCTAGGGGAGGCGAAGGGAAACCGAGTCTGAATAGGGCGCATAGTCTCTGGCAGTAGACCCGAAACCGAGTGATCTATCCTTGGCCAGGTTGAAGGTGCGGTAACACGCACTGGAGGACCGAACCCACATCTGTTGCAATAGATGGGGATGAGCTGAGGATCGGAGTGAAAGGCTAAACAAACTCGGAGATAGCTGGTTCTCCTCGAAAGCTATTTAGGTAGCGCCTCATGTGTATCTTCCTGGGGGTAGAGCACTGTTATGGCTAGGGGGTCATCGCGACTTACCAAACCATGGCAAACTCCGAATACCAGGACAGACTGCATGGGAGACACACGGCGGGTGCTAACGTCCGTCGTGAAAAGGGAAACAACCCAGACCCGCAGCTAAGGTCCCCAAGTTATAGCTAAGTGGAAAACGATGTGGGAAGGCACAGACAGCCAGGAGGTTGGCTTAGAAGCAGCCACCCTTTAAAGAAAGCGTAATAGCTCACTGGTCGAGTCGGCCCGCGCGGAAGATTCAACGGGGCTCAAGCTATACACCGAAGCTCGGGGTGCACACTTTGTGTGCGCGGTAGAGGAGCGTTCTGTACGCCTGCGAAGGTGGATCGAGAGGTCTGCTGGAGGTATCAGAAGTGCGAATGCTGACATGAGTAACGATAAGGAGGGTGAAAAGCCCTCCCGCCGAAAGCCCAAGGTTTCCTCGCGCAACGTTCATCGGCGCAGGGTGAGTCGGCCCCTAAGGCGAGGCTGAAAAGCGTAGTCGATGGGAAGCGGGTTAATATTCCCGCACCTTGCCGTAGTGCGATGGGAGGACGGAGAAGGCTAGGTCTACCGGGCGTTGGTTGTCCCGGGGAAAGGCGGTAGGCGGTATTAGGAGGCAAATCCTTCTTTTACTTACGCCGAGCACCGAGACCAGGCTCTATATGAGCCGAAGTGACTGATGCCACGCTTCCAGGAAAAGTCCCTAAGCTTCAGCTACGGTGAGACCGTACCGTAAACCGACACAGGTAGGCAGGATGAGAATTCCAAGGCGCTTGAGAGAACTCGGGTGAAGGAACTAGGCAAAATGGTACCGTAACTTCGGGAGAAGGTACGCCCCCCGGTGTGGCTACATGCGTAGCTGAGCACTGGAGGGCCGCAGTAACCTGGCCGCTGCGACTGTTTATCAAAAACATAGCACTGTGCAAACACGTAAGTGGACGTATACGGTGTGACGCCTGCCCGGTGCCGGAAGGTTAATTGATGGGGTCAGCCGCAAGGCGAAGCTCTTGATCGAAGCCCCGGTAAACGGCGGCCGTAACTATAACGGTCCTAAGGTAGCGAAATTCCTTGTCGGGTAAGTTCCGACCTGCACGAATGGCGTAACGACAGCGGCGCTGTCTCCACCCGAGACTCAGTGAAATTGAAATCGCTGTGAAGATGCAGCGTTCCCGCAACAAGACGGAAAGACCCCGTGAACCTTTACTACAGCTTCACACTGAACGTTGAGTTCATCTGTGCAGGATAGGTGGGAGGCTTTGAAACCGAGGCGCTAGCTTCGGTGGAGCCATCCTTGAAATACCACCCTGATGTGCTTGACGTTCTAACCCAGACCCGTTATCCGGGTCGGGGACCATGTGTGGTGGGTAGTTTGACTGGGGCGGTCTCCTCCTAAAGAGTAACGGAGGAGCACGAAGGTACGCTCAGCGCGGTCGGACATCGCGCACTGTGTGCAAAGGCATAAGCGTGCTTGACTGCGAGATCGACGGATCAAGCAGGTACGAAAGTAGGTCTTAGTGATCCGGTGGTTCTGTATGGAAGGGCCATCGCTCAACGGATAAAAGGTACTCCGGGGATAACAGGCTGATACCGCCCAAGAGTTCATATCGACGGCGGTGTTTGGCACCTCGATGTCGGCTCATCACATCCTGGGGCTGTAGTCGGTCCCAAGGGTATGGCTGTTCGCCATTTAAAGTGGTACGCGAGCTGGGTTCAGAACGTCGTGAGACAGTTCGGTCCCTATCTGTTGTGGGCGTTGGAGATTTGAGGGGGGCTGCTCCTAGTACGAGAGGACCGGAGTGGACGTTCCGCTGGTGTTCGGGTTGTCATGCCCATGGCATTGCCCGGTAGCTACGAACGGAAGTGATAACCGCTGAAAGCATCTAAGCGGGAAGCACGCCCCAAGATGAGATCTCCCGAGACTTCGAGTCTCCTTAAGGACCCAGGTAGACCACCTGGTTGATAGGCGCGGTGTGGAAGTGCAGCAATGCATTGAGCTAACGCGTACTAATGATCCGTGCGGCTTGACCATATAACCCCAAGACGCTTCGATGTTTCCTTACCGACACATCTGGATGTATCCCGAACGCTTGTCACTCGATTCGCCCTTTTGCCGGGCTGGCGCTCACCAAGCGCTGCCCGCACCCCTTCCCTGGCGGCCATAGCGGTGTGGTCCCACCCGATCCCATCCCGAACTCGGCAGTGAAACGCACCCGCGCCAATGGTAGTGTGGCAGTTGCCATGCGAGAGTAGGTCACCGCCAGGGACCTCATACGAAAAGCCCCCGAGAT
>NZ_JAAZQD010000012.1 GCF_012395255.1 Oleiagrimonas citrea
ATCAGGAACGGGTGTTCGTGGAACTGGGCGCAGGCCAGAGCCTGGGTTCGTTCGTCAAGCAGCATTCGTCCTCGGGTCGCGATGCGGCAGTCGCGGCGACGATCCGTTCGCCGTTCCAGACACAGCGCGACGACGCGTTCCTGCTGGGCGCGGTGGGCCAACTGTGGCGCTCGGGCATCGAGCCGGACTGGGCGGCGTTCTACCGTGAGGAACGCCGGCTGAAGGTCTCGCTGCCGACCTACGTCTTCGACCGGCAACGCTATTGGGTCGAGGCTGCGACCGACGCGGTGGCCGAGACGGATGCCGGCGAGGTGTCTCTGATCAACCGCTTGATGATCGAAGCGGAGAAACTGCCGCTGGCCGACTCCTTCTTCGTACCGTCGTGGAAACGCGCTGGCACGGTGGACGGCGCACTGGAGGCTGCCACGCCAGAGGATGGCTCCTGCTGGCTGATCTTTGCCGACGCGAATGGTATTGGCGACGCGCTCGCCGCGGCGGTGAAACCGCTCGGCATCGAATCGGTGCTGGTGCGTCAAAGCGAGACGTTCTCGGTCGCCGAGGACGGCTCCTTGATGGTTCGCGTTTCGGAGCGGGAGGATTACACCGCTGTATTGAAGGAGCTCAAGCAGCGCAAGCTCACACCGCATCGCATCGTGCATCTGTGGGCAACAGAAGAATGGAATGCCGATCTGGAAGGACCCTTGCAGAAACAGCTGGATGCAGGTTTTTACAGCCTGTTCCATATGGCTCAGGAAATCGGTGAGCGGTTGAGCGACACGCCGATCGAGCTGTGCATTGTTGCCAGCGATCTGGAGCCGGTACTGGGTACGGAGACGATCCATCCGATCAAGGCCACGCTGCGCGGACCGTGCAAGGTGATCCGTCAGGAATTCGCGACGATCGCCTGCCGCAGCATCGACCTGTTCTCGTCCGAAGAAGAGGACCTGGGTGCGGAGCACTTGGGATCGCGACTGGCTGCAGAAATCCTGTCCGGCGGTGAGGACCAGTTCGCTGCGTTCCGTGAGGGCGAGCGCTGGGTTCCGTTTGCCGAACCCGTACGGATCGACGCACCGCAGGATGCCGTGCCGCGCCTGAAGGAGGCGGGGGTCTATCTCATCACGGGCGGCCTCGGCGGTATCGGTCTGGCTTTCGCCGAGTACCTGTACCGAACGAAGTCGGCCAAACTGGTGCTGCTGGGCCGTTCAGGATTGCCGCCGCGCGAGGAGTGGGACGAGATCCTGGCCGCGAATGCGGAAGACCGGATCACCGAGCGGGTACGCAAGGTCCATGACCTCACCGAGGCCGGCGCCGAAGTGCTGCTGATCACGGCGGATGTGGCCGATGCGGAACAGATGGAAGCGGCCGTGCGTGAGGCCGTGCAACAGTTCGGTGCGATCGACGGCGTGATCCATGCCGCAGGCCTCCCCGGCCAGGGACTCACCCAGCTCAAGACTGTACCGGCGGTGGCGCAGGTCATGGCGCCGAAGATCCAGGGCACGCTGGCGCTCGACCGCGCTTTGACCCGGGCAGGTGTCGAACTGGACTTCCTGCTCCTGGTGTCGTCAGTGGCGGCGATCGTGGGCGGCGGTCCGGGTCAGATCGACTACTGTGCGGCGAACGCATTCCTGGATGCGTTCGCGCAGCGCCATCGCCACAGGCATGGCCTGACGGTGTCGATCAACTTCGGTGAGTGGCAGTGGGATGCGTGGAGCGATGGACTGAAGGGCTATCAGCCGGAGATGCAGAAGGCGCTGAGAAAGCACCGGCAGCAATTCGGCATCACCTTCGAGGAAGGCATGGAAGGTACTCGCCGTATCCTCGCACTCGATATGCCGCAGGTTATTTTCTTCCCGGAGGATGCCGCGGACGTTATCGCCAGCAGCAATGCTTGTGTCGTCTCGAACATATCGAGTGCGGTGCAGCAGACACGCGGGCGTCGCCCCACTGCCTATCCGCGCCCTGCGTTGGCGAATCAATTCGTCGAAGCCAGCAACGAACTGGAGCGCACGATCGCTGCCATCTGGCAGCGAGCACTCGGTATCGACCAGATCGGAACCAAGGACAATTTCTTCGATCTTGGCGGCAACTCGCTCGTCGGCTTGCAGGTGATCGCCGAGCTGCGGAAAGAACTGGACGTCGAACTTCGCCAAGTGGTGTTGTACGAGGCGCCGACGATCGATGCGCTGGTTCGCTATCTGTCGCCCGAAGCCGAGGAGCCGGCGGGAGAAGATGCCAGTAAGCTTTTTGCCGAGCGTCGCGAACGGGCGAGGACCGACGGCAGAGCATCGCATGACATCGCATTGGTCGGCATGTCCGGCCGCTTCCCGGACGCGAGCACGCCACAGCAGCTCTGGAAAAACATCAGCGCAGGGACTGAAGCGGTGACGTTCTACACCGATTCGGAATTGCGCGAAGCGGGAGTCACGCCGGCCGAGTTCGGGAATCCGAATTATGTCCGCGCCGGATACGACATCGAAGACTTCGATCTCTTCGACGCGAGACTGTTCGGCTATGCGCCGCGCGAAGCGGAGTTCATTGATCCGCAGCATCGCCAGTTCCTCGAATGCGCCTGGGAAGCGCTGGAGGATGCAGCTTGCGACCCCGAAAGCTACAACGGCTTGATCGGTATCTTTGCCGGATCGAGCGGCAGCGCCTATACGGACAATCTGCTTTCGCGCCCGGATATCGTGGATACAGGCGTGGATATGCTGCAAGTCGTCGTAGGCAACAGCAATGATGCGTTGGCGACCCGGGTGGCCTACAAGCTCAACCTGCGCGGTCCGGCGATGTCGGTGCAGACCTTCTGCTCGACGTCAGGTGTGGCCATGCATTCCGCCTGCAAGAGTCTGCTGTATGGCGAATGCGACATCGCCATGGCCGGCGGTGTCCATATCGCCATCTCGGGCAAGGCCGGCTACATGTACACCGAGGGCGGTATCACGCCGCCGGACGGTCATACCCGAACCTTCGATGCCGATGCTAAAGGCGCCGTGCTAGGAGACGGTGTTGCCGTTGTCGTGTTCAAGCGTCTGGAGGACGCACTGGCCGACGGCGATCATATTTATGCCGTCGTGAAGGGCTCGGCCATGAACAACGACGGTTCATTCAAGGTCGGCTACACCGCCCCGAGCGTTGAGGGTCAGGCTGCGGTGGTCACCGAAGCGCTGGCCGCCGCCGATGTACCGGCCGACAGCATCCGTTTCATCGAGACGCACGGTACGGCGACGGAGCTGGGCGATCCCATCGAGGTGGCGGCGCTGACCAAGGCCTACCGTCAGTTCACCGACAGGGTCGGTTTCTGCGCGCTGGGCTCGATCAAACCCAACATTGGCCATCTGGACCGCGCCGCGGGCGTGACCGGCATGATCAAGGCGGCGCTGTCGCTGCGTAACGAGCAGATCACGCCGGTACTGCATTTCAAGGCACCGAACCCGAACATCGATTTCGTCAACAGCCCATTCTTCGTGGCGGACAAGGCGATGGCCTGGCCACGAGGGGACGCGCCGCGCCGCGCCGGCGTCAATGTGCTGGGTCTGGGCGGAACGAACGTGCACTTCATTCTGGAAGAGGCACCGGAAGTGGAGCCGTCCAGTCCCTCGCGAGAGGCGCAGCTGCTGCTGCTATCGGCCAAGACCCAGGCCTCCCTGGATGGTTTGG
>NZ_JAAZQD010000013.1 GCF_012395255.1 Oleiagrimonas citrea
GACGATCCGTTCGCCGTTCCAGACACAGCGCGACGACGCGTTCCTGCTGGGCGCGGTGGGCCAACTGTGGCGCTCGGGCATCGAGCCGGACTGGGCGGCGTTCTACCGTGAGGAACGCCGGTTGAAGGTCTCGCTGCCGACCTACGTCTTCGACCGGCAACGCTACTGGATCGACGCCGAAGTGGAAGAGGTGTCTCTGGCGAGCCGCCTGATGACGCAGGTCGAGAAGTCGCCGTTGGCCGACTCGTTCTACGCGCCGTCGTGGAAACGCGCCGGTACGGTGGACGGCGCACTGGAAGCTGCCACGCCAGAGGATGGCTCCTGCTGGCTGATCTTTGCCGACGCAAACGGTATCGGCAACGCGCTCGCCGCGGCGGTGAAACCGCTGGGCATCAAATCGGTGCTGGTCCGCCAAGGTAAGGCGTTCTCGGTTGCCGAGGACGGCTCCCTGACCGTCCGCGTTTCGGAGCAAGACGATTACGCTGCGGTATTGAAGGAACTCAAGCAGCGCAAGCTCACACCGCATCGCATCGTGCATCTGTGGGCGACGGAACGTTGCAAGGATGATCTGAATGGACTGCTGCAGGAACAGCTGGATCGTGGTTTCTACAGCTTGTTCTATCTGGCACAGGCTGTTGGCGAGCGCCTGAGCGACACGCCGATCGAGCTGTGCATCGTTGCCAGCGATCTGGAGCCGGTACTGGGTACGGAGACGATCCATCCGGCCAAGGCCACGCTGCGCGGACCGTGCAAGGTGATCCGTCAGGAATTCACGACGATCGCCTGCCGCAGCATCGACCTGTTCTCGTCCGAAGAAGAGGACCTGGGGGCGGAGCACCTGGGATCGCGACTGGCCGCGGAAATCCTGTCCGGTGGCGAGGACCAGTTCGCTGCGTTTCGTGAGGGTGAGCGCTGGGTTCCGTTTGCCGAACCGGTGCGGATCGACGCACCGCAGGATGCCGTGCCGCGCCTGAAGGAGGGTGGGGTCTACCTCATCACCGGCGGCCTCGGCGGTATCGGTCTGGCTTTCGCCGAGTACCTGTACCGAACGCAGTCGGCCAAACTGGTGCTGCTGGGCCGTTCAGGATTGCCGCCGCGCGAGGAGTGGGACGAGATCCTGGCCGCGAATGCGGAAGACCGGATCACCGAGCGGGTACGCAAGGTCCATGACCTCACCGAGGCCGGCGCCGAAGTGCTGCTGATCACGGCGGATGTGGCCGATGCGGAACAGATGGAAGCGGCCGTGCGTGAGGCCGTGCAACAGTTCGGTGCGATCGACGGCGTGATCCATGCCGCAGGCCTCCCCGGCCAGGGGCTGACCCAGCTCAAGACCACGGAGACCGTGGCGCAGGTCATGGCACCGAAGATTCAGGGCACGCTGGCGCTCGACCGCGCTTTGACCCGGGCAGGTGTCGAACTGGACTTCCTGCTCCTGGTGTCGTCGATCGCGGCGATCACCGGCGGCGGCCCGGGTCAGATCGACTACTGTGCCGCAAACGCATTCCTGGACGCGTTCGCGCAGCGCCATCGCCACAGGCATGGTTTGACGGTGTCGATCAATTTCGGCGAGTGGCAGTGGGATGCGTGGAGCGATGGACTGAAGGGCTATCAGCCGGAAATGCAGGAAGCGCTGAAACAGCACCGCAGACAGTTCGGCATCACCTTCGAAGAAGGCATGGAAGCCGTCCGTCGCATTCTTGCGCTGGATGTACCGCAGATGATCCTGCTGCCCGAGGATGCGGTGGCGATGATCGAGAGCAGCAACAGTTGCTTCGTCACCACCATATCGAGTGCGGTGCAGCAGACACGCGGGCGCCGACAAGCGGCCTATCCCCGACCGAGTCTTGCGACCCAGTTCGTAGCCGCAAGCAATGAACTGGAGCGTAAGGTCGCCGAAATATGGCAGCGAGTCCTGGGAATTTCGGAAATAGGAACCAAGGACAATTTCTTCGATCTTGGCGGCAACTCGCTCGTCGGCTTGCAGGTGGTCGCCGAGCTGCGGAAAGAACTGGATGTCGAACTTCGTCAGGTCGTGTTGTACGAGGCACCGACGATCGATGCACTGGTTCGCTATCTGTCACCTGAACTTGAGGATCAGGTCGGTGAAGCGGCTACACAACTGCTTACCGAGCGACGCGAGCGGATCAAGGCGGGACATGGGTCTCACGATATTGCTCTGATCGGCATGTCCGGCCGTTTCCCGGGCGCGCAAACCCCGCACGAACTATGGAGGAATGTCGCTGCTGGCGAAGAAGCGGTGAGCTTTTACAGCGATGCCGAATTGCGGGAAGCCGGCGTCAGTCCGTCCAAGCTGCAGGACCCGAATTATGTGCGGGCCGGTTATGACGTCCAGGACTTCGACCAGTTCGATGCAATGCTGTTCGGCTATGCACCACGCGAAGCGGAGTTCATTGATCCGCAGCATCGCCAGTTCCTCGAATGCGCCTGGGAAGCGCTGGAGGATGCGGCCTGCGACCCCGAAAGCTACAACGGCTTGATCGGTATCTTCGCCGGATCGAGCGGCAGCGCGTACATGCAGAACCTGCTTTCCCGTCCGGACCTTTTGGATTCCGGCATGGCCATACTTCAGGCGGGTATCGGCAATAACAACGACTCACTGGCGACCCGGGTGGCCTACAAGCTCAACCTGCGCGGTCCGGCGATATCGGTGCAGACCTTCTGCTCGACGTCAGGTGTGGCCATGCATTCCGCTTGCAAGAGCCTGCAGTACGGCGAATGCGACATCGCCATGGCCGGTGGCGTCAACATCGCCATCTCGGGCAAGGCCGGATATCTGTATGCAGAGGGAGGCATCGAATCGCCCGATGGCCATACCCGAACCTTCGATGCCGACGCGAAGGGATCCGTCATCGGTGACGGCGTTGGTGTGGTGGTGTTCAAGCGTCTTGAGGAGGCGCTGGCCGACGGCGATCAGATTTACGCTGTGGTGAAGGGCTCGGCCCTCAACAACGACGGTTCATTCAAGGTCGGCTACACCGCCCCGAGCGTCGAGGGTCAGGCTGCGGTGGTCACCGAAGCGCTGGCCGCCGCTGATGTACCGGCCGACAGCATCCGTTTCATCGAGACGCACGGTACGGCGACGGAGCTGGGCGATCCCATCGAGGTGGCGGCGCTGACCAAGGCCTACCGTCAGTTCACCGACAGGGTCGGTT
>NZ_JAAZQD010000014.1 GCF_012395255.1 Oleiagrimonas citrea
ATTTCGTCACCAACGCGCAAGGCACGGTGGTGGCGGAAATGGACAACCAGGGCAACACGACCTACGAGGCCGCATATCGGCCGTACGGCCAGCAGCAGAGCGGCGCACCGCAGGCTGAGCCGGGGTATACCGGGCATGTGAATGATCCGGATACCGGACTCGTGTACATGCAGGCGCGGTACTATGACTCAGAAATTGGTCGCTTCGTGAGCGTGGATTTAGTTCGTCCAGAGCCTGGGAATATTTTTGGCGTCAATGATTACGTATATGCTAATAATACACCGGTAATGAAAGTTGATCTTAATGGTATGTTTTGCGGAGGGGTGGGTGAAGTTTCTGCAAAAGTACAGGTGCTGCGTGACACGTCTGATGGTTGTAATGGAGGGCAGACGAAAGCGTATAGTTATGTGAGTTTGGCGTTCAGGCACTACAGTCCTGGCGCGGATGGCATTTTGGGTGCGCAGAGTAAGTTTCCTAGTAAGACGGTAAGTGCTGTATATAAATTCACCACGTCGCCTGTCGGCAAGAAGATTTACGATCAGGCAATTAAGGAAGGGGGGAAGATAAATTTAGTCCTTGAGCCTTCTGGGTTCCCTCCGACTTATCACCTTCAAAATGGAACGAATAACACGATCGTATATTCTCTAGATGTGGCTGGTTTCTTGAGGGATAGAGATAAAGAAGGTGAAATGCATGGCGCAACCTTGGATATAATATTGGGTCACGAAATTGGGCATACAAAGATAGCGGTTGATGCGCTGGGTTATTCGCAGAGCGAGGGGTATTGGCAAAACGAGTTTAATGTTGTGAGGAATGTTGAAAATCCTTATAGGGCATATATAGGGGCGCCGTTGAGAACTAGATACAGTGGGTATCCTGTACCTAAGCCATTGCTGGGAGGTAAAAAATGATCGGGGCTGGTTTCATTTTAATTTTAGCGTCCAAGCATGCGACGGTTATGAGTGATTGCGGAGCTCGCGATAACTCGCGTGTTATCGAAGTAACAAAGTCGCTAGTCGTAAAGAAGGGTGAGTTGGTGGTTCCTGTATCAGAATTGTCTACAAAGGTTGGTCGGAGGGCTTGTGTGAGACTTTCTTTTGCGATAGGTAGAGATGGGAAGGCTGCAAATATAGAGGTTGTAGAGTCGCATGGGAGTTTTCCTTTGAATGTGAATGCTGTGGCTGCGCTGAAAAAATATTCATTCGTAAAGCCTGCTTTAATTTCTTCTTGCAAGAGGCTTAAAAAGTATAGTTTGGTTTTTTCGGTGATTGTGGATAAGGCGCCACCTTTTCCTAGTCGAAAATCAATCGATATTGACATGATAAAAAAATGATGAAGGTGGTTATAAATCAGGTTCGTAGATAGCTCTGAAGCGCATGGCTAACGATATAGTTGATTTAGAATTGGATTTTATTGATAGCCTCCGCGTTGGGTCGGGTGAAGAATTTGTTCTAACTAGTGCAATAACGGTTCTGCAATAACGGTTCCCAATAACTGTTCCAGGTTCACTTTCGGTACCTGTGGAGTCGTGTCCTCGGTGCAGGTGGTGTATCCGCCCAATGCGCCGCCGAATGTGCAAGTCGTCGTGCAGGGCTCCTCGAAGATCACGTACGAAAAAGCGGAATGGGATGCGGTCAACTATGCGGACCGTTACGAGGTCAAGATCGATA
>NZ_JAAZQD010000015.1 GCF_012395255.1 Oleiagrimonas citrea
TATCCGCCCAATGCGCCGCCGAATGTGCAAGTCGTCGTGCAGGGCTCCTCGAAGATCACGTACGAAAAAGCGGAATGGGATGCGGTCAACTATGCGGACCGTTACGAGGTCAAGATCGATAGCAGCAGCACCATCGTGTATTCCGGGACGGACACGATGTACACGATCGAGAGCACGGTTCCGCCGGACGTGCCGGTGCCGCATACGCCCTATGTGCGTGCCTGCAACATCGGTGGTTGTTCCCGCTGGAGTTCGTTGCCTCCGACAGTGCCGAGCCTCACCGTGCCTTCCACCAACCACACGGGGAGCTATACCGCCAGTTGGGACAGCGTGAGCAGCGCCACCAGCTACACCCTGCAAGAAGAGCCAAGCGGTGGAAGCTGGAGCACGGTGTACAGCGGAAGTGGAACCAGTGCGACGTTGAGTGGGCACGCCAACGGGACCTACTACTATCGGCTTCAGGCCTGCGATATCGATGGCTGCAGCGCATGGAGCGCAGTCCAGAGCGTGGACGTATCGCTTCCGCCACCGACGCCTTCGAGCATCAGCGTGCCGGCGACCAGTAGTGGGCCCATCACGATCAGTTGGTCCAGTTCCAGCACGGCGACCAGTTACACGCTGCAAGCGCAGTACAACGGCGGCTCCTGGAACAACTTCCACACGGGGACCGGGACCAGCTATTCCTACACGGCGACGGCATCGGGAAACCATAAATTCCGGGTAAAGGCCTGCAATGCAGCCGGCTGCAGCGGCTATAAAACGAGTGGCAATGTGGATGTGACGCTGCCGCCTAATGTGCCCACGCTCAATGTTCCCAGCACCAGCGAGACGGGGAGCTACTCGATCAACTGGAGCAGCTTGAGCACGGCGACCAGCTACACGCTGCAGCAGCAGGCCAACGGCGGCAGCTGGAGCACGGTGTACAGCGGAAGCGGTACCAGCAAGTCGTTCAGCGGAATGACGAACGGAACGACCTTCGGCTATCGAGTGCGCGCCTGCAACAGTGGCGGATGTGGTTCCTGGAGCACCACCAAGTCGGTGATGGTGCGCAGAAAGCCGACCAACGTGACCGTCGTCTATGACGGTTCGTACAAGATCACCTACGAAACCGCCAAATGGGATGCGCTCAGCAACGTGAGCCACTACGACGTGAAGCTGGATAGCACGAGCAACGGCACCGTGTATTCGGGAACGGCCACCAGCTACCGCATCGCCAGCTCGGTCCCGCCCGACTTCCCTCCGGCCCATACCGCCTACGTGCGCGC
>NZ_JAAZQD010000001.1 GCF_012395255.1 Oleiagrimonas citrea
ATCAGGAACGGGTGTTCGTGGAACTGGGCGCAGGCCAGAGCCTGGGTTCGTTCGTCAAGCAGCATTCGTCCTCGGGTCGCGATGCGGCAGTCGCGGCGACGATCCGTTCGCCGTTCCAGACGCAGCGCGACGACGCGTTCCTGCTGGGCGCGGTGGGCCAACTGTGGCGCTCGGGCATTGAGCCGGACTGGGCGGCGTTCTACCGTGAGGAACGCCGGCTGAAGGTCTCGCTGCCGACCTACGTCTTCGACCGGCAACGCTATTGGGTCGAGGCTGCGAAACAGGGCGCGGCTGCCGAGGGCGCCCACGACGGCAAGATTGCAGATATCGGGCGCTGGTTCTATGCGGAAAAATGGCGTGAAACCACGCTCGGCCAAGTCCGGGAGACGACGAATGCGACCTGGCTTGTGCTGTTCGATGAAAGCCCTGCGGGGCAGGCATTGACCGAGAAGCTGCGAGCAACAGCGAAGCGAGTCGTGACGGTCGCGATACATCCGGCTCGAACCTTTGCCCAGCCACATGCCGACCATTATCTGATCGATCCTGCCGATCCCGCGCACTTGAAACGGGTGATCCAGGAGATGCAGCAAGCCGGCATCATCCCGAATCGGATCGTGCATCTTGGACACCTAACGGAGGAGGATGATTTCGATGCTCTGCAGGCCATGGGATACCTCAGTCTGCTGACGTTGATGCAAGGCCTCGGGGCAAATCGGATTCTGACGCCGATTCAACTCGATATCGTCTCGAACGGTCTGTATGCCGCGCGATCGAACGATGTAGTCAGCGCAAACAAGAGCACACTGATTGGCGCAATTCGCACCATCCCGCAGGAGTACCAGAATGTCACCGTGCGTAGCATCGACATGGATGCTGTCGATGCGGGCACCACGGTCGAGTGTTTACTGAGGGAAATCACGACTTCTACGGAGGACGTGGCAGTGGCCTATCGTGCTGGCGCACGGTTGGTTCAGCGTTATGAGTCCGAACTGCTGGACGAAGTCGCCGAGGAACGGGACATATTGCGGCAGGGCGGTGTCTATGTGATCACGGGTGGACTCGGCAACGTGGGCCTGACGCTGGCCGACATGCTGACCCGTCGTTACGGAGCTCGCGTCGCGCTGATTTCGCGCCGAGCCTTCCCCGAGCGAGGGCAATGGGACACGTGGCTTGCCGAACACGATCCGGAAGACTCGGTCTGTCGGCAAATCGTCAAGATACTCGACATGGAAGCTGCAGGCGGTGAAGTCGCGGTGCACACCGCGAACGTTGCTGACGAAGCGCGGATGAGCGAAGTGTTCGCCTGGTTGGATGAACACTTCGGTCGGGTGCATGGCGTGTTTCATGCCGCGGGACTCATCACCGGCGAGTCGCACAGCATCATCGCAAGCGCGAACAAGGAGCAGGTCGACAAGCACTTCGCGCCGAAGGTATGCGGAACCCGGGTGCTTGCCCGGCTCCTGGACACACGCCAGGCAGACTTCTGCATGGTGTTCTCATCGCTCTCGGCCGTTCTGGGTGGCCTCACGCTGTCGGCCTATGCGGCCGCGAATGCATTCGAGGACAACTTCGCGTTGTCGCGACGCAATGTGGACGGCACGCGCTGGGTCTCGGTGAACTGGGACAGCTGGGCACGCGATCACGGTTCGCAGGATCACAAGGGAACAACCCTGGAAGCGTTCCTCATGTGGCCGGAGGAGGGCGCCGAAGCCGTTCGTCGGGTACTGGGGGCGAGCAGTTCTTCGCGTCTGGTCAACTCGACGGCGGATCTGCATGCTCGACTGGACCAGTGGGTCTATCGCAAGCAATCCCCGCTCGCCGAGACGAATGTCGAGCGCAAGCTTTCCTACTACGCACGCCCCGAGGTGAGCACCGCCTTCGTTGCGGCCAGCAACGACATCGAGAAGCGGGTCGCGCGAGTATTCCAGGATGTGCTCGGAATCGAAGCCGTAGGACTCGAAGACAATTTCTTTGAACTTGGCGGCAATTCACTGATATCTCTGAAAATTCTAGCCGAGCTTCAGCGCGAGTTCGACGTGCAGCTCTCGCCGATTCTGATGTTCGAAGCACCCAGCGTCAGTTCGATCAGCAAGCACTTGCTGCCCCTTTGCGGGAGCGGAGAATCGAAGGCCAAGACTTCGCCGGTTCCGGTGCCGGCCAAGCGCAAGCGACGCGCGAGGCGTAAGGTCGTGTCCTCGGATATCGCGATCATCGGCATGGCCGCTCGCGGTCCGGGAGCATCGGATTTCGCTGCACTGTGGGAGAACGCGCTGAACGGCGTCGAATCGATGACGCAGTTCTCCGATGACGAACTCTTTGCCTCGGGTATCGATCCCGCACTGGTCCGCAACCCGAACTACGTCAAATCGCGCGGCATCGTCACGGATATCGACTTGTTCGATCCGGGCGTGTTCGGCATCAGCCCGCGTGAAGCGGAATTGATGGATCCGCAGCACCGATTGATGCTGGAGACTGCTTGGCAGACTCTGGAACATGGCGGATATGATCCGTATCGCTACGACGGGCAGATCGGCATCTTCGCCGGGGCAAGGCCGAGCGATTATCAGATGATCCTGCACGCTGACCGTGAATTGTGGTCGGAGCTGGAAGCCGCGGATACGCACCTGGCCAATACCCAGGATTCTCTCGCGACGCGCATTTCCTACAAGCTTCATCTGAAGGGACCGAGTCTCTCCGTCGGCACCTACTGCTCGACTTCGGGCGTGGCGATTCATCTCGCAGGCCAGAGTCTGCGGGTCGGCGAGTCCGACATGGCTCTCGCCGGAGCCGTATCCTTCTTCGTTCCGGGACGGCGCGGTTATCTCTACGAGCCGGGCGATCAGGCGTCGCCAGACGGCCATACGCGAACTTTCGATGCCCGAGCACAGGGAACGGTGTTCTCCGACGGCGTCGGCATGGTTCTGCTCAAGCGGCTGGAAGATGCGATCGAAGACGGCGATACGATTCACGCCGTCATCCGCGGCACCGCGATCAACAATGACGGCTCCTTGAAGGCCGGCTACACCGCGCCGAGCGTCGAGCAGCAAGCTGAAGTGGTATCCCTGGCGCTCGAAAACGCCGGACTGAGCGCCGAGGACATCCACTACGTCGAAGCACACGGTACGGCCACGGAACTGGGTGATCCGATCGAAGTCACCGCACTGACCAAGGCCTATCGCGAGAGCACCGACCGGGTGGGGTACTGCGCCCTGGGTTCAATCAAGCCCAATATCGGGCACACCGACCGCGCCGCTGGCGTGATCGGTGTGATCAAGGCAACACATGTGCTGAAGTCGGGTCAGGTTCCGCCGACGCTGCACTTCGAGCGCCCGAATCCCAAGATCGATCTGGCCAACAGTCCTTTCATCGTAAGCAATCAGCGTCAGCAACTCCCAGTCACGAATACGCCGTGGCGGGCAGGTGTGACAGTGCTCGGCCTGGGTGGCACGAATGCTCACATCATCCTTGAGCAGAGTCCTTCACCAGCTCCGACATCCGACGGCAAGACCTGGAACTTCCTGACCTTGTCGGCGAAGACATCCGGATCACTCGACGTCATGCGCGAGAATCTGGCAGACGCTCTGGAAGCCAATGAGGATATCCATCTCTCGGATGCGGCTTTCACACTGCAGTGCGGACGCCGGGAATTCGGCGAGCGACTGGCTGTCGTCGGTCGCGACCGGAGCGAGATGATCCGAGCGCTTCGCGGTCAGAATGCGGATCGTTGCTTCCGCAACGCGAAGAACTCGGGCAAGCGACCTGTCGCATTCCTTTTCCCTGGCGTGGGCGAACAATATGTCTCCATGGCCGCGGGCCTGTATGCGGAAGAAGCCGTCTTCCGTCAGGAAATGGACGTCTGTTTCGAACTCCTGGAGGCAGAATTCGATATCGATCTGCGTGCGATTCTGTTTGCGGACGGTATCGATGCTTCCGAAAGGGCGAAACAATTCCTGCGCGGCACCGCTCCGCAGGATGACGCATCGAAACGTCTGAGCCAGACGCAGTACGCGCAACCTTGCATGTTCGTAATCGAATACTGCTTGGCCCGCTTGCTGATGAGCTGGGGACTCGTCCCTGAAGCGCTGTTGGGCTACAGCGTCGGTGAATTCGCCGCGGCGGCACTCGCCGGCATCCTGTCGCTTCCCGACGCGCTGCGACTGGTCGCGGGCCGTGCCC
This sequence comes from Oleiagrimonas citrea, assembly GCF_012395255.1. Lineage (GTDB taxonomy): Bacteria > Pseudomonadota > Gammaproteobacteria > Xanthomonadales > Rhodanobacteraceae > Oleiagrimonas > Oleiagrimonas citrea. Next base: position 4,177 of record NZ_JAAZQD010000001.1, read on the forward strand.
GCGTCATCGCCGAACTCCCGGACGGAGCCATGCTGGCGGTTCCCTTGCCGGCGAGCGAGATTGAGCCGCTACTGGGCCAAGAACTCGCGATCGGCATCAACAATGGACCGAATCTCACGATCGTGTCCGGACCAACGGCTGCGATTGAGACACTGGAAGCGGAACTGAATTCGCGCGATGTAGTAAGTCGCCGGTTGCAGACAAACCATGCGTTCCACTCCCCCATGATGAAGGGGGCGGCGGAAGCACTGCGGGATTTGTTGTCGAAGATCGATTTGCACGCACCGCAATTCCCCTGCCTGTCTAACGTCACCGGTGAATGGATCACCGATGAGGATGCTACCGATCGCGAGTATTGGGTCAGGCACATGTGCGGAACGGCTCATTTCTCTCAGTGCCTGGATACACTCTGGACCCGCAACGATTGGGCCATGGTCGAAGTCGGGCCGGGGCAGAGCCTCACCTCACTGGTCAAGCAGCAGGCTTTGGAACGGGGTCATACGACGCCAGCGGTTGCCGTGTCGACTATGCGTACAGCGTACGTGCAGGATGACGATCAGGCGTTACTCACAGCAGCGTTGGCAAAGCTCTGGGTTTCCGGCGTGGCGCCCGACTGGGAGGCCTACTATGCCGACGAGCAACGACGCCGCATTCCGCTGCCGACCTATGCCTTTGACCGCCAGCGCTACTGGATCGACACCGAAATGGAAGAGGTGTCCCTGGCGAGTCGCCTGATGACACAGGCTGAGAAGTCCCCGCTGTCGGACTCGTTTTACCTGCCGTCTTGGAAACCTGCCGGCACAGTCGACGGAGCGTTGGAAGCGGCCGCTCCCGCGGAGGGGGCGTGCTGGCTGATCTTCGCCGACGCGAACGGTATCGGCGACGCGCTCGCCGCAGCGGTGAAACCGCTCGGCATCAAGTCGGTGCTGGTTTACCAAGGCGATATGTTCTCGGTTTCCGAAGATGGATCCCTGACCGTCCGCGCTTCGGAGCGAGACGATTACATCGCGGTGCTGAAGGAACTCAAGCAGCGAAAACTCACGCCTGATCGCATCGTGCACCTGTGGGCGACGGAGCAATGGGAAATCGATCTGGACGATGCGCTGCAAGAGCAACTGGACAAGGGTTTCTACAGTCTGTTCCATCTGGCTCAAGCCATCGGCGAACGTCTGGGCGACACGCCGGTCGAGCTGTGCATGGTCGCCAGCGACCTGGAACCGGTACTGGGTACGGAGACGATCCATCCGGCCAAGGCCACACTGAAGGGGCCGTGCAAGGTGATCCGTCAGGAATTCGCGACGGTCACCTGCCGCAGCATCGACCTGTTCTCGTCCGAAGAAGTGGACCTGGGCGCGGAGCATTTTGGATCACGCCTAGCCGCGGAAATCCTGTCCGGCGGCGAGGATCAGTTCGCCGCGTTCCGTGAAGGCGAACGCTGGATTCCGTTCGCCGAACCGGTGCGAATCGACGCGCCGAAGGATGTCGTACCGCGCCTGAAAGAGGACGGGGTCTATCTCATCACGGGCGGCCTTGGCGGCATCGGCTTCGCCTTCGCCGAGTACCTGTACCGAACGCAGTCGGCCAAACTAGTACTGCTGGGCCGTTCTGGACTGCCGCCGCGCGAAGAGTGGGACGAGATCCTGGCCGCGAATGCGGAAGACCGGATCGCCGAGCGGGTACGTAAGGTTCATGACCTCACCGAGGCCGGCGCCGAAATACTGCTGATCACGGCGGATGTGGCCAATGCAGAGCAGATGGAAGCGGCTGTGAGCGAGGCTGTGGAGCGCTTCGGCACGATCGACGGCGTGTTCCACGCGGCAGGTCTGCCCGGTCAGGGACTGACGCAGCTCAAGACCGTCGAGGCGGTGGCGCAAGTCATGGCGCCGAAGATCCAGGGCACGCTGGCGCTCGATCGTGCCTTGAACAAGGCGGGCGTGGAACTGGACTTCCTGATTCTGGTGTCGTCGATCGCGGCGATCACCGGCGGTGGCCCCGGCCAGATCGACTACTGCGCGGCGAACGCATTCCTGGATGCGTTTGCGCAGCGCCATCGTCACAGACATGGCCTGACGGTAGCGATCAACTTCGGCGAATGGCAGTGGGATGCGTGGAGCGATGGTCTAAAGGGCTATCAGCCGGAAGTACAGGAAGCACTGCAGCAGCACCGCCGGCAGTTCGGCATCACCTTCGAAGAAGGTATGGAAGGCATTCGCCGCATTCTTGCGCTGGATGTACCGCAGATGATCCTGCTTCCCGAGGATGCGGTGGCGATGATCGAGGGCAGTAACAGTTGCGCAGTCAGCACGATTTCGAGCGCTGTGCAAACGTCCCGAGGACGCCGTATGGCGGCCTATCCGCGCCCGGCGCTATCGACCCCGTTCGTGACGGCGAGCAGTGAAATGGAGCAAAGAATCGCCTCGGTCTGGCAGGAAGTTCTCGGCATCGAGGAAATCGGTATCGACGACAACTTCTTCGACCTCGGCGGCAATTCATTGGTTGGACTCCAGTTGATCGGTCGGATCAATCGAGACCTGGACATGAGCATCCAGTTGAGCTGCATCTACGAATACTCAACAGCCAGGGACCAAGCCGAAATGATCGAGGAAATCCTGATGATCCAAGAGGTGGGTTTGGAACAGGAACAGGCCGATACGAGCCTGAGCGGCGACTACATCGAGGATGTTGTGTAATGTCTACGGCACAGTTTCTAGGGATGCTGAAAAAGCTGAACGTCAAGCTCTGGCTCGAGGACGGTACATTACGAGTCAGGGCATTGCCCGATGTACTGACCGCCGAACTGAAATCAGAACTGAGCGAACGCAAACCGGAAATCATCCGGCTTCTCCAGAACCTGTCCCACGGTTCTGGCGAGAAGCGAATCGAGGCTCGCTCCGGGAATGAAGAGTCGATTCCGCTCTCCTATGCCCAAAAAAGGCTGTGGTTCCTCGAGCAACTGCAGCCCGGGGTGCCGGCATACAACACGTTCGGTCTTGGCGAAGTCCGGCAGAAGATCGACTTAGCGGTACTCGAGCGCACCGTTGACGAGCTGGTTCGACGACATGAAATTCTGCGAACCAGTTTCCCCTCGGTCGATGGCGTGCCGGTTCAATGCATTGCACCCACGGCAGAGGTTCTTCAGCCCATGGTCGACCTTTCGACATGGACGGAAGAGGAACAGGCTGTCGAAATTCGTCGCCGGATTCTCGAGGAATCCAAGACGCCCTTTGATCTTGCCTGCGGTCCTCTGTTGCGCATTGGCTTGCTCAAGTTGGCAGAGGATAGCTATCTCTGGCTGCAGAGCATCCATCACATCATCAGTGACGACTGGTCGCTAAAGGTGATGGAGCAGGAACTGAACGCGCTTTACGCCGCATTTTCAGCAGACCTTCCTTCGCCATTGCCGGAACTGCCGATCCAGTGGGCGGATTTTTCGATCTGGCAGCACGAGTGGTTGAAAGGGAAGGTTATTCAATCGCACATCGATTACTGGACTAAGCACCTGGAAGGGGAACTGCCGGTCCTCAACCTGGCCAGGAACCGATCAAGGCAGTTGGAAACACGTGGCTGCTGCGGAAATTTCTTCTTTCCGCCCTCGCTATCCACCTCATTGCTGAAATTTTGCGAGACCGAGCGCGTCACCTTGTTCATGATGCTGGTCGCCGGGTACTCCGCGCTCCTGTCTCGATACACCCTCCAAGACGACGTCATCATCGGCTCGGCAGTTTCCGACCGCGGCCGTGTGGAAACTGAGAGCCTGATCGGCTGCTTCTTGAATACGCTGCCGTTGCGGGTACGCGTCAACGAAAAGGTTAGTTTCCGAGAACTTCTTCATGAAGTCCGGGACACTTGTCGGGCTGCATTCAATCACAGCGCGGTTCCCTACGAGGAACTGATGCCGAAGCTGAAGGTAACGCGTGACATCAGCGGTTCGCCATTGTTTCAAACGATGCTGGTCCTGTTGAATTCACCCAATGCTGAGCGCGATACCGACTCGTTCCTGATTCCGCTGGAATACGAGGACGAATCGGCAGAAATCAAGGATGTCGAGGACGCCTACGGGAGCTATACCCCTTACATCGGCAACGACACGACTAAATTCGATCTCTCTGTCACGCTGGAAGAGACCCCATCAGGACTCCGCGGCAGGACGGAATTCAATGGCGATCTTTTCGATCAGCAGGAAATCGGAAAGCTCATCGAACGACTCCAGGTGTTTCTGGGAAGCGTTATCACAAACCCGGATCGCCCCATCGAAGACGTCGCACTGCTGACCACAGCCGAACGCGAAACGATTCTGTCGGATTGGGCTAGGGGGCCGACGCAAGAAACGGACGTTGCGCAACTGCATGAATTCGTGGAACGCCAGGCTGCGCTCCGTCCATCGGCCATCGCCATTGGGGAAGGGGACTCAACACTGAGCTATGCCGAGTTGAACGCCCGCGCCAATCAATTGGCGCGGGCTCTGGAAAATCGCGGTTTCGCTCCCGAATCTCGCGCAGGTATTCTTTTCGAACGTTCCAGCCAGATGCTGATTGCGCTGTTGGCGGTTCTTAAAGCCGGCGGTGCGTGCGTTCCCCTTGATCCGGCCACACCGGTGCAGCGCCTCGAATTCATCGTCAAAGACGCAATCATCGACATGCTTCTGACGATGTCGGACAGTGACGTGGGGCTGGACACTGCAACCAAGGCCGTTTTCCATCTTGATCGCGAGCATGCGGAGATTCTGAAGGAGGACTCGTCAAACCTGCCGTCGATAGGCGATTCACAGTCGCTCGCCTGCGTACTCTACACATCAGGTTCAACGGGACGCCCCAAAGGAGTAATGCTCTCGCATGGCGCTCTGGTCAACTATGCCGTGGGGGCCAGCAGGGATTACGGCATCGAACCTTCCGATCGCGTGCTGCAATTTGCTTCGATCGCATTCGATGCGAGTTTCGAGGAGATCTTCTCCACCTTTGCCAACGGTGCGGCACTGATTCTGCGTACTGAGGACATGCTGGATTCCAGCGAGCATTTCATGGGCCGTTGTGAGCATATGGGGATCACAGTCCTCATGCTCCCGACGGCCTACTGGCATGAAGTGGCGAACGATCTCGATCGCGTCGTCTTACCAGCCATGCTGCGCTGCGTAGTGATCGGCGGTGAACGCGCTTCGCCGGAAGCCTTGGTGCAATGGCAAGCAAAAACAGCGGGGCGGATCGACCTGTTCAACACCTATGGTCCGACCGAGACTGCCATTGCTGTAACGCGGCATCTATGTCCAGCTCGACCGGATTCGGGTGGCCAGCTGAAGGAAGTCTCATTGGGCCGCCCCGTGGCCAATGTCGCGGTGTACATACTGGATCGGGCCATGCGACCGGTTCCCCCTTATATGGAGGGGGAAATCTACGTCGGCGGCGCCGGTGTCTCCTTGGGGTATCTGAACCGTCCAGATCTGACGTCAGAACGCTTTATCGACGACCCCTTCGGGTCGCCAGGAAGTCGACTCTACCGAACGGGTGATCTGGGTCGCTATAACGCCGACGGCGAAATCGAGTACCTGGGGCGAAATGATTTTCAGGTGAAGATCCGGGGATTCCGGATCGAATTGGGGGAGATCGAGGCCAAACTGGCATCGTGCGCCAGTGTCGCCGCGAGCGTGGTTGTCGCTCGAGAGGACCGGCCAGGAGACAAGCGTCTGGTCGCCTATGTTCGAGCACAACCCGGAAGCACGCTTTCGGCTTCGGAGCTGCGCGCAGCGCTCGCGGAACAGTTGCCTGACTACATGGTGCCCAGTGCATTTGTAGTGCTGGAAGACTTTCCTTTGACCGTCAACGGCAAGCTGGACCGCAAGGCACTTCCAACTCCTGAGGCTGGGGCGTTCGCCATACAGGAATACGAAGCGCCGATCGGGGCTGTCGAGAGAACCATCGCTGAAATCTGGCAGGACTTGCTGGGTGTCGAGCGCGTAGGCCGACATGACAACTTCTTCGAGTTGGGTGGGCATTCACTGCTGGGCGTACGGCTATTGGCCCGAATGCGGCAGGCAAACCTGTTGGCCGATGTACGCACGCTATTCGCAACCCCGACCTTGTCCGCATTGGCGGCAACAATCGGTGGTGACGAAACCGCCGTTGTCGTGCCAGAGAATCTCATTCCGGCGGATGCGACCGAAATCACGCCGGATATGCTGTCGCTCGTCGAATTGACGTCTGCAGAGCTTCAAAGCGTCATAGATAGCGTGCCGGGTGGGGCCGCGAACGTCCAGGACATCTATCCTCTGACGCCGCTGCAAGAGGGCATGCTGTTCCACTACATGATGGCGACGGACAGCGATCCCTATCAAGTCAGGGGGCAGGCCACCTTCGAGAGTCGTACTCATCTCGATGATTATCTGGCCGCATTGCAATTCGCGATCGACCGCCACGACATGCTGCGAACCGGAATTGTATGGGAGGGCGTGTCCGAGCCGGTTCAGGTCGTTTGGAGAAAGGCCGAATTGGCGGTGGAGGAACTCGCTCTATCCGCAAGCGATGGAGACGTCGCAGAACAGCTTTGGGCGCGTTTCGATTCGCGGCAATATCGCCTCAATCTACGGCAGGCTCCCTTGTTTCGAATGTTTGTGGTGTACGACGAAGGGAATGATCGATGGATTGCCCTTCAGGTTTTGCATCACCTGTGCATGGACAACATGGCGCAGGACCATCTGAAGACAGAGATCGCGGCGTACCTCGAGGGACGCCAGGCCGAGCTTCCGGCCGCGCAGCCGTTCCGCAACTTCGTGGCGCAAGCCCGTCTGGGCGTAAGTGCTTCGGAGCACGAGACGTTTTTCCGGGAAATGCTCAGTGACGTCGAGGAACCGACCATGCCATTCGGTCTTGCCGATGTGCGCGGCGACGGAAGCGGAATCGGCGAGGCCCGGCAAACAGTTGACACGGGACTGGCGCGACGACTTCGAACGCGGGCCAGAACGCTCGGCGTGAGCGCTGCGAGCCTGTGCTATCTGGCCTGGGCTCTGGTGCTCGCACGCGTGTCGGACCGAGACGATGTCGTGTTCGGCACCGTGCTTTTCGGTCGCACGCAGGGCGAGAATGCCCTGGGTCTGGGCATCAACACGCTGCCGATTCGGATACGCATCGATGAAAACAGCGTGGATGCGAGCGTGCGGACAGTGCATGGCTTGATCAGCCGGTTGCTGCGGCACGAGCATGCATCGCTGGCCCTGGCGCAAAACTGCAGCGGTGTGCAAATGCCTGCACCATTGTTCAGTGCCCTCCTGAATTATCGACACGGGAAAAACGAACAGGAGCGCGAGATATCGGCACAGCAGAGTGGTGCAACGAACCTGCGTGCGGAAGAGAGAACCAACTATCCACTGACACTGGCCGTCAGCGATCTCGGCGAAGGGTTTGAACTATTGGCGCAGGTGCATGCCTCGATCAGTCCCACAGGGGTATGCGCGATGATGCACCGTGCATTGGAGCAACTGGTCGACGCGCTGGAGCGTGCACCATCAAGCCCTTTGTGTCAGCTGGATGTGCTGGATCTGGAAGAGCGGAACCAGGTCATTGAAGCCTTCAATGACACGCACGCGGACTATCCGCAGAGCCACTGTCTGCATGAAATGTTCGAAGAGCAGGCCAGCAAGACTCCGACTGCAATAGCCCTGATATTCGAGGGGCGTGCGCTGACATACAGAGAGTTGAATACTCGCGCAAATCAGGTTGCGCATCACTTGCTCGAACAGGGCGTCCGGCCCGACGATCGCGTGGCGCTCTGCGCCGAGCGCAGTCCGGAAATGGTCATCGGCCTGATTGGCATCTTGAAGGCGGGCGGATGCTATGTACCTCTGGACCCGGATTATCCGAGCGACCGCATCGCATACATGTTGACGGACAGCGCACCCAAGGCCGTGCTGACACAGGCCACATTGCGTGATCGACTGCCTCTCGTCTCGGTGCCGGTGACCGTTCTGGATGAGGTGGGAGGCGATATCGATCGCCAGAGGGAGGACGATCCGGCGGTTCAGGAACTGTCCGACTCTCATCTGGCTTATGTCATCTATACGTCTGGTTCCACTGGCAAACCGAAGGGCGTGATGGTCGAACATCGCGGCATTGTGAACCGTCTTCAGTGGATGCAGGATGCCTACCAAATCGATGAAACGGATCGCGTCCTGCAAAAGACGCCGTTCAGTTTCGACGTCTCGGTCTGGGAATTCTTCTGGCCGCTTTCAAACGGAGCGAGGATCGTTCTCGCAGAACCGGGAGGGCACAAGGATCCCGGCTATCTGCGGGATCTGATCGTGAGTGAAAAGGTAACGGTGACTCACTTCGTGCCGTCCATGCTGAGACCGTTCCTGAGTGTCGAAGGCATCGACAGGTGCGTTAGCCTCCGATACGTGTTCTGCAGCGGCGAAGAATTGTCTTCGGATATCGCGCGAGACTTCCTTTCGTCATCGACGGCGGATCTCCACAACCTCTATGGGCCGACGGAAGCGTCCATCGATGTCACCTTCCATCATTGCGAAAAGCAAGCTATAGACTCAGCGATACCGATCGGGCGTCCGATAGCCAACACGAAGATTTATATTTTGGATGATCGGATGCGACCGGTTCCCATCGGAGTCGCAGGAGAGATCTACATTGCTGGAGTTGGCATCGCGCGAGGATATCTGAACCGTCCGAACCTGACAGCGGAGCGGTTCATTCATGACCCCTTCGGGCCACAGGGAGGTCGGCTCTACCGCACCGGCGACCTCGGCCGCTACAACACAGCGGGCGAGATCGAGTATCTGGGTCGTAACGATTTCCAGGTAAAAGTGCGGGGGTTCCGGATCGAGCTGGGGGAAATCGAGGCTCAGCTGGCCTCATGCGAGGGGGTTGCTGCAAGTGTAGTCATCGCTCGCGAAGATCGTCCCGGAGACAAACAGCTGGTTGGCTATTTCCGCACAGAGAGCGGAAGCGAAGTTTCCGCAGCGGATCTACGTGCAGCGCTTTCGGAGAAATTGCCCGACTACATGGTGCCGAGCGCATTCGTGGCGATGGAGGAGTTCCCGCTTACCGTCAGCGGAAAACTGGATCGCAAAGCGTTTCCGGCACCGGAAACAGATGCCTTTGCAACCCAGGAATACGAAGCACCGGTTGGCGAAGTCGAAAGTGCGATAGCGGGGATCTGGAAGGACCTTCTTGGTATAGATCGAGTCGGTCGGCATGACAATTTCTTCGAATTGGGCGGACACTCCCTGCTGGCCGTGCGACTCATAGCCCGAATGCGTCAGGAAGGTCTGCAAACGGACGTTCGTACGCTCTTTGCGGCACCGTCCGTCATGCAACTTGCTGAACAAGCCCTCGTTATAGCCGGTTCGAATTCGAACACGCCGAAAGAAGATGAATACCAGGAAGGATTCATCTGATATTGGAATTGAAGACTACTACGAGATTTCGTAGGAATGGAGTAAAGAAATGACCACCATCTCGGAAAAGTTCGTATTTGATTTGGCCGACAAGGACGAGTGCAACAGCACGGATTATATGGTGGCCATGGATGCAGCGAACGTCAAAGCGGATAAAATAGCCGGAATCCTTTCGGAAGATAGAGTCGCACTAATTCATGGCGTATCACAAATTGACGCAGACAAATTGATGGCCGGCATAGCATCGGAATTCGGCTTGAGTGAAGACCTTGAGATTCAAGCTGGATTTGCGGCTATTCACGGGCATCGAAAAAATGTAGGCAACTATTTCATGTCAGTAAATGAGCGCGGCGAGTACAGTTTCATCCCGCCGCACTCGGAAGGAAATAGCCGTATGAGCATGCAGCTATCATCCTTTTACTGCATGGAAAATACGACTGATGGAGGGGAGACCGTGCTCTGGGGTACTGGGCGCGATGAAGAAAAGTGGCGCGGCGCAAAGGAATTTAAGTACAAAATAAAAACAAGCCGCAGAACCCTTTCCAAGACAGAAATAGCAGAATTGAGGATGATGCACGGAATCGACTGGGAAAAGGATGTGGTCGAAGAAGATGATGAGGTTCTATGCCTGCATGACGCCCCCATCGAAGGCGTTCACAGATACAGCGTTCTGGAGCCCGCAAAAAAATCATTTTCAAAAATACTTGGCACCGATCGTTACGTATGTTGGGACACGATTGGAAGCGTTGATTGGGATATCGCTGAAGGTTTCGCGAAGGCGTTACAAAAGGCAGGTCTTTTCAAGACCCCTGCAAAATTCGATGATTGGAGGGAGTTGGATTCCAGCAGCCACCGCAAGGTTTGGTCATCTGGCATAAATTTACCTTCGATATTCACCCGCGCAATAGTCAGGAAGCTTCGAAAAGGAGAGCTCATCGTCATGAACAACATGTCTTGGGCCCACTCTGCATGCGGATGGACACCCGGGTCGGGCACAAGAGATCTCGTGGCGGCCTTTGCCTGAAGTATTAAAGAATCTTGTCTGTATATAGGGATGCATGTGGCATGGAGGTATCACGGTGAATCTTTCGGACTTGCTGCTTGCACTGGAATACCAGGGCATCGAACTATCCGTACACGAAGGCGCTTTGGGCTATAGAGCCCCGAAAGGGACGTTCACCGAGGCCTTGCGTGATGAGGTGAAACACCACAAGGAAGACCTGATCGCGCTCATCGGCAAGAGCGCCGCGCATATCCTGCATCAGCCATCTGTTGATGAGGCAGTGGATGAATTGCCGTTGACTCCTTGGCATGGATGGTACCTGGAGACTTTCGACCCCCGGCTGCATAAATGGGCGGTAACACACCATGTACATATTGGTGCAGATGTAGACTTTGACTTAATAAATGAAGCGGTTCGTTTGGTTATGCTCCGCTACGATACATTTCGACAGAGGATGTACAAAAACAAGAGTGGAAGGTGGGCGTTACGAATGCTGCCTGATCCCACCCCGCCAAAAATCAACCTTTACCATATCCAAGAGGGGATAAAAAACTTAGTAGAGCACCTTGATAAGGACATCCAGAACAGCCTTAATATTACCGATGGCCCGGTCCTTTATGTTGCGTTATGTAAAAATAACACCATGCGCGACGACTTGGTCATAAGCTTTCATCACAATATCGTAGACGCGCACTCCTCAAAAATACTCGTCAAAGAAATGCTCAATGCATATGAAAGACTGTTGACAAAACAAGACATCGAAAGCCGGCCGAACGACAAGAGCAGTTATGCCAGTTACATCAACAGGCTTCATAAATACATGAACCGGCCGATGTTTTTTGCAAAATCCATATCCTATTGGGGAGACTTTATCTCCACACCGACCCCTCGCATACCGATGGATTTCGTTGGCGGGCAGCACACCACCGACAACTCTAGAACTGTCAGCATATATATCGCTGCAAGTGACTTTCCTTCCAGCAATACTCACCTAATGAATGACTCGCTTGTCATCGCAGCCTGTGCAGCGGTTGCGGGCTGGTCGGGGGAGGATCATGTTGCCATTGATGTTGAACATCATGGCCGCGGCGGACATATACCCGGCGTCGATTTCTTAGACACCATTGGACCGACAACCTTTAAGTTTCCGGTCTGGCTCGATTTCGACCAAGACTATCTTTCATCCACTGAGTCATTCGAACTTCTTCGAGAGCGGATTAGGGATGTCACCCAATATGGCTTGGGTTACGGATTCCTACGCCATCTTCATCCAGACCACAGGATCAGATCCGAATTCAAAAAAATAGATCGTCCTCAGGTTTTTTTCAATAATCGAACAATTTTTCCGAAAGGCGGACAGAAGGAAAAAGAATGGGTTCCGTCACAGAGAAAAAGTGGCGAGCTTAACTTCGCCTCAAATAGCGATCCCAGGTCCAACGATCCTTATTCCCACGAAATCGTGATCGAATGCGACAGAGTTCCGGATGGCATTGAAATAGCGGTCAAGTACAGTGCAAAAATACACAAAGACAGCACCGCAGCGGATCTCGTGAACATGCTTTTCACGAAGCTAAAAAGAATTTCTGAAATATGTGACTAAGCACTCTGCATCCCTGCACGATTGCGCCTAACGAGTGTCTAACCACACCCCTTGCCTTGCATCCCTGCACACTCCAACTGACGTTGTGAAAGGGGGGCAGGGCCTTATCCACCCACGCGTGTACACTCAGGCATTCGCTCATGATCGGGCTACTTTGATATGTTCCGCTTTGGCCACAGGAGGGGGCTTTCGTCCATGGCCTGAGTCGCGATCTTGGCGGTCATTGCTGCAATATTCGTGACGGCGAGCGCTATATTCTCGGTTTCGTGCGACCACGCGTGCGACTTCTTTCTTTGGCGGCCAAGCCTCAGCAGGCTCTTCGACGTCAACGTTAGGCTGGCCGTGCTGTTCGTGATCGCGTCTTTGTGTCGACGTACATCCATATCAAAGCTTCTGTTCGACTGACGTCGGCCATAGCCAGAAGCGGCTGAGTGTCCGGTGGGTTCGGTCTCGTCCCGCCAGGTTTGAGTAGACCCCAAAGACCCTAAAAGCATTCTTTACCGAGAGCGTGTCTACACCACACGTCAGTTCGGCAACTATGCCGACTTGCCGCAAGCCGTGTCGCTTCCCAGCTAAATTTGAACACGCCCGTGCCGGCGCTGTGCCGCGAGCACGGCTGCCCAGCTCAGCGCCGATCTGCTCAAGGAAGCACTGACAAAAAAAGTTGAGGCCATCTCAACGTCGAGAGATGGCCAGAGATGCGGTCGCACATGGGCGCACGAGTATCCGCCATGTCTGTCAGACCTTTGCGGTGAGCGAGACCTGCTATCGCTACCAGGCCAAGCGGAGCGAGGAAAACGCAGTGATTGCCGACTGGCTGGTACGCCTGACGAGGGCCTACCGTGATTGGGGCTTCGGGCTGTGCTTTCTGTATCTGCGCAACCCCAAAGGCTTCGGTTGGAGCCACAAGCGGGTGTATCGGATTTACCGCGAGTTGGAGCTGAACCTGAGCATCAAGCCGAGGAAGAGCGGATTGTGTGCGCGCACGCCCGGAGCCGCTGGCCGTGCCCGAGGCAATCAACCAGGTCTGGTCGATGGATCATGCACGATCAGCTGCTCGGTGATGGGCGCAGTTTCCGGTTGCTGAACGTGCTCATAGCCACGTCCTGGCTATGGACTGACAACCACGAGCGCCCGAACATCGCGCTCGGCGGCATCACGCCAATGCAGAAACTGGCGATAGCCGCATAGCTCCACTTCTGGAGTTGTCGCTCCCCAGCTAATCGGGCCATCGCACGATGAATGAGAAATTTCATTGAAAATCATAAGTCTATGAATTTTTCTTGCCATGGGTAATCTTGGCCTCCTCCAAAAGGTGACCCGATTAGGCGGAAGTTGCTGAAAAAGTGACCTGATTAAGCGGGAGCGTGATGCCCCGTCTGAGACCACGACCGGCAGTCCGGAAGTCTCGACGCTGCGCCCGGCACCTGCGAGGATGCGCAAGAACCTCATCGCACAATGGAATCTGGCCCCGGATGGCCGAGCTGACTTCACTGTTCTCGATCCTCCCTGCAGACCTGTTCGGACCGTTGGCGTCCATGAACAGAGAGCGTTACTGGACGCTTCTCGGGCGTCTCTACGAGGACTTCTTTGGCCCGGAAGCCCCTATGCCTCCGAGCGATGGCTTCTTGCGTCGTGACATAACGGCAAGCATTGAACGTTATCTGCTGACGGACGACCCCTGGGAAGAGGAAGACGGAACCGCCCCTCACGCCCCGCTGAACGTGCGCGCCAACACCGTTTACGAGCGCTTTCGTGCGGCAGGGTGGTTGCGTCAGGAGCGGGTCGGGGCGCGCGAAATGGTGACCATGACTCCGGTGGTCTCCCAGTTCCTATCCACCCTGATCGAGTTCGTCGAGCAGGGGCCGACATTCGTATCGGCCAAGGTGCGTTCGATCGAGCTCCAGCTGGAGCAGGTGGTCGAGGGCAGGGCGTTCGGCGAGGCGCTGGATGAGGCCGCTGACCAGGCGCGGCGATTGCTGGTTTCGCTCTCGTCGATGAGCCTGCAGGTCCGCGATCTGATGCCGGAACTGAGCAAGTCGGAGACGACGGCGCAGTTCGTCCGCCAGTGGTTCGAGCGTTACGTCGGCCAATTCTTCATCGGCGACTATGCCCATCTGCATCGTGCCGACCATCCGCTGGCACGGCGCAGCTCGATCCTCACCATGGCGCAGCAGATCGAGACCGGACCGCTGCGCGAAACGCTATTGAACTGGTACGGCGAACACCTGGCCGGAGGTGATCCCGAACGTGCTGCCACGAGGCTGCAGCGCAGCGTTTCCCGGCTGCGCGAACTGGAACGCATCGACGAGTATCTGAAGCGTCTCGACGACGACGTCCGTCGAGCCAATCGCCGGGCTCTGGCGTTCCTGGACTATCGGCTGCGCGCACCGGACAAGCTGGACGTGCTGCTCAAGCGCGCCTGCCGCGGCGCCCTGTGCGCTACCGAGGACGACCTGCGTGCGCCGATGGCCCCCGCTGCGCTCATGGACGAGACGCGACTGCGGCCGCCGCGTCGCAAGCCTCTACCGATCCCGCGCAGCGCCAACATCGTGCAGCAGCCTACCCCGGAGCAACTCGCGCGGCTGAACCTGCTGCGGCTGATGAAACGCGCGCGCCTGGTGACCGCCGAGGACATGGCCCGGTACGTCGCCCGCCATTTACCGCCACAGGGGCGGATCGAATCGTCGCAGCTGACTATCGAGAGCATTCGCGATCTGCGCGCTTATCAGACCTTGGTCACCCTGGCGTTGCGAAGCCGTCGTGCCGGCGGATTGCGGCGGGATGACCCGCTGCGCCGGCTGATGCCGGGCTTACGCGTAGATCTACTGACCTCCCAGGCGGCCCCGGATGACAACCATTACCTGCGCGGACCACGTTTCGTGATCCAGTGCATCAGGAAGAGCGCATGAAATACAACTGGAAGAGCCTCAGCGAGCGATCCAATGGCGTTTATGAGGTACAGGATTTCGAGCGGGCCGCCTATCGCCTGGTCACCGAGCAGGTTCTCTACGCTCATGATCGTGCGTCGCGCATGGCCTACCGCATCGTCGAAGATCACTTCGAGGACTATGTGACCGTGCTTGCGCCGCTCGGTGTTCGCCTGGAACGTAACGCCCACCACCGCTATGTCGTGGCGCTGCCGGTGCACGGTGAAGGCACGCCGGTAACGCTGGCCGAAACCTTGCTGCTGCTGGTCTTGCGGCAACGCTACGACGTGGCGATGCGCGAAGGGCTGATCGAAGACCACGGCGAAGTGATCGTGGAGCTGCCGGAACTGCAGGAGGCCTATCAGGCTCTCGTCGGGCGGCCGATGCCCGAGGTTGGGGTACTTCGCGCCTTGGCGCGCACGCTGCGTCGCTGGGGCGTGTGCCAAGTCGTCGACACCGAGCCCGGGGATCCTCAACCGTTCCATTTCAGGGTGCGTCCGGCGCTCGTCGACATCGTCGGCGAGCAGTGGCTACAGCGCCTAGACCAGCACAATCGCAACGACGACATGGACAATTCCGAAGCCGACGTCACGGAGGACGACGATGCAGCTGCTTGAGCGCGTGCACTTGGTACAGTTCTTTCTGTTCGAGGCGCAGACGCTGTCGCTGGACACCACGAGCGCGATCATCGCACCGAACGGGGCCGGCAAGAGCGCGCTCCTGGACGCGCTACAGATCGTCCTGCTGGGGGCCGACCGCAACAGCATCCGGTTCAACGCGCAGGCTGGCGGCAGCACGCGTGCCCGCAGCATCCGCGACTATTGCCTCGGCGTTTTCCGCAGCGGCGATGACGGCCGCAAGCGGCGCACCGCCACCACTTACATCAGCCTAGTATTTCGCGACCAGACAACCGGTCGCCCGTTAACTGTCGGCATCGCGCTTGGCGCATCGGCCGATGAGCCGGATCACCGTGTCTACGGCATGTATCTGCTCTCCGAGGTAGCGCTGGAACTGGACGACCATCTCGAGCGCATCGACGGCAAAGAGCTTCCTCTGGAATGGGCAGGGTTTGCCGCCTTGGCCAAACAGCGCTGCACGGAGGCCGGAGGGGCGCTGGAGCTTCCGCCGACCAGTGAGCGTTTCGTCAAGGATCTGCTGTTTCGGTTGCGCGCTGCGCCCTCGGCGCACCCCGACGTACACGCGTACCGCAAGGCATTCCGGAACGCACTCAACCTGCAGAAGCAGGACGATATCGATCTTTGGGTGCGCACCCTGGTGGCCGAGAACCGGCCCACTGATATCGATCGCTTCCGTTCGCTGCTGGAGACGTTCCGCCAGATCAAGGAAAAAATTGAGAACGTCGCACAACGCATCGAAACGGCCGAGGCCGTGGAGCAGCAATACACGAAGATCGAAGCGCACGTGATCCGAGGTGCCTCGTACCGCGCACTGGCAGCCGAATACCGGCGGGATTTGCTGAGCGAGCAGGTCGAGCGCGCTGAACAAGCCTTCGAGACCGCTGAAGATGGATTGGCAGCCAAACGGCGTGAGTTCAGCAAGGCAAAACTGGAGAGCGAGGCCGCCGAGGAGGCTCATGCGCAAGCGGACAAGCGCCTCCAAAGTAGCGAAGGCTACGGCGATCAGGCACAGATCGATGCCTTAGCGGAGCGCGATCGCGAGCGACTGGCGGCTACGCAGAAGACGCTGTTGCGGCAGATCAGTTTCGTGCGCGAGAGTCTAGACGAGGTTGCGAAGCTCACGCTGCCGGGCCTCGATGAGACACTGGTGGCAAAGGCGCGTGCGCCATGGGATGCCTGGTATACCGCTCTGGCAAGCCTTACCGCCAAGGCCGCGCTACCTTGGAATGCCGAAGCGATACACGAGCAGTCGCGTCAGGCTTTGCTCATGGCGCAGCCGATCTTCGAAGCCGTGGCGGGCTACGCACGCGACTGGCATGCAGCGCTCGATGGCGCACAGGAACGACTCAAGCGGGCACAGCAGAACGTGCAACGGCTGGGCGCAGGTCAGGCCGAGCTCAGTGACGCCGCGGGCCGTTTGATGAACTACCTGCATGACGAAGGTATCGAGGCGCAACCGGTATGCGATCTGGTGAGGGTGAGCGATCCCGCCTGGCAAGGTGCCATCGAAGCCTATCTGCGCAGTAACGTCGAAGCGTTGCTCATCCCGCTTCAGGACGAAGAACGCGCCGTCAGGGTCTACCGCTCGCTGCGCGGCGCCCGCTCAGTATATGGCGTCAAGCTGGCGCTCAGCAGTCAGGCACGCCGACATGCTGCACGCAGCGAGAGGCTGTCGGTGAATAGCGCGGCGGCCCTGCTGGAGAGCGACAACAGCGACGCCCTGGCGTTCCTGCAACGCCAGTTAGGTGACCTGGTATGCGTCGAAACCGAAGCCGCGCTCATCAAGAGTCGACGTGGCCTGACCCGCGACGGCCTATTGGCCAAGGGCGGCGGGATCGAACGCCTGCGTTTACCAGCATCGGACGAAACCAAGCTTGGTGCCAAGGACAATCGTGCGCGACTTCGTGTCGTGCATCAGGACCTTGATGCAGCCGATCGCGATGTGCGCGAACTGACGCCAGTGGTACGGAAGATCGAACGTCTCCAGAACGCAGTGGCCCGACTCACCAATCCCGATGAAGTCGCGTATGTGCTGCATGAGCACGTTCTCGAGCACGACAATGTCGAGCGGCGTCTGAGTCAGACGTTAGAGAACCACGAAACGGCCATGGATCCGGACCTTCTGCGTCTGAGCGAGCGCGTCCGCGAGCTTCGTGAACACATGCAGGCTTCGCGCCACTTGATCGAACGACTGATCAAGGAGGAGGCGCTCGCCGAAAAGTCTGTCGAAGACAAACACAAGTTGCTCGAAGCCCTTCGCAGCGAAGAAGCGAAGGCGGCGCAGCGCGCCGTGGACGCGTTCGCGGATGTCGATGTCGACCCCCAGCGTGTGGAACATCAGCGCGATGAGCTCAATGCCAAGTTCGATATGCTGGAAGAGCGGGCTGACCGTTGCGAGGAACGCGCCCGCGATAACGATCAGCAGCGCTCGCGGTTGCTGCCAGAAGCCTGGAGCGCACTGGCGCAATACGCCAAGGACCACGGCGTCAAACTCGATTTTTCCAGCAACGAATGGCGCCCAGCCAAGGCGCTTATGCGCAGACAATTGGTCTGGTTGCGTGATACCGAACTGGCCAGCTATCAGGATCAGGCTCAGGAAGCCTATGCCACGGCCGTCGAGACCTTTCGCGCCAACGTCGCCTCCGCGCTGTACGACAACTTCACTAAGCTGAGGTATCAAATCAACACGCTCAACCGAACGCTTCGCAGCAGTCCAGCGTTTTCCAACAACGAGCGCTATCAGTTTCACTACGAGATCGTCCCTGATTATCGCGACTTGTATCGATTCATCCAAAATGTCGCAGAGCAGGGTGGGGAAGATGACCTATTGAGCAGCGCCGGCGAGGTTCCTGCTGCTTTCCGCGAACTGATCGAAGAGAGCACTGCCGCTCGCAGTACGATCGCATCGCCATTGGACGACTATCGTCGCTTCTTCCGATTCGAAGTGCAGATCAAGCAGGAGGACCGTATTGTCGGGACTCTAAGCGAACGCATGCGTTCGGGCTCCGGCGGTGAGCATCGCGCGCCCTTATACGTGATCGCCGGCGCGGCACTCGCCGCCGCCTACGGCAAGAGTGACGCCCACCGCGGAGGGCTGGGACTCATCCTACTCGATGAGTTCGGCGACAAGATCGACGCCCAAAACGCCAGGGCCACCGTCGACTACCTTCGCTCGCTAGGCCTACAGTTGCTGCTGGCCGCGCCCGATACGGCCCAGGGCACGCTGAGCGGCGTGCTTGAAAGCTACATCGAGTTGTTCCGCGATGGTGAGTTCCTTCAGGCCGAGCGCATCGATGTCAAGGAGGCGGCGCGGACGTTGCTGCTCAGCGACCAGTTTGACCTGCATCCGGAATTGCTCGAGGAAGAAACCGAGCGTATATCCAGGGAGCAGACCTCTGCATGAGCGCGGCAAGTCAGGTGCTGGAACGTCTGTTGCGCCGCGCCGAGAAAGCGCGACAACGCGGCGCAAGCGAACATGTGTCGCTGCGCATGACCAGCCCTTCCGCGGCCAGGGAATATGTCGGGCTCGACACGCTGCGTGAGCGGGATATCTTTCACGCGGAAATGTCCCACGCTGAACGCGATGGAGCCATCTCCATCGAGCGTGATCGTCGCGGTGGCGATGCAGCGCGCCTGGTAAGGATCACCGTTGCCGACGTGGCAAAGCTGGCCCATTATCTGGGCATCCCACTAGTCGCGGACAGCGTGGCGAATGCGTCCAAGCATCTTGAGCACTGGACATCACGTTTTCCTGTGATCGAGCAGGTTTTGGCACGTTGGCGCGAAGGCAAGAAGGTACGCAGCCACGGCCCTGAGGGCGCACAGGATTTGCGCGATGCCGCGTACGCAGTGGCGAGTCGACTCGACGACGAACAACAACGCGAGCGCATATTGCGTCGGGAGAGCGTGCGCCTGTTTGGCGACAGCAAGCGGGTCGAGGTGTTGACCCTGTGGTTGGAGATCCTCGTGACCAGCGAGATAGCCTCGTCGGGACTGGCCCGCGAGGATATATGGGCACAAATCGGTCTACGCCGAGAACCGCTGCCTTTTCTGGTAAGCGGTCGCGGGGATGTCCTGTTGCCGACGGTGCAATTGCCTCTGGTGCAGCCCTATCTGGGCCTTCCAGCCGAGACTGTGATATCAGTCGCGACTGAAGCGCACTCAGTGCTCACAATCGAAAACTTGGCTACCTTTCACGACGCAGCGCCGTTGGCCTCGGCCACTTCTTCGGTACTTCTTTTGTATACCGGCGGCATGCCGTCTCCAGTCTGGCGTGCCGCCTATGAGCGCTTGTTGCGGGGTCTTGCTGACGAAGTGGCTATCTACCACTGGGGAGACATTGACGAGGGCGGCTTTCGTATCGCCGAAGTGCTGGGCAGAGTAGTTGCCAACACCGGGCGCAAGCTCAGACCATGGAAGATGTCCCCGGCGGACATTGATCCATCGATTCGACACGGTCTGACCGTGCCGTCAGCCGCGAAACTAGCAAGCATGCAGCGAAGCGCGATGCGTCTGGGTTGGAGCGAGATCGTAAACGATCTAGGCAGAATGCCTATTACGCTCGAGCAAGAATATCTGGATCCTCAGTTTCCGAGCTGATACCTCGGGCGCCTACAGCCTATTCATTCAATGTCACCGCCTCAGGTGTCATCTCGCCGCCCCTGGTCGGACAAATATCGCTTTTTCTTACGGCTTGTCGAGCATGCGTGTTCGTATTGTATACACGACACGAAATGCTTTTAGATCAGATGGTTACGCAAACATCCTGGTTGATGCCTACAAAGCATTGTGCGACGCTTGACAGGTCTGCATCCATGCGATGAGTACAGCGGCTGCGCAGGCGATCACGGTCACCCTGATTGGCTGCGACCGTGCGGAAAGAGACCGCTGTCGCCATTTATCAACGGCTACCGGGAGGATGGAACGATGACTTAAGCCTGTACGTTGTTCGCGGGCTTTGAAAAAAGAAAAGCCTCGCAGGCCAATGCGAGGCTTTCGGATAGCAGCGGTTTGAACCTTCCGCAGCGCTATCTTCGGAGCTCCCCTTACCCATGTCAATGCCTCACGCGCGAATTTTCGTGCGTGACGGGCGGATGTGTCCAACGGTCGGCCCTACATAGGCTCGCTCGAAGGCCAGTTTGCCCAACTTCATGAGGAGATAGCCATGAACAAGCAATTGATTGCCGGCAGCCGTTGGCTGGACGGTGACCGCATCGTCGAAATTGATGGCCCCTTGGGAGCCAAAAAAGTCCAAGTGCGAGACGTACAAACCGGGCGCCTGCTACCGGCGGTCATCGAAACCCTGCGCCCCATATCGGACAAGTCAAAACTTAGCGACCCCCAACTGGTGAGTCAGGACGAATGGGATCGCGCACTCGCGCTGGCGAATGCATTCGCTGCATACGTGACAGGAAATTTTCCGCACCAGGTTGCAGATGAACTTGCCAAGCGCTTTGGTATCGGCAAGAGGCAACTCATGCGTCAGCTGGAAAAGTACCGACCGATGCGGCGTACGAGTGCCTTGGTACGTCAGCGTGCCGGCCGCCCGCTAGGTTTGCGACTTCTGGCCCCCGAGATTGAGCGGATCATCCAACACGTGATCCGTAAGTACTATGCAGTTCGTGAGCCGGTTTCGAAAGCAGAGGTGTGCGAACGATCGCGTTTGATATGCCGGAAATTGGGGCTACCGCAGCCCGATCCAAAGACTATCAATACAAGAATCAAGGATCATGACGCGGCGGATTTGGCGTACAAGCAGTCGGGATCAAAGGCGGCACGGCAACGCTTCCAAGCACGACCAGGGAAGTTTGTGGCCGATAGCGTTCTTGGCGTGGTGCAAATTGATCACACATTGGCAGACATCCTCCTTGTAGCCGATGACGATCCAACCTGTGTGATCGGGAGGCCATGGCTTACGCTCGCAATTGATGTGGCCACAAGAGCTGTCGTGGGTTACTACCTCAGCATGCACGCACCGTCGGCAGTTTCTGTAGCGATGTGCGTAGCGCATCTCATACTTCCAAAAAGTGAAAACGACTTAGAACCTGATCTTTGGCCAATGCACGGCCTCCCTACATGCATATTGGTCGACAACGGCAAAGATCTCAGAAGCACGGCATTTCAGCGCGGTTGCGAACAGTACGGCATCGAGCTGAAGTGGCGCCCTGTGCGTACCCCGCACTATGGCGCGCATATTGAGCGGCTGATGGGGACATTCATGCGGCGCGTGCATACGTTGCCTGGCACGACCTTCAGCAACGCGAAGCAGAGGGGCGATTATCCAAGCGAAAGCAAAGCCTGCCTAACGCTATCGGACTTTAGAGCCTGGCTCGTCGAGCAGATCTGCCACGGATATCACGTACGCCGCCATCGAGGTATCGGCATGCCGCCATTGGTGGCATGGGAACGTGCCTTCACTAGTGAGGATGGAAATTCGATACAGCCACCGGCACCTATCGATAACAAGGCGTTGCGGCGCGACTTCTATCCGTTCGTATATCGCCGGATGCAACGCACCGGCGTGCATTTCAAACGGTCTCGATACTGGCATCCCGACCTTGCCCTGCTTGTTCATCCTGAGTGCCAGGTCCAGGTGCACTACCACCCAGAAGATTCATCACGTGTTTGGGTGAGGGCCGATGACGATCTTCTGATTGAAACGCCAGCAGTGGCTGGTGTCGCACTTGGCGAGGGGAAGCGTGTTGTGCTCGATGAAGCTGACAAGGCACGCATAGATGATCTCAAACAAAAAGGTTACGACCGCATGGACACCATCCGTGATGGTGCTTTGCATCGAAAACGAAAACATCAGCACGCAATAAAAAGGGAATCTAAACAGGAAAAGTCGCAGAGCCGGAAAGTACAACAGTCGGGGGCTACTTCGAGGCCGCCAGTTCCTTTGAATAGAGGCGCGATCGTGGCGGAGGTACTGGACTCATGAGCGCCGCATATCCACACCTCCCGGAAGCTACAGCGAAACTGGTCGACCTTCCTGTTATTGAACGTGTTGGCTATGTGCTCACGGATCGGTATGTGTACCACGAACAGGCTGCCGACCTGATAAGACACGTCGACTTCATGGTGAACAAGCCTCGCGGAGTTCGCCCGACCGGCATGGTGCTGGCGAGTCCATCCAACAGTGGAAAAACTGCCTTCGCAGAGGCGCTGGTACGACGCTATACATCGCGAGTTGCTACGGATCAGCATCCGGCCAGCAGGCCAACCGTGATGATTTCGATGAGCGGCGCACATCAGGTGCGGATTCCCGCAATGGTTGACCATCGTTCCGGCAACTCTTGACCAGTGCGCTGGTCCTGACCGTCAGGCTTTCCGAGCTAGGACATTGCCCGCGAGATGCAGCCGGTGAAGATCACGTGGAAGTTGATCGGCTGTTCGCGGGTTCCCTTTATAGAGGTGCGCTGATGAAATGGGACTTGAAAGAGCTTCGGGCATACGTGCAACAGCTGTTTGGAGAAGAGCAGCTGCATACCGTCAACCAATGCTTGCGGACCATCGGCGACCGTCGCGAATTCAGTCGCTATCATTTCAGGGAAGCCAAGGGCCTGATGGAAGGTGTCCTCCAAGGCCGCAAAGACTACGAGCTGATCGCAGCGCAATTGGGGGCGTTCGACACCGACGAGCGACAGTTCTCCACTGCGCGGTTTCAGGCGTATGCGCACACGGTTGCTTGCGTCCAGAGCATGCACGCGGTGGTCGATAACATGGTCTACTTCGCTTACTACGTCCTGGGCTTCAACCAAAACCCGGATACCTGCATCGAGAATGAGCGCGGCATCACCTGGTGCAATGTGCGCAAGAAACTCTCTGCGGGACCCATCAAGGATGGGCTGAGCACCTTACTGCACGATCCGGGCTTCACCTACCTGGCGGCACTGAGCAACCACTCCAAGCATCGTTCCATCATCGATGTGTCCTATTTGGCGAGCTTCGAATCCGAAGCGATCGAACACGGCTTGCGATTCAAACCTTTCACTTACGACAGCAAGAGCTATCCAACCAAGTGGGTTCTTCCGACTCTAACTAACGAATATCAGCGTCAGGAAGGTTTAATCTTGGCCATCGGCAACGCGGTGAACAATTCTCTCCGGAGTCGGTCCTGAACCCTTGCAGCCAGCGGTGGAGTAGAGCTGTCCAACTGCGTGTGGTTGGGTCGGAAGCGGCTCTTCCAAACAGCAACCTTAGGCACATGACGAGGCCAGGCGGGTTGCACTCGGTCAGCACCAGCAGGGTGTTCGGCTCTTGCAGGATTTGATGTTCAGGCTGACCAGAATACTCAGCTTGTGCACGATCCGTCGGACAAGGTTTGCGCTGCTAGGTCCCCTCCTTCTCCAGATAGCTTCTCAGCGCTACGGCGTTATTGTGCAGTTCGTCCTTTGCCGCATACAGCAACGTCGCTCGTCCCGAGCCCATGATCTGACGCAGTTCGGCGAGAGCCTCCGGAGCGGTGTCCAGCTCACGGAAGTAACGTTCGCGGAACGAGGGCCAGCGTTCGGGATCATGTCCGAACCATTTTCGTAGCGCGTCGGAAGGTGCGATCTCGCGTATCCAGTGGTCGACATGGGCCTTCTCCTTGGACAGGCCGCGAGGCCACAGGCGGTCGACCAGGATGCGCTTGCCGTCGGAAGACTGGGCAGATTCATACACACGCTTGACGTGAATGTGCATCACGAACCTCCTCCTCGAATCGTGCTCGATGGATGGGGCGATCCATTGGCGCTGAACAGATCATTCTCGTCCAGTGCCGAACAGATGCCGCCGGGGCACCCGCGCTTCGTACAGTCGGCGTGAATGTGCCTTCAACAGATCAATGCGACTGATGACGCCAACGATCCGCCTCGGATCGCCCGCTTCGACCACCACAAGGAGGCTGGCATCGCAGTCCACCATGTGGTCCGCGGCTTCGCGCAGCGAGTGGTTTTTGTTCACGACGGCCGGCGGCCGGCAAATCAGTCGGGCAAGCCGCTGTTCTGGATCGTGCTTGGGGGCAAGCAGGTCACGGCGAGTAAGTACACCGACAAGATGATCCTGCGCATCGACGACGGGGAACCCTTCGTGGTGGGCGCGTGTATCGCCGGACACGAACCACTGCAGGACGTCAGCCAACCGCTGGTCGACGCGAAGGGTCACGACTTCGCGTGTGCATACCTCACCGGTCGTGAAGCGATCGAGGTAGTCATCGCTGTATTCGGAAGGTACCCGTACGCCGCGCCGCTCGATTTTTTCGGTCATGATGGTCCGCTTCATCAACAGGCCGGATACCAGATAGGCGGCGGCACAGCCGGCGAGCAAGGGCAGGAAGCCGTGGACCTGCTGTGTGGTTTCGAACGCGAACACGACCGAAGTCATCAGCGCACGTGAGGAACCGGCGAACATGGCGGCCATGCCAACCAGTGCGGCCAGCCTGGGATCCACGCCCAGTACGGGCCACCAGGAAGCTACGGCGATGCCGAGCACGCCACCGAGTGCGCCGCCGATGGTGAACAGCGGGGCGAGCGTGCCTCCGGAGGTACCGCTGCCCAGCGCGACCACCCAGGATGTGAATTTGGCCACGCATAGCAGCGCCAGCGCTCCCAGTCCGAGATGTCCGCTGATGATGGCGGTGATGTTGTCGTAACCCACGCCCAGGGTGGACGGCATGAGATAACCGATCACACCGACGGCCACGCCCCCGATGGCCGGCCACCACATCCAGTGCACCGGCAGCTTTTCGAACGTGTCTTCCACGGCATAGGTGGCGTGCGTCACGCCGATGCTTACCAGTCCCACCAGGATGCCGAAGACCGTATACATGCCTAGCGCCGGCAGCGTGGCCAGTGCCACGTCGGGCATGGGGAAAACCGGTGCGGTGCCCATCAGCATGTAGCGCATGCCCGTGGCGGTGACCGTGGCCAGTGCCACCGGGATGAGGGAGCGGGCACGTCGTTCGAAAAGAAGCAGTTCGACGGCAAGCAGGACCGCCGAAACCGGCGCGGAGAAGATGGCGGCCATGCCGGCTGCAGCGCCAGCCGCCAGGAGCGTCTTGCGCTCGTCGGCGGTGACATGGAGCAACTGGCCCAGCAGCGATCCCAGTGCGCCACCGGTTGCGATGATCGGACCTTCCGCGCCGAAGGGGCCACCCGTGCCGATGGCGATGGCGGACGAAACGGGTTTGAGCCAGGTCACGCGAGGTGGAACCCGACTTTCGTTCAGCAGGATCTGCTCCATGGCCTCGGGGATGCCGTGACCACGGATGGCCGTCGATCCCCAGCGCGCCATCACGCCGACGATCAGGCCGCCGACGATAGGTACGGCGATCACCCACGCACCGAGATGCAGCGTGGTCGGATTGACGAAGGTCGTGCTCCAGCGACCATAGAACGCCAGATTGGTGATCAGCCCGATCAGCGCCACCAGGACCTTGGCAATGACGCTCGCGGCGACGCCCAGCACGATCGCCAGCAAGACGATCCTGAGCACGCGTGCATTCAGCATCCGCGTGCGGCGCGGCATGTGCACCGCAGCCATGGAGTCTTCCAGGGCGGGAGAAACTGGCAGGGCCTCGCGTCGATGGTGTTCGGGGGCTTCGGTCATCGGATCGACTCAGTTGAGAGAGCAATCCGCCATTCTAGGTTTGTGCCATTCAGAATGCTTGCTGGAAGATGAATGCCCCGGGCCTAACCCTCCATCGGGCGTCAATGGTTTTCCCGATCATTCACGGCGGCATTTCGATGACTATTACATCGCCTCCTTGATGCCGGCGCGAATCAGTAGCCAGTTCACGGGGTAGGTGCATACGAAACCGCACAGCATGGCCACCTGCATCATCCACCAGAACAGCCAGCGGTCCGGGGTCATCGCGGATTCGCCGAACAACGCGAAGATGCTGATCGCCATCCAGCCGTACATGCCGATCTGCCAGAACGACAGCGACAGCACATCGGACTTGAACGACTGCCAGGCCACGACCAGCCTGGGCTGATCGGACATGGCTATCTGGGCGCCGTACTGAAACACGATGCCGATGGTCAACGCGGCGATGTAGTCGACGATCCAGTTGCCGAATACCTTGTGTCCGAGGACCACGAAGCCGAGACCGAGCACGAACATGCCGCCCTCGACCAGCAGATCGGCCAACGAACAGCCCGCCCCGCAGTGCGTCGCGCCCAGCGCCACGCTCTGCCACATCGGTCGTCGGCCGTGTCGTTTAGCCGATGAACCGGCAATCGGAGCACGCCCGAACCACAGGTACATCAGCAAGGCGAAAAGCCCGCCCCAGAGAAACGTCAGCGGCCAGACCCATTTCATCACCGTCATCGGTGGCGGACGCCGCTGCAGGTCGCGTATCGACCACAGCATCAGCGCGACGGAAATCGCTATGTTGGTGATGGCGAGCGTTTTCAGCATTGTTGCACTCCCGGAATATCGATGACGACCGCATGCCGGACTCGGCATGCGGTCACAGGGTGGAACCATGTTCTGCCCACGACCTCCGGCGCATGGCCATCGGCCATTTTGGGCATGGGCAGCTGCGGTACGATGTTGCCTCGCCGTCTGCCGGGGCAACATCGCATCGTCTCGACACGCCTAGCTGCTTTGCGCGGTTGCTGGGCTTGCCGTGTCCGTCGGAGCGTGCGTGGTGTCGGTCGGGGCATCGGCGCCGGGCGCGTGGTTCGGCTGCGAGGGTGCCTCGTGGGGGTGTTGATGGACGTGGTCGTGATCCATGTCCATGTCCTCGTCCGGCGGAGCCTTGGCAACGATGGCCTTGTATTGCGCCGGCGTCATCCCGGGCAGTTTCTCCACGAAGGCCACCATGCTCCAGATCGTGGGATCGTCATGGCCGGCCATGCTCCAGGCCGGCATGGCACTCATCTTGATGCCATGCTTGATGACCCAGAATGCATGTTTCGGATCGACATGAACCTTGGACAAGTCGGGCGGCTTGGGATACATCCCGACCCGCAACTCGGAGTCGTTCACACCGGGCGAGAGGTGGCATCCCGTGCACATGGCCGCATATTGACCGGCGCCCTTGAGAATCAACTTCGGATCGTCGAGATCGGGAACAACGACACCTTCCGAACGCAGGTCGATCGAGCGATCGCGCAAGACCTGCAACATGGCATACACAGGCTTGGTGTGATGATCGTCTGCACCGATGTTGTAGATTCCTGAATAGACGAAAACGCCGGTTCCCGCGGTCAGCAGGACCAACACGACCAGAAAAGCAATGCCGTAGTGCTTAACGTGTTTTTTCATTTCGATCGCTCCGCTCTATTTCAGAACCAGATCCGGAGTCCGGCCAGTAACTGATGGTCGGTAACGGGACTGCCCTCAAGTCGCGCCATGCGCGCCGTCCCTCCCCACTTGCGCGTCCAGGCGAAGCCCACATAGGGTGCGAACTTGCGGCTGAACTCGTATCTCAAACGCAGGCTCAGCGCCGTGTCAGCAAGGCCGGCCGCGTACATGCGCCGAGGGTCGCCCCTGCCATAGGCATTGAGCTCCAGTTCCGGTTCCAGGATCAAGCGCTGCGTAAACAGCCATTCCTGCGAAGTACGTACGCGCAGCGCGCTGCGCCCGCTCGGACCCAGGTACACGGTTCCCTCGAAATCGAACTGATAGGGCGCAAGCCCCTGAATGCCTAGTGCGGCCCAGTTGCGCGTGGGTCCCACACCGAGATCGTGCCTGGCACCGAGCATCACATCCCAGAACGGACTGACTGCGTGCCCCCAGAGCAGCTCGGCATCTCCTTCCTCGAGGCGCCCGCCGCTGCGCGCGCCTTCGGTGCGCACCCACAGTCGATTCGTATTGTGACCGGCCCACGCCTTGACTTCCCAGGCTTGGGACGAACCGCTGTCGCCTCGGACATATTCCAGGCTGTTCAGCATGAATTTCGACAGCAATGGATCGCTGGGCATGTGCAGGGTGACGCCATAAGCCGAATACGGCTCCGGCGCAGCGCCGTCGCTCTTGGGCAGGCTGCCGATGGTGGGCGAGCGTGCCGGATTGTCCTCGGCATGCTGCATGTGCATGGCATGGGAGGACATGTCCATCTTGGGCTTGGGACATGCTTCCATGGAGGATTCGTCGTCCGCATGCGGATGCATCGACTTGCCGCATGGATGATGATCTGCCTTCTCCTGGCTTGATGTCATGGCTCCGACCGCGGGCGCGGTCGAGGGAGCCGGCGAGTGGTCTTGCGAGACTTGCTGCTTTGCCACCACCGACGCGCTGAGCATCAGCACAACCAAGCCCGTCGCACGAATGACCCGGTTACGGAAAGCGACGTCCATTCGGTTTGTACACGCGTTCATCGTCATCTCCTTCACTTGACCACGATGGCGCGGAACATGCCGCTGTCCATGTGATAGAGCATGTGGCAGTGATACGCCCACCGTCCAAGTGCATCGGCCGTGACCCGATAGCTGATGCGCTGTGCGGGTCGTACATTGACGGTGTGCTTGCGCACGCGGAATTCGCCATCGGGCGTTTCCACCTCGCTCCACATGCCATGCATGTGAATGGGATGATTCATCATGGTGTCGTTGATCAGCACGATGCGAAGACGCTCGCCATGGTGGAACAGGATCGGTCGCGCTTTGTCATACGGCACGCCGTTGAACGACCACATGTAGCGGCCCATGTTGCCGGTCAGATGCAATTCGATCTCGCGCCCCGGCGCTCGATCGTCGATAGGACCGCCGATCGTGTGCATGTCGGCATAGGTAAGGACGCGACGACCGTTGTTCCGCAGCCCGGCACCGGGATCGTCCAGTGCCGTGGAGGCCACGTCGATGCACTTGGTGTTCTGCGGGCCGTACTCGGTAGGGTAATGATGGTGGATGGGCACCGTTTGCGCGGACATGGACATGCCGGCCATGCCCTGCATCGCGCTCATGTCATGGCCCTTGGCCATGTGCTGCCCACTGCCCATCGCCATGTCTTTCATGCCGGCCATACCCTTCATGCCGGCCATGTTCATGCCCATGTCGGCCATGGTCAGGCTCGGGATCGGATCCATAGCGGGCACCTCGGCCCGCATGCCCTCGCGCGGGGCCAGTGTAGCCAAGGCAAAACCGCTGCGATCGATGGCCTGAGCAAAAACGGTCCAGGCGCGGTCGGCCGCCGGCTCGACAATCACGTCCAGCGTTTCGGCCACCCCGATGCGGAACTCCTCGACCGACACCGGATCGATGTCCTGGCCATCGGTGGCGACGACGGTCATCTTCAGACCCGGAATCCGCACATCGAAGTAGGTCATCGCGGAGGCGTTGATGAAGCGAAGGCGAACTTTCTCGCCATGCTTGAACAGCCCCGTCCAGTTGCCTGCCGGCGGCACGCCGTTGATCAGGTAGGTGTAGGTGTAGCCGGTCACGTCGGACAGGTCGCGCGGACTCATGCGCATCTTGTCCCAGGCCAGGCGCTGTTTCAGCGCCGTGGAGATGCCGTGGGCGCGGGCATCGCGCATCAGTTCCGGGATGGTCGGTTCCGTGCGGCTGTAGTAGTCGCCCATCTTCTTGAGGTTGGCGTAGATGGTTTCCGGGTCGGAGTCGCTCCAGTCCGAGAGCACCATTACGTAGTCGCGCTGGGCGGGGAAGCGCTCGCCGTCACGCGGTTCGACCACGATCGCACCGTACAGGCCGGTCTGCTCCTGGAATCGCGTGTGGCTGTGGTACCAGTAGGTGCCCGATTGCTTGACCCGGAAATGGTAGCGGTACATGCCGCCCGGCGCGATGCCGGGGTAACTCAGGCCGGGCACGCCGTCCATGCGGAACGGCAGCAGGATTCCGTGCCAGTGGATGGAGCTGGATACCGGCAGCCGATTGCGCACGTCGAGGGTGATCAAGTCACCTTCGCGCCAGTGCAACACCGGTGCCGGAAGTTGTCCGTTGATGGCCGTGGCCAGCACCTTGCGGCCGGTGATGTTGACCGGCGTCTCGGCAATGTCCAGCTTGAAGTGGGTGCCGCGCAACACCGCCGGATGGCGAGATGCTGCGGAAGCGGAAAGCGCGTCGGCAGCCCACCCCGTACCGGGTTTCAGCAGAGCCAAACCCGCGGCGGCACCGCCCAGGCCCAGCACGAAGCGTCGTCGCGACAACAGGGCCGCTGACGGATGATCGTGTTCGAATGACATGAGTCACTACTCCTCGGACGACGCGGCGCATGGCGCGTCGCCGAAATTGCACAGGAAACCCGTGTCGCAAAGGACGCGGGACTGACGCCTAACTCGGCGCAATTTGCAGGAGGGTGATCAGGCCGACGGTGGATGCAACAGCGGAGGGTGCAGTCGGACGGGGACGGAGGGCGCGAGCGGCGCGTATTCGTTGCCGTGCATGGAGGCATGCGCCAGCGCGCGGCTGTCGGGCACGGTTCCGCCGTAACACAGGCCACCGCAGTGGCAGCCGAATTGCGCTCCGCAGGTGTGCGAAGCATGCGTGTGTCCCGTCGTCGTGGACAGGGTCGATGCCTGCAAAGAGAGGGTATCGTGCGTCGGCACAGGCATCGCCTGTGCCATGCCCATCAGAACTAGTCCCAGCCACGCCAGAAGCGCCAGGGCACTTGCGCGGCGGAACCAGTGTTTCTCGTGGGCGCGGACGAACATAAGCGTAGTGTACCCCAATCGGACATCATTCATGGCATGACGTCGTCGCGTTGTATCCGCCCAGCCGGGTGCCGCCTTACAGTCTCCTTTCCAAGTCATACGTGACGTTCAGGGGCTCTTATCTTGAATGATGTAGCGCCGCAATTAACGGGCAGGAGACTTCCCCGTGCTGCGCGTTGCACTTGCTTATCAGTGTGGACAGCGCCCCCTCCATCCGTTTGAGGTTCGACAGGCGGGCGCGTACATCGGCCAAGCGCTGCCTAGCCAATTCGGCGGCTTCGCTGCAATGGGCCCCATCCTCCAGTTTCAGGAGCTGGCCGATTTCGTCCAAATTGAAGCCCAGCCTCTGGGCCGATTTCACGAACCTCACCCGTTCCACATCCCCCTGCCCATAACGGCGAATCCTGCCCTGGGGACGCTCGGGTGTCGGTAGAAGCCCTCTTTTTTGATAGAAACGGATGGTTTCCACATTGACCCCTGCCGTCGCTGCAAAGGCACCGATCGTCAGGCTCCCTCGGGCATGGTTCATGGCGCTTGACTCCGTACTTGACTACGGAAATAAGCTTACGCCATCCGGTCGATGCTCGGAAGGAGCGTGGCATGTCTGAACTGAAACAGGGGCGAAGTGCTCTGGCCGCTGGCGGTCTCGCCGCCATCCTGGCCTCCACCTGCTGCCTCGGTCCCCTGGTACTTGTCGCCCTGGGTTTCTCGGGTGCCTGGATTGGCAACCTCACGGTGCTGGAACCGTATCGTCCGCTGTTCATCGGTGCCGCCCTGCTTGCCCTGTTCTTCGCCTGGCGCCGGATCTACCGACCGGTCACTGTGTGCACGCCCGGTGAGGTATGTGCCAGGCCGCAGGTTCGCACCACGTACAAGCTGATCTTTTGGCTTGTCGCAGCTCTGGTGCTGGTCGCGCTTGTGTATCCCTATGTGCTTCCGCTGTTCTACTGAAGGGAGAGATTCCACATGAAAAAACTCGTCATCCTCGCCGTACTCTCCGCAGTGCTTGCCGCACCCGCCTGGGCCGCCGATCAGACGGTCACCCTGTCCGTACCTGGGATGACCTGCGCGGCCTGCCCGATCACGGTCAAGACGGCCCTGTTCCGAGTCCCCGGTGTGAAGAAGGTGGTGGTGCATTTTCGTCAGCGCGATGCCGTGGTGACCTTCGACGACACCAAGACCCGGGCTGCGGCGCTCACCAAGGCCACCGCCAATGCCGGCTATCCGTCTACCGTCAAGCAGGGCGAGTAAGGCCATGAGGCCCAACCTTCGCGTCATCGCCGATAAATTCGGTGTGGTCGGCACACTGCTGTCGACCATGTCCTGCGCCATGTGCTTCCCGGCGGCGGCCAGCCTCGGGGCAGCCATCGGACTGGGTTTCCTGTCCCGGTGGGAATCTCTGTTCCTGAAGATCCTGCCGATCTTTGCCGTGCTGGTCCTGCTGGTCAATGCGCTGGGCTGGCTCAGTCATCGCCAATGGCAGCGCAGCGCGCTGGGCATGATCGGTCCGGTGCTGGTGTTGATTGGGCGTTACGCGTTCACGGGCGGCCTGCTGAGCCATGCGGTGTCCAGAGGCGTGTTGTACACGGGTTTGGTGGTCATGGTCGTGTTTGCGATCTGGGACATGGTGGCGCCGAGCCACCGCCGTTGCGCGACCGGTGAGGGTGCACACGGGGTACCGTATAAGGGCGACGTCGAAAGCAACGACAGGGTCAATCCATGATGCAGTTGAAGATTTCCGGCATGACCTGCGTATCTTGCGCCCAACAGGTCGAGACGGCCTTGCAGCAGGTGCCGGGCGTGCAGAGCGCGGAAGTTTCCCATGCCGAAGGGCGGGCGACCATCGAAGCGGACGCTGGAACGAACGTCGATGCCTTGGTGGCTGCTGTGGCCGAGGCCGGTTACACGGCGCAATCGGTCGATGACGCTCGCGACAGGTCCGGTTCCGCCGATGTGCGCGCCCGCCAGGTGGCTTCAGGCGGTGAAGGCACTCCGCTGCACATTGCCGTGATCGGCAGTGGTGGGGCTGCGATGGCCGCTGCGTTGAAGGCGGCGGACCGGGGCGCGACGGTGACGCTCATCGAGCGCGGCGCTATCGGCGGCACCTGCGTCAACGTCGGCTGTGTGCCGTCGAAGATCATGATCCGCGCCGCCCACATCGCCCACATGCGCCGCGAAAGCCCGTTTGACGAAGGCCTTCCCCCCACGCCCCCCTCGATCCGGCGCGGACCATTGCTGGCGCAGCAGCAGGCGCGGGTCGAGGAGCTACGTCACGCCAAATACGAAAGCATCCTGGACGGTCAGTCGGCGATTACCGTCCTGCACGGAGAAGCCCGCTTCGACGACGGCCGCAACCTCACCGTGGCGCTGAATGATGGGGGGCGGCAGCAGGTTGCGTTCGATCGCTGCCTGATCGCCACTGGGGCGCGTCCTGCCCTACCGCCCATCCCCGGCCTCACCGACACCCCGTACTGGACATCGACCGAGGCGCTGGCCAGCGATAGCGTTCCGGAGCACCTGGCCATCATCGGCTCGTCGGTCGTGGCGGTGGAACTGGCCCAGGCATTTGCCCGGCTCGGCAGTCGGGTCACCATTCTGGCGCGCAGCACGTTGTTCTTCCGCGAGGATCCGGCCATTGGCGAGGCCCTGACGGCCGCCTTCCGTGACGAGAAGATTGAGGTGCGGGAACATACCCAGGCAAGCCGGGTTGCTTATACGAATGATGTGTTCGTGCTGAGTCTTCCCGAAGGTGAGCTATTCGCTGATCAACTCTTGATCGCCACCGGTCGGATGCCGAACACGGATCGCCTCAACTTGGAGGCGGCAGGCGTGACGATGAACCGGAGCGGTGCCATCATCGTGGATGCAGGCCTCCGTACCCATGCCCCGACCATCTACGCCGCCGGCGACTGTACCGACCAGCCGCAATTTGTCTATGTGGCGGCGGCCGCCGGTACCCGCGCGGCGATCAACATGACCGGTGGTGAAGCCCACCTCGACCTGCGGGCGATGCCCGTCGTGGTCTTCACCGACCCGCAAGTCGCCACAGTAGGCCTGAGCGAGCAGGAGGCTCACATTGCCGGTATCGAGACCGACAGCCGCACGCTCACGCTCGACAACGTTCCCCGAGCGCTTGCCAACTTCGATACCCGGGGCCTCATCAAGCTGGTGATCGAAGAAGGGTCACGACGACTGATCGGAGTGCAGGTGGTTGCTGCCGAGGCCGGGGAGCTGATCCAGACGGCGGTGCTGGCCGTCCACCATCGCATGACGGTGGAAGCACTCGCTGATCAGTTGTTTCCGTACCTGACAATGGTTGAAGGGCTCAAGCTCGCGGCACAGACCTTCAGCAAGGACGTTAGGCAACTGTCGTGCTGCGCCGGGTAACTGACACGTACGCCTTATACGTGTACTTCCTTACGGCGACCTCGAAGTGTTGGAAGATGATTCCAGCCATACAGAGCTGCTGTAATCCAGCAACCTAGGGACAGATCGGGGCCTGCAGCGATGACCCCAGACAGTCGGGCTTCTTTCATGACCGGCTATCTGAATTTTGCTGACGTGGTGTCGATGAATCCGGCCAGTGTCCTTCGTCATCAGCCAAAAAAGTGATGATGTCCTCCGTGAAGGACCGTGGGGTCCTATGCGAGTCGTAAAGGTAGTCCCAGGCCTTGAAACGGGCAAATTGCTCGCGTTCGAAGATGACATGCCGTCCATCATCGTCTCTCAGTTCGTCAGTCGCCTCCGTGGGCATTCGCAGTGCATAGAAAAACTCCAAACCCTTGGTCCCTCGGATCAGTAGCAATCTTTCACGTACCCAACTGCGCCAATCAGGCTTGAGCTTGCCCTCATCTTCCAGGTAAAGACAGTACGAGCGAAGCAGGTCTTCGTGAATGTGAATATGGACGTGGGCCTTGGCGATCGCCACTTGTTCACCTCGATAAATGACATGGTCAAGTAATGCATCGCCAGCTAACTCGGTGATCTCAGAAAGATGCGTGACGAACGGAATCGATGACAGGACCAGCAGAAGTACCCGCCAAAAGCTGTGCGCACAGTCGAAGGCCAATTCGTCATTGCGCGTTTCACGCGCCTCGCGCAACAAGAGTGCCAATGCAGCAAGTGCTTCGAACGTACCGCGGTTTTCGAGTTGGCGCAGGGTGACACGAGTCAACTTTCGACGCCTGAGTGCTAGCTCAGTGGCAGCAGAGCGCGTCTTAAAGACGATATTGCGCACTTCCGATCCCAATGCCCCTAGCCAAGCTGCGCTGTTTGCAGTGACGTCGACGTCGGGATCGATGATCGTCCAATAAGGGTGTTCCAATAGAGGACGGCTGCCTGGAAAGACTTGTTCTGCACGTTCCACGAGGTCATCGCGGGGTACGTGCTTCCCTTGGGCATAACGTGCCATGCGATTGCGGTGTGAAATAGCACCTCCAGTGGCTCGTGTGAAGCCTTCAGGGATCAGCGCTTTTTCCAATGCATAGCTCGACTTCCCACGCGACCGGGAACGCAACCACGCATACCAGAGTTGCACGCGTTGCTGGTCGATTCGGCGCCGGATCGGGCTCCGCTGACGCCGTCTTGTTGCCCCTGAAATTTCGCGCATGGGTCTGCAAGAATACCCTTGGAGTATTAAATACAGCGGGTTAGCTAGGCATATAGAGTAAAACAATCCTACTTATTTGCCGGCTACCAGAACAGCCGGTAGGGTCGTAGCATCAGTTGTGACCTTCCGTGACCGAGTCGCCCGTGCTCGAAATACCGTCTACATTGGCTGAATTGCTTGAACGTGACTTATTGACGCGCTATGGATCACCACTGTTGGGCGGTGACGATTTGCGTTCAGCACTTGGATATCCCTCGATCGAGGCGTTGCGCCAAGCCATTGCACGAGGCACCGTACCGGTGCCGGTCTTCTCGGTCGCTCACCGACGCGGAAAGTTTGCTTTGGTGAAGGATGTCGCGATATGGCTCGCGGCTTTGCGCCAGACCGCCTCCGATCGAAATGAGGAGGTGCCGATGGACTGAATTCGCTCAGCACAACATCAATTCACGGCAAGCCATGACGCGAAAGCCCGGGAGGTTGCGACTCCCGGGCTCTCAAGGTGCGATGGTTTTCGACCCCATCAACCCTACTGTCCTACTCCCACGCTGCCAGGTCAAGCCCTGTTCACCGTAATGCGTGAACGGGACAGGTTGCGTCATGCCCGCCAACTATTGGCGCCCGCCATGCCCTGCATGGCTGGACTCTACGGAGGAATTTGCATGACGTCTCTCAAAGAACTGCTACGCCTCGTCCTGACCACAACGCTGTCCAATCGCCAGATCGGGCTCTCGTTGGGGCTGTCGCACAATACCGTCAACCGGTATCGCCACTTGGCGCGTTCCCAGCCACTTAGCTGGGAGAAACTGGCATCAAGCTCGGAAGATGATCTCGACCGCCTGTTCAACCGAGTCACTGGGCGACGCATGGAGAAACAGCATCCGGATTGGGCCTGGGTCCATGAACAGATGCAGATCCCTGGCATGACACGAACCGTGCTGTGGGAGGAGTATCGGCGCTCGTGCCCCGAGCGGGCCTTAGCGTACTCTCAGTTCTCGCATTATTACCGCCGATATCTGCGTACGCTGAATCCGACAATGCGACAACACCACGCCCCAGGGGATCGGGCTTTCGTCGACTTCTCGGGTAAACGCCCCAGCTACATCGACCCCTGTAATGGCAAGCATGTGCCCGTCGAACTCTTCGTCGGCGTGCTCGGACACTCAAACCGTGTGTTTGCCATGGCCTGTCCGAACCAGCGAGTAGCGCACTGGATTCATGCTCACGTTTGCATGTTCGAAGCATTCGGCGGGGCACCACGCTTAGTGGTGCCCGACAACTTACGCAGCGCTGTTACCAAATCAGGCCGGGATCCGGTCATCCAGAGAACTTACCAGGACATGGCTGCCCACTATGGCACCGCGATACTTCCGGCCCGATCGCGTCGACCGCGAGACAAGGCAAAGGCTGAAGGCGGGGTCCTGATCGTTCAGCGCTGGGTATTGCTCTGCCTTCGGCATCGAACCTTTTTTTCGTTGGCGGAACTCAATCAAGCCATTCAAGAGCAGGTGGACGCAATCAACCGGCGTCCGTTCAAGAAGATGACAGGCAACCGGATGGAGCGTTTCGAGGCAGAGGAGCGGGCGGCACTACTGCCGCTCCCCACGACACCCTATGTACTTGGGGAATGGACAGCCTCGCAGGTTGTTCCCACCGATTATCACGTGCATCTGGACAAGCACTGGTATTCCGTGCCGTTCAGTTACATTGGTCGTGCCGTGGAAGGACGCCTTGCGACGCACTACGTTGAGATTTACTGCGCCGGAGTTCGCATAGCGACCCATCCAAGAGGGAAGACAGACGAGACCACGACGGATCCAGGGCACATGCCCAAGGCGCACCGTACCTATGCGGAGCGGACGCCTGAGAAGTTCCTTGAATGGGCGGAACAGGTGGGGCCAGCTACATCGGCATTCGTGAAGCACCAGTTCGACCGGCAGCACCCTCCGCTCGGACTACCGTGCTGCGATCGCGTGAAGGGGCTGGCCCGGAAGTACGGTGTTGCCGAACTCGAAGCTGCTGCGCAACGTGCTGTCGATATCTGCTCGCTATCCGAAAAAACGTTGAGAGCATTCTTGCGCCATCCACGCCGCCCGGTGGATCAAGCCGAAGCGGAGGATTCCGTTGAGTTGCCAAAGCACGACAACATTCGCGGTGGCGACTATTACGCTCCTGCCAAGGGGGCCTAAGTCATGAGTCAGCAGCACACCCTGAATACCCTTCGCGACTTGAAACTCCATGGCATGGCAGAGGCGCTGGAGCGTCAGTTTCAGACCCCAAAGCTGCTTGAGGCCGGATTCGAAGAACGGCTGGCCATGTTGCTCGATGCCGAGCACTTTGCCCGTGAGAACCGGCGTCTGCAACGCCTGCTTAAGCAAGCGCGACTGAAGGTCAACGCCTGCATCGAAGACATCGACTACCGGCCCGGCCGCGGACTGGATCGCCAGCAGATCAACGGTTTGTTGAGTTGCGATTGGATCGAACGACACCAGAATCTGATCATCACGGGTCCAACGGGTGCCGGAAAAACCTGGTTGGCTTGTGCACTTGCGCACCAAGCAGCGCGTTGCGGCCTAAGTGCCTCCTACCGTCGCTTGCCACGCCTTCTTGAGGACATGGCAATCGCTCGAGAAGCCGGGAACCTTCCCAACGTGAGAACACAACTGGCGAAAATAAAATTGCTGGTCTTGGATGACTGGGGACTTGCAACGTTGAATAGGCGCGGCCGTCAGGACCTGCTCGAAATTATCGATGATCGAGTAAATAGCAGTTCGACAATCATCACTGCACAGCTTCCGGTTGCCGAATGGCATGCTTATCTTGGCGAGCCAACCATCGCGGACGCCATTCTGGATCGGATCGTGCATAGCGCCCACCGCATTCAGCTTCAGGGCGAGTCCATGCGCAAGCTCAAAGCATCGAAGGCAAAGAGCAGCAAATAGGGAGGAACATGCCAATACCAAGCTCATGGACGAGCTTGGTAAAAGTGGTCAGCACCAGCAGGGTGTTCAAGACCAGCGATGTGGTCAGATATTGCCGGATACGGTGGTCAGTTGATCCGGAATACTCATCAGGCTAATGAAATCTACTCACGTTTTCTCAGCGCGTTAGGAACTCCCCAAGTATCGTCCATGACTGGACGTCATCGAAGACATCTTGCGCTTGAACTCGGGAAGGCTTCGGACTTGCGCTTGTTGATTGTTGACGAGATCCAAGACGTGCTTCTATCGACGCCTCGGCAACAAGAGCTGGCGTTATTGGCAACCAAAGACCTCATGAATTCATTGAAAGTTCCTGTGCTTGCACTTGGAACTGAGGATGCTCGTCATTCCCTGGAAGCCGATCAACACCTCAAACGCCGCTTCCAGTTTCGCGAGCTTCCTGCATGGCGTGCCGACGAGTATCTGTGCCATTTCTTGGAGGCCTACGAATCGACGTTGCCTTTGAAAAAACGCTCAGGCTTGGGCTCGCACAGCATCATGAAGGTGTTGGTCAAGGAAACCGAAGGGCTGATGGGCGAAATTGTCGAACGACTGAGAAATGCGGCTGCCATTGCTATCGCGTCTGGGATAGAGCGGATTACCGTTGATCTCATAAAGCGTGCCCGGTATGAGGTGCCTCTCACGGGCATATCAGAAAACCGCACTGAGTGGAGAGCCGGAACGGAGGAGGTCGCATGAATCAGCATAAAGGGACTTCACATGCACCCTCAGATATACATTCTCCTACCACTCAGGATGAGCAAAAATGCGAGAAATTTTCATATCGTTGGTGGCTAACTGCGCCGGGAAGTGATGAGACGTTGCGATCACTCACCGAGCGCGCCGATCGTTTGTACGGTGTTCCCGGTGACGATGGCTATGTCTGGCAAGCGTCAGAGAACAGGGGGAAGGATGTTGATGCGCCGTCGAGCATTGAACTTCTTCGCCTGTCACGCATGCTAGGCATGCCAGTGCAACAGCTTGTTGCTCATCGGTTACACGATCATCCTGCGCTCCTGCATCCAGGTGAGCGGCGCGCCTACTGCCCCCGATGTATTCGAGATGACCAAGTGAGTGGTCGTCCACGGGCATTTAGAAGAGCCTGGGCGCGTTTTTTTCTCTTGTCTTGCCAGAAACATGATGTTCCGCTGCAGTGGGCTGAGCCCCGATTGGCGTCCATTGCTGATCCAAACTTGAACCAGGATCTGAAACCTCCGGAGGCGGGAGTGCTAGAGGTTCTGGACCTTGTTCATACATTTGCGCAGACCTTGGAAGCGTGTCTGTGGCGAAAGCATGCGTGGCCCTCAAATTGGCGGGGTACTGCGCACTTGGCGCGGGCCTTTCTGATCCGCTGTCTTGTGAATGTGACGGGCGAATATGCTGCTCCTGCAGCTGCTCAACTTTGGCTGTCGCCGGCATTGCGTCCGTGGATCACGTTTCCCTTAAAACCGATCCCCTCCATGGGGCGTAACCCGTGGGATTGCGTGCGACGAGTGGGGCGGCCGGCTTGGAGACGCGCCGCCTTGTGGTTAACTGCTTGGCAAGTAGTTCCGAAGCTTCCAAAGCGCCTGCGTCCCCCCACAATTCCGGAGGACTATCTGGATGCGGGTGATAGTTGGTGGGAGCAAACGCCCCGCACCCTACAGCCACATCAGCTGACGTTGCTTTATACCGCTTTAAAGACTTCTTGCCAGGTGTTATCCAATGAGACATTGCCAGATCGGTCGCGGCTCATTGCGAGCAGCAGAACTAGAAGCTCAAGTCCAAGTGTCGACATTGATCAGCTGACGTCGTCAAACGGCTGACATATGCAAGCAAGAGATCGGGTAATCTACTTGACCTCTACTTGGCACCGCATGAAAAAAGTTTGCGACCTAACGATTAGGGATCGTTATCAGGGGTAGGGTGGGCACCTACTTTCGCCCGCGACCTCAGCTGGCTATTGCAACCGTACTAGATCGCCTATGAGGCGTGCAAGAGGTTCCGCTTGAGTCATTGAGTGACATAATGCCGATAGCATCGCTAATACTATAGGAGCGCCATTGGAGCATTTAATCGAAGTCGATTCTCCTGAGCTCGCTTGTTTTCATGAAGGCGGTCACGCTGACCTAGCCCTTGGCCTCGGTGTTCAGGTTATCGAGTCGGAGCTTCACCGTGGAACGCCACGCTCAGGTGGGCGAATGAGGGCGTTTGGCACTCCCGAAGACCGAAATCGTGTTGGTCTTGGTGGCTATGCAGCAGAGTTTTATTTGCACAAGATGGGTCGGCTGGTTAAGCCTGGGGGAGGGCGCCTGACGGATAAGGAATTTATGGACTCCGCAATGAACAATGCAGCGGATGATAAGGTCAGCTACTTCGGCTGTGACTTTGTCCAGCAGAGTGGATTGTGGCCTGGCGGTCTAGACAGGGAATTCATGAGCCATGGAGCCACAATTTCTAATAGCTTTATGAGGTTTCAAGTCGTTGAAAGTATTGCAGATGCGCTGCTCATCAAAGATCGCCTAAACGCGCAAGAGATCCTGGCCTCAACTGGTCTCGGGACGCCGCTTCAATACTGTAAGAAATCCCTCCTTGTCAGAGTAATACCCTTGGGCACAACAATACCCCCGTTTTATGGTTTGCGGTGTGTCGGTCAAGCAACCCCTGAGTGAGATAACGAAGTGCAATGCCCAGCGCTGCTGGACACATGTCATTAGCAATTTTCAAGCGGAAAGAAATTATGGCGCAGACAGGCAGTAGAACTACCACAGATGAATATCTTCTGAAGCATCCGCATTTGCAGTTTTCTGAATCAGATAGGGCCCGCCTTGAGGAATGTTCAATTCGACTATTCTATCTTGGAAGTGAGCTCCTCGATCGCGCCCGTACTCAGCTACCTGCTTCACTTAAGGACTGCCTAATACTGCAGTTCACTAACTACGATACACCACAAGCAAAGGCGGGCGGATTTGCCCCTCACCTGAATATCATAAGCATTTCAATGGGCTTGATTCATCGCATTTGGATCGTGTCTCAAGCGCTTAGGATCGAAGAGCATACTCGACTCAATATCGAGCGATCCATGCTGATATTAGTTCTAGGTCACGAACTGACCCATGTGATGTTTGGGCATAACGAAATCGTGGATGAGGGGCCTATGGAGGAGTCCGCCATGGAAGCTCACTCGGACTACTTTGCAGGCTTGTATCTAGCTCGATTGATCCAATCTAGAGAAGCTGATGCAACATTGGAGGCGACTTCGGCGGTGGTGGTAATCCTAGCTACTGCTCTGTTGTTTGCGGAGCTAGGAGGGGAGCGAACGGCAACGCATCACAGCGCGCCAGTTAGATTTCTTGTAGTACTGGCAGGGTATTTGCGTTGGGCCATGGACTATTGCCCCATTGCGGCGATGCAGATGCAATTCACTCTGGATACTAATAATTTGAAGACGCTCATCAGTGACATTGTGCGAGACGAAGTCCTAACTGACAAAGTGTACACATGCATTGAGCATGCAATGTCAGCGCACGAAGATTCTTCTGAGACCATAAAGGCCGTAGAAACCTTTCGAAGGAAATGGCACCAACATTCGAGTCTGCTAGCACCGATCCGAGATCAGCTTGATTAGGGCAGGTTATCGAGGGTAGGGCAACTCGATGAGGGGGCGCCGCCCGAGTAGTGATGTTGGAATCAATCCGCGCGAACTGATGCTAGAGGTTTGGCTTCAAGCGAGGCCAGTCGCTGCAAGCGGGGGAGGCGAGCAATCCAGATCGGGTTACCCCTACAACGCGAGGGCGTCTCAAATGCGAAGCTGCTTCCTGGACCACGCCGACCAAGCTGTCAGGCGTAAGCAAGCCGGCACGGAACGTTAGGTGGAACCGGTGCACGGGGCGCTTAAGCCCGCAGCCCGATCGGAACAGGCTGTCGCGAGATATGAGACAGCTGGTCAGCACAATCCCGGCGAAACTGCAGGGAGAAGGCTTCGATGTTGTATGTCTCGCGAATGTACGCTCGGCTATTGGTGCCAAGCGTGGTGCCTTTACTGGCCTCGCTGCTCGTTGCTGTAATGGCCAAAACGTTATTTGACCTTCCGGTCTCCATGGGGGGGGGGGGGCGCACCCGCGTAGCCCGAACTTCCGGCCAACCTTGTAGCGTTGGGGGTAGGTACCAGCGCTATGTATTTCCTCGTTCAATCCGCACGGCTTCTGCATTGTCAGCGGGGCCACGCGGACTCATGCTATCTCTGCGGTTGCCTGTTAGGCCGTGAACGTCAGGGGCGCTGGGGTGCGTATCGGCGCTGCCTGGGATGTAGCAAAAACCACTCAATCTAAGGAGTGATGTATGGCGATCAAGCTACCGCGTGGACTGGACGGGCGGACCCGTGACAAGAACCCGCCGAAGGCCGGCGAGATCCGTCAGAAGCGAGGCGATACATTGATATCCACCTTGCGCCGAGAGTACGGCGTTAGCTTTGCTGCTGGCTTTCGGTCCGACGCCAAACTCGAAACTGTGCGCGAGCGCACTGGCAAAAGCCTGCATCAGTTGGTGCGGGACATGCCGAAGAAGAAGTGAATTTTCGGAGCCTGGATCACTGCCAGCGATCAGTCGCGCTAGCTATGGCACCTAATCTTCACCCAGCCAGCCGCAACAACCTAGGAGATGTGGTGCCCCCAGGTTTGCCAACATTGGCAACTACCGCGCATCATATTTTCAACTGGTTATCTTTCATATCGCAAATTTCTAACCCATGGTGCGCGGTAGCCTCACCAACATGAGCGAATCAGAATCCAAGCTGGACGAGTTGGCCTGGCTGTCCTTGACAAAGCCGGACACGGCGAGCATTGAGGCTTTAGGGTTGGCCACTGACGATGTCGGCGAAATCTGTGACCTGTCAGACGGTCGGGTGTCTTTTCGCGATCCGGAATACGCTAAGGAGAGAGCAGTTCGACATATCCAACTTGCCGTGATTGCTCCCGCAGCCAAGACGCCGATCGCGATGTTCAAGGCATTGCAGCGGTGCTGGCTTGCCTCCGGGCCGGCGCGTGGGGACAACCTCTGTGGGCTCGCGTTGGCACAGCTCCATAACTCTGGCGAAATGGATGCCCTGCAAGCTGCGATCGAGGCGGTTCAGGAGGGAGGAGACGCGTTCACTGTTTCCAGAGGGCTATCAGTGAGCCTACCGTTCTTCGATGAAATCGACGTGCCCAACTTGCTGATCCTGGCTGGACTGGTGGGCCCGGAAGCGCTCCTTCACCACGCAGCAGGGGAATGGATGAAGGACCATCCCTCGTACCTCGACGAAATCATTGCCGGCTGCCTGGCCATTCGAAGCGAGGGATTGGCGCCGCTGCTGCGGACAGCGCTGATCCGGGGGACTTGCGTCAACAAGGGTTCATGGCTGGCGCGCATCCATGCGCTGGTGGCAGACAGCAATGAACTAGTTTCGCTGACGGCAGTCGAGGCCTTAGGCCTACTAGATTGGAGCGACGTCGAAATCGAGGAAACTGAGAAGGCTGTGGAAGTGATCCGCGCAGGTCTGCAGTCGAGCGTAGAACGTCGGCTTGCGACCGCAGTA
Organism: Oleiagrimonas citrea; assembly: GCF_012395255.1. Taxonomy (GTDB): domain Bacteria; phylum Pseudomonadota; class Gammaproteobacteria; order Xanthomonadales; family Rhodanobacteraceae; genus Oleiagrimonas; species Oleiagrimonas citrea. The sequence goes on from NZ_JAAZQD010000001.1 coordinate 48,481, forward strand.
GAAGCCGGCCTCAATCTAGTCAGCACCGCCCCCGGCCAACACGGATTGATCGACGAAATCGCCGCATTGGATCGGCCCTATGTGGTTCAGCAGATCGGGGATCATCTGGCTTACCGGGGCAAACATCTGGAAGTGCACCCGTGGTACCAGCAGAAGATCGAGCTGCTGGCCACCAAGTCCGGACAGGGCGAGGGCGCCTATCACGGGCTTGATCACATCCTGGCTGCCCGCTGCAAGTCATCGGACAAGTCCGCAAGCCTGCGGTGGCTGGACATGTGGGCAGCCGCGAACGCGAACGATACGCCGTCGCTTCCCCAGCGCTTTCCTGAGCTGTTCGAAGCTCTGGCACAGGACAATGAGGCGCTTGGGGCGTTGCTCGCCCGATGGCTCAAGCACGACGACATCGGCATCGTGAAGATGGCGAGAAGCGTACTCGACAATCTCGGTCTGCGCGAAAGAGGTAGTCTGGCATTCCCGGTATCCGTCCTCGACGGAATGTCTCAACCAAACCTGTTGCACCTGGTTCGTCGCACCCTGGCAAATGTTCTTCGCGAAGAACAGAGGATTTCCCTTGTCTGGTCGTTGACTCGCACGGATTCTGCGGAGTCTCGCACCTATCCGCTGGTGCGCGACGCGATGGTGAACTTTGTCGGCTATGACTATCCGACAGCAACCAGGGAATATCTGGAGGCTGTCGTGGCCAAGGAGGGACAAGCGCCAGCGGGGCAATTGGCGAAACAGATCCTCGAAGCAATGAAGAAATACTACGACGCGCTGGATGCGTTACCTTTGATCGAGGAACTGCGGCCGCTTTCCGAGGATCGCCATCGATTCGCAAAAGAGCATCACCGTCTGACGAACAAGGCGTTCGAGGAGGCCAGCAAGAATTCCATCATCCGCCAGATCGCCACCACGGTTCACCTCAAGGCAGGGCGCTCATCGTTCTCCATGCGGGACGGTGAAGTGGGTGAAAAGATGCATATGTCGTCCATGTCCCATTTCATGTCCCTGCCGCGCAGTGAGTCGATAGACAAGGTAGGCAGCGACCTGCAGCGCCTGCATTTCAACCTAGACAAGGATGGCGACGAGCAATGAAGCTGATTGTCAAGGAGTTCCTCAGTCAACTGAGGGAGTCCGGGGAGCTGGATCGCCTGCTTCCCGACTTGCTGTCGCGGATGAAGATCGTTCCTATTAGTCGTCCCCAGATCGGGGTGAGGCAGAACGGCGTGGACGTTGCGGCTGTTGGCAGGGACAAGGACGGCGTGAAGGCGCTCTTCCTGTTCGTGCTGAAAGTCGGCGACCTTGGGCGCCGGGACTGGGATGGCGGACTCAATGCCGTGCGGGCGACGTTGAATCAGGTGAAGGATTCCTACCTGCACAGCTTCGTTCGTCCGGAGCACCGGAGTTTACCTGTCAGGATCGTGGTTTGTTCCACCGGTGAGCTGAAGCAAGATGTGACGCAGGATTACAACGGTTATGTGGTCGACAACCAGACCGAACGTGTGAGCTACGAGTTCTGGTCAGGTGATGATCTTGCGGCTCTTATTGAGAAGCACCTTCTTGACGAATACGCGATCGACCCATCGGAGCGCGCGGATCTTCGCCGGGGCATCGCGCTGATCGGTTCCAGAGATTACGACCTACGACATGTATACAAGCTGCTGGATGCACTTCTGCTGGGAAGCCACGACGGCAGCGTGCGTACCACTACAGCACATCGAAAGAAGTTCATCCGCAAGCTTAGGACCGCGGCGCTGGTGTTAGAGATCATCTTCCGCTGGGCGAATGAGGAAGGAAATCTGCTAAACGCCTTCAAACTGGGAGAGCGATGCTGTCTATGGGCTTGGGAATTCATCCGGGTGCGCGAGCTGTTTAAATATCGGCCGGCAATGGCTTCGTTTTGGGACATCTACCAGATCCACGATCGCATCTGCAGGACCTACTATGACAAGGTAGGGCCGTACTTCATGGCTCGCGATGGAATTTCCGTCTACGCGGGCGAGAACGCGTTGGTAACGTGCAAAGTGTTCGAGCAGATCGGCGTGCTGGCCGAAATTGGGCTCGTGCAGCTTCAAAATTCTAGTGGAGGGGGCGGTGAAGTCGCCGCCGCAAACGCCGATGCAATCGCAAAGGTCCTGGTTTCGCTGGTCAAGAACAATCCCTCGTCCGGATCGCCACGTTATGACGAGAACGCGATCGATCTGTCGATGGCGTTCATGCTGCTTTTTGGGACGGGCAACAGCGAGGCTGCGAAGGCATGGCTGGATGAGCTTGCAAACCGTGTGTCCTACTGTCTCAGGACATCGAAATGTTTCCCGGTTTCCACGGATTCCTTCGATGACCTGGTTGCGTTGGAGATTGGGGAGCTAACGGAAGAGGAAGTCGGAAAATTGAAGGATCTGAGTACACTGGTGCCGACACTTATGTACTGGAGTGTCGTGTTTGAACATGACGCACTCTATCGCAAGTTGCAGAACATCCAAGGGAGTGCCTTTGATGGTATTTGCCTACAACTTTGGTATGCGGACGAAGCGACCGAGTCGTTCGTGTATCGTGAGTCTGCGCAGTACGAAAGCGGAACCACGGAAGCGCCCATTGTCTTTCCAGCGGATGTGGACGAGCTGATTGAGGGAGAAAAGAAGAAGCTGGATTCGAAAGCTATTGTCGGCCTGGACACATTTTCAGCCGTTCGCTACGGCATGTTTGTGATGGTGATGATGGCGTGCCGGCATTACAGAACGCCATTTCCTCCGCAATTCTGGATGTCGTTTATTGTTGCCCGCTTAGGAGTGCCTGCTTCCGATCAGAACGATACGACTTCATAGGATTACGATGGGCTTGGTATACCACCGTAAGCTTAAGGGTAAGGGCGACGTCTCCGGTAAGTCGCAATCACGCGCCACTGATCTCTGACGTGTTCAGCTGAGACGGGCGTGGCACCCATGAACCAGGCGTGGGCAATGAAAACCCTGTGCGTCTTGGATCCGAGACGATGCAGACGACTCAATTTCCGCCAGGGCCGCGTAATCAGACGGCCCGTTACCAGTGGGAAGGTGACGTGGTGATGACCGCAAAATTGTCGTCGAGTTCGATGGAAGTAATGCCTCGTGATTGAACCAAATAAGGCAGGGAAGGGCGATTAGCCGCTGTTATCGGTGGTAGGGGTCGGCCCGCATCCGTATCTAATAGCGGGTGCTCAGAGAGCGCCCGCTAATGATCAAGATCACAATAAATCGAGTGAGCTCGTGGCCTTCCGAATAGGCTGTTCCACGTGTGTGTAGATCATTGTTGTCTTCAAGCTCCTGTGACCTAGAAGCAACTGAATGGTGCGGATATCTACACCTGGCTACGGTATCCAACTTGGCCGGCGTGCAGAGCGGCAGATGATTTAAACCCGTTAGAGTAGACGCGGAGCTTGAGCGCAATGGCCGTGACAGGGAGACCAAACGGAAATCATGGTGAACCACACGAGTGACCAAAGCTATTTCTTTAACAAAGTCCTGATGGACGCGCAGGAAGCAGTAGGATCCGGATCCCTCGCAATACTCATCAAGGTTTTTGCCGATGGAGCTCGAAGTCGCCATGCCGACCCTGAGGGAAGTTTGGGATGGCAGTTCGCTCAGTTCATTGTAGGGGCGACCGGTGCCTCTGCAGCCCTGTCCCGGTATGAGCTGAACGAGACGGGTGATTGGCTTGCTTGGTCACTGACTGAGTCCATAGAGCAAGGATCTGAGCAGCAACTTCATGTCGGGCGGCTAGAAGCCTTTCTGGATCCTATGATTTATAGGTGGGCGCCGTTTGCCGACATCTATATGAGTTGGCTCTGCACCTTCTACTACTACGCCCGAAGCCGAGCTGCGATGCTGGAGATCGCCAAGGACATTCTTCCGGTAGCTCTTGGCGCCGTCCAAGTAATGTGGCGAGGCCATGTCAGTGAGATCTCGGCGCGTGCAGCTTGCAACATGCTTTCCTGGAGCGCGCAAGAGTTTCCCGAAGCAGCTTGGCGCATAGCCCCCCTCATCGAGACGGCTGCCCGCGACTCGCGAACGAATGGGCGTGCTCGGCTGCTTCTAGTCATGACACTCGCTGGGAAGTCTGGCGAGGTGGTCGGGATGGATTCCAAATTCTGGCGATCAATCGCTCTGAATGATCTATCCGCTTGGCATCGAGACCACGAGCGTCTTCAACTCCTAGTCGAAGAACTGAGTTCGCGTAACGATCAATCATTATTCGATGAAATTGCCCAAGAGATCGATAATTACCAAAGCTGGGTCAGCAGGCACGAGCCACACGAACTAGATGTGTATCGGGGATTGGATGCCCTCGCGCCCCTCGTAAAGGTGGCGTTGCACGCGTGCCTGTCCCGGCACCAAGGGCATAGAGTAGTAGAGCTCCTGGCGCACTGGTACCAAGTACCTATGGCTGAGATCTTCGAAGCCCAGGAGCTGTTGATCCAATGCCCCTTTTTCGATCGCGGATACCTATCTTTGGTTGGTTCAGAGTCGTTTCACGTACAAGGAGACCCGCAGGATCTCCTGGTGTCGCTTACGAAAGCGAGCAATCAATTCCTAGGTACATACACCAGCGTTACCGGAGCGGCCGCCGACGCACCTCACATCCCAGACCGCCCCGGAGTCGTCGATGAATCCGCTGGAGAACGTTTTGAGACACTGCTTGCGAAGACTTACGTGCCGGCGCACATTGCTTCGCAGGCTTGGTCGTTTTCCGGTCAGATTGTCGTCCCCAGCAAGGGACATCCCGTCCAAGCCATCCAACTCCGCCTCGGCGCCCCGTCAGCACCAATACTTTCCTCGCTGCGTAAGCCATACCCTGACCGCGAGGTTCGCCGTGTTGCGCTTTGGTCAGGCGCGGGGTCGATGACAGAAGAGATCGAGCGTGATGTGGTGGCGGGCGCCTTTCGGCGAGGTGGTGTCGAAGTTGAGGTGATTGCACCTGATGAAGCAAGTATCGAGGGCTTTCTTAACCTATACGAAGCCGATGACTTCGATGTCGTCTGGCTCATGTCACACGGTAACTTCGACCACTATTCACCAAAACGCGCAAGCTTGATAGTCGATGAGAGGGGCGGTGAGATCGGAATCCCGGAGCTACTGAAGCGTGCGCCGGTTGGAACGCAGCGACGGCTTTGCGTTCTCAACGTTTGTGACGGGGGCAGGTTCGAGGAGCTTGGTGTTTTGCCCCGTGTGGGCGTGGCACCGTCTGCCGCCTCAGCATCCCAAGCGACAATATCGCATCTGTGGCCGGTACATGGCATATCGGCCGCCGCATTCGGGGGTGTCCTCGCGGGACACCTTGTTTCGCGCGTGTCCTACTTTGAGGCATTCAAGCAGACGCTGAAGGACCTGGATGCGACCACGGCAGAGTTAGAACAGTCGCTACGTGACGCTGCTGGAGAAAATGCAGAGGAGCTCATTTGCCGGATTGAGCGCACTAATATCGATTTCACGAACATCGCCCACTGGGGCTCTGCCGTCTTCTACGGTTAAGCGGCCCCGATATGTTAGACGAGCCCAAGGCGCTCTCGTTGCAGAGGGTCTTGGCATGTGCCAAAAGGTGGGATTCAGATTGCTGGCGAGTGTCCGCTTCTGGCCTTGGTTTCAACCGATCAATGCAACAGTTTGTTGATATCGCTCTGCTAGCGTCTCGTAGCCTAACGTTTTCCTGGGCAGTTCGTTCAACTGTCGGGCTACGGCATCCAGCTTGGCCTGCAGCGTTTCCTGGTCAGACATCGCCACCCGGCAGTGCGTGCTTCCTCATGCAAAACCGGTAGGGCTCTAAGATTGTCAAGAAGGGAGAGGTGTTACGTACATCAGTCACACCAATGAATGCGTCCATGCTTTAACCAAAAATGCGATCGACAGCCACGTTGTAACCATATGGAGGGGTGCAGCGAGGGACGACCTGCCTCATCTACACGTAGATCCCACCGCGGCCTGACCTCGTGAATCAACATCAATTCAATGATCTGCCCGCAGCCACACGGGCAGCGCATACCCACACACCAATCGCCCTCTTTGTCGCGGGCGAGGATGACGTCACGGCGAGGCAAGATGGGCGGTAACGAGTCGCCCGTAACGATTTTGAGTCGGCGTGCAGGGAGTACGCGGTCGGTCAGCCACTGCCAACCTCGGAGCCATCTCATGCGACACCCGCTGACGTCGTTTGGGACAGAAAAGGAAGCCCCAGCAATGGTTCCTGGGAGCCCGTGCCGAGCAGATGCGCGTAGGCATGGGCGCCGAAGGTGTCTTCGGAAAAGTACTCCTCCTCGCAAGCGGCCAAGCTGAACAGAGTTCGCGCATAATGCTCGTTGGGTTCGTGGCGGAATGGGTACGCTCGCGCGATGAATTCATTCACGCAAGCCGAGGCCGCGCGCATATTCAAGCTGATGACTGCCGGCGCTTCTTCGATCGCACCTCGGATGTAGCCAGCATCAAGTTCCTGCTGGTGGGATTCCGGGGCGTGCTGTCGCAGGTACTCGGCGCGCAGGCTTTCCGGCGTGTAGACACCGCGGTCTCTGAGCGAGGAGCGTCCAGGCTGGACGTAGTCGATTCGGCCGCACACGTCCGCGATGGCGTTAGCCGTTCCAGTCAGGCGGGTGGGAATCACTACGCCCATATCGAACAGAGGCAGGAGATACACGGCGGCGATCATGTCAAGGATCTGTCGGGCTTCCAGGGAGTCCACGCAGCAGAACAGCACATCGCATTGACTGGCCGCGAGGATGGCTTCTCGGGTGAGAATCGAGAACGGAAGCGCCTCGGCGACACCAGGCCCGCGATAGCCTTCTACAGCTTCGACAAACATATCGGCCTTGGGCCGGCTTGTGGCTGCGTCGCTCGTACGAGAGTTGAGGATGCGGTTGAGATTCTTGAACTCGACAACATCGAAGTCGCAATGCTTTACTCGCCCAAAGCCAAGGCGATTAATTTGTTCGCTGGCTACCGAGCCCGTGCCCGATATCCCGATCACTATCGCCGTGAGGTGTCCCATCTCCGTCGTCATACCTTGGGTGAAGGCCATCGGGCGTTGGCTGGGTGCGCCATGGATCGCATCCTGCTCCCACCAGTACGCGATGTTGTGACCGGTCATCGTCACCAAGTCGATCGGTTGCGGCGACAGGTCCGGTCCGTACCAGCGAGCACGGACGGCACCGCTCTGAATCATGAGGGCGCTGCCATGGAATGCGCCATGGTTGGCAAGTGCACTGGCCATGAGCTGGCGATCGCTGCCATCGTCCACCGTTGAAAACGCAAACTGGCCGCCGGGATGCGAGTGAATGAAGACGAGCGTCAAGTCGTCGACTTCGGCACGCGCCAGCGCCTCTTCAACGTAAGCGCCGGGCCACGCGACGAAGTCGGGGCGACGCTCGCGGCACGCGTCGTAGGGGACCAGGAGCATGTCACGAACGAGCAAGCGGACACGCGGTCCGGCCGAACGGCTGCAGAGCAGGATCGCCGCCGCTTCGAGACCATCGCCCGGAAAGAGGTGGGTACGTAGTTGCTCGTGCTGGACACCGGCAAAGGCGAGAACTTGGGGACTGCTCATCCCTGGACCTCCTTAAGCAGGGAAGACTCCACCAAAGCAAGGTGGGTCGCTACGTTATCGGTTAGTGGATCCCATGCAGATCCCGGGCCACGATGGCGAGACCAACCGTTGAAGGTGTTGCCACGGATAAGGGCGGACACCTGAGTGCGCGGAATCGGCTGCCCAGTCCGCAGAGCCAACGCCGGATACGTGTAGAACATGTCGATCTGTGCACCGGGATAGGTGAGTGGGATTTCCAGGGCGAGTAATGTGCGTTCCGCTGTGAACCCGTGAGGCACAGGGTAGTCGTGGATTAGGAGCCAGCGACGGTCCCGATTGGCCGGAGCTCTCTCGACGTGCGTTTCCCAACGCAGTCCTAGGCCGTCAAGAAAGCGGACGTCAACCGGGAGCAGCGCGAACATGCGGAGAGGAGCTGTAGTCCCCTCTCCATTGTTCACTTCACGCGGGGTCAGGCGCAGCTTTTCGATGCCAGGAGTCCGCAGATCGATCACATCGTCCAGGCCGACCTCGCGCTTCGTTTGACCGTGGACACGCAACACGATGATCCAGAGCTTGGTGGCGTCAAAGCCCGCGTCCGTAATCGCCTGACGGACGGTGATGGTGGGGTGCGAGACGGTCAGCAGCACGCCTTGCACGTTGAGCTTCCAATGATGAATTCGCGTCATGAATTGCTCAATGCCCGGACAGTCGAGGTCGACCAGATCATGTGATCCAAGAAGGCGCTCCACGCCGTCAGGCAAGGTCTGATAGAGCACCTTGTCCTCCGGCACCTGGCCAAGCTTGCGCAGTTGTCGTCCCGAGATAATTCGGGCCGGCCATTCGTAGACCACGCCATTGACGTCGAACTTGTAGAGGCGGTCGCTCAGCACGATCACGAAGCGGTGCGAGGTCGTGGCCAAGTTCACAATTTCCGTCGGGCGCACGTCTTCCAGCTCTCCGTCCGCCAGGACTGCTAGGACGGTGGCCTCCTGGTCCGGCGTAAAGCCCGCTGCCTGGGCGAGTTGCGCCCCAGTGGGCGTGGTGGTGAACACCTGGACGTCGCGAAAGGCCAAGGTGAGATCGGCGACCTGGACGACCTGGTGGTCGGCGTTGGTGGTGCTGTTAGCTTCGGTGTTCATGTTGGGGTGGGCTCCGTACCGGCCCCATGCCGGGGCGCTTATTATATGACGCGTGCTAAGTTTGTAAAGCGCATAATGAGCATGCTTTGCGGATTTAGACTTCTCTGTTACCCTTCGAGGGTCCGAAGAGCCGTGCTACCGCGCGGCGGGTGGTTCGCATGACAGAGAAGAGAGATGCACGCGCGGCGTCGAATACGACGGCCGCTAATCCGCTTGGGGCCTATCTGCGCAAGGCGCGCCAGGACGTATCGATGACGCTGCGGGACGTGGAGGAAGCGACGAACAAGGAAGTGTCCAACGGCTATCTCAGTCAGCTTGAAAGCGGCAAGATCAGTAAGCCGTCGCCACATGTGCTGCACACGCTGTCCACTGTCCTCAACGTCGATTACGAGACGCTGATGCAGCGTGCCGGCTACATCCTGCCCGGTGCTGCACCACGCGCGGAAGGCGCTAAACATGGCCGCGCCGCGACGTTCGCGATCGACAACCTGACCTCAGACGAAGAAATGCAGTTGCTCGAATACTTGGCCTTTCTTCGCTCGAAGAAGAAATAGCCATGCCAAGGCCGGACGACTCGACACTCACGCCTAGTGAACTGGCCAAGGTTCGCAAGGAAGCGGAGCGAGCACTGCAGCAAGCCGGAGCCTTGGGCGTGCTACCCACGCCGATTGACGAGATCATGCGGGTGGCCCAGATCAGGGAGATCGAGGAAGACGTTCTCAATCCCTCCTTTGTGGCTAAGATCGTCGCCAAGGCCGAAAAAGCAGGGCAGGCGATCCGGCACGCGCTCTCCAAGGTGATGGGGCTGTTTCACGCCTCTGAAGGACTGATCTTCATCGATCGCACCTTGATGAAGGTGAAGCAGCGTTTCGTGCGATTGCACGAGTCCGCACACGGTTTCCTGCCGTGGCAGCGCCCGATGTACTCATTGGTTCAGGACGGCGAGAGCGCGCTTGATCCAGATACCGCTGACTTGTTTGATCGTGAGGCCAACACCTTCGCGTCCGAGGTGCTTTTTCAGCTCGACACCTTCCGCGATGAAGCCGAAGCGATGTCGTTTGACATCTGGACCCCAGTACGGCTGGCCAAGAAGTTTAATGCATCGAACTATGCGGCGATTCGGCAGTACGTCTCGAAGAATCACCGCACTTGCGCCGTTGTCGTGCTCAACATGCCTGAGCTTGATCCCATCGTTGGGTTCCGCGCCACATTGCGGCGCGTAGTGGGCTCGGAAAGTTTCCTGCAGTTGTTTGCCGGGCAGATATGGCCAGAGGTCTATACGCCAGACGATGATATCGGCCGGTTTGTACCCTTACACGGTCGACGTGCGTCCGGCAAACGTCAACTGGGGCTGACCGACGTCAACGGCCAACTGCACGATTGCATCGCCGAGTCGTTCAGTACCGGGCATCAGGTATTCGTACTCATCCATGTCACCAAGGCGCTTACGGCGAAGCGGATTATTCTCGGATCGAGCGCGGCTCAGGGCAGTCGCCAGGCGGACTGACGGTGTAGAACAACGCGGAGGTTGGCGGGTGGCAACGATTCTGGCGTCGTACGATGTTCCGAGTCCCGAACTGGGGCGATCCGTGAAGATCGACATCATCGAGGGGCTCGACGCCGTCCACCTCGATCATATCGAGCAAGTCTGGGCTCCCTTGATGAAGCGGCAGCGCAACAAGGCCATGCTTGAGTTCTTCACGCAGCTTACGGTAGAGGAGCAAACCGCGGAGGCCTTCGCCGCAATGCTGTGCCGCCTGGGTGTCCCTGACTTCCATTGGGATTGGCGGCGCAAGTGCACCATCGCCCCGGGCACGCAGCGCCAAGCGTATGGGCTTGTGAATTGTGACCAAGTGGAGGCGGCCATGATGCTCGCTGATGGGCATCAGACGCGACTGCGTACACCAAGCGAACCGCTGGTCTACGTCGATTTCCTGGCAACGGCCCCTTGGAATCGCAATGTCATTCAGCGACCCGCGCGCTTTCATGGCTTGGGCACGATGCTTCTGGGTGCCGCGGTCGAAGTTAGTCGCTTGCAAGGCATGGATGGACGATGCGGCCTCCACGCGCTGCCATCGGCCGAAGGGTTCTATCAGCGGGCCGGCATGCAAGATCTGGGCGCCGATCCGACATACATGAACCTACATTATTTTGAAATGGACGCAGCCATAGCTCACGCGTTCCTTGCTTGAGGAGGGCACCATGACGGCATTTACCTTAAGTCAACAATGGGTCTCGAAAGTCACGATGTCCGAGGAACCGGACATCCCGGTAGTCGGTGCGGCGCCTGTTACGCCCCCCACCCGAGATGAACTCCAGGTCATGCTGGACGAGCTGTCGCGCACAGAAACCGTGCGCGAAATGTCACGCCGAAAATGGATCCATCCGGCCGCCACACCACTGAAGAATCACGTGGCCGAACGCAGTCACGCCCTGATGAGCTTCCTGATGGGCCAGCACGAGGCGGCGCCAGCCTACGCGATGTTCAAGGGGAGACGTCCCAGTGCGGAGCAAACGCTGCTGGATGACTTTGCGACACGCGTATGGGTAGGGCATCTCACCCAGAAGGCACGCGATTGCCCGATGACAAAAGCGTTTCATCCGTCGAGCATTGATCGTCGCTTCCTTGCCTCGCTCGTCCAGCTAAGTTCCCGCGTCGATGGGCCGGCGCGCGCACTCGATGCCGTGCGGGAGCTGGGGATTTGCGTGATCCTGGAAAGCGGTCTTCCAGGTATGTCGGTCGATGGGGCGTCGTTTCACGTCGCGGGTGCGCCTCCCGTCGTGGCGCTGACAGTTCGGCATGATCGACTGGACAATTTCTGGTTCACCCTGTTTCACGAACTCGGGCACATCGCGCTCCATCTCGGCGACCCCAGCGACGACATCTTCGTCGATGCTGAAGAAGATAATGAGAGCGACGCGGTCGAGGCAGAAGCGGAAGCCAACGCATTTGCCAAAGATTCTTTGATACCGCGAAACATCTGGTTGCGTAGTGAAGCCTATCGGCTAGGTAGCGAGGCAAGCGTGGTGGCGCTCGCCCGGCAATTGGGCATACATCCGGCGATTGTGGCGGGGCGCATCCGCTACGAACGGCGGGATTTTCGAATCTTCAACGACCTCATTGGTCGCGCGCTGGTTCGCGAAGTCATCTTTGGAGTTTGAGCCTACATGTACACGCCGATCCTACGAAATCGACTTAGTGAGATGCTGGCTTTTCGCGGACTAGCACCCGATGTGCGCGAGCAAATGGTGCCGCTCTTTGATGTCGCAGCACCGACGAAGAGTGCCGATCAAGCCGCTGCGGAAAAATATGTAGCCACCAACATGATCCGAACCGAGAAAGCCGCCAATGGCCTACAGTGGGCCTTCGTCGATTCCAGTGAGCTGAACCCCGATTTCCGCTTAAACGGCGGAGTGCATCCCCTGATGGCTATTGCTGCGGCCACGACGAGAGGCGGCGCCATAGCGGTGCCCGTGACGGGGCTGCATCGCGATCAAGCGCATCACGACGCCGCCAAAGCCATCTTGTCACCAGACGCTCCCTGGCTCTGCGTACGATTGGACGCAACAGACGTAAGCACGGCGACCATGTCTTTACGCACTATCAAGGAACTTCTGGCCGAGTTTGGGCTGGTCACGAACCGAACATTGTTGCTTCTGGATCTGCAGGGCTTGCATGGCCTCGACGTTCACGCGGCCGCCGCGCCCGTCATCCGCTTATTAACGTTGCTTCGCGCCGATGTCTGGGCCGCCGTTATCGTCGGCGGCTACGGTGTGCCGGAACAGCTGTCGACGGCGGTCACCCCCAACAGTCAAGGCTATCTGCCGCGTATCGAGCAGGATGTCTACTTACAAATCCGGGCGCAGGCGGCAGGGCTGACGTTCTGGTTTGCCGACTACACCATGTTGCCGCCGTCCGTCGTCGAGCTGGATTGGCGCTTGGTTAGTCGCGTGATGGCGCCCAAGGCGCTGTATGCGCTAGACAATGCGTGGCTGGTAGTGCGTGGAGGTGCCTTCGCCAGTCACCCATTAGGCTACGATCAATACCACACCATCGCTTCCGAAATCGTCGCGCTGGACGAATTCTCGGGCCCCGATTTCAGTCCCGGGGACCAATACATCGCCGACCGTGTAGCTAGCACGAGTAAACCCGGCAGTCCCTCAACTTGGATCACGGCGTGCGTTAGCCACCACTTGTCACTCACCGCGCGCGCTCATGCGACCGCGCGTTCGGTGTGAATGGGCACAGTGCGCCAGTCGCTGCGATCACGAAGCTTGTTCAAGCTAGCGTGTCGCAGTGCCTCGACGTCGATTTGCTTGCACAGTTCCGTCCGAATGGCGCGTTTTGTGGCACGCGGTTTGGTGGTCGTTCCCAATAGCTCCTGTGTCAGTGCGTCGATTTCTTCACGCCATAGCAGTGACAAGAGCGCCTCGATATCAAGGTCAGGGTTTGGGCGAGGTCGTCGTTCGAAGCGATATTCGAATCCCCCGTCACCATGCATCGCCACTACGAGGCCCCACCAGGTTGGGATCAGAGGGCGTGCTTTGTCTACCAATGACTCGTCCACCAGCAGGATTACACGGTCAAAGCATTTAGAATAGGCGAGGGCCTGATGGGGCAAGCGGGACACATCGTCCTTGGGGCCTTTGATTTCGATCCCGATCAGCCGATCGGCGATGACGGCCAGATCGACCCGTGCCTTACCTAGGCAAACCCCCATTTCTTCCACCAACATCGCAGGATTGCGACTCCGCACGAGGCGGTGAACTTCAGTCTTCGCGAAGTCGCGAAGAAACTGCTCAGTGATTTCCTCATGTTGCCCCTTCTGCTGAGGAGCATTGTGGCTAGCGGGATAGCAGGAATGAGAGGTCATCATCGCGTCGGAAGCAATCGATTTTGGCGAAGTCATGTATTACACCCTACGTGTTGGAACCGTGCGACATGGCCACAGTGCAAACTGCCAAGACTAGTCCTTCAGCAAGCGCGCGGCCGGGTTGTCTTCAGCTTGCCCAGATTGGAAGTACCCGATCACGCTCGCCACGGAGCGGTGTTCAGTCATCGCCATCACCGCCGGCAACGGCACGCCTTGCTTGCCCGCCTCGGTGACGAAGCCGGAGCGCAGGCTGTGCGCCCCAAAATCCCCCTCCAGCCCGGCCAGGACGGCCCGTCGCTTGACGATGGTCGCCACTGAGCCCGGGAGCAGGGCAGGGCCCACCCGATTCTTCCATATCCGCCGGAAGATTGCCCCCTCGCGGATTCCGGCCGCCTCCAGCCAGGCGGAGAGTGCCTCCGCACTGCGCCCCAGGATCGGCTTGTCCGGAGTGGAATCGGCCTTCACTCCCGCTTGCTGCGTCTTCGAATACTCCAGTCGATAGATGTAGCCGTCCTCTCCGCTCTTCCTCAGGTCGCGCATGTCCGCGGCTGCGATCTCACTGCGTCGGCGCCCGCCGCTGGCGAAGCCAAAGCAGAGCAGGGCGCGGTCGCGCAGACCTTCCAAGGAGTCGTCGCAGGTCTTAAGCATGGCCTCGAGTTCGCAGCGCGTGATGGCGGTCTTCTTGGCCGGACGTTCGCCACGTTTCACCGCCGATCGTCGCGCTCGGCTCAGCAGCGTGCGCACACTGGGCAATTCGCAAGGATTGTCGAGCCGCTTCAGCTTATGTGCCGTCGACAGCACGGCCACGCGCTGAGTCACCGTCGAGAGCTTGAACGCTCCGAGCTTGGCCTTGAGGCCCGAAGCGACGAGAGCCTGGTCGACGGCCGGCGGCAACTCGCTGACCAGACCTGCCTTGTTCTTGCGTTGAATGTGATCGACCAGGAACTGGATCACCACGGCCTCGCTGACCGGAAGTGTCATCTCGATGCCGAAGCGGGCTTGGTGCCAGCCGGCCCAGTAGCGCAGGGCAGCGGCGTAGCTGCGCGTGGTGTTGGCCGCAGCCGCCTCGGCCAGTAGTTCGCGCACCGCGTCGGCGGCCTGTTGCGCCAAGTGCTCCGGCAGCTCAAGCCCGGAGGCCGGCGTGGCGGAGACGGGGAGGGCTTTCATCTGCTTCATAATATGTAATGTATACTACGAAATAGGACGTTTACTAGCGATAATCATCACTTATCGCGAGTAGATATTGACCTAGGGCAGGGCGCCAATCAAGGAGACCAGATACATGCCTCGAGGCATCACACAAGACCAGGTCAACGATGCCGCGGACTCGATCCTAAGCAAAGGAGAGAATCCGACCGTAGAAAAGGTTCGTGCCGAACTCGGCACCGGCTCGCCGAATACGATCACACGCATGCTCAATACATGGCGACGCGTGCTGGGTGAGCGGTTGCAGCAGTTGACCACCCTGCCTGAATTGCCTGCGCCTGTGGGGCAGGCGATGATCGAACTTTGGCGGTTGGCCACCGAACATGCAGAACAAGCGATCGCGGAGCGCTTTGCGAACGAACGAACTCAACTTGAGAGCACCCAAGCGGAGCTGGCTCTGGAACGTGAGTCATGGCAAGAGCGATTGAAGACTGCAGAAGCAGATGTTGAGAAAGCTAAGACCGCCCAGTCCTCGGCTGAGCAAGCTCGCGCATCCCTCGAGAAGCAACTATCGGACAGCCATGCCGTACGAGCTGACCTGGTTCAGCAAAGGGACCGGCTTCAAGATCTTTGTGATCAGCAGGCGCAACAAATCAAGGAATTGCAGAAGCAACTCGATGAGCAGCAAAAGGAGCTTCGGGAAGACAGAGCGCAACAGGAGATACACCTCCGCAACATAGAGGATCGTGCGCACCAAGAGACAGATCGTGCTCGACAAGAAAGCAAACAGTGGCAGCGGCGCTTCGAGCTAGCAGAGCGCGCTCATCGTGATGCCATTGCGGATCTTCAAGAACAGCGTGATCAACTGCATGAACGGCTTCAGTCAGCCGAACATGAGCTAGCACGTTGTACGGGCCAAATCGCAGGACTGGAGAAAGCTCTCTCGAAGCGCCGGACTGCAGCAACGCGACGACCGAAAAGTAAGGCAGCGAGCAAGAAAGCTCCTGTGAAGGCGACTCGAAGCGATCAGAGGCCGCGTAGAAAGCCCGCGAAATGATTCCCAGGAGCTACCCGACGAGCTGCTTCTCCCAGTTCCCTTGATGTTGCTGTCATAACGGCGTCTGCCGCGCAGGTACTTGCGCCAGGAGCGGTGATCTTGGCCAATATTGCCGCAAGCTGTTTATGGAGCTGTTCTGGCTTCAGGTCGGGTAGATGTGGTCGGTGATCTGCCATATGCGCGCCTCAGCCGGTATGCTTGTCCTGATCGTATCAAGAGTCGCTACCACACCTGTGATGAAGAACTCCCGTCGCAGGCTGTTGTGTACATGAATGTACATTTGCGTGATGAAGAACTCCCGAACTCGCTCTCAAGCCGTTTTTGGGGCATTGCGACGGTGATGCAGAACTCCCGCTCATACCGCCTTGGCATGTCATTGCCCAACTTTGATGGGTGACACGATTAGTTGGGTGACACGTTTAACTGGCCGCTATCAAGCAAGAGTTTGTCGCGATTGTTGCTTTAAGAGACACGATCGCCCCGGGTAGCCCTCTATTGATCATGAGAAAGAGCTATTGCTGTCGATGAGTGACGCGATAAGGCGGAGTGACATCATTTAACGGGGTAGTGACACGATAAAGCGGGATGCGACATCATTGGCGCATATGTAACTTTCTACACGTCTCTACAGAATTTTACATAATATACATTATGCGCAATTAAATCCCAGGCTTCTGTGCCTGGTGGCGCGCAGTATGTTTTCCTTCGGTAGCCCAGCCACGGAGCTCGTTCGTCAGTCTTTCGATGAGAAGATCTCCATAGATAATTGATATGTCTAAATTAAGTGGAATTGAATGCATTCGCATGTGAAACGTACGACCACGTCCTTTTAAAACAGCCCTTGACATAGATGCGTCAAGAAGAGCAAGTTAATCCGCTGCTGCGACGGGCTCTTTTTAGTACAACCGGCCCGCATTCTGATACATGGTCGTCGTTTTCTTCATCGCTTGGACGACGCTGCGTATCGATCACTTGCATTGCTCATTCAGATGAGGCAGCGTAATTGGATGACATGACAGAAAGCTTCTGTTGCATGACTTTAAATTAAAAAAAAATCCGGAAAGGATTTGACTCGGAATCCAGAAAACACCATCACAAGCCGTATTTGAAGCGGCAGAAGGTGGGGATGGATAGAGTCCCGCTCGGGGGGAGCGAAGTTGGCACGACCGCTGAAACTTTTTTGTTTTCCGTTCGCTGGTGGCAGTGTGTGGACCTTTCGCGAACTCGCAGAGAAACTTGCGGGTCGTGTTGAAGTCCATCCCGTCGAGCTGCCCGGCCGCGGCCGCCGCCGCACCGAGCCCTGCATTAGCGCATGGCCGAGCTTGATCCAGAAACTTTCGGACGAACTCCGACCGCACACCACAGCCCCTTACGCCCTTTTGGGTTATAGCTTGGGTGCACTGATTGCGCTCGAGATTGCTCGTGAGCTCGTTGCGCGCCCTGAAGCTTCCCTACATGATCCGATCGCTTTTTTTGCTTGCGCCTCAAGGGGGCCGAGCATGCTTGAACACGCTGAACTCATGCATCGCATGGAAGACAAGGCGATGTTCGATGCCCTTCGAAAACTTGGGGGTATCCCGGACCAGGTTCTTGCGTCGCCGGAATTGATTGCACTATCGGCGCCCGCGATGCGCGCGGATTTGACGCTTTACGAAACCTACGTTCCGCGAAGTAAGCCATTGAACGGCATACCCTTGTATGCGTATTACGGCTGCAATGATACCAGTGTCGGGAACTCCTATCAGGCCTGGGCACATGAGACTGACGCCACCTTCGAATGTCGAGCATTCGAAGGTGGTCACATGTTCCTCGATAGCGAAGTAACCGAGTTGGCCAATGCGCTAGCCAGCGATCTGGCATGTCATATGAATCGACCCCTTATCGCGTAAGCGAAACAAGGTGCATGGATGAACGAAGGAATACAGATGACGGCTTCAAGAAACTCCGAAAGGGTGGCTTCCAGCAACTTTTCAAGCGTAGCCCGCAACGCCCTTTCCCCCTTCCCTGCGGCCACATCGATACCGCAAGCATTCAACAGTATTGTCGATCTTTTTCCAGACCGATGCGCATTGATCGACGGCGAACAATGCTGGACCTATGCGGAACTCGATGGTCTTGCCGATAGGGCTGCGGAAACACTTCAAGAAAGAGGTGTCTCACGTGGGCAAGGAGTCGGCCTTTACATGAACCGTTCCGTCGAAGCTGTGGTCGCGATGCTCGCGATTCTGAAGCTCGGCGCTGTTTATGTTCCCTTCGATCCCGCCGCACCGGATGAGCGCCTAGCAAGTCAGGCACGTAATGCGGGGATCGAAATCCTGACGTTTGCCCGTGAATGTGACTGTCCTTCATGGTTCGTAGGTGCGATGGTGCCGATCAGCGCCCGGTCAGATACCACTCCGGCACGCCTGCCTCGACTCGATATCCATCCGTCTGAATTGGCTTATGTCATTCATACGTCAGGTTCGACAAACGAGGCCAAGGGGGTATGTGTGACGCATCGCGCCATCATGGAACTAGTGACTGGCGCCGCGTACTGCAATTTCGTTTGCGACGATGTCGTCTATCACGGTATGTCCATCGCTTTTGACGGCTCAACGTTTGAGATATGGGGCGCCTTACTCAGCGGAGCCTGTCTCGTTGTCGCGCCGCATGGTATTTCGATTCAGGGCATCGTGGACCTCGTGGACAGACATGCCATCAGCGTCCTCTTGTTGAGTACTGGAATATTCAATGCATTGAGTCGGAATACTCTGCAGCGCCTGACTCGCGTGCGCGTGCTTCTGGCTGGCGGCGATGTGATGTCGCCCTACTCGGCCACTCAATTTCTGTCTGCCGGAGGGCGTGTGCTGGTGAACGGCTATGGCCCGACCGAAGTCACGACTTTCTCTCACTGCAAGACCATGATCCATGCACCTGATTCCGCGACGGCCATATCTATCGGCTCGCCCATTCATGGCACGGCTGCGTATGTACTCGATGAAAACGGCGAACCAGTTCCGGTGGGCGAAGAAGGCGAGCTCTTCATCGCCGGATCGGGGCTGGCGCGAGGATATCTTCGCGGTCCTTCGTTGACGGCGGAGCGGTTCCTTCCAGATCCCTTCGCCAAGGACGGTTCACGCATGTACCGCACAGGCGACCTTGTTCGACAGGCTGCGGATGGCTCGCTGGACTACATCGGTCGTATCGATACACAGGTAAAGATTCGCGGCTTCAGAGTGGAGTTGGGTGAAATCGAGGCATGCCTGTACAGCTTGGTCGAGCTTGAGGATGTCTGCGTCGTGCATCTCAGGAACGACGCCGGCACTTCCTCTCTCTATGCCTATGCGGTTCTCGAGCAAGGGCGCGAGCCGCTCGATGAGGAAGCGGTGCTTTCGCAATTGCGCAAGCAGCTTCCAGACTACATGCACCCCCGGCGGATTATCTTTGTCGACGAGCTTCCATTGACCATCAACGGCAAGGTCGACCGCCGTACATTGATCGAACGGGCCGTCGATCTTCGGGATTCCCCGCACTCGGAAGCCTGTTCAGCGGATGCGCTCGATGATCCGTTGGAGCATGCCCTCATGTGTGCGCTCGGCCAGCTTCTGGATCAGCCCTCGCTTGCTCGCACCGATAATTTCTTTGAAGCCGGCGGCGACTCGCTGTCGGCCATGCGCTTTTGTGCACAGGTCGCTGAAGAATATGGCGTCGACCTGCCTCTGGTGGTCCTTTTCGAGGCGGAATCGATTGAAGAGATTTTCGCACGCGTTCGGACTTTGAAAGACGAAAATCTCGTCGGCTCGAATGCCGAAAGAATCACAGCTTGACCTCAACAAAGCGGGACAACCCGGACTCGAATCGGCTTTCTGCTTGCGTCGGGTAACTACACGACTGCTTAAGCGCGTGGCGGAGGTACGGCTCATCCGCATGCGCAGGTCTGTCGCCCGAAAACGATCGGAGAGCGAATGCAATGGTTGAAGGAGTGATCCATGAAGGCTGTAACCAATGAACACTACCTCGTCGTTGTGAACGACGAACAGCAGTACTCGATATGGCGCAGTAACCGAGACGTTCCCCGTGGCTGGAAAAACGAGGGTTTCGAGGGCACGCGTGAAGCATGCCTGGCCCATATCGCTGAAGTGTGGACAGACATGCGTCCACTCAGTGTCCGTCGCCATATGGAGACCTGCCAATGAATGCTCTTCCCCAGCAATACCCGTGGTTCGAAAACATGTTCGATACGATCGACTCCGGTTCGTGGAAGGATCTGCCCCGCTTCTTCCATCCAAATGTGGTGTACGAACGCCCCGGATATCCGCCGATTGAAGGTCTAGATGCCCTGCTCGATTTCTATGGCCGCATTCGCATCATCGGCGAGGGCAAGCACACACTTGATGCCGCATTGCGAGAAACGGACCGTGCGATTTGCTGGGGCCACTTCAATGGTCGATCAAAAGACGGAAAGATCCTCGCCGAACGTTTTGCCGATGCCTATGAATTGAAGGACGGTCTGATCCGGAAGCGGACAACGTTTTTCTTCCGTGCGGCGATCTGAATGATGAACTGCTGCATTCACCGACGTGCGGTAAGACATACGCGTGATTGGGTTCGTCGTTAAACACATAATAAGGACAGGGGGCAATATGGATTCGGTATACGCAGACTCAATGTATTGGCACGACGGGGAGTGGTCAGCGGAACCTCGGGCCATACTGGGTTTGAGCAACAACAGTTTCTGGATGGGCAACAGCGTTTTTGATGGCGCGAGAGCTTATGAAGGTGTCATGCCGGATCTGGACAGGCACTGCGAAAGACTGTTGCGCTCGGCCAAGCACATGCTGATGCGTCCCACGATGGGCGCAAAGCATCTCAGCGCGATCTGCCGCGAAGGTGTCGCAAAGTTCGACCCGGAGGCAGAGCTCTACATCCGACCGATGTTTTATGCTCGAGGAGGCTTTCTCCTACCCGACCCCGACACCACCGAGTGCGCCGTGGTAATCCATCGCGTCGCGCTCCCGCGTGCCAGCTTCAGTGCGTGTTCCGCCCCATTTCGTCGCCCCTGTCCAGATATGGCACCTACGCAGGCCAAGGCCAGCTGTCTCTATCCGTTGAGTCAGCACGCTCTGCACTACGCGCATCAGAAAGGATTCGACAACGCTCTGTTGTGCAACGCCAACGGTGATGTTGTCGAATTCGCGACGTGCAACATCATGATCGTGAAAGGTTCGACGGTCTACACGCCTGAACCGGATGGCAGCTTTCTCGCAGGTATCACTCGGGCCCGCGTAATGGGCTTGCTCCGCGATGCCGGTATCGAGGTCATCGAATGTCGCATGCAGTGGCAGGACGTGCTGGATGCCGACGAGATCTTTAGCACCGGCAATTTTGGAAAGGTCCTGCCCGCGCATCGCGTCAATGATCGGCACTATGAGCACGGTCCAATAGCAAAACTCGCACATGAGTTGTACCGGACTTTTGCTCATGACATGTCACCTGCGGCCGCAACGGCCTGAGAATCGCTGAGCAGGCGTCATGTCTGCGATGCGATGGTCAACGAGAACCAAGGAGCAGTACGTTGATGGCTGAAAACGAAGCCCGTCTCGCCGATCGAAAAGACACGGCGGTCTCGACGGATCGACTCTCGTATGCACAAGAACGTCTGTGGATCATCGACAAGTTGGTTGATGACAAGACTTTGTACAACGCATCGATGCGCTTCTCGCTCGAGGGGCCACTCGATGTATCGGTCTTCGAAGAAGCTTTTCGGGAAATTGTGCGCCGGCACGAAATACTGCGCACGGGCTTTTCCACTAATGACGGTAGTCTTCGTAAAGTCACAGGGCCCACATTCGAGTGGTCGTTCCACGACATGAGGTCGCAGCCGAATGCGGTCGAGAACATGCGATGCGAACAACGAGCGGTGGCTGCGCGTCCTTTCGATCTAGAGCGCCCGCCCCTGCTCCGAGCCGCTCTGTACCGCCTTGCCGAGAACCATCACGAATTCCTGCTGACTGTTCACCATATTATTTTCGATGGCGCCTCCATCGATATCCTGCTTCAGGAACTGGAACGGCTATACCCGGCATTCCTCGCAAACTGCCCGTCCCCTCTTCCGAGCCTGACTCGACAATTCGCGGACGTTGCGCAAGCTGAACGAATGCGTATATCGGCCGACCGCAAGGAGCAGATGGCCACATATTGGCGCACAGCGCTCGGACACGAACTCCCTGTTCTGACGCTGCCGGCAGATCGACCGCGCCCGCCTGTGCAGAGCTTCCGCGGCAATACGCTCGAGCGTTCCCTAGACGGCAAGCTTGTCGCTGCACTCGAGGCCACTTGCAAGCGCGAGCGCGTGACTCCTTTCATGGTGATGCTAACGGCCTATTCGATCTGGTTGTGCCGATACGCAAATCAACATGAAGTCGTCATCGGCAGCCCATTCGCACTACGCGGTGATCAGGACACTCAAGGTCTCATTGGGTTCTTCGTCAATACGCTTGCTTTTCGCATGGAAGTGGATGGTCGCGCCACGTTCAAGGAGTTGTTGCATCAGGCCCGGGCATTGTGTTTGCGTGCATATCCACATGCTGAATTTCCATTCGGTGAGGTGGCCGGTGAACTTGATGCCGGCAAAGAGCTCTCTCATTCCCCGGTGTTTCAGGCCATGCTCGCGGTGCAGAACGCACGACCGAAAGTGGCGCTGTCCCCATCGCTGCGGATGAGCTACTGCGGTGAGTTGGCCCTGGACAAAGCACGCTTCGATGTCTCGATGGTGCTCGATTTTCTGCAGGATGAAACCGTTCTTTCGCTCGTATACAGCTGCGATCTTTTCGACCCGAAAACAGCCCAGCAAATGTTCGATCACTTCCTAGTGATGTTGGCTGGAGCACTCCAAGACCCGGATATCGCTGCGGATCGGTTGCCATTGATGAGCATGAGCGAGCGTCAAGAATGGCTCTCCTGGTCGATGCCACAGAATGCTCCGGATATTCCCGATGAATGCCTACATCGTCTGTTTGAGCAAACAGCTTTGGCGCAGCCAGATGCTGTCGCGCTGCGCCATCACCAGTGTTCTCTCACCTACAGCGATCTGAATGAGCGTGCAAATCGACTTGCTGGATTCTTGCAGTCAGAGGGGGTGCTGGCGGGTGAGATCATCGGCCTCTGTCTGCCGCGAACACCGGATTTCGTGGTATCCGTGCTCGCAGCATGGAAGGCGGGTGTTGCATATGTTCCGCTAGATCCGGAACAACCGGAAACACGGCACGGCTATATCGTCAACGATGCCAACATTCGTCATGTACTGACCGAATCATCGCGTGCTGCTCATTTCGCTGACATCGGTGCATGTGTGCTGTGCCTGGATGAACCGGACACAAGAGAACGCATCGCCTCCGCAGCGACACTCTCGGCAACGGCGTTCGATCCTCATGCTTTGGCCTACGCCATCTACACCTCGGGCTCAACGGGCGAGCCCAAGGGAGTGCTGGTAGAGCATCGCGCGGTGAGCCGCCTTCTCGGTTCCCCCGAGGCCATGGGGTATGACCATGAAACCGTCATGTTGCAAAGCATTAATGTCGCTTTCGACGCCTCGGTACTGGAGACATGGGGGCCATTGTGCTGTGGCGGCCAGCTGGTACTTCACCCCAGCCAGGCGCTTGATCTATCCACCTTGGGCGAACTCATCGTTGAGAAGGGCATCAACACGCTTTCGATGCCCGCTTCGCTGCTTGACCTCTGGAGCGAACAACTGCGGAGCAATACAGGCCTGAGGCGCATCGTGGTCGGTGGAGAAGCTCTCTCCGAAGCCACTGTCGAGCGTCTATATGCACTCGATGAGAAGGTCATCATCATCAACCATTATGGCCCGACCGAGAACGGCGTCCTGAGCAGCTATTATCCGATTCCCCGCTCTGTGCCCGCTCCCGTACCGATCGGACTCCCGGTTCCCGGAACTCAGCTTCTGGTACTGAATGATTCGGGCCAGCCCCAACCTCCTGGCGTCGTGGGCGAACTCTATGCCGCCGGCCAGGGGGTGGCTCGTGGCTATCTCGGACGTCCCGAGTTGACCGCCGAGAAATTCCCTGCGGCCGATCCGGAGCTTGCGATCTCGGCACACTGGTACCGAACCGGTGACCTCGCATGCTGGAAAGTTTCCGCGTCCAGTGGAACCGCTCTTCTGCATTTCATGGGACGCCGTGACCAGCAGGTGAAAATACGTGGCTTCCGCATCGAGTTGGGAGAAATCGAAAGCCAGCTTCGTGCTTGCCCGAACGTTCAAGACGCTCGTGTGCTTGTGCAGAAGGCCTCCAATAGAGACAAGCAGATTGTCGCTTATGTCATGGCAACGGAGGATTCACGAGGGGCGTGGCGAGATCGCCTGCAGGAGAACCTTCCCGCCTACATGGTGCCGGCAGCTTTCGTCATCGTGTCGCAGTGGCCATTGACGCAGAACGGCAAGCTCGACCTGAAAGCATTGCCGGTTCCTGATCGAAACGCATACACCGCGAGACCCTTCGCGGAAGCGACTTCCACCACCGAATTCTCCGTTCTGGCTGTTTGGCGAGACCTGCTTAGGCTTGACCGCATCAGTATCGACGATAACTTTTTCGATATCGGTGGAAACTCACTACTTGCCACCCGCCTTCAAAACCGGCTACGCGCTGAACTAGGCGGAAACCTATCACTGCGTGAGGTCTTCGAGGCTCCGACAGTGCGTCAGCTTGCGCAACGACTGAACGTCTCACCGACACATGATGACGATGCGGCAGCTCCCCCCGCACCGCATTCCGTTTTGCCGCCCATCGCGACATACGGGAAATGCGATCACGCGCCCCTGTCGCACGCGCAGCAGCGACTGTGGTTCATCCATCGTCTGGACAGCCAGAGCGCGCAGTATCACATCCCGCATCGATTCAGCATTGATGGAAAGCTGGATATCGACGTGTTGCACGCGGCGCTATCCAGACTCGTCGCTCGCCATGCAATATTGCGCACGGTATTCGATGAGATGGACGGCGAAGCACGGCAGATCATTCTGGAACCGTCGAGATTTGAGCTGCCAGTGCACGATCTTCGCGAACTCGACACGGTTGAGCGCAAGAGTGAAGCGGAGCGCCGCCTTCATGCTGAGGCCCTGCGTCCATTCGATCTGACCCGCGACGTTCCCTTCCGCGTCCAGCTTTTGTGCCTGGATACCCACCGACACTGGCTAGTCATGACGTTGCACCATATCGCAGCGGACGCATGGTCGATGGGCATTCTGCAACGTGAGCTGGCGTCTCTGTACAAGTCATTCGCGCGAGGAACGCCGGCGTCGCTGCCCACGCTGGCATTGCAATACACCGACTATGCCCAATGGCAGCGTAAATGGTTGGACGAGAATGCGCTGGAGGCACAGCTCGCATTCTGGCGGGAGCGGCTGCATGACCTTCCCCTGTTGCACGCTTTGCCTCTGGATCGACCCCGCCCGCTCATCCAGACTTATGAAGGCGCCGTATATGAACAGGTTCTTCCTGTCGATCTGATTTCACGTCTGAGGCAGTTCGCTCAGACGCATGACGCCACTTTGTTCATGGTGCTGAACAGCGCGTTCGCCCTGCTTCTGTCTCGCTACAGCGGGGAGAGCGATATCGTCATGGGGACCCCCGTCGCCAATCGCAGAGATGAAGCCCTGGTTCCGTTGGTGGGTCTATTCATCAACACCTTGGTCTTCCGGAGCGATCTGTCTGGAAATCCCACATTTCTGCAGCTTCTCGAGCGCACACGGGCTTTTGCGTTGGATGCGTACGAGCATCAGGATCTACCGTTTGAGTTGCTCGTAGAACGATTGAATCCCGCGCGTAACGCTTCTTATACCCCACTATTCCAGGTTCTATTCGCGCTGCAGAACACCGATGCTGGAGAAATGATCCTGCCGGGCCTGGATGTGAATCCTATTCCGTTCAGAGAGCGCTTTGCCAAGTTCGACCTCGCGCTCAATCTGCAGCCGAATGGCGAGAACATGCTGGCCGAGTGGGAATACAACGTCGACCTGTTTGATGCCGAAACCATAGATCAGATGGCCTCGTCGTATCGCGTACTTCTCGAAGCCATCCTCGACACGCCGGACAGACATGTGCAACAGCTGCCGTTGCTCGACGCGGCGGGTCGCGATCGTGTACTAGCTCTAGGCAACGAAACCGATCGACCCTATCCGACCGAAGATTGTCTGCATTCGCTGATCGAACGTCATGTCGAGCGGACTCCTGACGTAACGGCCGTCATTCATGGCGACACTACGCTTAGCTACGCTCAACTCAATCGCGAGGCCAATCGTCTTGCACATTACCTGCGCGGTCTGGGAGTCGGCCCGGACACGCCCGTGGCCATTGCCATGGAACGTGGCCCGGCTCTGGTCATTGGCCTGTTCGCCATCCTCAAGTCGGGTGGTGCCTATGTCCCGTTGGATGCCGAATATCCGGAAGTCCGTCTGGCAACCATGCTGGCCGACAGTGATCCCGTAGCTGTGCTGGTCGATCGAGCCACGCGACGACAAATTGAGGCCGCGCTTTCCGAGAGCGCCCATTTGTCTCATACACATGTGGTCGACCTGGACTCGGATCACGATGCATGGTCGGGTGAAAACGAGACGAATCTTCCATTGCGGGATATCGGCCTAGTCTCGTCACACATCGCCTACATCATCTATACCTCCGGATCTACAGGGAAGCCGAAGGGGGTGATGAACGAGCATCGCGCCATCGTCAATCGCCTCCTATGGTTGCAGGAGGCGCATGAACTGAATGCGCAGGATAAGTTTCTACAAACAGCCGCCATCGGATTCGGCGCATCGGTGTTCGAAATATTCTGGCCTCTTCTTGCTGGCTCGCAGCTTGTGCTCAGCGAGGGACAGGGGCACAGAGACCCGGGTTATCTGTGCGACTTGATCGCACGTGAAGGCGTAACCACCCTATTTTTCGTCCCCTCGATGCTCCAGGCATATCTGGATCACCCGAGTGCGCGGAATTGCACGTCTGTTCGTCATATTCTCTCCGGCGGCGAACCACTCCCAGGGGCGCTCGCACGCCGCTGTCGCGAACAACTTCCCAATGCAGATCTCACGCATCTGTATGGTTCCAGTGAGACGGCCGTACTCTCCACGAGCTGGGACTGCACCAACAATGTGATACCGGACAGGGTGCCGATCGGCACCCCGGGCGCCAACACACGTATTTACATCCTCGATGAACTCGGGCGTCCGGTTCCTCGCGGTGTGCGTGGCGAGATTCATGTCGGTGGATGTCAGGTTGCCAGGGGATATTGGCGTCGTCCCAACCTGGATGCAGAGCGCTTCGTTGAGGACCCTTTTCACCCGGAAACCGGTGCACGCATGTGCCGAACGGGCGATCTCGGACGACAGCTTCCGGATGGAAGCATCGAGCATCTCGGACGCAACGATTTCCAGATAAAGATCCGCGGGCAACGCGTGGAACTCGGAGATATCGAAGCACAGCTCCGGAAATTCAAAGGTGTCCGACAAGCGGTGGTGCTGGCACGGGGCAATGGAGATGATCTGCGCCTGGTGGCCTATCTCGTGCCCGAACAGTCTCCCGCATCGAGAGAGACGCTGCTCTCCTCGTTGCGGATGCACCTGACCTCCCAATTGCCTTCCCACATGCTTCCTTCTGCGTACGTGCTCTTGGACGAATTGCCGCAAAACGCCAACGGAAAGCTCGATCGAAGCGCCCTGCCGGCCCCCGGGGACGAGGAGGCCGAAAGCGTTGTGCAGGAAGCTGAGAATGATTTGCAGCGGCAACTGGTCGAACTCTGGGAGGAACTGCTCAAACAGCCGCATATCGGCATTACCTGCGACTTCTTCGCGAAAGGGGGGCACTCGCTGCTGGCATTGCGCTTGGCCAACAGTTTGCGAGAGAGATTCGATTACGAGCTTGAGCTCAAAGCGTTCTTCGCTGCTCCGACCATCCAAGCGCTTGCCGAGGCGATCCATCGACACGAAAAGGCGAAGCTTGCCGCGCAGCGTTTCACCGAATCGGATCTTTCTGACGTCATCGAATTTTGAATTCGGACAGGTGCACGAAGGTCATGGGGCACAAATGCAACGGCACGATGCTCCTTTGAGACAACAGACAGTCTGTGTCAGAGGAAGAAAGGTGTCGCGCATGATTTCGAATAGGACATGAGGTTTCTTCTGGATCAACCGTTACCAGCAAACATGAGGGGGAAATACGATGGCTGGCTTGCGTGATGTTGAATACGTTGAACTGTGGGTCGAGGATGCTTTCTCGGTTGCCAATCTTTATCAGGAAGCGTTCGGTTTCAGGCGAGCGGCGGAAGCCGGACCTGAGACCGGGCTCGATGGTCATCATTCCGTCGTTCTGACCCAGGGCGATGCGCACATGGTGGTAACTTCGGCGACGGGTTCAGAAGGCGCCGTCGCCGATTTTGTCGCGTTACATGGAGACGGTGTTCGCGACATCGCCTTTACCGTGGACGATGCACAGGCAATCCACGATCGTGCAGTGGCGCGTGGCGCTGCGTCAATCATGGAACCGTCGCGTCCGGCATCCAGCAGTGCGTCAGTGGTGCGCGCCACGATCAGCGGTTTCGACGACGTCGTTCATACATTGTTCCAATCGGATGCGGGTTTTCTGGATTCACTGCCGGACTGTTACCGCGCGGTGACGTCTTCCGGTGAGTCCGGACCGTTGATGTTCGATGCACTCGACCATGTCGCCATGTGCCTTCGTACGGGCACTCTCGACGAAGTCGCGGAATACTACAAACGTGTACTTGATTTCGAGGATGGACACCGTGAAGTCGTGTACAGCGAGCGCAGCGGCATGAATGCTCGAGTCGTTCAATGTGGCCCGATCAAATTCCCTCTTCAGGAACCGCTTGCGACAAATCAGACGGGGCCGATCGCAGAATTCCTTGAGCTCTACCGTGGTGCGGGTGTCTATCACCTCGCTTTCCTTACCGACGACATCGTGCATACCTTGCGCGAACTTCAACAGAATCGGGTCGAAGTGATGCCTACTCCGGGCAAGTACTACGACATGTTGCCCGATCGAGTAGGAGCGATCGACGAAAACGTCGACGATCTGCGCGACCTGAGCGTGCTGGTGGACCGCGACCAATGGGGATACCTATTACAGGTTTTCACTCGCTCGATGCACGAGCGACAGACGCTTTTCTTCGAGGTCATTCAGAGGAAGAACGCACGGGGCTTCGGTAGTGGAAATATCCGGGCACTGTTCGACGCGGTGGAAAACGACCGCCTTGCGATGGCCGGATCCGATTGAGCGCCTAGAGCACTTGCAGCGTCTACGCGAAAACATCGACCGCTTGATTCGTGCGCGAAGGTGTTGCGGATAGGCGCTTGATGTCCGAAGCCTGACCGTTCCCGATCCAACCGTTCGCCTCCTGATCCCGCCATGCCACATGGCGGGAGCCGGAACGTTTCGGCCGATGACCGGGCGCGACGCTAGGACGGGGTTATGTCGATGTTTCTCGCATAGCACAGACACCAAGGGGCGAGCCGGCGATTACTTGAAAAGCTGTATGCCGACGAAATCGCGATCTTGCCCTTCAACAAGGACTTCTCATGGGCTATGAACTTGTAGGCAGGAAGTTCGACGAGCAGATGCCGAAGATGTGGCCAATAGCGCCCGAGGCGCTCGTCGAAGCGAACCATCCCGCGCTGAATCAGATTAACGCTTGGGCAACGAGCTACCTTTGTTGCCCTCATGCTGAACTGGGACGCAGTGGACCGATGTGCCCGTTCGTTCCAGGTTCGCTTCAGAAGCAGCTTCTGTTCGGCGCGGTCCATGAACAGAGCGGGCTCGATATCGACGCGGTCAAAGCGATCATGTTGAGGGAAATGGAGCGATTTATCGCATTGCGACCGACTGCGGGAAACGAGGCGCAATTCAAGTCACTCCTGGTTCTCTTTCCCAATCTTTCAGAGAACCTGATCGAAAGAGCGCAGGCAGAACTCGCGCCGCACTTTGTGCCAAACGGCCTGATGGTGGGTGAGTTTCACGCAGGCCCACCCGACAAACGAGGCTTGTGGAACGAGGAGTTCCGCCCCTTGTACAGCCCGGTTCCATTGCTTGGTATCCGTCACATGGTGCCCACGGACATCCTGTTCCTGAAAGGCAACGCCGAATTGTTCGGTGAGTACGTGAAGATCTACGGCAACGCGGTACCGGAAAGATTTCGCGCGCAATTTGAAGAGGCCGCGCAGCAGTTCGGGCTGTCCAGTACGTCGGGAGCCGCATGTAAACAGGCTGCTCCGAGGGTCATGGAGACGTTGGACGCAGTCTCCATGACGTATCGAGTTCATCGCCATGATGATTGTCCTCACCGTATCCGCAAGCCTCGAGACTTTGCACGCTGGCTCGACTACGACATTGAACGCATCACAAAGACCTTGTTTGTGAAGTGCCGCGATGGCGAGCACTTTTATCTGCTGGTCTGCAGCATCAATAAACGTGTCGATTTGCAGGACCTGGCAAGACGCTTGGACACCAAACGATTAGAACTCGCTTCGCTTTCGGAGCTGAAGCGGCATGTCGGCTATCCACCGACTTCGGTCACCCCGATAGCCGTGAACGACATTCCAGTGCTCATGGATGAATCATTGATGAATCTTCCGACTGTGCTGACCGGAAGCGGTGTTCCACGCATCGAAATCGAAATAGCGCCGACCGAACTGCGATCGCTGTGCAACGCGCAACTCTTCGCCATGACGTGAACCCACGGACACTTTCAGTCTCATGCACATTGAACAGCTCACCGAAGAACTTGCCGCCGAAGGCATCTATCTCGCCGTACGTAATGGAAAGCTCGTATGTAAGACCAGTGAAGGTGCACTGACACCCGAACGACGCCGGCTCATATCCGAGCGCAAAGCGGACTTCATCGCATTTCTGAATCAAGGTGCCGGCGCCGCAAACAGCCCAGCGCCTGCGCTGAAGAAACGGGTATCAGGATCCTCGCGGCTATCACCGACTCAACAGCGTCTATGGTTCGTCGATCAGTTGACTGAATCGAGTGGCAACTACGCCATTCCCGTCATTCATCGACTAAACGGTGTGCTCGACGAAGGCGCGCTGGAACGCGCATTGCTTCGGGTCGTCATGCGTCACGATAGTCTGCGCACAGTGATTGCCATGCAAGAAGGCGAGCCCATCGCGCGGGTTGATGCCGCGGACAATCTGTCGTTGGTTGCGCAAAGTCTCGAAGCACTGAATGCCGATGAACAGGAGCGGGCTGTACTGTCTCGGTTGCGTCAGAGTCTGGTAAAGCCGTTTGATCTATCGAGCGAGATACCATTGCGCGCGGAACTTTTCAGGCTCGCTCCTGACGCGCACGTGTTGATGCTCGTCTTGCACCATATCGCCAGTGACGGTTGGTCAGTAGAGAACCTTCTGCAAGAACTTTCAACCTTGTATGCCGCGTTCCACGAAGGGCATGCCGATCCGCTCCCGCCTCTCCCGCTCCAATACGCGGATTATGCGGTATGGCAGCGAGAGTGGTTGCATGGCGAACGTCTGCAAAAGATGTTGGCCTACTGGCGCGAGCAATTGGCCGCAGCTCCCGCATCGCACAGTCTCCCGCTTGACCGGCCTCGACCGGCGCGCCCTCTGCGAGAGGGCCATTCATGGCGGCACCGCCTTTCCGCAACACTGCATAACGCATTGCGCGCAGTGAGCCGCGACTGTGGCACTACGCTGTTCATGACGATGCAAGCCGCTTTTGCTGTCTTGATTGCTCGCTGGAGCGCTTGCGATGACGTACTCATCGGGACTCCCGTTGCCAATCGGCCTCGTCCCGAATTGACCCCGCTGATCGGCTTTTTCGCCAATACGCTTGTGCTTCGTCTCAGGCTGGCGAATGACATGTCTTTCACAGATGTCTTGAAACAGGCAAAAGCCACGGCACTCGACGCATACGACCATCAGCATCTTCCGTTCGACATGCTGGTGGAGGAACTGAATCCGCCACGCAGCCTGAGTCTGCCTCCAGTGTTCCAGATCATGTTCTCTCTCCAGGATATCGACGAGAACCATGCACTGGATCTTCCAGGAATCCGTACTGAGGCAATCGTTCCGGATGCAATCAATGCCAAATTCGACATCAGTCTCAGCCTGCAAGAAGCTGCAGATGGCTTGGTTGTCTGCTGGGACCACAGCCGCGAACTCTTCGATGTCGAAACCATTGCGAGTCTCGGCAAATCGTTCGAGATTCTACTGGAGGCCGTGGCACAGGATCCCTCACAGCTCATCCAAGAGCTTCCATTGCTCGACCAGGTCGCAGAAGCTCAGGTTCTGGCCCTGACTGAGTCTGAAACCAGGCCGCTGGAGGAAACGTGTCTCCACACGCTCTTTGAGCGTCAGGTTGCACGACAACCGGATGCACCAGCTTTGATTCAGGCTGGCGAAGTCTGGAGTTATGCAGAACTCAATCGACGCGCCAACCGTCTGGCACACCACCTGAATCGATTAGGCGCCGGCCCCGAGATGCCCATTGCTGTGGTACTTGAGCGCAGCCCTGCTCTCCTGGTCGGTCTGTTGGCCATACTCAAGTCCGGCGGTACCTACGTACCACTGGAACCCGATCAGCCTCGCGAACGTTTACGTTTTTTGCTTGCGGACAGCGAGCCGAGGATCGTTCTGTGCTGCAACTCGACACGCGTGGCAATTCAGGAAGCCTGGCCCAATCCGGGGACGGGCCGTCCGGCAGCCACACTGCTGAACGTCGATACCGATGCATCGAACTGGGCGAACGAAAATGAGGATGCCCCCACTCTCGCGGAAAGTGGTACGACTCCGGATCATCTGGCATACGTCATCTATACGTCGGGTTCGACGGGGCATCCGAAAGGAGTGATGAACACGCACCGTGCGGTAGTCAATCGTCTTTTCAGACTCCAAGAAGACTATCCATATTCGTCCTCCGACCGCGTATTGCAGAAAACGCCTATCGGTTTCGACGTCTCCGTACGCGAAATTTTCTCGACCTTGCTGGCCGGAGCCTGCTTGGTGCAGGCGCGACCCGACGGGCATAAGGATCCGACCTATCTAATCGAAGTTATTGCCCGCGAGAAGATCACTGCAATCAGTTTCGTGCCGTCGATGTTGCAGGTCTTTCTCGATCATCCGGATTTATCTAAATGCCAAAGTCTTAGGCATATCTTCAGTGGCGGGGAAGCACTGTCTGGGAGTCTTGCGAAACGCTGCCGCGAGATGCTCCCCGATGCCTCGCTGTACAACTTCTACGGCCCTACCGAAGCGGCCATCAACGTGACAGCGTGGAGTTGTCCGGGAGTACCTTCACCCTCTTCGATCTCCCCGATCGGTTACCCCGGCGGGAATGTATGCATCTACATTCTCGACCCGATGGACCGCCCGGTCCCACGCGGCATGGGTGGAGAAATTCACATTGGAGGCGTTCAAGTTGCACGAGGATATCTCGGTCGTCCCGAGCTTACTGCCGAACGGTTTGTGCCCGATCCGTTCAGCAAACTGCCCGGTGCGCGCATGTATCGGACCGGCGACTTGGGCCGGTTACGTAGCGATGACACGATCGAATACCTTGGACGCAATGATTTTCAGGTCAAGATTCGTGGCCAGCGGATCGAACTGGGGGAAATCGAGGCTCAACTTCGCCAGACTCCCGGTGTGGAGAACGCAGTGGTTCGTTTGCATGTCGACGACCGTAGTTCGTCCCGGCTCGTGGCCTATCTTGTCCCGGATCGTTCGCGCACGAACGGTGATGCATGGATAGAAGAAGTACGTCGCCGACTTCAGAGTCAACTGCCATCGCACATGCTGCCCACGGCATATATGGAACTGGCGCAATTACCGGTGACCGCAAATGGCAAGCTGGATATCACCGCCCTGCCCCATCCTGACGATGCAATCCATCCCGCAACAGCCTATGAAGCGCCTGAAACACCGTTGGAACAAGAGCTGGCCGTTCAGTGGGAAGATTTACTGGGACACGGACCAGTCGGAGTTACAGCCAATTTCTTCGATTTGGGGGGACACTCACTGCTGCTGACCCGTCTGCACAACAGAGTGACCGCCGAATACGGCATCGACTTGGCGCTCAGACAGCTTTTCGAGGCACAAACCGTGCGCGACCAGGCTGCCATCATCGCCTCGCTGAGGAAGGGGAGCTCGTCGACAGTTGATGCCTTCCTGCAACCGCGCCCAACCGGCGTTCCCACTGTACTCTCGTTCGCCCAGCAGCGGCTGTGGTTCATCGACCAGATGGAGGAGGTCCGAGCGGTATACAACATCCCTTGCGCTTTGCGTCTGAAAGGTACTTTGCATGCCAATGCATTACATCGTGCATTGGAGGCCATCGTCCAACGTCACGAAGTGCTGCGCACCACATTCGTATCTGAGAAAGGTGAAGCGAGGCCGAAACTGATCGATGATTTCGACTTGTGTATGCCTGTGCATGACCTCCGAGAGCTGGACATCGCCGCACGCGAGGAAGCTATTCGTCGATGCTTGCGTACCGAGACGGAACAACCGTTCGACCTCCGCTCGGACCGGCCTTTCCGCGTCCAACTCCTGCATCTGGCCAACGAGGAGCATGTGCTACTGCTTACGTTGCATCATATCGCTGCAGACGGATGGTCCATGTCGGTGTTGCTGCGCGAGTTGGCCGAATTGTACGAGGCTGAAGTCGGCATGAAGACGAGCGCGCTTCCCGACTTGTCGCTGCAATATGCCGACTATGCATATTGGCAACGGCAGTGGCTGCGCGGAGAGCGTTTAGAAGCGCAACTGTCGTACTGGGAGCGGCAACTGGCCGAATTGCCGGCCGTTCACAACCTGCCGCTGGACTTCCCCAGGCCGGAGCTCCAGAGGCATCGGGGCGCCATTCACAAACAACGGATGCCTAGAGCGATCCAAGACGGCCTCAAGCAATTGGCCCGGTCGCATGGCGCGACGCTGTTCATGACGTTCCAGGCGGTCTTCGCCGTTTTGCTGGCACGTTGGAGTGGCGATACGGATATCGTGATGGGAACGCCAATCGCGAACCGGCGACATGAAGGACTGGCGCCCCTGATCGGTTTTTTCGTCAATTCGCTTGTGTTGCGCAACGATTTATCGGGCAATCCCCGTTTCACCGATGTGTTGAGTGCGGCCAAGGTGATGGCGCTTGATGCGTATCAGCATCAGGACCTGCCCTTTGAAATGCTGGTGGACCGTCTGCGGCCACAACGTTCACTCAGCCACAGCCCCCTCTTCCAGGTCATGTTGGCGCTTGAGAACAATGCCGACGCCATCGTTCCGTTTGGTGATCTCGAGGTCACGGACATGGCGGATGGCAGCGGTACGCATTACGCAAAGTTCGATCTCACGCTCAATTTGCGAGAGACGCCGAAAGGGCTGGAAGCGATCTGGGACTACAACTGTGACCTTTTCCGTTCCGAGACGATGGTACGCATCGCCGACTCATTCGTGGTGCTTCTGCAGAACATACTTGCCGCGCCGGAACAGCGTATCCAGGAACTGCCGCTGATTGAAAAAGGTACATGTTCTCAGCAACGAGTAAAGGGCCCGGTACGGCCTTTGCCCGAAGTCGTCGGTGTACATCAGCTCATTGCCTCCATGGCTCGCTCTGCCCCGAATGCATCGGCTGTATGCAGAGAGGGGCGATGTATCGATTACGACACGTTGAACCGTCGTGCGAATCAGATTGCACATGCGCTACGCGATCTTGGCGTGAGGCCGGATCGACGCGTCGCGATTCATACTGATCGCAGTATCGAGACCGTAGTCGGCATCCTTGCGGTGCTCAAGGCGGGAGGAGCATATGTCCCGCTGGATCCGGCACATCCGCCCGACCGACTCATGGGCATGCTTCGTGACTGCGATGCAGATGTGATTCTGACCCAGAGTCATCTGCAAGAACATCTGACCCACTGCGAAACGCCTCGACTGATGCTCGACAACGAGGCATGTTTTGCATCGTTCAGCGATGCCGATCCCGAAGTGGGCGAACTAGAGCGCGGTCACCTGGCCTACGTTATTTATACCTCTGGATCGACCGGAGTTCCCAAGGGGGTGATGATCGAGCACGGCTCACTGCTCAACATGGTGGAGTCCTGCCGGCCTCTCCTCGAAGACGATCAACCGATTGCCTCAGCCTGGTGGGCAAGCTTCGGTTTCGATGTTTCGGTATTCGAGATTCTTACGGCTCTTGCGATGGGGGGCGCAGTTCATGTGGTGCCGGAAGAGATCCGGATCGACGTCAAGGCCTACATTCAGTGGCTCTGTCATCACCAGATCACACAAGCGTTCCTCGCTCCCTTTATTGTTCGCCGTTTACGGGACTTCCCGGATCAGTGCATCGCAGATCTCTCTTTGCGTCGATTGTGGACAGGAGTGGAACCTTTGCAGGAAAGCGAGCTGCATCGCATCCAACGACTTCTCCCGGAAGCGCTCTTTGTCAATAGCTATGGTCCGACAGAGATCACGTTCTATTGCACGCACTACGACCAGATCAGAGATCTGAGGCGTACTGCGCCGATCGGTCGCCCGATGGCCAATACATCGATCGAGGTGCTGGACGAAGCCATGCAACCGGTGCCCGACGGGGTGGTCGGTGAGGTCTATGTCATTGGTGCATGTGTTGGTCGAGGTTATCTGAACCAGCCCGAACGAACCGCCGAGAGATTCCTCCGGACACCCTGTGGCACGCGCATGTACAAGACCGGAGATCGTGCTCGCTGGACAGCGGAAGGTCAACTGGAGTTCCGTGGGCGACAAGACTTTCAGATCAAGCTCAATGGCGTTCGCATCGAACTCGGCGAGATCGAAACCACTTTGGCGGAGCATCCTGGCGTGCGCGAAGTCGCCGTCTTGGTGCGCACCGATCAGGGGGAGGAGAATCGCAAGCTCGTGGCCTATGTCGTTCCGCGAGCAAACAATGATCTTTCCATCGATCAGTTACGGGAGTACATGGGTGAACACCTGCCTCCCTACATGCTGCCGTCAGCCTATGTCGTGATGGAAGCATTGCCATTGACGGTGAGCGGAAAGCTGGATGCCCGGGCTTTGCCTGCGCCGACTCTCGGCGCCTTTGCGAACTCAGCCTACATGCCCCCTGCGAACGATCTCGAACAACGTCTCGTGGATCTATGGAAAGAGGTGCTGCAACTGGAGCAAGTCAGCGTTACGGCCAATTTTTTCGATCTTGGGGGACACTCCCTGAAGGCCGTGCTGCTGATGTCTCGGCTGCGTGAAGAAATCGGAAAAGCTATTCCGATTGCCACGCTGTTCAAAGCACCAAGCATCCGCGCTCTCGCCGCGCATATCGAGGAAAACCGCCCTGAATCAGACGATACGCTCGTGCGACTTCGTCAAGGCGGAAGCCTGAAGCCCTTGTTCGTCTTTCACGCAGCGG
Organism: Oleiagrimonas citrea; assembly: GCF_012395255.1. GTDB lineage: Bacteria > Pseudomonadota > Gammaproteobacteria > Xanthomonadales > Rhodanobacteraceae > Oleiagrimonas > Oleiagrimonas citrea. The sequence goes on from NZ_JAAZQD010000001.1 coordinate 85,656, forward strand.
GAGGCGATGTCCTTTGCTACCACCCGATGCTCCGTCATCTGGATCCGGACATCCCGATCTATGGTTTTCATCGGAAGGAGTTGGCTCAACAGCGTGTCCCGGCTATCCATTCGATCGAGCGATTGGCTGACGAATATGTCTCGCGCTTGCTCGAGGAGCAGTCGGAAGGTCCCTACTACCTTGCCGGATGGTCCAGCGGCGGGCTCCTCGCGCTCGAGGTCGCTGCCCGGTTGGAAGCTAGAGGGCTTGATGTCGCCGCGATCATGCTGATCGACAGCATGCTCGCAAAGGGAACCGAAGTCCCGGTGCATCTGAAAGTCCGCGGCCTCGAGGCATTTGCGCAGGCATCTCCACAGGCTGCGTGTGCATTGATGCGCGAATTCGATCCGAGCCTTCCCGATGTGACACCACGGGAGGATCTTCTGCCCATCTCTACCAGCGACTATTTCAACTACATGGTGGCAGCGAACCAGATCGGCATCGACTTCCATAGGCCGAATTTCCGACTCAAGGCATGCGTGCACTATTTCGGTTGCAGCGTGAATCTCGGCTCGACATCCCAGGAGCAGCGTGCCGATGAAATTCAGGTATTGGTACAAAAACCGATCATCAGGCAGTCGTTCGATGCCAATCATTTTTCGATCATGGAAGAACCGTGCGCCTTCGAACTGGGTCTCGCCATGACGGCAACCCTCCTGCGATACCACAAACGCACACAACAACCGTTCACCGACACGAAGGCGCCCGCGGACCGTTCACAAGGAACTCTCGCATGACCACCTCCGATACCACGCCAACCGTCGAAACATCTGAAGCCAAATCCAGTTCGAGACTGTTCCAGAACCGGAACTACCTCTGGCTATGGGCGAGCGCAGGCATTTCCTGCCTTGGTGACTATTTCACACTGGTCGCAATGCCTTGGCTGGTGCTGACCCTGACTCACGATTCGTTCGCATTGGGCACTGTCATGGCTCTCGAGAGTTTGCCTCGTGCGGCATTCATGCTGGTCAGCGGCGGTGTGACGGATCGTTATTCAGCACGCACGGTATTATTTGCAAGCCGGACCGGCTTCATGCTGACGCTCATCGCACTGGTCATTGTCATTCACACAGGACACTTGCAACTGCACCACTTGTACGGTTTTGCCATCGTGTTCGGACTGCTTACCGCTTTTGCGTTGCCAGCCAATCGAACGTTGTTGCCCCAGGTCGTCAACCGGTCACAGATACAGCAAGCCAATAGTGCGCTCATGGGGTCCCAACAACTTATCCAGCTCTTCGCACCGGTGCTGGCGGGACTTATGATCTGGGGCATGCCGACATTCGGAGCTCATGTTGGATCGGGTGATCTGGCAAGCATCGCGAATGCATTTGCCTTCAATGCTTGCGCCATCTTTTTTGCCCTATTCCTGTTGACCCGTATCAAAATAGAGTCGCCGTCCTCGGAAAGCGGAATACCGCAAGTCAGATTGACCGATGGGTTTCGATATCTCGGGCGTGATCGCGGCCTTCGAATCGCGACAATGTACATGGCATGCGTCGGATTTTTTGCGATCGGCCCATTGCTTACGGTGATTCCTCTGCTTGCCGAGCAGCGCTTGCATGATGGTGCGCTTTCCTACGGCATGCTCTATGCAGTCAACGGTCTCGGTTCCCTGCTCGGATTTGCCTGCGGCGGCATGTTGCCGAAGCCAGGCAAGCACTATCTGGGATTGACCATGTTCTCGGCCGACCTTCTGGCAGGTGTGGGTATATTTCTCCTCGGACACAGTACAAGTTTTTTGAGCGCTGCTCCCGCACTGGCATTGATCGGCCTTTGCGCCAGTTACGGTGGCGTACTGGGGTTGAGTTGGATTCAGGGACGCGTTCCGCAAAATCTTTGCGGTCGCGTCCTCGGTATCGTTACGTTCGCCGTTCTAGGAATGACTCCAGTGTCGATGGCTCTGGGAGGACTACTGATCTCCCAGTATTCGTTGACGGTGCTGCTGGATATTTCGGGATGCGTGATCGCGGGAATAGCAGTGATCGGACTGCTTACACCGGGCATCCACCGATTTGCTACCTATCCGAGTCCGGAGAGCGAGACAGAGAATCTCTCATCTGAAGGCATACGAGCGGAAGCCATGCCTTGATCAAAATTACCGGATTTGATGGAGCATCAGTGATGTCATGTCCATGGCGGTAAACGTAGCTCACTTCCAGGCAACGTCCGATCATCCAGCCCGCGCCCTACCATTCTTCCAGGCGCAAGACAAGTTGACTGTGATCTCCCAAGATCAGTCGAGTGGAAGAAAATCACGAAGTTCGATGTTCAATCGCTCCGTGAGTAACGTTCCCACCTACACCCTCTCATCTTCGACAGTATTCCGACCTAGCATCATTGATGCATCGGCCCTGTCATACGGCCTCTCAGGACAAACAAGCCACTGGACGGCACCGGTTTCGCCCGGCTCACTTGATCGACAAAAGCGTGATCGTTTCAACTGGACGAAATACTGTCCTCCATGGCTACAATTCTACCCGCCCGCGCAATCTCGGATGGAATGTGCGGCATAAATCATCCTGATTGGACTGCACGAAAGGGTGCATCGCGTGAATGAAAAGCTTTTCGAACGTTGTTTCGCGTCCAATCCGGCTGCGTTGATGCTCATTGACCTGACGACGCCTGGATATCCGATCGCTAGCATGAATGCATCGGCCGAACATCTTTATGGGCGAACGCGCGAAGCACTTGAAGGCATCGCCTGGGAGCAGGCCTTCAGCAAGGAATCACCCTTTGCTGAAATCCTTGAGGGACTTGAGTCAAAGCATGCCGTATCCGAAGTCGTCGGTCGATATGAGCGCCATCCAGACGAAATCATCTGGTGTCGAATGCATCTACGCATCGTCACCGATGCCGCGGGCAACGCGACGCATGCTGTATGTACCGCTTCGGATGTGAGTCGACAGATTGAAAGCGAGCATGCGAGTGAGTACCTAGCCACGCATGACACCGTATCAGGACTGCCTCGCATCTATGTTCTCGAAGAAAACCTATCTGCGGAACTGGCGCAGGCTATCCACTATTGCTACCGCATTCTGGTGTGCTACATCGATGTCGATCGCTTCGGCGTCATCAACGAGACCTATGGATTCGACTTTGGAGATCGATTGATAAAGAAGGTCGGAGAGCGTCTGGTGGCATGTACGGGTCGCAACGACCTGATCTGTCGCTTTGCCGGAGATGAATTCATTCTTGCGGTGATCGATCGCGAATCGGACACCGACCAGTGGGAACTGGCGCAGCGCCTTCTCGATTCACTCAGCGAACCCGTGCATATTGATGAGCTGAGCATGCGCTTGACCGCCAGCGTCGGCGTGGCGGGCTTTCCCGATACGGCAACTAGCGTGCAGGAATTGTTGCAGCAAGCATCGGTTGCGGCACGTGAAGCCAAAATGGAAACCGGTGGCGACAGCATTCGCGTGTTTAGCCCGGAGCAACGCGACATGCTGGATGAACGCCTGCGCATCGGCGCCCATTTGCGCGACGCCGTTCAGCGTGGAGAGTTGGAGTTGCACTATCAGCCCGTCATCGAAGCGGGCAAGCGTGAAATTGTGGGTATGGAAGCGCTGGTTCGATGGCAGAGTCCCGAGTTGGGTCTGGTCATGCCGGAACGTTTCATTTCCCTTGCCGAGGATTTCGGCATGATCACTGAAATAGGCAAGTGGGTCCTCAACCATGCCTGTATGCAGGCACGTGCCTGGCTGGACCAAGGCGTGGCCGACTTCACGCTTTCTGTCAATGTTTCGGGTTTGCAGATGCGAGGGCAACAGTTGATCGAGGATGTTAATCGAGCCTTGAATCGGTCACGCCTGCCCCCTCGATTGCTCGAACTCGAATTCACCGAAGACGTCATCATGACCAACGTCGAGCACGTCACGTCCGTGATGCGCGAGTTGCGCAAGATCGGCGTGAAGCTGGCCATGGACGATTTCGGCATCGGTCAGTCCAGCCTTGGTCACCTTCAGCGTCTGCCGGTGAATCGGCTGAAGATCGACCGCTCGTTCGTCGCGGCCGTGCCGGACGACGTCAGCGCCGCGCGCATCTCTCGTGCGGTGATCGGCCTGGCTCACGAATTCGGTTTCACGGTGGTCGCCGAGGGCGTGGAAAAGCCGGTGCAACTGGCTTTCCTGGAGCGCAACGGCTGCGAATTCGTGCAGGGCAATTTCTTCAGCAAGCCGGTAAAGGCGGAAGCCATGCTGGCCATGCTGCGTCGTCCGGAACTGGCGCCGCGCGAGGAAATGGGCGACGACCAGGGCGGCACGATCCTGCTGGTCGACGACGAACAGAACGTGCTGCGCGCCCTCGCCCGCCTGCTGCGCCGCGATGGCTACCGCATATTCACGGCGTCCACGTTCAAGGAAGCCTTCGAAATCCTCGGCACGCACCCCGTCCACGTCGTGGTCTCCGACCACCGCATGCCCGACGGCAAGGGCACGGAATTCCTCGGGCGCGTGAAGGAGACTCACCCGCACACTGTTCGCATGATCCTGAGTGGGTACGCGGACCTGGGCGTCGTCACCGAAGCAATCAACGGCGGCGCAGTCTATCGCTTCCTCACCAAGCCCTGGGACGACGACGAACTGCGCAAGACGCTTCATGAGGCGATGCGCATGGCGAGACAGGGAGCCGCCACGGAGACCGACTCCTAGCCCTGCTCACCGCTCGACGCACTCAATCGCTGTCGAATTCGTTCTCGTCGATGAAGATGGCGCCGGTTTCGTCGCGCTCGACATGCGTGATCCCCGGGCTGTCAGCCTCCAGATCGCGCAATGCCTCTTCCTGTCGCGAAATCGTGCTGCGCTGAACACGCACCACGTCGGCAAGGCGCTGATTCTCACGTAGCAGCATGCAGTTGCGCAGGGCTTGCGCCACACCCATCTGCAGCTCGGTATCGTTCCACGGCTTGTCGATGAAGCGGAACACCTGGGTATCGTTGACCGCCGACATCACGGTCGGCAGGTCGGCATGTCCGCTGATGACGATGCGCATGGCATCCGGCTGCAGTTCCCGTGCCTGCCGCAGGAAATCGAGGCCATTCATGATCGGCATGCGCAGGTCGGAAATGACCAGGTCATAGTTGCGCTCGCCAAGACTCGCCAGCGCCTCGTGCGGATCCGTGAAACCCTTCACAGCACACGGCGCATCGAGCCATTCCGAAGGCATCCGCGCCAGCACGCGGGTCATGGCCTTGACGATCTGCGGCTCGTCATCGAGCACCAGCAGGGAATACGCGGAGATTCGTTCGTTCATGAGGTCGCTTCCGTACCGTGGTTCGCCTGACGCAAAGGAAGGGTGATGACGAAAGTCGTGCCCTTCCCGATTTCCGACTCGACCGTGATGCGGCCGCCATGCTTCTGGATGATGCCGTAGCTGATGGAGAGGCCGAGGCCGGTCCCCTTCCCCACTTCCTTGGTCGTGAAGAAGGGTTCGAAAATATGCAACCGGGTCGCCTCGTCCATGCCGCAACCGTTGTCGCTGATGCGGATGCCAATGTGATCCCCGGAAAGTTCGGTATGAATCTCGATGGCTCCGTCGTCGTCGATCGCTTGCGTGGCGTTGACCAGAATGTTCATCAGGACCTGGTTCAGTTCGGTCGGATTGCATTCGATCAGCGGCAACTGCTGGAAGTAGGTTGCGAAACGGATGCGCCCACCTCCAAGGCTGCGCACGATGTCGAGCGTGGTCTCGATCGCGCGATGTACATCGAACAGACGGAAGGACTCGGTAGGATCCAGACGCGAGAAATCGCGGAGGTTCTGCACGATCTGGCGAATGCGCTCGACGCCTTCGCGTGACTCCTCCAGCAGCGCCGGAAGATCCTCGGCGATCATCTGGTAATCGGCCGCCTGCTTGCGCATGTCCAGCGCATCCAGACGCTGCTCGGGCGTCATCTCGCGATCGCGCACCAACTGATCGCTGAGTTCGAGAATGCCAAAGAGTTTGTTGAGGTAATCGCGCAGGGTGCCCAAGTTCGACTGCACGTAGCAGATGGGATTATTGATTTCGTGCGCCATGCCGGCAGCGAGCTGACCAACGGTGGCCAGCTTCTCGGCGTGAATCAGGCTTTGCTGCTCATTGGCGGACTTGCCGTCCAGCGTCGATGTAGGTGTCGACGCCTGCATGGCATCAGGCGCGGCTTCGTTGCGTGCGGGACGCACGGTCACGCTGACTTTTCCGTCGTCGCCCGACACACGCCATTGCCGAATCACCCCGAGTGCTCGCCCGCCCTCGGTGGCACAGTCGAAACGATCCTCGCAATCGCGCGGCGCATGCTCGGCATCGGCCACATCCGACTGCGGCGGATGGTCGACAAGTCGCTGCAGCCCCTGCCGGATATCACTGTGTATTACTCCGGCCAGACGCTGCGCGGATGCATTGGCGAAACACAACGCACCTCGATGATCGAGAACGATCACGGCAACCGGCAACGCCCCAAGCACCGCCGTTGCAGCGGCCAGGTCGAAATCATCGCCCTGCGCTGCATCACGGCATGCGTCCAGCCCCTTGCTGACGTTCATAGTCATCGGACCTTCCCGGTACTCAAGCGCGCGCTGAACCGAGGATCAGCGCATCCACATGCGCTGCGCCATGAACTTCGTACAACTTCAAGGCTATCAGAGACTTGCCGAATGTACAGCCCGGGATGGAAATCGTTGCGCGAACTTTCCGTGGGGCGCAGATAAACGACAGCGGCCATGATGCCGCTTGACTCCAGAACATGCGATCTTTCCCGTTCGAGGGTTTACCCGAGCGGACGCACGCCGCCGGCAAGCACAGACATCATCATTCCGACTCCAGGTCGCCCGCGACGCCGGAATTCAGTCGCATAATGCGCAGCGAAATCGTTTTCATGTGTGATGCTTGTCACGTATCCGCCGGATGCCTTGCACGACCACGGCACGCCCCTGAGGCGTCCTTCAGTGCGAAGAGGTGTCGGCGTCGTTCCAGCACTGCAACACTGCCGGCCAGGGACGGTACGATGTCTTTCCGGATGCGTCTTTCGTGACGTAATAGAGCCGCTGGCCGTAGCAGCGAATGCGATGCTGGCGGCGAGCGACACCCACTTCGCAACGCCAGCGGGCCTTGTCCGGGGAAACATTCACGCAGCTCGGAAAGGAACTGCTCGCGGGGGCGGGAGCATGTACGGGAGGAATTGCTTCGGCCGAATCGACACGGCTCGACTCGCGGGATCGGTAGACCACCATCCCCGCCAACACCAGCGCGACGACACCGGCCGCGGCAATCCATCCATCCACTGTCTTCATGTTCGCGCCGATACTCGCCACTGACTCGCTGAGTCGCGCATCATAAGGCGATGCAGCCTCAGACGATACGAGATGGATGCTGCAAGCCCGCCGGACAGGCAAAAAAAACCGCCCCACAAGGCAGGCGCTACAGCTACGAATCGGGGGGAGGAGGAGGACCGAAGCTGTGTTGGTTGCGCCGCTTGTGAGGCGGATACTCGCCGTCCAGGGGGGGAGGGGAACGGCGAGATGGGTGCATCTTAGGCTTGCACTTACCTGTTATCAAATATATTTTTCAGCTGTAACAAATATGGAAAACCTATATGTTTAACCTGCGCCAGTTGCGCTACTTCGTGGCCGTGGCCGAGACCCTGAGTTTCACACGCGCCGCGCAGAGCCTGCATATCTCGCAACCGCCGCTTTCGCAGCAGATACGCGCGCTGGAGGATGATCTGGGCGTGCGTCTGCTGGATCGGACCAAGCGCCGCGTGCGTCTGACTGAACCCGGTCGTCTGTTCCTGGAAGAAGCGCGCAAGCTGCTGGCACAAGCCGAAAGCGCTCGCGTCACGGTCATGCACGCGGCGGCAGGCTACGGCGGGCGTCTTCGGCTGGGCTACCCGGTCTCGGTCGCCTTTCACCCGGCCCTGCCCCGTACATTGCTCGAATACGCACAAGTGGCGCCGACCGTTCAGGTCGAACTGCGTGAGATGTACACCGGCGCGCAATACGAATCCCTGCTCGCCAACCAGATCGATGTCGGCTTCGTGCGCGCACACCCGGCGCAGAGCCTGCGGGGACGCGACCGCCTGCACATCCGGGTACTGGATCGCGAGCGCATGCTCCTGGCGATGCCGTCCGCGCATCCGCTGGCCAAACGGTCCCGAATCGCCCTGCGCGAACTGGCCGACACGCCGTTCGTGGCCCAACCCGGACGTTACGGAACCACGCTCTACGATGCGCTGATGACCCTTACGACCCGTGCTGGCTTCCATCCCGCCATTGTCCAGGAAGCACAGCAAGTGACAGGATTGCTGGCGTTGGTCTCGGCCGGCATCGGTGTGACCCTGGTGCCAGCGTCGCTGCGCGCGGTGAAACTGACGCATGTGCGCCTGCTGGAGCTGGAAGACCCGGATGCGTTTCTCATGCTGGGCCTGGCCACACGCAAGGAAGACAATGGCCCGGTCCTGCAGCGTTTCCTCGGCGTGGTCGACCGTCTGCAGGAACAGGCAGCCGAGAACGATGACGGATGATCTTCGCGTGCGAACAAGAACTTGCCATCACCAAGGCGCATCGCTACAATTGCGGGCTTGTCATCCGCGTTAAGCACATTTTCGGGAGTTTGCCGTGAAGGTTCTGTCCTCGCTCAAGTCTGCCAAGCAGCGCCACCGCGACTGCAAGGTCGTGCGTCGTCGCGGCAAGGTGTTCGTGATCTGCAAGAGCAATCCGCGTTTCAAGGCGCGTCAGCGCTGATCGCGGCACTGCTGCACAGGCACAGATGAAGGGTCGCCGTTGGCGGCCCTTTTTCGTATCCGCCACCCGCTGTGTGCGCCGTCATGAAAACCGCGTCGCACCATGGATAAGGCGAAGTACATCTGCTACAACATGAACGTTGGCGCCGTGGCGCATTCGTGCGGAGTTTCATCCATGTCCAAACATCTTGTTTCCCTGCCCGCTCTGGCCCTGGCGCTGGTGATCGGCGCGGCCGTCGGCGCCCCTGCGCATGCCGACAATCTGTTGGTCCATCGCGTGCAGAAAGAAAGCACCATGAACATGCCCACGCGCGGCATGACGATGGCGCAGGTCGAGCACAAGTTCGGCGCGCCGCAGCGCAAGCTGGATTCGCGGGGCGGCGACACCCCCAAGCACCCGGTCATTCATCGCTGGGAATATCCGGGCTACATCGTCTATTTCGAGCGCAGCCACGTGATCCACAGCGTGCTGAACACGCCGGCGGGCAACAACAAGCACCCGCAGAACACGCACTGACCGAAACATGACCCCGACTCGAACCGTACTGCCTGCGGAATGGGAACCGCAGGCAGCGATCCTGATCGCCTGGCCACATGCCGGCACCGACTGGGCGTCTCGTCTCAGCCAGGTGGAACGGACTTATGTCGCGCTGGTCGCGGCTATCGTCCGTTTCCAGCACGCCGTGATCTGCGTGCCCGATGCCGAGCTCGAGCATGAGGTGCGTCGCCACCTGGAAACTGCCGAGGTCGACCTGCAGCGCGTACGCTTCGTGCAGCGTTCGTACGACGACACCTGGCTGCGCGATTCCGGCCCCATCACGCTGCGCACGCCCGAGGGTTTCCGTCTACTGGACTTCCGTTTCACCGGCTGGGGCGGCAAGTTCGAGGCCAGCCGCGACGACGAGCTGGTGAGCGGCCTGGTCGAAGCCGGCGTCTTCGTGGAAGCCGAACACCGCCGCATCGACTGGGCACTGGAAGGCGGTGCCATCGAGAGCGACGGCGCGGGCAGCATCCTGACCACCTGGCGCTGCCTGCATCAGCGTCATCCGCAGCAAACGCGCGAAGCCATCACGGCCATGCTGACCGAGTCGCTCGCCGCCGACAGGGTCTTGTGGCTGGAGCACGGCTATCTGCAGGGCGACGACACCGATGCCCACATCGATACGCTGGCGCGGTTCGCACCCGGCGACGCCATTGTCTATCAGCACTGCGACGATGTCTCCGATCCGCATCATGCGGAACTGGAGCTCATGCGCCGCGAACTGGAGGCGCTACGCACTCGCGATGGCGCGCCCTATCGTCTGCATGCCCTGCCCTGGGCCGCGCCGGTGGTCGACGACGGGCGGCGCCTGGCGGCGTCGTACGCCAACTATCTGGTTCTGAACGATGCCGTGCTGGCCCCGGCCTACGACGACCCCTCCGATGAGGTTGCCGCGGCGGTGCTGGCCGCGGCTCATCCGGGGCGGCGCGTGGTGCAGATTCCCTGTCGACCCTTGATCTGGCAAAACGGCAGTCTGCACTGCGTGACCATGCAACTGCCCGCCGGCCTGCTGGCATCCGCCTGACGCACGGAACGAGGAAAACCCGAATGGAGGCGCGCATCATGATCCGGCTCGTTCTCGTTGTTCTCCTCCTGACTGTCGCCATCTCGGCGCAGGCCGGTTCCAGCTTTACCGTGACTGTCGACGCCGGCGACGGTCACGGTCATGTGCGACGGCATTTCGTGTATCCGGCCTGCGGGGGCGACAACGTCTCACCGCGCGTACATTGGACGCACGCCCCACACGGCGCCCGGGGATTCGCCCTGACCGTGTTCGATCCGGACGCCAATCACGGCAAGGGCTGGTGGCACTGGTTCGTGATCGACCTGCCTGCGACGGCGACCGCACTGCAGGAAGGCGCCTCGCCCCGGGCGCCCGCGCACAGTCTACGCAACGATTTCGGCACACGCGGCTGGGGCGGTCCATGCCCGCCGGTCGGCGACGGCCCGCATCACTATGTGTTCACGCTGTACGCGCTGGACACAGCCACGCTCGGACTGCCCGCCAACGTTACGCCGGCCGCCGCACTCGAGGCCGTTCACGCACACACGCTGCGTCGCGCCAGCACGACCTTCGTCTACGCACGCTGAACAATCGGCCTTCGGGGCATGCCTCGATGCCCCATCGCCGCTAGACTTGGCGACTGCCCTTCACCGTTCCAGGACATCGCATGGCCCGCATGCTGAAAACCGCACTGCTGCAGGAAACCGACCGAGGTAGCCGCGACGCCAACCTCGACGCCATTGAATCGGGGCTTCGCGAAGCCGCGGCGCAGGGCGTCCAGCTGGTGCTGCTGCAGGAACTGCACAACGGCCCGTATTTCTGCCAGAGCGAGAATGTCGACATCTTCGACCTGGCCGAATCCATTCCCGGTCCGAGCACGGAACGGCTGGCAGCGCTGGCCGCGGAACTCGGGCTCGTCGTGGTCGCCTCGCTGTTCGAGCGACGGGCGGCCGGTCTCTACCACAACACTGCCGTGGTGTTCGATCGCGACCGAGGGATGATCGGACGCTACCGCAAGATGCATATCCCCGACGATCCCGGATTCTATGAGAAGTTCTACTTCACACCGGGCGACCTGGGCTTCGACCCCATCGATACGTCGGTCGGTCGGCTCGGTGTGCTGGTGTGCTGGGATCAGTGGTATCCGGAAGCGGCGCGGCTGATGGCACTGGCCGGTGCGGAGCTGCTGCTCTACCCCACCGCGATCGGCTGGGATCCGGCCGACGACGCCGCCGAGAAGGAGCGCCAGCGCGAAGCCTGGATCACCGTGCAGCGCGGCCACGCCGTCGCCAACGGTCTGCCGCTGCTCGCCTGCAACCGTACCGGCTTCGAGGCGGACCCGAGCGGCCAGGGCCGTGGCATCCAGTTCTGGGGATCGAGTTTCGTTGCGGGTCCGCAGGGCGAGTTCCTGACCCAGGCCGGCCGTGATGCACGCGAGTTGCTGATCGCCGAGATCGACATGACCCGCAGCGAGGACGTCCGCCGCATCTGGCCGTTCCTGCGCGACCGTCGCATCGACGCCTACGCTGACCTGCTGAAGCGTTTCCGCGACTGATTCCACGCTCGCTGGAGCCGGCGTGGGTTGTCCTGCGCGCCGGACGCCCCCATGCTCGAACCGTTGCCCGCCCGATCCGAATTCATGAACGATACCGTCGCATCCCTTCCCTCTAGCGAAACGCCCGACGCCCTCGACGGCCAGCCGATCGAACGCGTCACGCGTGACGGCGTCGAATACGTGATCCTGGGTACCGCTCACGTTTCCCGCGCCAGCGTAGCGGCGGTCGAGGCGCTGTGCGAACGCGAAACCTTCGACGCCATTGCCGTGGAACTGTGCGACAGCCGCGCCCGCAGCATGCTCGACCCGGATGCATTCAAGCGCATGGACCTGTTCCAGGTCATCCGTCAGGGCAAGACCGGCATGGTCGCCGCCAGCCTGGTGCTGGGTTCGTTCCAGAAGCGACTGGCCGAACAGTACGGGATCGAGCCGGGCGCGGAGATGAAAGCCGCGATGCAGTGCGCTGACCGCGACGGACAACCGCTGTGGACTGTCGACCGCGACGTCGGCCTGACCCTGAAGCGCGCCTGGCGCTCGCTGGGCTTCCGCGAAAAGTTCGGTGTGCTGATGAGTCTGGTCGGCAGCCTGTTCGAACGCGAGGACATCGCCGAGCACGAGATCGAGAAGCTCAAGTCCGGTGACATGCTGGAAGGCGCGTTCAGCGAATTCGCAAAATCCTCGGAAGGGCTCTACAACGGATTGATTGCCGAGCGCGACGCGTTCATGGCGGCGCGTCTTCGCGAGCAGGCTGCGCAGGCGCCCGATGCACGCAAGGTATTGGTCGTCATCGGCGCGGGGCATCTGAAGGGTTTGTGCACGCACCTCGCCGAACAGAACGATGATCCAGGCACGCGCATCGCCGAACTCGAGCGCATGCCGCCGGCCGCGCGCTGGCCGCGCTATCTCGGTTTCGGCCTGGTGCTGGCCATCTTCATCGCCATCGGCTTCGCCTTCCACCGCAGCACGGCGCTGGGCACCGATGCCCTGCTGACCTGGGTGCTGTGCACCGGTCTGCTCGGCGCAACCGGCGCCATTATCGCCAGAGGCCATCCATTGTCCGTGCTCACTTCGTTCATCGCCGCACCGCTGAAGCCGATCCGCATGGCCATTCCGGCCGGGGCTATCGGCGCACTGACCGAGGTCTGGTTGCGCAAGCCGCAGGTCAGCGACTTCGAGGGCATGCGCGACGACATCGGCCACTGGCGCGGCTGGTGGCGCAACCGCGTGGTGCGGGTGTTCCTGCTATTCACGCTGGTCAATATCGGCACCGTGATCGGCGAATACATCGCGGGCGTGCACATCATCCACAGCCTGCTCTGAACCCGGAGCAATCTGGCGCAACCAGCCGCATTGAACAAAAAAAACCAGCACTGACATGGACATGGCGCGCTTGTCATCAGGCGTTCAGGACACGCTATACTTAACGCTTCGCCTATCTATCAACCGGCCCGCTGGGCCGCAGACAGCTGGATGACCTTGATGACGCGACTGCCTCTGCTCGCCCTCGTCGCCGCAGCGTCGGTGCTGGGCCTGAACACCGCTCACGCGGCCAATGCCACCCAGGGCGACGCAGCCCACGGCAAGACCTTGGTCTACACCTGCGCCGGCTGCCACGGCATCCCCGGTTACGAGAACGCGTACCCGAACTACCGCGTGCCGAAGATCGCCGGTCAGCATCAGCAATACATCATCGATGCCCTGCATGCCTATCGCGACGGTGACCGCAGTCACCCGACCATGCACGCCCAGGCCAGCAGCCTGAGCGAGCAGGACATCCACGACATTGCCGCCTACCTGTCGAGTCTGGCCAAGTAAGCCGCAACGGAGCGAGAACACAGCATGAAGAGCGTGATCACCCTATCCCTCCTCGTCGCCGTCCTGGCGCTGAGTGCTCCCGCCGCCCATGCCGACGGCAACGCCGCTGCAGGCATGAAGAAAGCCACCAGCTGCTTCGCGTGCCACGGCAAGGATGGCCAGTCCATCGCGCCGAACTATCCGCGCCTGGCCGGCCAGTACCAGAACTACATGGAACAGGCGTTGCACGAGTACAAGAGCGGTCAGCGCAAGAACGCCATCATGAAGGGCATGGCCGCGCAGCTGTCCGAGCAGGACATCAAGGATGTGACGGCCTACTTCTCATCGCTGCCGAGCAAACTCAGCACGCTGAAGTACCACATCCAGGGCGCCAAGGAGATGGGCGCGAGCAACTGACGCGTATCCCCTTTCACACATGAAAAAACCCGGCCTGCGCCGGGTTTTTTCATGTCTCCTGTGCGGGAGTCGCGCGACCCAGCATCAGGACACGGCCGACGCGCCCTTGCGACCCTCGTAATACGGATTCTCGCCGCTGCTGTGATCGGTTGCATCGCGCACGGCGGTGATCTCGGGCACCTGCTCACGCAGGGTCTTCTCGATACCGTTCTTCAGCGTCACGTCGACCATGCCGCATCCGTGGCAGCCACCGCCGAACTGCAGCACCACCACGCCGTCGGCGGTGACTTCGAGCAGTGAGACACGACCTCCATGCGAAGCGATCTGCGGATTGATCGTAGCCTCGATCACGTAACGCACACGCTCGACGATGCCGGCTTCCTCACTGGGTACCTCGCCCTTGATCCTGGGCGCACGGATGTTCAGCAGGCCGCCCGTGGCGTCGGGCTCGAAATCGATCGATGCACCCTCCAGCCAGGACACGCTGTCGCCGTCCACATGCACTTCGAAACCGTGGCACTCGACCGTCCACTCATCGCCGCGCAACTCGCTCGGCTCGCAGAATTCCAGTTCGCAGCTGGCTGCGGGCGTACCGCCCTTTTCCACGCGAAGACGGATGCCCAACCCCTCGATCTGCTGCTGGGCAATCAACTTGCGGAAGTGGTCCTGGGCGCGTTCGGAGATCTCGATCATCTTGCATCCACGCGGCGCGACGCCGCTCGTTCGAATCAGAACCATTTTAGTACGATTTGATGGATGCGTCTGCGCCTTTGACAATCACAAGCGCAGCCCCGACGCTTCACGCCTTTACCCTGTCCGAAGGAGAACCGGCATGAACTTCAACGAACTGGCCCTCGCGCACTGCGAACCGCAGAAAGGCCGACAAGCGCTGGACCACGACACCGTCGCGGCAATGCTCGCTGAAGTGCCTGGCTGGACGCGCACCGAGGATGGCAAGGCCATCGTCAAGGATTTCCCGTTTCCGGATTTCCGTCACACGCTGGGCTTCATCAACGCGGTCGGCTTCATGGCCAACCAGGAAGACCACCATCCCGACCTCGAAGCCGGTTATGGCCACTGCCAGATCCTGTGGTCCACGCACGACGTCGACGGCCTGTCCCTGAACGACTTCATCTGCGCAGCGCGCGTCGAAGCGCTGCTGCGTTGATTCAGCTTTTTCCGCGCTGGCGCTTGACGCCGACGCGTGCCGGCAAGGCATCCAGCACGGCGCGCAGATCGTCCGGCAACGGCGCGGAAAAACTGTAGGCGCGCTCATTCAGCTCGAACTCGAAGTGTGCGGCGTGCAGGAACAGGCGGTTCAGTCCCTTCGCCTTCAGGCGCTGGTTGGCTTCCCGATCACCGTATTTCGGATCGCCCGCGACCGGATGCCCGGCATGCGCGGCGTGCACGCGAATCTGGTGCGTCCGACCGGTATCGATCGTGACCTGCATCAGACTGGCGTCGGCATAGCGCTCGACCTCGCGGAAGAACGTCAGCGCCGGCTTGCCGTCGTCGGCCACGCGCACCATCCGCTCGCCCCCCTGCAGCGCGAACTTGCGAAGTGGCGCATTGACGTCGAATTTCGCCCGTCCCGGCCGGCCGGTGAGCAGCGCCAGGTACTGCTTGGTGGTCTGCCCCTCACGGATCAACGCCTGCAGCCCGGTCAGGCCGGCACGGCTTCGTGCCAGCACGAGAACACCACTGGTATCCCGGTCGAGCCGGTGAACGAGTTCGATCGACTCCTGTGGCCGCGCAGCACGCAGCAGTTCGATCACACCGAAATCGACGCCGCTTCCGCCATGGCTGGCCACTCCCGAAGGCTTGTCGATGACGAGGAAGTGCTTGTCCTCGAAGATCACCCGCTCGTTCAGTTCGCGCGCCCGCCCCTCCGGCGGCGCCCCCGCGCCGCGCTCGGCCGTGCGCACAGGGGGAACCCGGAGCGTATCACCTGCATTGAGACGCGTGTCCGGCTTGACCCGTTTGCCATTCACGCGCACCTGCCCTTTGCGAACCAGTCGATAGATCAGGCTCCGCGGCACCCCCTTGAGCAGGGCCGCCAGGGCGTTGTCGACGCGCTGACCGTCACGATCGGCGCCAATTTCAAGATTTTGCACGCCGTTGGAGCGCTCGGACGGGCTTGCCGTATGCATTGCTAAGTTCCAGATTCAAAAGCTATACTGCCGATGCGTTGGACCGGTCCGGAAGCCTTCATCTCCGGTTCCGGCGACCGTCCGTCACGGCGGTGAAATCTGCCCCGGTCGCGTCCATATCGGCGATCGAAGGCCTGTTCCCGTCATCGTAACGGTTCGGCTCGTGGTTTGTCCGCTGCTTTGACGGCGCTGGCAGCCCCTTCGCAAGGCCCCATGTATCACTTCGGAGCACCGGACACGCTTCGAACCCATCACGCACCTCGCAGAGGCGCGATCCCCGGCAGGCCGCCCCATGGCGCCGCCGCGGCGCGCGGCCCCGCGGGATGCCAAGGAACTACTACAAATGAAACGCATGTTGATCAACGCAACTCAGCGTGAAGAGTTGCGCGTGGCCATCGTCGATGGTCAGAACCTGTACGACCTCGACATCGAGATTCCCTCCCGCGAGCAGAAGAAGGCCAACATCTACAAGGGCCGCATCACTCGCGTCGAACCCTCCCTCGAAGCCTGCTTCATCGACTACGGCGCCGAACGCCACGGCTTCCTGCCGCTGAAGGAAGTATCCCGCGAGTACTTCCCCGACGGGGCCGACCCGCACAAGAGCGGCATCCGCAACCTGCTCAAGGAAGGCCAGGAACTGATCGTCCAGGTCGAGAAGGAAGAGCGCGGCAACAAGGGCGCGGCCCTGACCACCTACATCAGCCTGGCCGGCCGCTACATGGTGCTGATGCCGAACAATCCGAAGGCCGGCGGCGTCTCCCGACGCATCGAGGGCGAGGATCGCGCCGCGCTGAAGGAAGCTCTGGAACATCTGGAAGTGCCCGACTCCATGGGCCTGATCGTGCGCACGGCCGGCATGGGCCGCAGCGCCGAGGAACTGCAGTGGGATCTCGACTACCTGCTGCAGCTGTGGAAGTCCGTGTCCACCGCTGGCGCGTCGAAAAAGGCTCCGTTCCTGATCTATCAGGAATCGCGTCTGTTCATCCGCGCCCTGCGCGACTATCTGCGCGGCGACATCGGCGAGATCCTCATCGACGAACCGGCGATGTACGACGAAGCGCATGAGTTCATGCAGCAAGTCATGCCCAATTCGTTGCGCAAGCTGAAGCTGTACCAGGACACGACCCCGCTGTTCTCGCGCTTCCAGATCGAGACGCAGATCGAGAGCGCGTTCGATCGCACCGTACGCCTGCCGGCTGGCGGCTCCATCGTCATCGACCCGACCGAGGCGCTGACCTCGATCGACATCAACTCGGCGCGCGCCACCAAGGGCAGCGACATCGAGGAAACCGCGTTCAACACAAACTGCGAGGCGGCGGTCGAGATTGCCCGTCAGCTGCGCATCCGTGACGCCGGCGGCCTGATCGTGATCGATTTCATCGACATGGACAGCCCCAAGCATCAACGCGAGGTCGAGGAAACACTGAAGGATGCGCTGAAGCAGGACCGCGCCCGCGTGCAGGTCGGCCGCATCTCGCGCTTCGGCTTGCTGGAGATGTCGCGCCAGCGCCTGCGTCCGAGCCTGGGCGAATCGACCAAGATCGTCTGCCCGCGCTGCGACGGCCACGGCCATATCCGCAGCGTCGAATCGCTGTCGCTGTCGGCCCTGCGTCTGGTCGAAGAGCACGCCATGAAGGAGAACACCGGACAGGTGCTGATTCAGGCACCGACGCCGGTGGCCAACTTCCTGCTCAACGAGAAGCGCGCCAGCGTGGTCGAGATCGAGATGCGCCACAAGGTGCACGTGGTCATCGTCGCCGACGACAAGCTGCGCACCCCGCACCTGGAAATCACCCGCATCCGCGAAGTGGACATGGGCGAGCACACCAAGCCCAGCTACGCGCGCCTGACCGAGGTCGAGGCCGAGCCGCTGCGCAAGATGGGCCAGGCGCTGGGCAGCACCGAGGAACCTTTGGTCAGCCGCATCGCCCACGCAACGCCTGCACCGACCCCGGTCCAGGTCGAAGCCACCCGCGCCGAGGCTCCCGTCGCCGCACGCCCTGGACTGCTCAAGCGCCTGTTCGGTTTCCTCTCCGCAGGCGAGGCCGTCGAGGACAAGGCTGACGAGACGAGCAAGAAGAAGCCGCGTTCGAGCGAATCGCGCGACGAGCGTGGCCGCAATCGCGGCGAGCGCAAGAGCGGCTCCGATGCACGCCGCCAGAGCAACGACCGCCGAAGCGGTTCGTCTTCCCGCAACAACCGCTCGCAGCGTGGAGAAAGCGCTACACGTGGCGAAGGCACGCGCAGCGAGAAGAGTTCGCGTTCGAGCCGCGGTGGCAAGTCCGGTTCCGGGCGCGGCAATCGCAACAACGAACGCGGCAGCGATGCGAAGTCACCCGCGCGCACCAACGCCGAGCCGTCTTCGCGCATCAAGCGTGGCGGCGAAAAGCCGACGGATGGCGCACAATCGTCCGATGACGTCACCAAGCGTACGCAGCAAACGGCACCGCAAACGACCACGGTCGCTTCGGCCGCCGCGCCTGCCGCCGCACCGAAGCAGGACGGCTCCACCGGCACCACAGCTCCGGAGACGAATGCACCCGCCGATAGCGATGCCAAGAGCAGCAACCAGCGTCGTCGCCGCGGTCGTCGTGGCGGTCGTCGCCGCCGCCGCAATACCGGTGGTGAGGCTTCGGCGAACGCGCCGACGAACGCCACCGAGAAATCCGGCAACGATTCGGCACCGAACGCCGGTTCCGACTCGACGGCGAACAGCGGCCGTGATTCCCGCGCCGAATCCGCGGGCAAGAGTCGCGAAAAGGAGCCTTCACAGGCTACGTCGGGCAACGAAAAGCGGTCCACGAGCCCCGCTGCGCCAGCACCTTCCGTCTCGGACACGCCGCAGCGCAAGGAAGCCGCATCCAATCCGGCCTCCGAACCGAAGAAGCGGGTGGAATCTTCGGAATCCACTACTACAGCTGCGCAGCCGAACACCGAGAAGCGTGCCCCGGCGCCCTCGCCTTCGGCTCCGCGTAATCCGCCGGCTTCGGCTTCAACCGGGCAGTCACCGGTAAGCAACGCTTCGCCGTCGACCACACCGTCTTCGACCGAACACAAAGCGACGGCTCCGGCCAAACCGGAAACGCCGCCTTCTGCTCCGGCCAAGGCGATCGACAAGGGTACGCCAGCGCCGGCTCCTGCTGCAGCGGCCCCGAAGCCGGCACCGGCACCGGAACCCGCTTCCAGCGCGGCAGCTCCGGCATTGCACTCGTCGGCCCCGAACAAGCCGCAATCGCCTCGCCCGCCCGCTTCGACGCCTGCGTCGGCCGCTCCGGCACCGGCACCGGCAGCAGCATCCCAGATGCCGTCCGGCAAGGAAGAACGTGCGAGTGCACCGCGTCCGGCACAAAACCCGGCCCCGGTCTCGACGGCCTCTGCACCCGTTGCTCCATCGTCCCGCCCGACTGCCCAGGCACCGAAGCCGAGCCCGTCCGAGCCAGTCCGCAGCACGGCCTCGCCCAAGGAGTCGGTCGCCAAGCCTGCCGAGCCGAGCACCCCGGCGAAGGTTCCCGCACAGGAGCGCATGCCGTTCCCGCCTCCTGCACGGGAAAAGCCGACCTCGAGCGAGCCGAAGCAGGCACCCGCACCCGCTCCGAAACCCACGAGCGACGCTGCCGGCAAACCGGGTTCCGACGACACGCCCTGAGCGATCGTCACCGGCCCCGGCGAGACCGGTTCGAAAACCCGGCGCGCATTGGCGTGCCGGGTTTTTTCATGCCCGCATAACACTGCATGCCTCGACGAACGGCTGTTCGCAACGACCAAGCACTGACAAGAACGGAATCAGCCGCCGCAGCCATGCCGCGACAGCGCACCTGCGGATACGGCACAATCGATATCCCTACCCATTCTCGAGCCATGGCCACTCATCGCCCCATCCCCTCCCTGCACAGACCGGTTCGCGACTGGGTGCTGAAGGCCTTTCCCCGCAACCCGGAAAGCGGGATCGATTACAGCAACCCGCAAGGTGATCCCGGGCTGTTCGGCCCCGATTCGGTGACATGGCGCATCCACGCGGATTTCCCCGGCATGCTCTCCGGCGGCTTGTGTGCATTGATGCTGCAGACGTTGCACCCACGCGCGCTGGCCGCCATCTGGGACCATTCGAACTTCCGCCAGGATCTTGTCGGACGCCTTCGTCGCACCACGACCTTCGTCGGCGGCACCACGTACGCGCCGCGCGACCTCGCACAAGGCATGATCGACCGGGTACGCCACATTCATGACGCCATCGCGGGATACACCGCAGACGGAAAACCCTACGCGGCTTCCGAGCCCCACCTGCTGACCTGGGTGCATGTCACCGAGGCCTACGCCTTCCTGCAGGGATTTCGGCGTTACAGCCGACTGTCCGTGCCAACGCCGATCGCGGACAGGTACTACGACGAAGTGCGCCGCATCGCCGAGGCACTGGGCGCTTCGCAGGTACCCGCCAGCGAGCGGGACGTCCTTAACTACATGCAGGAGATCCAGCCGGAGCTGCGGTTCGATGAACGGTCGCGTGAAGTGCTGCGCGTACTCGCGAGCATCCGCCTTCCCGTACCCGCAGCCGGACTTTCGCGGGAACTGTTTCTGCATGCAGGCGCCGCGCTGCTGCCCGGCTGGGCCGTTTCGCTCATGCAGCGCACTCCGGTTCAACGCATGAAGGCACGTGTTGCGTCGCGCACGCTGTACGCGATGGCCCCGGTGTTCCGCAGCGCTCTGCGCGATGGCGTGGCCTCGCAATCATGCCTGCGCATGAACCGTACACCGGACATCCTGCGCGAATTCCCCCCTGGGAACGATGCTGTACGTCAGGAATCTTCCAGCGAGAACGTGCGCACGACGCGATAACCTGCAGCGTTCCCGAGCACGCCATGCATCAAGGAAAACCGATCCACGCGCCAGTGCACTGGTGACGTCAGCGTGCCTGTTCGCGGCGGGGCAGGACGACGGAGAATCGTCACATGCGGAACAAATGAAGTTGAGTCCGTCTTGAGTTTGAAACTATGGGTTTGAAGCCGTTCGCAAAGATGCGCATGCAGTTGTTGCAAGGGCTGCGGGCACGTCGTGCATCCGAGCCACAGGACTTCATCGCCGAAATGACCGACCCGGTCCAGATCCAGCACGAAGCCCGGCATACGGACCTGCTCGGCGGCAAGCACGGCCTGCCCGATCTCGTGCTCCGGCCTGTCGGCATATCGACCTAGATAGGCCAGCGTGAGGTGATAGCGAGTCGAAGCTATGCGCCGCTCGCCCTTCCGCTCGCGACCGCCCAGTACCCTCGAAGCGGCTCCGAACAGATCTGCGCGGATGTCCGGCTGCGGCCAGAGCGCGAAGAAGAGACTATGCGCCATACCGGTCATGGTCTCATAGGGCACCTGCAGCATGATTCATCGCACATACGAAAACGCCCCGGCCGCCATGCGGTCCGGGGCGTTCTCCAGACATTCAACGCGTCTTACGACGTCTGACTACCGGCGAAGTCGATCACCAGCGAGACACGACGGTTGTTGGAACCCGCGTCGTGCGTCTTGCCCGGCTCGACCTGACGGTTGGTCGCTTCGCCGTAGCTGACCGCACGCACCTGATCGGCGTTCATGCCTGCGTCGTTAACGAGGTAATTACGCACGGCTTCGGCGCGCTTCATGCCGAGCTTCTTGTTGTACGCGGCCGAACCGGCCGGATCGGTGAAGCCTTCGACCGTGACCACAGCATCGGAGTGATGCGCGTTCATGACCTTGGCGAACTGATCCAGCATCGCCTTGTCGCTGTCCTTGAGATCGGACTTGTTGAAGTCGAAGTGCGCGACGGTATCGACGCTGATGCGGCCTTCCATCGCGGTGATGCGGGTGTCGTACTGCGCAAGCTTCTGCTGCATATCCTGCGACAGCGAGGTGATCTGCTGCTGCAGGTCCTGATCCTTCGCCTGCAAGCGCTGGATCGCGGCGTCGAAGTCGGTCTTCTTCACGTAGTTCGTGCATCCGCCCAACGCGAGCGTAGCCACTGCGACAGCCATACACAGGCTCTTGTAGTTCTTGAACATCATGGAATCCTCGTTGGCCTCAAGAAAAGCACCAGCGCGCAACGGGCGCGACCGATGACGGGTTAACAAACTACTGCATATTCAGGTTCAGGGCCAAAGATTTCATGACATGAGATTTCAGCACCGTTCAGACAGCTTTTCACTGCCGCAGACCTTGTGTGACCTGGTCCGCGAAGACGCAACGTGAACACTTGCGGCGAAGCCAACTGGATGCTTGGGAGCGCACCTCGCTACACTGGAAAGATTGCGGGACGCATCCATCCGAATACGACGACGGGAGTCGCATCATGCTGCGCATCACCTTCTATGTTCTCTCGCTGCTGTCGCTGGCAGCGATCGGCCTGCTCGGCCCTTCCCATCCCGGCGCCTACTATTTCCTGATTCCGATCGTCCCCCTGATCGGAGTCGGCCTGCATGACATCTTCATCGCGCACCAGAACGTGCTCAGCAACTATCCGGTAATCGGGCACCTGCGCTACATCATGGAATTCATCAGTCCGGAAATCCGGCAGTATTTCCTGGAAAGCGACAAGAGCGGCCGCCCGTATACCCGCCAGCAGCGTGGACTCATCAAGGCGCGCGCGTACGGCGGCGAAGCCGTCCATCCTTTCGGCAGCGAATACGACGTGGACGAGAGCGGCTACAACCTGGCGCTGCATTCGCTGGCCGTGAAAACTGTCCCCGAGGCCGAGGCGCGCGTAACTATCGGCGGCCCGCAGTGCAGCAAGCCCTATCACAGCTCACGGCTGAACATTTCGGCGATGAGCTTCGGGGCCTTGAGCAGCCACGCTGTGCTGGCCATGAACAAAGGAGCCAAGCTCGGCGGCTTCGCCCAGGACACCGGCGAAGGCGGTCTGACGCCGTATCACCTGAAGCACGGTGCGGACGTGATCTGGGAAATCGGTTCCGGCTACTTCGGCTGCCGCACCCGGGACGGCCGCTTCGACGACGAGCAGTTCCGCAAGAAAGCCTGCCAGGATCCGATCAAGATGATCGAGATCAAGCTCTCGCAGGGCGCCAAGCCCAGCCATGGCGGCGTGTTGCCGGGACCGAAGGTGAATGCCGAGATCGCGGCAATCCGCGGCGTGCCGGAAGGCAAGGATTGCGTATCGCCCGCAGCGCATCCGGAGTTCGACTCGCCGCGTGGCCTGCTGGAGTTCGTCAAGCGTCTGCGTGAACTGAGCGACGGACGTCCCGTCGGATTCAAGCTCTGCCTGGGGCGGCGAAGCGAGTTCCTGAGCATCTGCAAGGCCATGGTGGAAACCGGCATCCTGCCGGACTTCATCACTGTCGATGGCGCCGAGGGCGGCACGGGTGCCGCGCCGGTCGAATACTCGGATCGTCTTGGGCTGGTGATCGACGAAGCACTCCCCTATGTACACAACGCCCTGGTCGGATGCGGCCTGCGCGACAAGATCCGCCTGATTGCCAGCGGCAAGATCGTGGACGGCTTCGACATGGCACAGAAGATCGCGATCGGTGCCGACCTGTGCAACGTGGCGCGCCCGATGATGTTCGCGGTCGGCTGCATCCAGGCACAGCGCTGCCATACCAACACCTGCCCGACCGGCGTCGCCACGCAGGACATGCGCCGCGCGCGCGCCATCAAGATCGATGCGCGAGCGGTGAACGTGCAGCGCTATCACGCCGCCACCATCCGCAGCTTCCTCGACATCACCGGCTCGCTGGGCGCCGCCACTCCCTCCGAACTCGGACCCGAGTATTTCATGCAGCGGCTGCCGAATCAGGAGCCCTACAGCTATGCCGAGATGTATCCTGCACTGGAAGAAAAGTCGCTGCTCGGCGACAACGTACCGGAGCGTTTTGCCCGCGACTGGGCCCTGGCCAGCGCCGACCGTTTCTGAGTCAGGAACTGCACGACAGCATCGAGCAGCCCGCGCGCTGCGCCGCCCAGTCGGGGCGACGCGCGGCATATTCGTCACGACCAGGCTGCTCGACATACGGCTGCCGCAGCACATCCAGCAGGTTCTCCAGCGTCTGAAGATCCCCCTGTTCGGCTCGCTCGATGGCCTGATGCGCAAGATAGTTGCGCGGGACGTAGCAGGGGTTGGCGGCCTGCATCCGCTGTCGCCTCGTGTCTGCGTCCAGCGCATCCGCATCGATGCGTTTGGCGTACCGGACCAGCCAATTGCGTAACGGCTCCTCGTATTCCGCACGCAGCGCGCTGTCGTAGAAGGCGCCCTCCAGCGATTCCATGGACGGCCTGCGCACATCGATGTCGATCAGGCTACGGAACGTCCGCGTCATGTCCATCTGCGCCTGCTGCATCAACGCATGAAGTTCCTGTAGCAGCGGCAGATCGTCGTCGCGGAACTGATCCAGTCCCAGTTTCCGGGCATGACTCGAACGGCTTTCACGCTCCAGCGTGTCGGCGTAATGCTGCAGTCCCTTCTGCAAGGCTTCGTCGTCACCGACCACTGGAGACAACGCTGCGGCCAGACAGCCAAGGTTCCAGTAGGCCACGTTCGGCTGCTGGCCGAACCGGTAGCGACGGCGCTGCGCATCCGTGGTGTTCGGTGTCCAGTCCGGGTCGTAGGGTTCGATCCAGCCGTAGGGGCCGTAGTCGATGGTCAGGCCGAGCACGGACATGTTGTCGGTGTTCATCACGCCATGGACGAAACCGACGCGCATCCATGCCGCGATCATGCGGGCGGTACGCGCACAGATCTCCGTGAACCACTCGGCCCGACGCGCCCGGCCGTGACCGGACAATTCCGGGAAGTCGCGATCAATGGTGAATTCGACCAGTTGTTCGAGCAAGCGCGTATCGCCACGCGAGGCCGGCAATTCGAAATGGCCGAAACGAAGCAGCGACGGCGCCATGCGGCAGACGATCGCGCCCGGTTCCGCCTGCGGATGACCGTCGTAGAACATGTCGCGCACGACCTGCTCGCCGGTGCCGACCAGGCACAGCGCCCGCGTGGTCGGTACACCCAGGTGATGCATCGCCTCGCTGCACAGATACTCGCGCAAGGACGAACGCAGCACCGCGCGCCCATCCGCGCCGCGCGAATACGGCGTGCGACCGGAGCCTTTCAGCTGCAGCTCCCAGCGCGCTCCCTGCGCATTCACGACCTCGCCCAGGGTGATGGCGCGACCGTCGCCCAGTTGTCCCGCCCAATGACCGAATTGATGGCCGCCGTAGTTGCCGGCGAACGGTTGTGCGCCCTCGACTGGCTCGCGGCCCGAGAACAAGTCGAGAAATGCCGCATCGATGTCACCGGCATCGAGATCGATCAGAGCGGCAGCTTCCGGCGACCAACTCAGCAACGTCGGTGCAGGCATGGGCACCGGATCGACCAGCGAGTAGACCGCATGCTCGACCGCACGCGGCACATCCCCGCCACCGGATTCCCCCGGCAGCTCACGAACGAAGCGATTGTCGAAATGCAGTTTGCGCATGCGGCTCTGGCGTTTCCGTATCGACCCCCTGCACCCGTTCAGGACGCGAGGCATCACGTCTTGAAGATGGTGTCGATCTCGGTGCGCTGCAAGACGCGCCAATCCCCCGGTGCCAGATCCTGCAGCCCGAGCCCGCCAATGCGCTCGCGATGCAGCGATTCCACATGATGGCCGCATGCGGCGAACATGCGCCGCACCTGGTGGTATCGACCCTCGGTCAGCACCACACGCGCCTGCCGCGCACCGAGCGCTTCGCAGACAGCGGGCGCCAAGGCCGTCGTCTCCCCCTTCAGCACCAGATCGCCGGCGGCGAAGCGCTCCGCCTCGTCGCCGCGCAAGGGGTCTGTGACCGTCGCCACATAGGTTTTCGGCACATGATGCTTCGGCGAGATGATCCGGTGCAGCAATGCGCCATCGTCGGTCAGCAACAGCAGACCACTGGTGTCGCGATCGAGACGGCCGACGCTGGAAAGCACCGGACGGCGCTGTAGGAAACGCGGCGGCAGCAGATCGTAGACCAACGGCCCGGCATCGTTGTGCGAGCAGGTCACGCCGACGGGCTTGTGCAAGGCGATCACCATGCCTTGCGGCGGATCCAGCGCCTCGCCGTCCACGCGCACCCGATTGTGTTCGACGACATCATCGGCGTACAGGACTTCGCCGTCGACATCGGTGATGCGGCCCGCGCGGAACATCGCCTTGACCTCCTTGCGGCTTCCGTACCCGAGATTGGCAATCATGCGCAGCAGCTTCATCCGCGTGCCCCGCGACGGCCGCGCACGGCCTCGATGACCTTGAAGCCGCCCTGCTCGGCGTGCGTGCGCACAGTCTCGAACTCATGCGCCAGCGTGGCTTCGTAGGGAAGGTGCCGATTGGCCACCAACCACAACGCGCCGCGCGGACGCAGCGCGGAAGCCGCGGTACGGATGAACGCCTGCCCCAGCTCGGGGCGATCTGCGCGTCCCTGATGAAACGGCGGGTTGCTGACGATGAAGTCGTACTCGGCAGGCAGGCCTTGCGTGACGTCGCGCCAATGCACATCCACCTGCGCGGCATGCGCGCTGTCACGGACGGCCCGCTCGATATTGCGACGCGCGGGCTCCAACGCCCGCGCATCGGCCTCGTAGAGGTCCAGCGCCTCGATTTCCTTGGCGCGCTCCAGCAGCATGACCGACAGAAAACCGTAGCCCGCACCGAGATCGGCCACGCGACCATGAATCGAGGCTGGCAGATGCGCAGCCAAAAGCGCCGAGGCCGCATCGATGCGATCCCAGGCGAACAGCCCGGGACGACTGAGAAAGCGTCCATCCAGAATCGGTCGCAACGCATCCAGCGCGCACCATTCCGAAAGCCGTTCCGGGTCGATGTGCGCCTGTGTCAGGTCGCTCCAGAACACGCGGCATTTGCGCCGCGACACGTGATGCACCGTACCGGTCAACTGCTGAAGATCGCGTTCGCCGCTGCGTGCACCACCGGTATTGGGCATGGCCGCCACCACGACACCATCCGGATGGGTGCATTGCACCGCCCGCGCCAGCCACGCGCGCGCCTCGTCGCGCTGCCGCGGCGGCAACAGTACCGTCAATGCGAAACGTTCGCCGTCCAACGTCTCGATGTCACTCGACACGGCGTGACCCTGCTGCTCCAGCTCGCGCGCCAGCGGTTTCAGGTTCTGCACACACTGCCAGTCGTGCGCATCCGGCAAGGTCTCCAGCATTTCCGCGCGCGCGCACAGAAACAGGGCTCGACCGCTCGCCGGCGCGCCGCTGACGCCTTCGCGCAGCGTTTCGGCCAGCGCCAGGGGCGCCGCGTTCTCATTCCGGGGCATGGCGGTCATAGGATGTCCGGGGTTCTGACGTTCCGATATTGAGGTGTGCATTCTAACGGTCCTTATGCACTATCCGATGTGGAATGTGGCAACGATGGCAAAAGCGTCTACCATGGTCACGAGCTTCACGGAGAGGCCCGCCGAATGAAGTACACGCTCTGTCTGATCGCCCTGGTGCTGACCGCGTGCATGACCGGGATCGGCATGCTGGGATCAGCACATGCCGAGAACACGCCGCCCTCCGGCTTCGTGGCGCAAATCGATCTGGATGGGCCGATTGGCCCGGCCGCGGCCGAATACGTCCACGACCGCTTTGCGGAAGCGCGCCGAGACGGTGCTCGGGCGATCATCCTGCGTCTGGATACGCCCGGCGGACTGTCGGCCTCCATGCGCAAGATCATCGCCGACATGCTGGCTTCGGACATTCCCGTGATCGGCTACGTCGCACCGGGTGGCGCGCGTGCCGCATCGGCCGGCACCTACATCCTCTACGCCAGTCATCTCGCCGCGATGGCGCCTGCCACCCATCTGGGCGCGGCCACTCCCGTTTCGCTGGGCGGAAAGACGCCCATGCCCAAACCGCTGCAACCCGGCAAGAAACCGG
The DNA here is from genome assembly GCF_012395255.1 of Oleiagrimonas citrea. GTDB lineage: Bacteria > Pseudomonadota > Gammaproteobacteria > Xanthomonadales > Rhodanobacteraceae > Oleiagrimonas > Oleiagrimonas citrea. Next base: position 113,751 of record NZ_JAAZQD010000001.1, read on the forward strand.
CTTCTTCCGGCAGTAGCTCCCCCCCGCCCGCCTCCGCCGGCGAGGACGCCGAGAACAACAAGGTGCTCAACGATGCCATCGCCTACATCCGTTCGCTGGCGCAATTGCGCGGCCGCAACGCCGCCTGGGCGGAAAAAGCCGTGCGCGGCGCCGCCACGTTGACCGCCGACGAAGCCGCCAAGCAGAACGTGATCGACTTCGTCGCGCCCGATGTCGCCTCGGTACTGCAGCAGGCCGACGGCCGTCGCGTGCGACTCGGCGAAAAGCAGGTGGTGCTGCATCTGGCCGGCCTGTCTGTGCGCAGCTACGAACCGGGCTGGCGCACCCGTTTTCTGGGCATCATCACCAATCCGACCATTGCCTATCTGCTGCTGATCGCCGGTCTGTACGGACTACTGCTGGAAGCATTCCATCCCGGCGCGCTGTTTCCGGGCATCGCCGGCGCCATCTGCCTGCTCATCGGCCTGTATGCGCTGCAATTGCTACCGGTAAACTATGCCGGACTGGCGCTGATGGCCCTGGGTGTCGGCCTGGTGATTGCCGAGGTGATCACGCCGACCATCGGCGCGTTGGGAGTCGGCGGAGTGATTGCGTTCACGGTGGGGTCGATCATGCTGTTCCACAACGACGTACCCGGTTTCGGCGTCAACATCGGCGTCATCGCCGGTCTGGCCATCTGCGCCATTGTCACGCTGGGCGGCGTGATGTGGCTGCTGCTGCGCTCGCGGAGCGCACGCTCGTTCAGCGGCGACGCGCAACTGGTCGATCACCAGGGCGAGCTGCTCGAACCGCTTCCCGCCGGCGGCGAAGCCTGGGCGCGCATCAACGGCGAACGCTGGCGCGTGCGCAGCGAAAGCGGCACCGAGCTTCCCGACGGCGCCCGTATTCGCGCACGGCGCCGCGACGGACTGATACTGTGGGTCGAGGCCGATTGACGGCACGACCGAGGCCAACCCGGCCAGGACAATCCTCATAAGGAGAATCACATGTTCGGACTAGGTGGAATCATCCTTCTCTTCGTGGTGGTGCTGCTGATCTCGGCGATCAAGGTGCTGCCCGAATACCAGCGCGGCGTGGTGCTGACGCTGGGCCGCTACACCGGCACCAAGGGCCCCGGTCTGGTGATCCTGATCCCGATCATCCAGAGCATGACCCGCGTCGATCTGCGTGTGGGCGTAATGGACGTGCCGCCGCAGGACGTCATTTCGCGCGACAACGTCTCGGTGCGCGTCAACGCGGTGGTCTACTACCGCATCATCGAATCGGACAAGGCCGTGCTGCAGGTGGCTGACTTCTATCAGGCCACCAGCCAGCTTGCGCAGACGCGCCTGCGTTCGGTGCTCGGCCAGCATGAGCTCGACGAAATCCTGTCCGAGCGCGAGTCGATCAACAAGACGCTGCAGAAGATTCTCGACGAGGCCACCGATCCCTGGGGCATCAAGATCACCGACGTCGAGATCAAGGACGTCGACCTCAACGAAACCATGGTCCGCGCCATCGCTCGCCAGGCCGAGGCCGAGCGTGAACGCCGCGCCAAGGTCATCCACGCCGAGGGCGAAATGCAGGCCGCCGAAAAACTGCGCGATGCCGCCACCATGCTGTCCCAGCAACCGCAGGCGCTGCAGCTTCGCTACCTGCAGACCCTGGCCGACATGGCCAGCAGCGGCAAGTCCACCACCATCGCCTTCCCGCTACCGCTGGACCTGATCAAACCGCTGATGTCGGCGCTGGAAAAGAGCCAGTGACAGTCAGAACTCAGGACGCCGCGGCGGGCATGCCTGCCGCGGCGTCGGCGATCCAGGGCAGGTCCGGCTGCCGTTCGGCGATCGAGGCGATGATGTCTTCGTAGTCGTGCAGGTCACGCGCGAGATGCGCCCGCCCACCCGGACCGAACATGTTTTCGAACTTCCTCTCCGGCGGACGCAGCACGCCATCCGTGGAACCGTCCTTCCACGGCTCGTCGTCCAAGTCGGCGATCGGCTTCAACCCTGTTCTCGGATCAGAGGACTTCTGCTCAGGAGGTCCGGGCAAGGCCTGCAAAAACTCACGCACGCGCTGCGTCGACGTGAACAGGCATTCATAGGGCAAAACGGTGTGTCGCGGCCGGCCGGCGAACCGGACATGCTCCTGCGAAGCGCGGTTCCAGCGCCGCACCCAGTACGGCAGACTTCCGGCGAACACATTGTGTCGGCTATAGCGCAGCTGTCCGTCGAGAACTGAAGCCATCACGTCCTCGCCCTTGCGCAGCACGTGCAGGAAATGCGCCTCGGGCACTTCTTTCTCCAGTACGTCCAGATACGCCAGATGATCGGGCGTCTTCTCCACCCAGCATGAGCATCCACGCTCCAAGGCCATCGCGTCGAGAATGCGGCAGAATTCGCGAATGTAGCCTCGGCCGCTGAGTTTTCTGCGGAGACCCGGCACGTCGTCGTAGGCCTTGAAGGCATTGTCCAGACAGCGGCGCATGTCGCCATGCGTCTTGCCCCGCGCAAGACGCAGGCGACGTCGCCACTTCTTCGCTGCACTCCGGTCGTCCTGCAGCCAACGATCGAAATGACCGAGCAGGCGCAGCATGTAGTTGGTCTCGCCGAACGAGAGTACGTCCGGGCGTTCCGCCAGCAACGCCTGAATCACGGTCGTTCCCGATCGAGGGCAGCCGACGACGAAGATCTTCCGGACGGGCGATGAAGCAGTCATGGTCATGAATATCCCGGTAAGACGATGGATTTCAAGGAAATACGTGGCGTTCCCGTTGCTTCCTGCGTCTTTTCCGCAACCATGCGGAAGGACTTCCGACATATGCCGATCGTTCAGGCTTAGGGTACCTTAATCAGTTGGTCCACCGAGAGAACCCACCATGCGTACACGTAGCTTCGCCTTTGCGTTGCTGACGGCATTGCTGTTCGCCCTGCTGTCGACACCGTCCCTGGCAGCCGATGCCGCCAAGAAGAAAGACGGCGACATGCAATTGCCGCCTTTCCCGGCCGATGCCCACACCACCCAGGTCACCCATGTGGCCGGCAAGACGGTCAAGTACACCGTAACGGTCGGCAGCCTTCCGATTCGCAACGACAAGGGCAAGAAGATCGCCGAGGTCATGTACACGGCGTACGTCGTGCCCGGCAAGAACCGACCGGTCACGTTCGCCTTCAACGGCGGTCCGGGCGCCTCTTCGGTGTACCTGAATTTCGGCGCCATCGGCCCGAAGAAGATCCGCTTCGGCGACGAAGGCGACAATCCCTCCGATGCGCCGACCCTGCACGACAATCCGGGCACCTGGCTGGATTTCACCGACCTGGTGTTCATCGACCCGGTCGGTACCGGCTTCAGCCGCTCGCTGGAGTCGCAGAAGCAGACGGTGAAGGATTTCTACAGCACCGATGCGGACATCCACTATCTTTCGCGCATCGTCTACGACTGGCTGATCAAGAACGGCCGCATGACCTCGCGCAAGTACCTGGTCGGCGAGAGCTACGGCGGCTTCCGTGGACCGCGCATCACCGAGTACCTGCAGACGCAGCTCGGCGTGGCGATGAACGGCGTGGTGCTGGTGTCGCCCTACCTCGATCCGAACAGCTACAAGAACGGCGAAGTCTCGCCGCTGCCGTGGATGCTGACCCTGCCCTCGATCACTGCGGCGCACCTCGAGCGCGAAGGCAAGCTGACGCCGCAGGCGATGCAGAAAGTCATCGCCTACACGCGTGGCGAATACGCGCATACGTTGATGCTCGGCCACACCGATCCGGCCGCTCGTGAACGCATGATCCAGCGCGTGACCCAGATGACCGGCCTGGACCCGACCTTCGTCAAGCGTTCCGGCGGCCGCCTGGACACCGGCGCCTATCTGCGCGAAGTGCATCGTAGCCAGGGCAAGCTGGGCAGCGTCTACGATTCCAACCTGACCGGCTGGGACCCGTTCCCGTATGCGCCGGAACAGGAAAGCAACGACCCGATGCTGAACGCGATCATCGCGCCAACCACCGAGGCTATGGTCAACTTCATCACGCGCACGGTCGGCTGGAAGTACGATGGCCGCTACTACGCGCTCAGCTACAAGGTGAACCGCCTGTGGCACAAGGACGACGACGCCGACAGCGGATCGGTCAAGCAATTGCGCGAAGCCGTCGCCAATGACGGCAAGCTGCGCGTGCTGATCGCGCATGGCTGGAACGACCTGTCCTGCCCGTTCATGGGCTCGATCCTGGTCGTCGACCAGATGCCGAAGATGGGCAGCGCCAAGCGCGTGCAAGTACGCGAATACCCGGGCGGACACATGTTCTACACCCGGCCGGACAGCCAGAAAGCGTTCCGCAAGGACGTCAAGGCCCTGTTCGAGGCGCGCTGAGCGCCCTTCCCTCGCGCCGGCCGCTTCAGGCCGGCGCGTTCTCTTCCAGCCAGACCTTCGGCGATTGCACGGCGAACAGGTCGAGCCGTCGCAGACGGCGCGCGAGTTTCAGCAACGCCTTGTCCTTGCTCAGCAGGACATCGGCTTTGGATTGCAGAGCCAGCTCCAGAAACTTCTGGTCGTCCGGGTCCCTGCAGCGCGGAAGCGCCTCCGTTCCCTCGTCCACCGGCACTTCCAGGCATCGATGCAAGGCATCGAATGCTTCGATGGCATGTACCCGTTGTGCGGGCGACAACTTGAACAGCGGATATTGCAGCACGTGCAGGAATTCGTCGCGGCAGGCCGGACTGGTCACCGCATCGCATGCGCCACTTTGCAGCAACTCCAGCAGGGGCCGCCAGTTCGGATCGCGGAACACGTAGAGATCGAGCAGCACGTTGGTGTCCAGCACCAGGCGTGGCCGCGGTGTCGTGCCCGCGCCGGACATCGGAGGATGCCGAAGCAACCAGGCTTCCAGTGCCAGATGGTAGTGCTCCAGCTCATCCTCGTAGGCATCGAGAATGCACGGATCACAACCGCTTCCGCAGCAATCGGACGGCAATGGTTTTTCGGGCGCCTGCGGACGCGGATCGTCATCAATCGACATACCGGACATTGTACGCAGGCGTGCGCGAACCGTCGTCCGGATCAGAGCTCGAATCGATAGGCCAGCTTGATCAGGAACTGCTCGCTGTCACGCAGGTTGAAGCTCTGTCGAAACTGGGTCCCGGTCGAAGTCAGCAACGGTTCCAGCGCGTAGCCGCCACGGCCATAGACGATGTACAGATTCGACAGAGGCGCGAGCTGATAGCGGTAGCGGATCTGGAAACCAAGATTGCGCAGGCTGAAATCCTCGACCGGCTGAGTAGTCGCATGCGCACGCATGTCAGCACCGACTTGGTAGGCCTGCCGCATGCGCGCATCCAGACCCAGCGCCTGCAGACGCACGCGCAATTCCTGGCGCTCGCTCACATTCCAGTTCAACGCCGCGTCCAGCTCCAGGGTGCGGCCATCGAAGCTGCCGACCAGGTTGTCGCGCTGCCAGATCAGCCAGTTCGGCTGGTAGGTGTACGACACGCCCGGCGTGATGCTGAGGCTGTCGGTGAAGAAATACGTCGGCAGAACTTCGACCTCGTAGCCGATCCGTCCCAGCCCAGTCAGGTCGTTGCCGCTCACGCTGGCGGACAGATCCCAGGCCCAGGCACCATGACGGGGCAGGCTTCTTTCCGCATAGAGATTCGCGTTGGCTCGTGTGCGCAAGACATGGTGTCCGCGCGTCAGCAGATCGTCGTGACCGGGCGCATCCAGATTCAGCTGCAGGAAATCGCTGCCTCCATCGCGCCGTTCGTTGTTGCTGATGATGCGGAACTGCCGCTGCAGGGTCAGCCCCTGGTCGTTGGTCATGTTGATGATGCGCCAGCGCCATTCGTGCGAGGCGTAGACCGACGAGGCGGGCAAGTCGGTGAAACGACGACGCACTTCCCAATGCACGTAGTTGAGATTGTTTCTTGGAAGGTATCCAAAATCATTGATATCCAATGATTTCCCAAAATGCATGACCAGCCACTGCTGCGTCCAACGAGGATTCATCTCGTACTGGATCACCGAGGTCGCACCGCTGCCGTGGGTCGTCGCGCCACGCTGGCGGATGGTGTCGCCCACCACGTTGCTGGTGACGGTCCAGGCCGCGTTCGGCTGCCAGACATGATCGACGCCAAGCACCGTGGCATCGCGATCCAGAAATGGATGGTCGACGCGTGTGAGCAACGCGCCCACGGTCTGGGTCTGGAAGTGATGACTGACACGCAGGGCGTCGAATGTGCGGCCGGCCGCTCCGCTCTCCTGTGCCGACAGCACACCGTAGTGCGTATCGCCGATGCTGCCGTTGAGCTTCAGGGCACCGGCGATATCGGCCGGTCCGCTGCCGTCGTCGGCCGGACCGCCGACGCGTCGCGTGTAGATCAGCTGGCTGTTGTCGATCAGCAGGCCGAAATCGAAGAGGCCCTGGTTCTCGGTGAAGAAGGGACGCTTATCGCTGAAGAAAGTCTCCTCGGCGCCGAAGTTGACCACCAGATCGTCGCTCTCGACCTGCCCGAAATCCGGATTGACCGTCGCCGTCAGCTGGGTCTGACCGTTGGGTTTCCAGAAGATATCAGCACCGGTCTTGAACTGGTTGCCGCCATGCACCTGGTCGTGCACAGCGGAAACGTAGGGCGTAACGGCCAGCAACGACTGCCTGTAGGACGGCAGCGTCACCTTGTGGAAGTCGGACAAAAACCGCGCGCGCGTGAAGCTGGCGGTCGGCCAGGCCATGCGCTCGCCGGTGGAACCGATCACGCGATCGAGATACAGCCCGATGGTGCGCTGCCCGTTCGTGGCCCGACGCATGGGAGCGATGTACCAGGGAATGAGCATCTCCACGGTCCAGCCTTGTGCATCCTCGCTGACCGCATGCTTCCAGTCGCCGTCCCAATCCTTGTTGAAGCTGGATTCGTTGGTGATGACTTCGTCGATGACGCTGCCCGACAACGCCACCGTGAAGTCATAGCCGGTGCGCCCGTCCCCGTCGAAGTCGATCATCACGTTGACACGATCCACCTGCGCCTCCTCGTCGCGACGCGTGCGCTGATGCGTACGCGTCACACCGGGCGGCTGCGTGACGCGAAAGGCCACTGCCAGCCCTTTCGGCGTGGACAGCACCCAGGCTTCGGTGGGCAGCGAACCGGGCTTGCCAGTGAGCGGCTGCACATCGCGGAACTGCGTGATATGACGCGCGCCAGCCCACTCGCCCGGCGCCATCCGGCCATCGATCTTCACTTTCGCCATCGCGGGCAGTGCCACCAGACACAGACACAACAGCGCATGACGCGTACACGTGCGCAGAACGGAATGTCGACTCGAAGGCATACCGGACACAATCGAAAAGGAAGTGCACGCAGTCTAGGCAGGCTACATGCCGGTGCCGACTGGCAGAGGTCATGCCAACCTTTTCCGTCTCACCGGCATCACCGTCTAGTTGGAAACTTTCTCGATGAACACGACCACTACCGCAGATTCAAACCTTCGGCTCCGCCTCGATGCGCTGCACGGCGCGCCGATAGGCCGGGCGCGCGTGGATCTGCTGCAGGAATCGCTCGATGCAAGGGATCGGTACCCCCACGTCATCCCGCACGGAAAGCGCTTCGAGGGGTGTGCTCATCTGGATATCCGCCGCCGTGAAGTCCTCGCCGGCGAACCAGGCGCGTTCGGCCAGGGAGCGCTCGACCCATTCCGCATTGCGCTCCAACCCGGGTTGGAGATAGCCACGGCGCACACGCCCGGAAATCGCCCGCGCCAGCGGACGCACCGGCCACGGCGCACGGTCGATGCGATCGAACACCAGCCCCATGACCAGAAAGGGCATCAGCGAACCTTCCGCATAGTGCATCCAGTACGTGTACTCGCGCCGCTCCTCCGTGCCCGGAGAGGGCTGCAGGCGTCCGTTCCCGTAGGTGTCCAGCACGTATTCGATGATCGCACCGGACTCGGCCAGCACGAGATCGCCATCGGAAAAAATCGGTGCTTTGCCCAGCGGATGCACCGCCCGCAGCGAAGCCGGCGCCAGACCCGCCGCATTGCGCGCATATCGCCGCAGCGTGTACTCGATACCCAGCTCTTCCAGCAACCAGACAATGCGCAGCGAGCGCGAGGTTTCCAGGTGATGCACCGTAATCATGAAAAGCGTCCTTCGAGACATGCGCAGACCCTGCGCCGTGCAGGGTTCGCGCCACGTTAGCAGGCTGAAGCATTCGCGCACATGCGCTACCGTATGCCTCCAACGACGAACCGGAACCCGCACCTCATGCAGTCCGAAAACGGCATTCACACCATCGACACGGGCTTTCATCGTCCACGATTCGATGCAGCCTACCTGCTGGTGGAAAACGACCGAGGCGCATTCATCGATTGCGGAACCAACCATTCCGTGCCGCGCATGCTCGATGCGCTCGACCGGGCCGGCCTGCAACCGGAACAGGTCGACTGGCTGATTCTCACCCACGTGCATCTCGATCACGCCGGCGGCGCGGGTGAACTGATGGCGAAGCTGCCGAATGCGAAGCTGGTCGTGCATCCTCGCGGCGCACGGCACATGATCGACCCGAGCAAACTCTGGGCCGGTGCCAGCGCTGTCTATGGTGAGGCCGTCATGGAGCGCGACTACGGGCGCCTGAGGCCGGTGCCCGCCGAACGCGTGGTCGAGGCCGAAGACGGATACGTGGTGGAATTCACTGGCCGTCCGTTGATGTGCCTGGATACGCCCGGTCATGCGCGTCACCACAACGCGGTCTGGGACCCGCACAGTCGCTGCTGTTTCACCGGCGATACGTTCGGCCTTTCCTACCGCGACCTGGATACCGAGGCCGGTCCTTTCATCCTGCCGACCACTTCGCCGGTGCAGTTCGACCCGGATGCACTGCACGCATCGATCGAACGCCTTCGCGCCCTGCAGCCGCAGGCGATGTATCCGACTCATTTCGGGCGCATCGAGGACGTCGAAAGGCTGGCACGCGACCTGCACGAACAGATCGATGCCATGGTCGTCATCGCGCTGGCTTGCGACGAACATCCGGACCGTCATCGGGCGCTGGTCGATGCCTTCGGTGAACTGTACGCACGCCGCGCAGCGCGGCATGGCTGGACCGGCGGCCGCGACCTGCTGCTGGAACTGCTCGACGTCGACATCGAGCTCAACGCCCAGGGACTGGAAGTCTGGCTGGACCGCCTCAAGCGCGATCGATAATGCGGTTCAGGACATCCGCGTACCGTTGGGTACCGGACGTTCCAGCGTGGTGATCACGACGCCAGCCTCGGTCTCGAAGCCGGTGAGCAGGAACTGCGAGCGGACCGGACCGATCTGCTTTTCGGGGAAATTGATAACCCCGACGATCTGCCGCCCGACCAGATCTTCGGGTGCGTACAGTGCCGTGACCTGGGCGCTGGTCTTCTTCTCGCCATACGGTCCAAAATCCACCCACAGACGGTATGCCGGCTTGCGTGCCTCGGGAAACGCCTCCACGCGCGTGACCGTGCCTGCGACCAGCAGCACACGCTGGAAATCCGACCATTCGATCGTCTCGACCTGCATCGTGCTCATCGTCGTTCCCGTGCATCCTTCCACGCATCGCGCAGCTGCAGCCACAAGTAGCTGGCCTGCGCAGCAAGATAGCCCAGCGGGCGCCAGGCCGACACCAGGCCATAACGGTGAAAAGTCTCCCAGTCCCGGTCATCCCCGGCAATGGCCGCGGCCAGCAATTCGCCGGCCACGCACGTCGGGGCAAGGCCATGGCCGCCGAAAGCCTGCGCCCACCACAATCCCTCTCCGTCACCGCCGACCTGCGGCATCTCGTGCCGCGCATAACTCATCAAGCCGGACCAGGCGTAGTCGATGCGTGCATGGGCGAGCTGCGGATAGACACGGGCCAGATCGCGACGGAGAAGTCTCTTGACGTCTTCCGGAGAGCGGTTGCGAATGGAGATGCGACCGCCCCAGAGCAGCCGATCGTCCCTCAGCTTGCGGTAGTAGTCGAAGGCGAAACGCGTGTCGTATACAGCGCTTTCCGTGGCGATGGTGTCGTGCAGTGCCGCGCCGAGCGGTTCGGTCACCATCACGTAGGTGGCGATAGGCAGCACGGCACGATCCACTTGCGGTTGCAGACCGGACAGATAGCCGCCGCAGGCCAGCACGACCTGGGGCGCACGGAGCTCACCTTCGTCGGTGCGCACGACCCAGGCCTCGCCCTCGCGCGTCAGCGAAACTGCCCGACTGTGTTCGTGGATGGTCACGCCCTGTTTTACCGCGGCGCGCGCGAGTCCCCGCGCGTATTTCAACGGGTGCAGATGCAATGCATTGCGCTCGAACAATGCGTCGGTATAGCGGCGCGTGCGCAACTGCTCACGCAACACGGCCTGAGGCACCCATGTCCACTCGGTATCGAAATGGCGAGCCAGCAGCCGCTGCCGGTCCAGCAGTCGCCGTGGATCGCTGAACCAGTTGGCCCAGAGCACGCCGGCATCGACCGTGTCGCAATCGATGTCGTATTCGGCTATCCGTCCTCGGATCCTTCGAACGGCCTCGACCGTGCGCAGAAAAAGTGCCTTTGCGGCTTGTGCACCGAGCTGATTCAGCAGGGCCTGCTCGCCAAGGGAGTAGCCGGCGAACACGAATCCGCCATTGCGCCCGGAGGCGCCGAAACCGATCCGCTCGCTTTCCAGCAGACAGACATCGCGGACGCCTCGCTCGGCCAGACCGAGCGCCGTATTGAGGCCGGCAAATCCGCCGCCGACCACGATCACACTGGCATCGCGGCACCCCTGCAGCGGTTCGTACACGGGAACGTCTGCCGCCGTGGCTTGATAATACGAAAGCGTGGCGTCTTCGTTCATGCGGACACCTCTGGCCTGATCCGCTCCGCGGCATAGCGGTTCACGGGAAAGATGCGCGGTGACGAACGCGCTCAGTGATCGGCGAGCACTTCGTGCACGGCCGACGCCAGCTCCGGATCGCGCAGCGCAAGATGCAGCGTCGCGCGCACCAGGCCGCGCTTGTTGCCACAATCGAAACGTTGTCCCTGGAAACGGTAGGCCAGCACGCTCTGCTGATGCAGCAGGCCCTCGATCGCATCGGTCAGCTGGATCTCGCCGCCGCTGCCGGGACGTGTCTGCTCGAGCAAATCGAAAATACGACTCGGCAGGACATAGCGTCCGACCACGCCGAGATTGCTCGGTGCATCCTCGGGATTCGGTTTCTCGACCATGTGGCGAATCTTGGCCGCACGTTCATCGACCTCGTCACCGGTCGCGACGATGCCGTACTTGTGGGTCTGGTCGTTCGGCACTTCCTCGACCGCGATCACGCCAGCGTCATGCGTCAGCGCGGCCTCGGCCATCTGGCCCAGCGCGCCCACGCCGTCATGCAGAATCAAATCGTCGGGCAGCATCACGCCGAACGGCTCGTCGCCCACTACCGGCTTGGCGCAGAGTACGGCATGCCCCAGCCCCAGGGCCTCCGGCTGCGTGACGAAGATCGCGCGGACATGCGAGGGAAGCGTGCTGCGCACCAGTGCCAAAAGCGCATCCTTGCCCTTTTCCTCGAGCTTGGCCTCCAGCTCGTAGGCCTTGTCGAAGTAGTCGGCGATGGCGTGCTTGTAGCGATTGGTGACGAAGATCAGCGTATCGGCACCGGCATCGACGGCTTCGTCCACGGCGTACTGGATCAGCGGACGGTCCAGTACCGGCAGCATTTCCTTGGCCACGACCTTGGTCGCGGGAAGGAAACGGGTGCCTAGACCGGCCACGGGAAAGACGACTTTGCGCAAACGCTTGCTCATGCGGCTCCTTCATTTTCTGCAGGGTGCAACGGCACGACGTTGTCGGATGCCGGTGTTTCATTCCAGCGGAACTCCGGAAGCAGATGCGAGATGAGATCCTGCATGGTGTCCTCGTCGCAGTCGCGCACGGACTTCTCGAGTTGGTCCAGCTGCGCACAGAGAAGCTCCCAGGCCATCTCGCGCGAGCGAGCCAGGAAGATCTTCGCATGCGTGGTCGCGCAATATTCCTCGCGCGCGTGGAACAACTCCTCGAACAGCTTTTCACCGGGGCGCAGGCCGGTGAACACGATCGGCACATCCTCTCCGGGTTCCTTGCCCGCCAACCGGATCATCTGCTCGGCCAGATCGCGAATGCGGATCGGTTCGCCCATGTCCAGCGCGAAGATCTCGCCCCCCTGCCCCAGCGCCGAGGCCTGCAGAATCAGCTGGCAAGCTTCGGGAATGGTCATGAAGTAACGCGAGATCTCCGGATGCGTCACCGTGACCGGTCCGCCCTTGCGGATCTGCTCGCGGAACAGCGGTACGACCGATCCGGCGGAATCCAGTACGTTGCCGAAACGTACCGTGACGAAATGCGTGCGCCGCGACTGCCGCGAGAAGTTCTGGCAGAAAATCTCGGCCACACGCTTGCAGGCGCCCATGACACTGGTCGGATTGACCGCCTTGTCAGTGGAGATCAGGACGAAATGATCGACACCGCAACGATCCGCCGCGCGGGCAACCACTCGTGTGGTCAGGACGTTGTTGCGCACAGCCTCGCGCATCTGCCTTTGCAGCATAGGCACGTGCTTGTAGGCAGCGGCATGGAACACGATCTTCGGACGATACTTGTCGAACAGGGCATCGACGGCCGGCTGATCGCCGGCGTCGACCAGCAGCGCATGCAGCACCAGCTCCGGATACTGCGCACCGAGTTCACGCTCGATTCGATAGAGGTTGTATTCGCAGCTTTCCACGATGACCAGTTCGCTGGCTCCGAGCCGAGCGACCTGGCGACACAGTTCCGAACCGATCGAACCGCCGCCGCCCGTCACCAGTACCGTGTGCCCACTGATACTGGTGCGGATCGCAGTCCAGTCCAGCTGCACGCTGTCGCGACCAAGCAGATCCTCGATGGCGACATCCTTGATCTGGTTGAACTGCGCGCGCCCCGCCACGACATCGTCCAGACGTGGAACCGTGCGGAACGGCACACCGGTCGCCTGACACAACTCGACCACCCGGCGCATCTGCGCCGTACTTGCTCCGGGCTGCGCGATGAGCAGCATCTCCGCGGCCACTTCGCCGGCCAGCGCCGGAAGCTGATCCAGTCGACCCAGTACGGGGATGCCGTGCACACGCGCACCGCGCAGCGCGGCGTCGTCGTCGACGAAGCCGACCAGCCGATAGCGGCTGTCGCGACGAAGGTCACGCGCCAGTGTCTCGCCGGCGCGACCGGCGCCGATCACCAGGACTCGACGGCTCTTCTGGCTGGCGAAGAGATCCAGGCGGCTGTCCTTCCAGAAACGGTAGGCCAGACGCGGCCCCCCCAGCAGAACCGAGAGCGTGACCGGGTAAAGGAACAACACCGACCGCGGCACACCGGCCAGACGACTGTAGAGAAACAGTGTCAGTCCGATGCCGAGCGTGCCCACGACGGCCGCGCGGGCGATGTTCCAGAGATCGGGCAGACTCGCAAAGCGCCAGAGTCCCTTGTATAGACCGGTCCAGGCGAACACGGCGCCCTGCACGGCCAGCACGATGGGGAATTCGAGAGGCAGGAAGTCCGCCTGCCCCGTGGTGTGCACCAGAACATAACGCAATGCCTTGGCGAGCCACCAGGCCAGCGCGACCATGGCCAGGTCGTGCAGCACGACAGCCAGTCTCGGATGGATCACGCCGATCAATCTACGCGTGCGCATGCCCGCCCCTCCTCGACACGCGCTGCAGACAATGTCGACGCACCAGCCACCAGATCAGCATGGTCACCGCATACGCGATCACGCAGATCCAGAATGCAAATCGCGGATCGCGCGCGGACAGCCACGCCAAGGGAGCGACAACCGCCAGGTTGTAGATCAGATAGAGCCATCCGGTTCGTCCGTGGGAAAAGCCGCTGCGTACCAACCATTGGTACAGATGCTCGCGGTGTGCAGTGTACCAACGACGGCCTCGCAGTATGCGACCGACCAGCGTCATGCCCGCATCGACCATGAAGACCGCATGCAAGATGAGAACCGTCCACAACGCCGCAATATCTTCCCGGCACCATAACGCGGCCAGCATGAACACCAACAAGCCGGCGCCGCCGCTGCCCACGTCGCCCATGAAAATGCGTGCCGGCGGCAGGTTATAGACCAGGAACCCCGTTGCCGCGGCGGAGAGCGCGAGATTCAGCATGGCCAGATGCGGCAGCCCCTGCCATGCGCACAACACCGCCGAGAACCACCCGACGAACACCAGTTGCATGCCGAGCATGCCGTCGCTGCCGTCCATGAAGTTGTGCAGATTCACGCTCCATGCGGCAACCAGCACCATCGGGGGCAACCACCAGAACGACCACCCGGCCGACACGACCAGACATGCGCAGAACAAGGCAGCCGCCAGCAGATGCACAACCAGTCGCGGCAAAGCCGGAAGGTTTCGGTGATCGTCCAGCCAGCCGACGCAAGCGACCAGCAGCGCAGCCAACAGAAAAGCCGCGCCAAGCATGGAGGGCAAGGTGAACCAAAGCACCGGCGCCATCCCGAGCAAAGCGCCGAGAATCAGTCCCAACCCCCCGCCACGCGGCGTCGGCAGCGTATGTGAACGGCGCTGTCCCGGGTGATCGAGCATGCCGCGCCGGCGTGCGTAATCGACCATGAATCCGGTGACCAGCACGGCGACGAGCATGGACACCAGAACGGACACGGTCGCCAGGACGAGCAGATGCAGGTTCATGGGCGACTCACTCGTTGGCCACGCCGAGAATCGGCAGCACCGTCGACCAGTTCTTGCAACTCGGACACTGCCAGTGGTGCGCCTTGGCACCGAACCCGCACTGGCTGCAGCGATACATCGCCTGCCCGGCCAACAGCTTGCGCGTCAGGTCGCGCAGGATGAGGAAGTTGGCATGCGCCTCGCCGGATACCTTGTCCATGGTCGCGTCGATGAGCGCCATAAGGCCGCGCACCGAAGGCCGCATGCGCAGTTGCGCAGTGAGGAACTCGACAGCGGCGCGCTCGCCATCGCGTTCGCGGTAGATCTGCGTCAACGCGAGCACGGGCGAGATGCCGTGATACTGCTCGATGACATCCTGCAGAAAATTTTCGGCACGCGTCATGTGCCCGGCTCGGGCATAGCTTTGCAGCAGAGGCGGGAGGATCTCGGGAACGAAGGCCAGATTGGAGCGTGCGGCACATTCATAGCTCTCAATAGCCGCCTCGTCGTCGCCAGCATGCGCATGCATGGCGCCATCGATCATGTGCGCACGCACGCATCCCGCCTCGTGCTCGAACGCCTGCTTCAAATAATTGGCGGCATCTTCCACGGCGCCGTGATGACGCGCCTGTTCGGCCAGTTCGCAATAGAACTGGGCGATGTCGTGCGATTGCGACTGACCTGTCATCTTCTCCAGGCGGCGGGCGTGCTCGATCGCCTGATGCCAGTCGCGTTCGTGCTGGTAGATGGCGATCAAATGACGCAGGGCCGAGGGGGCATGCGCGTTCATCGCGGCCAGATCGGCGAACAGCGTCTCGGCGCGATCGAGCAGACCGGCACGCATGTAGTCTTCGCCCAATTCGAGCAGCGCGACCGTCTTCATGTCGTCGCTGAGATTGGGGCGCGAGACCAGATGCTGATGGATGCGAATGGCGCGATCGACCTCGCCTCGGCGACGGAACAGATTGCCCAGCGCCAGATGCGTCTCGACGGTGTCGCGATTGTATTCGGCCAGACGCAGGAAGACCTCGATGGCCTTGTCCTGCTCCTCGTTGAGCAGATAATTCAGGCCCCGGAAGTAATCCGAGGACAGTGCGTTCACGCGTGCGCCGGAATGACGCGCACCGGCACGCCGCGCAATCCACCAGCCGCTCAGAAAGGCCAGCGGCAGTAGTGCGCTCAACAGATAGATCGGATTCATGCGTCGGCCACGTCCTTGCGAGCCTTGCGGGTTCGACGCCGGTCGCGCAGATGCCTCGCGCTGACGCCCCACCAGGCAGTGAATCCGCCCAGCAGCCAGCCCAGCACGAGCGCCGCGAGCAATGCGCCGCCCTTGGGAAGTTCCGCTTGCGCGAAACCGAAGTCATAGCCGACCAGGTCGGCATTCAGTGCGCCGAACACGACGCCGGCGGCAATACAGACGAGCAGCAGAATGAGAATCAGGATGCGCATGCGCAAAGACTACCCGATTGCCCCTTCGACGCACAGACACGCCGTGCGTGCTGCGACGATCAGTCGTCGCCGCCGTTGTTGACGCGTTCGCGCAGTTCTTTGCCCGGCTTGAAATGCGGCACGTGCTTGCCCGGAAGGGCCACGGCCTCGCCGGTCTTCGGGTTGCGACCCATGCGCGGCGGCCGATAGTGCAGCGAGAAGCTGCCGAAGCCACGCACCTCGATTCGGTCGCCTTCGGACAGTGCGCGACTCATCTGCTCGAGCAGACCCTTCACGGCCATCTCGACATCGCTGTAGGCCAGATGCGTCTGTCCGCGCGCCAGCGCTTCAATCAGTTCGGATTTGGTCATGGTACCCGCAGTTTCCCTGGTGCACAGACCGTACAGCTCCCCTGTCAAGCCGTGCCTTGTTTGCAATCTGCTCCCCCTGTGCATGACGCATGCGGATGCGCCACGCGAGCAGGAATACCCCATCTTTCACAACAAGACCGTGCGGGGCGGCACAAACCGCCCCGCACTCGTCCCTTCCTTACTCGGAGTCGGGCTTGTTCATCTGCTCCTGCAGCAACGCACCCAGCTTGGTGGTGCCGCCGGCAGTACCCTGGTACTCGGCCAGCGTTTCCTTCAGCTCGGCCTCGTCCTTGGCGCGGATCGAGATCTGCAGCATGCGACCACGACGATCCATGCCGGTGAAGCGGGCTTCGACTTCGTCACCGACCTTGAGATGATCGGTGGCGTCCTCGATGCGCTCCTTGGCAATGTCGTTGGCACGCAGGTAGGCCTCGACACCATCGCCCAGGTCGACCACGGCGCCCTTGGCGTCGACTTCCTTGACCGTGCCCTTGACGATCGTGCCGCGCGGATTCGCCGCCATGAACTGGCCGAACGGATCCTGCTCCATCTGCTTGATGCCCAGGCTGATGCGCTCGCGCTCGGGATCGACCGCCAGCACCACCGCCTCGACTTCCTCGCCCTTCTTGAAGTCGCGGATCAGGTCTTCACCACCCTGCCACGAGATGTCGGACAGATGCACCAGACCGTCGATGCCGCCTTCCAGACCCACGAAGATGCCGAAGTCGGTGATCGACTTGATCTGACCGGAGACCTTGTCGCCCTTGTTGTGCATGGCGGCGAAGGCTTCCCACGGGTTGGACTGGGTCTGCTTGATGCCCAGCGAGATGCGGCGACGCTCCTCGTCGACGTCCAGCACCATGATCTCGATCTCGTCGCTGACCTGGACGACCTTGGCCGGATTGACGTTCTTGTTGGTCCAGTCCATCTCGGACACGTGGACCAGACCCTCGACGCCCGGCTCGATCTCGACGAAGCAGCCGTAATCGGTGACGTTGGAGACCTTGCCGAACAGGCGGCTGCCGACCGGGTAGCGGCGGGAGATGTTGACCCACGGGTCGTCGCCCAGCTGCTTCAGACCCAGCGAAACGCGGTTGCGCTCGCGGTCGAACTTCAGCACGCGCACGTCCAGCTCGTCGCCGACGTTGACGACTTCGGACGGATGGCGCACGCGCTTCCAGGCCATGTCGGTGATGTGCAGCAGGCCGTCGATGCCGCCCAGGTCCACGAACGCGCCGTAGTCGGTGAGGTTCTTGACCACACCGTGCACGATCGCGCCTTCGGTCAGGCGCTCCAGCAGCTTCTCGCGCTCCTCGGAGTACTCGCTCTCGACCACCGCGCGGCGGCTGACGACGAGGTTGTTACGGCGGCGGTCCAGCTTGATGATCTTGAACTCGAGGTCCTTGCCCTCGAGGTAGCTCGGATCGCGCACGGGACGCACGTCGACCAGCGAACCGGGCAGGAAGGCGCGAACGTCGCGAATGTCGACGGTGAAGCCGCCCTTGACCTTGCCGGAGATCTTGCCGGTGACGATCTCGTCCTTGTCGAAGGTTTCTTCCAGGTCGTCCCACACCATGGAACGCTTGGCCTTCTCACGCGAGAGCTTGGTCTCGCCGAAGCCGTCTTCGAGGGCTTCCAGCGCAACCTTGACCTCGTCGCCGACCTCGACTTCGAGGTCGCCGTTCTCGTTCTTGAACTGCTCGATCGGAACGATGCCTTCGCTCTTCAGGCCGGCGTTGATGACGACAACGTCGGGGCGGACCTCGACCACGATGCCGGACACAATGGCGCCGGGCTTGAGTCGGGCGAGGGTCTGTTCACTCTGTTCGAACAGTTCAGCGAAACTTTCAGTCATGTGATTTCCGTAGGATGGTAAAGGCCGAGGCCCGCATGTCCCGTAGGTTGTTCGCAGCCGGACTTGCGCTGCGTTGGATGCGGAGAAAACGGCCCGCCTGTTGTGGGTGCATCGGCACCGTTGATGTCAGTCCGTGCCGCGGCTCGGACTCCGTAAATGAGGCATCGGAAGCAGGTCTGGGAAACTTGCAAACCAAGTCCACGACCGCCCTTTTGCCCCCTTCTCCCCTGGGACGCGGACCTTCAGTCCGGCTGTACCAGGGCAATGACCTTTGCAACCACCGCGTCGATGGGCATGCCGGTCGAATCGACGAGCAATGCGCCCTCGGCGGGTTTGAGTGGAGCCACGGGGCGACTGGCGTCGCGTTCATCCCGTGCCTCGATCTCACGTTGCAGACCAGAAATTGTAACGCTGAGACCCTTTTCCTTCAACTGCTTATAGCGTCTTTTTGCACGCTCGGCAGCACTGGCCGTCAAAAAGACCTTGAACGGCGCATCCGGAAAGATCACGGTGCCCATGTCGCGACCGTCGGCGACCAGTCCCGGACGCTTGCGAAACGCCAATTGCTTGTCCCGCAAGGCTTCTCGCACGGCAGGAATGGCCGCGACCGCGGACGCGGCCGCGCCGCAGGTCTCGGTGCGGATCTCGTCCGTGGCGTCATGCCCGTTCACGACCACCCGGGTGTCGCTGCCGTCCTCGCTCGGCCGAAAGCGGATTTTTGCCGCCAGCGCGCAGCGCGTGACCGCATCGGCATCCGTCAGGTCGATATCCGCCATTGAGGCAGCGTACCCGACCGCGCGGTACAACGCGCCGGAATCCAGCATGTGCCACCCCAGACGTTCGGCCACCAGTCGACTGACCGTCCCCTTTCCGGAACCGGATGGGCCGTCGATGGTCAGCACAGGGGCAAGGGGCTTGGAAGGCATGGCGACTCCGAATCAGGGCAATCCGGACCATTCTAGCCCGCGTTGACCCGTTTTCGGACGCATGCTACAAGCCGAGGGCATTCAGGGGGAATGCGGAAACGTGCCTGATTCATGACCGACCTACCGTCCCTGTTCGAACGCGCCGTGACTGCGGCCCGCCGTCTGCCGGAGCGACCCGGCAACGACACCCTGCTACGCCTCTACGCGCTCTACAAGCAAGCCACTGAAGGCGATGCAGACGGCCCGCAGCCGGGTTTCTTCGACTTCGTCGGCTGCGCCAAGCGAGAAGCGTGGGAGCAACTCGCCGGCATGACCGACGACGAGGCCATGCGCAACTACATCACGTTGGTGCGCGCACTCGGCGCCAAGGTCTGAGCCATCCCCGGACTGCACGCCGGACACGCATCCCGATCAGGGACCGAAACCGATCTCGTCGCCCTGATGTTTGCGATCCCAGGCCCGTAATTCATCGCGGATGTGCGCAATGCGCTGTCGTCCCAGCGCATTGTGCTCGTCGTCGAGCACCTGCCCGCCCAACAGCTCGGCCATGCGCTGAGCCGTCGGCAGCATTGCGTCCCAGGCGTCCAGCGCCGAGACCGGGCCCGGAAGCGTCATGAAGAAGCTCAGGCCGGTAGTCGTCAGATCGACAACTCGGCTCAGATCGAAACTGCCCGGCTGCAGCATGTTGGCCACGCTGAAGATCGGCCCCAGCTCTGGCTTGCCTTCGAGCAGTCGATGGAAAATGCCCTTGTGGCCGAAATCCAGCCCGGCCTTGTCGGCGGCCACCACGAGATCGGCCCCCTGAAACACCGCGTTGCCCGGTGCCACTACATTGACCGCAACGATGCGCTCCACCGGCAGATCGGCAGGCCGCTGTCCCAGAGTCGAACGATGCGGATCGTGCGCCGGAGCAGGTGGTGCGGGCGCGGTGCGCTGCGCGGGCTCGATCGGAGGCAGCTCGATTTCCTCGACGTCGGCTTCCGGCTCGCTCTTCTGGGTCTCCAGCAGCGAAGCCTGGAACGGTTCGACCTGCGTGGTGCGCAAGTCCTCGTCGGGCATCGCATCGTCCGCGTCGAGTCCGTCTTCCTCTTGCGCATCGACACCGAATGTCGGTTCGCGACGCTCACCGCGAGAACCGGAGGGCGGCACCGGTTGACGGCGCCCCTGTCCGGGCTTGCGTGGCTGACCAAACAGCCAGATCAGGCCCAACACGATGAGGCCGATGATCAACAACGGAATGCCGACGGCGGGGTTCCAGTGCATGCCCTACTCCAGAGTTCTTTCGCGAACGGTCTTGTGCGCGCCGACGCCGTTCACGTCGACCGATGCCGCCTATTCTTGCGCCTGTCGCAGCGCAAGCCAACCTTCCGAATGGCTACGGTTCAGGCCGCACCCGCCAGACGCGCGGCCTCGGCCAGGTCGACCTGCACCAGACGCGACACGCCCGGTTCGCGCATGGTCACGCCGCACATCTGCTCGGCGGCCTCCATGGTCGACTTGTTGTGGGTCACGAACAGGAACTGCACGCGGTCGCTCATTTCCTTGACGACGTTGGAAAAACGTCCGACGTTGGCCTCGTCCAGCGGCGCGTCGACCTCGTCGAGCAGACAGAACGGCGCGGGATTGAGCGCGAAGATCGAGAACACCAATGACACCGCGGTCATGGCCTTCTCGCCGCCGGACAGCAGCGTGATGTTGCTGACGCGCTTGCCCGGCGGGCGCGCCATGATGGTCACGCCGGTATTGAGCAAATCATCGCCGGTCAGCTCGAGGTAGCCGTGACCGCCGCCGAACAAACGCGGGAACAGTTCCTGCATGCCGGCGTTGACCTTGTCGAAGGTTTCCTTGAAACGCTGACGGGTCTCGCGATCGATCTTCTTGATCGCGTTCTCGAGCGTCTCGAGCGCGCTGCCGAGATCCTCCAGCTGCGCATCCAGGTATTTCTTTCGCTCAGCCTGTTCTTCGTATTCCTGAATCGCCGCGAGATTGACCGGCTCCAGTCGCTGGATGCGCTGCGCCAGGGTCTCCAGATCCTTCTTCCAGACCGAGGCGTCGGCGTCCTCGGCCAGCTCCTGCAGCAGCGCTTCCGGTTCCAGGCCGAGTTCGCCGATGGATTCTTCCAACTGCCGCGCGCGAAGTTCCAGCGCCTGCGCGGACATGCGCTTCTCGGACAGGGATTCGCGTTTGGCCTGCAGCGTCTGCTCGAGTTGCTGGCGATCCTGCTCCAGACGCCGCACCTGGGCGTCGCTCTCTTCGACGGCGCGACGCGCCTCGACCAGTTTCTTGTCGACCAGCAGCCGCTGATCCAGGCACGCCTGACGTTCGGCCTCCAGTTCGGCGATCGGACTGGAGCCTTCTTCCAGCTGCTGTTCGATAGCTTCACGGCGCGCCTGCAATTGCTGCAGCTGGGCCTCCATGCGTGACACGGACTGCTTCAGCGACTGCTGCGCGGAACGGCGCGATTCCAGACTGAGCGCCAGCTCATGCGCCTGATCGGAGGCGTCGCGTGCGTTCATGCGCGCTTCCTCGCGCGCTTCGAGCAGAGTGCGACGCTCGTTGTCCAGTTCGCGGCGACGGTCTTCCAGGTCGCCCATGCCGGAAACGGTCTGATCCAGACGCGAACGCGCCTCGCGGGTCTGCTCCTGCAACGCCGCGTGGTGTTCGTTCAGTTCCTTGAGCTCGCCCTCGATCTTCTCGGCACGCGCACGCGCCGTTTCGACCTTGCCGCGATGACTCTGCAATTGCCCGGCCAGTTCCGAAAGACGCCGGTGCGCGGTGTACAGCTCACGCTGGGCATCGTCACGCACACGCTCGGCTTCAGCCTTCTCGCTGCGCAGCGTCTCGAGTTGTTCCGTCAACATCTCCACGCGCGTTTCCAGTTGCTGCACCTGTTCGCGCAGCTGCTGGATCTCGCGCTCACGTGCCAGCACGCCCACCTGATTGTCACCGGCGCGGCGCACACGCGCCCACTGCGGCGAAAGCCACAGACCGTCGCGGGTGATGACGGATTGCTGCGGCGACAGATCCGCGACCCGCTGCTGCGCGGCCGAGGCGCTGTCGGCGGTATGCACTTGCGCCAGAAGAGCCATGGCCGCAGCCGGGCCCTGCACATGTCCGGCCAACGTTCCCGCCGTCGAAGCAGCGGATTCCTGTGCGACCACGGTGATACTGGCGTCGTCGAGTTGCTCGAGTTCGTCGATCAGCTTGTGCGGATCGTCGACCAGCACGCCATCGAGCATACCGGCAAGCACCGTTTCGACGGCGGTCTCCCAACCGGGCTCGACCTTCAGCGCTTCACCAAGACGACGCGCCTTGTCCAGGCCGAGCCGCGAAAGCCATTCACTCGCTGCGCCCTCGTCCTGGCCGAGCGCCGCATGCTGCAGCGCCTCGAGTGAGGACAGACGCCCGGAGGCAGTCTGCAACGCGTGGCGGGTCTGATTGAGCTCGGCCTGCGTCTCGCGTTCACGCTCGATCACGCCTTCGTGGGCCTGCTTGCGTTCTTCCAGTGCGGCACTGAGCGATTCGACCTGAACGCCCTGCCGCTCATGATCGCTGGCCAGCGTCTCGGCCGCGGCGGCCAACGCCTCGACGTCGCTGGCGCGTTGTTCGGTCTGCAGCGCTTCACGGCGGCGCGACAGATCCAATGCCTGCCGGTCCAAATAATCCAGGCGGGTACGCTCGACCTCCGCGGCACGCGACGCCTCGGAAGCCGTGCCCGTGTGCTTGTCCCAGCGCTCCTGCCAGTCGGACAACTTCGCCTCGGCGTCGCGCTGGGCTTCGGCGGTGGCCTGCTTGGCCTCGCGCAACGTCTCCAGCTTGGGCGTGCCCTCTTCCAGCGCGGTGTTCAACGTGGCCAGCTGTTCGCGATCGGCATCCAGATGGCTGACCAGTTCGCCATGCTCGCGCTCGGCGTCGGCCTTGGCGCGCTCGAGACGCTCGGCGGTCTCCTGGTTGTGCCGAACCTGCTGCTCGACACGGGCGATCTCCGCGCCGATGCGGTAGACCTCGCCCTGCACCTCGTTCATGTGCTCGTTGGCGGCGTGATGGTGCTCGCGCGTGGACTCGATGCGCGCCTGCAGTTCACTCTGCTCGGCGACGAACTTCTCGATCTCCAGCTCGGACTTGCGCAGTCCTTCGCCCTGACTCTCGTGCTTGCGGCGCACGCCCCGGTATTCCAGCGCCTGCAGCTCGGCCTGCTTGCGTTTTTGCTCTTCCTTGTAGCCCTTCCAGCGTTCGGCCGCGCGCGCCTGGCGATTGAGGTGCTCGAGCTGTTTCTCGACTTCCTCGCGCACGTCGGAAATGCGTTCGAGGTTCTCACGCGTATGACGGATACGGGTCTCGGTCTCCTTGCGCCGCTCCTTGTACTTGGAGATGCCCGCGGCCTCCTCCAGATGCCCACGCAACTCGTCCGGATGCGAGTCGATGATCTGGCTGATCATGCCCTGCTCGATGATCGAGTAGCTGCGCGGCCCCAGGCCGGTTCCGAGAAAGATGTCCGTGATGTCGCGACGACGGCAGCGGCTGCCGTTGAGGAAGTACTGCGACTGGCCGTCGCGGCTGACGGTGCGCTTGACCGAGATTTCCGCGTACTGCGCGAACTCGCCCTGCACCGTGCCGTCGCTGTTGTCGAAGATCAGTTCGACCATCGCCTGCCCGACCGGCTTGCGCGCGCTGGAACCGGAGAAGATCACATCGGTCAGCGAATCGCCGCGCAGGCGGCTGGCCGCACTTTCGCCCATCACCCAGCGAATGGCATCGATGATGTTGGACTTGCCGCAGCCATTGGGACCGACAACGCCGGTCATGTTGGTGGGCAGATGCAGGGTGGTCGGATCGACGAAGGACTTGAATCCGGCCAATTTGATGGTGGTCAGGCGCATGCGTGTCCGTATTCGCTGGAGTTCGCCCGGTCGTCAACGCCGGACTTCATCGGTTCGTGGAGCCATGTCAAGCCGCCACTGTGCCAAGGGTGTCATGCAGGCGCAATCTGCGAATTGAGCAGCCATTTAAATCAATGGCTTGCACAACACTCCTCAGGTTAAATCACCCGTCGGATCCGGCGTTACCGAGCCATTCTTGCGGGCGGACGCCCTACGGGGCCTCTCCCGGCGCGTGGGCCTCGATGGCCAACGCGTGAATACCGTCGCCCATCAACGCCCCCACGGCATCGTAGACCAAACGGTGCCGCTTCAGGGGGAGCAGACCCGCGAAGGCCTCGCTGGTGACGCGCACCCGGTAATGCCCCTGCCCCTCGCCGGCATGCCCGACATGCAGATGACCTTCATCGAGCACTTCCAGCGACACGGGCCGCAGCGCCTCGGCGACCCGCGTGCGAATCTGCTCGACCATCTCTGCGCTCATGGCATCACCTGGATGAACGGCTGCACGTCGACGCGCGCATAGACGCCGGTCTCGACATACGGGTCGGCATCGGCCCAGGCGCGAGCCGCGTCCAGGGATTCGAATTCCGCCACGATCAAGCTGCCGCGGAACCCGGCAGGTCCCGGCTCCGTCGAATCGATGGCCGGGAACGGTCCGGCCAGACGGATGCGGCCTTCGGACTGCAGCGCCTGCAGACGGGCCAGGTGTGCCGGACGCGCGGCTTTGCGCTTGTCCAGCGACTCGGGATGATCGAATCCCATGATGACGTACCACATGGCGGAACTCCGCAAGAACTCGGGCCGCAGAGTCTAGTGCATGCCTGCCCGCGATGGGTCGACACATCATCACGCCGCGCCGCGTCAGCCTCGCGCAACGGCGGCACGATTATCCCTTGAAGGTTTTGGCGCCATTGCGTTTGGCGAAGGGCGCGTACTTGTCGGCCTTGTCCACGAAGACCTTGCTGAAACTCTTCCCCGCATGATCCTTGCTGCCGACCACATGACCGAGAGCCGTATGTACACGACTGCCATCACCACCGCCGTGGAAGTCACGCCCCGCCTCGGCGAGCATCAGGTTGCTCATCTTGTGGGCCCATTTCTGACCGCGTGAAGTCAGGCCCGCCTGGCCGAAGGACGTCGCCGCCGCATCTCGGTCACCTGCAATCATGTGCTGCATCCCGGTGGCGACGTGCGACCGCCGCTCCTCGAGCGAGGCATCCGAGCGCCAGTAGACCTTGTCCCCGCTTCCGGCATTCGCCAGCCTCTTGTCGAGACGAACGGCAAGATCGGGGTAATCGTAGATCTTGCTCTTGTCCTTCACCCGGCTGTTCCAGACGGCGGCGATGTCGTTGCCGACGTGCAGCGAATGCACGCCCATCTGGCCCGGGGCGAACTCGACCTTGCGATTGACCGTCTTGACCTGCTTGCGAACCGACTTGATGTCCCCGTGCCCGCGCACGGCTTCCGACATGGACAGGATTGCCCCCGTCTGCTCGGGAATCTTCGCGAAATCGAGCGCCGCGTACTTTTGCACGTCCGCAAGCTTGCGCTTGCCGGGGATGCCCACTCCGCCGGCCATGTTCATGGTCGGCTGCTTGTTTCCCAGATCAAGCAGCGCCCGGTACTCCTCCTGGCTGATCGATTTTCGGCTCTGGCGCTTCGGCAACGACGATTTCGACACCGGAGAAGAACGCTTTTTGTTGATCGGGGAATTCCGTTTGTCGACGCCCAGATCGACCACTTTCTTGGGCGGTCCCTTTCCGCCTCGACCCCGACCAGACATGGCTCCGCTCCTTCGACGCATCGTCCTGATGATGCGTCGAAACTAGATCCGCAGCAGCGGCTCGGTCAAGCCAGGAATGCGCTCAGGCTTCGGGCCGCATGTACGGGAACAGCAGCACATCGCGGATCGATGCCGAATCGGTCAGCAGCATGACCAGACGGTCGATGCCGACGCCCAGCCCACCGGTCGGGGGCAGGCCGACTTCCAACGCGCGGATGTAGTCGGCGTCGAAGTGCATGGCTTCGTCGTCACCCGCATCCTTGGCCTCGACCTGGGCACGGAAGCGCGCGGCCTGATCCTCGGGATCGTTGAGCTCGGAGAAGCCGTTGGCGATTTCCTTGCCGCCGATGAACAGCTCGAAGCGGTCGGTCATGCCCTTGTCGGTGTCGTTCTCGCGCGCCAGCGGCGAGACCTCGACCGGGTGGTCGGTGATGAAGGTCGGCTGGATCAGGTCGCCCTCGACTGTCTTCTCGAAAATCTCCAGCAGAATCTTGCCCCAGCCATAGGACGGCTTGACCGGCACGCCCAGACGCTCGGCATGCGCGGCCATGGCTTCGCGGTCGCGGATGTCTTCCGGCTTGATCTCCGGGTTGGCCTCGAGCACGGCCTGGTCCATGCGCCAGCGGCGGAACGCCGGCCCCAGGTCAATGTCCTGACCGTCCCAGGTCACCTGTGTGGTGCCGAGCACATGTTGCGCGGCATCGCGGATCATGGCCTCGGTCAGGTCCATCACCTCGTGGTAGCTGGCGTAGGCCTGGTACAGCTCCAGCATGGTGAACTCGGGATTGTGCCGCGTGGACACGCCCTCGTTGCGGAAGTTGCGGTTGATCTCGTAGACGCGGTCGAAGCCGCCGACGACCAGACGCTTCAGATACAGCTCCGGCGCCACGCGCAGGTACAGCTGCATGTCCAGCGCGTTGTGGTGGGTGACGAACGGACGCGCCGTGGCGCCGCCGGGGATGACGTGCATCATCGGCGTCTCCACTTCCATGAAGCGGCGCGGCTCGTCCTCCAGCCACTGGCGGAGACGGCCGATGATGCGCGAGCGCTTGCGGAAGGTCTCGCGCGCCTCGGCGGTGACGATCAGGTCGGTGTAGCGCTGACGGTAGCGGCGCTCGACGTCGGCCAGACCGTGGAACTTGTCCGGCAGCGGACGCAGGTTCTTGGTCAGCAGCTTCAGCGCATCGACCCTGATCGACAGCTCGCCGGTCCGGGTGCGCATCAGCACACCCTCGGCGCCGATGATGTCGCCGGTGTCCCAGCCCTTGAAGGCGTCGTAGGTGTCGTCACCCAGCGTGCCCTTGTGGATGAACAGCTGAATGCGCGCGGTGAAGTCCTGCAACTGGACGAAGCTGACCTTGCCCTGCACGCGCTTGAGCATGATGCGGCCGGCCACCTTCACGCGGCGCGCCTGCGCCTCGATGGTCTCGGCGGGCCAGGCTTCGGCGTCGGCGTACTCGGCCTGCAGGTCGCCGGCAAAGGCATCCGGACGGAAATCATTGGGAAACGCCACGCCCTGCTCGCGCAAGGCACGCAGTTTCTCGCGACGCTCGGCGATCAACTTGTTGTCGCCGGCCTCGGCCTGCGCCGCTGCCAAGGATTCTGCCGGTGCTTCGCCGGAACCGTGTGTTGCCGTCATCGGGGGAGCCTGTACCAAGTGGAACTGCGCAGTGTATGCGAGCGGCCGCGCATCACAAAGCCTTGCGAGGTCATGATCACCCCTGAAAACGACCTATCGGTTGGATATAGACCGTTTACCGCATTGCGGCACGAGATACGTCGAGCAAGCCTAGAGCGATGGGGCCGCAGAACATCGACGCGACACCCGGTATCCCCTACCGAGGAGAAAGCACGATGAAATTCCGTTACCACACCACCCTGCTGACCGCGCTGCTGGCTCTTGTCGCCGCCTTCGCGTCAGCCTCCGCCTTCGCCGCCGACGAGAAGAAGGACGACGCGAGCCACCGCAACATCACCTCCGAATGGATTCTGTGGGTCAAGCGTGGCGATGAACAAGCGTTCGAAGCCGCCATCAAGAAATACGCCGCCTGGCGCAAGGATCAGGGCGAAAACACGCGTTGGGACATCTACCAGCCTGTCGTCGGTTCCGACCTGGATCACTATGTGATCCGTTCCGAGAACCACACCTGGGCCGACTTCGACGCCAACAGCAAGTGGGCCATGGAGCACAAGGCCGGACCGCAGTACATGGAAGACGTGGCGCCATACGTCAAACACGAGGAGCACTACTTTTCCGCCTATGACACCAAGCGCAGCCACTGGATGTCGGACGAGGGATACCGCTATTTCGCGGTCTACAGCTATCACTTCAAGCCCGGCAGCCGGGATACCGTCAAGAACGTGCTGAGCAAGATCCACAAGGCGGTGACCGACGAGAAGTGGCCGCACAGCTACGGTATCGAATACACCATCGGCGGCAAGGAGGGCATGAGCGTGGTCATGCCGATGAAAAACTATGCCGACATGGAAGAGCCGAACCCGAACCTGATGAAGGTCGTGGCCAAGTCGCTGGGATCGGAGACGGCCGCGAAAGCACTGTGGCACGATTTCGCCATGGCGATCCATAAACGCAGCATGGCGATCTATATGCACCGGCCCGATCTGTCGACGCCGAAGTAGGACTTCCGCGCGATACACGCGAACAGACAGCCGCTCCGGAAACGGAGCGGCTGTTTCATTTGGATCAGGCGTTGGCGTCGGCGCGTTTGGCGCCAGCTTCGAGACCGGACTTCAGCGCACCCTCGACGAATTCATCCAGATCGCCGTCCAGCACCTTCTGCGTGTCGCTGCGCTCGATACCGGTGCGCAGATCCTTGATACGCGACTGGTCCAGCACGTAGTTGCGGATCTGGCTGCCCCATCCGATGTCGGACTTGGTCGCTTCCAGCGCATCCTTCTCGGCATTGCGCTTCTGGATCTCCAGTTCGTACAGCTTCGCGGCCAGCATCTTCATCGCACGATCACGGTTGGCGTGCTGGCTGCGTTCGGTCTGACAGGCCACGACCACGCCGCTGGGTATGTGCGTGATACGCACGGCGGACTCGGTCTTGTTGACGTGCTGACCACCGGCACCGGAAGAACGGTACACGTCGGTCTTCAGGTCGGCCGGATTGATGTCGATGTCGATGCTGTCGTCGACCTCGGGCGAAACGAACACCGAGGTGAAGCTGGTGTGGCGACGATTGTCCGAGTCGAACGGACTCTTGCGCACCAGGCGATGCACGCCGATCTCGGTCTTCAGCCAACCGTAGGCGTAGTCGCCTTCGACCCGCAGCGTGGCCGATTTGATGCCCGCCACTTCGCCGCCGGAGACTTCCAGCAGCTCGGTCTTCCAGCCGCGGTGCTCGCACCAGCGCAGGTACATGCGCAGCAGCATCTCGGCCCAGTCCTGCGCCTCGGTGCCGCCGGCGCCGGCCTGGATATCGACGAACGCATTATTGGCGTCCATCTCGCCGGAGAACATGCGCTGGAACTCCAGTTTATCGACACGGCGCGCCAGCCCGTCGACATCCTTCTGCACGGAATTCACCGTGTCCTCGTCGCCATCGTCGGCGGCCAGTTCCAGCAATTCGCCGGCATCGGAAAGCCCGGCGGTCAGACTGTCGATACCGGTGACGATTTGTTCCAGGCGGGCGCGTTCGCGGCCCAGATCCTGCGCACGCGACGGATCGTCCCACACCGTGGGATCTTCCAGTTCGCGGGTGACTTCCTCTAGACGTTCACGCTTGCCCGGGTAGTCAAAGAAACCCCCTGAGCGCGTCGACGCGGCTCTTGAGGTCCGCGATCTGCGCAAGGATCGGATTGATCTCGATCATGATGATGTTCCGTACGAATGCATCGCCCGACGCCATGCCGGGCAAAGGCGCCGAGGATAGCAAATGCCGCTGCGGCTTTCAGTCGCCGGCGACGCCTTCGAGCAGCCATGCGCGCGCGGCCGGAAGCTCACTGCCCGGAAAACTGCGGAACTCGCCGGGAAACAGGGCGCTGATCGCCGGTACCGTCTGCGCGATCCAGCCAATATCGCCCACGATCGCAACCCGCTCGAAACCGCTGAAATGACGCAGCCCGAGCTTGGCGTCGTCCCACATCGCACGCGTTTCAAAGCCGGTGAAGTCGTCGGCGAAGTGGTAGAGCAGGCGCACCTTGTCGCGCAGTGCGAACATCGCCTCGAGGTCGGGCACAATGACGTTCTCGTAATCGTCCGCCGTCACTTCCCCGTGCGCGCTGAAGCCCACCACACCCGCGGGAAGACCAGTCATCTGCTTGATCATGCACACACACCTCCGTTTCTTCTATATGTCTACGTGGCTCAGGCCTTCAAGTAGCCACGCTCGATGGCCAGACGATACAGGTCCAGCTCTGAACCGGCGCCAAGCTTGCTCATCAGACTGGCCCGATGAATGTAGACGGTCTTCTGACCGATGCCCAATGCGGCAGCCGCCTGTTTCGGCGTCTTGCCTTCGGCCAGCAATAGAAACACCTCGCGTTCGCGCGCGGTCAGACGCACCAGCGGATCGGCCTCTTCTCGGGATTGCGTGGAACGACGCCGCGCCACGTCGGAACTGATGTACTGCTTGCCCTGCATCACCGCACGCAGGCCGGCGACCAGCTCTTCCGGCGCCGCCCCCTTGGTGACATATCCGCTGGCACCGCGGCGAAGCGCTTCGGACACATAGGGCTCACTGTCGTGCATGCTCAGAATCACCACACGCGTCTTCGGCGCGATGCTGAGCAGATGCTCGACCAGTGGTAGACCGCTCGCGTCGGGCAGCGACAGGTCCAGTGCGATAAGATCCGGCGCCGCGCGCGAGACGGCTTCGACCGCCTCGTCGGCATTGCAGCACTCGGCCGTGACTTCGAGATCCGGCTCGATTTCGATCAGGCTCTTGAAGCCTTCGCGAACAATGGCGTGGTCGTCGACCAGAACAATGCGATACATGCCGTGACTCTACCCTCTAATCCATGAGAGCGGGGAGCGTGGCGTAACACCTGCCCGCATGTAAACTGTTCGATTGATGCGTCTCTCCTCGCCAATCTGGAGCCGCGGACCACTGGTCGGCTTATTGTACTTCGCCGCCTGGCTCGTGCTGCTCAACTATGTCGCGCCGCAGTGGATGATTTCACCCGGCCTGCGTTTCGGTGCGCTGTTGCTGGCACGCCCGCGCTACTGGCCGTGGCTGATTGCCGGAGAATGGGCTGCCCACCTTCTTTTCCGCGTCGGGTCCGCTGAAGACGCGGCCTGGCTGCACGCATTCATCACCAACGATGCAGCCGCCGTGCTGGTTGTCGGCGTCTGCATCGCCATCCTGCGACGTTTCGGCCTGAAGGCCACCCTGCGCACCCCCGAGGATGTGGCCCGCATGCTGGCCGCGGCGCTGATCACCGCGTTCGTCAATACCCTGCTCTGCTGCACGCTCAGCAATGTCATCCATGCACAGATGGCCTTGCAGAGCCTGGGCAGCGTGATCGGCAGCGAATTGCTGCGCGAGTACCTGGGCAGCCTGCTCGTCGTGCCGATCATGATCATGGCGGTGCGAGAACCGCCCGAACGCCAGGAGATCGCCCGCACGTTGCTCGAAGCGCTGTTCGTGCTGCTGCCCACCATGATCCTGCTGCTGGTGATGCTGAAGAGCTCGCAACCCCTGCCCAGCTTCGCCCGCATTCTCGCGCTGGTCCCGGTACTGCTGTTCGCCTTCCGCAATGGCTGGCGCGGAGCCATCTTTGCCATGGTGCTCATCAATGGCGGCATGATGGCGTTCACCCGCGTCGACTTGAACCAGTTTCCGTCCACCGAGTCGTTGCTGTTCCTGGCCGTGGCCGGAACCGGCGCACTGGTGCTGGGTGCCGCCTCGGACGCCCTGCGCCGAAGCAGTCGCCGCCTGTCGATCCAGAATGCCCGCCTGGAGGGCGCCAATCGCCGGCTGGATCAACTGGCCCGGCAGCTCAGCGAGGTCGCGCGTCGCAATCTGCGCACCGAGGAACAGCAACGGCGTTATGTCGCCGCCGAGCTGCATGACGAACTCGGCCAGAACCTGACCGCGATCCAGACCCGCGTGAAACTGGCTCAGACCCGACTGCGCGAGGCCGGACTGTCGGACGTCGCCACCTCGATCAATGACATCCTCGCACACATGCGCGCCGCGGTGCGACGACTGCTGAACAGCCTGCGCCCGACGGTACTGGACGAATTCGGCCTGGCCCGCGCGCTGGAGGAAGGTCCCGTGCGCGACCTGCTGAAAACCGCCGGCGTGGACTACCAGCTGCACCTGCGCGGCAACCTGCAGGACCTGGACGAAGACACCCGCATCACGGTCTATCGCGTGGTCCAGGAAGCGGCCACCAACACCGTACGTCACGCCATGGCCAGCCGATTCGTCCTGCGCGTGCTGAGCGGCCGACGCAATGGACGCCGCATGGTCGCGCTGGATATGCGCGACGACGGCGTCGGACTCGGCGGCGACCACACCGGCAGCGGTCGCCGCAGCGGTCATGGATTGCAGAGCATGCGCGATCGTGTCGCGGCGCTGGGCGGAATCCTGCGCATCCACATCAGTGAAAACGGAACCCGCTTGCGCATCCTGCTTCCTGCGAGTGGCCGCGAGCATTGAAAGCCTGCGAAATCGCAAGGCAAGCATTTGCTTTTATTGGATTTTCCTCACCCTCTTAACGTGTAGGAAATTTTCCAATATTCATCCGTCGTTAACGTGGCTAAGCTTCATCCCAACGTTGTGGGGGAGTCGCCGCCTAGCGGCGATCCGAGCCAATCGTGGGGACGGTTGGTTCAACGGCCCGAAGGGAATCGGGTCTTCCGGAGATGGATCATCCGGAATGCGCAGTGACGCGCCGCCGGGTCGCTCCCGGCTCGAGCCGCGCGAAGAACAAGGAGTTCTTCCGCGGCCTTTTATTTTCCGGCATATCGAACCGCGCGAGCTCGCCTGCTCCGCGGCGCAACGCTGTCTCGATCTCGAGAACGGCAGGTTATTTCTTCTGGTCGGACTTCGGTCGCACGTAGAGCACCAGGCTGTGGTCCTGGATCTCGTAACCGTGACGCTCGGCAATCTCGTGCTGCAGCTTCTCGATCTCGTCACTGACGAACTCAATGACCTTGCCGCTGTCTACATCGATCATGTGGTCGTGATGCTGGCCGCGATCGAGCTCGAAGACGGCCTGCCCGCCCTCGAAGTTGTGCTTGATCAGAATACCGGCAGCCTCGAACTGCGTGAGTACGCGATACACCGTAGCCAGACCGATGTCTTCCTGGCTGTCGAGCAGGCGGCGATAGATGTCTTCGGCGGTCAGGTGGCGCTGCGGGGATTCCTCGAAAAGATGCAGGATGCGCATGCGCGGGTGAGTGACCTTCAGGCCGGCCTTGCGAAGTTCTTGCGTTTCCTGATCCATGCGGGGTTCCCGGGGCGCATTTGAACGCCTTGTCTATCTACGCGTAGTGTATCATCGACCCTTTGGACCAAACCGGATTTTCGCGACATGCGCAAGCTCTTTCTGCCACTGCTTCTCGCAGGCTTGGCCGTCCTCATGGCGGGCTGCGGCCTGGTCTACAAACCGACCATTCAGCAGGGGAACCTGATCGAGAAGAAGGTCATGGACCAGCTGAAACCCGGCATGACCAAGCGACAGGTCATGGTGCTGCTGGGCACCCCCGCGATCAGCTCGCCTTTCGACCATGATCGCTGGGATTACATCCAGACCACCAAGATGCGCGGCAAGAAGACCGTGGAGCACAAGCTCTCGCTCTACTTCGAATACGGCGTGCTCGCACGTACCGAAGGCACCTACTATGGCCAGAACGCCAGCAAGGAGCAGGAGCTGCTCGATCAGGCCAAGAAATACCACGTCGAAGTCTCGGGCAAGAGCGCCAAGGGCGACAAGAATCACGGCGACGATTCCGGCGAGTGACGCCCTAGCCTCCTCGATCGGCCCGGCGCCGCCGGGCCTGCATCGGATCCATCTGCAACGGACGATAGATTTCCACACGATCACCATCGCGCAAGCTGTGATCGCGACCGACCTTGCGACTGAAGATACCGACCGGCGCCATCGACACATCCAGATGCGGGCACGCCTGCGCCAGATCGCAGGCAGCAAGCGCTTCGGCCACCGTGGCGCCCTCGTGCAAGCAGAGTTCACGGAAATAGGTACCGCCCGGCCAAGCATGCACCACCTGCACGGTCATATCGTCAGCCATACGCGCGCTTAGCCTCCGCACAGAAATCGTCGACCATGCGGTTGGCCAGGCTCTGGAAGCCGATACGCAAGGCCGCAGCACCCAGCCGCGAGGAGAATTCGAAATCCAGCTCCAAAGCAACCTTGCAACCGGCGTCACCCATGGGCGTGAACGTCCAGACACCGTCCAGCTTGCGGAACGGACCATCGACGAGCTCCATGTCCAACCGCGCCGGACGATGACCGCGATTGCGCGTGGTGAAACCATGACGCAACCCGGCAAAGCGCAGATCCAGGCGCGCCACGAGAGTGTCGCCCTGGCGTTCGAGCAGGGTCGCCCCCACACACCAGGAAAAGCGCTTTGGGTATGCTTCGACATCATTGACCAGGTCGAACATCTGTTCAGGCGTGTAACGCACGATGGCGCTTCGGCGGATCTGGACCACGGATTCCTCAATTCATTTCGGACGCCGCACGCGGCGGCTGACAAGCACACAGTCTAGCGAACATGGCCAAGAACAAGGACAAGGCATCGTCGAAAGGCGGCAGCACCATCGCGCTGAACAAGCGCGCACGCCACGAATACCACATCGACCGCCGCTACGAAGCCGGCATCGCCCTGCAGGGCTGGGAAGTGAAGGCGCTGCGCGCGGGCCGCATCAACTTCGGCGACAGCTACGCCATCATCAAGGACCGCGAGATCTATCTGTTCGGCACCTCGATTCCCGCGCTGATATCGGCCTCGACCCACGTGATTGCCAACGACCGGCGCACACGCAAGCTGCTGCTGAACCGTCGCGAGATCGACGAACTCATCGGTGCGGTCGAGCGCAAGGGCTACACGCTGATTCCCACCGCGATGTACTGGAAGCAGAACAAGGTCAAGGTGGAGATCGGCCTGGCCAAGGGCAAGAAGGCGCACGACAAGCGCGAGACCGAGAAGGAACGTGACTGGAACCGCGAAAAGCAGCGCGTCATGAACGCGCGTAATCGCTGATTCCCGTCCACACCCGACGCAATAAAGACATCGGCCGATCATGGAGGATTCCATGATCGGCCGATCGGTTTTGGTGGAGGTGGCGGGAGTCGAACCCGCGTCCGAAGGCGTTTGACGCCCGGATCTACATGCTTAGCTCACCGTTGCGTCTCGTTCTGCGGCAGCACGGTGTGCAAAGCGCACCGCAGAACCAGCCTGCTTGATTTGACCTCGGACCGACAGGCAACAATCCGAAGGCGGTCCCGCGTGGATGACCCTACACCGGCCCGCACGGGCACAGACTGGTTCGGGGCTTACGCCTTAAGCGGCGAGAGCGTAATTGCTATCGTTGGCAATTATATGTTTTGCGGCTGGATTAACGAGGAAAGCTGCCCCCTCGGCATGCACCAAGCCATCGCACTACCCCCGTCGAAGCCATGACACCCCCGGGGAAAACTGCGTGCTGGCAGACTCAAGTATATAGGCGCTTCGACGCCATTCAAGAGATGCGCGAGATTCGGCTCGATCTTTTTTCGCCTGGCCCGCATCGCACGCGACGGCCCGGCCGAGCACAAATGAAGCCGGCCGCATGGAGCCGCGGCCGGCTTCATCGAAAATGTCCATGCGTAGATCGGCCGGCTCCCGTGTCACTGATTGGCGATGATGTTCAGAATCACGCCAGTCGTGATCGCAACCAGCAGGAAATCGCCATTGTCACTGCGCTGCCAACGATAGCCGGGCGGCGGCGCATGCAAGTGGTGCGCACGCCAGTCGGTAATGACGTAGCGCCTCGAACGATACATCTCCGGCACACGCCCCCCCTTGTGATACCAGCCTTCCTTGCGGCCGCGATCGTGATGCAGGCGCCCATAGCCGTGCTTGCCGGCATGCGGATTTCCGTGACCGCGACCATGGCCACGACCGGCATGTCCCGGAGGATCGGCCAGCGCGGCACCCGCGAACATCAGCGATGCGGCACACAGCGCAACCATCAGTTTCTTCATTTTCATGTGATCTCCCTCGTTCCGGTGAATGCGGGCAGGCAGCAAACCGCACCGGAAAGTGACGGTACAACCGCAATTTATGCCTGAGGCCAGCCTGTTGGACACCGGCAGAAGCCTGGCTGAACGGCCGACCCGCCACGCTCTTTGTGCGATAGAAATCGCATTTCAGAGCCGTTTTCGCCCGCTCAAGCGAGGCCTAGGCCACAGGTCATAGTTGACGATCTCGATCTTGGTGTTATAGTTCACTACAACACCAGTCACCTAGGCCACCAAGGAGGCCGTCATGAGCACTCGCAAGACCATCGCCGCCGTCGCGTCCGTCGCCATCCTGGTTTCCACGGTCACCGTCTTCCGCACCAGCGCGAATACGCCCGTCACGTACGCCAAGTCCGCGGCCGCCGCCGCACTGAACCATGCCGCCGCCACCGAACTGGCTCCGGTCGTCGTCTATGCCTCTGCCCTGCCGCGCGATACAGTCGGTTCGCTCGATGCATCGTTCGACCATGGCGTGAAGGCCGACGCCGGTCTGTCGTCGCTGGAAAGCAGCGCGCTGCGCATCGGTTCGCAACTGTCCATGCCCTACTACTCGTTTGCCTCGAATCTGCACACCCTGATCAAGGAATAAGGCATGACCATCACCTGGAACGACAACGTCCCGATCTATCGCCAGCTGCGCGCACGCGTAGTGGCGATGATCCTGGACGGTGCGCTGGCCGAGGGCGACGCCCTGCCCTCGGTGCGCCAAGTGGCCGCCGACTACCAGATCAATCCGTTGACGGTATCGAAGGCCTATCAGGAGCTGGTGGACGAGGATTTGGTCGAAAAACGTCGCGGACTGGGAATGTTCGTGACCGAGGGCGCACGCAAGGCACTGCTGGGCTCGGAGCGGGATCGTTTCCTGCGCGAGGAATGGCCCGCCATCCATGCCCGCATGCAGCGGCTGGGACTCACCCTGGAGCAGCTGATGAAGGCTGCCGACGACAACAAGGAGAATGCTTCATGAGCGCCGCAATCGAAGCCGTCAGGCTCACCAAGCGCTACAGCAGCACGCTTGCGCTGGACGAGGTCGATTTCAGCATTCAGTCCGGGCGCATCATCGGCCTGATCGGCCCCAACGGCGCCGGCAAGACCACAGCACTCAAGGCCATCCTCGGCCTGACCGACTTCGAAGGCTCGTTGACCGTGCTGGGCAAGGACCCGCGCAAGTCGCGTGAGGACCTGATGCGCGACGTGTGCTTCATCGCCGACGTCGCGGTACTGCCGCGCTGGATCCGTGTCGCCCAGGCCATCGATTTCGTCGAAGCGATCCATCCGCGCTTCGACCGCGCACGCTGCGAACATTTCCTCGCCCGCACCAAGCTGCAGCCGCAGCACAAGGTCAAGCAACTGTCCAAGGGCATGATCGTGCAGTTGCACCTGGCGCTCGTCATGGCCATCGACGCCAAGCTGCTGGTGCTCGACGAGCCGACGCTGGGCCTGGACATCCTGTACCGCAAGCAGTTCTACCAGAGCCTGCTGGAGGACTACTTCGACGAGGACAAGACCATTCTCGTGACCACGCACCAGGTCGAGGAGATCGAGCACATCCTCACCGACCTCATGTTCATCCGCGACGGCAAAGTCGTGTTGGATACCGACATGGATAGCATGGGCGAGCGCTTCATCGAAGTGATGGTCAATCCGGACAAGGCCGACGCCGCACGCCAGCTGCAGCCGCTGGACGAGCGCAACGTATTCGGCAAGAACATCTTCCTGTTCGACGGCATCGAACGCGCACAACTGGAAGCGCTCGGCGAAACCCGCCGGCCTTCGGTCAGCGACCTGTTCGTCGCCACCATGAAAGGAACCTACGCATGAAGACCTTCTACTGGCTCATCAAGCGCGAATTCTGGGAGAACCGAGGAAGTTTCTTCTGGGCGCCGGTGGTCACCACAGGGGTGTTCCTGATCCTGAACATCATGGGCATCATCACCTTCGAGGTGTTCGCGGCTCAGCGCGGCATCAGCATCAGCGGCATGAACATCAATCAGCTGGTGCAGAGCATGGATGCCAAGAACATGGCCAACATCGGCGTCGGCATCGACTTGGCAATGATGTCGTCCGGCTATCTGATCGGCATCGTGCTCGGCATCGTGGTGTTCTTCTACTGCCTCGGCGCGCTGTACGACGATCGTCGCGACCGCAGCATCCTGTTCTGGAAGTCGCTGCCGATTTCCGACCGTGACACCGTGCTGTCGAAAGTGATCAGCGCCACCGTGGTGGCACCGGTGATCGCGACCATTTGCGGCCTGCTCGGTGCGGTAGCCATGCTGCTCATCGTCATGCTCGTCGCGATGTTCCACGGCGTGCACCTCTGGACCCTGCTCGGCTACGCACATCCCTTCCGCACGCTGGCCACCATGGTCGCCCTCATCCCGGTCAACCTGATCTGGGCCCTGCCCGCGGTCGGCTGGCTGCTGCTCTGCTCGGCATGGGCCAAGAGCAAACCGTTCCTGTGGGCACTGGCCGTTCCCGTCGGCGCCGGCATCATCGTCAGCTGGTTCAACGCGATGGGACTGCTGAACGTCTCCAACGGCTGGTTCTGGAAGAACATCGTGGTGCGCTCGCTGTTCAGCGTGTTCCCCAACGGCTGGGTCGAAAGCCAGGAAATGACCCACGTGAACATGCAGGGCTTCAACCTCAGCGACCATTTCGACAAGTTCGTCGGCGTCGGCAATGCATGGAGCCAACTGGCTCGCGCGGACTTCATCATCGGCGCCGTGATCGGCGCGGCCATGATCGCGGCGGCCATCTGGTTCCGCGGACGCCGCGACGACTCCTGACGATCAACATGCTTGCGTCCGGACCGCAGGTCCGGGCGCCCTTGCACGGAGACTCAAGCCATGACCACGCCACGTATCTTCCTAGTCGCCTCCGCACTTGCGGCGACCTTCGCGCTGGCCGCCTGCGGGCGCAACCATCACACCTACATCAATGTTTCACACGGCAACATCGTGCTGCAGGACGACCAGGTCACGATCCACGCTGACGATGCCCCCGACGCCATCGTCACCGCCAACGGCGACCTTCGCATCGGCGGGCGGACCATCGCCGTCGACGCCAGTCAGCGGCGATTGCTGCGCACCTACTACCAGGATGCCGAACGGGTCGGCCACCAGGCCATCGAAGTCGGCAAAGCCGGCGCCGACATGGCCGGCGGCACGATCGGCGATGTGTTCAGCAATCTGGCCGACGGCCACCCGGACCGCATCGACGCCGCCGTGAAAAAACGCACCGATGCTCTTCTGGTCCACGCCTCGCGCATCTGCGACACCCTGCAGTCGATGCAGGTCACGCAGGAGGCCATTGCTGCCCAGCTCGACGCCTTCCGTCCCTACACCCGCCTGAAGGCCTCGGATGCGCAGGAATGCCGCGCAGACATTGCCAAGGAACGCAGCAAGCTCGCCAAGTCCGGCGATTGACGCAAACCTCGGTTCCGCGAACAAAAAAAGCGCCCGGCATGCAACCGGGCGCTTTTTTCGTACATCGAAGACGGCAAGACGCCGTCCATCCGCGCTTACTTGCCGTGGATGCCGCCCTTGGTCAGTTCGACCGGATCCAGCAGCTTCTTCAGTTCCTCGTCGGACAGGCCGGTGGTCTCACGCGCCACGTCCATGATCGGACGCTTTTCCTTGTAAGCCTGCTTGGCCGTGGCCGCGCCCTTCTCGTAGCCGATCACCGGGTTGAGCGCCGTGACCAGCACCGGGTTCTTGTCCAGTGCGCCGGCGATGTTGTCCTTGTTGACCTTGAAGGTCGCGATGGCCTTGTCCGCCATCAGGCGCGAGATGTTGGCCAGGATCTCGATCGACTGCAGCAGGTTGTAGCCGATCACCGGCAGCATCACATTGAGCTGGAAGTTGCCGGCCTGCCCGCCGACGGTGATGGTGGCGTCGTTGCCGATCACCTGCGCGGCGACCATCGCGGCGGCCTCGGGGATCACCGGATTGACCTTGCCCGGCATGATCGACGAGCCCGGCTGCAGCGCTTCCAGTTCGATCTCGCCCAGGCCAGCCAGCGGTCCGGAGTTCATCCAGCGCAGGTCGTTGGCGATCTTCATCAGCGACACGGCGTAGGTCTTCAGCGCGCCCGACAGCTCGACCGCGGCGTCCTGCGAGGAGATGCCCTCGAAGTAGTTCTCGGCCGACTCGAACTTCACCTTGGTCATCTTCTTCAGTTCGATCGCCACCGACGGACCGATCTTCGGATCGGCGTTGATGCCGGTGCCGACCGCACTGCCGCCCAGCGGCAGGCGACGCATGCGCTTGAGCGCGTCCTCGATGCGCTCGATGGCCGAACCGACCTGTGCGGACCAGCCCGACAGCTCCTGACCAAAGGTCACCGGCATCGCGTCCATCAGATGCGTGCGGCCCGTCTTGGCCACGTTCTTGAGCTGGCGCGCGCGCTTGTCGATGGCCTTCTTGAAATGCTTCAGCGCCGGCAGCAGCTGCTCGCTGGCGGTCAACGTGGCGCTGACGTGGATCGCCGTCGGGATCACGTCGTTGGAGCTCTGGCCGTAGTTGACGTCGTCGTTCGGATGCACCTTGCGATTGCTGGCACTGCTGGCCAGATGCGCGATGACCTCGTTGGCGTTCATGTTGGAGCTGGTGCCCGAACCGGTCTGGAAGATGTCGATCGGGAACTGGTCGTCGACCTCGCCGGCAATGACCTTGTCGGCCGCCTTGCGGATCGCCGCCGCCTGCACCTTAGGCATGTGACCCAGCTTGGCGTTGGCCTCGGCCGCGGCGGCCTTGATCAAGCCCAGTGCGCGGATGAACTCGCGCGGCATGCGCAGGCCGGAGACCGGAAAGTTGTCCACGGCGCGCTGCGTCTGCGCGCCCCACAGCGCGTCGGCGGGCACCTGCAGTTCGCCCATGCTGTCGTGTTCGGTTCGAAACGTGCTCATGCTGACTCCGGGTGAAGGCTCGATGAAAACGGGCATTATAGCGAGCCGCGGCGTCCATCCGGTGACTGCAGGCGGAACCTCTACCAGTCGTGCGCCGGCAGGCTGTCGAATACGCGGTGCAGGCCCTCGTCCCACTCCCGGTTGATGCGGGCCAGGTACGGGTCGTCCTCCATCAGTCTTTCACGAGTCTCCACACGAAGACTGTCGGCGCGATAGATCAGGAGATCGATCGGAGCGCCCACCGAAAGGTTCGAGCGGATGGTGGCATCGAAGGAGATCAGCGCGCACTTCACCCCCGCTTCCAGGGAGGAACCGCGTTGGATCATGCGGTCCAGGATCGG
Source organism: Oleiagrimonas citrea (assembly GCF_012395255.1). Lineage (GTDB taxonomy): Bacteria > Pseudomonadota > Gammaproteobacteria > Xanthomonadales > Rhodanobacteraceae > Oleiagrimonas > Oleiagrimonas citrea. The sequence goes on from NZ_JAAZQD010000001.1 coordinate 155,111, forward strand.
CTTTCCGTACTTGATCTCGCCGATCTGGAAATACGGGGTGTCATTCAGCGCTTCAATGAAATTGCCCTCGGAATAGACCAGAAAAAGACGCGGGGTCTCGCCCGCGATCTGGCCGCCGAGAATGAAGCTCGCCGAGACATCGATGTTCTGCTCGCGCAGGTACTTCTCGTCGTATTCGCGCACTTCGCGCATGGCATCGCCCAGCAAGCGGGCCGCCTCGAACATCGAACCCACATTCCACAGCGAGACCGCCTGCGGGTCCTTGCGGGCGCGCAGGTCGAGCAGGTTCAGCGCGTTCTGCGTGACCGAGAGATTGCCCGCCGAAAGCGCCACCATCACGCGCTCGCCGGGATTCTCGAACACGCGCATCTTCTCGAACCGGGCGATTTTGTCGATGCCGGCGTTGGTGCGCGAGTCGGATACGAAGACGAGCCCCTCGTCGAGGCCCATGCCGATGCAGTACGTCATTGAATGTGCCCGGGAACGCAACGGTGGAGAAGACCGTCAGCTTACCACCGCACCGGTGTTGCGACCGGGTTCGACGGAACCGGCATTGCCGGTCGCGGTCGAGGTCATGAAGGCGTCGACGATCGCCTGCGTGAGGCCATGGAGCTGCTGCATGAAGTCATCCAGGAACGCCTTGATGCCCTGGTCCTGCACCTCGCTCATGCAGCCGTAGCGAAGCCGCGCCGCGAGCGCGCCGGACTTGCGCACCACTTCGCTGCGCGGGTCTTGGGCCAACACCTCCAGGATTCGGTGGATCGACTGGGTGCACGCAGTCAGCGAGTGCGGCATGTCCGGCTGGAAGATCATCATCTCCGACACATGCAGCGGATCGACCGCATCGCGGTAGTTCTTGCGGTAGGTCTCGAAGGCCGACATGGACTGCAGCATCGCGCTCCACTGGTAATACTGGATGAAGTCCCGCGAGCTGCTCTCGTGTTCCTCGGACTGGGCGTACTTGATGTCCAGCAGGCGCACGGTGTTGTCGGCCCGTTCGACCGCCGTGCCCAGCGCCATGAAGTGATAGCCCTCGTCACGTCCCATGGTGCCGAAGGTGACGCCGCGGAACGCCGCCGAACGGGTCTTGACCCATTCCAGGAACGCGCTGACGCCGTCGCTGTCGGCAGCCCCCTCGCCCGCCTCGGCCAGATCCAGCCAGGAAGTGTTGAGCTCCTGATACATCTCGGCGGTGATCGCGCCGCGCTGGGCCCGGCCCAACTCGCGACCGTGGAACAGGCAGTTGTGGATCGACGACGGATTGTCCGCGTCCAGCATCAGCCACTGCCGCACCGTCTCGGGTTCGATCTCGCCGCGCGCCGCGCCGAACAGCTCCAGCTGCCCGAGGGCGTCCAGCCCACGCCGCCAGGCCGTGGTGGCCGACTTGCCCGGGTCCAGACGCTCGGGAAGCAGGGAGATACGCTGGGTCAGATCGACCAGCCGGGCGATGTTCTCGGCCCGCTCGACATAGCGCGACAGCCAGTACAGGTCGCTCGCGGTTCGACAAAGCATGCTCAGTCCTCCAGTACCCAGGTGTCTTTGGTTCCGCCGCCCTGCGAGGAATTGACCACCAGGGAGCCCTCGCGCAGCGCCACCCGCGTCAGTCCGCCCGGCACCACCATCGTTTCGCTACCGGACAGCACGTACGGGCGCAGATCCACGTGGCGCGGCGCGACGCCGGATTCGACGAAGGTCGGGCACGTCGACAGGGACAGCGTGGGCTGGGCGATGTAGCGCTCGGGTTCGGCCAGGATCCGCTGGCGGAAGGTCTCGATCTCGGCCTTGCTGGCCGTGGGACCGATCAGCATGCCGTAGCCGCCGGCGCCCTGGGCCTCCTTGACCACCAGTTCATCCAGGTGCTCGAGCACGTAGCGCCGGTCGTCGTCCTGACGCAGTCTGTAGGTCGGCACATTGAGCAGGATCGGATCCTCGCTCAGGTAGAAGCGGATCATCTCCGGCACGTAGGGATAGATCGACTTGTCGTCCGCCACGCCGGTGCCGAACGTGTTGGCCAGGGTCACGCGGCCGGCCGCCACGGCCGAGAACAGCCCCGGCACGCCCAGCACCGAATCAGTGCGAAACACCTGCGGATCGAGGAAATCGTCGTCAATGCGGCGATAGATCACGTGCACGCGGCGCGGCCCGCGCGTGGTGCGCATGTAGACCGTCTCGTCGTCGACGAACAGGTCCTGCCCCTCGACCAGCTCCACGCCCATCTGCTGGGCCAGGAAGGCATGCTCGAAATAGGCCGAGTTGTACGAACCCGGCGTGAGCACAGCCGCGACCGGCTCGTCCAGGCCCTCCGGTGCGACCGACTGCAGCGTCTCCAGCAGCAATTCCGGATAGTGCTCGACCGGAGCCACCGCCTGTGCGGCGAACAGCTCGGGAAACAGGCGCATCATCATCTTGCGGTTCTCGAGCATGTAGGACACGCCCGATGGCACGCGGAGATTGTCCTCCAGCACGTAGTACTCGCCTTCCCCAGCGCGCACGATGTCGATGCCGGCGATGTGCGCGTAGACCTCGTTGGGCAGGTCGATGCCCTGCATCTGCGGCCGGTACTGCGCGTTGCGGAGTACCAGCGACTCCGGCAGCACGCCGAATTCGAGGATACGGCGATCGTGGTAGATGTCGTGCAGGAACATGTTCAAGGCCCGCACGCGCTGGATCAGGCCGGCCTCCAGCACCTTCCACTCGCCGGAAGGAATGATCCGCGGCGCGATGTCGAACGGAATCAGGCGCTCCCCGCCGCTCTCCTCGCCGTAGACGGCGAAAGTGATGCCCACGCGGTGGAACGAGATTTCCGCCTGTCTTCGCTTCTGGGCGATGCGTGCGTCCTGCGTGCCGTTCATCCATTCGGCGAAGCGCGCATAGTGGGGCCGAATTGTGCCCTCGGCATCGTGCATTTCATCGTACGGCGGTCGTGCGCTCATCCAGAACTCCCCGCGCCAGCCGGACTCCAGCCGGCGCTTTTCACGACAAGTCCTCGACCATGCTCGCACAGGACGTGTGAAGATGCAGATAATCACGGCGCGTCGGACCGCGCAGCGGGACGGTCTGCGGGCATCTCCATTACAATGGTTCGCTGGTCCCCCTGGAAGCCTGTTTCATGTCCCTGACTCCGCTGACCGCACTCTCGCCGCTGGACGGCCGCTATGCCTCCAAGGTCGAGGCGCTGCGACCGATCTTCAGCGAATACGGCCTGATGCACCGTCGCGTGCGCGTCGAGATCGCCTGGCTGCTGGCGCTGGCCGCCGAACCCGGCATCGCCGAACTGGCGCCCTTCTCCGCCGCCGCAGCAGCACGCCTGCAGGCCATCGCCGACGACTTCTCGGTCGAAGACGGTCAGCGCATCAAGGACATCGAGGCGACCACCAACCACGACGTGAAAGCCGTCGAGTACTTCATCAAGGAACGCATCGGCGACGACCCCGAACTCGGTCCGGCGAAGGAATTCGTGCACTTCGCCTGCACCAGCGAGGACATCAACAACCTGTCCTACGCGCTGATGCTGCGCGATGCGCGCGAAGCCGTACTGCTGCCGCAGCTCGATGCCGTGATCGGTCGTCTGCGCGACATGGCACATGCGAATGCCGACCTGCCCATGTTGTCGCGCACGCACGGCCAGACCGCCTCGCCGACCACACTGGGCAAGGAACTGGCCAACGTCGTCGCGCGCCTGGCCCGCCAGCGCAGCCAGCTGGCGAACGTCGAGGTCCCAGGCAAGATCAACGGCGCGGTGGGCAACTACAACGCCCATGCCGTGACCTATCCCGAGGTCGACTGGCGTGCCTTCTCGCAGCGCTTCGTCGAGGGCCTGGGCCTGGACTGGAACCCGTACACCACGCAGATCGAGCCGCACGACGGCGTTGCCGAGTACTGCGACGCGGTGCGCCGCGCCAACGTCATCCTGATCGACCTGGCGCGCGACATCTGGGGTTACATCTCGCAGGGCTACTTCAAGCAGGCGCTGAAGGAAGGCGAAGTCGGCTCCTCGACCATGCCGCACAAGGTCAACCCGATCGACTTCGAGAACGCCGAGGGCAACTTCGGCGTCGCCGACGCCCTGCTCGGCCACTTCGCCGAGAAGCTGCCGATCAGCCGCTGGCAGCGCGACCTGACCGATTCCACTGTCCTACGCGGACTGGGCACAGCCTTCGGCCACACGCTGGTGGCGCTGGCCTCGCTGCAGAAGGGTCTGGGCAAGCTGGAGGTCAACCCCGAGCGCCTGGCCGCCGATCTCGACGCCAACTGGGAAGTGCTGGCCGAGGCCGTGCAGACGGTGATGCGCCGCTACGGCCTGCCCAATCCCTACGAGCAGCTGAAGGCGCTGACGCGCGGCCGCGGCATCACGCGCGACTCGATGCGCGAATTCATCGGCCAGCTCGACCTCCCCGAGGCCGACAAGCAGCGACTGCTGGACCTGACGCCTGCCGGCTACATCGGCCTGGCCGCGGACCTGGCGCGCAACGCATGACGCAGGACGGCGCGGTCGGCCAGGTCGACGAGCGCCGCGCACAGGGCGTCATCGAGCTGCAGGTGTCGCAGCTCGAGACGTCCCTGTCGTTCTACACCGCGATCGGATTCGCCATCGAGCGTCGCCACGGCGACTTCGTCGCACTAACCGGTCACGGCTGCCGCCTGTTCCTGGTCCGCGATGCCTCCGTGCCGGAGACCTGGCCGCGCGGGTGCAACCTGCGCATCGTCGTCGACGACGTGGACGCGATCCGCCGCCGGATCGAGGAAGCCGGTCTCCCGATCGCGTGCGAGCTGGCCGACCGCCGCTACGGCCTGCGCGATTTCAGCATCGCCGCACCCGACGGATTCCATCTCCGCTTCGCGCAACTCCTGCCCTGAACGCCGCTGCGACGCCTGGCGCGAACGCATTCCTGACACGACGAACCAACCGGTACAATACGCCGATGACCGCACGCACACGTTCCAGCACGCCCCTCCCGATCGAGGTCCGTGGTTCGTCCCGGCAACCGCTCGGCATGCCCGCCGCGCGTTTCCTCGAACTGTACTGGCAGAAGCATCCGCTGCTGATCCGCAACGCCTTCCCCAACTTCGAGCTGCCGCTGCAGGCCGAGGATCTGGGCGGCTTGGCCTGCGAAGAGGCCGCGCTATCGCGCATCGTCCTCCGCGACCGCGAGCAGGACACCTGGGAACTGCGTCAGGGACCGTTCGAGGAAGACGAGTTCGCCCAGCTTCCCGAGGAAGACTGGACCCTGCTGGTGCAGGACGTCGACAAGTGGGACGCCGATGTTGCACAGCTACTGAATCCGTTCCGCTTCCTGCCCTCCTGGCGCATCGACGATGTCATGGTCAGCTACGCCGAGAATGGCGGCGGCGTGGGCGCGCACGTCGACCAGTACGACGTGTTCCTGCTGCAGGGCATGGGACGCCGTCACTGGTCCATCGACAGCAATCCCGACGCGCCGCAGGATTTCCGCGACGACGTGGAACTGAAGCTGCTGCGCCAGTTCACGCCCGATCACAGCTGGGTGCTGGAACCGGGCGACATGCTGTACCTGCCGCCGGGCATCGCCCATGACGGCGTCGCCGAGGGCGCCTGCCTGACCTTCTCCATCGGCATGCGCGCACCGGCACAGTCCGAACTGCTGCTGGACCTGGTCGAGCATGTCGCCGAACAACTGCCCGAGAACGAACGCTACCGCGACCCGGATCTGCGCCCCGCGCCGACGCCGGGCGAAATCGACGAAGCCGCGCTGAACCGTCTCAGCGAGCGCCTGGGTCCGGCGGCCGAACTGCTATCCCGCGACGCGCTGGCCGAATGGTTCGGCTGCTTCATCACCCGCTACCGCAGCGCGCAGTTCGCCGCGCCACCGGCGCGTCGCCGCTCGCGCAAGCAACTGCTGAACGCACTGGCCGCCAGCGCCACCTTCGTGCGCCACCCGTGGACGCGATTCGCGTGGGTGCGTCGACGCGGCGGCGCGACGCTGTTCGCCGCCGGCAAGGCCTACCGCTGCACCCTGAGCATGGCGCGCTGGCTGTGCAGCGAACGCATTCAGTATCTCAAGGCACCGCCCGACGAAGCCGCGCAGGACGTGCTGCTGGAACTCATCAATGACGGGCATCTGGCGCTGAAGCGAGGCCGCGCCAAGTGACACTGTCCGCCGACTACCACGTCGAGCCTGCGGACTGGAAGGCTGATCGCGACGCCCTGCGCGCGATCCGTGACGTCGTATTCATCCAGGAACAGAACGTGCCCATCGAGGAAGAATGGGACGATCTGGACCCCGACTGCCAGCACGTGCTGGCCCGCGCCGCCGACGGCACGCCGATCGGCACCGGCCGCCTGACGCCACAGCGCACTATCGGCCGCATGGCGGTGCTCGCCGACTGGCGCGGTCGCAACGTCGGCGCAGCCATGCTGCAGGCCCTGATCGACCGCGCCCGCGCGCTCGGCTGGACGCGAGTGAGTCTGCATGCGCAGGTGCACGCCATCGGTTTCTACGAGCGCCACGGATTCCAGGCCGAGGGCGAACCATTCATGGAAGCCGGTATCGAGCACCGCACGATGCATCGCGACCTGGAACCGCTGGAGGCCGCCCCCGGTGAACGCGGTGCCACGGTCGAGCGCCCCGCCTATCGACTGTTGCAGACTGAAACCTGCAGCGATGTCGTTGAGTCCGTACTGCAACTTCTCGCCGACGCACGGCATGCATTCGTCGTCCACCATCGCGATCTCGCGCCCGGCGTGCTCGATCATGACGAAGTGCTGACCGCCGTGCGCAAACTGGCAACCTCCGGACGCGGCGCGGATGTGCGCATGCTGCTGGCCGACCCGGCGCAGGCGCTACGCGACGATCATCGCCTGATTCCCCTGGTCCAGCGCCTGCCCAGCACGCTGCACCTGCGCCAGCCACTCGAGGACGAGGATCGCGCCTACCCCTCGGCCTTCTTCGCCAACGACAACGGCGGCTACCTGATGCTGCCGCAGGTCGGACGCTTCGACGGACGCGGCGCGACGTTCAATCTCGGGACCAGTCATCAGCTGATCGCCTACTTCGACGAAGTCTGGCAGCGAGCGGCTCCGGCCACGGCGCTGCGCAGTCTGGAACTATGAACAAACCCGGGCATGCACACCCGTCATGTTCCGAAACCTTGTCCCAACACCGTAACGAGTGGCTATAATTAACGGGATTTTGAGTCTTGCGGACGAATAGGTCGCCCGCAACGACCCGAAACGACCCTCCGGCGTGCGCCAGCGCGCCCTTTTCGTTTTTGCCGGTGGTGACGTGAGCGCAAACCTGATCCGCGAATTCATGGAATCCTCGCAACTCGGCAGCAACGCCGACTACGTCGAGGAACTGTACGAAACCTGGCTTTCCGACCCGTCGGCGCTTCCCCAATCCTGGGCCGACTACTTCGCCAAGCTGCCCCAGAGCCAGAGCGGCGACGTGCCGCATTCGGCCATCATCGCCCGTATCGAGGCCGCGCAACGCCAGCGCGATCGCCACGGCAACGCCGGTGTGCCGATGAGCGACGAGCATGCCCGCAAACAAGCCGGCGTGCTGCGCATCATGACCGCCTACCGCTCGCGCGGGCACCTGGGCGCCGATCTCGATCCGCTGAAACTGGCCAACAAGCTGCCAGCGCCGGATCTGGGTCTGCCCTTCCACGGCTTGGCCGAATCCGACCTCGACACCGAGTTCGACACCGGCACTTACTGCGGCGGCGACGCTGGCCGCATGAAGCTGCGCGATCTGCTGGAGCGCCTGAAGAAGACCTATACGCGGTCGATCGGCGCCGAGTTCATGCACATCAGCGACCACGAGCAGCGCCGCTGGATCTACTCCCGTCTGGAGAAGGCCGCCGGCGAACCGGGCCTGAGCGATGAAGAGAAGCGCCGCGTGCTTGAGCGCCTGACCGCCGCCGACGGTCTGGAACGCTACCTGCACACCCGCTACGTCGGCCAGAAGCGCTTCTCGCTGGAAGGCGGAGACAGCCTGATCCCGATGCTCGACTCCCTAGTCCGCCGCTGCGGCGAGGATCAGGTCAACGAGCTGGTCATCGGCATGGCCCACCGCGGCCGCCTGAACATGCTGGTAAACATGCTGGGCAAGCCGCCGTCGGAATTGTTCGACGAATTCGAGGGCAAGTTCCAGCATCCAGACGACCCCGAATACAGCGGCGACGTGAAGTACCACATGGGCTTCTCGGCCGACGTGCAGACACCCAGCGGCAACGGCGTGCACCTGGCGATGGCCTTCAATCCGTCGCATCTGGAGATCGTCGACCCGGTGGTGATCGGCTCAGTGCGCGCACGCCAGACGCGCCGCGGCGAGGCCTGCCACGACAAGGTCCTGCCGCTGCTGATCCACGGCGATGCCGCCTTCGCCGGCCAGGGCGTGGTGATGGAGACCCTGCAAATGTCGCAGGCCCGCGGTTTCGCCGTCGGCGGCACCGTCCACGTGGTCATCAACAACCAGGTCGGCTTCACCATCTCCGATCCGCGCGATGCACGTTCGACCCTGTACTGCACCGACGTCGCGAAAATGGTCAACGCGCCGGTGTTCCACGTCAACGGCGACGACCCGGAAGCCGTGGTGCAGGTCGCCCAGCTGGCCTTCGAATTCCGCCGTCAGTTCAAGAAAGACGTGGTCATCGACCTGGTCTGCTACCGCCGCAACGGCCACAACGAAGCCGACGAGCCGGCCGCAACGCAGCCGCTCATGTACCAGGTCATCCGCAAGCACCCGGTGCCGCGCGCGATCTACGCCGAGCGCCTGGAAAAGGCCGGCGTCATCGACGACAAGCACGCCAAGGGGCTGGTCGACCGCTACCGCGAACTGCTGGAGAGCGGCGGCCCGGTCACCGACCTGAACACGGAACAGGGCGGCACCGCGTTCTCCTGGAGCCAGCACATCGGCGGCAAGCTGGACGAGGACCTCGACACCGGTCTGGACCGCAAGGCCATGTCCGAACTGCTCGATGTCATCCTGAAGACTCCGGAAGACTTCAAGCTGCAGTCGCGCGTCAACAAGATCTACGAGACACGTCGCGCCATGGCCGCGGGCGAGCAGCCCACCGACTGGGGCTTTGCCGAGAACCTGGCCTACGCCGGCCTCATCCAGGAAGGCTACGACCTGCGCCTGGTCGGCCAGGATTCGGGCCGCGGCACCTTCTTCCATCGTCACGCCGTGCTGCACGACCAGCAAAGCGGCAAGACCGCCCTGCCCCTGGCCGACATTGATGCCGAGCGCAACGTCGAGATCATCGACTCGTTGCTCAGTGAGGAAGCGGTGATGGCCTTCGAGTACGGCTACGCCACCGCCGACCCGAAGACGCTGGTGATCTGGGAAGCGCAGTTCGGCGACTTCGCCAACGGCGCCCAGGTGGTCATCGACCAGTTCATCAGCGCCGGCGAGTCGAAGTGGAATCGCCTGTGCGGCTTGGTGCTGTATCTCCCGCACGGCTATGAAGGCCAGGGTCCCGAGCATTCCTCGGCGCGCCTGGAGCGCTATCTGCAACTGTGCGCGCTCAACAACATGCAGGTGTGCGTGCCGACTACCCCGGCGCAGACCTTCCACATGATCCGTCGGCAGATGCTGCGCCGCGTGCGCAAGCCGTTGATCGTGATGACGCCGAAGTCGCTGCTGCGCCACAAGCTGGCCGTGTCCAGCCTGGATGAGCTGGCCTCGGGCCAGTTCCAGACTGTGATCGGTGACCAGCGCCTGAAGCAGGCCAAGAAGGCCAAGCGCGTCGTACTGTGCTCGGGCAAGGTCTACTACGACCTGTTCGAGGAAGCCGAGCAGCGCGAACTGACCGACGTCGCCGTCGTGCGCGTCGAGCAGCTGTATCCGTTCCCGCGTGAACGCGTGATCGAGGAACTGAACAAGCACGCCGGCGCCAAGGAAGTCATCTGGTGCCAGGAAGAGCCCATGAATCAGGGCGCGTGGTTCCAGATCCGTCATCATCTGCAGGCCTGCACGGACGGCAAGTACAAGCTGTCCTATGCCGGCCGCGCGCGCTCCGCCGCACCGGCCTGCGGTCACGCCAACACGCACGCCGCCGAACAGAAGGCGCTGGTCGAACAGGCGCTGGTCGACCCGATCAGCGACGGCCACACCGCCGAATAACCCGTCTCCTCCACACACGCATCACGCCATACTCAACAGGACAACCCCATGGCCATCGAAGTCAAAGTCCCGGTACTTCCCGAATCGGTTTCCGACGCCACCATCGCCGACTGGCACAAGAAGGCCGGCGACGCGGTCAGTCGCGACGAGAACCTGGTCGACCTGGAAACCGACAAGGTGGTCCTGGAAGTGCCCTCGCCCGTCGACGGCGTGCTGAAGGAGATCAAGTTCGAGTCCGGCGACACCGTCAACAGCGAGCAGGTCATCGCCCTGATCGAGGAAGGCGCGGCCGCGCCGGCGCCGTCCGGCGACGACAAGGCCGAGACCAAGTCCGAGGCACCCGCCCCGGCGCCCGCCAAGGCCGAAGCGCCGAAAGCGGCCAAGGGCAGCGAGGATCTGTCCCCGGCCGGCCGCCGCGTGGCCACCGAGGAAGGCATCGACGCCAGCAAGGTCGAAGGCACCGGTCGTGGCGGTCGCGTGACCAAGGAAGACCTGGTCAAGCACGGCAAGGGCGGCGGCGCAGCCGCTGCGGCACCGGCCACGCTGGGCGCGCGTCCGGAAGAGCGCGTGCCGATGACCCGCATCCGCAAGCGCATTGCCGAACGCCTGATGCAGTCCAAGGACTCCATCGCCATGCTGACCTCCTTCAACGAGGTCAACCTGGCCAAGGTCAAGCAGATGCGCAAGGACTTCGGCGAGCAGTTCCTGGCCGAGCACGGCGTCAAGCTCGGCTTCATGAGCTTCTTCGTCAAGGCCGTGTGCGAGGCGCTGAAGCGCCATCCGGTCATCAACGCCTCGGTCGACGAAGGCGACATCATCTATCACGGCTATCAGGACATCTCGATCGCCGTGTCCACCGACAAGGGCCTGGTCACGCCGGTGCTGCGCGACGCGCAGGACATGAGCTTCGCCGAGATCGAACAGGCCATCGGCGACTTCGCGGCCAAGGCGCGCAGCGGCAAGCTGAGTCTGGATGACCTGCAGGGCGGTACCTTCACCATCACCAATGGCGGCACCTTCGGCTCGTTGATGTCCACGCCGATCGTGAATCCGCCGCAGAGCGCGATCCTGGGCATGCACACCATCAAGGAGCGCCCGGTGGTCGAGAACGGCCAGGTCGTCGCCGCGCCGATGATGTACATCGCCATCAGCTACGACCACCGCATCATCGACGGCAAGGATGCAGTGCTGTTCCTGGTCGACATCAAGAACCAGCTGGAAAATCCGCACCGCATGCTGCTGGGACTCTGAGCCCCGCTTCTCGGGGCGCGGCCGCGCGCCGCGCCCCGAACGACCCACCCTCTTTCATTCCGCGAGCGAAGCAATGAGCGAACAGAAATTCGACGTCATCGTCATCGGCGGCGGCCCCGCCGGCTATGTGGCCGCGATCCGCGCCGGGCAGCTGGGCCTGAAGGCCGCCTGCATCGACGCCTTCGAGGGCAAGGACGGCAAGCAGGCGCTGGGCGGCACCTGCCTAAATGTCGGCTGCATCCCGTCCAAGGCGCTGCTCGATTCCTCGCGCCAGTTCGAGAACGTCACCAGCCATTTCGACGCCCACGGCATCAGCACCAAGGACGCCAAGATCGACGTCAAGACGATGGTTGGCCGCAAGGACAAGATCGTCAAGCAGTTCACTGGCGGTATCGGCATGCTGTTCAAGTCGAACAAGGTCACGTCCTTCTTCGGCACCGGCAAGCTGCTCGCGGGCAACAAGGTCGAAGTGACCGGCAAGGACGGCTCGACGCAGACGCTGGAAGCGGTCAACGTGATCCTCGCTACCGGATCGGTGCCGGTCGAGCTGCCGTTCGCCAAGTTCGACGGCAAGCTGATCGTCGACAACGCCGGCGCGCTGGACTTCGACAAGACGCCGAAGCGCCTGGGCGTGATCGGCGCCGGCGTGATCGGCCTGGAACTGGGCAGCGTGTGGCGCCGCCTCGGTGCTGAAGTCACCGTGATCGAGGCCATGCCGGATTTCCTCGCCGCCGCCGACCAGGACATCGCCAAGGTCGCCGCACGCGAGTTCAAGAAGCAGGGCCTGGACATTCACCTGGGCGCCAAGGTCAGCAAGGCCGAGGCCAAGAAAACCACGGTCGAAGTCACCTACGAGGACAAGAACGGCGAGCAGAAGCTGACTGTCGATAAGCTGCTGGTGGCCGTCGGCCGCCGCGCCTACACCGAAGGCCTGCTGGGCGACGGCACCGGCGTGAAGACCGACGAGCGTGGCCGCATCGAGGTCGACGAGCACTGCTGGACCGGCGTCGACGGCGTCTGGGCCATCGGTGACTGCGTGCGCGGCCCGATGCTGGCGCACAAGGGCTCCGAGGAAGGCGTCATGGTCGCCGAACTGATCGCCGGCAAGGCCGGTCACGTCGACTACGACACCATTCCGTGGGTCATCTACACCGAGCCGGAAGTGGCCTGGGCCGGCAAGACCGAGCAGCAGTGCAAGGACGAGGGCATCCCGTACAAGACCGGCAACTTCCCGTTCTCCGCCATCGGCCGTGCCGTGGCCATGAACGACACCGCCGGCCAGGTGAAGGTAATCGCTCACGCCGAGACCGATCGCCTGCTTGGCGTGCACATGGTCGGACCGTGCGTGTCCGAACTGATCGCCGAGGCCGTCGTGGCCATGGAGTTCAAGGGCTCCGCCGAGGACCTGGCGCGCATCGTCCACGCGCACCCGACGCTGTCCGAGGCCGTGCACGAGGCCGCGCTGTCGGTCGACAAGCGCGCGATCCACAAGGCCAACTGATCCACCCGGCCCGCGGCGCACTGCCGCGGGCCGTTTCCCCGCATGCCGTGTCCGCATCCCGCGTCGACGCCATGCCCTACACGGAGGTTCCACGCCATGCGCGACACCTTCCGCGCGTTCCGCATCCACAACGACGACGACGGCTATCGCGCCGGCGTCGAGTCCCTGCATCTGGATGACCTCTCGCCAGGCGAGGTCGTGATCCGCACCGCGTATTCGTCGGTGAACTACAAGGACGCCCTGGCCGGCACCGGCAAAGGCAAGATTCTGCGGACCTTTCCGCTGAATGGCGGCATCGACGTCGCCGGTCACGTGATCGCCTCGACCGACGCCGCGTTCAAGGAAGGCGACGCCGTACTGTGCACCGGCTGCGGCCTATCCGAAACGCGCGACGGTGGCTACAGCGAAGTCGTGCGCCTGCCCGCGCAGTGGACGATTCTCCTGCCCCCCGGACTGAGCCTGAAAGAATCCATGATTCTCGGCACGGCCGGATTCACCGCCGGTCTGGCGCTGCTGCACATGCAGGACAACCGGCAAAAGCCGGAGCTCGGTCCCATCGCCATCACCGGCGCCACCGGTGGCGTCGGCATGCTCGGCGTGGACATCTTCAGCCAGGCCGGCTACGAGGTGCACGCCATCAGCGGCAAGCGCGATCGATTCGACTTCCTGCACGAACTCGGGGCACGGGAATGCCTGGATCGCAAGGAGCTGAATTTCAGCGGCAAGCCGATGGAATCGGCCCGGTTCGGCGGTGCGTTCGACTGCGTCGGCGGCGACATGCTGGCAGGACTCCTGGCCACCACGGCGCCCTACGGCAACGTGGCCTGCTGCGGCCTGGCCGCCAGTCCGAAACTCGACACCACGGTCATGCCGTTCATCATCCGCGGCGTGAACCTGCTCGGCGTTGCCTCCGCGGGCACGGCGCGCGACCAGCGCGAACGCGTATGGCAGCACCTGGCCGACGACTGGAAACCCGCGCACCTCGACCGCATCCATACGCGCACGCTGACCATGGACGCTCTACCGGCGCTGTTCGAGGACATGCTGGCCGGTCGTTCATTCGGCCGAAGCGTGGTCCAGATCACACCCAAGGACTGATATTTCACTTCAACTTGGGCTCACAATCCATTCAATGCAAAACCCTTTTTCCGGACCATTTTTGGCTTGGCCGGAACACGCGGGGGACGTAGAATGGACCGTATTGTTTTTTTCACCACACACGCAGCATGGGGAATCCTACATGGCGCGCATTCTGATCGTTGACGACTCGCCGTCGCAGTTGCTGGGCATCAAGCGAATCGTCGAACAGCTCGGCCACGAGGCCATGACCGCCGAAGATGGCGCCGCCGGCGTCGAGGCCGCCAAGCGCGAAAAGCCGGACCTCATCCTGATGGACGTGGTCATGCCGAACCTCAACGGTTTCCAGGCCACGCGTACTATCAGCAAGGACGAGGAGACCTCGCACATTCCGATCGTGCTGGTCACCACCAAGAACCAGGACACGGACCGCGTCTGGGGCATGCGCCAGGGCGCCAAGGGCTACGTGACGAAGCCGATCAACGAAGGCGAGTTGTCCAAGACCATCCAGGAACTGCTGGCCGACTGAGTCCGCACGCTTCCCGATGGCACAAAAAAACGGAGCCAAGCGGCTCCGTTTTTTTGTGCGCGGGAATTACCCCACAACGAACCATCACCGCGGATCGTAATCCGGGAAGGCCTTGCTGAATGCCTCGTACGCGGCCTTGTTCTCGTCGCTGTCGGCCGGTGGCGCATGGATCTCCAGCGTGACCAACTGGTCGCCCGCGGTCTTGCCCGGCAAACCGCGCCCCTTCAGGCGCAGTTTGCGGCCACTCTGCGAACCCGCGGGAATCTGCAGATCGACCGTTCCACCCAGCGTCGGCACCGGAACCTTCGCGCCCAGCGCAGCTTCCCATGGCGTGATCGCCAGCGTGAACCCGACGTTCCGCCCATCGAGACGGAAGCGTGAATCGGGACGAATGCCGACCTCCAGCATCAGATCGCCGGACGGGCCACCCGCCATGCCCGGATGTCCCTGACCGCTGAGCCGGATCACCTTGCCGGATTCGATACCCGCGGGAATCTTCACTTCCAGCACGCGTTCATCGCCGGCGCCATCGTGCAGGCTGACACGCGTGCTGCCGCCCGCGTAGGCCGTATGCAGATCGATGTCGATGTGCGCCTTCACGTCGCGTCCGCGCATCGGGCGCTGCTGATGCGCCCCGGCATGACGCGCCGCGCCGCGACCGAACAGCGACTCGAAGAAATCGCTGAAATCGCCGCCGCCGAAGTCGAACTGCGCACCACCACCGCCCTGCCCCCAGCCCGGCGGGGGCTGGAACGAGTCGCCGCCTCGGTAACCGCCCGCGCGCAGTTGATCGTAGGACGCACGCTTCTGCTTGTCCTTCAGGACCTCATGGGCCTCGTTGATCGCCTTGAACTTCTCCTCGGCATCCGGCTCCTTGTTGCGATCCGGGTGGTACTTGCGCGCCAGCTTTCGGTACGCCGTGCGAATGTCGGACTCGCTGGCCGAACTATCGACGCCGAGGATGTCGTAGTAATCCTTGAACTCCATCGGGACTCCTCAAACAAAAACGGCACGGATGAACCGCGCCGCGACAAAGACCCTGCGCGCGCGAAGACGCGACGCGCAGGGCTGCGTGACACGGAACGTACGCAGTTTACTCGCCTGCGTCGATATTGATGCGACGAGGCGTGCTTTCGGGCTTCTTGGGAATGCGGATTTCCAGCACGCCGTGACGCCCCTTGGCGCTGACACCGTCGGCGTCGGCACTGTCGGGCAGCGCGAAACGGCGGTAGAACACGCCGTGCGAACGCTCCACGCGGGTGTACTTGTCGCTCTTCTCGCGACTCTCGTTGCGGCGCTCGCCGCGGATCGAGAGGATGCCCTTGTCCATGCTGATCTCGATGTCCTTCGGATCCACGCCGGGGATATCGGCGAAGATCACGAAACCGTCACTTTCCTCGCGGATATCGACGCGCGGTGTCCACTGACTCGTGACCACATCGGACTGATCGCCGGTGTCCTCGCCAAAGTAGCGCTCGAGCATCTGCTTGAAGTCCTTGTGCAGACCGCCCTGATTGTTCCAAGGATGGTAACGGGTGATACTCATGACGATGTCTCCTTGATGGGGTGCGGGACCGTACCCGCTTGTCTGGCAAGATGGGTGCCCGCGCGAGGCTTTCAAGTAGACGCCCTGCCACCGCAGCATTCCCCAAGGAGAACGAGACTCATGACCATCTGCGTCGGAGAACGCATCCCCCACGCCACCCTCACCCGCATCCGCGACGGTGTCGACGTCGTCACCAGCGAGGAAGTCTTCGACGACCGCAAGGTCGTCCTGTTCGCGGTACCCGGCGCCTTCACGCCGACCTGCTCCGAACAGCACCTTCCGGGCTACATCCAGCACATGCCGCAGTTCCGGGAACACGGCATCGAGGTCGCCTGCATGGCCGTTAACGACGCCTTCGTCATGGATGCCTGGGCACGCTCGCAGAACGTGCCGGACGACCTTGTCATGCTCGCCGACGGCAATGCCGAGCTGACCCGCGCACTGGGGCTGGAACTGGACGGCAGCGGATTCGGCATGGGCCTGCGCGCCCAGCGCTTCGCGCTCTACGCCGAGGATGCCGTGGTGAAGATCCTGCATGTGGAGGCGCCGGGCGAGTTCCGGGTCTCCAGCGCCGAAGCCATGCTGCAGGCCATCAAGGCCCGCTGACACGAAAAAGCCGGCGGGTTGCTACAACCCGCCGGCTCCGATTCCCCGCAAAGACGAACTACTCGCCCTGTGGCGCCGCCGGATCGCCTTCTGCATCGGCAGCCGGCGCGGCCGGATCGACCGTCACTTCATCCGAAGCGGTTTCACCACCGGCTTCGCCCTCGACGTCTTCGGCATCCTCTTCGACTTCCAGACGAACCACACCGACCAGATGCTCGTCCTTGGGCAGACGGATCAGCGTCACGCCCTGAGTATTGCGACCCAGCTGCGAGATCTCCGCCACGCGTGTGCGCACGAGCGTGCCCTGATTGGAGATCAGCATCAACTCATGGTCGTCGGTCACCTGCACCGCAGCCACCAACGGGCCATTGCGGTCCGAGCACTTGATGCCGAGTACGCCCTGGATGCCGCGTCCCTTGGTCGGGAAGTCCTCCAGCGGCGTGCGCTTGCCGTAGCCATGCTCGGTGGCAGTGAGGATGTCGCCCTCGCGCGCCACGATCATCGACACCACCTGCGCGCCGTCGGCCAGACGCATGCCACGCACGCCGCCAGCGGTACGGCCCATGGAACGAACCTCGCTCTCGGCAAAACGCACCGTCTTGCCGTTGGAGGCGAACAGCATCACGTCGCGGTCGCCGTTGGTCAGCTCGGCGCCGACCAGTGCGTCATCGTCGCCCAGCTTGATGGCGATCTTGCCCTTCTGCAGCTGGAAGGCGAACTCGGTCAGCGGCGTCTTCTTGACGGTGCCGTTGCGGGTCGCGAAGAACACGTAGCGACCTTCTTCGTATTCGCGCACCGGCAGCACGGCCTGGACATACTCGTCCTTGGCCAGCGGCAGCAGGTTCACGATCGGCTTGCCGCGTGCCTGGGGACCCGATTCGGGAATCTGGTAGACCTTGAGCCAGTAGACGCGACCGGTGCTGGTGAACGTCAGCAGGGTGTCGTGAGTGTTGACCACCCACAGCTGCTCGACGAAATCCTCGTCCTTCAGCGCCGATGCCGAACGCCCCTTGCCACCGCGCTTCTGCGCGCGGTAGGTGGTCGCCGGCTGGCGTTTCACGTAGCCGGTGTGCGACAGCGTGACCACCACGTCCTCGGGCGCGATCAGGTCGAGCACATTGAGATCTTCCTGCGAGTGCTGGATCTCGGTGCGGCGCGGATCGCCGTAGTCGTTCTTGATGGCTTCCAGCTCCTCGCGGATCACCGTGAGCAGCTTGTCCGGATCCTCGAGAATGGCGATCAGGCCGCGGATCACGTCCAGCAGCTGACGATACTCGTCGCTGAGCTTCTCCTGCTCCAGCCCGGTCAGGCGATGCAGACGCATAGCCAGGATTTCCTGCGCCTGTTTATCGGACAACTGGTAGCCGTCGTCCTTCAGGCCGTCGCGCGGGTCCATGTCCTCGGGACGAGAGGCTTCGGCACCTGCCGCCTGCAGCAGCGAACCGACCATGCCCGGCTCCCAGCGACGCGCCAGCATACGCTCGCGCGCCATCTGCGGCGAATCGGACGTCTTGATCAGCTCGATCATCTCGTCGATGTTGGCGAGCGCGACGGTCAAACCTTCCAGCAAGTGCGCACGCGCACGCGCCTTGCGCAGTTCGAAGATGGTGCGGCGGGTCACCACCTCGCGGCGATGGCGGATGAAGGCTTCCAGCGCCTGCTTGAGATCCAGCAGCTGCGGACGGCCGTCCAGCAGCGCGACCATGTTGATGCCGAAGGTCACCTGCAGCTGGGTCTGCTGGAACAGGTTGTTCAGCACCACGTCGGCCATGGCGTCCTTGCGCACCTCGATGACCACGCGCATGCCGTCCTTGTCGGACTCATCGCGCAGCTCGGAGATGCCCTCGATCTTCTTTTCCTTGACCAGCTCGGCGATCTTCTCGATCAGCCGCGCCTTGTTCACCTGGTACGGCAACTCGGTGACGATGATGGTCTCACGGCCGTTCGGCTCGGTCTCGACCTCGGCCTTGGCGCGCACCAGGATACGGCCGCGACCGGTGCGGTAAGCCTGCACGATGCCGGCCGCGCCGTTGATGATGCCGGCGGTCGGGAAATCCGGCCCCGGGATGTACTCCATCAGCTCGTCGATACCCAGCGTGGGCTCGTCGATCAATGCGATGGTCGCCGAGATTGTTTCGCTGAGATTGTGCGGCGGAATGTTGGTGGCCATGCCCACCGCGATACCGGCCGAGCCGTTGACCAGCAGCGCCGGCACCTTGGTCGGCAGCACCAGCGGCTCGCTTTCGGATTCGTCGTAGTTGGGTCCGAAGTCGACCGTTTCCTTGTCGATGTCCGCCAGCAGCTCATGAGTAAGCTTGGACATGCGCACTTCGGTGTAACGCATGGCTGCGGCATTATCGCCATCGACCGAACCGAAGTTGCCCTGGCCATCGACCAGCATGTAGCGCAACGAGAACGGCTGCGCCATGCGCACGATGGCGTCGTAGACCGAGGAATCGCCGTGCGGATGGTATTTACCGATAACGTCACCGACCACGCGGGCCGACTTTTTATAGGATTTGTTCCAGGCGTTGCCAAGCTCGTTCATCGCGTACAGCACGCGTCGATGCACCGGCTTGAGACCGTCGCGCGCATCGGGCAAGGCACGCCCGACGATCACGCTCATGGCGTAGTCGAGATAGCTCTGACGCATCTCGTCTTCGATGTTGACGCGAATCACTTCTTTGGCGAGTTCTGCCATTCCTGCTTCCCTGAAATCTGACCGACAAGGGCCCCGAACGCGGCTTGGAAACGCGCCTTTGCTCGCCTCGGGGAACAACCCGCCGAGTATACCACATCAGCCACTTTCTTTCCCGATAAAACCTCAATTATTTCAGTTGCTTGCAGAAACTATTCGACGCGTCGAAAGACCACCCTCCGCGCACCCGCGAAATTAGCCAGCGCGGCCACGCAAGAACCGGCCGCGACGCCGAGTGCGGGCCACGAACGCGCGGTCTGCGACAGGGCCAGCACCAGCGCGTAGGTCCCGTAGTTGATGACCGCGCCGACACCCATGACCGCCATCCATCGCAGCCACTCGCGATGCGCGTCGTCGCCGCGACGATGAGCGAAGCTGAAGTGTCGGTTCCACCACCAGGTCACGCTGGCGGCGACCAGAAACGAGGGAACTCGGGCCAGATACGGGTCCCACCCGCCCATCCGCACCAGCGTCTGCACGATGCCGGCATCGACGATGAAGCCGATGACGCCGCCGACGGCGAACAGCGAAGCTTCTCGTGCCAGCCTCACGGTGCGGGAAACATCGCGCGCATGCCTTCGGTATCCGGACGCTCGATCACGCCGCACTCGGTGACGATGGCATCGATCAACGACGCCGGCGTGACGTCGAATACCGGATTCCAGGCCGAGGCGCCATCGACCACCGTGCGCACGCCGGCAATGGCCAGCAACTCCTTGGGATCGCGCAACTCGATCTCGATGTCCTCGCCGCGTGCAGTCGCCATGTCTACTGTGGTCGACGGCGCCACCACCATGAATTTCACGCCGTGATGGCGCGCAGCGATGGCCAGTGCATAACTGCCGATCTTGTTGGCCACATCGCCGTTGGCGGCAATGCGATCCGCGCCAATGATGACCCATTGCACCTGACCGCCGCGCATCAAATGCGCCGCGGCCGAATCGGCAATCAGTTTCGCTGGAATACCGTCGCGCACCAGTTCCCACATGGTCAGACGCGCACCCTGCAGCCAGGGCCGCGTTTCGCCGGCGAAGACCCGCTCGATGCGCCCCGCCGCCACGCCGGCACGAATCACGCCTAGCGCCGTGCCGAAACCGGAGGTCGCCAGCGACCCCGTATTGCAATGCGTGAGCACACCTGAACTGCGGTCGATGAGCGCCGAGCCCAGTTTGCCCATGCGGTGATTGGCAGCCATATCCTCGTCCTGAATGGCTTGCGCCTCCCGCGTCAGCGCCTGGACATCCGCTCCCGCTTCGATGCAGGTGCCCATGCGGTCCAGCGCCCACATCAGGTTCACGGCCGTAGGGCGCGCCGCACGCAGATCCCGCAACACCGACGGCATATCCTCGCCAGCCTGCGCAGCCAGCACGACACCCCAGGCTGCGGCGATGCCGATGGCCGGGGCGCCGCGCACGACCAGGTCGGCGATGGCATCACGGACATGCTGCGCCGAACGACACTCGAGCCAGGATTCCTCGGCAGGCAGGCGGCGCTGGTCGAGCAGGCGCAGACAGTCCCCGCACCACTGCACGGCGCGGATGCTGTCATGATCGGCGATTGCGGTCATCATGAATTCCGAAAAGGACAAAGCGCGATTATCGCGCGGAGCGACACACGACGTCATGTCATCGGGCATCACCGGAAACAAAAAGCCCGGCATGCGCAAACATGCCGGGCTTTTGCGTTCTCGAAGAACCGGACGCGTTTTACGACGTGGACTTCTCGTCCTCGGTCACGGCCTTCATGGACAGGCGAATACGGCCCTGCTTGTCCACTTCCAGCACCTTGACCTTGACGATGTCGCCTTCGGAGAGCTTGTCGGAGACCTTCTCCACACGCTCCTCGGAGATCTGCGAGACATGGACCAGACCGTCCTTGCCCGGCAGGATCGTCACGAACGCGCCGAAGTCCATCAGCTTGGCGACCTTGCCCTCGTAGATGCGGCCCGGCTCGACGTCGGCCACGATCTGTTCGATGCGCTTCTTCGCGGCATCGGCGGCGGGACGGTTGACCGAGGCGATGACCACGGTGCCGTCGTCGCTGATGTCGATGGTCGCGCCGGTCTCTTCGGTGATCGAGCGGATGGTGGCGCCGCCCTTGCCGATGACCTCACGGATCTTGTCCGGATGGATCTTGATGGTCAGCAGACGCGGGGCGTACTCACTCATCTCGGCACGCGGGGTATCGAGCGCCTTGGCCATCTCGCCGAGGATGTGCAGACGACCCTGACGCGCCTGCGCCAGTGCGGTCTTCATGATCTCGTCGGTGATGCCGTCGATCTTGATGTCCATCTGCAGGGCGGAGATGCCCTCGGAGGTACCGGCGACCTTGAAGTCCATGTCGCCCAGGTGATCCTCGTCGCCGAGGATGTCGGACAGCACGACGAAATCGTCGCCTTCCTTCACCAGGCCCATGGCGATGCCCGCAACCGGCGCCTTCAGCGGCACGCCCGCGTCCATCATGGCCAGCGAGGAACCGCACACCGACGCCATGGACGAGGAGCCGTTGGACTCGGTGATCTCGGAGACCACGCGGACCACGTACGGGAACTCTTCCA
Organism: Oleiagrimonas citrea; assembly: GCF_012395255.1. Classification (GTDB taxonomy): domain Bacteria; phylum Pseudomonadota; class Gammaproteobacteria; order Xanthomonadales; family Rhodanobacteraceae; genus Oleiagrimonas; species Oleiagrimonas citrea. Next base: position 176,982 of record NZ_JAAZQD010000001.1, read on the forward strand.
TGCTCGGCTTGACGGCCTGCACGCCGCGCTTGGCCAGACGGCCGTGGCCGATCTCGCGGCGCTTCGGACCCATCATGCGGCCGCACTCGCCCACCGAATACGGCGGGAAGTTGTAGTGGAACAGGAACGGATCCTTCGACTCGCCGGCCGGCGCGTCGATGATCTGCGCGTCGCGCGCGGTGCCCAGGGTGATGGCGACCAGCGCCTGGGTTTCGCCGCGAGTGAACAGCGCCGAACCGTGGGCACGCGGCAACACGCCTGCACGAACGGTGATCGGACGCACGTCGTCCAGATTGCGGCCGTCGATGCGCACCTTGGTCTTCAGCACGCTGCCGCGCATGGTCTGGTACTCGAGCTCGCCGAACTCGCCGGCCAGCGCTTCCGCGCTCCAGCCGTGGGTCTCGGCCTGCTCGGCCAGCGATTCCATGACGTCCGCCTTGATGGAGGCGATGGCGTCACGACGCTGCAGCTTGTCGTGCACCTGGAAGGCTTCGTCCAGACGGCTGCCGACGGCGTTCTTGACCGCGTCGACCAGCGCCTGATCGCGCGCCGGTGCGTCCCAGTCCCAGGACGGCTTGCCGGCCTCGGTGGCCAGCTCGGCGATCGCGTGGATCGCGGCCTGCATCTGCTTGTGACCGAACATCACCGCACCCAGCATCACTTCCTCGCTGAGCAGGTTGGCCTCGGACTCCACCATCAACACCGCATTGGCGGTACCGGCGACGACCAGGTCCAATTCGGAATCGGCCAGCTCGGACACGCTGGGGTTCAGCACGTACTCGCCATTGGTATAGCCGACACGAGCGGCGGCGATCGGGCCCTTGAAGGGCGCGCCGGACAGCGACAGCGCCGCGGAGGCACCGATCATGGCCGGGATGTCGCCGTCGATTTCCGGGTCCATGGAGACCACGGTGGCGACGATCTGCACTTCATTCTTGAAGCCGTCCGGGAACAGCGGGCGGATCGGGCGGTCGATCAGACGCGAGGTCAGCGTCTCTTTCTCAGTCAGACGACCTTCGCGCTTGAAGAAGCCACCCGGGATGCGACCCGCGGAGTAGAACTTCTCCATGTAATCGACGGTCAGCGGGAAGAAGCTCTGCCCTTCGCGCTGGGTCTTGGCGGCGACCGCCGCGACCAGCACCTCGGTGCCGCCCATCTTGACCAGAACCGCACCGGATGCCTGACGGGCGATTTCGCCCGTCTCCAGTGTGACTTCATGCTTACCGTACTGGAATGACTTGGTTACTTTCGCCACTTTATTCTCCTTGACCTGGGATCAACGGCGCAGGCCGAGGCGTTCGATCAGGCTCTGATAACGCGCCGTGTCGCGCTGCTTGAGGTAGCCGAGCAGGCGCTTGCGCTGATTGACCAGCTTCAGCAGGCCGCGGCGGGAGTGATGATCCTGCTTGTGCGACTTGAAGTGCTCGGTCAGGTGGCTGATTCGCGCCGACAGCAGGGCCACCTGGACCTCCGGCGAACCGGTGTCCTTCGCGTCGTGGCCGTACTCGGCAATGATCTTGCTGGTCTGTTCCGCAGTGAGCGACATGAACGTGTTCCTCAGAAAAAGCATGCGCGAGGCTTGCGAAGCACCACCGAAACGATGCGGCTGCGCAAACCCCGCGTGGTTGTTAAAAGCTACGGGTCAAGCGCCTATTGTAATGTCCAGACGGTTGCTGCAACAAGGCTTTAACACGGCTTATTCAGCAATTTGGGGCAAATTGAAGCCGCGCTTCACCTGCAAAGCGCCATTCTGCCCCATCTCCGCCAGTGCGAGGAGCCGCCCATCGGCGGCGTAGGCACGGTACAGACCGGGACCGACGGAGGCGAGGTGCACGGCCTGACCATGCCCCATTGCCGTGCCTTGCGATGCATCCAGATCCAGTCTGGGAAGGTGCTCGAGCCCTGCATCCAGAGGCAGCAGACAGGCATCCAGCGCCTGCTGGCCCTGTTCGGCCTTCTCGCGCAGGGCATCCAGTGTCCACATCTGCGGCTGGCGGAACGGATCGACCCAGGTCCGCCGCAGCCCGCACAGATACGCGCCACAACCGATCCGCTCGCCCAGATCGCGGGCCAAACTGCGAATGTAAGTGCCCGATCCGCATTCCACATACAACCGCAGACGATCGTCTTCCCGATGCAGCAGGTCGATCCGATGGATCTCCACCTCGCGAGCATCCAGTTCCACCGCCTCGCCGCGACGCGCACGCACGTACATCGGCACGCCATCGCGCTTCAGGGCCGAATAGGCCGGCGGCACCTGCGCGATGCGGCCGACGAAGGCATCCAGATGCTCGCGAAGCGCCACATCGTCCAGCGACGGCACCGCGTGCCGGGCGATGATCTCGCCTTCGCCATCGTCCGTATTGGTAGCCACACCGAGCTGGCATTCCGCCTCGTAGGCCTTGCGTGAACCGAGCAGCAAACCGGCGACCTTGGTCGCCTCGCCCAGGCAGATCGGCAGGAGTCCGGTCGCCAGCGGATCGAGGCTGCCGGTATGACCGGCTTTGGCCGCACCGAAAATGCCTCGCACCACCTGCAGCGCCTTGTTGGAACTCAGGCCCAGTGGCTTGTCCAGCAGCACGATGCCGTGGACGGCGCGTCGGGGACGGCGGCGGGTGTGGTTGACAGGCATGAAAAACGAAAAAGGCAGTACCCGGACGTCGCTTACAGGCGACCCTGGTCCTTTTCCTGCTGCAGCAGGGATTCGATGCGTTCGCCCTGCTCGACCGACTTGTCGTACTTGAAGCGCAGCTCGGGCACACGACGAATACGAAGCGTGCGCGACAGCTCGCGACGGAACTCGCCGGCCAACTCGTTGAGCGCCTTGACGGCCTCCGCGGCCCGCTCCGGCTGCAACACCGTCACCCAGACGGTGGCCACGTCCAGATCCTTGGTCGCTTCGACGTCGGACACGCTCGCCGACGGCAGACCGTGATCGCGCGCCGCCGCATGGACGAGCACACCGACCTCACGGCGCAACATCGCCGAGATACGGTCACTGCGTTTGAAATCGCGGGAAGGCATGACGAAGATCCGGAACAGGGGGGAAGGATCGGAAATACTGGCTCCGGTACGGCGAGGCGCATGAAAGCGCCCCGCCCCGGATACCGTGAACTTACAACGTGCGCGCGACTTCGATGCGCTCGAAGCACTCGATCTGGTCGCCCGGCTTGACGTCGTTGTACTGCTTGACGCCGATACCGCACTCGGTGCCGGACTTCACTTCCTCGACGTTCTCCTTGAAGCGTCGCAAGGATTCCAGCTCACCCTCGAAGATCACGGTGTTGTCACGCAGCACGCGGATCGGCTTGCTGCGCTTGACCGTGCCCTCGGACACCATGCAGCCGGCCACGGCGCCGAACTTCGAGCTGCGGAACACGTCGCGCACCTCGGCAGTGCCGATGATCTCCTCGCGGATCTCGTTGCCCAGCAGGCCGGTAGCCGCCTGGGTCACCTGGTCGATCACGTCATAGATGATCGAGAAGTAACGCACGTCCAGACCGGCCGTGTCGATCACCTTGCGCGCCGAGGCGTCGGCACGCACGTTGAAGCCGATCACCAGCGCCTTGGAGGCCGCGGCCAGCGTGGCGTCGGACTCGGTGATGCCGCCGACACCGGAGGACACCACGTTGACCTTCACCAGCTCGTTGCCGATCTGCGTCAGCGACTCGCGCAGCGCCTCGGCGGAACCCTGCACATCGGCCTTGATGAGGATGTTCAGCTGCTGCTGCTCCTCGCTCTGGCCCATCTGCGCCATGATGTCCTCGAGACGGTTGGACTTGCTGACCAGGCGCGTCTCGCGACGGCGCTGTTCGCGTTCCTGCGCGACTTCCTTGGCCAGGCGTTCGTCGGCCACGACCACGAAATCGTCACCCGCCTCCGGCACGCCGGAAAGGCCCAGCACCTGCACCGGAATGGACGGACCGGCTTCGGCGACCGACTTGCCGTTCTCGTCGATCAGGGCGCGCATGCGACCGTACTCGACGCCGCAGACGGCGTAGTCGCTCTTCTTCAGCGTGCCGCGCTGCACCAGCATCGTCGCCATCGGGCCGCGACCGCGATCCAGGCGCGATTCGATGACCACACCGGAGGCCGGACCGTCATGCACCGCGGTCAGCTCCATCAGCTCGGCCTGCAGAGAGATCGAGTCGAGCAGATCATCGATGCCCTGGCCGGTCTTGGCCGACACGGGCACGAATTGCACGTCACCGCCCCAGTCTTCCGGCACGACCTCTTCGGCGACCAGCCCCTGCTTGACGTTGTCGGGATTGGCGTCGGACTTGTCGATCTTGTTGACTGCGACGATCAGCGGCACATTCGCTGCGCGAGCATGCTTGATGGCCTCGACCGTCTGCGGCTTGACGCCGTCATCGGCCGCGACCACCAGCACCACGATATCCGTGGACTGGGCTCCGCGGGCGCGCATCGATGTGAACGCGGCATGGCCCGGGGTATCCAGGAACGTGATGACACCCTTGTCGGTGGTCACGTGGTAGGCACCGATGTGCTGCGTGATGCCGCCCGCCTCGCCCGTGGCGACCTTGGCGCGGCGGATGTAGTCCAGCAGCGAAGTCTTGCCGTGATCGACATGGCCCATGATGGTGACCACCGGCGGACGCGGCAGCTTCTCGCCCTGTTCCTCGCTCGTGGCCGCATGCTCCAGCAGCGCGGCCTCGGCGCCCTTGTCCTCTTCCTGCACGGGCTTGTGACCCAGTTCTTCGACCACCAGCACCGCGGTGTCGTGGTCGATGACCTGATTGATGGTGGCCATCATGCCCATGTTGAAGAGGGCCTTGACGACCTCCGAGCCTTTCACGGCCATCTTCTGCGCCAGTTCGCTGACGACATTGGCTTCGCCAACAGCCACTTCACGCACGACCGGCGCGGTCGGCTTGGAGAAGCCGTGCGGGCCGCTGCCACCGGCGGATGGACGCTCACTGCCGCGGCCACGACGACGACCACTGCTGCGGCGCGCACGATCGGCGTCGGACAGATGCAGCTTGCCGCTGCCGAATTTCTTGCCGCCCTTGCCGCCCTTTCCGCCCGTGGTGCGCTCTTCGCGCTCGTCCTTGGCCTTCTTCTCGGGAGCCGCCGCCTTCGCCGTCGGCTTGGGACGACCCATGGCCTCTTCGCGCGAGACTTCGCGCACGCGCTCGCGGCGCTTGGGCTGATCGTGCACGCGCGGCATGACCGGCATGGACCATGCGTCCTTCTTTTCCTTCGAAGCTTCGCTGTCCTTCGTATCCTTGACGGACACGGATTCAGACTCGGCTTCGACGGTCGTCTCCGACGTATCGACCGGTTCCTCGATGGTTTCGGGAACGCTGGAAGATTCGGCCTCAGCTTTGGCCTGCGCTTCGGCTTCAGCCTGGGCCTTCGCCTGCTCGTTTGCTTCGGCCTCGGCCTGAGCGGCAGCCGCCGCCTCTTCGGCCTGACGACGCGCGTCCTCTTCCTGCTGAAGCTTGCGCTCGGCTTCCTCGCGGCGCTGCTTCTGCTGCTCGGCGCGCTCCGTCTCTTCGCGCTGGCGCTGCTCCTGCGATTCCTGCAGCTTGCGCGCGGCCTCTTCGCGCTCGACATCGGCCGAGGCGTCTTCACTGATGGCGCTGCGCTTCACATAGGTGCGCTTGGAGCGCACCTCGACATTGACCGTCTTGGCACCGCCACGGGCACCCGCGCGTCCGCTGCCGGAGGCAACCTTGAGTTCGCTGACCTTGCGTCGACGCAGAGTCACCTGCTTCGGTCCGGCCGAAGCCGCTTCGCTTTCACCGCTTCCACCCTTGCCATGCTTGCGGCGCAGGAAGCCGTGCAGCTTCATTTTTTCGGTATTGCTGATGACCTGATCGGGGTCGGAGAACTCCATGCCCGCTTCGCCAAGCTGCGCGAGCAGCTTGTCCACAGGCAGGTCCAGGACCTTGGCCAATTGCTTGATGGTGACGTCCGACATCGTTCTCTTACTCCGCCTTTCCCGCGATCTTCTTGTGTGTCGCCGTGTTGCCCGACACAGCCGTTCCGTCCCTGGCGGGAAGCATCTCAGCTTCCCCAGATGCACGCCGTCCGGGCATGCATCCGTGCTCGATCAGCCTTCCTGCTCCAGACGTGCAATCATCGGCGCACGTGCGGCCATGATCAACGCTGCAGCGCGTTCCTCGTCCATGCCGTCCATGTCGATGAGATCATCGACCGCCTGGTCGGCCAGGTCATCCGCCGTGGTCACGCCGCGCTCGGCAAGAGCATAGGCCGTAGCCTCGTCCATGCCTTCCAGCGACAGCAGGTCTTCGGCGGGGGTGTGTTCTTCCAGGCCTTCCTCGACCGCCAGCGCCGCCGTCAACAGCGCGTCGCGGGCACGGGCGCGCAGTTCCTCGACGATGTCCTCGTCGAAGCCTTCCACGGCCAGCAGCTCGCCGGTCGGCACGTAGGCCACTTCCTCGATACTGGAGAAACCTTCCTGCACCAGGATATTGGCGATTTCCTCATCGACCTCGAGCTTGTCCATGAACAGCTGGCGCGATGCCTCCTGTTCGGCCTCGCTCTTCTCCTGCACCTGGTCCTGCGTCATCACGTTGAGCTGCCAGCCAGTCAGCTTGCTGGCCAGACGCACGTTCTGGCCGCCGCGACCGATGGCCTGGGACAGTTTGTCCTCCGCCACCGCGATGTCCATGGAGTGCTTGTCTTCATCCATGATGATCGACTGCACCTCGGCCGGCGCCATCGCGTTGATGACGAACTGCGCCTGATTCTCGTGCCACAGGATGATGTCCACGCGCTCGCCGTTGAGCTCGTTGGTCACCGCCTGCACGCGCGAACCACGCATGCCGATGCAGGCGCCGATGGGATCGGTACGCGCGTCATGCGCGAGCACCGCGATCTTGGCGCGGTCGCCAGCGTCACGGGCGCAGCCCATGATCTCGACCAGGCCCTGGCCCACTTCCGGCACCTCGAGCTTGAACAGCTCGATCATGAATTCCGGCGCGGTGCGCGACACGAACAGCTGCGGCCCGCGGATTTCCGAGCGCACTTCGTACAAGTAACCGCGCAAGCGGTCGCCGACGCGCACCGGTTCGCGCGGAATCGACTTGTCGCGCGGAATGAAGGCCTCGGCGTTGCCGCCCAGATCCAGGTAGATGTTGCCGCGCTCGACACGCTTGACGATGCCGGTGATGAGTTCGCCGACGCGATCCTCATAAGCCTCGACCACCAGGGCACGCTCGGCCTCGCGCACACGCTGCACGATGACCTGCTTGGCAGCCTGGGCAGCGATGCGCCCGAACTCGGCGTTCTCGATCTGTTCCTCGATGTACTCGCCGATCTCGGCATCGGCGCGCTCGTCCACGGCGTCCATCATGCGGATCTGGCGATACGGCGATTCCATCTCGATGTCGTCGGCCACGATCTCCCAACGACGGAAGGTCTCGTAGTCACCCGTTTCACGGTCGATCTCGACGCGGATGTCCGCATCCTCGTCCGGATAGCGCTTCTTGGCCGCCGAGGCCAGTGCCGCTTCCATCGCCTGGAAAATGATGTCGCGCGACACGCCCTTTTCATTGGCTACCGCGTCCACCACCAGCAACAGTTCTTTGCTCATTGCCGCCACTCCGCGAACGCCATCGTGGCGTCCGTATCAAAAAATCAGTGTTTCTTGCCCTTGCCGCCCGACTTCGGTGCGGGCGCATAGCCCAACGCCTGCCAGTCGGGTACCAACCGCGCACTCTCCACGTCGGCATGCGCGAACTCGAAGGGACCGACGCCATCGACTTCGACCACGATGCGTTCCGGCGCGGCCTCGACGATCCGGCCGCGCAGACGACGACGATTGTTGATCGGCGCCTTCAGCACCACCTTGACTTCGTCACCGACGAGCTGCGCGAAATGATCCGCCGTGAACAACGGCCGATCGATGCCCGGCGAGGACACCTCCAGCACATAATGCCCGGGAATCGGATCTTCGACATCCAGCGTCGCGGACAATTCGCGACTGGCCGACTCGCAATCGTCAATGCCGACCTCGCGGTCTTCGGCATCAATGTAGACGCGCAGCGTGCCCTGCCCACCCGAGGGGATCCACTCCACTCCGAGGCAGGTCAGTTCGAGATCGGCAATGATCTCGTCAAAGCGTTGGGCAAGGGCCTGCGTGTCCAAATCGATCGCGACTCCATAATTCAAAAACAAAAAATGGGCATGACGCCCATTTCCATAGCGTTGCCGTTGGCTCCGACACCGGCGTCGCGCATCCATGCGCTCGGGGCCATGGCCCCTAACAAAAAAGCCTCACGAGGAGGCTTTTTTGCCGAAAGTTCTGGTAGCGGGGGTAGGATTCGAACCTACGACCTTCGGGTTATGAGCCCGACGAGCTGCCAGACTGCTCCACCCCGCACCGGAGAAGGGAAACTATAGCGGCGCAGCGTTCACTTGGCAATACCAATCTACACGAAAAAAGGTTTTTTTCTGCAAATCGGACATGCCAGCTTCAGCCTGCGAACGCCTGCTGGCACCACGAGAACAACGGACCCCAGTACAAGCCCAGCGCCAGCAGCGCGAGCGCGTTCAGCGAGAGCATCCAGCGCATCGGCATATCGTTCTGCGGCTTGATCTCGACGCCTTCGACCGGCTTGTCGAAGTACATCACCTTGACCACGCGCAGGTAGTAGTACAGACCCACGATGGCGGCGACGATGGCAACGATGGCCAGCCACATCATGCCGGCGTCGATGGCTGCCTTCAGGATCAGCAGCTTGGCGAAGAAGCCGAACAGCGGCGGCACGCCGGCCAGCGAGAACATCGCCAGCATCATCAGGAAGGCCATCCAGCGCGAACGCTCGTTGAGCCCCTTGAAGTCATCGATCTCCTCGCACTCGAAGCCCGCGCGCGACATCGCCAGGATCACGCCGAACGCGACCGTCGACATCAGCGCGTAGCTGATCGCGTAGAACATCGCCGCGGCGTAGCCGGACGGTGAGGCATTGACCAGACCCAGCAGCAGATAGCCCATGTGCGCGATGGTCGAATAGGCGAGCAGACGCTTGATGTTGGTCTGCACGATGGCGACCAGATTACCGATCACCAGCGAGAGTACGGCCAGCACCGCCAGCATCAACTGCCACTGATGCAGCAGGTCGCCCGGACCGAACGCGCTCAGCAGACGGTAGGCCATACCAAAGGCGGCCAGCTTGGAAGCGGAGGCGACGAAGGTCACTGTCGCCGTCGGCGCGCCCTGGTAGACGTCCGGCAGCCACATGTGGAACGGCGCCGCGCCCAGCTTGAAGGCGATGCCCACGATCATGAAGATCAGACCGAAGCGCAGCAGATTCGGCATGTCCGTCTGCATCGCCGCAGCGTGCAGATGCGCCAGATCCAGCGTGCCCGTGGCGCCGTAGATCATCGACATGCCGTACAGCAGCGAACCGGAGGCCAGCGCGCCCAGCACGAAGTATTTGATCGCCGCTTCCGAAGACAGGCGCGAATCGCGATTGAACGCTACCAGCGCATACGAGGACAGCGTCAGCAGCTCCAGCCCCAGGTACACGGTGATCAGGCTGCCGGCGGAAACCAGCAGCATCACGCCCAGCACCGCGAACAGCGTCAGCACGTAGAACTCGCCGTGCCACAGCTTGCGGTCCTTGAGGTACGGGCGCGAGAACACGAACACCAGCAGCACCGAAATCAGCGCGAACAGGCTGAGAATCTCGCTGACGCGATCGCGGATGAACATCCCTCCGAAAGCGCTCAACGCGTGCGGCGGCTGACCGGTGACCACCAGAAACCCGGTGATCGCGGTGATCGCAATGGCCAACCAGTGGGTCGCGTTGCGCTGTTCCTCGCGGATGAACGCGTCCATCAGCAGCAGCACGCACACCGCCGCGACCAGGTAGATCTCCGGCAGGAGGATGAGTATGTCGTTCCAGCTCAGCATGCGGCAGTCCTCAGATCTTGCTGATGGCCAGTTGTTGCACCAGATGGTCGATCGAGCCGCCCATCAGATGCACCAGAGGCTGCGGCCACACGCCGATGGCGAGCACCACCACCGCGAACGCCGTCAGCACGAAAGCCTCTCGGCCATTGATGTCCTTCATCGCGGCAACCTTCTCGTTGGTCACCTTGCCCCACACCACGCGCTTGACCAGCCACAGGGTGTAGGCCGCGCCGATGATGAGCGTGAAGGCGGCGATCAGCGCGATCCACGGGTTGGCGCTGAAGCTGGCCAGAATCACCATGAATTCGCCGACGAAACCGCTGGTGCCCGGCAGGCCGCAGTTGGCCATGGCGAAGAACACCATGAAGAAGGTGAACCACGGCATCACGTTCACCAGACCGCCGTAGTCCTTGATCATGCGGGTGTGCAGGCGGTCGTACATCACGCCGATGCACGAGAACATGGCGCCCGACACGAAACCGTGCGACATCATCTGCACCATCGCGCCCTGCACGCCCAGGTTGGCCGCGTCCACGTTGCCCAGGTCACGCACCAGCATGAAGGCGATGAAGATGCCCAGGGTGACGAAGCCCATGTGCGCGATGGACGAATACGCCACCAGCTTCTTCATGTCCTCCTGCACCAGCGCCACGTAGCCGATGTAGACCACCGGAATCAGGCTCAGCACGATCACCAGCCAGGCGTAGTGCGCCGAGGCGTCCGGCACGATCGGCAGCGAGAAGCGCAGGAAACCGTAGCCACCCACCTTCAGCATCACCGCCGCCAGCACCACTGAACCGCCGGTCGGCGCCTCGACGTGGGCGTCGGGCAGCCAGGTGTGCACCGGCACCATCGGGATCTTGATGGCGAACGCAATCAGGAAGGCGAAGAACAGCCAGCTCTGCTCCTTCATGGTCAGCGGCAGATGCGCCAGTGTGGCCATGTCGAAGGTTCCGGCCTTGTGATACAGGTAAATCAGGCCGACCAGCATGAAGATCGAGCCGAGGAACGTGTAGATGAAGAACTTCAGCGTCGCGTACACGCGGCGCGGCCCGCCCCAGATGCCGATGAGGATGAACATCGGAATCAGCATGGCCTCGAAGAACACGTAGAACAGCAGCGCGTCGGTGGCGCAGAACACACCGATCAGCAGGCCTTCCAATACCAGCATGGCGGCCATGTACTGATGCGGCTTGTTGTCCTTGATGACGTCCCAGGCACCAACGATGACCAGCACGCCGACGAAGCTCGTCAGCAGGATCAACGCCACCGAGATGCCGTCCACGCCCAACGCGTAATTGACATGCAGCGAGGCGATCCACGGGGTGGATTCAACCAGCTGCATGACCGCGCCGTCCGTGTGGTAGGCCGGCAGCAGGAACAGGCTGGCCACAAACGTCGCGACCGCGACGGCCAGAGCGATCCAGCGACTGGCGCTGCCGCGCGCACCGGCGATCAGCACCGGCACGGCACCGGCCATGGGCAGCCAGATCAGCAGGCTAAGCAGATGATTCGACATAGGTCCTTGCTTCCCTGATTGCTCAAACGTGCCCGAACCACCAGAACCCGCCCAGAAGCAGGATCAGGCCGAGGATCATGGCGAACGCGTAGTGATAGAGGTAACCCGACTGCAGGCGACGCATGCCGGCGGCGATGCGCTGCACGAGGCTCGCCGAGCCGTCGATGGCGCCGTCGATGACGGCGGTGTCGCCGGCCTTCCAGAACAGACGGCCCAGCTTGACGCCACCGCGGGCGAAGATCGCGAGGTAGACCTCGTCGACCCAGAACTTGCGGTCGAGCACCACGTAGACCGGCTTGAAGATGCGCTGGATGCGCCCCGCCATGGCCGGATTGAAAATGTAGACGTAGGTGGTGATGGCGAAACCGGCCACGACCAGCCAGAACGGCGTCTGCGTGAAGCCGTGCAGTGCCATCGCCAGCGCGCCGTGGAACTCGGTACCCATCTCGGCCAGCACGTTGTGCGCTTCGGTCACGTGGATGGCCTTGCCGAACCAGTCGCCGAACAGCATCGGACCGACGGTGAAGAAGCCGATCAGCAGCGACGGGATCGCCAGCATCACCAGCGGCACCGTCACTACCCACGGGGATTCCTTCGGCGCATGCGCCAGGACGCCCGGTTCGTGGTGGTGATCGTCGTGGTCGTCATGACCGTGGCCATGCGACTCGACCACCTTGAAGCGCTCCTTGCCGTGGAAGGTCAGGTGCATCTGGCGGAAGGTGTACAACGCCGTGACCAGCGCGCCCATCAGCACGCAGAAGTAAGCGTAGTGCGCGCCCCAGCGATGCGACTCACCGGCCGCCTCGATGATGGCGTCCTTGGAGTAGAAGCCGGAGAAGAACGGCACGCCGCACAGCGCCAGCGAACCGACCCACATGGTGATGTAGGTGATCGGCATGTATTTGCGCAGGCCGCCCATATGGCGCATGTCCTGCTCGTGGTGCATGGCGATGATGACCGAGCCGGCGCCCAGGAACAGCAGCGCCTTGAAGAACGCGTGCGTCATCAGATGGTAGACCGCGCCGGCGTAGGCGGACACGCCCAGCGCCACGGTCATGTAGCCCAGCTGCGACAGCGTCGAGTACGCCACCACACGTTTGATGTCGTTCTGCACAATGCCGATCATGCCGGTGAACAGTGCGCCGGTGGCGCCGATCACCATGATGAAGCTCAGCGCCGTCGACGACAGCTCGAAGATCGGCGACATGCGCGCGACCATGAAGATGCCCGCCGTGACCATGGTCGCGGCATGGATCAGCGCGGAGATCGGCGTCGGGCCTTCCATCGAGTCCGGCAGCCACACGTGCAGCGGCACCTGTGCCGACTTGCCCATGGCGCCGATGAACAGCAGGATGCCGATCACCGTGGCCGCACTCCAAGCGTGGTTCTGGGTGATGTGCAGGGTCTGGCCGACCAGGGTCGGCGCGGCGTCGAACGCGGTCTGGTAGTCGAGTGTGCCGAGGAAATACAGCACCGCGCCGATGCCCAGCACGAAGCCGAAGTCGCCCACGCGGTTGACCAGGAACGCCTTCAGATTGGCGAAGGTCGCGCTCGGGCGCTTGAAGTAGAAACCGATCAGCAAGTACGAAACCAGGCCCACGCCTTCCCAGCCGAAGAACAGCTGCATGAAGTTGTTGCTCATCACCAGCATCAGCATGGCGAAGGTGAACAGCGCGATGTAGCTGAAGAAGCGCGTGTAACCGTCATCGTCGGCCATGTAGCCGATGGTGTAGATGTGCACCATCAGCGAAACGAAGGTGACAACGACCATCATCATCGCGCTGAGGCGATCGATCATGAAGCCGACGCTGGCGTTGAACTTGCCGACCTGGAACCAGGTGTAGAGGTCGTGGTTGTAGTTGGCTGCCCCGCCCCACACCAGCTGGTAGAGGACGTAGAAGGACAGCACGCAGGAAATCGCCACGCCGAGGATGGTGACCGTATGCGATCCGGCGCGTCCGATGGTGCGGCCCAGGAAGCCGGCCAGCACGGCACCGGCCAGCGGTGCCAGCGCGATGATCAACAGGATGGAGGTGGATAGCTCGTGCATGTGCCCTTAACCCTTCATCGAATCGATTTCGGCGATGTTGATCGTGCTGCGATTGCGGAACAGCAGCGTCAGGATCGCCAGGCCGATGGCCGTTTCGGCCGCCGCCACGGTGAGAATGAAGAACACGAACACCTGCCCTGCCACGTCGCCACTGAAGCGCGAGAAGGCGACAAAGTTGATGTTCACCGCCAGCAGCATCAACTCGATCGACATCAGCAGCACGATGACGTTCTTGCGGTTGATGAAGATGCCGGCCACGGCGATGCAGAACAGCACGGCGCCGAGCACGATGAAATGCGAAAGCGTGATCATGATTCGGACTCCTGCGGACGCTCGGCATCCATCTTCACGACGCGGACGCGGTCGCGATTGCTCACGCGCACCTGGTCGCCCGGGTTCTGTCGGCGGGTCAGCGGCTTGTGGCGCAGCGTCAGCACCACGGCTGCGATCAGGCCGACGGTAAGAATCAGCGCCGCGATCTCGAACGGAAGCAGGAAGCGCGTGTACAGCGCCTGCCCCAGCCAGGCGGTGTTCGACATGCCCGCGGCGGCGGCCGGATCCGGCCCCATCGTCATCACGTGCATGGCGCGCACGCCGATCAGCGCAAGCATCTCCACCAGCATCACGGCAGCCACGATGATGCCGACCGGCAGATACTTGATGAAGCCTTCGCGCATGCGTTCGAGGTTGATGTCCAGCATCATCACCACGAACAGGAACAGCACCATCACCGCACCGACGTAGACCACGATCAGCGCGATGGCCAGGAACTCGGCCTGCGCCAGCAGCCAGATGCTGGCGACACTGAAGAAGGTCAGCACCAGCGACAGCACCGCGTGCACGCTGTTGCGCAGGGTGATCACCATCAGCGCCGAAGCCACGGCCACGGCGCCAAAGGCGTAGAAACAGATCAATTGCAGTAGCTGTGCGCTCACTTCACTTCTCCAGCCAGCCGCGCGTATGTCGTTCGATTCATGTCGTCCATGCCCCTCAGCGGTAGGCCGCGTCCTGAGCGCGGTCGGCAGCGATTTCCTGCTCGTAGCGATCACCGATGGCCAGCAGCTGCTGCTTGGTCACGACGTTCTCGCCACGCTGTTCGAAGTGGTACTCATGTACCGAGGTCTCGACGATGGAGTCCACCGGGCAACTCTCTTCGCAGAAGCCGCAGTAGATGCACTTGAACAGGTCGATGTCGTAGCGCGTGGTGCGCCGCTGGCCATCGCTTTCGCGCGGCGCGGAATCGATGGTGATCGCCAGCGCCGGGCACACCGCCTCGCACAGCTTGCAGGCGATGCAACGCTCTTCGCCGTTGGCGTAGCGACGCAGCGCATGCAGCCCGCGGAAGCGGTTCGACTTCGGGATGTGCTCCATCGGGAAGCGCATCGTGTACTTGGGCTTGAACATGTAGCGCAGCGTCAGGCCCATGCCCTGGAACATCTCGATGAGCAGCAGGCTCTTGAAGTAGCTAGTGATTCGGGACATGTCTGATCAACCTCCGATCGTGACCCAGCCGAAGTACTTCATGCAGCCGGCTACGAGCACCCAGACGATCGTGATCGGAATGAACACCTTCCAGCCCAGACGCATGATCTGGTCATAGCGATAGCGCGGGAAGGTGGCGCGGAACCACAGGAAGAAGAACGAGAAGATGAAGGCCTTGGCGAACAGCCACAGGATGCTCCCGTGACCGATCCAGCCCCACGAGACCGGGAACGGACTCAGCCAGCCGCCCATGAACAGCACGGCTGCCAAGAAGCTGATCAGGATCATGTTGGCGTATTCGGCCAGGAAGAAGATCGCAAAGGCCGAACCCGAATACTCGACGTGGAAGCCGGCGACGATTTCCGACTCGCCTTCGGCGACGTCGAACGGCGCGCGGTTGGTCTCGGCCACGCCGGAGATCCAGTAGATCACGAACACCGGCAGCAGCGGAAGCCAGAACCAGTCGAAGATGCCCTTCGGACCGGCCTGCGCGTCGACGATGGCGGTCAGGTTCAGGCTGCCGGCCAGCACCAGCACGCAGACCAGCGCCATGCCCATGGCCAGTTCGTAAGAGATCACCTGCGCCGCCGAACGCATCGCACCGAGCAGCGCGTAGCGCGAGTTCGACGCCCAGCCCGCCAGGATAATGCCGTAGACGCCCACCGAACTCATCGCCAGCAGGTACAGCACGCCGGCGTTGACGTTGGCCAGCACCATGCCCTGATCGAACGGCACCACGGCCCAGGCCGCCAATGCCGGAATCAGCGCCAGCAGCGGCGCCAGGAAGAACAGGAACTTGTTGGCGTTGGTCGGGACAAGGACTTCCTTGATCAGCAGCTTGACCACGTCGGCGAAGGCCTGGAACAGGCCCAGCGGACCGATCTTGTTCGGCCCCATGCGCACGTGCATCCAGCCGATGACCTTGCGTTCCCAGTACACGAACATGGCCACCGTCAGAACCACCGGCAGCATGATCGCGAAGATCAGCAGGACCGGAACAAGCACCTCGTGAAACAGCAGGTCGGCCATGGGTTACGCCTTGCTAAGAGTGAGGGCTGCGCCATACGGCGGCAGCGAAGCGGTATCCGCATAGGCGGACTCGATCCAGGCGGCGCCGACCGGCACCGCGTCATCCACGACCACCGGCAACACGCGCGTTTCGCCAACACGTGCCCGGCCACCGTCGACAAGTCCCAGACGGGACGCGTCGTCGGCATGCAAGCGCAGGGCGGCGCCGCGGGTCAGCGGATGGTCGTTCAGCGCCTTCGCGCGACGCAACACGGCATCACTGCGGTAGATCGGCATGCTGGCGATGCGCGTCAGGCCGGAGGCCGCGGCACCGCGTTCGCACAGACCATCGACCACGGCCGGCTCGGATGTATGCATCTCGGCGCGAAGGCCGGCGAAATCGTCGAAACCGAAACCCTCGATCGCGAGTTCGCCGCCGATGGCGCGAAGAATCTTCCATCCGGCCCGAGCCTGACCCGGCGCGGTCGCGCCGGCGGGCTGCGATTGCTCGATGCCGTCCACGTTGGTCAACGTGGCGTCGATTTCCGGCAGCAGCGCCAGCGGCAGGATCACGTCGGCGACATCGCGCAGGCTGCGACCGGCGTAGGCGCTGAAGGCGACCACGGTGTTCGCACCCAACAGCGACTGCATCGCCGTGGCATCGTCAGCAAAGTCGTACGGCATGTCCACGCCGTACAGCACGTAGGCGTCACGCGGCTGCGCCAGCATGGCGCGAGCATCGAGACCGCCCTCGCCCGGCAGCACGTCGCCGCGCGCCAGGCCGACCGCATTCGCGCCCAACGGGATTTCGTTGAAACCGGCCTGCGCGGCTTCGGCGACATAGCGCGCGGCCGCGCGCAGCCAGGATGCCTGCGGATGCGTGGCGGCCATTTCGCCGAACACCACCACGGCCTGCGAAGCCTTGCTCAAGGCATCGAAGGCCGCCTCGGCCGCGGCATCGCTCTCGACGCTGCTCAGTACCTCGGCCAGCGCCGACGACGGCTTCAGCTCGCTCTTGGCCGCGGCGACCTTGGCGATCGCCAGTACCGCCTGAGGCAGATGCTGCGGGGCGACCGTGGTCTCGCCGGCCAGCGCATAGCCCTGATCGATCTTGAGGCTGCCGACCGCGTGGACGGCGGCGCCGTGACGCACGGCCTGACGCAGACGATGGCCGAGCAACGGCATCTCGTGACGCAGGTTGCTGCCGACCAGCAGCGCCGCGCCGACCTTGTCCATCTCGGCGACCGGCGTGCCGAACGTGCGCGCCACGGGTGCGTCGGCGAAATCGACCGTGCGCAGACGGTGATCGATGTGCGCGCTGCCCAGGCCCTTGGCCAGACGGCGCAGCAGATCGCCTTCTTCGTTGCTGGTGAAGGGGCTGACCAGGAAACCGATGTCCTGTCCCGCTTCGCGCAGCGCGTCGACGGCCGCCTTCAGGGCCACGTCCCACTGCACTTCGTGCCAGGTGCCGTCGCGCTTGACCATCGGCACGTGCAGACGATCGTCGGCGTACAGCCCCTGATGGCTGTAGCGATCACGATCGGACAGCCAGCATTCGTTGATCGATTCGTTGTCACGCGGCACCGTGCGCAGCACTTCGCCGCGGCGCGTATGCAGCCACAGGTTCGAGCCCAGCGCATCGTGGTAGCCGATGGACGGACGCGCCAGCAGTTCCCAGGCGCGGGCCTGGAACTGGAACGGCTTGTTGGTCAGCGCGCCGACCGGGCACACGTCGATGATGTTGCCGCCGATCTCGCTGTCGATGGACTTGCCGATGTAGGTGCCGATTTCCAGACGCTCGCCGCGGTTCATGCCACCCAGTTCGTAGGTGCCGGCGATCTCACCCATGAAGCGCACGCAGCGCGTGCACTGGATGCAGCGGGTCATCTCGGTGGCGATCAGCGGGCCGAGATTCTCGTCGGCGACCGTGCGCTTGCGCTCGGTGTAACGGCTGACGGAACGGCCGTAGCCCAGCGCCACGTCCTGCAGCTCGCACTCGCCGCCCTGATCGCAGATCGGGCAGTCCAGCGGATGATTGATGAGCAGGAACTCCATCACGTCACGCTGCCAGTGCAACGCCTTGTCCGAACGCGTGGAGACCTTCATGCCCTCGCCCACCGGCGTGGCGCAGGCCGGCTGCGGCTTGGGAATCGCGCGACCGCCCATCTCCACCTCGACCAGACACTGCCGGCAGTTGGCGGCGATGGCCAGTTTCGGGTGATAGCAGAAACGCGGAATCGTGATCCCGGCCTTGTCGGCGGCCTGGATGATCATCGAACCCTTGGGCACCTGCATGGCCTTGCCATCGATCTCGATGTTGACCATGTCCGGCGGAGTGTTATTGGCGGGCTGCGCACTCATTATGCGGCGACTCCCAGCTTGTCTTCGGTCATCGAACGGCCGTGCTCGACGAAATATTCGAACTCGTCCCAGAAGTGGTGCAGGAAGCCCTGCACCGGCCACGCGGCGGCTTCGCCGAAGGCACAGATGGTATGGCCCTCGATCTGACCCGCCACCGCCTTCAGGCGATGCAGATCTTCCTTGGTGCCCTTGCCCTCGACGATGCGCGACAGCACGCGGTACATCCAGCCGGTGCCCTCGCGGCATGGCGTGCACTGGCCGCAGGACTCCTTGAAGTAGAACTGCGAGATGCGGCGGCAGGCCTTGACCATGCAGGTGGTCTCGTCCATGACGATGACCGCGCCGGAACCGAGACCGGAACCCGCCTGCTGCAGGCTGTCGTAATCCATGGTGCAGTCAAGGATGACATCGGCCGGCAGCACCTTCATCGACGAACCGCCGGGAATCACGGCCTTGAGTTTGTTGCCGTTGCGCACGCCGCCGGCCATCTCCAGCAGCTCCTTGAAGGACGTGCCGAGACGGATTTCGAAGTTACCCGGATTATTGACGTGGCCGGACACCGAGAAGATCTTCGGACCGCCGTTGTTCGGCTTGCCCTGCTCCAGGAACCAGTCCGAGCCATTGCGCAGGATGGCCGGCACTGAAGCATAGGTCTCGGTGTTGTTGATGGTGGACGGCTTGCCGTACAGACCGAAGTTGGCCGGGAACGGCGGCTTGAAGCGCGGCTGGCCCTTCTTGCCTTCCAGCGACTCCATCAATGCGGTTTCCTCGCCGCAGATGTAGGCACCGGCGCCGAGCGCGTTATGAATGTCCACGTCGATGCCCGTGCCCTGGATGTTCTTGCCCAGCAGGCCGGCCTCGTAGGCTTCCTTCAGCGCCTCTTCGATATGCTCGAACGGTTCGTGGTGGAACTCGCCGCGCATGTAGTTGTAGGCGGCGGTCGAACCCGTCGCGTAGCACGCGATGGCCATGCCCTCGAGCACGGAATGCGGATTGAAGCGGAGGATGTCGCGGTCCTTGCAGGTACCCGGCTCGGACTCGTCCGAGTTGCACAGGATGTACTTCTGCATGTCGCCCTTCGGCATGAAGGACCACTTCAGCCCGGTCGGGAAGCCTGCGCCGCCGCGACCGCGCAGGCCGCTGGCCTTGACCGCGTCAATGATGGAAGCCGGATCCGGCTTCTCGGCCAGGATCTTCTCCCAGGCCTTCCAGCCGCCGCTCGCGCGGTAGCTTTCCAGGGACCACGGCTTGTCGTGGTGCAGCGTCGTGTAGACGACCTGGTGCTGTTTGGGTTCGGGACCGTATGCCATGACCTTTACCTTTGCGATCCCGCCGCGGCGAGGATCCAGTCGCGGCCGTTCAGGGCCGCAGAATGCGAAATTGCGTCAATCGAGCTTGTCGAGAATCTCGTCGACCTTCTCCGGCGTCAGCTTCTCGTGATAGTGGCCATCGACCACCATCATCGGCGCGCCACAGCAGGCCGCCAGGCACTCTTCCTCGCGCTTGAGGTAGATACGCCCGTCCGGCGAACTCTCGCCCAGCTTCACCCCGTACTTGTTCTCGCAGTGACGCACGAGGTCCTCGGCGCCATTGAGCCAGCACGAGATGTTGGTGCAGATCGCCACGTTGTGACGACCGACCGGCTCCAGCTCGAACATCGAGTAGAACGTGGCGACCTCGTAGGCCCATACCGGCGGCAGGTCCAGATACTTGGCCACCGCGGCAATCAACTCGTCAGTCAGGTAACCGCCGTTCTGTACCTGCGCGGCGAACAGACTCTGGATCAACGCCGAGCGCTTGCGATCCTCGGGGAACTTGGCCGCCCAGTGATCCATGTGCTTGCGCGTGTCCTCGCTGAGGACGGCCTGCGGATCGACGTCGCGAACCTTGTCAAAATTACCGGTGGCTCTCATCGGTCGACCTCCCCGAACACCACATCATAGGTACCGATCATGGCGACCACGTCCGGCAGCATGTGGCCGGCGGTGATGGCATCCATGGACGAAAGATGCACGAAGCTCGGCGCGCGAACCTTCACGCGGAACGGCTTGTTGGCGCCGTCGGAAATCATGTACACACCGAACTCGCCCTTGGGGGCCTCGACTGCGGCATAGGTTTCGCCAGCCGGCACGCCGTAGCCCTCGGTGAACAGCTTGAAGTGATGGATCAGGGCTTCCATGTCGTGCTTCATGGCTTCGCGCGACGGCGGCGAGACCTTGAAGTTGTTGAGCATGACCGGACCCGAATGTTCGCGCAGCCACTTCACGCACTGCTTGATGATGCGATTGGACTGGCGCATCTCCTCGACACGCACCAGATAGCGGTCGTAGCAGTCGCCGTGGACGCCGACCGGGATGTCGAAGTCCATGTCCGCATAGGCGGCGTACGGCTGCTTCTTGCGCAGATCCCATTCGATGCCGGAACCGCGCAACATCGGACCGGTCATGCCCCAGGCCTGCGCCTGTTCCGGACTGATGATGCCGATGTCGACGGTGCGCTGCTTCCAGATGCGGTTGTTGGTCAGCAGATTCTCGTACTCGTCCACCTTCGACGGGAAGTCGTCGGTGAAAGCGTCGAGGAAGTCCAGCATGGAACCTTCACGCCACTGATTCAGGCGCTTGAGATCCGCACCCTTGTGCCAGCGTGACTCGTTGTACTGCGGCATCTTCGCCGGCAGGTCGCGATAGACACCGCCCGGACGGTAGTACGTCGCGTGCATGCGCGCGCCGGAGACCGCCTCGTAGCAGTCCATCAGCTCTTCGCGCTCGCGGAAGGCGTACAGGAACACAGCCATGGCGCCGAGATCGAGCGCGTTCGAGCCGATCCACATCAGGTGGTTCAGGATGCGGGTGATCTCGTCGAACATCGTGCGGATATACTGCGCGCGGATCGGCGCCTCGATGCCCAGCAGATTCTCGATGGCGCGCACGTAGCCGTGCTCGTTGCACATCATCGACACGTAGTCGAGACGATCCATGTAGCCGATCGACTGATTGAACGGCTTGGACTCGGCCAGTTTCTCGGTCGCGCGATGCAGCAGACCGATGTGCGGATCGGCCTTGACCACGGTCTCACCGTCCATCTCCAGCACCAGGCGCAGCACGCCGTGGGCGGCCGGATGCTGCGGGCCGAAGTTCATCGTGTAATTGCGGATTTCCTGAGCCGACATCGCTCAATTCTCCTGCCAGTGATCGGCAGCCTCGGCCTTGGCCTGCTGCAGGTCGACGTCGTCGCGGATCACGCGCGGCACCAGCACGCGCGGCACGACGGACGTCACCGGTTCGTAGACCACGCGCTTCTTGTCGGGGTCGTAGCGCATCTCGACGTTGCCGATCAGCGGGAAGTCCTTGCGGAACGGACGACCGACGAAACCGTAGTCGGTGAGGATGCGACGCAGATCCGGATGACCGTCGTAGACGATGCCGTACAGATCGAAGGATTCGCGCTCGAACCAATTCGCGACCGGCCACAGACCGACCAGCGAAGGCACCAGCGGCAACGCATCGTCTTCGCAGAAGGTGCGAACGCGCAGGCGACGGTTGTGGCGAATCGAAAGCAGATGCACGACCGAGGCGAAGCGTCGCTCCATCTCGACATTGCGCGGCCGGCCTTCCCAGTCGAAACGACCGGTGGCTTCACCGTGCACGCCGCGCGAGAAACCGGCACCGGACACCGAGGTGGTCTCCCACTCGTTCTGCCCGTAGCCGAGATAGTCGACGCCGCAGACATCGATCAGTTCGCTGAAGTCGAAATCCGGCTCGTCGCGCAGCGCGGTCGCGACCTGCATCAGGTCGCTCGGAGCCACTTCGATGGTGGTCTCGCCACGCACCGTCTCGACCTTGCCCAGCACTTCGCCGAAACGCGCGACAAGGCGCTCGGCCAGCGAGTTCGTTTGCGTATCGCTCATGGCCCGACCTCAGCGCGCGATGGTGTGGGTGCGGCGGATCTTCTTCTGCAACTGCAGAATGCCGTGGATCAGGGCCTCGGCCGTGGGCGGACAGCCCGGCACGTAGATGTCCACCGGCACGATGCGGTCGCAACCGCGCACCACCGAATAGGAATAGTGGTAGTAGCCGCCGCCATTGGCACACGACCCCATGGAGATGACCCACTTCGGGTCGGGCATCTGGTCGTAGACCTTGCGCAGCGCCGGAGCCATCTTGTTGACCAACGTACCGGCGACGATCATCACGTCGGACTGACGCGGGCTCGGACGGAAGATCACGCCGTAGCGATCCAGATCCAGACGCGCGGCGCCGGCATGCATCATCTCGACGGCACAGCAAGCCAGACCGAAGGTCATCGGCCACATCGAACCCGTACGCGCCCAGTTCATTAGTGCGTCGACGCTGGTGGTTGCCCAGCCGCGCTGCACGATGGGGTTGTCGCCCGCCGGGCGCAGAATGTCATCGACGCGGTCCAGCGGCTGCGGGTTGTGCATCACCCGGTCAATGGAGGAGATCAATCCCATTCCAGCGCTCCTTTCTTCCAGACGTAGGCGAAACCGACCACCAGCAGCGCCAAGAACAATCCCATCTCGATGAGCGCGATGGCACCGATCTTGTCGAACACCACGGCCCACGGGAACAGGAACGCCACCTCCAGATCGAAGATGATGAACAGAATGGCGATCAGGTAGTAGCGCACGTCGAACTTCATGCGCGCATCCTCGAAAGCCTCGAAACCGCATTCGTACGGCGAGAGCTTTTCAGGGTCGGGATTGCGGGGCGCTACGAGAAGGCCGATCGCCAGCAGAACAATGCCGAGGCCACCGGCCACGACGAGGAACAACAGCACGGGCCAGTATTCGGCTAGCACGGGTCGGCAACCTCCACGCTTCGTTGCGCATCAGCGGCTGTCGCCCCGATGACGACAGCCTTCATTGTAATTGGTGCCCAAGGGGGGACTCGAACCCCCACGACTTTCGTCGCTACCACCTCAAGGTAGTGCGTCTACCAATTCCGCCACCTGGGCAAAAAACTCAAATCGTTACTTCTTCGCGGGAGCCGGCGTGACCGGCTTGCCGCTGCTGGCGCCGCCCGCTTCCTGCGGCAACGACGGCACATCCGAACCCGAAGGCATCGCAGCGCTGGATGACGGAGCTGTCTGAACCGGCGCTGCAGGTGCTGCCTTCGTCGTGGCGCTCGCGGCAGGTGTCTGCATCGCGGACATCACGCCGAGGTTCTTGGCCTGTTTCGGCGCACCCGAATGGCTGAAGTATATCGCCATACCGAGGCTGAGGAGAAAGAAAAGCGTCGCCAGCACGCCCGTCGCGCGCGTCATGAAGCTGGACGAGCCACGCGCACCGAACACGGTGCCCGACGCACCCGCACCGAAACCGGCGCCGGCGTCGGCGCCCTGGCCGCGCTGCATGAGGATCAGCACGATCATGGCCGCGGCGATCAGGATGTAGAAAACGCTGAAGATGATGAACATGTCTAGTTGGTCTCCGCCGCGCCACGCGCTTGATGCGCTGCCGCGCAGATGGCCAGAAAGTCGGTTGCTGTCAGGGAAGCCCCGCCGATCAAGCCGCCG
This sequence comes from Oleiagrimonas citrea, assembly GCF_012395255.1. Lineage (GTDB taxonomy): Bacteria > Pseudomonadota > Gammaproteobacteria > Xanthomonadales > Rhodanobacteraceae > Oleiagrimonas > Oleiagrimonas citrea. The sequence goes on from NZ_JAAZQD010000001.1 coordinate 200,844, forward strand.
TCCACGTCCGCCTGGGCGAACAGTTCGGCTGCATTCGAGGGTTTGACGCTGCCGCCGTAAAGCAGGCGCGTCAGACCGCTGATTTTAGCACTTCCTTTTGCCAGTTGGCTACGGATAAACGCATGCGCATCCTGTGCCTGTTGCGGGGTGGCCGTCTGCCCCGTGCCGATCGCCCAGACCGGCTCGTAGGCAATCACCGCCTGCTCGAACGCTTCGACGCCATTGTGCTCGAGCACGGCACCCAGCTGTTCGGACAGCACTTCTTCGGTGCGACCCTGCTCGCGTTGCTCCAGCGTTTCGCCAATGCAGAGCATCGGAGTGAGTCCAGCCTTCCGCGCCGCGGCGAACTTGCGTGCCACCAACTCGCTGCTCTCGCCGTGGTACTGGCGGCGCTCGGAGTGCCCGACCAGCGCCCAGACGCAACCTGCGTCGCGCAACATCGCAGCCGACACTTCGCCGGTGTACGCGCCTTCGGCGTGCTCGCTGACGTCCTGCCCGCCACATGGCAAGGCATCACCGTGCGTCGCACAGAGATCAAGATAGGGATACGGCGGAAACACCGCCACGTCGATGTCCCTCGGACGCTGCGCGGCGATATCCGCCGTCAACGCCGTCGCCATCGCCCGCGTGCCGTGCATTTTCCAGTTTCCCGCTACCAGCATCCTGCGCATGAGTGCGACCCCTTCGCCTCGATCAAGCCCGCAAGGATAGCGGCGACCACGCAAATCTGGCAATGCGGAAATACCTGAACCCGAATCGTCCAGAAGGCGGGTCGTGCGCCCTGCGCACGAAAACGTCGACCACAGCGTCCTCACAGACGTGCGGCTTTGCTTATGATGAAGAACCACATTGACCTGCAAGGGAAGGTCTCGCATGACCGCACACCCGCGACCCGTCGCCCTGATCACCGGCGCTTCGGCCGGCATCGGCGCTGCCTTTGCCCGCGAACTCGCCGCGCGCGGGCACCATCTCGTCCTGACTGCGCGCCGTGCCGCACGCCTGCAGGAACTGGCCGAAGAACTGTGCGCCCGGCATGGCGTCGAAGTGCAGGTCATGGTCGACGACCTGGCCGACCCGATGGCACCGCGCCGCATCGTCGACGCACTGGAACAGCGCAATCTGGGCATCGACGTGCTGATCAATAACGCCGGCTACGGCGTACCGGGCAGTTTCGACAGCCAGCCCTGGGTCCGGCACAGCGACTTCCTGCAGGTGCTGGTCCACGCTCCGACCGAACTCGCGCATCGCCTGCTACCCGGCATGATCGAACGCCGTCACGGGCGCATCATCAACGTCGCCTCGCTGGCTGGCCACCTGCCCGGTTCCACGGGGCACACGCTCTATGCCGCCTCCAAGGCCTACATGATTCGCTTCTCCGAATCGCTGGCGCTGGAGAACCGCGCGCGCGGCGTCCATGTCTGCGCGCTGTGCCCGGGCTTCACCTACAGCGAGTTCCACGACGTCACCGGCGCGCGCGAACTGGTCTCGAAGATGCCGAAGTGGATGTGGATGCAGGCCGACCAGGTCGCCGCGCAGGGACTCGACGCCGTCGAGCGCGGCGATGTGGTCTACGTCAACGGCCGCGTGAACCGCGCGATCAAGGCCTTCGCGAAATTGCTCCCGGACAGGCTGGCACTACGCCTCTCGTCCCGACACTCCAACCGCTACCGGGTCCTGGAAAGCGAATAGATTCCCGCGCGCCCGGCGCAACGGATGCCTGCGCTATGCTCGACCATCATCTTTCACGGAGCCGTGCCCGATGCCTGTCGCCGCCCGCCCGATGCGCAATCTTCCGTACCGCAAGCCCGCCGAGGGCCGCGACTACTGGATCGTGGATGACGCACTGCCTGATCCCATGGCAGTGCGCGAGCGTCAACTGGCGCGCCAAGACTGGAGCTACGGCCACCCGCACACCGCCGAAGTCTGGCCGGGCATGCGCGCCCTGCCCGCCCTCGATGACGACGAACTCGCGCATGTAGAGACCCATGTCATGCAGCGGACCGGCGCCCAGCGGCTTTGGGTCGAGCAGACGGATGACGGCTCGCGCCTGAATCACAACTGCGTGCAGGTCGTCGGCGCCATCGAGGGCGGCGTCAAACCGCACACCGATTCACTGCATCTGTGTCGATATGCCGCGGTGCTCTACCTGACACCCGATGCGCCGACGCGCTGCGGCACCGCCTTCTATCGGCAGCGGCTGGGCAACGGCCAGGCCGGCGGCAATACCGTCAACAAACCACACCGCAACCTGGTCGATGCATTGGGCACGCGTCACGTCCCGCCGAATTCCTTTGCCGAGGACGTGCGCGTCGACAACCGCTTCAACCGCCTGCTCGTCTATCGCGCCAACCTGATCCACAGCGCCACCGCCTACTGCGGTCTGACGCTGGAGGACAAGCGCATGACGGCGGTGTTCTTCTGGATGGCCTGACGCGGCGGCACTCCGTCGCAAAGAAGAACGCCGACCCGCAGAACGGATCGGCGTTCGTGCCATCAGCAGACTTCGTCGCGCTCAAATCAGACGAATTTCACGCAGGCGCTGCTGCAGATACTCGTGCGAAGTGATCGAGGTGTCGTAGCGGCTCGGATTGTCCTCGCTCACACACTGCGGCAGCGGATCCAGCACCACATCCGGATTCGGATGCAGGAAGAACGGCACCGAGTACCGCGGCTTGCTGGCATCCGCGCCCGGCGGGTTGACCACGCGGTGCGTGGTGGACGGGTACACGTGATTGGTCAGGCGCTGCAGCATGTCGCCGATGTTGACCACGATGGCGTCGCCGGTCGTCGTGATCGGCAGCCATTCACCCTCGCGCGTGAACACCTCCAGACCCGCTGCGCTGGCACCGACCAGCAGCGTGATGAAGTTGATGTCCTCGTGTGCGCCGGCACGCACATTAGGCACATCACCTTCGATCGGCGGATAGTGAATCGGGCGCAGGATCGAGTTGCCCTGATCGATCTTGTCCTCGAAATAGTTCTCCGGCAGATCGATGTGCAGCGCCAACGCACGCAGCACACGCGCGCCGAGTTGGTCCAGCGCCTCATACAGCGCATAGCCGTACTGCTTGAAGTCGGGCACTTCGGACGGCCACAGGTTCGGCGCCATGGTGTCGGCGAACTTCGAGCCGGGATCGATCTCGCGGCCGATGTGCCAGAATTCCTTGAGGTCCGGAAACTGACTATCCTTGGCCGTCTCGACCTTGAACGGGGTGTAACCGCGTGCGCCGCCGGTGCCGGGCACGTGGTACTTCATCTTCACGTCCTCGGGCAGCGCGAAGAAGCGCTGGAAGACGCCGTAGGCGTTCTCGATCAGCTCGTGGGTGACGCCGTGGCCGCTGATGCAGCAGAAACCGAATTCACGGTAGGCCGCGCCCAGTTCGGCGACGAAAGCATCGCGGTCGGTGTCGAAACGGCGGATGTCGAGCGTGGGTACGTTTTTCATCGTTCCATATGTCCAGGTTGGCGTGCGGTCATCTTGGGAATCCGCTACCGCAGGAGCGGTGCACGTCGGGCCAATCCTTGGCGACCTGGTTGGACGCGTCTGGCGTCCGGCAGGCTCACGAGCGTGAGTGAGCCGATTTTACGATGTCCGCCAACTCCTGCGCCATGCCCTGCACCTCGTCGGCGTCAGCGGCCTCGACCGTGACGCGCACCAGCGGCTCGGTGCCCGATGGGCGCAGGAATACGCGTCCGCGTCCGTCCAGACGCTTCTTCGCGGCCGCCACGGCCTCCTGCACGACCTTCGTCTCCAGCACTTCGCGCGCGCCGTGCGCCACCGGCACGTTCAGCATGACCTGCGGCAACTTGTGCAGACCGGCGCGCGCTGCCACCAGATCCTTGCCCTCGGCACGCAGCGCTTCGAGCACGCACAGCGCGGCGACGATGCCGTCGCCGGTGCTCGCCCGGTCCAGACAGAGAATGTGTCCGGACGTCTCGCCGCCCAGCACGCCACCGTTCGCCTTCAGCTGCTGCAGCACATAGCGATCGCCGACATGGGCGCGCACGAAGGCGACGCCCAGCGTTCCCAGCGCCTGCTCGAAACCGTAGTTGCTCATCAGGGTGCCGACCACGGGACCGCGCAGGCGGCCGCTGCGCTGCCAGGCGCGCGCCATGACGTAGAGCATGTCGTCGCCATCGACCAGCACGCCGTCGTGATCGATCATCTGCACGCGGTCGCCGTCGCCGTCGAACGCAATGCCCAGATCCGCGCCCTGCTCCAGCACGGTCTTGCGCAGGGCGTCGGGATGTGTTGAACCCACGCCCGCATTGATGTTGAAACCGTCCGGCTGAGCGCCGGTCAGATGCACGTCGGCGCCCAGCTCGGTGAAGACCTTCGGTGCGACCTGGTAGGTGGCGCCGTGGGCGCAGTCCAGCACGATGCGCAGGCCGTGCAGACTAAAATCGCGCGACATGGTGCTCTTGCAGAATTCGACATAGCGGGCCTCGGCGTCGTTGATACGACGCGCCTTGCCCAATCGCTCCGAAGGCACGGTGACGAAATCGGCATCGACCTCGCGCTCGATCGCCGCCTCGACCGCATCCTCGAGTTTCTCGCCCGCGGCGGAGAAGAACTTGATGCCATTGTCCTGGTGCGGGTTGTGCGACGCGCTGATGACGATGCCGGCATCCGCACGCAGGCTGCGCGTCAGGAACGCCACCGCCGGCGTCGGCATCGGCCCCAGGAGCCGCACGTCTGCGCCCGAAGCTACCAGTCCGGCCTCCAGCGCCGACTCGAACATGTAGCCCGAGATACGGGTGTCCTTGCCGATCAGCACCGTGGGACGTTCCTTGGCGCCGCCCAGCGCGACGCCCGCGGCGCGCCCCAGACGCAGCATGAACTCGGCCGTGATGGGCCACTCGCCCACCCGTCCGCGGATACCGTCGGTGCCGAAATATTTGCGTTCACTCATGATGTCGGGCTCTTTGCAGTCCGTTCCGGGCGCGTCGCGCGCCTCAGTCGTCGTCGGGCCAGCGTGGCGCGCGCTCGAGCGGCGCGACGGGCGGCGGATCGCCGGCATGCACGGCGCGCCACACGGCCAACGCATCGACGGTCGCCGCCACGTCGTGGGTGCGCACCAGCATGGCGCCACGCTGCACGGCGATCAGGGCCGCTGCGACCGAACCGGACACGCGTTCGGTCGGCACTTCACGGCCGGTGATGGCGCCGATCATGGTCTTGCGGGAAAGCCCCACGTACACGCCACCCGCCAGGTCGGCGAACCGTCCAGTCGCGCGCAGCAGCGCCAGGTTGTGCTCCAGCGTCTTGCCGAAACCGAAGCCCGGATCGACCAGCAGCTTGCGCTTGTCGAGACCGGCCATCTCGCAGGCGAACACGCGCTCGGCCAGAAAGCGATGCACTTCGCCGACCACGTCGTCGTATTCCGGCGCGGCCTGCATGCTACGCGGCGCACCCTGCATGTGCATCAGGCACACGGGCACATCCAGTTCCGCCGCGGTCCGCAGCGCGTCGTCCTCGCGCAGTGCGCGCACGTCGTTGATGAGACCCGCGCCGGCCTCGACGGCCGCGCGCATCACGGCGGGCTTGGAGGTATCCACGGACAACGGCGCATCGCACTGTTCGGCCAGGCCGCGCAGCACGGGAATCACGCGACGCATCTCTTCGTCCGTATCCACGTCCGCCGCTCCCGGACGAGTCGACTCGCCGCCGATGTCGAGCATGTCTGCGCCCTCGGCCAGCAGCGTCAGGCCATGCGCCACGGCCGCACCGGTATCGGCATGATCGCCGCCATCGGAGAACGAATCCGGGGTGACATTGACGATACCCACCACCCGCGGCCGATCCAGGCGCAAGGTGCGCCCGCCGCAATCGAGGCGGCGCACGCCGTCGTCTCCGAACAGCGTGCTCACGCCGCCGGCTCCGGCTGTCCGGACAGCGCGCCCATGAAACGACGGTAGTAGCGCAACTCGTCGATCGAGTCACGGATGTCGCTTAGCGCAGTGTGCGCGCTGGTCTTGCCGATGCCGCGCGCGATGGCCGGCGCCCAGCGCCGCGCCAGTTCCTTCAACGTGGACACGTCGAGATTGCGGTAGTGGAAATAGCGTTCGAGCGCCGGCATCTGCCGATGCAGGAAACGGCGATCCTGGCAGATCGAGTTGCCGCACATCGGCGACTTGCGCTCCGGCACCCACTCCTTCAAGAACGCCAACGTCTCGGCCTCGGCCTGAGCGTGATCGACGCCGGATGCGAGCACCCGATCCCACAGACCGGAGCTGCCGTGCTGATTACGGTTCCAGTCGTCCATGGCCTGCAGGCGCGACTCGGCATGCAGGATCGCGAACACCGGCCCTTCGGCCAGTACGTTGAGTTCGCGATCGGTGACGATGGTGGCGATTTCCAGGATCGAATCACGGTCCGTGTCCAGCCCGGTCATCTCCAGGTCGATCCAGATCAGGTTGTCGTCATGTTGCGGCATCGCCGGCCTCCTTGGGACTGGCAGCGAGTGTAGCAGGGGCGCGGCATGCAGCCGTGTTCAGACACGCGGAAGACATGCGAAGATGCCGGGCATGAGCGAGGCGAGTTTCTTCTGGCACGACTACGAGACCTTCGGCACGGACAGCCGCCGCGACCGTGCGGTGCAGTTCGCCGGCATCCGCACCAACCTGGACCTGGAGCCGATCGGCGAGCCCGTCTCGCTGTTCTGCCAGCCTCCGCGCGATGCACTCCCGCAGCCACAGGCCTGCCTGGTCACCGGCATCACACCGCAGCAGGCGCAGCGCGAGGGGCTGAGCGAAGCCGAATTCGCCGCGCGCGTGCACGAGGAGCTGGCCGCGCCGGGCACTTGCGGCGTGGGCTACAACTCGCTGCGCTTCGACGACGAATTCACGCGGCAGATGCTGTACCGCAATTTCTACGATCCGTATGCGCGCGAATGGCGGAACGGCAACTCGCGCTGGGACCTGATCGATCTGGCGCGCATGTGCCACGCACTGCGTCCGGACGGCATCGAGTGGCCCCGACGCGACGACGGCGCACCCAGTTTCAAGCTGGAACATCTGGCCGCCGCCAATGGCCTGGAACAGCGCCGCGCGCACGATGCGTTGTCGGACGTCGAGGCACTGATCGCCTTCGCCCGCCTGATACGCACCCGCCAGCCGCGTCTGTGGAAGTGGTACTTCGACCTCCGTCGCAAGCAGCGCGCCTTCGAGCTGCTCGATCTGGTGCGCAAGCCCGCGCTGCTCCACGTGTCGTCGCGCTACCCGGCCGCCAACGGCTGCATGACGATGATCGTGCCGCTAGCCCGTCACCCGACGCGCAGCAACGAAATCATCGTCTACGACCTGCACAGCAACCCAGTCGATCTGATCATGCTCGACCCCGAGGACATCGCCGACCGCGTATTCACGCCACGCGCGGACCTGCCCGAGGACGTCGAACGCATTCCGCTGCGCACCATCCACGCCAATCGCTCTCCCGCACTGGCACCACTGTCGGTGCTCGAAGGCGTGGACACGGCGCGCGTGGGCCTGGACACCGAGCGCTGCAACATCCATCGCAAGGAATTGCTGGCCGCACGCGGCATCGCCGACAAAGTGTGCAAGGTCTACGCGGGCGCCACCGACCTGCCCCCACCGGACGATCCCGAACTGGCGCTGTACGCCGGTTTCCTTCCCGACGCGGACCGCCCTCGCCTGGACGCCGTACGCGCCACGCCTCCCGAGGAGATGGCCCGCGACTTCGGATTCAGCGACGAACGCTACGGCGAACTACTGTTCCGCTACCGCGCGCGCAACTGGCCACAGACACTGAGCGCCGAGGAACGCGCACGCTGGGACGACTTCCGCCGCCAGCGCATCGCCGGCGGTCATGCCCTGTCGACTGTGTCGCTGCATGGCTACTTCGACGAACTGCAACGCCTGCGTGGCGAGCACACCGGCGACGCGCTCGGCTGGCTCGATCAACTGGAACAATGGGGCCGCGAACTCGCCACCGAACTCGATCTGGACATTCGCGCATGAGCCGCAGCTATTTCTCCGACGCCACGTTCCGTTTCCTGCGCCAGCTCCGACGCAACAACAACCGCGAATGGTTCCACGCGCACAAGGCGCAATACGAGGAACACCTGCGCGAGCCGTTTCTCGCGCTCATCGCCGACCTGCAGGAGCCGATCGCGGCCATCAGCCCGCACTACCGCGCCGACCCGCGCAAGGTCGGCGGATCGCTGTTCCGCATTCATCGCGACGTGCGTTTCTCCAACAACAAATTGCCGTACAAGACCTGGAGCGGCGCGCGCTTTTTCCACGAACGACGGCGCGAGGTCCATTCGCCCTCGTTCTACCTGCACATCGAACCCGGAAACTGCTTCGCGGGCGGCGGTATCTGGCATCCGGAATCGCCGACCTTACGGCGCATCCGCAATTTCATCGCCGACAACCCCGGCGCCTGGAAGCGCGCCACACGCAGCGCCGTCTTCCGCAAGCATTTCGAATTCCACGGCGAGCGACTGAAACGCCCGCCGCGCGGTTTCGATCCCGAGCACGAATTGATCGAGGATCTGAAACTCAAGAGCTTCGCCAGCGGCGCACCGCTGGACGACACCGTGGTCTGCTCACCCCGGTTGCTTCCCGAGATCGTCCAGACGTTCAAGCGGATCGCGCCCCTCGTCGACTACCTCTGCGCCTCGGTCGATCTCGAGTTCTGAACCCGAACGGGCGTAATGAATCAGCCACATAGCGTCTGATTTCACAAATTTACAAACGTTTGTTTGACGGCGGTCCCGAAGCGGGTCTAGGCTGCCGTCGCTGCATCGCGCACCTCTGGGGGAGGTCTGCGCCGTGCGGCACGGCTGGTTCGCGGACGCGAACCGATAACCGCTCATCACTCGACGTGGATGGATGCGATGCCCCGCAAGCGGGTGCATGGGCACACGCGACGCAAGGTCGCGTGACATGGAGGGAGGAACATCATGCAACGACGTGCAAGTCTTGCCTTTTTGCTGGCCCTGCTGCTGGCCTGCTTCACCGTACCGGCCTTCGCGGCCGTGACCGGTGTCGCACTGGTCCACGGCACCGGAAGCCAGACCGACGCCTACAACGACTACTGGCAATCTTCGATGGTCGAGTCGATCCGTCAGGGATTGAGCGACCCGAACAACCTGCTGGTGGTGAACTGCGACTTCGAGCAGTACATGTGGGACGACCGCGCTGCCGGCTGTCTGGCGACGCAGCTGACCAATTTCATCAACGCCCGCCACATCGACGACCTAGTCGTCATCACGCATTCCAACGGCGGCAACGTGATGCGCTGGATCCTGTCCAACCCGACCTGGGATAGCCGCTATCCGAACATCATCTCCAAGATCCGCTGGGTCGACGCCCTGGCGCCGTCCAGCGCCGGCACGCCACTGGCCGATGCGGTGATGAACGGCAACGTGTTCGAGGAATCGCTGGGCTGGCTGCTGGGCTACAAGAGCGACGCTGTGCGCCAGCAGCAGGTGAGCTGGATGGCCTACTACAACCAGAACTATCTGCTCGGCACATCGGGCCGCCCCGCTCTGCCCAAGGGCTTCTGGGACGTGGTCGGCACGGACGTGACGTCCTCGCCGTTCAATTCCGATTCCTACTGCGGCGGCTACACCCTGAACGTCGGACTGGAACTCACCCAGAACTGGCTCGACAGCTGCTCGGACGGTTTCCTGAACTGCACCAGTCAGTCCGCGGCCGGCACCCTGTGGTTCAAGGACAAGAACGTGCTGGGCAAGACGCTCTCGCACAACCAGAGCCGTCGCGCCTGCTTCGGCATCGACACCGTGCTGCGCAACGACCTGTAAGGAGGCCGCCATGAACAAGATCCGTATTCTTCCGATCGCCGCGGCCCTGACCATGATGGTGGCCGGCGCCGCGAACGCATCCGACCACTCGCTGCTGGCTGCGCAAAAGGGCGACTTGGTACCGCAGACGCTTCGCGCGGTGCCGACTGCACCGGTGAAATCGCTGTCCACCACCGCCGCGCCGGCAAAACCGACCGTCGATCACCGACCGGTCCACGTGAGCTGGAAACTCGATGCCTCGCGCAAGCTCGAAGCCGCACCCAAGCCCTTCGACCGCAGCAGCCGCGAGTACTGGCAGGACGTCTCCGCAGACGAACTGCACCGCGGCCTGGAACTGCGCACGACCACGCCCGGCGCGCTGATCCGTCTGAGCCCGGTGGGTGGCGACTTCGGTCGCCTGGACCCGCAGCGCATGCAGGTCACGCACGGCGGGCGCACGCTCACCGGCGCCGAGGCCATGAGCAACAGCGCCGACACCGCCCAGCTGCGCCAGGCCGGCATGATGGTCAGCGACGGCAGCATGGTGATGAAGCTGCGTCCGGACCTGGGCACCGGCCCGGTCACGCTGAAGGCCGCCGACGCCAAAGGTCGCTACGTGGTCCACGTGTTCGAGCCGAAGAGTCCGCTGGTGCTGCACGCGCAGACCACCCGCGACACCATCGCCTCGGGTCAGTCCGTGCGTCTGAACGTGCACCTGCGCGATGCCGGCGCCAATCAGGCCATGGATTCGGTGGGCGGCTTCCTCGTCGCTCCGGACGGGCACACGCGCGACCTGCGCTATCAGCGCAATGCCGACGGCAGCTATTCCGTCGACGTCACGCCGGACGCCGATCACGCCACCCGTCGCGGTCTGTGGGAACTGCATACGTTCACTAGCGCCACTGATGCCAGCGGCCACACCGTGCTGCGCGACGCCACCACCGCTTTCGCGGTCAGTGTCACCAATGCGCGCCTCGACGGCAGTGTGCAAGTGCAGGCTCGTGGCAAGAAGGGGATCGATCTGCAGATCGGGGTCGAAGCCGTTCAGGCCAGCCGCTACGCCGTGTCCGGCGTGCTCTACGGTCACGCCGCCGATGGCAGCCTGAAGCCGATGGCCTACGCCCAGTCCGCGAACTGGCTGCAGGCCGGCAAAGGGTCGATCGACCTGCGCTTCGATGCCGGTGCCCTGGCCGGCAGCGCACTGCGTCCGCCGTACGAGTTGCATGACCTGAAACTGGTCGACCAGGCCCACATGGGCATTCTGGAACGCCGCGCGGTCGCGTTGCGCTTCTCACCGTAAGACCCATCGCGGCGCGCCGGGGTACGGCGCGCCGCGATTCTGTGGCATAACGTCGCAAGACGGCGCACGTCGCATTTCGGCGACCTACGCTGCGGATACGGCATCTCAGCGGAGAAGGTCATGCCCAACGGCATCGAGCACACCCTGCGCGAACGCGGCTTCCGGCTGATCCGGCTACTCGAATACGCCGGCCTGCTGGTGGTGCTGATCGCCACCCTGACCGCGGCCGGACAGGAAGTCCTGCTCATGTACCGTCAGGGCCGCGTCACCGTCGCCGACCTGCTGATGCTGTTCATCTACCTGGAACTGCTGGCCATGAACGGCATCTACTGGCGTGCGGGACGCCTGCCGGTGCGCATGCCGCTGTACATCGCCATTGTCGCCATGGCTCGTCACCTGACGCTGGAAACCCCGGACATGAACGCCTGGACCACGCTGGCCGAAGGCGGCACGGTGCTGCTGCTGAGCCTGGCGGTGCTGGTGGTGCGCTACGGGCACATCCGCCTTCCCTACCGCGACGAGGATCCGGACAACATCGGCGGCAAGCGAAGCTGAGAAAGCGCCGCGACGATCAAGCCTTCCGGAACGGGAAAGCCAGCACGTCGGCGATGGCATCGGTGCCGAGCATGCACATCAGCAGTCGATCGACGCCGAGTGCGACACCGGCACAATCGGGCATGTTTCCGAGCGCATCCAGCAACGGCTCATCCAGCGGAACCTCCGCCAGACCTCGTTCGCGACGCACCGCATTGTCGCGTTCGTGCCGCATGCGTTGCTCGTCCGCGTCATTGAGTTCGTGATAGCCGTTGGCCAGCTCGTACGGCCCCAGGTAGACCTCGAAGCGTTCGGCCACGGCGGGCGAGCCTTGCCGCACCCGCGCCAGGGCGCACTGGCTGGCGGGATAATCGTGCACCACCGTGATGCGATCTGTAGGAAACGCCGGTTGCAGGAGGTGTGTCATCAGTAGATCGAGCCAGTCGTCGCGACCGAGTCCCTCCGGATCGATACCGAAATTACGCAACGGTGCGCGCAGCGATTCGATCTCCGCGACATGCGGGTCCAGCCCCAGTTGCTCACGGAACAGCTCGACATAGGTGGTGATCCGCGGTTCGGCAATGCGATCAACGGACGCCATTGCAACCCGCACCAGCGCCACGACCTCCTCGGCCAGACGACGCTCGTCCCAGCCGACCCGGTACCACTCCAGCATGGTGAACTCGGGGTTGTGCCGCCCACCAGCTTCGCCGTCGCGGAACACGCGACCAAGTTCATAGCAGTCGCCCAGCCCCTCGGCCAGCAGACGCTTGAGTGGAAACTCCGGCGACGTTCGCAGGTAGCGCACTGCTTCGCCTGCGTCGACATGACCGTGGAAGCGCGTGCGGAAACTCTCGATGTTGGGATCCGTGTTGCCGGCAGCGGAGAGTACCGGCGTCTCGACCTCCAGCACGCCGCGTTCGCGGAAGAAGTCGCGGATGCCTGCATACAGCTGCGCACGCAGGCGCAGACCGCGATGATGCTCCGTGCGTGCGCTCATGCGCCCGGTGTCCGCTTCGAGTGTGGCTGCACGCGGCGCAGACGCTCGACCAGATCGTGGATGAAGCGTTCCGGCAGATCGGCGCGTACCGGCACGCTGTACCAGTGCTTGCGCGCGAAGAAGATGCACTTGACCGCGTCCTTGCCAGTCATCAGCACCGGCAGGTGGTCGGCGAAATCCAGATCCCGAGCAGTGAAGGCGTGGTGATCGGGAAACGGATGCTCGATGACCTCGATCCGCTGCGCACGGAGACTCTCGAAGAAGCGTCGCGGATTGCCGATCGCCGCCACCGCATGCACGCGCCGGCCGACCAGCGATTCCAGCGGCAACGCGCGCTCCTCGCCCAGCAGCGGATAGGCGGTGTCGCCGATGAGGCGCATCGGCACCTCGCCCTCACGCGCAACGCCGCCGTTGCACACTCGGAAATCGACGTCCTCGAGACGTGACTCGGATTCACGCAGCGGCCCCGCAGGCAACAGCCAACCGTTTCCGAACCGACGCGTACCGTCGATGACGCAGATCTCGATGTCGCGGCGCAGCCGATAATGCTGCAGACCGTCATCGGCGAGCACCACGTCGACGCCCGCCTCCACCAGCAGACGCGCGGCAGCGGGACGATCGCGGCCGACGGCTACGGGCGCGCCGGTGCGTCCGCGGATCAGACACGGTTCGTCGCCCACCTCGGACGGGTCGGGGGCATCGCCGAGCAATTCCGGCACACGCCGCTGCCCGCCATAGCCTCGGCTGACCACACCAGGATGCCACCCGTGTGCACGAAGTGCCTCTACCAGGGCGATGGTGAGGGGCGTCTTGCCGGTGCCGCCGACAGAAATGTTGCCGATGACGATGACCGGGACCGGCAAGCCGACGCTCAACGAAGCATCGCACTCGAAACGCTCACGGCGCCGCTGCGCCAGCCAGCCGTAGAGGCGCGACAAGGCACGCAGCACCATCGAAGTGGGCCGCGAACGGTACCAGTTGCGTTGCACGGCATCGGAAAGTCCCATGCCTCGTCCACCTCGTCCTTGTCGTCGAATCGTCCCACCGCCCGCAACGGCGCGACCGAAGACGGGAAAATATCAGTCCGCGCCGGTAACGGCCACGTTGTCGTCGTGGAACTGCATGCGATGCAGCGCTGCGTACGTGCCGTCTCGTTCCAGCAATTGCGCATGCGTACCCAATTCCACCACGCGGCCCTGATCGAGCACGGCGATCTGGTCGGCATGCTCGACCGTAGACAACCGGTGTGCGATCACCAGCGTGGTGCGGTTGACCATCAGACGCGTCAGCGCCTGCTGAATCAGGCGCTCGGACTCGGTATCCAGCGCCGAAGTAGCCTCGTCCAGAATCAGGATCGGCGCGTCCTTCAGCACTGCGCGGGCAATGGCGATGCGCTGCCGCTGACCGCCGGACAGCGTGTTGCCGCCCTGCCCGATCCGCGTGTTCAGCCCGTCCGGCAACTCGCGGATGAATTCCATCGCATTGGCCGCTTCCGCAGCGGCGATGATCTCCGCCTCGCTGGCGCCGGTCAGCTCGCCATAGGCGATGTTATTGGCCACGGTATCGTCGAACAGCACCACGCTCTGCCCGACCCAGGCGATCTGGCGCCGCAGTGAAGCCAGCGCATAGTCGTTCAGCGGATGGCCGTCGAGTGTGATGCGTCCGGCACCCGGCTCGTAGAAGCGCGGCAGCAGACTCACCAGCGTGGACTTGCCGCTACCGGAACGACCGACTAGCGCCGTCACCTTGCCCGCCGGACAATCCAGGCGGATACCCTGCAGCGCCGCCACGGCGGCGCCCGGGTACTGCATCTGGACGTCCTCGAACGCCAGTTCACCGACACTGCGCTCGACTGTGCGCTGCCCGTGATCGCTCTCGGGCGGCGTGTCCATGACCGCGAACAGTTCCTCGGCCGCCGCCATGCCACGCTGAATGTCCGACTGCACGTTCGTCAGACGCTTCAATGAAGGAAGAATCGCGCCCATGGCGATGATGAGCGTGGTGAAGGAACCCGGCGTCAGGCTGTCGATGATGCCCGGACGCGTGGCCATGAACACGATCAGCGCCAGCGACATCGCCGCTACGGTCTGCACTGTCGCCGAGGACAACGCGCTGGTCGAGGCCACTTTCAAGTTCAGGCGTCGCGCGGCTTCGGTGACTTCCTCGAAGCGGTTGCGCTCGCGCTGCTGGCCGCCATAGATCTTGACCTCGCGCTGCCCGCTGACCACCTCGTCCACCGTGCCCGTCACGCCCCCCATCACGTTCTGCACGCGCCGGCCGATGCGGCGATAGCGGCGGCTGATGTAGGTCACCAGCAGCGCCACGAACGGCACCAGCACGAACAGAGCGAGCGTCAGATAGGCGCTGGTCCAGAGCATCAAGCCGACCATGCCGATCACGGTCAGACCGTCGGTCACGGCGACTTTCACCGCATTAGTGGTGGCGTTCGCAACCTGTTCGGAGGTGTAGGTGATGCGCGCGATCTGATGACCGGACGGTTCACGATTGAAGAACGCCGAAGTCATGCGCAGATACGTGTTGAAGATGTCCATGCGGATCTGCTGGACCACGTTGCGGCCGACCAGCGCGGTACCGTAGTTCTCCATGTATGCGCCCATGCCGCGCACCAGGAAGATGCCGACGATCCAGATCGGCATCCAGAAAATCGTGTCCGGGTCCTTCTTCATGAACAGACCATCCAGCATCGGCTTGATCTTGCTGGCGAAAACGGTCAGTCCAGCCGCATCCAGGGCCATGCCGATCACCGCCAGCAGGGCGATGATCCAGTACGGCCTGGCGTAGCCGAGCAATCGCTTGTAGGTCGTCCAGGTACTGACTTCGAACGACGTGCTTTCGCTGTTGCTCACGGTGAATCGGGCCCCTGGTCTGGCGTAGTGGCAATGGACAGGCGCGTGAAGCCGAGTTGGCCCAGCGCATCCATCGCGGTGACGACCGCCTGATGTGGGGTCATGGCGTCGGCACGCAAGGTCACCGGTTGATCGCGCTCCGATCCGGCAACGCTGGCAATCGAGCGTTTCAGCGCATCCACGCCGGAGCCCAGCACCTGATTGCTGCCGACGAAGAAGTGCCCCTGGCGGTCGATCACCACCACCAGCGGGTGCAGCGCGGCCGAGGAGGTGTCCGCGCTGGCCTTGGGCAAGGTGACCTGCATGCGCGAATGGCGCACGAAGGTCGTGGTCAGCACGAAGAACATCAACAGGGTCAGCAGCACATCGATCAGCGGTACCACACTGATCTCGAACTCGTCCCGTCTGCGGTCGTTACTGATACGCACGGCGATTCCTCAGCGGGTCGCGCGCGCCGGACGCGGCGCCGTAGCCGGCGCGGCGGCACGCGAAGCATTGGATGCCGGGCGCGGAGGCTGCGTCGAGAGCGAATCCAGCAACGCACTCGCCTCGCGCTCCATGTCCATGCAATAACCGGTCACGCGGCCACGGAAATAGCGATGCAGGATGTACGCCGGAATCGCGACGATCAGGCCCGATGCCGTGCAGATCAACGCCTCGCCGATACCTCCGGCCATCTTCATCGGGTCGCCGACGCCGCTGACCATGACCGCCAGAAACATGCGGATCAGACCAATCACGGTGCCAAGCAGACCCAGCAACGGTGCAATCAGGGCAATCGTGCCCAGGGAGTTGAGGAAACGCTCCATGCGGTGCGCCACGTGCCGGCCGGTATCCTCCAGACGCTCCTTGATCTCCTCGCGCGAACGATTGCGCACCGTCAGCGCGGCGGCCAGCAGTTCGCCCAACGGCGAGTTCTCGGCCAGCGTCCGCAGGTGGTTCGCGTCCAGCGAACGCGACTGCGCCCACTTGCGCACTTCGTCGCCAAGCCCAGACGGCATGACCGTGCTGCGGCGCAGACTCCAGAACCGTTCAAGGATGATCGCCAGAGCGATCGCCGAGCACACCAGGATGGGCACCATTCCCCAGCCGCCGGCCATTACAATCTCGAGCACGAGGTCGATCTCCAGACATGATGTCGTTGATCGCGCATCATAACAGCGACATCGCCCCCGCCTGTGAACCGGTTCGTCGCTTTCGCACGCCCCTACTCGCGCCAGTATGCGGAATGATTCCGCCGCCAGCGGGCGATCACACGAGGGGCCGCCGCCACGGGAAAGCGGATCGACACGGCGCCAGCCGTGGCCGTATCGAGCACCGGAACGCCCGCACGCCGGTACCGCGCCAGCACTTTCGGGCGTGGGTGACCGAACCGATTCAGCCAGCCTGCCGAGACCACGGCCAAGCGGGGCCGCAGCGCATCGATGAACGCCGCGGAGGACGACGTGTTGCTGCCATGGTGCGGCACCACCAGTATCAGCGGCGGGCCAGAACCGACCTGCCGCGCCACGCCCGGCTCCATGCGGCGGGTGATGTCACCGGTGAGCAGCAGTCGTCCACCGCGCCCGCGAATCAACAACACGCACGACAGGTCGTTACCGTGCAGCAACGGCCGCAAATGCGCAGGCGGACTCAGTACCCGCATGCGCACACCATCCCAGGACCAGTGCTGCCCCGCATGACAGGGTGGCATCGGCACAGGCATCCGTTTCGGCTCTCCGCTCAATCGACGTGCGTCGGGAAAGGCCTTCGCCACCGCTCGCGCACCGCCGGCATGATCGTTGTCGCCATGGCTGATCACAATGCGATCCGCCGGACCGGCGCCGCTGGCGCGAATCGCGGGAAGGACCGCCGCATCGCCGAAATTGAAGCCGGACGGATACCGGGCTCCGGTGTCATAGACCAGCAAGTGATGACGCGTTCGGACAATCACCGCCAGCCCCTGCCCCACATCCAGCACCGTCGCGCGAAACGCGCCCGGTGCAAGCGGCGGCAGTCGAGGCCACAACAGCGGAAACCAAAGCAGCAGCCCCAGCCAACGGCCCGGAATTCCGCGCGGCGCGAACAGCCACAAGGCGCCGATGCAGGCCAGAAGCAAAGCAAAACCGGATACGGCGGGCAGATACCAGTGCGCACCCGGCCATTTCGCCATCACTGCCAGCACGGCCCAGGTCTTTCGCATGATCCAACCCGCGATCCGCCACAAGACACCCGCCGCCGTCGCCGATATCGGCTGCAGCGCCATGCCGGCCAGCGTGAGCGGCACCACGGCCATGCTGACCACGGGAATCGCGAAAAGATTGGCCAGCAGGCCCCACGGCGCACCCTGACCGAAAAACCATGCCGTCACCGGCAACAAGGCCACGGTCATCAGCAACTGCGCCTGTCCGGTCCCGCGCAACCAGCCGCGCAAGCCGCTCACTCGTCGTCGATCGAGCACGGCGAGCAGCAATGCGACGGCGGCGAAGGAAAGCCAGAAGCCTGCGGACAGCACCGAAAGCGGATCGAACAGCAACACCGCCGACAAGGCCAGCGACAACGCCTGAAGAGGATGCACGGAACGGCGACTCACCCGCGCAGCCGCCAGCACCGCGATCATCAGCAACGCGCGCAGCGTCGGAAGTCCCAGACCAGCCAGACAGGCGTAGACACTCGCCACCAGCACAGCCGCGAGCGCCGCGGCGGCGGGACGGGGCCAGCGCTTGCCGAGAGATGGCCACAAACGCCAGATGCCCTGGATCAGCAGTGCGCCGAGCAGCGCCGCCACGCCAATGTGAAATCCGGAGATCGCCAGCAGGTGCGATACACCGTCGGCACGTGCAATGCGCCAATCTCCCTCGCGCAGGCCTCGCTTGTCGCCGACACCCAGCGCCCGCAGCAATCGCGCCCCCTTGCCGCCATCCAGGGCATGATTGATGGCCCGGGCCATGCGTGCGCGCACGCCGTCGATGCAGAATGCCCGACGACCAGCCGACCGATTCGGCCCCTGCTTGCGCACGTACCCGACGGCGGCAATGCGTTCCAACAGAGCCTGTCGTTCGCCATCGAAGGCTCCCGGATCCATGAATCCGCGGGGACGACGCAGCCGCACCCGCAGGCGCCACCGGAGACAGGGCCGTGCAGCAGCCTTCGGCGCACGGTACCAGGCCAGACGCAAACGACCGTGTAACGGGAACGGCTTACCGTCGAAACGGGCCTGCTCGACGCGCAGCACGAAGCGATCGGCGTCCGAACGCACCTGCGGAAGGCCCTCGACCACCCCCACGACGTCGAAGTCCTGTCGCTCGAGGCGGCGAGGCAATCGCTGCTGCATGACGGCCCCGGCGCGCACGACGCAGTAGACGAAAGCCAGCACCATCCAGCACAGGCTGCGTGCACGCGGACAACGCCAAGCCGTCAACGCAGCCACCAGCGCCAGCGGCAACAGCGCGTCCAGCGACGGCAAGACATCCAGGCACTGCACCGCCGTCACGCCGAACAGAAGGCTCAGCGCGAACGGCATCGCGGACAGCGCTTTCGCGCACGGCTTCAGTATGTCGCGTAGGACATGCATCGCCCCTCCCTGGGCGTTCGCGCTCGGCGCATCCTGCGCCGCTCAGCGGATGATGTGGGGACCGATCAGGCTGCCTTGTCGGACAACGGCTGCATGCGGCCACCGGACAGTTCCAGCACCCGATCCATGCGCGCCGCCAGACTGCGATCGTGCGTGACCAGCACGAAGCTGGTACCGATCTCGCGATTGAGCTCCAGCATCAGGTCGTACACCTGCGCGGCATTGTGTTCATCCAGATTGCCGGTCGGCTCGTCGCCGAGAATGCACGCCGGCCGCGTCACCAACGCGCGCGCCACGGCGCAACGTTGTCGCTCGCCGCCGGACAGCTCGCCGGGCTTGTGTTCGAGGCGCTTGGACAGACCAACCCGCTCCAGCAGATGCTTCGCACGCTCGCGCGCCTCATCGATAGGGGTGCCACGTATCAGCAGCGGCATGCAGACGTTTTCCAGCGCCGTAAATTCCGGCAGCAGATGATGGAACTGGTAGATGAAGCCCAGCGAGCGATTGCGCAGCACGCCGCGCTGCGCATCCGAAAGCCCGGACATGAGATGGCCGTCGATCTCGACCTCGCCGCCGGTCAGCGTGTCCAGACCGCCGACGATGTGCAGCAGCGTGCTCTTGCCCGCGCCCGAGGTGCCGACGATAGCCAGGGTTTCGCCACGCGCGACCTCGAAATTCACATCTTCCAGCACCTCGGCGCGCAGCTTGCCTTCCTGGAAGGTCTTGGACACGTGCCGGGCGGCGACCACGATCCGGTCGGCTTCGTTGTGCGTATTCATCGTCGTCTCCCGATCACTCATAACGCAGCGCCTGCGCCGGCTGCGTGCGCGAAGCACGACGCGCCGGATACAGCGTGGCCAGCAGCGAAAGTACAAAGGCGATGCCGCAGACCCAGCCCACGTCGGTCCACTGCAGGCGACTGGGCAGCTCGCTGATGTAGTAGACGTCCGGCGACAGGAACTGCACGTGGAATACGTGCTCGATCCATTCGGCGATGGCCTGCAGGTTCAGCGACAGCGTCACGCCGCAGATCGCGCCGGCGAGAATGCCGACGATGCCGACAAACAACCCCTGCACCATGAACACGCCCATCACCGTTCGCGGCGGCATGCCGAGCGTCCGCAGAATGGCGATGTCGGCCTGCTTGTCCGTGACCAGCATGACCAGCATCGAAACCAGATTGATGACCGCCACCAGCACGATGAGCGTCAGGATCAGGAACATCACCTTCTTTTCCATGGCGATGGCCTTGAACAGATTGGCGTTGGACTGCATCCAGGTCTGCACGCGATAGACCTGACCCAGCTCACCGCCCAGATGCCGCGCCACCGCGCCGGCATGGAACAGGTTGTCCAGCCGCAGACGGATGCCGTTCGGGCCATGGATGCCATACAGCTTCTCGGCATCCTGCATATTCATCAGCGCGAGACCGGAGTCGTACTGCTGCATGCCCAGCGCGAAAATGCCGCTGACACGGAATGCGCGCAGCATCGGCATCGCGCCCATCGGGCCGGCGCGGAAACGCGGTGCATAGACGATGACCTTGTCGCCCACCGTCACGCCCAGCATCGTCGCCAGCTCGTCGCCCAGCACGATGTTCCATTTGCCCGGCTTCAGCGAATCCAGCGAGCCGTCGCGCATGTGCTTGTTGAAATCCGACACATGCGGTTCCAGCGCAGGATCGATGCCGCGCACCAAGGCACCGCTGGAAGCCTCGCCGCGAATGAAGGCCTGCTGCTCGACGTAGGGCGCCGCGCCGAGAACGCGTGGATCGGCCTTGGCGATCTTCAATGCGCGCGGCCAGTCCTGAATGCTCTCGCCGACACCGGAGATGGTCGCGTGCGAGACCGCGCCGAGAATGCGCGCGCGCAGCTGATAGTCGAAGCCGTTCATCACCGACAGCACCGTGATCAGCGCCGTCACGCTCAACGCCAGGCCGATGATGGAGACGCCGGAGATGAAGGAGATGAAATGATTGCGGCGCTTGGCGCGGCTGTAGCGCAGGCCGATGAACAGGGAAAGCGGTCGGAACATGGGCTTCCAGAATGTATGCGCGGCGGGGGTGGATCAGACCGCGAAGATTCGGCAGAGTGCCCGAAAGCGGCCATCTGCGGCAAGCAGGGTCGACCTTCAGTCGTCGTCGGATTGGGACGACAGACGCATGCGCAGTCGCCGACGCGTGTCCGCGTCGAGATTGTCCGGGAGCATCAGCAGCGCCGCACTATCGCGTTTCGCCCACCCCAGCCGGAGCACCAGCGCGCCGGCCAACACACGCGCGCCAAGCAGATGCCCTTCCACGTCCTCGTCATTCGACAGCGAGAGATTCCAGCCACCGTCCGCGCGCCACTGCACACGGCGCACCACGCATCGAGCAGCATGCCGTGCGCAAGCGACGACGTAGAACACCGTCGACACGATCAGTAGCACTTGCGCATACCACGGCGCCGCACTGTCCAGCACGCCGGCGACGGCCAGACCGCCGAGCATGATCACCAGACGAGGCAGCCAACGGGACGGATGGAACTCAAAGCCGATGCTGGGCGCGGATGGCATCGATGATGTCCCGCCAGTCAGCGCGCGGCGCTTCGCCGCGGCCGATGGTCCAGTCCCACAGGTCCGGATCCTGTACGTCCAGCAGTTCCTCGAAGGCCTGCTGGGCGGCGGGATCGGCGTCGGGGTAGCGGTTCTCCAACCACCAGCCGTACAGCGCGTCCAACTCCTTGGTGCCGCGACGGCAGCGCCAGCGCAGGCGCGCCAGGGGCGTATTGCTCATGATGCTTCGCTTCCACAGAACAGGAATGCCGCCCATGGTAGCCGCGATGCCGACGGATGACGTAGTCGTCCGCGCCGCAGCGCCGTGTCGGATTTACGCGAACGCCGTGTCGGACAAGACGACTTTGCCGCATGCCGCGATGCGGACACGATGACAGATACCGTCCGGAAAGGACGGCATCGCGCCATGCGCACGGCAATCAATCCTTCGGGTACGGCGTCATCGAATACGGACGCACGGCGTCGGAGGTCGCCCACGTCGTGTTCGGCTCGGCCTGCATCTCGAAGGTCAGCGTGCCGCCGGCGAGAATCTCCCCGTGCTCGATGTAGCTGCGCTGGAGCGGCTTGCCGTTGAGCAGCACTTTGCCGACATAGGGGTGTGCGTCGTCGAGATGCTTGGCGACGATGGTGAAGCTCTTGCCGTTGGGCAGATGCAGCTCCGCCCAATCGACGAACGGCCGACCGATCACGTACTGGTTGCTGGCCGGCGCCACCGGATAGAAGCCCAGCGCAGTGAAGATGTACCAGGCCGACATCTGGCCCAGGTCGTCGTTGCCGGCCAGCCCCGTCGGGGTCGGCGCGTACTGGGTGTCCATGATCTGCTTCAGGCGCTGCTGCGTCTTCCACGGCGCGCCGGCGTAGTCGTACAGGTAGGCGATGTGATGGCTCGGCTCGTTGCCATGGGCGTAGTAGCCGATCAGCCCGGAGATGTCCTCGACGTGCGCGAACTCCTTGGGATCAACCTTGGCCTCGAACACGTGGTCGAGCTTGGCGATCAGCTTGTCGTCCCCGCCCAGCATGGCGATCAGACCGCCGATGTCCTGCGGCTCGTACCACGAGTACTGCCAGGCGTTGCCTTCGGTGTAGTCGCTACCATAGCCCGCGGCCGCCGGGTCGAACGGCATGCGGAACGTGCCGTCGCTCTTGCGGGCGCGCAGGAAGCCGGTCTTCGAGTCAAATGAGTTGCGCCAGTAGCCGGCTCGCTTGGCGAAACGCTTGGCCAGCGCCTTGTCGCCCATGGCCCCGGCCATGCGCGAGATGGTCCAGTCGTCGAAGGCGTACTCGACGGTCTTGGAGGCCGCCTCCGGCACCTTGTCGATGGGCACGTAGCCGAGCTTCATGTACCAGCCCAGACCGCCGTACGGCTTGTAGGTGGCGCTGGCAACCATGGCCTTGAGCGCGTCCTTCGCATCAAAGCCGCGGATGCCCTTCATGTAGGCGTCGGCGATCACCGGCACCGCGTGGTAGCCGATCATGCACCACGTCTCCAGCCCCTGATACGCCCACACCGGCAGGATGCCGAACGGACTCGACTGCTGTGCCGCGACCAGCGACTGCACGAAACTCGCGACGCGCCGATTCGGCTGGATCAGTGTCATCAGCGGCTGCTGCGCGCGGTACACGTCCCACAGCGACCAGGTCGAGTAGAAAGTGAATTCTCCGGCCTGATGGATGCCGTGGTCGGGACCGCGATACTGGCCGTTGACGTCCATCGCCAGATTCGGCGCGATCATCGCGTGGTACATCGCGGTGTAGAAGTTCGTGCGGGTGGCGGCCGGCGCGTCGACATCGATGGCCGATAGTGCCTGCTCCCATTCCGTGCGCGCCTCGGCGCGGCGGGCGTCGAAGTTCCAGCCCTTGCCGTCCTGGTCGAGGTTGGCGATGGCATTGGCTTCACTGACGGTGGAAATCGCCACTTTCACGACCAGCGGCTGGTCCAGCCTGCCGAAGTCGAACACACCCTCGAGCGCACGGCCGTCCACGGCGGCGGTGTCGGCCGGCGACTCGCCCGGACCCTTGAAACCCTTGTAGACGACATCCTGCTCGCGGTTCATCAGTTCGTGCGAAGCCATCGGATGCGAGAAGCGGATGGCGAAGAACAGCTGCCGCCCTGGCGCCCAGCCGCGCGTCTCGCGCATGCCGGTAACCGTGCCATCCTTGCGTACGCGCAACCGTGCCCAGGACACCTTGCCTTGGTAGTCGTAGATGCTCGGACGCAGATCCAGCAGCACGTGCGCCGGTTTGCCCTTTTCGAAGGTGTAGCGATGCCAGCCCACGCGCTTGCCGGCAGTCAGTTCCACGCGCACGTGGTTGTCCGGAAGTGTCACGGCGTAGTAGCCGGCCTGTGCCGTCTCGGTGTCGTGGCTGAAGCGCGAACGATAGCCACTGCCCGGCTGATCGGCCTCGCCCGCATCCAGCTTCACCTTGCCGCCGATCGGCATCAGCAGCACGTCGCCCAGGTCCGAATGCCCGCTACCGGAGAAATGCGTATGCGAGAAGCCGCGGATGGTCGGATCGTCATAGCGATAGCCAGCGGCCCATTTGTAGGCATGCTTGAAATCCGGCATGGCCGTATCGGGACTGAGCTGGATCATGCCGAACGGCACTGTGGCACCGGGAAAGGTGTGCCCGTCGCCGCCGGTGCCAATCATCGGATCGACCTGTTCCCACGCTGCGCTGCCCGGCACCGCGCTCATGCCGGGTGCCGCCAGCAGCAACCCGCCCAGCAAGACACCGATGTGCAAGATTCGAACACCCTGGAACAACCGGCGCTTGACGTGCATGGAAACGGCCCCTTTTGTATCGTTCTAAATGGAACGCAAACTAGCATGGCATTGCGTCTCCAACATGTTGCATTGCATGATGGTCAGCGGACCTGTAAACGATACCAGCCCCAGATCATTGAATCGTTCTAAATTCTTTGCCGACCCATCCATGCCACAGCTGCACGCTCCATCGACGGGCACCGCCATGCGTGACGGTGCCGCATGAACCCGCATCGCGTCACGCTGGCCGACATCGCGCGCGGCTGCGACGTATCGCGTGCGACGGTTTCCCTGGTGCTGCGCAACAGCCCGCTGGTGGCCGCTGGCACACGCAAGAAGGTCGAGGCTGAGCTCAAGCGCCAGGGCTATGTCTACAACCGCGCGGCGGCCAATCTGCGCCAGCGCACCTCCTCCAGCGTGGCGCTGGTGGTCAACGACCTGTCCAATCCGTTCTTCGCCGAATTCGCCGCCGGCGTCGATGAAACGCTGGGCGCCGCGGGCTTCGTCACACTGCTCGGCAGCACGGGGGAATCGACCGAACAGCAGCGCAGGGTGCTGTCCACCCTCAACGAACACGCGCCGGCCGGCATCATTCTCTCCCCGGCCGAGCACAGCGACGGAACGGAACTGCTCGGCATCGTCGGCGCGCATACGCCGGTACTGGTCTTCAATCGCCAGCTTTCCAGCGCGCACTGGGACTTCCTGGCACTGGACAATCGACGCGGCGCGCGGCGCGCGACAGAACACCTTCTGCAACTCGGCCACCGACGCATCGCCTTCTTCGGCGGTCATGCCGACTCCAGTTCCTGCCGCGAGCGCCGCCAAGGTCACGCCGACGCCCTGCAGGCCGCAGGAATCGCCATCGAACCGCAATGGCTGGTCGAAAGCGCCCCCACCCGCCTGCAGGCCGCAGCACAGACCGGAGCACTGTTCGTGCGCGATCCAGCACCGACTGCAGCAGTCTGCTACAACGATGCGGTGGCGCTGGGCCTGATGCTGGGACTCAACGCCCGTGGCTGCCGCCCCGGCCACGACTTTTCCGTCACCGGCTTCGACGACATTCCCGAAGCCGCCGTCAGCCTGCCCGCACTGACGACCGTCGCCACCGATCCACGCGCTCGTGGCCGCCAGGCCGCCGAACGCATCCTGGAACGCGTGCGCCACCCCGAACTTGTTCCCTGCGAAATGCACGCCTCGGCCGAACTCGTCGTGCGCGACAGCAGCTGCCCACCGCCCCATTACTGACCAGCAAGGTATCCACCGATGGCTTCCTTTTCGCCCGCCCCCGCCAGCACACCGCCCGAGCAAACTGGGGACAAGCGCTACACCTACTACCCGACGGCACTGACCGTGCTCACGCTGGTGTTCTTCATGTGGGGCTTCCTGACGGCGCTGAACGACAGCCTGATCCCGCATCTGAAAGCCGCCTTCGAGCTCAACTACACGCAGGTCATGCTGGTGCAGTTCACCTTCTTTGGCGCCTATTTCCTGATGTCGTTGCCGAGTGGCTGGCTGGTCGAGCGCATCGGCTTCAAGCTCGGGATTGTCGCCGGACTGAGCATTGCCGGCGTGGGCGCACTCGGTTTCCTGCCGGCCGCGCAATGGCACAACTACCCCGTGTTCCTCGGCGCCCTGTTCGTGCTGGCGACCGGCATCACGGTGCTGCAGGTGGCGGCCAACCCGTACGTCACCCTGCTCGGCCCTGCGCGTACCGGATCCAGCCGCCTGACACTCGCACAGACGATGAACTCGCTGGGCACCACGCTGGCGCCGATCTTCGGCGGCTATCTGATTCTTTCGCATGTCGTGAAGAAGGCCAGCGAGGTGGCGACCATGTCCGCCACCGACCAGTTGCTGTACCGGACCGAGCAGGCGCAGTCGGTGCAGATGCCCTACGTCGGGCTGGCAGCAGCGCTGTTCCTGCTAGCCGGATTCGTCTGGCTGTTCCATCTGCCGAAACTGGCCGAGAAGACCCACCCCGACGAAGCGAAGAACTACAGCCTGATGGACGCGCTGCGCATCCCGCATGTCGCCTTTGGCGTGCTGGCGATCTTCTTCTATGTCGGTGCCGAGGTCTCCATCGGCAGCCTGATGATCAACTACATCTCGCTGCCCAACATCGGCCACATCAGCGAACAGACCGCTTCGCACTACGTGGCGTACTACTGGGGCGGCGCGATGGTCGGACGCCTGCTCGGTTCGGGACTGCTGGCCATGCTCGATCCGCGCAAGCTGCTGGCGGTGTTCTCGGTCGTCGCCGGCGGCCTGCTCATCACCACCATGACCACGCATGGCAACACGGCGATGGTGAGCGTCATCGCCATCGGCCTGTTCAACTCGATCATGTTCCCGACCATCTTCGCACTCGGTATCGAGCGTCTGGGCCCGTTGACTGACAAGGCGTCGAGCCTGCTCATCATGGCCATCGTGGGCGGTGCGCTGGTGCCGTTGGCACAGGGTTTCCTGGCCGACCGCATCGGCTTGCAGCACTCCTTCGTGCTGCCGTTGCTATGCTACGTCTACATCCTGTTCTACGGCCTCAGTGGGTCGAAGATCCGCACGATGCCCGAGACCACGCCACCGGCCCCATGAATCAAGGACTGGGATGACCATGCGCCCGATACTCTGCTTTGGCGAAGCGTTGATCGACTTCCACCCGGAAGGCACGGACGATCATGGATTCGCACGCGCCTTCGTGCCGTTCGCCGGTGGCGGTCAGGCCAATGTCGCCGTCGGCGTGGCGCGATTGGGCGGTGAAGCACACTTCGTCGGCATGCTCGGCCAGGACCGCTTCGGCGACTTCCTCATCGATCGCCTGCAACGAGCCGGCGTCGACACGCATCATGTCGTGCGCACCGCCGATGCACCGACAGCACTGGCCTTCGTGCAACTCGATGCCGACGGCGAGCGCAGCTTCTCGTTCTATCGCCCGCCCTCGGCCGACATGCTGTTCCGCAGCGAACATTTCCGCGACGATGCCTTCGACGGCATCGCCCTGCTGCATGCATGCTCGCTGAGCATGAGCGAACCGGAACTGGCCGAAGCCACCCGCGAAGGCATGCGTCGCGCGCAGGCGGCCGACGCGCTGGTCAGCTTCGACCTGAACCTGCGCCCCGCACGCTGGAGCCACCATGACGACCCGCGCTCGGTCATGTGGAGCGGCCTGGAGCTCGCCGACCTGGTCAAGCTCAGCGACGATGAACTCGACTATCTCGCCGTCGATGGCGAGGACGCCTTCCTCGAACGCCTGTGGCGCGGACGCACGCGCCTGCTGGTGGTGACCGGAGGCAGTGCGCCGTTGCGCTGGTTCGTGCGTGATGCGGACGGCGAAATGCCGGTCTACGACAGCGCCGTGATCGACAGCACCGCTGCCGGCGATGCGTTCGTCGCCGGCTTGCTGCATCGACTGGTCGAACAGGACATCGACGCGCGGAATTTCGACGCATTCATCATGGAACTTCCGCGTCTTCATGCGACACTTCGCTTCGCCGCCGCGTGTGGCGCCATCACCGTCACTCGTCGAGGGTCTTTCGCAGCGATGCCCACGGCAAAGGAAGTCGAGACCTACATGGACGAGAGGCCATGACGCCCAAGTTGCCCGCGACGCCTGTGCCGGATTTTCGCTCACGCGAATTCCTGCGCCAACACATCGCCGACATCATGGATTTCTACTATCCGCGATGCATCGATCCCGTGGGCGGCTACTTCCAGTATTTCCACGACGACGGCTCCATCTACGACACCCGCCATCGGCACCTGGTCAGCAGCACGCGCTTCGTCTTCAACTTCGCCATGGCCGCGCGCCATTTCGGCAGCACGCGCTATGCCGAGGCCGCGCGTCACGGCTTGAACTACCTGCGCGAGATGCACCGCGACAGCACGACCGGCGGCTACGTATGGACGCTGTACGACGGTCTTGCCGAGGACCGCACCAACCACTGCTACGGCGTCGCCTTCGTGATGCTGGCCTATGCCACGGCGCACAAGGCCGGATCCGAACAGGCCGCCGAATGGATGGACGAAACCTGGCAACTGCTGGAAGAACGATTCTGGGACGCCGATGCCGGCCTCTATCGCGACGAGGCCGACGCCGACTGGCATTTCTCCGCCTACCGCGGCCAGAACGCGAACATGCACATATGCGAGGCGCTGCTGTGCGCCTATGAAGCCACCGGCAACGACGCCTATCTCGATCGCGCACTGCTTCTGGCCGACAACATGACACGGCGACAGGCCGACCAGACCAACGGCCTGATCTGGGAACACTACGACGAAAACTGGAACGTCGACTGGGATTACAACCGCGACAACCCGAAGCACCTGTTTCGTCCGTGGGGATTCCAGCCCGGTCACCAGACCGAGTGGGCCAAGCTCCTGCTGATCCTGGACCGTCACTGCCGCCGCCCGGCTTCCGAGCGCGGCCAGCCGGTCACCGTCCCCGGCTGGAACGAAACCCGGGTATCGCGCGCCAGCCCGCCACCGATCGCCTTCGGCGCAGCGCGCAGCCCGGTGCTGGACCCGGTGGCCGACCGCGAAGCCTCGCCTCAACCGTCCTGTCCCGAACTCGACTGGCTGCTTCCCACCGCGCGCCGACTGTTCGACACCGCCGTCGCCCTGGCCTGGGACAAGCAGTACGGCGGGCTGTGCTATGGCTTCGATCCGGACGGCAACATCTGCGACGACGACAAGTACTTCTGGGTCCAGGCCGAGACGCTGACCACCGCCGCGCTGCTCGCACACCGCACCGACATGGACGCCTACTGGCTCTGGTATGAGCGGATCTGGACCTATGCCTGGCAGCACATGGTCGACCACCAGCACGGCGGCTGGTACCGGATCCTGGACCGCATGAACCAGAAATACGACAACAAGAAGAGTCCGGCCGGCAAGACCGACTACCACACCATGGGTGCCTGCTACGAGGTCCTCAACGTGATCGGTCGCTCCGGCGCACAACGGCTCGCGTAGGTCGAAAGCCCTGTGGCCGTGTCCGGCTGCGCGGGTCCATACTGGGCGCATGATGCCCATGAATCGATCCCTCGCCCGTAATCTGGTGGCCGGCCTCGCGCTTGGCCTGATCCTCGCCGGAACCGCCCATGCCGACCGCGGTCAGCCCGCCGGCATCGACGTGCCGGCCTACATCACCAAGGCGTTGACCGATCCAGCGCGCGCGCACGACCGGGCCAACGACGCCAGACGTCGCCCCGGCCCCATCCTGGCGCTCGCCGGCGTCAAACCCGGCGACACCGTGATCGAACTGGTTCCTGCCAGCGGATACTGGACGCGCATCCTGAGCCGGATCGTCGGCCCGAAGGGACACGTCTACGCCGTGACGCCCGTCGAATTTCTCAAAGTATTCCCCAAGGCCGCCGACAAGGTGAAAGTACTCGCTGCCGACCCGCACTACAGCAACGTCACGGCGCTGGTACAGCCAGCCGCCGACCTGAAGATTCCGAAACCGGCCGACCTGGTGTTCACCGCCGAGAACATGCACGACTACAACAACGCCTCGTTCGGTAGCCTGCCGCCGAAAGCGCTGGCGACCGAGGTGCTCAAGGCGCTGAAGCCCGGCGGCATCTTCCTGGTCAACGATCATGTGGCACCGAAGGGATCGGGACTATCCGACACCGATACGCTGCACCGTATCGACCCGGCCACCGTGAAGGCCCAGGTCACGGCCGCCGGCTTCGTCTTTGTCGGCGCCAGCGACGTGCTGCGCAATCCCAAGGACCCGCACGACATCAAGGTCTTCGACCCGTCCATCCGCGGGCATACCGATCAGTTCGTGTACAAATTCCGCAAACCCTGACGCAATCTGAGCGACACGAAAAGGCCCGCGCATCGGCGGGCCTTTTTCATGTCGGCGAATCCTCGCGATCAGGTGCCTGCCCCCGCCTTCGGGTGCCGCTCGCTCCAAGCTTTGCGGGAACGAGTCAGCATCGCCTGCACATCATCGACCGGTACAAGCGAACGCTGTACGAAGCCATCCGGCACCTGACGCGTCATCGAGCCGGTCCCGCGGATGTGCATCACGCCGCCAGCGTCGGGCATGAAACGGAAATGCAGCGTGAGTTCGGGCGTGTGTGGCTCGACATCCGCATGTGCCGCCTCCACCCGATAGGACTTTGACGCGCCGTCGGCACGCTTGCGGCGTGCCAACAAAGAGAGCGCGTCGTGCACGATGCCGAAACGCTCCGCCTGCAGTAATGGCATGACTGCATACGATGCCTCTGCAGTTGCGACATGCCGCCGATGCTTTCACGTGCGATCAGCGTATGCGATCCGCCGCATGGCGACACTCGCACCAAACACAAACGCGACCAGCCTCGTCAGAGCCTCCTTCTTTCCGTTCATGCCACTTCCTCCATGAGGAGGAACTTCCCATGGTCGCAGCACCCGCCACGCGAATCGGAATGCATCCGTGTCACGAACAAACCATGTACCGACACAAAAAAGACGCCCGCCGGCCAAGCCGACGGACGTCGCATGCATCAGCCGTGGCTCGCAGTGTCAGGCGGAGCGACGCTCGACGATCAGCTTCTTGATCTCGGCGATGGCCTTGGCCGGATTCAGCCCCTTGGGGCAGGTCCGCGCACAGTTCATGATGGTGTGGCAACGGTACAGTTTGAACGGATCTTCCAGATCGTCCAGACGCTCACCCGTATCCTCGTCGCGCGAATCGGCGATCCAGCGATAGGCCTGCAGAAGAATGGCCGGGCCGAGATACTTGTCGCCGTTCCACCAGTAGCTGGGGCAGCTGGTCGAGCAACAGGCGCAGAGAATGCACTCGTACAGGCCGTCCAGCTTCTTGCGGTCTTCCGGCGACTGCAGGCGCTCGGCGTCCGACGGTGCCGGACTCTGCGTGCGCAGCCACGGTTTGATCGAGGCGAACTGCGCATAGAAGTGCGTCAGGTCGGGCACCAGATCCTTGACCACCGGCATGTGCGGCAGCGGGTAAATGCTGATCTCGCCGCCCTTGCAGTCGTCAATGGACTTGGTGCAGGCCAGTGTGTTGGTGCCGTCGATGTTCATTGCGCAACTGCCGCAGATGCCCTCGCGACAGGAACGGCGCAGCGTCAGCGTCGAATCGACTTCGTTCTTGATCTTCAGCAATGCGTCCAGAACCATCGGGCCGCAGCTGGACAGATCGATCTCGAACGTGTCCATGCGCGGATTCTGGCCATCATCCGGACTCCAGCGGTAGATCTTGAAGGTGCGCGGTTTCTTGGCGCCCTCGGCCGCATGATGCTTGCCGGGTTGAATCTTGGAATTCTTCGGTAGCGTGAACTCTGCCACGTGGCTTCTCCAGTCCTGGACTCAGTAGACGCGCTTTTTCGGCGGCACGGTCTCGACTTCGTCGGTGAGCGTGTTCGAATGCACGGGGCGGAAATCGAAGCGGCTCTTGCCCTTCTCGTCGATCCACACCAGGGTGTGCTTCATCCATTCGGCATCGTCGCGATCGGGGAAATCCTCGCGGGCATGCGCGCCGCGCGATTCCTTGCGCTGCTCGGCCGAGTGCATGGTGGCCACGGCCTGATCGAGCAGATTGGACAGCTCCAGCGTCTCGACCAGATCCGAATTCCACACCATGGAACGGTCGCTGACGCGCACGTTCTCGAACGAAGCGTGGACCTCGGAAATCTTCTCGCAGCCTTCGGCCAGGGTTTCCTGGGTACGATAGACCGCGGCATCGCTCTGCATGGTCTTCTGCATCTTCAGGCGGATGTCCGCCGTCGGCGTATCGCCATCTGCATGACGCAGCTTGTCGAAGCGCGCCAGAGCCTTGTCCAGCGCGCTCGCCGGAAGGTCCTTGTGTGGGCTGTCCGGCTTGATGATCTCGGCGCAGCGATGGGCGACCGCACGACCGAACACCACCAGATCGAGCAGCGAGTTCGAACCCAGGCGGTTGGCACCGTGCACGGACACGCAAGCTGCTTCGCCGATGGCGAACAAACCCGGCACAACCGCGTCGGGATCACCGTTCTTCAGCTGCACCACTTCGCCGTGGTAGTTGGTCGGAATGCCGCCCATGTTGTAGTGCACGGTCGGCAGCACCGGGATCGGCTCCTTGGTCACGTCGACACCGGCGAAGATGCGCGCGGTCTCGGCGATGCCCGGCAGACGCTCGTGAATGACCTCGGGACCCAGATGCATCAGGTTCAGATGCGTGTGATCGCCGTGCTCACCGACACCACGGCCCTCGCGGATCTCGATGGTCTCGGCGCGCGAGACCACGTCGCGCGAAGCCAGGTCCTTGGCGCTGGGCGCGTAGCGTTCCATGAAACGCTCGCCCTTCGCGTTGGTGAGGTAACCGCCCTCGCCACGCACGCCCTCGGTGATGAGACAGCCGGCGCCGTAGATGCCGGTCGGATGGAACTGCACGAACTCCAGATCCTGCAACGCCAGCCCCGCACGAAGCACCATGCCGCCACCGTCGCCGGTGCAGGTATGCGCCGAGGTGCACGAGAAGTAGGCACGGCCGTAACCGCCGGTCGCCAGCACAACCGCCTGGCCGCGGAACACGTGCAGCGTGCCCTCGTTGAGATCCAGCGCCAGCACGCCGCGGCACACGCCCTCGTCGTCGAAGATGAGGTCGGTGGCGAAGTATTCGATGAAGAACGTGGCGTCATGCGCCAGCGCCTGCTGGTACAGCGTGTGCAGAATGGCGTGACCGGTACGGTCCGCAGCAGCACAGGTGCGCTGCGCGGTGCCCTTGCCGTAATGCGTGGTCATGCCGCCGAACGGACGCTGGTAGATCTTGCCTTCCTCGGTACGCGAGAACGGTACACCGTAGTGCTCCAGCTCGATGACCGACGCTGGCGCGTTCTTGCACATGTACTCGATCGCATCCTGGTCGCCGAGCCAGTCGCCGCCCTTGATGGTGTCGTAGAAGTGGAAGCGCCAGTCGTCCTCGCCCATGTTGGCAAGCGCGGCGGCAATACCGCCCTGCGCAGCCACGGTGTGCGAGCGCGTCGGGAAGACCTTGGTGATGCACGCGGCCTTCAGACCCTTCTCGGCCAGGCCGAAGGTGGCGCGCAGACCGGCGCCGCCGGCACCGACCACGATCACGTCGAACTTGTGTTGCTGAACCTTGTAGCTTTCCATGAACCTTCCTTCAGGCGCCCAGGGCGACACGCAGGACCGCCAGCGCGCAGGCCAGCGCGAACAAGACGGCGAGAAGCTTGACCAGCACCATCAGGCTGACTTCGAGCCAGCGCGTGTGCACGTAATCCTCGATCACCACCTGCAGACCGAGCTGCGCGTGCCAGAACATGCTGGTGGTGAACGCGATCATCAGCACCGCATTCCACGGCTTGGCCAGCGTGGCGTGCGCGGTGGCGAAATCGGCATGCATCAGCGACAGCAGCGTGATGACGAACCAGATACCGAGCACGACCAGCGCGACGGCCGTCATGCGCTGCATCCACCAATGATTGGCGCCGGACTTGGCCGAACCCAGACCGCGCGCACGTTGCAGGGGGTTGCGCAGATCGCTCACAGAACACCTCCGGCCATCAGGTATGCCCAGATCGCGACGGTCAGCAGCAGACTGACGATGACCGCCAGCCAGCTCGAACGCACGAACTGCGGAATCTCGTAACCCATGCCGGTGTCCTGCAGCAGATGCCGGATGCCGTTGCACAGGTGGAACATCAACGCCCAGGTCCACCCGAGCAGCAGGATCAGCCCGAAGATGCTGCCGGCGAAGCCGGTGAAGCAGCTCCAGGCATCCGGCCCCGAGGCCAGGGCCGTCAGGCCCCACAGCACCATCAGGGTGCCGGCGGCCAAGGCGATGCCGGTCGCGCGATGCAGGATTGAAGTCACCATCTGCACCTGCCAGCGGTAGATGCCGAGGTGCGGTGAAAGTGGTCGCCCGCTCTGTGCCATCGTGGCTATCCTTGTATAGGGAATCGCTTGCGTGCCCGGAAACGACACGAGACTCACGCGGAGTCGGTCAGAAATCGATGCAACGGCCATTCTTCTCCCAATCGCCGTAGCGAACGGGGTCGAGGCGTGGCTTCTCGTTCTGGCGTACCGGTTCCGGACCGACCTTCGCCGCTCCAGACGGCTTCGGCGTGGAGTCGGGGGAATCGGGTGGCGTGGGAGTCGTGTCGGTCATGGGCTTGGAAATGATCTTTAAAATCCTAATACCTGGGTTGAACCAGCACAAGCTGAACCCACTCCAAGATCGTGCGCACCGCACGCCCCAACACACGGAAACGACGTTTTCATGACGCTTCAGGAACCCGCCGCGCTTCGCGCATCCATGCTTCGCATCGAAGGACCGGACGCGTTGCGCTTCGCCCACGTGCAGTTCACCAGCCATGTGCTGTCGCTGGAAATCGGCGCCTGGCAATGGAGCGCCTGGCTCGATGCACGCGGCCGCGTGCATCGCCTGTTCCACCTGCTTCGTCCGGACGAGCATCATCTGCTGCTGGCCCTGCGCGGCGGCGACGCCGAGATCATGGTCGAACGACTGCACCGCTTCGTGTTCCGCGACAAGGTCACGCTGCAGGCGCTGCCGCCCCTGGCCGTTCACGACGACGACGCGCTAGCCGAAGGCATCGTGCAGCAAGACAACGAAGATCTGCGTCTGGGCATGGGCGATCACGGCCTGCGCCTGTCACCCGAGGAGCGCCACGACACGGCATGGCGACGACGCGCCATCGAACGCGGCGAACCCTGGCTTCCGGATGCGTTCGCGGACACCTTTCTTCCCCCGGCGCTGGGGCTGCGCCGTTTGCGCGCCATGCAGCTCGACAAGGGCTGTTTCCCCGGTCAGGAGATCGCGGCGCGACTGCATTACCGCGGCGGTCACAAGCATGCACTGATGCATGTCCGACTGGCCGAAAACACACAACCCGGCAGCACGCTCGAAGTGCAGATCGACCACGGAGAACCCGTCTCGCTGGAGGTTCTCGACTGCATCGGCAACGAAGCGCTCGTGGTCGCCCACGAACGCGCACAGTCGGTGCTGCCGCGTGGCCTTGAAGCCGCAACGCAGCCCCCCTATATCGTGCGTGTATTCGCCCCCTGATCGGCGCGGGCCTACACGCGCTGCCGTTAACTCGACATGAATAAAACCGCCTTCGTGTTTGACTCGGTGCGAAACAGAAGCTAAATTTGCGTTATTCGATGTTCCTCCGGTGACGGTAAACGAGGAGTCGAAGTGAGCGCGACGAACCGGATGATTCCGGATTGGCGCGACCCGGTGGCACGTAGCCCCGGAATGTAGTGCTCGCATCGAAGCGGGTACCGATGCGCGGAGCCACCCATTCGCTTCCGCCATATGCCGCGCATCGGCGAAATGATTCCCACAACGTACGAATTCGGATCGGCGCTGCGCTGGAACGCGGCGTTCGTTTTGTGCCATGCGCGTTTGCACGGCATGAAATCGGTAACGACCGGCAGGCCGTACGAAACGGCTGCCGCTCATGCGCGAACACGGCCCTCATGGCGTGCCGCACCTCTGAGGAGAATGCAACGATGAAACTCGCCTGGTTGCTGTGGATGACCTCCATGCTTCCCCAACCGCTCGCGGACCAGACCTGTCTGGCCACGACCGTGTACCTGGAAGCCCGCAGCGAATCGACGATCGGACAATTCGCCGTCGCCGAGGTGGCCCTGCGCCGCCGCGAACGCGGCTACTACGGCAAGACCGTGTGCGATGTCGTGCGCGCGCCGCGCCAATTCGCCCTGTCCACCACCCCGACTAGCTTTCAGGTCACCAACCTGAAGGCCTTCACCAAGGCCTGGAAGATTGCCGGCGAAAGCATGGCGATCTGGAAACTGCCCAAGACCGAACGCGTCATGGTGGTTCCCGGTGCCGATCATTTCGCCACGACCAGCATCTCGCCGAAGTGGGCCACGCGGGCGCCACTTCGCACCATTGGCGAGCACGCCTTCTACGCAGCCAACTGACCGCAACCACCCTTCATGGGGAAAGAAAAAGCCCTCCCGTTGCCGGGAGGGCTTTTTTTATTGCAACATGCCGCGAAACGATCAGCGCATGTACACGCGACCGTTGCTGATCTGCACGTAGTCGCCGTTGCGCACGCGCGGATCCTCGCGCTGGGTCACGGTCGCGCGGCGACCGTCGTCCAGACGCACCACGACACGGTATGCCGGCACATCGCC
Source organism: Oleiagrimonas citrea (assembly GCF_012395255.1). Lineage (GTDB taxonomy): Bacteria > Pseudomonadota > Gammaproteobacteria > Xanthomonadales > Rhodanobacteraceae > Oleiagrimonas > Oleiagrimonas citrea. The sequence continues at coordinate 237,324 of NZ_JAAZQD010000001.1, forward strand.
ACTGTTGCGCTTGGCCACTTCGTTGCCGACTGCACCACCGGCCACCGCACCGGCCACGGTCGCGGCCTTGCGGCCATCACCCTTGCCGACCTGATTGCCCAATGCAGCACCCGCCACGGCGCCGATGATGGTACCCAGCACGTGGGACCTGTTGCTGTCGGACACGTAGACCTGGCTCACGCTCTCGACCACGCCGCATTGATTGCTTGGACAGCTGCGACTAGCCGTACGCCCGCCTCCGCCGTATGTGGTGCCGTATCCGGGACCATTTCCGCCGGAGTTGTACGGCCCCGTTGCGCAACCGGCCAATGCCAGCATGGCGGTCGCCAGCGCAACCGGCACGATGCGTCGAATAGAGCTCATCTTGATGGACATGGAACCTCCTTGGTTGGGGATGACCTTGGTGGCGAGCGGACGAACCCGAAGCTACGGATTCGTCCGCGATCCTGCGATCAATTGGACGAAACGACCGTCGTGGCCTGCTTGATCTCGACCGTGTCACCCGGATTGTGGTCCATGCGAGTGGTGTGCACGGTGCCGTCCTTCAGCTGGTACTTCACGTTGTAGCCGACCACCGTGGTCTTGCGGTCGTTGACCGTCTGGCACTTCTGTTCCTGGGTCGTGTACGTGGCGTCCTCCTGATGCTTCTCCTGGATCTTCTTGCCAGCGTAGCCACCTGCCACGGCACCGGCGACCGTCGCCAACTTCTTGCCCTTGCCGCCGCCGACCTGGTTGCCGAGCAGACCGCCCGCCACGGCGCCGATGGCCGTACCCGCGATCTGATGCGAATCCTTGACCGGCTTGTGGTGCGTCACGGTCTCGTTGTGGCAAACCTGACGCGGATGATTCGTGGTCTTCTTGATCGGCGTCGCGCTAACTACCTTCGCGTACTGCGGACCTTCCGCGCTGGCGTTGCGGTTGCACGCCGTCAGACCACCTGCGGTCGCGACGGCGATGCTGGCGACGAGCGCCTTGGTAACGAACTTGTTCATCTCTAGCCTCCTGTTTCCACCCACGTCGTATGGATGTCCGTTTGTTATGTTTCCGCATTCAAGCACTGCGGAACTGAACAACTCATAAGGTCTGCGTTAAATCCGGTGCAGCATGCATCACCGTACCCGCAGATCACTCCAGAGCACTATCCTCCATGATGCCTGCTTTCACGTGGCGACGAGCAAATATGAACGGGATCGCAATCACCCTTTTCGACAGCCACACGCATCTGGACGATGCGGCCTTCGACGCCGACCGCGACGCTGTACTGCGGCGCGCCGCAGAGGCTGGCGTCACGGAGGCCTTGGTCGCTGCCGTCACCGCTGGGCGCTGGCCTACGCTGCAAGCGGTATGCGCGCGTCCTGGGAACGCCATTCGTCTGCACCCCGCCTACGGTCTGCACCCGATGTTCATGGACGCACACGATGATGCGGACCTCGACGCACTGGAAAACTGGCTACGCGACCGAGGCGACGATGCCGTCGCTGTCGGAGAATGCGGACTGGACTTCCAGGTCGGCATCGAACACGAGCGCCAGCGGCGCTTCTTCCGTCACCAGATCGGCCTGGCGCGCGAACTCGACCGGCCGCTCATCCTTCACGCACGCAAGGCTGTCGAGGAAGTCATCCTGACGCTGCGCCACGAAGGCCCCGTGCGCGGCGTCGTGCACAGCTACGGCGGCAGCGTCGAACAGGCTCGGCAGCTCTGGGACCTGGGCATCCACATCGGCTTGGGCGGTCCGGTCACGCACGAACGCGCGCACAAGCTGCATCGCCTGGCCGCGTCCATACCGCTGGAGCAGCTGCTGCTGGAGACCGACGCGCCCGATCAGCCCGGCGCCGCCCATCGGCACGAGCGCAACGAGCCGGCCTATCTGACCGAAGTGCTCGACGTCGTCGCGCGTCTGCGCGACACCGCCCGTGCAACCATCGCCGCCGCCACGCACACCAACGCCCGCCGCCTGTTTGGCCTGCCCCGAACCTGATTCGTCCGCACGTTCCCCGCGCACGGTCTTGTATACCCACCAGTTCAGTTGTTAAGCTTATAGTTCACTAATGAACTATTCATTGCGGGCATGGGCCGACTCCTCGACTCCACCGAATCCATGAAGGCAGCCGTGGCACGCGTCGCCGAACGCGTGCCTGACATGCCCGTGGACGACATCGTGCTGCTGCGTCTGCTGCATATCGTCAACGCCGGCCTCGACCAGTCCGAAGAGCGCTGGCTGAAGCCGTACAAGCTCGGCAACAGTGAATTCCGCACGCTGATGATGCTGTACAGCAGCGCCGAGCAGCAGGCGCATCCGTCCGATCTGTGCCAATGGGCGTCGCAGAAGCCGACCAACATGACACGGATCATCGACACCCTGCTCGAACGCGGCCTGGTGACCCGCCGCCCCAGCGATGCCGATCGCCGTCGCATCATTCTCGAAGTGACGCCGGAAGGGTCGCGACTGGTCCGCACGCTGCTGCCGGAAGTCCGGCCCAACGTGCAGGCCCTGTTCCACCACTTCTCCCGGAGCGAGTACCGCCAGCTGGCCGGTCTGCTGGAAAAGCTGCTCCGCAACCTCGACGCCATGGATCCCGTCCAGGAATGAACCCGATGACTCCCTCTCGCGTATTCGCCGTCGCCGTCGCGACCCTGCTGCTGGGCGCATGCGCCGGCGTGCCCGACAAGATCCGGCACGTCGACCTGCGCTCACAGGCGCCGCTGGCCGGCCTGCCCTCTTCCAGCCAGGGCTCCTGGCCCGCCGCCGCCTGGTGGAAGCGCTACCACGACCCGCAGCTGGATCGATTGATCGACCGCGCCCTGCACGACGCCACCAGCCTGGCCGCCGCGCGCAGCCGGGTGAACGCCGCCCGCGCGTCGGCCAAGCTGACCGCGTCGCAGGTCGGCCTGCGCATCAACGGCAACGTGCAGGTCGCCCGCCAGCGACTCAGCGAAAACGGCCTGATCCCGTCGCAGTTCCTCGGTTTCACCTGGTACAACCAGGGCGACATCGGCGTGCAGGGCAGCTACGACTTCGACCTGTGGGGCGGTCACCGCGCCGAAGTCGAGGCCGCCATCGGACAGGTGCACGCTGCCGCCGCCGAGCGCAGCGCCGCTGCCCTGGCCCTGCAGGTCGGCATTACCCGCACCTACTTCGGTTGGCAGGCCGACCGGCATCGCTTGCAGCTGGCCGAGCAACTGGTTCGCGACCAGGAACGCCTCGTCCACGTGTTCGATGTGCGCGTGAACGCCGGTCTGGAACCGAATGACCGGCTGCAGCAGGCGCGCGCCGGCGCCGCGGCCGCGCGGCAGCAGGTCGCGGCGCTGCGCGGAAGCGCCAAGATCCGCCGTGCCATCCTGGCCGCGCTGATCGGCATCGCACCGAAAGACCTGCCCGACCTGAAGATGCGCCCTCTGCCGAAGGCCAACGCCGCGCTGCCGGCCAACGCCGGCCTGGACCTGATCGCGCGCCGCCCCGACATCGCCGCGCGCCGCTGGCAGGTCGAATCCGCGCTGCGCCAGACCGATGCCGCGCGTGCCAAGTTCTTCCCCGACTTCAGCCTCAACGCGATGGCCGGCTTCTCCAGCATCGACCTGGGCAAGCTGCTGCATCCGGAAAGCCGGGTGTTCGCGCTGACGCCCGCCCTGCACCTGCCGATCTTCGAAGGCGGACTGCTCCGCGCCGGCTTCGGCGTATCCAAGGCGCAACTGCAGAGCGCGGTCGCGCAGTACAACGACGCCGTGGTCAACGCCGCGCGCGAAGTCTCCACCCAGGTGCTCGACCTGCAGCGCCTGCGCGCCCAGCGTCATGAACAACAGGCGCAGCTGCAGGCCGTGAGCGCGCTGCAGCGCAACGCCGAAGCGCGCCAGCATCAGGGCCTGACCGATATCCAGCCCGTGCTGCAGGCTCGCACCCAGGTGCTGCAGCAGCGTGACGCGCACCTGCAGCTGACGGCACAGATCCTCGACGCCGACGTCGGCCTGATCCAGGCGCTGGGCGGCGGCTACCAGCTTGAACACGCACCGGAGGCGACCGACAACACGGCTACCCCGGCCCCTGCAACCTCTTCCGCGCGGAAAACGACCCTATGAGCGCCCAAGACGAAAAGACCTCCGACGCCAAGAACCACGGCGGCGAGAACGCCAGCGGCAACGGCAAGCGCAAACGCATCCTGCTGACCATCGCCGGCGTGTTCGTGCTGGCCGGGCTGGCCTGGTTCCTGCTGTGGCTGTTCGTGCTCTCGCAGCGCGAAGTGACCGACGATGCCTACGTCAAGGGCAACCAGGTCACCGTCAGTTCGCAGATTCCCGGCACCGTGGTCGCGGTGATGGCCGACGACACCGATCTGGTCCACGCCGGCCAGACGCTGGTCAAGCTCGACCGTACCGATACCGACGTGAACCTGGCCAAGGCCCGCAGCGCGCTGGCGGAAACCGTGCGCAGGGTACGTCAGGCCTTCGCCAACGCCGCGAAAGCCGACGCCGCCGTCGATGCGCGCAAGGTCGAACTGAGTCTGGCCCGCGCCGACCTCAAGCGCCGCGAGCCACTGCTGAAGCAACAGGCCGTGTCGCCGGAGGAAATGTCCCATCTGCGGGACCGCGTGCGCACCGCGCAGAGCGCGCTCGAAGTCGCCCAGCGCAACGCCACCGCCGCGCACGCTGCCATCGACGGCACCGACATCGAGCACAACCCGGCGGTGATGCAGGCACGCGCCGCGTTCCGTTCCGCGTGGCTCGCCGTGCACCGCACCGCCATCGTCGCGCCGGTCGATGGCTACGTCGCCCAGCGCAGCGTGCAAGTCGGCCAGCAGGTGCAGCCGGGCGCGCCGCTGATGCAGGTGATTCCGCTGAACAACCTGTGGGTCGAGGCCAATTTCAAGGAAGTGCAACTGGCCCACATCCGCATCGGCCAGCCGGTGAAGATCGAGCCGGACATCTACGACGGCCTGGTCTTCCACGGCAAGGTGGTCGGCCTTGGCGCCGGCACGGGCAGCGCGTTCGCCCTGCTGCCGCCACAGAACGCCTCGGGTAACTGGATCAAGGTGGTGCAGCGCGTGCCGGTGCGCATCTCGATCGACCCGAAGGACCTGCGCAAGCATCCGCTGCGCATCGGCCTGTCCGCCGATGTCAACGTCGACACGCACAACCGTGACGGCCGTGTGCTGGCGCAGAAGCCGGTGACGCAGGCGGTCTCGAAGACGGGCGTCTACGACCGCGATCTGGCCGAGGCCGAGCGCGAGGCCGACGCCATCATCCAGGCCAACCTCGGCCGCAAGTAACCGTCCCCTCTCCTGCTGACTCACGGCGCGGCTGCGGCCGCGCCTGCCCACGGAAAACCCGAACGCGATGTCCTCCAACGCTCCGGCGCCGTACAAACCGTTGCATGGCACCCCGCTGGTGCTGCTCACGATCGCGATCTCCTTCGCCACCTTCATGGAGATCCTCGATCTGACCATCGTCAACGTGGCGGTGCCGCACATCGCCGGCGCGCTGGCGGTGAGTCCGCAGGAAGGCACCTGGGCGATCAGCTCCTACGCGCTGGCCAGCGCCATCATGCAGCCGCTGACCGGGTGGATCGCCAAGCGCTTCGGCGAGGTGCGCACCTTCGTCATCTCGCTGGTGCTGTTCGTGACGTTCTCCATGCTCTGCGGCATGGCGACCAGCATGCCGATGCTGGTGATCTTCCGCCTGCTGCAGGGCGCCGGCTCCGGCCCGATGGTGGCGCTGTCGCTGGCCCTGCTGCTGGCCGCCTACCCGGTCGAACGCAAGGGCATGGCGCTGGCGATGTGGGCCATGACCGTGGTCATCGCACCGATCTTCGGTCCCATCCTCGGCGGCTACATCACCGACAACCTGTCGTGGCCGTGGATCTTCTTCATCAACGTGCCGGTGGGCCTGCTGGCCGGCGCGGTGGTGTGGGGCATCATGCGCAAACGCGAGACCAAGACCATCAAAGTGCCCATCGACATCGTCGGCCTGGGCCTGCTGGTGGTCGGCGTGGGCTGCCTGCAGTTCATGCTCGACAACGGCAACGACAAGGACTGGTTCTCCTCGCCGCTGATCACCACCCTGGGCATCATCGCGCTGGTCTGCCTGACCTTCCTGGTCGCCTGGGAGCTGATGGCCAAGCATCCGGTCGTCGACCTCTCGCTGTTCCGCAAGCGCAATTTCACCGTCGGCGTGATCGCCCTGGCGCTGGGCATGATGGCCTTCTTCGGCATCAACGTGGTGTTCCCGCTGTGGCTGCAGATCAACCTGAACTACACCGCCACCTGGGCCGGTCTGGCGACAGCGCCGGTCGGCATCCTCGCCTTCCTGCTGTCACCGGTCATCGGTCGCAATATCGACAAACTGGAACTGCGCGCAGTGGTGACCTTCTCGTTCACCGTGTTCGCGATCACCTCGTACTGGTTCTCCACCTTCAACAACGACGCCTCGTTCGGCAGCCTCATCATGCCGCGCTTCGTCATGGGCCTGGCGATCCCCTGCTTCTTCATTCCGTTGAACCAGATCATCCTGTCGGGCCTCAAGGATCACGAAGTCGCCACCGCCTCGGGCCTGGCCAACTTCTTCCGCACCATGGCTTCGAGCGTGTCCACGGCCGTCACCGTGACCCTGTGGCAGCACCGCGCCGACTATCACCAGGCCATGCTCACCGAACACGTCAACCACGCCAACCCGGCCGTGGGAAGCTACCTGCAGACCCTGCACGCCGGCGGCATCACCGGCGAACGCGCCTGGGCCGTGGTCGAACGCGTCATCACCCGCGAAGCGCTGACGCTGTCCGTCAACGACGTGTTCTGGGGCTGTGCCGTGCTGTTCCTGTGCCTGATCCCGGTGCTGTGGTTCGCCAAGCCGCCGTTCGCCAGTGGTGGGCCGGAGACGATGCATTGAGTGGTGGCTTGCGCGACCTAGAACCTGATGGGCTTTCTTTGTCAGCCCAACCTGCGAACCTAGGACACCGAAGGTACGCCAGTTTCACCTAATGTCAGCATACTGGTGGCCACCTCCCGAAAAGGATCCACATGATGCGTCGAGACCAGCATGATCCGGTCGCGTTGATAATCTGCCAGCAGAGTCAGCAGCACATCGCGTGACGCGGCGTCGATCTCGTTGATCGGTTCGTCGAACAGCATGACCAACGGTGCCGCGATCAGGGTCGCCGCCAGCAGAATTTTCTTGGCCATGCCGGCCGAAAGCGTCCCGAGCGGTGCATCGACAGCGTGACTCAGGTGCAGTTGCTCCAGCACGTGAGTCCGATATTCGAGTGAACGGCGACTCGACGGATACAGCGAAGTCACGAAGTCGATCAGCATGCCCGCACGCAGCCAGGGAATGGCAGGAGGCGCGCCCGGAGCCAGCAATACGCGATCTGAATGCCGCTTCATGGGTACATCGCCCAGGCGAATCACCCCGGTCATTGGCGACAACGCTCCGGCAATGGCTCGCAACAGCGACGTCTTGCCAATTCCGTTGGGACCCACGACCAGATGCAGTCCTAAGCCGAACGTGCGTGTAAGCGCCCTCACCTGCCCGAACGGCAACGTCAGTTCATGCAAGCCAAGCGATTCGATGGAATTCATGAAAGCGCCACCGTCAGAAAAATCAGTGTGAGTACGACATGCGCTGTCGGCATCAGCCACCGCATCGTGTCGCGCGTCCAGTTCGCGCTGAATGCGCCCACTGCAAACAGTCCCGCATAGCCGAGCAGCGGATAACTAGGCAGAGCCGCATGAGACGTTCCAGGAGGCAACGCGTGGACCGCAGTCTGCCAGTACGCGCTCATGCAGAGCGAGAAAAGCACCACCGGCGGCAGTACGGCAAACCAAGTAACGCGCCTTCGGAATGCGCAGTGGCCCGCCAGGAAGTCCAGCCGCTCCAGCATCATGCCGCGCACAAGCACCGGCAATCGATACAACGCAGCCGACGCGATCGCCATCAAGCCGATCAGAAGTGCCGTGGCGAGACCGACGCTCGGCGCATGGCCTGCGAGCAGGGTCATCGCCAGCGCCCACGCACCAAGCAGATAGCCTCCTCGAACCACTAGCGACTCGCGTAAGGCATGCCAGGACGCAGGCACAACCAACGCGCTCGCCAGTGCGATACGCTCGAAGATCGCACGTGACCGGCCCGTTGATCGAAGCGCCTGAAACCGTGCCCGCCGTGGGCGAACAGCGAACGTCATGGCGACAGCCGCTGTAACAAGCATGGCGACAGCACCGAGCACACTTTGCGGCCGGAACACCATCAACACGAGCATGGGTAAAACCATCACGGCAGCGCGACGATAGGCGTTGCGCAACAACAACACGTTTAACACCATGCCTGCGCCGACCATCACCAAGTACGACACGCTCGCCGACACCGCCTGCAGGGACGGGCCCTGACTCCATAGCATGTAGAGCAGCCATATCAACGGCAGCCAAAGCACCGAATAACATTGCATGACGATGCGCAAATCGGCGCGCCAGACGGCAGCATCGGGAATGGGCAACGTCGCAAGGAACGGCTCCGCATCACGCATGAAGATTGCCCCGTGCAGCAACCACAACAACTCCAGTGTCACGCACTGCCAGCCAAGCAGAATGCCCAGCCGCTCGCTCAATCCCACATGTGTGTGCATCAGCGCCATCAGGCCATCGGCCAGAACGACCATCAAGCTAACGATGGCAAACACGCCCGCACTGCCGAAAAACCCCATGCCCACGACGGCGGTCTTTGCCATGCCACGGAAGCGCTCGGCAAGCGATCTGCGGAAATGCAACTGGCGCAGACGCGCATAACTCAGACTCACCCATGACTCCGGAGATGTAATGTCCTCTCAAGTGAGGACCGGAAAAACATGCGCAGGTTCACTCCCGCCGCGCCATCACACCATTTCTGGTCCACGACCACCGTGAAAATGCTCCCTGATACCATTTTCGTGCCTGATCCCGGTGCTGTGGTTCGCCAAGCCGCCGTTCGCTAGTGGTGGGCCGGAGACGATGCACTGAAGCACCGGCCTCGACGTGTGACTGGAGTTTCGTGATGAACCTTGCGGATAGCTTTTTTCGGCCAGAAACGGACCTTTAGTCTCTGATGGGGAGTCGGCCGTATCATTCGGTTATTGAGCCGAGGTCACTAAGGTATTTGACTGATTGCATTTTTGACACGTGGACACGCCGGTTGAGCACATTTGAGCCTTTCATTATCCGCACTTGTGAGGGGCCGTCCGGAGTACGGCCGCGCCTTCGCGGCTACGAACCGAAGCCGGGTCGGCCCTTCGCGCCCTTCGAGATATATGACCCGTTCGGACTGCGCAACGCGATCGTTCCGGTGTTTTGCCAGCACATGGATGGACGGATGTATGGCGTTGGAACAGCGTTCCATGTCGATGGTTTCGGCAACTTTCTCACCGCGTACCACGTCATCGACTTCGTCGAGAAGCAACTTGCCGGACGCCCGATTCTGTTCCTGAGCATGCACGCCATGGTGTTTGGAACGGTCAACATCCCATCGGACTGTTTCGTGTCGCCGCAGGAAGTGCTCGCATCGCTGATGGAGGTGGAAGATCCGATGGCCATGCTGCGCCGAAGGCCCGTCCGACGACCCGCCATCGATGTCGCGTCATTGAGGGTCGCAGAGATCGGTCCCGGTGTACGGCCGCCACAGACGTTGCCGATGCGGACGAAGGGGTGGGTGCCGCAGATCGGCGAGATCGTGCTCGCCGTCGGCTTCCCAGAACTGAACCTGTCGGAAGTCGATTCAGCCCGGCAGTCGGCCCTGCTAACCGAGGGCATGTACGGCGCTTACGGGCGGATTGTCGTTGTCCACGAGCAGGGCAGCAGCCGCTCGAACCCGACGCCTGTGTTCCAGGTGGAGAGTGATTGGCCGCCCGGCCTGAGCGGAGGCCCGGTGTTCAACAGGAACGGCGAAGTCGTCGGGATGGTAAGTCGGTCGCTGCGCGCGGAATCCGGTTATGCCGGTGCGGGGTACGCCGTGCATTTCGGCTTGGTCCATGACGTTGAGTTGCTGACGCCGAATGTGGATCGGTTGAATCCAGGTTGGCGTAGGTGCTGGGGAGTGTTTGCGTCGGCAGCGTCCGAACCAATCAGTATGCAAGCCACGAAGGAACAAGCAGAAGCCGTTGCATCAAGGCTTGAGGGGGCCGTCGAAATCCGACTAATCGCTCATCGGCTAGGTACGAATGATTTCATGGACCTAAGGGTCTGAATGACACGATGCGGCCGGTCGTCGCGTCGAACCGGACAGTGTCGTTCGATCAGAACGAGAGCTTGGGTGAAGACGCGTTCTTCAGACGAAAGACCTGCAGGACGTCCAACTGGTCGACACCAGACAGTCCGAGCCCACCTTCGACTCTTCCCACGCAGAATAGCTTTTTCTCGGACCCGACCTCGCAACCGAATCGCCATAGTTCCGGCAGAGAGACCTGCGCTTCTATCGGCAGCGACGCAGACACCGAGACCAAGCCCGGCATCGCGCCGTCTTGGTAGCGGGGATTCTCAAGCTCAATCCTGGCCGTTCCTCCGGGATTGATCAGCGTGTCTTCGTTGCCTGCGGGGGCGCGCGCATCCGAATAGACGACTCCCAGGCCGGACGAGAATGGAGCAAAGAGTAAGGCTCTGAAGCCCTCATACGTGACGACGCCGATCCCGCCCTGGCGCACGCCGACGAGATGATGAGCGATGTCGCGCCAGATTCGTATCAGCTGCGCATATGCGAGCACCAGCGCTTCAGGATCTGGCAGGGTCGGCGCCGCCATTCCTTCTTCTGGCTTGGCGTGGAACAAGTAACAACGCATGCGTTCGTACTGATCTGTCAGCATGTAGTCAGCCAGGCCTCGGCTGTCCGGAAGCAGTGGCCGCACGTCGATTCTGGCGCCGACCTCGGCGAGCACGCGACGCAGCCACTTGCGCTCACCCTCGTCCACCCGCTTCGCGCTAATGGTAGATAGCAGGGCTTCAAGGCCCAACCACAAGTTCCGGTAGGCCTCGTACAGATCGCCGCTCGCCTGCGAGAGCCGATAAAAGCGCAGAGCCGGTGTCCACACCGGGGGTGGCCCTGGTGGTGTTGGTTTCGGATTACCGTCGCGGTCGTAGACGACACCCGTCGCGGAAACGCCGAGGACCAAGTCGTCGGTAACCATGACCTCCACGACGCGGCGGTCACTATCGGTATAGAGCATGACGTGGCTATCGCCGATGCCAGCCAGCTCAGAGACCTTGAATCTCTCGTAGGAAAGCAGGTCGAGGTAGCGCTGGATGCATTCCGTTCCTGCCGTGATCACTTCCTGCCTGCCGATTGCCTGCGTCGACCGCGCCACGATGGTGGACTTGCCCGCGGCGCTTTCCACGATCCAGCCGTCGATCTCGTCGGAACGGCTCGCTTGGCACGGCGTGCGAAGGCTATACGCAATGGCTGCGCCGTAATCGGCACAACCTTCCGAGTCAGGACGTCCGCCGAACAAGAACCCATCTATCGTGGCCATGGCAACACCTATGTATTCAATGAAATCCCTGCTTCTGACGTCCTGTACTGCTTCGAATTTCGTAGCTACTGAGTGGCCGCTTCGGGTCGTAAGCCGTCTACCAATGTCGAGCCAGATGGTCTCCCCGGATTCATTTGTACACAAAAAAGGCGGCCTGCGGGCCGCCTTTTTTGTACTGACAAGTTCGCTTACTCAACTCTGCGGTGCGGGATCACCGACCGGCGTGGTGCTGGTACCGGTGTCGCCGCCGCGCGGTGCGTTCGGGCGCTTGTCGTTGTCGGTGCCGCCCCAGTCTGCGGGCGGGCCCGGACGACGGCCTTCCATGATCTCGTCGATCTGGTGGGCGTCGATGGTCTCGTACTGCAGCAGCGCCTCGGCCATCAGGTGCAGCTTGTCGAGGTTGTCGGTCAGCAGCTTGGTCGAGGTTTCGTAGGCGGTGTCGAGAATGTTGCGCACGACTTCGTCGATCTTGCGCGAGGTCTCGTCGGACACGCTCTTGTGCTGGGTGACGGAGCGGCCCAGGAACACCTCGTCCTCGTCCTCGGCGTAGGTCACCGGACCCAGCTCGTCGGACAGGCCCCACTTGGTGACCATATTGCGGGCCATCTTGGTGGCGCGCTCGATATCGTTGGAGGCGCCGGTGGTGACCTTGTCGTGACCGAAGATCAGCTCCTCGGCGACGCGGCCGCCGTAGAGCGAGCACAGCTGCGAGCGGATGGCGACCTTGTTGATGCTGTAGCGGTCGCCTTCCGGCAGGTACATGGTCACGCCCAGCGCACGGCCGCGCGGGATGATGGTGACCTTGTAGACCGGATCGTGCTCGGGTACCAGGCGACCGACGATGGCGTGACCGGCCTCGTGGTAGGCGGTGAGCTTCTTCTCGTCCTCGCTCATGGCCATGGAGCGGCGCTCGGCGCCCATCAGGATCTTGTCCTTGGCCTTCTCCATGTGGCTCATGCGCACTTCGCGCGCGTTCTCGCGCGCGGCGAACAGCGCTGCCTCGTTGACGAGATTGGCCAGGTCCGCGCCGGAGAAGCCCGGCGTGCCGCGCGCGATCAGCATCGCATCGACGTCGGTGTGCAGCGGCACCTTGCGCAGATGCACCTTGAGGATCTGCTCGCGGCCCTTCACGTCCGGCAGACCGACCACGACCTGACGGTCGAAGCGGCCCGGACGCAGCAGCGCGGGATCGAGCACGTCGGGGCGGTTGGTCGCAGCGATGACGATCACGCCCTCGCCGCCCTCGAAGCCGTCCATCTCGACCAGCAGCTGGTTGAGGGTCTGCTCGCGTTCGTCGTGACCGCCGCCCAGACCGGCGCCACGATGGCGGCCGACGGCGTCGATCTCGTCGATGAAGATGATGCACGGCGCGTGCTTCTTGGCCTGCTCGAACATGTCGCGCACGCGGCTGGCGCCGACGCCGACGAACATCTCGACGAAGTCGGAACCGGAAATGGAGAAGAACGGCACCTTGGCCTCGCCGGCGATGGCCTTGGCCAGCAGCGTCTTGCCGGTGCCGGGCTGGCCGACCATCAGCACGCCGCGCGGAATCTTGCCGCCCAGCTTCTGGAACTTGGACGGATCGCGCAGGAACTCGACCAGCTCGCCGACCTCTTCCTTGGCCTCCTCGCAGCCGGCCACATCGGCGAAGGTCACCTTGACCTGGTCCTCGCCCTGCAGCTTGGCGCGCGACTTGCCGAAGCTCATCGCACCGCGCGCGCCGCCGCCCGACTGCATCTGGCGCATGAACCAGATCATCAGGCCGACGAAGATGATGATGGGCAACCAGTTGAGCAGCAGCGAGAACAGCGAGAAGCCGTTGTCGGACGGCTGCTGCTTCACGCTGGCGCCGTTCTTGGTCAGGGTCTTGAGCAGATCGCTGCTGGTGATGCCGATCAGCGGCACCACCGTGTTGAACTGACTGCCATCCTTCAGCTTGCCCTTGACCACGGGCGGCGTATCCGAACTGATGGTGGCTTCGGAGATGTTGTTGCTGTCCACCTGCTGGATGAACGCCGAATAGCTCATCTGCTGGGTACGACCGGCGTTGTGGCTGAAGCTCTGGAACACGAGCACCAGCACCACGGCGATAATCAACCAGAACAGCAGGTTTTTGACCATTTCATTCATGCGCATGTCTCGTTCAGTGGCCGGCCCGGGCGCGATGTCCCGTGGCCAAGGCATAGACTTCGCGTGAGCGCGCACGCGAAGCCTTCGGCTTGCGCATCGTCACGCGGTCGAACTCACCGCGCAAGTCCCGCAAGTAATCGTCGAACCCGGCGCCCTGGAACAACTTGATCAGGAACGCGCCTCCGGGCTTCAGCCAATGCCGGCAGAAATCGAGCGCCAGCTCGGCAAGATCCATCGCCCGCATCTGATCGGCGACAGCTACACCACTCATATTGGGGGCCATATCCGACAGCACAAGGTCGACCGGATGGCCGTCGAGCCGACGCTCGAGTTCGGCCAGCACCTCGGCCTCGCGGAAGTCGCCCTCGATGAAGTCCACGCCGCCGATGCCCTGCATGGGCAGGATGTCCAGCGCGATGATGCGCCCGCTGTCGCCGAGCCGGCGCTGGACCAGCTGCGACCAGCCACCCGGCGCCGCGCCCAGATCGACCACGTGCATGCCCGGCTTCAGCAGCTGATCGCGGTCGATCAGCTCCTCCAGCTTGAAGGCCGCGCGCGAACGCCAGCCCTCGGCCTGCGCGCGCTTGACGTAGGCATCGTCGAAATGTTCCTTGAGCCAGCGGGAGCTGCTCTTGCTACGGGCCATGCGGACGTCCGGTCAGCCTTGCGTCGGGCAGGCCATGATACCCTTTGCACCCGCATTTCCGCGACCTTGAACCTGAACGACATGTCCGCTTCGACTTCCTCGCGCGACGGCGCCGCCGCCACGCTCAGCCCCAGCCAGCGCCGCTACCTGCGCGGTCTGTGTCACAGCCTGCACCCGGTCATCATGCTGGGCGCGAAAGGCCTGACGGACGCCGTCATCAAGGAACTGAAGCTGGCGCTGGATCGTCACGAGCTGGTCAAGATCAAGCTTTCCGGCGCCGACAAGGATGAACGCCGCGCACAGATCGCGGAACTGACTCAAGCCACCGGCGCCGAGCTGGTGCAGGAAATCGGCCACACTGCCAGCGTGTTCCTGCGCAACGAGGACGAACCGAAGCTCGCCCTCCCGCGCTGATGCGCACTGCGACGAAATAACGCGGAGGATTGCCATGGAGCTCTCGCTCGAACGTCCCGAGGACTTCCTGTACGTGCGTCGCATCGAAGACGACGCCGTGACCATCGTCGACCGCCGCTTCACGCGCAGCCTGGTGCTCGCGCGCGATCAGGTGATCGAGGACTGGCCAGTACGCGACGCTGGTCAGATGCAGCCAGAGGACGTGCAACTGATCCTGGAACTGAAGCCCGAAGTCGTGCTGCTGGGCACCGGCGCACGCCAGCAGTTCCCGAACGCGGCCACGTTGGGCGCCTTCACGCGCCGCGATGTGGGCGTGGAAGTGATGGACAACGCCGCCGCCGCGCGCACGCACTCCGTGCTGGCCGGCGAGGGTCGCGACGTGGTCGTCGCCTTCATCCTTCCGGAATAAACCTCAACCCTTCAATGAGTTGAAGGGATAACCTCAGCCGATTTCCGCCACAGAAGCCACGCCATCCAGGCCAGCCAGCCGAGGATGAACACGATCAGCAGCTTCTGCGACAGGCCGCGTGGCGCGCCACGCCACAGCACCTGCACCCACAGACCGACGAAGCTCACCGTCGCCCACGTCAACGCCCTTGCGGCGTACGGACGCCAACGCGCATCGTGACGCAGCCGCCCGGCCTGCAACAGCATCGCCACGGTCACGCACAGGAACGTCGTCTGCGCGGCAATGCCGTGAATCAGCCCGTGGAAGGTCGCCGGATGCGCGTAGGTGTTGGTGGTGGCGAAGGTGGTCACGCACAGGGCGATGCCCGCGACCGTGAATAGCAGCAAGGGCGCGGCGCTTCGCGCCGGGAGGGACAAGGCACGGTACGCACTCCACCCAAAGACCGGGAGCGCCAGGGCCAGCAGCACATAGGCCGCCCGCACCCAACCGCTTCCGGATCCGATCAGGTAGAAGCTCAACGGCACGCGCACCCAGTCCAGATCCGTGCGCAGGACCTGCGCCGCCGCACAGACTGCCGCGAAACTCGCCACTGCGGTCAGTACGAAACCGGCCGCCCAGCGCATGGATGCACACATCATGTCGCGTCCAAGGGAACGGCGACGAAGTGCTGCAACGGGCGCAGCGTCATGGCGCGACTCCTTCATCGTTTCAAGCGACCCATGGTATCCGAACCGGTCTCAGGCGCGACCCATGTTCCGGAGTTACTGCGTTCCAGGCGGCGGCTAGATCAGGACCAGCGCTGCACCATCCGCACCGTAATCAGCATTCCGATTCGTCCTGGCACGCGCGCAGCCACCTGCGCCATGTCGCCACCGGTGCCGCGCACAAGGGGCTGACCGTTCGGCGACTTCCGACCAAACCATCGCCAAGACCCCATGCCACCGACTCACTTGCGGCGGCGGTACTTCGCGATCGCCTCTTCCGGCGATCCCGGCCGCCGCAGCGCACGCATGCTGTCCGGACCGACCACGGCATAGTCCGTCATGTAACCGGCGCGCTGGATGGAACCCGCTGCCGCCGTGTCGAACAGGCCATCGCGCAGGAAGGCCATGTCGAGGTGCACGGCGACCACCTGACCGAACACCACATAGCTGTCGGTCACATCGCCGTGCAGATCCTTGAGCCGGATCACGTCGAGCACGCGGCACTCCAGCGCGGCCGGCGATTCGGCCACGCGGTCGACGTCCACGCAACGACAGGCAGCAGGCGTCAATCCCATCGCCCGAAGTTCGTCCTCGCCCGAGGCGAAATTCGCCGAGGAACCGTTCATGGCGTCGGCTAGCGCCTCGGTCGCCAAGTTATAGACGAAGGCGCCAGTCGTTTCCGCATTGCGCACGCTGTCCTTGTAACCGCTGCTGCCGAAGGCAAGCACCGGCGGCGTATCACTGATGGCGTTGAAGAAACTGTAGGGCGCGAGATTCCCGCGCCCCTCCGCATCGCGCGTGGAAATCCAGCCAATCGGGCGCGGCGCCACGATGGCCTTGAATGGGTCATGCGGCAGGCCATGGCCCTGCGCGACTTCGTAGGAATAGGTTTCGCTCACTGCGTGCTCTCGGTCGTGCTCGGATTCTGGGACGAATCATCCTGCCCGGCTTCGCGCTTGCGGATCAATGCTTCGCTCAGCCAGTTCACGTAACGCTGACGGCGCATGCGCTGAATCACGATCACGCTGCCAAACAGGTAGAGAAAGATCAGCAGCAAGGCAAGCGCCGCGTGCACGGGATCAGTACGGACCGGCCACCACGTGCGGACATCCTTGAATTGCAGATACAGCGCGACCAGCACGGGCAAGGGACCCAGACGGTCAATGGGACCAAACATCCAGCTCATGCTTTGGTTGAAGGTCGTAGTGCGATCACGAACGAACCGCAAGTGCCGCTCCAGTTCCTGAGCAGGAAAGCGGCACAACCATGCCAGCACGGGCATGCCTTGCTCGAATATCGTGTCCAACTCGCGCGCATCATTCCGCAACGGATGACGAATTTGGTGCCACTCGTAACGCAGAAACTGAAGAAACAGAGCGCAGGCACCCAGCATCTCGATGACAAGTCCGGTGATCGAGAGCACCAGAGCGGGCATGGAATGAAGAAAAGTCGCCGCGCCGTATCCGATCACCGAACCAACCAGGAGAAGCGAAGCGCCCCAGCGCGTCAGTAGCATGCTCTGCTTCGGTTCGTCACGCGCGCTGCCCAGCGTTTGAAACCGTTGGTCGAGGGCCTCAAACGTAAATCTCGCCGCATCCATGCTCATCCCTTTCACGCTTCAGCGGCCACTCACCATGAGTCCGCATACGGGAACGTATATTTGCACAACCTCACGCGCCTGGATCAGGGAGCTGAGGCATCCACAACGGCGGGCATGGCGCCTGCACATGATCCGCGAAGCACCTTGCATTGGCCTCGCGCCGCATCGTCCCCATGTGTGCCTCATGGCTTTTCCCGGACGTACCGCATGATCCCCTTCTCCATACTCGACCTGGCCCCGATCACCGAGGGCAGCGACGCCACGCAGGCCTTCCGCAACACCGTAGACCTAGCACGCCATGCCGAGGCGCTGGGCTACGAGCGCTATTGGCTGGCCGAACACCACAACATGCCGGGCATCGCCAGCGCGGCGACCTCGGTGCTGATCGGCCATGTGGCAGCGTCCACCTCGACCATCCGCGTAGGCGCCGGCGGCATCATGCTGCCCAACCATTCGCCGCTGCAAGTCGCCGAACAGTTCGGCACACTGGCCGCACTGCATCCGGACCGTATCGATCTTGGCCTTGGCCGTGCGCCCGGCACCGATCACGCCACGGCGCGCGCCCTGCGCCGCTATTTCGATCAGGCCGACGCGTTCCCCGACGACGTGCTCGAGCTGCTGGCCTACTTCGAACCAGCCGCCCCCGGGCAGTCGGTGCGCGCAGTCCCCGGTGCCGGTCTCGCAGTCCCGGTGTGGCTACTGGGATCGAGCCTGTTCAGCGCGCGTCTGGCCGCCCGACTGGGCCTGCCGTTCGCCTTCGCCTCGCACTTCGCGCCGGACGCGATGGATGAGGCGCTGGCCGTATACCGACGCGACTTCCGCCCCTCGAAGCACCTCGACAAACCCTACGCAATGCTCGGCATGAATGTGGTCGCCGCCGACACGGACGCCGCGGCGCGCCGACTGTTCACTACCCAGCAGCAGAGTTTCATCAAGCTTCGCCGCGGCATGCCGGGACTGATCCCGCCACCGATCGACGACATCGAATCGTTCTGCACGCCACAGGAATTGCACGGTCTCGAACGCACCCTCGCCTGCGCCGCCGTCGGCGCGCCGGCCACCGTGCGCGAGCATATCGCCGCCTTCATCGATAGGCACGCGCCGGACGAGCTGATCCTGGTCGCCAACATCTTCGACCATGCGGCGCGCAAGCATTCCTACGCCATCGCGGCCGAAGTGCGCAACGAACTCGCCGAGACCTGAGGACACATCGCGGACGCTCGCCGAGCGGGTGCCGCTCGAATATGGCCCATCCGGTTTCGCCTTTCCTCGGGCTGCTTGCATGCAGCCACGGGCGCGCGATACTGGACGTTCCCTCTGCCCAGGAACGTCCGCATGCTTCGACACGCCGCCCGATCTTCACGCCGCCTGATCGTCGGCGTAGTGCTGGGGATGGCCAGCCTCGCAACAGGCCTCGCCATCGCCGCCACGCCTCCGCACGCCACCGTGCAGACGGGTGTGCTCGAGGGCAGGAGGATGCAGGTCGACGGCGTGAACCTGAACGTGTTCCAGGGCATTCCCTACGCCGCGCCGCCGACCGGAACGCGCCGCTGGAAACCACCCCAACCGGCCGCACACTGGAACGGCGTGCGCCAGGCCACCGCCTTCGGCCCGCGCTGCATGCAGCGTTCGATCTTCAGCGACATGCGTTTCCGTTCCGACGGCATGAGCGAGGACTGTCTGTATCTGAACGTGTGGGCCCCCGCGAATGCCACGTCCCGGAAACTGCCCGTGCTGGTGTATTTCTTCGGCGGCGGCTTCATCGCCGGCGACGGCTCGGAGTACCGCTACGACGGCGCCAACCTGGCCGCGCGAGGCATCGTCACCGTGACCGTGAACTACCGCCTGGGCGTGTTCGGCTTCATGGCCCTGCCCGCGCTGACCGCCGAATCGCCGCACCACGCCAGCGGCAACTACGGTCTGCTCGACCAGAACGCTGCCCTGCGCTGGGTGCGCGCGAACATCGCGCAATTCGGCGGCGACCCGCATCACATCACCATCGGCGGCGAGTCGGCCGGTTCGATCTCGGTGCACGCGCAGATGGCCTCGTCGCTCTCGCGGAAACTGATCGCCGGCGCCATCGGCGAAAGCGGCGCGCTGATCGCCCCGATTTCGCCGCTGCCGCTGGCGGCAGCCGAGCAGCGTGGCACGCAGTTCATGCAGCAGGTCGGCGCCGAGTCGCTGAAAGCATTGCGCAGCATGCCTGCGGACGCGTTGCTGCAAGCTACCGGCGCCAAGGACGCCGTACACTTCGGACCCGATATCGACGGCTATTTCCTCACCGAACGCCCGGTCGACACCTTCCGCAAGGGCAAGCAAGCGCATGTCCCACTGCTGGTTGGCTCCAACTCCCAGGAAGGCTTCTACACGGCGATTCTGAAGGACGCCACGCCAACACCCGCGCATTACAAGGCGGCGCTGCAGAAGATGTTCGGCGATGAAGCGTCCACGGCGCTCAAGCTCTATCCGGGCAAGAACGTGGCCCAGGTCAAGCGCTCCGCCACAGCCCTGGCCGGCGATCTGTTCATCGCCCACAGCACCTGGCGCTGGATGAACCAGCAGCGCGAAACGGGCAAGGCACCGGTGTACTACTACTATTTCGATCAGGCGCGCCCACTGAAGCGCAACGCCAGACCCGGCGACACGCCGGACCCAGGCGCGGTGCACAGCGGCGAGATCGAATACGCGCTGGGCAACCTGGACACGAACCGCGTCTATGCCTGGACGACGGCGGACCACAACGTCTCGCGCATCATGGAAGGCTACTTCGCGCAGTTCATCAAGCACGGCAACCCGAACGGTCGCGGCTTGCCCTATTGGTCACCAGCCCGCAAGGCACGCGGCGGTCTGCTGCGTCAGCACATCGGCACGCCGACTCGCAACTATCCCGATCAGAATGCGGCGCGGCAACGATTCCTGACCCGATATTTCGCGCACCGTCCGAGTGCTTTCTGAGGCACGCCGACGCGACAAAAGCACGCAGTGCACGGCCCGGAGCGCGAACGCATTTCCGCTTTGCCTCGACCGTGCGCTGCGCTAGTCTTGGGGAGACGACCACGGGGGTGGGTGTTCCCAGCCATGCACGAATGAACGCCTCGTCGCAGGAATTCAAGATCAGCGTGAAAGGCTTGCAGGTGGGCATGTACGTGTCCCGGCTCGACAGGCCTTGGCTGTCTACGCCCTACGCTCTCGAAGGCTTCCTGATCAAATCCGAAGACGATGCGCACGAAATTGGCAAATTGTGCGCGTATGTCTTCGTCGATGCCTCGCGGGGCATCTCGCCCGACCCGCGATTCATCCTGATCGATCCACCGCAACGGTCCTCGCGGGAGCGCGCCCGGCAGGAGCTGAAGGCCCTGCGCAAACAGACCTGGACTGACACGCACACATTCGCCGAGGAGATCCCGCACGCCGAGCAGGTGCACGACGAGCTGCGCGACAGCATCGACGAAGTCATGCAGGACCTATATCGCGGCCGCAACCTGCAGCTGGACCGGCTTCGCGAGAGCGTGGATGCGATGGTCGAATCGATCACCCGCAATCCCACCGCATTCAGTTGGCTCAAGGAAATCAAGCGCAAGGACGACTATGCCTATCACCATGCCCTGGCCTGCTCGGTCTGGGCCGCGAGCTTCGGTCGCCACCTGGGGTTGAACCGGCAGGAACTGTCCGAGCTGACCCTGGCCGGCCTGCTGTTCGACGTCGGCAAGACGCGCATCGACAATCAGATCATGGTCTCGCGCGAAACCTACGACGACCGGCAACACCAGACCATGCGCAAGCATGTACAACACAGTCTGGACATCCTCAATGAAGCCTCCGGCGTGCAAGTGTCCCAGCGCATCATGGATGCCGTGGCCACCCACCATGAGCGTCACGACGGCAGCGGCTATCCGGCCGGACTGAAGAATGGTTCGATACCGATGTTCGGACGCATCCTCGGCCTGATCGACAGCTACGATGCGATGACCAACATCCGCCCGCACATGGGCAGCCGGTCCCCGCACCAGGCGGTAATGCAGCTTTACGAATCGCGCGACCGACTGTTCCAGGCCGAGCTGGTCGAGCAGTTCATCCAGACCAGCGGCATCTACCCCACCGGCTCGCTGGTGGAACTGACCGACGGGCGCGTCGGCGTGGTCACCGCCGTGCACAGCCTGAAGAGACTCCGTCCGACCGTGATGCTGCTGCTGGACGCGGACAAGAAGCCGCTGGCCGAATTCGAATCGCTCGACCTGGGCACGGTGCCCGACGAGGAGGACGGCCGCGCGGCACTGGCCATCCGTTCCGGCCTGCCGCAGGGGGCGCATGGCATCGACCCCGCCGAACTCTTTCTCGACTGAGCCGACGTGATGGAAGAAAAAGACCTTCTGACCGACCTTCCGTCACGACGCAGTTTCCTGAGACGTCTCGCACAGCACATCGTCCACGCCTGCGAGACCGGCCACAAGATGGCGTTGATCGTGGTCGATGTCGCCGGTTTCACACAGATCAACATCGCTCACGGCTACGAAGCCGGCGACCGTGTCCTGCGCCACCTCGCCAGACAGATGCAACACGCGGCCCGCGAGCGGGATTTCACTGCCCGCATCGGCGACAACCGCTTCGCACTGGTGCTGTCGGACGTACTCAATCACGGCCACGTCGAACTGGCCATCCACAAGCTGCTGCGCCTGCTGGATACGCCGGTGGAAGTCGGCGAGCGGCAGGTCTCGCTGCGCATCAAGGCCGGCGCGGCCCTCTGCCCGGAACACGCCAGCCACGCGGAACATCTGTTGCGCCGAGCGGAAACCGCCTTGCTCACCGCGCGGCGCGAACACGCCGACTATCATGTGCTTGACCCCGAAGCCACGTCCGGGATCGAGCTGTCCGAGCAATGGCAGCTGGAGATGGAGTTCGAGTCCGCCATCGAGCGCGGTGAACTGCACATGCACTACCAGCCGCAGGTACATCTGCGCAGCGGACGCACGGTCGGTGCGGAAGCACTGATGCGCTGGGATCGACGTGACGGACAGGACGTTTCGCCCGAACTGTTCATTCCGATCGCCGAGCGCGCGGGGAAGATCAAGAAATTGACCATCTGGGCGCTCAACACCGCACTGCGCCAGGCCGGCGAATGGCCCGTCGAGCACGGCCCGCTGTCGATCGCGCTGAATCTGCCCAGCGAACTGGCCATCCAGCCCGACCTGCCCGAACTGGTGCAGAACGCCCTGCAACTGTGGGGCAAGCCGCACATCCAGCTGGTGCTGGAGATTTCCGAACATTCCCTGATGGATCGCCATCGCGGCCGCGACATCCTGCTGCAACTGCGCGAACTCGGCGTGCGCATCTCCATCGACGATTTCGGCACCGGCTATTCCTGCCTGGCCTATTTCAAGAGCATTCCCGCCGACGAATTGAAGATCGACAAGTCCTTCATCGGCGAACTGCTCAGCGATGCCGCCAGTCTGGACATCACCGTGCTGATCATCGAACTGGCGCACCGCTTCGGCCTCAACGTGGTGGCCGAAGGCGTCGAAAACACCCGCACCCTGCATGTGCTGCGCAACCATGGTTGTGAAATCGGCCAGGGCTACCTGTTCGGCCGTTCGATGTCCGCAGAGGCGCTGGTCGCGTGGATGCGCGAACGAGCGCAATCGGGAACGAACGAGAAACGCTCCCGTTCTACCGCGCATTCCTGAGCGAGATATCCCCCGCCGGATGTGTCCGGGGCGGCAGGCGTCGGGTAACTTCGAACGGACCGTCGTACTACCGACTCCAGGAAGACGTGCCGCACGTCACGTTTACACGCCCCGCTCCGCCGCTCCCCCCGCTCGTCATCCTGGCATCACAAATCTGCAAACCACGCTGCCTAGCTTGAGCGCTGCAGCCATCCAAGCAAGTACGTCATGAAAGGGATTCGTTTGATCGCAACGCTCGGCCTGCCGACGCCCTGAGAGCGGCAGGCGCGAATCATGGAGGAGCGCGGAACGGCGGCCAGGGATCGGCCGCCACCTTGCGCCCCCTCTCTTGCATGGATCAACGCGGCTGCGCGTCGACCAGCTCGATGTTGAACACCAGCGACGCATTCGGTGGAATCACGCCGCCGCCCGCCCCGCGCGCGCCATAGGCCAGCGACGCCGGAATCAGCAGCGTGCGCTTGCCACCCACGCGCATGCCGGCCACGCCCTGGTCCCAGCCCGGAATCACCTGCCCTTCGCCGAGCACGAACGAGAACGGCGCGCTGCGGGTGCGCGAGGTATCGAACTGGGTACCGTGCTTGTCCGCCTTGCGGTCGTCGTACAGCCAGCCGGTGTACTGCACCAGCACGTCCATGCCGGGCCTGGCTTCCTTGCCTGTGCCGACGCTTCGATCGATCACGGTGAGCTTGTCGACCTGGCCGTGCATCGCGGGTTTCGGCGGCGCCTTGCAGGCGGCAACGGACAGGAGGAGGCCCAGCAGGCCGGCACGCAGGATCATCTTCGATGAAGTCATGGAATCACTCGTCTAGAAAACGTTCGGCATCGCCCGCATCGGGCACGAAGCAGGTCGCGCGGCGTCCGAACCAGCGGTAGCGGTTCCGCGCCAACCAGCGATACAGCGGATCGCGGATCGGCGCGGGCACGACCCACGCCATCCAGGCCAGCCGCCAGGGCCAGCCCAACTGATGCAGCACGCGAAAGATGGCGGAAGTGTAGCGATAAGCACCGTGCTCGGTCACCAGCAGCAGGGTCTCCAGGCGATCGACCTCGAGTCCGGCTTCGGCCAGCAATCGCCGCCCCGCCGCCTGCTGCATCGAGGCGAAACGGAACACCCGGCGCTTGTCGTGGCGCAGCAGGAACTGCACCCAGGCGCTGCACAGGAGGCACTCGGCATCGAACACGACGATCATGAAAGGCGCTCCGCGCTGTTCAGGTCCAGATGCCCCGAGTAGGCAACGACATGGCCAATCCAGGGCATGGACGTCGCCACGTCGAAATGAAATTGTCGGTCGCGCCCATGCTCGCGCGCGTGCACCGTCGGCGAGAGAAAACGCGGCCACGGCACGCCGAACACGCGCACGCCCAGCAACTGCATGTCCAGGCGACCCTCGATCCGGCGCAGACGGAAATACAGCCGCGCCGGCCCCAGTCGCTCGACCAGTCTGTCGCCGTCCGCGCACAACACCGAGCGCATGCAGCAAGACGGGAAATGACGGATCCAGGATTCCCTTCTCGCCTCGGCGATCAATTCGAAAGTCAGCGCGCTTTCACCGCTGCGTCCGGGCAACCGCATGACCCGGGCCAACAGGCGTGCGAGCGGGTTGCGCGGCCCACGCGTAAGGCATCGTCCCTGCAGACGCACGTGGCCGCGCAGCGCATGGAACTGCCGCACCTCGGGCTCCAGCGCCTCGAAGTCGCGCTGCATGAGATGTTGATAGAGACTCGTTTCGTTCATCGCTTCGCGCATTCCGTGCGTATCGCAAGATCTTCGGCTTCGGCAAGAATTTCGTCCAGCTCCAGCATGTTCACACAA
The DNA here is from genome assembly GCF_012395255.1 of Oleiagrimonas citrea. Lineage (GTDB taxonomy): Bacteria > Pseudomonadota > Gammaproteobacteria > Xanthomonadales > Rhodanobacteraceae > Oleiagrimonas > Oleiagrimonas citrea. Next base: position 262,191 of record NZ_JAAZQD010000001.1, read on the forward strand.
GGGCCCGCGCCGACACGATCGATGCCACCCGTAGCCAGTTTCCGTATCAGCGCCGTACTCGCCAGTGTGGGCACGTACGGCCCGTCCCCCTGCTCGGCCACCAGCAGCCAGCGACGGCGCAGACGCCGGCCGTGCGCATCGATACCTTCGACCTCGACATGCATGCATCCGTCCTCGGAACCAAGGTGTCGAAAGCGGTCGCCGATCCATTTCAGCCAGCGTGCATGACGGGACCAGTCGCGCACCAGACCGAGCCGGCGCAGAGCGGCCATCGCCACCATCCCGAAATGCAGTACGCGCAGCTCGAGCCCTGCACGAAAACGCACGTCCTTCACATCCGGGAAACGCGTCGGCAGCAATTCGAGATCCGGCACATCGCAATCGGACAACCAGCGCGCCCCGATCGGCGCCGGATACCGGAACCGACGCGGCCGCAGCCAGCCCGTGACCGGCTGCGCACGCGCATCTGTCCATGCATCGAAACGCACCCCGCAGTAACCGAGAATGGCCTCGACCGTGGCCAGCCCGCGCTCCGTGCGATTGCCCGGACTGATGCCGATGTCGATGCACTCGACGGCGACCATGTCCGCACTGCATGCGCGAACGGCGGCCTCGGACAACGACGGCACCGAACTCGCCCCGCTGACGGCCAGCACGCCCGCGCTTCGGGCGAGGTCGTCCAGCTCGCCGAAGCCGCACACGAATGCGCGGCCGTCCGCCAGATCCACGTAATGGATGCCGGCCTCGATGCAGGCTTTCGCCACACGATAGTCCTGCCCCTGGAATGGACCGCAGGTATGCACCACCGCCTGCGCTCCAGTACCGCGCAGCGCGCGCGTCAGGTCCTCAGCCCGCACGTCCAGCGCCAGCGGCTCGAAGCGCGTGGCGGGAAACGCCGCGCGCAGGTGCTCGCACAACTCGGCGGCCCGCATCTTGCGACGCCCGGCCACAAGAATGCGCAACCCTTCGATACGCGCCAGACGTTGCGCGAGCCGGCGACCGAAGAAGCCGTAGCCGCCGAGTAGCAGCACGGTGTACGACATATTCCCCATTCCCTGGCGTTTCTCCCGCCGAGCATAGCCAATGCTGGGCGAACGCGCGCGGGCAGTCGCGCCCCGAGGCCGCATCAGGCAATCTAGACCGCGAGAGGAGACGACTGGGGAACCATCTGCATGCAAGCCGTGATCGACACGTTGAACGACTGGATCTGGAGCCTGGCGTTGATCGCCCTGTGCCTGGGTGCCGGACTGTACTTTTCCATCCGCACGCGTTTCATGCAGGTGCGCAGCGTCGGCGAGATGGTGCGGCTGCTGTTCACCGGTAGCTCATCGAAAGCCGGCATTTCCTCGTTCCAGGCACTGGCGATGTCGCTATCCGGACGCGTCGGCGTGGGCAACATCGCCGGCGTCGCCACGGCGATCTTCTCCGGTGGTCCCGGCGCGGTGTTCTGGATGTGGGTGATGGCCCTGCTGGGCGCGTCGACTGCATACGTCGAATCGACACTGGCGCAGATCTACAAGGAAAAGGACGACGAGGGACGCTACCGCGGCGGACCGGCCTACTTCATCGAGAAAGGCATGGGGCAGAAGTGGTACGCATGGATCTTCGCCGTCGCGACCATCGTCTCCTGCGGCTTCCTGCTGCCGGGCGTTCAGGCCAGCGAGATCGCCGGTGGCCTGCAGAATGCCTGGGGCGTCGAGCCATGGATCACTGCACTGGCGCTGATGGGGCTGCTGGCCTTCATCATCTTCGGCGGCGTCACCCGCATCGCACATTTCGCGGAGGTGGTGGTGCCGTTCATGGCGGGGGCCTACCTGCTGATCGCACTGGTGATCCTGGGCCTGAATGCACACGCGCTGCCCGACATGTTCAAGCTGATCGTGAGCAGTGCGTTCGGCGCCAACGCCGTCTTCGGCGGCATGCTCGGCACGGCCATCGAATGGGGCGTCAAGCGCGGCATCTACTCCAACGAGGCCGGTCAGGGCACCGCACCGCACGCCGCCGCCGCCGCCGAGGTCTCGCACCCGGCCAAGCAGGGTTATGTGCAGGCGTTCTCGGTCTACATCGACACCCTTCTGGTGTGCTCGGCGACCGCGTTCATGATTCTTTCGACCGGCATGTACAACGTGCAGGCGCCGGATGGACGCATGCTGTACGACGGTCTGCCCGGCGCCGAGGCCGGCGCGGGCTATGCACAGTCGGCGGTGGAGACGCTGGTACCAGGCTTCGGCGCGGGCTTCGTCGCGCTGGCGCTGCTGTTCTTCGCCTTCACCACGATCATGGCCTACTACTACATGGCCGAGACCAACATCGCCTACATCAACCGCAAGGTGCATCGACCGTGGCTGACGCTGGCGCTGCGCCTGGCGATCCTGGCCGCGGTCGCCGTCGGCATCTTGCGCGCGGGCGGCTCGGCGTGGACCCTGGGCGATGTCGGCGTCGGGGTCATGGCGTGGCTGAACATCGTCGCGATCCTGATCCTGCAGCGCCCTGCTCTGCGTGCGCTGCGCGACTACGAGTCACAGAAGAAGCAGGGCCGCGATCCCACGTTCGATCCCGTCGCGCTGGGCATCCGCAACGCGAACCTGTGGCATGGACAATCCACGCCGGAACCCGACGACGAGACCTGACTGCACCACGTATCTGCGCATACACTTCGGGCAACTCGACGGAGACTGCATCCCATGGATGAAGAAGAAGGGCTGATCTACGCCGGTATCCTCGACGGCAAGGGGGGCGCGCGCCGCATCGGCTGGAACGAGATCGCCGAATGGCGCGAGCAGGATGGTCCGATCTGGATCCATCTCGATTACAGCCAGCCCACTGCACGCCGCTGGGTGCTCGAACAGAGCGGTATCGACGAGTTCGCCGCGCAGGCACTGCTCAGCGAAGAAACCCGCCCGCGCGCCACGAACATTGGCGACGCCACGTTGGTGTTCCTGCGCGGCGTGAACCTGAATCCGGGATCGCAGCCCGAGGACATGGTGTCGATCCGCATCTGGGTCGACAAGCACCGCATCGTCACCGCGCGGCGGCGCACGCTGCTGTCGGTGACCGACGTGCTGCAGACGTTCGAAAGCCATGCCGGCCCGAAGAATGCCGGCAGTTGCCTGGCCCGCCTGATCGGCAGTCTGATCGCGCGCATGGAGAACGTCATCGACGACCTGCAGGATCGCGCCGCACAGGCCGAGGAAAACGTTCTCGAAGGTGAGAGTGGCGCCGAGTTGCGCAACGTGTTGGCGTCGATCCGCCGCGAGACCATCACCTTGCGCCGCTACCTGTCTCCGCAGCGCGAAGCCATGACCCGTCTGTACACGGACGAACACGCCACGATCGGAGCACGCGAACGCAGCCGGCTACGCGAGAGCGCGGATCAGTTGCAACGCTACCTGGAGGATCTCGATTCTGTGCGCGAACGCGCGATGGTCACGCACGAGGAGCTGGCCAACCGACTGTCCGAACAGATGAATGCGCGCATCTACCTGCTGTCGCTGGTGGCGGCGCTGTTCCTGCCGTTGAGCTTCTTCACCGGGTTGCTCGGCATCAACGTCGGTGGCATTCCGGGCACGGACAACAAGGCGGCCTTCGCCATCGTGGTCGGTTTCCTGGTTCTGGTGATTGGTCTGCAGCTGGCCTACTTCAAACTGCGCAAGTGGTTCTGAAACCCGCAGATGCGCACGCACCGTGATCCGGGGACCACGGTGCGTGCTTCAAGAACTCATATCTCCGGTGGCATCAGCACCGTATCGACCACATGGATCACGCCGTTGCCGGCGACGACATCGGCGCCGGTGACCTCGGCGTCGGCCACGTAGAGTTTCCCTGCACGCGCGCTGAGCGGAAGGCTGGTTCCGTTCAACGTGCTGGCGGTGTCCATGTTCATGGCCTGCGTGGACATGACCTTCCCGGCGACCACGTGATGCAGAAGCAGCGCGCGCAGCTTGTCGCGATTCTCCGGTTTGAGCAGATCATCGACCGCGCCCGGCGGCAGCCGTTCGAAGGCGGCATCCGTCGGCGCGAAGACCGTGTACGGTCCCGCTCCGCGCAGCGTATCGGCCAATTGCGCGGTCTCGATGGCGGTCACCAGCGTGGCGTGCTGGCCGGTGCTCATCGCCGTGGAAACGATGTCTGGCTTCTCGTGATGCCCGCCTCCAGCCAGTGCGGGAACGGCCAGCGCGGACAGCAAGAGAAGCGTGATCGACACAAGCTTGCGTAGATGGGCATTCATGATGAAAGAACTCCGGATCGTGCATGGATGGGCACGTGCGCGAACCACGCCGCACGTTCACCCAGACTGCCCCGAAAACGCTTCCCGATAGGTTAAAAATCTTTTCAATATCAATAAAATGGAAACATCATTCGGTCTACGCGTTTTGGCCGATAGCGTCCCGAATCCACCACGTGCAGAAACATGACTGCAATCGCAGCGCCATCGGAACGTTACCTTCGACCTCGATACTGAGACCCCGGTAGCCAGCCACCGGTGAATGCGCCATGTCCCGCACGACGTTCCGGTCCGTCTTTCTCTCCGACGTGCATCTGGGCACGCCCGACTGCAAGGCGGCCTATCTGCTCGATTTCCTGCGCACGGTGCGCTGCGAGCACCTGTACCTGGTTGGCGACATCATCGACCTGGAGGCGCTGGGTCGGCGGCGCTGGTGGCACAGCGACCACAGCGAAGTACTGCTGACCCTGCTCGACATCGCCCGCAGCGGCACCCGTGTCACCTACATTCCCGGCAACCACGATGCCATGCTGCGCGGACTGGCCGGCGAATCCTTCGGCGGCATCCGCATCGAACTGGAGGCGGAACATGTCGGCGCGGACGGCCGCCGATACCGCGTCAGTCACGGCGACGAATTCGATCCCGAGCACGTCGGCCGACGCTGGATGTTGTGGCTGGGCGAGGCCCTGCACCGCGCGATCTGCTGGACCAACCGCCGACTGCACGCCTGGCGACGGCGGCGCGCCAAGCCTTATCTGCCGTTGTCGATCATCATCAAGTCGCACATCGGCCGCGCACTGGCCTACATCCGCGCCTACGAGGCCCGCGTCGCGCAACGCGCACGCGAGGAAGGTTTCGACGGGCACATCTGCGGACACATCCATTTCGGCCATGTGCGCCGCATGGACGGTGTGCTGTACCTCAACGACGGCGACTGGGTCGAACACTGCACGGCGCTGGTCGAGGATCAGACCGGCGCCATGGAATTGCTGCACTGGAGCGAACAGGCCACGGCCCTCGGGCGCGCCAGCAGCGAGATCGTGCTGCCCTCGCCCGCCGCCGCGCTGGCGCTGGCGCCCCTAACGGCCATGCAGCGCAACCTGTCGCAGTTGCATCGCGCTGCCTGAGCGTCATCGACCGACGCCTGCGACCTCAAGGCACGAGGAGCACCTTGGCCAACATGCCGAGCACCACCACAACGGTGATGAGAATCGCCTCGATGAACTGCCAGGTCATCCAGAATCGCGCCATGGGCCGCATGGCCTGTCCGCGATGCAGATTCTGACGCTTGTAGAGCACGCTGATGTAGGTGCCGAGCACCACCGCCACGCCCACGGTAGCGGCCATCATTCCGGCAAGGTGGTACAGGCTTCCGCCCACCAGGAATGCGCCGCCCAGCGCAAGAACACGTCCGACCGCACCGTACTGCCATAACGTCGCGCTAAGCTCGGGAAGCCGCTGTGCGGCGATCTCGCTACGCCGGGCCGCGACCGCGTCCAACTCGTCCGACCCGACACCCGCGTCGAGCAATGCATCGCGCAACGCGCTCTCCGCCCAATCCGTGCGGCCGTCCCGCGCCCACTGCTCGCGCAACCCGCTGACGCTCATCTCCATGTACCGCTGGTACGCCTGCCGGCGTCGCTCAGCATCATTCATTCCGGCATCACTCATTCCTCCCCCTATTTATCCTGATGTTCGACCGTCAGCCGCCGTATTCGCTCGGAATCGGAAGGTCCGCGCGCTCGGGCTGCCAGTAGATGGTCACCACCCACCAGCGATGTCCGTCGTAGTACAGCTGGAAACTGTTGATACCGCGCTGGAACGGCTTGGGGTCGGATTTCGCATAGCGCGAGGCATAGGTGCTGAACACCTGCGCGACGGCGCCGTAGCGCTCGACACTGCGATGCGTTTCACGCTCGAAGAAGCCGTGCTCGCGCATGTACGGCCCGGCTTTTTCTGCGAAGGTTTCCGGCGTCAACGTCAATGCATGGTCGGCTCCCTGCTTGTCGCGCTGTACCGCGATCAGCCGCGCACCGGGCAGGAACAGCGACTGGAAGCGCTTCCAGTCCCGCGCCTGACCGGCCGGCCCGGAAATGACGTCGTAGACCGCGTGCATGATCGCATCCATCGACTTCACATCGGACGGCCGCGCCGCCGGCACGGCGGATGCGGCATGCGCCGGCGATGTCGCGGATTGCTGTGCCTCGGTCGGATGCGACCATGTCATGGCCAGCGCCAGTGCGCCGGTGACCATCAGTGTTCGAATCGATGCTGCCTGCATGAAAGACTCTCCCCGAAAACGGTCCCGCCACGGAACCCGCTCCCTGTGTACGCCATGACGGCGACAAAGTCCCGTGTCATTGGGCATGGGCATCGAGCAGCACACGCAGACCGCGGGTGACGCCCGCCGGGAAAACGCTGTTGTGGGTTTCCCGATCGAGCACGCGCACCGCGCCCTCGAAATGCGCGTAACCGTGCGACTGGATGCGCTTCAGCAGCGCGCGTGCGTCGTCGATCATGGCATGGCTCGGCGGCGCCTGATTTTCATAGGCGCCGATCACCATGTACACCCGCGCCGGCAGATCCTTGTGCTTCTTCGCGTACGCCGATTCGAGACGGAAGATGGTCTTGTCGTCGTACCACAACGAAGGACTGACCAGCACGTAGTTGCGGAACGCGCTGGGCTGCGTCAGCAGCACGTAGGCGCCGAACAACCCGCCAAACGAATGTCCGACGAAGGTGCGGTCGGCAGGATCGGCGCGCCAGTGTTTCTGCACGTAGGGAAACAATTCGGAGGTGATGAAACGTCGGAACGCGTGGCCGCCGCCGGAAAGTTTCTGGACCTCCGGACCGTATCCGCCCTTCAGCGTGTGCGTCGGGGTGTAGTCGCGCGTGCGGTTACGGTGATAGGCATCCATGTCCGAAATGCCGCCCGGATACGCGATGCTGACCACGATCACCGGGGGCATGTTGCCGCGATCGGCGAAGTGGGTCGTCACCGAACTCACGATCGGAAAGGCATAGTCGGCATCCAGCGTGTAGACCACGGGATAGCGCCTTTCCGGGTGCCGCACGTAACCACGCGGCAATGACACATACAACGTGTAGGTCTGGCCGTTGACGTGGCTCTTCAACGTGACGACGCGGGTGTTCGGCAACGAGAACGGCTTCGCACCGGCGTCGTGGAAGGCGAACAGCGCAACGAGGCAGAAAAGGACGACACGGATGCGGTACGGCATGGAAACTCCGAAGCAACGGCGAAAAGAAGACACCGGCCGATGCTGCGGGCGGGCCGCACAGACTAGGCAGCGGAATCCGTCTCCAGTTCGCGCAGGTAGAACAGGTTGCAGCCGAAATGACCGGTCGCGCCCATGCGGGAAGGGATGCGCCGGAAACCCGATTTCAGATACAACGCCTGCGCCCCGTCCATGCCGGTCAGCGTCTCGATGTAGCACTGACGATACCCGAGCTCACGCGCTGCCTGCAGACAGCGTTGCATCAGCGCACGCCCGGCGCCCCGGCCGCGCAGCTCCGGCAGAAAGTACATCTTGCGCAGTTCGCAGACCGCACCTTTCTCGCCCTCGAGCGCGCCGATGCCACCGCCTCCCATGACCCGGCCATCGGACTCGACCACGAAATAAGCCGACCCGGCGACCGCATACGCGGCATGCATGGCGTCCACTTCGGGATCATGGATGGCGAAGCCGGCGCCGCCGGCGCCGAACTCGGGCATCACGGTACGAATGACGTGTGCCATAGCGCGATCGTCGGCGGCGGCGATGGGGCGAATGCGGTAGGACGGGTGCATGGGGACCTGCGTGCAGCGGTACGAGTGGCGGCCGCTCGCGTTCCGCGCGCGCCGGATCCGAAGACTAACGGATTCGCGCAGTGCCTGTCCGCGTGCGCGCCGAGGACGTCGGCTGAGCCCTTGCCGGAGTCGGCACCCATGGCGTCCCGACGCGGCGGTAGATCGGACGCGAACGGAAATGCTCTCTACCGCGCGGCCCGAACGAACCTGCGTCCTGCTGCACGAGCACCAGCCGATGCCCGTCCACATGACGCCAGAACCACTGCCCCGAGGGCACCGGCTTGCTGGACACGTAGACGAACCGGGCGTCGTAGCGACCATCCGCGCGCGGCGTCGCTTCCATGCCCAGGTTGATCACGAACTGGGATGCCACGGCGCGCCCCTTGTAGTAGGCCGGCTTGGCGATCATCTCGTCGAGCGTGCTGCGCAGCAGACGGTCCATCGCCGGACGCAACGTGAACGAAGGCGCGACATCCGTCACCTTGCCCTGACTGTTCACATGCACCAGCACGGGCAGCACCCGTTGGTTGAAGTGATTGGCGGAAAAAGAGTCGGCCAGCGCGGCGCGGGAAAGCAACGCGGCGGTTACGGCCATACCTAGAAGGAGCATGCGTTTCATGGAACACCTCGCATCGTTTCGGTGGATCATGGCGAAACGACAGCACTTCGACACCTCCAAAGATAGCACAGCCCGCACGTGCTAAAACGTGCCGAGACAAGGATTTACCGGCTCACCGAATGCGATGCGCAAGGGAACTTCGGCACAACTGGCCACTCCAAGTCCCGTGTCCCCACGTTCCCGCTTTCGCCCGGAGTCGGCATGAATCTCGAACGCACGTTGCTGGCCGGCCTGGCCTGCCTGATCGCCGCTTCCGCATGGGCCCAGACGCCACCGTCGAAACCGCTCAACCTGGAACTTCCGCCGCAGGACCTGCTTCCATCCGGCGGCCGCACTGCCGCGGCCCCAGCGCATGCAACCAGCGCTGCGCACGCATCCACCTCTACCGACACCATACGCACTGGCGCGCAAGAACACACCGCGTCACAACCGGGCGTCTACTACGGCGACACCAGCGGCCAGGTCGGGCCATCGACCGCGTCCGACGACTCGCCGCACTGCGACGACGCCTCCTACAACCAACCGCAGGTCCACGGCAGCGTCGGCGCAGGCGTGATGGCCGGAAACCATGTCGACGGCTCGTATCAGAGCGGCCGCGTGAACATCACGCGCGCCTTCGGAAGCTGCGACCACCCCACCGGCGGTGTGAGCATTTCCATCGGCGTCAGCCAGGGGCATTTCGACGGACCGCACGGCCATCGTTGAGTATCAAGCGTGCAGCACCTGGCCGCATGCATGAACCGAACAACAGAGCGCGATGCAAAGGCGGTACTGCCGAGCCTGTATGCGATCATCGGGCACCCACGCGCCCGACGACACACCTCTGTCCACAAGAACCCGCCATGACGTCACCCATTCCCTCCTACCGCCCGCGAGCCGCCACGCCGCGCCTCTGCGCCGCAGTGCTTCTGTTGCTCGCGCTGCTCCTGTCAATGCCGGCGTCGGCGGCATCGCCGCAGCGCATCCTGTTCATCGGCAACAGCTTCACCTACGGCGCGCATTCGCCGGTCTGGCACTATCGCGCCGGCACCGTGCACGATCTCAACGGCGACGGTGTCGGCGGCGTGCCGGCGCTGTTCAAGCTGTTCACCCAGGAAGCGGGTCTGCACTACGACGTCAGTCTGGAAACCGATGCGGGCCAGACGCTGAAATTCCACTTCACGCACCGCGCCAACCGTTTCGACCGCGCCTGGGACCACGTGGTCATGCAGGAATACAGCACGCTCAGCCCGACCCACCCGGGTGACCCGCGTGACTTCCGCCGCTATGCCGGACGTCTTGCCGCCCTGTTCCACCGGCGCAATCCCGAGGTCGACATCCGCCTCCTGGCGACCTGGTCGCGACCGGATCAGACCTATCTCAAGCGTGGGCACTGGTACGGGCAGCCGATCCAGTCGATGGCGCGCGATCTGTACCGCGCCTACCGCAAGGTCGCCGACGGGAACCCGCAGATCGACGGCGTGATTCCGCTGGGTCTGGCGTTCAACCGCGCCATCGCCGAGCATGTCGCCGACCCCGATCCCTACGACGGCATCGCCTTCGGTCAGGTCGACCTGTGGGCCTACGATCACTACCACGCCAGCACCTACGGCTATTACCTCGAGGCGTTGATGGATTTCGGTGCCATCACCGGCAAGGACCCGCGTTCGCTGGGGCGCGGCGAGAAGGCCGCGCAGGAACTGGGCATCTCGCCCGAGCAGGCGCAGGCTCTGCAGACGGTCGCCTACCGACAGTTACAAGCGACACCGGCCCGCGACGCCCACCGCTGATTCCCACCCGCGGGCAAAGAAAACCCGGCGCATCGCTGCGCCGGGTTTTCATCTTCGAGAACGAAGACTCGGTCAGCGTGGCAAGCCGCCCGGACCGTTGCGCGTGCCGTTGACCGACGCTTCGACCGCCGCCTCGGCATCGACGATGCCCGCACCGATCGAATGATCGTAGTCACGCAGCGACATCGACGGACGCATGGCCGTCTTGCGCAGGATCGCCAACACCTGCAACGGCTTCAGCGGACGCAGACCGAGCGCCTTGCGCGCGCTCTGCATCAGCGCCACCGTGCCCGCCACATGCGGCGCCGCCTGCGACGTGCCGGCATAGCCGGAATAGCTGGTGCCCGGCGAGACCGGCGTGGTGTCGCCGTTGTTCAGTGCCTGCCAGACAAAGCCGTCGTAGGAAATCACCCCCGTGGACGGATCATCGTCCTGGAACACACCGCCACCCGGTGCGGCGATCTCCACCGCCATGCCGTAGTTGGAGTAGTACGCACGCTTACCAGTGATACCGGTGGACGCCACGGTGATGACACCCGGACAGCTGGCCGGCGAGTAGTTGCGCGCATCGTCGTTGCTGTTGCCGGCCGAGACCACCACGACTGCACCCAACTGATTGGCCACGTGCACGGCCCAACCCGTCTGGTCGTAGGTGCGGCAGGTACCGCTGCCGCCCAGACTCAGGTTGATGACGTCGGCCGGATGCTGATTGTCCGGCACCCCGTCGACATGACCGCCGGCGGCCCACACGATGGCATCGGCGATGTCGCTGCTGTAGCCGCCGCAGTGGCCCAGCACGCGCACCGGAAGAATCTTCGCGTTGTAGGCGATGCCGGCCATGCCGCGCGCGTTGTCGGTCAGTTCCGCGCCCGCCGTGCTGGCCACATGCGTGCCGTGCCACGAGCTGTCCTCGGGCGGATTGCTCGCGCTGGTACAGGCCGACAACCAGGGTTCGGTCGTGGTCCAGTCGCCCAGATCCCAGCCGCCCGGCACGCGGTCGTCGGTCGGACGTCCGGAGACGAAGGCGTCGGAAATGAAATCGTAGCCGGCGTCGGCCAGCGAGGTATCGACATCGACGTGCTCGGTGATGCCGGTATCCAGCACCGCGATCACGACGTTGGAGCCGTCGGCAATGTCCCACGCGCCGCTGACGTTGGCACCGCCATGATTGGCGTCACCGAAGTAGGTGATCGCGCCGTCCGGTGCCTTCAGGTGCCACTGATAGAACGGATAGTAGGTGTCGTTCGGCGTGAAGGTCGTCGGCTGGAACAGCGCCGGCGCCTTGATCAGCGGGTCGCGATACATCATCACGTCCGGCGTCACGTCGAGCACGGTCGGGTCGGCGGCGATCTGGTTCATCAGTGCCGCGGCCTCGTCGCGATTGAGCGCGCGCGACGTGCGTACCAGATCCGAGCCGGTTGCCAGCTTGCGCTGGAACGAAGCCGTGACCTTCGTCTTGTCCAGTCCCGCGCGGCGTACGGCACCGTTGATGCCCTGCATCATCACCGTGCGGTCGCTGCGCTGAAGGCTGCCGTTGCTGTAGGTGACGATGAAACGATGATAGGTCCCGGTATCCTTCAGCGCACTCAGGTTCACGCGCGAATTGGATACGGTCGGTGTGGCCGCATGCGCGCTGAATGCGCCTGCCACGGCAAGTGATACGAACAGGAGCGTCCTGGTCGCCAAACGCGTTCTCATGATGAATCCCCTCTCGATGCAAGGGACGGGAGCCGTGACCGGCCCCCGTCGTAGGCGGCAAACTCGTGCAACAAACCCAACGGCAAAAAAGCGCGTCGAGGCCCCCTCCCCGACGGGTCCGCAGCGGTCGTCCAGACAACTGCGCAACCGGATCTTTCACCGCCCTCGACACTAGAGAACTGGTTCACGAATTCAAGTGTGCCGCTCGCGCTACTTCAGTCGGCCGAAAACGTCACCCTCTTCATTTACCCTGCAAAAACAATTCCCTGCAGGACAAACGTCGAGACTCTATATCGTATGGCCTAGCGCGCATGGACGATGCCGTGGCATTCGGTCAGGCCATATCCGGTAGCGCCTCGGCATCCGGTTCACCCATTTCCAGCCAATCACATGGCTGCAGGGGCCGAAGACCGTGCGCCTGCCGTGCACGATCGCATTGCGAGATCGATTCACCCTGCGACCAGGAAGGCATCAGCTCGCGACAGACGGAAGGACGCTGCACGTAGATCGCACACGATGCGCTGCGGCCAACCTCCCCCTGCAATGCCACGCATCGCGGCTTGCGAAGATCGGTACCGCACATCGCCAGACGATGCGGATCGAGTTTCACGGTCAGTGCGGGCGGCACCTCGCCGCCCAGAAAGGACTCGGCCTCCGACCAGTGGAATGCAACACGATAGAACGCACAGCAGGCGCCGCAGCGCAGGCACGGGTGGCTCATTTTCAGGCATGTCGACCGCACCCCACGGCGCGGAGCGCGGCGGATTCTAGGCGCTTCGCATCGATTTGAACATCCTGCCAGGCAAACCAATTCGAAACCGCTTCGTGAACCGCAAACGACGACCCCGAATCACGGTAGACTTTTCACGGCCCCGAACGGGATTTCCGGTTTGAACACATTTTCGCGCCTGCTGACGGCGTGCATCATGCTGCTCGCATCCAGTGCGGTGTCGCTGACGTACGCCAGGCCGCCGATGCCGCCGCCTCCGCCAGGGATGCCGCCCCCGCCGGGCGCACCGCGATTCCGGCCGCCTCCGCCTCCGCCGCACATCCCGCCGGCTCCTTTGCTCGCCGCGCCGACAAGGCCCGCAGAGCACGAACCCCCGTTGCCCAGCATCGACCGTTTCATGGTCGCGCCGCCGCAGCAAACAGAGCCGCCGGTGTCATCGCCGGCACCGACGCCGAACGGCCATACCAGCGCCCGGACACTCGGCGTAATTGCGGTCCCGGCGCAATCACCCGCCACGGCGACGCCAGCGAACCTGTCCGCTGCCCATTCAACCGCGAATCGCACACCCGCATGGCTGCTGCTGGCCCTGCTGGTTCTTGCCGGAACCGGTTGGCTGCTGTGGCGGCGCAGCCACAGACTGGCGCGCGAGACCGATCGACTCGCACGCCAGCACCGGGCATTGCAGAGTATCCACAAACGCCTGCGCAACGAGTCCGAACAACTGCGTCAGCAGGCCACCAACGACCCGTTGACGGGTGTGCTGAATCGCCAGGCCTTCGCCAGCGGTCTGCGCGAGATGCTGGAGCATCTGTCGCACTACGACCAATCCGTCCATTTGATCGTACTGGACCTCGATCACTTCAAGGCCATCAACGATCGCATGGGCCACCTCGTCGGCGATCAGGCGCTGACGCTGGTCACCGGCGTCGCACACGAGCATCTGGACAGCGCGGATCTGCTGGGCCGTTTCGGCGGCGACGAATTCCTGATCGCCTGCACCGACCACGATCCCGCTTCGGCCGCCGCGCTGGCCGAAGCCATACGCGGCGCCGTCGAGACGGAAGCGGCACGGCATGAACCTCCGCTGCCCGAACTGACGTTGAGCATGGGGCTGGCGCACGCCGGACCGGACACGGGCTATTCAGCGGATGCGCTCTTTGCGCGCGCCGACGCAGCGCTGTACGAAGCCAAGCGGCAGGGACGCAATCGCGTCGTCACGGCCAGCGACGATCCTCCCGCCACTACCTCCAGGGGCATCGAGCGCCACCTTTGACTCGGCCTCGATCTCCCTCTCAATCGCCGTCGAACGCCAATATCGCCACCACCGGGAAATGGTCGGAGGGATACGCTGTCTTTTCGTGCGTGGTGACGGTATGCACTTCGCGCGGCGTGAAACCGCGCGTGAGAATCCAGTCGATCCGGCGAGCGGGCCGCCCAGTAAACCCATGGAAAGTGCCCGCCGGTCCTGTGCGGCGCTTCGCATGCATCCAAGCATCGTCCAGAGCGCGCGCGAGTCTTGCGTGCAACGCGCTGCTCGCCGCGCTGTTGAAATCTCCAGTCAGCACCACACGCGCCGTCGCCGGCAACCCGGCGATGCGCCCGAGGACCTCGTCGGCGCTGCGTCTCCGCGCCTCGACGTCCTGCTGGCGATATGGGAAATGAGTGTTGAAGTAATAGAAAACCGATCCCTCGCCACGCAGGCGGAATCGCGCCCAGGTCACCATGCGCGGATACGGTTGCCCCCATGTCCGGCTCCCCGGCACCCGCGGCGTATCGGAAAGCCAGAAGTCGCCGGACGCCAGCACTTTCAGACGGTCAATGCGGTAGAACACCCCCATGTGCTCGCCCTTGACGCCTCCTTCCCGCCCCTGGCCGAACCAGGCATAGCCCGGCAGGTGCGCGGCCATGTAGCGGCCCTGCGCCTCGGTCAGCTCCTGTGTCCCGAGCACATCCGGCCGCTGTGCCCGGATGACGCGCAATAACAGGTCGCGCCGCTTGGGCCAGACATGGACGCCGTCGCGGGCGACCGGCACACGCACATTGAACGTCATGACCCGCAGGACATGAGCCGGCGAAGCTTCGACAGAAACGGATGCCGCGAGGCTGAAAACCGCGATCAGGACAGGACCAAGAAGACGACAAGGCACACGTGGGCACTCCGAGCTGAAAAAAAGACTTCGCAACAACGACATGGATCCGCAGATCAGGCTGGAAAGCGCTTCTCCACCGGCGTGAAAAGCACATCCGGGACTGGATTTCGAAACACGGTGGCTGTCATACGGACACGGCTCCGCTACACTATGTAATCGTTTCCATAACCGATGCAAGAGCGGTTCGGGGATGCCCGAACCCGGTGGAAACGACTGTCGCCTCGCTCGGCGACTTGATGTCGGTACATGCGCACTGCTGGAGAAATGATGAAGACCCCTTCCCCATCCGCACAACGCCGCAAGGCGCCCCTGTTGAGCGCCGCGTTCGGCTGCGCGTTGACGCTATCCGCTGGCGCGCTCGCCCAGGCTCAGCCCGATGCGCCGTCGACGATCGCCACCCGGCCTTCCAACGCTCAGCTGGCCTCGCCGGCCATTGAGCGCAAGGTCGACGCACTGCTGAAGAAGATGACGCTGCGGGAGAAGATCGGCCAGTTGATGCAGTACAACGACGCCGGCTGCTCTGCCCCCACCACGGCCGACGGTGACAATCCGGCCATGGCGGCCAACCCAACGGCACAGTGCGTCGACGCCATGAAGCTGGCGGCGGACGGCGGCATGGGCTCGATGCTCAACGTGGTCGGCGCCGCGCGCACCGACAAGTTCCAGCGTGCCGCCGTGGAGAAGAGCCGTCTGCACATCCCGCTGCTGTTCGGCGCAGACGTGATCCACGGCTATCGCACCATCTATCCGGTGCCGCTGGGTCTGGCCGCATCATGGAATCCGAAGCTGGTCACGGACCTTTCGCGCATGGCGGCCAGCGAAGCCACCACCGGCGGCGTGCGCTGGTTCTACTCGCCGATGGTCGACATCTCGCGCGATGCGCGCTGGGGGCGCTCGGTCGAAGGCGCCGGCGAAGATCCCTATCTCGGCTCGGCCATGGCGCGCGCCTACATCCATGGCTACCAGGGCGACGACCTGTCCAAACCCGATCACGTAGCTGCCTCGGTGAAGCACTTTGCCGCCTACGGCGCGGCCGAGGCCGGACGCGAGTACAACACCACGGACATGTCCGACATCCGTCTGCGCCAGGTCTACCTGCCGCCCTACAAGGCGGCCATCGAGGCCGGTTCGGCCACGGTCATGAGCGCCTTCAACGCACTCAACGGCGTGCCGGCCACGGCCAACCCATACTTGCTCACCGACATCCTGCGCAAGGAATGGGGCTTCGACGGCTTCGTGGTCAGCGACTACACCTCGATCATGGAACTGACCCATCACGGCATCGCTCTGACGCCGGCCGAAGCCACGATGAAGGCCATCGAGGCCGGCACCGACGTCGACATGATGTCGCATTACTACGACACCCAGCTGCCGAAGCTGCTCAAGGAGCACAAGGTGTCGATGGCCACCATCGACGAAGCCGTGCGCCGCGTGTTGCGCGTGAAGTTCGCGCTGGGCCTGTTCCAGCATCCCTACGCACGCGGCACCGAGGTGACCCACGCCGTGCCCGCACACCGCCCGCTGGTGCGCAAGGCCGCCGAGGAATCCTTCGTCCTGCTGAAGAACGACAAGGTCGGCGCGAAACCGGTCCTGCCGCTTTCTTCCGACGTCCGGACCATCGCCCTGATCGGCCCGCTGGCCGACGACGCCAACCAGATGACCGGCGCCTGGGGCGGCGCGTACCGCAAGTCCGACGTGATCACCGTGCGCCAGGCGCTGGCCGCACGCATGAAGAAGAACGGCGGCACGCTGCTGTACGCCAAGGGCACCGACATCAAGGGCGACTCCACCGCCGGCTTCGCCGCCGCGCGCCAGGCCGCCGAAAAGGCCGACGTGGTGGTGATGGCGCTCGGCGAGTCCGGCGACATGAGCGGCGAAGCCGGTTCGCGCGCCCACCTCGACCTGCCGGGCAAGCAGCAGCAGTTGCTGGAAAGCATGGTCGCCACCGGCAAGCCGGTCGTCTTGCTGGTGTTCTCCGGCCGACCGCTGGTGCTGGACTGGGCCGCCCGGCACGTGCCCGCGATCATGGAGACCTGGTTCCCGGGCGTAGAAGCCGGCCACGCCATCGCCAACGTGCTGTTCGGCGATGTTTCGCCCAGCGGCAAGCTGCCGATGAGCTTCCCCCGCGCCGTCGGCCAGGAGCCGCTGTACTACAACCAGTTCCCCACCGGCCGCCCGCCGGGCAAGGCCGATCTCAGCAAACCGCCGCAGGGTGACACGCGCTTCATCTCGCGCTACATCGACGTACCCAACTCTGCGCTGTTCCCGTTCGGCTGGGGCCTGACCTACAGCCACTTCGCCTACTCCGGCGTGCACGTCTCACGCAGCAAGCTGCCGCTGGCGCAAGCCAACCGTCCGGGCGCAAAGAACTTGGTCACAGTGACCGCGACAGTTAAGAACACTGGCTCGCGCACCGCCACCGATGTCGCGCAATTGTACGTACGCAACCTCGGCGCCAGCGTCGAGCAGCCGGTGCGCAGTCTGAAGGGCTTCCGCCGCGTGACGCTGAAGCCGGGCGAGTCGCGCACGATCACCTTCGAACTGGGCTTCCCGGAACTGTCGTTCTGGAACATCCACAGCAAGCAGGTCGTCGAGGCGACCCACTACACCGTATGGGTAGGCGACAGCTCGCTGGCGAACAAAGAGGCCAGCTTCATCATCACGCCCTGAGGAGATGCCCGCCCTCGGAACAACGCGTTGAAGCGCTGCGTTCCGGGGGCTGCTTCTTGCGCGCCAACTGCGCTAGGGTGAGAGGCCATCGGCCCGACGGAATCCCCTCGCATGAATGGACGCACACGGCTCTACGCGCTCGCTGCCACGCTGACCTTCCTGCTGATGGGCGGATGCACAGCCGGCGGCGATATCACCCGCCCGATTCCGACCGCCTACTATCCGGCCCCGCATGCGACGCAACGCGTGGTGGTCATGCTTCCCGGTCGCGGCGACGATCTGGCATCGCTCGAGAAACGCCATGCGGCCGCGCTGATTCAGGCCCAATGGCCGGACGCCGACGTGATCCTGACCGGCCTGACCATGCCGTTCTATCGCCAGGGTCACGCACCACAGCGACTCCATGACGAAGTGATCGAACCGCTGCTCGAGGCCCATCCGAAGCGACCGGTCTGGCTGCTGGGAATCTCGCTCGGCGGCATGGGCGCGCTGCTGTACGATCGCCGCTATCCGGAGCAGGCCGCCGGACTGCTGCTGCTTTCGCCGTACCTCGGCGACCGCCCGATCCATCGCGAGATCCGCGCCGCCGGCGGACTCGAATCCTGGCGGCCCGGCCCAGCCGAGCCGATGACGGAAGCGACCTTCCAGCGCGAACTGTGGCGATACCTGCACGGCTGGGCCGACACGCCGCATCGAACGCGCACCGTCTGGATCACCTACGGCGCCAACGAACGATTCCGCAAGCCGATCACGCTGCTGAAACCCGTGCTGCCGCAGGGACATCTGCTGGAACGCCCCGGGTACCACAACTGGAATCTGTGGAAACCCGCCATCGCTCCCCTGCTTCAGCGCGCCAACAAGGACTAGCGATTCGCCGGTCTCACGCATGAAGCCGATGCCGCACGGTCTTCGACCGGGAAGATTGTGCGGTCCGGGTCAGCGAACGCGGTGATAGTAGACGCGATTGCTGCTATCGCCGACCTGGGCAGTCATGAACCCTTCCGACGTGCGCGTAAGACGGAACCGGGCATCGCTCACGTGCAGATGATCGCCACGGATCCAACCGTCGACATCCTGCCCTTCCGCCGTGGCGCGTACGCGTCCGTCCGGCTCCACCCGCAACACCACGTCGGCGTTGTAGCGATGGTTGTGTCCCAGAAACGTCCCGATTGTCCAATTGGGCACTTCCCTCGCCTCGCCGCCGCGATCATACGAGACCGACGCTTCATTCTGCTGCTGCCGATTCTTGATTACTGCACCGAGAATGGCCGCACCGATCAACGCGCCTGCGGCCACCTTGGCCGTATCGTTGCCGTGATGCTTGTCGTGGTGATGCCCGCGATAGTCATATCCGTGATGTCCACCGTACCAACTGACGCGGAACCGGCCCCGGCAACCGTTATCGACCCAAACATGGTGTCGCGTGTAGCCCCAGTCGCGACCTTGCCGACATTGTGCGCGCGATTGCCGATCGTCCAGTTGCACGCGTCCTGCGTGAGGCAGCCTGCAGGTGGTGTGCCGTCCCTTGTTGCTGGAACAAGTCACGAAGTCGTCCGCATGGGCCGTCTGTGGCACGCCGAGTGCCACAACACCAAGGCATGTAATGATCGAGGCCGAAACGAGTATGCGCATGAGTCTCTCCTGCAATGGTGGAGTGCGCCCGTTCTACTTGTCGTGCCGCTCCGCCGCCATAGGCAATCGGGGACACGTCGAAAGGCCTAGCGATGCGTTGCGACCCGCCGCAGCCCTCTCCAGACGGGCCGGCATACTCCGATTCGCGTCATCGCTCGCTGGCGGCATCTCGCCCTCGCGAAAGTCCATCCTTCACCGCAATCGGGTACGCTCGGCCTCGCACCCGATCGAATCGAACCGTAAAGGAGAACGCACCATGTGGAGAGCCCGCCTGTGCAGCGTGATGCTGCTTGCCGCGAACCTGGCGTTCGCCGGGTCCGCTGCATCGCCCTCGATCAGGAATCTGAGCCATCCGGCACCGCACCGAATGGCCTCCGGCGCCCTCGACGCAGCCGATATGCCCACGCTGCGTCAAGCCGGCGTCAAAGAAATCATCAGTCTGCGCACGCCCGAGGAAACCCCCGGATTCGACGAAGCAAAGGTCGTACGGTCCGCCGGCATGACGTACCGCAATCTGCCGATTCATGGTGCCAAGGGCCTGACGCGCGCCAATGTGGAACGCTTTGACGCATTGCTTCGCCAGGCCGGCGACAAGATCACGCTGGTGCACTGTGCATCCAGCAACCGTGTCGGCGCCATGATCGCGCTGCGTGCGGCCTGGCTGCAGCACAAGAGCCCGGCCGAAGCGCTGGCCGAAGGACAGCGCTGGGGCCTGAAGAGCCTGGCGTCGGCGGTACGCGCCAGGCTGAACGCGCCGACCACGACAGAAAACTAGCGCCATGCCATGAACGCGGATCTGTACGGACACGATCCACGTTCATGACGATCATGCGTATCTATCAGACGCCCTGCTCCAAGGCGAAGTCGATGGCCGCGCATGCTGCTGCCACCTGCGCATCGTTGCACTGTTCCGGCGTGGCGTTCGGACTGTCCGGGTACACCTCGGTCGTGGTGCGGTAGCGGGCGTCCGTGATCCCTGCACAAAGACCCAGCTTCTTCAGCGGATAGTTGATGACGCCTGGAGCGGCCACGGGCGAGCCGATGATCTCGCCGTTGGCGTCGGCCGGCGCGATGTGCGTGACCTGCGCCACCGCCTCGATGATGGCCTGCTGGAAAGCGGATTGCGGATCTTCGCTATCGCCGACCAGATAGAAGCCGTCGGGAATCTCGCCCGGCTCGTAGGCCACGCCGTCGCGCGCGGCGAGCGCCGGGCGGAATTCGGATTCATCCGTGTCCGTGGTCTCGTGCAGGTCGATATGCAGCACGAAGCGGTCTCGGTACGGCGCCACCAGGTCCAGCAGCGCGGCCGATTCCGGCGCGGGACTGTTCGCGTGGAAGGACCGATTCGGGTCCAGCGCGTAGGCGTTCCAGCGATGGATGCGCTCGTACGCCCACGGGCTGACGCACGGCACCACCAGCAGATTGATGCGATCCGCATAGGCTTCCGCACGCTGCTCCAGAAACTGCAACGCGCCATGGACGCCGCTGGTCTCGTAGCCATGCACGCCTCCCGTCACCAGCACATGCGGCCGTCCATCGCGCCAGTCACGATTGCGGACGGCGTATAGCGGATAACGGTCCGGCGCGTAGTCCAGACATCCGTACTCGGTGACGTCGAACGCGGCACGCAACGACTCGATGCGCTGCAACACGTCCTCTTCGTAGCTGCGCTGGCGGCGCTGCCGCGACAGCCACTGGGCCTTTTCCTCCGCGCCCCAAGGGCGTCCGGGCGTGCCGATCGGATACGGTGCGGGATGCGTCATGGACGACTCGTTCTCGATGGAAACCAGAGCGCGCCACTGTACCACCGCCGTCGGACGGAGGCCGCGCAAACGCGGCCCCGCCCTTCCCGCTTCCGTCTTTTCAGAGCCGACCGGTGGGATATGCGCTCGGATACGGCGACAGCAGGGTCGCCTCTTGTCGCATCAGCTCGGCATGCAGGGTCCGGGCAACCTCGACGACACGGTCCTGTGTCAGCCCCCTGGGCAGATCCTGGTCCGGAATCGGCGTCGGGAAGGTCCCGTTGTAAACGACCAGATTCACGTATTCGGTCGGGTCGACGGCCAGGTTGTACAGCTCCCACTGATCCGGGACCGGATCGGGACTCCACGGGTCGCAATACCGCACCAGCTTCCAGTCGCCCGAACGCAGCGCGCGGACATGTGCCGGCTGACACACCGGACCCGGCGTGAGGTCGGGCACAGCGCGCGGCGCCTTGCCACTACGCAGCGCTTCCACCGCAGCGGTGAACACCGCGTACTGCCGCTGCGAGTTGATGTTATGCGGATCATCGTCGCGCGGCAGCGGCTCGGTGATCATGTCGTCGGTGGCGAACAGCACGCCGAGGCGCTCACGGCCGTCGGGACCGCGGACCGGACCGCCGCCCGCATCAATCACGGCAGTCAGATCCGCGCCCGGCAGCGGCGCCGCGGGATGCGTCTTGGACAGATTGCGCCGTGCGCGTTCAATCTGCTTGTCGTCCGCACCGGCGATGCCCAGCAGCGTCGGAAGGATGTCGATGTGGCTACTCTGCGCATCGATACTCACCGGCTCGACGGCGCCGTTGTAGTGCTTCGAACTGATCACGAACGGCACGTGCACGCTTTCCTGATAGGCCCCGTGCCATTTCTCCATCATCATGCCGTGGGCGCCGCCGTACTCGCCGTGGTCGGAGGCGAACACCACCACGGTGTCGTCACGCAATCCGGTCTCCTCGAGCGTCTCCAGCACCTTCAGGATGTGCCGGTCCACCATCGAGATCATGTAGCCGTAGTACTGCAGGAAACCGGTGGCGGCGGCATCCGCGCGTTCCTGCAACTGGAAGGGAATGGGCACCGCCAGCGTCGCCTTGACCGCTTCCTCGAGTTGCTCGCCCGGATCGCCGCCCAGTTGCTCCGCCACCTGCAGTCCGGTCTTCGCGGCCAGTCCCAGCGCGACCTTGTAGGAATAATCGAACTGCGCGCGCGGCTTGTTGTTGGTCCACAGATCCTCGCCCTGTGTCGCGGACGCGGTCGCGCAGTCCTGTCGGAAACCGGCCGGATTCAGCGGAATATGGAACGTACCGTTGAGCGGCTTGGCGCTGTAGGTACCCTGCTCGGGGACCGGCACCGACAGGCCCGGCCCGTACGGTTCCTGCTCCTGCGGCGGCTCATTCGGTTGCTGCGGCGGAAACTGCGGCTTGAGCATGCGCGGCAGCGTCGGATAGGTGGCGATGTCGTGCGGATTGGTAAACGAACAGACGGCGAAGAACGGTTTCGGCGGCGGCACGGTCGAGACCTCCGGCGCCTTGGCACTGACCGTTCCGGTACTGCGCGCATAGGGCACACCCAGCGCACGGGCGCGCAGGAATGTGCAGGCCAGGTCCGCGAACTGATAGTCGCGATAGGCGCCCATGTTGTTGGTCAGCGAACCATGCGGTTCCGGCCAGGACAGCTCCCAGTCGCCGAAACCGAACCCCTGCAGTGTGTGCTCCGGCGGATCGCTCACATGCCACTTGCCGAAGTAATGCGTGGTGTAGTCGAGTTCGCGGAAGTAGTCGCCGATGGTGGGCGCGCCGTCGGCCTTCAGCCACGGAAAATTCTGCGCGTCGCCGCTCTTGAACAACCCGTCGGTCTGCGTGACACCGGTGCGCGGACCGTACTGTCCGGTCATGATGCTGGCGCGGCTGGGAATGCATGCAGACTCGGCAATGGTGTGGTCGGTGAACACCACGCCGTGCTCGCGCAGCTTGCAGAAACCGGGAAAATACTGCGCCCACTCGTTGTTGTCGGGATCGATGTCGCCGACGAAATCGAGCACCTGCTTGATGCCCTCCGCGAACCCGCCCTCGGCGCCATCCGTGCCCGGATAGCGCAGCTGGTCGACCATGATCATGAGAATGTTCGGGCGCGATCGGCGTGCATTCACGACCGCTTTCGCCTTCGATGCACCCGAGTCATCGTCGTCCGATGCGACGACCGTCTTGTCGTCCTGCATGTCATCCCCTCCGTGGTGTGAATCATCCATTGGTTCCATGCCGCACTGCGCGGACATGACGCCGACGGTACCTGTCGCGCCAGCGTCCGTCCATGACTTTCGCCGGAGTGCGCATCGCGGCACACGAACGCATGAAGCCGGCATGGCGGGATGCGCCATGCCGACGCATCCTGCTGCGTATCAGAGCGAATCCGCATCCAACAGTCGCGGGCCGCTTCCGTCCGCACCCAGTTCATCGCTGGGATTGCGCAATGGGCATTTCTTCAGCGACAGGCAACCGCAGCCGATGCATCCGGTCAACTGATCGCGCAACTGAGTCAGACGCCCGATACGTTCATCCAGCTCCTTGCGCCAATGCCGGGACAGACGCCGCCAGTCCTCCACCGTCGGTGTGCGCGCCTGCGGCAGCGTGTCCAGCGCTTCGCCGATGGATGCAAGCGGCAGACCGGTCCGTTGCGCGATGCGGATCACGGCCAGCCTGCGCAGCACATCGCGCCGGTAGCGTCGCTGATTCCCGGCATTGCGGCGACTGTGGATCAACCCCTTGCTCTCGTAGAAATGGATCGCGGACACGCTCAACCCGCTGCGTGCGGCCACCTCGCCCACGCTGAGCAGGGCGGATTTCGGCGTTGGCTTCACATGCTTGACCTCAAGCTAACTTGAGGTCTTATCGTGCTTCGACCGCGCATGGCAATCAAGTCCGTGCACATGAACCATCGACGCAACGAGGACTCCGACATGCCCCACCCATCCCCACTGCACGTCCTGTTTCGAAACGTCATGCAAAACGTGCTGCGCGCCTACCTGCCATTGCGCAAACACGGCGAACTGCTGGATCCGGCATCGCATCTTCCCTTCGCAGAAGCATCATCGGACCGCTTGGCTGACACCCTTCATGCACGCGCCCCGCTACGCGCACAGGACATACCGATTACGCCGTTTCTGGTTCGACTGCACGCATTGCAGAATGCCAAAGACGAGTCTGCACGACGCCGAAGCGAACAAGCGCTGCTGACACTCGCCGCATCGCTGAAGAACGCTGGCGTATTCGAGTTGATCCACATCGCACATCCGGCCATCGCGGCGATGGTGCGGGACCATCTCGACGATCTCGGAAAATCCGGGGTGACCCGCCGCGATGAACATGACGCGCCCTCGGCGAATACAGCGTTCCGTTCCAGCGAATCTTCGGTCGGCACATCGCCGGCACGCTCCACGGAACGGACGCGTTCGAAC
Source organism: Oleiagrimonas citrea (assembly GCF_012395255.1). Taxonomy (GTDB): domain Bacteria; phylum Pseudomonadota; class Gammaproteobacteria; order Xanthomonadales; family Rhodanobacteraceae; genus Oleiagrimonas; species Oleiagrimonas citrea. Next base: position 286,703 of record NZ_JAAZQD010000001.1, read on the forward strand.
AATCAGACTGCACCGGATGCCGCGGCATATGGATGCAGCTAGCTCAACCCATCCCATCCACGTCAGCATGAACGGAAGCCGCAAGCGAGGCTGGCGGCACCCGTGCAGCCAGCGCATCCAGGAACGGATCGCTCAAGGGCATACGGCCCCACCAGCCGCGCCGCGTGCCCGTCAGCACACGCAGCATCTGCCCACGCCCGCCCGGCCAGCGCGAGAGCGGATGGAACAGTGCGTCGCGCAGCGCCGGCCCCCAGCGTCGATCGGACTGGAACAGCGGTGTGAGCCAGCGACTCCAGAAGTGGTAGATACGCAGATGCGCGCGGCGCTCGTGTTGATACGCCGCCAGCGCATCGCCGACGGAGGAGTGCTCGCGCAGCGCATCACGCAGCGCGAGCGCATCCAGCAACGCCATGTTGACGCCCTGTCCGAGTTGCGGACTCATCGCATGCGCGGCGTCGCCGAGCAGGACAGCGCGATCGCGGAACCAGCGGCGCTGCACCGTATCGCGATAACGCGCCGGTGCCAGCGCACCCGGCACGGCTATGTCCGCCAACTGCATCGCGGCCTCCGGCCATACCGACTGCAGCGCTTGCCGCCACGACGGCGCATCGATGTCGTCCGTCAGCACCGCCCCCGGCAGACTCCAGAAGAAGCTCAGACGTTTGGCCGGATCGCTCGGTCGCGTGCCGACCGGCAACATGCCGGCCATGGTGCGGGCCGCCACGTAGCGCTGCTGCAGTTCGTCCGGCCACGACCACACCCCCTGCTCGACCAGACACCACTGCGCACCCCAGGGATAGGCACGATCGAACCGCGCCGGAGCCACCTGGCCTCGCAGCTGCGAGGCCGAGCCATCGGCGACGACGATGAGATCGAAGCCTTCATGACGATCCCCCTGCGCATCCGTGAGCGCGCCCTTCTGCGCATCCAGCTGCGTGATCGCACAACCGTGGTGCAGGCAGCGTCGCTCGCTCCATGCGGCGTCGAACAGCTCGAACAATGCGCCGCGCTGCAGACCCAGACCGAACAGCCGTGTGTCCAGGTCGCCATAGCGCATGTCCATCACCGCCCGACCGTGCACGGTACTTCCGAACAACCGCCGGATCGGTGCGCCGTACGCAAGCACGGCATCCAGCAACCCCATCTCCCACAGCACCTGCAGGCCGACCGGCTGCAGCAGGAACCCCGCACCGACCGGACCGGGCTGCGCCACCCGCTCGAACACCTCGACACGATGGCCGTCGCGCGAAAGCAGGATCGCAGCTGCCTGGCCGCCGCTGCCGTAACCAATCACTGCAATCCGCCGTTGCCGGTTCAAGCGCGCCCCCCTTCCCTTGCGTGCGATATGTGCAGCCGACATGCGCATCTAGCACCAGGCCTTCCGCAGCATGCCGGGAGGCCTTGCACGAGATCTTCGAGACTACTTGCGCGGCGCGATGATCCGACTCAAATAGTCCGGCGTGCCCTTGATGCGCACCAGATGCGGATACTTCAGCCCCTCGTGGTAATCCACGTCCACCGTGCGGATGCCGCCCTGATACTTGAAAGTGAGACGGATCGGCGCCGTGGCGTGCTTGGCCGCGGCAATGGCGTCCCTCAGCGCGGCATCGGAATAGTCGTGCCCGTTCACCGCGATCAGCGTCGCGCCTGTGCTGACGCCGGCCTTGAAGGCGGGACCGTCCCACAGCACATCGTTGACGGTGCCGTCCTTGTTCATCGTCATGCCGATGGACCAGGCATAGTTGTACAGATGCCGTGCGGACTGTGAACTGTCGTCGTAACGCTGTTCGTACGGACTCTTCTTGTCGGTGTAGACCAGCTTCCAGCCGGCGGCACGCAGGCCGTCCAGCAACGGCGGATTGCGCGTATAGGCATGCGTGCGCAGGAACTTCGCCCAGTCGTACTTCGCCACGCCGTTGAGTGCGGCCACCACGTCATCGAAGGTATAGGTGTGCGTCACGTAGCTGCCGTTGTCGATGCCGAAGAACGCCCTGGCGAAATCGTCCAGCGACTTGCGGTCGTGCGTCAGCGCGCGCAGCTTGGCGTCGATGGCCAGCCAAACCATCTGACCGGCGCTGTAGTACTCCTCGCTCATCTGCCAGCTTCGATACGGCAGCGGCGCGCGGCGCGCGGCAGTCGGATCGTTGGTGGTGTCCTCCAGCGTGCGCCACTGGAAACCGGGCCGGTCGTGATCGTACTTGGCCGCGACGATGGCCAGCGCGTCGCGGAACTGCCGCGGCGACCACATCCCGCTACGCGCGGTCAGCACGAAGCCCCAGTACTGGGTCTGCCCCTCGTAGACCCACAGCAGCGAATCGCCCATCGGCACATTGAAGTTCGGCGTCCACAAATCGGCGGGACGACGGAACTTGCCGTTCCAGGAGTGCGTGTACTCGTGCGCCAGCAGATCGCGATCCGGCGCGCTGGCCTCCCAGTGGGTGAAGTAGTCGGCACCCAGACCATTCTCGCTGGACTGATGATGTTCGAGTCCGTTGCCGGCCAGATGATCGGACAGCGACAGCAGGAAGTCGTAATGGTCGTAGTGATGCGAACCGAACAGACGGGTCGCCTGCGTGACCAGTGAACGGTGCATCTTCAGCTGTTCGGGCGTGAGCGCGAGATCCTTCGGCGCGTCGGCCACCATGTCCAGATGCACCGACACCTTGGCACCCGGCGCCAGATCCACGCGCTTGAAGTACTTGCCTGCATAGATCGGCGAATCGACCAGGTTGTTGAAGGTCACCGGCTTGAATGTGGTGGTGCCGTCCGACGCCGAGGCGGCGCGCAGCGCGCTGCCGAATTTCCAGCCCTGCGGCAACGTCACGCTCGGTTTGAACGTGATGCGGCGGGTGTAGTGCCCGGCCGGATACAGCGCCATCTTGTTCCACTCCAGCATCAGCATGCGGTCGGTCATCTCGAAACCGCCGTGACGACTGGACAGGTACTGGAAATCCGCATCGATCTGCGAGACACCCGCCGGCACGTCGACATGGAAGGCGTAAACGTCGTATTCGTCGCGTGTCCACGTCAGGAGCTTTCCGTTCGCCCGGAGTTCCAGACCGGCCAGCATCGCAACCGGCCCGGTCGGCGAGTGATCGCCGGGAATCCAGGCCGGATACAGCAGCGTCATGCGCCCGGGGCGGACCGGAATCGTCTCGTGCACGCGGAAGATGCCCTGCGCGGTGTCGCGGGCGTCGACATGCAGCGCAATCGTGCCCGGATACGGCGTATCCACGGGCGCGGGAACCTTGGCGCTGTGCGCCGGCTGCGCCTGCACCGAAGCGGCGGCAACTGCCATGCCGGAAATCAGAGCCAGACGAACCAGCACGCGGTGCAGACCGGGCCGACCGGAACGGAAGAAGATGGACATGGAACCCCCAAGGAAAACGCTGCAAAGTGCTCACGTTACCACTGCGCCCGCGACGAGGGACCACGCGCCGAACGCTCTGCTCCGCGTGCCAGAAGGTGCAGTGGCGCGTTCAGGTCCGCAGGCGCTGGGAGCGCCCATAGCGGTGCGGCACACACCTCGCGCATGACAACGAGCGCAGATCGACCGACCCGCCCCGCGAACGATCCGGCGCTCGCTCAGAGCTCGAAATCCGGATCCACGTCCATGTCGCCACCCTGCTGAAGGTGGTGCTGGAACACGTTCTGCACGTTGCCGTGCGCTTGATGGATCTCGGGAAACGCCATCTGCACGATCTGCGCGCCACGCTGCGCCTGCTCCTGATGCATGACGTCGTGATTGGGCCGCCCGTCCGGCAGCGCGACGAAACCGGGGAAATGCGCATCCGGCGCATCTCCGCGTCGATTCGCGTCGTGCTGCGCCTCGACGCCACCGTGAAACGCCTCGGCGTCCATCAGACCGCGCATGTTGCGCTCGGCCTGCGGCTGGTTGAAGACACCACCGTTGTGAAGTTGCTGCTCCTGCTGGCGCAGGCCGTTGAGGCGATGTCCCTCGCCATGCCCGACACCGCCGAAGCGCACGGCCCCGATCGGGTTCTGCTGCTCGAACCCCTCGGCGGCCTGGAAGAATCCCTGCACGGCGTCGCGCCGCTGGCGCAGATTGGGCACATTCGGCAATCGCTGGATCGCCTGATTCATCTGTGCATCGAAGGGATTCGGGCCGCCCCGATTGTGTCCGGGCATGCCACGGATCTGGTTGCCCACGTGCTGAGCGGCCTGCCTCGGCGCCACACCGTTGTCGACCTGCCGCTGGAATTCGCCGCGTATGCCCTGGCGGATCAGACCATGAGCCAGGACATGATCGCCCTGGTCACCGCCGCCGCCGCCACCCTGGAACAGGCCCGGCTGACGCCCTCCGCCTCGACGACCACCGCCTCCGTGCATCGCGCTTCCTCCATGGACGCTCAGGATTCTTGACCGGAAGGCGACCGGCGCCGGGCTTGTCCGGACCAGCCGCGATACCGCCTGCGCACTGTACGTACATTCTCGACGCGATCGCAACACGACCGTGTCGTGCGCGATGGAACCCGTCGCCACAGCCTGTCCGAGGTCCTGCGCGGCAGTCACCGCGTCGCGGACGGCTTCACGCGATCGAAGCGGTATCCGTGATACGTCAGCGAATTCGCAAAGCGGGCGTGGTCCGCGAAATGGAAATGCACGACCTCGCCGCCTCCGGTCAACTCGACGCGCAAGGCGTTCCTGGCTGCGTCGTAGATGCCGGCCTTGCTGCGGGCCTCACCGATCGACACATCAAGGTGATCCCCGGATTCGGTCCATCGCATCGTGCCCAGCAGCGGATTGACATACCGCCCGGCGTACGCGCGCAGAGGGTGCGGAAGCGGATGCGCATCGCGAGACCGCTGCACGCGCTGATGGGCGCGCAACGCCCGATCGAATTTCGCCTTGCGCTGCTGCAACAGGCGGAACTGCGCGTCATGCTCCGCACGGGCCTGCTTGCGCGGGGCACCCAGCCGGTCGTAGATGTAGTCGGCCATTTCGTCGGCTGCATGCGGCACGCCCACGCCATTGGTCAGCACCACCACGCCGACGCCCGTGTCGGGCATGAACGACACGTGCGAGCGATATCCCGCGAACGCGCCGAAGCGGTGCACGAGCGTGTGGCCCGCGTAGGTGCCGAGATCCCAGCCGTATCCCCAGCCGAAGCGATGATACGGGCCGAAGTCGCGATCCTGGCGGGCGTGCTCGACATGCATGGATGCAATCATGCCGACCGGAAAGATGCGGCGGCCACCCAGACGACCATCCGCCGCGTTCACGGCAACAAACTTCGCCAGATCGCGTGCCGTCGTGAAATAGCCGCCCGCCGCATGCAGATTTGCGTCCGCCTTGGCCAGCCGAATGCGTCGGAAGCCGTGACCGTCGGCTTCGTGCGGCATCGCGACCTGCTCCGTCGGCAGCGTCGAGACCCGTGCCGTGGTTTCGCGCATACCCAAAGGCTTCAGCACGTCCGCGCGCACGACCGCCTTCCAGCCATGATTCACACCGGGCGCCAGCGCCATACCGAGCAGGTTGTACGGAAAATTGCGATAGACGAAGGCATGCCCCGCCTTGGAACGGCCACAATCACGCATCAGGCGCATCAGCTGTGCCTGCGTGAACACACCACTGAACGCCGTGCGAAACACCACCGGCATGCAGGCACCGAAACCGTCGGTCATGCTGAGCAGTGATCGAATCGTCACCGTGTCGGCCCGCAACGGCGGCTTGAAACGCAGGCCATGCAGATAATCGGTGATCGGCGCATCCAGACGCATCGCACCGCGCGCAACTTCCCGCATCACCGCCGTTGCGGTCAGCGCCTTGGTGGTGGAGGCGATGTAGAACCGTGTCCGGTTGTCGACTTTTCGTCCGCTGCGCGAGTCCGCCATACCGAAACTGGCCGCATACACGACCTTGTCGCCACGGGTCACAGCGATCTGTGTGCCGGGAAAGAATCCGGCATCGACCAGGCGTTGCGCATACGCACCGACATCCGTGCGCCAGTCGGCTCGGGCGGGGATCGACACAGCAACCGTATCGGAGGAACGATCAAAGTGCGGCGATGCATGCGGCGTGGACGCAAAAAGCGCTGGCGACGTCAGCAGGCCGAGCCATGCGCCGAACCATAAAGCGGTGCGTTGAATCATGGATGAAATCTCCCTTGCGTCTGCCGAAGGCCGTGCACTTCGATAGCGCCCGCCGAGGCTCAAGCGGCGCAGCATCCCGAACGCTGCGCTTCGCCCACCACAGATACCGTCGCGAGTGCGATGGTTGCAGACGCACCGGGCATGAACCGACGCGCAGAAAAGAATGCAAGCCTCGGGATGGGTTCATCCACATGCGGCATTTCAGCCTTCGATGCATGTCCAACGGGGACTTGCGCAGCGTATCCATCGCAGGGGCATCCGCTTGTCGCCTGGAGTGCACGAACGCGCCCCCACGCCCTCGCGCAGGAAGCCCCTCACGCCGCGGGCCAGTCCGAGGCATCCAGCGTGTCGCGCGCGGCATGCCAGGTGGCGTAGGCCAGCCACGGCATGACCAGTCCCAGTCCGACCACAGTGACAAAGCCCACAAGCGTCAATACCACGATCAGCAGCCCCCACAGCAGCATCACACGCTTGTTGCGCAACACGGCATTCAGGCTGGACACGCAAGCCGTGACCATGTCGACGGAACGATCCGCGATCAGCGGCAGCGACACCACGGAGACCGCGAAGGTGAACGCGGCGAACACCGCGCCGATCAGTGATCCGATCGCCAGATATTCCATCCAGCCTGCGGCAACGCCCTTCTGCACCGGCACGAAAGCGGTCAGCATCATGCCCGCCCGCGACCACACCAGCATGATGACGAGCTGCACCAGCGCGAAGATGCCGGCCTGCCCCATCACGCGCCGCGCCACGGTGAAGGAATCACGCAGTCGTGGCCGATGCCCCGCATGCAGCGCGCGGCTGACCGAATACAGTCCGACGCCGATCAGCGGCGCCACGTACACGAAGCCGGAAAGCAGCAGCGCCAGCAGTGCGAAACGACCCAGCCGCCAGGCCAGCAGCGACACGACGGCGCTGACCAGCACGATCACCATGCCGAAGCATGCGGTCAGTCCCGGCGCCCGCCGCACATCCCGCCAGCCGGCGCGCAGCCAGCGCCAAGGCGCGGACCACGTCAGACGCCGGCAAGGCACCACGAAGGGACGTTCGGCTTCTTCGCGCATGACGCATCCTCGACGGAATCGGCGAACAAACTATAGCCAAAGCCGAAGGAACCCGGACAACGTCTCGCCCACCCACTCCACCCAAAGCGTGACGGAGAAATCACGCCCCAGTCTGTCCCCGTACGCTCGCGGCATGCACCGCGTTCGGAGCAGGAATCACGGTGGACCACTCTGAACGTTCCTCGGTGAATGCGACATCTTCGCGCCGCGCCACCACCGATGAGACGACCATCCGCAGCGGGCCGCTCCCTGGCCGGCGCCAGGTAATGCGCTCGCGCCCTGAACACCCGCGAATCGGCAGTGGTTTATGCTTGAACGGATATGTCGATGCCTCAGCCATGGGGCGCTGCACCCTGCAACACATCCAGGACACCATCTTGCTATCGCTCAACCGCGCCTTCTCGAACCAGCCCAAGGGCACCGCAGCTCTGTTCTTCATCCAGACGACCTCGACCCTGAGCTTCGCCGTGCTGTACTCGACGCTGGTTCTGTACACCACCAAGCATCTGCACTTTCCGATCAAGGAAGCCACGGAGATCATGGGTGTGTTCGGCGCGTTCAACTACGGCCTGCACCTGTTCGGCGGGTACCTGAGCGGCCGCTTCCTGAGCAACCGCAATCTGTTTACCGGCGGCATGGTGCTGCAGGTCTTCGGCTGCGGTCTGATCGCGCTGGGCACCTCGGCGATGCTCTACTGGGGACTGGCGCTGTTCCTGACCGGCAGCGGCCTCAATGTCACCTGCATCAACATGATGCTGACGCAGCGCTTCACGCCCGACGACACGCGACGCGAAGGTGCGTTCCTGTGGAACTACGCCGGCATGAACCTGGGCTTCTTCATCGGCTTCACCGTGGCCGGTCACTACCAGCTGACCAGCAGCTACGCGAGCCTGTTCCTGTTCGCGACCCTCGGCAATCTTCTCGCCATCGCGCTGGTGGCGCTGAACTGGAAGACCCTCGCCGACCGCAACACGCCGCTGCTGGACGCATCGCGTCGCGCCTACGCGGGCCGTTTCCTGGTCGGTGCCGCCATCCTGGTCGGGCTGGTGCCCGTGGTCTGGGTCCTGCTGCTGCACCCCGGTTCGACCGAGACCCTGATCAAGGGCATCTGTGTCGCCGTGGCCGCCGGTCTGGTCTATCTCACGATCCGGCATCGCGACCGGCTCGAACGCAACAACATGTGGGCCTATCTGATCCTGGCGCTGGGTTCGCTGGTGTTCTGGGCGCTGTACCAGATGGCGCCGAGCGGCCTGCAACTGTTCGCGGTCAACAACGTCGACCTCCACGTGTGGGGCGTCACCATCGCGCCGCAGTGGATCCAGAACATCAACACAGTCGTGATCGTGGTCGGCGGACCGCTGATGGCCGCCTGGTTCCAGCGTCTTCGCGCGCGTGGATGGAACGTCGACATCCCGGCGCAGTTCTCGGTGTCGCTGCTGCTGATGGGACTGGGTTTTCTCGCTCTGCCCGCGGGCATCTTCTTCGCCGACGGACAGGGGCTGGTCGGATTCGGCTGGCTGTTCGGCAGCTATGTCCTGCAGAGCATTGGCGAGCTGCTGATCTCGCCGATCGGCTACGCGATGATCGGCAAGCTGGCGCCGCGCAAGTACCAGGGCATCATGATGGGCAGCTGGATGCTGGTCACGGGACTGGCTTCGCTGTACGCGGGCGATTTCTCCGGCATGATCCCCGAACCCGACGGCGCCACGGCGCTGGCGACCGACCCGGCCTACGCCAGCCTGTTCGCCAAGCTGGGCGGCGGCAGCCTCGCCGTCGGCATTGCCCTGGTCGTGCTGATCCCGTTCCTGCGCAAGCTGATCCGCACACGCAAGCGCGATGCCGCGGACATGTCGGCCGAGGCCGTGCCCGCCCACTAGCGCGTCGGACGCACACGCCACGCTATTGACGCCAGCAGCGAAAGAATGATTCCTTTCGCTGCTTCCCTGCCCGGCTTCGGGTTTCCACGACACCGCAAGGACTCTGCACGCCCCCATGCTCAGCATCGAACAACGCATTGCCGAAGACATCGCCGCACAGGCCGCCCAGGTGCGCGCCGCGGTGAACCTGCTCGATGACGGCGCCACCGTCCCCTTCATCGCCCGCTACCGCAAGGAAGCCACCGGCGGCCTGGACGACACCCAGCTGCGCCTGCTGGAAGAACGTCTGCGCTACCTGCGCGAACTGGAGGACCGGCGCACGGCGATCCTGAGCAGCGTCGACGAACAGGGCAAGCTGACCGACGCCCTGCGCGAGCAGATCGAGAGCGCCGAAACCAAGGCGCGACTGGAGGATCTGTACCTGCCCTACAAGCCGAAGCGCCGCACCAAGGCGCAGATCGCGCGCGAGGCGGGCCTGGAGCCGCTGGCGCAGGCGCTGCGCGAAGATCCGTCCGTGGCGCCGGAAGCGCGCGCCGAGGCCTTCGTCGACGAAGAAAAAGGCGTGGCCGACACCAAGGCCGCCCTCGATGGCGCGCGAGCGATCCTGATGGAGACCATCGCCGAAGACGCCGCCCTGGTCGGCGAACTGCGCGACTGGCTGTGGGACGGCGGCACGATCCGCGCCCGCGTGTTCGAGGGCAAGGAAGACGAAGGCGCCAAGTTCCGCGACTACTTCGATCACAGCGAGGCCATCGCGAAGATTCCCTCGCATCGCCTGCTGGCGCTGATGCGCGCGCGCAACGAGGGCATCCTCGAACTGGAACTGGTGCCACCGGGCGCGGACGCCGAGCAGGGCCACGCCGCCGGCGAGGCGCGTGTCGCCCTTCACGCCGGCATCGAAAACCAGGGCCGACCCGCCGACGCCTGGCTGGCCGACACCGTACACTTGGCCTGGCACGCGAAGCTGCATCTGCATCTGAAACTGGACCTGTTCGGCCGCGCCCGCGAGGCCGCCGAAGACGCTGCCATTTCGGTGTTCGGCGACAACCTCAAGGACCTGCTGCTGGCCGCGCCAGCCGGTCCCAAGGCCGTGATGGGCCTGGACCCGGGTATCCGCACCGGCGTCAAGGTGGCCGTGGTCGACGCCACCGGCAAGGTGCTGGACACGGCAACCATCTACCCGCACGAACCGCGCCGCCAGTGGGACCAGTCCATCGCCGAACTGGCGCGTCTGTGCGGCAGGCATCAAGTCGCCCTGATCGCCATCGGCAACGGCACCGCCTCGCGCGAGACCGACAAGCTGGCCGGCGAACTCATCAAGAAACACGCGGCATTGAACCTGGCCAAGATCGTGGTCAGCGAGGCCGGCGCCTCGGTCTACTCGGCCTCGGAGACCGCCGCCCGCGAATTTCCCGATCTGGACGTGTCCCTGCGCGGCGCGGTCTCCATCGCGCGCCGCCTGCAGGACCCGCTGGCCGAACTGGTCAAGATCGAACCCAAGGCCATCGGCGTCGGCCAGTATCAGCACGATGTCAACCAGGCCAAGCTGGCGCGCTCGCTGGACGCCTGCGTCGAGGACTGCGTGAACGGCGTCGGCGTGGACGTGAACACCGCCTCCGCGCCGCTGCTCTCGCGGGTCGCAGGCCTGTCGCCGAGCGTCGCCGAGAACGTCGTGCATCACCGCGACGGCCACGGCGCCTTCCGCACCCGCAAGGCGCTGCTGGACGTGCCGCGTCTGGGCGAGAAGGCCTTCGAGCAATGCGCCGGCTTCCTGCGCATCGGCAACGGCGACAACCCGCTCGACGCCAGCTCCGTGCATCCGGAAGCCTATCCGGTCGTCGAACGCATCGTCGCCCGCTGCGGCCGCGAAGTGCGCAACCTGATCGGCGATGCGCCCTTCCTGCGCAACCTGAAGCCCGAGGACTACACCGACGAACGCTTCGGCGTACCCACCGTGCGCGACATCCTGAAAGAACTGGAAAAGCCCGGCCGCGACCCGCGCCCCGAATTCGTCACGCCCTCCTTCGCCGAAGGCGTGGAAGAGATGAAGGATCTGACCGTGGGCATGGTGCTGGAGGGCCGCATCAGCAACGTCGCCGCCTTCGGCGCCTTCGTCGACATCGGCGTGCACCAGGACGGACTGGTCCATGTTTCGGCGCTGTCGCACCAGTACGTCAAGGACCCGCGCGATGTGGTCAAGGCCGGCGACATCGTCAAGGTGAAGGTGATGGAGGTCGACCTGGCGCGCAAGCGCATTGGTTTGTCCATGCGTCTGGACGACGTGCCCGGCGAGTCGCGCGGCAACCGTCCGACCCGCGAGGACCGCCCACGCGGCAAGGGCGCGGCACGCAAGGGTTCACCGAAACCCGCCGCCGCACCGGCCAACAACGCACTCGCGGCCGCCTTCGCCCGCGCGAAGAAGGACTGATCCGGCGCGCATGACCCGAAGTCGGGGGCGAGCGTCCCCGGCTTCGGCGCCGCCCTCTTCCCTCGGCGCATTTCGCCCCTATATCCGGTGAAACCCCACAGGGAATGGTCGTCATGAGCACCCCGCTACATATCGTTTGCCCGCATTGCGAAGCCATCAACCGCGTACCCGCCGACCGGCTGGACGCCGCGCCCACCTGCGGGCGATGCCATGAGGCGCTGTTCCAGGGCGCGCCGCTGGCGGTCAACGAAGCGGCGTTCCAGAAGCATCTGACGCGCAACGACATCCCCGTGCTGGTGGACTTCTGGGCCACCTGGTGCGGTCCCTGCCGCATGATGGCGCCGGAATTCGCCAAGGCCGCGTCGCAGCTCGAACCCCGGGTCCGCCTGCTCAAGGTCGACACCGATGCCGAGCAGAACCTCGGTGCCCGTCACGGCATCCGCAGCATCCCCACGCTGGCCCTGTTCCGGGGCGGCCGCGAAATCGCGCGCCAAGCCGGTGCGATGCAGGCCGCCGGCATCATGCAGTGGGTACGCAGCCAGAGCTTGTAGTCACACGGAAGCCTTCAGGGATCCGTTCGCCGGTTCGAGCGGCATGCACTGCCAACGGCATGATCCCGCCACGGCATGAACACCAGCCTCGCCGCTCGCCGTCACGCCCACATCACAGTCATCGCGTTCCAGCACAAGGCAGATCGCTCACCCCGGATGCTGTGCACCCGACGACCACGCCACGCGCCCCCGGCCCAATCCAGACACGCGCCGCGATTCCGCCAACGCGCAGAAACCAGCCTCGCGCGCCGGAAACCACGGGAGAGTTCGCTGACGCCCGTACACGCCCTTGCTGTCTAGAAATCACCGTCATCGTCGCCGACCGCACTGCTTTGTCCCGCGTTAAACCGTTGCAGATGCAGATGCCGCAGCAAGCGGATCGTCGGGCGAATCAGCATCTCGATGCTTCCGATCAAGAACAACCAAGTGCCGTAGTACACCGTGGCATCATCGAAGAACAGAATCGTGCCCACCAGAAACCAGAGGCCGATCAATATGTCGTTCGCGATGCTGATGACCTCGTAGCGTCGTCGGATAACCAGTTCGTCACGACCGATGCGTACAACCAGATCACGAGGCTCTTCACGGTCACATGGGGATAGGGTCGACATGGCGTGCTCCGGCTGCGATCAGCGAAACATCATACTCGCTGATCGCGACGGCCAATCTGGATTGCGAAGACGCCTGATGCCGGCAATCCCGTGAGTCAGTGCGCATGCGTCCATGCGACCCAGACGAACGCTTCATGCGCGACCATGAAGCGCCTGGCGCATTTGCAGCCGAGCTCGATAGAGCGTAATAAAACAGGATCGTCGGCGATATCGGCGCACGGAAACTTCCCAATGAACAAGGAGTGTTCATCGACATGGGCAAAATGAAGAAGTCGAAGGGACCGATCGGTCGGGTCAAGATCTCACGAACAAGCAGAGGCTACTTCCACGACCTGAACCCCTATTCGCTGCATGCCACGAAGGCCCTGGCGCGCGTCGATCGCAGCCGGCTGTCCAAGATGGGGTTGGGCGTGAAGAGTCGCCATCCCCGAGTCAGCACCTTCTACACCATCTTGCAGGACCGCCGGAAGAACCATCCCGTCAAGTTCGGCAATGTGCCACAGGGACCGCACACGTTCCCGCATCACGGCATCCACCACGGCATCGTCGAGGCCAAGCGAACCGGCCAACTGGAGACATTCGCTCCACTCATCCCAAGCCCCGATGACTATGGCAAACGCGTGGACAAGGAAATCCCCAGCGGCCATGGAAAGTACGACCGTGCAAAAATTGCGAAGAGCATCTTCAAGAAACGCCATTCACGATTCGTGAAACTCAAAAACATGAGCCCCCGCAGCGAAGTGCATTCCATCCGCTTCGCCCACGTCATCAACAAGCTGATCCAGATGGACCCGCTGGGTTCCTATGCCTACAAGGGCCGTGGTGCGGGGAAAAAAGCGCTCAAGGGCAAGGGCGAAAGCGCAACCAAGCCGCTCGCGCAACAGATCGATTTGCCCAAGAACAGTGGTTTCAGCGACATCGGGGACGTGCAAAAACGCAACACGCGCATTCTGACCACGCTGGGAAAATTCAAAATCAAATAGACGCTGTTCGCACCGGGAAAATGGCAACGGTGCTGCAAACTTCCACTTCTGCCGCGGTGCCTGTGGACTGGATGCCGAGCGATCCCATCGATCACTCCATCTCGACATGCGGCGTCACCTCGACCTCGACCTCAAGCTCCGGCAGCGCCTCCGGCAATCGGCCTGCTTTCAGCGCCTGAATGAACCGATTCGGATCGCAGGTGAAGTGCACGCGCTGTACCTTCCCGCTCATTTCTGCACGATGCGCGGCAAGCTCGAATGCGAGCAGTTCATCCAGATGCGGAAGTAGATCCTTCTCGGCCAGAAACTCGGCGAATGCCCGCGCCTCTTCGGACATGAACGCCTCGGGTGCATGCAGGCTCCAGTACGTCTGCAGCAACGCCTTGAAGAAGTCCTCGCCGCGCGCCAGCAGCAGATATCGCGTGGAAAGCGGCAGCGCATCGGCAATCGTGCCCATGCGCACTGCATCGACCAGATCCCGGTAGATGCCGACGGCCGGATCATCGATGGGTGCGTCGACCGATGGCGCACTGCGATCCACCGCGTGACGGATCTGCGTGCCCCACATTTCCGGAGACGGAAGCGCCGCATCCCCCACGGACAGTACATCGCATTCTTCACGTGTGATGGTCTCGGTCGAAGAAGCGACGCAAGCGCTGCCACGAAGCGACCAGATCTCATGCAGAACGCCGCCGCATCGGACCAGATCGCCCACATCGAGGCCGGCATGAACCAGATAGTCCGGCACGATCTCGAAGACCAGCGCATGAAGCGCGGGCAACTGCGGCACGACACGCCGGGCCAGCGCCAGAAGCTCGTCCGGCGGCAGGTCGGAATGTGCATCCAGCCAATACCCCTTGTAGGGCTGTCCACCGGCCAGATGCATCTCCCACACCCGCTCGAGCGGCAAACCCTCCACAACGGATGCCACGGATTGCCGACCGTTGCGCTCGTTGGCCCAGATGTTGTGCAGATCGAGCAGGATGCCGCAGCCGGCGCGTTCGGCGATCGATCCCCAGAACTCGCTGTCGGGCAGTTCTCCCGGTCGCGGGCGCAGATAGTTGACGCCCGTCTCGAAGGCGAACGGCAACCCGAAGTCATCCTGCAGACGTCGTATGTTGTCGACGATCGTGTCCACGGAAGACCGCGACTGGATGGGCGGCATCAGGAAACCCAGGGCACGCCGATCTTCGCCGCAGCCGGTCGTCTGCAGACTCGCATGCTCGCTCCACCAGGCCGGTTTCAGACGATCGAAGGTCGCCCGCAGCGCGGGGAGATTCCGTGCGTCGGACGGCGTACTCCCGCCCACGGCGTAACCCACGCTGTGAACAAGCACGGGACGACGCTGGGCGCACAACTGCTCGAAAGCGCCCTCGTTCAATCGGAACGGCTCGTTGCCGCGCCCGTCGTCCCGCGCTCCGGCTTTCGTCCAGAACGCCTGGGGCTCGACCTCGATCAGGTCCCAGGCGTCCAGACTCGACGCAATCGTCGCCTCGAGTCCCGGCAACCAGACGATGCCGACACCGAGATCCGGCAGGTTCACCAGCCGCGGGGAGCCGACTCGTGGATCTGACCCTTGATGTCGACCACGAAGTTGCGTGTGATGTCCCAGCGGATGTCATGCCCGGATGTGCAGGCTGCGCAGCCGAGGCGGCCGAGGATGTCCTTCTGGATCCCGGCGAACTTCTTGAAGTCGAAAAGGATTTCGGCGGGCACGCTCACCCGCACGACATTGTCTTTCTGCGTCGCAAGCGCATGTTTCATTTCGATACCCATGTTCGTGTCTCCTTGTGCTCGTTGCCTGTCCTGAGAACCTTGGCGAACTGCGCTGCCGTGACCATGGTCGACGCCGCATCGGCTTGCGACCGCGATCATGCAGGCAAGCAAAGACACTACGCTGATGACTCGCCACAACAACCCGCAGTTGGTCGTAGGAGGACTCCTACACGGAAACGGCTTGGACCGGCTCGCCGCCAGGTCGAACGAGGTCGGCCCGACATGTGCGGACACGCAAAGAAATCACTGTTTCCTTCACACCGGAAGTGCCCGCCCGGCTCCGGAAGTCCACGCCCACTTGCAAAAAGGCAGTGTGCGTTCCCATAGTGCAGAAACGCCGCCGCGAACATCGATGGCGCGCTCCGACCACGAGGACTCCCCATGAGCAAAGCGACCTTGCGCTCGGCCCTGCTTGCGCTGGCCTGCATCTATTCGGCAACCCTCCTTGCCGCACCACCCTCCGACATCCGTCACGGGAACGTCACGCCCGACATGATCCAGACCGGATCGGACATTCCCGGTCACTGGAAACAGCCGGAGGGCAACTTCGACTACGTCAAGCGCGAAGTGATGATTCCGATGCGCGACGGCGTGAAGTTGCACACCGTGATCCTGATGCCGAAGCACGCGAAGAATCTGCCGATCATCCTCAACCGCACGCCGTACCAGGCCGACGGCTGCGCGCCCAACAACAGTCCGCACATGGTCGACGCCGTGTGGTCGGGCCTGAAAGACTTTGCCAACGGCACCTTCATCCTGGTCTGCCAGGACATCCGCGGAAAGTACGGCTCGCAAGGCAAGTACGTGATGACGCGCCCGCCGCGCGGCCCGCTCAATCCGACCAAGACCGACGACACCACCGACGCCTGGGACACCATCGACTGGCTGGTGAAGAACCTGAAGCAGTCCAACGGAAAGGTCGGCATGATGGGTTCGTCCTACGACGGCTGGACCGTGGTCATGGCCCTGCTCCACCCGCATCCGGCACTGAAGGTCGCGGTGCCGGAGAGTCCGATGATCGACGGCTGGATGGGCGACGACTGGTATCACTACGGTGCGTTGCGCCAAATCAACCTGGACTACTTCACCGACCAGATGACCGCGCGCGGCTCCGGAAAATCCGTTCCGCGCGAGAATTACGACGACTACACCAACTTCCTCGATGCCGGTTCGGCCGGCGCCTATGCCGACGCCCACGGTTTCAAACAACTGCCATGGTGGAACCGCTTCGCCGCACACCCGGCCTATGACGCCTTCTGGCAGCTGCAAGCGCTGGACAAGCAGGTTGCCAAGCATCCGTCCAGCGTGCCCACCATGTGGCTGCAGGGCATGTGGGACCAGGAGGACATCTACGGCGCCGTGCATGCCTGGGAAGCACTGAAAAAGGCCGGTCACGGCGCCAACAATCACTTGGTGATCGGCCCGTGGTGGCACAGCCAGATCAACCGCGACGGCTGGCACATGGGTCCGCTGAAGTGGCCGGGAAACACCACCGCGCAGTTCCGGCGGAATGTCATGATCCCGTGGTTCAACCACTATCTGCGCGACACGCCGCTCAAGCACTCGCTGCCCGAAGCGATGATCTACAACCCGGTCGAGAAACGCTGGGACCGCTTCCGCGAATGGAAGGTGGCCAGCAACCAGAAGCTCACCCCGCTCTACCTGCAGAATCGCTTCGGCCTGGGCTTCGACAAGCCGGCCGGCGGCAGTGACAGCTACGTCTCCGATCCGGCCAAACCGGTACCGTATCTGCCGCGCCCGATTCCGGCCCACGACACCGACCGCTGGCGCACCTGGCTGGTGCACGACCAGCGCTTCGTCGAGACCCGCCCCGATGTGCTGTCCTATGTCACTCCGGTGCTGACCAAGACCGTAACCATCCAGGGCGCGCCGATCGCCGACCTCTACGCCAAGACCACCGGCACCGACGGCGACTTCGTGGTCAAGTTGATCGACGTCTATCCTGGCACCTATCCGTCCGACCCGAAGATGGGTGGCTACGAGTTGCCAGTGTCGATGGACATCTTCCGCGGCCGCTATCGCAAGAGCTTCTCGCACCCCTCCCCGATTCCGGCCAACGAGGTGCAGCAATACAAGTTCCGGCTGCCCACGGTGAACTACGAGTTCAAGCCGGGCCACCGCATCATGGTGCAGATCCAGTCGACGCTGTTCCCTCTCTACGACCGCAACCCGCAGACATATGTGCCCAACATCCTGTTCGCCAAGCCCTCGGACTACCGCAAGGCCACGGTGACGATCGAGCACGGTGAAAGCGGACACAGCGCGGTGCTGCTTCCCGTCGTGGAAAGCGCGAACACGGGCCGCTGAGCTAGACGCCGGGCCGCAATATGCGGTCCGGCTCTTTGCGGATATCGAGACGCGCGGAGGTCGTCCATTCATGCGCGCCCTCCGCGCTTCGCGACAGACTCTGCGTCACGCCCCGCGTGCACGGCTTGAGAACATGCGCGGGAGCCCTGATTTCCAGGATTCCATGAGCCGCTATCGTGCGTGACATGTTCGACAAGATCCGAAATTGGCGCGTACGGCGCACCGTCGCCCGGCACCCGATCGCCGAACCGCTTTGGCGAGATGCACTCCGGCGCTGTGCCCCGGCGCGGCGGCTGGGCGCATCCGACCAGGCATCGCTGCGCGTGCTGGCCACGTTGTTTCTGGATCGCAAATCACTGGAACCCGTCCAGGGCGTGCAACTGGACGACGCCGACCGCGTCCTGCTCGCCGCCCACGCTTGCCTGCCCATCCTGAAACTGGGTCTCGACTGGTACGACGGCTGGCACAGCGTCATCGTGTATCCGGACGCATTCATTCCGCGCCGCACGCAAACCGACGCCGCCGGCGTGGTGCACCAGACCCGCAATGTGCTGGCCGGTGAAGCCTGGGGCCGCGGACCGGTGATCCTGTCCTGGGCCGATGTGCTCAATGTCAGGAAGAAACCCGGGCACAACGTGGTCATCCACGAAATGGCGCACAAGCTCGACATGCTCAACGGCGACGCCAACGGCTTCCCGCCCCTGCACCGACGCATGGATCGCCGCGTATGGACCGAGGTCTTCTCCAGCGCCTGGGATCGCCTGCATGAAGCGCGGCGCGACGGCGAGGACCTGCCAATCGATCCGTACGCCCTGGAAAATCCCGCCGAATTCTTCGCCGTGACCAGCGAGCACTTCTTCGAGGAACCGGCGCGACTGCGTGAGCACCTGCCGGACGTCTACCGGCAACTCGCGTTGTTCTATCGGCAGCACCCGTTCTAAACGTTCCGACTTCAGGAACGGATTCGTCGGCGAGAGATCCAGGCACCTCCCCCGGAACGCTTCCGGAGAAGTTCGGACGGACTTGTCCTCGCATCCAGCCACGTCTGTGCGAACAAATCGCAACCTGTTAATCAGCCGGACGGCAAGCAGCAGCCTGCATGTGCGACGTCTGATGCATTGACATACATAGAACCTCAATGCATCATGCTGTCATGTTCGAGAAAGATCTCGTCGCAGCCACGTCACGCACCTTCATCCTCTCCATCCTCACGGAGGGAGATTCCTACGGCTACGAGATCATCCAGCACGTGGCTGCACTGACCCACGACGAACTGATCTGGACGGACGGGATGCTCTACCCGGTCCTGCATCGCCTGGAAGACAGTGGGTGCGTGCGTTCGTACTGGCAGCCGTCATCGACCGGACGAAAGCGCAAGTACTACGCACTCACCGACACCGGTCGGGCTGAACTCGAAGAAAGAAAGCGCCAGTGGCACCTGACTAACGACGCCCTGAGCGTCTTGTGGCGTAACCCATGAGCACCGACTCCCGGCGAATGCGACCGGGACTCAGGCGGCTTGACCCACCTTTCGGAGCAAAAGCATGGATACCTTCAGCATCATTGCCTTCACTTTCGCGCTCTCGGCGCTGGCCTTCAGCGTCAAGAATCACGAACGCATCAACAAGCTCGAGAACAAGCTGAAGGATTTCGACGTCATTCCCAGGGAATTCAGCTCGGAACCCACACCCGGAAAGCAGAAGCCCGAAGATTGAGTGAACGTGCGAAAAATACTTCCCGCGAAAAGGCCGGGCACAAGGGCCCGGCCGCTGTTCTGAAGAACGGCTAGCGCCTAGTTCAGATCAAGGCACTTCCAGTACACACCTACATCAGGGTCGGGTGAAATCACCAATATGGCGTTCTGGCATCCCGGAGGCGGTGGCGGGATGTCGTAGCCTGGCAATGCCGAACCCGATGCCGCGACGGCCGTCGACGCGAAGCCACCTGCAGTCAGCGCGGCAAACGCCGCCATGATCCATATCCTTTTCATGCAAAACTCTCCATTTTGATAACCCAGTCGATGATCCCAATGGTCAAGAAGGCCATGGGGAAGATCATTTCCAGCATGTCCAGATAAATGAAACATGCATGATTCATGCAACGCGCATGATGGGCAACAGTCAAGGTTCCGCCCATGAGAGGCGACAGACCCACTTCACGGTGAAGCCACCTGTCGATGCCTTTCAAGTGCCGAAAAGTCAGCATTTCGCCGCGCCCTTCCTGCCGTGAAAGGTTGACCGTCAGAGACCCGGCCATCGTCGTGTAGCACTGCTTCCACGACTTGATGACCACGACTCGAATTTCCCGACGCTCCGTTGCATGCAAGCCAGCATGAAAGATGTCTTCGCGCGCCCCTCATCGATCATGAAGACATGCCCGAATCAGCCGCGACGACCACAAGACAAGCTCGAAGAAAACCCGCTACGTCCACCCACACCGTTGTCAGCACATGAGCCCATTCCGGTTACTCATGGCTACAACCGTGAAATCGGCATCGGCAACCATCATGGCTCTCCTCGACGCAATACCGTGGAGCATAGATACTGCGTTGTAGTCCCGATCCGCCACATGGCATGCCAATTGCAGGATTCCATGGGTGCACGGCTGGATACGGCTCGACGGAGTCAAAAACATGCCTAAATCGTCACAAACGGCCCCCAAAGGGCAGAAGTTGTCCGCCCAGCGGGATGCGGCGTCACCGGAACGGCGCAGCAGTGACCGTTTCTGGACACCCGGATCGGATTATGTCGTGTATACCCGCGAAGCGGCGTGGTTGCGCGGCACGCTCGACAGCCTTCCGGGTCCGCGGGGGGCAACACTGATGCTCGGGGACGGAAGCAAGCAGCATCTGCCGAGCGGCAGTTTCCGTTTCGTGTTTCGTCCCGACCAGCGCAAGCTTCCCGACAGTCCTCCCGATGCGGTCTTCGATGCCCGCCTGCACGATGGTTCCAACGTGCGCGGCGAACTCTGGGCGCTGTCCACAAGCGGCGAAGGCGTGGCCATGATCGGCCGCATCGGCGAGCTGGAAGGACGCTTCCTGCTATCGCGGGATATGCTGGACACACTGCAGGTGAACTTCCCGTCGCAGCCCGTGCCCGCACCGAAGCAACCGGCAAAGCCGGACATGGATGTCGGTGCCGACGTGCTTCTCGTCGACGATCCGCGACAGTTGCAGAGCTGGCTCGACGTGCAGGTCGAACCCGGGAGTGATCCATCCACCGAGCCGGCTCACATTGACCTGGAGGCCTGGCGGCAGCGGGCCGGCGACGACGACGAAGCGCGCCTGCGTTTCGCCCAGGCCCAGCGCTTCGGCTTGCCGCTGGTGGACCTGACGCAGGTCGAGGCAGGCGAAGCGGCGACCCGCCTGATTCCGCCGGCGCTGGCGCGGCGACTGCGGGTCTTGCCGCTGGCCCTGCGCGATAGCGCTGTGGCGGTGGCGGTGCTGGACCCG
Organism: Oleiagrimonas citrea; assembly: GCF_012395255.1. Taxonomy (GTDB): domain Bacteria; phylum Pseudomonadota; class Gammaproteobacteria; order Xanthomonadales; family Rhodanobacteraceae; genus Oleiagrimonas; species Oleiagrimonas citrea. The sequence goes on from NZ_JAAZQD010000001.1 coordinate 307,888, forward strand.
GCTAATGCGGAGCTGAACACCACGCTGGAATTCCTCACCGGGCGTCGGGTGGTGCCACTGCTTGCGCTGCGCGAGCCGCTGGATGCGTGCGTCAGCGAATGCTATGACCGCGCCGAGGATGACTCCATCCTGCATTCGCTGGGGATGCGCGGCGACGGCGAAACCACCACCGATCATGCGGACATCGAGAGTCTCGCCGAACAACAGCCGATCGTGAAGCTGGTGTCCGGCCTGATGGCCGAGGCCATTCGCCGCCGGGCCTCGGACATTCACCTGCGACCGCACGAAAACGACGTCTCGATCCTGCTGCGCATCGACGGCCTGCTTCAGCCGGTACGGCGTCTGGCCAAGCCGCTGCTACGCGTGGTGGTCAGCCGCATCAAGGTGCTGGCCGGCATGGACGTGGCCGAACATCGTCTGCCGCAGGACGGCCGCGCCACCGTAGTCGAGGGCGACAACGTCGTCGATCTGCGCATCTCGGTGCTGCCCACGGTAGATGGCGAAAGCGTGGTGATCCGCCTGCTCAACACCCGCGAAGGCCTGCGCAACCTGGACCAACTGGGCTTGGCCGAACACGACGAGCGCCTGATGCGCGACCTGCTTTCGCGCAGCCACGGCCTGGTGCTGGTAACCGGCCCGACCGGCTCGGGCAAGTCGACCACGTTGTACGCGTCGCTGCTGGATGTGCGCCGACGCAACGTCAACATCATCACCGTCGAGGACCCGGTCGAATATCACGTACAAGACATCGAGCAGGTGCAGGTCAATCACAGCATCGGCTACGACTTCAACCGCACCCTGCGCAACATCCTGCGCCACGATCCGGACGTGATCATGATCGGCGAGATCCGCGATCGCGAGACCGCGGAAATCGCGGTGGAAAGCGCACTGACCGGGCACATCGTGCTCAGCACCCTGCATACCAACAGCGCCGCGACCACGGTCACCCGCATGCTCGACCTCGGCGTGGAGTCGTTCCTGCTTCGATCCACGCTGATCGCCGTGCTGGCACAGCGTCTGGCGCGACGCAACTGCCGCCACTGCCTGGTCGAGGAAACGGTCGACCCAATGATTCGCGAGTCGCTGGGCGTGCGTCCGGACGAACGCTTCTATCGCGGCGCAGGCTGTTCGCGCTGCGACGGCACCGGCATCCATGGTCGTCAGGCGGTCTACGAACTCATGCCGATCGATGCCGGCGTGCGTCGCCTGATCGTGCCCAACGCCGACGCCGACGCGATTCACGAAAAAGCGCTCGAGGACGGCATGACGCCACTTACGGCACGCGCGCTCCAGTTGGCGCGCGAAGGTGTGCTGTCCCTGGCGGAGGTTTACCGCATCCGCGTCGAGTAGGCGAACGGCTACTTATGTCGTAGATCTTCTCGTGCCCCCTAGCTTCACGACTCAAGGCCGTGAAGGCCAAGGGCGCCAACCTCAAAAGGATCCATTTCAGCTCTTCCCGGCAGACCGGGTCAGCCGGATGCACTCCTCACATTGCATCACGCACCTCCGGCACCGCTTTCCAAAAAGAAAAAAGCCCGGCTTCAAGCCGGGCTTTTTTACCATGAGATCCGGGCTTATCCAGCGCTCTTGGGTGCCGCCCGCTGAGCCGCCATGGCCGCCATGATCTTCGTGCGCAACGCCTGGACGTCCTTGAGAAGCTGACCGGTATGGCTGTCCTGCTTCTTCATCGCCGCCATCATGTCCGCCTCGAAAGCCTTGCGGTCCTTCTGGACCTTCGGATCCTGCATGGCCGCATTGCGCGCCTTCATCATCTTCTGGCGCTCGGCCTGGAAGGACTTCATGGTCAACATGCGCTCGGCCTTGCTCAGTTTCTTACCGGACTTGAGCTTGGCAATCATGGATTCCGCACGCTTGCTGCCCTTCTCCATGTCATACCCGTGGGCACGCATCGACGTGTTCACATCCGCCTGGAGCTGCTTCATCTCGGCGGCCAGCTTCGGATTGCTCTTGATGGCCTTCTGCTGGATGTCCCGAAGCTCCTGAGTCTTCTGCCGATAGCTCTGCATCAACTGCGTGGTGGTGTTGTCCGAGCTGGCCTTGGTCGGCCCCTGGGCATAAGCCGTGCCTGCGAAGACGAAGGCGGCCAGCGCCAGAATCGACAGATGGCGGGAAAATTTCATCATGCTTTTTGAACCTTTGCTGCGAGGATGTTGTGCGTGCAATGACCTTTCACCCTAACAGCGACCGCAGCGCAGGCAAAACGAGGCGTTGAAAAGCATTCAGGAACAGGCAGCGATTCCGGCAAGGCAAAGCACCGTGACGAGTCCGTACATGCAACGCCCCGATCAAGAGAGTGCGCTCTTCTCGTAGCATCATTTTTCCAGCGGAACAGCCAGCGGAGCCAGCTGATAAAGACACTGGGCCTTCTCATCCCAGATGCCGGAGGCAGACACTCGCCGAACACATCGAACTGCATCACGCATCCGGTGAAGACGCTGGCTCGTCAGATTCATCTCACACTCCACGGCCTTTGTGGACGGCCAACTGCCACCACCACCTGAAAGCTCCCCGATCACATCGCATTCGGCCACTTTGTATTGGGACCAGGCTTTCTCCTGCACCCGCAATGCGTGAACAAGTCGCCTGTCGACGACGAGCTTGAACAGCTTCCGCTGGGTATCCTGCAGCTCCGCCACAAGCGTTCGCTCCTTTTGTGCATAGATCAGGCCGGTATTCATCGCACTCCCATCCGGCCAGCATTCCGGCTTATCCGTACACTGCTCCGCGGCAGCTCCACGCGCTGCAGTCAGAACGAACAGCATGGAAAACAAGCACACCCTAGCGACTGATTTCATCAAGAGATCCCACTGAAATCTGCAACCCATATGCACCCGATCGACTGGAGATCGGGGACGGCAAGCCAAGCCTGCGGTCCAGGCAGGTCTGGAACATCCAACAACCAAGGCCCCACTCGGCTTCGCTCCTTGATATCCATTACCTCTGCCTGCTCGGGCAATGATGTAGCAGATTGGAGCAAAATCATGACGCGTTCAGGGAAAAACCGAGGCCGTTCGCCCGAGGTCGGGGATCGAAGAGTCTAATTCTCCCCGTCTCCTTTCTCTGATTTTTCTTCTTCTTCGTCACCATGCTCTTCGAGTGAAGCCAGAAGGTGGGCCGCCTTGTCCGCCTGCGCGATGATCCGGCGCAGTGAACTGAAGCTGCGCAGCAGCGCGTCCATGCGGCCGATTTCGAGTTGGCCGGCAGCGCCGGCCGCCAGCAGACCTGCCTTGAGAGCCTGGTAGTCCGCCTCGAAGGCTTCCGCCTGGACGCGATCCAGCGGCGCGAATTCGTTCCGCGCCGGATCGAGGCATCGCAGCAACTGCTCGCCCTGCTGCAGCAGGGCACGGGTGGCGGTCTGCAACGGCTCGTGAAGTTGTGGGGGAGCAATCACCAGCTCGCCGCTCAACTCATGGCAGGTATCGTAGTAGCGCTGTACACGCAGCAGAGTCGCCATGGCCTGCGCACTGCGCTCGGACATCGAGCCACGATTGACGCCGGTGACGAAATCGTGGATTCGCTGACTCAGCGAGATATAGGCTGCCGCTTCCTGGGGCCGGTGGTCATCGCCATGCCAGTGACCCAAACGTGCCCAGGCGGCCGTCAAGGCGATATCGCCCAGGCGCTGCAATTCCCGCCGCATGGCATCGGCCGCCAGCGACGGCACCGAGGCGACGTTGCTGTCGAGATAGCGCGGCTGTCCGGCATCTTCATCGCGAGTGCGGAAGCGTCGCTTCAGAAAGATCGTCAGTCGACGCGCCAGTGGCCACATCAGCGCCACGCCCAGCACATTGAACACGCTGTGGAAAATCGCCAGGCTCACCGCCGGCGAAGCCTTGAAACCCAGTAGACTGCGCACGCCTTCGACGCCATGGATCAGCAACGGCAGAAGAAGCAGCGCGACCGTGGCGGCCACCAGATTGAACGCTACGTGCGCACTGGCGGCCCGACGCGCATTGGGCGTGGCGCCGACCGCCGCCAGCAGTGCCGTCACTGTGGTGCCGATGTTGGAGCCGATCACCATCGCCGCAGCGGCGGTCAGCGACACCACCCCGCCCTGGGCCAGCGTCAGGGTGATGGCCAGCACGGCGCTCGACGACTGCATCAGCACGGTCAGCGCAAGGCCAACCAGCACAAAAGCAAGCAGCGCCAGCGGACCGCCGCCGAGCGCCCCCCAGGGCAGACCCGGACCATCGATCACGATCGCCTGCTGCATAAACCCGATACCCAGGAACAGCACGCCGAAACCGGCCAGCGCGCTGCCCAGCGCTCCGCGCCGGCTCTGCGGGCCCGACAAACGCAACCCCATGCCCACGCCGATCAGCGGCAGTGCGGCCAGCTCGATCTTGATCTTGAAACCGACCAGCGCCACCAGCCATCCGGTCGCGGTGGTGCCGACGTTGGCACCGAACAGCACCCAGAGCGACTGCCCCAGATCCAGCAGACCGGCATTGACGAAGCCGATGGTGGCCACCGTTACCGCGCTCGATGACTGCACCAGGCCGGTCAGCAGCATGCCCGCCAGCAGTCCCCGCCAGCGCGTCTCGGTCGACCAACCCAGCACACGCCCGAGCAGCGGGCCGGCGGCCTGCTTCAGACCATCGGTCATGAGCAGCATGCCGAGCAGGAACAAGCCGAGACCGCCCAACAACATTCCGATGCCGATACCCATCAGCGAGCACTCAATACGTTACCGGTGGCGTCCATCATCGCACCGTCCAACCGGTATTGGTCAGTGTGAAGGCGCCCTGCCCATTCCAAGGCATGTCCAGATCGAGCACAGCCTGTCGCACCACCGCCCAATCGAGGGGAAAGCCTGGCGCGCGGATCAGGGGGATCCGTGACGCCGCACCACTCTTTGCGCGCCCAGCACGGAGGACTCACCGTCGATGTGAACTCGGGCACTTACACCGTGGGCACCCACTACACCATCGTGAAGGCGGGCAGCCTGACCGGCACGTTCGGCTCGGTGGCTTACAACCCGCTGTTCGCCAGCTACATCACGCCGCAGACCACCTACTCCGGCACGGATGCCCAGCTGACGCTGACGCCGAGTTCGGGTTCCGGTTCGGGCGGTTCGTCGGGCGGCTCATCCGGCGGTTCATCCGGTGGCAACCTCGGCCCGGCGTTCACCACGGCCCAGGGTGTCACAATCTCCGACTGGGGCACCCAGCTGGGCCTGTTGAGCATCCAGCAGAGCATGCTAAACGCCCAAGGCGGCACGGCACAGAGCATCCTGCGGGTCGGGCAACGCCCCGATCCGGCGGTCTGGGTCCGCTATCTCGATGGCAGCGGCGCTTCGGACGGCGCCCACCTCGACAATCAGGCCCTTCTGCTCGGCTTCGGCTCGGAAGTGCGGGACGGTCTCGTCATCGGTGCCGCCGTCAACCGTGGCCGCGACCACACCCGGACCACGGTCCAGCGCGTCAAGACCACCACCACGGGCGTATCGGCCTACGGTCAGTACAACCGGGGGGCCTGGTTCCTCGATGCCAGCCTGAGCACGGGCCATCTGCGCATGGACAGCACCCGCCATCTGGACCCGACCGGTCTGGTCGCCAGCGGTCACGCCCGCGGCGACTACGTCGGCGCACTGGCCAAGGCGGGCTACCGATTCACCCACGGCCGGCTGTTCCTGACGCCCTATGCACTGCTGGGCTATCAGCAGACCCACCGGAAGGGTTTCGACGAGACCGGCGCCGGTCTGCTCAACCTGACGTACGCCAGCCAGACCTCCAAGCTGTCGATCTTCAGTGTCGGCGCACGCGTGGGAAGCGATATGCAGATCGAGGACACCCTCCCCCTGTCTCCCCGGATCGAACTGGGCGCGATGACCTACGGCGGCGACACGCGCCAGAACCAGCCCGTGACCCTGGGCACCTACAACGAGGTGCTGCATGCCAGCGGCGCACCCAGCGTGTCCGGCGTCGTGAATGCAGGTGTGGCGCTGATGAGCAGCAGGAACTGGTCCGCGCAACTGGCCTACCGCGGCCAGTTCGCCAGCCATACGCACATGAACAACGCCGACTTGAAAGTCGTCTATCGCTGGTGAGGGACAAACGGTGCCAGGTGCACATTTCGTAAATGTACCTGGCGCCGTTTCCCTACGCCCGAGCTTCTGTCAGAAAGCGCCCCTGACACCTTTTCGCTGACCGCGCATCGGGGATGCTGCTGACAGATCACCCAGTGTCGGCATGCGACGCTGGGCTCATGCCTCGCCGACCACGCCTAGAACTCCCCGGATCACGTTGCATGTCACGCAGCGAGGTGTAAATCGCTGCGTGATATTCATCGATGACGCCGACCGCAAGCAATTCCGCGATCTGCTGTGTGAACACATGCACGACAACGACGTGCCGTGCCATGCCGGTGCACGCCTATGTTCTGATGGGCAATCACGCCCACCTGCCGCTGACGCCATCGGAACACGGGCGCACTCGCACGTGCGATGCGAAACCTCGGACAATGCTACGTGCAGGCCTTCAACTAGCGCCATCGGCGGTCGGGCACGCTGTGGCAAATCCTGCCTGGCCGAGATCGAGCGGTATCTGATGACGGTCCACCGCTATATCGAACTCAATCAGGTTCGTGCCTCGATGGTCGAGCAACCGAAGCACTACCCTTGATCAAGCGTCCACGCAAACGTCGGTCTGCTCCAAGACGAACCCATGACCCGCATGCCACGTATCTTTCCATCGACGCCGACCCCGACGTCTATCGAGAGTGGTTGCATCAAGGCGTAAACGAGGACGAGTTGCAGCGAATCCGAAGCCATCTGCAACAGGAACGCGCGCTCGGCACCCCCACATTTCAGGCGATGGTCGCATAGGCTCTAGATCGCCCCGCCCGAGTCAGGCCCCGCGAATGACCGCGAACCTCAACCTCTCCAAACGAGAAGATTCGGTTACCTCCCCCTTTTAGCAGAGCCAAAGTCAAACGGACGTAAGTGAACCTGACTCATTATCCTCGCCATCCTAAAGAGAAACCGTTGATGCAGCAGCTTGACCCCACCATCGCAGACTTCATCGCCCACTGCAGACACGCCAAGGCCCTTTCGCCACATACCGTAAGGGCTTACACACAGGATCTCGCAGACTTCTCCTCATTCGCGACCCAAGAAAGAAGCATCAGTACGGTCAGTGGTTCAGATGTAGAGCAGTACCTTCAAGGGCTTAACCGCCGTGGACTCAGTCCAGCAACCATCAAACGACGGCTTGGATGTCTCAAGGTGTTCTTCCAGTGGCTGGCTTCAACCAAAGCCATTTCAGACAGTCCCCTTGAACAATTCAAATTGACCATCAAACAAGTCCGTCGACTCCCACGGGCTATCTCAAGAAAGGAGCTCCGGGAGCTCGTACGGGTTGCATCCAGCTCAACTACGGTAACGCCCAAGGGGGCAACGGACCTCGGCATCCTCTTAATGGCCACCACGGGCATTAGGGTTGCCGAACTCGTTGCACTGAAACTTGGTGATATCGACACGCTGGGTGGCCAGGTTCGAGTACACGGCAAGGGGAGCCGTGAACGCACGGTCTTCGTAACGAACACAGATCTCCTGAGAAAACTTAAGGCACATGCCTCCGCACGCCTCAAGGTATCGAACATTGATGGGCATCTGTTCGTCAACCAGCGGGGAGCTCCACTCACCACAGCTGCCTTCCGGGCCCGGGTGCGAAAGACCTGCGATGCGTCAAAAATAAAACGCCGTATCACACCCCATATGCTCCGACACACAGCAGCCACATTGCTCCTTGAGGAAGGGGTCGATATCCGCATCGTCCAACGCCTGCTTGGACACCAAAGCATCTCTACAACAGAGATCTATACCCACGTCGCTGACATGACGCTTCGCAAAGCTCTCGTACGAGCAGATTTGGCCAGACTCCTAAACTGAGTACTGATAACTAGGAATTATCAGCATGGAAGTGCGCCGAATTTCTGGGGAGAAAGTAAGGAGCCTTTACAATCAGTTAGACGATATGTGGGGTGCCGACTCCTGGCATGATCACACACGGAAAAGGCTTGCGCTCCACCTTCAAAAGTGTAGACATCTCGCCAAGGCTGCTAATGTCGTATTGCATCTTGGGTCGGCGGGAGAAAGCTATGGATTACAAGGTAACTGGACTTTTCATATCGATTTAGCAGAAAAACGGCTGAGGGAGACGGCTGGTGCAGTGATTGGAGATATCCATTCCCTCCCTATCCAGCCACACGCCGTCAATTTTTGCACCTGCGTCGGCTCTGTCTTGAACTATTGCGATGCAGTTGTAGTTCTTGGGCAGATTTCAAAAATCCTCAAGCCAGGAGCGCATTTTGTTCTGGAGTTTGAGACCAGTGATAGCTGGGAGTATGCAGGCAAGGCGGTTTATCGCCAAAGCGCAGCCCTTTCGGAAACCTTTTATGGCGGCGACCCGAATTGCAGATTATGGCTTTATTCGCTTTCGTACATCAAAGCGTTACTCCAAGCCAACGACTTAGCGATAAAAAAAATCGATCGAAGCCACGTCCTTTCAAGCTTGGTATACCGCTGGACACAGAACGACGTTCGCGCAGCACGGTATGGTCGAGTTGACCACATCGCCGGAAAGCTTCCCATTCTTTCCCGAGGAGCAGCGAACATTATTTTACTTTGCCAAAAGACGACTTGAATGCCTTGATCAGTTCTCTCAACACTGGACTTGCGCGTTTATCAACCATGCTCGACAAAGCAAAGTAGAGAATCATCGCTGCAATAAGGGCTGCGATTATCCAAACAAAACTAACCTTGAATAGTGCCTTCATGCATAAAAGCACAAGAAGACAGAAAAGAATCATTCCGATCGCCGGCCATAACACCTTCGTAGGTGGCGCCACCACAGCAGTTGGCTCATTTGGACGGTCTTCAGGAAAATGCCGCAGCCCATTGACTACGATCCTTTCCTTCTTCACATGCTGCGCGACTTCCGCGTAAAGACGGTCTGTGTTTGATTTGTAGACATGCTCATAGTCTTTGCCGTGGTATCCATACCAACGAACATAGTGGTCGTAGTAAATGGATCGTACGATGCGCAAGTAGCTCTGCTTTGGCAACACGCCTGCCGTCGGCTTCGGGTTTATCAAAAGCGCACCTTCCAACTCCGATTCGGAGTTGTTGTTTCCCAGGGATGGCTGGATATAAGTCGCATCGATTACACCAAAGCCCATCATCTTTACTAACCTCAAAAGAGGCAGCCCATATCTAATTTCTTCATTCTCTTTTAGTGGCGCAATCTCTACCACCACATAACTTACCGTGGGATATCGCTCGAGAATGAAAGAGCGCACCAATGTCGCAAAGTTGAAGAAGACTTCAAGCCCACCTCGATACCGTCGGTCTATAGCAATGTAATCAATGACAACGATGTTTGTTTCCTTGAGGTGCACTAGTTCACAAAAGCCTGCGACGTTCTTGTTGACAGAAAGTGAGAGGATATGCAGCCGGTCTTCAAACGTCTGGTTGTAATGGTCTAGCCAGTGCGTAATCTCCCCCGTGTTGGTACGCAAGTCTGGGGGCACATGGTCTGCGTAGATGGAGATCGCGCTTGCAAAAGCATGATCGGAGCTCGACTGAATCTCCTTAACTGAATAGTTAGTGGAATAGCTCGCAGACATGCGCTGATAATTCCTAGTTATCGTTCATCGACGATGATTTTGCTTCCAGGCTAAAAGTAGCGCAACCTGCCGCCCTTGGCTAAGAGCGGCAGGTTGCCACTATTCGTACTGCATCGCTGCCACGCCGCCGCTCTATCGCCGATGCTACCACCGCACGCAAGCGTCGTTGCACGGCATAAACGGTGTCAGACGCACTTTCCTACGCCGTACTGCGGAGCAAGCTGACGCACACAATGGATTGCCGGCGATATCCAGATAGAACGACATCGCTTCACCCTATCTGCATGGCGCGACATACCCTGCTTGACCTGCCCAGCATTCCACAGCACATCGTCCAGCGCGGAAACAACCGACCGCCCTGCTTCCTCGACGATGCCGACAGGCGCCGATATCTGGTCCTGCTGCGGGAAGCATTGCTGAGCAGTTACTGCGCCCTCCACGCCTGCGTGCCCGTGGACAACCACGTCCACATACTGGTCACACCGCCGCGCAAGGGCTACATCACCCGTATGATGCACAAGCTCGGGCGGAAATACGTGGGGCTGTTCAACGCCCGTCATGGACGGACCAGTTCGCTGTGGGAGGGTCGCTACAAATTATGCTTGGTCGGTAGCGAGGACTACGTGATTCGATGCCGCCGCTACATCGACCTCAACCCGATACGCGCACGGATAATCGATGATCCGGCCGCCTACCGCTGCTCCAACTGTTCGGCTCATTGCGGTACTAACGATGCCTTGCTGGCATCGCATCCCAGCTATCTCGCACTCGGCCGGTCACTCGCCGAACGTGCGCACGCCTATCGAAACCTTCTGGCCGAAGCCCTGTCCGGAGAAGACATCCGGGAAATTCGCATCGACCTGCAACAGCAACACGCTCTGGACCGAAGCGACTTCCAGGCCATGGTCGAAGCCAAGACTCAACACTTCGCCCGTGCACGCCCAGCTCACGGACCGTACAAGCCACCCGAATCCTGACCACGCCCCATCCAAACGGGCGTATGTATACCTGGAACAGGTTCCTCCGGATCGTTGAAATATCGCATTCATATGCACGATGCACTGATTTGCCCGGCATAAACCCGTGGTTACGTATCCTCATCAGGCACTCCGTGCCACTTGAACACCGCACATCCTCATACCGAACCGCAACCTATCTCTCGAAGTGGTGCGTTGCAGCACGGCGTGCCGGCACCCATTGCCGATCCGTCCGTTATCTCGCCACAAAATGAGACATTCCGCCCGTCCTCTTCGGCCATGAATCGCGGGGGGCGGCGATGCAGTGTGGCTAGCGGCATGCAGCAGAGCTGCGATCATGCCCACCGCCGATGCTCCACATCCCACGAAAAATCGCTATATTTCTGACTCAGAACATACGGAACTCGCTTATTCATCGCAGGGATTAGCCATGCAGTGGAAAGCAAAAGCACGAGTAGCCGCGAGTTTAGCTGCCGCAGGGATCATCCTTGCCGGCATCGTTATGACTCAAATCGCGACCGAATACTCTCGCAGCACGGTAAAGAAAAATGCTGCACAGACGTTCGAACGCATGGCCATGCAACTCGAGGAATCCGTGCATGACCACATTTCCATACCCCGCTACGGATTGAGTGGCTTCCGCAGCAGCATGGCCAGCGTGAACCAGATTCCGACGGCCCAGCAGTTCCATCAAGCCGTATCCGCACTCGATTTACGCAACGACTTCCCGGGTGTTGTGGGACTCGGGTTCATCCAGCCCGTCCACGACGATCATCTTGCCGATTTCATCGCGCAGGCCAGGGCCGAGTACCAGAACGATTTTGCGACGGATGCTTCCCACAACGGCGCCACGCATTACATCGTTCGAGCCGTTGCGCCGCTCGCTTCCAACCGGCACGTGCTGGGTTCCGACCTGAGCGACGATCCCATGCAGTTGCATGCCATTGAACAGGCGATCAAGACGAACTCGTTGACGATCACCGCCCCGCTTCGTTTCAGAAGGTCCGGCACAAGTACGTGGGGCGCGCTCTACATCATGCCCGTCTACGCGCACCCGCGACATGCAGGTCACGCCGACCACGCCCCCGCCCCCGACTCCGACTCCGACTCCGATTCCGATTCCGATTCCGATTCCGGCAAGACCATGCTCGGCTTGATTTACGCGACCGTCAACTATTCGGACGCGCTGTCCGTACTTGACGAAAACACAGGTTTGGCCAGCTTCACGCTCTACGATACCTCCAGCGGGCATCCGATCAAGCTCTATAGCAACAGCTCAGCGACGCATGACAGCCATGGGCTGTTTACCGTCGAGCGACACTTCGAACTCGGCGGACGCACCTTCACGTTCCGAACGACAAGCCTGCCCGCCTTCGATTCCTCCGTGCTATCCACCCCCCGCACGCTGAACATGTATATCTTTGGCGCGCTCGTGACCATGCTGGCGGCGCTGCTGGCTGCGGAGCTCGTACTCCGCCGCTACCGCGCGAGAAGAATCGCCCAGAAGATGGTCATCGAACTCGATCGTCTCGCTGCCGTCGGCAAACTGACCAACGACGCCATCGCCATCACCGACAAAAAAGGTCGGATCAACTGGGTCAATCCCGCCTTCACTCGCCTGTACGGACAGACCGAACAGGAACTCGCCAAGAAGCCCATCGCAGACTTGATCGAAGTGGCTCGCGCCGGGCCGATGTCCGCATTCATCCATGCCCTGCTTACACGCAGGGACAGTTTTCACGGCGAAGGATCACTGCTCACGAGCAATGGCTGCCGACGATTGACCGAAATCGAGATTCAACCTTTCAGTGGCCATCTTGCCGCGACCACGGGCCTGGTGGTGATCCAATCCGACATCACCGAACGCAAGCGTGACGAAAAGGACCTGCGTGAACAGACGGTATTCCTCGACCGCACCGGCGCGGTCGCGGGTGTGGGCGGCTGGCAGCTCGACCTGCGCAACAATGAACTGACCTGGTCCAAACACACACGTCGTATCCACGAAGTTCCCGAGGACTACGAACCCACACTCGAGAAAGGCATCGCCTTCTATCCGCCCGAAGTACGCAAGCAGCTCGAGGCAGCCATACAGATGTCCATCAGCACGGGCAAAGGCTGGGATCTGGAAGTTCCGTTCGTCACGTATCGAGGCCGCAAGCTCTGGGTTCGTGCAATGGGAGCCGTCGAATATGAAGACGGTGCCCCCATACGCCTGACCGGCGCGTTTCAGGACATCACCAGCAAGAAGCAAGATGAGCTGGCGCTATCGGAAAGTCGGGAGCTGCTTAAGGTCACGTTGAATTCCATCGGCGACGGCGTCATCACTACCGACTTGAACGGCGACGTGACCTGGCTCAACCCCGTAGCCGAGGCCATGATCGGACTTCACCTTGCGGAGGTGATCGGTCAACCTGTGAACCACGTGCTTTCCCTGGTCGACCAGGACACGCGCAGCGTCGTGGAGAATCCCATCTTCGCCGCACTGCGCGAAGACGCCACGGTGGGACTGCCTGCCAACACGCTGCTTCTATCGCACAACGACTGCGAATTGGGCATCGCCGACTCGGCCGCCCCCATCCGCGACGGCAACGGTGAAATCATCGGCGGCGTGATGGTGTTCCACGACGTGACCGAGGCGCGTGCCCTGCAACGGGAGGTGTCCGAACGCGCCCGTCATGACGCCCTTACGGGCCTTTTCAATCGCCACGAATTCGAGGAGCGCCTCGGACAGTTCATGCGCAGTGTCGACAGCCACAAGAACTACGGCGCGGTGCTCTTGATCGATCTCGACCACTTCAAGATCGTCAACAATTCCGGAGGACAGGCCGCGGGCGATCAACTTCTCTGCCAGATTTCCGCACTGCTCACCGCACGCGTTCGGGCACACGACACGGTCGCCCGAGTCGGCGGCGACGAATTCGCCATTCTTCTCGAACGCTGCACTATCAAGCATGCTCGCGCCACCGCGCAAAGCATCTGCAAGACCATCGACGAATACCGCTTCATCGCTGGAGATGGCCACGTATTCCGCGTCGGCGCCAGCATCGGAATCGTCTCGACCGAATGGGACTGGGCCGACAAGGACGAGTTGATCCGCGCCGCGGACGATGCCTGCAGACTCGCAAAGGAGCTGGGACGCAACCGCTACAACGTCTGGAACAACCAGGACCAGACCATCCAGCTCCGCGCCGACGATACTGCCTGGGGCCTTCGACTCGAACAGGCGCTGGACACAGACGGCTTCGAATTGTTCGGACAACGGATCATTTCGCTCGCTCCCGGCGCATCCGAATGCGACGCACCGCACCTCGAAGTCCTGCTGCGCATGAAAGGACCGGACGGGGAGCGCATCAGCCCCGGCATGTTCCTTCCCGCAGCCGAGCGACTCCAGTTGATTAATCGCATCGATCGCTGGGTCGTACGGAAAATCTTCGATTTGCTGTCGCAGTTGTCCGAGCCGCTGCCTGCGCAATCCATGATCGCTATCAACCTTTCCGGCCAATCCGTCGGCGACCCAGCCTTCTGCCGCTTCATCCAGGGGCTCATGGAACGGGCCACGTTCGACGTTCGCACTCTGTGTTTCGAGATCACGGAGACCGCAGCCATCACCAACCTCAGCGCAGCCTCGACGTTCCTCAAGTGCCTGCGCAAACGCGACATTCGCATCGCGCTGGACGATTTCGGAGCCGGAGTAGCTTCCTTCGGCTATCTCCGCAACCTTCGCGTCGACATTCTCAAGATCGACGGCCAGTACACGCAGGGCATGAACCGCAATCCTCTGGACATGGTGTCCATCAAGAGCTTCTGCGAGGTCGCCAAGGTGCTCGGCCTGACCACCATCGCCGAATTCGTCGAAACTGAGGTCCAGCTGAAGACCGTACGCGAACTCGGCATCGATTTCGCGCAAGGCTATTCCCTGCACCGCCCGCAACCACTGGCCGAACTGCTCGAAGAGCCTCGTGCAGCAACGCATCAGGCAAGCGCTCGTCCCTCTAGCCCCGCGCTTTGAAAACGGAGCGAAAACGGTGCCAGGTGCACTTTTTATAAAAGTGCTTGCCTCCGTTTCTTTTGGTCGAAGCCAAGAACCCATGCTTCGCCCGTACATGTCCTGTACACAGACCGAGCAAGCACCCCAATCCTGACCGCGCCCGATTTACACGTTCGTATGTGTACCTGGAGCCGTTATACCCGTTTCGCTCCGCCCCCTTTTGCCTGAGCAACGGCGTAGACTGTACAAGCGACGTGTTTCCGGTGGCCGCGCGCGCAATCAACCCTAATCCAGACCGCTTGAGTGCACACACTCTCCAAGGTGAACAAAATGAGCAAGGGTTTGAATGCAAAGAAGAACACGATGAAGAAACCGGCACTGACGCTCAAGGAAAAACGCGCAGCCAAGCACGCCAAGAAGGCGGCACCACAAAGCACGGTGATCACGGGTCTGGCGGCAACAGGCAAGCGACACGTCTAGCGCCCGAATGGATAAAGGGCATTGCCCTCAACCCACTCTTGCCCGCCAACGGCAGGCTTAGGCAGAACAAAAAGCTCGGCTTCAAGCCGGGCTTTTTCCATCTCTGGATCCGTGCGTAACCACCCTTCTGCCTCGATTCCTGACCACGACCCATTCAAACGTGCGTATGTGTCCCTGGAACCGTTTTTTCTTCCTTTCTCAATTCCCGCGGGTGGTCTGTAATGGATAGACGGAACTCACTTTTCCGTCCGCTATGACGACTACCAACCCCGGGCAGCTCACCGGGCTATGCTGGCAGGTGAAGTCCCACTCCACGGTCATGAGGTTTTTGTGCAAGTCCATGGCAAAGGACTGCTTCGCTAGGGATGCACCGTAGGCTGCGTAGGCCATGCATTCGGGATCGCCAACCCGTATGTCATGGGCGATTACGCGTCTGCCTTGGGCTTGGGTTAGGACGCCCGAAGAGACTAGACCGGCGACACGGGCTCGCGTCTCGGTCTCTGCAAACTTCGGTCCGAGCCATATACCGCATTGCTTTTGCGCTATGGATGATTTCGTCATGTTCCAACCACTCGGGTAATAGCTTCGAGTCCTTTGAGAAGCACAGCTACACAGAAGGGTGGCGCAAGCCATGAAAGTTATAAGTCGACGCACTGGTGTGTCCTGCGTTTGTTGACAGGTGAATATCGGCACGTTGAGTGCCATGCAAGCTACATATTAAGCGTACCGTTCAGCCCGCGCCCGCCGAAGAAGCCGGAGAGCTCTGACGTCTGGCCCAGCGATGTTAGAAATTGTCCCCGACACCATTCTTCGCTGGGGGTCTTCATCATCCAGAAAGCACGGCAGGCGGTTGTTGCCGCGCTGCACGACGTGCTGTGGAATGCCGGAAATATCGAGACGTGGTGGTCGAGCCATGCAGTAAGCATGGCCTAACCTCATGACGACGCACCATCAGAACAAGCTGCTGCGCGATGTGCTCTATGCCCGCGAACACATGTCAAAAATTGTCCCTGGCACCATTTTCCTTTTCCCCTTTTCTGAGGAAACCAGCGCCCACCACTGGGCGCTGGTCAGAGGAATTAGCCTAGTGATGCGCAGATCGCATAGACGCTCACATTGGCTGAGCTAAGTATGCTCACTTGCCCATTCACTTGCCATCCATTACCTGTATCGGTTGGTCGACTGGCATAGATGGTGAAAACGGGGTTGATTATGTATCCAGTATAATTTTGTGGAGTCAAGTACTGAGTAGCGCCGCCACCTGAATTCGACGAACTATTTATCTCTGAAAATCCACCACCCGTGACCACATAGCCTGCCGGACAATAAGCAGTGACTGTCGTTGGCGATGAGGCCGCCGGGACAACCTGCAATTGAGTGACAGTCACATAATCGGCAGCAAACGCAGGAACGCTAAAGGCGACGACCATCATCGTGGCACAGATTGCCGAGCACTTCCTCAGAAGCTTTTGGTTCATTGCATGTATCTCCATATTCATTTAACGGCAACGCGACATACGAACATACTCCCCACCCTTGTCGCGGTCAGAGTTGGAAGCTTGATACCGAGAAATTGTCCCTGACACCATTTTCCGGTGCGCGGCGACCCTGCCTACGGCCGATTCATCCCAGTTTGAGCAGCTGTTCCAACAACGCGTCGGCCTTGAGTTCTTCGCCGCTGAGGGCCATCGCCAGCAATTCGCCGCCCAGCAGCGGCAGGGCCAGCACCACGTCGGGTCGCACGTGGCGCACCCTGCCCATGTTGTGGGCATCGCTGACGGCGAGTACCGTACGGACATCCGGGTTGGCATCGCGCGCGGCGAGTACGACGAACGCGTTGTCGGAATCGTTTTCGCCCAGGGCCAGCACGGCGCGTGCGTCGGCGACGCCGGCATCACGCAACACGTCGGCATCGCCGCCATCGCCGACGACCAGATCCGCCGGCGTGTCGACGCCTTCCGGCGGCCGGGACTTCAAGACGGTCGTGACGGTGATGCCGCGCTGGCTCAATGCGGAAATGGCGTTGCGGGCCAGAGGATTGTCGCCCACGACGATGACGTGGTTCTTGCGTTTCATGGGTCTTTGTCCCGGTTGCAGCAGACGCATCATGCGTTGATTGAACAGTGGCCCGGCAATCATGGTCAGCGACGAGGCGAACACCATCAGGCCCATGACGATCAAGGACACCGTGAACATCCGGGCATGCCCGGTGTGCGGTGTGATGTCGCCGTAACCGACGGTGGACATCGTTTCGACTGTGAAATAAATGGCGGAACCGAAATCGCGGATCGGCGGATCGAACTGGCCGCCTATCGCATAGCTGCCGAAGACGCCGTATCCCATGGTGAGCAGGACGCCGACCAGAGCGAACAGCGTGCCGGTGGCCAGGCTGACACGCACGAACTGACGCCGAGCCAGGTACAGCACGACGAGCAATGTACCGCTGTAGATCAGCAGGCCCGAATGGATGCCGTCCGGCGATACCAACTGCAAGGCGAGTGTGATGGCCGTCATCAGGAAGGTCAGCACCCAAGCCAGCCGCGAGCGCCACAGCAGGCCAACACCGAGCAGGACCAGCAGGCCGCCGATGATGCCCTGGGATAAGCCGTGGATGGCGAGCGAGCCGAAGCCTTGCGAGAGGCTGCTCAGATCCTGCGCGGACATGTGAACGAAGAAATTCAGCCGCCGCAGCGATTTCAGCGAGGGAATGAGCTCTGCAATGCCGGCCAGACCCACCGCCAGCGCCAACGGGATGTGCGGGAACCAGTGCTCCATGCGCAACGAACGATAAAGGCGCGTCCAGGCAGCCTGGATTCGGAGTCGCTGAAGCGAGGGCAAACGCATGCGGCGCAACGGTCTTCCTTCATCGTCGTGGATGGCCGAAGCCAAGGCCAGCATTATCCAACATCAAAATGGTGTCAGGGACAATTTAAGCGATCACACGGTCTCCCCGGCTGCCGGACCGTGGCGAAACGTTGGGTTCGTGCTTCCACCCACGCTCGGAAACGATCCGTTCCGAGCGCCTTCTGTTGCTGAAGATACGCGCGAATTTCATGCACGATCTTATCCGGCAGCGCCTCGGCAAAAAGCGCCTTATACGCAACTGCACGCTCGGCCGCGTTGGCCCCGAGTTCCAAATAGCAGGCATGTGCGGTCAGCAACGGATTCTCGCGCCCGTCGGCATGCGCCCTGTAGCTCGACCAAGGATAATCGCCGGGTTCGGCCACCATCCATGCCCGCACGGGATTGAGCTCGATATAGCGTGAACAGGCCAGAAAATAGCCCTCCGAATCCACCAGGCATGACTTGTACCGCCCTTCCCACAACGTCCCGGTCCGGCCGTGTCGCCCATTGAACAAGCCTACATAGTTCCGCGAAAAGGCATGCATCAGTCGCGACACCGCACCCTTCTCCTGCGGAGTCATCAACAGATGCACGTGATTGCTCATCAGCACATAGGCATGCAGACGACACCCGTAGCGCAGCAACGCCTGACGCAGGCATTGCAGGTAGCGCTGGCGGTCTTCATCATCCAGAAAGCACGGAAGGCGGTTGTTACCGCGCTGCACGACGTGCTGTGGAATGCCGGGAATATCGAGACGTGGTGGTCGAGCCATGCAGTAAGCATCGCCTAACCCCATGACGACGCACCACCAGAACAAGCAGCTGTGCGATGTGCTCTATGCCCGTGAATGCATGTCAGAAATTGTCCCTGACACCTTTTTAGACACCTTTTTCCCGGTCCAGTGCTTGAATCGAGCCTGCCTTGATCATTTCGTCAGAGAGCACCTTTGCCGCGCGTACCTGATCGACCGTCATTTCCATCGAGATCAGGTTGTATCTGTATTCCTCATACTTCTTGTTCTGTCGAACGGCGAGGTTCATCAGTGCGCACGCCTTGACGTAATCGACCTGAAGACCGCCAAGACCACTTGCATACATCGTCCCCAGATTGAATTCGGCTTCCGCATTGCCTTGGGCGGCCGCTTTGCGGGTCCAGAAAACCGCCTTGGCATAATTCACGGGCACGCCTTGTCCGTATCCGTAAAGATTCCCGAGGGCTAGTTGTGCCTCCTCGCTACCGGAATTGGCCTCAGCCTCCAGCAGCTTCAACGACGCACCATCACCCTTTCGAGCCAACCCCGCCAGTGTATCTATCGAGACTATTGACCTCGGAACCGCTGACCTAACTGGCGTAGCCGTAACCATAAGGCCAAAAAGGATAGTCAATATTAAGAGAAATATTTTATATGTCATTGAGATCCCATAAATTTACCCAGATAACTCTTGATCAGCACGGGAAGAATGAATTAATTCCCTCCACCCCTATTCCGTCAGATTCAAACGGACGTATATGTATCTGGAACCGTTTATGTGTACCTACTAAGGGACTCCGACCCAGTTAGTTGAAAATTGTCCCTGACACCGTTTTTACCGACACCCTTTTTCTTTTTTTCGCCGTCGGGAGTGTTTGCTTACGGCTCACCAAAGCGTTTCCAAATACCGCGAATGGTGAAGAACACAGCCGGAAACCATATAAGACCAAATAGTCCGAAGTAGCTACTGCAACCAAAACCACCCACATGCCCGTAGTTACAAGGCACGTTATCGTTGCCCAGCATCGGTATCCCGTAGCGCACGAAGGTGACCGCCGCCACAATTAACACCAGTGCCAAGGACAGAAAAAATTTCAAGGGTCTACGGATTCGCCTGATCTTATGCATGCCAAAAAATCATCCAACATTGACCCGGAACACCAGAACGGGGCAACTTCATTCCGAAGAGAATTAATTCCCTCCGTCCCCTATTCGCTGAAATGCACATCCTCCGCGCGAGTAGAATTAATTCCCTCCGCCCCCTTTTTGCCCAGAAATTGTCCCTGACACCGTTTTTCACTTCCCTACACCCCCTTTTGCGTCCTTTTCACGATTTAGTCAGCATCAATTTCAATGCCCTCACGGCGCGCGAAATCTCGCATTTCACGATATTCACGGATGAATATTGATACAACCCCCCCCCTTTCCTCCTTGTCACATGCTTGAAGCATCTTATCGATGTTTTCGACTCGTTCTTTGATGCTCGAGAAAATCATCAAATCCCTGGATCTTAGAGCATTTGATTTCACTACAACAGCCGCCCCAAATAATGCACCAGCAAATGAATAAACAACTCCAGATATCATTCCGTTTACGATACCCACACCATCATTGAGATATGGAAAAGCAATTTTGACAACAACATCAAGTGCACCAATAGCCACAGATCCAAAGAACGCAACAAATACTCCGGCAGCAACAAATCGCCATGGCTTACCGAGCATACGACCACTAACCCCCGTATATGCTCCCAAAGCAAATAAAACCGCAACCAACAAGCCAAACAAAAAAAAAACAAACATATTAATCACCCCCAAGAAAAATAAATAACACATGCAAAGATTAAATTAATTAATACCAAACACATAAATTGTCCCTGACACCTTTTCTCCTGGCACCGATCTCCCCGGCAGCGGGGCGACGGGCGCTTATGGTTCTATTGACAGGCGACGGCGAAATGGTGACACCTTTTTCGGGCACATATGGTTCTATTGACAGGGGCGAAATGATGACCCCTTATTTCTTTTTTGTTTTACTCTAATCTAGAAACAAGTACCGAATGAACATTCCTTAGAAAAGTTACCTCTTCACGGTTTAGCCTCTTTTCTCGAGTGCCTTGGTGAGCCCACAAGTTTCTATGTGAATTGAACACAGACATCCACTTTAGCTTTTCTCCTTTGCTATTGAATTTACCGATACCAGCATCAATGGCGAATACCTCTTCCATTGTTGAGAAATTTTCGGCACCCTCGGGACGCTTATTCCAGTGCTTCTCGATTATCGTCTTATAATCTTTAATAAAGAACATATCGGTCCACGGAATCTCTTTTCGCCCCAAACCTTCCTTATAATTACGTTGAATTTCGTCTGAGGCCCGCTGCTCGCACTGGCTCTTTATTTCTCCTATTTCTAAATCCCAATTGTCACCATAGAGATTTTTGAGCTTTGAAATAACTTCTCGTTTTATCAAGGACTCAATATCAGTGCCTAGCCGCCTACCCTCATCCTGCAAAGCATCATCTTGCCGTTCGAGCCAATCTTTAAGTTCTTCAGGACAATAATCAGCGAACTTGATGTGGACTAGATTTTGGAATTCCCTCAACCATTTAGTCTCAACTTCACTACCACGCATCTGAAGGAGTCTATTTTCATCCTCCTCACTCATTTTCGTTATCCCATCACATAGAGCAGTTAAATACGTCTCCAGAGCCTTAAATCGAGCATCCGGAGATGACAACGGAGAGACCTCTCCCCGCTCCGAAAGAAACCGGTTTACGCTCCCAATTAAACTTATAAAAGCAAAAGATCCTCTATTCGAAAGAATAAGATATTTTTCTCTTTCAAATATCATAGGATAACGGTCTTCGACCAATTCATAGCATTTATTAATGAATGCTACCGCGCTCGCGCGGCACCGCCGCATTTCATGATCATTTTCGTGATTAGCGGTATCGTAGAGTCCACACTTTGACGCAGGCATCTGAAACTTATTCCCCTTAGCATGAGGAAGGAGATCAGACTTCCTAAGAGCGTCAGAAAATGGTTTAGAAGACAACAAAGCAGCATCTTCACCGATTTGAATACGTCGGTACAACGGCCCCTGCTCTGTCGAGAGACACCTAACTATAGATGAGCGAAGTGCTTTAATTCGCGAATCTGCTCTATCTGCCGACCAATATAAATCTTCTTCCAAAGTTAAGCGCAGCGTTGCGCTAACTGACTTTTGATTTTCATTGATATCCATGAAGATCTTGAGCTGCTCCGATGGATCAAGATCCTTGAACGCAACCACGGGAATCGTGTTTGATTCTTTTCGCAGAGAGTTGGCGTATCCGTATAAACGATGCTGCCCGTCAATAATATATGCTATGGCGTAAGCATTAGGTATCTTGAGATAACCAACTCTAGAACGAGTATCTTCTCCTCGGCTGTCAGCTTCGAACTTTAATTTGCTACGCCTCTGATTAAAATTAATAATTATAGAATTAGGAAAATAACCGCCACCATCGATGAATTTTGTGATTCCCTTTAGTCTACTCGGCACCAGAAGCCTTTGGTATGTTGGCATTTCTGATTCGTTGGCCTCGGTTCTATGTAAAATAAAACCCATTCGCAAGAGCAGGTTTGGCTCAAGCGAAAACATATAATAGACCCGATTTCCCATTTTACCCTCGACGGCGGGCACCTCAATTGGGCTTCTGCTTATCGAGTCACCTCGAAATAGAAGCCCATTCCACTGATAAAATGCTGCATTTTTATATTTTTTAAGTAGACTATCAACGTATGCATAGGTGTTGTCATTGTAATGAAATACATTATTCTTAACCAATCTCTTTATATCTTCGCTCTGACTATCCACTCTCAGATTTCTTGTCGCAAAGATAAACTTAAACCGAACCCCCCTATGAAAAATTTCATCCAATGATTTCCTGAATCCACCCATGCGTCGTACTAACGCATCAAACTCTTCTTTGTAAGATTTAGGACGTTTAGATTTAATAGATGACTTACACTCGACAAGAAGTACGGATTCTTCGTTCGCTGCCACTATGTCAATTTGTTTCGTGTCGGCGGGGTCCTTTCCATAGGGAAGTGCGAAAGTTCTATCATAGCTTAGGCACGTATACCCTAGATCGTAGAGCTGGCACCAAACGTCGTCTTCAAACTGCCGGTCATGCGTCTTTCTTTTTCGCAACTTTGTCTTCGTCTTAAGGGGTGTGGTGTACTCCTCCCACCCCTGCTGGACGTAGTCGCTAACCAAGGAGTGATCTACACTCTTGAATTGAAACTCGGATTTTTTTGCTCTGTAGATTTTTTTAAGAGCAGCCTTATCAGTGATGAGCTTGCCTTTGAGGTCCTCAAGACTCATTCCGTCAAGAAAACTCATTTAACCCCCTCCATGAGTTCATTGTTGCTGAATTTCAAATAGCCACTTACCAGCCGATCCGAATCAATAACTCAGACACACGCCCTCGACGTGAAGGCGAGCCCGCGAGCACGCTTGAGCGATTGACTCTCTCAAGTGACCCATACCCTTCATAAAGCTCTCGAATTGATACGTGATCAGCGTTTGTTACTGTTATCAGAGCCCCACGATTAGCGGCTGCCACCAAGCAATCTTTTAAGCGAACTTGATCCGACCAACTAAATATTTTTTCGTTATATTTTACGAAACCGTTCAAGTTATGTTTGACCGTGTAAGGCGGATCCACAAAAATGAAATCTCCCGCGACAGCCTGCTCAACAGATTTTTCGAAATCCTGACTAACGATACAAGCAGATTGAAGCAAACCAGCTACGCGCTCGAAGTTGTCGGTATCGAGAACGACAGTTTCTTTTGTTCCTTTTGGGACGTTAAATTGCCCCTGCCGGTTTACGCGATAAAGTCCATTCCAACAAGTACGATTTAGATAGAGAAACCTCAAAGCTCGACCGACATCACTTCTCGGCCGAGAGGACCTAACCTTATAATAATAATCTGAATTATGGAATTTTTGCATTCTCGCCAAACCGCGAGCTACCGCTCTCCAGTCGTCACGTATCACTTGGTAAGCATTTATTAGCTCTAAATTCACATCCGAAAGAAGTGCTTCAGAAGGGTTTTCGGAAAAAAATACCGCACCCCCACCCAAGAATGGCTCAATGTAGCGCTTATATTTCCGAGGCACCACGCTGCAGTGCCCCGTTGTTAGCCATCTTTTTCCACCAGCCCACTTTACAAAAGGTAAGCACGCCCGCTCGACGGCTACCGTGCACTCATCCATCATTTTGTCCATTAGAGATGCTAAGTCCAAATGAGTTGAGTTCTGCATCTTAGGCAGAAAGCTTCACATATTCCGCCGATACTCCCCACCCACCTCATAAAGCGCATGAGAAATCTGCCCCAAACTGTTGAACTTCACAGCCTCCATCAACTCCTCAAACACATTCTTCCTCTCCCGAGCCGCCTTCTGCAACCTAGCCAGACTCTCAGCCCGTAGCGGATTCCGCGCCTCACCATACCGCTTCACATTGGCAATCTGCTGCGCCTTTTCGGCAGCCGTCGACCGAATCAGCTCAATCTCAGTGGCAACCTCCCCAGCATGCTCCTTCGGCAAGAAGGTGTTAACCCCAATCAACGGCAACGAGCCATCATGCTTCTTGTGCTCGTAATACATCGATTCCTCCTGAATCTTGCCACGCTGGTACATCGTGTCCATCGCCCCCAGCACGCCCCCACGCTCGCTGATCGCCTCAAACTCCTTGTACACGGCCTCTTCCACCAGATCCGTCAGCGCATCGACAATGAAGCTCCCCTGCCACGGGTTCTCGTTGAAGTTCAGCCCCAGTTCCTTGTTGATGATCATCTGGATCGCCACCGCACGACGCACGCTTTCCTCAGTCGGCGTGGTGATGGCCTCGTCATACGCGTTCGTGTGCAGGCTGTTGCAGTTGTCGAACAGCGCGTACAGGGCCTGCAGCGTGGTGCGGATGTCGTTGAACTGGATCTCCTGGGCATGCAGCGAGCGGCCCGAGGTCTGGATGTGGTACTTGAGCATCTGGCTGCGCTTGTTGGCGCCGTAGCGCTCACGCATGGCGCGGGCCCAGATGCGGCGGGCGACGCGGCCGATGACGGTGTACTCCGGATCCATGCCGTTGCTGAAGAAGAAGCTCAGGTTGGGCGCGAAGTCGTCGATGTTCATGCCTCGGGCGAGGTAGTACTCGACGATGGTGAAGCCGTTGGACAGCGTGAAGGCCAGCTGGCTGATCGGGTTCGCGCCGGCTTCGGCGATGTGATAGCCGGAGATCGACACCGAGTAGAAGTTGCGCACGCCGTGGTCGACGAAGTACTGCTGGATGTCGCCCATCATGCGCAGGGCGAACTCGGTGCTGAAGATGCAGGTGTTCTGCGCCTGGTCTTCCTTGAGGATGTCGGCCTGCACGGTGCCGCGCACGACTTTCAGGGTGTCTTCCTTGATCCTGGCGTAGGTCTCGGCGTCGACGACTTCGTCGCCGGACACGCCCAGCAGGCCCAGGCCCAGGCCGTCGTTGCCGTCCGGCAGGTCGCCTGAATAATGCGGGCGGCCGTGCTCGGCGTAGATTTCCTCGACCTTGTTGCGCGCGGCTTCCCAGCGGGTGCTGTCCTCGCGCAGGTACTTCTCCACGTTCTGGTCGATGGCGGTGTTCATGAACATGGCCAGGATCATCGGCGCAGGACCGTTGATGGTCATGGACACGGAGGTGGTGGGCGCGGACAGGTCGAAGCCGGAGTACAGCTTCTTCATGTCGTCCAGCGTGGCGATGGAGACGCCGGAGTTGCCGATCTTGCCGTAGATGTCCGGGCGCTCGGCCGGGTCCTCGCCGTACAGGGTGACCGAGTCGAAGGCGGTGGACAGGCGCGCGGCGGGCTGGCCGACCGACAGGTAGTGGAAGCGGCGGTTGGTGCGCTCGGGCGTGCCCTCGCCGGCGAACATGCGGATCGGGTCCTCGCCGGTGCGGCGGTACGGGTAGACGCCGCCGGTGTACGGGTAGGAACCGGGCAGGTTCTCGCGCATCAGGAATTTCAGGGTGTCGCCCCAGTCGCGGTAGGTCGGCGGCGCGACCTTCGGGATTTTCTGGTGGCTGAGCGATTCCTTGTAGTTCTCGACGCGGATGGTCTTGTCGCGAACCTTGTATTCGGTGACGTCCTCGGTGACCGACTTGTAGCGTTCCGGCCACGCGCGCAGCAGATCGACGGCCTCACTGGACAGATCCTTCAGCGCCTCGTTGTAGCGCTGGCGCAGCACCAGCAGGCTGCGGTCGACGCCGCCCTGCCCGTTCTCCTCGGTTTCCCAGTAGCTGCTTTCGTCGTCGCTGTCGCGGTGAATGTGCGCACCGGCGTTGGCGCTGACTTCGGCGGCGGGATACAGCTCCAGCGCCTCGGGCAGCGCCGGATCGCCCACTTCAGACAGCGCCTGATGCATGTACTGCGCCTTGCTGGCGGCTTCGGCCTGACGCTCGATATCCGTGTTGATACCGCGGCCCTGCTCGGCGATTTCGGCCAGGTAGCGCACGCGCTGGCCCGGAATCAGCACGGTGGCGCGCGGTTCCTTGATGGAGGTGTCCAGCGTGGGCTGGAAGTCGCAGTGCTCGGAGCCGAGACCGGACTCGCCGAGCTTCTCGCGCAGCAGGCGGCACAGCTGGGTGAACATCCAGGTGACGCCCGGATCGTTGAACTGGCTGGCGATGGTCGGATAGACCGGCACCTGATCGTCGGTCAGGTCGAACTTGGTGCGGTTGCGCTTCCACTGCTTGCGCACGTCGCGCAGCGCGTCCTCGGCGCCGCGGCGGTCGTACTTGTTGAGCACGATCAGCTCGGCGAAGTCGATCATGTCGATCTTCTCCAGCTGGCTGGCCGCGCCGTAGTCGGAGGTCATCACGTACATCGGGAAATCGACCAGATCGACGATCTCCGAGTCGGACTGGCCGATGCCGGCGGTCTCGACGATGACCAGGTCGTAGGCCTGGGCTTTGAGGAACGCGATGCAGTCGGTCAGCACCGTGTTGGTGGCGGCATGCGCCCGGCGCGTGGCCATGGAGCGCATGAACACGCGGTCCGAGCGCAGGCTGTTCATGCGGATGCGGTCGCCCAGCAGCGCGCCACCGGAGCGGCGACGGGTCGGGTCCACCGCCAGCACGGCAATGCGCATCTCGGGGAAGGCGTGCAGGAAGCGCAGCAGCAGTTCGTCGACCACGGACGACTTGCCGGCGCCGCCGGTGCCGGTCAGACCCAGCACGGGGGTGTGCTGGCCGGCCATCTGCCATTCCTTGCGCAGATGCGACAGCTCGCCTTCGGACAGCGCGCCGTTCTCGATCGCGGACATGATCGCGCCGACGCCGATCTCGTTGCCGGAGTCCGGCTGCGCGGTCGGGGTTTCCTCGGTCAGACGCTTGTCGCGCGCGGCCTTGGTGCGACGCATGACGTCCTCGATCATGGCCGTCAGGCCCAGATGCATGCCGTCGTTGGGGTGGTAGATGCGCTCGACGCCGTAGTCCTGCAGTTCCTTGATCTCTTCCGGCGTGATGGTGCCGCCGCCGCCGCCGAACACGCGGATGTGCGAAGCGCCGCGCTCTTTCAGCATGTCCACCATGTACTTGAAGTATTCGACATGCCCGCCCTGGTAGGACGACAGCGCGATGGCGTCGGCGTCTTCCTGCAGCGCGGCGCGCACCACGTCCTCGACCGAGCGGTTGTGGCCCAGGTGGATCACCTCCGCGCCCTGCGCCTGGATGATGCGGCGCATGATGTTGATGGCGGCGTCGTGGCCGTCGAACAGGCTGGCGGCGGTGACGAAGCGCAGCGGGGCGGCATCGGCCTGGGCGGCGCTCGCGGGGATCTGCTGGGCGGGCGTGCTCATGGGAACTCCAAGGTCAGAAAAATGCAGACCGCCATTGTATCGTGCGCCACCGATACAGCCATTTGTGCAACGCAGCATGCGTTGCTGCGCCACGCATTCGGCCGGATGGCCAAAGGCCTGCGGCGTGCTGCTGCGATACAGTGTCGGCCTGCATGGAAGAAGCCACGGGGAGAACCGCCGCATGAAGATGTCCGCCTTGATCGTTTCGCTCGCCGCCGCGCTGGTGCTGGCCGGCTGCGCCACCTCGCCCACTGGACGCAAGCAGCTGATGATGGTCTCCGATCAGCAGATGAATCAGCTGGGCGTGCAGGCCTTCAACGAAATGGGCCGGAAGGGCAAGTTCGCCAACGCACCGCGTCAGCGCGCCTACGCAACCTGCGTGGCCAAGGCGCTGATCGCCGTGCTGCCACCGAAATGGCGCAGCCAGAACTGGCAGGTGCAGATCATCGACGAGGACTCCGCCAACGCCTTCGCGCTGCCCGGCGGCCGCATCGGCGTGAACAAGGGCATGTTCAAGATCGCCACCACGCAGGATCAGCTGGCCACCGTGCTGGGCCATGAGCTGGCGCATGTGGTCGCGCGTCACGGCGCGGAGCGCATGTCGGACAACATGGCGGTTCAGGGCGCGGTGCTGGCGGGCACGCTGTACGGCGCCTCGCGCGGCAACGACGCCGGACGGACCATGGCCGCTCTGGGTCTGGGCGCGGAGGTCGGCATTCTGCTGCCGTTTTCGCGCACGCAGGAATCGGAAGCCGACATCCTGGGGCAGCGCTACATGGCGCAGGCCGGTTTCGATCCGCGCGCCGCGGTGACGCTGTGGCAGAAGATGGGCAAGCAGGGTGGCAAGGTGCCGGCCTTCCTGTCCACGCATCCCGCGCCGAGCCAGCGGGCCGGCAAGTTGGCCCAACAGGCGCAGCAGTTGATGCCGGTGTACAAGCAGGCGCGCGCCAGCGGGCATGCACCCAAGTGCCGGATGTAGTCGCCTCGGCAGGACACATCGCTTCCGACGGTGACGCGCGTTCCGTCCGCGACACCGTCGGCCATTCCGGACCACCCGGTCCGGCTGAACGCCGCTTCATGTAGCTTGCGCGTTTCTGAACGATCCCGCGCGGATCGTCAACGAGGGCAACCGTCGATTCGTTTTCTGCACTGCGGCCACCCGCCGCCCACGACGGAGCCAATCATGAAGACATTCGGAAAATTCTCGCTGCTGACCGCCCTCGCCCTGGGTCTGGGGACCGTGGCCTCGATTCCGCAGGCGCAGGCCGAAACGCGTTTGTCGGTGGCGATCGGCATCGCGCCGCCGCCGGCGCGCTACGAGCGCATTCCGCCGGCGCGCGTCGGCTATTTCTGGGCGCCGGGCTACTGGCGCTGGAACCGCGTGCGCTATGTGTGGACGCCGGGTCGCTGGCATCGCCACCGAGCGGGCTACGTGTACAGTCATCCGCGCTGGGTGCACCGCGACGGCCGCTGGGTGTTCCATCGCGCGGCCTGGAACCGTCGCGTCGCGCACCGCGCTTACCGGCATGGTCGCTACGTGCAGTATCGCCGCGACATGCGTCACGAGCGTCGTGTCGAGCGGCGTGTGGAACGCCGTCACGAGCGTCGCTACGACCGCCGCTACGACCGTCGGCACGACCGCCGCTACGACCGCCGCTACGACCGCGACGACGACTGAGTCACGAACACGATTCCGGCCCGAAGGCCACGAACCGGACGCCCGCCGCTGCGCGGGCGTCTTTGATTTTGCCCCTGCGCAGGCGCGGTCGCGTATGCCACAACCCCGCCCTGGTCGCAAACTGTCGCTGGCGACGACGAGGTACTACACTACGCGCCCATACGCCGGCCCCGCCCTGTTGCGAGGCCCATCAATTCACGTCAAATCAAGTACCTAGCACCGAGAATTGACACCCCTTGCCAGAGCTGAAGCAGCCGCTCACGGCGCTGCCCTGCCTGCTCACACGGAGTCTTGAGTCCGATGATTTTCGAAACAATCGCCAAAACCGGTCACGAGGAAGTCGTTTTCTGCCACAACAAGGATGTCGGGCTGAAAGCCATCATCGCCATCCACAACACGGTGCTGGGTCCCGCCCTGGGCGGCCTGCGCATGTGGCCGTACAAGACCGAGGAAGAGGCGGTCAACGACGTGCTGCGCCTGTCGCGCGGCATGACCTACAAGAACGCGGTGGCTGGCCTGAACCTGGGCGGCGGCAAGGCCGTCATCATCGGCGATCCGGCCGTCGACAAGTCCGAGGGCCTGTTCCGCGCCTTCGGCCGCTTCGTCAACTCGCTCAACGGCCGCTACATCACGGCCGAGGACGTCGGCATCGACGTCAACGACATGGAGTGGGTGTTCCGCGAAACCGAATTCGTCACCGGTGTGCATCAGGTGCATGGCGGTTCGGGCGATCCGTCGCCGTTCACCGCCTACGGCACGCTGCAGGGCGTAATGGCGTCGCTGAACTACAAGCACGGCAACGAGGACGTCGGCAAGTACAGCTTCGCCGTGCAGGGCTGCGGCCACGTCGGCAGCGAGTACATCAAGCTGCTGCGCGAACAGGGCGCGAAGGTGTTCGTCACCGACATCAACAAGGATGCGGTGCAGCGCTGCGTCGACGAGCTGGGTTGCGAAGCGGTCGAGCTGGACGAGATCTACGACGTCGACGCCGACGTCTACAGCCCGTGCGCGCTGGGCGGCACGGTCAATGAAGAGACCATCGACCGCATCAAGGCGCCGATCATCTGCGGCGCGGCCAACAACCAGCTGGCCACCGACGAGATCGGCGACGAGCTGAAGAAGCGCGGCGTGGTGTACGCACCGGATTACGCGGTCAACGCCGGCGGCGTGATGAACGTGTCGCTGGAGATCGACGGCTACAACCGCGAGCGCGCGATGCGCATGATGCGCACCGTGTACCACAACGTCAGCCGTATCTTCGAGATCGCCGACCGCGACAACATCGCGACCTACAAGGCCGCCGATCGCATGGCCGAAGAGCGCATCGCGATCATCGGCAAGGTCAAGCTGCCGCTGATGGGCAACGGCGGTCCGCGCTTCCAGGGCCGCATGCGCGGTCAGTAAGCGACGGCATCATCAAGCCGCATCGAAGGGGCGCCGCGAGGCGCCCCTTTTTCTTGATGCCGGGAACCTACGAAAGACGGCTTAGGCGCAACGCAACGAGCGCAGCATCCACTCGATGCCCCAAACCGCCCCTCTGCATCAATGACGCCACAGGGCACGATAGGTCTTGTTCCCGTCGAAATACGGCCCTTTGCTTTCGTCATCGCGGAAACATGGGTGCTGCGTCCCATCCCGATCCTCGCATTGAGTGAACTCTGCTTTGGCCCGGGCGCTCAGCTGTTCGGCCTGCGCACGCAGGTTAGCCACTTCTGCGCGCCGCGCCGCCAACTGGTCCAGCGACGGCACGAACACCCAGACACTCACGAGTACAGCCAGCCACAGCGCGACTGATATCGCGCAGGCAAAAAGAAACCGCCCCCAACCAAGTCGCCGAAGCGCCCGCCGATACGAATCTGCGGCGCATTCCGCATCCTTCCGCGCCTGTTCCATCGCGTGGCGCGTCGGTTCAACGGAGGATTCGGCAACCTCGACGAATGTCTTTCGTAACGTCTGATCCCAATGACTCAGTTGCTTCGCATACGCTTTGGAAAGACTCAGACAAAGGACTTGCACCCGGTTCATCTCGACCCGCATCGCATCCTGATCGTCTCGCGCAAGCTCCATCAGTCGACCTGCAATGTCATAGAGCTCTTGCAGGCGCGCTTCGTTTTCGGCTTCGGTCATAACGCTTCCTTGTTCAGAACGATCACCGTTCCAACCCGTGCCCTCGATCCCGACTTATAGAACGTTCCCGGGACATGGATCTCGTCAGCTCATGCTGAAGTTTCTGTTCCAGCGCATGGCTCCACTCCCGCGTCGTCATGCGCAGCGCGGACAAATCCTCCAGATAGGCATAAGCGAGACGACCCTCTGCATCGGACATCAGCAGCATCCCGCCAGACCCAATCGAACCCTCGCCCTGGAGTTTGCGCACAAGCGTCAGGTAGAAGGCCTCCTCCTCTCGCTGAGCAGCACGTACGGCAGGATCCATGCGCGCACTTTCCGATACATCGGACGCGAATTTTTCGATGCAGCCGGCCATGGTCTGCGTCAACGCATCATCGCTTGAAAAAGCGTCGAGGTAACTGGTGACTTTGATGGAAGCCGCATCCGGTTCCGTTTCGGAGAACTCGAGATACAAGTGCATGCGTCGTGACACGCGCTGCAATGCCAAATTGTCTTCGAGCGCTTTCGTCAACGTGACGTGCCTCACCGTCTCCTTGTTGAGCGCAGCCCCCTTTCGCTTGAACTCGATGAGCCGACTCATCCCTGGGAACGTCATCAGGACATCACCGAGAAGCGTGTCGGCCGGCGTTTGCTGAAGCAGATTTATTGCGCCTTGGTGTCCAACGCCATCGGCATGCTGACGCATGGCAAAACCAAGACCATAAAGAAAGTTTCCAATGATCACATTCTCGTAGATTTTGGGATGCATACAACGAGAAACCTCCGTGTGTAGGAGCGCTCCAACCCTCAGAGCGCACGTTGCGAAAAAGACCGGCCACGAACAAACATCCAGGAACGCGAACTCCAGCCATGGTCTTGCCGTACTGGAAAAGATCCCACCTGCGCTCTGGCATGCGCGGCGCAGACAAAGCGGTCCAGAATCGTCGACGTCCTTATGCACGACGTACGAGCCGAGCAAACTCGACACGCACGCATTGCGCTACGCTGCAGCCGATCCGCCGTACCGAGCCAATCCTATCCATGCTGCGCTTGCTATCCCACTTTAGAACCTCGGACCGCTTTGCCGATGCACTGCGCGTCTTGCTGGCGATGCTCGGTGCGGCGCTATACGGCATGCAGACGCAACAGCCGCACCTGATGATCGGGCTGCTGCTCGGCGTGATCGCCGCGGCACTGGCAGAAACCGAGGATGCCTGGCTTCGCAGACTGCAAGCACTGCTCGGCACGCTGCTGTGCTTCCTGATTGCCGCGTTCGTGGTCGAAGCGCTGTTCACCCAACCCCTGGCGTTCGCCGCGGCGCTGACACTGGGCAGCTTCCTGCTGGTGATGCTGGGCGCGGCCAGCCCTCGCTACGCCACCATCGCCAGCGCCACGCTGCTGCTGGCGGTGTACACCATGATCGGCATGGACCAGCCCGGCGCGAACGCACTGCCGATCTGGCACGAGCCGCTGCTGCTGGTCGCCGGCGCCGCCTGGTACGGCCTGTTCGCCATGGCGTGGAGCGTGCTGTTCGTCCAGCACCCCGTGCGCCAGGCACTGGCGCGGCTGTACGCGACGCTCGGCGACTACCTCGACGCCAAGGCGCAGTTGTTCGAACCGGTGCGCGACCTGCCGGTGCCGACCCTGCGCGCGCGGCTGGCGCAGATCAACGGCGATGTGGTCGAGGCGCTCAACGGCTGCCGGCTGACACTGATCGACCGGCTGGATCGACGCCGCCCGCATGCCGCGCTGGAGCGTTCGCTGTCGCTGTATCTGGCCGCCCAGGACATCCATGAACGCGCGTCGTCGTCGCACTATCCGTACCAGGAACTGGCGCAAGCGTTCTTCCACAGCGATGTGATGTTCCGCGCCCAGCGCGTGATGCGCGGTCTGGCCCAGGCCTGTCGGCAGCGCGCCGCGGACGAGCGCGTGGGCGCAGCGTTCCGCTGGTCGGACGAACTCGACGAAAGCATCCGCGAACTGCGCGAGGCGGTGACGCGGCATCGCGCCGGTCCGGAATCCGCGCCACCGGAACTGCTGCAAGCACTCGACCGGTTGATCGACAACCTTCACCATTTGATGCGGCGCATCGCCTGCGCCGAGGCGCCCGATGCGGAAGACGCCGACCGCAGTCTGCACGACCCGACGCCTTCCGGCCCCATCGAAGCGCTGCGCCGCATCCGCACCCAGCTCACACCGACCTCGGCGCGCTTCCGTCACGCACTGCGCCTGAGTCTGGCCATGCTGATCGGCTACCTCGTGCTGCGCCTGATCCACCCCGGCCAGGGCTACTGGATTCTGCTGACGGTGATGCTGGTGTGCCAGCCCAGTCACGGCGCGACCCGGCAGCGCGTGCTGCAGCGCATCGGCGGCACCTTCGTCGGCCTCTTGGCAGGCTGGGCGCTGCTCACGCTGTTCCCGGACCCGCGCGCGCAACTGGCGTGGACGGTGGCGGGCGGCGTGCTGTTCTTCGTGACCCGCTATCGACGCTACCTGGTTGCCACGGCGGCCGTCACGGCATTCGTGCTGCTGGCTTTCAATCAGATCGGCAACGGCTTCGAGCTGATCGTGCCGCGCATGCTCGACACCCTGCTGGGCGGCGCCATCGCAGTGGCGGTAACGCTGCTGGTGCTGCCGGACTGGCGCGAACGCGAGCTGGGCACGCTGTATGCGGAACTGCTGCGCGCGCAGGCCGGCTACCTCGAAGCCATCGTCGCCCAGTACGCCAGCGGCAAGCGCGACGACCTGCCCTACCGACGCGCACGGCGGGATGCGCACGAAGCCGATGCCGAACTGAGCGCGCATCTCGGCCATGCGCGCAGTGACCCGGCCGGCCAGCGCGCCGATGCCGACCTGACACTGCGCCTGCTGGCC
Source organism: Oleiagrimonas citrea (assembly GCF_012395255.1). GTDB lineage: Bacteria > Pseudomonadota > Gammaproteobacteria > Xanthomonadales > Rhodanobacteraceae > Oleiagrimonas > Oleiagrimonas citrea. The sequence continues at coordinate 342,114 of NZ_JAAZQD010000001.1, forward strand.
GCCAGCCAGGAACTGCTCGGCCATCTCTCGGCGCTGGGCGCGCACCGACCGACATCGCCGGTTCCCGACACCGCTCGCGCGATTCCGACGCAGGGCTCGGCGCTCGCCGCCCGCATGCACGCGCTTGCGGACGGCTCATCCATGAACGACCAGGACCGAAGCGACGCCGGACAGAGCGTTGTGTCGACAGACGAAACGATGCCCGCCGAACAGCGCGTCGCTCTGACGCAGCTTCGCCTTCTCCGCGAGCAACTGCCTGTTCTGGAAGAACTTTACAGACACACCCGCAGCAACGCGCGCTGAGCGGAGTCGTTTCCCCGGATGCCGCCGTGGAGCCGCTGCGGTACCATGGACGGCCCTTTCCAAGGAGTCGGTCCGTTATGCGTCCTTTTTCCCTCGGTGATGATCTGGACATGCTGCGCGAGAGCGTGGCCGCCTTCGCGGAGAAGGAGATCGCCCCGCGCGCGGACCGCATCGACCGCGAGAACGTCTTCCCCGAGGACCTGTGGCGCAAGCTCGGCGAGATGGGCCTGCTCGGCGTCACCGTCAGCAGTGAGTACGGCGGCTCGGACCTGGGCTACCTGGCGCACCTGATCGCGATGGAGGAAATCTCTCGCGCCTCCGGTTCGGTCGGCCTGTCCTACGGCGCGCATTCGAACCTGTGCGTCAACAACATCTTCCACAACGGCAACAAGGCACAGCTGGAGAAATACATTCCCAAGCTGTGCTCGGGCGAATACGTCGGCGCACTGGCGATGAGCGAGCCCGGTGCGGGTTCGGACGTGGTCGGCTCGATGACCTGCCGCGCCGAGAAGAAAGGCGATGTGTGGGTCGCCAACGGCTCGAAGATGTGGATCACCAACGGCCCCGACGCCGACGTGCTGCTGGTCTATATGCGCACCGCCGGCCGCGAGGCGGGCAGCCGCTGCATGACCGCCTTCATCATCGAGAAGGGCATGAAGGGCTTCAAGACCGCGCAGAAGCTGGACAAACTGGGCATGCGCGGATCCAACACCTGCGAACTGGTGTTCGAGGACTGCGAGATCCCCGAGGAGAACATCGTCGGCGAAGTCAACGAGGGCGTGCGCGTGCTGATGAGCGGCCTCGATACCGAACGCCTGGTGCTCTCGGGCGGCCCCATCGGCCTGATGCAGGCGGCGCTGGACATCACCCTGCCCTACGCCCGCGAGCGCAAGCAGTTCAACGCGCCCATCGGCACGTTCGGCATCATGCAGGCCAAGATTGCCGACATGTACACCGCGCTGCAGTCCTCGCGCGCCTACGCCTACATGGTCGCGCAGCAGTTCGACGACAACGTGAAATCGCGCATCGATCCGGCCTCGTGTCTGCTCAAGTGTTCGTCCGACGCGGTGCAGGTGGCGCTGGAGGCCATCCAGACGCTGGGCGGCAACGGCTACATCAACGAGTACCCGACCGGCCGCATCCTGCGCGACGCCAAGCTGTACGAGATCGGCGCGGGCACCAACGAGATCCGCCGCATGCTGATCGGCCGCGAGCTGTTCCACGGCAAGGCGTGAAAAATACTGCCTGACCACCAAAATAATGATCTGAAGGCGAAGCCTTCGACGACAATCAAGGGGGAAATCAAGGATGATCATTGGGGTCGACCTCGGCACTACACACTCGCTTGTCGGTGTGTGGAAAAACGGCAAACCCGAACTTGTTCCGAATGCCTTGGGATCACTCTTGACTCCATCTGTCGTCGGACTGGACGACCATGGCGAAATGATCGTCGGGGCACTGGCGCGCGAGCGTCTGGTGACTCACCCTGACCGCACCGTCGCTGCGTTCAAGCGTTTCATGGGCACCCCGCGAGCGACGAAGCTTGGCAAGCACACGCTCCGCCCCGAAGAACTGAGTTCTCTGGTACTCAAGTCCCTGATCGACGATGTCGAGAAGCAATGCGGCGAACGTCCGACGGAAGCGATCATCAGCGTTCCAGCTTATTTCAGTGATGCGCAACGCAAGGCGACGCGCGCTGCCGGTGAATTGGCCGGCATTCGTGTGGAAAGGCTCATCAATGAACCTACCGCCGCTGCACTGGCCTATGGGCTGAACCAGCGGGGCGCGGAGAACCGTTTTCTCGTGCTCGACCTGGGCGGAGGAACCTTCGACGTATCGATCCTCGAAATGTTCGACGGCGTCATGGAGGTACATGCCTCGGCCGGTGACAACTATCTCGGTGGCGAGGATTTCCTGGACCAGTTGTTCGACGCCGCGCTGCAAAAGTGTGGCATCACCGAACAGGATCTCGACCTGTGCACCAAGGCCACATGGCGAGAGCGCGTGGAAACGGCCAAGCGTCAACTGGGCACCCGAGCTTCCGTGGACATCGAAGTGCCGCACGGAACCAACAGCACAGAGGTACATTGCAGCTTCTCGCAGGAGGAATTCGAGAATCTATGCGCGCCCTTGCTCGAACGCATGCAGGCTCCCATCGAACGAGCACTCAACGATGCCAGTCTGACACCTGACGACCTCGACGAAGTCGTACTTGTCGGCGGTGCCTCGCGCATGCTCATGGTGTCTCGTCTGGTTTCGCGCATGTTCGGTCGCCTTCCGTTGCGGCACATCTATCCGGATGAAGCCATCGGCATAGGCGCCACCGTGATGGCGGCCCTGAAGAGCCGTCAGCAGGAACTCGACGAAGTCATCATGACGGACGTGTGTCCGTACACGATGGGAGTAGAAGTTTCCGAACGCTCTGCCTCCGGTCAGATCATGGAGGGTCTGTTTTCTCCAATCATCGAACGCAATATGGCCGTCCCGGTCAGTCGATCTGGATTGTATCGGCCGATGCGCAATGGACAGCGTTTGATTACGCTGAACGTCTATCAAGGTGAATCGCCCCGCGTATCGGACAACGTGTTGCTCGGTACGTTGAATGTCTATTTGCCCGTGAACGGATCGACAGAAACCGGAGCGGAAGTTCGCTTCACCTACGACGTCAACGGACTACTCGAAGTCGAAGCAGTCGTGATGGGCACGGATGAACGCTACCGCCTGGTGATTGAAAGCAACCCTGGCGTGCTCAGCAAAGATGAAATTCGCCAACGCCTGAAAGCATTGGAAAAAATCAAGATCCATCCTCGCGACCAACAAGCGAACCAGGCACTCATGACTCGTGCGAAGCGTCTGTATGCGGAATGTCTGGGCGATTACCGCAAAATGATCGGCGAGTGGTTGACGGCCTTCCAAGCCGAACTAGAAAGCCAGGATGAATCAAGAATTCGCAAGGCCAGAAAACGTATGGCGGAGATGCTCGAGCAGGTTGAAACCGGGGCTTTCCGATGACGCTTCCCCGGAATAACCCATGGCAAATCCTCGGCATCGCTCCGACGACCGACCGTAGAGCCATCAAACGTGCCTATGCGACGGCTTTACGACACTGTCGCCCGGAGGAGGATGCTGAAGGATTCCAACGCCTGCGCTTGGCCTACGAGTGGGCATTGAACCGTCTCGGCGAACCCCGGCGCCCACTGGCAACTCCGAAAAGTCTGCCCCAGACTCCCGCTGCAATGCCCATGAAACCCGCTTTTTCGTCCTCGGCACTCAGGACAAAGCGCACAGGGTTTCCTTCACAGCAAGATGTCGTACCCATCTCTACAGATCCAGTGAAGGCCGCGCAGAGTCTGTATGAAGGCATGCAGGAAATTCCCGAGAATGCGCTCTGTGGTTGGCTCAAGCGACACAACGCCCTGGTTTCATTGGTACATCGCGACAGAATCTCCGCACTACTGCTCGAACGCGTGATCCATGACCCAAATCTGAGTCACAACCATGCGCTCGCATTGTGGGAAGTTCTGCAATGGTCGGACGTCCATCAATTAAGACGCCTGATCGCACTGAGGCCGGGCTCTATCTCACTACCTGATGTATTGCAGCACTTCCGTCGCATTCAATTCGAGGCAGCGGCACCTGTAAAACACGGCAACCGATTGGAAAGTCGAAGCAGCCAGGCCGAGTTGGAGCAAACAAGAAACCGGGTGGCCAAGGAAACACGTGCGCGTGTCGCCGTCACGGTGATGATCCTTCTCATCGGCGCTTCGCTCGTCGCAGCCATGGCCTATCTTAAAGTCTTCTCGGGCAACGGCAAGACGGGTGACACCAGCGTGCTGCCTCTGGCGCTTTTCATGTTCTTCGTGTTGGCGGTGTCCATGCGTAAACGTTGATCTGCGCTAACTTTAGAACGCCAGATTGAAGCGCGCCATCAGCTGCTTCGACTTGATCCGCTGCCCGAGCTGATAGTCGTAGCCGAACTTCAGCGTCGCCTTCGGACTCAGGTGCGCGTTCATGCCGACGCCGAACAGGCCGCTGTAGCGGGACAGGCCGATGCCGACCAGCGGCCGCCAGTCCTGCACGCCGACGAAGCTGGCATCGAACACGTCGCCGCTGGACGCCAGGGTGCGCTGCCACTGCACACGCGCCGTGAAGTCCACCGAGGGACCGCCGGCAAAATCGACGTGGTGTGCAGCGCGCAGGCCGACGCCGGCCTGCCAGCGCGACAGCGTCTGCCTCGGCGACTGCAGCCCGAAACCGTACGCGCCCTGCTCTGCGAATCCGTCGCGGCGGATCTGTGCGTACTGCACATTCACATAGGGAATCAGTCGATTGCGGCCCTGGCGCAGATGCAGTCCGCTCTCGCCGTAGGCGACCTGGTACTGGCCGTTGTAGTGCGTCGACACCGGCATCCAGTTCGCGCCCAGCAGCAACTGGCGACTGACGTTCTGACGGATATGGCCGAAGCCGACCCGGCCCTGGGTGTACCAGTCGCCGCGCATCCACCCGGCGTAGAGCATGCCTTCGGTATCGCGGCTACGGTCGCGGTCGGCGCGCTGCTGCAAGCGCTGATCGCCCTGGCTCTGACCGAAGGCGAAACCGGCCACACCGTGCTGGCCGATGCCCCGGTCGCTGCCCACCAGCCAACCGTTGAGCTGGAAACCGACGCCATCGAAACCGCTGCGCGCCATCGAACCGCTCAGGTCGAGTTGCTGCGTCCACATGCCGTAGCCGCCCTTTTCGACCAAGTGATCGAAACGGTCGGACAGCGTGCGGCTGGTCGCGTCGATGCTCTGGAACGCCATCGCCGCGCTGACCGCGTGCAGTTCGCCGGACAGACTCTGCAGGGACAGCTGCGCGGCAGAGAGCGTTTGCGTGTGCTGGATCGCGCCAGCCGCACGGATGAAGCCGTTCGCCACCGTGCCGCCGCCGGACAGACTGGCGTTGACCTGCTGGAACGCACCGTCGACACGCTGCGCACTGCCCATCACCGCGGGCTGTGCACCGAAACCGGCGGAGGCCGCGGTGGTCGTGACGCTCAGACTGGTGGTGTCGATCCACACGTCGTTGACGTCGTACTGCACCGTGCTGCTCAGGAATACACCGCTACTCAGCGTGAAGGTGGCGAAGGTGCCGGTCACGCCGCCGGCTGCGGTCAGCAGGTTCTCGTGGCTGTTGGTGACGTAGCCCGCATCCTTGCCGACGATGTTGAGGTTGCCGTCGATGTTGGCCGTGCCGGCCACGTCGAGCCTGGAACCCAGACTGATCGACAGCGAGCCCGAACTGGCCTGAATGTAATTGCCGCCGACCTCGGCGTTGCCGCCCGCGACCAGCACGACGCCCGCATTGGAGAGGTTCCCCTGCACGCCCGGAAGACCGACCGGCACGTCGCCTGCGCCCACGTCGTACATGCCGGTGAGCGTCGCACCGCTGGCCACCGTCGCATTGCCGGGCAGCGTGAAGGCGGTCTGCAGGGCGCCGCCCAGGACCTGGGTATCGCCCTGGTAGGTGTCGTGACCGGCTAGCACCAGTGTACCGCTGCCGTCCTTGCTCAATCCGCCTGCACCGACGATGTCGTTGGACCAGGTCGAGGTGATGCCGTCGAAGCTGACCGAGACGTCGCCCCAGGCGAAGTTCGCCGGTCCCTTCACGGCCTTGCCCACGTTCAGTGCGCCCCAGCCGAACATCGGATCGACGCCGGCCGCGCCCAGATCCGTTGCCGTGCCGAGAATGGTCTGCCGCACCATGTCGTTGTCGAAATAGGGAAAGGCCTGCCAGACCAGCGCCGCCGCGCCGGACACTTCGGGTGTAGCGAACGATGTGCCCTCGACGATGTAATAGTCCGGCGAGTTGGTGCTGGACGTCGCGGCGGCGTCGAGAACGATGACGTTGCCCGGCGCGCTGATGCAGTAGTTCATCGCCTTGCCGCACTTATTCGAGTACTCGGCAAGTTGTGTCGGATGATTGCTATCGAGCGCCGCGGCGGCGATCCAGCCGCGCTCCAGGTCCGGCCCCCAGTACGGAAGCGCCGCGGTGTCGCTGGGCTCGGGGTGCCCGACCTTGGCGTTGCCGTCGTTTCCGGTGGCGAAGACCACGATCCCACCATGGTCGATCACGAAGGGCCGGTAGGCAGCGGCGAACGCCTTGCCGACCTGATCGGCGTTGGAAGGATCCCAGTAGAGGCCTCCCCAGGAATTGTTCATGACCTGCACGCCGGCGTTGATGAGATCCGGATTCAGGTAATTGGCGAAGAAATCCGCGTCCGAGGGCTGCACGGCGTTGCCCTGGCCGCTGCCGTCGTCCTTGGGCGGCGTATCGCTGATGATGCGCGCCCCGACCAGATTCGCGCCCGGCGCGATGCCGCCGGGAAATTGCCCGTACGGCTGGCCGGCGGCGATTTCCGAGACCCAGGTTCCGTGCCCGACCACATCGTCCTTGGTCAGATCATTGGTGCTGGGATCCAGGTACGCGGGAAGATTCGTGACCCGCCCCTGCACGGTCGGGTTCAGGTGATTGATGCCCGTATCGACCACGCCGATGGTCACGCCTGCGCCGGTGAAGCCGGCATCATGCGCTGCGTAGGTGTTGGTCAGCGAAAGCTGGGCATCCAGCGGCGGCTGGGGAGGCGGAGGCGGTGCCGGTGCTGGCGCGGGCGCAGGTGCCGGTGCGGGCGGCGGACTGGCCGAGGTTGTCGGCCGGATGTTGCTGCCCCCGCCTCCGCCGCAGGCGGACAGACTCAGCACCACGGCCATGGCCACGGCCGCGCTCACGGGCCGCTTGCGAATACGCATCCTTCTCATCGAACTCCCCCAAATACACGGCAGACAAGCTGCCTTTTTGTTTTCCCCGAAACCGCAGTGTATGCGCGTGATGCGGCATCAACAACATGAGGTCGCCGTGTTCTGCACATCGCACCGCTGTGCCTCTCGATTGCCGCAATACCGGGCGCACCGTCATAATGCACGGCTCCGCAGCCGTCGCCGCTGCCCATTCACGTCATTCACGGAGCTTTCCATGTCCGACATCGTCATTGTGGGTGCCAAGCGCACCGCCATCGGCTCGTTCCTCGGCCAGTTCAGCGGCGTGCCGACGCCGACCCTTGGCGCGACCGCCATCGCTGCCGCCGTCGAGCAGTCCGGCGTCTCCGCGCAGGACGTTTCCGAAGTCTTCATGGGCTGCGTGCTGCCGGCCAATCTGGGCCAGGCCCCCGCCCGCCAGGCCGCGATCGGCGCGAACCTGCCGCTGTCGGCTGGCTGCACGACGGTCAACAAGGTCTGCGGATCGGGCATGAAGGCCGTGATGCTGGGCCATGACCTGATCAAGGCCGGCTCGGCTTCCGTCGTCGTCGCCGGCGGCATGGAGTCGATGACCAACGCGCCGCACATGGTGCAGGCGCGCGCCGGCATCCGCTACGGTGATGGCAAGCTGGTCGACCACATGGCCTGGGACGGCCTGACCAATCCCTACGACGGCAAGGCCATGGGCGTGTTCGGCGAATCGTGCGCGGACAAGTACCACTTCAGCCGCGAGGACCAGGACGCCTTCGCCATCGCCTCCGTCGAGCGCGCACGCGCGGCGCAGGAGAGCCAGGCGTTCGACGCCGAGATCGTTCCGGTCACGGTCAAGAGCCGCAAGGGCGAAGTCAGCCACGTCATCGACGAGCAGCCCGGCCGCAGCAGCATCGAGAAGATCCCGAACCTGCGCCCGGCCTTCCGCAAGGAAAACGGCACCATCACCGCCGCCAGCGCATCCAGCATCTCCGACGGCGCCGCCGCACTGGTGCTGATGAGCGCCGACGACGCCGCCGCACGCGGTGCCAAGCCGCTGGCGCGCATCGTCGCCCACGCCACGCATTCGCAGGAACCGGAATGGTTCACCACCGCCCCGGTCGGCGCGATGCAGAAGGTGCTGGACAAGGCCGGCTGGAAAGCCGAGGACGTGGATCTGTTCGAGATCAACGAAGCCTTCGCCGTGGTCGCCATGGCCGCGATGAAGGAACTGGACATCCCGCACGACAAGGTCAACGTCCATGGCGGCGCCTGTGCGCTGGGCCACCCGATCGGCGCGAGCGGCGCGCGCATCCTGGTCACACTGCTTTACGCCATGCAGGCGCGCGGTCTGAAGCGCGGCGTCGCATCGCTGTGCATCGGCGGCGGCGAAGCCACGGCGATCGCGATCGAATGCGATTGAGATAATCCGTGAACGAAGAGCAAAACCTCAACAGCCAGTGGATTTTTTTCGGCGCAATTTATATGGCATCGCCGAAAAGAACGCGCTATTAATAGGCCGCCATTACGGCATTCCACGGCATCTCAAGGGAGAAGCTCAATGAAGTTCACGCGTATCCTCTTAGCCTGCGCACTCATCGCCCTGCTCGCCGCCTGCGGCAAGAGCGGTTCGAACGATGCGCAGAACGCCCAGTCGGCCGCCGATCAGACCCAGCAGGCCGCGGATCAGGCCCAGCAGGCTGCCTCCGATGCGGCGGACAAGGCGCAGCAGGCTGCGGACACGGCGGCGGACGCAGCCAGCTCGGCTGCCGAGGCTGCCAGTGCTGCAGCGGAAGCCTCCAGCTCCGCCGCGGCGGCATCGTCCTCGTCCAGCATGGGCGACAAGATGGACGCCATGGCCAAGAAGGCCGGCGACAAGATGGGCACCATGGTCGACAAGGCCAAGGAAAAGGCCAAGGACGCCATGCATAGCGACGACAGCGGCTCCGGCAACTGAATCGCCGACCACTGCACCGAGAAAACCGGCCGCATTATCCGCGGCCGGTTTTTTTTATGCGCCTTCCACTGCGACCGATTCAGCGCCGCGAAAGGCGCTCGACCTGCACGAAAGTTTCATGAACAAACTCCATACTGCGGTTCGCTGACGCGCGCCACGAGCGTGTCGCGCATGTTTGAATGGTACGGCCCAACCCACACACAGGATGGAGGACATCCATGAACATTTCGCGTATCGCCCTTGCCGCCGCCATGATTGCCGCCCTCGGCGCCTGCAGCCACAAAAGTGACGACAACGCCCAGCAGCCGGCGGCAGCTTCCACTGCGGCCATGACGCCGAGCGACCATGCCAGCATGACGCCGGACGAGAACGCCGCCATGCAGCCGACCACGCCGCCATCGAGCACGTCCGCTCCGATGGAGCCCGGCTCAGCCATGTCTGCGCCGGAACCGGCCAGCAGCAGCTCGAGCATGTCCGGCGATGACATGGGATCGGGCAGCTGACCCGACCGCACGTATCGCCGCGTGCGCCTTGAGATGCACGTCCACTGCGCCCGGATCGCCTCAGGCATCCGGGCGCAGTGCTTTTGGAAGCGGACCGCGCGACCCGTATCATGGACGCTTCGCTGATGCAGCCAACGGACCTTCCATGCCCATTCTCGAATCCCGCATCGACCCACGCTCGGACGACTTCCGCGACAACGCCGCAGCGCTGGGCGCGCTGGTCGACGACCTGAAGCAGCAACTGGATCGCGTCGCCCAGGGTGGCGGCGAGCGGGCGCGCACCAAGCACCTGGACCGCGGCAAGCTGCTGGTGCGCGAGCGTATCCGCGCCCTGCTCGACCCGGGCGCCCCGTTCCTGGAACTGTCCGCCTTCGCCGCGCACGGCATGTACGACGACGCCGCGCCGGCCGCCGGCGTGGTCACCGGCATCGGCCGGGTACACGGCCAGGAAGTGGTGATCGTCGCCAACGATGCCACGGTCAAGGGCGGCACCTACTTCCCGATGACGGTGAAGAAGCACCTGCGCGCGCAGGAAGTGGCTCTGGAAAATCGCCTGCCCTGCATCTACCTGGTCGATTCCGGCGGCGCCTTCCTGCCGCTGCAGGACGAGGTGTTCCCGGACAAGGAGCACTTCGGCCGCATCTTCTACAACCAGGCGCGCATGTCCGGGCTGGGCATCCCGCAGATCGCCGTGGTGATGGGTTCGTGTACGGCCGGCGGCGCCTACGTGCCGGCGATGAGCGACGAGACCATCATCGTGCGCGAACAGGGCACCATCTTCCTCGGCGGCCCGCCGCTGGTGAAGGCCGCCACCGGCGAGGAAGTCGACGCCGAGGCGCTGGGCGGCGCCGACGTGCACACGTCGCAATCCGGCGTGGCCGACCACTTCGCCGAGAACGATGCGCATGCCCTGTCCATCGCGCGCGACATCGTCGCCAGCCTCAACCGCACGAAGAGCATGCCGCTGGCCGTGCGCGAACCGGTCGAGCCGAAGTTCGCCGCCGAGGAGCTGTACGGCGTGATCCCGCAGGACACGCGCCGCCCGTTCGACATCCGTGAGGTGATCGCGCGCATCGTCGACGGCTCCGAGTTCCACGAGTTCAAGGCGCGCTACGGCAAGACCCTGGTGTGCGGCTTCGCGCACATCCACGGCTACCCGGTCGGTATCGTCGCCAACAACGGCATCCTGTTCGCCGAGAGCGCACTCAAGGGCGCGCACTTCATCGAACTGTGCAACCAGCGCAACGTGCCGCTGGTGTTCCTGCAGAACATCACCGGCTTCATGGTCGGCAAGAAGTACGAGAACGCCGGCATTGCCAAGGACGGCGCCAAGATGGTCACCGCCGTGGCCTGCTCGCACGTGCCCAAGTTCACCGTCATCATCGGCGGCAGCTTCGGGGCCGGCAACTACGCCATGTGCGGGCGCTCCTACGGCGCGCGCTTCCTGTGGACCTGGCCCAACGCGCGCATCAGCGTGATGGGCGGCGAACAGGCTGCCAGCGTGCTGGCGACGGTCAAGCGCGACGGCATCGAGACGCGCGGCGGCGAGTGGAGCGCGGACGAGGAAGAGCAGTTCAAGGCGCCGATCCGCGAGCAGTACGAACGCCAGGGCCATCCCTATTACGCCAGCGCCCGACTGTGGGACGACGGTGTGATCGACCCCGCCGACACGCGTCGCGTGCTGGGCCTGGCGATCTCCGCATCGATGAACGCGCCGATCGAGTCCCAGCGCTACGGTGTGTTCCGTATGTGATCGCGCCAAATCGCTAAGGCGAAACTAAGTGGTTCGCATTAGCGTGTAGGCATGCCCTGGTTATCCCCCCGCCGCGTACCGGCCGTCCTCGTCCGGTACAAAGCGCGTCGAGTTGCGCATCTGCTCAGTGGATGCGTCCTGACGGCGCTCGCCGGTTGCGCGATCTACCGCCCGCAACCGCTTCATCCCCGTCCCGCGGCGCAGAATGCCTCCGCACTCGAGGTACCCGCTGCACGCATGCCGATGCCGGCACTGCGCTCGCACCGTTTCGACCCCTCGAACGGACTGGATGTCACCGAAACGGCCATGCTGGCCGTGGTCAACAATCCGCGGCTAAGGACCCTGCGCGATCGGCTCGACATCGGTCGCGCCCAGGCCTTCGAAGCCGGCCTGCTGCCCGATCCGCAGCTTGCCGCCAGCCGAGACATCCTGGACAACCCCAATGCGGACGTGAGCAGCGCCTACAGCCTGGGTCTGAGCTACGACCTCGGACCGCTGCTGACGCGTTCGGCTCGGGTCACCAGCGCCCGTGCGAGCCAGCGTCAGATTCGTCTGCAATTGCTCTGGGCGGAATGGCAGACCATCGCCCACGCCCGTCTGTTGTTCGATCAGGTACATGCCCTGCGTGCACAGCAGCACCGATTGCAGCGTGAGCTCACCGCGCTGCGCGGCCTCGACGCAAGCATCCAGAAGGCGCTGCGCTCGGGCGACCTCGACTACGCCGGCGCCAGCGCCGGACTGGACGCCACGGCCCAGGTGCGCAACCAGCTCGCCGACACGTCAAGGCAGCTCGACCAGGCCGAATCCGACCTGCGCGGATTGCTTGGCCTCGCGCCAGACGCCCCGCTGCGCCTGACCGGTCCGGACTGGCAGCCACGCCCCTCGGCCGCGCAGGTCGCGCACGCCGAGAAAGACCTGGCCCGACGCCGCCCGGACCTGCTGGCGCTGAAAGCCGGCTACGCGGCGCAGGAAGCCAGGGTGCGCGCGGCGATTCTCGGACAGTTCCCCGACATCCAGGTGGGCTTCAACCGTGCGCGCGACACCAGCAACGTGCACACCCATGGCTTCAGCATCGGCCTGACGCTACCCCTGTTCGACGGCAACCGCGGACGCATTGCCGTGACGCGCGCCACTCGTCAGGCACTGGCCGATGCGTACCGGGCGCGCCTGCTGGCCACACGCAACGACGTGCACCGATTGGTCGCCGCTCTGCACACGCTGCGCGGACAGATCGACGCTGCCGCGGAGCATGCACACCGCATGGATCGCGCTGAACGATCCGCCACGGAAAACTGGCGCAGCGGCGCACTGGACTGGCCGACCTGGCTCGCCATCCGTGCCAGCGCCCTGCAGGCCGATCTGCAGATGAACCGCCTGCGTCGACAGCGCGCCAAGGCATCGATCGCGCTGGAGACTCTGCTCGGCGGCGACTGGACCGATGCGACGACGCCGGATGCCCCCTCCCCGAAAACCGGGAACCGCTCATCATGAACGTGTCTCTCTCACGCCTCGCGCCGAGCTTGTTGCTGGTGCTTCTGGCCGGCTGCAGCCATGCACCCGATAACTCGGCGCATGCCTCCAGCGTCGCCATCACCACCGTGCAGCCGGTCCAGCGTACATTCCATGACGACCTCGCCGGATGGGGCACGGCCATTGCCGACAGCAGCCAACTGCAGCGTCTGAGTCTGGGACACGGCGGTCAGGTGACCGCGCTGCCGGTATCGGCTGGTCAGCCCGTGCACAAGGGGCAGGTGTTGCTGCGTATGGCAACCGATCCCTCCGCGCGTGCGGACTGGCACAAGGCCCTGTCCGCTCTGAAACTGGCGAAGACAAACCTGCAACGCACCCGACGCCTGGCCGGACAGCACCTGGCCACTCGCGAACAGCTGGCCGCCGCGCAGAACGCCCTGACCGATGCCCAGGCCGCACTCCAGGCCCAGCGCGCGTTGGGCAACGATCGCCGCACCTACGATTTGCGTGCGCCCGCCGATGGCGTGATCACGACCCTGCACGCAGAGCGTGGCGATCGCGTAGCCGCCAACGCGCCGCTGATGGACTTTTCCCCCTCGTGCGGACTGGAGGCACGGCTCGGCGTGCAGCCGGACCATGTCGATGCCGTGCAGGCCGGCATGCCGGTGAAACTGACGAAGGTCTACGATGCTTCCGTGCACACCATGGGTACCGTCGACATGGTCGGTCACGCCATCGATCCCGCGTCCGGACTGGTGCCGGTCCGCGTGACCATCCCCGCCGCGATGGCCGCGAAACTGGTCGCGGGCAGCCCGGTGTCCGGGCGAATCCAGACCCGGCACTATCCCGCCTGGGCCGTGCCGCGCGCGGCCGTGCTGCATCACGGCCACGACAGCTACCTGTTCCAGGACCTCAAGGGACACGCACGGCGCGTGAACGTGACGGTGGTGCAGCCCCACGGCGACACCATCGGCGTGCACGGAAAGCTGCAACCCGACCTGCCGGTCATCGTCATGGGCGCCTATGAGCTTTCCGACGGCGACGCGGTGCGCAAGGCCAAACCATGAAAGTGACGATGTGGATGCGCCGACATCAGCGCGCGCTGATGTTCATGGTGCTGATGCTGACGCTGGGCGGACTGATGGCGGCCTTCCGCATGCCGGTCTCGCTGTTCCCCGACGTCTCGTTCCCGCGTGTGCGCATTACCCTGGACGCTGGTGACCGCCCCGCCACGCAGATGGCGGTGCAGGTGACAACACCCATCGAGAATGCCGTACGCAACGTGCGTGGCGTGCGCGACGTGCGCTCGACCACCAGCCGCGGCAGCGCCGAGATCCAGGTGCGCTTCGACTGGGGCGCGGACATGGGCCGCGCGCTGCTGAACGTCAATGCCGCCGTCTCGCAGACGCTGCCCGACCTGCCCTCGGCCACGCGCGTCTCGACCGAACGCATGGACCCGGTGACGTATCCGATACTGGCCTACAGCCTGCGCTCGGACACGCTTTCGCCGAGCCAGTTGCACGACCTGGCTGCCTATCAGCTGCGACCGCTGCTGTCAGGCATTCCGGGCGTGGCCCAGGTCGGTGTCCAGGGCGGCACCATCGGGGAATACCATGTCGACGTCGACCTGAGGCGGCTACGCGCCCACGGCCTGACGCTATCCGACCTGGACCGGGCGGTGTCCCAGGCCGCCACCATCCGCGCCATGGGCCGCATTCAGGATCACTACAAGCTGTTCCTGCTGCTGGCCGACAACCAGCCCGTGAGCCTGAGCAAGCTGCGCGGCATCGTGGTCAAGCACGGTGACGACGGCCTGGTGCATCTGGGCGATGTCGCCTCGATCCGGCTCGGCCACGTGCCGCAGTGGATACGCGTCAACGCTGACGGACACGATGCGGTGCTGCTGCAGGTCTATCAGCAACCCTCGGGCAACAGCGTCCAGATCGCGCGCGCGGTGAAGAAGCGCCTGGCCGGCTATGCCCTGCCCCCGCATGTGAAGATCGCCAACTGGTACGACCAGACGCAGCTGGTCAAGGGCGCCGCGGCCAGCGTGCGCGACGCCATCGGCATCGGCATCGTCCTCGCCGGACTGGTGCTGCTGGCCTTCCTGCGCAATGCGCGCGTGATCCTGATCGCCATGATCGTGGTGCCCGCAGTGCTGGCCGTGACGGCATTGCTGCTGTCGGTGCTGCACATGAGCTTCAACATGATGACGCTGGGCGGCATGGCCGCCGCCGTCGGCCTGATCGTGGACGACGTCATGGTGATGCTGGAGCACATCATGCGCCGGCTGCGCGACGGCACGGGCCATGTCCACGAACGCATCGCCGGCGCGGCCTGGGAGTTCACCCGGCCGCTGACCGGGTCGAGCGCCGCCACGGTGATCATCTTCCTGCCGCTGACGTTCCTCTCCGGCGTGACTGGCGCCTTCTTCAAGGCGCTGTCGCTGACCATGGCCAGCGCCCTGGTGATCTCCTGGGTACTGAACTGGGTCGCAGTGCCGCTGCTGGCCGGCTGGCTGATCGACGAGCGGCACGCCCACGAACCCGAACCCAACCGCCTCACCCGCCGCCTGCAGTCCGGCTATGCAAGACTGCTCGACCGACTGGTCCGCCGTCCGGCGCTGATCCTGATCGCCGTGCTGCCACTGCTGGCACTGGGTGGCCTGGCCTACACCCGGGTCAGTACCGGATTCATGCCGCAGATGGACGAAGGCGGCTTCATCCTCGACTACATGTCCCCGCCCGGCACGTCGCTGACCGAGACCAACCGCCTGCTCGACCAGGTGGAGCAGATCACCCGTGCCAATCCCTACGTGTCGACCTATTCCCGGCGCACCGGACTGCAGCTCGGTGGCGGTCTGACCGAGGCCAACACCGGCGACTTCTTCGTCCGCCTCAAGGACGGCAACCGGCCCTCGGCCGAGGCGGTGATGGAGCAGATCCGAACCCGTATCGAACACAAGGTTCCCGGGCTCGACATTGAACTTTCGCAGCTGATGGAAGACCTCATCGGCGACCTCACCGAGGTCCCCCAACCCATTGAAATCAAGCTGTTCGGGGACCGTCCACAGGAGCTTTCGAGCACGGCACGGCGCGTCGCCAAGGCCCTCGGCGGCGTGCCGGGCGTGGTCGACGTGCGCAACGGCATCAATCCCGCCGGCGACGCGCTGGACGTGCACGTGGACGCCGACCGCGCCGCGCTGCTCGGCCTGACACCGGACCAGGTCACCGCCCAGGTCCATCGCGCCATCGCCGGCACGGTCGCGGCGGAACTGCCGCGAGGACCGAAGATGGTCGGCGTGCGCGTGTGGCTGCCGCGCCGCGATCATCACCGCGTCGAGCAGCTGCAGGACCTGCCGATCCGCGGCGCGCACGGACACGTGCGTCCGCTTTCCGAGCTGGCGCATATCCGCGTGGTGACCGGCCAACCGGAGATCGAGCGCGACAACCTCAAGCGCATGGTCGCGGTCACCGCACGCATCAGCGGACGCGGGCTGGGCTCGACCATCGCCGACGTCAAACACGTACTGGCGCGTCCGGGCATGGTGCCGAACGGCATGTACTACCAACTCGGCGGACTCTACGCGCAGCAGCAGAAGGCCTTCCACGACCTCTCGCTGGTACTGATCGCGGCCATCGCCCTGGTGTTTACCCTGCTGCTGTTCCTGTACGAGAGCTTCCGCGTGGCGCTGTCGATCCTCGCCATGCCGCTACTGGCGCTGTCGATGGTGTTCATCGGCCTGTGGGTGACCGGCATCCAGCTCAACATCAGCGCCATCATGGGCATGACCATGATCGTCGGCATCGTCACGGAACTGGCCATCTTCTACTTCTCGGAATACGAGGACGCCCGCTGCAAAATGGACACGAATGCGGCGCGCCAGTACGCCGGCCGCCATCGCATGCGACCGATCCTGATGTCCACCATCGCCGCCATCCTGACCCTGGCGCCACTGGCCCTGGCGCTGGGACGCGGCGCGCAGATGCAGCAGCCGTTGGCCGTCGCCATCATCGCCGGCATGCTGGTGCAGGTGCCGCTGGTGCTTCTGGTCATGCCGGCCCTGCACGCATGGCTCACGCGTCGCCAGGAGGCGCGACGATAAAACGATAACGCAATGCATACATCCGCTAAGGCGGCTCTAAGGGTGCCCGCCTAGCCTTGCGCAAACTCGTCGCCTTACGTGACTCATGCGCGAATACGTACTGCATCCGACGCTGCCGGCCAACCAGGGCAGCGCGTTTATCGGTCGCGCGGAAAAGGAACGCCGCAAGATCCTCGCCCATCTGCTTGGCCGCCGCCTGCGCGCCATCGATGCCCAGCTGTGCGCACCGGGAGGACTCCCCGAGCACGGCATCCACCGGATTCTGGTGTGTCGCCCCAATCACCGGCTCGGCAACACGGTGCTGATCAGCCCGCTGCTGCGCGAACTGGAGACAATGTATCCCGGCGCCGAGATCGACATTCTCAGCGCCGGATGCGCGGCCGAGACCCTGTTCCGCACCCGCTTCCAAGTGCGGCGCATCATCAGCCTCCCGCGCCGGATTCCGCGCCGCCCGCTGCATTCGATCCGCCTGGTGCGAAGCGTGGTTCGCGAACGCTACGACCTGGCCATCGATGCCTGCCTGCAGTCGAACATGGGGCGCTTGCTGCTGGGCGCCTGCACGGCGCGTTTCAAGATCGGATTCCCCTACGCCGCCGAGAACGGTTCGCCGCTCGCGGCGTATCATCAGTCCTGCCCCACGCATTTCGCGCTGCGCAACGTGCACTTGCTGCGCGTGGCGCGAGGCATGGCCCGCGCGCAATCCTGGCCCGCCTTGAACGTCGGGCTGGAACCGCTGGAACTCAACCGTGGCAAGGTCGTGCTCAATGCCATTCTCGAGCAACCCGCGGAAAGCACCGACACGCGTCCCGTGCTCGGCATTTTTGCCAATGCCACCGGCGACAAGCGCTACCCGGAAACATGGTGGCAAGAGTTCATCGCCGTCCTGCGCCAACGGCACCCGGATGTCCGCATTGTGGACATCCTGGCCGAACATGGCCTGTCGCAGCTGCCGGGCACGCCGCATCCGTTCTACTCGCGCAACCTCCGGAAACTGGCCGCCGTGCTCGCCAACCTGGACGGTTTCATCAGCGCGGACTGCGGCGTGATGCATCTCGCCAGTGCGGTCGGTGCGCCGACCCTGGGACTGTTCTCGCGCGACAACAGCGACAAATACGCACCCTACGGCGGCACCAATCACGCCATCGACACACAGACATGCTCATCCGGAGCCCAAGTGGCCGAGCAGGCATCGCGCTGGGTCGACCGTCTGCGTCGCGCGCATCGCGCGGAGCGTCCTACCCGACTCCTGGAGTCCACCGCATGAATGCACCGCAAGACCGCCCCGAAACTCGACTGGAAAGGCAGGGTACCTGGCTTTTCCATCGCCGCAGTTTGGTCGGCGTCGTGCTGCTTCCCGCCCTCGTGCTGGCCATCTGGAGGCCGGGCTGGCCAGCCGATGCGCTCGCGCATCGCACGCTTGATGCGCTCACGCTGACCGGCTTCTGCATCGCACTCAGCGGATTGCTCCTGCGTGCACTCACGGTATCGATGGTGCCGGCCGATACTTCGCGCCGGAGCACGCGCCAGCAGTCCGCGGACAAACTCAATACGCGTGGCATGTATTCCGTGGTGCGTCATCCGCTGTACGTGGCCAACGCATGGACCATGACCGGTTTCGCCCTGGCCACCGGATCACTGTGGTTCATGCTGCTGTTCCAGTTCGCACACGCGCTGTACATCCGGCGCATCCTGGCGTGCGAGGATCGCTTCCTGTCACAGACCCACGGCGAGGCCTGGCGCGCCTGG
Source organism: Oleiagrimonas citrea (assembly GCF_012395255.1). Lineage (GTDB taxonomy): Bacteria > Pseudomonadota > Gammaproteobacteria > Xanthomonadales > Rhodanobacteraceae > Oleiagrimonas > Oleiagrimonas citrea. The sequence continues at coordinate 360,715 of NZ_JAAZQD010000001.1, forward strand.
GCCGACCGTACCCCGGCCTTCCTGCCGAATCCGCTGCGCTGGAGACCGAACGAACTCCGGCCCAGTATGCGCACCGTCATGCGGCGCGAATACAACAGTGTATTCATCGTCGGCCTGGCCTTCTTCGTGCTGCAACTCTCGCGCGGCCTGCTCATCGACAAGCTGTCGGCACTCGACTGGGCCCATCACAACACGTTCTGGATCGCGGCCTTAGCCATAGCGGCCGCCATCCAGGTCACCCTGCGCACGCTGAAACGGCGCACTCGACTGCTGCACGTCCCGGGACGCTGATCGTCACCGGGATGATCCAGATGCCGAAGCATCCGAGTATGCTTTTACCCGAGTCTGCATGCACGTGACGCGTACAATCGCATACGGAGAACGTTTCATGGCCCGTCGCATATTCATCGTCTCCGCCATCGTGGTAATGGCATGCCTGCTCCCGCTGTCCAACGCATACGCCGGAGGCGGTCCGCTGGGCATCGACCACAAGCTGCATTACGACAACAGCGGCATCTGGAAGCGAAGCAACCAGAAGAATCTGCAGTACGCCATGATCGTCACCGTGATCGGCGGCTCGTTCGCACTCGGCGACCAGAGCCGGCTCGGCGACACCTTCTGGCGCTCGCTGGACGCGATGTCGTTCTCGGCGCTGGGTTCGGCCGGACTCAAGCTGACCTTCCAGCGCAAGCGTCCGTCACAGACCAACAACCCCAACGAGTTCTTCAAGGGCAGCGGATACCAGAGTTTCCCCAGCGGCGAAGTCGCGGCCCTGAGCGGCGCGGTGACACCCTTCATCGTGCGCTACGGAAGCGATCATCCGGCCGTCTACGCGCTAGCCCTGCTACCGGCCTATGACGCCGTTGCGCGGATGAAGACCCACGGCCACTGGCAGACCGATGTACTGGCCGGTGCGGCGCTGGGCGTCGGCGTCGGCATCTGGGCTTCGCATCGCAAGAGTCCGCTGATTCTGGGATGGCTGCCCGGCGGGTTCAGCGTCGGATTCGTGCACCACTTCAAGTAAGGCTCAAGAGGTCCAGCGCAGCATTGCATGCAGGCGCTGGCTTCCATCCAGCGTGAACGTCAGCTGCAGGTTCAGCGCCCGCGCCGCGGCCACGGACAGGTTCAGACCAAGGCCGGCATGGCCTTCGTTGTCCGCCGAATGCTTGCGCCAGTGCCGGCGCCCCAGGTGTGCGACTTCATCGGCATCCAGTTCCGGTGCCGCATTGATGACCTGCATGCAGCAGTTCCCCCAGGCAATCTCGATACATGCCCCTTCTGGCGCATAGACGGCCGCGTTGCGCAGAAGATTCACGACGATGATGCGCAACAGCGAAGCGTCGCTGTCCAGGAACACCCCGCTTGCATGGGCCTGCACGTCGACACGAACGTTGCGCTGCTGCAACACATCCTGCAACGACTTCAGTTGCTCGACGATCAGCGCGCTCAAGTCGACGCGCTCGCATTCGAGTTTTTCGATGCCGGCTTCGAGCCGCGTCAGCAGCAACAAGCTCGAAACCGTATTTTCGAGTTCGCCTCCGATCGTACTCGCGTCGGCCAGCACTTCGGAAAGCGAACGCCCACTGGGATAGCTGCGTTCGACGTCTACCAGCGTGCGCAGTTCCGCCAGCCGGGTCCGCGTCTCGTGCGCGAGCGCGCTGGCGAAGCGCCGCTCGCGCTGCATGCCCTCGTCCATCCGCGCCAGCACTTCATTGAATCGCTGCGTCAATGGCGCCAGTTCACGCGTCCGACTCTGCGGCAGGCGCTCACGGGGGGCTTGTGGGCCGACGTCGCGCATGTATTCGGCCAGTGTCGAGAGCGGTTGCAGCCCCTTGCGCACGAGCAGTGGGGAGATCAGCAGCGCCACGATCAAGGCCAGCATCGGCGTGATAAGCAGAATCCCGTCGATGGCAAACAGAATGTTGTCGAGTTGCGTACGCGGCAGCATGAGCAGCATGCGGCACTCGGGCACTGGGGCACGCTGCGCGCCCGTGGCCCGTCGTGCGGCTGCGGGACGGAACGCGAACCACACCGCACGTTGCTGCGCGCTCCCGCTATCGATATCCGCGAACGCCGGGGCGGAGTCCGCGCCCTCCTGCCAACCCCGTGGAACGTAGATGGGGGCCGGATCGCTGCTCAACTCCTGCCCATCATCGCACTGGATCTGGTACAGGGCGCGCGTGTCACCGAGAAGAAGGTGCGACGGCATGCGTTGCAGCTCGTCCATGTCCAGACCGTCCGGTCCAAGCTCGACCAATGCCGAGGTCGCGCGCGCCTGTGCCAGCAGACTGGCATCGAAACGCTGTTCCATCTCGGCATCGACGAGATGGTCCATGGTCAGGGCCGCGAGACCGAGCAGAATGACGATGCTCACGCCGATCATCAGCGCAATGCGCGAGGCCATCGAGTCCAGACGGGACATCACTGGATCAGATACCCGGCGCCGCGGCGGGTCTCGATCAAGCCCTTGGGCGCAACCTGGTCGAGCTTGCGCCGCAATCCGAAGACCAGCACCTCGATGCTGCGATCCGAAGCGGTCGAATCGCTTCCCGCCACCCGCTCCAGAATCTCGCCACGGCTGAACACCCTGCCCCGGTTACGCGCGAGCAAGGAAAGCAGGGCGAACTCGCGTGGCGTCAGCGGCAACTCGTGCTCGTCCTCGGTCGCCACGCGGTGCGCACGCAGATCGATGCGCAACGGTCCGACTTCCAGCACCGGCGCATGGGCCAGGCTCGGGCGACGCGCCAGCGCATGCAGCCGCGCCAGCAGTTCGTCGAAGGCGAACGGCTTGATCAGGTAATCGTCGGCACCGGAGTCGAGCGCGGCGACACGATCGGTCACTTGGTCGCGCGCCGACAGCACCAGCACCTTCGGACGATGCGGCAGCGAGGGCAGCGCGCGCAGCACTGCCATGCCGTCCATGCGCGGCATCATCAGGTCCAGCACCAGCAACTCGTACTCGTAGGTGCGCAGGAACGTGAGCCCCTCCGCACCGTCCATCGCGACATCGACCGTGAAACCCTCGGCCTGCAATCCGCGCTGCACGGTTTCACGCAAACGCCTGGAATCCTCGACCAGAAGCAATTTCATGAAGAAGCTCGACCTGCATGTGGATGCGCGCCATCCTGCCACGAGTGCACAGCACATCCCAGCGATGAACGTGCGCATTGAAGAATGAAACGCCGCCGCCCCGCGCGACGGCGCAGGATATCCGTGCTCATCCTGCGCGGCGCAAGGCCTCTATGCGCTCGGCCAGCGGCGGGTGGCTCATGAAAAGGCGCTTGAAGCCACCGGCCAGGTGGCCGGAGATGCCGAAGGCCTGCATGTTCTTCGGCAGCGTCGATTCGCCGTAGCTGGCGCCCAGGCGCTCCAGCGCGGAAATCATGCGCCCGCGTCCGGCCAGTCGTGCACCGGCCGCATCGGCGCGGAACTCGCGATAGCGCGAGAACGCCATCACGATCATCGATGCGAACAGGCCGAAGACGATCTCCAGCACGATCACAATGACGAAGTAGCCGATGCCGCCACCCCGATCGTCGCGACCGCCGCTGAGCCAGCTGTCGACCATGCGACCGACAATGCGCGCGAGGAAGATCACGAAAGTGTTGAGCACGCCCTGAATCAACGCCAGCGTCACCATGTCGCCATTGGCGACATGGCCGATCTCGTGGCCGAGCACGGCCGACACCTGGTCGCGGTCCATGCCGTGCAACAGCCCCGTGCTGACCGCCACCAACGCATGATTGCGGCTGGCGCCGGTAGCGAACGCGTTCATTTCCGGCGCCTCGTAGATCGCCACGTCGGGCATGCCGATGCCGGCCGCCTGTGCATGCTGGCGCACCGTGTTCAGCAGCCACTGCTCGGCTTCGCTGGACGGCTGCTCGATCACCCGCGCGCCGGTGGACATCTTCGCCATCCACTTGGAAATCGCCAGCGAGATCAGCGAACCGCCCATGCCGATCACGGCTGCGAAGATCAGCAGTGGCCCCATGCCGCCGTAGCCGCGCGAAGCCGCCCACACATCGACGCCAAACAGATGGGCGACGATGCTCAGCAGCACCAGGACGGCCAGGTTCGTACCCAGGAACAGAAGGATGCGACGCATGATTCGATCTCGTGTCGAAGGAAATTCGGCAGGTCGAATATTTAGTCTGCGCCGAGGCCTTTCAAGTTCCGCGAACGCGTGCGGAAACGTGTTGCGGCGGGCTCAGGAGCGCCGGCGATGCGGACGGATATGCAGCGGCATCGGTGCGCTCGATTCGATCTGCGGCGCCGGCGCACATCCACCGCACGTGCCGCAACCATCACCGCTGCCGCACCCGCCGCTTCGAGCCTCGGCCGGCTGCAGCCAGCGACCGACGCGGCGCGTCAGACGGCTGCGGGAAGCATGATCGAGCGCGGCGGAGGCGCGGCCCAGCAGGCGCCGTGTGACTTCGGGCGCCAGCTTGCGCGCGGCGAAGATCGCGCTGTACAGAAGCAGCGCGCCCAGAATCAGGAATTGCACGATGGCGAAGCTCATGTGAACAACCTCGCGATCTGATAGGTGATCAACGACGCCACGTAGGCCAGACCGAACAGATACCCCGCGGCCAGCGCCACGTTGCGCCACGAATTGGTTTCCCGTCGGATCACCGCCAGGGTCGACATGCACTGCGGCGCGAACACGTACCAGGCCAGCAGCGACAGCGCCGTGGCCAGCGACCACTGGTGCGCGATCAGCACGCCCAGATGCGAGGCCACCGCGTCGTCGGTGCCGGACATGGCGTACACCGTGCCCAGCGCGGACACCGCTACCTCGCGCGCGGCGAGTCCGGGGATCAGCGCAATGCAGATCTGCCAGTTGAAGCCAATCGGCGCGAACACGTGATGAAGCGCGTGACCGAGGCGTCCGGCCAGGCTGTAGTCGATGGCCGGTCCGGTCGCGCCAGGCGGCGGCGCCGGAAAGCTGGACAGGAACCACAGCAGCACGGTCAGCGACAGGATGATGCCACCGACACGGCGCAGGAAGATCTTCACGCGCTGCCACAGCCCGAAGGCGACGTCGCGCACGTGCGGGAAACGGTACGCGGGCAGCTCCATCAACAGCGCGTGCTCGCTCTTGTCTCGGCGCAGATGCTTCATCACGTAGGCCACGGCCAGTGCGCTCAGGATGCCGGCGAAATACAGCGCGAACAGCACCAGCCCCTGCAGATTGAACACGCCCAACACGCTGTGCTTGGGAATGAACGCGGCAATCAGCAGCGTGTAGACCGGCAGACGCGCCGAGCAGGTCATCAACGGCGCGACCAGGATCGTCGTCAAGCGATCACGCGGATCGGAGATCGAGCGCGTCGCCATGATGCCGGGGATGGCGCAGGCGAAACTCGACAGCAGCGGAATGAACGCACGGCCGGTCAGCCCGGCCTTGAACATCAGCCGGTCGAGCAAAAATGCCGCGCGCGGCAGATAGCCCGATTCCTCCAGCACCAAAATGAACAGGAACAGGATCAGGATCTGCGGCAAGAACACCAGCACCGTGCCCAGGCCGCCGAAGATGCCGTCCTGCACCAGACTGTGCAGTGCACTGTGCGCCGGCAGCAGCCCGCTCACCCACGCGCCCAACCCGGACACGCCGGCATCGATGCCGTTCATCAATGGCTCGGCCCAGGAGAACACCGCCTGGAAGATGAAGAACATCAGCACGCCGAGAATCGCCAGCCCGAACACGGGATGCAGCACCCAGCGGTCGATGGCATCGTCGATGCGCGAGGCCATCGGCGGAACCTGCACCGCAGCGGCGATCAGCTCGCGTACCTGCTGATGAAGATCACGGTCGTCATCGACCGCGCCCGCACGTGCGGCCGACTCCGGCTCGCGCGTCTCGATATGCTCGATCAGCGCCTTCGCGCCATGACGATGCACGGCCACGGTCTCGACCACGGGCACGCCGAGCCGGCGCTCCAGCTCTTCCGTGTCAATGTGGATGCCGCGACGACGCGCCGCGTCCATCATGTTCAGGGCCAGTACCACTGGACGCCCCAGGCGCAGCACTTCCAGCACGAAACGCAGATGCAGACGCAGATTGGTAGCGTCGGCCACGCACACGATCAGATCGGGCGCTTCCTCGTCAGGATGCGCGCCGCTGCAGATGTCGCGCGTGATCGCCTCGTCGGGGCTGGCGGCATCGAAGCTGTAGGCGCCGGGCAGATCCAGCAGCTGATAGTTGCGCCCGGATGGCGCCAGAATGCGGCCTTCCTTGCGTTCGACCGTGACACCGGCGTAGTTGGCGACCTTCTGCCGGCTGCCGGTGAGCAGATTGAACAGCGCCGTCTTGCCGCAATTCGGGTTGCCGACCAGGGCGATGCGCAGGCTGGCCGCGTTCATGCCGTCACCTCGTCCTTCACCCGCACCCGGGATGCCTCGTTGCGCCGCAGCGCAAAGCGCGTGTAGCCGACCTGCACCAGCATCGGGTCGCCGCCCAGCGGCGCACGCGCCACCACGCGCACCGACTCGCCCTCGACGAAACCCAGATCGCGCAATCGGCGCGCGATCAGGTCATCGGGATGGGCGTCTTCGACGGTGTGTACCACGGCCTGAGCACCTTTCGGCAGATCGGAGAGTTGCACGGACATCCAGCCAAAATAAGAATGGTTCGCATTATAACTCGTCTTTGTGCACTTCGCGAAGTGCGCGACAACACGTCACGGCCCTGCCTCGAACGTCGGAGGCCGCTATCATGGGCGTCTTGTACCCGTCAGGAAGGAGCCGCAGCGCCATGTACGAAACCCTCGTCACGGAACGTCGCGACGACGTGGCTCGCATCACGCTCAATCGTCCCGAGCTGCACAACGCCTTCAATGCCACGCTGGTCGCCGAGCTGACCGACGCGCTGGAAGCCGCCGAACGCGACCCGGCTGCGCAGGCCGTGCTGCTCACCGGCGCCGGTCCCAGCTTCTGCGCCGGCGCGGACACCCGTTGGATGCGCGGCATGGCCGATGCCAGCGAAGCGGAGAACAAGGAAGACGCCCTGCGCCTGGCGCAGTTGCTGCGCAAGCTGAATTTCCTGGCCAAGCCGACCATCGCCCGCGTCAACGGCGCGGCCTTCGGCGGCGGCATCGGTCTGATCGCCTGCTGTGACATCGCCGTCGGCAGTGCGGATGCCAGCTTCGGGCTGTCCGAGGTCAAGCTCGGCCTGGTGCCGGCGACGATCTCGCCCTATGTCGTCGCCGCCATCGGACTGCGCCATGCGCGTCGCCTGTTCGTTACCGGCGAGACTTTCGACGCCGCGCACGCCGCGTCCATCGGACTGCTGCACGAACATGTCGTCGCCGAAACGCTGGACGATGCCGTCGAGGCCGTGTGCAAGGCGATGCGCCGCGGTGGCCCGCTGGCTCGGCGCGAAGCCAAGCGACTGGCCCTGCGCATGGGCGGCATGGACGAGCGACAGGCGGCCCAGATCGACGCCGAGAACGCCGAACTCATCGCCCGACTTCGCGTCAGCGATGAAGGGCAGGAAGGTCTCGGCGCCTTTCTGGAAAAGCGCCGGGCTTCCTGGCGCGACAGTTCGTCCGGCGCATGATCGATCATGTCGATTTCGCCGTGAGCGACCCGGCGCGAAGCCGCGCACTTGATGCGCAAGTGCTGACGGCGGGTGGCGTCGACTGCGGCACGCCGGGACTGCGCACGCGTTACCACGCGCACTACTATGCCGCCTACGCCCTGGACCCCGTCGGACACGTCATCAAAGCGGTCTGTCATCATCCGCACTGACCACGCCCGGAGACGCCATGCCCTCCCCGATCCTCAATCTCGACGAAGTGCGTCTGCGCGGCCTCGACGCATCGGAGGGGTCGTCGCCCGGTGCGCCAGCCGGCTATGACGTGCGCTGGGGCGATATCGCCACCCGCATCGGGGCGCGCAAGCTGGGCTACAACCTCACCGTGGTCGCGCCGGGCAAGCGCAACTGTCCGTTCCACAATCACCGAGGCATCGAGGAAATGTTCCTGATCCTCGAAGGCCATGGCGAACTGCGCTACGGCGAAGCGCGCCATCCGCTGCGGCCGGGCGACGTCATCGCCTGCCCGCCCGGCGACGCGAACACGGCGCATCAGATCATCAACACCGGCAAGACGGAGCTGCGCTATCTCGCGGTCAGCACCAAGGACCCGATGGACATCTGCGAATACCCCGATTCCGGCAAGTTCAGCGCCTACGCACGAAGCGAGGACGAACCGCCGCACTTCCGGCACATCGGCCGACTCGACGAAACTCACGATTACTGGGAAGGCGAATAGTGTTTCGACGCATCCTGATAGCCAACCGCGGCGAGATCGCCTGCCGCGTGATCCGCACCTGCCGCCGCCTCGGCATCGAGACCGTGGCGGTCTACTCCGAGGCCGACGCCACCGCGCAGCACGTGCGACAGGCCGACCTGGCCTGCCCCATCGGCGGGCCACGCCCGGCCGACTCCTACCTGCGCGCCGACGTCATCCTCGAAGCCGCCAGACAGACGCGGGCGGAGGCGATCCACCCCGGCTACGGCTTTCTGTCGGAAAACGCCGACTTCGCCCGCGCCTGCGCCGAAGCCGGCATCGTCTTCATCGGCCCCAAGCCGGAAAGCATCGAGGCCATGGGTTCCAAGGCCGAGGCCAAGGCCCTGATGCAGCAGCACGACGTGCCGCTGGTGCCCGGCTACCACGGTGAGAACCAGGACGCCGCGCATCTGGCCGAACAGGCGCGCACGACCGGCTTCCCGCTGATGATCAAGGCCGCGGCCGGCGGTGGCGGCAAGGGCATGCGCATCGTGCGCGAAGAGAAGGATTTCGCCGATGCGCTGGGTGCGGCCCAGCGCGAGGCGCAAAGCGGTTTCGGCGACGCCCGCGTGATCCTGGAACGCTACGTCGAACATCCACGCCACATCGAATTCCAGATCTTCGGCGACACCGACGGCCACATCATCCACCTCAACGAGCGCGAATGCTCGGCCCAGCGCCGCTACCAGAAGGTGCTGGAGGAGACGCCCTCGCCGTTCCTCACGCCCGAGCGACGCGCCGCCATGGGCAAGGCCGCAGTGGCCGCGGCGAAGGCCGTCGACTACGTCGGCGCCGGCACCGTGGAATTCATCGTCGGCGCCGAAGGCGACTTCTACTTCATGGAGATGAACACGCGCCTGCAGGTCGAGCATCCGGTCACCGAGATGACATTGGGACTCGATCTGGTCGAATGGCAACTTCACGTGGCCGCCGGTGAACCGCTGCCGCTGGCGCAGGAGCAGATCGAGGCGAACGGTCACGCCATCGAAGTGCGGCTGTACGCCGAGGACCCGGAACAGAACTTCCTGCCCGGCTCCGGCCGCCTGCAACGCCTGCACCTGCCGCCCGTCTCCGAGCACGTGCGGCTCGACAGCGGCGTGGTCGAGGGCGACACCGTGACGATCTTCTACGATCCGATGATCGCCAAGCTGATCGTGCACGACAGCGATCGTCCGCGCGCGCTGCAGCGCCTGCGCGCGGCGCTGGCCGCCTGCGACATCACGGGACCGAAATCGAACGTTGCCTTCCTCGAACGCCTGGCGCGTCACCCCAGCGTGGTCGAGGGGAGCATCGATACCGGCTATCTCGATCGCCATCTGGACGAATTCCTCGCTACCGATGCGTCCGTCCCCGCACTGGCCCTGCAAGCTGCCGCCGCGGCCATGCTGCTGGAAGACGAATGCCGCGCCGCCGGCCGCACGGCGAACGCGGACCCGCATTCGCCGTGGGCGCGCGCGGACGCCTGGCGCATTGGCCATGCCGGCAAGCGCATCGTCGCACTGCTGCATCGCGGCGAGCGCATCGAGATCGAGGCGCACGGCCACGACGGCGCCTACCGCCTGACCGACGCCGAAGGGCGCACGTCGCGCATCGAGCACGCATGTCTGGTCGACGACGTGCTGACCTTCCACCTCGACGGCGTCGCGCACCGGCTTCCGCTGCGGCTGGAGAACGGTCGCGCGGTGCTGCACGCAGAAGGACAGCGCCACATCTTCGAGCACGCGCCCGCCTTCCAGTTCGGCGGCGAGGAAGCCGGCGGCGGCAACCGCGTGATCGCGCCGATGCCCGGTCGCATCGTGCTGGTCAAGGCCGCCGAGGGCGACACGGTGTCCGAAGGCGACGAACTGCTGGTGATGGAGGCCATGAAGATGGAGCTGTCCCTGAAGGCACCGCGCGCAGGCCGCATCGAGACCATCTCCGCCAGCGAGGGCGAATTCGTCGAGGCCGACGCCCTGCTGGTGCAATTCGAGGCCGAGGAGTAGACCGATGTCCCTGCCCGCTTCCGTGCGCATCGTCGAGGTCGGCGCCCGCGATGGTCTGCAGAACGAGAAGACCATCGTCCCCACCGCGACCAAGATCGAGCTGATCGACCGTCTCTCGGCCTGCGGCCTGCAGACCATCGAGGCGACCAGCTTCGTCAGTCCGAAATGGGTGCCGCAGCTGGCCGATGCGGCCGAGGTCTACACCGGCATCGCCAAGCGCGAGGGCGTCGGCTATCCGGTGCTGGTGCCGAACGAAAAAGGCTACGACCGCGCCCGCGAAGTCGGCGTGACCGAAATCGCCGTGTTCAGCGCAGCCAGCGAGGCGTTCAACCGCAAGAACATCAACGCCAGCATCGACGAGTCCATCGAACGCTTTCTTCCAGTGCTGGAACGCGCGCATGCGGACGGCGTGAAGGTCCGCGGCTATGTCTCCACCGTGCTTGGCTGTCCCTATCAGGGTGAGGTGCCGGTTGCCGACGTGGTGCGTGTCGCCGAGCGACTGCATGCGCTGGGCTGCTATGAGGTCTCGCTGGGCGACACCATCGGCGTGGGCACGCCGGAAAAGGCCCGTTCCATGCTCCGCGCGGTCGCCGAGGCCGTGCCCATGCAGGCTCTTGCCGTGCACTTCCACGACACCTACGGACAGGCACTGGCCAACATCCACGCCTGTCTGGAGGAAGGCGTTGCCGTGGTCGACAGCGCGGTGTCCGGCACCGGCGGTTGCCCCTACGCCAAGGGCGCGACCGGCAATGTCGCCACCGAGGATGTGGTCTACATGCTTGAAGGCATGGGCATCGCCACCGGCGTCGACCTGGAAGCACTCGCACAGACGGGCCTGTGGCTGTCGGCCGAGCTCGGACGAAGCACATCGAGCCGCGTGGCGAAAGCCATCGCAAGCCACTGATTCTGAAGAAATCAGTGCCAACTCATTCATGATGCCGCAAGCGTGAAAGTGGTGCTAGACTGATGACTCCCACATGGCAAGGGGGCCGTGGGTTGCACCGGCACCATGGATGCGCAAGAAGCCTTCAGACGAGGATCGCGCTGTATCGCACGAGCACGACGCTTCCAGCGTCGCGCAGGCGGATTCACTTGATCCGAATTCGAATTCCGGACAGACGAAAACCAGCGCGGACCATGCCGCCCGCTATCGCACGCTGCTGGATGCCGTGCCCGATGCCGTGACCCTTCACGACACGCGCGGCGACATCGTCGATGCCAATGCCGCCGCCGTGCGCACCTTCGGATACCCGCTGCATGCCCTGCGCGGCATGAACGTCCGCGACCTCAACCCGAATCTTCCCGAGGATCACATGACGGCGGTCATGCGCACGCACGGCGTCGACCGGACCTTCAGCGTGGTCGGCGTCAATCGACGTGCCGACGGCACGACCTTTCCGGTAGAGGTTCATTCCAACGTGTTCCTCGATGCCGGCCAACACCGCGTCGTCGCGGTGGCGCGTGACATCAGCACCCGCGTCGAGGCCGAACGGCAACTGCGCGTGTCGGCCGAGCACATGCGCAAGCAGGCACGCATCGATTCGCTGACCCGACTGCCCAACCGCGACACCATGCTCGAAGCGACCCGGGACGCCCTCGCCGCCGCCGAGCCCGGAATCGGGCCCGCGGTGCTGTACATCGACCTCGACCGCTTCAAGATCCTCAACGACATGCTGGGTCACCATGCCGGCGACCGCCTGCTGCTCGCGACCGCCGAGCGTCTGCGCATGTGCTGCGAAGGCCATGCGCGCTGCGGCCGCTACGGCAACGACGAATTCATCGTGCTGTTGCCGCGCTGCGCGCAGGACGACGCAGCGCGCGCCTGCGCTCAACGGATCATCCGGGCCTTCGAGCAACCGTTCGAGCTCGAGGGCGAAGCCTTCGTGCTGACCACATCCATCGGTATCGCCTGCCATCCCGAACACGGCGACAGCGCCGAGCTGCTGATCCAGCATGCCGACACGGCGATGCATGAGGCCAAACGCCGGGGACGGCACACTTTCCGCGCCTTCGACAAGACCCTCAACGACCACCTCGGCATGCGCAACCAGATCGAATCGCAGCTACGCCTGGCGCTCGATCACGGCGAATTGTGGCTGGCCTTCCAGCCCAAGGTCTCGCTTCGCGAACGTCGCATCGTCGGTGCCGAGGCACTGCTTCGCTGGCGCAGCCCCCAGTTCGGCGAAGTGTCCCCAACGGACTTCATCCCCCACGCGGAGAATTCGGGCGAAATCGTGCGCATCGGCGCATGGGTCGTGAAGGAAGCCTGCCGGCAATTGCGCGAATGGCGCGACCAGGGGCTGGAACTCGACCACATCGCCGTCAACGTCTCCTTCCGCCAGTTGCTCAGCGGCACCTTCAGCGACAGCGTGCAGGCCGCGCTGCAGGTGCATGACCTGCCCGGCAACGCGCTGGAGCTGGAAATGACCGAGCGCATCCTGATCGACGAAGCGCCGGATACGCTGGACACCTTCACCGCCCTGAAGCGGATGGGCGTGCGCCTGACGATCGACGACTTCGGCGAAGGCTATTCGTCCTTCAACTATCTGCGTCACCTTCCGATCGACAGCGTCAAGATCAGCCACACGTTCATGCAGGGGATCCCGGTGCAACCTGCAGACACGGCCATCTGCGAAGCCATCGTGCGCATCGCGGAAAGCCTTGGGCTCACGGTGGTGGCGGAAGGCGTCGAGACCGAGGAACAGCTTGCATTCCTCGAGCGCATCGGCACCGACGACGCACAGGGATTCTTCTTCAGCCGCCCCATCGAAGCAGCGCGCCTGCCCGTGTTCATGCAGGAATGGAACCGTTCCGGCCGAGGCTGAGACCGGCATCCCGTTCTCGGCGCAAGCGGGCCGAGCTCAGTCGAAATTCACGCTCAGACGAAAGTCGAAACGGATGCTGTCCTGCTGCGGCGTTACCGTATCGAACGGTTTCGCCACATCGGCGGAGGCCGTCAGCCAGCGATACTGGTACATGCCACCCAGACCGGCGCCCGAGATCGAACTCGACTTCGGATAATCGGCGCGCACTTCGCCATGATCCGCAAAAGCGAACAGGTCCAGCTTCTCGGTGAACGCGCGGTGCAGTTCCAGACCGACGTAGTAGCCACGCGAACCGGCGAGCACGCCGCGCTCATAGCCGCGCACACTGCCCGGACCGCCGATCTGGAACAGATTTGCCGACGGCAGATTGGTGCCGGAGCTGAACTGCCAGCCGGCATTGGCGCGCAGCGCCCAGTGCGAACGCCCCAGGCGCTGGATCAGGAACGCGCTGCCCGGCGTGAGATTGAAATGGGTCTTGCCCAGCATCGGCTCGTTGGAATCCAGCCGCGTGACCAGCTGCGTGATGTTCCAGCGCCGGCCATCGCTGCTGTGGTCCACGCTCAGTCCCAGCGTCGCCGAATGATTGGTGGTGTCGGCGATCTGCTTGCCGCCGATTCGGGTCACCGATTCGCTGATGGTGTAGGCCGCAACGCCGCTGAACTGCGTGCGCATCGTGGCGATGAACGGCTGCTTGTAGTTGATCGACTTCACCGTGGACGTGCCGGTGATGTCGAGATCGCGGAACGCGCGATCGAGGATGTTGATCTGGCTGTGCGCGAAACTGACGCCCAGCCGGCCGTTGTTGACGAACAGCGGCACCGAGTACGAAATGGCGCCGTCATTGCCGCCCTTCGAATGGGCGATGTTGCCTTCCAGCAGGTCATCCACGCCGAACAGACCGTACAGATGCCCCTGCAGGCCGTAGCGATAGCGTCCGGTACTGTCGACGCCGCTGTTGTCCACGAAGGCGACCAGATCGTGCCGGTCCGGTTCCTGCACCGCCAGGCGGATGTCTGTCTGACCGCGCGCCGCGCCCGGAGCCAGCAACGCGCGGACCGTCAGGTCGGTGGTCTGGTTGAGATAGACCAGATTCTTGCGCAGTTGATTGGCGTCGACGATCTGGCCCGGCTGCTGGTCGATGCGCCGCAGAATGAAATCCTTGCGCACGTGCTTGTCGCCGGCCACCGTGATCTTGCCGAGACGGCCTTCCACCAGCTCCACGCGCACCACGCCGTCCTTGATCGACTGGCTGGGCAGAATGGCGCGTGCCGTGGTGATGTTCTTCGCGCGATACAGGTCGTTGATGCGGTCCAGCATGGCGTCCAGATCGGACTTGGTCACCTTGCGTCCGAGATAGGGTTTGACCGCCTGCTGCAGCGCCTCCGGCTTGAGCAATACGGAAGCGCTGAAACGGACGCGGCGAAGCACAAAACCGGGGCCGGCGGCCTTCGCGACCGCGTGCCGGTCTTTCGGCTCGGCTTTCTGCTCCTGCAGCGGATCCGTGGGTTTCTTCGGCGTGGCCTGCTGCTGCTCGTAGTAGCGCTGCAGCCGCTGGGCATCGTTCTGCAGCGTACTCGGCACCGTCTGCGGCGCGGCCTGTGCCGTGGAGGCGAACAGACACGCGGCGAGCACGGCATACGGGACAGCGCGCAGCCGCAGCATGCGGAACGGGGTGGAACGAATCATCATCGTGGAGCCTTGGTGTTGACGGGTGCGCCCTGCACGGACGGATCGGGCTGGACCAGGTCGCTGCCATCGTCGGTCGACCAGGACGGCATGGCGCCATCCCGCGGCGACGCATCGTCCTGCTCGGTGTGCAGCGTCAGCGTGCGGCCGTTGTAGCGGAGTGCGGCATCGCCGTAGTAGTCGGGCGACACCCACTGATGGTCGTAGACGTAGTTCGGCGTCTGGATCTGGTAACCGTGGCCGTACCGCACCACGAAGGCATCCGTCAGCGTGTGCACGCCGTCCTGATAGAGCTTGAAGTCGTAAGTCTTCTGCATCAGCTGGACGTCCGCCGGCACCAGCACGGGGTCGTGCTGGTTCATGCGGATGCGCGCCGAGGCCGTGTCCAGCGAAAGGATGTTCTCGATGTGTCCCGCTTCCACGTGCACGCTGGGCGCAGTGGTCGCCAGCGCCGCGTTGACCGCGGCAAGACGATCGATCATCCACTGTTGCGGCACATCGGCATCAATCGTGATGCGTCGGGCCACGCCGTTGCGGAACCCGGTCAGCGCGGAGAACAGCGGTTGGCCGGTCGAGGTCTGGTACAGATGCGCATCGATGGTGTCGCCGGCCAGGTTGATGCGGTCGCCGATGTTCGCCGCATTCAGGCGGATCGCGCCAAAAGCGGAGATGTAGGCATCGCGCGTGGTCAGCGTGTCCGCAACGATGTCGCCCTTGCGCGCCAGCAACGTGATGCGGTCGGGCGCTTCCAGCGAGACGAAGCTCATGGTGTTGGCCGCCAGATCGATGCTGTGGCCGGCCTTCATGTCGTGCGCGTTCAGGCTGCCGCCCGCATCCATCTTGATGGCGTTGCCAGCCGTGGCCGACACCAGGTCGATATTGCGGCCCGCCGTCACGTCGAGATCGTGTCCGGCGAGGATCGAGTCGGCCTGGACATCTGTGCCGGCCTGCAGCGTGACGTCCGTGCCGGCGTTCATCGAACCGATATGGATGTAGCCGTCGGCGATGAACTTGATCCAATCCGATGCCGTCACGCCGACGCCGTCGATGTCGCCGTGCAGCGACTGGCCGAAGACGTGCCCGCCCGCATCGAGCGTGGCGAAGCCCATGTGCGCGCCCGACGTCATGTCCAGGTTGCCTCCGGTCTTGACCGCGCCCGTCAGCGCCAGTGCGTCCGTGGCGTTCAGCGTCGCATCGCGGCCGATGTCCAGCGTCTGCGCATCGAGATCGCCGCCGCTGACGGCCGACAGGTCGTTGCCGGTCGTCACTGTGCCGAGGCGGATCAGCGAGCCGCCGCGCAGCGAGGCATCCGTGCCGACGTTCAGGGTATTTGCGGTCAGATGGCCGCCCGCATTCACGGTCAGGAAATCGCCAGTCCGGATCGTGTCGACGGTCGTATTCGCCGTCGAGGTCAATTGGCCATGACCTCCCGCGACCAGCTTGCCACCCTGGATGCTGTCGCCGTGCAGGACGCCGTCGCCGCCCGCCGTCACGTTCGTGTAGGACAGCAGTCCGCCCGCGGTGAGCGTGGCGTCGGTGCCGATATCCAGCGTCGTCGCCGTCAGGTTGTCGCCCGCGTTCATGACCAGGTCGTCGCCGGTCTGGATCGTGTCCACGGTGGTATCCGTGGTCGAAGTCGTGTCGGCGTGCCCGCCGACGACCAGCTTGCCGCCCTGGATGACCTGCCCCTGCAGATGGCCGTCGCCGCCCGCCGTCACATTCGTGTAGGACAGCAGTCCGCCCGCGGTGAGCGTGGCGTCGGTGCCGACATCCAGCGTCGTCGCCGTCAGGTTGCCGCCCGCGTTCATGACCAGATCGTCGCCAGTCTGGATCGTGTCCACGGTGGTATCCGTGGTCGAGGTCGTGTCGGCGTGCCCGCCGACGACCAGCTTGCCGCCCTGGATGACCTGCCCCTGCAGATGGCCGTCGCCGCCCGCCGTCACGTTCGTGTAGGACAGCAGTCCGCCCGCGATGAGCGTGGCGTCGGTGCCGGCGTTCAGCGTCGTCGCCGTCAGATTGCCACCCGCGTTCATGGTCAGGAAGCTGCCGGCATGCACGGTGTCGACCGTGGTGTCGCCGGTCGAGGCGAAGGTCGCGGAGCCGCCAGCCTGCAGCGTCGTGCCCTGGATGGTCTGCGCCTGCAGATGGCTGTCGCCGCCCGAAACCAGGTTGTCGTAGGCCAGCGTGTTCTGCGCGGACAGATCCAGATTGCCCTGCCCGGCCTGCAGGTCCGTGAAGTGCACGTCGCCCAGCCCGTGCAGCCAGATGCTGCCCTGATCGCTGCTACCGTGCAGCGTATCCACGTCCACGGTCAGCGGCAGTGATGCGCTGCCGATGTCGTGGACCGCGTGGATGGCCGTCGTGGCGCCGCTGCGCGAGCGCAGATTCACGGCATCGCCGTTGCCCGCCATCGCGCCGCCCGCATCGAGGTCGATGCCGGTACCGCTGGTGGCCGTGCTGGCGACCAGGCCCAGCGTCATGTCGCCGCTGCTGGTCAGCTTCGCCAGCGCGCCGCTGGTCACTTCGCTGCCCGTGCCCATCGTCAGGCTGCCCGAGGACTGCAGCGTGACATCCGATGCCGCCTGTACCAGACCGTTGTCGGCCACGTTCAGCACCGGCGCGCCGGTACCGATCAGCTTCGCGGTGATGGTGCCGGCCAGCGCGCTGATGTCCTTGAGCTGCATGCCGGTGACACCGGTCAGCAGAACGTTGCCCTGCGTGCTGGTGATCGAACCTTCGGTCAGGCTTCCGGTCGCGCCCAGGGTGACGTCGCCATCAGCCTGGACGTCGTCGTAACTGCCGTCGGCGCCGGCCGTGGAGACGACCGTGCCATGGTTGGAGGTCAGATGCTTGGCGTCGAGACTGCCCAGTTCGGCTGTCAGCACCAGGTTGTCGCCGCTGGTGATCGTGCCCACGTGCAGGTTGCCCGTCGGCGAGTCGATGTTGACGGCGCCGCCGGCGGTCGCATTGAGCGAGCCGTCCGAACCGACCTGCAGTTTCAACGGCGCATCGACGCCCGTGCTCACCGCATCACGGCGGCCGATGTCGCCGTCGGCGGTCAGCACGATGTCGCGCGCCTTGATGCTGAGGGTGTTCTGCTGCGCCAGGATGCTGCCGGTCTGCGCATCCAGCGACGCCAGTCCATTGGCGAACACGGTGCCGACGCGGAGATCGCCGCTGAGCTGGGTCAGCAGCAGATCGGTGGCCGCCGAGGCATTGCGCAGCTCGCCGCCGATCTGCACCGGCAGCGCATCGCCGGCGCCGCCGGCGCTGTCGTTACCCAGACCGATGTAGCCGCCACCGGCCGTCAGCAGCAGATCGCCGCCGGAGGTCAGCACCGGCTGACTGGTGTCGACGCCGTCCGCCGCGCCGATGCTGCCCGTGGCCGCCACACGCATGTCAGTACCGGAGCTGAAGTCGTCGAAGTGCAGATCGCCGTTGGCCTGCAGGTAGACCGAGGCCGAGGCCGAACCGGTGACGGTGCCCGTCGCGGTCACATACAGCGGCATGGTCTGCGTGACCGACAGGTGGTCCAGCTTGTTCTGCAGATTCGGATCGTCAGGTGAGATCACGTTGCCGCTGGCGTCGATCAGCTGCACGTCGCCCGGCGCATTGGCCAGACCCAGCGCCGCCACCTGCTGCGCGGTCAGCGCGGTGGAACTGCCTGCGTACAGGTCCTTCAGCGCCTGGTAGGTGATCGACAGCGGCTTGTCGGTGCGGCCGATGCCGCCGTCACCGGCAATCAGCGTGACGTTCTTGCCGGAAAGGTTCGGCGCAACCGTGCCCACGGTGCCGCCGGTCGGCGAACCGAGCGCGGCCTCGTTGATGGCCGAGGTCAGCTGCTCCTCGGTCCAGGTCGAGTCCTTGGTCAGGTTCTTGTAGGCATCCGAGTTCGGATCCATGGTGAAGCTGAAGTTACTCACCGGATCGGTGCCGGCGAAGTCGCTCTGCGACTGCCAGTCCGTACCGATGTAGGTCGTGAAATCCTTCACGATGGTCTGGTAGCGGTCGCTGACGTACTGCTGCGCGAGCGTCGCCCGGGTTGCCGGATCGGTCACGCTCGACGGATCCATGCCGTTGGCGGCCGCGGCCAGTGGCCAGTAGAGATCGACCGCATCGCTGTTCAGCGTGTACTGGCCATTGCTGACCGTACCGACCTTGAGCAGCTGGTAATACTGCGCGTAGCCCGTATCCACCTGCTGCTCGATCGCCGCGATGGTGGTGTCGGCCGCGTTGCCGTCGGTCAGATGCAGCTGGTCCCAGATCTTTCTGGCCTGATCCGAGGACAGCGTGGAATCGGCATCCAGCTGGCGCGCATCGTAGATGCCGCCGTTGGGCGCCGAGAGCCGGACATCGCCGTTGTCCGAGACCATGCTGCCGACCCACACGTCGCCGCCGGTGTCGTTCAGGGCAACGTCGCCGACGCCGTGCGCGTCGAGCTGGCCGCCCGAAGGTGCGCCGTTGGCGAGCGTGTCCGCATGGGTCTCGATGTTCAGCGGTGTGGCGATGCTGCCGATGCCGCCCTGGGTGCTGGTCAGGTTCACGTCGCGGCCGATGACGTCGACACTGCGACCCGGAATGCCCACCAGCGAACCGGTGGAGCGGATCAGCACGTCGCCATGGCTCGACAGGCCGCTCGCCAGCACGCCGCTCGAGATCGCGCTGAACTGCTGGGCGCTGCTGCCGGAGTCGACATTCAGGGCGATGTCACCGCCGCCGGTCTGTGCCGTCAGCGTACTGCCTGGATTGCTGTCATGCGCGATCTTCACCTGGATCGGATCGCTGGCGCTGCCGATCTGCCCGGCATCGGCCTGCAACGCGAGGCTGTGCGTCCAGATCAACGCATGATCGTTGGACTGGACGATGTCGCCCTGCGTGGCGTGCACGCTGGTCGGTCCGTGGGTATTGGTGATCTGGCCGCTCAGCAGCACATCGTTGTTGGACGTGATGTCGACGTTGTTCGACGCGCTGGTGATGAAGTTGATGTTGATCGGCAGATCGGCGCGTTGCGTGTCAGTGACGGTCAGCGTGCCCTGGTACGGATAGATGAAGCCCCACAGCGAAGCGGCGTTGCCGCTGCTGTCGGTACCGCTCTGGTGCGAGCCGTAGTGACAGTTCCCGTCGCTGTCGCAACCGTGGTACGCCACGATCACGTTGAACTGGTTGGTGAAGTACCCGCTCATGGACAGCTTGTAGTCGTTGCCCGCGAGATCGACGTAGCCGGAGCTGCCGGCCCCGTCGATGAACCCGGAACTGCCCAGCGCCCAGTGCTGGCCGGCGGTGCCGCCGCTGGCGCTGGACCAACCCCAGTCGCCGAGGCTCCAGCTGTGGTTGCCCGAGGTCCGATCGAAGGAACGGGCGACGCTGGTGCTGGCCGTCCACTGGTACTCGGCGCCGGCCTTCGGCGCGTACTGTGTGGAGCTGTTCACGCCGCCGAGCAGACGCGCATTGGCGTCGGTCCAGTCGGTGGCGCCGTTGTAGTTGTCGTAGATCTTCGCCGGCGCACCATCCTGGCTGACGTACCAGGTCACCACGTTCTTGCCGGCATTCGCGCCGGAGGTCCACGTCTTCAGCTTGTCGTCGAGAGTGATCAAGCCGAGACCGCCGCTGCCGGCGAACACGTTCTGCACCACCAGCGGCACGCCGGTAGTGTTGTCCACGGTCACCGAACCGTAGCCGCTGTTGATGTTGATGCTGCCCTGCGCCGTGCTCACGATCTTGCCGCTAAGACGGACGCTGCCGCCGCCGGAGGCATTGACGTTGTTCAGAATCAGCTGGTTGTTGGCGACGTTGTAGGTCGCGCCGATCAGCTGGCTGGCCTGGCCGCCGGCCAGCGTGAGCAGCGGCTCGCCGTTGTAGTCCAGGCTAATCGCGCCATTGCTGTTGCCGGCCGTCAGCTGGATGTTCGGATTGCTGATCTGACCCTGTGCGTACTGCGACTTCACATGGGCGATGAAGTCCTTCAGCGCATCGGTGGTCTGCACGGTCCAGGTCGCCGGTGTGCCGGCGTTGATGGCGCCGTCGATGTCGATGTACTTCGCCTCGACGATGAACTTCTGGCCGGTGTACGCGCCGGTCGAGGCCAGCTGGTTGCCGGAGAACTTGCCGCTCTGCTGCAGCGCGACGTACGGGATGTTCGGCACCGGCCGTCCCAGCACGGACGTGGTGCCGCTCGGACCGCTGACGTTGCAGCCGTCCAGCGCTTCCTCCGAACCCGAACCGCCGGTATGCGGCGCGCAGGAACCGTAGAGCACCAGCACCTGCGCCTGCTCGTCGCTGTAGTAGGTGTTGTTGAAGTAGACGCTGTTGCCGTTGCTGCCGCCGAGGTCGTAGTACGACTGCGCAATGGCCGCCGCCGCATGATCCGGGTCGGAGATGGCCGCGTCGAGGAAGGCCTTGATCCAGCTCGAATCGAGATTGCTGGTCGGGTCGGCGCCGGAGAACCACGTATCGCCGCTGGTCGGCTTGACCACGACGTAGCCGTTCGGCACGTAGACGTTCTGCGAATTGGTGTGGATCTCGCCGCGCTCCAGCAGCGAACCGGCCAGATCCTTGATGTTCAGCGAACCGCCGAGATTGACCACGTCGCCGAGGATGATGCCCGGCGTGGCGCCGCCCGGCTGCGAGGGATAGGTGGAATTGATCGTCACCGTGGGCAAGGCGTCGGACGGGGCCTCATTCACCGTCAGGTTGCCGAGCGCACTCGGATTCGCGCCGCCCGAGACCAGCACGCTGCCGGAGCTGCCGAAGCTGGCCTCGATCTTCGGGATGAACATGTAGTACGGGCTGGCGTTGTCGATCGTCACCGACGGCGCGCCCTGCGCCGTGATGGTGCCGTTGCCGCCGACGCTGGCGCCGTACAGATACACGTTGCCGCCGCCGACATAGAGCGGATCGAACAGGATGCCGCCGACATTGGCGTTGTCGATGCCGTTGTAGGTGCCGTCCGGCGTGCCATTGAGCTTGTTGAGCTCGGTGGTCGGATTCAGCGTCTTGTCGAGCACGAGGTTGTACGGCGCGTTGGTGCCGGAGGCGTCGATCGTGCCGTCCTGCGCGATCTTCAGGTTGACCTTGTTGAACGCGCCGGCGACGACCGTGCCGTCGATCGTGGTCGAGGTCGTGCCCGTGCTGCTCTGGTGATTGGAATGCTGCGTGGCCGGAATGAAGCCCAGCTCGTAGCCGTGACCGGTGCCGTTGGTGGACACCGGGGCGTCGCCCTGCACTGCACCGATCGCCACGTCGCCGGCGCCGATGACCGTGCTGCCGCTGCCCAGGGTCAGAGTGGCGTTGCTGGTCGTGTTCGCCGTGGCCGAGGCATGCGGAATGGCGATGAAGCCGCGCACGTACGACTGCGCGACCGCAGACGGTGCCAGCTTGGTCTTGTGCAAGCCTAGGATGTCGCGACCAGCGACGATGTCGGCCTCGTCGTAGCTCTTCACGTGGACGTTGTCGCCGACCTTGAGCGTCTGATTCGACGTCAGGTTGACGCTCGAATCCGAAGCGCCGACCGGCGCCGCGCCCCATGCGTTCGAAGTCGCCGTCGCCGCCACTTGGTCAAGCACGGTGTAGGTGGCGAGATTGGTGCGGCCGTAGCTGAGCAGATTGCTGCCGTCGCCGACCTCGAGATCGTTGCCGAACTGGCCGGTGACATGGACGTTGGCATTGGCCACCGGCACCGCGCCGCCGGTGCTGATGGTCGCCGCATCGGCCATGCCGCCCACCAGCGTGCCCGCCACCAGGGAGATGTGGCCGATCACGCTTGTCGAGCTGTCCAGTCCCGACGTCATCTGGACGTCGGTGCCGAGCTTGAGGTTGTTGTGGGCCGTCACCGTGGTGTTGACGCCGGCCGCCGTACCGGTCACGACACCGCCCGCGCCGCCGATGGCGCCGGCGTTCTTGCCGTCGGCGCTGGCCACCAAGGTCTTGGCCAGCACGTCGATGTCACCGCCGGTGGCGATGGCCGTGCCGTTGCCGATGGTCGCATTGGTCGTGGTGGCGATGGTGTTGTCGACGTTCGCGCCGCTGCCGCCGACCGCCGCGGCCAGGACCGAATTGGCCTCGCCGCCGTACTCGACGTTCTGCGTGGCACTGAGCTGGAAGCTGGCCAGATTGGCCAGATCCAGGTTCTGCCCGACGCTGGCGCTGGATGTGGACGTCGCGCTGGTCGTCGCCGACGCGCCATTGCCGCTGACCAGACCGCCGCTGCCGGCCTTGCTGTAGGCGATGTTGGAATCCGAACCGTGCGCAATGACCGATAGCGCGCCCGTGGTCGCGGCCGCGACCGGGTTATTGCTGCTGTCGAGCAAACCGTTGCCGAGCGAGGCGTTGATCGTGGTATTGGAAGTCGCCTTGGCGACCGATGCGCCCGCCGCGACCAGACCCACGCTCACGCCCGTGGCGCTGGCGTCCTGATGCGTGTCACTGGTGGCCGAGATCGATACCGAAGTCGTCGGCAGCGTAACGCTGTCGCCGACCGTCGCGTTGGCGCTGGCCGTGTCCGAGGCCGTGGCCGTGGAAGCGTTGACGCCGAGCATGGCCGCGCCCGCGCCGCCGCTGCTGGAAGCGTTCACGGTCGGCGACACCGAGGCGTCCACGGACAGCGTGCCCTGGTGGAACACCGCGTAGTCGGCCACAGAGGCCTCGACGCTGGCGGTCATGTCGGCGACCGCAACGTTGGCGCCGATGCCGCCGCCGATGCCACCCACGGTGATGCCGACCGCACCGGCATTCATCACCGGATCGGCCGAGGCCGTCACGCTGGTACTACCGGCCGTGATGTCGGCATGCGTGCCAATGTGTGCGGTCACGTGGCTGCTGTCGCTGGCCGTGGCGACCACGGCGCTGATGGCCGTGAGAATGCCGCCGGATCCCATCACGCCATTGGCGGTAATCGCACCGCTGTCGCTCGCCGACAGCGTCAGTGCGCCGAAATCGTTGACGTCGGCGCTGTCCGCCAGCGTCGCGCTGACGGTGCTCGAGCGGTTCGCGTCGACCACGACCGCGCCGGCGACCACGCCGCCGACGTTGATGCCGCTGGGGTCCTTCTGATTGGCGTTGCCGGCCAGCGAGGTGCTGCTGTCGGAGGCCTTCAGGCTCAAGGTGCCCTTGCCCGAGCGCGACGAATCCAGCGTGCCGCCGGCCGTCGCCGAAACCGTGTTGTGGACATCGCTGATGGCCACCGCCGCGCCAACACCGACCAGACCGCCCACGCCCGCGTACGCCGTGGATTTGGCCGCCGGACCGTTGCTGCCGTCGGCCGCGCCGGCCTGGATCGAGATGCCGTGACCGGCCGTGGCCGTACCACCGCCGACCGATGCCTGGATATCGCTGTTGAGCGAGGTGTAGGCCACCGAACCACCTACGCCGACCACGCCCACTGCGCCACTGCCGGCGATGTTGTCAGTGCTGCTCTTGACGCTGGCGTCGACGTCGATGTCGTTGTTGGCGGTCACGCTGCCGCCGCTGATCTTCGCCTGCACACCGTCGTTGCCGCCAAACGCGCTGTGACTGCTTCCGGTGGCGCTGCTCAGGCTGTAGCTGGCGCTGCTGTTGATACCGGAAAGGTCGCTGGAGGACAGCTGCGAATCGTTCAGTCCGTAGGACGACGGATCGCTATCCAGCTTGCTGCCGGAAGACAGGCTGTCCAGGTTGTTCAGATTGAGCTGGCCGTCCGCAGTCAAGTCGTCGCCCGCACCGCCGCCGCCGGTGATGTCACCGGTACCGGCCACCACCACGCTGGCCGAAAGGCCGGTGCCGACCGCACCGCCGCCGACCGCCACCGCGACCGACTCGATATCGCGATCCGACTCGGCGTGCACATCGACGTGGCCGTGATCGCCGTACACCGGGCCGCGTGCGTGGACCGTGCTGTCCTGCATGCCGGCACCAACGCTGGACTGCAGCAGCACCAGATTCATGCCGCCACCGACGCCGACGAAGCCGCCGCCAAGCACGCCCGAGTAAGCGCTGATGAACTGCTGGTCGAGCGCATCGACCGCCACATCGGCGGCGGTGACGTTGCTGCCGCCCTCGATGCTGGCATGGGTGTTGTTGGACACCACGTTGACCACGGCACCGCCGGCGATGCCGACGCTGCTGCCGCCGGCCGCGCCGACAACGATGCTCTGCGCCACGTTCTTGCTGTTCGCGTCGACGTGAACGTCGTTGTCGCTCACCACCGTCGCACCGCCGGTGATCTTCGCCGTGGTCGTGGTGTGGTCGACGTTGACACCGGCCGCGCCGGCCAGACCGGCCGCGCCAATGCCGATACCCAGTGCACCGGTGAACTGCGCGCTGACCGTGTCGCCCTGCGCGAGCACGTCGAGGCTGCCCGCATCAAGCGTGCCGCCGTCCAGCGTCGCGCGGGTGCTGGCCTGGAACAGGTTGACGCCGCCCGAGGCCGCGCCGCCGACGCCGCCGCTGACGCTCGCGCCCACCGCCGTGATCAGGGACCACTGCTGGCCGACCGCATCGACGGCCGCCGCATCCTGCGCGGACACCGTCGAACCGCTGACCTTCGCCGAAGTATCGGCATTGAAGACATTGGTGGCGACGCTACCGGTCGCCGAACCGCCGCCGGAACCGGCGACGTTGACGATGAAGTTGGCCTCGTACTGGCGACTGCCCGCTGTCACGTCGACCTGCTGATCCGAAGCCGCCTGCGTGTAATAGACGCCATTGTCGCCCACGATACTGCCGCTGCCGGCCTGGACGGTGCGGTCGGCCTGGTTGATGTGGGCGTTGTCGATCGTGGCGCTGGTGCTGCCGCCGACGATGTTCACGCCGACCTGCCCGCTGACGGCCACGCCGCCGCTGACGCTCGCGCCGACACCGAGCGTGGCGATCGACTGCTGGTTGACCGCGTTCACGGCCACGCCGTGCACGGACTTGGTCGATCCGGAAAGATCCGGCGTCAGGTAATTGGTCGGATCGGAGATGCTCTTGGCGTTGGCGTCGCTCTTGGCGATATCCAGTCCCGCCTGCAGCGCGTCGGTCTTGCTCGCCGTGCCGGCGTCGACGCTGAGCGCACTGCCGTGGCCGTAGGCGCTGACGTCGCTGTTCTCGACGCTGGCGTCGGTGCTGCCGTCGATCTTGTTGACCACCACGCCGATGCCGACGCCGGCGTCGCCGCCGATGGCCGCCTGTCCGGCAAACACGTTGATGCCCTGCTGGTTGCCGGCCAGCACGCCGACGTTGTCGCTGGCGATGACGTCGGCCTGATTGGCGATCGTCGCCGAGGTCGTGCCGCCGAGCAGGTTGACCGCGACCGAGCCCCCGACTGCGGTCGAGCCGCCGCCGGCCGCGCCCACCGCGATGGTGTTGACGTGCGAGGTACTGCTCGTGCCGGCCTGCACCACGACCTGCCTGGCCTTGTAGACCGGGCCGGACGTGGAACCGTCCGCGCTGCCGAGGAAGGAGGCGCGCGTGGTGGTGGCGATGTTGTTCACCGACACCGCCGCGCCGACCGCGACCGAACCCGCGCCGCCAACCGCGCCGGAAAGCGCGTTGATGGTGGCGTCGTTGTCGGCGCTCACCGTGGTCACGTTGGTCGAGACGACGCTGCTGTCGCTGGCGTCGCCGGCGGCGACGTTGGTCATCGTCGCGGCGATGCTGTTGTGGATGAGATTGGTGGTGTCCGAGGCGCTCACCGCGACGCTGCTGGCTGCGGAACCGGCCAGCGAGGCCGTGTCGATGGTGGTGCCCGCGTGCGCGTTGACATCGGTGGTGTCGGTCACGTCGAGCGTCGAGTCGCTCAGGCTGGCCGAAGTCGAGCCACCGACGTCGGCGATCGTCGCCGCCGCGCCCACGCCCGCCGACTGGCCGATGCCGACGCCGCCGGCCAAGCTGTAGATGCCTGCCGTGTTCTCGGCCTCGATGCTCAGGCTCAACGCCTGCGCGGCCGCCGCGGTGTCGACACTGCCGTCGCTCTTCAGACCGTAGAGGTCGTTGGCGGAGGCCGTCACGTCGCTGCTGATCAGACTGGTGGTTTCCGCGCCGGCGACGCCCGCGCCCTGTGAACCCACCGCACCGGCCACCGACAGCGCGTACTGCGTACCGGTGCCCGAAGCATGCACGTTGACCGCGCCGCTTGCGACATCCAGACCGGCGTTGGAGATGCCGGCATGCGTGGTGTCACCGATATCGCTGACGCTCGCGGCCAGACCGACGGCCGCGCGGCCACCGATGCTGACACCGCCGCTGAGCGCATAGATGGTCGCGGCATTGTCCGCGCCCAGGCTCAGCGAACCAGCCGTGATCGCGCTGGCGTCGTTGACCAGCACCTGATTGCTGTCGGCGGTCTGGTTCCAGCCGAAGGACAGCGTCAGCGCGAAACCCTTGCTGGCCGCGCCGGCCACCGCTCCGGCCATGATCTGCGCCGACTCGTCGGCGTTCAGGCTGGCGTCGTGGGTGATGTCCAGCGAGGTATGGCCGGCGTGCGTGGTGATGGTGTTGGCGATGTCGTTGTAGGTCAGCGCGCCGCCCGCAGCCGCCTGGCCCTTGCCGACAGCGACGTTGCCCGCGAGGCTGTAGATCCTGGTGTCGTCGGAGGCTTCAGCCGTCAGGCTGTTGGCGTGAATGTTCGCGGTGTGGCCCGCGGTTGCGGCCGAACCCAGCAGGATGCTGTCGGTGTTGCCGACGACATTGCTGGTAGCGCTGCCGAGACCGGCGAACTGGCCGCTGCTGACGCCCACGCCCACCGCCAGCCCGACGATGCGCGTGTCGTCGTGCGCGCCGAGCTGCACCGAACCGGTGGTGTCGATGCTGGCGTCGTCGATGCGCACCGTGTGCGTGTTGTGCACGTTGTTGCCGACGTAGGACAAACCAACGTTGTTGCCGCCGACCTGCACCGTGCCGGCAATGGCGATGATGGAGCTGCCGACACCGCTGTCGCCCAGCGTCAGCACGTCGCTACCCGGCTGGCTCGGATCGCCGTCGGAGCCGGCGGTCTTGTCGCCGCTGTGGTCGACGCTCGGCGCACCCAGCGTCGCGCCGGTGAAGTCGTAGCCTTCGGTGTCGCGGTCGCCGACGATGCTGTCGAGTTCACTGATCGGCGCGACGGCGCTGGCCTGAACCAGCACATCGCCGTCGAGGCCCAGACGCATGCCCGAATCGACCGAGGCCTGGGTGGTGTTGCCAATCTGCGTCCACACGACGGCGCCGGCGAGACTGGCACTGTCCTGGCTGGCGCTGTAGCCGCCGGCGACCGAACCCGCGCCGATCAGCGAGGAATCGAGCGCGCGCAGGGTCAGGCCCTTGAAGCCGGAGATGTCGTTGTCGGTAGCTGCACCGGTGTGACCGGAAAGATCGGCGCTGGTGGTATTGCCGATGTCGGCATAGGTGAAGCCGACGCCGACGTTGCCGCTGGTCGCACCGCTCTTGTTGAAATACAGACTGCCGCCGCCCACGCCGATACGCGAGTGGTCGTAGGCCGTGACCTCGACGCTGCTGTCCGCCGCGCCGCCGGCGGTGAGCGTGCTGCCGCCCTCGATGCCGGCGTGCGTGGTGTTGGCCGACTTGCCGATCGAGACCGAGCCGGCGATGGTGGTCGAGGTGGTGTTGCTGGTGTTGGTCGCGACGCCCAGGGCGACATCGACCTGCAAACTGCCGTCGAGCGCACGCACCACGGCGTGGTTGATGTGGTTCAGCGTGCTGTCGGCGATGACCGCGGTGGTGGTGTTGGCGACGCTGGAGTACGCCACCGCACCGGCGATGGCGCCGGCGAAACCGCTCTTGCTCTGGCTCAGCGCCGCCGCGCCGGAACCGCTGATCAGCGAGGACTGGTCGAGCGCCTGTACCGTGACGTCGGTACCCGTGCTGCCGTTGTCGAGGGTGACACCGTCGATCTCGGCCTTGGCGCCGAGGTTGGCGATGTTGACGCTGGCCGAGCCGGACACACCGATACCGAACTTGCCGCCCTTCGACTTGGACGTGCCCTCTTCGCTGCCGCCCTTGCCCTTGCCGATGCCGGACGCCTTGTCCTTGAGCTTGTTGAGGCTCTCCGCCGCGCTGCCCACCGACTCCGAGGCGCTGGAGACCTGCTCCATGACCTCACCGGCCTTGTCCAGCATGGAATCGCCGCCGCCGTCGTCGCTGCCGCCGGCGAGGCTGGAGATGCCGTCCACGGCGGCCAGCCCGGTCTGGAAGTTCTCGTTGACCGTCTTGATGTTCTCGATCAGCGAGGTCAGGGCTTCGCCGGAACCTTCGCCACCGCTGCTCTCGCCCTCGCCGGTATCGCCGGAACTGCCGGAACCGCTGCTGGAGCTGCCGTTCGAACCGCCCTTGGAGCCGGCCAGCGACAATGCACCCGACTGGCCGCTGCTGACCGCGTTGACGTTCAGCGCATCGACCGCGATGGTGCCGCCGCTCTCGCTGGGCACCATCGCGCCGCCGGCCACGGCGGGGTCGTCGGCGCGGTTGTCGCCGATCTTCGCCACGGTGTCGGTGGTGGTCTGGTTGATGCCCACGCTGATGCCGATGCTGGCCTCGCTGGACATCGCCAGCGCGCCGGACAGCGACCAGATCATCACCGGATTGCTGGCGACCACGTCCAGCGCGCGCGCATCGACGTCGCTGCCAGCGCTGAGGGTCGCGTGCGTGGTGTCGTCGACGTCGGTGATCGCGACCGTACCCTGCATGGCCAGCGTGCCGCCCTTTCCGGAGATCGGGCTGAGCGCGATCATGCGGTCGGTGCTGGTGGCGTTGACCGCGACGTCGTTATGGTCGCTGGTCAGGCTGGCGTCGCCGCCGACGCCGGCGACGGTGGTGTTCTTGTAGCCGGTGTAGTTGAACGCGCCGCCGATGGCGGCCTTGTCGCCCTTGGTGCTCTGCTTCCACGGCGTGATGTCGCCGACCAGGTTGAACAACGTGACCGAAGTGTCGGCCTGCACGTCGATCGAATGCTCCCACTCGACCGGCGAGGACAGCCATTCGACCTCCGATTCCCAGCTGTCCTGACCCGGCGTCGCCGCGGCGGCCGAGGTCGCGTGCAGCGTGGCGCCGTCGCCGACCCAGGCGGTGTTGCGGTTGGTCATCGCGAAGTAGTTGACCGAGCCGCCTACGGCGATTGGCGTGTCGCCACCCGCGCTGGCGCTGGCGTAGCCGCTGACGCCGTTGGTGATGTCCTCCGGCGTGCTGCCGGCAAGGTCCTTGAGCGCGGTGGCACCGTCGACGAACTGGTCGAGGCTGCCGAACATGTTCTTGATCGCATCGACGTTGTCGGCGTTGCCGAAGTACCAGTCGAACGGGATGTTGACGTTGGAACCGACGCCGATGTTCTCGGCGGTGATGTCGGCGTTCTTGCCGATCGTCGCCGAGGCGTCGTGGCTGTAGTGGGCATAGGCCACGGCAGCGGCGACATCGACCGAAACCGGGTTGCCGGAGCTGTCCGTGTCGCCCTCGTCGGCCTTCGACACGGCCGCACTGGACGCGCCGCTGTGGATGCCGGCATCGGTGAGATTCGAATACACCGTGACGCTGCCTTCGGTGTCGATCTTCACGCCGTCGCCGATGCTCGCGTTCGCCGTGTTGCTGCTGTCGGTGTAGGCCACGGCCGCACCGAGGTGGAACGGCAGCGCGTCGGTGGCCGAACTGCCGTCGGCATTGAGACCGCCGTTGCTCTTGTTGGCCAGCGTGCTGCCGAGATCGGCGTTGGTCTCGGCGGTCTTGTCCTGGGTGTCCGCAGTGCTCTCGGCCTCGGTGTCGGTGCTGGCCGAGGTCGCGTTCTTGCTGGTGTCGCTGCCGGCAGCGATCACCACGTCGCCGCTGCCTCCCGAAACCAGCGTCGGACTGCTGTCCAGCTTCGCGTTCGCGCTGACGGTCTGCAGGCTGACGGCGCCAGCGGCGCCGACCGACCCGGTGGTCGGGTTGGTCGAGGCCTTGGCCTCGGTCGAGAAACTGTTGCTGTTGTGCGCAAGCACCTGGATCGACTGCGCCTGGATGTCGCCGTCGAGCGTGCTGGCCGACTCCACGGCCGCCTGCGACCACGCCACGGTGGTCGCCAGCGCCTGATCGCCGGCGACGGTCTCGGCCGAGACCTCGAGTTCGTTCTCGGTGTCCGAATTCAGCGACAGCGCACCGCCCGCATGCACCACCGCCGCACTGCCGACGTTTGTCTCCGCCTTGCTGTAGATCGCGCCGTACATGGCACCGACCATCACCGGCGCGGCATTGGATCCGGCTTCGGACGTCGCCTCGGTGGCCGCCTTCGCCGCCGTCGACGACGCCAGATCGACATCGCCCGCCGCCAGGATGCTGCCGGTGACATCGACGGTGGCCTCCGCCGAAGCGCGCACGTAGGCAACCTGCCCCAGCTTGTCGGAAGCCGCCAGATTCGCGTCCTGCGCGGCCGCGGCAAAACCGTTCTTGACCAGCGATTCCTGGTCCTTGAACAGATCGCCGACCTGTCCGGTGGCCAGGGTCACGGTGTCCGCCGAGCTGGTCGGCGTCTTGTACTCGGCCGTGGCTTCGGCGTGGGCCGTCGCCTGGATCAGTCCCCAGCTGCCCGCTGCATCGCTGCCGGACGCCGGCGCGGTGGTGGTGCTGTCGGTCGTCAGCGTGCCACTGACGTTGACCGAAGCCTTGGCGTCGGCATCGCCGAACCCGGCTTCTTCGCTGGCGTCGGCGATCAGGCGGATGGTGTTGCCGTCGGACACGATCTGCGGATCGGTCTGCCCTTCGACGTTGACCGCCGTGGACAGCGTGTCCTTGGCGTCGCCCTGCACGTAGATCGTGCCGCTGACGTCGATGGCGGTCGCCCGCACACGCACGGCGCTCTGCGCATTGATGGTGCCGCGGATGCAGATCATGCAGCCGCTGCCGGCCGCCGCCTCGGGCTCCTGTCCGGTCAGCAGCAGATTCACGGCGGTCGCGTCCGGATCGACGTTGTTGCTCGAATCCAGCAGCGTGCTCATGAAGTCGGCGGTCGGCGCGCTCAGCGACAGCGCGCCGACATTCAGCGTCGCGCCGTTGCCGACCACGATGCCGTGCGGATCGGCGAAGAAGACGTTGCCGCCGACCTTGCTGCTGTTGCCGATATAGCTGTTCAGGGTGCCGTTGATGACGGTCTGGCTGTCCCAGACCAGGTTGACCAGGTTCTTCGCCCCGGTTGGCACGTGCATGTTGACCGTGTCGCCGCTGTCCAGCTGGAAATCGTGGAACGAGTTGAAGCCGGTGTTGCCGCCGGCGTTGAGCGTGCTGGTGACGATGTCGTAGGTGTTGTGTCCACTCGCCGGCGTGGTGGTGACGGTAGTCTGGGTGCGCCCGTCCTTGTTGATGTTGCTGGCTGCCATCGCACCGGCGGCGTGGGTCACGCCGAGCACGGCGGACATCGCCGCCACCAGGGATTTCAATGCAAGCGGCTGCGTGCGCTTCCGATCATGAGTCGTCGTCGATCCCTGGCCCGGATGGGACGGCACATTGGTACGCATGTTGTTCCCCTGATAACTGAAAACGGCACAAAGGCCGTGATGGCGCACGCGCGCCGATGACTCGAATTCCACAATTGCGCAAGGGCTTCAGTGCAGCCCGTGCGCTCCCTGGTGTTTCCTGTCCATGCGCGCCGACAGCCGCTGCACGTTGCTCAGCGACATCAGGTGCACGTAGGCCAGCCCGAGCGCGCCGGACCTGGCCAGTTTCTGCAGCGTCTTCGCGCCCAAGGTGTTCAGCCGCATTTCGTCGATGACGCTGAAGCCGCTGAGCGTAGCCGGTTCGTTACCGGGACGCTCCAGACGGATCACCTTCTCGACGAGAAGCTTGTGATGCGCGAACAGCTCCATGAACTCGCGCGTCCGGCGCACGTCTTTCTGGTATTCGCCGAGAAACGCGATCGCGTGCTGCAGCATCTCCGAATCGTTGCCGTCGGCATCGAACAGCGGCATCGCATCGTCCGCTTCGTCGATCACGGCCTCGTCGACGCAGACGGTGAAATCCTCGCCCTCGCCGTTCTCGGCCACCACGAAGGGATACCGGCGCAGGAACGCCGGCACGTAGACGTCTTCCGCCCAGCGCCCTTCGGCATCGACAAAGAGATTCTCGTCCTGCGACAGACCCAGCAGCGCCGCCGGCATCATCTGCTCCGGCGAACCGCCCGCGAAGACGATCGGAAAATGGCAGGCCGCCGCCGCGAACTCCGAACCGACCAGCGGCACCGAATTGACGTTTCGCGCGAAAGCGTAACCACCGGGAACGGGACGTATGCGCATGGTCCTGTGACGGTCCCGATGGATCGGAACCGGCCGCTCGTAAACGAGCACCTGCTTCATGCTTTCCCCTTTCCCCTTGCCGGATCCGCCGTGCGCGGAATCGACTCACCCCGAGCCAATGTGTGAACTGCATCACACAATTTATTCAGCCAGAATACGTTCAGAAAACACATCGCGCAAGGACGGACCCCTGCACGGAACGCGCGAATCTACATCCATGCCAGCGCCGTCGGTTACCATGGACGTTTGCCAAGACAGGAACCCAAGGTCATGCAGCTCAATGAAATCAAGGCCGTCATCACCGGCGGCGCCTCCGGACTCGGCAACGCCGTCGCGCGCCATCTGGTCGCCCACGGTGGCAAGGTCGCGCTGTTCGACGTCAACGAGGAGAAGGGACAGCAGGCCGCCGCCGACCTCGGCGATGCCGCGACCTTCTACCGGACCGACGTGACCTCCGAGGACGGCGTGGTCGCCAACCTGGAAGCCGCCAAGGAAGCCATGGGCGGCCTCAACGCCGTCATCAACTGCGCCGGCATCCTCGGTGCGGGCCGCGTCCTCGGACGTGAAGCGCCGATGCCGCTGAACAACTTCTCCACCACGGTGATGGTGAACCTGGTCGGCAGCTTCAATGTCGCCAAGGCCGCCGCCAACCTGATGCAGCACAACGAAGCCGGCGAAGACGGCGAGCGCGGCGTGATCGTCAACACTGCGTCGGTCGCCGCGTACGAGGGCCAGATCGGCCAGGCCGCCTATTCCGCCTCGAAGGGCGGCGTGGTCGGCATGACCCTGCCGATGGCGCGCGAGCTGTCGCGTTTCGGCATCCGCGTGGCGACCATCGCCCCGGGCATCTTCTGGACCCCGATGGTCGACGGCATGCCCGAAGCCGTGCAGGAATCGCTATCGGCGTCGATCCCGTTCCCGTCACGCCTGGGCAAGCCCGAGGAGTACGCCGAACTGGCCGCATTCATCCTGGTCAATCGCTACATCAACGGCGAGACCATCCGTCTCGACGGCGGCGTGCGGCTGCAGCCCAAATAAGCCATCGGAGCCAGGGGCGAGCCACGCGGAACGCAACGTCTTTTCTGGACCGATGCCTCCGTCCGCTCGCCCCGGCCTTCCCACCTTTCGTTCTCACTACTCACTTCTCGAGCCATGAAAGCCTCCGACATCAAGCGCGGCAACGTCGTCGAACACAACGGCACCGTCTACCAGGTGCGCGACATCGAGCGCAGCGCGCCCACCGCGCGTGGCGGCAACGTCACCTTCCGCTTCACCATGTACGCGATCCCGGGTGCGCAGAAATTCGATCTCAGCCTGCGCGCGGACGACGACCTGAAGGAAGTCGAGCTGCTGCGCCGCCAGGCCAGCTATTCCTACAAGGAAGGCGACGCCTTCGTGTTCATGGATCAGGAGGACTACACCCAGTACCTGCTGCCGCCAGAGCTGGTGGGCGACAACGCCGGCTACATCGTCGACGGCCTGGAGGACTGCTACGTGCAGCTGATCGACGATGCGCCGGTCGGCCTGCAGGTACCGGCGACGGTGACGCTGACCGTCGCCGACACCGCGCCGGAGCTGAAGGGCGCCAGCGCCACCAAGCGCGCCAAGCCGGCCACGCTGGAAACCGGCCTGGAGATCCAGGTGCCCGAGTACATCACGATCGGCGAGCGCGTCAGCGTCAACACCGTGACCGGCGAATTCGCCGGTCGCGCCTGAGACAGCCACCCGGCGAGCATGAACAAAACCGCACTGCACGGCGTCCGCGCCGCGCAGTGTTCTCGCCCGCGATCGTGCGCATGACGCACAATGCGGACTTCGACGCCATCGCCTGCGCCGCATGTCTCCCACCTATTCGCTACGCGCCAGCCTGCTGCACACGCTGACGCACTTCAAACGCCCTGATGTCCCGCCGCGGATCGCCCTGCGCGCGGCGCTGCTCGTGGCCGGCCCGCTGGCCATCGGCGTGGCGACTGGACACGAAGCCGTCGGCCTGGGACTGGGCGCGGGCGCGTTCAACGTCATCTTCTCCGATCAGCCCGGTCCGTATCGGCAGCGTCTGACGCGCATCGTGCTGGCAGCCTTGGCCGCCGGCGTCGCCGCGCTGGCCGGCTTCCTGCTGGGCGCGCACCTGCCATGGCTGCTGGCGGCCGTCGCCGCGAGCGGCTTCCTCGGCGGACTGCTGGTGGTGTTCGGCGCCGACATGGCGCGGGTGGGCATGATCAGCATGATCCTGCTGGTCATCGCCGCCGCCTCGCCGATGCCGTGGTCGCAGGCCTGGCCGGCCAGCGTGCTGATCGCTGCAGGCGGCCTGCTGCTGGCGGTCGTCTCGGTGGCGGCGTGGCCGCTGCAACGCTACCGCCCCGAGCGCCAGGCACTGGCGTCGATCTTCCGCGACCTGGCGCAACTCGCCACGCGGCGCGAAAGCGAGGAAGAGGCTCCAGCGCTCAGCGACGCCATCAACCGCCTGCAGCAGATGCTGCTCGGCCGCCACCCGGTGCGCGGCCGCGCCGTCGAAGCCCTGCGCGTGCTGACCGAGCTGGCCGAGCGCATACGTCTGGAGCTGCTGGCCATCGACCAGCTTCGCCGCACCGAGACGACCGTCGACGGCGCGCTGCCCGTGGCCATCGGCGATACGCTTTCGCAACTCGCCGAGGCGCTGGAACACGGCCGCGAACCCACTGCGGCCGAGCAGCACGCCGAACGTCTTCGCCAACGTCTTGATGCGCTGAATGCATCCTCGGTCCTGGCGCCACGTTTGCGCGCCCTGCATGGACAGCTGACCGCCGCCGCGCGCAATGCCCGCTGGGCCGGCAGCCGCGGCGAGATCCGCGCCCTGCGCAGCGAGGCACACCTGCCGCGCGCGCTGCGCGGCGTCTCGCCCTGGGCCACGCTGCGCGCCAACCTCACGCTGCATTCGGCCGCCTTCCGCCACGCGCTGCGCTGCGCCGTCTGCCTGGTTCTGGCGCAATGGCTGGAACGCACGCTCGGCCTGCCCCGCGGCTACTGGCTGCCGATGACCGCGGCCATCGTGCTGCGACCCGATTTCGCCGCCACCTTCAGCTTCGGCCTGCTGCGCATCGTCGGCACCGTGCTCGGACTGGTGCTGACCAGTCTGCTGCTGATGGCCGTGCCCGACGCCGTGTGGGCGCACGTGCTACTGCTCGGTATCCTGGTTTTCGCGTTCCGCTATCTGGCCACCGCACACTACGGCCTGGCCGTCGCCGCGCTGACCGGCGCGGTGGTGATCCTGCTCTCGTTCGAAGGCAGCAGCCCCGACGCCGCCGTGCTCGACCGCCTGCTGAACACCGCGCTCGGCTGTGGCCTCGCCCTGACTGCCTATCTGGTCTGGCCGACCTGGGAGCGCGGCCGCACGCGCGCGGCATTGGCCGACATGCTGCACACCTACGCCGACTACCTGGAAGCGTTGACCGAGCACGGCACGCGACGCCAGCGCGACGACACCCGCGCCGCCGCCCGACTGGCGCGCAGCAATGCCCAGGCCTCGCTGGAACGCCTGCGCGCCGAACCCGGCGCACCGCCCGCTCTGCGCCAGGGCGGCGAATCGCTGTTCGCCAACGGCAACCGACTGGTGCGCACCGCGATGACCCTCGAAGCCGTGCTACACGACGGCGAAACGCTCCCGGCGCGCGACGTGCTGGACGACTACCTGACCCATGTCGCGGCCACGGTCCGCACACTGTCCGAAGCCTGCGACACGCAACGCGACGTACCGTCCCCGGACCTGCGCGCGCGCCAACAGGCGCTGACTGCTCGACTCGCTGCGCACACCGGCGCGATCACGCCGAGCCTGATCGCGCTGAGCGACCGACTGGCCGACAACGTCGACACCCTGCATCACGTGCTCGACCGCGACATGCGCTCCACCACGCCGGATTGAGCGATCACGTGCAGCGCGGCGCGCCAGCCTCTACACTGCCGCCCATGCTGAAAATCGACACCCACGCCCACATCCTGCCGCGTGACTGGCCGAATCTTGCGGAAAAGTACGGCGAGCCGCGCTTCCCGGTGATGACCCACAGCGCCGGCCGCCATCGCATCTACCGCGAGGGCAAGTTCTTCCGCCAGGTGTGGGATTCGGCTTTCGACGTCGATACGCGCATCGCCGACTACGCCGCGCACGGCGTCGACGTGCAGGTGATCTCGACCGTGCCCGTGCTGTTCTCCTACTGGGCGCGCGGCAATCAGGCGCTGGAACTGCACCGATTCCTCAACGACCACGCTGCCGGCCTGAGCCGCGAACATTCCCGGCACATCGTCGGCATCGGCACCGTGCCGCTGCAGTCGCCGACGCTGGCGATCCAGGAGATGGAGCGCTGCGTCGAGCAACTGGGCCTGGCTGGCGTGCAGATCGGCTCGCACTGCAACCAGTGGAACCTGGACGCGCCGGA
Source organism: Oleiagrimonas citrea (assembly GCF_012395255.1). Taxonomy (GTDB): domain Bacteria; phylum Pseudomonadota; class Gammaproteobacteria; order Xanthomonadales; family Rhodanobacteraceae; genus Oleiagrimonas; species Oleiagrimonas citrea. The sequence continues at coordinate 398,108 of NZ_JAAZQD010000001.1, forward strand.
ACTGTTCCCGTTCTTCGAGGCCGCCGCCGACCTCGGCGCGGCGATCATGATCCACCCGTGGGACATGATGGGCCGCGACACCATGCCCGACTACTGGCTGCCGTGGCTGGTGGGCATGCCCGCCGAACAGTCCCGCGCCGCCTGCAGCCTGATCTTCGGCGGTGTGCTGGAACGCCTGCCGAAGCTGCGCGTGATGTTCGCGCACGGCGGCGGCAGCTTCCCGTTCACCATCGGCCGCATCGAGCACGGTTTCAAGATGCGTCCGGATCTGGTGGCCAAGAACAACGCGCGCAATCCGCGCGAGTACCTGGCGCGTCTGTACTTCGACTCCTGCGTGCACGATCCGCAGGCACTCGCCTATCTGCTGGACGTGGTCGGCCACGACCGCGTGATGCTGGGCACGGACTACCCGTTCCCGCTAGGCGAACAGGAACCGGGATCGGGCATCGAGGCGCTGGAGCTGGACGAATCGGCCAATGCGCGTCTGATGCACGGCACCGCGCTGGAATGGCTGGACCTGCCCAAGGCCCGCTTCGAACCCAAGGCGAAGGCCTGACCCGCGCGCTCGATCTTCACGCCCACGAAACGGACGATTCATGACTGCACCCTACGAAGCCACCCTCGCCTGGGCCGAAACGGCCGACCGCGACGATCCGCTGCGCGAGTTCCGCGACCGTTTCCTGATTCCGCCGCACGCCGACGGCGACACGCTGTACTTCTGCGGCAATTCGCTGGGCCTGCAGCCGCGCGCCGTGCGCGAAGCCGTCAACGCCGAACTCGACTACTGGGGCGAACTGGGCGTCGAAGGCCACTTCAAGGGCCGCCTGCCGTGGATGAACTACCACGAGTTCGTGCGCGAGGATCTGGCCGAGCTGGTCGGCGCGGACATGTCCGAAGTGGTGGCGATGAACACGCTGAGCGTGAATCTCCATCTGCTGATGGTCAGCTTCTACACGCCGACGCGCGAGCGTCACAAGATCCTGATCGAGGAAGGCGCGTTCCCGAGCGACCGCTACGCGGTGGAATCGCAGATCCGCTTCCACGGTTTCGATCCGGCCGAATCGCTGATCGAACTGGCCGCCGACGAGGAAAACGGCACGATCTCGATGGCGGCCATCGAACGCGCGCTGGCCGAGCACGGCGACAGCACCGCGCTGGTGCTGATGCCCGGCATCCAGTACCGCACGGGTCAGGCCTTCGATCTGGCCGCGATCACGGAGATGGGCCACGCGCGCGGCTGTGTGGTCGGCTTCGATCTGGCGCATGCGGTGGGCAACCTGTCGCTGGCGCTGCACGACAGCGGCGCAGATTTCGCCGTGTGGTGCCACTACAAATACCTCAACGGCGGCCCGGGCGCGGTCGGCGGCGCATTCGTCCACGCACGCCATGCCCGGACCGCGCGGCCGCGCTTCGCCGGCTGGTGGGGCCACAACAAGGACACGCGGTTCCAGATGGGACCGCACTTCGACCCGACGCCGGGCGCGGAAGGCTGGCAGCTGTCCAACCCGCCGATCCTGGCGCTGGTGCCGCTGCGCATCTCGCTGCAGCTGTTCCACGAGGCCGGCATGACTCGCCTGCGCGAGAAGTCCGAGCGTCTGACCGGCTACCTGGAATGGCTGGTCGACACGCAGCTTCCGGAAGTGCTGGAGGTGGTCACGCCGCGCGAATCCGAACGCCGCGGCGCACAATTGTCGATCCGCGTGCTCGGCGGACGCGACCAGGGCCGCGCGCTGTTCGAGCATCTCACCGAACACGGCATCATCGGCGACTGGCGCGAGCCGGATGTGATCCGCATTTCCCCGGTGCCGCTGTACAACCGCTTCCAGGATTGCCTCGGTTTCGCCAAGGCCGTCGCGGCGTGGGCCGCGCAGCGCTGAAACGCGAAGCCCTCCTCAAACAGAGGTTTGAATGCGGCGCGGCCGAGCTTGAAAACTTGCGAAATCGCTCTGGATGTCGGAATGTCGGGGGATCGTCCCCGCGAAGACAACCCGAATCATGCCTAGATTGCGACTCGTATTCGTACCCCTCTTCCTGTTCCTCGCCGCCCCGCTGGCACTGGCGAAACCGCCGCAGAACACGAACATTCCCGACACGGCGCTGGACGTCTCCGCGCCGCCCACCACGCGTCAAGCGCTGGCCCAGGCGCAGCCCGTGCGCGCCAAGCACGCCATGGTGGTCTCGGCGCAGCACCTGGCGACCCAGGTCGGCCTGAAGATCCTCAAGAAGGGCGGCAACGCGGTCGACGCCGCCGTGGCCGTTGGCTACGCGCTGGCCGTGGTGCATCCGTGCTGCGGCAACATCGGCGGCGGCGGCTTCATGGTCGTGCACCTGAAGAACGGCAAGAACCTGTTCCTGGATTTCCGCGAGAAGGCGCCGTTGGCGGCAACCACGGACATGTACCAGGACAAGGACGGCAACGTGGTCAAGGGCCGCAGCACCAGGACCTACCTCGGCGTCGGCGTGCCCGGCACCGTGATGGGCCTGGACAGCGCACTGAAGAAGTACGGCACGATGTCGCTGAAACAGGTCATCGACCCCGCCATCGCGCTGGCGCGCAAGGGCTACGTCCTGAAGCAGGGCGACATCAACATCATGGCCACGCACACCAAGCTGTTCGCGAAGTGGCCGAACGTGGCGGCGATCTTCCTCCACGACGGCAAGCCCTGGCAGGTCGGCGACCGCCTCAAGCAACCGCAACTGGCGCACACGCTGGAGCTGATCCGCGACCACGGCACCAAGGCGTTCTACCACGGTTCCATCGCGCGCAAGCTGGCGGCGGCCAACAAGGCCAATGGCGGCCTCATCACGATGAAGGACCTGGCCGACTACTCCGTGAAGTGGGACAAGCCGGTCACCTGCGGCTACCGCGGCTACACCGTGGTCTCGGCCGCCCCGCCGAGTTCCGGCGGCGTGACCATCTGCCAGATCCTGGAGATCCTCAAACCCTATCCGCTGCACAAGTGGGGCTACGGCTCGGTGAAGGCCACGCACTACATCATCGAGGCCGAGCGCCGCGCCTTCGCCGACCGCAACACCTACCTCGGCGACCCGGCCTTCGTGCACAACCCGATCGACAAGCTGCTCAACCCCAAGCACATCGCCACGATGCGTAGCACCATCCAGGCCGACAAGGCCACGCCGTCGAGCGAGATCCATGGCAGCCTCGGCCCAGCCGAAGGCATGCACACCACGCACTATTCCGTGGTCGATGCGCAGGGCAACGCGGTCAGCGTCACCTACACGCTGAACTACCTGTTCGGCATCAGCCAGATGGCGGGCGACACCGGCTTCTTCCTCAACAACGAGATGGACGACTTCACGTCCAAGCCGGGCGTGCCCAACACCTTCGGTCTGGTGCAGGGCAAGATCAACCAGATCGAGCCGGGCAAGCGTCCGCTCAGCTCGATGTCGCCGAGTCTGGTGCTCGACCCGCACGGCAAGCTGTTCATGGTCACCGGCAGCCCCGGCGGCTCGACCATCATCTCCACCACCATGGAGAGCATCGTCAATGTGATCGACTTCGGCATGAACATGCAGCAGGCCGTCGATGCGCCGCGCCTGCACATGCAGTGGCTGCCGGACATGACCATGGTCGAACCGGGCCTGCTCAGCGCGGCCACGCAGAGCGCGCTGGAAGCCATGGGCCACAAGTTCCACGAGATCCGCTCCTGGGGCGCGGACGAGGCGATCCTGCGCAATCCGAAGACTGGACTGCTGGAAGGCGCCAACGACCGCCGCCGCCCCGCAGGACTCGCGGCCGGCTACTGACCCGCCGTCCGCGTCACCGAATCCGGCCCGGCATCGCGCAAGCATGCCGGGCCGTTTTTTATCGGCGCACAGCGCGTCGAACATCCGGCAAGCCTTTCGCCCGCACGGATGGATGCTTCCGCTGCCGCCGGAACCGTCGTTCTCAACCGGGAAGATTCAACCGCCACAGCGCGACGTTCAGTGCGAAGGCGAAAGCAACCCAGGCCAGATAGGGAATCATCAGCCAGCCCGCCACGCGGTCCCGCCGGAAGAAGGCCACCGTGGTCGCCAGGATCACCAGCCACAGCACCGCGATCTCGACCGCGCCTGCCGCCAGCAGGTGCCGACCGAAGACCACGTACGACCACAGCGCATTGAGCGCCAGCTGCACCAGCCACAGCACCTGCGCGCCGTCGAAGCCACGCCGCAGCCAGGCGCGCCACGCGGCGATGGCCATGCTCAGATACAGCAGCGTCCAGGCAATCGGAAACGCCAGATTCGGCGGTGTGAACGCCGGCTTCTGCAGGTGCGCGTACCAGTCGCCGGGCTGGAAGAACGACCCGGAGGCCGCCGTCAGCGTCACCAGCAGGAGAAATACGATCAGAGCCGCCCATGCGCGCATCGCAGGACTACCTCGCGCGGAATGATGATGGAAGATCGTCAATCTACGGCAGACTCGGACACGACACCAACCACCGCGTGCACCAGCGCCTCCGCATCACGCTCGATGTCCAGGCGCACCACACGCTCGGGCGGAGACATCGGCACTTCCAGCGTCGCCAGCTGGCTGTCCAGCAAATCGGCGGACATGAAGTGGCCGCGACGATCCGCGAGTCGCTGCGCCAGCCGCGCCCGCGTGCCGTGCAGATAGGCGAACAGCACATCGTCCCGACCGTCCACGATGCGGTCGCGATACACGCGCCGCAGCGCCGAGCACGACATCACCCCGGGTTGCCCTTCCGCGCGCCATGCACGGAGGGTCTCCGCAACGGCGTCCAGCCACGGTTGGCGGTCGGCATCGTCCAACGCCTCGCCCCGGCGCATCTTCGCCACATTGGCCGTCGGGTGCAGATCGTCGCCTTCGACGAACGGCCAGCCCAGCGCCGTCGCCACGCGCCGGGCCACGGTCGACTTGCCGCTCCCCGAAACGCCCATGAACACGATGTAGCGCACGCGCATCCTTCGATCATCCCATTGCCGCGAAACCGCCATCCTTCCAGATCGTCGGGCGGTTCCACAAACCGACCGTGCTCCACCATCCCACCCGCATGCCCGGCGCATGCGAGCGCCGGTTGCAAAAACATATTCGCGCAACCATAAAGCAGGAGGCCGTCCTCGCTCACGGCCGCACGCGCCCTGCCCCCATGAATCAAGGAGTCCCCATGAAAACCCGTGAACTCGGCCGCTCTGGATTGCAGGTCTCGACCCTTGGCCTGGGCTGCATGGGCCTGACCCACGCCTACGGCCAACCCGTGGAAACCCGGGTCGGCATCGACCTGCTGCGCGCGGCCGTCGATCGCGGCGTGACCTTCTTCGACACCGCCGAGGTCTACGGCCCCTACACCAACGAAGAACTGGTCGGTCAGGCGCTGGCGCCCGTGCGCGACCAGGTGACGATCGCCACCAAGTTCGGTTTCGTGATCGGCGGCGAAGGTGGCCTGAACAGCCGACCCGAGCACATCCGCGCCGTGGCCGATGCGTCGCTGCAACGGCTGAAGACCGACCATATCGACCTCTTCTATCAGCACCGCGTCGATCCGAATGTGCCCATCGAAGACGTCGCCGGCACCGTGCGCGAGCTGATCGCCGAGGGCAAGGTCAAACACTTCGGCCTGTCCGAAGCCGGCGCGGACATCATCCGCCGCGCCCATGCCGTGCAGCCGGTCGCCGCCGTGCAGAGCGAATATTCCCTGTGGTGGCGCGAACCCGAACGCGACATCCTGCCGACACTGGAAGAGCTGGGCATCGGCTTCGTCCCCTTCAGCCCGCTCGGCCGCGGCTTCCTCACCGGCGCCATCGATGCGCACACCGAGTTTGCGAAGAACGACTTCCGCCGGAACCTGCCGCGCTTCAGCGAAGACGCCCGCAAGGCCAACCAGGGCCTGATCGACGCCCTGACCGCCATCGCCGACGCCCAGCGCGCCACGCCCGCGCAGATCGCCCTCGCCTGGCTACTGGCACAGAAACCATGGATCGTGCCGATCCCCGGCACCACCAAGCTGCACCGCCTGGAGGAAAACCTCGCCGCCGCCGACATCGAACTCACGGATGCTGACCTCGACCGCATCCAACAGTCCCTCGACCGCATCACCGTGCACGGCGCGCGTTATCCCGAACATCTGCAGAATCAGATCAATCGCTGACCCGAGCCGAAGGCCAAGATCGCCGCTTGAAAGGGCATCTGGGACCGTTATTTAGCATGAACGAGTGACGGTTAAATCAGGCGGAGCACGCCAGCATGTCTACGTGGCCGCATGGTCAGGCCTCGGACTCCGACCATACAGCCAACTCATTTCCGCCTGGCTCGATGAAATGGAACCTGCGTCCACCCGGGAAAGAAAAGATTGGCTTGATCACTTTGCCACCAGCAGCCTCGACCTTGCGGAGCGTGCCTTCAAGGTCATCACTGTAGAGAACGATGAGAGCGCTTCCGGTTTCAGTGCGGGCTGCCAAATCGGACCGGAAGAAGCCGCCATCCAATCCCTGATCAGAGAATGCAGCGTAATCGGGACCATAATCCTCAAATGCCCAACCGAATGTCTGCCCAAAGAAGCGCTTCGTCTCTTCGAGATCTCGGGACGGATACTCAACGTAGTTGATCTTCTCATGTTGCAACATGGCCTTCTCCTGAGACCCAACGCTGGAGTTAAGCGGCCCCGAAGGCGTCCGCCTTGAAGGTTGTTCGGCCCATTACGGAATTTCCCGCGCAATGATTTCAACCAATTCGAAATGCAGTGTCACGAACTCGAAGCGGTCATGCAGGTGCAAATGCGGTAGGCAACGAATATGGCACTCCCGGAACTCGTCCGCGCTGGAAAACGTTTCGCCGCGCCAGACTTCCTCCGGAATGTTGCCGAACTCTATCGTATAGACTTTGGTTGCCTTGATGATGCAGCGAAGCCTCTGCTTCAAGTCATAGACTTCAATGATGTCGCCTGGCTCATAGCTGCCATCGCCATATTCTCCATATGGCGTGTAGTAGTCAGCAACTGTGTCGGCCGTGACGGTTTTGCGGCCGTCCATGACGCTGCGAGGAAGGCTGTCATCGTTCTCGTCTGCGCCCCAGAAGGTCAGCCTTTTTCTCCTATTCATTCCTTCTCCGATAAAAAGATCACCTGGAGCCTAACGCCCGAGGTAGCCGCAGCGATCCCGAGTAGCGGGTGAGCATCCAAGAAATTGTCCCCGACACTGTTTTTACACAGATACTTGAGTTAAGACGCCGGCCGCCGGCCGTAGCCAGCAGGCGATCGCTTGAATGAGTGACTAGTCTTCGTTCGCGGTGGAGGGGTAGTGCGACAACTCAACTGAAACACATGCAGCTGCAGCTGCGCGTAGGAATTGCAGGGAAAGCACATCGGAATGGACTGGATACGGCCCTGAATCAATAGCAAAGTCGAGCCGTGAATATTCAACACCTGGGAATACCGAAATTTCTTGCAAAATCACGCAATTCTCGACAAGGAAAGCCGTGGCATCCTGCTGTTGCCTTTGGAATTCGTCGAAGCCGGCACCGCTCACGTCAAAGCATGCCCCGGAGTCAGCATGAATCCTGCTCTTGATGCTGCGCCGCGTACGAGGGTCGCCTTTGTTCCAGGAGCGATAAGGCTTGATGGGAAGTGCTCGAAGCAAGGCTTCCAGATTAAGGTTGGCACCTGAGATTCGCAATACGCAGGACATGTGTCTGAAGTCTCATGCTTGAGTTATGCGACGCGTGTCAGCACGTCCGCTTGGATGAATTGCCAGACCCCACGCGCCACCTGCCTTAAGCCCAGAGGGCAGTCGGGTTGAATAAAAAATTGTCCCTAACAAAATGCCCCCGACACCGTTTTACTGTTAGGCCACACAGCCAGCTATTGCGCCAAATTTCTATTCAAGATGCCGGCCAAACAGTTGAAAAATCCATTTTCACTCGTGGTTGAAAATCGAAATCCATTATTTGCCTGGCGCATTCAAGTTTACCCCACCAGCGATCAACAACGTAGACGTTGATTGGGTCGTTGTAGTGGTAGAGATAGCTCCCGATTTTTTGATCACTATTGATTGGAGCCAATACGCAAGCAATGCCGAGGGCGTAGATCGCGCTTTGGGGCAGCGTCATTGATTGGTTTGCGATGTCGATGGCGAACACTTGGCGGCCTGGTGCAACTTGAACGGAAACGGCATACCCGCCTGGAAGTTCGCTCCCATGAGCCAAATTGCAGCGAAATTTCTCGTACACGACATCGGCAAACGTGATGCCCAATTTCCCCTTTGCATCCTTGAAGGGAAATAGGGTCTCTTTGAGGTTAATTCCGCCGTACATGAGCTCGATAATGTCGATGTGCTCATTGATAAACTTTCGAAATCGCTTTCCGACCTCTGCAATTTCTGGGTACATCTTCTTTGCGGTGCCGTCAACGGCAATGCATGCGGAAAGAAGGGATTGATCCAGCTCTTGTCTATCCGAGGCATCGATAGAGTGTTTAATGTGGTCGGAGATTTTCATACGGCCTAACGCTTATTCGGCGTCATCATGACGCGTTGCAAGGAGTATGCCCAATGTATCGAGCACCAGCAACGCGACAAAGTTACCGCGGAATCAACAGCCTGCCTATCTCCGCGCATCCCCAGCATGTCGCCTTGCGGCTTATGCAGCACATAGAGGATGTATGAGTTATGCATGACGATTGCCGGTGTAACACGTCCACGCGCGATAACCGAAAGGCCGCAAACAAAAACGCCCACGCACTCGGCGTGGGCGTTTATTCGACCGAGGCCGCTTGTTCCCTTCCCTAGGCCGCTTTGCTCTCGGCGTGACGCACTTCACCATGCCCGCGCAGCACAAAGCGCTCGATGGTCAGCGCTTCAGCCCCCATCGGGCCGTAGGCGTGCAGACGCGTGGTGGAGATGCCGATTTCTGCGCCCAGACCCAGTTCGCCGCCGTCGGAGAATCGCGACGAGGCGTTGATCATCACCACCGCGGCGCGCAGTGCGTGCACGAAGCGGTTGGCGACGCTCTCGTCTTCAGCGGCGATGACTTCGGTGTGGTCGGAGCCGTACTGGCGGATGTGGGCGATGGCGGCGTCGACGTCGTCGACCACGCGCACGGCGATCTTCAGCGCCAGGAACTCGGTGGCGTAGTCCTCTTCGGTGGCCTCGGCCAAGTCGGGGACGATCTTGCGCGAGGCTTCGTCGGCGACGATCTCCACGCCGCGCTTGCGCAGGGCCTCCACGGCGCGCGGCAGGAAGGTCTCGGCCACGTCCTTGCTGACCAGAAGGTTTTCCAGCGAATTGCAGGCGGCCGGTCGCGTGGTCTTGCCGTCGACGAGGATATCGAGCGCCTTGTCCAGGTCGGCACTGGCGTCGACGTAGAGGTGGCACACGCCCTTGTAGTGCTTGATGACCGGCACGCGTGCATTCTCGTTGACGAAGCGGATCAGGCCCTCGCCGCCACGCGGGATGAGCAGATCGAGGATGTCGTTGAGCTGCATCATCTCCATCATCGCTTCGCGGCTGAGGTCCTCCATCAGCGTCACGGCGTGCTCATCCAGACCGGCGTCGCGCAACGCCTTGCGCAGGCAGGCGGCGATGGCGGTATTGGAACGCACCGCTTCCTTGCCGCCGCGCAGGATGACGCCGTTACCGGCCTTCAGGCACAGCGCCGCGGCGTCGGCGGTGACGTTGGGACGCGCCTCGTAGATCATGCCGATAATGCCGAGCGGCACGCGCACGCGCTGGATCTCGAAGCCCTTGTCGGACGTGTGGCTTTCGGTGACCTCGCCGACCGGATCCGGCAGGCTGGCGACGAAGCGCAGCGCGTCGGCGACGCCGGCCAGACGCTTCTCGTCCAGCGCCAGACGGTCGAGCATGGCTTCGCCGATGCCCTTCTCGCGTGCGGCCTTCATGTCCTCGGCGTTGGCGGCCAGGACGGTCTCGGCCTGCGCCTCCAGCTCGTCGGCCATGGCGCGCAGCAGCGCGTTCTTGTCGTTCTCGGAAAGCTCGGCCACCTGCACGGCGGCCTGCTTGCACTTCAGCGCGAGTTCGCGCACGGAATCAGTCATGAAAATTCAACTCCTGTCGTCATGGCATCCAGGGGATCGGTCGTCGCCAGGTCGTCGCGGTGCACGATGGAATCGCCGTAGCTGTAGCCGAGGCGCTCCTCGATGTCGCGGGTGTGACAACCGTGGATCATGTTGATTTCCGCGGCACCGTACTGGGTGATACCGCGGGCGATGCATTGCGAATTGTCGTCGTTGATGATCTCGACCATGTCGCCGCGCTGGAATTCGCCGCCGGCTTCCAGCACGCCCTTGGGCAGCAGCGAAGCGCCCTCTTCGATCAGGGCGCGCGCGGCGCCGGCGTCGACGCGGATGTAGCCGGGCACGGATGGCGTGTGACGCAACCAGTACTTGCGCGCTTGCAGGCGCGACGAGGTGCTGCGAAGACGCGTTCCGCACAACAGGTCCTGGGACAACAGGCGCGATACTTCGCTATCGCGGCCGTTGAACAGGATGGTCTCGATGCCCGCCGCGGACGCCTTCTGCGCTGCTTCCAGCTTGGTGCGCATGCCGCCGGTGCCGACACTGCTGCCGGCGCCCGACGCCATGTGCATGATCTCGGAAGTGATCTCGTCGACCTCGTTGATCGGTTCGGCGTCCGGATCGGTGCGCGGGTTGCCGGTGTACAGGCCGTCGATGTCGGTAGCGATCAGCAGCAGATCGGCATCGACCAGCGCCGCGACGATGGCGGCGAGGTTGTCGTTGTCGCCGAGCGTCAGTTCGTCGACGGCAACGGTGTCGTTCTCGTTGACCACCGGCAGCACGCCGTGGCTGAGCAGTTCCTGCAGCGTGGCGCGCGCGTTGAGGTAGCGACGCCGGTTGCGCATGTCGTCATGCGTCAGCAGCACCTGCGCCAGCGGTCGGTCGAACAGGCGTTGCCACAGGGCGATGGTCTGGGTCTGCCCCAGCGCGGCCATGGCCTGCCTGGCGGCGCTGCTGGTGTCTTCGTCGGAATGGCCTTCCAGAAGCATGCGGCCCGCAGCCACCGCGCCCGACGAGACCAGCACGATCTCGCGACCGGCGGCATGACAGGCAGAGATGAATTGCGCCAGGCCCAGCACGTACTGCGTACTCAGGCCGCCGTCGTTGCCGGCCAGCAGACTGCTGCCGACTTTCAACACGGCTCGATTCCAGGGAGGGACGGGTTGTTGCTTGAATTTCCTCGGTGTGGTCATGCGCCTTCTGTGATTGCAATCAATTCGATTCGCGATGCATATCCTTTAGACCATTGAGGCGTTGCTGCAATATTTCAAGGCCCGGTGCCGCATCGCCGCCGGGCGACACGCGCGCGGCGAGGCTCGATTCCGGCGTGCGGCCGCTGCCGGTATCGCTGCCCGCTTCCGCCGCTGCGCGATACGCGGTGCGGAATGGCACGCCTGCGGCCGCCTGTTCGATGGCGACATCGGTGGCGTACATCGACGGCTCGATCGCCGCGCGCATGGCCGCCTCGTTCCACTGCAGGCGTGCAAGCAGATCCGGCATCAGATCGAGCGCGCGCAGACCGTGCGTGAAACCGTGCCACAGCGACCCCTTGCTCAACTGCAGGTCGCGCTGATAGCCGCTGGGCAGCGACAGCAACTGTTCGATCTCCACGCGCGCGGCAGCGACCGGCGCATAGCTGGCGCGCAGCATTTCGATCACGTCCGGATTGCGCTTGTTGGGCATGATCGAGCTGCCGGTGGTGTATTCGTCGGGCAGGCGCACGAAGCCGAACTCGGCGGTGGTGAACAGGGACAGGTCCCACGCCATGCGGCGCAGATCCAGCAGCGTCGACGCCAGCGCATCGAGCGCGCCCAGTTCGAACTTGCCGCGCGACAGCTGCGCGTAGATCGGACTGACCTGCATGCGCGCAAAACCGAGTTCCTCGGTGGTGAATGCGCGATCCAGCGGCAGGTTCACGCCGTAGCCGGCCGCGGTGCCCAGCGGATTGGCGTCGAGCCAGTCACGCGTGGCGCGGGCACGCACGGCATTGTCGAGAAAGCCCTCGGCGAAGCCCGCGAACCACATCGTGGTCGAGGACACCACCGCACGCTGCAGATGTGTGTAGCCGGGCAGCGGCAGCGACTCGGCACCGGCGCGCTGCAGGCAGACCTCCGCGATGGCGACACAGAGATCTCCCAGCGCGGCCAGCTGTTCCTTCAGCCACAGACGCGTCGCGACCAGCACCTGGTCGTTGCGGCTGCGGCCGGTGTGCACCTTGCGGCCGACGTCGCCGAGACGTTCGACCAGACGCGCCTCGATGGCCGAATGGCCGTCCTCGTGGGTGTCATCGAGAATGAAGTCGCCGTGGCGGAAATCCTCCGCCAGCGCGTCGAGCTCGCGCGTGATCGAGGCGACCTCGTCCGCGCCGAGCACGCCGATGCGGCCCAGGCCCGCCACGTGCGCCTTGCTGGCGGTGATGTCGTGCAGCAGGAACTCACGGTCCAGCAGCACGTCGTCGCCGGCCAGGAATCGCATGATGCGCGCATCGACGCGCACGCCCTCTTTCTGCCAAAGCAGGTCGCTCATCGCCGCAGCCCTTTTCTGTCGTGGTTCATGTACATGGTTCGTCGCGCGTTACAGCGGGATGCCCTTGAGCTCGCGCATGCTCAACGCATCGTTGAGGTTCTGCATGGCCTGGGTCGCCGCGCCCTTGAGCAGGTTGTCCAGACAGACCACCACCACGGCGCGCTTGCCGCCGGGCGCGACACGGACGCCGCCGATCTCCGCGTAGTGCTTGCCGGCGATGCGGCTGACCCAGGGCGCCTCGTCGACCACGTGGACCAGCGGCTCGTCGCCATAGCGGGTGCGATAGCGGCGCATCAGTTCGTCTTCGCTGCGCGCGCGATCGAGGTACAGATTGCAGGTCACCGTCAGACCGCGGAAATGCGGCGCCACGTGCGGCATGAACTCGACCGGGATGCCGAGCTGGAAGCTGCATTCGCGCTCGTGCATGTGATCGACCAGGCCGTACGGCATCAGGTTGTCGCGCAGCTGTTCCGGATCGTTGCGCGGCGAAGGCGTGGTGCCCGCGCCGGAATAGCCCGAAACGCCGAAGCACACCGGCGGTCCGGTCAGCAGATCCTTCAACGGCGCGACCGCCAGCTGGATCGCGGTCGCATAGCAACCGGGATTGCTAATGCGCCGCTGCCCCCGGTAGCGCTCGCGGGTCAGTTCGGGCAAGCCGTAGTACCAGCTGCGGTCGAAACGATGGTCCGCGGACAGGTCGATGATGATCGTCTCCGGCGCCGCGGCATCCAGCGCATCGACGAAGTTCACGCTGGCGCCGTTGGGCAGCGCCAGAATCACCACATCGCAGCCCTTCGTCGCCACCGCCGCCGGATCGAGGTTCTCGTAGACGAGATCGCCCTGGTAATCGGGCTGATGATCGGCCACGCGCTGACCATCCAGCTCGCGCGAGGACACAAAGTCCAGGCGCAGGTGCGGATGTCCGGCGATCAGACGAATCAGTTCGGCGCCGGTATGACCGCGCGCACCGACGAGACCGACGCTTCGGCTCATGCTGCTTGCTCCAGAATGTGATCGAGATGACGACGCACGGCCGGCCACTCCGAGGCGAGAATGGAATACACCACGGTGTCGCGATAGCTGCCGTCGGGCATGCGTCGGTGGTTGCGAAGGATGCCATCCTGCAACGCGCCCAGTCTCTCGATGGCTGCACGGGAACGACGATTGAACCGATGCGTGCGCAGCTCCACGGCAGCGCACTGCAGCGTCTCGAAAGCGTGCCCGAGAAGCAGCCGCTTGCTGGCCGTGTTGACCGCGCTGCGCTGCGCGCCGGCGGCGTACCAGGTCCAGCCGATCTCCACGCGCCGGTTCGCCGCATCGGCGTGTCCCAGACGCGTGCAGCCGACGATGCGTTCGTCGCGGCGGCGGCGCACGACGAACGGCTGCGCGTGACCCGCCTCGGCATCGGCCAGCGCATCGTCGATGTACGCGGCCATGTCGTCCGGTTTCGGCACCGACGTGAACCACAGGTTCCACAGCGCGCCGTCGGACGCCGCCTCGATCAGTGCGTCGTGATGCGTGCGCGCCAGCGGTTCGAGGCGCACCTCTGCATGTTCCAGCGTGAGCGGTTGCAGCCAGTCGCTCATGCCGCATCCTCCAGCGTCGCCGGTCGCTGCGCGCAGTGCGCGACACAACGCGCGATGGCGTCGAAATCGTCCAGGCCGTACCAGAACACCTTCCAGCGATCCTGCCGGAACGAACCGTCCGATTCGGCGTAGTAGAAATGGTTGATGACGTTGCCGTGGCGCGAACGCCAGAACAGGATCGGGTTCGCCTCGCGCATCACTTGCCACACTGCGCGTCCGATGCCCTCGCCCTGCGCATCGTCGAGCACCGCGAACTTGTCGAGATAGGCGAAGCCTTCCTCTTCAGTGAGGATCATGGCTGCGCGGTAGTTCTCGCTGATGTACACGCGGTACGGCTTGGTGCGCTCGAAATAGTCCACGGCCAGACGGCGACGGAAGCTCGACTCGATCAGCGCGCGCAGACGCGAGGTGTCGACACCCTCCCAGCTGTCCTCGAACGTGAGCACACGTTCGCCGCGGCGGATCAGCGTGCCCGATCCCTTGTGCGTGAACAGCTCCTTGGCCAACTGGCCCGGTCGGGTGATCGACACCGACGAGGTCAGCGGCAAGTCGTCCAGAAGATGCTTGATCTGGTCGATCTTCAGGCGCATGCCCGAATGCAGCCAGGGCTGCGCCATCAGATGCTCGTATTCGGTGCGCAGGTTGATCGAGTCGATGATCTGGCCATGTTCATCGAGCAGGCCGCCGGTACCGGTCAGGAACACGATCTTGTACGGCTGCAGCGCACGCACCAGTTCATTGGCGGCGAAGTCGGCATTGACGTTGAGGATCTGCCCTTCCGCCGTTTCACCCAACGAGGCGATCACCGGAATCGAGCCGATGCGCAAGCTGGCCTCGATCGGCGCCAGATTCACCGCGTCGACACCGCCGACCAGACCGAGGCGATCACGGTCCAGAAAACGCGCCTCGAACACGCCGGACAGAATCGACGTCGCGCGCACGTCCATTTCCTGCAGGGCCTCGACCAGACGCAGGTTCTGCGCCTGGAACACGCGGCGCACGACCTCCAGCGCCTTGGGCGAAGTCACGCGCAGGCCGTCGACGGTCTGCTTCTCGATGCCGGCGGCCTTCATCTCCGCGTCCAGCTGCGGCCCTGCGCCGTGCAGCACGATCGGCGTCAGGCCGACCTGCTGCAGAAACGACAGCGAGGAGATCAGTGCGTCCAGTTCGTCGCGCAGCACCGCGCCGCCGACCTTGACCACGGCGAAACGCTTGGCGTCGAGTTGCGAGAAGCGCTTGAGGTACTGCTGGATTTCCTTGGCGCTGCCCATCGACGACAACAGCCGCACGATGGTTTGCCGAGTGTTCTTGTGCGTGTCCATGACGGGATTACGCATGCCCTTCGTGAATGATACGTTGCAGGTGATCGGCGTAGGACGCGAGCTGGTCCAACGCGACCCATTCGTCGGCGGTGTGCGCCTGGGCGATGTCGCCCGGACCGAACACCATCGTGGTGTAGCCGGCGGCGGAGAACAGCGAGGCCTCGGTCCAGAAATCGACGGCATTGCCAATCGGAAGCCCCAGTTCGTCGGCCAGATCGCGCGCGGCCAGCCGGCGCGACTCGGCAGCGGCGATGTCGCCGGCCGGCAGTGACGGACCGCGGAAGGTTTCCTCGAATTCGGCCGGATGCGGATCGGCCAGATCTTGGAAGCTCTTCAGCAGCGCATCCGGGTCCATCGACGGCAGCGGCCGGAAACCGAACTTGAGGTCGGCCTCGGGCGCGATGACGTTGGCCTTGATGCCGCCCTCGATGCGACCGAGATTGAAGCGCAGGCCGGTCATGCCGCCGAAGCGGTGATGCGCCTGCGCCTCGACGTAGTCCAGCGCGCGGCTGCCCCAGCGCACGGTCTGATGCAGCGCGCTGTCGGACGCCTGCTGCTCGCCCGAGGCGTGCCCGGCGCGACCCGCGAAGCGCATGCGCACCGAGTTGATGCCGCGGTGCGCGAGCACCGCTTCGCAGCGGGTCGGCTCGGCCACGATCACGGCTTCGTAGTCGTGCTTGCCGCGCACGAAGTTGGGCACGCATCGCGCATCGTTGGCCTCCTCGTCGGTGGAGAACAGAAACGCGCAGTCGCCCGCGCCCGCCTGCGCCACGGCCAGCATCGCCGCCGCCGCGCCCTTGATGTCGCACGCACCCAGCGCGGTCGCGCGGTCGTCGCCGATGCGCAGCTCGAACGGACTGGCCGTCCAATGCGGCGAACCCGGCACCGTGTCCAGATGCACGTTGAACAGCAGCCGCGGGTTCCCGCGTACGGCCAGCAGGCTGACCGCGCCCGCACCGTGGTCGGTGAGCGTGCAGTCGAAATCCGGCAACTGCGCCTGCAGGTAGTCGAAGATGCCGCCGGTATCGATGGTGCGCGGCGGGTTGCGCGTATCGAAGCCGACCAGCGCCTTGAGATGTTCGAGCGTGACGTCCAGTAGCGTGCTCATGCCTTGGCGTCCCGGTTCACTTCGGCCCACAGCGACGAGCTCATGCCGAACAGTTTGATGAAACCCTCGGCCTCTTCCACGCCCCAGTCGGCCGACTGCGCATAGGTCGCGCCTTTGGCGTTGAGGATGTGCGGCGACTCGACGCCGACGGCATCGACCCTGGCGCCTTCGGTGCGCAGCGTAACCGTGCCGTTGACGCAGCGCTGGCTGGACGCCAGAAAGGCTTCCAGATCGGCCTTCAGCGGATCGTAGAAGAAGCCTTCGTAGACCAGTTCGACCCACTGCTTGGCCACCAGCGGCTTGAAGCGGTTCTGCGCCTTCGACAGCACTGCTTCCTCCAGCGCGCGATGCGCGGCCAGCAGCGCAATCAGACCCGGTGCCTCGTACACGATGCGGCCCTTCAGACCGATGGTGGTATCGCCGGTGTACAGGCCGCGACCCACGCCGTAGGCGGCGAACTGCTGATTCAGCCGCGCCAGGATCTGATGCCCAGGAAGCGACTCGCCATCGACCGCCACCGCTTCGCCGTTGCGGAAAGTCAGCTTCACTTCCAGCGCCTCGGACGGCCATTCGGCGCGCGGCTTGCACCAGCCGCGGGCGCCCTCGCCCGGCGCCTGCCAGGCATCGATCTCGCCGCCGGACAGGGTCACGCCGAGCAGGTTCTCGTTGATGGTGTAGCGCTGCTGCTTGGCGCGCACGCCGAAACCGCGCTCTTCCAGGTAGGCCTGTTCGTAGGCGCGGGTCTGGGTGTGCTCTTTCTGGATTTCGCGGATCGGCGCGACGATGTCGAAATCGCCCAGCGCCTTCACGGTCAGATCGAAGCGCACCTGGTCGTTGCCCATGCCGGTGCAGCCGTGGGCGATGGCCTTCGTGCCCAGTTCGGCCGCGCGCTTGAGCGCCGCTTCGACGATCAGGTAGCGATCGGAAACCAGCAGCGGATACTGGCCCTGATAGCCCTCGCCGGCCCACACGAACGGCTTGACGAAGCCGTCCCAGATCGCCGGACCGCCGTCGACGGTGACGTGACTGGCGACGCCGAGTTCCTCGGCGCGCTGTTCGATGAAGGCGCGCTCCTCGGCGTCGACGCCGCCGGTATCGGCGAACACGGTATGCACGGCGTAACCGCGCTCCTGCAGATACGGCACGCAGAAGCTGGTGTCGAGGCCGCCGGAAAAAGCGAGGACGATGTCTTGGCTCATGAGGGAAATTCCTGGGGACGGTTCAAGAGGAAGCGGTGTCGATGCGCGGTTCGCAGCGCACGGGGAAGTTGACGGAATTGGCGATGAAGCAGGCGTGATGCGCGTCTTCATGCAGCGCGGCGGCGCGCTCGGCGGCGCTGCCGGCGGCGATGGTCACCTGCGGATGCAGCACCACCTCGACGAAGCGGCCGCCGTTGCCTTCGGTGCGCATCACGCCCTCGGCGCGGTCGGCGTAGTCGACGACCACAATGCCGGCCGCAGCGGCCATGTGCAGGTAGGACAGCATGTGGCAGCTCGACAGCGCCGCCACCAGCAGGTCCTCCGGATTGTGCCGTGAGCGGTCGCCGCGAAAAATTCGATCCGCCGAGGCGGCCAGCTCCGGTTTGCCGTCGATGCGCAGCACGTGGTCGCGACCGTAGGCGCGGTAGTCACGCGTGCCGTCGCCGCGGTTACCTGTCCAGGTCAGTTCGACGGCGTAGCGATGCGTGTGCAGATCGCTCATTCGGACGTCTCCTTGCCGTAGCGCAGCATCAAGGTGGCGAGCGCCTCGTCGCGTTCGCCGGAACGTTTGCGCAGCCCCTGGATAACGCCGACGCGATTGCGCACGGGATGGTTCTGACTGAGCTTGAACTTGCCTTCCACACGCTCCACCGCGATGTCCAGGCCGACGATGCCCTTGAGCTGGGTCTCGATGTACTCGACCGGCGCATCGTCGACGCTCCACGGCGTTTCCATGCCCAGTTCGTGACGGTCGGTGAGGTCGGTCAGCAGGCGAAGCAGCCAAGCGCGATCGTGGGTGACCCGGATGCGTCCGTGCACCTGCACCATGGCGTAGTTCCAGGTCGGCACCACGCGTCCGTCGTCGTCGTGCTTGGTCGCGTACCAGCCGGGACTGACGTAGCCGTCCGGACCGTGGAAGATCGCCAGCACCTCGGCGCCGTCGGCCTCGGCCAGCGGGTTGCCGCGCGCAACATGGCCGCGCAAGCGACCGCTGGCGCCCGGCAGTAGCGGCAAGGGATTGGCGTGGATGCCGTTCGCGCCCGCGAGCACCAGCGTCGCGAACGGATAACCGAGCATGACATCCGCCAATGCCTCGGCGCGCAGTTCCCTGAAATGTTCGGGTGCGTACATGCTCGACTCAGCCCTGCCCGGCCAGCGCGGCCATGATCGCCTTTTGCACATGCAGGCGGTTCTCGGCTTCGTCGATGGCGATGCAGGCCGGCGAGTCCATCACCGCGTCAGTCGCCTTCACGTTGCGGCGCAGCGGCAGGCAGTGGCTGAACACCGCGTCGTCGGTCATCGCCATCTTCGCCTCGTCGACGATGAAGTGCTTGTGCGCGTCACGGATCGACTTCTCGGCCTCCCAGCGACCAAAATACGGAATCGCGCCCCAGCTCTTGGCGTAGACGACCTGCGCGTCGCGGTAGGCCTCCTCGATGTCGTGGCTCATGCGGAAGCTGCCGCCGCTCTCGGCGGCATTGTTCGCGCCGATCTCCATGTAGCGCTCATCCAGCGCGTACTCCGGCGTCGGGCACAGCAGGGTCACGTCCATGCCGAAGCGCGTGGCGATGGTCAGCGCCGAATTGGCAACGGCGGTGTTCAGCGGCTTGGGATGGTAGGTCCAGGTCAGCACGTACTTCTTGCCGCGCAGATCGGTGGTGCCGAAGTGCTCCTGCAGCGCCATGATGTGCGCCATCTCCTGGCACGGATGGGTGATGGTCTCCATGTTCACCACCGGCACCGTGGCGTACTTCGCGAAAGACTTCAGCACGCGGTCCTGGCGGTCGACCTGCCAGTCCTGGAACTTCGGGAAGGCGCGCACGCCGATCATGTCGACGTAGCGACTGAGCACGCGCGCCACCTCGGCGATGTGTTCCTCGGCCTCGCCGTCCATCACCGAGCCGAGTTCGAATTCGATCGGCCACGCGTCCTTGCCCGGTGACAGCACGATGGCCTTGCCGCCCAACTGGTGCGCGCCCAGCTCGAAACTGGTGCGGGTGCGCATCGACGGGTTGAAGAACAGCAGCGCGATGGAGCGCCCTTCGAGTGCGCGGCCCTGCGGCGAACGCTTGAATGCGGCGGCTTGCATCAGCAGCGCGTCGAGGTCGTCGCGCGACCAGTCCTGGGTGTTGAGAAAGTGGCGAAGGCTCATGGCGTGTCCATCTGCGGGGAATATTCGTGGGCCGGAAACAGGAAAACCCGGCGCGGGGCCGGGTTTTCGTCGTGATCGTCGAACAGCACGCGACAGCCTACCCGGCCGGGAAGAAACCTTCCGGTCGGCGCGCACGCGAGGTCATGCCGGCGGCCATGCGGGCGCTGGTCAGGATCACGGGAGCGGGAACGAAGGAAGGCTTCACGTACAGTTCTCGGGAAATCGAACGCATAGAAGTACACGATCGGCCCACATCGCGCAAGATGCTTCGTCGGCGCAGAAACCGCAGATGCGAAACGGCGCGCGCTTCCCGGAGGAAACACGCGCCGCGGAAAACGTTGTTACGTGCGTGAGCCGGATCAGTCGACCGGCGACACGCTGATACGGATGCGCAGACGGTCGCCCGGATCGTAGTCCAGGCGCGACACGTAGACGTCGCCGCGATAGCGATACTCGACGTTGTAGCCGACCACGTGACGCTCCTCGCTGACCGAGTTGATGTTCTGGCATCGGGTCTCGGTGCCTTCGTAGGTACGTGTACCGCCACCGCCGACGCGATTGCCGATGGCGCCGCCAGCGACGGCGCCGGCCACGGTCGCGGCCTTGCGTCCGTCACCCTTGCCCACGGTGTTGCCCAGCACACCACCGACCACGGCGCCCAGCAGGGCTCCGGCCGCGCTGCTGTGACGCTCCTCGCGCACGACTGGCTGGTTGTAGCACTGCTGCTGCGGCTGGTTCACCTGGACGGTGCGGTAGATCGGATCGACGCGCAGTACATCGGCCCAACCGTAATGAGTATTGCCGTTGCCCTGCCCAGGCGGGGGAGGCGGCGCATTCTGGGCGAACGCGGCGGCGCTGGAGAGCATGGCGATCAGCAGAAGAACAAAAAGCTTTTTCATGGAGGACCTCGGACTGCCGCGACGGTTTCTCCCGTCGTGCTTGTCGTTTGGTCGCATTGCACCAAACCCCGCCTGAATGAACGCTTAGAACCTCTGCGCATGTGCCCTGCGCAGGGGCGAATTGCTAAGATGGTCGGAACGTTTTTTCCGTGACGGACCACCGCTGCCATGCCCATCCGCCTGCACAACACCCTGACCCGGCGCGTCGAGCCCTTCCAGCCCCTGCATCCGGACCAGGTGACGATGTATCTGTGCGGACCGACCGTCTACAACTACGTGCACATCGGCAACGCGCGCGGTCCCGTAGTATTCGATGTGCTGGTGCGCCTGCTGCGCCGGCACTACCCGAAGGTGGTGTTCGCCCGCAACATCACCGACGTCGACGACAAGATCAACGCCGCCGCCCGCAACGCCGGCGTGCCCATCGCCGAGATCACCGACCGCTACGCCGCCGCCTACCGCGAGGACATGGCGCGCCTGGGCGTGACCGCGCCGGACATCGAGCCGCACGCGACCGCGCACATGCCGCAGATCATCGCCATGATCGAGCGCCTGATCGCCGACGGCCACGCCTACGCAGCAGAGGGGCACGTGCTGTTCGACGTGTCGTCCTACGCCGAGTACGGCGCGCTGTCGGGACGCTCCACCGAGGAGATGATCGCCGGTGCACGCGTGGAAGTGGCGCCGTACAAGCGCAATCCGGCCGATTTCGTGCTGTGGAAGCCCTCCAGCGACGACCTGCCCGGCTGGGACAGCCCTTGGGGGCGCGGCCGCCCCGGCTGGCACATCGAGTGCTCGGCGATGAGCGCGGCGCACCTGGGCGAGACCATCGACATCCACGCCGGCGGCGTGGACCTGACCTTCCCGCACCATGAGAACGAGATCGCGCAGAGCACTTGCGCGCACGGTGGCGCAGTATTCGCGCGCTGGTGGCTGCACAACGGCATGCTGACCTTCGGCGGCCGCAAAATGTCCAAGTCGCTCGGCAACGTGCTGGAATTGCACACCCTGCTCGACCAGCACCCGCCCGAAGCACTGCGCCTGCTGCTGCTGAAGGGGCACTACCGCCAGCCGCTGGATTGGACCGACGAGGCGCTGGAACAGTCCGTGCGCACGCTCGACGGCTGGTACGGCGTGCTGCGCGACCTCGCCGACGTGCAGACCGACGAGGTCGTGCAGCCGATCCCCGAAGCCATCGAGCAGGCCCTGTGCGACGACCTGAACACGCCGATCGCGCTGGCCGAACTGTCGGCGCTGGCCGACCGCGCGCGCAAGGCCGAGGGCGATGAGGCGCGCAAGGCCGCCAAGTCCGCCCTGCTCGGTGCCGGCGCGGCGCTGGGCCTGCTGCTGCAACCCGCCGAGGAATGGTTCCGTCAGGGCGCGGACACCGTCGACGCCGAACAGGTCGAAGCGCTGATCGCCGCGCGCAACGAAGCACGTGCCGGCAAGGATTGGGCGCGCGCGGACGCCATCCGCGACCAGCTCGCCGCCATGGGCGTGAGCATCGAGGACGGCGCCGACGGCACGCGCTGGAGCATGGCGCGCTGAGCTTGCGCGTTTTCGCCCGCGGCGCGTCTGCGCGATAATGGCCCTATGAACGACACCGCACTCAGCGCCGCAGAAGCGCAACAGGACATCGCCGACGAGTTCGCCTTCTTCAGCGACTGGAGCGAGCGCTACCAGTACCTGATCGATCTCGGCCGCAAGCTGCCGGAATTCCCCGAATCGCTCAAGCGCGAGGAGTTCCGCGTGCACGGCTGCCAATCGCAGGTCTGGCTGGTGCCCGAAGGGGACGCCGCATGCATGCGTTTCCGCGCGATCAGCGACTCGGCCATCGTCTCCGGCCTGAT
Organism: Oleiagrimonas citrea; assembly: GCF_012395255.1. Lineage (GTDB taxonomy): Bacteria > Pseudomonadota > Gammaproteobacteria > Xanthomonadales > Rhodanobacteraceae > Oleiagrimonas > Oleiagrimonas citrea. The sequence goes on from NZ_JAAZQD010000001.1 coordinate 420,736, forward strand.
TGCCCTGGTGCTGCGCGTCTACTCGGGCCGCAGTGCGCAGGAGATTCTCGATACTGAACCGAGCTACATCGAGGCCATCGGCCTGGCCAAGCATCTGTCGCCCACCCGCTCGAACGGACTGGTCGCGATGCTGAAGACCCTGAAGGGCTACGCGGCCGAAGCACTGGCCGACGTGGCCTGACGCTTCCGCGCGTCGAACGCTCGCCGCGTTCGCTCACATAAGCAGAAAACGAAAAGCCCCGCGCGAAGCGGGGCTTTCGTCATGCAGGAAGCGCAGCAATGTCGCGATCAATCGCCCATCTGTTTCTGCAGATGCTCGCGACGTTCCTGTGCGTCCAGCGACAGCGTCGCGATGGGACGCGCTTCCAGACGCTCGACGCCGATCTCCTCGTCGGTCTCCTCGCAGAAGCCGTAACGGCCTTCCTCGATGCGGCGCAGGGCCTTCTCGATCTTGGAGATCAGCTTGCGGTAGCGATCACGCGTGCGCAGTTCGAGCGAATTCTCGGTCTCGCGCGTGGCGCGCTCGGCCTCGTCGCCCACGTCACGCACTTCGCCACGCAGGTTGTCGATGGTCTGGCGCGATTCCTCGACCAGCTGATCGCGCCAGGTCCGCAGCTTGTCGCGGAAATACGCGAGTTGCCGGGGATTCATGTACTCCTCGTTGTCGCTCGACTTGGGCTTGTAGCCCTTCGGCAGATCGATGACGACGGTGGAAGGCAGCGCATAGCGGCCGTCTTCCTTGGTGACACTGGGTTCGTTGTTCGGTGCGACAATAGCCATTCGTGGACGTTCTTTCAGACTCTGCTTGCCCTTGCCCTTGCTCGAGACCTTCGACGGCGATGCGGCCTTGCCGGCCGGTTTCGCCGTCGCGGCGCTGCGGCGCGGGGACGGGGACTTGGTGGAAGCGGACTTCTTCGAAGCCGCCTTGCGTGGGGTGGATGTCTTGCTGGCGGCCTTCTTCACCGCCGTCTTCTTGCCGGCGGCCGATTTTCCGGTCGCCGTCTTGCGTGTGGAACTCTTGCTCGCGGCCTTCTTGACGGCGGTCTTCTTGACTGCCTTCTTAGCGCTCTTCTTCACCGCGCCCTTTTTCACGGCCGTCTTCTTGGCCGCGCTCTTCTTCGTGACCTTTTTCGCCGCCGCCGTCTTCTTGCCGGCTGCAGCCTTCCCGGCGGCCGTCTTTTTCACGGCGGACTTCTTCGCCGCAGGCTTTCTGGCCGTGCTCTTCTTGGCCGTTGCAGCCTTCTTCGTCGCGGACTTCTTCGCAGCCGCCTTCTTGACGACCTTCTTCGCCGCAGTCTTCTTCGCGGTCGACTTTCCGCTCTTGGCGGCCTTGGCGGTGCTGGCCGCTATCGTGCGCTTGCGAGTTTTCGCGTCCCCATCGCGGGTCGCGGACTTGGTCTTGCGTGCCTTGCTGGAGGCACTACGCGTTGATTTCGCCATGCTCCCTCACCATTGTAGGTCGGCGGCCCGGTGTTATAGCCTAGTTCTCCGACACCAGCAACTGCCCTTCGGTTGATCTCCGGACAACTGTCGGATGCCCCCCGGAAACCGATCTTGACCCGCATCATCCTTTTTCTTCTCGCCCTCTACAAGCGGCTCATCAGCCCCTTGCTCGGGCAGCGTTGCCGATTCCATCCCACATGCTCCGACTATGCCCGCATTGCCGTCGCGCGATTCGGCCCCCTGCGCGGAAGCATACTCGCTCTCTGGCGCATCCTGCGCTGTCAGCCGTTGTGCAGCGGCGGCATGGATCCGGTCCCGCAAACCTTCACCCTAGCGCGTTGCCGCGCTCCGGAAAAGGACATACCGCATGAATGAGCGGCATACACGTCTTCTCACCAGCCTGTCGCTGCTCGTGCTCATCGTCATCGCCGGCCCGGGACGCGCGCATGCGGCGAACATCCGCCTGCCTCGCGAGGTGCCGCAGGGCGGACTCGTCATCGGTCATGTCCTGCCCTCCTGCCACGTCTCGTATGCAGGGCAAGAGCTCCGCATCGGCAAGGATGGGCGTTTTGCCTTCGGCGTCGGCCGCGACACGAAGGGACCGCTCACGGTCGACACACGGTGCCCCGGCCAGCCGCCGCAGACCCGGCACATTGCAGTGCGCGAACGGACATGGCCGACCGAACGCGTCAACGGTGTTCCGCCGAAGACCGTGTCACCGCCCCCTGCCATCGCCGAGCGTATCGCGCGCGAACGTAAACTGGTGGCGGAAGCCCGCACGCGCAATGACGCGCGCGAGGATTTCGAGCACGGTTTCATCTGGCCCGTGCACGGCCGCATCAGCGGCCGGTTCGGCAGCCAGCGCATCTACAACGGCAAGCCACGCGCGCCGCACTCGGGCGTGGATATCGCCGTGCCGCGCAGCACGCCGGTAAAAGCACCCGCAGCGGGTGTGGTCACGCTGGCAAAGCGGCTCTACCTCAGCGGCAACACCGTCATCATCGATCACGGCTTCGGCATCAGCTCGGTGATGCTGCACATGGAAAAGCTGAAAGTGAAACCGGGCCAGCACGTCCGTCAGGGACAGGTCGTCGGCCTGTCCGGCATGACCGGACGCGCCACCGGACCGCATGTGCACTGGGGCATGAACTGGTTCGGCGTGCGCATGGACCCACGCACGGTGGCACGCGAGCACCCGGCAAGCGGATCTTGAATCGCTATCGAAAAAATCAAGTAAATAACTGAAATAAAACAGCTTTAGTCGACATCTTCGTCGGCATTCGACACGCCATGCGGGACATGGCCCGTGGCAACATGGCGGCGCGTGGACTCGACATTGACGGGCGAATCGTCGAAGAAAATGTCGGCTCCGAAGGCATCCAGGAACGGTCCCTTGTCGCGTCCGCCGAGGAACAGCGCTTCGTCGATGCGCACCCCCCACCGGCGCAGCGTCAGGATCACGCGCTTGTGCGCAGGTGCCGAGCGCGCCGTGACCAGCGCCGTGCGGATCGGCGAATCCTCGGCGGGGAAAGCGGCCTGCAAGCGGTGCAGCGCGGCCAGGAAACCGCGGAACGGGCCGACCGAAAGCGGCTCTTCGGCGCGCTCGGTCTCGCTGCGATGGAACGCCTCCAGCCCCTCTTCCCGCGACACCCGTTCGCCTTCGTCACCGAAGATCACCGCATCGCCGTCGAAGGCGATGCGCAGCTGCTCGCTGACCCGCGGCGGCGCGATCGACGGCAGGATGGTCGCCGCCGCGACACCCGCACGCAGCGCCCGCGCCACGTCTTCGGCGTTGGCGGACAGGAACAGGTCCGCGCCGAAGGGATGGATGTAGTCCGAAGTCGGCGCGCCACTGGTGAACGCCGCGCGCGCAATGCTGAGGCCGTGATGCTGGATCGAATTGAAGATGCGCAACCCGGTGTCGCCGGAATTGCGTGACAGAAGAATCACTTCCACCGGAGGCTTGTCGCCACTGAGGCGATTGAGGCCCAACAGCTTCTGCACCAGGGGAAAGGCCACGCCGGGCGCAAGAATGTCGTTCTCGTGCTCGATCTGATAAGCGCGGTAGGCATCCAGCCCTTCGCGCTCGAACAGTTCGTGACTGTCACCCATGTCGAACAGCGCGCGCGAGGAGATCGCCACCATCAGGCGGTCGTCTCGGGCCGAGGTCGCGGAATGGGCGTTGGGTAGCTGGCTCAAGGTGCGTCCTGCGTCAGGCATGGATGGGGAAGTCGAGCATCACGGCGGCCGGGCATTTCATGCATCGTGCGTGTGATCGCATCGCGTCGAACACGGCTGCAAAACCATCCGCTCGGGAAGACGGCATGATGGCACCCGCAAACCTGCTTCATGCAAAGTGTAGTGCGACGCCCCGATGACCGCGAGGGTCAGAGCAGAAACTGCTCGTCCAGGATGCGCTGCTCGAGGTTGTGCTCGGGATCGAACAGCAGACGCACCGCATGCTGTCCGGACTGCCGCACCTCCACATTGAGTACGTTGCGTACCTCGTGGTAATCGGCCGTGGCGCTGACCGGCCGCTTGTCCGGGTCGAGCGTGCGCAGTCCGACACGGGTGGCGTGCGGAAGAATCGCGCCGCGCCAGCGCCGCGGGCGGAACGGACTGATCGGCGTCATCGCCAGCACGTTGGCATCGAGCGGGAGAATCGGACCGTGAGCGGAAAGGTTGTAGGCGGTGGAGCCGGCCGGCGTGGACACCAGAATGCCGTCACAAACCAGCTCGTCCAGCTTCTCGTCGCCATTGAGCGTGATACGCAAGTGCGCGGCCTGGTTGCTCTGCCGCAGCAGCGAGACTTCGTTGAAGGCCAGTTCGACGCACTCATCGCCGTCGGCAGTGGTCGCGCGCATTTCCAGCGGATACAACACCGCTGGGTGCGCGCGCGCAAGACGGGCTTCCAGATCGTTGTCGCGGTACTGGTTCATCAGAAAGCCGACGCGTCCCAGCTTCATGCCATAGAACGGCTTGCCCAGATCCAGATGCCGATGCAGCGTGCGCAGCATGAACCCGTCGCCGCCCAGGGCGACGATGACATCGGCTTCCTGCGGCGGCACGGAACCGTACTGGGCTTGCAGGCGCTCGGCCGCCTCGCGGGCGGGCGGCGCCTGGCTGGCTACGATCGCAATCTGCATCGGCAACGGTCCGGTCGGCGGCAACCTGCCCGAGCTTACTCAGTCGAGCTGCATCTGCGCCAGTTGCGCCAGGCGACGCACCGCGACCGAAGCGATCGGGTAATCGGCGTTCTGGGTCAGGATGTCGGCCAGCATGGCGCGAGTGTGCTTGAGCGTCGGATCGTCGCGATCCAGCCATACCGAGACCGCCTCCTGCCCGTAGCGGTCACCCGCGTAGCCGAGCACCTGGGCGGAAAGCGCGCGATGCTGATGACTCAACTCCTCGAGCAACGAACCGCGCGCCTGCGCATGCCAGCTGCTTTCCACCGGAAGCGCCTCGACCTGCCCGCGCAGCCAGTCCAGATCCAGTGCGCCGGCCAGACCGAAGAACACACTGGCGACCTGTTCGACCGGCTTGCCGCTCTGCATCGACACCTCGATCATGTCCAGCCCCGAGCGCAGCAGCGGAATGCGCGCCAGACGCAGCGCCAGATCGGCCGGCATGCCCAGACCTTCCCACTTCTCCTTGCCCGCTTCGAAGTCGGAGCAACCCGTCGGCGTCAATGCCTTCGGCAGGGCCTCACGCAATGCGTTCATGCCCGGCTGGTAGCGCTCGACGTTGGCGGCAATATCCAGCGTGCCGCCCGGACGCGTCAGCAGCCAGCGGGTCAGGTGGCGCAGCAGACCCCAGATGTGCAGCTTGGCGTCGATCTGGGTGTCCTCGGCAACCTTGCCATCCATCACCTCGATATCGGCCCACAACCCACGAGCGTCGAGAATCTCGCGCGCGGCGGTGAAGGCCTTGGCGATCGCCGCCGGCCCCTGGCCGGTGTCCTCGGCCATGCGCATCATGAAGGTCGCGCCCATGCGGTTGATGGTCGAGTTGGTCACCGCCGTGGCGATGATCTCGCGTTTCAGGCGATGGCGCTGCATGTGCTCGGCATACGGTTCGCGCAGCGGCTCGGGGAAGTAGCGCTCCAGCTCGCGCGACAGATACGGATCCTCGGGCACGTCCGAATCCAGCAACTGCTGGAACAGCTTGAGCTTGTCGTAGGACAGCAACACTGACAGCTCCGGCCGGGTCAGGCCCAGGCCACGGGTCTTGCGCTCGGTCAGTTCGGCATCGCTGGGCAGCGACTCGACCTGGCGGTCGAGCAGGCCTTCCGCTTCCAGCGTGCGGATGAAGTGCGCCATCGAGCCGATGCGCTTGGCCGCCATGTGCTCCATCATGGTGATGGCATAGTTCTGGCGGTAGTTGTCCCACAGCACCAGGCGCTCGACCTCGTCGGTCATCGCCGCCAGCTGCTCGTTGCGGCCGTCCGTGTCCAGCTCGCCGCGATGCACGGCATCGCCCAGCAGGATCTTGATGTTGACCTCATGGTCGGACGTGTCCACGCCGGCCGAGTTGTCGATGAAGTCGGTGTTCAGCAGCACGCCGTTCAGCGCGGCCTCGATGCGACCCTTCTGGGTCAGGCCCAGATTGCCGCCCTCGCCCACCACCTTGCAGCGCAGCTCGTTGCCGTCGATGCGCAGTGCGTTGTTGGCGCGGTCGCCGGCGTCGGCGTGCGTCTCGCTGGACGCCTTGACGTAGGTGCCGATGCCGCCGTTCCACAGCAGGTCGGCCGGCGCCTTGAGGATCGCGTTCATCAGCTCGTTGGGCGAAAGCTGTTCGACGTCATTGCGCAGACCCAGCGCCTTGCGCACCGGTTCGGACACCGGAATCGACTTCGCCGAACGCGGCCAGACGCCCCCCCCCTCGGAGATCAGGCTCTTGTCGTAGTCCTCCCAGCTCGAACGCGGCAGCGCGAACATGCGCTCACGCTCGGCGTACGAGGTCGCCGCGTCCGGATTCGGATCGAGGAAGATATGGCGATGGTCGAACGCGGCCAGCAGACGGATATGGCGCGACAGCAGCATGCCGTTGCCGAACACGTCGCCGGACATGTCGCCGACGCCGACACAGGTGAAGTCCTCGCCCTGGCTATCGCGACCGAGTGCGCGGAAGTGGCGCTTGACCGACTCCCAGGCGCCCTTGGCGGTGATGCCCATGCCCTTGTGGTCGTAGCCGTTGGAACCGCCGGAGGCGAACGCATCGCCCAGCCAGTAGCCGTGATCGATGGCGATGCCGTTGGCAATGTCGGAGAACGTCGCCGTGCCCTTGTCGGCGGCAACGACGAGGTACGGGTCGTCGTCGTCGTGCCGCACCACATCCTGCGGCGGCACGACCTTGCCGTCGACGAGGTTGTCGGTGATGTCGAGCAGCCCCTCGATGAACATGCGGTAGCACGCCACGCCTTCGGCCTGGATGTCCTCGCGTTCGCCGCTCTCCGGCGGCTGCTTGACGAAGAAACCGCCCTTCGAACCGACCGGCACGATGACAGTGTTCTTGACCATCTGCGCCTTGACCAGACCCAGCACCTCGGTGCGGAAGTCCTCGCGGCGATCCGACCAGCGCAGGCCGCCGCGCGCGACCGCGCCGAAGCGCAGATGGATGCCTTCCACGCGCGGCCCGTAGACGAAGATCTCGCGGTACGGCACCGGCTTGGGCGCATCGGGCACCAGCGAGGAATCGAACTTGAAGCTGATGTAGTGCCGCGCAGCGCCGTCCGGACGCTGGAAGTAGCTGGTGCGCAGGGTCGCGCGGATGACGTCCATGTAGCTCTTGATGATGCGCTCGTCATCGAGGCTCGCGACGCCGTCCAGCAGCACCTTGATGGCCTGCCAGTAGATGTCGATCTGTGTGGCGCGATCCTGCCGCAGCGCACCGACCACGCGGTTGATGAAGCCGGCGCGATCGACCGATAGCGACTGCGGCACCAAAACGTCCATCTCGCCGCGGAGCTGCTTTTCGTGCGCCGCCAGGGTGTCCTCGTCACGCTGCTCGCGACGCGGATCGAACTTGGCATTGAACAGCTCCACCAGCAGATTGGCGATGCCGGGATAGCGGTTCAGCGTCTCTTCCATGTAGCTCTGCGAGAAGGCGATGCCGACCTGCTGCAGGTACTTGCAGTAGCCGCGCAGCATGGCGACTTGGCGCCAGTGCAGCAGCGCGCCCAGCACCAGCCGGTTGAAGCCGTCGCTCTCCGCGTTACCGCGCCAGACGTTCTCGAAGGCGCCCTCGAAGTGACCACCGACCTGATCGACCGGGAACAGCAGATCGCCGTCGGGACGCACCTCGAAATCCTGGATGAACAGCCGCGCATCGTCCACCTGCATGTCGTAGACGTGCTCGGTCAGCACGCGCAGACCCAGGTTCTCCAGCTGCGGCAACATGTCCGACAGCGGGATGTCCACGCCGCGGCGGTAGACCTTGAAGCGCAGCTGATCCGGCTGCTGCTGCGGCCGGTAGAACGACATGCGCACGGCCTGATCGTCATCGAGCTGCGCCAGCGCCTGCACGTCGGCGGCGGCGACATCGGCGGAAACTTCCTCGATGTAGCCGGCCGGAAGCGCGGCGCCGTAGCGATTGGCCAGCCCGAGACCTTCGATTTCGCCCAACTCGTGCACCAGGCTGTCACGAAGATCGTCCTGCCAGTTGCGCACGATGCCGACCAGCTCCTCCTCGAGCGCATCGGTGTCGACGGCGGGCGTGTCGCCCGGCACCGGACGCACCACCACGTGCAGGCGCGCCAGTGCGGACTCGCCCATCAGCACGCTGGAATCGAGCGAATCCCCGTGCAGCGCGTCGCACAGCATGCGCTCCAGACGATGACGGACGGTGGTGTTGAAGCGCTGACGAGGAATGAACGCCAGACAGGAGAAGAAGCGTCCGTACTGATCGCGACGCACGAACAGACGCGGACGGGCGCGCTCCTTGAGCTCGAGCACCCCCATGGCCATGTCGAACAGTTCCTCGGGCGAGCCCTGCAGCAGCTCGTCGCGCGGCAGCGTCTCCAGGATATGGCGCAACGCCTTGCCGGAATACGCATTGCGACGCAGGCCGGAACGGCGCATCACCGATTCATACTTCAGGCGCACCAGCGGCATGTCCTGCGGACGCTTGGTGTAGGCCGTCGAAGTGAACAGGCCCAGGAATCGCTGCTCGGCGACCGGACGGCCCTCGGCGTCGAACTTGAGCACGCCGATGTAATCCATGTAACCGGGACGGTGCACGCGCGAACGGGCGTTGGTCTTGGTCAGGATGATCGCGTCCATGGCGCCGGACTGCGGCAGGCGCGATGCCGCCAGCGTCTTCAGCGAACGCGGCGCGGTGGCGCGGCTGTCGTCGCGCAGGATGCCCTGCCCCGAATCCTTGACGGTGCGCAGCACCTCGTCGCCATCGACATCGGCGACCTCGTACTCGCGGTAGCCGAGGAAGGTGAAGTTGTCGTCGGCGGCCCACCGCAGGAAGGACTGCGCTTCGGACACCGCCGCCTCGTCCAGCGGCAGTTCGCGGCGCGGCAGATCTTCGGAGATGTCGAGCATCATGCCGCGCATGCGCTGCCAGTCCTCGACCGCCAGGCGCACGTCCGACAGCGAGGCTTCCAGTTCGTCGCGCAGGCGCTCGCAGGCGTCGTCGTCGGCCAGCCGATCGATCTCCAGGTGCATGATGGACTCGTGCGGCTGGTCGATGCCTTCCTGACTCAGCTCCTGCAATGTGCCGTCCGTCTCGCGCAGCACCGCGAAGACCGGGTGCGCGACCATGTGCACGTCGAGCTCGGCGCGGGCCACGGCCATGGTCAGCGTGTCGACCAGGAATGGCATGTCGTCGGTGACCACCTGCACGGTGGTGCGAAGCCCGCCCCAACCGGCCTGCTCGCGTATCGGGTTGAAAATGCGCATATGTGCACGCCCGTGGAACGGACGAGTCGCCATGAACCCGTGCAGTTCGAGCAGCAGCGCGGCCCATTCCTCCGGCGCATGCTGATCGCGATCGATCTGCGCCATCCGTGAGAAGAACCCGTCGCTCAGCACCTGCAACTGCGCCAGATCGACTTCTTTCGACTGGGCGGACAGGCGCTCGACGTGTTCACGAACTTGACCGAGGAAGCGATCCGCTTCCATGTGCTTGGCTTGATTCATGGTCAATTCTGCTTTACGAAGCTAGTGAGTGATTTGGACCGGAAAGGAGCAACACGATCCAGCGCACGGGAGACGCGCGAACGATTCGGAACGTGGGAGTGCATGACCATCGAAACGTGCAACGCCGACTCGAAGGTCCGCGATGGGAGGCTGCGATGGGGACATCGACGCTTCCGACGGCTGCGTGAAACGCTGGCTTCGGGGCATGATCCGTATCGCTTACCCAGGCTGTGCATGATGGTCCCGCCAGCCCTCACAGAACGCTCGGGAGGCGGATCGAGATGGCAAGGATAGCTCCGCAGCCCCCGGCTGATCCAGCATTGCCTTCACGACTCATCGCCTACCGCCGCTCGCGCAGGTTCCGCAGGCGCCTGATGATCATCGCCAGCGCCGCGATCGCCCTGGTGCTCGGCCTCGCCGCCACGGTCGCCATCAATGCCCACAGTTATCGCGAATACAACGACTGGACGCGGCACTCCTACCTGGTCGAACAACAACTGCTGAAGACCAGCCTTGCACTGCGCAGCGCCGAATCCGCCCTGCGTGGCTATCTGCTGACCAAGGACGCCGGCCAGCTCGACGTCTTTTTCGCCCAATTGCCGCGCATCGACAAGCTGAGTGCCGGACTGGTCCGCATGACGGCAGACAACCCGCCGCAGCAGGCTCGAGCCAAGGAACTGCGCGATACGCTGCAATCCCGTGTGAAGCGCATGCGGAACATGCTGACGCAGGTACACCGCGGAGACCGCGACGGTGCACTGCAATTGCTGCATGACCAGATCTCGGAACAGGTCGAGCGGCCCATCGCCTCGCAGACCCGGGTCATGCATGCCGTCGAGCAGCAATTGCTACGCGAACGCGAAGCGCGCCGCAATCAGTCCGCCATGCTGGCGACCTGGTTCACCCTGGCCTGCCTGCTGTTCGGACTGACCCTGGTCATCAGCGCTGTGATCCTGGTCATCCGCGAGCAGCGCATCCGTCTGCGCGCAGACGACGAACTGGCGACCGCCTACACGCAACTGGCCCAATCACTGGAAGAGTCGCGCGGCATGGCCGACCGCATGCAGCGTCTGCACATGCTGAACGAGTCGCTGCAGAGCTGCCGCAGCATCGACGAGGCCCTGCGCATTCTTCCGCCCAGCCTGGAAGACATGCTTCCGGACACGTCCGGCATGGTGGTGCTGATCAACGCCTCGCGCAATCTCGCCGAAAAAGCGGCCGAATGGGGCGTATTGTGGCTGGACAGCGAAACCGTGTTCGCACCGGACGACTGCCTGGCCTTGCGCCGCGGTCAGCCGCACCCGGCGCCCGATGCGCGCGTGAAAGCCCGATGCGCGCACCTGGAAACCGGGCAGACCAACCACACCGATGCCACCTGGCTGTGCATACCTCTGCTCGCCCAGGGCGAAACGCTGGGTGTGCTGCACATCCAGCGCCTCGGCAGCATGCGCCCGGAGGAGTACGACCTGGCCGTCACGCTGGGCGAGCAGCTCGGCCTCATGCTGGGCAACCTGAAACTGCAGGAAACATTACGCATCCAGTCAATTCGCGACCCGCTCACCGGCCTGTTCAACCGCCGCTACCTGGAAGTCTCGCTCAGCCGCGAGTTGCTGCGCAGCCGTCGACACGAGCGCAGCCTGGCGCTGATGATGCTGGACATGGACCATTTCAAGCGCTTCAACGACACTCACGGCCACGATGCCGGGGATGAGTTGCTGCTGCAGTTCTCGGCGTTGCTGCGCGACGCTATCCGCGCCGAGGACATCGCCTGCCGTTACGGCGGCGAGGAATTCGTGCTGATTCTGCCGGAAACCGACCGCGAAAGCGCACTGAAGCGCGCCGAGGAGATCCGCCTGGCCGTCGCCGCCATGAAAGTGAAGCATCAGGGCAAATTGCTGGGCAATCTCACCGTTTCCATCGGCCTGGCCATGCAACCGCCGACCGGTGGAGAACCGGAAGCCCTGCTGCATGCCGCGGACCAGGCGCTCTATCAAGCCAAGCGCGCGGGGCGCAATCGCATCGAAATCGCCACCGTGCCGGACCCCGGATCTATGCCAAAAGACACGGATTGACGCCTGTTCGGCGCATTCTTAGACTGCCCAGTACACCCGAGCGTGACCCTGCCCCGTACGCACCAGCACACCCTGCGTCGTCGTCTGCCTGCTTGCCAGCAACGGACCAGTTCCGAGACGGGCGTTCGTGCTCGACCCAGCACGGTGGAATGGGGTCCCGATTCGGTTCCTGTCTCCAACCATTGCGTGCCTCGGTCTCAAGGATTTCCGATGAACATCACGTGCCCGCGCGTCCTTACCGTTTTCGTCCCTCTGCTCGCCGCCGCCATGCTCTCGGCCTGCGGCGGCAAGAACCCATCTTCCTCGCAGAGGCCGCCGGCACAGGTCGGTGTCGAGGTCATGGCGCCGCAGGCCGTGCCGCTGGTGCGCGACTTGGTTGGACGCCTGTCCGCCTATCGCAGCGCAGATGTCCGCGCACGTGTAAGCGGCGTCCTGCTGAAGCGCGAATACGACGAGGGCACCACCGTCCGGAAGGGGCAGATCCTGTTCCAGATCGACCCCGCGCCGCTGCAGGCCACGCTGGATTCGGCTCGCGCCGCCCTCGCCTCGGCGCAGGCCGACTACACCAACAAGCGCATCGCAGCGAAGCGCGCGCGCGACCTGGCCCCCAAGGGTTTCGTCTCGCAATCCGACCTCGACAACGCCGAAGCCGCCGAGCGAACCGCGGCGGCCGCAGTGAAACAGGCACGCGCCAATGTCGAGAGCGCGAAGATCAATCTCGGCTACGCCACAGTGCGTTCTCCCATCGACGGCCGTGCCGGCAAGCAGCAGGTCACTGAAGGCGCACTGGTCGGCCAGAGCAGCGCCACGCTGCTGACGACGGTCGATCAGATCGACCCGCTGTACGTGAACTTCACCATGAGCGTGGACGATCTGGATCGTCTGCACCAGGCTCAGGCACGGGGCAGCGCCACGCTGCTCGGCGCCAACCAGGCCAAGCTGCGGCTGACACTGCCCGACGGCAGCACCTACGGGCAGCCCGGCACGCTGGACTTCTCCGGCACCACCGTCGATCCCGATACCGGCGCTGTCGATCTGCGCGGCGTGATCCCGAACCCGGACAAATCCCTGCTACCGGGTATGTACACGCGCCTGAAGGTCACGTTCGGCACGCTCAAGCACGTCTACCTGGTGCCGGAGTCGGCTCTGCAGCGCGACACCACGGGGCCGTACGTGCTGGTGCTGGGCAAGGACGACAAGATCCAGCTGCGCCGTGTGCAGACAGCCGGTACCTATCAGAACAACTGGATCGTGACCACGGGACTGGACAAGGGCGAGCGCCTGATCGTCTCCGGCCTTGCCCGCGCACAACCGGGACAACCGGCGCGCATCGCCAAGCCGTCCGCACCGGCCTCGACCGGCAAGCCCGCCGCGGCCGCAGGCAAGCACTGAGGACCCGTCATGCCGAAATTTTTCATCGAGCGACCGATCTTCGCATGGGTGGTCGCGATCCTGATCTCGATCGGCGGCGTCATCTCCATCGCCAATCTCGGCGTGGAGTCCTACCCGAACATCGCCCCGCCGCAGGTGACGATCAGTGCCAGCTATCCGGGCGCCAGCGCCGAGACGGTCGAGAAGAGCGTCACCCAGGTCATCGAGCAACAGCTGACCGGCATCGACAACCTGCTGTACTTCAGCTCCTCGTCCAGCTCCACCGGCCGCATCAATATCAACCTGACCTTCGCCGACGGCACCGACCCGGACATCGCCCAGGTGCAGGTGCAGAACAAGGTCTCGCTGGCCACGCCGCGTCTGCCTTCCGAAGTGGTGCAGCAGGGTGTGGTGGTGGCCAAGGCCAACAGCGGCTTCCTGATGGTCGTGGCGCTGCGTTCGAACGACAACAAACTCGACCGCAACGCGCTCAATGACGTCATTGCCTCGCGTGTGCTCGACCCGATCTCGCGCCTGCCCGGCGTGGGCAGCACGCGCCAGTTCGGTTCCCAGTACGCCATGCGCATCTGGCTGAATCCGGACAAGCTGCACGGCTATGGCCTGTCGGCAACCGAGGTGCTGGATGCGGTGCGCGCGCAGAACGTGCAGTTTGCCGCAGGCTCGATCGGCTCCTCGCCCGCTGAACCCGGCCAGGGCTATACCGCTACCGTATCCGCGGAGAGCCGGTTCACCTCACCCAACCAGTTCCGCAACATCGTGCTTCGCGCCAACAACGACGGCACCACAGTGCGGCTGAAGGACGTCGCGCGCATTCAGTTCGGCCCCGAGAGCTATGGCTTCGACAGCGTCTACAACGGCAAGGCCACCGGCGCCTTCGCCATTCAGCTGCTGCCCGGCGCCAACGCCCTGACCGTGGCGCAGGAAGTGCGCAGCAAGATGACCGAACTGCAGGCCAGCTTCCCGCAGAATGTCGACTGGTTCGTGCCCTACGATTCCACCAGCTTCGTGAAGATCTCCATCGATGAGGTCGTGAACACCCTGATCGAGGCCATTGTGCTGGTGTTCCTGGTGATGCTGCTGTTCCTGCAGAACTTCCGGGCCACGCTGATCCCGACCCTGGTGATTCCGGTTGCGTTGCTGGGCACCTTCCTGGGCATGCTGATCCTCGGCTTCACCATCAACCAGCTGACCCTGTTCGGCATGGTGCTGGCCATCGGCATCGTGGTCGACGACGCGATCGTGGTGATCGAGAACGTCGAACGCATCATGACCGAGGAGAATCTGCCGCCCAAGGAGGCCACCCGAAAGGCGATGATCCAGATCACCGGCGCGGTGGTGGCGATCTCGGTGGTGCTGGCGGCCGTGTTCATCCCCAGCGCACTGCAGAGCGGCAGCGTCGGCGCCATCTATCGGCAATTCGCGCTGACCATCGCGCTGTCGATGGGTTTCTCGGCGTTCCTGGCATTGTCGTTCACGCCGGCGCTGTGCGCGTCGATGCTCAAGCCCGAACACCACAAGCCGAAGAACTTCCTGTTCCGCAAGTTCAACACCTTCTTCGAGCGCACCACGAATGTCTACACCCATCATGTCGGCAAGGCCATCGGCCATGCACCGCGCTGGATGGTGGTGTTCGTGCTCATCACGATCCTGTGCGGCTTCCTGTTCACGCGCCTGCCCGGCAGCTTCCTGCCACAGGAAGATCAGGGCTATGCCATGGCCATCGTGCAGTTGCCGCCGGGTGCGACCCTGCAACGTACCAACAAGGTCATGACGCAGATGCGCAAGGTCCTGCAGAAGGACCCGGCCGTGGAAGGCATCTTCCAGATCTCCGGCTTCAGCTTCATGGGCGCGGGCGAGAACGCCGGCATGGTGTTCATGAAACTCAAGGACTGGTCCAAGCGCGATGTGACGGCCGAGCAGTTCATCCAGCGCACGAACGTCGCGATGGCAATGAACATCCACGACGCCAACGTCTTTGTCGTCAACGTGCCCACTGTGCAGGGTCTGGGCCAAACCGGCGGTTTCGACCTGTATCTGCAGGATCGCTCCGGCCAAGGCTATGCCGCACTGACGCGTGCGCGTAATGTGCTGCTGGGCAAGGCCGCACAGAACCCGATGCTGAGCAATGTTCGTCCCAATTCCCTGCCCGATTCGCCGCAGGTGCAACTCAACGTGGATCGCACCAAGGCGCAGTCGATGGGACTGTCGGTCAGCGACGTGTACAACGCCATCCAGCTGATGCTGGCACCGGTGTACGTCAATGACTTCTTCTACGAGGGCCGCGTCAAACGCGTCATCATGCAGGCCGATGCGCCCTACCGCATGAACGAGAACGCGCTGTCGCACTTCTACACGCCCAGTTCGAAAGCCAGTGGCACGAGCGGCGGTGACGGCATGATTCCGCTGTCCGGCGTGGTCAGCGCGAAGTGGTTCACCGGACCGCCCGCGCGCAGTCGCTACAACGGCTACTCCGCCGTCGAGATCGTCGGCAATGCCGCGCCGGGCTACAGCTCGGGCCAGGCCATGACGGCGATGCAGAAGATCGTCGACAACGATCTGCCGCCGGGCTTCGGCATCGACTGGTCCGGTCAGTCCTACCAGGAGATCGTCTCGGGCAATCAGGCACCGCTGTTGTTCGGTCTGTCGATCATCGTGGTTTTCCTGGCCCTGGCCGCGCTGTACGAGAGCTGGTCGATTCCGGTTTCCGTGCTGCTGGTGGTGCCGCTGGGCGTACTTGGCGCGGTCGTCGCGGCGCTTGCGCGAGGCCTGCCCAACGACGTGTACTTCAAGATCGGCCTGATCACCATCATCGGTCTGGCGGCGAAGAACGCGATCCTGATCGTCGAATTCGCGGTCGAGCAGCAGCAGGCCGGCAAGTCGCTGCGCGAAGGCGTGGTCGAAGCCGCGCGCCTGCGACTGCGGCCGATCCTGATGACCTCACTGGCCTTCATCCTCGGCGTGCTGCCGCTGGCCCTGTCCACCGGCGCCGGCGCCAACGCGCGCCATGCCATCGGCACGGGTGTGATCGGCGGCATGCTCTTCGCCACGTTCTTCGGTCTGCTGCTGATCCCGGTATTCTATGTCGCCATCCGCCGCTTGCTGGGCGACAAGCTCGACCCGAAGAAGGAAAGCGAACCGCCTGCGGATGGACCACATGCCTTCGATTCCGACCCCCGCCGCTGAAATCGGGGGAGACGGAAACGAAAAAGGCCGCGGATTTCCGCGGCCTTTTTCATGCACGCATACGGCAGAACAGCCTCAGGGCATGTACATGCCACCGTTGACGTGCAGCGTCTCGCCGGTCACGTAGGACGCCGACGGCGAGGCCAGGAAAGCCACCGCGTTGGCAATGTCTTCGGGCGCCCCCAGACGGCCCAGCGCGATCTGCGTCTCCAGCGTGGATCGCTGCGTCTCGTCCAGTGCCCGCGTCATGTCGGTGTCGATGAAGCCCGGCGCCACCACGTTGACGGTAATGCCGCGCGAACCGACCTCACGCGCCAGCGACTTGGAGAATGCGATGATGCCGGCCTTGGCCGCCGCGTAGTTGGTCTGCCCCGGATTGCCAGTGGTTCCGACCACCGAACCGATGTTGATGATGCGGCCCTTGCGCGCCTTCATCATGCCGCGCATGACGGCCTTGGACGTGCGGAAGACCGAGGTCAGGTTGGTGGCGAGAATGTCGTCCCATTCCTCGTCCTTCATGCGCATCAGCAGCTGGTCGCGGGTGATGCCGGCGTTGTTGACCAGAATCGACACCGGGCCGAATTCCTTGGCGATCTCGCCGATCAGCGCGTCCACGCCGGCTGCGTCGGTGACGTTGAGGACGCGACCCGCGCCGCCGTGGGGCTTCAGGCGCGCATCAATGGTCGACGCGCCGTTCTCGCTGGTGGCCGTTCCGACCACCGTCGCGCCCTGCGCGGCCAGGGTATCGGCAATGGCCGCACCGATCCCGCGCGTGGCGCCAGTGACCAGGGCGATTTCGCCTTCGAGGGGCTTGCTCATGGTGGAAGTCCTTTGTACTCGATGATGATGTGTGGGAGTCAGAGGGCGCTCAAGCCCAGGCGTCGCGCGCCGCTTCGATGGTGTCCGGCATGCCCAGCGCGCGCGCATCGAGGCCTCGGTCGATGCGTCGCGTCAGGGCGGTCAAAACCTTGCCCGGCCCGCATTCGCCCAGCGCGGTCGCGCCGGCAGCGGCCAGCGCTTGCACGCATTCGGTCCAGCGCACCGGCATGAACAGCTGACGGCGCAGCGCGTCGCGAATCGCATCCAGATCGGCATGAACCTTCGCGTCGGCGTTCTGCACCACGGGCAGCGTCGGCGCGCTCCAGTGCATGCCGGCCATGCGCTCGGCCAGCTGTTCAGCCGCCTCGCTCATCAACGCGCAATGCGAGGGCACCGACATGGCCAGCTTCACGGTCTTCTTCACGCCTTCTTCGGTCAGCTTCGCCAGTGCTCGATCGACGGCTTCGGCGTGTCCGGCAATGACAACCTGGCCCGGCGAATTGAAGTTGGCCGGCGCAACCACCTGATCACCCGCGACCTCTGCGCAAATCTCGGCGATGCGAGCATCGTCGCCACCCAGCACGGCGGCCATGCCGCCCACGCCGACCGGTACCGCACTCTGCATCAGGCGACCGCGTTCGGCCACCAGTGCCGCGCCGTCATGCAGCGACAACGCGCCAGCACAGACCAGCGCCGTGTACTCGCCCAAGCTGTGCCCGGCCAGCTGCGCCGGCTGCACGCCGCCCAGCTTGATCCACACGCGCCATACCGCAACACCCGCAGCCAGCAGCGCCGGCTGGGTGTTCTCGGTGCGGTTGAGCGCATCTTCCGGCCCCTGCTGCGACAGCGCCCATAGATCAGCGCCGGCGCCTTCGGATGCTTCGGCGAACGTTGCCTGAACCTCCGGATGCGCGGCTGCCAGCTCGGCGAGCATGCCGACAGACTGCGAACCCTGGCCGGGAAACACGAATGCGAGAGATGCTGAAGTCGCGGTCATGGTGAATTCTGCGTTCCTGGAATGACAAACCGTAAAGGATGCCAGCATTGGCCGCGCGGTTCAGCAGTCGAGCGTTTGAATCGATCGCGCGTCACGCTTCGAGCCGCCCGTAAACGACAACGGCCGCCCTGTGGCGGCCGTTGCGGATTCGGACCCAGCGATGCTGGCACTCAGTAACGCACCAGCGCCGAAGCCCATGTGAACCCGCCGCCGAAGGCTTCCAGCAACAGGTTCTGGCCTCGCTGGACCTTGCCCGAGCTCACGGCGGCGTCCAGCGCCAGCGGCACCGAACCGGACGAGGTGTTGGCGTGCTTGTCGACCGTCACGATGACGCGATCCATCGACATTTTCAGACGCTTGGCGGTGGCCTCGATGATGCGCAGGTTGGCCTGGTGCGGAATCAGCCAGTCGATTTCCGACTCGTCCATGCCGACTGCGCCGAGCGTCTCGCCGACCAGCGAGTCCAGGGTCTTCACCGCGACCTTGAACACTTCGCGCCCGCTCATGCGGATGCGCACGCCATGATTGGGCTCGTCCTTGAAGCCGGCGGAAACGCCGACCGGGTTGTACAACAGTTCCTTGTAGCCGCCGTCGGCGTGCATGCATGTGGCCAGGATGCCCGGCTCGTCCGAGGCTTCCAGCACCACCGCACCAGCGCCATCGCCGAACAGCACGCAGGTTTCACGCTCGTTCCAGTCGACCATGCGCGTCAACGTCTCGGCGCCGATCACCAGCACCTTCTTCGACTGACCGCTGCGGATGAACTTGTCGGCCACGCCCAAGGCATAGACGAAACCCGAACAGGCCGCATTGACGTCGAACGCCGCACAACCATTCGCGCCCAGGCGATGCTGGATCAGACAGGCGGTGGACGGGAAGATGATGTCGGGCGTGGTCGTGCCGACCACGATCAAGTCGAGCTCGGAGGCCTTTACGCCAGCGCGTTCGAGCGCCTGCAGCGCGGCGCGGTAGCCAAGTTCGCCGGTGGTTTCCTCGGCGTTGGCAACACGGCGCTCACGGATGCCGGTGCGGGTGCGGATCCATTCGTCGCTGGTCTCGACCAGCTTTTCGAGATCGGCGTTGGTCACGGTGCGCTCGGGGAGCGCGCTGCCGGTTGCGATGATGCGTGCGTACTTCAGGGTTCTATCCCCCATGCCAGCGGTGGAGCGGACATCCGCCCCGGATTCAGACCCTGCACTCTAACGCAATTGCGGCCGATGCGGACCTGACGCCAAACGCAAAGCGGCGCGTTGCCGCGCCGCCCTGCACAAACTTGCCGATCCCGAACGAAGCTTACTCTTCGTCGACGATCTGGTCGGCACGGTCGATGACCTTGCGACCGCGGTAGTAGCCATCCTTGGTCACGTGGTGACGACGATGCACCTCGCCGCTGGTCGGGTCGGTGGACAGCTGCACGGGCTTCAGCGCGTCGTGCGCACGGCGCATGCCGCGGGTGGAAGGGGTTCTGCGGCTCTTCTGAACTGCCATGGTGCTTCTCCGGAAAAATCAGTGTTTCTTCAGTTCGCGCAAGACCGCGAACGGGTTTTCTCTGCTTTCGGCGTCCGACTCGACCATCGGGCCGGCGCCGCGGCCCTCCTCGGGCCATTCGCTTGTCGGTGACACCGGCACCAGGGGCACCGCCAACACCAGTTCGTCTTCGATCACCGCCGCCGGATCGATGCGGCCATCCGCGTCCACCAGCAACGGTTCGTACTCGGGCGCCAGCGCCGCCTCTTCGCGTTCGTGGGCGATCAGCCCCAGCCGCGACTTGACCTCGGCCGGAAGCACGAACGGCTCCAGCGTGCGCTGGCAGATCAATGTCAGCGACGCCGACACCTCGACCAGCAAGGAAGCCGCGCCCAACTCGTTGCGCACGAATTCGAGCTTGTAACGCGCTTCGCCCGCCTCGTCAGCCAACAGGCTTCGCAGGCGCTTGAAACCGGCGATCGGGAGCGCACCCTCGAAGATGCGACGTTCCTCGACCATGCGCCACGCGTCGACGAATGCTGGCAGAGACACGGACATATCCGCGCAATTCTAGGTCCAGAGGGCGCACCAGTCAAACCCTGTAAAGCCGGCAGCGACAAGCTTGCAGGCCTTGCCGCGGTGCACCACACTGAAGATCGCACGACCGGGGGAATGCACTTGAATCCGACCGCGCTGTCTCTCAGCGTCCTTCTGCTGCTGATCATCCTTATCGGACTGGCTTACACCGGCCGGCAAATCCTGCGCGAGCGCCGTCGCACGCGAACCCTGGAAGCCCTGCTGGACAACGCCGACCGGCTGGAAAGCGATCTCAAGGAATGCCGGCAGCGGCTGAATCAGGCGCATGCCGTGATGTCGCTGTCGCCGACCACCCCCAGCGCCAACGAGAACGAGGCGCGGCAGGCCGTGGATTCGGGGCTTCGTTCCTTGCTGCAGCATCGCCTGTGGATTCGCGACCACGCCGAAACCGCGACCCAGAAGCAACTGGACGAGGCCGTCGATGCGCTGAAACAGGCCCGACGGCAGATGGAACCGCAACTGGCCGCCCTGGGCCGCGCCCAGCGGGACCTGGACCAGGCGGTCCGCGACCGCATCGAACGCGACAAGCTGCAATGAACCCACCACGCATCGTACTGGCCTCCACCTCGCGCTACCGCGCCGATCTGTTGCGTCGGCTGCTGGACGATTTCACCTGCATCGCACCCGGCATCGACGAAATCGCACGAACTGGCGAGTCCCCCGCCGACCGCGCCGTTCGCCTGGCCGCAGACAAGACGCGCGCCGTCGCCGACCGACCGGACATGGCCGACGCCCTGGTCATCGGTTCCGATCAGGTTGCCGAACTGAATGGCGTGGTGCTCGACAAACCCGGCGATAACGCCACGGCTCACGCACAGCTGGCCGCCAGCAGCGGTCGCTGTGTGCACTTCCACACAGCTGTCTGCGTGATCGCGCCGCGGGACGGAAATCGCCGGGAGCACAGTTTTCTCGATCGAACCGTCGTCCAGTTCCGCCCCCTGGACGCCGCGACCATCGCTCGCTACATCGAACGCGAGCGCCCCCTGGATTGCGCGGGCAGCTTCAAGTGCGAGGGACTCGGCATCAGCCTGTTCGAGCGCGTCGAAACACATGACCCGACGGCCTTGATCGGCCTGCCGCTCATCGCGCTGGCCCGCACCCTGCGCGATTGTGGCGTGACCTTGCCCTGAATCGTCAACGCGCGGCTTCGCGCGTTCGGTAGGCGTGTCGCCAGATCACGCAATCGTCGCGCGGGCGAATCGGCCCGAGCTGCGCGGGAACCGTGCCCGCGTAGAACGCGAAGCGCTTGCGTCCATGGTCCATCTGCAACGCATCCAGCAGCCTCGGATCCCGGATACGGCGACACATCCGGCCCAGTACATGTGGCTGCTCGCGTTCGGGCAACGCGCTCTCCTCCACCGCCAGCAGCATCGGCGAACCCGCGAGCCGGTTCCGCAAGGACTGACCATCACGATGCCAAATGCGTAATTGCGGACTGCGCCCGTGCTTCACGTTGAGCGGGCTGTCCAGCACGTAGACGGGACGCGTGCCGTCCAGCTGGAAATCGATCTCGGCGGCCAGCTTGAAGTTGTCGGCAACCAGCACCGTGCCGGGCGGCGCGGCGGCAAGCAGGCGCTCCACGACGACCGAACTCCGATCCCAACCGACGAAGTTTTCCGGGAAGGCCTTCACGCCGTGCAGCCACGCCACGCCGCCCGGAACACTGGCCAGCGTCAACCACATCAACAAAGCGATCTGACCGAGCACGGCCAGCCCGGCCGCAACATGCACGTATACGCGTCGCCAGCCTCGGACTCCGGCCAGCAACACCGGCAGTACAGCCAGCAGCGGTAGATAACCCGGCAACGGCCAGTGCACGCGAAAATGCGTGTCGTCGGCAAACAAGCCGAACAGGAAATACGCGCCGAGGAAGGTACCGGCGGTGACGGCGATCACATCCCAGCCGGCCTGGCCATCACGCATGCGCTGCACGCTTTTCCACGCAACCCACAACAGCAGGAGATACAGTAGTGGTGTGCAAACCAGCGCCTGCTCCAGCGGCTGTACCAGCGCATCGGCATGAAACCGCCAAGGGTTTCGCTGCACCAGCTGGAACTCCAGTCCCGCACCCCGTTGATGCAGATTGGACACGATCAATGGAAGCAGGCCGAGCGCGGCCACGCCGAGCGCCAGCCACAACCCGGGGCGCCGCCACTGCGCACGACCGCGCGGCGTGACCAGCAGGAGGATCAGCCCGGCCAGCATGACCATGGCCGCCCGATAATGCGTCATCCAGGCCAGCGCCAGCGCGACGCCAAGCAGCAACCAGTCACGCCAGCGATCCGTCGACAACGCCGAGGACAGGGCCAGCACGGCCAGCATGATCGCCGCGGTCAACGGCACATCGGGCAACGCCAGAATGCCCATCGAACCGGCCAACGGCAGAGCCAGACACCACAGGCCCGCCTGCCAGCCCACACGCACGCCGAAGTGACGCCGCGCAAAGGCCACGACCAGCCACGGCAGCGATGCCCCCAGCAGCAGGAACGGCCAGCGCATGCCCAGCAGACCGTGCCCGGCCACGGTTTCGCCGGCGCGGATCAGCCACGCGGTAAGCGGCGGCAAATCGCTGTAGCCCCAGGCCAGATGCCGGCTTTCCTGCCAGTAGAACGCCTCGTCGACGAACGGCGCCAGGCGCGCGGCAACACCCAGCTTCAACGTTTGCAGAAGCGTGAAGGCGATCAGGAACGCGGCTCGCCAGCGCGTGTCGGCGCTCGCTACACTGGTCTCATCGCGCAAGTGATGCTCCTTCCGAATCCCGAGTCGTCCCCAGGAACCTGTTGATGGATGCCACCGCACCCCAGAACCACGCCGACCTTCCTGCATCGCTGCAGCATGCGCTCGACCAGATCAACGGTGTCCTGCTCGGCAAGCCGCAACAGGTGCGCATGGCGGTCGCGGCCATCCTCGCCGGTGGCCACCTGCTGATCGAGGACATCCCCGGCGTGGGCAAGACCACGCTTGCGCACGCCGTCGCGGCCACATTCGATCTTGCCTTCCAACGCATCCAGTTCACCAGCGACCTGCTTCCGTCGGACATTATCGGCGTCAGCGTCTACGAACGCGAGACGGATGCGTTCCGATTCCATCCCGGCCCGATCTTCACCCAACTACTGCTGGCCGATGAGATCAATCGCGCCACGCCGAAAACGCAGAGCGCCCTGCTCGAAGCGATGGCCGAAGGCCAGGTCACCATCGATGGGCGCACGCACACGCTGAAGCAGCCGTTCTACGTGGTGGCGACGCAGAACCCGTTGGACCTGGCCGGCACCTTTCCGCTACCCGACTCGCAGCTGGATCGTTTCATGCTGCGGCTGAGCCTGGATTATCCCGATGCGCGCGCCGAGCGCGACCTGCTCGCCGGCGAGGATCGCCGCGACGTGCTGGCACGCCTGCAGCCACGCCTGGACGCCGCCGGCATCATCGAATTGCGGCAACGCGCGCATGCCATCACCGCCAGCCCGGCCCTGCTCGACTACCTGCAGCGCCTACTCGCCGCCAGCCGCCAGCACGACGACATCCGCGTCGGCCTGTCGCCACGCGCCGGACTGGCCCTGCTCGCCGGCGCGCGCGCCTGGGCCCTGATGGAAGGCCGCGGTTACGTGATCCCCGAGGACCTACAGGCGCTGTTCGTGCCGGTGGCCGCGCATCGCCTGATCCCGGGCAAGGGCGCGAGCCGCGAAGCGCTGGCGCGCGCCTTGCTGGACACGGTGGCAGTGGAATGAGTCCGGTGGACACGGACGGAAGCGAACAAGCTGCCGTCCGGTTCGCGCGTCTGCGCCAGCGCATCGAGCGTCACCTTCCAGCGCTGACGAGGATGAAGCGCCCGGAGACGCTGCCGATCGAACTCGGTCGACGCCGCATCTACATTCTCCCGACCGGCTTCGGCGTCGGTTTCGCCACGGTGCTGCTGGTGATGCTGGTGGGCGCGCTCAACTATGCCAACAACTCGGCACTGCTGCTGACCTGCCTGCTGGGCGGCATCGCCGTAAACAGCATGCTGACCGCGTTCCGGGACCTCGATGGCCTGCGTGTCTGCGCCATTCGCGCCGAACCGGCCCGCGCCGGCGAGAACCTGTCCGTGCAGGTCCGGCTGGACGCTGGCGGTCGACCGCGCACGGCACTGCAACTGGATGGTTTTGGCGGTCACGTGCACGCCAGTTTCGCGCGCGCCGACGAATCGGTGACGCTGTCGCTGCCGACCCGGTCACGCGGCTGGATGAAACTGCCGCGCATCCGCGCGTCGACTACCTGGCCCTTCGGATTGTTCCGCGCGTGGAGCTGGCTGCATCCGGATATCGCGCTTCTGGTCTACCCTGCTCCGGAAACGGATGGGCCGCCTGCCGAAGGCATCGACGAACACACCTCGCGCCGCTCACCGCGCGACGGCGATGAACTGGCGGGCCTGCGCGACTATCGCGCCGGCGACCCGATCAAGCACATTGCCTGGAAGCTCTCGGCACGTCATCACGATCTGCTGGTGCGTGAACTCGATCGCCCGGATGCGCGCGACGCGCGCATGCTGGATTGGCAGCGAATACGCGGACTGAGCTATGAACAACGCATCGCGCGACTGGCACGCTGGGTGATCGAAGCGCATGCACACGGCGAGCGCTGGACGCTGCGCCTGCCCGACACCACGCTGGGGCCGGGCAGCGGCAGCGAACACTATCACCGCTGCATGTCGGCACTGGCCTTGCTGCCATGAAGCCTTTCGCACGCGCCCTCGGTTCACCTCGCGCAACCGACGACCACATGCTGGATCGGCGCGCTTTCGACCTGCTGTGCCTGACCATGGCTGCGGTCGTCGCCGTCCATGCGCCGCACCTTCCGGTGTGGTGGAGCGCGGGACTTAGCGTGTTGCTGGCGGGACGCTGGATGCAGCGGCGCTTTCGCGGTGGGCGCGTCTCCTGGCTCATACGCCTGCCATTGACGCTGGCGCTGCCGGCCGGCGTGATCGCCCAGTACGGCAGTCTTTTTGGTCAGGAGCCCGGCAGCGCACTCATCGCCGGCATGCTGGTGCTCAAACTGCTGGAAACCGAGCGCACGCGCGACGCGCGCGTCGGCGTCGCCTTCGCCTGTTTCGGACTGATGAGCGCCCTGCTGTTCAGCCAGACCCTGCTGCCGACGCTGTTCGTCGCGCTCGGCCTGATTCCGGCGCTGGCCACATTGAGCGCACTGGAGCCCGGCCACGCTTCATTGCACTGGCGCATGCAGCTGGGAGGCGTGCTGCGCATGGCTACGCTGGCCTTGCCGCTGGCACTGGCCGGCTTCCTGTTCATTCCGCGCCTGAGCTCGCCGCTCTGGGGCGCGCCGTCCAGCGGACCGGCGCGGACCGGCGTGTCCGGCAGCATGGCGCCGGGCGACTTCACGCAGTTGTTGATCGACGACAGCCCTGCCTTCCGGGTCAGTTTCGACGGCCCGCCTCCGCCGCCGGCGCAACGCTATTTCCGCGGCCCGGTTCTGTGGCGCTTCGATGGCCGGCGCTGGAGCGCCGCGCATGACGCCTCGCCGCATACCCCCGAAGCCTTGCGCCCGCAAGCCGAACCCATGCGCGTGCTCGGCGGCGTCTATCGCTACCAGATTGCATTGCAACCGACGCAACAGCACTGGCTGTTCGCCTTGGACACGCCGATCGATCCGCCACGGGATGCGCACTTCACACAAGCGCGCACGCTGCTGCACGCGAGCCGCATCCGCTCGCTGTACCACTACCAAATGCGCTCAAGCACGGTGCACGTGCTGGCGCCACAACTGAGCGCCAACGATCGCCATCGTGCCCTACTGCTGCCGCAAGGCTTCGATCCGCGTGCGCGCGCACTGGCTGAAACATGGCGTCGCGAATACGGCGATCAGCCACAGACCATCGTCGACACCGCACTCAAGCTCTTCCACGACGGCGGCTTCCGCTACACCCTGACGCCACCGCCGCTGGGACGGGATACGGTCGACGACTTCCTTTTCTCGACGCGCCAGGGCTTCTGCGAGCACTACGCCTCGGCATTCACCTTCCTCATGCGCGCTGCGGGCATTCCCGCTCGCGTGGTGACCGGTTATCAGGGCGGCTACTGGAACCCCATGGGCGACTACCTGCTCGTGCGTCAGTCCGATGCTCATGCCTGGAGCGAAGTATGGATGCCCAACCGCGGCTGGGTCCGCGTCGATCCCACCGCCGCCGTGCGACCGGAGCGGGTCGATCTCGGATCGGCCGCCGCCGCGGGCGCTTCGCGTGAGTGGTACCAGGCGTCCTGGCTGCAAAACATCCGCAACCGCTGGGACATTGTCAACCGATGGTGGAACCAGGCCGTTACCGGATTCGACGACCTGCGTCAGCGCGGGCTGCTGAAACCGTTCGGCGTGCAGAAGGCCGACAGTCGCACGTTGGGCGTGGCCCTGGCCATCAGCGTCAGCGTGTTGCTGGCGGCCGGCCTGGGACTCGCGCTGTGGCGAAAACGTCGCCAGGATCCGCTGGACCGCGCGATGCACTTGCTGCAACGACGACTGGCGCGACGGGGTATCCAGCGCGGTCTCGCCGAGGGACCGCGCGACTACTTGACCCGCGCCGCACGGGAGCTTCCGCATGAACGCGACCGATTGGAAATGCTGCTTCAGAGCTATCTGGACTTGCGATATGCGCAGACGGAAGCGGAAACTAGCGCCGTGCGCGCGTTCACCCGACGCGTGCGGGAATTTACGCCGCGCCCAGCGGTCCAATGAACGACGAACCGCCCCACGCGTTCGCCCCCACTCGCCCCGCATGGAGACACTCATGTCCAGCTGGAAACTCGCCCTTGTCGCCGCAGGTGCTCTGACGCTTGGCGCTTGCGCCACCATCCCCAAGCCCCTCGAAGGCACCTACGCGCAGGTGACGCCGCAAGCGGCTCGAAGTGGCGCCAGCAACACCGCTCAAGTGCGCTGGGGCGGCCAGATCATTCGCACCGAACCCGAGGCCGGCCATACCTGCTTCTACGTCCTCGCCCACCCGCTCGACGCCAGCGCGCGCCCACGCGTGAACGTTTCGGGCGAAGGCCGTTTCGTGGCCTGTCACAGCGGCTTCTACGACCCGGAAATCTTCGTCCGCGGGCGGGAAGTCACCTTCACCGGCACCCTGCATGGCATCGTCTCGGAGAAGGTCGGCAAGTACGACTACCCCTATCCGCGCCTGGAGGCGAACACGGTCTACCTGTGGCCGAAGCGGCCGCGTTACACGACCGTCTACCGCGACCCGTGGTACGACCCGTTCTGGGGACCGTCGCCGTTCTGGGGCAGCGGATACTGGAGCCCCTACTACTACCCCTACGCACCACGCGTGATCGTCGTGCCGCAGAAGCAGCGCCTGGCACCGACCGTGATCAACAAGGGCAAGTGATTCCTGCCCTCATGCACGAAAAAGCCGGCCTCGCGCCGGCTTTTTCGTAATCGGCGTCCATCGACACTGTCTCAGGCCAGTTCCGCCGCGGCCGCCACCACGTCCTTCTCCGCCGGCAGCACGCAGAAAGCCGCGCCAGCCAGCGGCGTGAAGGTGTCCGCGCCGGTCACTCGGCGCAACGGCGTCGCGCCGAAACCGGCCTCGACGATGGCCGTGACGATGCCCTCGCCCACACTGCCGGAACGACGCCCCTCGTCAAGCACGATGATGCGCTGCGCCCGTTTCGCCTGCTCCGCAATGAAGGCCTCGTTGAGCGGCACCAGCCAGCGCAGATCGACCACCCGCGTCTTCCAGCCCTGCGCCTGCTCGATGGTCCGCGCTGCGCGCAGCGCCATCGGCACACCGTTGCCGTAGGTGAAAATGACCAGATCCTCCGCATCGTCCTCGTAGACGCGTCCGTCGCCCAGCGTCATCGCCTCGCCCGGCGCGGGGTAGTCGAACTGCCACGCGCCGTCGCCGGCCTCATGGAGATCCTTGGTCATGTACAGGGCAATCGGTTCCAGGAAGGCACACACGCGGCCATCCACCTTGGCCAGCGCCATCAGCGTGCGCAGCATGGTCACGGCATCGTCGCCGCGCGAGGGGCATCCGACCACGAGTCCGGGGATGTCGCGCAGCGCGGTGATCGAGTTGTCATTGTGGAAGTGGCCGCCGAACCCCTTCTGATAGCCCAGGCTGGCCACGCGCATGAGCATGGGATTGCGGAACTGATCGTTGGAGAAGAACTGCAGGCTGGACGCCTCACCGCGGATCTGGTCGATAGCGTTGTGCAGGTAGGCCAGATACTGGATCTCCGGAATCGGCAGGAAGCCGAGGTTGGCGTAGCCCTGGGCCAGGCCGAGAATCGTGGTTTCGTCCAGCAGCGTGTTGAACACGCGCGCGCCGCGGAACGCCTTGCGCAGCCCCTTGGTGACCGTGTAGACGCCGCCCTTCTGCGCGACGTCCTCGCCGAACAGCAGCGCCTGGTCGTACTTCGCCATCAACTCGTGCAGCACCTGGTTGATCTGGATCGCCAGATGCCGCGGCGGCAGGTTCTCCGGCAGCTTGCCCTGGCCGCCGTGCACTTCGACACGACGCGCCTCGAAATCGGTGCGCTCGGCCTCGGCGCGAACCGCATCGGGCGTGTACGGCGCGAGCGGACGCATCACCTCGTCCAGCGTCTCCAGCTTGGGCAGGGTATCGGCCTGCTCGGCCGCCTCGAAGCAGCGCGCACGCGTACGCTCGTAGAGATCGAGCACGTCCTCGCGGGTGTACAACCCCGACTCCAGCGCGATCGCGGCCGAACGCAGCAACGGGTCGCTGGCCTCCAGCGCCACCAGTTCCTCGATCGAGCGCCACTCGATCTCGAAATCGGTGCC
Organism: Oleiagrimonas citrea; assembly: GCF_012395255.1. Classification (GTDB taxonomy): domain Bacteria; phylum Pseudomonadota; class Gammaproteobacteria; order Xanthomonadales; family Rhodanobacteraceae; genus Oleiagrimonas; species Oleiagrimonas citrea. Next base: position 449,640 of record NZ_JAAZQD010000001.1, read on the forward strand.
GGCGTGGCCCATCACGCGCGTGGTGTTGAGATGCAGGAAGGTCGGACGACGCGTGCGCCGGCAATGCTCGACGGCGCGTGCGACACCGGCGTAGCCGTGCGCCAGATCCAGACCGTCGGCGTAGAAATAGTCCAGATTGGAACGGCGCTGGAAATTGCTGGCGATCCAGCCACCCGGTGTCTTCACCGAGATACCGATGCCGTTGTCCTCGCACACGAACAGCACCGGCCCCGGCAGCTTCTGGTAGGCCGCCCAGGCCGCAGCGTTGAAGGCTGTCTGTGCGGTGGCGTGGTTGGACGAGGCGTCGCCGAACGAGCAGATCGTGATCGAATCATCCGGAATCGGCAGCGCGTGGCCCAGACGCACGGCCTGGTCGATGGCCATGGCCGTACCGAAGGCCTTGGGCAGATGCGAAGCGATCGTCGAAGTCTGCGGTAGCACCCAGAGCGGCTTGCTGCCCCACACCTTGTGGCGACCGCCCGAAGCCGGATCCTCTTTGCTGGCGGCGAACGACAACGCGGAATCGCGCACCGGATCGATGCCCGGCAGCTTGCGCGAACGCTCGGCCATGAACGCACCGGAACGGTAATGCAGGAACGCCGGATCGGTGTGGCGCGTCAGCCGCGCCACCATCGCGTTGCCCTCGTGTCCCGAGGAACCGATGGTGTAGAACACCTTGTTCTTGACCCGCAGCACGCGCGCCATCAGGTCGAGATGACGGCTGACCAGCTGCGACTCGAACAACTCGCGGAACCCCCGCGCGCTCAACTCGCTACCCGGCAGCACCGGCGCCTCGTCGGCTGGCGGCGCGTTCACCTCACCCTGCCAGTGCTGCACGAACTCGGTGAAATTCTGGTCGACGATCTCTGCGCGGTTGAAGCCCTTGTGGCGAGCGGGAATGGGGCGTTGGCTGACGGTCATGCGTGATCCAGTGCAATGCGTGGAAAAGAGAAACTCGGCCGCGACCGCTAGGTCCGCGGCCACAAGCGCATCAGAGGGCCTTCACGACCCGAGACCGGATCGGCGTCCGGATGCGGCACGTTGTGAATCAGGGTGAAGATGGACGCCGGCAGCGTCTCGGACGCGCGATGCATATCCACGTCGGCATCCTGCGGATAGGCGCCGACCGCGACGAAATCGTCGCTGGCCTCCAGTCCGCAATGCGCGGTACCCGCTGGCAGCACCAGCACGTCTCCGGCGACGACCTCGACATCCCGTCCCTCAGCGCCGCCCAGGCGCAGGCGCGCCCGACCGCTGGCGATACCGAACGCCTCGTGCGCCGTCGCGTGGTAGTGATGCCAGGGATAGATGCCGGCGCGCCAGGCCGGGGGCCAATGATGGGTGGCGAACAGCGCCTCGAACCTCGCCGCGCGGTCCGGGCCCTCCGGCAGGACGCCCGGGTAGTGCAGCACGGGAAACTGCGGATGGTTGGGGACATGTCCATCGCAGGAAAACCGCCAAGCGTCCGGCTCGCGCATGCGAGGTGCGGTCATGCCACCTCCTCCACGTGACGCCGCCGTGCATCTAAATCGCCGGCTCGCGGCGGGCGCGAAGCCGGGCGATCGGTCTCGATCCGCGACGCGAACACCTTCATGGTTTCTGTTTTCGCCTCGCTCGCCAATCATCGCGCGACTGCCCCCACAGTTCGATGGGTTTGTCGTCGTAGGGTTCGGGCAAGGTGCCGGGACCCAGGCAACGCGAGCCGAGCTTTCGTGCCACACCCTGCGAAGCGACATTGTCCGGCGCGATGGAATGCACCACGCGATCCCAGCCCAGCGTGTCGAACGCGAAATCCATCGCCGCGGTGGCGCCTTCGGTGGCGTAGCCCTTGCCCCAGGCATCGCGCACGATGCCCCAGCCGACCTCGGGCCCGGGCCAGCCTTCCGGGAACCACGGCCCGAGCCGGCCGACCCAGCGGCCGGTCGCCTTCTCGATCACCGAGAACATGGAGAACCCCTGGATTTCCCAAGCGCCGGCCAATTGCAGGAATCCCCGCCAGGCCACGGCCCGCGCCTGCGGACCGCCGATGAAGCGCGAGGCTTCCTCGTCCGCCATGTTGGCGGCGTGGGCGTCGAAATCCTCAAGCAGCGGAAGCCGCAGGATCAGGCGTTCGGTTTCGATGCGGGGGACGGACATGGCGGAATCAGATCCCGACGTATGTTTGCTGGAAGCAGGAACGCGAACGATGGACAGTCATCTCGACCGTGCCTGACAAGACAGTGAAACATCGATAGCTGTTGCAGGAAATCATGGGGCTCTGAGATGCAGCCGATCGAAACAGGTATTGAACTGCCCAAGAAATCCCCGCTTGTGACAACGCTTTTCCAATGAATTGGCGACGATCTCCGCAACTGCGACCGGCGACCGCATACCGTAGACCATGGCGCCGTTGTCGGGTCGACTTCCCTTTGCGTAGTAGATCTGGTCGCGGTCCAGTTCAAACGATCCCAGTAAATCTCTTTTTCCAGTCTTCGGATCGACCGGACCGCGCAGTGAAAAAATGGAGATCACATGGAGATTACGTTGGAAGGCGGTGCCCTTGTAGCTCAACATGTAGTAATCACCATAGCGACCAGAATTCGAGATTTTCTTTTCGAATGCCACGATGGCTTTGGTGTATTCCTTTTGCTTCAAGGGCTTGGTCGTAAACTCTGTGAGCGCCACGCGAAAACCGCGCTGCCGGAGGACCAGATACAGTGCTTTGGGAAGCTGTCTGCACAAGATGTATGCAGGCATCTTCTTTGCATTGTCGTTCGGCCCCTTGTCGGTTCCCAACAAGTGGTCCAGCAAACCCGTGGACCGAATCTGAGAGCACGGTCCCATCTCATAGCTTGCATCGATGAAGACAGGATCAAGCCTAAGATCGGGCTTTACCAGATGGCTGTCTGCAGCTTGCGCCACGGTAGCCATCGCAAGTACGGACAAACATCCTGCAACTTTACACACCGTTGCAATCCTTCTCATCATGATCATCCCTGTTCGAACATTGATTAAAACGCGTTGATACCGGTCAGTTCGCGGCCCACCACCAGCTGGTGCACCGTCTCGGTGCCTTCATAGGTGATGACCGATTCCAGATTCAATGCATGACGGATGGCCGCGTGCTCGGTGGTGATGCCGGCGCCGCCAAGCACGTCGCGGCATTCCCGCGCGATGTCGATGGCCATGCGCACGTTGTTCCACTTCGCCAGCGAGACCTGTGTGGGCGCCATCGCGCCGGCGTCCTTGAGGCGGCCCAGCTGCAGCGACAGCAGCTGAGCGGTGGTGATGCGGCGCGCCATGTCGGCCAGCTTCAGCTGGATGGCCTGATTCGAATTCAGCGAGCGACCGAACAGCATGCGTTCGCCGGTGTAGTCCAGGGCCTCCTTCAGGCATGCCTGGGCGGCGCCGATCGGCCCCCAAGTGATGCCGTAGCGCGCCTGCGTCAGGCAGCCGAGCGGCCCCTTCAGGCCCTTCACGTTGGGCAGGATCGCGTCGGCCGGCAGACGCACATCGTCGAGGAACAGCGCCGAAGTGACCGAGGCGCGCAGGCTCATCTTCTTGTGCACTTCCTGGGCGGTGAAGCCCTTGGTGTCGGTCGGCACGATGAAGCCGCGGATGCCGTCGTCGGTCTGCGCCCAGACGATGGCGATGTGCGCGAGGTTGCCGTTGGTGATCCACATCTTGGCGCCGTTGAGCACCCAGTCGTCGCCGTCCTTCTTCGCGACCGTCTTCATGTTGGCCGGATCGGAGCCGCCGTGCGGTTCGGTCAGACCGAAGCAGCCGATGATCTCGCCCGCCGCCATCTTCGGCAGGTAGCGCTGCTTCTGCTCTTCGCTGCCGTAGGCGAAGATCGGATACATGCACAGCGAGCTCTGCACCGAGGCGAAGCTGCGCAGGCCGGAATCGCCGCGCTCCAGCTCCTGGCAGATCAGGCCGTAGCAGACGCCATTCATGCCGGCGCCGCCGTATTCCTCGGGGATGGTCGCGCCGAGCAGACCGAGTCCGGCAATCTCGGGGATCAGCTCGGTCGGGAAACGCCCCTGGTCGAAGCAATCGCCGATGATCGGAAGCACTTTCTCATCGGTGAAGCGGGCGACGCTGTCCTGCACCATGCGCTCTTCGTCGGAGAGCAGCGAACGGACATCGTAGAGATCGAGCGGATTGAGGCGAGCGGCCATGCAGGCTCCGATAGGGTCGATGAAACCCCTATTGTAACGCCGCTGCAAACGCCGCGCCCGGTTGCCGTCGTCAGTCGTCGAACGCGTCCGCGCGATAGCCCTCGCGCACGCCCTTGCTGGCATGGGCCACGGCGTCGTGCGGATGCAGGCTCTCATGGTGCGCCACGCGCACGGCGAAGTCGGCGATACGCTCGTCGGCATTCAAGGCCGCCTGGATGCGGCGTGCGGCGTCCTCGCAGAACATCAGATTCTGTCCGTTGGCCAGGGCGAAAGCCTGTTCGTCCTCGCGCTTGACGGCCGTCTGCACCGGCGTGCCCAGAGCGTCCTCGACGCGATCGATGATCGACTCCAGCGCGAAACCGAACGCCGGGGCCATGCGCAGCCGCAGTGTCGCGGTGCTGCGCTGCGCATGCGGCGTGGCGACCATGCCCTGGGCGCTGCCCAGCCAGTCCATGATCACCGCGCGATCCAGCGCTTCGCCGTCGGCGAAATCCTTCGCGAACTGCTGCTGGATGAGCTGTCGCGACAGCGACGCCGAGGCCGGACAGGTCGAGGAGTAGACGACATCGACCGCCAGCTCCACATCGATCTCGCCGTCGCACATGGTCGCGGTGACGGTGACCGGATAGCTGCGCCAGCCACTGTGCACGCTCTTCAAGGCGGAACGGCGCAGCAGATGCTCGAAGCGGATGCGCAGACGTGCGCGATCGGAAAGATCGGCGTGCGTCTCCAGGAAACCGTTCAGTAGCTTGCGCAGCATGCACGGTGCCAGCGGCTCCGCGGTCAGGGCCTGCTCCACCAGCAGATACAGGCGCGACATGTGGATGCCGCGCGCCTCGGGGCGATGCAGATTCACATGCGCATCGATGCGCGCGACCACGCGCTGGGTCTGCCCGTCCGCATCGGCGATCATCAACGGCGCCTGGATGCCATCCATGCCGACCCAGTCCAGCGTGCCGGCCACCTGGGCCTGCGCCTGGTGCGCGTCGTCGGGCAATGCGCGTGCGGTGTTGTCGTCGGTGGCCATGTGTCGTGTGTCCTCGGAGGAGCCTGGCACGGTTCGGAAAAAAAGTCCGTCCCGCAGAACCTTACGCGATATGGGGCCGGATTTCGCCGGTGCAATGCGCGCGCCCGGCGAACGCTGCGTTCAGATGCGGGCCTGTCGCCGCCATGCGCGCGCGGCGGACCAGGCGCGGAACACGCTGCCCGGTGCCGGCTTCGCCCGCGCCTCGCGCAGACGTGCCAGCGGGTCGGCCGCGCGGCGAGCGCGTCGGATAAGTCGTGCATTCTCGCGCATTTGCAGCCCGCGGAACAGACTCAGCGGCCCCGCATGCGCCTGCGCATCGCGCAGCAGTGCGGCAATGTCGTCGAGCTGGTCGCGCAGCGCGGCGCGGCGTTCGGCACTGTCGGACGCAAGCGCGGACCGGTCCAGTCCGTGCCGCGCCAGACGTGCCATGGGTAGCGCCAACCGGTCGTGATCGACCTGCGTGTCGAGCCAGACCAGCGCATGCAGGAGATGATCGGCCGTCGCCGCGATCCCGGCACGCGAGGCCTCCGCCTCGACGCCGAACCACCAGCGTGTCTCCAGATTCGCCCACGCACCGTGAAAAGCCTGTGCACGCGTGCGCTGCTCCGCGAAATCGGCGGGCGTGGGCAGATCCTGCTGTGCCATCGCAGCCTGGATCGGCGCCAGCCAGTCCGACGGCTCGATCCGGGCAATCTCGGGGGCGGCGAACAGGACCTGCGTCAGCGGATGACGTCCGCCGCTGGCCGCGGCGCCGGAGAGCTCCTCCGCCCACCAATTCAATTTCACCTGGGCGACATGCGACTCACGGATGCCGTAGGCGGCGTCGACCCATTCCTGCTCCAGAGCCGCCAGCGCCAGATGCCCGGCCTGACCGCTCTCGTCGACGAACGGCAACGCCAAGCGCTGCGCGGGCTGTGCCTGCAGCCACTTCTGCAGATAGCTGTGCAGGGCGTCGTCGCTCACGCGGATACCTTCAACCGCAGCAGCGCCTGCAGCGCCGCCGCATCCTCGACCACGGCATCCGCGCCCCAGGCATGCGGGTCGCCGCCGTCGAGATAGCCCCAGGCCACCGCCACGGTGAACAGACCCGCTGCGCGGCCGGCCTGCACGTCGCGTTCATCGTCGCCCACGAACACCGCGCGCGACGGCTCCATGCCCGCCTGCTCGCACGCCAACAGCACGGGAGCGGGATCGGGCTTGCGAACAGGCAGCGTGTCGCCGCAGACCACGGCGGCGGCGCGAGACGCCAGACCCACGCGTTCGAGCAGCGGGTCCGTCAGGAATCCGGCCTTGTTGGTGACGATGCCCCACGGGACCTCGTCCGCCTCCAGCGCCTCGAGCAACGCGGACACGCCCGGAAACGGCGGCGAATCGGTCCCCATCCGCTCGGCGTAGCAGGCCAGGAAACGCGGCAGCAAGGCCTCGACCTGATCTTCATCCAGCTCTTGAATGCCGGCCTTCAGAATGGCTCGACCGCCACGCGAAACGACCTGGCGCACCGGCGCATAGTCGGGCAACGGGAAAGACTTCTCCGCGCACAGCTCACACAGGGCGGCAAAGAGGTCCGGGGCGCTGTCGAGCACGGTGCCGTCCAGATCGAACAGCACGCCGGACAGGGATTCAGGCAGCGTCTTCATGCCGGTTTGTGCGCCGCGAGAATGTAGTTCACGGCCGTGGATGAGGAAAATGAAGCCTTTCGATTCATGGGGTTGTACTTCAAACCTTGCACCTCGTCGAGTTCGAGTCCCTGGTCGCGCAGACTCCGCGCCAACTCCGAGGGCCGCAGGAACTTCGCATAGTGGTGTGTGCCGCGCGGCAGCATGCGCAGTACGTATTCGGCGCCCAGAATGGCCGCGCCGAACGCCGCCGGCGTGCGGTTGAGCGTGGACAGGAACAGTCGTCCGCCCGGTTTCAGCATCGCCGCAAGATCGGCGATCAATGCATGCGGATCGGGCACGTGCTCGATCAATTCCATGCAACAGACAGCATCGAAGCTTTCCGGCTCCGCCGCTGCCAACTCGGCCGATGACTGCACGCGATAGTCGACCTTCAGTTCCGACTCGTGCAGGTGCAGCCGGGCAATGTCGATCACGGCCTCTCCCATGTCGATGCCGACCACATCGGCACCGGCCGCCGCCAGCGATTCGCTGAGCAGACCGCCACCGCAGCCCACATCGGCCACGCGCGCACCCGCCAGCCGGACGCGATCGGCAACAAAGGCCGTGCGCACCGGATTCAGGTCGTGCAGCGGGCGCGACTCGCCATCGGGATCCCACCACCTCGAGGCCAGCTTGTCGAAGCGGGCAATTTCCTCGGCGCTGACATTGCCAGTCATCATCGTGATCTCTCCGTAAGGTGCATGACGACGAATCTTACTTCGCCGCCCATTCGCGCACGGTCACTGTCGAGGATCCGGAACGATGCAGGGGATCCTCATGTGCCATGGCCGTCGCTTCGTCGATATCCCCGGCGTGCAGCAGATAGGCACCACCCGTCCCATCGCCGAACGGACCGGCCAGCTCCAGGCGCCCCTGCTCGCGCAAACGATCGAGAAAGGCATAGTGCGGATCGATCATGTCGGGATCGAACTGCGGGTTGCGGAGCGTCAAAACGAGGTAGCGATTCATGGCGTTCGGGGACAGAAAGTGCGGAGTCTATATGCCCGCAAGGGATCAGATGGCCGCGATGCGCTCACGCCAGGCACGCACGCGCCCGAGCAGATCGGGGATGTCCATGCCGACAGGCTCGCGGTCGGCCAGCCTGCGCTGACCGGCAATCCAGACGTCGCTGACCTGATGGCGGCCGGTGGCGTAGACCAGCTGCGAAGCGATGTCGTAGAGCGGCTGCGATTCCAGCGCATCCAGGCGCACCGCCGCCAGATCGGCCTGCTTGCCGACCTCGATGGAACCGATGCATTCGCCCAGCCCCATCGCCTTGGCGCCGTTGAGCGTCGCCGCACGCAATGCAAAGGTGGCATCGAAGGCATCCGCCTTCTGGGCCACGGCCTTGGCCAACTGCGCCGCGGTACGCATCTCGCCGAACATGTCGAGATCGTTGTTGGACGCGCAACCGTCGGTGCCGATGGCGAGATTCACGCCGGCCTGCCGGAATTTTTCCGCCGGACAGAAGCCGGACGCCAGCTTCAGGTTCGACTCCGGGCAGTGCACCACGGACACGTTCGCTTCTGCACAGGCGGCGATCTCGGCGTCCGTCACGGCCGTCATGTGCACGGCGATCAGCCGGTCGTTGACCAGCCCCAGCTTCTGCAGACGCTGGAACGGTCGCAGACCGCTCTCGCGCTTGGCGTCGTCGACTTCCTTCTGCGTCTCGTGCAGATGCAGATGCACCGGGATGTCGAGCTGGTCGGCGAGCACGCGGATGCGCTCGAAGCTGTCATCCGAGACGGTATACGGAGCATGCGGCACGAAGGCGGTGGTCAGCAGTTCGCTGCCACGCAGTTCATCGTGCACGGCCAGTGCCCGCTCGAAATACTCGTCGCGCGTCTTGGCCCACGGACTGGGAAACTCGATCACCGGCAGACCGACCACGGCACGGAAGCCGTGATGCTTGTAGGTCGCGGCGATGGTGTCCGGGAAGAAATAGTTCTCGTTGGCGCAGGTGGTGCCGCCGCGCAGCATCTCGGCAATGGCCAGCTCGACGCCGTCGCGGATGAATTCCGGCCCCATCACCTTGCCCTCGACCGGCCAGATGTGTTCCTCCAGCCAGGTCATCAGCGGCAGGTCGTCGGCCAGGCCGCGCAGCAACGTCATCGGGTTGTGCGTGTGCGCGTTGACCAGGCCGGGAATCAGGGCGTGCGCCGGCAGCGTCACGGTCTGCTTCGGCACGTAGGCCGCACGGGCCTCCTCAGTGGGCAGCAGACCGACGATGGCATCGCCCTGCACCGCCACGGCATGGTTCTCGAGCACCACGCCGTGCGGCTCCACCGGCACGACCCAGCGGGCTTCGATCAGCAGGTCGATAGGTTGGGCTGCGGTTTCGTTCACGGGCACCTCGGCAAGGGCATGCGATGGGAACTGCCCTGCCGAAGCCACCGGATCGGTGCGTCGCCGGCAGGGCCGGATCGACTTGTCGCGCAGCATGCCGATCGCGACCGGACCGCATGCTGCGCGGGAACATCCCGGCTCCGCGCCGGGCAGGCATGATCGCGCCGCAGGCCGAAACCGCGGCGCGGATACGTCACTTCACGCGGCTGACATACTCACCGCTGCGGGTATCGACCTTGATGATCTCGTCCTGGTTGACGAACAGCGGCACGCGGACCACGGCGCCGGTCTCCAGCGTGGCCGGCTTGCCGCCGCCGCCAGAGGTGTCGCCGCGCACGCCGGGATCGGTCTCGGTGATCTTCAGCTCGACGAAGTTCGGCGGCGTCACCGACAGCGGCGTGCCGTTCCACAGTGTCACCACGCAATCCTCTTCGCCCTTCAGCCACTGTGCGGTCTCGCTCATGGCGGTCTTGTCGGCCTGATGCTGCTCGAACGTGTTCGGCTCCATGAAGTGCCAGAACTCGCCGTCCGAATACAGGAACTGCATGTCGGTATCGATCACGTCCGCGCCCTCGACCGTCTCGTTGGCCTTCAGGGTCTTCTCGATCACGCGGCCGTTCTTGAGGTTGCGGATCTTGATGCGGGTGAAGGCCTGCCCCTTGCCGGGCTTGATGAAGTCGGCCTCGACGATGGTGTAGGGGTCGCCGTCGACCAGAATCTTCAGCCCGTTCTTGACGTCGTTCAGACCATAGGTGGCCATGCGGTTGCTCCGATACGAAAAAGCCGCGCGTCGCGGCTACAATGAATACCTTTCGAGCGACGCGTCATACGCCGCCCCCAAGACTGCCCATGATAACCGCAAGCCCCCTGTCCGCGCAGCAATCGCCGTCCAAGGACTGGCGCCACCACTGGCGCGAATCGGTGACCGACGCCCGCGAACTGCTGAACCTGCTGGGCCTGGACGCCCTGACCGAATCGCTGCCCGATGCCGACGCCGGATTCGCCGTGCGCGTACCGCGCAGTTTCATCGCCCGCATGCGTCATGGCGATCCGCGCGACCCGCTGCTGCTGCAGGTGCTGCCGCAACTGGCCGAATGCGACGAGACGCCGGGCTACGCCGCCGACGCCGTTGGCGACATGGATGCCCGTTCCGCACATGGCGTACTGCACAAGTATCGCGGTCGCGCCCTGCTCATCGCCAGCGGCGCATGCGCCATCAACTGCCGCTACTGCTTCCGCCGCCACTTCCCGTACGGCGAGGAAATCGCCGCCACCGCGGGCTGGCGCGAAGCGCTGAACTATCTTCGAACGCACCAGGACGTGGAGGAGCTGATCCTTTCGGGTGGCGATCCACTCGCGCTGTCCACGGCCAAGCTCACCGAGCTGACCACGCAACTGGACGCGCTTCCCCACGTGCGCCGACTGCGGCTGCACACACGCTTGCCAGTCGTGCTGCCCGAACGCATCGACGACACGCTGATCGCGTGGCTGAACAGTCTCGCCCTGCAGAAAGTGGTGGTGCTTCACGCCAATCACGCCCGCGAACTGGACGAGACCGTCGCCGCCGCCTGCACACGCCTGCGCGCCGCCGGCGTGACCCTGCTCAACCAGTCCGTGCTGCTGCGCGGCGTCAACGACGACGGCGATACCCTATGCGACCTGTCCTCGCGGCTGTTCGAGTGCGGCGTTTTGCCCTACTACCTGCATCAGCTCGATCGCGTCCAGGGAGCCGCGCATTTCGAGATCGACGATGCGCGCGCCCTGGAGCTTCTCGCCCACATGCGTGACCGCCTGCCCGGTTTCCTGCTGCCTCGCCTGGTACGCGAAGTCGCGGGCGACCCGGCCAAGCGCCCGGTCGAGCGTCCATGACGCCGTTCTCTTCCACGGTTCGCAGCGCCACGAATGGATGTCTGATAGCGTGGAACCTCGCTGGCAATGGTTGTACGAATGGAGTACAACCGCATCATGATGCACTGCGGCATGCAGCCGCCCTCACGGACCACCTCCCCCCGGCATGAAGCAGAACAACGTCATCCGCATCCTGTTCATCGAAGATTCGGTCGAGAACGCCGAGCACACCATCAGCCTCCTCCGCAATCACGGCATTGCCGTGCGACCCTCGCGGGCCACCAACGAGGCCGAGCTGGAACACGCCCTGCAGGAACTCGTGCCGGACCTGGTGCTGGTCAACCCCGGGGTTCGCGATCTGGATATCGCCGAAATCGCGCGCCACCTGGAAGCAACGGGCAAGGATTTCGCGCTGACCGGCATCGTCGACGAGATCGACAACGACGTCGTTTCGTCCCTGTTCGCCGCCAAGGTCCGCAGCGTGGCGCTGCGTTCGGAACCCGAGCAGACGCTGATGGTCATCCAGCGTGAGTTCGCAGCGCTGAGCACACGCCGATCAGTGCGTCAGCTGGAAGCCTCGCTGCGCGAATCCGAACGCCGTTGCGACGCGCTGCTCGACTCCTCCCGCGACGCCATCGCCTATGTGCACGAAGGCATGCATGTGCGCGCCAACCGCGCCTACCTGGAACTGTTCGGCTATGACAGCTTCGACGAAGTCGAGGGGCTGACGCTGCTGGACATGGTCGCCAGCGAGAACGCCGACGACTTCAAGGCTCTGCTGAAGCGCCTCTCACGCGGAGAGAAGCCACCCAAGCGCGTGGAACTGAAGGCTGTCAACGGCAAGGGTGAAACCTTCGACGCCTCGGCCGAGTTCGCCCAGGCCACCTTCGAAGGCGAGCCGTGCCTGCAGATCATCTTCCGCCGCAAGGCGGTCAGCCCGGAGTTGATCGAGCAGTTGCAGCGCGACAGTGTCACCGGTATGTACAACCGCTCGCGCATGCTGGAAATGATCGAGGACGCCGTGGGCGACGCCGCCAAGGGCACGGGAAATCAGGCGCTGCTGCTGATCGAGCCGGACAACTGGAAATCGATCGTCGAAGGCATCGGACTGGCCAATACCGACGCGCTGATCGCCGGCCTCGCCGAGCGCATCGAGAAGCGCCTTGCCGACAACCAGATCGCCGGACGCCTCGGCGACCACACCCTTGGCATTCTTCTCCGCGAGCACAGCGACAGCGACGTGCAGGCTCTGGTCGACGCGCTGCTCTCCGTGGGCGACGACGGCATCATCGAGGCGGGGCAGAACTCCATCACACTGAACCTGAGCGTCGGCGGCGCCCTTCTCGGTGAAAAGAACGCCAACACACGCGAACTGCTGGAGCAGGCCAGCAACGCGCTGCACAGCGCGCAAACCCAGGGTGGGCACCGTAGCGAGATTCACGACCCCGCCGCCAGCGAAAAAGAAGAAGCCGCCCGCGAACAGCATTGGCTGGAGTTGGTGCGGGAAGCGCTCGAGACCGACGGCTTCATTCTCTACCAGCAGCAGATCATCAGTCTGCAGGACGCAGAGGGCGAGTTCTCGGAGATCCTGCTGCGCATGAACGGCCCCAATGGAGAGGTCCTGCCACGCTACTTCCTGCCGGTCGCCGAGCATGCAGGGCTGATGCCGAAAATCGACCGCTGGGTGCTGGGCCAGGTGATCGACATGCTGGTGGAGTGCGCCCGCGAGAAGCGGATCGCAACCTACTTCGTCAAGCTCTCGCCGCAGTCGCTGCAGGACCCATCCCTGATGCCCTGGCTGTCCAAGCGTATCGCCGACGCAAACATCCGTCCCGGCTCACTGGTGATCGAGATGCCCGAGAGCAAAGTGCTGACCACGCTGAAACCGGCGCAGGATTTCGTCAACGCGCTGAAGGAAACGGGTGCCCAGTTCGCCATGGAGCAATTCGGCTCGGGCCTCAATTCCTTCCAGGTTCTGCAGCACGTCGACGCGGACTACCTGAAGATCGATCGCAGCTTCATGAGCAAGCTGACGCAGAATCCAGAGAACCGCGACAAGATCGCCGAAATCTGCATCAAGGCGCAGAAAGCCGGCAAGCTGACCGTGGCCGAATGGGTCGAGGACGCCGCCAGCACACCGCTGCTGTTCGCCTGTGGCGTGGATTTCGTGCAAGGCAACTTCCTGCAGGAACCGGAAAAGATCATCGCCTACGACATGGCCTGATCCCAGGACGACCCCTCACTTCGTCATCCCATGCAGAAAATCTGCTCCGCGCCCTTGGGGCGGATGCCAGTGCTGGCCACCCAGTACTGGGCTCGCGTCGCCACGAGCGACGACGGCTCGACATCGATTCCTCGGATAGACTGATCCAGTCTGGCGCCAAAACGGTGCAGATCAATCAGGGGGTCATGATGAGACATCGTCTTGCATCACCGAAGACCTGGTGCAGCCGGGGAACGTTATTTCTTGGAATATGGCTCGCGGGAAGCCTTTTCCTGGCACGGGCCCAGAACTCGAGCCCGGAACGAACTGTTTCCAACCCAACTTCCACCCAACCTGTTCTTCAGCGCAGAACGCCGCCTGTCTACCCGATCCATGCGCTCAGGCATCACATTGAGGGGACCGTGGTCGTACTGGCCAGAATCGGCGCCGATGGTGCGGTAACGGCCGTGCGCGCAGAGCCAACCCGAACCGACCCATCCCTGGTCGAATCGGCACTGCAGGCAGTCAAGCGCTGGCATTACGCACCAGCTACCGACGACAAAGGTCGCCCCATAACCGTCTGGATCAAGGTTCCCATCCGCTTTTACTTCGACAAGCACCAGCACTCAGGGAACTAGACGGAATCTCCCGACAAATACGAAAAGGCCGCGCAGCGATGCTGCGCGGCCTTTTCCGCACAAATGCGGACAATCGTTTACTCGGAAGCGGCAGCGTTTGCGGCAGCTTCGGCCTTGGCCGCAGCCTTGGCAGCCTGGGCGGCAGCGATGTCTTCCTTGATGCGTGCGGCCTTACCTTCCAGACCACGCAGGTGGTACAGCTTGGCGCCGCGCACCTTGCCCTTGCGCTTGACCTGCACGGAGTCGATCTGCGCGCTGTGCGACTGGAACACGCGCTCGACGCCGGTGCCGTGCGACATCTTGCGCACAGTGAAGGCCGAATGCAGGCCGCGGTTGCGCTTGGCGATGACGACGCCCTCGAACGCCTGCACGCGCTCGCGGTTGCCTTCCTTCACCTTCACGTTGACCACGACGGTGTCGCCGGGGCCGAAGTCCGGCAGCTTGCGGGTCATCTGCTCGGATTCGAACTGTTCAATGATCTTGTTCATGGCATACCACCGATGTTTTCAGTCCTGGGGCCCGGTCCCGGCCTCAAGTTGTTGTGTCGCGAAATACTCACGACGGAATTCGTCCAGCAATGCGCGGGACTCCTCATCCAGCACGCACTGCGCCAGCAGGTCGGGCCGACGCAGCCAGGTCCGACCCAGTGACTGCTTGCGGCGCCAACGGCGAATGGCCGCGTGATCCCCGCCCAGCAGCACCGGCGGCACCGTCCCCAACGCATCCGTCTCCGGCCGCGTGTAATGGGGGCAGTCCAGCAGACCGTCCGAGAACGAGTCCTGCTGCGCCGACTGCGCATCGTTCAATGCGCCGTCCTGCAACCGACCCACGGCATCGATCACCACCGCCGCGGCCAGCTCGCCGCCGGACAACACGTAGTCGCCGACGGAAATCTCCTCATCCACCTCGTGCGCCAGCAGGCGTTCGTCCACGCCCTCGTAGCGCCCGCAGAGCAGTGCCACGCGCGGCCTGGCGGCCAGCTTGCACACCCTGTCCTGCGTCAGCCGCGCTCCCTGCGGGCTGAGGTAGACCACATGCGCCGGTTCATCCGACGCTTCCCGCAACGCGCCGAACAGCGCGCGCAACGGTTCGATCATCATCACCATGCCCGGACCGCCACCAAAGGTGCGTCCGTCCACGGTACGGTAGTTGTCGGTGGCGAAATCGCGCGGATTCCAGGTTTCCACCTGAAGCAGGCCCCGCTGCTGCGCCCGCCCGACCACGCCGACTCCGCTGCACTGCCGGACGAAATCGGGAAACAGTGTGATGACGTCGATCCGCATGTCGTCCCACCGCCCCGGCAGCCACGTGCCGCCTTCTACCGTCTGCTGCGGCGCATGCGCCGCGTCGTTCCATCCCGCTCGTCAGAAATCGGGGTCCCAGTCGACTTCGATGCGCTTGGCTTCGAGGTCGACGGAAACCACGTAGGTTTCCTGCACGAACGGAACCAGATGTTCCTTGCCGCCACCGCGCACCACCATGACATCGTTGGCACCAGTCGCGAAAAGATGTTGCACACGCCCCAGCGGGACGCCTTGCACGGTCACGACCTCGAGTCCCTCCAGGTCGCACCAGTAGTACGCGCCATCCTCCGGTTCCGGCAGCGCCTCGCGTGGAACGAGGATGTCGCTGCCGATCCATTCGGCGGCCTGCTCACGGCCTTCAACGCCAGGCAAGACGGCGACAATGCCCTTGCCCTGCTCGCGTCCCGTGACGCCTTCCACCTCCGTTTCCTCACCCGGCGCTTTCACAAGCAGCCAGGGCTGGTAATCGAAGATGCGCGTGCGCGGATCGGTCCAGGATTCCAGCTTGACCGCGCCGCGTACGCCCGACAGCCCGACGATGCGCCCCACAGGGACGCGTCGACCGGCACCGGTCATGCTCAGGCAGCAGCCTGCTGCTTACCGGCTTCCTTCAGCAGAGCGCGAACCTTGTCCGACATCTGCGCGCCCTTGGACACCCAGGTGTTGACCTTGTCCACGTCCAGCTCCAGACGCTTGTCGGCGCCGGAAGCCACCGGATTGTAGTAGCCCAGACGCTCAATGTTGCGGCCGTCACGCTTGTTGCGCTGATCGGTCACGACGATGTGATAGAACGGACGGCCCTTGGCGCCGCCGCGCGCAAGACGAATCTTAACCATTGATTTCAACTCCGAAGTTGCCGGACACCCGGCAGCCGCACGCGACGGTGCGTAGTAAACGCGACATTTTAGCGGAAAAACTCGAAAAAGAAAGACCTTAGGGGCAAGAAAAGACACATGCAGAAAAGGTGAAAGGCGTAAGCCGGATGTCTCGCCCGGCCCGGCCCGCCCATTCCGCTCTTTTCTTGTACGCCTCAGCGCATGGGTGGCATGCCGCCGCCCCCGCCCATGCCCTTCATGGCGCCGCGCATCTGGCGCATCAGGCCCTTGCCTTTGCCCTTGCCGAACTTGGACATCATCTTCGACATCTGCATGTACTGCTTCAACAGGCGATTGACATCGGCCGGCTGCGTACCGGAACCACGCGCCACACGCGCCTTGCGCGAACCCTTGAGCAGGTCCGGATGACGGCGTTCCTTCTGCGTCATCGAATTGATGATCGCGATCATGCGCTTGATCTCGCCGTCGTTGGCCTTCTGCTTCACCGCCTCGGGAAGCTGACCCATGCCCGGCATCTTGTCCATGAGTCCGGCCAGGCCACCCATGTTCATCATCTGCTCGAGCTGATCGCGCATGTCGACCAGATCGAAGCGCTTGCCCTTGATGACCTTCTTGGCGAGCTTCTGTGCTTTCTCGTGGTCGACCTTGCGCTCGACTTCCTCGACCAGACTGAGCACGTCGCCCATGCCGAGAATACGCTGCGCCACACGATCCGGATGGAAGGGCTCCAGCGCATCGGTCTTCTCGCCGGCGCCGAGGAATTTGATCGGCTTGCCGGTGATGTAGCGCACCGACAGCGCCGCACCGCCGCGGGCATCGCCGTCGGTCTTGGTCAGCACCACGCCGGTCAGCGGCAGCGCGTCGGCGAAGGCCTTGGCGGTGTTGGCCGCGTCCTGACCGGTCATGGCGTCGACCGTGAACAGGGTCTCGACCGGATCCAGCGCGGCATGCAGGCGCTGGATCTCCTCCATCATCTTCTCGTCGACGTGCAGACGGCCGGCGGTATCGACGATCAGCACGTCGGCCAACTCGCGCCTGGCGGCTGCCACGGCGTCGTTGGCGATATCGACCGGATTCTGCCCCGCCTCGGACGGGAAGAAGCTCACGCCGACCTGACCGGCCAGCGTCTTCAGCTGCTCGATGGCAGCCGGACGATAGACGTCGCAGCTGACCACCATGACTTTCTTCTTCTGACGCTCGCTCAGCAGGCGCGCCAGCTTGGCCACCGTGGTGGTCTTGCCCGCGCCCTGCAGACCCGCCATCAATACGACGGCCGGCGGCTGCGCAGCCAGGTCCAGCGCCTCGTTGTTCTGCCCCATCAGCGCGGTCAGTTCGTCGCTGACCACCTTCACCAAGGCCTGGCCTGGAGTCAGGCTTTTGAGGACTTCCTGGCCAACGGCGCGCATTTTCACGCGGTCGATCAGGGCCTGCACCACCGGCAGGGCCACATCGGCCTCCAGCAACGCGATGCGCACCTCGCGCAGGCTCTCCTGGATATTTTCCTCGGTCAGGCGACCGCGTCCGCGCAAGCGCTGGACGGTGGAAGAAAGGCGTTGACTAAGCGATTCGAACATGGGACGGACTTGCGTGCCGGAAACGCCCAGTATAACGGACTAAAGCCGAAGTACGCCGCACGCCTGCATCACACCCGAACGCCCGTTCAGACGCGCGGCGCTTCGTCGCGCATCCCGCCATCCACGCCACCCACATCTTCCGGATCGGGCATCGCCACATCGGGGATGGCGGCCATCTCCTCTTCCGACATGCTCGATACGGCCGCCGCGCTGACGCTTTCCTGCCGCGCGACCATGCGTCCGGATTCGACCAGTCGACGAATGCGATCGAACACCTCGGCACGACCGAATGGCTTCTTCATGAAATCGTCGGCGCCGAAGCGCTGCACATAGAACTGCTCGGTGGCCTGTGCGTTGCCGCTGATCATGACGATGGGAATGTCGCGGGTGCGTTCGTCGTGGCGCAGCGTGCGCAGCACCATGAAACCATTCATGCCCGGCAGCACGATGTCGAGGAAGATCAGCGCCGGACGCTCGCTGCGCGCCAGTTCCAGCGCCTGCTCGCCACTCTCAACCGGCAACACGGCATAGCCGTCCTGGATGAGCAACTTGGCCAGTACCGCGCGAATGGTCGAAGAGTCATCGACCACCATCACGCACGCGCCTGCCTCGGCCTGCACCCGTGATTCCTGACGGCGCTCGGCTTGGCCACCCAACAGGCGTCGGAACATATTCATCGCTGTCATGTTCCTGCCTCCCATCCGGATTCCTAGGTTCAGTGTGCGTGCCTGTGCAACAAGGCGCAATCGGACATGCGAACGAGGCCGTCAGCCCTGTTCCTTGATGCGGCGCAATTGCCGCCGGGCCTGCTTGTCGGGCTTCCCCTGTGGTGCAACCGGGCGCGAGAAACGACGCAATTCCCGCTGTTCTTCGCGCGCCTCGCGGCTCTCCTCAGTTTCGCGGTACAGCGTCTGCGCCACCCGCGCCGGCCCTCGGACGGCCGAGAGTCCCAGCACCTCGACATCGAACCGCTCCTCTCCGCGCGTCACACGCAGGCGGTCGCCGACCTTGATCGAGCGCGAGGGCTTGCACGGCCCGCCATTGTGCTCGATCTTGCCGCCATCAATGGCCTCCCGGCTCAGACGTCGGGTCTTGAAGAAGCGCGCCGCCCACAACCACTGGTCCGCACGCACCGATTCACTGTTCGCTTCGGTCATGTCTCGATTATGCTGGATCGCGACTCGGATACCAGGAGGCGACGATGGACCTCGGTTTCGATCTCAAATGGCTGATCGTGGCCCTGCCGCTGGCCGGTGCCATACTGAAATGGCTGCGCAGCCACAACGACAGGACGCTCTCGCCACCGACATCGCCGATGACCGACACGGACATCGAGCAGCTGGTGCGCGAGGGCAAGACTATCGAAGCGATCAAAGCGATCCGCAAGAAGTACGCGTGCGGCCTGCAACAGGCCAAGGCACATTTCGAAGCGATCCGGGATCGGCAACGCGACGACTGACTCAGCCTGTCAGCAACCAGTCTCCGAGGGGCACGGTCAACAGCGACAACACAATGCCGAGTCCCAGAATGCTGTTGGCCAGATCGGTGTCCAGTTCGTACTCGCTGACCAGGATCGCCGCCGAAATCATCGGCGCCATCGCCGCCTCCAGCACACCCACGGTCAACACCAGACCATGCAGACCGGTGGCCAGCCCCAGTGCCAGGCAGAGCAACGGCCCCGCCAGCAGCTTCCAGCCCAGCCCTCCTGCCATCACGCCCGCCTGACCGCGCACACCGCCCAGATGAAACTGCATGCCGACGGCGAACAGCGCCAACGGCGTCAGCGTCGCGCCGATGGGCGATAGCATTTCATCGACGACCGACGGCCAACCGCCCAGCTGCCCCACGACCATGCCCGCCAACAGGGCCAGAAATGCGGGAAAGGTGAAGATCTTGCGCAGCACGTGGTGCGCTCTGGGCTTGCGGCCCGCATAGAGTGAAGCCACCACGATGGCTGCCGAGGCCAACAAGGGAAACGTGCCCAACTGATCGGCGACGATCGCCAGCTTCAGCCCTTCCTCGCCGTGCAGCGCATGCAACAGCGGATAGCCCATGAAGCTGGTGTTGCCCAGCCCGCAGACCAGCACCAGCGTGCCGATGCGCGCACGCGACCAGCCGCGCCAGCGGCCGATGCCTTCGAACAGCGCCCAGGCGCCGAAAAACACCAGCCAGGAAGCCGCGACCGGAAACCACAGCGCGGCCTGGAAGTGCAGCTTCGGAATCAGTTCGAGGACAATCGCCGGCAGCGCCACGTACAGCACCCACCAGTTCAGCGCGCGCGCCATGCCCTCGGGCGGATGCGCCCAGCGCGCGATCGCCACGCCGAGCAGCAGACATGCAAACAGGAGAAGCAACGCGCCCATGGCCCATCCATCTCAACAAAGCCCGACATTGAACATCATGGCCGAACTCACGCCAAACTGAAAAAATGCCCTCGCCAACCGGCAGACTGCCGATTCGCGAGATAGCCCCCCGCGCCGCCCCTGAACCCGTCATGACGGATGAGCAGCGCGCCCTCCCCAGCGGATGATGTATCCGGGATAATCATCGCTTGCACTGAACGCCTCCGATTCCATGAGCCACCTAGTCCATGGCCTGGCCAACGACGATGTCGCGCCCGACTGGCCCGCACTGACGCACGACGAGATCGTCCGCGTCCTGTCGGCCTATGGATTCGAAGGCGTAGGCGATGCGACCTGGCGCAGCCCGCGCCCGCTGTCGGCTGCGGCATTGGTGCCAACAGCCGACGGAACGGTTTTCGTCAAGCGCCATCACCGCAGCGTGCGCACGCCGACGACGCTGGGCGAAGAGCATCATTTCATTGCGCACCTGCGCGCACGCGAAGTGCCGATTCCCCGCATTTTCGAAGACAGCGCCGGGCGCAGCGTCCATGTCCACGGCGACTGGGTGTACGAAGTGCACGCCCGCGCGGAGGGCAAGGATCGATACCGCGAGGCGATTTCATGGTCGCCGCTGCATCGGCTCGATCATGCCCGTGCGGCCGGCGCCATGCTCGCGCAAGTGCATCGCGCCGCCATGGACTATCACGCGCAGCAACGCAGCACCCACATCCTGGTGGCGCGCGACGACCTGCTACGCACCGACGATCCGGTGGCCGCGCTGGCACGTCAGTTCGATGACCGCCCGGGTCTGGCCGGGTATCTGCGCCCACGCCCCTGGCGCGACGATTTCGCGCGCTGGATCATGCCGCGCCACGCGCGCCTGCAGCCACTGCTCCGCGATGTGCCGCGCCTGTGGACACACAACGACTGGCACGCGTCCAATCTGTGCTGGCGCGAGGACGACTCCGTCGCCTCGGTACTCGATTTCGGCCTGTGCTCGCCGACCAGCGCCTTGTTCGATCTCGCCACGGCCATCGAGCGCAACGCCATTGCCTGGCTGGAACTGGAGCACGGCCACGATGCCGTCTTCATCGACACCGCCCGCGCGCTCATCGAAGGCTACGCGCAAGTCGCTCGACTGGACCACCGTGACCTGCACATCCTGGCCGAAATGCTGCCACTGGTGCACCTCGACTTCGCCCTGTCGGAAGTCGAATACTTCCACACCATCACCGGCTCGACGTCCGATGCCGATGTGGCCTACGAGACCTTTTTGCTGGGGCACGCGCGCTGGTTCGACAGCCCTCCGGCGCAGGCGCTTCTGGACGCCATCCGCCATGCCGGATAGGCCGCGCGCTTTGCCTGTCGATCGATCCATGTTCCAATACGCGTCTTCGTGAAGCGGGGGTGCCTGGCGTTCGGCCGGGCTGAGAGAGTCCCTTGGAACCTGATCCGGTTGGTACCGGCGTAGGGAGCTTCGACAGGCGCAGTCCGTCCGGACTGCGCGGTCGCCGTCGCTTCGTGTCCACAGAACCGACGAGCCGACCATGTCCCGAAACGCTTCCCGCACCGCCCTCTTCCTCGCCCTGCTCGCTGCCGGCGTCACCGCCCACGCGCAGGATCCGGCCTCCGCGCAATCTTCGGCCACACCGCTGGCTCCGGTCAGCGTGAGCGCCGCGCCGGAGCAGCACGGTGCCAGCGTGGGAAGCCTCGACGGCGCGTCGCTGCACGACACCCCGGCCAGCGTCGCCACCATCGACCGCCGTCAGCTCGACGACCGCCAGCCACGCAGCATCAGCGACCTGGCCAAGCTCGACGCCTCGATGGGCGACAGCTATGCGTCGGTCGGCTACTACCAGGACACCACCATCCGCGGCTACGCGCTCGACCTGGCCACCGGCTTCCGCATCAACGACCTGACCGTCGCCGGCGCGCAGCGCTTCGGCTTGGAGAACAAGCAGAGTGTGCAGGTACTGAAAGGCCTGGCCGGCCTCGACGCCGGCGTGGTCGCGCCGGGCGGCGTGGTCAACTTCGTCACCAAGCGCCCGGCGAACGTTCGCAGCGTGACGCTGGGCACCGACTCGCACGGCTCCCGCTACACCGCCGTCGACCTGGGAGGCTGGCTGACGCCGACCTTCGGACTGCGCTTCAACGGCGCCTGGGAAGGCATCCACAGCTACGTCGACCATGCCGACGGCCGCCGCAACTTCTACGCGCTGGCCGCGGACTGGAAGATCAGCGACCGCGTCGTGCTGCGCCTGGACAGCGACTACCAGACCGTCGCGCAGCGCTCGGTCTCCGGTTACCAGTTGCTCGGCGGCACCATGCTTCCGCCCCACCCCAGTCGCACCCAGATGCTGGGCTACGAACCATGGCAGCAGCCGGTCGGCATCCAATCCAGCAACACCAGCGCACGACTGGACTACCACTTCAGCGATCAATGGAAGCTGCGCCTGGCCGCCGGCCATAGCCGCAGCGTGATCCAGGACAACGTCGCCTTCGCCTACGGCTGCTTCTACACCGCCGCCTGCGCCAGCGGCGCCACGCCCGGCAACTACTTCGCGCCGAACGGCGACTACGACATCTACGACTACCGCAGCCCGGACGACACCCGCAACAACGACGAGGCCAAGGCGACCCTGATCGGCCACGTCGAGACCGGTGCCCTGCGCCACACCCTGAGCCTGGGCGTGGACGCCTTCCGCCGCACCGTCGATCAGCGGCCGGACGTGTACGACTACGTCGGCAGCGCCAACATCGATCAGCGCAATCCGCCGGTGTATGCACCGTCGCCGAATCAGCCCGGCCCGTCCGCGCGCCGCCTGACCAGCTGGCAGCGTTCCGCGCTGGCGCAGGACCGCGTGCAGTTCGGTGACCACTGGCAGGTGCTGGCCGGCGCGCGCTTCCTGCGCCTGGACGAGCGCGCCTACGACAGTGCCGGCGCGCCCGAGCGCCACACGCGCCTCAACCAGACCCTGCCGCAAGCCGCCGTGCTGTGGCAGCCGACCGATGCCCTGACCGGCTACGTCAGCTACAGCGAGAGCCTCTCGCTGGGCCAGGAAGCCCCCTACTGGACTAGCAATGACGGCGAGATCCTGCCACCCCTGTTGTCGCGCCAGATTGAAACGGGCGTGAAGATCGACACCGACGAAGGCGTGTCGCTGAGCGCCGCGCTGTTCCGTATCCGCCGCCCCTACCAGTTCGCGCAGCCGGACACCTCTGCCGCCGGCTATACCTTCGTGCAGCGCGGCCAGGCCGTGCACAGCGGTCTCGAACTGGGCGCGCACGGCCAGGTGACCGACCACCTGCGCATCGATGCCAGCGCCGCCTGGCTGCGCGCCCGCGCGCAGAACACCGGCACGCCATCGTACGAAGGCCACCAGGTCGTCAACGTGCCGGCGCTGCGCACCTCGGTGTTCGCGGAATACACGCTGCCGGCACTGCCGAAGCTGACTCTGCTCGGCGGCTGGCGATACAGCGGAGCCAAGGCCGCCACCGCCGACGACCGCACTCGCGTCAGCGCCTACAACGTGTTCGATGCCGGCCTGCGCTACCGTGGCCGCTTCATGGACCACGCGCTGACCTGGCGACTGATCGTGAACAACGTGTTCGACCGCTTCTACTGGCGCGACACCGGCAGCGCCTTCGGCGACTACTACCTGTTCCCGAGCGCGCCGCGCCGGGCACGGTTGTCGGTCACCTGGGATTTCTGAGGTGATCCGCTCGACACAGCCACGGACACCAGCGGCTTCGCGACATGCCGGGGCCGAGTGGTGGAACGTCATGCACGAAACCCGTGGCGCGTTGTCCGCAACGCGCCCGTCCCGACAGTCCGCGCGGCGCTCCAGCCGAGCGCGCGGACTGCGCCCTCTGCCTGATGCCGCGCGTGCGCAGGTGAAACGGAAGCGCTGCCGATGACCATGACCTGGATGGAACTGCTCGGCTCGGCCCTCAGCATCTGGGCCGTCTGGCTGACCGCACGACGACGCATGCTGAGCTTCCCGATCGGCATGCTGTCGGTGATCGTCTATGCCTGGATCTTCGTGCGGGCGCAGCTGTATTCGGACACGCTGCTGCAGATCCTCTTCGCCGGCTTCATCCTGTACGGCTGGGTGCGCTGGATCCGCAATCTGGACGACGATGGCCGCGTGCGTATCGCGCCGCTGCCATCGCGGCGCGCATGGATCAGCGCGTTGGTTGGCGCGGTCGGCGCCGTGCTTCTGGGCTGGACCATGCATCGCTACACCGATGCCTCCCTGCCCTGGCTGGACGCCGCCCTGACCGCTTTCAGCCTGGTCGCGCAGTACTGGCAGGACCGCCGCCACACGGCGGCCTGGTGGTTGTGGATCGTCGTCGACACCATCTACATCGGCGAATACATCTACAAGGATCTGTACATCACCTCGGCGCTGTATGCGGTTTTCGTCGGCCTGGCCGTGATAGGCCTGCGCGCCTGGCAACAAGTCGAACAGGCTTCGGCGCCGCAATCGGTCTGCGCGCCCGACGTTCCGTAGTTCAGCCGCTCAATGTTCTCCGGACGCGCTCGCGTCCGGGCGCTGCAGCCAGCGCTTCGCCATCCGACGCAGGGAGTCGTCCAGCGAAACGTCGGCGGCGATCTCGATGACGTCGCGCCAGGCCAGCGCGTGCGACTCCTCATTGAGCGTGAATCGCTCGTCGTCGCCGGCCCGAACCACATAGCGCACGTCGTAGTGCCAGTGCTCGGGCTCGGTGCCGCGCGCAGGAATGCGATGGCGATCGAGATCGTAGATGCCGCCCTCCACGGCGAGACCCGGCACGCCGGTTTCCTCTTCCGCCTCGCGCAGCGCCACGCGCGCCAGATCGACGTCGCCGTCGGCGTGGCCACCCGGCTGCAACCAGCGATCGAGCTTGCGGTGATGCATCAGCAGCGCACGACGACCGTCTCGGCTGACCAGCCAGCACGACGCCGTGAAATGCCCTTGCAGGCGCGTCCGCTCGAAAGCATGCACGCCGTCTTCGACCAGGGTCAGGAACAGCGCAGCCGTGTCGTGATCGGCCTGTTCATCGGCATGGGCGCGCAGGGCCGCGCGCAGATCGTCGAGGTCGTGAGGCATGAGGTCCGCCTGGCAAATCGGGCAGCCTGCCCGTTCCATTCGCCGCCGGCAAGCGCGGGGCAGGCATGACTTCTGTCCTTGTACGGGTATCGGGAGTTTGGCATGGTACGTCGGCTTTGCTGCGCAACGTGTCAGTATGCGCAGACAAGAATGAAGCAGGCGCAGCCTGGCTTGCGTCGTCGTGCTTACCCGGGGAGACCACCATCCAATGAAGAACCTGTTCATCACCAAGCCGGTGCATGCCGAGCCGCACGTCGTCGCCGGCGAAGAAGTCGAGCTGGCCCGCACGCTCAACTGGCGACACCTCATCATGCTGGGCATCGGCGCCGTGATCGGCGCAGGTATCTTCGTCATCACCGGCACGGCGGCCGCCGAGCATGCCGGCCCGGCGATCATCCTCAGCTTCGTGTTCGCCGGCATCGCCTGCGCCTTCGCCGCCCTGTGCTACGCCGAATTCTCGGCGATGATTCCGGTCTCCGGCAGCGCCTACAGCTACACCTATTCCACGCTGGGCGAGGCCGTCGCCTGGTTCGTCGGCTGGAGCCTGGTGCTGGAATACCTGTTCGCCGCCTCCACGGTGGCGGTCGGCTGGGCTGGCTACACATTGAGTTTCCTCGACGATCATGGCCTGCATCTCCCGGCAGTACTGCGCTCGGCTCCTTTCACGTTCAAGCAAGAGCAGTTCGTCTGGACCGGCGCTTGGTTCAACCTGCCGGCGGTGCTGATCATCGGCGCCATCGCCATGCTGTGCTACCGCGGCATCAAGGAGTCGGCCACGGTCAACGCCGTCATCGTGGCGCTGAAGGTCGGCGTGGTGCTGCTGGTGGTGATCTTCGGCGCGCACTACGTTCACCCGGACAACTGGCATCCGTTCATCCCGCCCAACCAGGGTCCGGGCATCTACGGCTGGTCGGGCGTGTTCCGCGGCGCCTCGATCGTGTTCTTCGCCTACATCGGTTTCGACGCGGTCTCCACCGCGGCGCAGGAAGTGAAGAACCCGCAGCGCGACATGCCGATCGGCATCATGGGCTCGTTGTTCATCTGCACGCTGCTGTACATCGCCATGGCCGCGGTGCTGACCGGCATGCTGCCCTACACCAAGCTCGGCACCGCCGAGCCGGTCGCCACCGCGCTGGCCGCGGTCCCGCAGCTGGCCTGGCTGAAGACCGCTGCCGAACTGGCCGCCATCGCCGGTCTGAGCACGGTGATCCTGGTGATGATGATGGGCCAGCCGCGCATCTTCTACGCCATGGCCAACGACGGCCTGCTGCCGAAGACCTTCGGCAAGGTGCATCCTAAGTTCCGCACCCCGCATCGCGCCACGGTGATCGTCGCCGTGATCGCCGCCGTCATGGCCGCGTTCCTGCCGATCAGCCTGCTCGGCGACGTGGTGTCGATGGGTACCCTGGTGGCCTTCGCCACGGTGTCGGCCGGCGTGCTGATCCTGCGCTACACCCAGCCGGAACTGAAGCGCTCGTTCCGCGTGCCGCTGGCGATCGTCGTGTGCCCGCTGGGCGTGCTCGCCTGTCTGGCGCTGATCTGGATCATGCCGCTTCGCAACTGGCTGATTCTTCTGGTCTGGACCGTCATCGGCTTCGTGGTCTACTTCAGCTACGGTTACAAGCACAGCAAGTTGCGCAACGCGCAATCGTCCTGATGTCCGTCACGACGCCGGCCTTTGCGCCGGCGTCGTGATTTGACGCTTCCGCACATTTGCCCGACCCGGTATCGCCATGTCCGTACTGCACCAGCTGTTCGCCCGCAAGACCTCGTTCCGCGACGACGACGACACGCACGGTCCGGGACTCCGGCGCACGCTGGGACCGTGGGGCATCACCGCCCTGGGTATCGGCGCCGTGATCGGCACAGGCATCTTCGTGGTCACCGGCACCGCGGCGGCCGAACACGCCGGACCGGCCGTGCTGATCTCGTTCATCCTGGCCGCGATCTGCAGCGGCTTCTCGGCGCTTTGCTACGCCGAGTTCGCCACCCTGATCCCGATCTCGGGCAGCTCCTACTCCTACGCCTACGCCACGCTGGGCGAGATCGTGGCCTGGTTCATCGGCTGGAACATGGTGCTGGAATACGGCATCTCGGCCTCCGCGGTCGCCACCAGCTGGACCGGCTACTTCAGCAGCATGCTGCACGACTTCTTCGGCATCCAGCTGCCCGCGGCGCTGACCAACGCGCCGCTGGCCTTCACCGACGGCCATCTGGTGAGCACCGGCGCACTGTTCAACCTGCCCGCCGTGGCCATCGTGCTGGCGCTGACCTGGCTGTGCTACATCGGCATCCGCGAATCCTCGGGGCTCAACGCGTTCATGGTGGTGCTCAAGGTCGGCCTGATCCTGGCCATCATTGTCGCCGGCGCGCGCTACGTCGACACATCCCACTGGCACCCGTTCATTCCGGAATCGCAAGGCCACGACAAATACGGCTGGTCCGGCATCTTCCGCGGCGCGGCGATGGTGTTCTTCGCCTATATCGGCTTCGAGGCCACCTCGACGGCGGCGCAGGAATGCAAGAATCCACAGCGCGACCTGCCTTTCGGCATCATCGTCTCGCTGGTGCTGTGCACGCTGCTCTATCTGGGTATGGCCGCCGTCATGACGGGCCTGGTGCCGTACTCGGTGCTCGATACGGCCGATCCGGTCATCACCGCGATTCGCGGCCACTCCGAACTGAACTGGCTGCGTCCGCTGGTCGAAGTCGGCGCGCTGATCGGCCTGTCCTCGGTGATCCTGGTGATGATCATCGCGCAACCGCGCATTTTCATGATCATGGCGCGCGACGGCATGCTGCCGAAGGTGTTCGCCAAGGTGCACCCGCGCTACCGCACGCCACACATCAACACCCTGATCACCGGCTTCGGCATCGCCGCGCTGGCGGCGATCTTCCCGCTGGACCTGCTGGCCGATCTGACCTCAATGGGCACGCTGATCGCCTTCACTGCCGTCTGCGCGGGCGTGCTGATCCTGCGCTACACCGCGCCGGACCTGAAGCGCACTTTCCGCGTCCCGTGGGCGCACGTGATGTGCTCGGCCGGCGTGCTCAGCTGCCTGTTCCTGCTGTCGCAGATGAACTGGTTCAACTGGACCCTTATGGGCGTGTGGACCATGATCGGCCTGGCGATCTATTTCGGCTTCGGCTACCGCCACAGCCGGCTTCGGCGGCCTGTGGGAGCACCGGAGCGCCCCTGAACATACGCATGCGCACGGAACGATCAAAGTTAGAAAAACTCTCATGAATCATGCGCAAAGATATGATTTAAAAGCGGAATAAAAATTCAGGCCCGATTTAACACAACGATAACTGGCTGCGGCCACTACTGGGGAGTATCATCCCCAGTCCGCGGGTTATTCACTTGGCAGTGGGCCCCGGAATGCCGCTCGGGCGCGTCTGGCGGGTCAGCTCCTCAGCCAGGCGCGCTCGGGCAGCAACTTACCTTTCGGATTCGCCACCCCCTTCTTGTCTGTTCCTGCATCGCACTTCGATGCGAACACGCCTGCGTGCGAGGAACTCCACGACGGCGACCTACACCCCGATCGCAGACACGACGAAGGCCGGACAAGCCGGCCTTCGCGAGTAACCATGAGTGACGCGCGAGGAGCGCGTCGGCCGTCAGGCCTTCGGTTGATGCGACACGCACCAGCCCTTGGCGTTGACGTCCTTGCCCGGGAACAGTTGGCACGGCCCCCAAGCGGCGCCCGCCTTGCCCTGGTAGAACTGGCAGTTGGTGCAGTCGTCGCCGGCCTTGTGCTTCGGGTTCGTGGTCTTGGTGTTGTCCTCGACGTACCCCAGTGCCTGCGCGGTGGGATCGGACGGCGACAGATGCGGAAGATCGGCAGCGCGCGCAAGACGCGGCATGATGCCGGCCACGGCGGCCACGGCTGCGGTTCCCGCCGCGGCCTTCAGGAAACGGCGCCGGGATTCGATCATGGAGTCCTTGCTAGTCATCGTTACACCTCGCTGGGATAAAGACGTGAACGGCAGTCGTCACACCGTGAACAAGCCGATAGTACACCGAGTTTTCACGCGTGTCCTGAACGGTGAGAATGGCTTGCATTCCGCCTTTCCGCACCGAATGCGCATGCTATGATCGCCGCCTGTTTGGACGGCCAAATTGCCTACATGAACGCTCTCCCCGCCTACGATCCCGAGCAATTTTCCGCCTGCGCCGCGGCCATTGCCGATGCTGCGCGCGAGTTCGCCGCCATGGGCTGGACACCGGCCACCAGCAGTAACTTCTCGATGCGCATGGACGACGGCGACCACGTCGCCATCACGGTGTCGGGCCGCGACAAGGGACGCCTGGGCAGCGACGACATCATGGTCGTGGACCTGCACGACCATCCGGTCGCCACCGAACGGCGTCCGTCCGCCGAAACCGCGCTGCACACGCAGATCTACCGCCGATTCCCGGATACACGCGCCGTGTTGCACACGCATTCGCGCACGCAGAGCGTGGCCTCGCGCCTGTTCGGCCGCGAGGGCCGCGTGCGCCTGCAGGGCTGGGAACTGCAGAAAGCCATCAGCGGCCACACCACACACGAAAGCACACTGGATATCCCGGTGTTCCCGAACACCCAGCACATGCCCGAACTGACGGCGCGCATCGATGCCTGGCTGGACACCGGCCGGCCGCTGCACGCCTACCTGATCGACGGCCACGGCCTGTACACCTGGGGGCGCAGCATGGACGAAGCGCGCCGTCATCTGGAAGCACTGGAATTCCTGCTCGGCTGCGAGCTGGACCTGAGGAGACTGTCTTCATGAGCCGTCTGCGCATCTACGACGAGAACCGTGGCGAGACCGCGCTCTCCGAGTATCTCGACCATGCCGGGATCGCCCGCGAACTGGGCAACGTCGGCGTCCGTTTCGAGCAATGGGAAGCCGCGCACCCAATCGCGCCGGGCGCAGCGCCCGACGACGTCATCGCCGCCTACCGCGACGACATCGACCGCCTGATGACCAGCGAGGGCTATCGCGCCGTCGACGTCATCAGCCTGCATCCGGACCATCCCGATCGCGCCACGCTGCGCAAGAAGTTCCTGGACGAGCACACGCACAGCGAGGACGAGGTGCGCTTCTTCGTCGCCGGCGCGGGCCAGTTCACCCTGCACATCGAGGGCAAGGTGTACGAGGTGCTGTGCGAAGCCGGCGACCTGATCGGCGTGCCCGACGGCACCCGGCACTGGTTCGACATGAGCGAGGCGCCGTACTTCGTCGCCATCCGCCTGTTCACCAACCCGGAAGGCTGGGTCGCGAACTTCACCGGCGAGGACATCGCCGAGCGCTTCCCGCGCATGACCCCGCACGCATCGGCGACCGGCTGACCGCCCTCGCGCGAGACGCCGAGGGCGGCGAAGCGCTATGCTCGCCGCACATTCCTCTACGCGCACACCATGTCCGACACACGCGTCATCGTCACCGACATCGAAGGCACCACCAGTTCGATCCGCTTCGTGCACGAGGTGCTGTTTCCCTATGCGCGCAAGCGTCTTCCGGCCTTCGTCGAAACACATGCCGACAAGCCCGAAGTCCAGCACTGGCTCAGCGAGGCCGCGCGCGAAGCCGGCTTCATCGAGGCCTCGCGCAACGAAGTCATCGATCTGCTGATCGGCTGGATCGACAGCGACCGCAAGGCCACGTCGCTGAAGGCACTGCAGGGACTGATCTGGGCCGAAGGCTACGCCAGCGGCGACTACCTTGGCCACGTCTATCCCGAAGTCGCCGATCGCCTGCGCGCCTGGCACAAGGCCGGCATCCGCCTGTACGTGTACTCGTCCGGCTCGGTCGACGCACAGAAGCTGCTGTTCGGCCACAGCGAAGCCGGCGATCTGACGCCGCTGTTCAGCGGCTACTTCGATACCCGCACCGGCCCCAAGCGCGAAACGGAATCCTATGTCCGCATTCTCGAAGCGGTCGGAGAAACGGGGGAACACGTCCTGTTCCTGTCCGACGTGACGGCCGAACTCGACGCCGCGCGCGCCGCCGGCATGCGCACCACGCAGCTGTGCCGCCCACCCGAGACTTGTTCCGCGTCGGCGACGCATCCGTGCGTGGCCGACTTCGACGCCGTCGAGGTGTGACATGCGCATGCGTCTGCGCGGACTGCTGATCGGCGCCGTCGGCGCGCTGCTCGCCGTCGGCGCATCGCATCTCATCACCCGTGCTCTGGCGCAGACGCCAGCACCACCGAAACCCGCGCAGACGGCACCGGCCAGCGCGCCCGATCCGTGGGCACACTGGCCCGAGAATGGCCCCACGCCGGAACAGGTGATGTACGCGCAGCCACGCCTGATGCGCCAGGCCATCGCACGACTGAAACCGCAGGATCCGCACAAAATCGACCTGTACCTGATCGCCTTCGCCGGCGACGGCAGCGAGAACGTGTTCCGCAACGAAGCCGAATACGCGGCCCGGCTGTTCGCCCAGCGCTTCGACGCGGACGGCCACACGCTGGTGCTGGAGAACAACCCGGCCACGCTGCAACGCGCGCCGCTGGCGACCTGGAGCAACCTGGAACAGGCCCTGGCCGCCGTGCACCGGGTCATGGATCCGAAACAGGACATTCTGGTTCTGTACCTGACCAGCCACGGCAGCGCCGATCACTATCTGCTGGTCGACATGGACCCGATGCCGCTGGATCAGATCGGCACGAAGGACCTGGCCGGCATCCTCGCCGAGCACCCCTTCCGCTGGAAGGTGGTGGTCGTCAACGCCTGCTACTCCGGCGGCTTCGTGCCGCCGCTGAAGGGACCGGGCACGCTGGTCATGACCGCCGCGCGCAAAGACCGCAGCTCGTTCGGCTGCGGCAGCGAATCGGACATCACCTATTTCGGCGACGCCTTCCTAGCGCACGCACTGAACCGCACCGACAACCTGATCGCCGCCTTCGGCATGGCGCGCAAGCGCATCGCCGGCTGGGAAAAGCGCGACGGACTGACGCCCTCGGCCCCGCAGATCGAGGCCGACGCCGGCATCCGCGCACGACTCGCGGCGTGGCGCTCGCAGATTCGCGTTGGAAAACCGCTCGCATTCGCTCCGGCGGGAAGCGCCCGCGCCACGTGCGACCATCACGACGCTTGCCGCACTGCGGAACCCGGCCTACGGTAGACAGTCCTGCCCAGGCGCGGAGCACGCCATGTCCGACGAACACCAAGAGACGTCCCTCGAACTGTCGCGCAAGCTGGTGGTCCTGGCCGCCGAACGCACGCTGTCCGCCTGGATCCGCACGGCGCTATCCCTGATGGCGCTGGGTTTCGTCATCGACCGCTTCGGCCTGATCCTGCATCGCCTCCCGACCTCGGGCGCGCATTCGCCGCTGTATCCACGCATGCTGTCGACCTGGGGCGGCTCGATCCTGGTCGGCATGGGCGTGCTGATGACGCTGGCGGCAGGCATCCGTTACCTGCATTTCGCTCGCGGTTATCGAAACCAGCGCAGCACCACGCTGGGTCCCAGCCTGCACATGGGCGCGCTGTTCGCGCTGTTGCTGGCCGCGTTCGGCACTGCGCTGATCGTGCTGCTGACTGCCGTTCTGCCCTGAGGCCACCATGAAACTCTATGTCAGTCTGACCTCTCCCTTCGCACGCAAGGTCCGCATCGGCCTGGCCGAGAAAGGACTTGCCCAGCGGATCGAACAGATCGTGGTCGACCCGTGGAACGATGACGGCACGCTCACCGCCACCAACCCGCTGTCGCAGGTGCCTGCGCTGCAACTGGACGACGGCCTGGCGCTGACCGACAGCGACACCATCCTCGGCTGGCTCGACCGCGCCTTCCCGCAGCCGCCGCTGTGGCCGCACGACCCGCAGGCGCGCACCCACGCCGAAGCCATCGCCGCCCTGGCGCAGACCCTGCTCGAATACACGGTGTTTCTGGTGCTCGAAGACCGCCGTCCGCCGGCGATGCGCAGCGCGCCCATGATCGAGCGACGCACGCAATCCCTGATGCGAGGCATCGAAGCGCTGAACAGCCGTTTCCATGCCAGCACCGTCCACTTCCACTTGGACAGCATCGGTGTGGCCTGCGCACTCGGCTATCTGGATTTTCGCCAGCCCGAGCTGGACTGGCGCAGGCACGCGCCGAAACTCGCTACGTGGATGGAATGGGCTGCACAGCGACCGTCGGTCCGCGACACGGCACCGCCTCCGGCGTGACACGACAGCGACGCGCACGATCAGCCGCGTCGCCACTCCGTGACCAGGCGCTGCACCAGATCCGCGGCGGGCATCGCCCGCGCACGAGCGGCACCCTGACCGGCCCAGCGCACGACAAAATCATCGATGCCTCGGGCACGCGCGGCCGCGTTGAGTCGCTTGGTGCCATCGTACGTGACCGGATAATCGGGGACCGTCGCATGGCCCGACGCCTCGCCGTGCCGCACCAGCCGATTGACGAAACCACGCGCGGGCCGGCCGGACAGGACCGAAGTCATGCGCGTCTCGCGCCCTTGTGCATCCAGCAGCGCAGAGCGATACGCCGCGTCGGCGGCCGACTCCGGACACGCGACGAATGCCGTACCCAACTGCACGCCCGAAGCACCTTTCTCCAGCATCGCCCGGATATCGTGACCGTCCATGAGACCACCGGCGGCGATCACCGGAATCTTAAGCTCACGCACCAGAAGTTCCACCAGTTCGGCCGTGGACTGCTCCATATCCCGTGCCTGCAGATCGAACACGCCGCGGTGACCACCCGCCTCGAAGCCCTGCGCCACCACGGCGTCGATACCGGCCTGTTCGATCCGATGCGCTTCGTCGAGACAGGTCGCCGTTGCCAGTGTGCGGACGCCAGCCCGGCGCAGAGACGCCAGGAAGGCGTCATCGGGCAATCCGAAATGGAAGCTGACCACGGCGGGTCGCTGTTCCAGCAGCAGGGCCTGCACATCCTGTGCCTGCAGGAACGTCGTGTAGATTTCCTCCAGCGCGGCCGGCGGTTCGGCATCGGCCTCGGCGAACAGCGGCGCGAGATACGCCAGCCACGCCCGTTCAATCTCGGGATCGCGCCGCGCCGGAGCATGGCAGAACACATTGATGTTGAACGGTCGACTCGTGAGCGCGCGCACTGCCTCGATCTGCGCCTGCGCCTTCACACACGAACTGGCGCCGATGCCCAATGAACCCAGTGCCCCGGCATCGCTCACGGCTGCGGCCAGTTGCGGCGTCGTCACGCCCGCCATCGGCGCCTGGATGATGGGGTATTCGATCCCCAGCAGGCGCGTCACGCGCTCGTAGGCATGCATCGTCATTCCTTCTTCGACAAACGATTGCGTCGTGCGCGTCGGCCCGGGCGTCGCGTCACGAACGTGCCGGATGCCTTCGTCCCCACATCCACGGCGCATCATTCCAGCGCGCACGTCGAACGGCTCTCAGAACACGAACGGCACCAACGTATAGGTGCGCCGACGATAATCGCGATAGTCGTCGCCAAACGTCTCGATCATCCAGCGCTCTTCCAGACGCAGTTTGTACACGAAGCCCGCGAGCACGATGACGACCGCTACGACGCCGCGCCACTGATCCATCGCCAGCGCCGATCCCAGAAATGCGAACAGAAGACCCGTGTAGATCGGATGCCGCACGAAACGGTACGGACCGCTGCGCACCAGTTCGTGACCAACCTTGACCTGCACCGACGCGCTCCAGTTGCGCCCGATGTACAGGCGCGCCCAGACCGCGAAAGCCAGACCGGCCCAGGTCAGCGCCAGTCCCACCGTATAGAACAGGTGCCGATACGGCACGACTGCACCTTCGAGCACATGGCCGACGAGGTGATGCGCGCTCAACAGCACCGCAGCAATCATCAGCGGCAACATGTGCAGCGACCAGGAACCCGAGCTCTCGTGGCGGCGGGTGCGCTTGGACCAGGCCCACAGCAGCAGCCAGATCAACAACCAGGCAATCCAGGACAAAATGAAGGGATTCATGACGAGCCTCCTGCAATGAATGCAGGAAGTGTCACACCCGCCGCCGCACGCCCCCAGTGACGCCTGTCATCCATCGCGCATGCGCGAGGCTAGTCCGCGTGTCGTTCGCGCAATCGATCGATGACATCGGCCAGCCCCAGATTGCGTGCCCGCAACAGCACCAGCAGGTGATACACCAGATCCGCGGCCTCGCCGACCAGGGCATCATCATCTTCGGCCACGGCGGCCAGTGCGGTCTCGACGCCTTCCTCGCCGACCTTCTGCGCAATGCGACGCGTCCCGGCGTCGAACAGTCGCGTGGTGTAGCTGTCCGCGGGCAGCTCCGCATGACGACGACGCACCAGATTGTCGAGCCGACCCAGAAAAGCCAATTCGGGATCACTGGCGTCGCCGAAGCAGCTCTCGGTTCCCTGATGGCAGGTCGGTCCATGCGGAGTCGCGCGCACCAGCAACGTGTCGTGGTCGCAATCGGCGTCGACGGCCTTCAGTTCGAGCACATTCCCCGAACTCTCGCCCTTGGTCCACAAACGCTGCTTGCTGCGGCTGTAGAACGTCACGCGACCGGTCTTCAGCGTGGCCTCGAGCGCCTCGCGATTCATGTAGCCGAGCATCAGCACACGACCGTCACGCCAATGCTGCACGATGGCCGGAAGCAGGCCATCGCCTTTGTTCCAGTCCAGCTGATCGGGGTCGAACGGAATGGGGGCGGCTGCATTCATCGGCATGTACCGGGCTGTCGCGTTGCTTGGAGTGTAATCGGGTTGCGCACTGTCGCCATCCTGCCATCGCTCGATGCGCCAGGAAATGGAAGGATCGGGCGGTGTGAACCGGCCTCTGCAGATCGAGTCATCCTCGTCTCCCGGATTCGCGCACCGGCACGCCCTGCTCGGCCAGCTGACGCTTGAGGTCGGGAATGGCGATGTCGCCGGCGTGGAAGACGCTGGCCGCCAAGGCCGCATCGACGCCTGCCTCGCGGAAGACCTCGACGAAGTGCCGCACTGCCCCCGCGCCGCCCGACGCCACCAGCGGCACCGAGCAGATCTCGCGCACACGCGCCAGCTGCTCGATGTCGTAGCCGTCACGCACGCCATCGCTGCCCATGCAGTTCAGGACAATCTCGCCCGCGCCGCGCTGCTGTGCCTCGCGCACCCAGTCCAGCGTGTCGCGCGGCAGGGCGCGCGTGCGATCGGGATCGCCGCTGTACTGCCGCACACGCCAGCAGCCGTCCTCGTCGCGCAGACTGTCAATGCCGACCACCACGCACTGCACGCCGAAGGCCACGGACAGCTCGTCGATCAGGTCCGGCCGTTCCAGCGCTGGAGAGTTCACCGACACTTTGTCGGCGCCGGCGTAGAGCACTTCGCGTGCGTCGCCCACGCTGCGAATGCCTCCGGCGACGCAGAACGGGATGTCCAGTACGCGCGCCACGCGTTCGACCCAGTCACGGTCCACACGGCGCCCCTCGGGACTGGCGGTGATGTCGTAGAACACCAGCTCGTCGGCGCCCGCATCGCGATAGCGCAGCGCGAGTTCGACGATGCCGCCCATCACCACGTGATCGCGAAAACGCACGCCCTTGACCACCTGGCCATCACGCACGTCGAGACAGGGAATGATGCGACGGGTCAGCACAACAGCGCCTCGCCCAACGTGAAACGGCCTTCGAGCAGCGCGCGACCGAGCACGATGCCGGCCGCGCCCGCTTCGCGCGCCGCGCGCACGTCGTCGATGGCGCGCGCACCGCCGGACACCTGTGTCTGCAGGGTCGGCGCGATGTGGCGAAGATGCTTGAACAGCGAAAGGTTGGGACCGGACATCGTGCCATCGCGATCGATGTCCGTGCACAGCAGATGCCGCGCCCCGGCCGCTGCAAAATGCGGAGCCAGCTCGTCCAGTGTCGCGTCCTCGTCCTTCTCCCAGCCGGCGCTGGGCAGACGCCAGGAGCCGTCGCGCCAGCGCGTATCCAGGGCCAGCGTCAAGCGCTCGCTGCCGAAGCGCTCCAGCCAGCCGATCACGCGTTGCGGATCGCGCACTGCCACACTTCCGACCACCACGCGCGTGACGCCGGCGTCGAACAGGCGCCGCACGTCGTCCTCGCCGCGCACGCCGCCACCGGCCTGCACCTTCAGGCCCGCATGCGCCAGTGCGGTCAGCGTCGAAAGGTTCGTGGGCTGTCCGTTGCGCGCGCCGTCCAAGTCGACTACGTGCAGCCACTTGGCACCCTCCCCGGCGTATTCATGCGCCAGTTGCAGCGGCTCGATGGCGTACTCCGTCTGCCGCGCGTAATCGCCCTGATACAGACGCACCACACGGCCCTCACGAAGATCAATGGCGGGATAGACTGTGAAGTTCATAGCGAAAGAAAATTCTCCAGCAAGCGTGCGCCGACGTCCGCCGAGCGCTCGGGATGGAATTGCATGCCACAGAAATTGTTCTTGCGGACCACCGCCGCGAACGGCGAACCATGTTCGCTCGACGCCAGTACGTGCGGGCCCGTTGCTGCTGCATAACTATGCACGAAGTAGGCGAAGTCGCCTTCCTCGACGCCGCGCAACAACACATCATCGCGTTCGAGATGCAGTCGGTTCCAGCCCATGTGCGGAACGCGAAGATCGGCATCGCGCGGAAAGTGCCGCACCACGCCCGGCACCACCCCCAGACACGCCGTGTCGCCTTCCTCGGAATGCTCGAACAGCAGCTGCATACCCAGACAGACACCGAGCACGGGCTGCTCGAGTTCGCGGACGACCCGATCCAGGCCGTTCATGCGCAGCCGTGCCATGCCCGGCGCCGCCGCGCCGACACCCGGCAAGATCACATGACTGGCAGCTCGGATGCGCATGGGATCGCCGCTCATCGCCGCATCCACCCCAAGGCGCTGCAGGGCATACTGCACCGAACCGATATTGGTGCCGCCGGCATCGATCAGGACCACGTCGGCCATCACAGCGCTCCCTTGGTGCTGGGCAATGCATCGCCCTCGCGACGCACCGCCTGACGCAGGGTACGCGCCACGGCCTTGAAGCAGCCTTCGACCATGTGGTGCGCGTTCTCGCCGCGCACGTTCAAATGCAGGTTCGCGCCGAGGGTCTCGCAGAATGAGCGGAAGAAGTGCGGGACCATCTCGGTCGACAATTCACCGACCTTCTCGCGCGGGAAGCAGCCATCGAATTCGAACCATGGCCGACCGGACAGGTCCAGCGCGGCGCTGGCCAGCGTCTCGTCCATCGGCAGCGTGAAGCCGTAGCGGCCGATGCCCCGCTTGTCGCCCAGCGCTTCGCGTAGTGCCTGCCCCAGCGCCAGTGCGCTGTCTTCGACGGTGTGGTGCTCGTCGACGTGCAGGTCGCCTTCACAGGTCAGTGTCAGCGCGAAACCGCCATGCTTGCCGATCTGCTCGAGCATGTGGTCGAAATAGCCGATGCCGGTGGCAATCTTCGGCTCGGCTACCTCATCCAGATCGACGCGCACGCGAATGCGCGTCTCGCGCGTGTTGCGCGCCACCTCCGCCATGCGCGGCGCATCGCACAACGCATGCGCGACCGCCATCCAGTCCATGCCCTCGGGACCGACGCGGAACCCCTTCACGCCCAGGTTGGCGGCAAACTGCAGATCGGTTTCGCGGTCGCCGACCATCGCCGAAACACGCCGGCTCCAGCTGTCGTCAGCCAGGTAGTGGCGCACCATGCCGGTACCCGGCTTGCGCGTGTCCAGACCGTCCTGCGGGAAGCTGCGATCGACCAGCACTTCGCGGAAGCGGATGCCCTGCGAAGCGAGCAACCGCATCAGCAGATCGTGCGGCCCGTCGAAATCGGCCTGGGGAAAGCTCGCTGTGCCGAGTCCGTCCTGATTGGTGACCATGACCAGCTCGTAGCCCGCCGACACGCAACGGCGCAACGCCGGAATCACGTCGGGCAGCAGCGCCAGCTTCTCGAAGCGGTCGATCTGTTCGTCGGCCGGCTCCTCGATCAGACAGCCATCGCGATCGACGAAGAGGATCTTGCGGCTCATGCGGCCTCCGCGCAGCGGTTGAGGGCATCAAGCAGGCGGGCGTTCTCCTCCGGCGTGCCGATGGAGAAACGCAGACAGCCGGCCAGACCCGGATAGCGACCAACGTCGCGGACCACGATCCCCTGCGCCAACAGTGCGCGGTACACGCCCTGCGCGTCGTCCAGGGACACGGTGAGGAAATTGGCGCGCGAAGGATGTACCGCGCGCACGCCGGGTACCTTCAGCAGGATCGTCGCCATGCGCTCGCGCTCGGCAATGGTGGTCGCGATGCGTTCGCGCGTCTGTATCCGCCCGGCCTCGTCCAGTGCCGCCATCGCCGCCTGCACACACGGCGTGGGCAACGGATACGGCGGCATGATCCGGCGCAGCAACGCGATCACCTCTGCGTCGGCCAGCAGCGCGCCGATGCGCGCGCCAGCCAGCGCCCAGGCTTTCGACAGCGTGCGCAGCACACCCAGATTGGCATGCTGTGCGAGCAGCGCCGAAGTGCTCTCGGCCTCGGCGAATTCGATGTAGGCCTCGTCGACGATGACCAGCGCGCGACCGTCCAGCGCCGACGCCAGCCGCGCGATATCCACCTGCGGTACCAGGCCGCCGGTCGGATTGTTCGGCGAACACACGAACAGCAGCTTCACCGCCGGCGAGAGTCCGGCCAGCACGGCATCGACGTCGAGTCCGAAGTCCGTATCGAGCGGCAGGGTCTCCACCGCCGCGCCCTGCACGCCGGCGCACACCGCGTACATGCCGAACGTCGGCGGACTGACCGCGATGGCGTCCACGCCTGGTCGGCAGAACGCGCGCACCAGCAGGTCGATGGCCTCGTCGCTGCCGCGGCCGACCAGCAGCTGATCCGGACGCACGCCGTACAGCTCCGCCAGGCGCTCGCGCAGCGCCACGGGCTGCGGATCGGGATAACGGTTCAGGCCCTGCCCGTCGTCGCCCGCCGGCGGCCACGGCGATTCGTTGGCGTTGAGCATGATGGACGCGCCTTGCGCCTCCATCCGCGCCGAGGAATACGGGGTCAGCGCGCGCACTTCCGGTCGCGCCAAATCGAGCACGCTCATGCCGTCGCCTCCAGTTCGGCCAGCCGCAAGCGCACGGCCTGCGCGTGGGCCTCCAGGCCTTCGGCCTCGGCCAGCGTCAGCGCGCACGCGCCGATGCCGCGCAAGCCGTCGCCGGACAACTCCTGCACCGTGATCTGCTTCTGGAAACTGGCCACCGACACGCCGCTCCAGGCACGCGCATGACCGTAGGTCGGCAGCACGTGATTGGTGCCGCTGCAGTAGTCGCCGACCGACTCCGGCGACCACGCGCCGAGGAAGATCGAACCGGCGCTGTCGATCTGTGTGAGCAGCGCACGCGGGTCGGACACATTGAGAATGAGATGTTCCGGCGCGTAGGCGTTACTGACCTTGGCTGCCTGCGCCAGAGACTCGACGCGGATGACACGACTGGCGGACAGCGCCTTGCGCGCGGTGTCCGCACGCGGCAACTGCGCCACCTGGCGTTCGACCTCGGCCACCACGGCGTCGGCCTGTTCGCGAGCATCGGTCAGCAGCAGGACCTGCGAATCCGGTCCGTGTTCGGCCTGCGACAGCAGGTCCGCCGCGACGAAGCGCGGATCGGCCTTGGCGTCAGCAATCACCAGCACTTCGGACGGCCCCGCCGGCATGTCGATGGCCGGCCCGCCGGGCGCAGCGCTGACCTGCTGCTTGGCTTCGGTCACCCAGCCGTTGCCGGGGCCGAACAGCTTGTCGCAGCGCGGCACGCTCTCGGTGCCCAGCGCCATCGCCGCGACCGCCTGCGCGCCGCCGAGACGGAACACGCGTTCGATGC
The DNA here is from genome assembly GCF_012395255.1 of Oleiagrimonas citrea. Classification (GTDB taxonomy): domain Bacteria; phylum Pseudomonadota; class Gammaproteobacteria; order Xanthomonadales; family Rhodanobacteraceae; genus Oleiagrimonas; species Oleiagrimonas citrea. The sequence continues at coordinate 490,447 of NZ_JAAZQD010000001.1, forward strand.
CGCACAGCCGCGCCGCGTACAGCACGGCCGGGTCGACGCTGCCGTCGGCACGCGGCGGCGTACACAGCACGACCTCGCGGCAACCGGCCAGCTGCGCCGGCACGCCCAGCATCAACGCTGTCGAAGGCAGCGGTGCCGTGCCGGCCGGCACGTACAGGCCGACCCGCGTCACCGGTCGCAGCACCCGCTCGCAGAGCACACCGGGCGCCGTCTCGACACGCACCGGCTGCGGTGCGGCGGCGCGGTGAAAGGTCTCGATGCGCGTACGCGCGTCGGCGATGGCCTTTTTCAGCGTCGCATCGAGCAACGCTTCCGCGGCATCGAATGCTTCGCCCGGCACGGCCAGGGCATCCAACTCGCAGCCGTCCAGCTGCGCGGTCAGCCGTTTCAGCGCCGCATCGCCCTCCTGTCCGACCTGCGCGATGATCCGCGCCACGGCCTGCGCGCGCTCGACGTTCTGCGTCTGCGCCGGGCGTTCCAGCAGCGCGTTGCGGGTCGCTGCGTCGAGTGCGTTCCAGTCGACGATGTTCATGCCAGCATCATCTCCACCGGCAGCACCAGCATGCCCTGCGCGCCGGCGCGCTTCATGGCTTCCAGATCCTGCCAGCTGACGTTGCCGCTGCACACACACTGCAGGGCGATGTCGTCCGGGCGGCCCTCGATCGGGGTCACCGTCGGCAACGGCCGGCCCGGCAGCAAATCCACGATGGCGGATAAGGCGGCGCGCGGCGCCTTCAGCATCAGAAGGCGCGACTCGCGCACGTTGAGCACACCATCCAGACGGCGCAGCAGCAGTTCGATCAGATCGCCGCGCTCGTCGCGCGGCATCTCCGCGGCACCGGCCAGCACGGCCTCGCTCTGCATGATGACAGCGGTCTCGCGCAGCTGATTGGCCGCCAGTGTCGCGCCGCTGGAAACCAGATCGCAGATCAGGTCAGCGGTGCCCAGCCGCGGCGCGATCTCGACCGAACCGGACAGCGTGACGATCTGCGCATCGACTTCGTTGCGGCGTAGCCAGTCGGCGAGCTGGTTCGGATAGGTGGTGGCGATGCGCTTTCCGGCCAGCTGCTGCGGACCCGTCCACGCCTCGTCCTGCGGCAGCGCGATGGACAGGCGGCAACCACCGAAGCCCAGTGCACGCAGTTCGCGGTACGACCGCTCCCCCGGCGTCGCCAGTGCGGCTTCGTCGAGCACATTGCGGCCGACCACGCCGAGATCGCACACGCCGTCGGCGATCAGGCCGGGGATGTCGTCGTCACGGACCAGCAGCAGATCCACGGCCATGTTCTCGCCGAAGCAGAACAGCTTGTCGCGACTGCTGCGGAACTTCAGCCCGCAGCGGCTCAGCAGGTCACGGGACGGATCGCCGAGGCGACCGGATTTCTGCACGGCGATGCGCAGTCGATCTCGCGGCATCATGCGCGAACTCCTTGGGAAGACGAGGCGCGCTTGGTGCTGCGCGCCGAGGCGGCGGCGAGGTAGCCGCCATTGCCCTGATTGATGAAACGCGCAACGCGGCCAATGGTGGTGATGCTCACCGCCGTGCGTTCGTGGATGTCGCGGTAGGTGCGCCCTTCCAGCACCAGCGGCACCACACTCCAGCGATCGGTCAGCGCCTCCAGCTCGGCCGGCGTGCACAGATCGCGCAGGAAGGCGCGCATCTCTTCCACCGTCTCCAGCGACAGCAGCGCCTTGCACAGGCCGGTCTCGACCTTCTTGCGCGACAGCTTCGGTTCCAGGTTGCGACGTTTCATAATGTATTAACGCGTTATCACATTGTGTGATGCGCATTCTAGAGACGACCGATAAGCAACGCAAGCACTCGTCTGAACGGTATCGCAAGGTCCGTTCATCCACAGCGGATGTGGACAGCGGTGTACAGGGCTGTGGACAAGTGCCCCGATGCGCTTTGCGAACAAGCACATGCACCTCGTTGCTCAATTCGTGACCAACGGCATCCGTGCCACGCGCGTTTCATGGTGAACACTTCGCGGGTCAAAAAAGCACTGCCCGCGCCATTCATCCACAGTCGATGTGGACAGGGCTGTATAAGGCTGTGGACAACTGCACCGATGCGCTTTTCGAACAGGCACATACACCTCGCTGATCAATCCGTAACCAGCAACATGCATGACATCCGCTCCCTACCATGATCCTCGAAATGCGCCCGGACGATGGCGCATGACGCGTTCATCCACAGCCGGTGTGGACAGCGATGTACAGGGCTGTGGACAAGTGGTCCGATGCGCTTTGCGAACAAGCACATGCACCTCGCTGATCAATCCATGACCAGACGCGCCATCGCGGTGCTCGGCTACACTCGGAGCATTCCGACTGACTGCCCACGCATGCACCGTCATCGCCTGACCGGCTTCCTTGCACGCAGCTTTGGCCTGCTCGCCACCGAGTTGCGCGCGCTGCATTGGCGCGGTCCGCGCGCCCTGCTCGCGGCGCAGACGGTCGCCTCGGTCCTGCTCGCCGTCACGCTGGCGGACGGACTCCGCCTGACCGATCGCTGGTGGGTCGCGATCAGCGCCTACGTGGTGATGCGCGCCGACTGGACGACCTCCTGGCGGCGCGGCGTGCAGCGCATGGTCGGCACCGTTGGCGGTGCGGCCGCCTGCCTGCTGCTTGTCCATGCCTCACGCGGATCGGTGTCCGGCACGGCGCTCCTGCTCGCCCTGATCACCGGCGTCGGTGTCTACATGGCGCTGGGAAGCACGCGCAGCTACGGCTGGCTGCTGGCCACGATTACGGCGTGCCTGATCCTGGCCGAGGCGACTTCGACACAGACGTTATGGGGCGCGGCCCTGCTGCGCGTGGCCGATGTCGCCGTCGGCACGGCGGCCTGCATCCTGATCGCCGGACTGGTGCACCTGCTTCGTCCGTACTGGAACCTGCCCCGACTGGATGCAGCGCAGGAGGAGTCTCCGCCTCTCGACCCACGCACGCGAAAAGCGCGACTGCGGCGCATATGGCAGGCGCTTCCGGCGGCGCTCAGCATTGGCATGCTGACCGCGGTGCATGCGCTGTATCCGATGCCGGCCTTCCCGCAGATGCTGGTGACCATCGTGGTGCTGCCGATGATCCCGCTACGCACGCTGCTGCAGCGTGACTTCGGCGAGGCCGCCGTTGGTCTGCGCATGGCCAACCGACTGCTGGGCTGCCTGCTCGCCGCCGTGCTCGCCTTCGCACTGCTGCCCTGGGCGGGCGGTCATCCGGCGCTGTTCCTGCCCGCACTGGCGGTCGGTGTCTGGTTGGCTTCGCACATTCACAGCGGGCACGAAGACACCCGCTACGTCGGCCTGCAATTCGGCATCGCCTTTCTGATGGTATTCGTGCAGGACCATGCCTGGACCGGCGAACTGCGCCCCGCACTCATGCGTCTGGCCGGCATTCTCGGCGGCGTGCTGATGCTCGCCGTGCTACGGCTCGCGCTGGCACGGCTGCGCAGACTGTGGCTGACGCATCGCTGATACGTTTTCCACAGTGCTTGTGCGCAGCCCTGGGAAAAGCCTGTGGACAACCCGCATTTTCCCTTTGCGATCAGGGCGCCGCAGCACCCTGCGCAAAGTTTGACCAGGCGGCGTCAGTCCAGCAGTTCACCCGACGCGACCAGAGCGCACACGCGTTGCACGTCGCCGTCCATGGGACGGTCGCTGCGCAGGAAATCGATCTTGCGGCGCAGGCGTTCCAGCACGCGACGCACCGCCACACCGGCATGGAATTCGCCGGCTTCGGCCAGCGCCTTCATCAGACCACGCACTTCCTCGACGAACTGCGCGTGCTGCGGATGATCCTCGCGCGGCGCGCCGGCGATCTTGGCCGCAAGCAGTTCCCAGTCGCCCTGCCCAGCCAACTCACGCGCGGCGTTGAGCATGTCCTGGCGGTACTCCAGCGCCTGTGCGGCGGTGTACAGCTCCAGCGCCAGGGCATGACCAAGGTCCTCGGTCATCTCCAGCACGTGCCGCGCCTCGTTGGCACCCATCGACACATGGTCCTCGGCGTTGGCGCTGGTCGGCACCGAATACACCGACGCCGGATGCGCGCGCGTGGCGAGATCGTTGACCAGCGCGGCGGCGGTGTACTGCACGATCATGAAACCGGAATCGGTGGCGTCCTCGTTGCCGGTCAGGAACGCCGGCAGGCCGTCGTTGTTGGCCGGGTCGACCAGCTTGTTCAGACGCCGCTCGGAGATCGACGCCAGCACCGGAATCGCCGCCTTCACGTAACTCATGGCCAGCGCCAGCGGCATGCCGTGGAAGTGGCCGGCGGAGATCACCTGATCCTCGATGTAGCGCGGGTTCTCGGCATCCGGGAACACCAGCGGATTGTCGGTGACGGCGTTGAGTTCGATGTCGATCACGCGGCAGGCCTGATCCACGGCATCACGCACCGCGCCGTGCACCTGCGGGATGCAGCGCAGGCAGTAGGCGTCCTGCGGCTGATGCTTCTTGCCGCCCTTGAACGGCAGGAAGCGGTTGTAGAAGGCCTCGCGTCCGTGACGCTGGTTGGCCGGCACCCAATCCCAGTACAGGTCGAAACGATGCGCCTGCGCCTCGTGCGTGTTCCAAGCGTCCACCGTCCAGGCCCGGAACTTCGGCACCAGGTGATAGGGAATGTCGACCAGCGTCGACTCGGCCAGCAGCGCGCGCATGCGCTGCGCGGTCTCGACCTGCCCCGGATGCGGACGCAGCGCGTGCACTTCCTCGCGCAGCGCGCCGCTGCGGCCGGCGAAGGCGTCCAGCGACATCGCCGCGGCCACGTCGGCGGTTTCCAGCAACTGCTGCATCTTCTCCAGCGCCAGCACGGCGGTGGCCAGCATCTGCGTGGTGCCGTTGTTCAGCGCCAGGCCTTCCTTGAAGGACAGACGAATCGGCTCCAGTCCGACCTTCGCCAGCGCCTCGGCGCCGGGCATGCGCTCGCCGTCGACGAAGGCCTCGCCGCCGCCCAGCAGCACGATGGCGAGGTGCGAGAGCGGCGCCAGATCGCCGGACGCGCCGACCGACCCCTTCTGCGGAATCACCGGAATCACGCCGCGATTGAGCAGCGCCGCCAGCGCCTGCAGCGTCTGCACGCGGATGCCCGAGTGACCGCGCATCAGTGTGTTGATGCGGATCACCAGCATCGCCCGCACCACCTCGACCGCGAATGGCGCGCCCACGCAGACCGCGTGGGTGACGATGAGGTTGTGCTGCAACTCCTCCATCAACGTGCCTTCCGGCGCGTCGGGATGGCCGCCGGGCAGCTCGTCACGGGCACGGTGCGCGCCCAGCAGGCGGTCGGCGTTGCTGCCGAAGCCGGTGGTGACGCCGTAGATCGGCTCGCCGCAATCCACCTTCTCGGCAAGGAAGTCGGCGGTGCGCTGCACGCGCTGCAGCTGGGTTTCGTCGAGGGTGACGCCCGCGCCCGCCGCGACCTGCGCGACCTGTGCGCGGGTCAGGCTGACGCCATCGAGATGAATCGTGTTCGCGCTCATGTCCGCACTCCGTCGCCGATGCTCAGTCGCGCGCCACCGGCATCACCGCGGCCTGTTCCAGCTCCACGCGCAGCGCCTTGATCAGCTCCTCGCGCGGGACCTCGAACTGGTCGTTGCGGCGCATGTCCTTGACCGTGACGGTGCCCTTGGTCAGCTCCTCGTCGCCCAGCACCAGCACGAAGCGGATGCCGGCGCGGTCGGCGTACTTGAACTGTTTGCCGAGCTTGCCGCCTTCCATCACCGTCTCGGTGGCGATACCGCCGGCGCGCAGTTCACCGGCCAGCGCCAGGTACTCGGGCAGGTGCGCCTCGTCCATCTGCGTGACCAGCGCCTGCACCGTGCTGTCGGCGGTGGCAATCAGGCCGGCTTCGCGCAACTGCCAGAACAGGCGCGTGGCGCCGATGGAAATGCCCACGCCCGGCAGGTGCGACTTGGTGTATTGGCCGGCCAGATTGTCGTAACGCCCGCCCGAGCAGATCGAACCGATCTCCGGGTGCTCGTCCAGCGTGGTCTCGTAGACCATGCCGGTGTAATAGTCGAGACCGCGCGCGATCGACAGGTTCAGCGCGAAGCGGTTCTCCGGCACGCCGAGATCGCGCACCATGGTCAGCACCTGCTTCAGCTCGTCGCGGCCCTGCTCGAAGGTCTCGCTGCCCGAACCCAACGCGTCCAGCTTGGCCACCGCATCGGCCAGCGAGGTCGAGCGCACCTGCACGAATTCAAGAATCTTCGCGACCACGTCCTCGGCCAGACCGAAGCCTTCGCCGGTCAGGGTCGCGCGCACGGCCTCGGCGCCGCGCTTGTCCAGCTTGTCGACCTCGCGCAGCACCAGCATCTGCTGCTCGCCATCGGCGATGCCCAGCCCCTCGAAGAAGCCGCGCATCAGCTTGCGGTGGTTGAGCTGGATGGTGAACGGACCGATCGCCAGCTCGCGGAACACGCTATGGATAACGGCCGGAATCTCGGCATCGTAGCGGATCGACAGGTGATCCTTGCCGATCACGTCGATGTCGCACTGGTAGAACTCGCGGAAACGACCACGCTGGGCGCGCTCGCCGCGGTATACGCGCTGGATCTGGTAGCGGCGGAACGGGAAGCTCAGCTCGCGCTCGTGTTCGGCGACGTAGCGCGCCAGCGGCACGGTGAGATCGAAGCGCAGCGCCAGTTCGGGCTGACCATCTTTCTCCAGCGCGCCGGTGGACTGCACGAAGTAGACTTGTCGCTCGGTCTCGCCGCCGGACTTGGTCAGCAGCACCTTGCTGAACTCCATCACCGGCGTCTCGATGGGCAGGAAGCCGAAGAGTCGATAGTTGCGGGCGATGACGTCCAGCATGCGCTGGAAGGCGATCTGTTCGCGCGGCAGCAATTCGAGCACGCCGGGCATGGTTCGGGCCTGGGTCTGCGCCATGGAATCCTCTTTTCTCGAGCAACGGAGACGGTTGGGCAAACCAGCGCGCAGGCGTGCGGACACACCCGGTTTGCCAGCCGTCTAGCCTAGCAGATTCCCATGGCCGATTCGGCATGCGAGGCGCGCCGGGGACGGTCCTCGCCCGCCCCGCCCGGGGAGGTCCATCACCTACCAGGGGACGGTTCGGCCCCGATAGTCCAGATACTGCAATCCCGGGGTGCCCCGCATGGAAAGCAGCACGTTCACCAGACTCGGAATGCTTTCCTCGATCTCCAGCCGCGCCTCGGGTCCACCCAGGGCGGTGCGGACCCATCCGGGCGCCATCAGCGCCATCGCTCGGGACGAGCCGGCATGGCGAGCGGCAAAACTCCGCATGAACATGTTCAGCGCCGCCTTGCTGCCGCGGTACAGCTCGCGCTGACCGTTCTCATTGTTGGCGATGCTGCCCTGTCCCGACGACATGATGCCGATGATCCCGTCGGGCGAAACCAGGGACTCCAGGGTTTCGACCACACGCATCGGACTGAGCGCATTCGTCAGCATGATGTGCATGAACTCCTCGGCCGACACCTCGCCGATGGTCTGCGTCGGGTCCCGGTTGGTGGTGCCCGCGTTGACGAACAGGATGTCGAAGATACGCCCGCGCAGATGCCGGTTCAGGGATACGAGCTGGTCCGGCTCGCAGATGTCGAGAACCTCGATCTCGACCCGGCCCGCGTGCGCATCGGCCAGATCGTGCAGCGGTGTGCGAGTGTGGCCGCCACGAACCGTGCCGACCACACGCCAGCCCTTGTGCAGAAATTCGGCAGCCATCGCATGGCCGAGTCCACGCGATGCGCCGATGATGAGGATCGTGCGATCCGAAGATGCTTGCGACATGACGTCTTCCATTGCGTGAACAGAACGGCACGAAGCGTGGCATCCCGGAATGCAATGCACCAGACGCACAGAATACAAACAATGATTGCATAAAACGCCATACATCATCATGAAACGCGTATGCTCAGCGCATGGACAATGTGGACCTGAATCTGATCATCGCGCTCGATGCGCTGCTGACCGAGAACAGCGTCACCGCCGCCGCCCGTCGGCTGGGGCTGAGTCCGTCGGCAATGAGCCGGACGCTGAAGCGACTCCGTTCGACCACCGGCGATCCGTTGCTGGTGCGCGCCGGCCGCGGCCTGACGCCCACGCCGTACGCAGCATCGCTTCGCGCTCGGGTCCATGACCTGGCGCAGAACGCGCAAGCGGTGCTCCGTCCGCGAAGCGACGCCTTCGACATCACGCGCCTGGAAAGAACGTTCACCATCCGCGCGAATGAAGCCTTCATCGCGTTCTTCTCTGTCCCGTTGCTGACTATCGTGACCGCGACTGCCCCCGGCGTGCGGCTGCATTTCGCGCCCAAACCGAACAAGGATCCCGCCCCTCTGCGGCTTGGACCGGTGGACCTGGAAATCGGCGTGGTCGAGACATCGGCCTCGGACATGCACGCCCGCCCCCTCTTCCGCGACCGGATGGTCGGCGTGGCCCGCATGGGTCATCCGCTTCTGACCGAGGCCGACATCACGCCGCAACGCTATGCCGCGTGCGAGCACGTCGTGGCCACGCCCAAGGGCGATGTCACCAGCCCCGTCGACGATGCCCTGGACGCACTCGGACTGAGACGAAAGATTCGCGTGATCGTGCCCGGGTTTCCGGATGCCGTGCGCATCGCGCGTCATTCGGACCTGATTGCGCTGGTGCCGCGCTCCTGCCTGGGCAATGCATGCGCGGGCGAAGGGTCCGCCGCCGCGGGGCTCGAGGAATTCGAGTTGCCGGTGCAGATTCCCCAGCTGACGATCAGCGCCATCTGGCACCCACGCATGCACAACGACCCCGCGCACCGCTGGCTACGCGACTGCGTCGCGTCGCTGTGTGCCGAAGCCTACCCGACGGCCCGTCACCGCCCCGTTTCGGCTCCACCACCCGAGCGCTAGCCTCCGGCCGCGCTCCTGGCCGAAGAGAACGACAAATCACGACGGGTGTTGCCAGCCGCGTTGCAGGTCGTTATCATGCGCGGCTCCCGTCGGGGTGTAGCTCAGCCTGGTAGAGCGCTACGTTCGGGACGTAGAAGTCGCAGGTTCAAATCCTGTCTCCCCGACCAAAGAAATTCACGAAAAAGCCCGGCTTCGCGCCGGGCTTTTTCGTATCCGGATTCCGCACGCCGCGCTTACATCGTCTGCGTGGCGCGATCGGCGCTGAGCATGCCGCCGAGAATGGATTCGATCTTGGTGCGCGCGGTCTCGCCGTCGGCGCTGTCGTTGAACTGAATACCGATGCCGGCGGTACGGTTGCCCTGTGCACCGACCGGGGTGATCCACACCACCTTTCCGGCCACCGACAGACGCTCGTTGATCTCGGCCAGACTCAGCAGCAGCACCACCTCGTCGCCGAGGTCGTAGCGCTGCGCAGTGGGCACGAACAGGCCGCCGCCCTTCAGAAAGGGCATGTAAGCGTTGTACAACGCCCCGCGGTCCTTGATCTTCAGCGACAGGATGCCCTGCCGCGCTGCGCCTGCCACACTCATCGGTTCTCTCCTGTTGCGCGACAAGCTTCTGTCATCGCCGCGCCGGGGTCAACTGCGGGCATGCCGGCAGTTGAAGCCGATCACGTCGCATCGCACGACGTCCGCACATGCCGGATGACGCGACGATCAGGCCAACGAAGCCCAGCCCCAACGGTCGAAAATCCACAGACCGCGTCGCGCCGTATCCAGACGCGCGAAAACCGGCCCTCCCGATCGCGCCGCGGGCGGCAGTGTCAGCATCGTTCCGTGTGATGTGCGCATCAGGGGTGCATCGCGCAGACTCCAGCGCTGCACACCGTCGCACCATGCCAGCGTCAGCCGGCAATCGGACAGACCACTCCGCGGCACGCGCCACGGAAGCAGCGCGACATCGGGCGCATCACCCGGCGGCTTGCTGCAGACGAAGGTTTCCGGCGCATTGACGCAGGCCAGCATGCGTCCACGACTCAAGGCCGTCTGGCTGCGATGCTCGAGAATCGCCGCCCGTTTGACGGCGCGTTCCTCCGCATCCAGATCGAGCCGCACGTCGGGCTTGCCAGGCACGGATCCGTGGAACACATATTCGAGGGCCAGTGGCTGCAGGCCCGCTCGATACAATGCCAGCCGCAGGAGCACGTGCGCCGTGCCGTGATCGGGATGGCGGTCGGCGATCGAGGGCAGCACCAGCACATCGGGCCGCAGTGCGTGCAACGCCTCAGTCAACGGTTCGATCCACCGCTCTGGCGCCGTCGCCAGCCCTTCGCTGAAGCCAAGATCCGGCCAATGCCAGCGCTCCACCACGGAAGCCGGCAGACCGAGTCGGGCCAGCCCCGCGCGCGACTCCTCGCAGCGCCGTGCGCCCCAACGGGAACGGCATGCCGCATCGATGCGCACGCGACGCTCCAGCCAGCGTTGCGGCCAGGGATTGTTCTCGCCATCGCTGAGTTGCCAGATACGGATGCGCCCGCCGTGCCGCGCCGCGCGCTGCAACAGGCCGCCAGCCGCCAGCACTTCGTCATCGGGATGCGGCGCGACCAGCAGCCACTGCGTACCGGGTCGCAGACAGGCCTCAAGAGCCGGGCATGGGGCGGACATCGACGCGGCCCGGCTGAATCAGCGCCAGGCGCCGAGCAGCTCCAGCAGAATCAGGTCCTTGCGCAACGGGCCGCGTAGTGCATCGCGAGCGCGATTGGCCTGCGCATACCACTCGGCCAGCTCCAGCGTGGACAATTGCGAGCCCAGCGGCGCACGCCGCCCCGTCGCACGCTCCCGCAACTCGTCGACGGCGGCCTGCGCCGCGAACCACAGGCGTTGTTCGAGTGCATCGTCCAGCCAGCGCGAGGCCAGCGCGCCAGGCTCGCCGCGCCCTTCGGCCAGCGCGCGCAGATCGGCCCGCACCTGCTGACGTTGCGACAAGGCGTCCTGCTCCGCCCAGCGGCGAGCGAGCCCCGGATTGCCGCCAGCCGCCTCCAGCGCCACCTGCGGATCGGCCACGCCTTCCCGCTGCAACCAGGCCTGCGCCGCGTCGGCTTCCGGCAAGCGGAATTCCGTCTGCTGGCAGCGACTGCGGATCGTGGCCGGCAGTCGCCAGGGTTCATCGGCCACCAGAATCAAAATGCTCGACGCGCTGGGTTCTTCCAGCGTCTTCAGCAAGGCATTGGCGGCGGCCGCATTCATGGCGTCAGCCGGGTCGATGCAGGCGACCTGCCAACCGCCGAACTGGCTGGACTTGCTCAGGCGTTCGGAAAGCGCACGGATCTGGCGCACCACGATGTCCTTGCGCGGCGTGCCGTCCGGGCGCTCTTCGAGCCTCACCGCGATGCGGTCCGGATGCGTACCGGCGTCCAGCAGCAGGCAGGCGCGGCACGTCCCGCAGGCATCGCCGTCGACGGGCTGCGTGCACAGCAGTCCGCGCTGCAGACGCTCGCTGAAGGCACGCTTGCCCAGCCCGGACGGGCCGCTCAGCAGCAGGGCATGTGGCAACGCGTCCCGCTGCCGCCGCTGCAACAGCCGCTGCCAGGGTTCGTCGTGCCATGGCGGCGCTTCGGTCATTCCGCGCCTCCGGCCAGCAGCGGTTCGAGTGCTTCGGTGGCGGCAGCGAGGACCTCCTGCGCCGACCGGGTCGCATCGAGAATGCGGAACCGCTCCGGCTGCTCGGCGGCGCGCTGCAGATAGGCCGCGCGGATGCGTTCGAAGAAACCGTCGCCCTCGCGCTCGATGCGGTCGCTTTCCTCGCCGCGACCGGCAGCGCGCGCGCGCCCCGTGTCGACCGGCAGATCCAGCAACAGCGTCAGATCGGGCCGCAGATCGGCGGCGGCCCAGCGCTCCAGATCGGCGATACGTTCGCGCGGCTGTCCGCGTCCGCCGCCCTGATAGGCGAAGCTGGCGTCGGTGAAGCGGTCGCAGACCACCCATTGCCCGGCCTCCAGCGCAGGCCGGATGGATTCGCGCACCAATTGCGCGCGCGCCGCGAACATCAACAGCAATTCGGATTCCGCGCACATGCCGCGCAGCGCCGGATCCAGCACCAACGCGCGCACGCCCTCGCCCAGCGCAGTGCCGCCGGGCTCGCGCGTGAACAGCGGCTCGATGCCGCGCTCGGCGAGATAGGCGCGCAGCCCCTGCAACAGCGTGCTCTTGCCGGCACCCTCGCCGCCTTCCAGGGTGATGAAGCGTCCGCTCATCGCTTGCCTCCCGAGCACCGCTTCAACTGGTAGCAGCGCACGGCGCGGTCGTGCTGCGCCAGCGTGTCGGAAAACACGTGCGAACCGTCGCCCTTGGCCACGAAATACAGGGACTTGCCTGCAGCCGGATGCAGCGCGGCCTCGATGGCCGGCTTGCCCGGCAGCGCGATCGGCGTTGGCGGCAAGCCCGGATGCACATAGGTGTTGTACGGCGTGTCGGTTTCCAGATCCCGCTTGCGAATGTTGCCGTGGTAGGCTGCGCCCATGCCGTAGATCACGGTCGGGTCGGTCTGCAGCAGCATGCCGCGACGCAGACGGCGCACGAACACGCCGGCGATGCGCGGACGTTCATCGGCGCGACCGGTCTCCTTCTCCACGATGGAGGCCAGGATCAGTGCCTGATACGGCGTCTTCAGCGGCAGATCGTCGGCACGATTCGCCCACGCCTTCTTCAACAGCACATTCATCGCCCGGTAGGAGCGCTTGAGAATGTCCAGATCGCTGTCGCCGCGCACGAAAGCGTAGGTCTCCGGCAGGAAGCGGCCTTCCGCTTTCTCGTCGCCCGCGCCCACGCGCTGCATGATCTGCGCGTCGGTCATCGCGGCCGTTTCGTGCTTGAGCACCGGCGCTTTGTCCAGCGCCTCGCGCAACTCCTTGAAGCTCCAGCCGTCGACGATGGTGAAACGATGCTGCACCACGCGCGCATGCGCCATGTCGTCCAGCAGCTGGCGCGGCGTCATGCCGGGGCGCAGTGCGTACTCGCCAGCATGCAGATCGCGCGTGACATGCATGCGCTCGGCCTGCAGCCGCCAGAACCAGTGCGGCGCCGCGCTGAGCTTGCGCGCCTGCAGTTCGTCGACGATGCGATTGAAGCCCGCGCCATGCGGAATGACGACGCTGGGCGCATCCGGGTGGATCGCCATCGGCGCGTCGGCGAAGCGGTTCAGCTCCTGCCAGAGCACGCCCGCCGCGGCGATCGCGGCCACCGCCAGCACAATGAAAAAGACCCACAATTTCGCACCGCCGCGCATATGCCGCCTCATGCGCCCAGCTCCAGCAACTGCGCGAAATGCGCCTGCATCGTGCGCGTGTCGGCGCCCACCTGCAGGCGTCGCCCGGCCAGATCACCAACGGCCAGAATGCCGCGCACGCTGGAACTGAGGAAAACTTCTTCGGCTTGCATCAACGCTCCCATCTCGATCGTTCCCACCCGGCACTGCGGCCATTGCGCCAGCACTTCCGCGCGCGCCACGCCGGCCACGCCGCAGTTCTCGACGGACGGGGTGACCCAGACGCCGTCGATGCGCGCGAACAGGTTTGCCGCGGTCGCGCAGACCACCGCTCCATCCATGCTGCGCATCAGTCCCTCGACGATGTCCGGGTCGCGCCATTCCGCGCGCGCCAGCACCTGTTCCAGCCGGTTCAGGTGTTTCAGTCCGGCCAGCGCAGGCTGCACCGCCAGACGCGTATCGCAGAAGCGTACCCGGATTCCGGCGGCGCTCCAATCCGGATCCAGCACCGGCGCGGGCGAAGCCGTGACCACGCGCATGCACTGCGGCGATGCGGGCGGTCCGTAGCCACGCGCACCGCGTCCCCGCGTCCAGGTGATGCGCACCACGCTGGGACCCTCGTCACGGGTCAGCGCAGAAACTTCTTCGCGCAGCGTATCCGTATCCGGCGCAGGCATGCCCAAACGCTCGCAACCTCGGCTCAAGCGGTGCATGTGACCGGCCCAGAGCGGCGCGCGACCGTCGATCACGCGCAAGGTCTCGAAGAGACCGTCGCCGTATAGCAGACCGCGATCGTCGGCGGCGACCTGCGACGATGCACGACCATTGACCAGGCAGCGCGTACTCATGCCTCGACGCCCAATGCACGCAACAGCCCGCGCGCCTTGTGCCGCGTTTCTTCCAGTTCGGCCTCGGCCTGCGAGTCGACAACGATACCGGCGCCGGCGCGCAGTTCGATATGCCCCTCGAACAGGCTGAGCGTGCGGATCAGAATGTTCAGATCCATGTCGCCATTGCGATCCAGGTATCCCATCGCGCCGGTGTAGGCGCCACGACCGACGCCTTCCAGCTCGGCGATGATCTCCATGCAGCGCACCTTCGGACAGCCGGTGATGGTGCCGCCCGGAAACGTGGCTGCGATCACCTGCCCCGGCGTCACCTCCGCACGCAGCCGGCCGCGCACGTTGGACACGATGTGATGCACGTGCGCATAGCTTTCCACTGTCATCAATTCGTCGACCTCGACGCTACCCGGTGCGCAGACGCGACCGAGGTCGTTGCGCTCCAGGTCGATCAGCATGATGTGCTCGGCACGCTCCTTGGGATGCCCGACCAGTTCGTCGATGCGCGCGCGCTCGTCGTCGCCGGCAAAGCGCGGCCGCGTGCCGGCGATGGGGCGCGTCTGGACCGCTTCGCCACGCACCTCGACCAGACGTTCCGGCGAGGAACTGACAACCGCCCAGCCGGGGTCCTGCCACAAACCGGCGAACGGCGCGGGATTGGCCTCCCGCAGGGCGGCGTAGACCTGTGCCGGTGCGGCGGGAACCTCCGGACACGACCGCCAGCAGCGGGAGAGATTGACCTGGAAGACATCGCCGCTGCGCAGATACTCGTGCACGCGCGCCACGCCGTCGAGGAACACGGACGGCGCATCCTCATCGACCTTTGCCCGCAGCGCCAGCGGTGGAAGCGGCGACGATGCCCGCATGTCCGACTGCATGGCCTCGATCAGCTCCGCGTGCCCGGCCTCGGCCACCAGCAAGGTCCGGTCGGCGGCATGATCGACCAGCACGGCGGCCGGCGTACGCAGGGCCAGCGCCACCGGCTGCGGTCCCGGCGCGGACGGAAGCGTCAAACGCGACTCGACCTCCGCGATCAGCTCATAGGCCAGCAACAGCGCCCAGCCGCCATGGAACGGAAGCCCGTCCTCGTCGCGCGGCGTGCGCTCGGCCGACCACGCGGCGTCCAGCGCATCCAGAAATCGCCCCTCGAAGCGCTCGTCGTCGATCTGCGTGCACCCATCAGCATCCAGCTGGATACGCGACTGCGGAAATGCCAGCAGCAGATCCCAGCGCGCCTGCGCGGGCCCTGACGCAACGCTTTCCAGCAGGCACGGATACCGTGCGGGGAACGCCGCAGCCAGGGACAACAGGTCACAGGCACCGGGCAATTCGCGCACATGCATGGCGGACGAACGAACTTGATCGGCGTGAAGCGTTGCGGGCATGGGATTCGACGAAGAACACAGGTGGCAAGCGTAACCCGCCACGGCTTCGGAGCGGCGAAAATCGCGCGGAAATCGCTCGCCCGGGTTAAAAAAAACCGCTCGTCCGTGTAGGCACGGGCGAGCGGTCATGATGCGCATGGAGCCCTCCGAAGACGGCTGCCATCGCGTACTCAGGCGCGCTTGAACACCAGCGAACCGTTGGTACCGCCGAATCCGAAGGAATTCGATACCACCACGTCGACCTTGGCCTCGCGCGCGGTGTGCGGCACGAAGTCCAGGTCGCAGCCCTCTCCCGGATTGTCCAGGTTGATGGTCGGCGGAATGATCTTGTCGCGCAACGCCAGCACCGAGAAGATCGCCTCGACGCCACCGGCCGCACCCAGCAGATGACCGGTCATCGACTTGGTCGAGCTCATCATCAGCTTGTAGGCGTGATCGCCGAACACGGTCTTGGCCGCCATGACCTCGGCCACGTCGCCCTGCGGCGTCGAGGTGCCATGGGCATTGATGTACTCGACCTGCTCCGGATTCAGACCGGCATCGTCGATGGCGTGCTTCATGCAACGCGCCGCGCCTTCGCCGCCCTCGCTCGGTGCGGTCATGTGGTAGGCGTCGCCGCTCATGCCGAAACCGACCAGCTCGCAGTAGATGTTCGCGCCGCGCGCCTTGGCCGATTCGTACTCTTCCAGCATCAGCACACCGGCGCCGTCAGCCAGGACGAAGCCGTCACGCTCGGCATCCCACGGACGGCTCGCCTTCTGCGGCGCGTCGTTGCGCGTGGACATCGCGCGCGCCGAGCAGAAGCCGCCGACTGCGGTACCGGTGGTGGCGAATTCCGCGCCACCGGCGAGCATGGCGTCGGCTTCGCCGTACTGGATCATGCGCATGGCCAGACCGATGTTGTGCGTGGCCGTGGTGCAGGCGGTGACGCAGGCGATATTCGGCCCCTTCAGGCCGAGCATGATCGACAGCTGGCCCGAAACCATGTTGATGATCGAGCTGGGCACGAAGAACGGCGAGATCTTGCGCACGCCGCGCTCGTGATAATCGATGGCGGTTTTCTCGATCGTGTGCAGGCCACCGATGCCGGCACCCACGGCCGCACCGACGCGGTCGGAGTTGGCGTCCGTGACCTCGTAGCCGGCGTCCTTCAACGCCTGGATGCCCGCCGCCACGCCGTAGTGGATGAACGGGTCCATCTTCTTGATGTCCTTGGGCGCGATGTACTGCGCCGGATCGAAGTCGCGGACCTCGCCCGAGATGCGGGTGGGAAACGTGCTGGCGTCGAAATGGGTGATCTCGCCAATGCCACTGTTGCCGGCGGTGATGTTGGCCCAGGAGGTGGCCACGTCGTTGCCGACGGGACTGACCATGCCCAGACCGGTGACTACCACGCGTCGCTTGCTCATGCTTGTTTTCCGTCGATAGCAGATCGGCTAAACCATACGCCGAAGAACGTTACCGGATGCGCAAACACAAACTGCGCCGTGTGGCGCAGTTTGTGTCTGTGTTTCGGCTCGATGTCGAGCCGTGCGCAGTGTTGCGCAGCCAGCCCGAACTCGGCTGCATCAGGACTTGACGTGCGCCTGGATGTAGTCGACTGCCTGCTGCACCGTGGTGATCTTTTCGGCTTCCTCGTCGGGAATTTCCGTCTCGAACTCTTCCTCGAGCGCCATGACCAGCTCGACGGTGTCCAGGGAATCGGCACCCAGGTCGTCGACGAACGATGCGTTCGTGGTGACCTCGTCTTCCTTCACGCCAAGCTGTTCAACAACGATCTTCTTGACGCGCTCTTCAATGGTGCTCATGTGTACTTGCCTCCCGAGGGAATGAATCCGGCGCATTGTAGTGGCAAAGATCACTGCTCGCCAGCGTGACCGGACTTTAACGAAACCCGCCATACGGCGGTGATGGACGAAAGAGGGTATTGTCGCGCAAAACGACGCCGCTGGCGACTGCCTTGCCATGCGGCGGCGTACGATGCGGTATCAGCGCAATCCGGTCTCGTTGCGGGCGATGACCATGCGCTGGATCTCGCTGGTGCCTTCGTAGATCTCGGTGATCTTGGCGTCGCGGAAGTAGCGCTCCAGCGGCATCTCCTTGGAGTAGCCCATGCCGCCGTGGATCTGGATCGCCTGGTGGGTGATCCACATCGCCGCTTCCGAGGCCATCAGCTTGGCCATCGAGGCCTCGTTGCCGAAGCGACCGCCGGTCTTGGAGACCTGCTGCTTGGTCCACGCCGCACGCAACGTCATCAGCGTGGCCGCGTCCAGCTTGCACTTCATGTCGGCAATCTTCGACTGCGTCATCTGGAAGCTGCCGATGGGCTGGCCGAACGCCTTGCGCTCGCGCGACCATTCCAGCGTCGCCTCGTAGGCAGCGCGGGCGACGCCCAGCGCCTGCGAAGCGATGCCGATACGGCCGGCGTCGAGCACGCCCATGGCGATCTTGAAGCCCTGCCCTTCCTCGCCGAGCAGGTTCTCGACCGGGCACTTGTAGTCGACGAACTCGATCTCGCAGGTGGCCGACGCGCGGATACCCAGCTTCGGCTCGGTCTTGCCGCGATGGAAGCCCTCGACTTCGGTGTCGATGATGAAGGCGCTGACGCCCTTGGCGCCAATGCCCGGCTTGGTGATGGCGAACAGCACGATGTACTTGGCCACCGGGCCGGAGGTGATCCAGCTCTTCTTGCCGTTGATGACGAAGTGCTTGCCGTCCTCGCTCTTTACCGCGCGAGTGTGCATGTTCGAAGCGTCCGAACCGGACTGCGGCTCGGTCAGCGCATAGGCGCCGATGGCCTCGCCGGTGGCGATGGCCTTGACGTACTTCTGCTTCTGCTCCTCGGTGCCGTGCGTGAGGATGCCGTTGCAGAACAGCGAATTGTTCACCGACATGATGGTCGAATGCGCGGCATCGGCCGCGGCGATCTCGATCATCGCCAGCACGTAGGAGATCGGGTCCATGCCCGCGCCGCCGTACTCGCTGGGCACCTCGATGCCCATCAGGCCCATCTGGCCCATCTCGCGAATGTTGTCGAGCGGGAACTCGCCCGAGGCGTCGAACTCGGCCGCGACCGGCGCGATGCGCTTCTGCGCGAATTCGCGTGCGATGGACTGAATCGAGAGCTGATCGTCGTTGAAGCTGAAATCCATGAATCCTCCTGCGTCGCCCGAAAGCGGCGTGGTGTGGCAAGAAAACGGTGACGCGCAAGTCCGGCGAAGGACTGCGCCGTAGCAGGACATTATACCGTGTCCGCCGCCTTGCTTGCCCGCGCAGCTGTCTTCCGGGTTGACGCCCCGGCGAGGGCCGCATACGCTTGCATTATCTTTGCATCGCGATAAAAGGATGTAACACCATGGATCTGTCCTCGGCCTCGAGCCTTCTGCGCCTGCTGGCCGATCCGACGCGCGTACGCCTGCTGGCCCTGCTCGAACGCGAGGAGCTGACCGTCGCCGAACTGGCTGCCGTGCTGCAACTGGCGCAGCCACGCGTCTCCACGCACCTGGCCAAGCTGAAAGAAGCCGGCCTGGTGCGCGATCGTCGCGCTGGGGTGTCGGCCTATTATCGCGCAAGTACCGAGTTCGATGCGGGCGAACAGGGACTGCTGGGCGCGCTGCGAGAAGGCGTCGACGACGCGTTGCTCGATACCGACGCCCGCAACCTGCCCGTGGTGCTGGCGCAGCGCGCCCGCGAACAAGGCTGGGCCGACACGGTGGCAGGCGACATGGAACGCCACTACTCGCCCGGCCGCACCTGGGAAACCCTGGCTCGTGCCCTGCTGCAACTGCTGGAAACCGGCGACGTGCTCGATATCGCCTCCGGTGATGGGGTGACCGCCGAACTGCTGGCGCCGCACGCACGCTCGATCACCTGCATCGACGCCAGCGAACGCGTCACGGCGGCCGCGCGCAAGCGTCTGAAGCCCTTCGCCAACGTCGAGGTGCGCCACGGCGACATGCACAACCTGGGCATGACCGAACAGTTCGACCTGGTCCTGATGCTGCACGCACTGACCTACGCCGAGCGACCGGCTGTCGCCGTGGCTGAGGCCGCCAAGGCGCTGCGTCCCGGCGGTCGCCTGCTCGCGGTCACACTGGCCCGCCACGGCCACCAGGCCACGGTCGATCCGTTCGGACACCGCAACTCGGGCTTCAAGCGCGAGGAGCTGTCAAAGCTGGCCGCCCGTGCCGGCCTCGACGTCGCACAGTGCGAGCGCATTTCGCGCGAACGCAAACCGCCCTATTTCGAGGTCCTGTGCCTGCTGGCGCGAAAGCCGGGATAACCAAGCACACGACACTCGCCGAACCGTTGATTACCCCCATACAGAGCTGGCTCCACGCCTCCCCGACGCCCTACCGATCATGACCGACCACGCACTCCCCTGGCTCCACCCTGACCGCGCCGAAAAGCTCGAAACGGCACTCGACACACGCATCCTGCTACTCGATGGCGCCATGGGCACGATGCTGCAGGGTCACACGCTGGATGAATCCGGCTATCGCGGAGCGCGTTTCGCGCACGGCTGCGACGGTCACCACGACCATGCGCACGACGAAAGCTGCACGCGCGAACTGAAGGGCAACAACGACCTGCTCAGCCTGTCGCAACCGGACATCATCCGTGACATCCATGCCGCCTACCTGGACGCCGGCGCGGACCTGGTCGAGACCAACACCTTCAACGCCACGCGCATCAGCCAGTCCGACTACCGCATGGAAGCGCTGGTGCACGAATTGAACGCCGAGGGTGCCCGACTGGCGCGCGCCGCCTGCGCGGCCGCCGAGCGCAAAGATCCGTCGCGGCCGCGCTTCGCCGTCGGCGTGCTCGGGCCGACCAGCCGCACGGCGTCGATCTCGCCCGACGTTAACGACCCGGGTTTCCGCAATGTCAGCTTCGAGGAACTGGTGGACAACTACACCGAGGCCGTAGACGGCCTGATCGAGGGCGGTGCCGACCTCATCATGGTCGAGACCGTATTCGACACGCTCAACGCCAAGGCCGCGCTATTCGCCATCGATGCGGAATTCCGCCGCCGCGGCGGTCGCCTGCCGCTGATGATCTCCGGCACCATCACCGACAAGTCCGGCCGCACGCTGTCGGGTCAGACGCCGGAGGCCTTCTACATCGCCCTGGCCCACGCGCGACCGCTGTCGATCGGCTTCAACTGCGCACTTGGCGCGGACGAACTGCGCCCGCATGTGCAGTCGCTCGCCTCGCTGGCCGACTGCCGCATCAGCGCACACCCCAACGCGGGCCTGCCCAACGCTTTCGGCGAGTACGACGAAACACCGGAGCAGATGGCGCGCACACTGGGCGGCTTCGCCGCGGACGGACTGCTGGACATTGTCGGCGGCTGCTGCGGCACATCGCCGGAACACATCGCGGCCATCGCCGCTGCCGTGCGCGGACACGCGCCGCGCAGCCGCGCGCGGGAGGCAGCATGAGCCGCCGCCTCACCCGACTGTCGGGCCTGGAGCCACTGGTCCTCACGCCCGACCTGAACTTCGTCAACGTCGGCGAGCGCACCAACGTCACCGGCTCGGCGCGCTTCCGCAACCTCATCAAGGAAGAGCGCTTCGAGGAAGCCGTCGAGGTCGCGCGCCAGCAGGTCGAGAACGGCGCGCAGATCATCGACGTCAACATGGACGAGGGCCTGATCGACTCGGAAGCCGCGATGGTGCGCTTCCTCAATCTGATCGCCTCCGAACCGGACATCGCCCGCGTGCCCGTGATGATCGACTCCTCCAAGTGGAGCGTGATCGAGGCCGGCCTGCGCTGCCTGCAGGGCAAGGGCGTGGTCAACTCGATCTCGCTGAAGGAAGGCGAGGAAGCCTTCCTCGAACATGCACGCACGATCCAGCGCTATGGCGCAGCCGCGGTGGTCATGGCCTTCGACGAGGACGGTCAGGCCGACACGCTGGAGCGCAAAGTGGCGATCTGCTCACGCGCCCATGCGCTGCTGACGCAACAGGTCGGCTTCCCGCCCGAGGACATCATCTTCGATCCCAATATCTTCGCCATCGCCACCGGCATCGAGGAGCACGACAATTACGCCGTCGACTTCATCGAGGCCGCGCGCGAGCTGAAGAAGCGCTTCCCGGAAAGCCATGTCTCCGGCGGCCTGTCCAACGTGTCGTTCTCGTTCCGCGGCAACAACACCGTGCGCGAGGCGATCCACTCGGTGTTCCTGTACCACGCCATCGCCGCCGGCATGGACATGGGCATCGTCAATGCCGGTTCGCTGGCGATCTACGACGACCTTGATTCCGAGCTGCGCGAAGCCGTCGAGGACGTGGTGCTGAACCGCCGCAAGGACGCCACCGAGCGATTGCTGGCTCTCGCCGAACGCTTCAAGGACAACAAGGGCGAGACCAAGGTCGAAAACAAGGCCTGGCGCGAGAAGCCCGTCGCCGAACGCCTGTCGCATGCACTCGTGCATGGCATCGACCAGTACGTCGTCGAAGACACCGAGGAAGCACGCCAGCAGTCCGCCCGCCCGCTGGACGTGATCGAAGGCCCGCTGATGAGCGGCATGAACGTGGTCGGCGACCTGTTCGGCGCCGGCAAGATGTTCCTGCCGCAGGTCGTGAAGTCCGCGCGCGTGATGAAAAAGGCCGTGGCACACCTGATTCCCTACATCGAGGAAGAAAAGGCGCGCACCGGCGACGCCGGCAAGTCCAACGGCAAGATCGTGCTGGCCACGGTCAAGGGCGATGTGCACGACATCGGCAAGAACATCGTCGGCGTGGTCCTGCGCTGCAACAACTTCGAGGTGATCGACCTCGGTGTGATGGTGCCGGCGCAGAAGATCCTGGAGACCGCACGCGCCGAGAACGCCGACCTCATCGGCCTCTCCGGTCTCATCACGCCGTCGCTGGAAGAGATGAGCCAAGTCGCCCGCGAGATGCAGCGTCAGGACTTCCGCACCCCGCTGCTGATCGGCGGCGCGACGACCTCGCGCGCGCACACCGCGCTGCGCATCGAACCGCACTACGAAGCCGGCACTGTGTGGGTGAAGGACGCTTCACGCGCGGTCGGCGTGGCACAGTCGCTGGTCAGCCAGGAGGCCGTCGCGGATTTCCTGGACAAGATCCGCAGCGAGTACGCTGACGTTCGCGAACGCCACCGCAGCCGTGGCGCGGGCAAAAAACTGGTCACGCTGCAGCAGGCGCGCGACAACGCCTGGACGCGCGACTGGACCGCATACGATCCGCCCGCGCCGAAACAGCCCGGCGTGCATGTGTTCGACGACTACGACCTGACCGAGCTGCGTCCGTACATCGACTGGACGCCGTTCTTCCAGGCCTGGGAATTGGCCGGACGCTTCCCCGCCATCCTCGACGACGAGATCGTCGGCGCGCAGGCGCGTGAGCTCTACGACGACGCCCAGGCCATGCTGGACCGCCTGATCGCCGAGAAATGGCTGCGTGCTCGTGCGGTGATCGGCTTCTGGCCCGCACAGCGCATCGGCGACGATGTCGAGGTCGACACCGGCGCAGACATCCCGACCACCCTGCACTTCCTGCGCCAGCAGGCTGATAAACCGGTCGAGCGCCCGAATCTGTGCCTCGCCGACTTCGTCGCGCCCGCCGACGCCGGCAAGCAGGACTGGATCGGCGCCTTTGCGGTCACGGCCGGCCTCGGCATCGAGGAACACGTCGCCCGCTTCGAGGCCGCCCACGACGACTATTCATCGATCCTGCTCAAGGCCCTCGCTGACCGTCTGGCCGAGGCCTTCGCCGAACGCATGCATCAACGCGTGCGCACCGAGTTCTGGGGTCACGCTGCGAACGAGCAACTCGACAACGAAGCACTGATCGCCGAGAACTACCACGGCATTCGTCCCGCCCCCGGCTATCCTGCCTGCCCGGATCACACCGAGAAGACCACGTTGTTCGAGCTGCTGGACGTCACCGCCCGTACCGGCATCGAACTGACCGAGGGCTTTGCCATGTATCCGGCCGCCGCCGTCTCCGGCTGGTACTTCGCGCACCCGGACAGCCAGTACTTCGTAGTCGGCAATCTCACCCGCGAACAGGTCGCCGACTACGCGCGACGCAAGGGTTGGAACCAGGCAGAGGCCGAACGCTGGCTGGCTGCGAACCTCGCCTATGAGCCGGACTGAACCGGATCGGCCGCCTTGGCGGCCTTGCGCGAGCGCAAGTCGCGCGAGTGCACGATCAGGTTGTAGACCGACACCACCACGGGGAACGTGTTGGAGAGGATACCGACCGAGTCGTTCTTGCCGAAGATGAAATACGCCAGCAGCAGCGCACTGCCGCACACCGACAGCCACCAGAACGCCAACGGCATGACCACGCGCTTGTACTTGCGCGTGTAGTACATCTGCACGAACCAGCGGCTGGTGAACATCGCCATGCCGAGAAAGCCGATGGCCTTCCAGGGCGTGACTTCGAAGCTCTGCAGGGCCTCGAGAATCTGCTGCAGATGTTGGTGGAGATAATCCATGGCGACGCGGCTCAGGGTAAGAATCCGCGCAAGTGTACCAACGCAGGCCCGCGCATGACTCGATTCCTTTGCCGCGTACACACAGACCCATTGACCTCGGGCGCATGTCTGCGTAGACTTGCGCGCTCTCTATCGGGCGGTTAGCTCAGCGGTAGAGCACTGCCTTCACACGGCAGGTGTCACAAGTTCGATCCTTGTACCGCCCACCATATTCAGCAACGAAAAGGCCACCCGTCGCGGGTGGCCTTTTCGTTTGCGGACAAACCCGGGGTTACTGCAGCTCCCCGGCACCCGGCGCGCGCTCGACCTTGAACACGCGCTGATGCGGCGCGGGACCACGCAGCATCGTCTTCTTCAGCTTGGCCGCCTTCTGGCAGGCATTGCCGCCATCGACAAACACGCCGCCCTGGTTGCACTTCCAGTCGTAGAAGTTGGCCATCGCACCAGCCAGCTGCAGGCTGTAGTCGGTGCTCTGCGCACCCTTGTCGAACGGCACGCCCGCTTCCTCGTTCTGGAACCAGCGCATCCACGCCTTGGAACCGACCGGCGGAATCTTGCTCTGTTCCTGGAAGGTCGGATTCATCGGCGACAGCTGCGGATACTCGGCCGTCATGTGGCAGCTCATGCACGAGCTCAGCGGGTTGTCGACGGGACCGTCCACGCGGCCGTTCCAGCCCAGATGGGTCGGCGGCAGCTCCTTGCCTGGATTGATCGCCGCTTCCTTGAGGTTGGGATTGATGCGGGTTTCGGTCGGCGTCGGATTATCGTACTCGCTGCTGGTCAGTTCGGGATCGTTGCCCCACATCACGCCCAGCGGCACCAGGTTCTCCCAACTCGGCTTGTCACCGACCGCGCCGTTGTACTGGAAGGTGCCGAACAGCCAGCCGGTGCCGGGCACGCGCGAATCACGCACCGCGAAATCCATCTGGATCAGCGCCAGCTTCTTCACCGAACGATCGGCGGAATCGAAGGTGTTGGTGACATAGGCCTGCCACAGCAACGGGTTCTTCAGGAACGGGACGTTCTGGTAGTTGATGTCGGCGAACAGCGCCTTGCAGACCACGGTGCCGTCATGGAAGCTGTTCGGTTCGGACGTGTACGAGGCATCCGGCTTCTGCGGATTCTTCCAGACCTCGCCAATGGTGTACGCGCCGATGTCGTTGTAGATGCCGACGGCATAGGTCTGGCCGGAATCGGTCTGCGTCGAAGCCAGCTGTTTGGGCTGGATCGGCGCTTCCTTGGTCAGGCCGTGAATGCCTTCGCGTCCCAGCGCGCCGTAGTGCTGCCAAGGCATGTGGTACCAGTGGCGCACGGGATTCTTCTGCACATCCCAGTTGGTCTCGGCGTTACCAGCCAGGCAGTATTTCTTCACCGCTGCCAGATACGGCTTCCAGCTGTCGTAGTTGTTGGTCAGTTTGGACGGCAACAGCTTGAAGAACGCCGGCGTGCCGCTCGGCAGTGTCTGCGGATAGTTCTGACTCAGTTGAAACAGCGGCCCGCTGTACTCGCTGGACGGCGGCTGATACCCGAAGTCCGGAAACGTGCCCGCGCTGGCCACGCCGGCGACCAGCAATGCGACCAGTCCGATACGGGCTATTTTTCTGCGTTGTGCAGTGTGCATGTCTTACCTCCCATGTAAGAAATTCCAGAAACGACCGTCCCAGGTCGGGAAACGCACATGCCTGACGCAGCACAGCGGACGGAAGTCATGCACGACTCCAGCGATGTCCGATGCGAAGCGAACGGATACGCGACTCCGAAGCCGCGGACCACGACGTGATGCGATTCCGTTCCCGACTTCCCCTCCCTGGGCATGGCCCGGCGGCGGACCGCCTTCCTTGCGAAGGCGGAACGCGCGCGTCTTTGTCGCACGGACACCTTCTACGCGCAAGTTGCCTCGCGCGCAGAAAGTACCTGCTCTGCCTCAGGGAACCGAGACAGACGCCGCGGTTGCTGGCGAGGCGGATGAACTCGCGGCAGGTATCGCGGCCGAGGAAGCCGGTGCGGGCAGCGGCGCGACCGGCGTGGCGTCGCTGGCGCGCCACTTCATCTGGCCATTGTGGAACGTGTCATAGGCCACCTGATAGGACGCGATCGCCTCGTCGACTTCCTGCGTATCGACCGACTTGACCGGCGTGACATCGCCATTGGCGAAGTTCGGCGTCACCTGCTCGACTTCCCGGCGCGGCGAGAGGATTGTCAGCATGTCGCCCTTCAGATACCCCAGCCGCTGGTACGTCGACGGGAACGCACGCTCGCGCTCGCCCGGCGCCAGCTTGAACACGTCGTAGCCGAAGAAACGGCTGCGGTAGCTGAAATGCAGCAGACCGAGCAGCGTCGGCGGGATGTCCATCTGCGCCATCATCCGATTCACCACCTGCGGCTTGAATTGCGCGGGCGCGTAGATGATCAGCGGGATATGGTAGTGATTGACCGGAATCTCGGCGCTGCCGGCGCTGTGCGCGCAGTGGTCGGCCGTGATCACGAACACTGTATTGTCGAAGTACGGCTTCTTGCGCATGCGCTGGATGAAGTCGTTGATCGCCCAGTCGGTATAGCGGATGGCGCCGAAGCGGGTCTTCTGCTTGCCCTTCACGCGTCCGGTCGGGAACGTGTACGGCCGGTGGTTCGAGGTGGTCATGATGTGCAGGAAGAAC
The DNA here is from genome assembly GCF_012395255.1 of Oleiagrimonas citrea. Classification (GTDB taxonomy): domain Bacteria; phylum Pseudomonadota; class Gammaproteobacteria; order Xanthomonadales; family Rhodanobacteraceae; genus Oleiagrimonas; species Oleiagrimonas citrea. The sequence goes on from NZ_JAAZQD010000001.1 coordinate 516,926, forward strand.
GGCTTGCCCTTCGCATGGATCTTGTCCATCTGCAGCATCGCCAGCGAGAACAGATCCTCGTCGGACACGCCCCACACATTCTCGCTGTGGATCTTCATGCTCGAAGGAATGTCGCGGCGATCCACGGCCCGGTAGCCGTTTGCGGCGAAGAACGGATTCATGTTGTCGAACTCGCCGTAACCACCGTAGACGAATTCCGACTCATACCCGTGTTGATTGAATATGTCGGCCAGCGAGAACAGGCCCTGGTTGTGCTTCTGCTTGATCAGTGAATCGCCGGGCGTCGGCGGCACCGACAGCGACAATGCCTCCAGGCCGCGCACGGTACGTGTACCGTTGGCATACATGCGGGTGAAGAAGATGCTCTGGTCCGCCAGCTTGTCCAGATGCGGCGTCAGGTGCTTGGTGCTGCCGAAATGCGCCAGGTACTGGCCGGACAGACTCTCGACACTGATAAGCACCACGTTCAGATGCTTTTCGGGGCCGGGATTGCGGATGGCTCGGGTCAGATTGTGCGGATCATTGCTGACGTAGGTCGCATCCGGCGTCTTCAGCATCTTGCGCACAGTGGCGTAAGCCTGATCATCCGGCAGTGTCTTGTAGAACTGATCGAAATTGAGCTGATCGGCGCGGAACGCCGCGAAGAATTGATAGATGCCGTTGCCGCCCAGGTCGTTGACGTAGCGATTGGCGGTCTGGTTGCGCATGTTCGCATTGACGAAGTACGCCGTGGCGACCGTCGCGACCAGCCAGCCCAGCACGATCCCGGTGCGTCCGGCGAACGTGCTGCCGTCATCCTGCGCGCGAACGCTGCGGCGGCTGAGAAACATCACCGTCAGCGCGATCAGGCCGATGATCGTCAGCCACAGACCGACCGGATACGACTCCTCGATGTTGCCGACCACCTCTCGCGTGTAGACCAGGTAGTCCACCGCGATGAAATTGAAGCGCGCGCTGAACTCGTTCCAGAACGTCCACTCCGAGGCAGCGATGAACAGCAGCCCGAACGTCAGCAGCGTGCAGAATCCGTACAGCACCACGCGCCCTGTACGCGACGTATACGTGAACGCCGTCAGCGGCAGCATGAACAGCAGCGGGATCAGCACCGGCCACGTCACCTTCAGCGTGGCGTGATAAGCCACGTGCAGCGCCAGCAGCACCGCGCCGCAAATCGCACACAGCACCGCGGCGACAGCCAGCCAGCGCAACCAGCCTGGCAAGCGTCCCGGCTTCGTCGGCACCAGCCACAGGAACAACACCATGGGCCAGGCAAAATAAACGAATGCGATCAGATCGTAACCGAGCCCGACACCGAAGATGTACAACCAGTACAGCGGGTTGGCCGGTACACCGGAGCCGGTCTTGACGAGAAGTACCAGGCGGGTCAGAAACGAGATGACGAGAAAACAGACGCCCAGCCAGACCAGGGGACGGAAACGCTGGCGCAAGGGATTTACGGAAACGAACATCGATCTCATACGGGACCCTGCCCGAGGCAAAACATCCCCCATCATACGCCAGAAACCCGTGCGCATTCATGCGCCAGATCGTGATTCGGCGCCGTCCGCGCCATTGAAGCGCAACAAGAAAATCGCCCCCGGAAAGGGGGCGATGATGAGTGCATTCGTGCCGTGACGGATCTCTATCCCTACCAGCACTCGTCGAGCGGAGCCGCTCCCGTGATGGAACGCTGCCCGGTCTGGTCCAGTTTCAACGTACCGCACTTGGCATCACGGCTTGCCTGCACGCCTTGCGGCACGGCCTGAAGCGTGTAGGTCGCGCTGGTCGGCGTGCCATCGAACGAATACTTGTAGAAATTGCCCGTTTGCGACGTCGTGGCGCAACCCATCGTCGCGAACGGAGGCGCCGCGGAGCTACTCGAAGTCGGATAGGTCAGGCTCGTGGTGTAGGCGCGCTCCATGTAATTGGAGAACTCCGACAGACAGCCCTCGGCCGCGACACGATGCGTCTTCGTGATGTGCTGGATGTACGACGGATACGCGATGGCCGAGAGAATCGCGATCACGGCCACCACGATCATCAGTTCAAGCAGCGTGAAGCCATGCGTGCCCGCACGTCGCGACACAGCGCGGGAAGTTCCGGAGTACGGCCGTTGCATCATGATCATTCCTTACTGAGTCGTCAGTTCACGCCAGGACACTCGTCCCAGACCGCCCGTGCTGCCGGAGGTCTGCAGGCTGCCTGTCGTGCCGTTGTCGAAGCTGACCAGCATAGTGCCACCGACGAAGATCGGATTGTTGGGCAAGGAGCTGAAGCCGACGCCCGCCGAGGCATAGGTCTTGCCATTGATGGTGACGGAATCGCCGGAATTGATCTGCCCGTTTCCGTTCACGTCGAAGAAGTCGGAGACCGGATTGGTACCGGTGAACGGGTCTACTGCCATGATCCAGCCGCTGCCTGACGGGTTGCACAGATCCTTGGCCTGCGGAATGCGCGTCGTGCCCAGCAGCACATTGCCCTGGAACTGGTTCGGCGTGACCATGCGCTCGCCTTCGGCGATGTAGGACGTGGCCCCAGTCGAGGCGGACACGATAGGCGTGAGCAGATCCATGTACCAACCCGACTTTCCGGTCATGTCCGACGTGGACGGCGGCGGCGTGACGACGCGTGCAGGCAGTGTCGGCGGCGATGCCGTGGGATCACCCGGCGTCTGACCGATGATCTGTCGCTGCACCAGCGCCGAACGGCCGCTGGAGAGGTTGCTTACCAGACTGGTGGTCGCGGACTGCGCGATGATGCCGTACCAAGTCTGCGTGGACAGGTCGGTGAGGTCCGAGGAACTGAGATAGCGACCGGTTCCGAAGAACAACCAGACGTCGTTCGTCGTCGGATTCTTGCCTGCCAGCAGACCGCCCGTGATGGGCTGGATGTTGCCGCTCGCGTCCTTTGCGGTGAACAGCAGCGTGCCCGTACTGTCCGGCGTGGCCTTGTTGCCGCTGTTGTTCTGCAGCGCGAAGGACCAGACATGTCCGTCCAGATCGCCGGCATAGGCCGTGGTGCTGACACCGTTGGTCGGGGTATCGATCCAAACGGCCGGCGCGGACATGCCGTTGTCGGTGCTCGTATCCGAGGTCAGGTGGACCGAGAGATCGCCCGTCGCCAGATCGAACTGCAACAGTGCGGCGACGCCGTTGGTGCTGTTGTAGCCGTTGCCGATCAGTACCGACCAGCTACCGTCCAGGGTCTGCGCGATCACCGGCTTGCCGGTCATCTGTCCGATGTAGCCGCTGTTGGTCAGGCCATCTCCGGACGAGCGCTCCCAGAGCAACTTGATGTTGGAGGGGGACGTGATGTCCAGCGCATACACCGTCTTGGCGGTACCACGCCCGGTCGTGCCCACGAGCACCGTATGCCAGCTCCCGCTCATGTAGACATCGGCGACGGTCAATTCGCCGTCGTTGAAGTACTGATGCGGCGCGGCGATCGTGCCGTATTTCGGATCGGCCAGCGAAGCGATGCCATTGGTAATGACAGAGCCCGGCAGGTACGCGAACGTTTCCTTGCCGGTTGCGGCATCGAACGCATGCAGCATGCCGTCGTTGGCCGCCAGGTAGACCAGGGCCTTCCGGTTCTCGTTGTTCGTGGCGTAGAGCGGATAGTCCACCGAACCGGTGAACGACTCGCCGTAGAACTGGTTCGCGACCGGCGCACCCACGTAGACCGGCTGCGAGTCGACGATATCGCCGAGCGAGGTGTCACGCGTGCGGTAGATGCCGTTGGTCTGGCTCTGCTCCATCGAGGAGTCGCCGCGCAGGTAGTTGATGATGTTCTGCTGATCGGTGGCATTGAGACCCAGCGCCGCCTGCTGTGCCGCGGAAAGCGACGACAGCGTCTTGAACTGCACGTATTGCGCGCTCGGCGTGGAGCCCTGAGGGTTGTACGTGTAGATGTTGCGGGTCGACCACGAAGGCATCACGTTGGCGGCCTGCCACGCGGGACTGGCGGCGATCGCGCCCGTATTCGGATCGATCGTGAGCGCCTTGAGGTCGCCCTTCCACTTCACCGTGTAGTAGTTCGCCTGATAGGCGACCGTACCGGTCTTCAGCTCGGTCGAGTTGGCGGCAAGGCTTGCGCCGGTGCCGACACGTTCCGCGGCACGCTTCAGTGCATCCTGCAGGCCGTTGGTGAAGGCCTGCGGGCTCGTCGCCGAGTAGAACCCGCCGTGACCGTTCACGGCCGCATGTGCCAGGTCGGCAATGTTGTTGACGTCGTTCGAAGCCGGCTGCGGCCAGGAGAACCCGGAGATCGCGCTTCCACCGTTGGCCCAGTCGAAAACCTGATCGACCGTGGTGCCGGCAGGCGAGATGTGTTCCGGCTTGAAGCCCAGACCGAGGGTGAATGTCGTCATGTGCTGCCAGAACGCCGGATCGTCGGAACTCGGCGGCACTTCATTGCTCACCGAGGTGCGCAGATCGGTCAACCAGTACTTCATGGCCACATCGGCCAGCGTGTCGCTGTAGCTGTCCGCGTACGGCGCCACCGCATTGTAGGTATACGACTGGCCATTCGGTCCGGAACGCTGGGCGCCGCCGGTGCCGTCGACGTTGCCCACGCTGGGCGAGCCGCCGTTCCAGAAACCGTCGGTGGTCAGAATCGTGTAGGACTGACGGCAGGCCAGTTCGGTACTGTCGGAACTGGACGTCTGCCACGGCTGCGCGGACTCGTAGTACTTGCCCACCGCATCGAGCGAAAGACGCAATGGCGTGGAGTTGTTCGGCTCGACACCGGCCAGCCAGGTCCAGAAGGCGCTCTTCTGGGTGCCCGACGAACCATCCCCGAACGGCTGCACCTGGGCGATCGTCTTCGAGTTGTAGACGGCAGTGTTGGCCGGAAGATTGGCGTTGTTGCGCCCGTTGATCGAACCGAAACCGATCCGGAACGTCGGATCGATGTCGATGAACGAATTCATCAGGCCGCTCTTGGCCATCTCGATACGCGTGCGGTAGTACGAGAACCAGTTGGCGACACTCTGCTGCGTGGCCGCGCTGTAGTCACAGTCCGCACCTTCGGCGATCGCGACCGCGCAGTCCTGCTGCGTCTTGCCCACATAGTGACGTACATACCCACCGCTGCCGTCGGGCGTCGTGTAGGTGAAGAGCTTCGCGGTGACGTCCTGTACCTGGATGCACTTGTTCTGCGAACCGTCGAACGTGCCGCCCAGCGGGCAACTCGGCGTGTCCGGCGCGTAGTAGCTGTAGGTGATGTTCGCTTCCCGACAAGTCCAGCGATGATGATGGAAGACGAGCTTGTCATTGCCGTTGCACTGCAAATAGCGATCAGGCTTGTAGTAGCGGTACGAGACACTTTCCACATGCTGGCATTCCCCCTGATGATTGGGGTCGGTAGACAGCACATCCCCGTAATGACAGCTCATGACAGGGTCGTAGTTGTTCTGCACGTTGGACGTCAGCGTCTCGTAGTACCGATAGCTGCCCCAGTACTGGGTGATATCGACCTCGTTGCCGGTCGACTGATCGGTGAACCCGTCCCTGAACGCGTTGCCCAGGCCCGGAGAATTCGGATAGTCCGTGCCGTCCGCCTTCGGCGGCGGCGTGTAGATCAGGTTCGGGTTGTAGTAGGTGCCGTTGTTGCCGTAGTAGCGCAGACCGTCCACGGACGTATCGGGGATGTACGACCAATCGGGCATGAAATCCGAACTCATTGAACCGGAGTCATCCAGCATCAGGACGAGATTCGGCGGCAACGGCTGCTGAATGATGAGCGGCGACTGATCCACCGGCACGGCGGCCTGGGCGGCATACGGCGCGCCCAGCATCCACACGCCCAGACCGACGCAGAACAGGCTGCGCAGAAAGCGCACTGCACGTTCCTTCAAAGTATTCGTTGCATTCATGGCGGTATCGCTCTCGCTACGCGCATTCGCTTTCATGGTCATGCCCTATTCCGCTCAGCCTTTCTTGATGACGGCCTGAAGAGTGACGATCGCGCGGTTCTTGGTCGCGCTCAGACTCGGGTCGCCGCTGCGCGCCGTGACGCGATAGAACACCGACGTGGCCGACACGCCCTGCGCTCCGTAGTTGTGCGCGTTGGCGGTCTGGTTGAACCCTGTATTGGTACTGGCATCCGCCCAGTTGCCCATGTTCTCGATCACGTACTGCGGTTGTCCGGACGCCATGCTCGCTGCGGTGTACTTGCCTGCCGTTGTTCCAGTCTGCACCGTGTGGATCGAACCGCTGGGCAGGTTCGGGTCGTCGAAGGGATTGGTCAGACAGATGACGCCGCCCGCCTGGCAGTTGCGGGCGATCAAGGCGGGATTCGAGGAAATGAGATCCGCGGCGGCGCGCATGGCCGCCTCCGCATTCTGGAAGGCCACCTGGCGGTCGTACATGTTCGAGGCCAGCTTCTGCTGCACGATGGTGCCGCGCACGGCCGAGAAACCGACCAGGGTGATCACTACCAGCAGCAGCAGCGCGATAACCAAGGCGACGCCGCGCTGGCGCTCCTGGGCGAAACCCGGTGCGCGGCGCCCACGAAGAATAGGGAGAGACTGAACATGCATGATCATTTCACCCGATTGCGTACGGTGGTGGTCGAAGTGAATTCGCGTGTGAGCGCCTTGGTGTCGACGCCTGCCCGCTGGTCGGTGCTTTCAAGCTTCAAGTGCACCCGAACCGCATCGACCATGGACCAATTGGTCACGGATGCTGCGTTGACAAAATCGCTGTTCGGCGGCTGATGGAACGTGATCTGCATGTCGTCGACATTGCGGACCATTTCCTGAGGTTGTCCAGTGGGTGTACCGGAAACATTGGTCATCCGCATGTAGTAGAGCGAATGCCCTCCTTCCGGGTTGTTGCCGATGTACCAGTCCGATGCGACCAGCTTGGCAATGACCGAGTTGGGCGGGAACGCATAGCTGTTGCCGTTGGCCGTACAGGTCGTCGGGAAACCCAATCCCTTCGAACAGTTCCCCGGTGAACCCGTGCCGGTATTGTGAACAAGGGTCACGTTCGAGTCGTTGTAATTGGTGATCTGCGTGATCGCCGCATGGTCCGGATCACAGACGATGATGACATCGCCCGTTTTCAGGTCCGACGTGGCGTTATTGAGCTTGAACTGCGCGGACGTGGGGTTGTGACTGGCCACGCTCAATCCCGTCGAGCCAGACCCCAGAATCTGCAGCGAGGACGTGCTGGCGACACGCTGCTGGACCGCCGTGCCCGTAGTCACGGCCGGGTCCACCGTGTTGGGATCGTAGCCGCGCAGAGCATTGCCCCAGTTGGCGAACCAATCCGTGCTCTTGTCATTCAGCACATTGGCGACACGGCCATTGTTGTTGCACGCCGTCTGACCGGCATTGCGGATGTCGCGCGCCAGCAGCTCGAAGGCCACGCGCGCATTGGTCTGCACATCGCTCAGCGCCTGGTTCGTCTGGTACGTCCGTGAGCTGGCCAGAAACACACTACCGGCGCCCGCGATGACGACCAGACCGAGCACCATCGCGATCATCAGCTCGACCAGACTGAACCCCCGCTCGCGCCCGCTCGCACGAGCGAAAGACGTCTTGCGGGCAGGCATGTTCGATGTGTGCATGTTCATAGAATCGCCTTCGTGATGACCTGCTGCTTCTTGCCGCCACCCACGCCGGCACGGCTGTCGTCGAATTCGATCGTGATCGTGCACTCGCCGACATTGTCGCAATTGACGGTGCCCTTGGTGGTTGCTTCGGCGCCCATGTCGTGGCCGAGCTGGGCGCACCATGCATTCAACTGGAAAGCCGCCAGCGAGCCGCTCGCGGAAGGACAGGCATTCGCAATCACGGTCGTGTTGTAGTTGCCGGCCTTGGCGTTGGTCAGGTCGGCGCGCATCGCGTCGAGGATCGAGTAGCTGTTGACCGTCGCCATGCTTCGCGCCATCGCGCTGTTGTTGGTCGACAACGACATGGCCAGCAGCGCGCCAACACCAAGAAAGCCGATCGACAGCACCAGTACGGCGATCATGACCTCGATCAGGCCCACGCCGCCCTGGACGGAAGCCGACTTGCTGCGGTGGGCGAAAATGGGAAGTGAACGCTTCATCACGGGCAAGTCCCCGTAGTAGTGGTCGTCGTGATGATCGAACCCGTCACGATCTGGATCACGCGATGGTTGTTCGAACTGAGCTGGTCGGTGCAGATGTCGACCAGGGTGTCGTTCATCGGCGCCGTGCTGCCGATGGCGTGGCCGATGCCCTGGCCGTCGAAACGCACGGCCTTGATGTCGCCGTTGAGTTTCAGTGGCCCCGAGATCTGCGTGTTCTCGGCGTGCGCCAGGAACGTCTTGTCGCTGGCACTGGAGGCATTCGGGTCTTGCAGGAGAACCGCCGCGCCCGTCATGGTCCCGCACGCGGAACCCAGCGTGTCGGAGCCGTTGTTCGCCGCCACATTGCTGCAGAACTGCGCGAAATTGTTGCGCTTGACCGCCTCCAACTTCGCCGTGTTGATGGCATCCACCATATCGTTGGCGACCGTCGTCATGCGATTGGAGAGCGTGATCGACTTGAAGCTGGGGATCGCAATCGCAACCAGCACAGCGGCGACGGCCACGGTGATCATCAGCTCCACCAGAGTGAAGCCCCGCGCACGCGCGCACGAACCGTCATGACGGTAGGACACCGCGACAGGAACCGTCGGCTGCACTTCTCGAGTGCGGCGCTCCTGGCATGACGTAATCGAATGGATCATGGATCCGAACCCCTGACAGATATACCCCGCATACAGCATAAGCGGCGGGTACGGAATTGCCAGTTGGAAACGGACGAATGGTAGCGATTTCCCGATCAGCGGCGGCTCGAGGCCATAAAGCTGTGGCGCAAGTCACACCGACAGCGCCATCGGCGGCACGCCACGACACCCTGAAAACAAAAACGGACGCCCCGGGGGGGAGCGTCCGTCTGCTGCAAAGATGGTGCCGTTGAGAGGAGTCGAACCTCCGACCTACTGATTACGAATCAGTTGCTCTACCAACTGAGCTACAACGGCAGCGGCAAAGAGGCGAAATTCTAGGCGGACCGGCGCGATGACGCAAGCCGGAATCGCACGAATCCACCTGTTTTCTTGCTATGCGCTGATCTGGCGCAGTTCGCGCGGCAGCGCGAACGTGATGCTCTCCGGCTCACCGTCCAGTTCCTGCACGCTGTCGCCGCCGTGCGAACGCAGCCAGGCGATGACTTCCTGTACCAGATTCTCGGGTGCCGAGGCGCCGGCAGTGACCCCGACGCGCGAGACACCCTCGAGCCAGGACAGCTCGATGTGCTCCGCGCCGTCGATCAGGTACGAGGGCGTGCCCTCCTTCTGGGCCAGCTCGCGCAGGCGATTGGAATTGGAGCTGTTGACCGATCCCACCACCAACATCACATCGACGGCGTCGGCCAGCCGACGGACCGCATCCTGTCGATTCTGCGTGGCGTAGCAGATGTCGTCCTTGCGCGGCCCCTCGATGTCGGGGAAGCGCTCGCGCAGGGCGGCGATGATCGCCTTGGTGTCGTCGACCGACAGCGTCGTCTGCGTGACGTAGGCCAGGTTCCCAGGAGTCTTCGGCGCCAGCGCCTGCACATCGCCGACCGATTCCACCAGCAGGATCTCGCCCGTGTTGGCCGGATTCCACTGCCCCATGGTGCCCTCGACCTCGGGATGACCGGCGTGACCGATCAGCACCACGCTGCGCCCCTGCCGCCCCAGCCGCGCGACCTCCATGTGCACCTTGGTGACCAGCGGACAGGTCGCGTCGAACACCTTCAGCTTGCGCGCATCGGCCTCCTCGCGCACGGCCTTGGACACGCCGTGCGCGCTGAAGATCACCGTGGCGTCGTCCGGCACTTCGTGCAGCTCGTCGACGAACACCGCGCCCTTACGCTTGAGGTTGTCGACCACGTAGCGGTTGTGCACCACTTCGTGACGCACGTAGATCGGCGCGCCGTAGGATTCCAGCGCGCGTTCGACGATGGCGATGGCACGGTCCACGCCGGCGCAGAAGCCGCGAGGATTGGCGAGAAGAATGTCCATGAAACAACCTGGATCGTGATGGCCGATTGACGCCGCACACACCGGAACGGGCATGCCCTAGTGTACTGCAGCCACAGCGGTAGCCGGGTGCCGCCGTTCAGTCTCGCGGACTATTTGGAGCGGTGCGCGGGACCGCCGAACATACCGAAACCGATCAGCAGCACCGCCCCGACGAAGATCGACGAATCGGCCAGATTGAACGCGGGATAGGCCCAGCGCCCGAAGTACAGCAGCACGAAATCCGTCACCTGCCCGGCATGCAGACGGTCGATGAGGTTCCCCAGCGCCCCGCCGATGATCAATGCCAGCGGCAGCGCCGTGCGCCAGTCGCGGCGCGGCGTGCGCGCCATCCACACCGCCAGCACGGCACTGATGACCAGCGCCAGCCCGGTGAAGAACCAGCGCTGCCAGCCGCTACCGTCGGCCAGGAAGCTGAAGGCCGCCCCCTTGTTGAAGGCCAGCGTCCAGTACCAGAACCCGGAAATCACCGGCACCTGCTGGCCGGGATGGATGCTGGAAAGCACCCAGTACTTGCTCAGCTGGTCGAGCACGATGACCGCGGCGGTCAGCCACAGCCAGCTCAGCGCATTGGGTTTGGGCAGTTTGCTCATCGCCTGTCCTGCATGGTCCTTGCGTCACGGGCACGCACTGCGCGCCCGCATCGTTTCATCCGTTCACTTCGTGCACTGGTCAGAACCAGCGCCGTTCCTCGCCACCGGCATCCACGTTCTGCACGCAGCGCCCGCACAATTCCGGATGCTCCGCGTGGCTGCCGACGTCCTCGCGGTGGTGCCAGCAGCGCACGCACTTCGCGGCCGTGCTCGGCGTCGCAGACACCCAGGCTTCGCCCTCGTCCAGCTCCACGCGCACGGCGTCCTCGCCGCGCGCATCCAGCGCCGCCAGCTTGACATCCGAGGTGATGAAGAAGAAACGCAGCTCCTTGGCCATGTCCGCGTAGCGATCCAGTAGATCGGCATCCAGATACAGCGTGATCTCGGCCTGCAGCGAAGCGCCGATGTCACCGGCCTTGCGCATGCCTTCGAGCACGCGCGAGGCGGTCTCGCGAATATCCAGCAGGTCGCTCCAGAAGCAGCGCTGTTCGGCACTGCCCTGCTCTGCTTCCAGTCCGTCGTACCAGGTCTCGAACAGCACGCTCTCGCCGCGCTCGCCCGGCATGTGCTGCCACACTTCCTCGGCCGTGAAGCTGAGTACCGGTGCCAGCCAGCGCACCAGCGCCTCGAGGATGCGGTACATCGCACTCTGCGCCGAACGGCGGCCCAGGCTGTCGGCCTGCATGGTGTACAGGCGGTCCTTGGTCATGTCCAGGTACAACGCGCCCATCTCGTTGGTGCAGAAGTTCTGCACGCGCTGCACGATCTCCGGGAAATCGCAGCGCTCGTAGGCGCCGGTCACGGCCTGCTGCACGTCGTGCGCCACCTGCAGCGCCCATTGATCCAGCGGCAGGCACTGCGTCACCGGCAGCAGATCGTGCTTCGGATCGAAGCCGGCCAGGTTGCCGAGCAGGAAGCGGCAGGTGTTGCGGATACGGCGGTAGCTGTCGGCGACGCGCTTGAAGATCTCGTCGGAGACGGCCATCTCGTTGCGGTAGTCGGCCGCGGCCACCCACAGGCGCAGGATGTCGGCGCCGAGCGAGTCAGACACCTTCTGCGGCGCCACAACGTTCCTCTGCGATTTGGACATCTTGCGGCCGTTCTGGTCGACCGTGAAACCGTGCGTGAGCACCAAGTCGTACGGCGCACGACCGTGCATCGCCGCCGAGGTCAGCAGCGAGGACTGGAACCAGCCGCGATGCTGATCCGAGCCTTCCAGATACATGACGCGGTATTCCTCGGCATCGCCGGCCTGCAACTCGGGCCGCTGGTCGATCACGCAGGCGTGGGTGACGCCGGAATCGAACCACACGTCGAGCACGTCCGTGACTTTCTCGTACTCGCTCGCCTCGTCGCCCAGCAACTCGACCGGATCGAGCGTATCCCACATGTCGATGCCGTCCTTTTCGACACGCTGCGCGACCTGCTCCAGCAGTTCGATGCTGTCCGGATGCGGTTCCTGCGTCTGCTTGTGCACGAACAGGGCGATCGGCACGCCCCAGGTGCGCTGGCGCGAGATGCACCAGTCGGGACGGCCCTCGACCATGCCGGCGATGCGCTCCTGACCCCAGGACGGCACCCAGCGCACGCCCTTGATGGCGGTCAGCGCGGTGTCGCGCAGACCTTCCTTGTCCATGCTGATGAACCACTGCGGCGTGGCACGGAACGCCACGGGCGTCTTGTGCCGCCAGCAATGCGGATAGCTGTGCTCGATCTCGACGAAGGCCAGCAGCTTGCCGCGTTCGCGCAGCAGCTCGACGATGCCCGCATTGGCCTTCCAGATGTGCTGCCCCTCGAACAACGGCGTGCCCGGCAGGTACACGCCGCGCGCGTCGACCGGGTTCAGCACGTTGGCCGGGTAGCGGTCGACCAGACCGTAGCGGCGCGAGACGCTGAAGTCGTCGGCACCGTGGCCGGGGGCGGTATGCACCGCACCGGTGCCGTCCTCGGCCGACACATGGTCGCCGAGGATGACGGGGATCTCGCGCTCGTAGAACGGATGCGCCAGCAGCTGATTCTCCAGTTGCGCGCCGTTCGCCCGGCCGAGGATCGTCACAGACTCGACGCCGTAGCGGGTCGCGACCGATTCGGCCAGCGCCTCGGCGACGGCCAGCAGCACGCGACGGCCGTCACGAGCCACGCCCTCGATCAGCACGTAGTCCAGCTCGGGACCGACGCTGACCGCCAGACTGGCCGGCAGCGTCCACGGCGTGGTGGTCCAGATCGGCATGGCGACGATGGCATCGCCCGATTCGACGCCGAACAGCGCAGCGAAGCCCTTCGGGTCCAGCGCATCGTAGGCCACGTCGATGGCCGGCGAGCGCTTGTCGGCGTATTCGATCTCGGCCTCGGCCAGTGCCGAGCCACAGTCGAAGCACCAGTGCACCGGCTTGAAGCCGCGCACCACGTGATCGTTGCCGTAGATGCGCGCCAGCGCGCGCAACATGTCCGCCTCGAAGCGGAAGTCCATGCTGCGGTACGGCTTGTCCCAGTCGCCCAGCACACCCAGACGCTTGAAGCCCTCGCGCTGCTGATCGACCTGCTCGGCCGCGTACTCGCGGCACTTCTGGCGGAAGGCGGCGGCATCGAGCTTGTCGCCCGGCTTGCCGTGCTTCTTCTCGACCGCGATCTCGATGGGCAGGCCGTGGCAGTCCCAGCCCGGCACGTACGGCGCTCGGTAGCCGGCCAGCAGATGCGACTTGACCACAATGTCCTTGAGCACCTTGTTGACGGCGTGACCGATGTGAATCGCGCCGTTGGCGTACGGCGGGCCGTCGTGCAGCACGAACACGCGCTTGCGATCCGCGGTGTGCTGCTGGATCTGCGCGTAGCGGTCGACCTTCGCCCATTCGTCCAGCCAGGCCGGCTCGCGCTTGGGCAGGTTGCCGCGCATCGGGAAGTCCGTCTGCGGCAGATGGATGGTGCTCTTGTAGTCCTTGCTCATCGACAACTCGAATCCGGGTCGGTGTGATTTGTGTTCAATCAGGGCAGATTCCTGCATCGTCGACAACGGACAATGTGGAATAAACGAAACGGCATCTTTGACGACGCGCCAGCGCAAGGCAAGCCCGATCGTGGGTTTCAGGCTCCTTCGACCGGCGCGATGCCGAGCGCGGCACGTGCCGCGGCGGCGTCGCGATCCATCTGCACGACCAGCGCATCGAGGTCGTCGAACTTCTCCTCGTCGCGCAGGTGCGTCACGAACTCGACTCGGATGCGATGCCCGTAGATCTCCTCGTCGAAGTCGAACAGATGCGCTTCCAGCAACGGTTGCGGCAGACGATTCACAGTCGGCCGCACGCCCAGGCTGGCCACGCCCGGCAAGCCGGAGCGGCCATCGGGCAGATCCACGCGAACCGCGAAGATGCCCTGCAACGGCGTCACACGCCGGCCCAGCGGCACGTTCGCCGTCGGATATCCGAGCGTGCGGCCCAGCTTCTCGCCCTCGACCACATGCCCGCTCATCGCGAACGGGCGACCCAGAAGTCGCCCGGCGTGGGCAAAGTCGCCGTCCGCCAGCGCCTTGCGAATCGCGCTCGAAGAGACCTGCAGGCCGTCGATCTGCTGCACCGGCATGGCCCGCGCCGCAAAGCCGTGCTCCGCACCCATGCGCTCGAGCAGCGCGAAATCGCCGCCGCGCTTGTGTCCGAAGCGGAAATCGCCGCCGACCCAGACTTCGCGCGCGGCCACGCGCCGCACCAGCACGTCCCGCACGAACTGCTCGGCCGGCATCGCCGTCAACGCCCGGTTGAAGCGCAGCAGCAGCACGCGATCCATGCCCGCATCCCGCAGCCCCTCCAGCTTCTCGCGCATCGAGGCCAGGCGCGGCACCGGCTCGGGCGAGAAGAACGCGCGCGGCAACGGCTCGAAGCTGATCGCCACGGCCTCCACGCCGAGCACGTCCGCACGCTCGCGCACGCGCGCGAGCAGCGCGCGATGGCCGCGATGCAGCCCGTCGAACGCGCCAACGGTGACGACACTGCCGCCCGGGGCCACGCACGGCCCGGCGACATCCCGGTGAAGCTCAGTCATCGAGCCAGTATAGCGGCCCTGTCCAGCCCGGCGCATGCCGGAACCGCGCCCGGAAATGATTCGCCCCTCATGCACCGCGCAGGTCGCGAAGACGGAAGCCCGCCACGAACAGGCTTCCCGCGTAGGCCGCCGCGCCCGCCGCGACCAGCGCCGCCAGATGCCAGATACGCATCCAGGACGACTCAGTCGTCCACCCGGCCCAGTGTTCGCGCCCCAGCCACAACACCACTCCCATGACCGCGCAGGCGAACACCACGCGCCCCAGATGCCGCAGCCAGCCCGGCTGACGCTGGAAAACCCCTGCGCGACGCAAGCCGCGCCAGAGCAGCGCCAGCTGGATGTAGCTCGACAACGCACTGGCGATACCCAGCGCCATGTGCAGGCCCGGCACCTGCGCGATGCCGTCGAGCCAGCTGCCCTGCTTCAGGCTCGCCGGCGCCCACCACTGGTACAGCACGGCAATGAACGTCAACGCGAACGCCATGTTGGCGACCAGCACCACCACACTGATGCGCATCGGCGTGCGCGTGTCCTGGCGCGAATAGAACGCCGGCAGCATCACCTTGACCAGCGCGAACGCCGGCAGTCCGGACACGAAGGCCATGATCGACAGCGTCGCCATGTGGGTGTCGAAGGCGTTGAACTTGCCGTGCTGGAACAGCGTCGCGATCAGCGGCATGGCCAGCAACAGCAAGGCCAGCATCGCAGGGAGCGCAATCAGCAGGGCGATGCGCAGCCCCCAGTCCAGCGAGCGCGAGTAGCCATCGCCGTCCTTGTCGACGAAATGACGCGAAAGCGCCGGCAGGATCACCGTTCCCAGCGCCACGCCGAACACACCCAGCGGCAGCTCCAGGAAGCGCGTGGACAGCGACAGCCAGCTCTGCGAGCCGGTCAGCAGAAACGAGGCGATCACCGTGTCCAGCAGCAGATTGACCTGGTAGATCGACGAGCTGAACAGCGTCGGCAGCATCAGCCGCATGATCTTGCGCACGTCGGGATGCCCCCAGCCCCAACGTGGCCGCACCAGCAGACCGATCCGGCGCAGCGAGGGCACCAGGAACGCCAACTGGACCACGCCGCCGGCCATCACCGCCCAGCCCATCGCCATGATCGGCACCTGCAACCGCGGCGCCAGCCACACCGCACCGGCGATCATGCACAGATTCAGCAGCACCGGCGCGAAGGCCGGCATGGCGAACCGGTCGAAGCTGTTCAGCGCGCCCGCCACCATGGCTGTCATCGACACGAACCACAGGAACGGAAACGTCAGCCGCAGCAGATCGATGGTCAGGTCCAGCTTGTGCGGCTGGTCGATCGAACCCGGCGCGAACAGCGCGGCCACCTGCGGCGCGAAGAACATGCCCAGCGCGGTCACCACCAACAGCACGCCGCCCAGCGTGCCCGACACGCGCCGAACAAGGGCCTTCAGATCCTCGTGCGAACGGGTTTCCTTGATTTCGGTGAACACCGGCACGAAGGCCGTCGAGAACGAGCCTTCGGCGAACAGCCGGCGCATGAAATTGGGAATGCGGAACGCCACCCAGAACGCATCCGTGGCCGCATTGGCGCCGAAAGCCGTGTTGATGGCGATGTCGCGGATCAGGCCGAATACGCGTGACAGCATGGTCACGCTGCTGAACGAGAGCACGCCACGCAACAGACTATGCTTTTTCATGCCCGCAGCTCCCCTGCCGCGCACACGGAAGTAGCCACCAAGCCATTGACGGCACTATAATCTCGCCCCATAATTAGCGTCTTTTTCCACGCCAACAGATTCGGAGTCATCCCTTGGCCAACATCAAGTCCGCAAAGAAGCGCGCGCGTCAGTCCGAGCAGTCGCGTATGCGCAACGCCAGCGCGCGCTCCATGATGCGCACTGCCCTGAAGAAGGTCGTCAAGGCGATCGAAGCCAACGACAAGGCGGCTGCGACCGAAGCGTTCCAGAACGCCGCGCCGCTGCTGGATCGCTACGCCTCGCGTGGCCTGATCCACAAGAACAAGGCCGCTCGCCACAAGAGCCGCCTGAACGCGAAGATCCACGCTCTGGGCTGATTCAGCCTTCAGCACGCGTGCGAAAAAGCCGGCTTGCGCCGGCTTTTTTGTTGCCCGGCGCACGGGCAGAATCTGACGACCACGCACCGAAACCAGGCTCACGAACGCGGCTCCGCACCACCCTCGCCGCGCATGCGCACATCATCGCGCGCCTCGGCGGCCTCGCGCTCCTGCTCGCGCCGCGCATCGAAAAAGCGCTGCGCCTGCAGGCAGACCTCACGCGTGCCTTCGCGACCCACGGCGGAAATCAGGAACCACGGCTGCGTCCAGCCCAGCGCATCGACGATCTCCTGCGCGCGGGCCGCGCGCTCGTCCTCCGGCAACAGGTCGGCCTTGTTCAGTACCAGCCAGCGCGGGCGCTGCAGCAACTCGGGATCGAACTGCTCCAGCTCGGCCTCGATGGCGCGCACCTGCTCCACCGGGTCGCTGCCATCCATCGGCGCCATGTCGACCAGATGCAGCAGCAGGCTCGTGCGCGCCACGTGACGCAGGAACTGCATGCCCAGCCCCGCACCCTCGGCCGCGCCCTCGATCAGGCCGGGAATGTCAGCCACCACGAAGCTGCGGTCAGCCTCGACGCGCACCACACCCAGTCCGGGATGCAGGGTCGTGAACGGGTAGTCGGCCACGCGCGGCGTCGCCGCGGAGACGGCGCGAATGAAGGTCGACTTGCCGGCATTGGGGAAGCCCAGCAGGCCGACGTCGGCCAGCAACTTCAGCTCCATCTTCAGCTCGCGCTCGTCACCCACGGTTCCCGGCGTGGACTGCCGCGGCGCCCGGTTGACCGAGCTCTTGAAATGCATGTTGCCGAGGCCGCCCTTGCCACCCTGCGCGACCAGCAGGCGCTGCTCGTGCGTGGTCAGATCGCCGATGACCTCGTCGGTCTCGACGTTGGTGACGACGGTGCCGACCGGCACACGCACGACGATGTCCTCGCCGCCCTTGCCGTACATCTGGCTGCCCATGCCGTCCTGGCCGCGCGGCGCCTTGAACACGCGCTGATGGCGGAAGTCGATCAGCGTGTTCAGGCCTTCATCGGCCTCCAGCCACACCGAGCCGCCACGGCCGCCATCGCCGCCGTCTGGACCGCCGAAGGGAATGTATTTCTCCCGGCGGAAGCTGACGCAGCCGTTGCCGCCGTTGCCGGCCTTGACCCGAATTTTGACTTCATCGACGAATTTCATTGGACGGCTGGGAATGCTCAATCGGGAAAGGGGAATCCGCGGGCATGCGCCACGGAACCGAATGCACAAGCTTCGATCATAGGGCACACGTGACGCGAACACATCGGGACCGCGGAACTGTTCGGAAGCCGGTGCTCGCGAAGCCGGTCTCGCCGACTCCCCGCCACTCATGCTCTTCGCAGGACCTGCAAACAAAAGCCCCGCGCATGGCGGGGCTCTGTCGCGTCGATGGCGATGTCCGGGCAATCAGCCCTGGACGACGCTCACGAACTTGCGATTCTTCTCGCCGCGGGTCTTGAACTCGACCTTGCCGTCGACCAGCGCGAACAGCGTGTGGTCGCGGCCCAGGCCGACGCCGGTGCCGGCGTGGAACTTGGTGCCACGCTGACGCACGATGATGTTTCCGGCCTCGACTGCCTGGCCGCCGTAGATCTTCACGCCCAGGTATTTCGGGTTGGAGTCGCGGCCGTTACGGCTGGAACCTACGCCCTTTTTATGTGCCATGGTGTCTGACTCCTCTTACTTCGAGCCGCCGGCGATGCCGGTGATCTCGATTTCGGTGTAATACTGACGGTGGCCCTGCTGCTTCATGTGGTGCTTGCGGCGGCGGAACTTGATGATGCGGACCTTCTTGCCACGGCCGTGCGAAAGAACCTTCGCGCTGACCTTGGCGCCGTCGATGACCGGCGCGCCGACCGTCACGTTCTCGCCTTCGCCGACCAGCAGGACCTGGTCGAATTCGATGGTGCTGTCCACTTCGGCGTCGAGCTTCTCCACGCGCAGGTATTCGCCCTGCATCACGCGGTACTGCTTGCCGCCGGTCTTGATGACTGCGTACATGATGGGATCCTTCTGTAGTTTTTCTTCCGGGGTCTCGCGGATCGCTTTGCCCCGTTTGGTTGGTTTCGCGTCTTGCGCGAACCCGCGATTCTAGCGTTTCACCACATTCGCGCGCAAGCCCCTGATTCCCGTGGGCATGTCGTCCGCCGCCCAGGGACGACGGACGACGCCGCGGGTCACTTGCCGGTCTTGGCGTCCGGCTTGGTCGCCGGGCACTTGCCGTCGGCGGAGATGGTGCCGTCCTTCTTCAGCTGGGCGACCATCGCCTGCATGCGATTCTTGCCCCAGGACTGGCCGATCTGCATGGATTCGCGCATGGTCTCGGGCATCTCGTGGATGACCTTCTGGCCCAGCGGGGTGCGGTAGAACTTCAGCAGCCCGGTCATGTCGCGCTGCGTGAAGTGCTTCTGGTAGACCGGCACCAGCTTGTTGATCATGTCCTGCTCGGCCTTCGGACCGGCAAAATCCTGCCAGTAGCTGGCCGGCACGCAGGGCAGCGCCTGTTCCATGAACGAGGCCATGCGGCTGTTCATCTGCTCCATCATGCCGTGCATCATCTTGCCGCTGCCGGTGACTTCCAGCAGCTGGCGCACCTGCGCGGCCGTGGCCTGCTTGGGCTGGGCCTGGGCCACGCCGGCCGTCGCGAGGGAAAGGATCAGGGCGGCGGCCATGCCGGACGCGGAAAAGGCTTTCATGCGGTCTCTCCATTGAGTGAATTCGGCTGCATCGTCGCAGAACGTGCGACAACATCGCGTTGATATAGTAGCGGTTCGGCCGCATCTTCGGTGTCGGCCATCACCTACTCCACCTTTCCGGAACACCGCATGAGTCCCATCCGCATTCGCGGTGCGCGCACGCACAACCTGAAAAACCTGGATCTGGACCTGCCTCGCGACAAACTGATCGTGATCACCGGTCTGTCCGGTTCGGGCAAGTCCTCACTGGCTTTCGACACCGTGTATGCCGAAGGCCAGCGTCGCTATGTCGAATCGCTGTCGGCATACGCACGGCAGTTCCTGTCGATGATGGAGAAGCCCGATGTCGACAGCATCGAGGGCCTGTCGCCGGCGATTTCCATCGAACAGAAGGCGACCTCGCACAACCCGCGCTCGACCGTCGGCACCATCACCGAGGTGCACGACTATCTGCGCCTGCTGTTCGCCCGCGTCGGCAGCCCGCGCTGCCCGGACCACGGCACGCCGTTGGAGGCGCAGACCGTGAGCCAGATGGTCGACGCCACCCTGGCGCTGGACGCCGGCAAACGCTGGATGCTGCTGGCGCCGGTGATCCGCGAGCGCAAGGGCGAGCACGCGCAGATTTTCGAGCAGCTGCGCGCCCAGGGCTTCGTGCGCGCCCGCGTCGACGGCCACGTTCACGAACTGGACAGCGTGCCGCCGCTGGAACTGCGCAAGAAGCACACCATCGAGGCGGTGATCGACCGCTTCCGCCCGCGCGAGGAACTCAAGCAGCGCCTGGCCGAATCGTTCGAGACCGCGCTGCGCCTGGGCGACGGCCTGGCCATCGTCGCCGATCTGGACGACCCCAAGGCCGACGAGCACCTGTTCTCCTCGCGCTACGCCTGCCCGATCTGCGACTACGCCCTGCCCGAGCTGGAACCGCGCCTGTTCTCGTTCAATTCGCCGATCGGCGCCTGCCCGGCCTGTGACGGCCTGGGCGTGAACCAGGTGTTCGATGCCGCGCGCGTGGTGCGCCACCCCGAGCTGTCGCTGGCCGGCGGCGCGGTGCGCGGCTGGGACCGCCGCAATGCGCACTACTTCCAGCTGATCCTGTCGCTGGCCAAGCACTACGGCTTCGACGTCGACACACCCTGGAGCGAACTACCGAAGAAGGTGCAGGACGCCGTCATGCATGGCTCCGGCGGCGAGTCCATCGCCTTCCGCTACCTCACCGAGCGCGGCGGCAAGGTCACCCGCGAGCACGCTTTCGAAGGCATCCTGCCGAACCTGGAGCGCCGTTACCGCGAGACCGAATCCTCGGCCGTGCGCGAGGAGCTGTCGCGCTACATCGCCGAGAAACCCTGCGCCGAATGCGGCGGTCAGCGTCTGAACCGCTCCGCGCGCAACGTGTTCGTCGACGAACGCACGCTGCCCGAGATCGGCGCCGATTCCATCGAGGCCGCCGAACACTTCTTCGACCAGCTGAAACTGGACGGCTGGCGCGGCGAGATTGCGACCAAGATCGTCAAGGAGATCCGCGAGCGCCTGAAGTTCCTGGTCGACGTCGGCCTGGACTACCTGACCCTGGACCGCAAGGCCGACTCGCTGTCCGGCGGCGAAGCCCAGCGCATCCGCCTGGCCAGCCAGATCGGCGCCGGCCTGGTTGGCGTGATGTACGTGCTCGACGAGCCCTCCATCGGCCTGCACCAGCGCGACAACGAACGCCTGCTCGGCACGCTGACGCGCCTGCGCGATCTGGGCAATACCGTGATCGTGGTCGAGCACGACGAGGACGCCATCCGCGCCGCCGACCACATCCTCGACATCGGACCGGGTGCCGGCGTGCACGGCGGCGAGATCGTCGCCGAGGGTCAGCTCGAGGACGTGCTCGCATCCGAGCGATCCGTGACCGGTCAGTTCCTCTCCGGACAGCGCGCCATCGAAGTGCCCGAACAGCGGCGGCAACCGGATGACGAACTGTGGATGCGCCTGCGCGGCGCGTCCGGCAACAACCTGCAGAAGGTCGATCTGGACATCCCCGCCGGGCTGTTCACCTGCGTCACCGGCGTGTCCGGCTCGGGCAAGTCGACACTGATCAACGACACCCTGTTCCGCCTTGTCGCCGCCGAACTCAACGGCGCCAGCACCGAACCGGCACCGTACGAAAGCGTCGAGGGGCTGGACCTGTTCGACAAGGTGGTCGACATCGACCAGTCGCCGATCGGCCGCACGCCGCGTTCCAACCCGGCCACCTACACCGGCCTGTTCACGCCGCTGCGCGAACTGTTCGCGCAGGTGCCCGAATCGCGCGCGCGCGGTTACAAACCGGGCCGCTTCAGCTTCAACGTACGCGGCGGCCGCTGCGAGGCCTGCCAGGGCGACGGCCTGATCAAGGTCGAGATGCACTTCCTTCCCGACGTCTACGTGCCCTGCGACGTCTGCCACGGCAAGCGCTACAACCGCGAGACGCTGGAGATCCTCTACAAGGGCCACACCATCGCCGACGTGCTGGAGATGACCGTCGAGGATGCCCTGGAGCTGTTCGAGCCGGTGCCGGTGATCGCGCGCAAGCTGCAGACGCTGCGCGCGGTAGGCCTCGATTACATCAAGCTGGGCCAGAGCGCGACGACGCTGTCGGGCGGCGAAGCGCAGCGCGTGAAGCTGTCGCGCGAGCTGTCCAAGCGCGACACCGGACGCACCCTGTACATCCTCGACGAGCCGACCACCGGCCTGCACTTCCACGACATCGAGCAGCTGCTCGACGTTCTGCACCAGCTGGTCGACAACGGCAGCACGGTGGTGGTGATCGAGCATAACCTAGATGTCATCAAGACCGCCGACTGGATCGTCGACCTCGGCCCCGAGGGCGGCGCCGGCGGCGGACGCATCATTGCCGACGGTACGCCCGAAGACGTCGCCGCGAACAAGGCCTCGCACACGGGCCGCTTCCTCAAGCCGTACCTGAAGAAAGCGCCCGCGGCGAAGAAGACCGCGAAGAAAGCCGCAAAGAAAACCGCCAAGCCACGGAAACGCGCATGACCGAAGCCACCCCCACCCCGCTGTTCACCGCCCCGATCGAAGTGCGCTGGCGCGACCTGGACGCCTTCAACCACGTCAACAACGCGATGTACCTGACCTACCTGGAGCAGGCGCGCCTGGACTGGCTGCGGCACATCCCCGGCAACTGGATGAACGACCACGCCAAACCGGTGATGGCGGCCAGCGAACTGAACTACCGCGCGCCGATCCACTGGCCGGCCAGGGTCGAGATTCAGCTGTTCCGCGAACGCGTGGGCAACAGCTCGATGACCCTTGGACACCGCATCGTCGACGGCGAGGACCAACGGCTGTACTGCGACGGGCGTGTCACGCTGGTATGGATCGATCCCGCCAAGGGCACTTCGGTGGCGCTGCCCGACGCCCTCCGCAAGGCGGTCGAGAATCCTGCCTGAGAACACCTCGATCCGCGCGGCCCGCAGCGCCGCGCCCGGAGCCTGCGGACCCGCCCATCGGCACACCCCCGATTCAGCCCGGCCCGCTATGATGGGCGCCGGTCCACATCGGAGGTTGCCATCATGCATCGCGCCCTGCTCTCGCTGGCTCTGGCCGGCGTGCTCGTCACCCCCGTCGCGCTGGCCGCAAACGGCCCGGACATCACGCTCTACCGCAGCAACGACAATAACCTCTTCCAGGCCGGGCAGAACGCTGTCAACAGCGGGTACGCCGTCGTCCGCGAACAACGCAACATCGGCTACGCCAAGGGCACGCAGGATCTTGCCATCGGCAATCTGCCCAGCTACATCGAGCCGGAAGCCGTCACTCTGAGCTTCGGTTCCGGCCACGTGAAAGTGCTGTCCCAGCGCCTGCTGCTCGCGCAGGGCCACAACGGTGCGCTGATCGGCCAGATCGGCA
This sequence comes from Oleiagrimonas citrea, assembly GCF_012395255.1. Classification (GTDB taxonomy): domain Bacteria; phylum Pseudomonadota; class Gammaproteobacteria; order Xanthomonadales; family Rhodanobacteraceae; genus Oleiagrimonas; species Oleiagrimonas citrea. The sequence continues at coordinate 540,258 of NZ_JAAZQD010000001.1, forward strand.
AGCGTGTCACCGTGATCGGCGACAACGGACAAACCCTGGTGCAGGGGCAACTGGAAAGCGTCGGCGAGGATGGAAGCCTGGTCATCGGCGGCGATGTGTTCGGCCCGACCGTGGTCCGGCAGTACAGCGCGGTCAAACTGCTCAACGGCGAGATCGGCGGCGGCTCGCGCCTGATCGTGCGCACCCAGGCCGACGACGATGGTCACAGCGACGCCGTGCTGACCTACCCCACTCACGGCCTCGGCTGGCGCGCCGCCTACACCGCGACCCTGCAGTCCGGCAACAGCTGCCGCATGCGCCTGCGTGCGCAGGCCAGCATCGCCAACCGCAGCGGACGCGACTGGGACGATGCCGACATCAAGCTGATCGCCGGCCAGCCGAACATCGGAAACAACCGCTATATCGGACCACGCCCGGCCATGATGAGTGCCCGCGCCAAGGAAGCACCCATGCCGCAGCAGGGCACGCTGGACGCCTACCGTACCTTCACGCTTCCCGGCGCTGTCGATTTGCCCGACAACAGCGTCACCCTGACACCGCTCTACGCGCCCCGCATGATCGATTGCAAGCGCACCTGGACGTTCGAGAACGGCAATGCCTGGACGCCTTCGCGACCGATGACCAACCCCTCGATAGGCGCGGGCACCACCGAGGGAAGTATTCTCAGCGTGCTGCAATTCCAGGCACCCGACACCCTCCCCGAAGGGCACATGCGCGTCCTGACCGCCGACAAAGACGGCGCTCTGGAATTCATCGGCGAAGGCACCGTGGCCGACACGCCCAAGCACGCGCAGGTACGCCTGACACTCGGCTCGGCGTTCGATCTGCGCGCGAAGCGCGAGCGCACCTCGTTCGAGTATTCGAAGTCCCAGCGACGCATCGACGAAAGCTTCCACGTCACCCTGACCAACACCGGCGACCACGCCCGCACCATCAGCGTGATCGAGCATCCCAACCGCTGGACACAATGGACGCTGACCTCGTCGAGCGAGAAGCCCGCACGGCAGACGCCGGACACGCTCGAATTCCGCATCGACGTGCCCGCCAACGGCACCGCGACACTGGACTACGCCGTGCGCTACCAGTGGACATCGGCGGACGACTGAACGCATCCGCCGGCCCCTTCAGGAGAACGACATGCTCGACATCACCACTCGCGAAGGCGTCACCGAACTTCGCCTCAACCGACCGCCCGTGAACGCGCTTGACCCGGCCCTGGTCACGCGCCTGCGGACCGGCATCGAGGAGGCCGTGGCCGAAGGCGCGCAGGGTCTGCTTCTCACCGGCAACCAGGGCATGTTCTCGGCCGGTCTCGACGTGCCGACCCTGCTGACGCTGGACCGCGATGGCATGCGTGCGTTCTGGCGTGAATTCTTCGCCCTGTGCGCGACGCTCGCGCGCCTGCCGATTCCGTCGGTCGCGGCGATCTCCGGCCACAGCCCGGCCGGCGGCGCGGTGCTGGCGCTGTTCTGCGACTACCGCGTGATGGCGCGCGGCCCATTCCGCATCGGCCTCAACGAAGTGCAGGTCGGCCTGACCGTACCCGACTGCATCCAGTTGGCGCTTCGCCGCGTGGTCGGCGCCTATCGCGCCGAACGCCTGCTGGTGGCGGGAACCATGCTGACTGCCGAGGAGGCCCTGGCCTGCGGTTTCGTCGACGAACTGACGCCGGTCGAAGAGGTCACGGTACGCGCACAGCATTGGATGCACGAACTGCTGGCGTTGCCGCAGCAAGCCATGCGCAGCACCCGCGCCCTGGCCCGCGCCGACCTGGCCGATGCCTTCGCCGACCTCGACGCCCTGCCGGTCGAGGATTTTCTCGACGGCTGGTTCAGCGAGGAAACGCAGGGCGTGATGAAGGCGCTGGTCGCACAACTGAAGAGCAAGAAATAAGTCGCCGACAGCAAGGGCGGCGGCACATGCCTCGGCCGCCCCGACTACTTAGATCCGAGGTCTCACGCTTCGTCTTTCGCCACCGGCCGCTCGGGATCGCTGACCCAGCCGCTCCACGACGGCGTGTAAAGCCGCGCACCGGACAGACCCGCGTGCTCCATCGCCAGCAGATTGTGGCAGGCAGTCACGCCGGAGCCGCACATATGCACGACCCGCTCGGGCGACACGCCCTGCAGCAGCTGTTCGAACTCTGCACGCAGGACCTCGGGAGCGCGAAAACGACCTTCTTCGTCCAGATTGCCAGCGAACGGACGATTGACCGCGCCCGGCACATGCCCGGCAACGCGGTCGAGCGGCTCGGTCTCACCGCGATAGCGCGGCGCGGCGCGCGCGTCGACCAGGGTCACGCTGCCCGCGTCCAGTGCTTCCCGCAGCGCACGGGTCTCCATGTATGCCTGCGGATCGAATTGCAGCCGAACCTCGGTCGGCGTCACTTCGACCAGCCCCGTATCCAGCGCGCCACCGGCTTCGCGCCACGCGGCCAGACCGCCGTCCAGCACCGACGCCGACGCGCCGATGCTGCGCATCATCCACCACAACCTTCCCGCGATCGCGCCACCGGCCGTGTCGTAGGCGACCACGGTCCGCTGCGACGTCCAGCCCCAGCGTCCCAGCGTGCGCGCAAAGGCGTCCGGATCGGGCAAGGGGTGCCGGCCGAGTCCCTGCGGAATCTTGCCCAGGTCGGAAAGATCCTCGTCCAGACTGGCGTAGATCGCGCCGGGAAGATGGCCCTGCAGATAATCGCGCCGCCCCTGCTCCGGATCGGACAGCTCGAAGCGGCAGTCGACGATCAGCAGATCCTCGCCGGCACGGTCCATCAGGGTACGGGCATCGATCAACGGTCGGTTCATGGCTGGATTCCCATGCGGTCGAGCAGATTGGTCAACATGGCGGCGGTCGCGCCCCAGATGCGGTGCGGACCGTAGTGGAATTCCGCCATCTCGCGCTGATGTCCGCGGTACTGCATGGTGTAGCGGCGCAGATTCGCGGGGTCGAGCAGAAATGCCAACGGCACCTCGAATACTTCGTCGACTTCGCCGGGCTCGGGCCGCCAAGGCGGCCGCTGCGCCGAAACCATCGCCACCACCGGAGTCACGGCAAAGCCGCTGACGGTCTCGAAGCAGTCGAGAAATCCGACCGGCTCGACATGGTGCCGCGGCAAGCCGATTTCTTCCTCGGTCTCGCGCAGCGCGGCATCGACCACATCCGTGTCGGTATCGTCGACGCGGCCGCCAGGAAAGGCCACCTGGCCCGCGTGACGCGCCAGATGCTGCGTCCGGCGCGTCAGCACCACCGTGGGTTCCTCGACATCGAGTATCGGCACCAGCACCGCGGCAGGCGTCAGCGGCGCATCACCGATCAGATCGCGCATCATGGCGTGATTCCAGCCCGGCAGGCGCGGCGGAGCGGCCAGCGGCAGCAGCGCCTCGCGCCATTCGTTAGTCTGTGTGCGCATCATGCGGGCCAACGCTTGGGCAACTCCTCGCGCATCAGCCGCAGACGTTCGGTCTGGGACATCGTTCCCCAGCGCATGATCTCGTCGACGCTGCGCTTGCAGCCGACGCAGAACCCGGCCTCGTCCAGCCGACACACCTTCACGCAGGGGGTCAGCGGTTCACTTTCGTCGAGGCGTCGTGCTTGGGAAACCATCCAGACATGCTAGCGCAGTTGCGCATCGCGCAGGTGTGCGCCGTTCACTTCACGCCCAGCAGTTCGATCTCGAACACCAGCACCTCGTTCGGACCGATACGCGGCAGCTGCCCCCGCGCGCCATAGGCCTGATTGGGCGGAATCCAGACCTTCCATTTGCCGCCCACGCGCATGCGCGGCAGCACATCCTTCCAGCCCGGAAGCATGCGCTTGACCGGAAATGTCACCGGACGGCCGTGCGCATAGGAGCTGTCGAACTCCATGCCGTCGATAAGCGCGCCGCGGTAGTTGGCGACCACCGTGCTGCCCAGCGACGGATGCGCGCCGTTGCCCTTGCGCAGAATCTTGTACTGCACGCCCGACGGCAGCGTGACCACCCCGTCTTGCGTGCGATTCTGCGCCATGAAGCGACGGGCTTCGGCCGCGTTGGCCACGGCCTGCTTGTGGAAACCCTCCTCGGCACGCTTGTGCAGCTGCTGGCCGAGCAGATTCAGCTGCTCGCGCATCTGCGCGGCAGGCACTTTGGGCGCGCGACCGGCATACGCGTCGCGCAGCGCGCGCACCAGCGTGTCGATGTCGAACGTGCGCTTGCCCTGGGCCACTCGCGTACCGATCTGATAGCCCACCGCATACGATGCCTTGGTCCGGTCGAGACCGGCGGCCGGCTTGGACGACTGCGCTTTCTGCGCACCCCCGCCCTGCGCCCACGCCAGAGCCGGCGTGGCGAGCAGTGCAATCAGGGCAAGACGTGGATTCATCGATGCATTCGCCTCGGGCGTTTCATTCCGCCCACCATGGTAAGCCATGCGTATCGCCACCCGCATGCGCAGGACAACGACTCTCTGTTCAGATCACCATGGCGGGCGGATGGTTCCCCACTGGTACCATGCGCCTTTTCTCCACGGAGTCCACCCATGGCCTACCGCAACCTGCTCACCCGCGACGACGGCGCCGTCCGCACCATCACGGTCAACCGTCCCGACAAGCTCAACGCGCTCAATCTCGACACGCTGAACGAGCTGACCCTGGCCTTCAGCCAGGCCGCGCACGACAGCAGCATCCGCGCGGTTGTGCTGACTGGCGCCGGCGACAAGGCCTTCGTGGCTGGCGCCGACATCGCCGAGATGAACACCTACACGCCGACCCAGGCGCTGTCATTCTCCCGCGTCGGCCAGGCCTTGATGCTGACCATCGAACGTCTCGGCAAGCCCGTCATCGCGCGCATTCCCGGCTACGCGCTGGGCGGCGGCATGGAACTGGCGATGGCCTGCCATCTGCGCATCGCCTCCGCCAAGGCGAAGTTCGGCCAGCCGGAGATCAATCTCGGCCTGATTCCGGGCTTCGGTGGCACGCAGCGCCTGCTGCGCCTGGCCGGACGCGGCGCGGCGCTGGAACTGTGCCTGACGGGCAAGCAGATCGACGCCGCCCGCGCACATGCCCTGGGCGTGGTGACCGACGTGGTCGAACCGGAACAACTGGACGACGTCGTGAAGGACCTCGCCGAGCAGCTGGCCGCGAGCGCGCCGCGCGCCGCGGCGGGCATCCTCGACGCCGTGCTCAGCGGCGGCGAGTGCGCCATCGAACAGGGGCTGGACTACGAAAGCCAGGGCTTCGCGCTGTGCTTCGCCACCGAAGACATGCGCGAAGGCACCAGCGCCTTCCTGGAACGCCGCAAGCCCGCATTCAAGGGCCGCTGAACATCACCGACGGCATCGCGCGCCGCGTCAGGTTTCCAGGGCATCCAACCGGCGCGCGAGCCAAATCGTCAGTCCGCCGCACGAAGTATCTTCGGGGCAATGATCCACCACCTCGAAGCCGTGCTCATGCAGCAGCGCGCGGTAGGCCTCGGTATCCAGGCTGGCGTGGTACAGCGGCTCGCCACGGAACGTTCCCATCGCCACACCGTGCTCTGTGCCGCTGGTGAACATCAGCGGCGCACCGGGCGCGGCATGGCGGGCGAACACCGCGAACATGGCGCGCTGATCGTCGTGCGCGAGATGAAAGAAGCTGTTCCAGGCCAGCACGCCATCGAAGCGGCGCGCGAGATCCAGGCCGCGCATGTCGGCCTGCACCCAGGTCTGCGTCGGCAAGCGCGCTCGGCTCAACGCGACCATCGCCGCGCCATCCACGCCGGTCACGGCGCGGCCCTGCTCGACCAGATACGCCGCCACCGGCTCGCCGCAACCGCAGCCCAGGTCGAGCACCTCGCCCGACACCGGCACCATCTCCAGGAAGCGATCCATCCAGCTACGCTCGTCGAAATGCGTGCGCAGACGGTCGCTTTGCCAGGCCGCCGCGTGGCGCTGGTACAGGTCGAGAATGCGGTCGGCGCCCTTATTCACGGCGACGGCGCGCGGCGGCTCAGCCCTCGCCGCCCTTGTAGACCTTCTCGCCGGCCGTGACGCGGAAACCGAGCCGGTTCTCCGGCGGCGCCAGCGGACAGGTGGCGTACGGCGTGAAGGCGCACGGCGGGTTGTAGGCCTTGTTGAAGTCGATCACGACATGGCCGTCCTTCGGCTTGTCGATGTACAGGAAGCGCGCCGCGCCGTAGGTCTCCTTGCCGCTGGTGGCGTCGGCGAAGACCAGGAAGTACTGGCTGTCGCCCGGCACTTCGATCACCGGATACAACGTGTAATCGTGACCCTGGTAAGTGAATTCGGCCTTGCCCGGCACCGGAAAGGTATCCACCGCGCCGATCTCGTTGCCCATCTTCAGCGTGTGCGGTTTGGTGTACGGCACCCACTTGGCCACGATGCGCAGCGACGGGTCGACCGGGAAATGATCGATGCCGGCGAAATGCGTGCGCGTGGGCGATTCGCTGTCCTTCACGCGAAGACCCTTCCGGCCGTTGCGCGCGATCAGGTAGAACTCGGTGGTGCCGAAACGCACGACGGTCGGCTTGTCGTGGCTGTCGTCCAGCAGCGTGGCGCGGCGTTCGTGCTTGCCGTCGATGGTGGCGTGCGCGTCCGGCGCCAGCTCGATCGTCACCGTGCCGTCCTTGCGCCAGTCCACCGTACCCAGATGCGCAGGCGCCGTATCGATGACAATGGCGTTGTCCTTGGCGCTGCCAACTGTATTGGCGCCCTGCTCCAGCCACGGCAGTCCGATCAGGCTGAGCCAGCCGTACGGTGCAGTCAGCCGCTCCACGCGCTGCGTGCGCCAGTGTTCGATCTGCTGGGTGTAGGACGAGACGTCGGCGGCTTGCACGGTGGCGACTCCGGAAAGAGCGATGAGGAAGACAGCGAGAAGCGGGCTGGCGCGAAACATGGACGATCTCCGAGAACGACTTCCGAAAAATGGACTCCGTCGCAGGGTGCCCGACGGCGCATGGGACGTATACGAAATGTACGTCATGAGCTTATTGTCAACATGCCGAAAAGCATTCCCGCCCTCTTTCGTATACACGACGCGATGCCTTTCGCGAAACCCTTGAATGCCGACCGCCGACTCAGCGGCCACGGTTGAACAGACGGTCCAGTTCGTGCATGCCGAGCTGCACCCAGGTCGGGCGTCCGTGGTTGCACTGGCCGGAACGCTCGGTGGCCTCCATGTCGCGCAGCAGCGCGTTCATCTCGGCCACGGTCAGGCGGCGACCGGCGCGCACGGAACCGTGGCAGGCCATGGTCGACAGCAGCTCGTTCTCCAGCTCTTCCAGACGGCGGGAGCTGCCGTGCTGGGCCAGTTCGCCGAGTACGTCGCGGCTCAGCTGGGCCACGTCCGCACCTTCCAGCAGCGCGGGAATGCGGCGCACGGTGATCTGGTTCGGGCCGCTGCGGGAGAGTTCCAGCCCCCAGCCGGCCAGCGCTTCGGCGTGCTCCTCGGCCGCCTCGGCCTCGCGCGCGGAGACCGCCAACGCCAGCGGCACCAGCAGCATCTGCGTGCGCAGACCGCTACCGCTGCGCGCGTTCTTCATGCGCTCGTAGGTGATGCGCTCGTGCGCGGCGTGCATATCGACCAGCACCAGCCCGTGCGCGTTCTCGGCCAGCACGAAGATGCTCTTGAGCTGCGCCAGCGCGTAGCCGAGCGGCGGAATGTCCGCCTCGTCCGCCGACTCCGGCAGACCGCGCTGCGGCGCGTCGCCGACCAGCGCCTGATAGTCGGCCAGCGGCGCATCGCGCACGCCCAGCGACAGACCGGCCTGACTGCGCCAGACACCGCCATTGTGCGACCCGCCACCACCTCCACCGAACATCGCGGGCGAGGCGGCAGGAGCCGTGCCTTCGGGCGAGGACTGCGTTCCGGCCAGCGGGGCGACCGGCTGCGAAGTGATACTGCCCGCGCGCGTCTCCGACAGCGCCTCGTGCAGCGTACGGAACAGGAAATCGTGCACCAGCCGCTGCTCGCGAAAGCGCACCTCGCTCTTGGCCGGATGCACGTTGACGTCGACGCCGGCCGGGTCCAGTTCCAGAAACAGCACGAACGCCGGATGACGGCCGTGGAACAGCACGTCCGCATAGGCCTGGCGCACGGCATGCGCGACCACCTTGTCGCGCACCATGCGGCCGTTGACGTAGAAATACTGCTGATCGGCCTGGCTGCGCGCCGCCGTGGGCAGACCGACCCAGCCGGACAAGCGCATGCCCGCCGCCTGATGATCGATGCGCAGACTGGCCTCGGTGAAGCCCTCGCCCAGCACTTCGCCCACCCGCGCCAGCGCCGCGCGCTCGTCGTTCGCCGGACGCAGCATGCGCACTTGCCGGCCGTTGTGGCTGAGGCGGAATTCGACGTCCTCGTGCACCAGCGACAGGGTCTTCAGCAGTTCGTCGATGCGGCCGAACTCGGTACGCTCGGTACGCAGGAACTTGCGACGCGCCGGCACGTTGTAGAACAGGTCTCGCACGTCGACGCTGCTGCCCGGCGGATGCGGTGCGGGGCGCGAGTCGCCGATCGCGCCGCCGTCGACCTCGACACGGAACGCGGCTTCGGCGTCGCGCGGCCGCGAAGTCAGCGTGAAGCGCGACACCGAGGCGATCGAGGCCAGCGCCTCGCCACGGAACCCCATGGTGGCGACGTGCTCGAGATCGTCGAAGCTGCCGATCTTGCTGGTCGCGTGCGAGGCCACCGCCAGCGGCAGCTGCTCCGGGGCGATGCCGCCGCCGTCGTCGCGCACGCAGATGCGCCGTGCGCCACCGGCCTCGATCTCCACTTCGATGCGGCGCGCGCCGGCATCGAGGCTGTTCTCGACCAGCTCCTTGACCACCGATGCCGGCCGCTCGATGACCTCGCCGGCAGCAATCTGGTTGATGAGTTCGGGTGGAAGCGGACAGATATCGGACATGACGGACTCGCGGCTACGAGTCGCCAAGGATACCAGCGCGAACTCCGTGACCGGCGGGGATCAGCCGGTCGGAATCGCCAGCATGCTGCCGGCGCGAACCATGTTCGAGTCCATGTTGTTGGCGTTCTTGATGGCATCCATGCTGACGCCGTACTGATGCGCGATGCCCGACAGCGTCTCGCCGTTGCTGACCTTGTGCAGGTCCTGCACGCCGGAGTCGGCACTCGCCACACCCGAGGACGAAGACGCTGCTTCGGTCGAGGCGATCTTCACGCCGTGTTTCTTCGCCCACTGTGCAGCGAACCAGGTGCCTTGCGGCGGCGTGGTGGTGAAGTAGTGCTCGACGCCTTTCAGGATCGCGCGCGCCATCTTCTGGCGATATCTCGGCGAGCGCAGCAGACGCTCGTCGTGACGATTGCTGATGAAGGCGGTCTCGACCAGGATCGACGGCACGTCCGGCGAACGCAGCACCACGAAGTTGGCGTGCTGCACCCGCGGCTTGTACAGCGGAATGATGCCCTTCAGCGCGCCGAGCACATCGTGCCCGACCTGCTTGCTGGCCTGCATGCTGGCACCCTGGGAGAGATCCAGCAGCACCGCGGCCAGCGTGTGGCTGCGATTGTCCAGCGACACGCCGCCGACCAGGTCGGACGCGTTCTCGCTGCGCGCCAGCCACTTGCCTGCCTCGCTTTCCTTGCCGTGCGTGGACAGCACCCAGACCGAGGCGCCGCGCGCCGAGCAGTGGTTCGGGCAGGAGTTGGCGTGGATCGAGACGAACAGGTCGGCCTTGTGCTGGCGCGCGATCTCGAAACGGCGCTCCAGCGGAATGTAGGTGTCGTCATCACGGGTCAGGATGGCCTGCATGCCCGGCTGCTTGTCGACCAGCGCGGCCAACCGCTTGGCGATGGCCAGCGTGACGGTCTTCTCTTCCAGACCGCCCGGACCGTGCGCGCCGGAATCCTTGCCGCCGTGACCGGGGTCGATCGCGACCAGTACCTTGCGCTGGCTGACCGGCGCGGTGCGGCGCACGATGGCGCGCCCGGCGTCGGACGACGGGTACATGTCCAGCACCAGCCGGTAGCCGTTGCCGCCGGACGGATCGAGCAGGAAACTCTTGGGCCGCACGCCGGCCTTCATGTCCAGCACCACGCGCACGCCGTGCCGACCGTGCTTGCCCGTACGGACGTCCTTCAGCAATCCGCCGCCGTCCGGCGATTGGAATCCCTTCGCCAGATGGGCGCGACTGAAGTCCAGCACGACGCGATCCGGGTTCTTCAGCTGGAACAGCTTGTAATCCACCGGACCGGACAGATCGAACACCGCACGAGTGTGCTGGTCGCTCGTCGACATGCGTACGGCACGCACCTGCGTCGACGACGCCGCATACGCCGGACACAGGGCGACCGTCGCCGCAACGGCGAGCAGAAAAACAAGCAGTGGCCGGCAGAGTTCGCGCATGGTGGGTGTGATACCCCAATTTCTTTCGCGAAGCAAGACCTTTTCCCTTTTGAATCCGCGACCTGCACGACCTTTGTCAGAACTTACCTTCGTTCCAGTCGCGACCGAAAGAGCCCCAAAAATTCGACATTATTTCTTTCTATTCAAAAGGTTAACGATTCGATCAGGCGTTCACCCCGCGCGCTCGACGGCTCCATGCGCAATCGCCGGGCGGTATCGGCATGCTCCAGATGCAAGGAAAGATCCGCGGCCGGCAGCGCGCCCGCCCCCCGCTGCGGCCATTCGATCAGGATCACGGCGCGCGGATCGGCCAGCGCATCCAGGCCCAGCCATTCCAGTTCGCCGGGATCGGCGATGCGGTACAGATCCAGGTGCCAGGCCGGACGCCCGTCGTCCAGCGTGTACGGTTCGATCAGGCTGTAGGTCGGACTCTTGATGCGGTCGCCAGCGCCCAGCGCCGAGAGCCAGGCGCGCGCCAGCGAGGTCTTGCCGGCACCCAGGTCACCGTACAGGTAGATCACCAGACCGTCCGCGCCAGAGGCGGCCGCCAGCTGTCGTCCGAGCGTCTCGGTGGCTTCCGGGTCGGCCAACAGCAGAGACGGCGATTCAGTTCGGGTCGGCATTGAGCAACTCGCGCAAGGGAAGGAAAAGATCGGACGCCAGCAGACCGCGCTCGCCGTGGGCCGCCGCGGCGTGGTCCCCGGCGCGTGCATGCAGGCCGACGCCGAGTCCGGCCGCTTCCCAGGGCGAGAGGCCCTGCGCCAGCAGCGCCGCGATGACGCCGGTCAGCACGTCGCCCATGCCGCCGGCGGCCATGCCCGGATTGCCCCAGGGACAGACGGCCACGTGACCGTCGGGTGCGGCGATCAGGCTGCCGCTGCCCTTCAGCACCACAACGGCACCGTAGCGCTCGGCGAGGGCGCGCGCCGCCGCGAAGCGGTCGGCCTGAATGCTTGCCGTGTCGGTCTGCAGCAAACGCGCGGCCTCGCCCGGGTGCGGCGTGAGTACGGCATGCTCGGGCAACTCGACACGCTGGGCCGCCAGTAGATTCAGGGCGTCGGCATCGATCACGCACGGAAGCTCGCGGGTTCGCGCCGACTGCCACAGAGCACGCCCCCAGTCGTCCTGCCCCAGGCCGGGGCCGATGGCCAGCACGCTGGCCTGCCGTATCAGGGGTTCCAGATCGGCCTGCGCCTCGACGGCGTGCGCCATCAATTCGGGCCGCGCAGCGTTCAACCCGCCGATGTGCGCGGCCCGCGTCGCCACGCTGACCAGGCCGGCGCCCGCACGCAGCGCGGCCTCGGCGCACAGCCGGATCGCACCGCCCATGCCGGCGTCGCCGCCCAGCGCCAGCACGTGACCATTCGCGCCCTTGTGGCTGTTGCGACGGCGCGGTGGCAGACCGTGTGCGTGTAGCAGTTCAGCGTCAGGCGACTGAAAACCGGGTGGCGGCAGTTCGAGGCGATCCAGGTGCAGCGCGCCGCAGCAATCGCCGGCGTCGGCCGTGAACAGACCCCGCTTGTGCGCCACGAACGTGACCGTGGCCGCAGCGCGCACGCAAGGTTCGCGCGCAACGCCGGTATCCGCGTCCAGACCCGAAGGAAGATCCAGAGCCAGCAACGGACGACCGCTGGCGTTGACCTGCTCGATGAGCCGGGCAGCCGCGCCCTCCGGCGCACGGCTGAGTCCGGTGCCGAACAGGCCATCCACGATCACGTCGAACGCGCTCAGATCCGGCGCATCGTCCGCGCTCCCGCATGCCCCGCCGGCCTCTTCGTAAGCCTGCCTCGCGCGCAGCGCATCGCCCTCTGAAGTCGCACTCAACGCCAACGCATGAGCGCGGAGACCGGCCTGCAGGGCCAACGCGCCAAGCAGGAACGCATCGCCACCGTTGTTGCCCGGCCCGCACAGCAGCAGCAACGACCGCGCCTGCGGCCAGCGCGTGCGCAGGACACCGAGCGCGGCATGGGCCGCGCGCGTCATCAGGGTGAACCCGGGCACGCCGAGTTCCTCGATGGCGTGCCGATCCTGCGCACGCACCTGTGCTGCCGTGAACAGCGCGCGTTGCATGAGGAGCTTCATGCCGGAAGAAAGCGTCGGATCATGCGCGAAGCGTAGCAACGATGGCGCCCGCGCGGCAGTCCGTAGCGACGCGAACCACTACAATGCCACCATGTCCGCCCTGCCCGACCACATCGATCCGCACGCCCTCATCGCCGACATCCGCGGCTGGGCGAAGGAACTCGGATTCAGCGCGCTCGGCGTCACCGGCACATCTTTGCGTGAGGACGAATCCCACCTGGAAGACTGGCTCGACCAGGGCATGCACGGCGAGATGGCCTACATGCGCAGGCACGGCCGCAAGCGCAGCCGTCCCGAGGAGCTGGAACCGGGCACGCGGCGCGTGATCTGCGTGCGCATGGACTACATGCCGCCCGGCGTGCGCGGCGCCTGGAGCGTGATCGAAGATCCCGCTCTCGGCTACGTGGCGCGCTACGCGCTGGGCCGCGACTACCACAAGCTGATGCGCAACCGCCTGCAGAAGCTGGCCGACCGCATCGCTGGCGTCGTCGGACCGTTCGGCTACCGCGCCTTCGTCGATTCCGCCCCCGTGCTGGAAAAAGCGCTGGCGCGCAACGCCGGCCTCGGCTGGATCGGCAAGCACACGCTGCTGCTCAGCCGCGACGCCAGCTCCTGGTTCCTGCTCGGCGAACTGTTCACCGACCTGCCCCTGCCGCTGGACGAACCGGCCAGCGCGCACTGCGGCTCCTGCCGGCGCTGCATCGACATCTGCCCGACCCAGGCCATCGTCGCACCCTACCGGCTGGACGCGCGCCGCTGCATCTCCTACCTGACCATCGAACTGAAGGGATCGATTCCCGAACCACTGCGCGCGCCGATGGGCAACCGCATCTTCGGTTGTGACGACTGCCAGCTGGTGTGCCCGTGGAACAAGTTCGCGCAGCAGGCCACGGAGCCGGATTTCGCGCCAAGACACGGGCTGGACGGCGCGAAGCTGACCGAGCTATTCGCCTGGGACGAGGACACGTTCCTGCTGCGCACACAGGGCATGGCGATTCGTCGCACCGGCTACGAGGGCTGGCTGCGCAACATCGCCGTGGCGCTGGGCAACGCCGCACCCTCACCCGCCGTGGTCGATGCGCTGAAGGCGCGCGCCGACCATCCGTCCGCGCTGGTGCGCGAGCATGTCGCCTGGGCGCTGCGCGAACAGGACAAGAAAGCGGGGTGTGCCGGAACGGCCGGATGAATCAGGCGCCGATCAGCCAGCCCGGCATGCCCTCGGGCGCGCCGTACCAGCCCCAGGTGCGCAGCCGTTGCATGATCGCTTCATGGCTTTCGGCAACGTCGCGCTCAAATCCGAGCACGGTGTAGGCCCAGGCCTCGCGCATCAGCTCCTCACCGTAGTCCCCGATCTGTCCGGACTGCCCGAACAACAGCATGCCGCGCGGCGAGCCGAAGCCTTCGACCCACAGATCCGCGACCAGACACTTCGCCGAAGGAAGCAGCACCACGCGCCACGGCGTGACGTGCAACTCCAGTTCACGAGCAGCTTGCTGCCAGGTCTGTACGAAGCGGGTTCCGGGCATGCGCGGATGCACTCATCCAACGGGCGTCGAGTTCAGTACACGGCGCCACGCGGGGAATTGCAAGTTTTTTGTCGCCCCCGCGCATGGGCAACGGAGTGCCGGTCAGGCCGCCTGCTTCGGAATCGACGTGTTGGTATGGCTGATGCGGTTGTCGGCGTCGACGTAGACCAGCTGCGGCTTGTAGTCGGCCAGCTCGGCCTCGTCCAGGGTCACGAACGCGGCGATGATGATCAGATCGCCCGCCTGCGCGCTGCGCGCGGCGCTGCCGTTGACCGAGATGATCCCGGAGCCTTCTTCGGCACGCAGGGCGTAGGTCGTGAAGCGCTGCCCGCTGTTGATGTTCCAGGCGTGGATCTGCTCGTACTCACGGATGCCGGACGCATCCAGCAGATCGCCGTCGATGGCGATCGAACCTTCGTAGTGCAGCTCCGCGTGCGTGACGGTGGCGCGGTGGATCTTGGCCTTGAGCATGTTCAAATGCATGGCGTCGCCTCGACGGATGCGATGTGGGTGAAAGGGGAAATTATAGCGGCTGGGCGCGTTCGCTGCTGTATCCGCGTGCCGGACTAGTTCAGCAGCAGGTTGTCGATCAGTCGGGTCGCGCCCAGCCGGGCGGCGATCAGCGCGATGCGTTCCTCGCCCGGTTCGACACCCGGCTCGCCCAGATCGACGCTGCGCCGGACCGCCGCATAGTCGGGTTCGAAGCCCAGTTCGCGAAGCTGTGCGACGGCCTCCAGCTCGATTTCCTGCGGCGCGCGTCCCGCCTCGTGCGCGGTTTTCATCGCCAGCAGGGTGCGATGGATGCCTGTCGCACGCTTGCGTTCCTCGGGAGACAGGTACTGATTGCGCGAACTCATCGCCAGGCCATCCGCCTCGCGCACGATCGGCGCGGCCAGGACGGTCACCGGCAGGCCGAGATCGCGCACGAAGCGCTCGATCACGCGCAACTGCTGGAAATCCTTCTGTCCGAACACCGCGACATCCGGCTGCACCAGGTTGAACAACTTGCAGACCACGGTGGCCATGCCGTCGAAGTGCCCAGGACGATGCGCGCCCTCCAGCGACTCGGTCAGACGCGGCACCTGCACGCGCACGGACTGTTCCGGCCCGAACGGGTACATGGTTTCCACGCTGGGCGCGAACACCACATCGCAGTCGTGATCGGCCAGTCCGGCCTGATCCTGCGCCAGCGTGCGCGGGTAGCGCTCGAAGTCCTCGCCCGGCCCGAACTGGGTCGGGTTGACGAACACACTGGCGACCACGCGATCGCAACGCGCGCGCGCCTGCTTCAGGAGCGAATAGTGGCCCGCATGGAGATTGCCCATGGTGGGCACCAGGCCCACGGCCTGGCCGCTCTCGCGCCAGCCGCGCACGACGGCGCGCAGGGCCTGGATTTCGGTCACGGTCTGCATGCTTGGCGTCGCGCTCGCTCAGTACTGATGTTCGGCCGCGGGGAAGCTTCCCTCGCGCACATCGGCAGCGTAGGCAGCCATGGCTTCGACCACGGAGCCGCGACCAGCCAGGAAATCCTTGCTGAACTTGGGCCGTTTGCCGGGCGTGATCCCGAGCATGTCGTACACCACCAGCACCTGCCCATCGGTGTCCGCACCGGCACCGATGCCGATGGTCGGAATGTCCAGTTCTTCGGTGATGCGTGCAGCGAGCGCGGCCGGCACGGCCTCCAGCACCAGCAACTGCGCGCCGGCGGCGGCCACGGCATGCGCATCGGCCAGAATCTGTTCGGCGACGGCTTCCTCGCGCCCCTGCACACGATAGCCGCCTAGGCGATGCACCGACTGCGGCGTCAGACCCAGATGCGCACACACGGGGACGTTGCGTTCGACCAGCGCCTCGATCACGCCGCAGATGTGCCCGGCGCCCTCCAGCTTGACCATCGCCGCGCCGCCTTCGGCCATCAAGCGGCGTGCGGCCTCCAGCGCGAACGCGGGATCGCGATCGGCCATGAACGGCAGATCCGCCACCAGCAGCGCCTTGGACAGCCCGCGCGAGACCAGCGTGCTGTGATAGACCGCCTGATCCAGCGTCACCGGCAGCGTGCTGGCATGTCCCTGCACCACCATGCCCAGCGAATCACCAACCAGCACCACATCGACGCCAGCCATGTCCGCGCAGGTCGCGAAACTCGCGTCGTACGCGGTCAGCATGACGATCTTGCGGCCTTCGTTCTTCATCGCACGCAGACCGGGCACGGTCACGGGCTTGCGGTCGGCATGGGCGTTTTCGGTGTACACGTGAGGTGTTCTCGCGCAAAGAGTTCGATTATCGGGGGTGCGCCGTCCAGCGCTCAAGCGCGCGCGGCGCGAACCGTGAAGACGGCCGGCCCCGCAGTCATGTGGGCGACGCCAGTCGCTTGCAAGCACTGGCGTCGACTTTTTCCAACAGTGCGTCCACCCGGCCCCGTCCTGGAATATGCAGCGCAGACGCGAGTTCGGACAGCGGCAGCAGTACGAAGGCGCGTTCGGCGATGCGTGGATGCGGCACCGTCAGGTGCGGCTCGTCGATCTCGCGCTCACCGTAGACCAGCAGATCCAGATCCAGCGTGCGCGGCCCCCAGCGCCGCCCCTCTCGGGTGCGCCCGGCCAGGAGCTCGACTTCGAGCAGGGCCTGCATCAACGCCTGCGGCGGCAACGCGGTCTCCAGTTCGGCGACCGCGTTGATGAAGTCCGGCTGGTCGGTCACGCCCCAGGGCGGCGTCCGATACAGCGACGAACGCCGCTGCATCGTCGTCTGCGGCAGCGCATGCAGCGCGTCGAAGGCGGCGAGCACACGCGCCTGCGGATCGCCCTGATTGCTGCCCAGGGCCACGTATGCACGCATCGTCAATCCGCCTGATCGCCGCCACCGGCCTTCTTGCGCCCACCGCGGCGACGGCGACGCTTGCGCGTGCCACTGCCGGCGCTCTTGCTGCCGCGCGACGACGGCCCCAGTTGCTCGGCCAGTTGCTCGGCAGGCAGTTCCTGGGCCTCGGTCCACCATTGCCCCTGTTCGCGCAGCTCCTCGGATTCGCCCGCGCGCAGCAGCAGAAAATCGTAGGCAGCGCGAAAACGTGGATGCTCCAGCAGCCGGAACACACGCTTGCGGGTGCGCTGACCGAACCGCGACTGCAAGATCCAGATGTCTTCCATCACGTGCGTGAAGCGACGCGGGATCGCCACGTGCTGCGTCTGGTTCGCGAGCACGCGATGCGCCGCCCGCTGCCAGGCCAGCGCCGGCGACGTGCCGTCGTCGATCAACGCCTGCGCCTGGTCGCGCACATCACCCCACAGCAACACGGCGAAAAGGAACGCGGGCGTCACTGGCTTGCCCTCGGCGATGCGCGCATCGGTGTTGGCCATGCCCTGCTCGATCATAGCCAGCAGGCTTTCATCGCCCGCATCCAGCGCGCGCGCCGTGGCCGGGAACAGCGGCGCCAGCAGACCGTGACGGCGCAGCATGCGGAAGCTCTTCAGCGCGTAGCCGGCCATGAACAGCTTCAGCGACTCGTCGAACAGTCGCGCTGGCGCGGCGTCCTGCAGCAGCGGCGCCAGCTCGGCGAACGGCGCCGAAGCGGACGGGTCGATGTCGAAGTCCAGCTTCGCCGCCAGCCGCGCCGCGCGCAGCATGCGCACCGGGTCCTCGCGATAGCGGGTCTCCGGATCGCCGATCAGGTGCAGCACGCGGTCGTGCAGGTCCTGCATGCCGCCCACGTCGTCGCGCACGCTGAAATCGGCAATGTCGTAGTACATCGCGTTGACGCGGAAGTCGCGGCGCAGCGCGTCCTCCTCGATGGACCCCCAGATATTGTCGCGCACGATGCGGCCGTCGACGATGTGTCGGTCGCCGTCGCTATCGCCATCGCCGGATTCGCCGCTGCCGCGGAACGTGGCCACCTCGATGATCTCGCGGCCGAACACGACATGCGCCAGCCGGAAGCGTCGGCCGATCAGGCGGCAGTTGCGGAACAGCTTGCGCACTTCCTCGGGCGTGGCATCCGTGGCGATGTCGAAATCCTTCGGCTGCACATCAAGCAGCAGATCGCGCACGGCGCCGCCGACCAGCAGGGCGCGGTAGCCCGACTCGTGCAGGCGATACAGCACCTTCAGCGCCGCCTTGCTGATGTTGCGCCGTGAAACACTGTGCTGGTCACGGGGTATGATGCGCGTGGGGTGCGCGGAAAGGTTCGGTTTTTCTTGGTTCAAGCGGTCGGTTTCCTCGTTGGCCGCAAATCAGGCATTGCCCGGCGGCATATTTCCGTTATACTACCGCGCCTCGCGCTACAGCGCTCCCTTCGTCTAGCGGTCTAGGACGTCGCCCTCTCAAGGCGAAAACACGAGTTCGAGTCTCGTAGGGAGCGCCACTTAACTTTTGCGATCATCCCTGATCGCCGCTGAAAGCCTCTTGCGGCCAGTTTCAGGATGCGCGCAATGGATGCGACTCTGGAAGCGTCCATCCCTGGACGCGCTCCTTGAGAAGCGTCGTTACCATCTGCATCACCGGGGCAAACTTCATGACCTTCGTCGTTGTCGACAACTGCATCAAGTGCAAGTACACCGACTGCGTCGAAGTCTGTCCGGTCGACGCCTTCCACGAAGGCCCGAACTTCCTGGCCATCAACCCCGACGAATGCATCGACTGCACCCTGTGCGAGCCGGAGTGCCCCGTCAACGCCATCTATCCCGAGGACGACGTGCCGGCGGGACAGGAGGCGTTCACCGAGCTCAACGCCGAGCTGTGCAAGACCTGGCCGGTCATCACCGAACGCAAGGATGCTCCGGCCGACGCGGCCGAGTGGGAGAACAAGCCCAACAAACTTCCGCTGCTGGAGCGCTGATCCGGCAGCAGCACGATCGCCGGCCCCGCGACGAAAATCAAAACGCCGCCCGATGGGCGGCGTTTTCGTATCCGGACGAATGATCTCAGCCGCCCAGCCGCGCTCGCAGCGCGCCGATCAGACGACCGACCTGCTGCGGATCGCCCGTGGCGCTGACGATGCTCCCACCGTCCGCGGCCGGCTTGACCTGGACCATGACGGTCGGCGCAGCCTTGTCGCCCGACGTGGACGATCCGGACGAACCAGGCGCGTCCTGAGTGTTGCTGAAGTGGCGCTGCAGGAAGCCCTGCTTCGAGCCCAGCTCCATCTTCGGCGCCATCTTCACCTGATAGGTATGTTCGGCATCGCTCTGGCTGGCAATGGCGCCGATGTCGCCGTTGCCCAGCGCCAGGCCGACGCGCTTGTAGGCGCTGTCGACATCGTTGGGCAGATGCAGCGAATTCGGGCTGACCGTCGTCGCGGCGGCCTGCTCGTGCTGGGCGTTCACGGTCGGGATGGTCAGCGCATCGCTGACGTTGGGCCGATCCATGTTGGGCGGAATCTCGAGCGGGTTCTCCTGCTTGGCTTTCTCCCATGCCTTGCTGGAACGGAACATGCCGCAACCGGAAAGCATCACGGTGCTCAGCACGAGGGCGACGAGGATCTTCTTCATGTGGATATCCGTTGAAAGTCGTGTCAGTCCGCCAACGCCGCAGGCGTCAGACGGGCCAGTGTATCGCGTATGGCCTTGCGGTCCGAGTCATCTTCCAGCGCATGCAATGGAAGACGCAGGCTGCCGTCACCCAGCCCCAGCGTGGCCAGCCCCGCCTTGACCGGAATCGGGTTGGGCGCGCAATCCAGCGCCTGCAGCAGCGGCTGAATGGCCTGCGCCCGCTCGCGGGCCAGTGCGTGATCGCCATCGGTCGCCGCATCGCACAGGGAGCGGAAGGCCTCGGGAATCAGGTTCACCACCACCGAGATCGTGCCGGCGGCGCCCGCCAGCATGGCCTCGACGGCGCTGCCGTCATCCCCGGACAGATAGACGAAATCCTCGCCGGCAAGTTCCGCCATCGCATGAATGCGGGCGACATCCGCGCGCGCTTCCTTGATGCCGACGATACGCTCGTGACCGCGCAGCGCCGCGACCGTGTCCGGCAGCATGTCGCAGGCCGTGCGCGTGGGCACGTTGTACAGGATCACCGGCAGACCGCCCTGATCGGCCACTTCGTTGAAATGCCGGATCAGACCCTGCTGAGTCGGACGCACGTAGTACGGTGTGACCACCAGTGCCGCATCCGCGCCCAGATCCGCCGCATGCCGAGTCAGACGAACGGTTTTCGTCGTTCCGGCCTCACCGGTGCCGGCGATGACCGGCACACGGCCGTTCACGCGCGCCACGGCGCACGTCAGCAGGCGATCGTATTCATCGGCTTCGAGAAAGTGCGCCTCGCCGGTCGAGCCGGCCACCACGAGCGCCTGGGTACCGCCCTCGATCTGCTGTTCGATCAAGCGTTCGAAGGCTTCGATATCGAGTTCGCCGCCGGCGCGAAAAGGCGTCGCCAGGGCGCAAATGCTTCCACTGAGTTTCAACACGCGAACCTTGAGAAGGAATGTCGGCGATGTTACTTGCGGGTTCCGGTTGCGGGCAAGTAAGCTCGAACCGTGCGCGGCCGTCGGGCCGCGCCCGCTGACTCAGGTGTCCATGGTCTTGAACCGCAGCATCACGCAGCGCCCCGGGGGCGACAACCAACTGCTCGTGCAGACGCTTTCGCCGGCCTCTCGCTCGCCCTTGATGCCCCTCGTCCGTCGCATCGCCGACGCCGGATGCAATCTGGCCGACACGCGCGTGTCCACGCTCGGCAGCGACGTCTGCGTGATCCTGCTGGCGCAGGGTAGCTGGGACGCCGTGGCCAAGCTGGAAACGACGCTCGACAAGCTGGCCCGCGAGGACCGCGACCTGCACCTGGTGCACTACCGCACCCAGGCGCGCGCCGCGCAGACGCACCTGCTGCCGTACCTGGTCGAGGTGATCGCCGCCGACCGCAGCGGCGTGCTGGCCGACGTGATCGAGTTCTTCACCCGCAACGGCATCAGCATCGAGCAGCTGACCTCGATGCGCTACCAGGCCATGCAGACCGGCGCCGGCATGTTCCAGGCGCAGATCACCATCGGCATTCCCGCCGACAGCCACATCGCGACCCTGCGCGACGACTTCCTGGAACTGTGCGACCGCCTCAACCTCGATGCCATCATGGACCCGGTGAAATTCTGACCTTCCACGCCGTATCAAGGAGCACGCAATGATCGAAGTCGGCAAGACCGCCCCCGCACTCGAAGGCCCCACCGGCGACGGCGGCACGCTGTCGCTGAAGGACCTTCGCGGCAAGTGGGTGGTGGTGTACTTCTATCCGCGCGACAACACCCCCGGTTGCACCAACGAATCCAAGGACTTCCGCGACCTGTACAGCAAGTTCAAGCGCCGCGGCGCCGAAATCGTCGGCGTGTCGCGCGATTCGGTGAAGTCGCACGCCAACTTCGCCGCCAAGCACGAACTGCCCTTCCCGCTGGTCTCCGATCCGGACGAGACCTGGTGCAAGGCCTTCGACGTGATCCACGAGAAGAAGCTGTACGGCAAGACCCACATGGGCGTCGTCCGCAGCACCTTCCTGATCGACCCGAAGGGCAAACTGCAACATGAATGGCGCAAGGTGAAGGTACCCGGCCACGCTCAGGCCGTGCTGGACGAAGTGCCCACGAAGTGACTATCCGCTCTTTCCGACTCGTCGCCTGCCGCGGTTGCCGCCGCGGCCGGGCGGCGTCGTGCTGTCCGTCTTCCGACCAAAGCGAGGTCCGCGCATGACCCGAGGCAAGCGCATCTACGCCCTGGACACCAACGTGCTGCTGCATGACCCGACCGCCCTGTTCCGCTTCGAGGAACACGACGTGTTCATTCCCATGACCGTCCTGGAGGAGCTGGACGAGAAGAAGAAAGGCGGCTCGGAAGTGGCCCGCAACGCGCGTCAGGCCAGCCGTTTCCTCAACGAACTGATCGAACGCGGCAACGGCAGCGGCATCGCCGGCGGCCTGGAGCTGAGCAGTCCCGAGGGCCTGAACCTGCGTCGCGACAACAAGGTCGGCCGCCTGTACTTCCAGCATCGCTCCGAACGCACCCACGGCAAGGCGGACAACCAGATCCTCTCCGCCGTGGAGGAAGTCCGCGAGCAGCACCCGGACGCATCCGTCGCGCTGGTCACCAAGGACATCAATCTGCGCATCAAGGCGACCATCGCCGGCATCCACGCGGAGGACTACGAGAACGACCGCGCACTGGACGATTTCGCCCTGCTCTACACCGGTTCCACCGAACTGCCCGAGGACTTCTGGGACCGCCATCCCGAATTGCGCTCGTGGACCGAGAAGGGGCAGACCTGGTACGAGGTCGCGCCCGCCGAAGACGAACGCTGGCACCCCAACCAGTGCCTGTACCTGCCCGGCGAAAACAGCGTCGAGATGCGCGTGTTCGAGATCGCCGACGACAAGGTGCGCATGGTGCTGATGAACGACCACACGCACGCCAGCCACAGCGTCTGGGGCATCGCCGCGCGCAACCGCGAACAGAACTTCGCGCTGAATGTGCTGATGGACCCGGAGATCGATTTCGTCACCCTGCTCGGCAATGCCGGCACCGGCAAGACCCTCATCACCCTCGCCGCGGGTCTGGCGCAGGTGATGGACCAGCAGCGCTACCGCGAAATCATCATGACCCGCGCCACGGTCTCGGTCGGCGAGGACATCGGCTTCCTGCCCGGCACCGAGGAAGAGAAGATGACGCCGTGGATGGGCGCGCTGACCGACAACCTCGAAGTGCTCACCGACGGCGAGGAAGGCGGCAGTTGGGGCCGCGCGGCGACCAACGACCTGCTCGCCTCGCGCATCAAGATCCGCTCGCTGAACTTCATGCGCGGACGCACCTTCCTCAACCGCTACCTCATCATCGACGAGGCGCAGAACCTGACCTCAAAGCAGATGAAGACGCTGATCACGCGCGCCGGCCCCGGCACCAAGATCGTCTGCCTGGGCAACGTCGAGCAGATCGACACACCGTACCTGACCGAGACCACCTCGGGCCTGACCTACGCCGTCGACCGCTTCAAGGACTGGCCGCATTCGGCGCACGTCACGCTGCGTCGCGGCGAACGCTCGCGACTGGCGGACTTCGCGGCCGAGACGCTCTGATAAAAAGGAACGCACAAACCCGCACGGCCAGGCCGAACTCGAACACGACAAATTTCAGGGTCGTCATCCCGGCGAAAGCCGGGACCCAGCGCCTCCATGCAAGCCACTGGGTTCCCGCCTCCGCGGGAATGACGATCGTGAACAACCGATACCCGGCCAGCGTGCTCGACGGCTTCGAACCGCCCACACTGTCGCAGCCCGTATCCGCACACCAACAGCGTGCGTAAAATGGACGCGGATACCCAAGAATTCAGGCCTCGCCCGTGACCCCGCGTCTCATCATCTTCCTGATTCTCGCCGTCTTCGTGCTGTGCGTGCTGATCGTGCACCTGCGCGGCCGCGCGAAGCTGCGCTTCGACCGCCAACTGGTCGATCACTCGGCGGTCTTCGCGCCGTACAACCTGCTGATGTACGCCTTCTCCGCCGTCCCGGCCACGCCGATCCTCGACCGCGCCGGCTTCCCGCAGCTGGACCTGCTGAAGAACAACTGGCGCACCATCCGCGAAGAGGCCGCGCACCTGTTCGACCAGGGCTTCATCCGCGCCGCCGAGAAGAAGAACGACGCCAGCTTCAACTCGTTCTTCAAACAGGGATGGAAACGGTTCTACCTGAAGTGGTACGGCGAGGCCCTGCCGTCGGCCGAGGCGCTGTGTCCGCAGACCGTCGAACTGCTCAACCGCCTGCCCAACGTCAAGGCGGCGATGTTCGCGTTACTGCCGCCGGGCAGCAAACTCAACCCGCATCGCGACCCGTTCGCCGGCTCGCTGCGCTATCACCTGGGCCTGATCACGCCCAACTCCGACGACTGCCGTATCTTCGTCGACGGTCAGATCCACGCCTGGCGCGACGGCGAGGACGTAGTCTTCGACGAGACCTACGTGCACTGGGCCGAGAACAAGACCGATCAGACCCGTGTGATCCTGTTCTGCGACGTGGTCCGCCCGTTGCGCACCCGTGTGATGGCCGCCATCAACCGTCGCGTCAGCGCCTTCATGGGCCGCATCACCGCCTCGCCCAACGAGGAAAGCGACAGCACCGGCATCATCAATCGCCTGTACGCCTTCAACCACAGCGTCGGGCAGCGCAGCAAGTCGCTGAAGAAGCGCTGGCCGCGCGCCTTCCGGCTGACCAAGTACGCGCTGATCCTGATCGTGCTGTGGCTGATCTTCCTCGCGCCCTGGCCGTTCGCCGACTGAGCCTCCTCTCCGTGCGGACAGACCGCCCCACGAATCGACAAGGATGTGACCCCGTGACCGACACGCCCGAACTGGTCCTCACCGACGCGCCCGCCGCGACCGATGTCGCACTGATTTCCGATCACCTGGATCAGTTCAACATCGACGCCACCGACATCGAGGACCGCAAGCCCCTGGCCGTGCTGGCCAAGGACCCGGACACCGGCGAAGTGCTCGGCGGCGTGAGCGGAAGAACCTCGCTCGGCCTGCTGTTCGTGGACCTGTTCCACCTGCCCGCCTCTCTACGCGGCTCGGGCCTGGGCAGCCGCATGCTGCGCATGGCCGAAGAGGAAGCCAGACGCCGCGGCTGCAAGGCCGCCGTGCTGTACACCATCAGCTTCCAGGCCCCCGACTTCTACCGCCGTCACGGCTGGGAAGCCTTCGGAGAGATTCCCTGCGATCCACCCGGCACCAGCCGCATCTTCATGACCAAGTCCCTTGCGTGACGCATGACTGAAGAACGCACCGCGCCCGCACCCCGCGGAATATCCGACGACGACGCCATGCGCGCGGAACGGCCGCCGTTCCATCTCGCCTTCCCCGTGACCTCGCTGGCACAGGCCCGCGCGTTCTACGGCGAACTGCTGGGCTGCCCCGAAGGCCGCAGCGCCGACCACTGGGTCGACTTCGATTTCTTCGGCCACCAGATCGTCGCGCACCTCGCCCCGCAGCAGGCGACGCCGTACCGCAACGCCGTGGACGGCGACGACGTCCCGGTGCCGCACTTCGGCGTCGTACTGGACATGAGCACATGGGAAACGCTGGCCGACCGCCTGCGCGCCGCCGGCACACACTTCGTGATCGAACCGCACATCCGCTTCCGCGGCCTGCCCGGCGAACAGGCCACGATGTTCCTGCTCGACCCGTGCGGCAATGCGCTGGAGTTCAAGGCATTTGCCGACCGTCGCCAGATTTTCGCGCGGTGATTGGCGTGCTCGCTCTCGCTCTTTTTGAGCAAGCGGCTACGACGAACGTACCGGAAACCGTACGGCAGCCATCATCGAATGAAGCCGCGGATACAGTTTTTCCCACCGCCTGATATGGTTTCCGGCTGAGACCGGCGCAGCGCTGGTCTCAAGGGGGCGGGTCTTCGTCCTGAAGACCCAAGAAAGGAGTCCATTGCACATGTCTCAACCACTCAGCCGGATCGGCAACAAATTGCCGGTCGGCAAGCTCGTGATCGCACTGATCGCCGTCGTCCTGCTCTACAACAGTTTCTTCGTGGTCAAACCCAGCGATGAAGCCGGCGTGCGCTGGCTTGGCGGCACGGTCATCACCAAGGAGCCGCTGGATACCGGCCTGCACTTCAAGGTGCCGTTCCTGGAGGACGTCGACCGCCTGCAGACCTCACGCAGCGTGTACACGCTCAACAATCTGTCGGTCTACACCAACGACAACCAGTCGGTCGAACTGAGCATCAGCGTGATCTACGAGATCCCCAGCGCGTCGGTGCTCAACCTGCTGTACCACGTGGGTCGGTCCGGCAACGTGGATATCGACGACACCATTCTTCCGGTCGTGCGTGACCGGGCACTGGCAGCGTTCGCGCAGTACAACACGCTGAACATCTCCGACGAACGCGCCAAGATCAGTGCCAAGATGAAGTCGGAGATCTCCGAAGCCCTGCGTCGGCTGTTCGGCATTCAGGTCATCGACGTACAGCTGACCGGCATCAAGTATTCGCAGGTGTTCGTCGCCTCGGTCGAGGCCGCGGTGAAGGCCAAGGCCGACGCCGTGCGCGCGCAGAACACGGTCTTGCAGAAGAAATACGAAGGCCAGCAGAAGACTGTCACGGCCACGGCTGAAGCGCAGGCACGCATCGCCCAGGCCAAGGGCGAGGCACAATCGACCATCCTCGAAGCCGACGCCCAGGCCAAGGCCATCAAGACCGTCGGCGACGCCCTGCGCGCCAACCCGCAGTACGTGCGCTACTACGGCATCAAGCACTGGAACGGTGTCATGCCGCAGGTAGTCGGCGGCAAGGGCACGCTGCCGATGATCGACCTGGGCAAGAAGTAGCCATCGCCCGAGGGCGTGACGGCGGCTCCGAAAGCGGCCGTCACGCCTCGGCGTTCAGACACGGTTATTCGATTCAGATGCCCGTGCGCGTTCAGTCTGTGCCCAGAAGCGTCACCGTCAACGTGTCACCACTGTCCACATTGATCTCCGGCGCGTAGCCGCTGAGGAAATCGTTGAACGGGAAGGTGTAGACATCCGAGAAGTTCGCAACGAAGGCATTGGCCCAGGGGTTGTAGAACGGCTGGTTCGGCTGGATGTTGCTGAACACGTCCGTGGCGGATGCCTGCATCCAGGTCGAGCTATCCTTCGCGCCGTACTTCTCGCTGCCCACGAAACCATAGGCGAAACCCGCCATCAGATCGCGCGACACCGCCGAGAACACGTTGTTGTCGCCGGTATTGCCGTTGGCATCCGACGCACCGGGAATCGATCCCCCATTTCCGGCGTAGGACCAGCTGTAGTTCATCACCGCCAGGTAGATCACCGAATTGAACGTCTGCCAGATCATTTCGGAGCGCATGGTGAAGTCGCCCAGTAGGCTGGTGGTGCCCTTGATCTCGAGCGTCTGACCGGCATAGGTGACCGAGGTCGTCTGGAACGTCTGCGGCTTGAGGTCCGGTGAAGTTGATTTGCCGACGCCGCTGTAGGCATTGTTGATGGGAATCTGCTGGGTCGAGTCGATGAACACGCTCTTCAGATAATCCCTGAAGCTGGGATACAGCGGCAGCCAATTCGGATTGCCCGCGTTGGGGCTGATGACGCGCACGATCTGACCTTCGGCGTTTTTCACCACCGAGGCCGCATTCCCGCCGCTGAGCGCGGCCAGCGTGGCCGGCAGACCGGACAGGCTGGCGCCGGACCGCGGCGCGCCGCGCGTCTTCGAGGCCTGCTGCGTAGTGCTCTGCATTTCCAGCGGGATGGAATACCAGTTGATGTAGGTAATGTCCGCGCTGGCCGTGGAAGTCGAGCCCGCGAACTCCAGATACTGATAGCGGACGTGGTCACTGGTGTCCGTGTAGGCCATGTCCACCGGAAAGCTGCCGGAAGTAGGAGGTGTGAGCGCCGCATCGCTCAGGTATACGTGACCTTGCCAGTTTTCCGGCCCCATCTGCAGCGTGTTGCCGATCTCGGACAGGCTGTAGGACTTGCCGTTGACCAGCGCCGTCGTCTTGCCGCCGATGACGGCCGTGGCTTCGAGCTTCGGAGCGACCAACTCGGTGGATTTGCCCACCACCTTCGTCGCCTGGATGAAGGTCACCCAGGGTTCCGCGATGCCGGTGTTCTTGTTGCTGAATTCAATGGTGTACATCCGTGCACTCCTAGTTGATTGAGAAACCGATCCGCGGCGGATGTGCCGCGACGGTGGTTGATCGGGCTACCGACCGGCTCCGATCTTTCGAACGCTTGAATTATGCGTCATGCGTCATGCGCAATGCGTCACCGCATTGCGCTTCATCAGCTGTGGTGACGCTGGACCAAGCTACGGTCTGTTGCGGAGCATGCAACCGTATGGGCCCGAAGCGGTCGCCTGCTCTGCCCCGAGCATTCTCGCTCCGACTGTAGATCTGCTGACCGAACAGGATTCGAACGGTCGCAAGTGAACCTGGAACCGTTTTGCCTCTTGGCCAGGGACGCGTCTATGGCGGGGGCGATGATCTGCTTATCCTGACCTTTGACAACGGGCGTGCCGATGGGCCTGCACGCGGCGTATCGAGGCCGAGCATGGCTGGAAAGTGCGCGTGGTCGATCTGCGCTGACTGGGGCCGCTCAACGATGCCTTCATTATCGAACAGGTGCGCTCGACGCGGCGTGTGATCGTGCTCGACGAAGGCCGGCTCGGGATTTGATGACAGGCCCTAGTCGATCACACGCGGACGCGGGAGCAAGGTGCCGAGCTTTAGTCGATCACACGCGGATGCGGGAGCAAGGTGCCGAGCTTTGTGCGCGCTTTGTCGCCAGTCCGGCGTAGCAGACCGCGCTCGCCATCATCGACCAGCAGGTGCGCCAGCGCACTGCGGAAGGGCGTCACGCGTTGACTCAGGCGCAGCAAGCCTTCACGCATGGCCCGTGCCGGGGCGCGTTCATCGGTGTAAAGACCGACAATGCCACGGGTTATCTGGTACAGCGGCCAGGTGCCCAGGCGGTGACGATGCTGGTAGCGCGCCAGCAGCGTGGGATCGGCCAGACCGGTACCGTGCGCCAGTGCCTGGCGCAGACTGTCGCCGAGACGGCGCACGCTGGCCAGGCCGAAATTGAAGCCATGCGCGGTGACCGGATGCATGCCCACGGCGGCATCACCGGCCAATGCCAACCGCTGTCCGATGAAGCGGTGTGCATAGGTGCCCACCAGCGGATAGGCATGACGAGTACTTTCCAGCCTCATGTCGCCCAGCCGGTCGGCAAAACGCCGCCGCATATCGGCGTTGAAGTCGGCTTCGTCCATGTCCAGCAGGGCCTGCACCTCGGTGTCGGGCACCGTCAGGACGATGGAGGCGTGATGCTCGGCCAGTGGCAGCAGGGCCAGGGTCTGGCCGTGGTCGAACCACTCCCACGCCGTATGCGCGTGCTCGCCTTCGTGCTGCATGCGGCAGACCAGCATGGTCTTGCCAAAGTCCTGCATGTGCGCGCCGATGCCGCGCGCACGACGGGTTTCGGAGAAGCGGCTGTCGGCGGCGATCACCAGGTCTGCATGCACGCGCTGGCCGTTGCCCAGTTGCACCGTGCCGCGTTCGTGATCGGCGCCGGTGCCGGTGACCTCGACGCCGTCATGCAGCCGGATATCGGGGTGATCTTGTGCGGCGGCCCACGCGGCGCGACGAATCGCCTGGTTGGGCACCAGATGTCCCAGTTGTTGGCGGCGTGCCATCTGCGCATCGACGAACAGGCCCTGTTCTGCGGCGCCGTTCATGATGCGCGCACGTTGCAGTGGCGAGACATCTTCAGCGGCGATGTGCGCCGCGACGCCCAAGGTGCGCAGCTGCTGCATGGAGGCCTGAGTGAGGGCGATCTCGCGGCCATCGAAGGCCGGCTCGGCCAGCGCTTTGGCCGGCTGACGCTCGATCAATGCGACCGACAGTGACTGATCGGCCAATGCGCGGGCCAGGCAAAGACCGACCGGACCGGCACCAATGATGGCAACGTCGTAATGCATGGACAAACCCTCGAATGAGCTCAGGAGGTAGAGTCTAGGCAGCATCGCCGTGTGGCGGCCTGACCTGAGTCAAATACCAGGCTAGGCCGTGTTCGTGAATTTTTTTAAAGGGTGGCCAGTTCCGTGCCGGTGTAGGTGGCAAAACGGTTACAAAACGGTTCCAGGTTCACTTTCCCAACGCCCGCAAAGGGTCGTTCCCGGACAAATTTTTGAACTTCACCAATCACTGGCAATCAGCGAAGCCTGCCCCTTCGCCCACTATGTCGCCAAGAGCGAGCCACCCAGCTCCGGTCACAACCCCACCGACTCGCACGTCCTTGCGGTATGTTCGCACCGAGAATCGCCCATGGACCCGAAGACCGCCCAATTCCAGCAATTCCGCCCGCGCCTGTTCGGGCTGGCGTATCGCATGCTCGGCACGCCGGTCGATGCGGAGGACGTGCTGCATGAAGCCTGGCTGCGCTGGCATGCGCAGAAGGTGTCGGCGCTGGACGATGCCGAGGCATGGCTGGTCACAGTGACCACGCGGCTGGCGCTGGATCGGCTGCGGCGCGCGCGGACGGAGCGCGAGCGCTACACCGGACCCTGGCTGCCCGAGCCGGCGAGGATGGACACGGGATCGCCGGACGAGCGCATCGAGCGCGACGAGACGCTGACGCTGTCGTTCCTGCTGCTGCTCGAACGTCTGGCGCCGGAGGAGCGCGCGGCGTTTCTGCTGCGCGAGGTGTTCGACTACAGCCATGCCGAGACCGCCGCCATGCTGGGGATCGGTGAGGCCGCCTGCCGTCAGCGCGTGCACCGCGCGCGGACGCGGCTGCGCGAGGGACGTCCGCGCTTCCAGGTCGATGCGGATACACAGCGGCGTCTGCTGCAACGTTTCGTGGCGGCGCTGGAACAGCCCGATCTGGACACGCTGCGCGCACTATTCGCCGAAGACGCCGTGCACATCGCCGACGGCGGCGGACGCGCCAGCGCCACGCGGCGACCACTGTGCGGCGCGGATCGTCTGGCGCGGCTGTACCGGCAGATCGCACGCAACGTCGGCGCACAGCGCCCGTGCTACGAACTCGCCACGCTCAACGGCCTGCCCGCCCTGCTGACCTGGATCGACGGACAGCTGGTCACGGCCACCTGGATCGACGTCGAGACCGACGGCGAGCACATCGGCGCGATCCACGCCCTGCGCCATCCCGACAAGCTGGCGCGCCTGCGGGCAGTCACGAAACCGACGGCGGCGGCGTCCTTGCACTGAACGGTCCGTCGCGTCCGCCCATCCTGCAAGGAGTCCCCATGTCCCGTTTCGCCATCCGCGATCATCTCGACGCACTCGCGCCCCTGCTCACGCTGGGCCGAAACATCCGCACCGGCACACTGGAAGCGCCGCTCACCGAACTCGTCCTCGCCCGCGCCTCGCAGATCAACGGCTGCGCGTTCTGCCTGGACATGCATACCCAGGACGCGCGCAACGCCGGCGAGACCGAACAGCGTCTGCACCTGCTTCCCGCCTGGCGCGACACGGACCTGTACAGCCCGCGCGAGCGTGCGGCGCTGACCTGGTGCGAGGCGCTGACGCAACTGGGTCACGATGCGGTGCCCGATGCGCTGTACGAAACCGTGCGCGCACACTTTGACGAGAGTGAACTGGTTGATCTGACGCTGCTGATCACGCTCATCAACAGCTGGAACCGGGTCAATATCGCGGCCGCCACGCGCGGCGGCGACTACCGCCCGGGGATGTTCGCCTGACGCCCCCGGCTGATTGACGGGGAGCATCCGTGCCACGGACGCTTGCTACGGTCGCGTACCAGAGGCACTTCCTGCGGTCGCACCACGGGCACTTCCTACGGTCGCACCACGGGCACTTCCTACGGTCGTCATTCCTGTGCAAGCAGGAATCCAGCGCCTTGCCGCCTCGCGCAATAGTCACTGGGTCCCGGCTTTCGCCGGGATGACATGCAAGAGTGGGTTTTTCGAAACAGTCGGAGAGCAGGCACGAAAAAGGCCGCGGTAACGAACCGCGGCCTTTTCATGTTCACGCAGCGCGTCGGCTTCAGGCCGTAACGCGCTCGACCAGGGCGTCGGCGAAGCTGTCCGTGGTGCCGGTGCCGCCGAGATCCGGCGTGGTACGGTCGCCCGCGGCCAGAGTCTCGCGGATGGCGGTGCGGATCTTGGTGCCCTTCTCGGCCATGCCCAGATGGTCAAGCATGTCGGCCGCCGCCAGCAGCAGCGCGCAGGGGTTGGCCACGCCCTTGCCGGCGATGTCCGGCGCGGAGCCGTGCACGGCCTCGAAGATCGCCGCCTCGGCGCCGATGTTGGAACCCGGGGCCAGACCCAGGCCGCCGACCAGACCTGCGCACAGGTCGGAGATGATGTCGCCGAACAGGTTGGTGGTGACGATCACGTCGAACTGCTCCGGGCGCATCACCAGCTGCATGCAGGTGTTGTCGACGATCAGCTCGTTGAACTCGATGTCCGGATATTCCTTGGCGATCTCGCGCGCCACGTTCAGGAACAGGCCCGACGTGGTCTTCATGATGTTCGCCTTGTGCACCGCCGTGACCTTCTTGCGGCCCTTGCTGCGCGCCATCTCGAAGGCGTAGCGCACGATGCGATTGCAGCCGCGGCGCGTGGTGCGGATCATCGAGGAAGCGGTCTCGCCGTCCTCGGACAGGGTCTGACCCTCGGCCAGGTAGGCACCTTCAGTGTTCTCGCGCACCGTGATGATGTCGATGTTCTCGAAGCGCGCCTTGGTGCCCGGGAAGCTGATCGCCGGTCGCACGTTGGCGTACAGGTCGAAATGACGGCGCAGCTGCACGTTGATCGACGAGAAGCCGCCGCCGACCGGCGTGGTCAGCGGGCTCTTCAGCGCGATGCTGTGCTTGGCGATGGTGTCCAGCGTGGCGGTCGGCAGCAGTTCCCCGTGCTTGTCCAGCGCCTCCATGCCGGCCTCGACGAACTCGTAGTTCAGATCGCAGTCCAGGGCGTCGAGGACGCGCAGGGTGGCGTTCATGATTTCGGGGCCGATACCGTCCCCTCGAATCACGGCAATGGTCTTGCTCATGGGAAACTCCTTGACGACGCGCCGTCACGCGCGTGGTTGCGACATGGGACCGCGCGTAACGGAGTGCGGCAGGCGGGGGAGTTGCCTGCTGCGCGCGGCATCAGCCGCCCATTATAGCGTGCTTGCGTGAACGCGCGCCGACATTCAGGATTCGGCGCCGCCCTGCTCCAGTTCGTCCAGCGCATCCACGGCCCGCCGCAGGTGCGGAATCACGATCGATCCGCCCACCACCAGGCCGACCTGGAACACTTCGAAGAACTCGTCGCGGGTGACGCCGGCCGCATGCGCCTGGTTGACGTGATAGCGGATGCAATCGTCGCAACGCAGCACCATCGAGGCGACCAGGCCGAGCATTTCCTTGGTCTTCACGTTCAGCGCGCCGTCGCGGTAAGTCTGCGAATCCAGCGAGAAGAAGCGCTTCACAACCTGGTTGTCCTGCTCCAGGATGCGCTGATTCATGCGTTCGCGAAAATCCGCGAATTCGTCGTTCTTGCCGCTCATGCATCCGGTTCCAGCAGGGTCGCCAGCTTGCCACTGCGATCAGCGGCGGCGAGATCATCGAAACCGCCCACGTGTGCGCCGTTGACGAAAATCTGCGGCACGGTGCGGCGGCCGGAACTGCGTTCCAGCATCTCGCTCAGACGCGCGGGATCGGTATCAATGCGGATTTCCTGCCATTCCAGCCCCTTGGACTTCAACAGGTTCTTGGCCGCGACGCAGTACGGGCACACGGCCGTGGTGTACATCTGGATGTCAGGCATCTCGCAAAGTTCCTCGGTTCGGACTCGAAAGCACACAAGATGCGGATATCGTGGCCGATTAACAAGGGTGAACCGGCAACACGGCTCCTGCTGGCCGGTGAACCGGGCGTGGGGTATCGTGGTCGAACATCAGGACAACCCGCGCCGTTCGCGGCACGCCCGGCCCGTTCACGACCTTCGCGACCGTACATGTCCCTACGCTCTCCGCTGCTCGCCCTGTTCATCGCCAGCCTCAGCTTCGCCGCCGGGGCGCAGAATCGCGACGTGCGTCTGCCGGATCTGGGCAGCTCCGCCGGTGCGCTGATCTCGCCGCAGGAGGCCTCGCAGTACGGCTCCGCGATGCTGCATCAGATGCGCGCGCTGCACATGGTGCTGGACGACCCGCAGGCCAACGAATACCTCAACAGTGTCGGCTACCGCCTGGTCGCCGCCAGCGACGATCCGAAGCAGAAGTTCACGTTCTTCGTGGTCCGCGACAAGGAAATCAACGCCTTCGCCGCGCCCGGCGGCTACATTGGTGTGAACGCTGGTCTGATTACCATCGCCCAGGACGAGAGCGAACTGGCCGGCGTGATGGCGCACGAGATCGGCCACATCTCGCAGCATCATCTGGAACGCGCCTTCGAGGCCTCGAAGAAGGATGCGCCGCTGATGGCGCTGGTGCTGCTCGGCGCCATCGCCGCCGGCGCCTCCGGCCACAACAGTGGCGATGCCGGCATGGCCGTTCTGGCCGGCGGTCAGGGCCTGATCGCGCAGCGGCAGATCAACTTCACCCGCTCCGACGAGGCCGAGGCCGACCGCGTCGGCATCCAGACCCTGGCGCGCGCCGGCTACGACCCGGAGGCCATGGCCGACTTCTTCCAGCGCATGGAGGACACGCTGCGTCCCGGCAGCGGCGGGGTCTCCGTGCCCGAACTGCTGCAGACCCATCCGGTGACCGCCTCGCGCATCAGTGATGCCCGCGCCCGCGCACGTACGCTCGAACAGCAGATGAAGGAACAGCCGCATCCCACGCTGAACCGCGCCGCGCTGGAGAACAGCACCGTGCCGTTGCCGTTCGTGAAGGACCCGAGCACGCTGACCGCCCGGCCGACATCGAACGGTCACAAAGGCGTCGCGGGACTGTCATTGTTCAAGCTCATGCGCGAGCGTGTCCGTGTGCTCAGCGGCGACCCCAACAAGCTGCTGGACTACTACGCCGGCAATTTCTCGCGTCCGGGCTTCGACACGCCCTCCAACCGCTATGGCTACGCGCTGACCCTGATCCAGACCGGCCAGCCGGCGAAGGCCATCCGCCAGCTGCAGCCGCTGCTGAAACAGCATCCGGGCAACACCACGCTGCGCCTGGCACTGGCCCAGGCGGAATTCCAGAACGGCGAGCACGCCGCCGCGTTCGATCTCTACGCGGCCCTGTCCGCGAACGCGCCGGACGACCACGCCATCGCCATGGCCTATGCCCACGCGCTGACCCAGGCTGGCACGCAGAAGCAGGCGCGCAAGGCCGAGGACATGCTGCGTCCGATGCTGGACGACAGCGAGGACCCGGACCTGTTCACCAGCTACGCGCGCGCCAGCGAGAAAGCCGGCATGCCGGTCCGCGCCGGCGAAGCCTTCGCCTACGCCAGCTACCTGTCCGGGCGCCCCTTCGACGCCATGCAGCAATTCCGCCGCCTGCTCGATCGCCCGAACCTGGACTACTACCAGCGCGCACGCATCAACGCGCACATCGCCCAGTTGACGCCCCTTCTGCTGGAACTGCGC
Organism: Oleiagrimonas citrea; assembly: GCF_012395255.1. Lineage (GTDB taxonomy): Bacteria > Pseudomonadota > Gammaproteobacteria > Xanthomonadales > Rhodanobacteraceae > Oleiagrimonas > Oleiagrimonas citrea. Next base: position 575,239 of record NZ_JAAZQD010000001.1, read on the forward strand.
AAACGCAAGGTCGACACTCCCGACCGCGACGATGACAGTAATTCGCTGCCGGATCGCAGCAAGGAAGGCTCCGCATCGCAGTTATGTTTCAGTCTGACATGCGGATGAACCGGGTTGTCATCGCCCGGTAACACTGGGACGCTGCAATAATCGTGTCACAGCCCAACAAGGCAGGGAACGAGGCGTGCACAAGCGCATCCTGATCGTCGAAGATGAAGCCTCCATCCGCGAGATGGTGGCATTCGCTGTCCGCAAGGCGGACATGGAACCGATTCACGCCGAAGACGCGCAGGCCGCTCACCTGGCCATCGCCGACACGGTGCCGGACCTGATCCTGCTGGACTGGATGCTCCCCGGCACCAGCGGCCTGGAATTCGCCCGTCGACTGCGACGCGAAGAACTGACCCGCGAGGTGCCGATCATCATGCTCACCGCGCGCGGCGAGGAGATGGACCGCGTCAGCGGTCTGGAGGCCGGCGTCGACGACTACGTGGTCAAACCGTTCTCGACCCGCGAACTGATCGCCCGCATCAAGGCCGTGCTGCGCCGCAGCCACGGCGACGACGAGGCCGGCATGATCGAGATCGGCGGCCTGCGTCTGGACGGTCCGGCGCACCGCGTGTTCGCCGGCGAGGAACCGGTCCGCATCGGCCCGACCGAGTACCGCCTGCTGTACTTCTTCATGACCCACCCCGAGCGCGTCTACTCCCGTTCGCAACTGCTGGACCACGTCTGGGGCGGCAGCGTCTACGTGGAGGAACGCACCGTGGACGTGCATATCCGCCGCCTGCGCAAGGCGCTGGAGCCGTGGCAGCTGGACGGCCTGGTGCAGACCGTGCGCGGCGCCGGCTACCGTTTCTCCGGCAACGTGTGACGTGAAGCGCACCGTGTCCGCACCGGGGTTCACCACGACCGTGATCGCCATCGGCGGCGGCCTGCTGCTGGCCGGCCTGCTCGGCGCGGCGATCGGTCAGACGCTGCTGTGCCTGACGCTGGCGGCGCTGATCGCGATCATCGTGCTTCTGGTGCGCGTGTACCGGCTGGCCGTCACCGTCGAGAACAACCGCTTCATCCCCGACGCCCGCTATGAGCGCCTGCGCATGCGTTCGCGGCGCCTGTCGTTGCAGCTGCGCGATCTGCGCAGCGCCGCCGCTGCCCTGCCCGACGCCGCGGTGCTGCTCGATGGCGAGGGCCGCATCCGCTGGTTCAATCACGCCAGCGAGGATCTGCTCGGCTTGCGCCGCCCGCAAGACCGCGGCGTGCCGCTGATCGAACGCCTGCGCGAAAGCACGCTGGGGCCGTGGCTGGAGAGCGGCGCCAGGGAACCGCTCAACGACGTGCCCGCGCCCAACCGCCCGGCGCTGCGCCTGGGCATGGTGATGATGCCGTTCGGTCAGCACCAGCGGCTCATGCTCGGCCGCGACATCAGCGACCTGATGCGTCTGGAGCAGGTCCGCCAGGACTTCGTCGCCAACGTCTCGCACGAACTGCGCACGCCACTGACCGTGATCCACGGCTACCTCGAACTGCTCGACCCCGGCGAACAGCCGGAACTGGCACCGGTGATCGCCGAGATGCGCGTGCAGTCCGAACGCATGGGCCAGATCGTCGAGGACCTGCTGATGCTGTCGCGCCTGGAAACGCACCAGCCGCTGCAGGAAGAACACGTCGCCATGCGTCCGCTGCTGGCCACGCTGCGCAAGGAGGCCCTCGCGCTGAGCCACGGCCGCCACCACATCGAACTGCAGGAACGCACCGAGACCGACCTGTACGGTTCGGTGCGCGAGCTGCACAGCGCGTTCTCCAACCTGGTCTCCAACGCCGTGCGCTACACGCCCACGCAGGGCCGCATCACGCTGATCTGGGAACGCACCGAGGACGGCGCGCGCTTCACCGTCGAAGACACCGGCTACGGCATTCCCGCCAATCACCTGGCGCGCCTGACCGAACGCTTCTACCGCGTCTCGTCCAGCCGCTCGCGCGACACCGGCGGCACCGGCCTGGGCCTGTCCATCGTCAAGCACGTGCTGAACCGCCATCAGGCACAATTGCACATCGAGAGCGAGCCGGGCCAGGGTTCGCGCTTCAGCTGCCTGTTCGGTTCCATGCGCCTGCTCAAACCGGTGCGCATGGACGCCTGAACGGCGCGCCATCCCCTCGTCATCATCCCGGGTCTATCATGGACCCGAGCCGCCAGGATTCCGCCGTGAACGCCTCGCCCGAACACGCCCACTCCAAGCCCGCGCCCGATCTGCTGCAGCCGGAGCTGTACATCAACCGCGAACTGGCCGCGCTGGAATTCAATTTCCGCGTGCTGGCGCAGGCGCGCGACCCGGACGTGCCGCTGCTCGAACGCCTGCGCTTTCTGTGCATCACCAACACCAACCTCGACGAATTCTTCGAGGTGCGCGTGGCCGCGCTGCGTCATCACTACGCGTTCGGCGACGCCATCCCCGGCCCCGACCGCATGGCCGCGCGCGAGGTGCTGGACCAGATCCGCGAACGCGCGCTGGAGCTGACCGCCGAGCAGTACGTGGTCTGGCACGAGGAACTGCTCCCGGCGCTGGAGGCCGAGGGCATTCGCTTCGTCAGCCGGCGCGACTGGAGCGACAAGCAGCAGCGCTGGCTGAAGGGCTACTTCCAGAACGAGATCCTGCCGGTGCTGTCGCCGCTGGGTCTGGACCCGGCGCACCCGTTCCCGCGCATCCTCAACAAGAGCCTGAACCTGGCCGTGACGCTGGAAGGCCGCGACGCCTTCGGTCGCGAGGGTCACATGGCGCTGGTACGCGCGCCGCGTTCGCTGCCGCGCATCATCCGCCTGCCGGACGAAGTCGCCGGCGGACCGCACGATTTCGTGTTCCTGTCCGGCCTGCTGCACCACTTCGCCGATGACATGTTCCCCGGCTTCGAGGTCAAGGGTTCGTACCAGTTCCGCGTCACCCGCAACAGCGAGCTGATCGTCGACGAGGACGAGGTCGAGAACCTGGCCTCCGCGCTGTCCGAGGAACTGGCCGGACGCGGCTACGCCATGCCGGTGCGACTGGAAATCGCCAGCGACTGCCCGAAGCCGATCACCGACCTGCTGACCGCCAACTTCGGCCTCGGCGAACACGACGTCTACCGCTGCGACGGCCCGGTCAACCTGAACCGCGTCATCGCCATCTACGACATGATCGAGCGGCCGGACCTGAAGTTCGCGCCGTTCACCCCGCGCCTGGCGCCGGCCCTGGCCCAGCACACCAGCCTGTTCGAGGCCGTGGCGCATCGTGACATCCTGCTGCACCAGCCCTACGACGCCTTCCAGACCGTGGTCGAACTGCTGCGCCAGGCCGCGCAGGACCCGCAGGTGCTGGCGATCAAGCAGACCCTGTACCGCGTCGGCATCGAGTCGCCGCTGATCGACCTACTGGTGCAGGCCGCGCGCAACGGCAAGGACGTCACCGTCGTGGTCGAGTTGCGCGCACGTTTCGACGAAGCGGCCAACATCGAACTGGCCACACGCCTGCAGGAAGCCGGCGTGCAGGTCGTGTACGGCGTGGTCGGCCACAAGACCCACGCCAAGATGCTGCTGATCGTGCGCCGCGAGGAAGGCCGCCTGCGCCGCTACGCGCACCTGAGCACCGGCAACTACCACACCGGCACCTCGCGCGTGTACACGGACCTGTCGCTGATCACCGCGCATCCCGAGATCGGCGAGGACATGCACAACATCTTCCAGCAGCTGTCGGGCTTGGGACAGATGGCCCGGCTCAAGCGCCTGCTGCAATCGCCCTTCAGCCTGCACCAGGGCCTGCTCGAACGCATCGACCGCGAGATCGCGCATGCCCACGCCGGCAAGCCCGCGCGCATCATCGCGCGCATGAACGCCATCAACGAGCCCAGCGTGGTCGAGGCGCTGTACAAGGCGTCGTGCGCCGGCGTCGAGATCGACCTGATCGTGCGCGGCGCCTGCACGCTGCGCCCGGGACTGCCCGGCATCTCCGAGACCATCCGCGTGCGTTCCATCGTCGGCCGCTTCCTCGAACACAGCCGCGTGTACTGGTTCGGCAACGGCGGCGAACCGGAGCTGTACTGCTCCAGCGCCGACTGGATGGAACGCAACCTGCGCCATCGCATCGAGGTCGCCTTCCCGATCCTCGACCCGGAGCTGGCGCAGCGCGTCTACGACGAAGCGCTGGTCAACTATCTGCAGGACAACACCCAGGCGTGGCTGCTCAACTCGGACGGCCGCTACACGCGCACCGAACCCGGCGATGCGCCGCCGCACAGCGCGCAGAAGGCGCTGCTGGCGCCCCTGCTCTGACTGCCGGATCTGCAGCTTCGACCGCCGCCGTGTCATCATCCCAGCGGTGAACGCAAGGAACGGCTCGTGAGCGAAACCGGCGACAGCCTCCACGACGGCGACCTGCTGGCCGCCGCTGACCTCGGATCGAACAGCTTCCATCTGGTCGTGGCGCGCTATGACAAGGGCACGCCGCGCATCATCGATCGCGTGCGCGACAGCGTGCGGCTGGCTGCCGGCGTGCGCAGCGACGGCGCGCTTGACCCCGACTACCTGCAGCGCGCGCAGGACTGTCTGGCACGCTTCGGCCAGCGCATCGCCAGCATTCCCGGCGCGCACGTCCGCGCCATCGCCACCAATGCCGTGCGCCAGCTGGCCGACCCCGAAGGCTTTCTCGAGCAGGCCGAACAGGCACTCGGCCAGCCGGTGGAAGTCGTCTCCGGCCGCGAGGAAGGCCGTCTGATCTTCCTCGGCGTCAGCCACGGCCTGCCGCGCTCGAAGCAGCGCCGGCTGGTGATCGACATCGGCGGCGGCAGCACCGAATTCATCATCGGCCGCGGCCTCGAACCGCTGCAGACCGAAAGCATCCAGGTCGGCTGCGTGGCCTCGACGCTGCGCTTCTTCCCCGACGGCGCATTGACCGCCGCACGCTGGCAGCGCGCGCAGGACGAGATTGGCTTGCAGCTCCAGCAGTTTGCCGCCGACTACCGCGAACTGGGCTGGAACGAGACCATCGGCTCGTCCGGCACCGCAAAGGCCATTGGCACCATCGTGCAGAACATGAAGCTGTCCGACGACGGCGTGCGCATCGAACACCTGGCAGTTCTGCGTGATCGCCTGCTGGAAGCGGGTCGAATCGACGCCATCGACCTGCCCGGTCTCAGCGCCGAGCGCGCGCCAATCATCGCCGGCGGCGTGGCCATTCTCGAAGCCGCTTTCCGCGCGTTGAGCATCCGCCGCCTGCAGGTCTGCGAGATCGCCATGCGCGAAGGCGTGCTGTGGGATCTGGTCGGCCGCAGCAGCGACCGCGACCCGCGCATCGCCAGCATCCGCTCGCTGGCCGCGCGCTACGCCGTCGACACTGCCCAGGCCGAGCGCGTCGAGGACACCGCGCTGCAGCTGTTCGAACAAGCCGCCGCCGGCTGGGACTTCCACCCCGGCGAGCGCGAGTGGCTGAGCTGGGCGGCGCGCGTGCACGAGATCGGCCTGTCGATCGCGCACAGCCAGCATCACGTCCACGCCGGATACATTCTTCGCCACGCCGACCTGGCCGGTTTCTCGCGCCAGGAACAGGAACTGCTGGCCGCCATCGTGCAGGGCCATCGCCGCAAACCGGACGTCGCCTTGTTCGACGCCTTGCCCGTGCGCTACCGCACACTGGCCCGACGCATCGCCGCCCTACTGCGCCTCGCCGTGCTGCTGCGCCGCGCGCGCCGCGAACAGAAGCTGCCGCCCCTGCGCCTGCACGCCGAAAACGATCGCATCGACCTGCATCTGCCTCGCGCCTGGCTGCAACGACATCCGCTGACCGCCACCGATCTGGAGCGCGAAGCCTCGTACATGGCCGAACTGGGCCTCCGCCTGGACATCCATGCCGACCGCGCCTGAACGTCTGCCGCGCCGACCACGCGCACACCGCGCACGGCGGGTATCATGACCGCTCCGCTGCATCCGACCGAACGATTCCACGCCATGCAAAGAATCCTGATCGCCCTCGCCTTTCTGCTGCTGTCGCCGGCGCTCTGCGCACAACAGGACAACCCCGCACCGGCGTCGTCCTCGGCCGCCGGGACCCCGGCGCCGAATCCCGAAGTGCGGATCCACACCAGCATGGGCGACATCACCCTGGAGCTGTTCCCGCACAAATCGCCCAAGAGCGTGGCCAACTTTCTGCAGTACGTGCGTGACGGTTTCTACGACGGCACGGTGTTCCACCGCGTCATCGACGGCTACCTGATCCAGGGCGGCCTGTACACGCGCGAACTGACGCCCAAGCGCACCCGTGCACCGGTGCAGGCCGAGGCGGACAACGGCCTGTCCAATCTGCGCGGCACCATCGCCGTGGCGCGCGGCGCGGACCCGAACTCGGGCACCGCACAGTTCTTCATCAACCTGGTCGACAACCGCCGTCTGGACTACACCAGCGACCAGAGCGGCCTGACCTGGGGCTACACCGTGTTCGGCAAGGTCATCCAGGGCATGGACGTGGTCGACAAGATCGCCAAGCTGCCCACGCATCCGCAGGGCCCGTTCGCCGGCGACGTGCCCAAGCCGCTGGTCATCATCGAGAGCGCGAAGGTGATCGGCGAGGACCAGCCCGCCAGCAACGCCAGCGCAGCGACACCGGCCAAGGCCGCCTCGGCCGCGAACGCGCCCAAGGCCGACAAAGCCACGGCGAAGAAGACATCCGCATGAGCACCCTGTTCATTTCCGACCTGCATCTCGACGACAGCCGGCCGCACATCACCGCGCTGTTCGAGCAGTACCTTGCCAGCGACGAAGTGCGCGGCGCCGACGCGCTGTACATCCTGGGCGACCTCGTCGAGGCCTGGGTCGGCGACGACGACGACGCCGAACTGCCCGCGCGCATCGCCCGCGCCACCCGCGCCGTGCGGGAAGCGGGCGTGCCGGTGTATTTCATGCACGGCAACCGCGACTTCCTGCTCGGCGAGACCTTCGCCGAACGCGCCGGCCTGACCCTGCTGGACGATCCCACCGTGCACGACCTGTACGGCACACCGACGCTGCTGATGCACGGCGATCTGCTGTGCACCGACGACACCGTCTACCAGCAGGTGCGCGCCAACGTACGCACGCCGGAGTGGAAAGCGCAGGTGCTGGCCACGCCGCTGGAAGCGCGCCGCGCGCTGGCGGCCAAGTCGCGCGCCGAAAGCCAGGCGCACACCGGCAGCACCGGCGAGACCATCATGGACGTCAACCAGGGCGCCGTCGAAGCCGCCATGCGCGACGCCGGCGTGATCCAGCTCATTCACGGGCACACGCACCGCCCGGCTGTGCACGACCTCGAACTCGACGACCGCCACGCGCAGCGCATCGTGCTCGGCGACTGGTACGAGCAGGGTTCCGTGCTGCGGGTCGACGCGGACGGCATCGACCTGCGCAGCCTGCCCGTCTCCGACTGATCGCGATGCGCATCTGGGTCGACGCCGACGCCTGCCCCGTCGTCATCCGCGACATTCTCTTCCGCGCCGCCGAACGCACAGGCGTCGAACTGACGCTGGTCGCCAACCGCTGGCTGAAGGTGCCGCCCGCGCGCAACATCCGCGCGATCCAGGTCGAACCGGGCTTCGACGTCGCCGACAACGAAATCGTGCGCCGCGTGGCCGCCGGCGACCTGGTGGTGACCGCCGACATCCCGTTGGCCGCTGAAGTCGTCGCCAAGGACGCCGTGGCCCTGAACCCGCGCGGCGAACGCTATACCGCGGAAAACATCCGCGAACGCCTGAACATGCGCGACTTCATGGACACCCTGCGCGCCAGCGGCATCGACACCGGCGGCCAGTCCGCCCTCGGCACCCGCGACCGCCAGGCCTTCGCCAACCAGCTCGATCAACTGCTGGCGCAAGCCCGGCCGGCGCCTCGCCGCGACTGACACGTCTGCCTCGCCCGCAGCGCGTCGCCGCAAGACGGACGCCGCCCGCCTGACCATGAACCCGCTTGCCCGATATTCACAGCCGCAAGGCGGACAGCGCCACCCGACAAGGCGCCCGCTTGCCGGATTCTCGCCGCCCTAGCAGGCTGGACACTCCACCACGCCACGACACCGCCATGGCCGCCACCGACCCGCGCGTCGACGCCTAATCGCTAAATCCACCGACTTCGCTCCCTCGAACACCTGCGCGCCATCGCAAGAAATGGTCCCTGACACCGTCTTTACGAAAAAAGCAAAACCCTCCCAAGCGAACCAGGGAAGGGTTTGCTGATGCTTCCGTTAAAACAACAAATGTCGAGAACCGGCTATTGGTAGCGCGCAACAACGAACGTCGTTGGTGAATTGCCATAGCCCGCAACGACGATTTTTCCGTCACTTTGTATGGCGAGCCCTTGAACAGCAGCATTCGCGCTGCCAACCGTGGTGGTGACAGGTCCGAAGCTGTAGTCCAGGTTGCCGGACTGGTCGTAGCGATTCAGCGTCAACTGGCGGTAGCTGCCTGCACTGGAATAGCCGCCGACAATGATGCCTCCATTGACATCGATGGCTACGTCGTTGCCGATCGCATCGCTGCTACCGATGGCGGTAAGGACCTTGCCGGTGCCGGAGCCAAAGGTGGTGTCCAGCGCACCGGTAGTGGTGTAACGAACAGCCGCGAAGCGGTAGTAGCCGCTGCTTGATGTGTTCGCGTAACCGGCAACGACAATATCTCCATTGCTTTGCATGGCCAGCGAAGTGGCGATGGCGGAATTGCCGGCGAACGTGCCGCCCACATGGGTCAGAACCTTGCCGCCGGTACCGAACGTGGAGTCCAGCGTGCCATTCGTGGTGTAACGCACCACCGCGAATACAGTGCCGCTACTCGACGCGTAGCCGGCCAACACAGGTTTACCGTCCGCCTGGATGACCAGGTTGTTTGCAAAGGCGGAGCCGGTACCAACTGCCGAGGTGACGGTACCGGAACCACCGCCGAAGCTGTAATCCAGCGTTCCGCTGCTGGTAAGGCGCGCCAGCGCAAAGTCGGAACCGGCATAGCCAGCCACCCAGATCAAACCATCCTGTACGGCAACGGCCCAGGCTTCCGAAGCCTTTCCGTAGAAATTGACGGTCGCCTTGCCCGAGCTGCCAAAGGTGGTATCCAGCGAGCCATCCGGGTTGTAGCGATAGATGGTGAAGTTGCGGGTGGAAGTGAAATTCGGGCACGAGGTGCCCACCACGACGATCTTGCCATCCGCCTGCAAAGCGAGTGCGCGCGCCTGTCCGTGGCAACTTCCGGAAAGACTGGTGACAACCTTGCCGGTACCGTTGAAGCTCGTATCCAACGCGCCACTCGTCGTATAACGTGCAAGGACGAAGTCGCCCAAGGCGTCCTGGCCTGTTGTGACAATCCGTCCGTCCGGTTGGACAACAACTCGGGCGGCGGCACCGTAGCTCCCGAAGGCAGTGGACGTGATGCCCGCCGAACCGAACGAGGGGTCCAGCGAAGCCGCACGCGTGGGCGCGGCGAAGGCGATGAGGGTGATGAGGGCGATGCCAAACGACATCCTTATCGTGTTGCTGATCACTGCTTACTCTCCTTGTTGAAAGTGGTTGTATCCATCTGATTTTTCAATTCACCGTCGCTTACTTCCAAGCCTCACTCGTTAGCTTCCAGAAACTCGCTAACCTCGCAAAAAAATTGTCCCCGACACTGTTTTTTCTCTTCCGCGCCGCCGAACGCACCGGCGTCGAACTGACGCTGGTCGCCAACCGCTGGCTGAAGGTGCCGCCCGCGCGCAACATCCGCGCGATCCAGGTCGAGCCGGGCTTCGACGTCGCCGACAACGAAATCGTGCGCCGCGTGACCGCCGACATACCGCTTGCCGCCGAAGTCGTCGCCAAGGACGCCGTGGCCCTGAACCCGCGCGGCGAACGCTACATCGCGGAAAACATCCGCGAACGCCTGAACATGCGCGACTTCATGGACACCCTGCGCGCCAGCGGCATCGACACCGGCGGCCAGTCCGCACTCGGCACCCGCGACCGCCAAGCCTTCGCCAACCAGCTCGATCAACTGCTGGCGCAGGCCCGGCCGGCGACTCGCCGCGACTGACGTTCCAGCTTCAGCAGACACTGCCCGCCCTACTTTTGATGCTCAGAGATTCTGACACCGGGCGCTTCCAAGAAATTGCCCCGTCACCGCCTCTCGGGCTCACGATGCCTACGACTCGGTTTGAGGCGACGCCATTGCAATGCTCGCTGCCTCAGAAATGAGATCATATAGTTCTGAGGCTGCCTCTCTGGCATCGGGGAGCTCAAGATTCCAGAATGAAATAACTCCTGGTCCGACGCTAAGCCGCGATTCCTTTGAGGCGTAACGGTCGTAAATGGCTGACACTTTGACCTTGATGCTCTTATGCATAGCAAATAGTGCCTTATCAATGTTCGGCGGATAAGTCATGTAGTCCCACTGAACAATTGCGAGTTTCGAGCGTGCCTTGATGGTGATATACGGAATGCGCTCCTTTTCGCAAACGCTGTACCAAGAATTCTCCTTGTCGAACCCGCTGTCCTTTCTTGTGATCTCAACAAACTTTTGCATTTCTGCCTCGGAGTTAATACACCCAACATTGGACATGATCGGCACCTGAAATAATTATCCCTGACACCATTATCGTTGGGTGAGTTTTTAGCATGATATTAGCCTAGCCACATAAAAAAACCGAAAGCGACGAGACCTAACCCGTATAAAACCCCACTCAAGTGTCTACAGAGCATTTCGATACACCCAGACTTAGGTGAGAATGCGTGGAGCCACTCGACAGCCTTACAAGATATCCTGCCTGGCTTGACTGCTCGATTGATCAACGCCTCATAAGCACCTAATTCAAAGATAGCACTGAGAACAAAGCCGCTAACGGAAATATAAGCCACCCAATGGTAATGTGAGTTTTCGTAAAGCGTCTTGGCAATAGTTATCGCACCGCCTGCAGTAGCGAGTATCAAAGACAGCCCAGATTTGTAGAAACCAGCTACCAACTCAAGCAATTTCTCGTCGTCCGGTTTCGACATATCGTTACTCCGATTATGAGATGTACCCAACGCTGGAGTTAAGCGGCGGCGTAGCCGTCCGCCTCGAACGAGTGGTTAGACCACCGCCGATGCATATGGCGTGTCGCCATTGTATTGCAACAGATCCCAGCGGTTTCCATAAAGATCCTCGAACACTGCTACGGTACCGTATGGTACGTCACTTGGAGGCCGAACGAACATGACACCCGCCGTAACCATACGGTTGTAGTCACGCCAGAAATCGTCGGTTTGCAGAAAGAGGAAAACGCGGCCACCAGCCTGATTGCCGATAAATGCTTCCTGATTGGGAGCGGATGCGCGCGCCAGAAGCAACGATGTGCCAGATGAACCAGGCGGCGAGACCACTACCCAGCGCTTATTTTGCTCCGGTTGATACGTGTCTTCGATGATGTGAAAGCCAAGCGTGCCAACGTAGAAATCGAGCGCCTCGTCGTAGTCACGGACCACGAGCGCAATGTGGGCGATTGACTGTTGCATGAGGTTGAACTGTCCTTGTGGTCTAACGCTGGAATTGAGCGGCGGCGTAGCCGTCCGCCTCGAATGAACTGTTAGACCACATCACCATGCTCCATCTGCTGGCGGCGCGACAATTTCGAGAGGCTCAATTTTGCCGAAGTTGTCGAGAAGAGCCATACCTTCCAATGGTTCAGGGTACGGCTTATACCAAGCATCAATAGCCATTAGCAGATCCACATGATTAGGTCTCTGCATGAACTCATCCACGAAGTAGTCGCTTAACTCCGGATCTGGCAGCGTTTAAAAATCGCCAGTCTTTCCGAGGCCATTGATTGATGCACTTTCACTACCTCTTAGGCGCTGGAACATTCGTCTCGGAACATGCATTTTCCCCTGTATCGACTCATACAAAATTGGAGCGATGAAGTCAATTACGTGATGCTCTGTCTGAACCCACATGTGAAAACTATTCTTATCCCACCCTATTTTATCGCCCTCATCCTTTCCGATGCATATGACACTTGGGACAGCATCTAAGCAAAGGAGAAAAGCTCCGGCAACAGGGCGCGCAGCGACTTGATGGTACTTGTTTAGGATGAAGGACCCCGCGATGGCAAAAAACATACATGCGTGAGGCGTGTTGGCGCGATTTTCCAACACGGCATGAATAACCTGATATATCCGCAGGTACTCGTTGGCTGACAAGGGGTTCTTCGGCTGAGTTGTCGGGATGTTTAGCGTGTGGTCTAACGCTTGAATTAAGGCGCCGACCGCTGGCGTAGCCAGTGGGCGGTCGGCTTGAATGAACTGTTAGGTCCCTAGCTTGCACAGGAACAAATAGACCAGCAAGCCCGCACCAGCTGCAGCCAAAAGCACTGACGGTATGAAGAATGAAGCCCAATAGCGGAAGAAACGCTTGCCCTCGTTACCGGACTTACGCTGCTCAAGTGCAAGTTTGATGTTGTTGACGAGCTCATATGCCACGAAGATCGCCGCGGATAGAGCGACGAATAGCCCTGCCCAGAACAACAGCGAACTCTGAACTTTACCTTGCAGGAAAAACAACAGCCCAAAAAAGGTCGCGTAGCCAATCGTAATGATAGTGGTGTTATACGACTGGACCTGATGAAAATATTCCTTAGTATCCTTGAGCCATTGCTCGCGAGATTGGTTAGTCATTGGATCCTAACGCCTTAATTAATCCGCGCCGCGAAGCGGCGTCGGCTTGAATGAATTGTTAGGCCTTAGCCGGAATACCATCCCATCCGCTCCTACCCCATACCGCCTGTACACGGTGCCATATCTCATCGCTCATTTGGAACCGCCAAACGCCACCGAGTGTCCATGCGAATTTTGGGTCTACCTTTGCTTGGTGCTCTACGCGATCTATGAAATCCGGGCCGTGATATGACAGCAGGTTTTTAAGTACGCCGGCGGCCAACAGGCCCAAGTGATCCGAAAAGCGCGTATCTGGAACAGCATAAAGAATGCACTCCCAAGCTTTTTCAGGGTCATCACTTGCCAAATCAGACAGTTCCCATTCAGCCCATACATGATCATCTGCAGTGGTAGGTATATTGGATTGCGAGAGCAGCCAGCACTCCATGAGATGGTCAGTAGGTTTGCCTAGTTTTTTCCACTGCTGATATGCGCTCATGAGGCCTAACGCCGGAGTTAAGGCGCCGACCGCTGGCGTAGCCAGTGGGCGGTCGGCTTGGACGATGAGTTAGATGCCTGTCGAGCAGCCACCTATTTGACGCGTATATTGATTGCCAAGAGGCGCGCAACGACCGCTTCGCCGATTTCTTGAAACTGCTCGTCTGACAATTCCATGTTGTCTAGGGATTCGTTGGGGTACGCATTGTCGGTGAAGAAAACTTTATGCCTCCAGACTCGCTGCGGCGCAACCGGGTCGTCCGCAACGACGTCATCGAATATCAATCGAGAACGGCCGTCACCGAGATCGCGAAGGCAGATGACTATGCCTTCCTTTGCGCGATGAGTGCTATCAGTTTCCTGCGACATGTGCGCTCCATGCATCTAACTTAAATTCGACCCCCTAAATGGGGTGTTGCACCGAGTATGCATGCCGCTTCCCACAGGCGCAATCAGCGAAACCCTACATAAAATCATTGAGTTGGGTTCTTTTCGACAAGAGCTCCACTGCCCGCCACGCCTGTTGTTATGCGGCGGAATACAGGGCGTATGAGTTACGCCGACGAAGCATAGGGTGTAACAGGCCGTAAGCTGCTGAAGCTGCTCGACACCGCGTATACGTGTGTGCTCAATCAGAAATGGGACAACGAAGCCCGCGCCTGGGTCAGAGTCCGGCTTCCAGCGCTTCCAGCTCGGCTTCGTCGAAGCCCGCTTCGCGGCGCGCGTCGTGATTGAACGGGCCACGCAAGTTGCTGCCCATGTATTCCTGTAGCAACTTGCGGAAGGTCGCGCGCGGTTCCAGGCCGTCGCGTTCGCAGCACCAGCGGAACCAGCGGCTTCCGAAGGCAACGTGGGCGACTTCCTCGCGCAGGATCACTTCCAGCACGGCCACGGTGGCGTCGTCGCCGACACGCTGCAGGCGTTCGATCATGCCGGGCGTGACGTCCAGGCCGCGCGCTTCGAGTACGCGCGGGACCAGGGCCATGCGGGCGGTGTCGCTGTGAGCGGTCTTTTCGGCCATTTCCCACAGGCCATTGTGGGCATCGAAGTCGCCGTAGGCGTGCCCCAGTTCCTTCAGCCGCGTGGACAGCAGCGCGAAGTGCCGCGCTTCGTCGTGCGCGACGCTGGCCCAGTCGCGGTAGTACTGCGCGGGCATGCCGCGGAAGCGGTAGACCGCGTCCCAGGCCAGGTTGATGGCGTTGAACTCGATGTGCGCGACGGCGTGCACCAGCGCGACGCGACCCTCGGGCGTACCCAGACCGCGCTGCGCGAGTTCGCGCGGGTGCACCAGACGCGGGCGTTCGGGACGCCCTGCCGAGATTGGCTGTGGCGGCAGCGCATCCACATCGGGCGCGAGCTCGCCGCGCAGCAGTGCGTCCCAGGCCGCATGCGTCCGACGCAGCTTTTCCTGCGGATCGGCGCAATCAAGGCACTGCTTGGCGGTTGCGTGAAGGTCGGGCATGCAAGACAAACGTGGCGTCGGGTCGGACAGGCGTGGAGCGCAAAGGATATACGGACGAGGCCGAAGCAGCAGATCATCCGGCAGCTTGCGCACAAGACACTGGGTTCCTGCCTACGCAGGAATGACGGCAAAGAGACTGCGCGCTACTCCTGCCGTAGCGCTTGCCACACTCGCAGCTTCGCCCTCGCAGCAGCCCTTTCTCAGGCGCTGCGCAGCTTGGCCTTGGCCTCGTCCGAACGCAGCATTTCGATCTGCGCGAGATAGGCCGGATCGACGCCGGTGATGTACTCGCCGGAGAAGCACGACGTATCGAAGTGCTTCAGCGATTCGTTGCCGTCGGCCACGGCCCAGATCAGGTCTTCCAGATCCTGGTAGATCAGGCGGTCGGCGCCGATCAGGCGCTGGATCTCGTCGACACTGCGGCCGGCGGCGATCAGCTCGGATGCAGCGGGCATGTCGATGCCGTAGACGTTGGGGAAGCGCACCGGCGGCGCGGCCGAGGCTACGTAGACCTTGCGCGCGCCGGCTTCGCGCGCCATCTGGATGATCTGCCGCGAAGTCGTGCCGCGCACGATGGAGTCGTCCACCAGCAGCACGTTCTTCTTGCGGAATTCCAGGTCGATGGCGTTGAGCTTGCGGCGCACCGACTGCACGCGCTCGCCCTGCCCCGGCATGATGAAGGTGCGGCCGATGTAGCGGTTCTTGACGAAACCCTCGCGGAACGGCACACCGAGCTGCATGGCCAGCGTGCTGGCCGCGGTGCGCGAGGTGTCGGGAATCGGGATCACCGCGTCGATGTCGTGGTCGGGCCACTCGCGCAGGATCTTCTCGCCCAGCTTCTCGCCCATGCGCAGACGCGCCTTGTACACCGACACGTCCTCGATCATCGAATCGGGACGCGCCAGGTAGACGTATTCGAAGATGCACGGTGCGTGCACCGCGCCCTCGGCGCAGTGGCGCGCGGTGATGCGACCGTTCTCGCTGATGATGACGGCCTCGCCCGGCTCCACGTCACGCATGAACTTGAAGCCGAGGATGTCCAGCGCCACGGACTCCGAAGCGACGGCGTATTCGCGGCCGTTCGGCGTCTCGCGCTGACCCAGCACCAGTGGGCGGATGCCGTGCGGATCGCGGAACGCGACCAGGCCGTAGCCCAGGACCAGGCCGACGCAGGCGTAGCCGCCGCTGGCGCGCGCATGCACGCCGGCCACCGCCTTGAAGATGTGATCGGGCGTCAGCTGCATCCGCTCCTGGATCTGCAGCTCGTGCGCCAGGATGTTGAGCAGGATTTCCGAATCGGAATTGGTGTTGATGTGGCGGCGGTCCTGCTCGAACATCTCGCGGCGCAGCGCCTCGGTGTTGACCAGGTTGCCGTTGTGCGCGAAGGCGATGCCGTAGGGCGAATTCACGTAGAACGGCTGCGCCTCGTCGACGTCTTCGCTTCCGGCCGTCGGATAGCGGCAATGGCCGATGCCGATGCGACCGTGCAGCTTCTCCATGGCCTTCTGCGTGAATACGTCGCGCACCAGGCCCTTCCGCTTGTGGAGACGCAGCTTGGCGCCGTCCACCGTGGCGATGCCGGCGGCGTCCTGGCCGCGGTGCTGCAGCACGGTCAGGCCGTCGTACAGGGCCGACGCCACGTTCGCGGTGCCGACGATTCCGATGATTCCACACATGAGCAGGCGTTCTCTGAAGCTGGGGCCGGTGGCGGAGGACGGCGCAAGCCGTCGCGCATCCGCGGGGCGGGATCATCCCGCGCCTCGCGGGCGGGGCATATTGTACGACCAAGCGGCCTCCCGCCGCATGGTTCGACTCGACCTCCTGTCTGCAGATGCGGCATCCCCTGCCGCCGGGGGCGTACGCGCAACGCGCGCCGAAGGTCGGAAGCTAGGGTGTTCCCGTCCTCACCGAGAGCGGCTGCGGGCGCGCTGCGGCACTGGACGGCACCGCTGCCCGGGCCGCACCCGCCATACCGGAAAGACCCGTCTGCACGGCTTCCGGCAGGTGATCGGCGGCGGCCGGAAGCGTCGGCGTGCGGTCGTCGGGATGCACGTAGCGGCGCACGCTGTCCGGCAGGCGCTGGGCCAGCCAGTCGGCGACCACCTGGGCCTGCCCCAGCAGCACCGACTGCTGCCACCACGGATCGCGCGAAAACGGCGTGAAACCGAGCAGGAAGACCGCGAGGGTGACCAGCAGCACGCCGCGCACGAAGCCGAAGCCCATGCCCAGCAGGCGGTCGGTGCCGGAAAGTCCAGTGCTCTCGACCAGTCGCGCGATAATGAACCGCACCAGCGCGCCGAGCAGCAGTACGGCGACGAAGCACAAGCCGTAGCCCACCAGCATGCGCGCGGACGGCAGTTCGATGGAGTGCTCGAAGTAGGCCGCGACGCTGGGACCGAACAGCCAGGCCACCCAGAACGCGGCGATCCAGATGACCAGCGCCATGACCTCGGACACGAACCCGCGCCACAGACCGATCAGCACGGACAGGACGATGACGCCCAGCACCACATAGTCGGCCCAGTTCATGGCGTCGAGCGCATCCACGTCAGGGCACGGTGACGACGACGCCGCCCAGCTTCAGCTTGGACTGCAGGTCGCGACGCACCTTCTCGGCGTCGGCGCGCTGAGTCTGCGGTCCCACACGCACGCGCCACAGGGTGCGGCCGCCGCTGCGCACGTCGTCGACGAAACCGTCAAAGCCGGCCTTGCGCAGCTTGTCGCGCAAGGCGGTGGCGTCGGCCTTGTGGCTGTAGGCGCCGATCTGCACCGCCCAGCCACCAGCGCGACCGGCCGGCAAGGCGCTGGCCGGCGCGTCGCCCTTCTGATCGTGCGCGGAGGACACCACGCTGGCCGGCGCGCCCGGAATGGCCTGCTTCAGGCGCAAACGCGCAGTCTCGGCCGCGGCCCGCGTGGCGAACGGCCCGGCGCTGACGCGCGCGCCGACCTTGCCGGAAATCGTGACCTTGTCGGTCTGTACGCCGTAGCCCAGCTTGCGCACGCGCTCGACCAGGCTGCGCGCATTCGCGGTATCGCTGTAGGCGCCGAGGTTGACTCGATACGCGCCGTCAGCCGCCTGTCCGGGCGCGGAAGCCGGTTGCTGCGCGGCCGGCTTCGGCTTGGAAACTGCCGGTTTGGGCACGGGCTTGGACGGTGCCGCGTCGGCTTGCGTCGTCGACGGGGTCGGCGACATGGCCGGAGGCGTCTGCGCCGGCTGCGCATCGTTTTCCGGGTGCACGTCCGGCGGGCGGCGCGACGGGATATCCACGGTCGCGAGCTGGTCATCGCCGGAGGCGGATGCCGTGGCCGCGTTCGCGGGCATCGCCGCGCTGGACGGCGGCGCCACGCTCATGGTTCGCGTGGTCAGCTCCTGATCCGGCGAGGCGGGCAGCGCGAGGCTGAGCGTCTTGCCGTTGTCGGACGGCGGCGAACCGCCGGAAAAGAACATCGGCACGATGATGACAGCAAGCGCGATCAGCACCAGGGCACCGATCAGACGCGTTTTCAGAGCGGGCTCCATGGAAGTCCCCGTTGGCGCGATGCGGAAATTATACCTGTCGTCGAAACGCTTTACGGCATGTGCGGCGGATCGCCGTTCATGCGCCGTAACACTGCCGCGACCAGAAAGAACGAACCGAAAGCGACGATGCGCGCCGGCGCAGCCCTGCGCGCGGCATGCAGCGCACTGCCGACGTCATCGTACAGGTCGTGTTCCGCCGTGTCCGGCAAGGCGAATGCACAAGCCTGTGCGGAAAGCCCGCGCGATGTCTCCGCCGTCAACGACGCCAGATGCCAATGCGCGATGCGGTTGCCGAGCGTGGCATACACGTTGCCCACATCCTTGTCGTCGAGCGCGCCGAACACGGCATGCACGGGGCCATCGACGGGATGCTCGTCAAGCCACTGCGCCAGCACGCCCGCAGCCTGCAGATTGTGCGCTACGTCGACAATCAACTCCGGCGCCTCCGCCAGCCGCTGCAACCGGCCGCGCACCCGCGCCGCGCGCACACCCTGCGCCAACTCCTGCTCCGTACACGGCAGCACGCCATCGAGCGCATGCAAGGTCGCGATGGCGGCCGCCGCATTGGTCCGCTGCGCGGAAGCGTCCAATGCCGGATTCGGCAGCGTCAGGCGCGTGCCATCTTCGTGCTGCCAGATCCACCCGTCGTCGGCGTCCTGCACGTGATAGTCCACGCCGTTGCGCTGCACCCGTGCACCGACGCGATGGACGGTCGCCAGCAGCGCCTCCGGCGGGTCCAGCTCGCCAACGATCAGCGGCCGGCCGGCGCGCGCGATGCCGCCCTTCTCGGCGCCAATGCTGTCACGGTCCGGACCCAGCCAACTCTGGTGATCCAGGTCCACCGTGGTGACGATGGCGGCATCGGCGTCGACGATGTTGGTCGCATCCAGGCGTCCGCCCAGACCGACTTCCAGCAGCGCCACGTCGACACCGGCGCGCGCAAACAAGTCCAGCGCGGCCAGCGTGCCGAACTCGAAATAGGTCAGCTCGGTCTCGCCGCGCGCGTGCTCGATGCGCTCGAAGGCCGCGCACAGATCGGCGTCGGAAGCATCCGCGCCATCCACACGCACGCGCTCGTTGTAGGCCAGCAGATGCGGCGAGGTGTACGCGCCGACGCGATAGCCCGCCGCCTCCAGCATGGCTTTGAGGAACGCCACGGTGGACCCCTTGCCGTTGGTGCCGCCGACGATCACGCTGCGTGGCGCGTTCGGCGCACCCATGCGCTGCCACACCGCGCGCACCCGGTCGAGACCGAGATCGATCTCGCGCGGATGCACGCGCAACTGGTAATCGAGCCATTCATCGAGCGTGCGTTTCGTCATGGCGCGAAGTGTAACGGGGATGTGCGCGCGTCGGTCCTTCACGCTACCTTTCCGGCAACGACACCATCACGGAACGAACATCATGGACACCTTCATGCAAGCCGCCATCGAGGAAGCCCGCCAGGGACGCGACGAAGGCGGTATTCCCATCGGCTCGGTGATCGTGCACGAAGGCCGCATCCTCGGCCGCGGCCACAACCGCCGCGTGCAGCAAGGCAGCGCCATCCTGCACGGCGAAATGGACGCCTTCGAGAACGCCGGCCGCCAACCCGCCGCGGTCTACCGCGAAGCGACGCTCTACACCACGCTCTCCCCCTGCTCCATGTGCAGCGGCGCGATCCTGCTGTACGGCATCCGCCACGTCATCGTCGGCGAGAACCAGACCTTCATGGGCGAAGAAGAACTGCTGCGCTCGCGCGGCGTGCGCGTGGAGGTGCTCGATGATGCGACCTGCATCGAGATGATGCGCGACTTCATCGCCGACAAACCGGAGCTGTGGAATGAGGACATCGGTGTCTGACTACGCTCCCGACTGCAGCACTTCGTGGTCGGTGCAGGTCGTCGCCATCACCGGCGAATTGATTAGTTCCCACCTTAGGGTGGGTTTCTGCGGGTTCGACCAGCCAGGTCAGTGGAAGTATGTTGGATGTCGTCTTACGACATGAAGGGAGCAGTCGGCACGGACTTAATTGCCTCCGCCCCCTTATTCCGGGCTTAACCGGCGTCGTTTCATTCCAGCGTTAGGCCCAAGAGAAGAAGCCATGTCCGTAGTCGTTCGCCAAGCCACCATCGAAGATCTGGAACAACTTGCGCCGTTGTTCGATAGCTTTCGGCAATTCTGCCAACAGAAAGCAGATGTGCGCCTGGCGCACGCCTTTCTCGCGGAACGCATTCAGCGCGAAGAGTCGCTGATACTGGTGGCCGAACTGTCCGACCGTCTCGCAGGGTTCACCCAACTCTATCCCAGCTTTTCGTCCGTCGACGCCAGCCGCACATTCATACTGAGCGATCTGTTCGTCGCTCCCGAAGCGCGCCGCAAGGGCGTAGCGCAGGCCCTGCTCGCAAAGGCCGTTCAGGTCGCACGCACCCGAGGGGCGGCAAGCCTAAGCCTGTCCACCGCGCGCGCGAACCAGCAGGCTAAGAAGTTGTATGGGTCTCAAGGGTGGAAGCAAGATGACTTCTTCCTTCATTACAACTTGGCGCTCTAGATCCGACAGGTGCATGCCGTCAGTCGAGCATTCTCCGTTTCGCAGCGTCAGCCTTCCGGGTAGCGCTCGACGTTGAACGACCACTTCTGTCCGAACGCAGCCCTCGCAGGCTGCGCGAGTCCCGATCAAGCTGCGAGGGGCGGCTTTCGACCCGAAGCGGACAGTCGCGCTGACCCTGGTCACGGCCATCCAAGGCCGCAAGCGCATCCAAAGGGATACACTCGAGCAGCCGCGACTCGAACCGGCAGCGCATGAACTCGGAACTCTGCGTTGGTGTTGTCCTATCGGTAACGTGGGGTCTCGGGCACGGCGATGTGCTTCAGTGTCAGTAAACGATGCCGTGATTGACGGCGCAGAAAACACGACTATGGCACTGGTTAATCACATTCATGTTGAAGCTACGCAGCAAGTCCATGTTTTCATGGGCAAGATACAGACTGACCGGCAGGTCGGATTGCATGAAAGCGTCAATGGATGCTTGAGGCATCCAAGCCGGTACGTTTCTGGGCTTTCGATCCATCACGATGTACCGGATGAATGCATCGCTACGCAGGTTGAAGTCGAATCCGTCTACGCATTCACTACGTAAATTCGTGCTGAAACCACGATCCGACAGCAGGCATGTCGGCGAATTGTAGGTGCTCACAAGCACGCCGATCGCAAAGTCCTTCGAGTTGAACATGTCATTTACCAACTGATCCAGCATCGGCGGAAATCCGGGTGCCAGCTCCATCAGCATGTTGAAGAGCATGCGAAGCCACTGGTCGTACTGCGCGTCCGTGATGCCAAGTTCGCCGCAGAGGTGTATCTGGTGCTTTCGACGGCCAAACAAAACCTTGTGGAAGAGTTGTGTGACCTCTTGTCGCAATGGTGTGAGGTTCGCGAACGCACCAAAGGTGTTGAGAATCTTCTGAACGGAGAACGGATTCCTCGCAAAGTTCAAGATCTTCGCTGCGAAGATATTTGTAGCCTCGTGCCCGACCGAATGGTCGCCGGCGGCGAGCTTGGCAAGCAAACTCTCAGTGTGCGTCCTCACATCCGTCTCGTATCGATTGAACAGCGTCTCGAAGTTGTGGCGAAGCGGCTGCTTTCTGTCCACGTCGAAGCTGAACAGGTCGAGCATCGCGAGGTTCTTCTCAATGCGAGCGTTCTGTGCGGGGCCGAGCTGGATCGGCTCCCGGCTAAGTACCTCAAACTCGTAAATGCTCTGCTTTTCGTTGCAGATCGTCGGATCAATGGCGTTCAGCCGCTGCTCGACCTGTGGCAGGAAGTGCTGGTTCCGCGTCGGGTCTAGCAGGTTTATGGACATTGGCCGATTCTGCTGGATGCGCATACGCTATTGCGACCTTGGTGATGCACATCGTGCACCGTGCAGACGGTGCGGAGGCCGTTCATTGGACACCCAAAAGCAGCCGCTTACGAGTGTCGGCTTATGGCCGACAGCCGCCGTTCGTGCATGCCTCCATGGCATCTGCCCTCATCGGGCCTGACGAGGTGGTTCTTCCCGGGTCACGGTTCCGGAATGCGGGACTTCGGCCAGTAGCGTGTTCAGTTCGCTGGCGATGGTCGGGAGCATGTCCTTGTCGTAGCCCACGTGTACGTGGGCGATGTGTCCGTCCGGCCCGATTATCACCATGTGCGGGATACCGTTCACGCCGAAGGCGTGGGCGGCCTTGTTGACGCGGTCGTAGGCCAGCACCATGCCCAGCTTGTGCAGCTTGCGATGCACGTACAGATAGGTGCGGCGGGTTTCGTCGTGGCTGATGGCGACCACCTGCAATCGGTCGCCGGTCAGGCGCTGGATGTTGGCCAGGACCGGCAACTCATGCATGCAGTAGTGACACCAGGTGGCCCAGAAGGTCACTACCAGGACCTTGCCGCGGTATTGCGATGAATGGATGGCGGTGCCGTCGACCTTGTTGCCAAGGTAGTCGGGCACCTTGTCGCCGGATTTCAGCGCGGCATGCGCGCTGGCGGCTACGAGCACCAGCAGCATGGCCAGTACGGTTCGCAATCGTGGGTGCTTCATGCAAGTACTCCCCCTGTCCCTGGGTCAATATAGCCTGAAGCCGCGCGGTCCGCGAACGAATCCGCGTTCGCTTATGGCTGTTTGAATTGGGTGAAGCGAGGGAAGCAGTTCCCTCACTGGGTGGCCGTTCATGGCCGGCTTCAGCCGCCCATGAAAGACCTCCGTGCAACCCCATCAACAAGATGGCTCAATCCAAGCCCACCCGTCTCAACCGCAAAGCATTGCTGACCACCGACACCGACGACAGGCTCATCGCCAACGCCGCGATCATCGGCGACAGCAGCAGACCGAACCACGGGTACAGCACGCCGGCCGCCAGCGGTACGCCTAGAGCGTTGTAGACAAAGGCGAAGAACAGGTTCTGCCGGATATTGCGCACAGTCGCGCGCGACAGGGTGCGAGCGCGGCGCAGACCGCCGAGGTCGCCTTTCACCAACGTCACCTGCGCGCTTTCCATCGCCACGTCGGTGCCGCTGCCCATGGCGATGCCGACATCGGCGGCGGCCAGTGCGGGGGCGTCGTTGATGCCGTCGCCGGCCATCGCCACGCGATGTCCGTTCGCCTTCAGCGCCTGCACCGCTTCGGCCTTGTCTTCGGGCGACAGGCCCGCCTGCACGTCGTCGATGCCGAGCGCGTCGGCGACGGCTTTCGCCGTGGTGGCGTTGTCGCCGGTGAGCATGCGCAGGGTCAGGCCCTCGGCGTGCAGTGCCTTGACGGCCTCGGCCGCGCCTTCGCGGATGCGGTCGGCGACGGCCAGCAGGGCCAGCACGCGCCGGCCGTCGGCCAGGAACATCACCGTGGCACCGTCCGCGCGCAGCGCTTCGGCGCGCTGTTCGACGGACTCGTCCAGCGTCACGTCGTGTTCGCGCAGCAGGCGCGCGTTGCCCAGCATCACGCGCTGGCCGCCGATGCGGCCCAGCACGCCGCGCCCGGTCGGCGCTTTGAAGTCTTCGACGTCGGGGAGCTTTAGGTCCGACTCCTCGGCGGCGGCCAGGATGGCACGCGCCAACGGATGTTCGCTGGAACGTTCCAGTGCGGCGGCCAGCGTCAGCGCGCGGTCGCGTTCGATGTCGCCCAGCGCGACCACGTCACGCAGCGACGGCCTGCCTTCGGTCAGCGTGCCGGTTTTGTCCATGACCAGCGTGTCGACGTCGCGCAGCGCCTCGATGGCGCCGGCATCGCGGAACAACACGCCGTGCTGCGCGCCGCGTCCGCTGGCGACCATGATCGAGATCGGCGTCGCCAGCCCCAGCGCGCATGGACAGGCGATCACCAGCACCGACACCGCCGCCACCAGCGCGTGCGCCAGGCGCGGATCGGGGCCGATCAGCGTCCACGTCACGAACGCCAGCACCGCGACGGTCACCACCGCCGGCACGAACCACGCCGCGACCTTGTCGGCGATGCGCTGCAGCGGCGCCTTGCTGCGCTGCGCCTGCGCCACCAGCGCGACGATCTGCGACAGCATGGTTTCGCCGCCGACCTTCTGCGCGCGCATGACCAGACCGCCGTCCTGATTGACGGTACCGCCGGTGACGGTATCGCCGGCCTGCTTGGCGACCGGCAGCGGTTCGCCGGTCAGCATGGATTCGTCGACATGGCTGGCACCCTCGATGACTTCGCCATCCACCGGCAGCTTTTCGCCGGGACGCACGCGCAGGCGGTCGCCGACTTTCACGTCATCCAGCGAGACGTCGTGTTCCTTGCCGTCCTCGCCGATGCGGCGCGCGGTCTTTGGCGCGAGGTTGAGCAGCGCCTTCAGCGCATCACCGGTGCGACGACGCGCGCGCAGTTCGAGAAAGTCGCCGAGTGTGACCAGGGTGACGATGACCGCCGCCGACTCGAAATACACGCCGACCTGCCCCTGCGCATCGCGGAAGCCGACCGGGAACAGGTCCGGCCACAGGAACGCCACCGCGCTGTACACCCAGGTCACGCCGGTACCCAGCGCAATCAGCGTGTACATGTTCGGATTCCAGGGCTTGAGCGAATTCCATCCGCGCTTGAAGAAGCTGGCGCCGCCCCACAGCACGACCACGCTGGCGAGCACAGCTTCCACCCATGCGCCGACGCGCGACCACGGCGCGGGTAGATGCACGTCGAACGCATGCGGCACCATCGCCAGCAGGAACACCGGGATCGTCAGCACGACCAGCGTCCAGAACTTGCGCGACATGGCCTGCAGTTCGCCGCCGTCATCATCGTCGGCGCTCGGCATCATCGGCTCCAGCGCCATGCCGCACTTGGGACAGTCGCCCGGCCCCTGCTGCTGGATTTCCGGATGCATCGGACAGGTGTACATCGCGTTCTTCGGCGCCGCCGGCTGCACCGGCGCCGGACCCAGCCAGCGCTCGGGATCGGCCTCGAACTTCTCGCGGCAGCGCGCCGAGCAGAAGTGGTAGGCGTGACCCTCGTGTTCGGTCGCGTGCCTGGGCGCATCGGGATCGGTGCGCATGCCGCAGACCGGGTCCATGCGTCCCTTGTCGATCTCGCGGCGACGGCCCTTGGCGTGGATCGCCTCGGGATCGTCGCGGAACTTGTTCAGGCAGCCGTCGCCGCAGAAGAAGTAGCGACGACCTTCGTGATCGACGTGACGATGCGAATCCAGCGCCACGCGCATGCCGCAGTTGGGGTCGACGGCGTGGGCGTCGTCGAACGGGAATGCGGTCTTCGGGGTGTGGATGTGCGTGTCGTGGCTCATGACGCTTCCTTGGCGGACAGCGCCTTGAGAATGGGACATTGCGCCAGCTCGCCGTGGCCGGGACAGGCGTCGATCAGTTTCTTCAGCCCGCGCTGCATGCGCTTGAGCTCGCGGATGCGATGCTCGACATCCTCCAGCCTCGCCTCGGCGCGCGCCTTGACGCCGGCTACGCCGCGGTTGCGGTCCGTGGACAGCGCCAGCAGTTCGCGGATGTCGTCGAGGCTGAAACCCAGGTCTTTGGCGCGGCGAATGAAGCGCAGCTGGGCGATAGCCGAGGCGTCGTAGTCGCGATAGCCCGAGGCACGCCGGCGCGGTTCGGGCAGCAGCCCCTCGCGCTCGTAGTAGCGGATGGTGTCGACGCCGACGCCGGCCTCGCGGGCCGCCGCGCCGATGCGGTAGCGGGGTGTGGGTGCGGTATCCATGCGGAAAGTCTAAACCCTGGACCATGGTCCAGAGTCAAGACTTCCGCCGCCTGGATTACATCCTCACTTCGAAGCGCTGCACCTGCTCCTCGGCTTCGTCGCGGGCGATGCCGTAGCGTTCCTGGATCCTGCCGATCAGGTAGCTTCGATGCCCTTCAGCGATATCCAGGTCCTCATCGGTGAGCCGGTCCCACTCTTTCTTGAATGGGCCCTTCCAATCGGCCCAACGGCTTTTGAAACGATCTTCACTCATGACGCGTCTCCGTATCCGGAATAGATGCACGACCGCATGTTCGCGCCGCCTCATTACAGCAAGTCGCGCATGAACCTGAGGCGACCTATGACGTACCTTGCACGGTATGCCGATGGCTTCACGGCCGCAACCACCACCAGGCCAGCGTCAGCACGACGAAAAAATATGGCACGGAAATGCGGTGGAACACGCGCCATGCCGCTGCACTGCCTTCCATCCGCAAGGCGATGAGATTGGCCAGTGAACCGATCGCCAGCCCGCTGCCGCCGATGTTGACCGCCACCGCAAGCCACAAGGGATCGGACACCTGCTGCTTCAACGCCACGGTAGCCGGCACATTGCTGACCGCCTGCGACAGCAGCGCGCCGACGAACAGCGTGACGTCGGGGCGGTCCCACGCCAGATGCGCCATCATCGACCGCACCTGCGGCAACGCTGCGAGATGACCCAGCGCAAGCAGCATCAGGGCGATGCTGACCATCAACGACCAATCCAGACGCGCCAGCGCGCCACGCCGAACGACACGCAACGCGACCAGCACGAACACCAGCGCCGTGAACTCGAACCGCCATTCGAGCAGCGCCAGCAGAACGATGAACAGCACCCCGCCGATCACGGCGAGCCGCCGATCCAGCGGCGTGCGCGGCGGCGACGGGGCGAGCCGTTCGAACCGTCCCCGCGGAATCAGCAGCCATGCCGCGACCAGCAGGCAGAACACCATGATCGCGACAACCGGCGCCATCGCGACGACGAAATGCAGCATGCCCACGTTCGCCTGCCGCCACAGCAGCAGATTCTGTGGATTGCCGATCGGGCTGAGGGCCGACCCGGCATTCACCGCCAGCGCCACCAGCGCGACCACGCGCAGGCGCGGCAGTGCAGTCAGCTCGCAAAGCGCCAGCGCCAGCGGCAGCACCAGGAACAGACTGACGTCGTTGGTCAGCAACATCGCCGCGCACGCGGACAGCGTCATCAACGCAAGCACCAGCATGCGCTGCGAATGCACATGCGCGAGCAGACGTTGCGCCGCCCATTGCACCAGACCACTCTCCCGCAGCACCTGCGCCACGGCCAGCAAGGCCAGAAGACTGCACAGCGCCGGCGCATCCAGCCAACGCAGCCAGTCGTTCCAGGGACGCGGGTCGACCCAGGCCAGCACCAGCGTCAGCGCGATCAGCAGCGCCGGCATCCAGTGCCGGCGCAACGGGGCGGTGACTCGGGTCGGCAACACGTGCATCGCCCCAGCATATCGCCAAGCACCGCGCAGAATGTCATGTCATAACACTGCGCCGTCGGCGTATGCTCGCGCCACCGAAGCCGCCTGCATGCGAGGAACGCGTTGCACGCCCATCATCACGACCACGACCACCACGGTCACGATCATCATGCACACGGTGTCTCCGCCGATGCGGATCGTCGCTATCTGACGCTCGCCCTGTTGCTGCTGACCGGCTACATGGCGCTGGAAGTCGTGGCCGGCATCATCGCCTCGTCGCTGGCGCTGATCTCCGACGCCGGACACATGCTCACCGACGTCGCCGCCATCGGTTTGGCACTGGTCGCGATGCATCTGGCGCGGCGGCCCGCCGACGGCCATTACACCTTCGGTTTCAAGCGCGCCGAAATTCTCAGCGCGCAGGCCAACGGCATCACCCTGCTGTTGCTGTCGGGCTGGTTCATCATCGAGGCGGTGTTTCGTCTGGTCGATCCGCCGCAGGTCGAAGGCCGCTGGGTGTTCTTCGTCGCCCTGGCCGGCATCGTGGTGAACCTGCTCGCGGTGTGGATCATGAGCAAGGCCAACCGGCGCAGTCTGAATGTCGAAGGCAGCTTCCAGCACATCCTCACCGATCTCTACGCTTTCATCGCCACCGCCGTGGCCGGTGCGGTGATCTGGGCAACGGGCTGGAACCGCGTCGATGCGCTGGCGGCACTGGTCGTCGCCGGACTGATGCTGCGCGCCGGCTACGGCCTGGTGCGCGATTCCGGCCGCGTGTTCCTCGAAGCCGCGCCGCGCGACCTGCATCCGGCCGCGATCTCCGAGGCAATCCTGGCCATGCCGCACGTCAACCGGCTGGACGATCTGCATGTCTGGGAAGTCACCTCGGAGATGCCGGCGCTGTCCGCGCACGTGCTGGTCAGTCACGAAGTCGACTGCCACGACACCCGGCGCGAGATCGAACACATGCTCAAGCAACACTTCGGCATCACCCACACGACTCTTCAGACCGACCACTGCGCCGAGGGCGAACCGACGGAAGCTGCGCCCTGCGCCTTCGGACGCGGGCACGTCCACGAACACGCTTGACGCAGGAAGCCAGCCACGCGCCGACTCCAACGCCAGCGCCGTCAAACGCGGCGCATGCGACAATTGCGGGAAGGGCAAGGTGCGCACAGCACCCGCTGTCCTTCGCTCCATCCGCCCGCTCAACGCTGGACCCGGGTCCAGCCTCGCCGCGCACGACTGCCGAATGAACTACCGCCATGCCTACCATGCCGGCAATTTCGCCGACGTTCTGAAACATTGCGTGCTGATCGCGCTGATCGAGGCGCTGCAGGCCAAGCCCAAGCCGCTGTGCTATCTCGACACGCACGCCGGCGCCGGTCGCTATGACCTGAGCGGCGAAGCCGCGCGCAAGACCGCCGAGGCCGACGCCGGCATCGGTCGCCTGCGCGCGCTGCACGGCCGGCTTCCGCTGCTGGACCGCTACCTCGACCTGGTCGCCGCCGAGGGCGCGGACCACTACCCCGGCTCGCCGCGCATCGCCGCTCGCCTGCTGCGCGCCGACGATGCCGCGCAGCTATGCGAACTGCTGCCCGAGGAAGCCGCGAAGCTGCGCGCGCTGTTCCGCGAGGACCGCCGTATTCACGTGCACGAGCGCGACGGCTACGCGGCCATGAAAGCGCTGCTTCCGCCCACGCAGAAACGTGGTCTGGTCCTGATCGATCCGCCGTTCGAGGAGCAGATCGACGAGTACGCTCGGATCCAGACGGCCTTGGACACGGCGCTGACGCGCTGGCCCAGCGGCGTCTACGCCGTGTGGTATCCGATCAAGCTGGGCCGCGAGCTGCATCCGTTCCGCCGCTGGCTGCGCGGCTGCGCGGCGAAGACCGTGCTCGACATCGAGCTGTTGACCCGCCCGGACACCGTGCCGCAACGCCTCAACGGCGCCGGCATAGCCGTGCTGAATCCACCTTGGCGCCTGGATGCGACGCTGCACCCGCTGCTGCGCCTGCTCGCCACGCAACTCGCGGCCGACGGCGAACGCGGCACGGCACGCCTGAACTGGCTGAAAACCGAAGACGGCACAGCGGCCTGAACCGCTTGCCGTCCGCGCCGCTTGGGCTAAGCTGGCGGCACGCTCGCGCGCACAGGAACCGATCATGACCCGCTTCGCCCGCCTTCTTCCGAGCCTCGCCGTCGCCACCCTGCTGACGCTCGTCGCCGGCTGCGCGCCCGCGCCGATCTACACCGTCGCGCCCGGCACCGCGATCATCACGCCGACGCAGGTCGCACAGACGCCGGAGCAATACCAGAACCAGACGGTCATCTGGGGCGGCACCGTGGTACGCGTGGAGAACTTCAGCGACCACACCGACGTCGAGCTGCTGGCCTACCCGCTGGACCGCTCGCAGCGGCCGCGCATCGCCCGCGACAAGGGCATCGGCCGCTTCATCGCCGTGCTGCCCGGCTACGTCGAACCGCTGAGCTTGCCACCGGGTTCGCCGGTAACCGTGCGTGGCACGCTGGATGGCGTGCATGCGGGCCAGGTCGGCGAAGCCAGCTACGTGTTCCCGCGCGTCAAGGTGGAACAGCACCACGCCTGGACGGCGGAGGAAATGCGCCAGGGGCACCCGAACTTCAGCTTCGGCATGGGCGTCGGGGTCGGCAGCGGCGGCCGCAGCGGGGTCGGCGTGGGCGTTGGCGTGCACTGACCCTCAGTCGTCGACGTCGGGCTCGAAGAAGCACCAGCGCACCGCGGCAAAGCGGGCACGGAAATCCCGTTCCACGGCATTGATGTCGTCGACCTGCGCGCGACCCGACGATGCCGGGCGCATGCGCGCCTTGATCGCCACCATCACCTCCGGCCCCATGTGCAGGGTCAGCAGGTTGTAGACGCACTCGACTTCCGGGCGCTCGCGCAGGAAGGCCAGCATCGTCTCGCGCTGCTTCGGCTCTACGCCGTGCCCGATCAGCAGGCCCTTCACCTCGACCGCGACCAGCACGGCGACCACCACCAGCAGCACGCCGATGGCGATGGTGCCCAGCGCATCGAAAAGCAGGTTGCCGGTCAGCATCGTCGCCAGCACCGCGAGCAGCGCCAGCAGCAACCCCAGCAGCGCGGCGGAATCCTCGCCGAAGATCACCAGCAGCTCGCTGGAACGGCTCTCGCGGAACCACTGCCACAGGCTGCGATCGCCCTGTTCTTTGCGCACTTCCTGCAGACAGCCACGCATCGAGAGACCCTCGGCGACAAGGCCGAACACCAGCACGCCGACCGCCAGCCACGGCCAGCTGAGCGGTTCGGGATGCGTCAGCTTGTGCACGCCCTCGTAGATCGAGAACACGCCGCCCACACTGAATAGCAGGATCGCGACCAGGAATGACCAGAAATACAGCGCACGCCCCCAACCCAGCGGATAGTCGTCCGAGGGCGGCCGCTTGGCCTGGCGCAGTCCCAGCAGCAGCAGCCCCTGATTGCCGCAGTCGGCCAGCGAGTGCACGGCCTCGGCCAGCATCGCGCCGGAACGGGTGATCAGGGCCGCCGCCAGCTTGGCGACGAAGATCGCGAAGTTGGCACCCAGCGCCAACAGGATGACCTTCAGGGAATTGGCGTGTCCGGACATCGGTCCCCCGTAATCGCCTCGAAACGAGAATCGAGTGTAGCCGAGCCACCCGCAGGCGCGTGAACCCGGCGCCTGAAGGCTCATGCGCACGGCAATTGACCAAGATCAAGATGGCCTAGCCACCCAGCCCCTAGAGTCTCGCTCGATGCGCAATCACTTTGGGGAACCGCATGGACTCGACGAAGACCTATAACGACAAGGTCGTACGGCAGTTCACCGCCGCCACGATCCTGTGGGGCGTGGTCGGCATGCTGGTCGGCCTGTACATCGCCGCCCAGCTGGCCTGGCCCGCACTGAATTTCGACATCCCGTACCTGACCTTCAGCCGCCTGCGTCCGCTGCACACCAGCGCGGTGATCTTCGCCTTCGGCGGCAGCGCGCTGATGGGCACCGCCTTCTACGTGGTCCAGCGCACCTGCCAGGTGCGACTGATCAGCGACAAGCTGGCGGCCTTCACCTTCTGGGGCTGGCAACTGGTCATCGTGCTGGTGGCGATCACCTATCCGCTAGGCATCACCCAGAGCAAGGAATACGCCGAGCCGGAGTGGTTCATCGACATCATCATCACGGTGGTGTGGGTGGTCTTCGCGATCGTGTTCTTCGGCACCCTGGCCAAACGCCGCGTCAAGCACATCTACGTGGCGAACTGGTTCTACGGCGCCTTCATCATCACCATCGCGGTGCTGCACATCGTCAACAACATCGCCATCCCGGTGTCGTGGACGAAGTCCTACATCGTCTACTCCGGCGCGGTCGACGCCATGGTGCAGTGGTGGTACGGCCACAACGCCGTGGGCTTCTTCCTCACCGCCGGCTTCCTGGCGATGATGTACTACTTCGTGCCCAAGCAGGCCGAGCGTCCGATCTATTCCTATCGCCTGTCGGTGGTGCACTTCTGGGCACTGATCGCGATCTACATGTGGGCCGGCCCGCACCACCTGATGTACACCGCGCTGCCCGACTGGGCGCAGTCCCTGGGCATGGTGTTCTCGCTGATCCTGCTGGCGCCGTCGTGGGGCGGCATGCTCAACGGCATCCTCACGCTGTCCGGCGCATGGCACAAGCTGCGCACCGATCCGGTCCTGAAGTTCATGATCGTGTCGCTGTCGTTCTACGGCATGTCGACCTTCGAGGGGCCGATGATGTCGATCAAGACGGTCAACTCGCTGTCGCACTACACCGACTGGACCATCGGCCACGTGCACTCGGGCGCGCTGGGCTGGGTCGGTTTCATCACCATGGGTTCGCTGTACTGCCTGATCCCGCGGCTGTACGGCCGCAAGCAGATGTACTCGCAGAAGCTGGTCGAGACGCACTTCTGGGTGGCCACCATCGGCGTGGTGATCTACATCGCCGCGATGTGGATGGCCGGCGTGATGCAGGGCCTGATGTGGCGCGCGACCAACGACGACGGAACGTTGACCTACACCTTCATCGAGTCGCTCAAGCAGACCTATCCGTTCTACTACGCGCGCTTCTTCGGCGGCCTGCTGTACCTGAGCGGCATGCTGATGATGGCGTGGAACACCTGGATGACCTGGCGCACTTCGCGCGAACCCGCGCCGGCGCTGATTCCCACCGCCGTGCACGCCTGAGGAGCCCGCCATGCTGCATGCAAAGATCGAGAAGAACGTGGGCCTGATGGCCGTGCTGATCGCGGTCGCGATCAGCTTCGGCGGCCTGGCCGAGATCGTGCCGCTGATGTTCGAGGCCAACGCCACCCAGCCCGTGCCCGGTCTGAAGCCGCCCGCCGCGCTGCAACTAGCCGGACGCGACATCTACGTCCGCGAAGGCTGCTACAACTGCCATTCGCAGATGATCCGCACCCTGTCGTTCGAGACCCAACGCTACGGCCACTACTCGGTGGCCGGCGAGTCGGTCTACGACCATCCGTTCCTGTGGGGCTCCAAGCGCACCGGCCCGGATCTGGCCCGCGTCGGCGGACGCTACAGCGATGACTGGCACCGCGTGCATCTGATGAACCCGCGCGATGTGGTGCCGGAGTCGAACATGCCCGGCTTCCCGTGGCTGGCCGAACGCACGCTGGACGCGAAGGAAGTCGCCTCGCACATGCGCGCGCTGCGCAGCATCGGCGATCCGTACACCGACGCCGACATCGCCGCCGTTCCCGCTGCGGTCAAGGGCAAGACCGAGATGGACGCCCTGATCGCCTACCTGCAAAGCCTGGGCACGCACGGCCCGAAGGAGGACACGCCATGATTTCCGGCATCCTGACCGCCCTGCTCATGATCCTGTTCATCGGGGTCGCCGTCTGGGCCTACAGCGCACGGCAGAAGCCGCGCTTCCGCGAAGCCGAGATGCTTCCGCTGATTGAGGACACGCGCGCCACGAAGGAGGATCAGGCATGAGCACCTTCTGGAGCATTTTCGTGATGGTCCTGGTGACCATCAACGTGGTCGGCGCGGTATGGCTGCTGTTCGGCAACGCCAAGAGCGACCCGAGCGAGACCACCGGCCACACCTGGGACGAGAATCTGACCGAGTACAACAAGCCGCTGCCGATGTGGTGGATCGGTCTGTTCGTGCTGTCGGTCGCCTTCGGCATCGGCTACCTGGTGCTCTACCCGGGCTTCGGCGCGACCAAGGGCAGCCTCGGCTGGAGTTCGGTGAAGCAGCACGACGCCCACGTGGCCGAGGCCAACGCGCGCCTGGAGAAGCTGTTCGCGCAGTTCCGCGACATACCGATGAACAAGCTGGTCGACGATCCCAAGGCGCTGAGCATCGGTCACAACGTGTTCGCCAACAACTGCGCGATGTGCCACGGCTCGGATGCGCGCGGCGCACGCGGCTTTCCCAACCTGACCGACGACGACTGGCTGTACGGCGGCGATCCGCAGCAGGTCATCACGACCATCACGCACGGCCGCAACGGCGTCATGCCGGCGTGGGGCGCGGTCGCCGGCGACCAGGGCGTGACCGAGTTGGCCAACTACGTGCGCGAGCTGTCCGGGCAGTCCCACGACGCCACGCTCGCCACGGCCGGCAAGGCGCGCTACATGACGCTGTGCATCGCCTGCCACGGCCCAACGGGCAAGGGCAACCAGGCACTCGGCGCGCCGAATCTGACCGACAACACCTGGCTGTACGGCGGCGACCTGGCGACCATCGAGGCCACCATCCGCAACGGCCGCAACGGACAGATGCCGGCCTGGGACAAGACCCTCGGTCCGGACCGCATCCGCATGGCCGCGGCATGGGTGCTCGCGCAGTCGCAGCAGGCCCCGGCCGACACGGCGGAGGCGGCGCAGTGATCGCGCCACGCGTATCCGCGTCGACGTCGCGTCTGCCGCTCGCGGCACGCGTCGGCGCGGTGGCGTGGCCGTCGTTCTTCGCCGCCGGGGTCGCGACCATGGTGTTCTTCGCCGTCGTCGATCCCGACCGTCTGGCCACGATCACCTGGCCGACGCTGAACGTGAGTCGCGGCGTCGGCTACACGCTAGGCTTCTTCATGTTCTGGGTCTGCACGCTGGCCTCGAGCCTGTTCACGTCGCTGCTGCTGAAACCGCGCGGCGACGTTCCGGTGGATGACGAGAACGCATGAACGAACGCATTCCCCTGCAGTTAGTCGACGGCGACGAGGGCACCCTCTACGCGCGCCAGCCCAAGGTCTACCCGCGCGAGATCAAAGGCCGCTTCCAGCGCCTGCGCAACGCCGCCGTGCTGTGGCTGCTGGGCATGTTCTACGTGTTTCCGTGGCTGAACTGGGACGGTCGGCAGATGGTGCTGTTCGACCTGCCGCACCGCAAGTTCTACATCCTCGGTCTGACCTTCTGGCCGCAGGACTTCTTCTTCATGGCCTGGCTGCTGATCATGGCCGGGCTGTCGCTGTTCTTCTTCACCGCCCTCGCCGGCCGGCTTTGGTGCGGCTACGCCTGTCCACAGACGGTATGGACCGAGGCGTTCCTGTGGATCGAACGCAAGATCGAAGGCGACCGCAACCAGCGCATGCGTCTGGACAAGGCGCCGTGGGGCGCGAAGAAGTTCGCGCGCAAGGGCCTCAAGCAGCTGGCGTGGATCGCCTTCGCGCTGTGGACCGGTTTCACCTTCGTCGGTTTCTTCACGCCGATCCGCGAACTGGCCGGCGAAGTCGCGCACTTCGATCTGGGCGGCTGGGAGATGTTCTGGATCGCGTTCTACGGCTTCGCCACCTACGGCAATGCCGGCTTCCTGCGCGAACAGGTCTGCAAGTACATGTGCCCGTACGCGCGCTTCCAGGGCGCGATGTTCGACCGCGACACGCTGATCATCAGCTACGACGAACCGCGCGGCGAGGATCGCGGTCACCGCAAGCGCGGCACACCGAGCGTGCTGGACTGGGCGGACAAGGACGGCGAACGTCCCGCGCTGGGCGACTGCATCGACTGCCAGGCCTGCGTGCAGGTCTGTCCGACCGGCATCGACATCCGCAACGGCCTGCAGGTCGGCTGCATCGCCTGCGCGGCGTGCATCGACGCCTGCGACGCGATCATGGACAAGATGGCGTACCCGCGCGGGCTGATCCGCTACACCACCGAGCACGCCATGGAAGGCAAGCCGAGCCGCGTGCTGCGCGTGCGCACACTGATCTACGCGACCGTGCTGCTGCTCCTGGCCGGCGCCTTCGCCTGGAGCATCGGTCATCGCAGCATGCTGCTGGCCGAAGTGCTGCGCGACCGCAACGCACTGTGGCGCGCGGGACCCGCCGGCAGCGTGGAGAACAGTTACACCCTGAAGTTGGTCAACAAGAGCGACCAACCGATGACGCTGACCCTGAGCCTGGACGGCGACACGCCGCTGGTGCTGGTCGGCCGCCAGCGTCTGGACATCGCCGGCGGCGAAGTCGCCTCCGTGCCGGTCACCCTGCGCGCGCCGGCCGGCAGCGTGCACGGCCGGCAGCGCGTGACGCTGCAACTGAACTCCACCGACCCGAACGCCTCCCAGCCCGTCGCCGACGTGACGACGGCCTTCTTCGCACCGAGTGATTCGCCATGAACACACCCACGCTCCCCTGGTACCGCGTTCCCGAGGTCTGGCTGATGATCGTGCTGCTCAGCGCGGCCGTGGCCGGCGGCATCACCACGCTGGTGATCGCCGAACGCCTGCCGGACGCGCAGATCCACAACCCGAACACGCAGGGCCGGCTGCACGGCCACTGACATGACGCAGGCCTGCTTCCACTGCGGCGAGCCGGTGCCGTCCGACTGCACCCTCACGGTGCGGGCGAACGGCGTCGACGCGCCCGTCTGCTGCCGCGGCTGCGAGGCCGCGGCGACGTGGATTCAGGGGCTGGGCCTGTCCGACTACTACCGTCTGCGCAGCGAACCCGCCGAACGCGCCGAGCCGCTGGCCGACTTCAGCGCCTGGGACCGACCGGCCATGGCGCGGCTGCATGTGCGCATGCACGCCGACGACCGCGCCGAAGTCGTGGTGCTGGTCGACGGCATGCGCTGCGCCGCCTGCGGCTGGCTGATCGAACGCGCATTGGGTGCCGAATCTGGTGTGTGCGAGGTCGGCGTCAACGCGCCGGCACGCCGGGTGCGGCTGGTGTTCGATCCGCGCGACACGCCGCTGTCGCACCTGCTCACGGCACTGGCGCGACTCGGCTACGACCCGCATCCGCTGGACCTGGCCGCACTCGACGCGCTGCGTCAGCGCGAGAGCCGCGACGCGCTGAAACGCCTGGTGGTCGCCGGACTCGGCACCATGCAGGCGATGATGTACGCGGTGGCGCTGTACGCCGGCCACTTCGACGGCATGGATGTCGCCACGCGCGACTTCTTCCGCTGGCTCGGCTTTCTGGTCACGACACCCGTGGTGCTGTACGCCGCCCGCCCCTTCTTCGCCGGCGCGCTGCGCGAACTACGCGCGCGGCATGTGTCGATGGACACGCCGGTGGCGCTGGCCATCGCACTGATCTACCTGGCCAGCCTGATCGCCACGCTCGGCCGCGGCGGCGAGATCTACTTCGATTCGGTCAGCATGTTCGTGCTGTTCCTGCTCGGCGCGCGCTATGTGGAAATGCGCGCCCGCCATCGCGCCGGCGATCTGGTCGATGCCCTGGCCCGTCTGCAGCCCGCCACCGCCGAGCGGCTGATCGACGGCGACCGGGTGGAAACCGTCGGCGTGCACGAACTCGAGACCGGCGATCGCGTGCGCGTCAGTGCAGGCGCCGGTGTGCCCGCCGACGGCGTGCTGCTGGACGGGCCGTGCCAGGTCGACGAATCGCTGCTCACCGGCGAGTCCACGCCGCGTCGCCACGTGTCCGGCGACACGCTGATGGCCGGCACGCTGCTGCAGGACGGGCCGGTACAGGTGCGGGTGACCCAGGTCGGCGCCGATACGGTGCTGGCCGGCATCGTGCGCATGATTACCCGCGCGGCCAGCGACAAGCCGGCGCTGGCGCGGGCCGCCGACGCACACGCGCGTCGCTTCGTCACGCGCACGCTCGCCCTGACCGTGCTAACCGCGCTGGCCTGGAGTGTGTTCGATCCCTCGCGCGCCTTCGACGCCGCCATCGCGGTGCTGGTCATCAGTTGCCCCTGCGCGTTCGCGCTGGCCGTGCCGGCAGCGCTGACCCGCGCCGTCGCCGTGCTCGCCCGGCGCGGCGTGCTGGTGGTCGACGGCGACGCGCTGGAACGGCTGGCCGGCGTCGACACCGTCGTGTTCGACAAGACCGGCACCCTGACCGTGCCCAGGCTGGATCGCGCACGGAGCGAGGCCGTTCGCGGCGAACTCGAGCATGCACTGCATATCGCCGCCGCACTCGAACAATCCAGCACGCATCCGCTGGCGCGCGCCCTGCGCAGCGCCGCCGACGAGGCCGTTCTACCGACGGTCCACGATCGCCACGATACCGCCGGCTGCGGTGTCGAGGGCGTGATCGACGGCGTGCGTTACCGCCTGGGCCGTGCCGACTGGACCGGCGAAAGCCGCGGCGACGAACGTCTGGTGCTGCGCGACGAACGCGGCACGCTCGCCCGCTTCGCCCTGCGCGAGTGCCCACGAACCGAGGCCGCCAGCACCGTGAGCGTCCTGCGTGAAGCCGGTCTGCGGGTGATCCTGCTCAGTGGCGATCGCCGCGCGCGCGTGGCGCGCATCGCCGAAGCGCTGGGCATCGAGACCTGGCGTGCCGAGGCCACGCCGACCGACAAGCTGGACAACCTGAAACAGCTCCGCCGCGAAGGCCGTGTCGTGGCGATGGTCGGCGATGGCATCAACGACGCCCCCGTACTGGCCGGCGCCGATGTCGCCATCGCGCTGGGCAGCGGTGCGGCGCTGGCCCAGGCCAGCAGCGGTCTGTTGCTGGCCGGCGACCGACTGGATCGGCTGCTGGACGCGCGCGCGGTCGCGCGGGAAATGCTGCAGGCCACCCATCGCAACCTGCGCTGGGCCATCGGCTACAACCTGGCCGCCGTGCCGCTGGCTGCATTCGGACTGGTGCCGCCGTGGCTGGCCGCCATCGGCATGTCCGCCAGTTCGCTGCTGGTGCTGCTGCAATCACTGCGCATCGGTCGTCATGTGTCCACACAGGCCACGACGAAGTCCGTCGCGCCGACTCCCCGCGAGGCGCTGGCATGAACGTGATCCTGCTGCTGATTCCACTGAGCATGGTGCTGCTGGGCGCCGGCGTCTGGGCCTTCTTCTGGGCGGTCAATCACGCGCAGTTCGACGACCTCGACACGCCGGCGCTGATGCCGCTGTCCGACGATGCGCACCCGGACGAGGACACGGACGCATGACCGGCGCCCTGACCATCGCCGCCGCCGCGCTGCTGGGCCTGGCCGGCTCCGGGCACTGCGCGCTGATGTGCGGCGGCATCTCGCACGCGCTGGGACTGGCCACGCAACGGCGCCCCGACGGCCGCCCCCGTCGCGCCTTGCTGCTTACCTACCAGTTCGGTCGCATCAGCGGCTACGCCCTGGCCGGCCTGCTGCTCGGCAGCGTCGGCGCCGCGCTGTACGGATGGCTGGACGACGCCACGCTGCGGCTGGGGCTGCGCGTGCTGATGGCGACGGCCTTCGTCGTCATCGGTGTCGGCCTGTGGACGGGGCGGGGCGTGCTCGACCGCATCGCCGGCACGCGCGTGTGGGCCTGGCTGTCACCGCGAATGCGTCGTCTGCTGCCCGTCGACAGCCTGCCCAAGGCCTGGATGCTGGGACTGGCTTGGGGCTGGATGCCCTGCGGTTTCGTCTACACCGTGCTGCTTCTGGCCTGGACCAGCCTGGACCCGTGGAGCAGCGCCGCCACCATGGCCGCGTTCGGTCTCGGCACCCTGCCCGCGGTGCTGGGGGTGTCGCTGGGCGCGGATTTCCTGTCGCGCACGGCCGGCGCGCATCTGCGGCGCGGTACCGCCGTGGTCATGCTGGGCATGGCGGCGCTGACGCTAGCCGGCCCGTGGCTGGCGCCGCTGGGCATGCCCGACGCCCTGTTGCCGTTCGACTGTGTGGCGCGCGGCTGACCGCTCAGGAGGACGAGGACGCGGACTTCTGCGTGTCCGTCGGCGTGTCGCCGCCGTGCGCCATCGCGCGCAGCGCATCCATGTCGCGGATGCGGACGATGCGGCGTTCGACCTCGAGCACGCCCGCCGTCTGGAACCGACCCATCAGACGGCTGACCGTCTCGATCACCAGCCCCAGGTAATTGGCGATGTCCTGCCGCGACATGCTGAGGTTCAACTCCAGCGGATCCAGACCCAACCGCTTGCGCCGCTCGGACAGGCTGTGCAGGAAGATCGCCAGTCGCGCCGGAGCCTGACGCCGCCCCATCATCACCATGTGTTCCTGCTCGAGCGCGAACTGATCGCTCATGACCCGGTACAGCTGCTGCTGCAGACCGGGCAGTTTCGACGCCACCACCGACAGGTCGTTGAACGGCACTTCGCACACCGTCGAGCGTTCCAGCGCCTCGGCGCTGCAGCGGTGCCGCTCGGATGGCAGCGCATCCAGCCCCAGCAGATCGCCGGGCAAATGGAAACCGAGCACCTGATGGTCGCCGTCGGGCAGATCGACATACGTCTTGAACGAACCGGAGCGCACGACGTAGAGCCTGGCATGCGAGCTGCCGGTATCGAACAGCGTCGTGCCGCGATCGGTCGGCTTGCGCTGCTGCACCAGATGGTCCAGACGGGTCAGGTCGTCGGCACCGATCGACGCCGGCAAACACAGCTGCGCCAACGCACAGGACCCGCAGGACTTGCGCAAGGCATTGAAATCGATGACCTCTGTAGCCACAGCGGACTCCCTGACCGCGGATGCTTCCGTCACCATAACGATTTCGCGCGCATCCTGCCACGATCGCTTGCTCGCACCTGAACGTCGCACCCTCTACATCTTCCGCCCGGTAGACACCCTCGACCCGGACCCTCAGACTATACGCATGAGTATGGTCAACGTCTTGCGAAGCGAACGCATCGTGCCCGTGCCGGCGCAGGCCACGCCCCTGCCGCCTCGCGGACGCGCCCGCTTCGGTCAAGCAGCGGACGAATCCGAGCGCGCGAAAGGCGAGCAAGTCCGTCTCGACGACGGGCGCACGCTCTACCTGCGCCCGATCCGTCCCGACGACGTCGACGCCGTGCGCCGCTGTTTTACTCGCCTGCATCCAGACGAAGTACGCATGCGCTTCATGCAGGCCATGCGCGAGCTGCCGCTGCCTCTGGCCAGACGGCTATGCACGCTGGACCCGGCCGAGGCTTCGGCCTACGTACTGATGGACGAGACCTGCAACCCCGCCGAACTGCGCGGCGTCGGCCGCATCCACCTCGATGCCGCCACCCACAGCGCCGAATTCGCGGTCCTGGTCGAGCGCGCCTGGACCGGCAAGGGGCTGGGCCATCTGCTGATGTTGCGCCTGATCGAGGAATGCAAACGACGCGGCCTCGAGGAAATCTGGGGCTACGTGCTGGTGGACAACCGGCCGATGCTCGATCTGTGCCGAGAACTGGGCTTCCGCCACCGCCTGTCGGTCGACGATCCCGGCATGCGGCTGCTCAGCCTCGCGCTCGATGGTGCGTCCGAGCCGGTTTCGCGCCCCACGGAACGCGACTGCTAGAATCGACCTCTTTCCTTTACGCGCTGGCCGCCCGAGCGACCGGCGCTGTCCTGCGTTGCCGAACATGCCCACAGCACTGATCCAGCCGCCCCTGCCGACCACCCCGAAACAGCGCCGCTTCTGGAGCGCGCCGGACGGCGCCTCGATGGCGCTGGCCGTCGTCGCTGCCGCTCGCGAGCACGAAGGCTTGGTGGTCGTCGCGGTGCGCGACAACCTGCGCGCGCACCAGCTGGAGCAGGAACTGGAGGTCTTCGCCGGCGATCTTCCGGTGCTGCATTTCCCGGACTGGGAGACCCTGCCCTACGACCTGTTCAGTCCGCACCCTGAGATCGTGTCGCGGCGCATCGCCACGCTGTACCGCCTGCCGACCGTGACCCGGGGCGTGCTGGTGGTACCCGTCTCCACACTGATGCAGCGCCTGGCGCCACGCAGCTATGTCGCCGGCAGCGGCCTGTCCATCCGCGTCGGCCAGACGCTGACCATCGCCGACGAACAGCAACGCATGGAAGCCGCCGGCTACCGCCACGTGCCGCAGGTTGGCGATCCGGGCGAGTTCGCGGTGCGCGGCGCATTGATCGACATCTTCCCGATGGGCGCGGCCGAACCGTACCGCATCGAGCTGTTCGACGAGGAAATCGAATCGATCCGCAGCTTCGATCCGGAAACCCAGCTGTCCGCGCACAAGGTCGAATCGGTGGAACTGCTGCCGGCGCGCGAGTTCCCGCTGACCGATCACGCCACGCGCGATTTCCGCAACCGCCTGCGCGAGCGCTTCCCCATCGACGTGCGCCGCTGCCCGGTCTACCAGGACATCAAGCAGGGCGTCGCACCGGGCGGCATCGAGTACTACCTGCCGCTGTTCTTCGAGACCACCGAGACGCTGTTCGACTACCTCGCCGACAACGCGCTGTTCGTGCTCGGCGAACGCGCCCTGGAGTCGTCCGACGCATTCTGGACGCAGGTCGGCGAGCGCCACGAACAGCGCGCGCACGACATCGAGCGCCCGATCCTTCCGCCCGAGGATCTGTACCTGCCGCCGGACGCGCTGCGCGAACGGCTCAATCGCCAGTTGCGCGTGGAACTGGTCGACAAGGATCATGAGCACGCCCGTGCCCTGGGCACGCAACCGGCGCCCTCGCTGCCGCTCAACACGCGCGGCGAAGAGGCCGGCGAATCGCTGAAGCGCTTCCTCGATGCCTATCCGGGCCGCGTGCTGATCGCCACCGATTCCGCCGGCCGGCGCGAGGCGCTGTATGACCAGCTCGGCACGTTCGGCGTGCATCCGCAGCCCGTCGACGGCTGGCGCGCATTCGCCGAGACCGAAGGCGACGACGCGCCGAAACTGGCGATCACCGTCGCCGAACTGGAACAGGGCTTCGCACTGACCCAGCCCGCACTGACGGTGCTGACCGAGCGCGAACTGCTGGGCGAACGCGTGCGCCAGGAGCGTCGCGGCCGCCGCACCGCCACGCGCGATCCCGACACCATCATCCGCGACCTTACCGAGCTGGAAATCGGTTCGCCCATTGTGCATCTCGACCACGGCGTCGGCCGCTACCGCGGACTGACCTCGCTGGACGTCGGCGACACCGCCAACGAATTCCTGGTCATCGAGTACGCCAAGCAAGCCAAGCTCTACGTGCCGGTCGCACAGCTGGGCCTGGTCAGCCGCTACACCGGCACCGCGCCGGAACTGGCACCGCTGCATTCGCTGGGCGGCGACGCCTGGGAGAAGGCGCGCAAGAAGGCCGCCGAGAAAGTCCGCGACGTGGCCGCCGAACTGCTCGCCATCTACGCCCAGCGCGAGGCGCGCAAGGGCGCGGCGATGCCCATCGACCGCGTGATGTACGCCGACTTCGCTGCCAACTTCCCGTTCGAGGAAACGCCGGACCAGCGCAACGCCATCGAAGCCGTGCTGAACGATCTGGCCGCGCCGAAACCGATGGACCGCGTGGTCTGCGGCGACGTCGGCTTCGGCAAGACCGAAGTCGCGCTGCGCGCCGCCTTCGTCACCGCCGCCGCCGGCCGTCAGGTCGCGGTGCTGGTGCCGACCACCCTGCTCGCCCAGCAGCACTACCAGAACTTCGCCGACCGCTTCGCCGACTGGCCGATGCGGGTCGAGGTGCTGTCGCGCTTCCGCGCCAAGAAGGACGTAGACGCCGCACTGAAAGGCATCGTCGATGGCACGGTCGACATCATCATCGGCACCCACAAGCTGTTGCAGAAGGATGTGAAGTTCAAGGACCTGGGTCTGGTCATCGTCGACGAGGAACAGCGTTTCGGCGTGCGTCAGAAGGAAGCGCTGAAGAAGCTGCGCGCCGAGGTCGACCTGCTGACGCTGACCGCCACGCCGATCCCGCGCACGCTGAACATGTCGATGAACGGCCTACGCGACCTGTCCATCATCGCCACGCCACCCGCACACCGCATGGCGGTGAAGACACTGATCAGCGAATACGATCCGGCGCTGGTGCGCGAGGCCGTGCAGCGCGAACTGGCGCGCGGCGGCCAGATCTACTTCCTGCACAACAACGTCGAAACCATCGAGCGCACCGCGCGCGAACTGGAAGACCTGCTGCCCGACGCCCGCGTACGCGTGGCCCACGGCCAGATGCCCGAGCGCGAGCTGGA
Organism: Oleiagrimonas citrea; assembly: GCF_012395255.1. Taxonomy (GTDB): domain Bacteria; phylum Pseudomonadota; class Gammaproteobacteria; order Xanthomonadales; family Rhodanobacteraceae; genus Oleiagrimonas; species Oleiagrimonas citrea. Next base: position 618,817 of record NZ_JAAZQD010000001.1, read on the forward strand.
GCAGGTGATGCTGGACTTCCATCGCCAGCGCTTCCACATCCTGGTCTGCACCACCATCATCGAGACCGGCATCGACATTCCGACGGCGAACACCATCGTCATCGACCGCGCCGACCGCTTCGGCCTGGCTCAGTTGCACCAGTTGCGCGGCCGCGTCGGCCGCTCGCATCACCGCGCCTACGCCTACCTGATCGTACCCGACCGCAAGGCCATCAGCGCCGACGCGCAGAAGCGTCTGGAAGCACTGGCCTCGCTGGAGGAACTCGGCGCCGGCTTCACCCTGGCCACGCACGACCTGGAAATCCGCGGCGCGGGTGAACTGCTCGGCGACGAACAATCCGGCCAAATCCAGCAGATCGGCTTCGGCCTGTACACCGAACTGCTGGAACGCGCGGTCAAGGCGCTGCGCAGCGGCAAGGTACCCGACTTCGATCTCACCGCCGACCACGAAACCGAGGTCGAACTGCATCTTCCCGCGCTGATCCCGGACGACTACCTGCCCGACGTGCACACGCGCCTGACCCTCTACAAACGCATCGCCAGCGCCCGCGACACCGATGCATTGCGCGAACTCCAGGTGGAAATGGTCGACCGCTTCGGTCTGCTTCCCGATGCCGTCAAGCAACTGTTCGCGGTGACCGAGTTGAAGCTGCGCGCCACGCCGATGGGCATCCGCAAGCTCGAATTCGGTCCCGTGGGCGGGCGCATCCTGTTCCAAGAGAAACCCGAGATCGATCCGATGGCGATCCTGCGCCTGATCCAGGGTCAGCCGCGCGTGTACAAGCTCGACGGCCAGGACAAGCTGCGTATCACGCTGGACCTTCCGGGCGCCGCCGAACGTCTGCGCACCGCACACGATCTGCTGGACACGCTGGGCGCGCGCAAAGCGGCCTGATCCACACGCAGCGCCGGAATCTTGAACGCAAACTGATCCGCCGTCGCCGCTTCGCCGAATCCTGCCTGCCGCATGCGGTCCAAAGACACGCGTGCGGCAAGCCCGAAGCATGCCGCACGCATCTCCCCCCGATTCGCAAGGAGCGTGTGCCATGTTCACGAAACCGATGCCTCGTTCGCTTTCTCTCGTCCTCGGACTGGCCTTGGCCGGCGTCGCCGCCGGCGCGATGGCGCAGGGTGCCCCCGCCGCGTCCGACCACGCGACGAACGGACCCGCCATGAAATCATCGTCCTCGCAGCCGGCGATCTACCACACCCGGCAGGGCACACTGATCGTCAAGAGCTCGATGCCTGCACCGCCGAAATACGGCCCGGCCCCGACCTTCGCTGCGCTGGACAGCAACCACAATGGCCGCCTGAACGCCGAGGAAGCCAATGCGTATGCACCGTTGGCCAACGACTTCCTGTACGTGAGCCACGGCACCAAGACGATCTCGCGCGGCGCCTATCGGCGGTGGGTGCACCAGCGCTCGACCACGTCCTGATCCGAGCGCGGCGAGGCCTCGCGGACACGGTCGCAGTCATGGCAGCCGTGTCCGCGTGCTTGCACCCCAACGCATGAACCCGCATGGTAGGGACACCCGAACCGAGCGGAGATGCTCATGCGTCCTGCAAGCCTGTTCGCCGCATTGTTCCTGTGCGCGCCGGTACTCGCGGCGGCGCCCGCAAAACCGCCCCGACCGGCCCTGCTCTCTGATCACGATCTCGGCAAGACCTGCGCGGCACCTGTCTTCCGCCAGTTCGACTTCTGGCTCGGACGCTGGCACGTGACCAACCCCGCCGGTGTGACCGTCGGGCACAGCCGTATCACGCGCATCTCGCGGGGATGCGCCATCCGCGAACAATGGTTCGGACGCAAATCGACCGGCAACAGCCTCAACTACTACGACGCCGGAACCAAACAGTGGCACCAGGACTGGGTCGGCAGTGGCGGCCAGGTACTGCATCTGCACGGTCGCCTGCAGGGCGCGTCGATGGTGCTGACCGGCACCCGCAAGGACAAGCGAGGCCATGTGCGCGACCGCATCACCTGGACGCCGCTGAACAGTGGCCGCGTGCGCCAGCACTGGGAGATCTCCCGAGACAGCGGCACAAGCTGGAAGACGATTTTCCTCGGCACCTACACGCGCGCAACGACAAACGGCACGCTCTGACACCGGCCAATTCACCGCAGATTGCACGGCTCCGCGCTAGCCTGTCCGGTGGTTTTTGCAAAGGAGTCGCACATGCCTTCCTGGCTGATCCTCCTGGCCGAATGCTCCCTGGGTCTCGCCATCGCCTGCGCGGTCTGGATCGCGTGGGATATCGTCCGCGGCTATCGTCAGCACATGGCGATCATGAATCTGGTCTGGCCCATCACCGCGCTGTATGCCGGCCCACTAGCCGTGTGGAGCTACCTGCGGGTCGGTCGACGGCACAGTCCGCGGGGGCGTCGCGAAGCCGAGGATCGCGGGAAGGCCGATCGTGAACCCGGACGCCTCCAGCACGCCGCGCTGGCCGCGACGCATTGCGGCAGCGGCTGCACCCTGGCCGACCTATTGATTGAATCGGCGCTGATCGCCCTGCCGCTGACGCTCTTCGGCAGCGAGGTCGCCGCCGCGTGGACGCTGGACTATATGTTCGCGTTCGCCATCGGCATCGCGTTCCAGTACTTCAGCATCCGGCCGATGAGCGACGAGCCGCCGATGGCCGTGCTGAAGGCTGCCGTGAAGGCCGACGCGCTGTCGCTGACGTCCTGGCAAATCGGCATGTACGGATGGATGGCCATCACGCTGTTCGTGCTGTTCCCGGCCGGACTGCCGAAGACGGGCGCGATGTTCTGGTTCATGATGCAAATCGCCATGTTGGCCGGTTTCGCCACGGCGATGCCGGTGAACGCCTGGCTGCTCAAGCGCGGCATCAAGGAGCCGATGTAGTGACTCCGGCCGCCGCGCCCGCAGCCATCCGCCCACCCCGACGACGGAGACGCGACATGAAACTGGAAGGTTCCTGCCACTGCGGAAGCGTGCGCTTCAGCTGCAAGGCCTATGCGCCGGTCCCGTACATGCACTGCTACTGCTCGATCTGCCGCAAGACAGCCGGTGGCGGCGGTTACGCGATCAACCTCGGCGCCTACGCGGAGAGTCTCAAGGTCGAGGGTCGCGAGCATCTCGCGGTCTATCAGGCCGTGATCCACGACGAGCACGGCGACACCCGCACCAGCAGCGGCCAGCGGCACTTCTGCAGGTTGTGCGGTAGCGCGCTGTGGCTGTACGACCCGACCTGGCCCGAGCTGGTCCACCCGCACGCCTCCGCCATCGACACACCGCTGCCCGAAGCACCCGAGCGAGTGCATATCCAGCTCGACTCGAAGGCTTCCTGGGTGCCGGCCCCCGAGGGGCCGCACGATGCACACTTCCCGGAGTACCCGGATGAATCGCTGCGCGAGTGGCATCGACGGCACGGCCTTCTGGACGACTGAGCGCCTCGGAAAACCTACTCAATCTGAGGAGTTGCGGTGCAGCGTGACGCTCACCGCATCGTCATGTCATGGTGATTTCGTTCGTACCGCGGAGCGCAGGGAACGCCCCGCATCAGCGACGAACAGGTCGCGGTCGTGCTGGGGAGCAGGGGGAGACGGCCGCATCTTTCGGATTGGGAGGAAATCCATACATGTTGCAGAAAAAAGTTGCCTGCGCCGTGCTCGGCGCACTGGGTATGTTCGGCCTTTCGATGGCGTCCGCCGCACCGGGGAACGTGCGCATGGGCGCGATGGGTCACGTCAACGATCGCGGCCTGGCGCAGGGCATCGGCCTGAGCGCCGATGCGTCGCTGATGCCGGCGCAGTCCGCGCGCACCGCGCACGGCACCCTGAAGACACGTGAGCACCAAATGTTCCGCGGCGTGCCCGTGTACGGCCGCAGCGTTGTCGTCGAACGCGATGCGTCGGGTGCGGTGATGAGCGTGACCGGCCATGTCGCCCACGGTCTGGGCCTCGGCCTGACTTCGATGCGTCCAGGCCTGAGCAGCGACGACGCCGTGCAGCGCCTGCGCAATCATGTCGGCCTGCTGCCGCTGGGCATCGGCGTCAACGGCGTGCGCGATGCCGACCTGCGCAACGTGCAGAGCAAACTGTTCGTCTACGCCGAGGGTGCCAAGCCGCGTCTGGCCTACCTGACCTCGTTCTTCAACGACAGCACCGGCAAGCCGATGCGTCCGATGGCGCTTATCGACGCCAACACCGGCGACGTCATCGAGAGCTGGGACGGCCTCACCACCAAGGGCAAGCCCGGCGGTGGCGGCAGCACTGGCGGTTCGCCTTCGACGGCGACCGGCCCCGGCGGCAACCAGAAGACGGGTCAGTACTTCTACGGTACCGACTACGCCGCATTGCAGGTCCAGCAGTCCGGCAGCACGTGCTACATGCAGAACGACAACGTGCAGACCTACGACATGGGCCAGAGCCGCAACCGCGTCACGCTGTGGACCTTCGCTTGCTCGTACAGCGACGGCGACGGCATCAACGGCGCGTACTCGCCGATCAACGACGCGCACCACTTCGGCGGCGTCGTGCACGACATGTACAACGACTGGTTCGGCGCCCCGCCGCTCAACCAGGTGCTGAAGATGTACGTGCACTACAACCGCAACTACGAAAACGCGTTCTGGGACGGCTCGGAGATGGTGTTCGGCGACGGCGCCAGCCATTTCTATCCGCTGGTGTCGCTGGACGTGACCAGCCACGAAATCAGCCATGGCTTCACCGAGCAGAACTCGGGCCTGCAGTATTCCGGCCAGTCCGGCGGCATGAACGAGGCCTTCTCGGACATGGCCGGCGAAGCCGCCGAGTACTATGACCGCGGCAGCAACGACTTCGAGGTCGGTGCGGACATCGTCAAGCCGGGCACCAGCCTGGGCAACGCGTTGCGCTACATGTGCAACCCGACCCAGGACGGCGCGTCGATCGACAACGCGGCGGACTACTACAGTGGCCTGGATGTGCATTACTCCAGCGGCGTCTACAACAAGGCGTTCTGCGATCTGGCCAAGACCGGCGGCTGGAACACCAAGATGGCCTTCGAGGTGTTCAAGCGCGCCAACGAGCTGTACTGGACGTCGACCGCGACGTTCAACAGCGGCGCCTGCGGTGTGGAGACCGCCGCTGACGACTACGGCTACTCGCGCAGCGACGTGACGGCCGCCTTCGCCGGTGTGGGTGTGAGCTGTCAGTAAGTCCTGTCTTCGACGTCAGGATGAAAAGGGCCGGCGCCATGCCGGCCCTTTTCTTTTGCCTCCGGCACGGCCTGCCGCGCGAGGAAGTCGAATGCAGGATGGCCTGCCCGCCCATGCGCACCGGCTGCCTTACCGTCGATCATCACACTGCAAGAAACGCGATGGTCGACGCAGACGGTGTCTCGAGGAGTGCTCGATCAAGCTCGTGACTTCGGACGCCCCTGCGTGACGCGCGGCCCCGTGCGATCAGGCCGCCACCAGATACTGCAGACTGAAGAGCTCGTCCGGATCGGTCCAGACCCGTTCGACACGCAGTCCGGCTTCGCCGGCCAGCCGCGCAAAGGATTCGCGGGAATACTTGCAGCTGTATTCGACGAGGATCGATTCGCCGGCATCGAAGTGGAAGGCGCGCCCCTCGATGTGCACGTCCTGCTTACGCAAGCTGTCGATATGCGTCTCGATACGCTCGGTCTGCGGATTGAAGCGCGCCCGGTGGGCGAATCCGTCCACGTCGAAATCCGCGCCCAGTTCACGGTTGATGTGCACCAGCATGTTGAGCGTGAAGGCGGCGGTCACGCCAGCCGCGTCGTTGTAGGCTGCCTCGATGATCGCGGGGTCCTTGAGCAGATCGACGCCGACCAACGCCGCACCGTTCTCGCCCATTTCCTCGCGCATCTGCCGAAGCAGGCGCACCGCCTGCGAGGCCTCGAAATTGCCGATGGTCGAACCAGGGAAATAGATCACGGTCCGACGCTGTTTGCGATCCGGGATCGGCAGTTCGATGGGCTGCGTGAAGTCCGCGCACACCGGCAGCATCTGGATCGACGGATGGTCGTCGGCCAGGCGTTCGACGCTGGCCATCAGCGCGCTGCGCGAGATCTCCACCGGCATGTACGCCACCGGCGCATGCAGGTGCTCCAGCAGCAGACGTGTCTTGATGCCACTGCCGCTGCCGTATTCCACCAGCAGCACTTCGGGTCCGAGCGCATCGGCGATCTGCGACAGATGCTCGCGCATCAGAGCCAGTTCGGCGCGCGTCAGGTAGTACTCCGGCTGCTCGCAGATGCGCTCGAACAGGCGCGAGCCGCGCGCATCGTAGAAGTACTTCGAGGACAACTGCTTGGGCTGTCGCGAGAGTCCTTCGAGCACGTCGCCGAGCATGTCGTCGGCACTGGGCTGGAGATCATGGAGTTGCACGTCCAAGGCGGCGGATGTCATGCGTCGCGTCCCAGTCGGATCCCGCTGAACTGCCAGCGGCTGGCGGGATAGAAGAAATTGCGGTAGCTGGCACGGATGTGGTCGCCCGGCGTCACGCAGGAACCGCCGCGCAGCACCCACTGACCGCACATGAACTTGCCGTTGTACTCGCCCAACGTGCCCGGCAGCGGGCGGAATCCGGGATAGCTGACGTACGGGCTGGACGTCCATTCCCAGACATCGCCGAACAGCTGCAGCGGTGCGTCCTCATCGGCGTCGTCTGGCGCCGCGCACGGTTGCAGCAGGCCGCGATCGCGCAGATTGCCCTGCCCCGGATCGCGGTCGGCGGCCAGTACCTCCCACTCGGCTTCCGTGGGCAGTCGCGCGCCGGCCCAGCGCGCGAAGGCATCGGCTTCGAAATAGCTCACGTGCGCCACCGGCGCGTGCGGATCGAGCGCGCGCAGGCCGCCGAGCGTGAAAGCGCTGTCCAGGTCCTCGCTCCAGTACAGCGGGCGGTTCCAGCCTTCGCGCTGCACCGTATCCCACCCCTCGGACATCCACAGCGTCGGCGTGCGGTAGCCGCCGTCACGGATGAACTCGATGAATTCGGCATTACTGACCGGGCGCTGCGCGATGGCGTGCGGGTGCAGCAGTTCTCGATGACGCGGCCGCTCGTTGTCGTAGGCGAATCCATGCGCCGGCGCGCCGGTCTCGACAAGTCCCTCACGTCCGCGCAGGAAGCGCTGCGGGCGCGCGCGGCCGCGCGGCGGTTCGGGCAGCTCGGCATACGCGGGCAACAGCGGATTGCATGCGAACAGATGCTTGATGTCGGTCAGCAGCAGCTCCTGATGCTGCTGCTCGTGGTGCAGACCGATAACCACGATCGCGGCAGTGTCCTCGTCCACGCCGGCTTGCAGTCGCTCGCGCATGCACGCATCGACGTGGCGACGGAAGTCGACCACCTCCAGCAGACTCGGCCGCGTGATCAGGCCACGCTGCGGCCGCGCATGCATCGGACCGGCCGACTGGTAATAGGAATTGAACAGGTAGTGCCAGTCCGCGTGCATCGGCGCATAGCCGGGATCGCGGCAGAGCACGAATTTCTCGAAGAACCAGGTGGTGTGCGCCAGATGCCATTTGGCCGGACTGGCGTCGGGCATGGACTGTGCGACCGTATCCTCGGGCGTCAGCGTGGCGCACAGCGCCATCGTCGCATCGCGCACCCGCGCATACCGCGCGTCCAGTGCTTCGATAGGCTCCATGCCCTGGGGCGATTCGGGTTGGGCGTTCATCCGATACGCTCGCTGCGTGCATCCACCGGATGCGCGTTCGATGACCCTACCAGAGCCGCGAAGATGGCACAAAAGCCTCGACAGCAAAACGCGAAACACCTTCGCGCACGCGAACCGTTACGCTCGAAGACATCCGCAAACCGGAGCTTCGCCATGCCGCACACCCTACGCATCCGCCAGGGGCTGCTCGACGACCTCGACATCCTCGCACCGCTGTTCGATGCCTACCGCCGCTTCTACGAGCAACCGGCCGACCTCGACGCCGCACGTCGTTTCCTCCACGAACGCCTGGCCCTGCGCGAGTCGGTGATCTTCGTGGCCGAACGCGTCGAGACTTCGGACAACCAGGCACTCGGTTTCACGCAGCTGTACCCGGGATTTTCCTCGGTGGCGGCGCAGCGTCTCTGGATTCTCAACGACCTGTTCGTGATACCCGAAGCACGCGGTCAGGGCGTGGGCCGCGCGTTGCTCGAACGTGCCCGCGAGCATGCGGGCCGCACCGGCGCCTGTCGCGTGACGCTGTCCACCGCCAACGACAACACCGGCGCGCAGCGACTGTACGAAGACGTCGGCTACCTGCGCGATACCGATGTGCACTACGCCCTGCCGGTCCCATGAGCGACGCATAAAAGAAAAGCCCGGCCATGCCGGGCTTTTCGTGCAGCGCTGCGACGATCTTCAATCGTCGTCGTACGAATCGTCGTGACCGATGTAGCGTGTCTGGTACGGATCGCTGTAGACCGTGCGCTGTTCGTAGACCCGCTCCACCGGACGGTCGCGATAGATCACGCGAGTGCGCGAGTACGTCACCGGAGGATTGTCGTAGTACACGACGCGCGGCTGACTGGCCTCGACCACCAAGTGCGTCAAAGCGCCCAGTACCACGGCACCGGCCACCCACCGCCCCACATGGTCGCGATGGCGATGGTAGTAGTAGTGATGCCCGTATCCGCCGTGATAGCGCACGGCGTGACCGTAGTGCCCACGGTAATGGTGGTATCCGCCATGACGACCATGACCGGCGAATGCGCTGGGCGCGCAAGCCAGCGCGGCGACGGCCGCGGCGCATACGATCGATTTGAACAGGGGCGTGGTCATGTCGGTTCTCCGCAATCTGGAGTCAGCGTGGTGCTTCGCTCCTGAATCGATACTGAAAAGTGCAGGCCTTCAGGCGTGTCGCTTCAGAAGCCAGCAGCCGTGGATATCGGCGCGGCGCGCGAAGTCGAAGGGAATCGACTGTGCACTCCAGTCCTGGATCGCGAAGGTTGCCGAAAGCGCTTCCACATCCAGCTTGAATCGCCTGAAATTATTGGAGAAAACGATCACACCACCGTCCTCGAGCCGCGCCGCGCACGCCTGCAGAAGCGCCACATGGTCGCGCTGGACATCGAAGTCCTCCTCGGTTCGCTTGGAGTTGGAGAAGGTCGGCGGATCAACGTAGATCAGGCCGTAGCGGCTGCGATCCTCGCGCACCCAGGCCATGGCATCGGCCTGCGCCAGCCGGTGCGCCTCGCCGGTGAAGCCGTTCAGCGCCAGATTCTTCGAGGCCCAGTCCAGATAGGTCCCGGACAAATCCACGCTGACCGTCTCGCGCGCGCCGCCCGCCGCGGCGTACACCGAGGCCGTGGCGGTATAGGCAAACAGGTTCAGGAAGCGCTTGCCCGACGCCAGTTCGCGCAGCTTGGCGCGCACCAGGCGATGATCGAGGAACAGGCCGGTGTCGAGATAATCGGTCAGGTTGACCAGAAAGCGCAGGCCGCCCTCGCCCACTTCGATCATCTCGCCGCGCTGATCGAACTGCCCGTACTTGGAACCGCCCTTGCCGCGACGGCGCTGCTTCACCGCGATGCGTTCACGTGGCACCTCGAAGACTTCCGCCGCGGCGCGCACGGCCTCGCGCACACGCCCGGCAGCCACGTGCTCGGGCACATCGGCCGGCGCGCGATACTCCTGCAGGTGCAGCCAGTCTTCGTAGACATCGATGGCCAGCGCGTATTCCGGCAGATCCTGATCATAGGCGCGGTAGCAGGTGATGCCCTCGCGCATCAGACGCTTGCGCAGATGCTTGAGGTTCTTGCGCAGGCGGTTGGCCAGCATCTGCGCCGAGTCGGACAAGGGCTTCGGCGCCGGCGGCGGAGCGTCGGCGGCGCGCAGCGAGAAGGTGACCAGCGTGGTTTCCAGCGCGCCGTTGTACAGCGCGTAACGCTTGTCCGCGCGCACACCCAGCGCACTGCCGAGCGCGGCGTCACCGCACAGCACCGCAGCGTGCCAGCCGGGATAGCGTTCGCGCAGCACCGTGCCGAGTTCGTGGTACAGAGCCGGCAGCCGTTCGCGATCGCCGAGCCGCTCGCCGTAAGGTGGATTGGTCACGATCAGGCCACCGGCATCGTCGGCCGCCGGCGGCAAATGCGCGACGTCATGGCGTTCCAGCCGCATGAACCCGGCCACGCCCGCCGACTGCGCGTTGCGCACGGCGATGCGCAGCACGCGCTCATCGCGGTCGCTGCCAAAGAAACAGGGACGCAGTGCCCGCAGTCCCTCATCGGCGCGTGCCTGCGCGTCGTCCTTCAGACGCTGCCACAGCGCCGCGTCATGACCACGCCAGCCGAGGAAGCCGAAGTAGTCACGATGCAGGCCCGGCGCGACATCGGCCGCCATCCAGGCCGCCTCGATCAGCAGCGTGCCGGAGCCGCACATCGGGTCGACCAGCGAACCGCCCTCGGCGTAGATCCGCGGCCACTGCGCACGCAGCAGAATGGCCGCGGCCAGATTCTCCTTCAGCGGCGCCTCGCCCTGCCCGCTGCGCCAGCCGCGCCGATGCAGCGGCGCGCCGGACAGATCCAGCGACAGCGCCGCGCGATTGCGCTTCAGGCGCAGGTGCACGCGCACATCCGGTCGCTCGGTGTCGACCGAGGGACGCGTGCCCAGCTCCTCGCGGAACTGGTCGACGATGGCGTCCTTGACCCGCTGCGCGGCGTAGCGGTTGTGCCGAACCGTGCTGCGCGAGACCACGGCATCCACCGCCAGCGTGCCGTCCGCCGCCAGATGCGGCGCCCAGTCGACCCCGCGCACGCCGTCGTACAGCGCCTGCTCGTCGGCGGCGTCGAACTGCATCAGCGGCCACAGCACGCGGCTGGCCAGGCGCGAATGCAGGCAGGCGCGATAGGCCATTTCCAGATTGCCCTCGACATGCACGCCGGCCAGCGCCTCGCGCGCCGATGTCGCACCCAGGGCCAGCAACTCATCGCGCAGCAGGTATTCCAGACCGCGCGGACAACTGACAAAGAAATCGCTCACGCCGAGAGTCGCTCCAGGAAGAGGCGGAACTGCTGCTCGATCACGGCCACGTGATCAGACAGGCGATGGCCGTCGGCAACCAGCAGGGCCGGCATGCCGACGCGGTCGGCGAAGGCCAGCGCGGCGTCGGCCGGGCACAGGTCGTCGGCGAAACCGTGGATCAGCATCGACGGCACGTCGCGCGCCATGTCGAACTGCGGCTCCACGCCGGGGATGCCGATCGGCAGGGCCAACAGGAACAGCGCGCGACACGGCGCACGCAGCGAGGCCAGCCCGGACACGAACGCGCCCATGCTCGAACCGACCAGGATCGGCGGCTGCGGCGCGGCATGGATGCGTTCCAGCAGACGCTCGACGCGCGGCGCGACCGAAGCCTGCTCGCCCAGCTCGTCGCAGTCGCGATAATCCGGCCGCTCGGTGGAATAGCCCAGCGCCTCGGCGGTCTCGGCCAGCACGCTGACCTTGGTCGCCTGCGGTCCGCTGCCGGTACCGTGGGAAAGAATGACGTGGCCGCGCATGAGCGCTCCGATACGATGAACAGATCGCCCATTGTAGCCGCTGCCGCCGCCATGACGCGGCGCTGGCTGCATGCGACACTGCGCGCATGCCTTTGCCGCCTCCGCACATCCACGACCAGCCCCTGCCCTACGTGGCCAAGCTCGACGAGCGCCCGGCCAGCGCCGTCGATCTGGTGGTGATCCACTGCACCGAACTGCCCGATCTGGCCACCGCGCGCCGCTACGGCGAAAAAGTGCTGTACGCCTCGGGCACCGGCAACAGCGGCCATTTCTACATCGACCGCGATGGCCAGGTGTACCGCTACGTGCCGGGCACGCGGGTCGCCAACCACACCCGCGGCTACAACGAGCGCTCGATCGGCATCGAACTGGTCAACAGCGGCCGTTATCCGGACTGGCTCGACAGCCGCCACCAGACCATGACCCAGCCCTACACCGCCGCGCAGATCGCCAGCCTGCGCGCGCTGCTGGGGCAGTTACGGCACGACTATCCGAACCTGCGCTGGATCGCCGGACACGAGGACCTGGACACCACCCTGGTGCCGGCCAGCGACGATCCGTCGATCCAGGTCCACCGCAAACTCGACCCCGGCCCGCAGTTCCCCTGGCCGAAGGTGCTCGAGGGCCTGTCCCTGCAGCGCCTGCATCCCTGAGCGCGGCCCCGCCCCGCTATACTTGCGTCCATTCCCGCACCCGGATTCCGCATGAGCAACACGCACGTCGGCGAGCTGATCGAACTGCTGCGCCTGGAGCGCCTCGAAGACAATCTTTTCCGCGGCCAGAGCCGCGACATCGGCACCCGCTTCGTGTTCGGCGGACAGGTACTCGGCCAGGCGCTTTCGGCGGCACAGCAGACCGTCGAACCGCACCGCCATGCCCATTCGCTGCATGCCTACTTCCTGCGCGCCGGCGACATCAACGCACCGATCGTGTACTCGGTCGAGCGCGCGCGCGACGGGCACAGCTTCTCCTCGCGGCGCATCGTCGCCATCCAGCACGGCAAGCCGATCCTCAACTGCGCCGTGTCGTTCCAGATCGAGGAAGAAGGCTTCGAGCACCAGACCTCGATGCCCGAGGTGCCCGCGCCCGAGGACATCGCACCGCAGGACCCGCTGCCGCCGGAGGAATTCGCCAAGCTGCCGGTGAAGCTGCAACGCTGGCTCGGCGCCGACCGCCCGTTCGAGTTCCGCCAGGTCTGGCCGCGCGATGAGATGCATCCGGCCAAGCGACCGCCCTACCAGCACATCTGGTTCCGCCTGACCGCGCCGGTGCCCGACGCCACGGCCGATCAGCAGCGCGCGCTGCTGGCCTATGCCTCGGATTTCCACCTGATCGGCACCAGCACGCTACCGCACGGGATTTCCTACATCAGCCACAACGTGCAGATGGCCAGCCTCGACCACGCGATGTGGTTCCACCGCCCGTTCCGCGTCGACGAGTGGCTGCTGTACTCGTTCGACAGCCCGACGGCGCAAGGTGCGCGCGGCCTGGCGCGCGGCATGATCTTCCGCCGCGACGGCACGCTGGTGGCCTCGACCGCGCAGGAAGGCCTGGTGCGCCTGCGCGACGACGACTGAGCCACGGAGTATCCTTGTCCCATGCGCGAGATCTACACCTCCCCTCGAGACGAGAACATCAACCGCGTGGTCGCCATGCTCGCCGAGCATGGCATCGAGACCAAGATCAACAACCGCGCGTCCTACCAGCGCTCCAGCTACAAGCGCTTCAGCTACACGCAGCCGGGCGATACCCAGCGCTGGCCGCAGGTGGAAGTGCGCTTCGCCGATGATCTGCCCAAGGCACGCGCGCTGCTGCGCGAGGCCGGACTGGAACCGCTGACGCGGCATGCCGACGTGCTGGCTGCCTCACGCGCCAGCGACAGTGCCGAACGCGCCGTGCTCAAGCGCAAGTCCACCGTGCGGCGCGCCCGCACGATCGCCTTCGCCGCCATCGTCGCCGTGATCGCGCTGATGGTGCTGCGGATGACGTTCTCCAGCTGACCCGCCCACGTGCAGCTGGACGCGTTCCGCCGCGATCGTCGTAGACTGTGGATGGACCCCGCCGGACCGATTCGATGCGCTCCGAACGCATTCGCCTGTTCCTGACCCTGCCCCACGCCTGTGGCTACTACGCCGACCGCGCGGCGCAGAATCTGGTGCTGGACCCGGCCGCACCGAACCTCGACCGTCTCTATCCGGGCGCGCTGGCGCAGGGCTTTCGTCGCGCCGGCGGACATCTGTATCGACCGCGCTGCGCGCGATGCCAGGCCTGCATCCCCTGCCGGGTGCCGGTCGAGCACTTTCGTCCCGACCGCAGCCAGCGACGCTGTCTGAAACGCAACGCGGATCTGACCCTGCACGAAGCCGAACCCACCTACACCGAGGAACGCTTCGCGCTGTACACCAAGTACCTGCGCAGCCGGCACCCGGGCGGCGGCATGGACGAGGCCGAGCCGGACGATTTTCGCCACTTCCTGAGCGCGCCGTGGAGTCCGACGCTGTTCCTGGAGATGCGCAAGAACGGCCACCTGCTCGGCGTCGCCGTCACCGACGTCTGCGTCAGCGGCCTGTCGGCCGTCTACACCTTCTTCGACCCGGACGCATCGGCGCGCAGCCTGGGCACCTTCGGCATCCTCAGCCAGCTCGAGCTGGCGCGACGACGCGGCCTGGAATACCTCTACCTCGGCTACTGGATCGAAGGTCACCCGAAGATGGACTATAAGCGGCGCTTCCGCCCGCTGGAGGTCCTCCGCGAAGAGCGCTGGACACCGTTGCGGGACGATACCGACGCGGCAAAGCCGTCAGGAGCGTGAACGGCTTTGCCAACCGGATGGCACGGCCGCCACCTTTCCGGCCATTCTTCGCGTACAGCGACGCTCATGACGCTGGCGAATGGTGGAAACGCGGTCCTCGTGCAACCGACGTCCCGCCTCGGCTGACCCCCGCCTCACGCCGCTAGAACGTAACCTTTATCTGCGCCGCGGCGTCCCGCGCCTTCGCGCGCGCCTCGTCGACGTTCTCTCCGCGCGCCAGCGTCACCGCCATGCGCCGGCGACCGGACACTTCCGGCTTGCCGAACACGCGCAAAGCCGTATCGGGTTCGGCCAACGCCTTGTCCAGCCCGTGGTAGACCGGATGCCGTCCCTCGCCCTCGACCAGCACCGCGCAGGACGCGGACGGCCCGAAACTGCGGATCGCCGGAATCGGCAGGCCCAGAATCGCCCGCGCATGCAGGGCGAATTCGGACAGATCCTGCGAGATCAACGTCACCAGTCCGGTGTCGTGCGGGCGCGGGCTGACCTCGGAGAAGATCACCGTATCGCCCTGGACAAAGCACTCGACGCCGAACAGTCCGTACCCGCCGAGCGCTTCGGTCATGCGAGCGGCGATGCGTTCGGCCTCGGCCCGCGCGGCGTCGCTCATCGGCTGCGGCTGCCACGACTCGCGGTAGTCGCCGTCTTCCTGCACGTGCCCGACAGGGTCGCAGAACGACGTGCCGTCACGATGGCGCACGGTCAGCAACGTGATCTCGTACTCGAAATCGACGAAACCCTCGACGATCACCCGCCCCTGCCCGGCACGGCCCCCGGACTGGGCGTATTCCCAGGCCGGCCCGATGTCGTCGCGCGTGCGCAGCACGCTCTGCCCCTTGCCGGAGGAACTCATCACCGGCTTGACCACGCACGGCAGACCCACCGCTTCGATGGCCTGCTCGTATTCCTCGCGCGTGCCGCAGAACCGATACGGCGACGTCGGCAGCCCCAGCTCCTCGGCCGCCAGGCGGCGGATGCCTTCACGATCCATGGTCAGTCGTGCGGCGCGCGCGGTCGGGATCACATGCAGGCCCTCGCGCTCCATCGCTTCCAGCGTGGGCGTGTGGATCGCCTCGATCTCTGGCACCACCAGGTCCGGCTTCTCCTGCTCGATGAGGCGGCGCAATGCTTCGCCATCGAGCATGTCGATCACGTGGCTGCGATGCGCGACCTGCATGGCCGGCGCGTCCGCGTAACGATCCACGGCGATGACCTCGACCGCGAAACGCTGCAGCTCGATCGCCACTTCCTTGCCGAGTTCGCCCGAACCCAGCAACAGCACGCGCGTGGCGCGTTCGCTCAAGGGTGTGCCCAGTGCTTTCATGATGACTCCAGAGGCTGTCGATCCATTGTAGCGGTCAGCGTTCGCCATGAACGGCGATCGCGTGCCGTGCAGACGGCGACGCCGCTAGTGACGCACGCGCATCGACCACCCCAGGGCCAGCCAGCCGACCACGAAGGCGATGCCGCCGAACGGCGTGACGATGCCGGTCCACCGCGGCGCACCGAGCGCCAGCGCATAGAGGCTGCCGCTGAACAGCACGATACCCAGCGCGAACGCAACCAACGCGACCTTCACCGAACGCCCGCTGGGCGCGAGAACGACCGTCAGCGCCAGCGCCAGTGCATGCCAGAACTGATACTGCACGGCGGTTTCCCAGATCTGCATGTGCTGCGCGTCCAGCGTGGCGCGCAGGCCGTGCGCACCGAACGCGCCCAGCAGCACCGCGCTGGCGCCGGCGATGGCCACCAGCCAGCCACCTGGGGAAGGGACAGAATGTCGCATGCATCGGCTCCCGAAACGAAAACCCGGCCATCTTGGCGTATGCTGACCGGCCATGAACAGCCCTCGCCTACCTCTTCGTCGCGCAGGCCTGCTGACCGGCCTGATCGCGACCCTGCTCGCCGCGGCCCTGCTGGCCGGTTGCCACAGCGCACCGAAGCTGAAATTCCGCCTGACCGATGTCACCGGCCACCTGCCCGACCTGAAGTTCCAGCTGACCGACGATGACGGCCAGACCGTGACCGCGAAGCACTACCGCGGCAAGGTCACGATGCTGTATTTCGGCTACACCCACTGCCCCGACGTATGCCCGCTGACGCTGACCCGCATCCACGTGGTGATGCAGCGCCTGGGCAAGCTGGCTGACGGCGCGCGCTTCCTGTTCGTCACCGTGGACCCGGCGCGCGATACCGTGCCCGTGCTGCACCAGTACGTGACCGCCTTCGACAAGCACGCCGTGGGCCTGACCGGCACCCGCGCGCAGATCCGCGCACTGGCCAAGCGCTACCGCGCCGCGTTCGACCGCGGCAAGCAGGCCAAGAACGGCGGCTACGAGGTCAACCACAGCTCGGCTATCTACATCTTCGACCGCCAGGGCCGCGCCCGCGTGCTGGCCACGCCGGCCACCAGCAACGACGACCTGGTGCATGACCTGCACCTGCTGCTCAACACGGGAGACTGACCGACATGCGCATCCCCAAGACGCTCGCCCTGGCCTTCGTGTTCGTTCTCGCGCTACCCGCTCTGGCTCTGGCCCAGGCCAAGGAAAGCGCTGCCGTGCACGTCAGCGCGGCGTGGATTCGCGTACTGCCTGGCGCGCTGCCCAACGCCGGCTACGCGGTGCTGCACAACGACAGCGATAGCGCCGTGAAGCTGGTCGGTGCCAGCAGTCCGGCCTACGGACAGGTGATGCTGCACAAGAGCAGCGAGTCGGGTGGCGTTTCGCGCATGCATATGGTGCCGAGCCTGACCATTCCGGCGCACGGCAAGGTCGAGTTCGCGCCCGGCGGCTATCACCTGATGCTGATGCGCGCCGTGCACCCGGTGAAAGCCGGCACCCATGTCGCGATCCAGCTGCGCTTCGCCGACGGCAGCATCCTGCACGCTGGTTTCCTGGCCCGCCCGGCCAACGCCACCGGCATCAGCGACTGACGCGACCGCGCACTCCGCGCCTCGGCAGACGGCCGCGCGCGGACAGCGACATCCAATTGCGCAGCGCGATCAATGCGGCGATCACGCTCATCATCGCGCTGGGAATCCACAGCACCAACCCGCCGATCAGCTGCGAGGTCATCGTGCTGATGGACGGGAAGGCACGCCCGCAGATGTCGTAGATCGGATACAGATCATGACGCGCGAAGGTGACCATCGCGCCGATCAGGATCTGCGGTACCGCAACCGCCAGTGCGATCAGCACGCGCACGCCCGGCGCCAGCCGCGCGGGCGGACTCGGTCGTCGATCCAGCACCAGCCACCAGAACATCAACCCGTCGACGGTGACGCTCCAGTTCATGACCCGGTACCAGCGCCAATCCAGCATCGCCACGAAGTGGATCGGCGGCCACAGCCAGATGTAGATCACGCCGAAGAACAGGATCGACGCCACCCACGGATTGAGCAGCACATCGAACAGCACATGCCACACCGGTCCGGCCTGCATACGCGCCAGACCGCGCGTGCGCCAGCGTAGTGGCAGACCCGCACGCAGTACCGGCCCCGGCGCGGACAATGCGATCAGGAACGGCCCGAGATGGTGCAGCGCCAGATGCTGGATACGGTGGATGAAGAATTCGCGTTCGGCGTAGTAGTCCAGGTAGGTATGCAGCGCCACGTAGATCAGCGCCAGACCGGTCCAGAACGCAAATTGCCGCCAGAACCCCGGTGGGCGCCGTCGCGCGCCGCGCACGTACAGCACGGCAGCCATCGCGCAGAACACGACGACCGTCGGCGAGAATTCCCAGGGCACGAACCAGTGCAGCACGCTCATTCGATCCATTACACCAGAGTCACGCCCGCCACGCCTCCGCACTGGCCACGCTTGCGCCCTTATGTCGCATCGCGCTTGCCGCTGCGGCGCTGTCGCAGCCATCCGTAGAGCATGCCGAACAGCATCACCAGCAACGGCATCAACAGGATGTTGAACGCCTTCACGCGCGTGCCCAGTGTATCGATCTCCGCGTCCAGCTGATGTTGCACCTCGCGCAGCTGCCGGCGAATCGACAGCTTGCGCTTGAGCGCCTTTTCCAACTGCTGCTTGACCTTGTTGTCCGGCGCCGCAGTGCCGCTCTTGTCCGGCTGCAGCTTGGCCAGCTCCTGCTCGGTCGCCGCCAGCTCGTCTTCCAGCGCCTTCTCGCGATTGTGGAATTTCACGTCAGCCGCGCGGCGCAGCCCCTGCACGCGTGTGAATGGACGCTGCGAGATGGCATGTCCGCGCACGGAAAGCAGTGCCGAGGAACCGCCCAGATTGTCCAGAATGTTGGCAACGAAATCGCCATTGTTGGCGAACGCGCTGAGCAACTGCTCGCCCAGGAACGGCGTGCGCCGCACCCACAGACGATCCGACAGCAGATCGGTGTCGGCCACCAGAATCACCTGCCCCGGTTCACGCATGCGATCCAGGTGATGCGGCCCCGTCCGATTCGGGAAGGCCGACTGGAACTGTCCGCGCAGCCGCGCGGCGATCACATAGTGCTCGCCGGTCGGCCGGTAGTCCTTGTACAGCTCGGTCGGGTCGGCCGTGTCGCGGACGCGGTCGGCGGAAACCGGCATGGCTTCGCCGCTGGTCTGCACCAGCGGAAACAGGCGTGAATTCGTGTGGCGCACCAGCTCGAAATAGCCGCTGCTGGAGACATCGATGTTCTGCAGGCTCGCCGTGATCACGTCGCGATGATTGAGCTCCTGCGCTCCTAGCCCGAGCACCGCGAAATCACGCACCGGCGCCGAGTTTCCACCCAGCGAGATCGACAGCGAGAGCGAACGGTCCAGCACCACGCGATTCGGATCGAATTCCACACCCCAGGCCCGGAACAGGCGCGGAAGGTCGGAACTGCTGCCCGCGACCGTCCCGGCCAGCGATCCGACCGGCAGCGCATCCATTTCGGCGTCGGGATCGACAAACACTGCCAGATGACCGCCATGCATGACGTACTGGTCGATGGCGTACAGCTCGTCATCGCTGAGGTTCTTCGGATGCACGATCATCAACACGCTGAGCTTGTCGTTGATCTGCGACGGATCGTTCGGGTCCAGCATGTGCACGTCGAACAGCTGATGCAGCTGCCGCATCACGGCCCAGGGCGGCGTGCCGCTAATCGCACTGCCGTCGATGGGCAGCGTACTGAGAATGCCGATCCGCGGCTTGCTGGGCGCGTCCAGCTCGTAGACCAGCCGCGTGATGTTGTATTCCAGAAAGGCTTCCTGACCCGGGTCGAAGAACGGGATCGAAAGCTCGGTGCCGCTGGCCGTGCGTCCGGCCAGACCGAAGAACA
Organism: Oleiagrimonas citrea; assembly: GCF_012395255.1. Classification (GTDB taxonomy): domain Bacteria; phylum Pseudomonadota; class Gammaproteobacteria; order Xanthomonadales; family Rhodanobacteraceae; genus Oleiagrimonas; species Oleiagrimonas citrea. The sequence goes on from NZ_JAAZQD010000001.1 coordinate 638,370, forward strand.
CGCGTTCGCCATTGCTGCCGCCCGGCATGGCCGTCAGGCCGCCGCCCAGGGCTCGATCCTCGTCGTCCGAGTAGGGCACCGGGTCGACCACCGAAAGATGCAGGCGCCCATGCGAGCGCGACACCATTTCCTGCAGCAGCTCGCGCACCCGCTGTTCGTAGCTGCGCAGTTGCGGAAGATCCCGCGTGGCGTGCCGCGAGAAATACAGCGTCAGGTGCACCGGGCGATGCAGCCCCTCGATAATCTTCTGGGTACCGGGGGACAGGCTGTACAGATGATCCGAAGTCAGGTCCACCCGCACTCCGCGCAGCCACATCGCATTCGCGAAGATGACCCCGACGAATGCAGCCAGCAGCGCTAACAGCCCCAGACGCAGAAGGAACGAGCGGCGAACCAGCGTGCGCATCTCAGTCCCCCCGCTTCAATTGCAGGACGATCACGCCGGCCCAGAGCCAGACCACGATCGAGGTCACGAAGTAGACCAGGTCCTGCACATCGAGCACGCCCCGTGCAATGGCGCGGAAATGAAACAGGATGCTGAACGCGGACACCATCCCGACCAACCGACTCGGGAGCCAGTCGATCAGCATGTCCTGGATCGCCGGCAGACCCGCCAGCACCAGCACGAAACACACCGCGGCGGTCAGGATGAACGCCACGACCTGGCTGCGGGTTAGCGCCGAAAGGCAACAGCCGACGGCCAGGAAACTACCCGCCATCAGCCAACTTCCCAGGTAGCCGGCAAGGATCACGCCGTTGTCCGGGTTGCCGAGATAGTTCACCGTGAGCCACATCGGAAAACTGAGCACGAGCGCCAGCGCGACGAACAGCCAGGCGGCGAGGAACTTGCCCAGCATTGCCTGAGTTACGCTGATCGGCAGCGTCAGCAGCAGCTCCAGCGTGCCGCTCTTTCGCTCCTCAGCCCACAACCGCATGGTCAGCGCCGGCGCGAGCACCAGGTACAGCCATGGGTGGAAATTGAAGAACGGCTGCAGATCGGCCAGACCGCGCTCGTAGAAGTCACCGACATAGAAAGTCAGTACACCGGCCATGAACAGGAAGATGACCAGGAACACGTACGCCAGCGGCGTCACGAAATAGCTGCGCAGTTCGCGCCGCATGATCGCCAGGACCGCGCTCATGCCTCGCCCTCCCGGGCCCGAGCGGTCATGGTTCGGAACACTTCCTCGAGGCGACCGCGTTCGAGCTGGATCTCCAGCACCTTCAAGCCCTGTGCACGCAATAACTCCTGCACCGGGTCGAGCAGTTTCTTGCCCGGCTCGGGCAGCACCGTGACACGGCCGTCGAGCGGGTCGACCTCGACCGCCGCCACCCCGGGCATGCGTTCGAGCATGGCTCGTGCCACGCCTGCGCCCGCGGCGCTGAACGACACCGCACCGTGGTAGCGCGAGCGCGTCTCCAGTTCGGCCGGCGTCGCGTCCGCCAACAGACGCCCTCGCGCCACGATCAGAACGCGGTTGCACAGGGCGTGCACTTCTTCCAGCAGGTGCGTCGAAATCAGGATGGTGCGCTTGCGCGCCATGGCGTCGATCAGCGCGCGCACCTCGCGCTTCTGGTTCGGATCGAGGCCGTCGGTGGGCTCGTCGAGCATGAGCACGGCCGGTTCGTGCAGAATCGCGCGCGCCAGTCCGACGCGGCGGCGGAAGCCCTTCGACAGCGTGTCGATGGTCGAATGCAGCACATCGTGCAAATCAAGGTGCTCGACCGCTGCATCGATATGTCGATGCAGCTCGCTGCCGCGCAAGCCACGCACGCGCCCGATGAAAAGCAGGAACTCGCGTACGGTCAGTTCGCCGTAGCTGGGTGCACCCTCAGGCAGATAGCCGAGCACGCGCTTGGCGGCCAGCGGCGACTTGCGCACATCGTGCCCGCACACGCGCGCCGTGCCGGCAGAGGGTGCGATGAAGCCGCTGATCATGCGCATCACGGTGGACTTGCCCGCACCGTTCGGCCCCAGCAGACCGACGACCTCGCCCGGCTCGGCGCGGAAACTCAGATCGTCCACCGCGGTGAGTCGTCCGTATCTGCGCGTCAGGTGTTCGGCTTCGATCATCAGGCGGCGTTCGTCATGCAGAGGGCGGGCACTCGGGCAATGTACCGTATGGCGCGCGGTGAACAAACGCCCCGTTCCGGCGCCACGTCCGCAACCGTCCGCGTCACGTGCATCGCGCCCTGCCTCGCGTGCAAAAAGAAACGGACCCTCCCGAGGGAGAGTCCGTTTCCATAGAACTGCCTTTCGGCCTCAGTTGGCGCTTTCGGCATCCGCAGGCTCGGCGCTGCTGGCGGCAGGTGCGGCACTGCTGGAATCGGCGGGCGCGCTGCTGGAGGCATCGGCCGGCTGATCGGTCATGCCTGCAGCCTGTTCCGGCGTCTGCTCCGGCGCATCGGTCACCGGCAGGAAGACGTGGAAGGTCTGCTCGTCGTACAGCACCTCGCTGCCATCCGGCTTCTTCGATTCGTACGCGACGATCTGCTTGTTGTAGAAGCGGTGCACCACGGTGTCGGTGTCGTAACCGTGCGTGGCGGCATAGGCTTCCAGCTTCAGGCGGGTCGGCGGAATGCCGGCCGGGTTACCGGTCCAGCTCGCTTCCAGCGCACGACCGCCGAAGGCCAGCATGCCGCGCACGTTCTGATCGACGATCAGATGGCCGTACTTGTCGCGGGTGCCCGGCTTCGGACCGGTGTCCATGTCGGCCTTGTCGGCCTTCTTGCCGGACTTGGCATCGGCCTTGGCGACCTTGTCGGCGCTGGCGGCCATCGCCGGCGCGGCCGCCGAAGCGCCTGCTGCCGCACTGGCACCCTCGGCCGGCGCGCTGGAAGCGCTGCCCGGTCCTTCCAGCTTCGGCTGGACCGGCGCCGTCAGCGCGTAGTCCTGACCGTCGATCTTCAGCGTGCTGGCGTCGATCGGCACAGCCACGTCGAACGTGTAGTTCTGATCACCGTAGTTGGTGGTGAAGATGATGCGCGGACCGGCCTGCTTGACGCCCAGCTTCTTCATCGCGTCCTGAAGCTGCGTCATCGCCGTGGCAGTCGCCGCATCGACATCGGTCAGATTGCGCTTGGCCGCCGTGGAGACGTACAGCACAGGCTGCTGCGGCGTGTCCACCAGCTTCGGGTTCAGATCGTCATAGACGATGTTCGGCACGGCGGCGAGCATGCTCTGCACGTTGCCGAGGCTGTACTGGACCATCGAATCCGGCGTGCCGTGGATGAACAGGTTGGAGTAGCGATCCAGCAGGTTCCAGCCGTAGTCGACGTCGTAGTTCCAGGTCACCTTGACCAGACGCTTGCCGCGACCAGCGCGCTCCATGTTGATGGTGAAGCGCTTGTTCTCGCCCGGCCAGTCGTTGGTGACCTTCCAGACGATCGTGGCCGAACCCTGCTCGCCGACATCGGCGAAACCGGGCGTGGCGGAGGCGATTTCCAGACGGCCGTTGCCGACCTTGGGCACGTCGCTGGTCCAGCTGATCGCAGCGCCCGGACCGTAGGCCTTGCCCTCGAGCTTGTAGGTCAGATTCGGGTCATAGACACGCAGAACGGCGTAGTCCTGGAATCGACGGAAGTTGTTAAAGACATCGTATACGTCACGAATGTCCTTGCTGACCATGGTGGTGCGATCCACATGGCCGGAGCTGGGCATGAGAACGCCGATCACCACGGCAAGAACAGCCACGATGATCAGGGCGGTGATGAATTCTAAAACACGCGTCATTCGACAAGTCTCCGAACGTGGTACCGGTGCGCGCCTCTCCGGCCCTGGCCGGACACAGGCACACCCAACAATTGCGGCGCGCCGTTCCCAAGGTGCGACACCGAAGTCCCCGATGGTACTTGTTCACGCTGCGCCGGGCTAGGGGCAGCGAAAAATTTCCGTTTTGCGCCGTCCGCGCAGGCTCTGCGCCCTACACGATCCCCAATTCCAGCGCCTTGAGCACTGCACGGGTACGGTCCCGGACCCCCAGCTTGGACAGGATGTTGGACACGTGATTCTTCACGGTGCCCTCCGCCACGCGCAAGGAATTGGCGATTTCCTTGTTGCTGTAGCCGCCCGCCAGCAGACGCAGGATCTCCGTCTCACGCTCCGTGAGAGGGTCCGGTTGTTCCAGGCTGGTGAATTCATTCTGGATCCGCCCGACGCCGGCCTTGAGCCGCTGCGTCACCACCGGCGCCACCAGCGAGCCGCCCGCGGCAACCGTCCGCACGGCCTCGACCAGCTGGTCCAGCGACACATCCTTGAGCAGATAACCGCGCGCACCCGCCTTCAGGCCCGCCAGCACCAGTTGATCGTCGTCGAACGTGGTCAGAATCACCGTCGGCGGCAGCGCATCACTGGCCGACAGACGCTGCAGCACCTCGATGCCGGTCATCTTCGGCATGCGCAGATCCAGCAGCACCACATCCGGCTTGAGCTTGGGAATCTGCTCCACCGCCTCGGCGCCATCGGCGCACTCGGCCACCACCTGCACATCTTCGGCCAGATCCAGCAGCGAACGGATGCCTTGCCGCACCAGATTCTGATCGTCGACCAGACACACTGAAATCATGAGTTTTCCTCGCAACCAGTCATGATGAATCGGGCCTCATGCCCACCTGTGTTCATGCCGCGCCCGACGCCTTCGGTCTCGCGCTCACCCCGGGCAGGCCGACCTCGGGCTCCAGCGGCAGCCAGGCGCTGAGGTGAAAGCCGCGCGTCTGCGGGTGAGGAATGTCCAGACGACCGCCGACCTCGGCCAGCCGCTCGCGCATGCCGACCAGTCCGTTGCCCGGCTTCAACTGCGGCGCGCCCCGACCGTCGTCGCGCGCATCCAGCTGCAGGCCGCCGTAGGCCGTGCGTTCGATGTGAAGCCAGAGGTTGCTGGCATGCGCATGGCGCACGGTATTGGTCAGCACCTCCTGCACGCAGCGCAGCAGCACCTGGGCGCGCTGCGGATCCTCCACGGCGAAACGCGGCGGCATCTTCAAGTGCACATGCAGACTGGGCACGCCCTCGATCAGGCTGTTCAGCGCCTGCGTCAGATCCAGTTCGGCGTCCTGGCGCAACTCGCTGACCACCTCTCGCACATCGGCGAGCAATTGCTTGGCCGTACCCTGCGCCTTGCGCACGTGATCGGCCGCCGGCGGCTGCGCCAGATGGCTGGCTACTTCGAGATTCAGGCTCAACGCGGTCAGATGGTGACCGACCAGATCATGCAGTTCGCGCGAAATGCGCATGCGCTCGGCGATGCGGCTGGATTCGGCCAGCAGCGCACGCGTGGCGCGCAATTCGGAATTGAGTTGCCGCTGGCGCTCGCGCTCCTCCGCCTGCTGCTTGGCGACCAGCGACACCACGAAAGCCAGCGCGGCAATGCCCAGATAGACGCTCGACTGCAGCAGAGCCGTGGCGATGCTGTACTGGTTCTCGGGAAACCGCGAGAACACCATCACCAGACTCAGGTTCTGCAGCACCATCCACGCCACACCGATCCACAGTGGCAACAGCCACGGCAGCACTACGGTGATCACCACCATCAGCATGGCCGACAGACCGCTGTGGCTGATCCAACCGACCATGATCGACGCCGCCGTCATCACAGCCAGGCCCAGCGTCTTCAGGACCCAGTAGCGCCGCGAGCCGAAGTTGTGGGTCAGCAGCCAGTAGATGACGCCGAACACCAGATAGCAGCCGGCCCAGATCAGCAAGGCCATATTGGGCCGCTGCAGCATACTCAGACGCTGATTCGCCCATGTGGTCACCAGCGGCACGCCCACACAGAGATAGGTGAACAGGGCCGCGTAGCGCAGCATGCTGGTGTGATTGAGCTTGATGCCGAACATGGCTTGCATCATAGACGCCGCGGAGGGCGAAGCAATCGGTCCGAAGTCATGGCCGCAGCCAGGACGAAATCTGAACGCGCTGTGCATCATGATGCCTCACGACGCCTGCGTCCGTGCGATAATGCGCGGTGTCATGGCAGACGAGGGCTGCCGGATTCGACTGCGATGCGCCCGGCACATGGCCGCGTCGCAAGGGACCCCGCGACGCCTGTGCGGCGCGGTTTCACGTTGTATCAAGCGGAGTAGCAATGGTCTTGGCCGTCCGTGACGTGTGCGAGCACGACCTGGATTCCGTACTGGCAGTCAACAATGCTGCCGGCGAAGGCATCCTCCCCATGAGTAAAGCGCAACTGCGCCACTTCTTCGACACTGCCGACTATTTCCGCGTCGCCGAAATGGACGGCGCCATCGCCGGCTTCCTCATTGCCGTTCGCGAGTACGCGGATCATGACAGTCCCAACTTTCTCTGGTTCCGCGAGCGCCTGCCGCGCTTCCTCTACATCGACCGCATCGTGATCGCCCGCAACAGCCGTCGCCACGGGCTTGGCCGCGTGTTCTACAGCGACGTGCAGAGCTACGCCGAGGTGCGTGTGCCCCAGCTCACCTGCGAAGTCTTCCTGGAGCCGCGCGACGACGCCACGCTGCTGTTCCATGGCAGCTTCGGCTTCCATGAGGTCGGCCAGCAGCGGATGCCCGGCAGCGACCGTCCGGTCAGCCTGCTCAGCAAGAGCCTGTGCAGCTACGACTTCGTCCGCGAGCGCTACCTCGAACAGGGCGGCCTGCCCGACGTACCCTGGCTTTGCGAGCGCCGACGCGCAGATGCCGAGGCACCGCAGCACGCCGTGGGGACCGGCCACGCATGAACGCCGTGAATACTTCTCTCGAATCCGCTTGCGACCTGCGCTTCGGCCAGGTCGGCATGGCCTGTGTGCGCGTGCGCCAGGCTGACGCCGCCGCCATTTGCGAAGAACTGGAACGCCGTGTACAGGCCGCGCCGCAGCTGTTCCTGCGCACCGCCGTGGTGCTGGACCTGAGCCATCTTTCCGACTTGCCGGACGACGGCATGGTCGACGCCATGCTCGAAGCCGTCCGCACGGCCGGCATGCTGCCGGTCGGTCTGGCCTACGGCACCAAGGAAACCGAGGCGCTGGCCGAGCGCATGCATCTGCCGCTGATCGCCAAGTTCCGCAGTGCCTACGAGCGCGCCGACGGCTCGGTCACGGCAGCAGCGCCCGCACCGACAGCAGCGTCGGCAGCCGCAGCTCCCGCTCCGCAGCCGGCCGCCGCGGACACGCTCGGCCTGCGCAGCCAGTACCACGACGGTCAGGTGCGTTCCGGCCAGCAGATCTATGCACGAGAGCGCGACCTGGTCGTGAACGGCGTCGTGGCCAACGCCGCCGAAGTCATCGCCGACGGCTCCATCCACGTCTACGGCACCTTGCGCGGCCGCGCCCTCGCCGGTGCGCAGGGCGACGAGGACGCACGCATTTTCTGCTCCGACTTCCGCGCCGAGCTGGTGTCCATCGCCGGCCAGTACCGCGTGTTCGAACAATTACCCGCCGACATCGCCGGCAAAGCGGTACAGTGCCGTCTGGATGGCGACAAGCTGCTCATCGAACCCCTTTGATCTTCCACCGAACGCAAACAGGGCAACCCCCGAATCTGGAGATACCCACTTGACTGAGATCCTCGTTGTCACGTCCGGCAAGGGCGGCGTCGGCAAGACCACCACCAGCGCTTCGCTGGCGACTGGTCTGGCTCAGCTCGGCAAGAAGGTTGCCGTGATCGACTTCGACGTCGGTCTGCGCAATCTCGACCTCATCATGGGCTGCGAGCGCCGCGTGGTGTACGACTTCGTCAACGTCATCCAGGGCGAAGCGACGCTGAAGCAGGCGCTGATCCGCGACAAACGCCTGGACAACCTCTACGTGCTCGCCGCCTCGCAGACGCGCGACAAGGACGCGCTGACCCAGGAGGGCGTGGAAAAGGTCCTCAAGGGTCTGGAAGAGGACAAGTTCGATTACGTGGTCTGCGACTCGCCCGCCGGCATCGAGAAAGGCGCACATCTGGCCATGTACTTCGCCGACCAGGCCGTCGTCGTGGTCAACCCGGAAGTGTCCTCGGTGCGCGACTCCGACCGCATCCTGGGCCTGCTCGCCAGCAAGACGCGCCATGCCGAGAACGGCAGCGGCGAGGTAGCTCAGCACCTGTTGCTGAGCCGCTACAACCCGGTCCGCGTGGCCGCCGGCGAAATGCTCAGCGTGCAGGACGTCGAGGAAATCCTGGGCATCTCGGTGGTCGGCGTGATCCCCGAGTCCGAGCAGGTCCTGGCTGCCTCCAACGCCGGCGTGCCGGTGATCCTGGACAATGAATCCCTGGCCGGCCAGGCATATCAGGACACGGTCGCACGCATCCTCGGCGAGGAACGTCCGCTGCGCTTTCTGGACGTGCAGCGCAAGGGTCTGCTGAAGCGCATGTTCGGAGGTTGATGATGGGAATCCTGGATTTTCTGCGCAGCAAGCCGAAGAACACCGCCAACCTGGCGCGCGAGCGCCTGCGCATCATCGTCGCGCAGGAACGCAGCACGCGAGGCGGACCGGACTACCTGCCCCTGTTGCGCAGCGAGTTGCTGGAAGTGATCCGCAAATACGTGCACGTCGATCCGGACGCGGTCAACGTCAACCTCGAATCCGACAGCGGCCACGACGTGCTGGAACTGTCCGTGGCGCTGCCCGAATCGGAAGATGACAACGCCTGACCACGCCGTAGCGGAGGCCGAAGCCGATACCGTGCTGCGCGTCGTCGACATCACCTTCGGCGACGCGCAGCATCTGCTCGCCCGTCACGGACTGCAACTCCAGCTCGTCGCGGACGACGCGCCGATTCCCGGCAGCTACTGGGGCGAGCCCGAGGCCGGCATCATCGGCGCGCAGGTCTTCGTGCGTGGCGACACGCCCGTGCACTCGATGCTGCACGAAGCCTGCCATCTGATCGTTCTTCCCGCGGAACGCCGCGCGCAGGTGCACACCGATGCCACCGACTCCATCGAGGAAGAAGACGCGACCTGCTTCCTGCAGATCGTGCTCGCCGATGCCCTGCCCGGCGTAGGCCGCGAACGGCTGATGCGCGACATGGATGCCTGGGGCTACAGCTTCCGGCTCGGCAGTACCCGGGCGTGGTTCGAACAGGACGCCGAGAATGCCCGCGTCTGGTTGGCGCAGCGCCAGCTGTTACCGGACCTCGCCGCCGCCTGATCTGCGCCGGCTGACTCAGGCCGGCTCCACCGGCTCGCTCTCCGCCGGCACCGCTTCCGGTCCCGCCGTCGGGTGCAGGCGCCGCAACGAGCATTCGCAGCGATACCAGGCCACCCACCCGATCGCCGTGAGCAAACAGGCGCCCCAGGCCAGCTCCACCATCGACACCGACAGCAGTGGCGAGAAGACACCGGCGACGATGGCGTTGAACAGCAGACTCAACCCCGCCTGCACCGCCGACACCGAACCGCGCCGATGCGGAAAGCGATCCAGCAGCAGCAGTGTCAGCGTGGGAAACGCCAGTTGCACTCCGATGCCCTGCACCGCCAGCGGCAGCATCGACCACGGCACGCGCGGCTGCGGCAGTGCATAGGCCAGCGTCACGTGCGCCACGCACGCCACGAGCATCAACAGATAGCCCATGCGGATCGTGCGGCGTGCGCTGATGCGGCCGGCCAGCTGTCCGGACAGCGCGCTTCCGCCCATCAGGCCGATCACCACCGGCACGAACAGCCACGGAAATCCGTGCGCTCCCAGTCCGAGATGCTGAAGCACGATCACTGGTGCCGAAGCGATGTACAGGAACAGACTGCTGAAATTGACCGTGGCCGCGATCGTCAACTGCCAGAAACGGCTGTCGCGCGCGATGGCGCGATAGCCCGCAAGCAATGGCCCCGGCGCGAATCGCGTCCGAGCGGCGTGCGGATGCGACTCGGCCAGCAACAGCGCGCAGGCCAGCGCCATCAGCCAGGCGAATCCGGCCAGGCACCAGAAGATCGCGCGCCAACCGCTGACGCCGAGAATGAACGCCCCCACCATCGGCGCGATCGCCGGCGCCACGCTGAAGATCATCAGGGCACGCGCCAGCAGACGCTGCGCCGCCGCACCCTCCAGCCGATCGCGCACCACGGCGCGACCGACCACGATGCCCGCGCCCGCGCAGAGTCCCTGCAAGCCGCGGAATACCAGCAGCATGGTGAAGGAATCAGCCAGCGCCGCACCCATCGAGGCCACGCCGTAGCACAGCATGCCAATCACGATGACCGGCTTGCGGCCATAGGCATCAGACAGCGCGCCGTGGAACAGGCTCATCGCCGCGTAGGCCAGCAGATACACGCTGACCGTCTGCTGCATCGCGTCCGCGCCGACACCGAACTCCGCGCCGATGCGCTCGAAAGCCGGAAAGATCGCATCGATGGAGAACGGCCCGATCATCGACAGGGCCGCAAGCAGCACGGCCAGCAAGCCGTAGCGCTGGGAATCGTTTCGAGTCATGACGGGTTCGCGTGAGCGGGCATCCGATTGTAGCGGGTCTGCCCCGCGCCGCCCGACAGGTGACGCCAACCATGGCAGGCAGTTATGATTCGCCGACGGGCCTCCGGCAATGGGGTCCGGGGAGATGGCATGCCTCCCGTCCGGCCTCCGGACGAACCGCCCGAGGGCTGATGATGTCTGTTCCGTCGAACCCCGCGCCATTCCGGTCGCGGGGTTTCGCTGGCTGACAGGATCACGAGGGAGTCCCGATGGGCATCACCGCAATCATCGCCATTGCCTGCGGCGCCGGTCTCGGCGCACTGCTGCGCTACTGGCTGGGCATGCTGTTCAATCCGATCTTTCCGACGCTGCCGATCGGCACGCTGGCCGCCAACCTGCTGGGCGGTCTGCTGATGGGTGTCGCACTCGGCGCGTTCGCGCATTACCGAACGCTCCCGGCCGAAGTGCAACTGATGATCGGCACAGGTTTCCTCGGCGGTCTGACCACGTTCTCGACCTTCTCGGCCGAGGCCACGACCCTGCTGCTGCGCCAGCAGTACATGTGGTTCGCCGGCCATGTCGCGGTGCACGTGATCGGTTCGATCACCATGACCATCGTCGGCCTGACCTTGATCCGCACCCTGCTGCGCGCTTGAATGGAGACCTGCCGCATGAATGCTACCGAGACGATGCACCTGCAAGGCGTCAATCTGCGCTTCTACGTACACAGCAATGCCAAGCACAAGGGCCGGCTGCTGTACGAATGGATTCTGGAACAGGCCCGTGACCAGGGCCTGGCCGGCGGCTCGGCCTTCCGCGCCATCGCCGGTTTCGGCCGCCACGGCGTGCTGCACGAGGAAGCCTTCTTCGAACTCGCCGGCGACATGCCGGTGCGCGTGGAATTCGTGCTGCGCGACTCGGAAGCCGAACAGCTGTTGAACACGGTGCGCGAGGCCGAAGTGGAACTGGTCTACACCAGCTCGCCCGTCGAGATCGGCGTACTGGGGCAGCACAAGAACAACTGAAGCACCGCCAGCGCGACGAACACGCGCCACCACGGCCCTCGCGCACTGGCATAGGCACGCCGGGGCGCGCGTGGATGCCCCGTATGCAGGACAGGCCATTCACCATACTCGGGAAGTATGGACAAATGGCTCCGCACAGGGGAGTACCGATGCATATTCGTACGTGGCTCGTCATGGCAGCATGCGCTGTCTCCTTTCTGGGCAGCGCTCATGCAGCGCAGCATCGATTCACCGTCAAGGACGACATCCGCATCGCCACCTTCGGCGACTACCCCGTCCCACCCATCACTTGGTCGCCGGACCGCAGCAAGGCCGCCGTCTATGTCGAACGCGGGCAGCTCGAGCAGAACAAAGTCGAAGGCATCCTTCGCATCTATTCCACACGCGCACTGAAGAAATGGATCACGGGACCCAAATCCGCTGTACCACCGACGCCGCTGTGGACCATCGCGATGGCGCCCTACAAGGAAGGGCCGGCAATGAGCAACATTCGCTGGACGCCGGATTCACGCGCTCTGACTTTCCTGAAGTTCGTTCACGGCAAACACCGTCTGGTCTACGCCGATTTGTCCGGTAAACGCCTGCAAATACTTTCACTGCCCGGGCAGGACGTCACTGCGGCGGACATCCACGACCGACATCACTACGTCTACGCGGCACGCGATCCGAAAATCTACAAGCCCCGCGCCAGGCAAACCGGCAGCGAGGACGTGACCGGACGACCGCTGTTCACCATCGTCTACCCAGTCGACAAGTATCCGCAGCAAGCCAAGTTCTATGAACGCAGCGAGTTGTGGGCCGCACGGGGCGGCGCACCGACGCGCCTGGAAGATCCCAACAGCGGCAAGCCGCTGTACATCTTCGGCGAGGGCCAACGCGACCTCAGTCTGTCGCCGGACGGAAATTGGCTGCTTACGGCCCTTCCAGTGCGCAACGTCCCTGTCGCCTGGGAGCAGTGGCCCGTCGTCCTGAAGACCTACAGCGTGCATGGTGGACCGCAGGATCTCGGTCCGCTCAGCCTCAACCAACGCCTCGTCAGCCGCTACGCGCTGATCAACCTGAAAACCGGCGCGCAACGCTTCCCGTCGAAAGCACCGACCGGCTTCTCCGCGACCTGGTTCACGCTGGTGCAGCCGGCATGGTCGCCCGATTCCCGACGCGTGCTACTTCCGGACCAGTTCCTGTTCGGTGCGGACGGGAGCATCACTCGGAACCCGCCATGCGTCGCTCTGGCTCGCGTCGACCATGCAGGCGTGTCCTGCATCGAGCACCTGAAACCGCTCTATGTGGACGGCAAGCCCGCTCGCAAGGAATCGCTCAAGCACCTGCGCTTTGGCGGTCCCGACAACCGTGAAATTCTGATCGACGTCGAGCGTCTGCATGTCCGCGATCACCGCAACGTGACACGCCGCTACATGCCCCATGGGCAACACGACTGGACGCTACTCACCGCGAAAACCGGACACGACGCGACCGACAGCGACACGCTGAAGCTGTCCATCCGCCAACGCTACGACCTGCCGCCGAAGCTGGTCGCGACCGATACCGCGAATCACCGCTCCCGCATTGTCTGGGACCCGAACCCCCAACTGGCCAACGTGACCCTGAACCCGATTTCGATCTTCCACTGGAAGCTTCCGAACGGCCACGTCATGACCGGCGGCCTGTTCAAGCCCGCGGATTATCTACCGGGCAAACGCTATCCGCTGGTCATCCAGACGCACGGCTTTCACATCGGCAAGTTCAGCCCGAGCGGCGTCTACACGACGGCCTTCGCCGCCCAGGAACTGGCCGCGCAGGGCTTCATCGTGCTGCAGACCAACAGCTGCCCGGAAATCCTGACGCCCGACGAAGCCCCCTGCCAGGCGCGTTCGTACGACGCCGCGATCGACAAGCTGCAACGGCTGAAATGGATCGACCCGCAACGCATTGGCATCGTCGGCTTCAGCCGCACCTGCTACTACGTGCTGGAAGCACTGACCCGAGGCAAGCACCATTACGCGACCGCCACCATCACCGACGGCGTCAATGCCGGCTACTGGCAGTACATGCTGTCCCTGGATGCATTCGGCAACAGCACGTCCCGTGAAGACGACACGCTCAACCAGGCGGCCCCCTTCGGCAAGGGTCTGCAGAAATGGCTGAAGAATGCGCCCACCTTCCACATGGACAAGGTGACCACGCCGCTGCTCGTCGTCGGCACCGAAGCCAGCGGCGTCGAATTCCTGTGGGAACCGTATGCCGCGCTGCGCTATCTGCACAAGCCCGTCGCCATGAACTTGCTGCACTCCGACGAGCACGAAAACACGCAGCCGGCCGCGCGCATGGCCTCGCAAGGTGGCACCGTTGACTGGATGCGTTTCTGGCTGCAGGGTCACGAAGACCCGGCACCGGAGAAACGCGCACAGTACCGACGGTGGGAGCATCTCTGCGACATGCAGCGCGCGCAACATCCCGAAGACCCGAGCTTCTGCGTGAAATCACCCGCGTCCATCCCCACTTCGGATACGGCGGCGAGCCACGTATCGAAACAGGGTACGCACACAAGGACCTGACACGACCCGCGACGTTCGCCCCGAAAACTTTTCCGCATCGAGGAGCAGCCTGTGAGCGACGATTCACTCAAGGAACGCGCCATCGCCCTGCTGGCGAAGGCGGACATCCACCTCGACGGCCCCGCGCCGACCGACATCCATGTGCATGACTCCCGTCTGTACGCACGCGTGTTCGCGCATGGTTCGCTCGGTCTGGGCGAGGCCTACATGGAGGGCTGGTGGGATGCCGAGGACCTGCCCGGCTTCTTCACCCGCATTCTGGCCGCGCAGCTGGATCGCGACCTGAAGACGCTGGACACGCTGATCGCGCACCTCAAGGCGCGCTTCGTCAATCTGCAACGCGGCGAACACGCCTTCGAGATCGGCAAGGCCCATTACGATCTCGGCAACGACCTGTTCAAGGCCATGCTGGGCAAACGCCTGGTCTACTCCTGCGGCTACTGGGCCGAAGCCGACAACGTCGACGACGCGCAGGAGGCCAAGCTCGACCTGGTCTGCCGCAAGCTGAAGCTCAAGCCCGGCATGCGCGTGCTCGACATCGGCTGCGGCTGGGGCGAAGCGCTGAAATTCGCCGCCGAACGCTATGGCGTGGAAGGCGTCGGCGTGACCGTATCGCAGGAACAGGCCGAGTTCGCACGCGAACTGTGTGCCGGACTGCCCGTCGAGATCCGCCTGCAGGACTATCACGACGTCGACGAAACCTTCGACGCCATCTACTCGATTGGCATGTTCGAACACGTCGGCGGCAAGAACTACCGCAGCTACTTCGAGATGGTGCGTCGCTGCCTGAAGCCGGACGGTCTGTCGGTGCTGCACACCATCGGCAGCAACGGCGCGCCGGCGCAGCCGGACCCGTGGATCGAGAAGTACATCTTTCCCAACTCCATGATCCCCGCCGCCAGCCAGGTCGCGTCCGCACTGGAGGACCTGTTCGTGGTCGAGGACTGGCACAACTTCGGCCCCGACTACGACCGCACGCTGATGGCCTGGACGGCCAATTTCGACGCCGCCTGGCCGCAGCTTTCGGCGAACTACGACGAGACCTTCCGTCGCATGTGGCACTTCTACCTGGCCACGTCGGCCGCGGTGTTCCGTTCGCGCCGCGACCAGCTCTGGCAACTGACACTCAGCCCGGACGGCGTGCCCGGCGGCTATCGCGTGCCGCGTTGACCCGCACCGGTCGCGCGCCGCGCGAATCGCGCTAAAGTAGGCGGATCGTCGTCCCACGAAGGACCGCCATGACGCTTCTACAACGCCTCGCGCGACTGGCCGTGGTCGCGCTCGCCCTGCTCGCGCTGCCGGCGCTGGCGCAGCCCGCGCTGTGGGTCGCCCACAGCGGCAACAGCACCCTGTACCTGTTCGGCACCGTGCACCTGCTGCCCGACCACACGAATTGGCACGACGCGCAGCTGGACAAGGCGCTGAAGTCCAGCAAGACGCTGTACATCGAGCTGACCGACGACAACCAGGCCAACGTGCAGATGCTGGCGCTGAAGTACGGCCTGGACCTGTCGCACCCGCTGTCCAGCAAGGTCAACGAGGCCGACATGCGCCGCCTGCAGCAGGCCGCGCGGGTCGCCGGCCTGCCCGGCGGCGAAGCCACGCTGGAGCCGATGCGCCCGTGGCTGGCGGGGCTGACGCTGAGCGTCGCCCCTCTGCTGAAGGCCGGCATGGACCCCAACAGCGGCGTCGACAAGCAGCTCAAGGCGCAGTTCGAACAGGCCGGCAAGCCGGTCAAGGGACTGGAGACCGCCGAGCAGCAGATCCGCTTCTTCGCCGACATGCCGCCAGCCATGGAACTGGCCTTCCTGCACAGCGTGCTGAAGGATTTCGGCAACGCCAAGAAGGATCTCAACGAGCTGGTCGGCTACTGGCAGAGCGGCAACGTCGATGCCATCGCGCGCAAGGCCGACCTGAAACTGCGCAAGCAAGCTCCCGGCCTGTACAAACGCCTCATCGCCGACCGCAATGCGCGCTGGGGCAGAAAACTGCACGACATCATGCAGACGCCCGGCGTGTATTTCGTCGCCGTCGGTGCGGCGCATCTGGCCGGTCCCGATAGCGTACAGATGCAACTGGCCAAGCACGGCATCCAGACCCGACGCCTGCCCTGAACGACTTCTCGCGCGCATCACCGGGCGCGCTGGACCCACAGAACGACACAGCAGAACCCACGCATGAACCTGCAAGCCAACTACGAACAGATCCCGCTCAAGGAATACGCTGAACGCGCCTATCTCGACTACTCGATGTACGTCGTGCTGGACCGCGCACTACCCTTCGTCGGCGACGGGCTGAAGCCGGTGCAGCGGCGCATCATCTACGCCATGAGCGAACTGGGCCTGGCCGCCAGCGCCAAGCCGAAGAAATCCGCGCGCACCGTCGGCGACGTGATCGGCAAATTCCACCCGCACGGTGACTCGGCCTGCTACGAGGCCATGGTGCTGATGGCGCAGCCGTTCTCGTACCGTTACCCGCTGATCGACGGCCAGGGCAACTTCGGTTCGCCGGACGACCCCAAGAGCTTCGCGGCGATGCGCTACACCGAGTCCAAGCTGCATCCCATTGCCGAAGTGCTGCTGGCCGAACTGGGCCAGGGCACGGTGGACTGGTCGCCGAATTTCGACGGCACGCTGGAAGAACCCTCGTGGCTGCCCGCGCGCCTGCCGCACGTACTGCTGAACGGCTCCACCGGCATCGCCGTGGGCATGGCCACCGACATCCCGCCGCACAACCTGCGCGAAGTCGCCACCGCCGCGATCCGGCTGCTGGAAGAGCCGAAGTCCACGGTGGCCGACCTGTGCGAGCACGTGAAGGGCCCGGACTACCCCACCGCCTCGGAGATCATCACGCCGCGCGAGGCACTGCTGGAGATCTACGAGAAGGGCACCGGCTCGGTGCGCGCGCGCGCCATCTACCGCGAAGAGAACGGCAACGTCGTCATTACCGCGCTGCCGCACCAGGTCAGCCCGTCCAAGGTGCTCGAGCAGATCGCCGCGCAGATGCGCGCCAAGAAGCTGCCCATGCTGGAAGATCTGCGCGACGAATCCGATCACGAGAACCCGGTGCGCCTGGTGCTGGTCCCGCGCTCTTCGCGCGTGGACACCGAAGGCATGATGCAGCACCTGTTCGCCACCACCGACCTGGAGAAGAGCTACCGGGTCAACCTGAACATGATCGGCCTGGACGGCCGGCCGCAGGTGAAGGATCTCAAGACCATCCTCGGCGAATGGCTGAAGTTCCGCACCGCTACGGTAACGCGCCGCCTGGAACACCGCCTGGCCAAGGTCGAGCGCCGCCTGCACCTGCTCGAAGGCTTGCGCATCGCCTTCCTCAACATCGATGAAGTCATCCGCATCATCCGCACCGAGGACGAACCCAAGCCGGTGCTGATGGAGCGCTTCGGCCTCAGCGTCGAGCAGGCCGAGTACATCCTCGAGACCAAGCTGCGCCAGCTGGCCCGACTCGAAGAAGTGAAGATCAACGCCGAGTGCGACAAGCTCGAGGAAGAGCGCGCGCGCATCAACGTGCTGCTGAAGTCGCCGACCAAGCTCAAGCGCCTGATCCGCGACGAGATCAAGGCCGACGCCGAGAAGTTCGGCGACGACCGTCGCTCGCCGCTGGTCGAACGCGACGCCGCACAGGCGCTGGACGAGAGCGACCTGGTGGTCTCCGAACCGGTGACCGTGGTGCTGTCTCAGAAGGGCTGGGTGCGCGCGGCCAAGGGCCACGATGTCGACGCCGAAGGCCTCAACTACCGCGAAGGCGACCAGCTCGGCTGCGCCGTGCCCAGCCGCACCAACCAGCAGGTCGCGTTCGTCGATTCCACCGGCCGCAGCTACTCGACCCTGGCGCACACCCTGCCCTCGGCGCGCGGCAACGGCGAACCGCTGACCGGCCGCTTCAGCCCGCCCGCCGGCGCGCGCTTCGACGTCATGGCCAGCGGCGGCAACGACACCCGTCTGGTGCTGGCCTCGGACTTCGGCTACGGCTTCGTCGCCCGCTTCGAATCGATGCTCTCGAACAAGAAGGCCGGCAAGCAGCTCATCAACCTGCCCGACGGCGCGCACATGCTGCCGCCGCCGGTCACCGCCGAGCCATCGCGCGACCGCATCGTCGTCGCCACCACCGCCGGCCATCTGCTGATGTTCTCCGTCGCCGAGCTGCCGGAACTGGACAAGGGCAAGGGCAACAAGCTCATCAGCATCCCCAAGGCCAAGCTGGACAGCGGCGACGAACGCGTCGCCGGCGTCGCCGTGATCGCCGAAGGCAGCGGCGAGGTCACCCTGTTCGCCGGCCAGCGCAAACTGATCCTGAAGTGGGCCGACCTGGTCGAATACGGTGGCACCCGCGCCACCCGCGGCGGACTGCTGCCGCGCGGGTTCCGCCGCGTCGACCGCCTCGTCGCCTCGGCCTGACGCCTATCGCCTCCCCGTCACCGTCACGCCTGTCGTGCCGGTGACGGCCCTCGACGCCCCCGGATTCCGGCTCACTTTTGCATCGACCGCCGAGTGCGCGATGATGGGCGCATCGGGGATATCGTCACGGGGCAGTCCCGCACCGTCCACGCACACAGCGTCGGCGGCATCGGGCAAGGGAAAACACAATGATGCGTTGGATCAAGCGGATTCTGGCCGGGATCGTGCTCCTGGTGCTGGTGGTGGCGGCTGCCGGCTACCTGGCCTTCGCCGGCAGCGAGGCGCGACTGGACGGACGGATCACCGCCAAGGGCCTGTCAGCCCCCGTGACCATCGCCCGCGATCACCTCGGCGTCGCCACCATCACCGCCGACAACCGCACCGACCTCGCCTACGCCCTGGGCTTCGAACACGCCCAGGAACGCTTCTTCCAGATGGACCTGCAACGGCGCATGGCCGCCGGCGAACTGGCCGCCCTGGTCGGTCCGGGCGCGCTGAAGCTCGACCTCGACCATCGTCGCCACCGCTTCCGCGAGCGCGACCGCGCGCTCATCAAGAACCTGCCGGCCGAACAGCGCGCACTGCTCGCCGCCTACCGCGATGGCGTCAACGCCGGCCTGAAGAAACTGCGCGTGCGTCCGTGGGAATACCTGCTGCTGCGCACCAAGCCAAAACCGTGGCGACTGGAGGACACCTTCCTCACCGTCGACGCGATGTTCCTCGACCTCAACCGCAACGGCGACGACTTGCGCGAGATGGACATCGAACGCCTGCGCAAGGCGCTTCCGCGCCCCGTCGCCGACCTGCTGATGGCACGCTCGCCGCGCTGGGAAGCCCCGTTGCAGGGCGATCCCTCACCCGCACCCGTGCTGCCGGACGCCAGCGTCTTCACCCTGCGCGGCCAGCCGCCCGCACCCGCCGCCAGCGTCGCCCTGGTCGGCCCCGACGCCGCATTCCCCGGCAGCAACAACTTCGCCGTGGCCGGCAGCCTGACCGGCGGCGGCGCCATCGTCGCCAACGACATGCACCTGAGCCTGCGCGTGCCCAACATCTGGTTCCGCGCGCAGCTGCGCTACAAGAACGACGTCGGTGCGCTGGTCGTACTCAACGGCCTCACCCTGCCCGGCACGCCGATGCTGATCGACGGCAGCAACGGTCACATCGCCTGGGCCTTCACCAACTCCTACGGCGACTGGCAGGACTGGGTGCGCGTCGATCTCGACCCGAAGAACCCGAACCGCTACCGCACGCCGGACGGCTGGGCGCCCATCCAGGACCATCAGGAAACCATCGCGGTCAAAGGCGAAACCGCGCGCACGCTGACCGTGCGCGAGACGCGCTGGGGACCGATCATGGGCAAGGACCTGGACGGCACGCCGCTGGCGCTGTCCTGGATCGCCCACCTGCCGCGCACGCACAACCTCAACCTGCTGAAGCTGGAACAGGTCGATACCGTGCATCAGGCCTTGCTGGTCGCGCCGACCATCGGCATGCCGCCGCAGAACTTCACCGTCGGCGACGCCGCCGGCCACATCGGCTGGACCGTCACCGGCAACGCGCTGCCGCTGCGCTCGGGCTTCGACCCGCTGGTGCCGGCCGACTGGTCGGTGCAGGGCACGGGCTGGATCGGCTTCGCCTCGCCGCTGCAGTTCCCGCGCATCGAGGACCCGGTCGACGGCCGCCTCTGGACCGCCAACAACCGCACCACCTCCGGCGACTGGCTGACGCTGCTCGGCGACGGCGGCTACGACCGCGGCGCGCGCGCGCAACAGATCCGTGACGACCTCAACGCCCGCAACCGCTTCACCACCGAAAGCATGCTGGCGATCCAGCTCGACGACCGCGCCGTGTTCCTGACGCGCTGGCAGCAACTGCTGCAGGACGTGCTCAAGCGCCACGACGAAGTGCATCTGGACGCCCTGCAGAAGCTGACCGCGCACTGGCAGGGCCGCGCCAGCATCGGCAGCGTCGACTACCGCCTGGTGCGCGCTTTCCGCGAACAGGTCGTCGAACGCGTGCTGGCGCCATTCGTCGCCCGCGTGCGCAAGAAATACCCGGACTTCAAGCTGCCCATGCACAGCGAAGCCGCCGTCTGGACCATGATCCAGCAGCGCCCGATGAATCTGCTCGACCCGCGCTTCGCAGACTGGGATGCCCTGCTGCTCGACGCCGCGCAAGCCGTCAACCAGAACCTCGGCAGCCGCCCCGGCGGACTCGCCGCGCAGACCTGGGGCGCGCGCAACACCGCCGCCATCCGGCACCCGCTCGCACGCGTACTGCCCGGCTTCCTCGCCCGCCGCCTGTCGATGCCGGCGCAGCCGCTGCCCGGCGACCACGACATGCCGCGCGTGCAGACGCCGGACTTCGGTGCCTCCGAACGCTTCGGCATCATGCCGGGGCACGAGGCGCGGTCGTATCTGCACATGCCGGGTGGGCAGAGCGATCATCCGTTGTCGCCGTTTTTCGGAGCGGGGCATGAGGCTTGGGTGCATGGGCGGCCTACGCCGCTTTTGCCGGGGCCGGTGGAGCATTCGTTGACGTTGGAGCCTGCGGCTTCGGGGAGCTGAGTCGTCACCCGGCAACATGGTGCTGCGGGTTAACCGCTTTGCTCGCGAACAGTGTGCTTTGCGCATGCTTGATGCGTTTCGGTTCCGCTCGCCTGACGGCGCGCGTGTTCATTTTCTTGCTTGCCCAAGAAAACGACCGAAGGGAGTGCCTTTGGTACGAACCAAAAGAAGGGCACCCCAGCGTCCGCGCCCTACGCGCCTACGGCGCTACGGGTTCGCTCCGGGTTCCGGGGGTTCGCCGACAGGTCATCCTGACCTGACGGCGAACTGGCGCACATCCCTGTGCGCCACCCTGCGGGCCTGATCCTCCACCCTCCGCCGCAACCGGAGGGGAAGGGTTGCAAGCCGGATCATCCGGCAGGGATTAATTGCCTCCGTCCCCTTTGCGCATCTTGGCTGACCTGCCGCGGAGCATGGGAGCACCTACCTCTCCTCTGACGGATGCCCCGCCGATCGTTGCGGGCATCGGCGCAATCATCACCTTAAGCATCGCAGGACGACAGTTCTATCGACTCTGGCAGTGACAGCACGGAAAAGCGGAGGCGTGCACGGTCTGCGGTTGCCTTTTAGGCATTGAGTATCAAGCCCGCTGGAATGTGGGCCGTCGGTGTCTAGGGTGTCGGAAGTTTGTCCATAGACGCTGATCTATTCGCTCACTTGGCAACAAATGCTTGCGCTTGTTAACAAGCAATGAGACGGATAGGGTCAAAATGGAGCGGCGATGAGAGGTCAATGGACCCGAAACCAGAAAATGCGAGGCAAACACCATGGGTATCGAGTTTAGCCGTGGGGGGCGCAAGATGTCCTCGAACGATTTCTTCAAGGGCATCATGGATGATGCCGTAAAAAACGCTATCTCCTCCTACGCCGAAACGCTTCATGGAAAGGCGTCATCAGTCGTGGATCCCGAGACGGGGAAACACGCGCCTGTATTCGTGAGAAGCATCGGCAAGGAAAAATTGACGATCCATACCAGTGGATCTGCGGCATTTGCCCACGCATTGGAACAGCGACTGGGTCTCAACCATGGGGAAGTCCGAAGCATGAATGAACCGGGTAATCGTGAGCGGTTGGTGTATCTAGCCCATGCTTGGGAGGACAAGCATCTCGCCAAGCCCCTGGCGGAAGGGCTAATGGGGCTCGGTATCAACGTCTGGTATGACAATTGGGAAATTGGCTCTGGCGACAGCTTGCGCCGAAAGATGGAGGAAGGACTAGGCAACTGCACGCATTTCATCGTCCTCTTGACGGAAACTTCCATCAAAAAGAATTGGGTCAACGAAGAAATCGACGCAGGCCTGATGAATGCCGTCGAGGGATCCGCAAAGTTCATCGGCCTGCGCCACAAGCTGCCGTTGTCAGCCGTTTCTCCCTTTTTGAAAACGCGACTTACACCGGAGTTTCAGCCTGGTGATGAGGGTCTCCATGCGCTGGCCAGTGACATCTATGGCGTCAGCAAAAAGCCTCCACTCGGCGAGAAGCCTCGCTATGTGGAGACCCATCAATCTGGTTCGACCTGGTCTGCAGGTGCACGGGTTGTCGCGGAATATTTTGTCCGCAACAGTGAGAACGGCCAACCTCTAGAGCCCATGGCAACCCATGAAGAAATCCATCAAGAAACAGGACTGCCGATACCAGATGTGCGTATCGGCACACTCGACCTCGTGGGCGCAGGGCTGTTGGAAGAGCATGGATATAACGGTGGAGACAGTCACTTTTCACCCAAAAGCGACCTGTTTGCCACCTTCGATGGCGACTTCATGGACTGGAAGCCTGACGAGGACGCCCGTGATCTGGCCGTTCACCTGCTCAACTTGGATACTCAACAAGCGGATGCCAGTGAAGTTTCTGAGTCACTTGGCTGGCAAGCCCGTCGGTTCAATGCTGCTGCTGCCTATCTCGTGTCGGCGCGTGTCGTGAAGCCCATCGAATACATGGGCGGCGGCGACCACTGGCCTCCGGCATTCATGCTTGGAGATGAGCTTCTGCGGTTCGTCCGAAGCCTTTAACGGATACGATTGACGACTCAAAAATGGTGCCCAAAAATGGTGCCAGGGACAATTTTTACGACACCGCACCATACGTGACCGTCCACAATGGGTCGGTAACGGGCTTTAGGAGGCGGCTGCCCGTGATGGTCGCTTTTAAGGGGACGAAGGTAATTAATTCCTGCCGAGTGCTCCGATGTACACCCTCCCCTTCGGTAGCGGCGGAGGGTGGAGGATCAGGCCCGCAGGGTGGCGCACAGGGATGTGCGCCAGCGTTTCGTCAGCACAGGATGTGCTGTCGAAACACCCCCGGAACCCGGAGCGAACCCGGAGCGCCGCAGGCGCGGAGGGCGCGGACGTTGGGGTGTCCTTGTCTTGGTGACTTCTATTGGACAAGCAATAGAAGTCACTCGGCCGGCGCCAGCCGGGCGAAACCCTAAGTCCCGCTCTCAGGAACTGCCGAATAGTGCGGAATGAATCAACGCCACCGCGCCAGCCCCTCACCCATCCGTCGAAACAGTAACCTCCTCCCACGCCCGAATCTCATCCTCCAGCGCCGCCAGCTTGTCACGCACCAGTCCCAATGCATCGCTGCCTAACAGCAGATGCGCCGGCGGCGGCTCGGCAGCCATCACCGCAAGCATCGCGCGCGCCGCCTTGCGTGGGTCGCCGAGCTGCTTGCCGCTCTTCTCCTCGCGTGCCTGGCGGATGGGATCGAACAGACGGTCATAGTCCGGAATCGAGCGCGGCGTCCTCGCCATCGAGCGTCCGGCCCAGTCGGTGCGGAACGAGCCCGGTGCGACCGCCGTCACGGCGATGCCGAATGGCGCGACTTCCTTGCCGAGCGTTTCGGAAATGCCTTCCAGTGCGAATTTGCTGCCGCAGTAGTAGGCGATGCCCGGCATGGTGATGTAGCCGCCCATCGAGGTGATGTTGAGAATGCGTCCGCGCCGGCGCGTGCGCATGAAGGGCAGTACGGCCTTCATCATGGCGACAGCGCCGAACACGTTCACGTCGAACTGCTTGCGGATGTCCGACAGAGGCGACTCTTCCAGGATGCCCTCGTGACCGTAGCCGGCGTTGTTCACCAGCACATCCACGGGACCCACGTTCGCCTCGATATCCGCCACGACACCGTCGATGGCATCGAAGTCGGTCACATCGAGCACGTAGCCGAACGCGGCATCCACGGACAGCGATTCGAAGGCTTGCTTGTCTTCCATGCTTCGCACGGTGCCGACGACCTTGTGCCCTGCGGCCAGGGCCTCTTCGGCAAGCGCACGGCCGAAGCCGCTGCTGACGCCGGTGATGAGCAGTATTTGGCTGGATGCCATCGAAGCTTCTCCAAAGAGCAAATCGGAGCGTGCATGCTAGTCTTCGTTATGAATCGAAATAAGCCGAATTTCGCTTCATTTCTTGCCTAAAACTATGAATAGACACTCTTCGCCGCATCGCACGCAACCCGCGGACCCTGACCGGAAGCGCATGGTGACGCTGCTGCACGCATTGGCGCCCGAGGAGGGCTACAACCTCACGCCCCTGCCGAGCGTGCGCATCCTGCGCTCGAATCGCGCGCTGGCGCGCACGCCGGTGCTGTACGACCCCGGCATCGTGATCGTGCTGCAGGGGTGCAAGCGTGGCTATTTCGGCGACCGGGTGTACGTGTACGACGAGCACCACTACCTGGCCGTGTCCGTGCCCGTTCCGTTCAGCATGGAGACCGATGCGACGCCGGAGCGCCCGCTGCTGGCCCTGTACCTGCATCTCGATTTCGCCCTGGCTGCCGAGCTGGCCGCACAGCTCGACCGCGCCAGCACATCGGTCCGCATGCAGCCGCCGCAAAGCATGATGTCGACACCGATGGACGCGGCGATGCAGCAATCCGTGCTGCGTTTCCTCGAAGCAATGCACCGACCGCTGGAAGCCTCGGTACTCGGTCCGGGGCTGCTACGCGAACTGTATTTCCGCGTGCTGACCGGCCCGCAGGGCGACTCGATGCGCGAGGCCCTGGCGATGCGCGGACAGTTCGGCAAGATCGGCCGGTCGCTGCGCCTCATCCACGCCCGGTATGCGCAACCGCTCGACGTGACGACGCTGGCCGAGGAAGCCGGCATGAGCGTTCCCAGCTTCCACAGCCACTTCAAAGCGATCACGCAGGTATCACCCATGCAGTACGTGAAATCCACGCGCCTGCACCAGGCGCGCCTGCTGATGGTGCGCCAGGAGCTGACCGCCGAAGCGGCAAGCCACGCGGTCGGCTACGCCAGCCCATCGCAGTTCAGCCGTGAATTCAAGCGGCTGTTCGGCGCAACGCCCGCAGCGGAAGCGCGCCGCATGCGCGAGAGCTTCGCCATACCGTCTGCCTTCGCGGATGCCGTCTACGTTTCGTCGCATTGAACGAACCTGCCATGGACGCGCGCCTCACGGATCTTGCGCCATCCATGCACCGGCTCCCTCCATGCCAGACCGGCCCAGCCAACGGGCGAAATGCACATGCACGCCCTTTCCCGCGATGGGAAAGAACCAAGGCCATGAATCCATGCATCGGCTCTCCAAGACCGGCACAGCGTAAACACGTCCATCACTCTCCTCGGATCGCCGAGCGTCTACTGGACCACTTCCTTAACAGGATGCTCGGAGCGACTGCCGATTGATGCGATCATGTCGCATGACCGCCTTCACTTCCCTCCCCCTCAAGCCCGCGCTGCTCGACAGCGTGGCGACCCTTGGCTATGCCGAGATGACCCCGGTGCAGGCGCGCAGCCTGCCGCCGATCGTCGACGGGCGCGACGTGATCGCGCAGGCGGTGACGGGCAGCGGCAAAACGGCGGCGTTCGGGCTGGGCCTGTTGCAGGCGCTGGAGGTGGACACGATCCGGCTGCAGGCGCTGGTGTTGTGCCCGACGCGCGAACTGGCCGATCAGGTCAGCAAGACCCTGCGCAAGCTGGCAGCCAGCATTCCCAACGTGAAAGTGCTGACCTTGTGCGGCGGCATGCCGCTGGGGCCGCAGCTGGCCTCGCTGACGCACGATCCGCATATCGTGGTCGGAACGCCGGGGCGCGTGCAGGAACATCTCAAGCGGAAGAGCCTGCACGGCGGCGGCATCAAGATGCTGGTGCTGGACGAGGCCGACCGCATGCTGGACATGGGCTTCGGCGAGGCCATCGACGACATCGTCGGGCGCATCGCCAAGAGCCACCAGACCCTGCTGTTCTCGGCCACCTATCCCGACGCGATCCGTGCCGTCAGCACGCGCCTGCAACGCGACCCGGTGACGGTGACCGTGGATACGCCGGCCGCAGAACAGCCGGCCATCGAGCAGCGCTTCCACGAGGTCGATCCGGCGCGCAAGGCCGATGCGCTGGCACAGCTGCTGTCCGCCGCGCACGAGCGCAGCGCCGAAGGTGCGCATGCGCTGGTGTTCTGCAACATGCGACGCGACGTGGACGCCGTAGCCAAGGACCTGGATCAACGCGGCTTCTCGGCGCTGGCCCTGCACGGCGACATGGATCAGCGCGACCGCGAGGAAGTGCTGGTGCGCTTCGCCAACCGCAGTTGCGCGGTGCTGGTCGCCACGGACGTGGCCGCGCGCGGACTCGACATCATCGGCCTGCCACTGGTCATCAGCTATGACGTCGCCCACGACCCCGACACCCACGTGCACCGCATCGGCCGCACCGCCCGTGCCGGCGAGCGCGGCGTGGCCATCACCCTGTGCACCCCGCGCGAACGTCCCAAAACCCTGAACATCGAGGACATGCAGGGCCAGCCGATACCGTGGCACCCGCTGAAGCTGGCGCCGCCGTCCGCCAAGACCCTGCACCTGGCGCCGATGAAGACCGTGGTGATCGACGCCGGTCGCCGCGACAAGCTACGCCCCGGCGACATCCTCGGCGCGCTGACCGGCGAGGCCGGGCTGAAGGCCGAAGCCATCGGCAAGATCGACGTCTACGCCACCCGCGCCTACGTCGCCATCCGACGCGACCTCGCCGGCAAGGCACTGCAGCGCCTGCGCGACGGCCGCATCAAGGGACGCAACTTCCGGGTTCGGGCGCTGGGCTGATCTGCGGCGAGACCCGGAACCCGGAGCGAACCTGGAGGCCCGAAGGGCCGGAAGGCACGGACGCCGGGGCGTCCTTGTCTTGGTCGCTTCTATTGGACAAGCAACAGAAGTGACTCGGCCGCCGAAAGGCGGTCGAAACCAGAACCTCAACGCACGACAGAAGTCAGAACCGACTGAACGCCCACGACTGCATCCGTCCGTTCTCGTAAGGCATCACCCCATGAAACGGCCGCGGATCGTCATCGAACACCAGCGGCAGGAAGTGTCGGTCGCCCTCCCACATCGGCAGCTCCATCATGCGTGAACGGTCGACCCACTCCAGCGTTCCTTCGTGGTTGCCGTCGTGCGGTTCGCCCTCGAAGCCATCGATGAGGAACAGGAAACCCAGCCAGTCCTCGCCGTGCTTGCCGAAGCCCGGCCAGCTGATGGTGCCGCGCAACTGCATCGACACGCACTCGATGCCCGATTCCTCGCGGATCTCGCGGCGCATGCCGGCGGCAACGTCCTCGTTCGGCTCCAGCTTGCCGCCCAGGCCGTTGTACTTGCCCAGGTGATGGTCGTCCTTGCGCGCGTTGCGGTGGATCATCAGCACTCGCTCGCGGTCGGGCGAGAGCACGTAGCCGAGCGTTCCGATGATGGGCGTGTAAGGCATGGCAAGGTCCGCGCGAAAAGCTCCATTCTAGACCACGCACCGACCGTGCCCGCCGAACATGAACGGTTCCGACAAAGTCGCTTGCGCGGTTTTCCGACGAACGCGACCATGCAGGCATGAACCTTTTTCCGCCCCGCTCCCGTGGTCGCCTCCTGCATCGCATGCTGCCTGCCCTGCTGCTCTGCGCAGCAGCGCTGGCGGGCTGCGGCTCGCGTGCGGCGCAGTCCGGTGAACAGGTGCGCTTCGATGGCGCGGTGTATCGCGTGGTGTCGGTCGACCTCCGCCATGCCGACCTGACGCTGCACTGGCGCGACCCGGATACCGGCAAGCCGTTCGCCGACATCGATGCGCTGCGTGAATGGGGCAAGCGCCACGGCAAGGTGCTGCGCTTCGCCGCCAACGCCGGCATCTACGACCGCAAGGGCGCGCCGCTGGGGCTGTACGTCGAGGACGGCAAACGGCTGGAACCGCTGAACACCGCGCACGGCGACCCTTCAGCCGGCAACTTCTCGCTGCGCCCGAACGGCGTATTCCTGATCGACAAGCAGAACCATGCCCGCGTGATGAGCACGAGCGATTACCAGACCCAGCGGCCCGATCCACGCCTGGCGACGCAGTCCGGGCCGATGCTGGTGATCGACGGCGCGCTGAATCCGCATTTCATTGCCGATTCGAACAGTCTGAAATGGCGCAGCGGCGTCTGTGCGCGCTCGCCGGACCGGGTCGTCTTCGCGATCAGCGAGACACCGGTCAATTTCCACGCCTTCGCGCGCCTGTTCCGAGACAGGCTGGGCTGCCGCAACGCGCTGTATCTGGACGGCACCATCTCGCAGTTCTACGACCACGGCGACTATTTCGGCCCGCCGCTGTTCATGACCAAGCCCTACGCGGGCATGTTCGCGGTGTTCGAGGACGCGGCCCGGCACTGAACGGGAAAAGCACACCGACATCACACCCCCTGAAGTTGCGCAATGCGCGCCCATGCACAGAGCATCTAACCGCGCTATGTTTGTGCTTGGCCGTCCATCCGGGGGTGATTCGTGAAACGTTCCATTCGCCATTTCTGTATCGCGCTGCTTGTCGGCGTCTGTCTTACGGTCGCCTCCCAGGCCGCCGTCGCGCTGCGACCGCTCTACCCGCAACTGAAGAGCGAGACGCCGACGCAGTTCAAGCCGTCGCGCGACGCCTTCAACTACACCATCCGCGACGTGATGATCCCGATGCGCGACGGCGTGCGGCTGCATACCGTCATCGTGATTCCGAAGGGCGCCAAGGACGCGCCGATCCTTCTTACGCGCACGCCGTACAACGCCTCCGGCATGGTCACGCACATGGTCGACGGCCACGAAAGCGCGCACATGGGACCGGCGCTGCAGGGCTACGACAATGCCGTCGACACCATCATCGACGGCGGTTACATCCGCGTGATCCAGGACATCCGCGGCAAGTACGGTTCGGAAGGCGATTACGTGATGAACCGGCCGCTGCGCGGCCCGCTCAACGACACACCGGTGGACGAGTCGACCGACACCTGGGACACCATCGACTGGCTGGTGAAGCACCTGCCGCAGAGCAACGGAAAGGTCGGCATCCTGGGCATCTCCTACGATGGCTTCGAACCACTGATGGCCCTGGTGCACCCGCATCCGGCGCTGAAGGTCTCGGTGCCGATGAACCCGATGGTCGACGGCTGGATGGGCGACGACTGGTTCCACCACGGCGCGTTCCGCCAGCAGAACCTGCCCTACATCTACGAGCAGGAAGCCACGCGCGACAACACCCAGCACTGGTGGAGCGCGTTCCACGACGACTACGACCTGTACATGCACTACGGCTCCGCCGGCGCGATGGGCAAGGCCTACGGCATGGAGCAGCTGGGTTTCTGGAACAAGATCGTCGAACACCCGGCCTACGACAGCTTCTGGCAGCAGCAGGCGATGGACAAGGTACTGGCCAAGGAGCCGCTGAAGGTGCCGGTGATGCTGGTGCACAGCCTGTGGGACCAGGAGGACATCTATGGTGCGCCCGCCGTGTACCGCGCGCTGGAACCGAAGGACACGCACAACAACATGGTCTACCTGGTGATGGGCCCGTGGCATCACGGCCAGGAGATCGAGGACGCCCGTTCGCTCGGCGCGATCCAGTTCGGCAGCGATACCGGCACCTATTTCCGCAAGCACATCCTGGCGCCGTTCCTGGCGCATTACCTGAAGGACAACGCCCCGCCGAACCCGGTCGCGCCGGTCACGGCCTATCGCACCGGCGCGAATCAGTGGGAGCGTCTGCAATCGTGGCCGTCCGGCTGCGCCCACGGCTGCGCCATCCAGCCGACGCCGTTCTATCTGCATGCCGACGGCAAGGCCGGCTTCCAAGCGCCAACCGCCAGCGAAGCCAAGGACACGAGCTATGTCTCCGATCCGGCCAAGCCGGTGCCGTATCGCGCGCGCCCGAGTCAGCCGGTCGGCTACGACGGCGGACTGACCTGGCCGCAGTGGCTGGTCGACGACCAGCGCACGTTCTCCGGCCGTACCGACGTGGCGACTTTCGTCTCTCCGGTGCTCGACCACGATGTCACCATCGCCGGCATGCCCAAGGTGCATCTGGTCGCATCCACCAGCGGCACCGATTCGGATTGGGTGGTGAAGCTGATCGACGTATACCCGGACCAGGTCGCCGACGACCCGCAGATGGGCGGCTATCAGCTGGCGGTGGCGATGGACATCTTCCGCGGCCGCTACCGTGAGAGCTACGCCCACCCGCACCCACTGACGCCGAACAAGCCGCTGCTGTATCGCTTCGAGCTGCCCACGGCGAACCATATGTTCCGCAAGGGTCACCGCATCATGGTGCAGGTGCAGTCGAGCTGGTTCCCGCTCTAC
This sequence comes from Oleiagrimonas citrea, assembly GCF_012395255.1. Lineage (GTDB taxonomy): Bacteria > Pseudomonadota > Gammaproteobacteria > Xanthomonadales > Rhodanobacteraceae > Oleiagrimonas > Oleiagrimonas citrea. Next base: position 668,860 of record NZ_JAAZQD010000001.1, read on the forward strand.
GACCGCAACCCGCAGACCTACGTGAAGAACATCTTCTTCGCCAAGCCGAAGGACTACGTGAAGGCCACCCAGCGCATCTACCACGCGCCGGGCGAGGCCAGCTACGTCGAACTGCCGGTGGTCGAGAAGCACTGACGCACCCGTCGCCGCCCGCCCTGGCGCGGGCGGCGACATTCGGGCGACATTCGGTCGCACCGATTTCCACATGCGGGGACCGCCGCCTAAGATGCGTGTTCCGACGTTTTTTCGAGACCGTGTGAAACTGTCGACGCCCCTCGCAGCGCATCGAAGCCTTGCCACCCGCGCCTGTCGACGCAGGAATCCGCGTGGATAAGGGCATCGCGATCGGTCCGTTCCTGTTCCAGACGCCGCTGCTGGTGCTGCTACTGGCCGTCGCCGTGGCGATGATGGCGGCCGGCGCACTACAGAAACGCGGCACCGCGTCGGTGCAAACGCCGCTCTGGATCGCCCTGCTCGCCGCGCTGCTGGTCGCACGCGTCGCCTTCGTCGTGCGCCGCTGGCCCGACTACGCCGCCCATCCGCTGAGCATGCTGAACGTGCGTGACGGTGGCTTCATGGCCTGGCCCGGCGTCATCGCGCTGCTCGTCGCACTGCTCGTGCTGCTGTGGCGACGACCGCGTCTGCGCATGCCGCTGACCGTCGCCGGCAGTTTCGGCCTCGGCACCTGGCTCGTCGCCACGCTGGTCGTCGCGCAGTTGTCCGCCGCCATGCAGCGGCCGCTACCGGATCTGACCTTGCACGACCTGAAGGGCGCGCCCGTTTCGCTGCGCGCCTTGACCGGCAAGCCGATGGTCATCAACCTGTGGGCGACCTGGTGCCCACCCTGTCGTCGTGAGATGCCCATGCTGATCGACGCGCAGGCGCGCGACACCGGGGTCCGCTTCGTGTTCGTCGACCAGGCCGAATCGGCCGAGACGGTCCGCACCTACCTGCGCGGGCTCCCGCGCGCGCCGCGCCACGTGCTGATCGACGACAGTCAGCAGCTCGCTCGCCAGTTCAATCTGCGCGGCACGCCGACGACGCTGTTCGTCGACGCCGATGGCACCGTGCGAGACATCCACGTCGGTGAACTTTCCGCCGCGACGCTGGCCGAAGGTCTGTCGCACCTCGCTTCCCCCGCCCCCGTTTCCGGAGACGCCCCTTGAAACTGACTTCCGTTCTTTCGCTCGGCCTGCTGTGCCTGGCTCTGCTGGCCCCGGGCCACGCGCGCGCCGACAGCGGCAAGACCGCCTACCCCGCCCCCGTTCGCGCCCTGAAGGCCAACGGCATCGACATCCGCGGAACCATGCCCGCGCCGGACGGCTTCAAGGGCTTCATCGGGGAATACCGCGGGCAGCCGATGCCGGTCTATCTGCTGCCCGATGGCAAGCACACCGTGGTCGGCAACCTGTTCGACGCCGACGGCAAGGACCTCACTCGCGACGCCTTCGCCGACCGCGCTTCGGCAGGCATCGACAAGAATGCCTGGAGCAAGCTGGCCAAGGCCGACTGGATTTCGGAAGGCGCGAAGCACGCCAAGCGCACGGTCTACGTGTTCACCGACACCGAATGCCCGTACTGCCATCGCCTGTGGAACGCGATCCGCCCGCAGGTGAAGAACGGCGAAGTGCAGGTGCGCTACCTGCTGGTCGCCGTCATCAAGCCGCAGAGCCTGCCGCGCGCAGCATCGGTGCTGGACGCCGCCGACCCGATCAAGGCGTTCGCCCGCAACGAACGCGACTTCCGCGACAGCCCGATCAAGCTGGCCGCCACGATTCCGCCGGCCACGCGCGCGAAGATTGCCGCGAATGTCGAGCTGATGAACACGTTCGGCATCGACGGCACGCCGGGCATCGTCTACAAGGACGAGCAGGGCCGCATCCACAGCCTCAGCGGCATGCCGCCCGAAAGCGGCATCAAGGCCATCTTCGGCCCCTGAATCCTCTTCCGTCCGCTCAGGGCGCCAATCCGAAGGCGCCCCGGTATGGCGGCTTCAGCATCGACGCGAAGTCCTTGAGCGGCACCTTCACGGTCTGCGCCCCGTACACGTAGGGCGCGACCTGATACGGCGAGAACACCAGGACCAGCGACGGCGGCGCATCGAGACCGCCGCCGTCGACCAGGAATTCGCCGAAGTTCTGCGCGGTCGGTCGCGTGCCGTCGTCGATCATGCCGCGCATGTTGTCCTGCCACTGTTTGCGCACCTTGGCCGACGTCTTGTCGCCGCCCGGCACTTTGTCCAGCAGCTTCGCGTACAGCGCCTTGCGCGCAAGAACGGACAGCCTCGCGCGCGCCGCGACAGGATCGACGAAGAGATCGTCGAACGCCACCAGTCTGCGATGCGGCAGGTCGAACACGAACGTTCCGTCGAGCGGAATCGGATGCGCGCCGCCCGTGTCTATCATTCCCTGCTCGCGCACACTGACGAAGGCCGGCGTGCGCGACGCCACCTTGTAGTCGATCATCATCCGCAGCTGGCGATCGGCGAATTCAGGCAGGGTCTTCGGATCAGGCAGTCCCTTCATGAAATCGACCCGGGCTGCTTCGGTACGCGCATGCAGGGCCCGCGCCAGGACATCGGCCTCGGGCGACAACGGCGGATAGGTGACGTCGATACGGTAGCGCCTGGTGCTGATGTGCTGCTGCAAAGCCGTCGATGATTCCGCCGCCGACGAAGTGCTCGCGGAGGACGCCGAGCCCGAGCCCGTCTGCGGTGAGGAAGACGGACCGCATGCAGCCAGCGCGGCCGCGACCGCGCCAAGGGCCAGAACCCGGAGCGTCGTCGATGTCATGCCTCAGTGCTCCGGATGAGCACCGACCGGCGCCTCGCCGACCTTGCGCAAAAAGGCCTCGAAACTACGCAGGTTCGCCTTGCAGCCCTTGGGGTCGCGCGAGCAGATCATGGTCGAGGCGCCATGCATGCCGGCCTTGGGCCGGTAACGCGTGATGTTCGCACCATGTGCATCGCGCAGAACGTTGCTCACGCGCCCTTCTTCCTTCGGATCCGTGGTGATGTACAGCGGCACCTTGATCTTGGCCGCCGCCTGCTTGATCAGGTTCTTGTCGGCGAAATACTCGCCTGGGGAAAAGCTCGCCACCGCCGCAAGGTCGCCGGGATGCTTCGCGGCAAGCCGCAGCACCAGCGAAGCGGAATACGAACTGCCCACCGCCACGATGGTGGCGTACTTGCGCGCCTTGGCCCAGGCCAGCGCGGCTTCCAGGTCCCGTTGCGCATCCAGATAGTCGCCGGAGGCGCCCAACTTGGCCACGGTCTCGTTGTGCCCCCCGAAATAGCCGCCGCCCGAACGCTGGTCGATCGCCAGCGTGTCATAACCGAGCTTGTTGAACACCGGGATCAGCGGCGCGTATTCATGCCGGCTGGCGCCAGCTTGGTGGAACAGCAGAAGAATCTTGCCGCCATGTCCGGACGTCGGTGTGAACGTGCCGTAGACCGACACGCCGTCGCTCGTATGCAGCGTGACCGGCTTCCCTGCAAACGCGAGCATCGGCGCGAGCAGCAGCATGAGTACGCCGAGACGCATGGCGTGACGCAGATTCGTGATTCGCATGAGGGCATTCTCCATTCCTGGCCGGATCTCGCATCCTACCCCCTCGAGCCAGACGCCGACAGAAACACGGCAGGCGAGTCCCTGTGCACCGCGCCGCGAAGGACGACGCCGCGCGATGCAACCGACCCGCGCGGACAACTACAGCGTCTGTCGCCAGCGCAAGAAAGCGGGAAGAATGTGCTTCGCGCTCAGCGGCGCGACCCGCACGTCGCGCGGCCCCTGCGGATCGACCCAGGCCATGGCCTCGATTTCCGCCTGCGGCGAGGGCGTTCCGACCACCGACACATGGAATGCCTGCGCCCGCACGCGTCGACCCGGTTCGTGCACGGCGCGTTCCTCGAATTCGCCCAGATGCACGGCCGTGGCCGGATCGAGCCGCACGCCGAGCTCCTCTTCAAGCTCTCGCGCCAGCGTCTCCAGCCACGCCTCGCCCGGCTCGATCTTTCCACCGGGCTGAATGAAGGTATCGGAAGCGCGCTTGCGTACGAGCAGCACCTCGCCGGCATCGTTCGCGATCACGGCGGCGACGGTTCGTATGAGATCGGCGGACATGAATCAGCTTCGTCTTCGTTCGATTCGTGCACAGGGGCCGAGCACAGCGGCCTGCATGCGTTCAGAGAAGGGATACGGCAATGGCCCCGTAGAGTCCCGGCAGGCGCTCCAGGTCCGCGACCGCGACACATTCGTCGACTTTATGGATGGTGGCATTGGCCGGCCCCAGCTCGACCACCTCCACGCCCAGCGGGGCGACGAAACGGCCATCGGACGTCCCCCCACCGGTACTCTGCTCGGGGTCGAGGCCGACGTGTTCACGGCAGACCGTGACGACGGTCTCGCGCAGCCTGCCACCGGGCGGGGAGAGAAACGGACGGCCGGAATCGTGCCAGTGGATATGCCAATCCAGCGCGTGCCGATCGAGGATCGCCTCGGCGCGCGCACGCAGCTGTTCTGCGGTGCTCGCGGTGCTGTAGCGGAAGTTGAACAGGGCTTCCAGCGTGCCCGGAATGACGTTGTTGGCACCGGTGCCGGCATGGATGTTGGACACCTGCAGCGAGGTCGGCGGGAAGTCGTCGTTGCCGTCGTCCCAGTGTTCGGCGACCAGTTCGGCCAGCGCGGGTGCGAACCGGTGGATCGGATTGTCGGCCTGCTGCGGATAGGCCACGTGGCCCTGCACGCCGCGCACGGTCAGCGTGGCCGAGAGCGACCCGCGACGACCTACGCGGATCAGATCGCCGAGCTGCGCCTTCGCCGACGGCTCGCCGACGACGCACCAGTCGATGCGTTCGTCGCGCGCCTTGAAGGCATCGGCCACCTTGCGCACACCGTCGATGGCGTCGCCTTCCTCGTCACTGGTCAACAGCAGCGCCACGCGACCATCATGATCGGGATGCGCGGCGACGAAGGCTTCCAGCGCCACCACCATCGCTGCGACGCTGCCCTTCATGTCCGCCGCGCCGCGGCCGTACAGCACGCCATCGCGGATCGTCGGCTCGAACGGCGGCGTGGCCCAGGCGTCCTCGGGACCGCTGGGCACGACATCGGTGTGGCCCAGAAACGCCAGTGTCGGAGCGTCCTTCGCACCATGCGTGACCCACAGGTTGTCGACCTCGCCGAAACGCAGGCGCTCGATGCGGAATCCTGCGCGTTCCAGACGCGCGGCGATCAGATCCTGGCAACCGGCATCCTCCGGCGTCACGGAACGGCGGCGGATCAGTTCGCAGGTGAGATCGAGAACGTCGGACATGGAAGACATGTGAGCGGGAGTATCGCGTCGAGGCTGACGCAAGGCCGCGCGACGCGCAAGTACTGCGTCAGTCCATCGCCGGCAGCGTGGTGTATTCGGTCTTCTCGCCAGCATGCGCATCGAACAGGCGACGATGCGCGGCGTAGGACCAGGCGTCGTCGCGTTCGTAGTAGCCGCTCACCCAGGCCTGCAGGTTGTCCAGCATCGCGTCCTGCTTTGCCGGCGAGTCGTACTTGTGCGGCTCCCACGGCCGACGCCGGTTGTTGGCCAGACAGGCCTCGCGTCCGGGATTGAGAAACAGCAGCTCGGTGCAGGCGTGCGCCGCATGTTCGACCAGATCGCCGTAGCAGCCTTCGATGACCCAGGCGTCGTGCTGCGCGATGAACGCATCGAGATCGGCCAGCACCCGCTCCATCGGTCGCGCCTCCGCGATGCGCCCCGGCTCCCAGACGATGGTGTCCAGGTCGAGATGCGCGCAACCATGCCGCGCGGCGAGCCTTTTCGCCAGCGTGCTCTTGCCGGAACCGGAGTTGCCGAAGATCAGCGCGCGCATGAAAGTCTCGTCTCGCAAAAACGCTCAGGATGCCCGAGACAGCCGACCGGTCAGCTCAGCACCGCGCCCAGCGCGTTGCCCAACAGCCAGGTGACACCGGCGGCCGCCGTGGTGATGGCGAACTGGCGCGCGATGGAGAACCCGACATTCCGGCCAGTGAACAACGAGGTCGCGGTGGCGATCAGCGCCAGACCGGCAGCCGCCGCGATCACGCTGCCGACCAGCGCCGCGCGACCGTGCAGGAACACATACGGCGCAACCGGAAACGCCGCGCCCAACGCGAACAGCGCGAACGACGACAGCGCCGCGCTCCAGGCCGAACCACCCAGGTCTTCCGGGTCGACGCCCATGTCCTCACGCACCAGCAGGTCCAGCGCCGAACGCGGACTGTCGACCAGCTGCGCGGCCATGGTTTCGGAAGCGGCCTCGCCCAGCCCCTTCTCGCGATAGATCGCGGCGATGTGCTGGCGCACGTCTTCCGGTGCGACCGCCAGCCGCTCTGCGCGCGCGGTGATCTGCGCCTGATAGAACTCGCGCGAGCTGTTCACCGACAGCCATTCGCCCAGCGCCATGGAGCAGGCGCCCGCGACCAGACCGGCCAGTCCCGCCAGCAGCACCGCGTGATCGGCCACGGCGGCGCCGGCCATGCCCATGACCAGACTGACGTTGGAGACCAGACCGTCGTTGGCGCCCAGTACCGCCGCACGCAGGGTATTGCCGTCCTGCCCGCGCAGTCCGCTGCGCGGCAGCGCGTGGCCAGCATTGCGGAAATGATCGCGGTAATCCCGGCGATCGACCGGCGTATCGTGATGATCCGCATGCGTGATGCGCGCCACGGTCGGCATGACGAAGTCGCTGCCGAAGCGCTCCGCCAGCCACAGCAGCGAACGCACGCGGATGCTGGGACGATAAGGCGGCGCGGACACGCCGAGCGCCTGCAATTGCCCGGCCCAGAAATCCGCATTAGCGCACTCCGCCTCAGCGATCCGGCGATAGGCGCGTGCAGCACGGGCGTCGTCGCTGAGCGCGGCCAGGCCGTCGTACAGCGCGGCGTTGTCACGCTCGATGCGCAGGTTGGTCAGATAGCGGCGAGTCACGGCGCGTTTCATGTCAGCGTCCGAACCGTTGCTTGAACAGGTTGTCCTTGAAGCCGACGCTGACGCTGCCGTCGTCCAGCACCACGACCGGACGGCGCACCAGCGCGGGGCATTCCTTGATCAGCAGCGTCCATTCCGGATCGCTGCCCGGATCCTTGCGCTGCGGCAGCAGGTTGCGCCAGGTGGTCGAAGCCTTGTTGACCAGCTTCTCCCAGCCGCCCAATTGCCCCGCCCAGTCCTTCAGCGTGGCGGCCGGCACCGGCTGCTCGCGATAGTCGACGAAGTCGTAGGCAACCTCGAAGCGGTCCAGCCACTTGCGCGCCTTGCGGCAGGTATCGCAGGTCTTCAGTCCGTAGACGGTGACGGTCATTGCGCGGCCCTCAGCAGTTCGTTGATACCGGTCTTGGCGCGGGTCTTCTCGTCGACCTGCTTGACGATGATGGCGGCGTACAGGCTGTGCGATCCGTCCTTGGCCGGCAGGCTGCCGGCAACCACGACGCTGCCGGCGGGCACGCGGCCGTAGCTGATCTCGCTGGTGGCACGGTTGTAGATGCGCGTGGACTGACCCAGGAACACGCCCATGCCGATCACGCTTCCGCGTTCGACCACCACGCCCTCGACCACTTCCGAACGCGCGCCGATGAAGCAGTTGTCCTCGATGATGGTCGGACCGGCCTGCAGCGGTTCCAGCACACCGCCGATGCCGACGCCGCCGGACAGATGCACGTGCGCGCCGATCTGTGCGCAGGAACCGACGGTGGCCCAGGTGTCGACCATGGTGCCCTCGCCGACGTGCGCGCCGATGTTGACGTAGCTGGGCATCAGCACGGCGTTCCGGGCGATGTGCGCACCGCGGCGCACCAGCGCGCCCGGCACCACGCGTGCGCCGAGGTTCAGCAGCTCGTCGTGGTCGCCCAGCGGAAAACGCAGCGGCACCTTGTCGAACGCTTGCGCGGGGCCGCCGTCGACCACCTTGTTGTCGTTGATGCGGAAGTACAGCAGCACCGCCTTCTTCAGCCACTGATGCACGGTCCAGTCGCCGTTCTCCTCGCGCGTGGCGACGCGACGCTCGCCGGATTCGAGCAGGTCCAGCGCCTGCGCCACGGCCGGACGGATGTGCGTCTCGATCTCGCTCTGGGTCAGTTCGTTGCGGCGCTCGAAGGCGTCGTCGATGAGGGCTTCGATGGAAGACATGCGGCGGGGATTCCAGGATCTCGATACAAGCTGCAAAGAGTACACGCAGGCACCGCGTGCTGTCACCGTCGCGGCACGAAAAACGGCCGCCGCGTCGCCGCGACGGCCGTCCATATGGGCAATGCGGAAAGCCTACAGTTGCATGTAGCTGTAGCCGCGATGGCCGTAGATGACCGTGTCGGTCAGCGCCGACAGGGTGATGGTCACGGCGGAATCGATCTGGTCGTCCTTGATGCCGTGTCCGGCCATGGCCTGGCTGCAGATCATCAGCTTCACGCCAGCCTTCTTCAGCGCGTGCAGCACGGCCAGATTCGGATTGTCGTGCTTGAACAGCTTGCGGTAGGTGGCATTGTCCAGCGCCAGCGGCGTCGCCTTGCCTTCCAGCAGCGCAACGATGTGCACGTGATCGGACGGCACCTTGGCGAAACCCATCAGGTTCACCAAACGGGCCAGGCGATCCAGCGAGCCGGACATCTTGCCCGGGTCGTCGTTGGCGCTGACCACGTCGACGAAGACTTTGTAGTCGACCGCCGGATCGGGCTGCATGTCGACGTCCGTGCGCGGGTGCACGCCGCCGAACTTGGCGATCACGGGATGGATCCAGCTGACCTCCGCCGCCTTGTGCTTGGGCGCCTGATGGTGCTCGGCAGCCAGTGAAGGCAGCGCGAACGCGCACAACGCCAATGCGACCAGGACCGAACGGCCTGACTTTCCGATGTTCATGTCGTTTCCCCGAATGGTGACCGCGCGATGCGGAGTGCGACGACGATACGTGACGCCGCGCCGTTCACCAAGCATCGCCCCGGATTCAGGACGCCTCGCGCTGCGGCCCCACCAGAGGCAGCAGGGCCTCGCGTAGACGGGTCTGCAACGCGGGATCGAGTCGTCCGTTTTCGCCGTCCGTGAGCTGGAAGAAATCCTCCACGCGTTCACCGAACGTGGCGATGCGCGCATCGTGCACGCGCACGCCGACCTCGACGAACGCCTGCGCCACCACGGCCAGCAGCCCCGGCCGGTCGGTGCAGACCAGCGCCAGCTGGGTCCGCCCGGCGGCGACGTCGTCCGTGAACTCGATGCGCGGAGCCATCTGGAAATGTCGCTGTCGCCGCGTCAGATTGCGCTTGGCCGGCTGCGCGCGGGCCGGCCTGGCCAGCGCGCGTGCCAGCCGCACGCGCAGGTCCTCGGCGCGCTCCAGGCTGGCCGGTTCCTGCGTCTCCGATTCCAGCAGCAGGAAGGTGTCGAGCGCCATGCCCGTAGGCGAGCCCAGCACGCGTGCCTGCACCACGGAGAAACGCATGCGGTCGAGCATGGCGGTCACGGTGGCGAACAGACCGTCGCGATCCGGCGCGTACACGAACACCTCAGTGCAACCACGCACCGAGAACGGATGCACTTCGACCAGCGGCAACTCGCCCTTGGCATTGAGGATGGCGGTGGTCTGCCAGGCGACCTGTTCCGGGCGATGTCGCAGAAAGCTGAGATCGGGGAAGTCGGCCCAAATGTGGGCGACATCGTCGGCATCGAAGCCATCATCGAGCAGCATCGACAACGCGCGTTCACGGCAGTCGCGCACACGCGCCTCGGCGCGCAGCGGCAGGGCCAGGTCCGAGCGCAACGCGTAGCGCGCAGCCACGTAGAGATCGGCCAGCAGACGATCCTTCCACGAATTCCACAGCTTCGGGCTGGTGCCGATGATGTCGGCGATGGTCAGCAGGTAGAGATGGTCAAGATGTTCCCAGTCACCGACCTCGGTGGCGAAGCGATGCACCACGTCCGGGTCGGTGATGTCCTGCCGCTGCGCCGTGGTACTCATCAGCAGATGCCAGCGCACCAGCCAGGCGACCAGGGCCCCGTCCTCGTCGGGCACGCCGAGACGCGTGCAGAAATCGCGCGCGTCGGCCTCGCCCAGCACGGAATGATCGCCACCGCGCCCCTTGGCAATGTCGTGGAACAGCGCGGCCAGAAGCAGGATTTCCGGGCGATCCAGCGTCGCCCAGATCTCGCAGGCGATGGGAAACTCGCGGCGCGCCTGCGGATCGGCAAAACGCGCCACATTGCGCAGCACGCGCATGGTGTGCTCGTCGACGGTGTAGACGTGAAACAGGTCGTACTGCATGCGCCCGACCACGCGCGCGAACGGCGGCAGGATCGCGGCGAGCAGCCCGAAGCGGTTCATCCGCCACAGCGCCTCGACCGCCGGCGCACCGCGATGCAGCAAGGCGCGCAACGCATCCAGCACCGCGCGATCCTCGCCAATCTCGGTGCCGCGGTCGGCTGCGGCCTGCTGGATCCGGCGCATGGTCTCGGCGGTGAAGCCGACCAGCTCGGGATGATCCAGGCGCAGCACGAAGCCTTCGATCAACGCAGCGGGACGACGCAGGAAAAGGTCGGGATCGCGCGGTTCCAGACGCGCGCCTAAACGCATGAAATCATCGTTGAGCGGCTCCGGCGTCACATCGGGCTCGAGCAGTTCCTCGAAACGCTCGCCGAGTTGCACGCCCAGCCGCTCGATCACCGTGGCGGCGCGGTAGTAGCCCTGCATGAACTGCTCGACACCCAGATTCTTGGCATGCTCGTCCTCGAAACCCAGCCTCGCGGCCAGTGCGCGCTGGTAGTCGAACAGCAGACGCTCCTCGGCGCGCCCCGCTTCCAGATGCAGCGCGAACCGGTAGCGCTGCAGGGTCGATTCGGCACTGACAATGGCTTCGTGCTCGGCCGGATCGAGCAACCCCTCGGCGGCCATGGCATCGAAATCACCGACGCCGGCCACGCGCCGCCCGAGCCAGCGCATCAGATCCAACGTGCGCAGACCGCCCGGACCGTCCTTGAGATTCGGTTCGAGATTGTGCGCGGTATCGTCGTGCCGCGCGTGGCGTTGGGCCTGTTCGGCCAGCTTGGCTTCGAGAAAAGCCTGCGGCGGCCACAGCGCCGGATCCTCGACGATCGCGTTGTAATCGCCCTGCATGCCCGCGTCGCCGGCCAGCCAGCGCCCTTCGATCATGCTGGTGAAGACGCTGACGTCCTCGGCGGCCAGCGCGCGGCATTGTTCGGCATCGCGCACCGCGCTGCCGGGCTTCAGACCGATATCCCACAGACAAGCGAAGAATCGCTGCAGCGCCGGCGCCTGCCGCTCGCCGGACTGCGGGGTGACCAGCACCAGCAGGTCCACGTCCGAATGCGGGAACAGCAAGCCACGCCCGAAACCGCCGACCGCGAACAGGGAAACGCCTTCGGGCGCACCGAGAAAGGCGGTCCAGACATGCAGCAGCACGCGCTGCACCAGCTCGCAACGGCGCCGCGCCAGCGCACCGGCGTCCGCACCGGCCGCAAAGGAGGCCGCCAGAGCCCGGTCGGCATCGGCGATCAGCAGCCGCAGCGCACGTCGCGCATCCGCCGACACGCCCGAACGCGGCACGCCGCGTGGCAGGCGCGGCAGAGCGGGCAGTAGACGACGAGTGGCGAGTTCGGGCACGGTGCGTATCAGAAGTGGGACATCGAGAAACGAGTAAAGGCGGATTCCACGCAGGACGCAAGACATCGACGCCCTTGTTCCATGCACCCGCCCCGGTCTGCATGCCCGGAGCAGCTCCGTTGCAGGCAACGCGGCGCGGCGCGGTACATCTCAACGCACGCCCGGAGAAAGGCCCCGGAGCATTCGGTCAGAAGCCAACCGCCGTCCGCATGCCGAAGAATTCCGGCACGCACGCCGTCCTCACTTCTCCCCGCTCACTTGCGCCTTCAGGCGTCCGGCCAGGGCGTCAGGATCTCGAAGCCGTCGTCGGTGACGGCGATGGTGTGCTCCCACTGCGCGGACAGCGAATGGTCTTTCGTGACCACCGTCCAGCCATCCGGCAACGAGCGGGTGCCGGCCTTGCCAGCGTTGATCATCGGCTCGACCGTGAAGGTCATGCCCTTCTCCAGCTTCAGACCGGCGCCGGGCTTGCCGTAATGCAGCACCTGCGGCTCATCGTGGTAGATCTTGCCGATGCCGTGACCGCAGTATTCGCGCACCACGGAGAAGCCGGCGGCCTCGGCGTGCTTCTGGATGGCGTGACCGACATCGCCCAGGGTCGCGCCCGGACGCACCGCCTCGATGCCCTTCATCATGGCTTCCCAGGTCACGTCCACCAGGCGCTGCGCGCGCACGCTGGGCGTGCCGGCGATGAACATGCGGCTGGTGTCTCCGTGCCAGCCATCCTTGATGACGGTGACGTCGCAATTGACGATGTCGCCGTCCTTGAGCACCTTGCGCTCGTTCGGAATGCCATGGCAGATGACATGGTTGACCGAGGTGCACAGCGTCTTCGGAAAACCGCGATAGCCGACGTTGGCCGGCACGGCCTTCTGCACGTTGACGATGTGCTCGTAAGCGATGCGATCGAGCTCTTCCGTGGTCACGCCGGGTTTGACGTGCTCCTTGAGCAACGCCAGAACCTCGGCAGCGAGGCGTCCGGCGACGCGCATCTTCTCGATTTCTTCGGGGGTCTTGGGTACTGCGGGCATACGCCGAATCCTGTGCTTTTCCGGTTCCGCCGCGACGACCGTTCGTCGCCGGGCGGCTGAACAATTTTCCCGAACCGTTTCAGCTGCTTGTGGAAGCCTTCCGCATGCAGCTACAATTGGCCGGTTCTGTCGCCGCCGAGTGCCTGTTCGGCCCCATGCGGCGCGCGGAGCGAAAGACGATTGTAACCCCTGTGCGGGATACTCGTCGGGCCGGAAGCGAAATGGTTCGCGCCGGCACACTACAACGCCACACACGCATCGACACCGGTTTCGGGGTGCCCTGCCCGCTTTTCAAGCGCCAGGGTCGAGGTCGGGGATGCGTGGAGGTTCAACCCCAAGGAGTACAACATGCCTCAAGTCACCATGCGCCAGATGCTCGAAGCCGGCGTGCATTTCGGTCATCAGACCCGTTACTGGAATCCGAAGATGGGTCCGTACATCTTCGGCGCCCGCGGCAAGATCCACATCGTCAACCTCGAGAAGACGCTGCCGCTGTTCAACGACGCCATGAACTACGTGTCGGGCCTGGCGCAGAAGCGCGGCACGATGCTGTTCGTCGGCACCAAGCGCGCCGCGCGCGAAGCCGTTGCCGAGGAAGCCGCCCGCTGCGGCATGCCGTTCGTCTCCCAGCGCTGGCTGGGCGGCATGCTGACCAACTTCCGCACCGTCAAGCAGTCGGTCGCGCGCCTGAAGGAGCTGGAAGCAGCCGAGACCGACGGCACCTTCGAGAAGCTGGTCAAGCACGAAGTGCTGTCGCTGCGTCGCGAGCGCGACAAGCTGGAGAAGTCGCTGGGCGGCATCAAGGACATGAACCGCCTGCCGGACGCCCTGTTCGTCATCGACATCGGTCACGAGGACATCGCCGTGCAGGAAGCCCGCAAGCTGGGCATCCCGGTGGTCGCCGTGGTCGACACCAACTACGACCCGAGCCTGGTGGACTACGCCATTCCGGGCAACGATGACGCCATCCGCGCCATCCAGCTGTACACCCGCGCCGCGGCCGACTCCGTGCTGGAAGGCAAGGCCGCTTCGCCGGCCGCCGCCCAGGGCGACGGCAACGACTTCGTCGAACTCGACGCCGAGGGCAACCCGGTGATGAAGGCCGACGACAAGAAGAAGGCGCCGGCCAAGAAGGCTGCGGCCAAGAAGCCTGCCGCCAAGAAGGACGCCGAGCCCGCCGCCGAAGCCAAGGCCGACAAGGCCGAGGCCAAGGAAGCCGACAGCAAGTAAGTCATTCACGACGCACGCCCCGCGCGGGGCGTGCGCCCGCAAGAACATCGAGGAAATCCGATGCAGATCAGTGCACAACAGGTCAAGGAACTGCGCGAGCGCTCCGGCGCCGGCATGATGGAATGCAAGAAGGCCCTGGTGGCCAACGAGGGCGACATCGACGTCGCCATGGAATGGCTGCGCAAGCAGGGTCTGGCCAAGGCCGACAAGAAGGCCGGCCGCGTGGCCGCCGAAGGCCGCATCGTCGCGGCGCAGGACGGCGGCAAGGCGGTCCTGGTCGAAGTCAACTGCGAGACCGACTTCGTGGCCAAGGACGAGAACTTCCTGACCTTCAGCGACAACGTTGCCAAGGTGGCCCTGGAGTCGGGCGCCGCCGACGTCGACGCGCTGAAGAGCGCCGCCTACCCGGGCGGTGACAGCGTCGAGGACACCGCCAAGGGCCTGATCGCCAAGATCGGCGAGAACATCCAGGTGCGTCGCATGGCGCGCGTGGACGTCGACGGCGTGATCGGCAGCTACATTCACGGCGGCCGCATCGGCGTGCTGGTGGCCCTGAAGGGCGGTTCCGAGGAACTGGCCAAGGGCATCGCCATGCACGTGGCGGCGATGAACCCGAACTTCATCCACCCCGAGGACGTGCCGTCCGAGGTGCTGGAGAAGGAGAAGGAAATCGCCCTGGCGCAGATGACCGAGAAGGACAAGGCCAAGCCGGCCGAGATCCAGGAGAAGATGATCCAGGGCAAGCTGCGCAAGCTGTGCGCGGAACAGTCCCTGACCGGTCAGGCCTACGTCATGGACACCGGCAGCAACGTCGGTGACGTGCTGAAGAAGGAAGGCGCCGAGATCCTGGCCGTCGAGCGTCTCGCCGTGGGCGAAGGCATCGAGAAGGCCGAAGACGACTTCGCCGCCGAGGTGATGAAGCAGGCCGGCCTGGCCTGATTCACCCTCCACCGCTGTACCGAAGAAGGGCCGCGCCTGTCGCGGCCCTTCTTTTATGCCCGCGGCCTGTCCGCGGCATTTCGTCCGAACGGCGCGCGCAGACTGCTATGCCGCGCCGGCATCCGCTACAATCTCGGGCGTTTGCCCGCCTCTCTGGAAATCCGCCCATGTCCGAATCCGCGCCGAAATATCGCCGCATCCTGCTGAAACTCTCCGGTGAGGCCCTGATGGGCGACGAGGACTACGGGATCGATCCCAAGGTCATCGGTCGACTGGCCGACGAAATCATCGAGGCCAGCAAGGCGGGTGTGGAGATCGGCGTGGTCATCGGCGGCGGCAACATCTTCCGCGGCGCAGGCCTGGCCGCAGCAGGCATGGACCGCGTCACCGGCGACCACATGGGCATGCTGGCCACAGTCATGAATGCGCTGGCCATGCAGGACGCGCTGGAGAAGCGCGGCGCCTATGCGCGCGTGATGAGCGCGATCCCCATCCATGACGTGTGCGAGGACTTCATCCGTCGCCGCGCCATCCGCCATATCGAGAAGGGCCGCATCGCCCTGTTCGCGGCCGGCATCGGCAACCCGTTCTTCACCACCGACTCGGCCGCGGCCCTGCGCGCGGTCGAACTCGGCGCGGACCTGCTGCTGAAAGCCACCAAGGTCGACGGCGTGTACACCGCCGATCCAGCCACGCACAGCGATGCGGTGCGCTTCGAGACGCTGACCTACGACGAGGTCATCGAGCGCAAGCTGGCAGTCATGGACACCGCGGCCATCGCCCTGTGCCGCGATCACGGCATGCCGCTGCGCATCTACGACCAGACCAAGCCGGGCAACCTCGCGCGCATCCTGCGCGGCGAGCCCGTCGGCACCCTGGTCGAAGCCGCCTGATCCCGCGCCGCAGCCGCGGCGAAGACTTTCCCCTCGCGCCGGTTGCACGCCGGCGCGCTGCTATACTCGCCGGATCGCCCGGCCCCTGGAGTCCTGCATGATCAACGACATCAAGAACGATGCACAAACCCGCATGGGCAAGAGCGTCGAGTCGCTCAGGCACGAACTGCAACGCCTGCGCACCGGTCGCGCCAGCGTCGCCCTGGTCGAAGGCATCAAGGTGCCCTACTACGGCTCGGACATGCCGCTGACCCAGGTCGCCGGCGTCGCCGTGACCGACGGCCGCTCGCTGACCATCACGCCGTGGGAAAAGGACATGGTCGGCCCCATCGAGAAGGCCATCATGGCTTCCGACATCGGCATCACGCCGACCACCGCCGGCATGGTGATCCGCCTGAACCTGCCGCCGCTCACCGAGGAGCGCCGCAAGGAACTGGCCAAGCACGTCGCCGGCGAGGGCGAGAACGCCAAGATCGCCATCCGCAACATCCGCCGCGACGCGCTGCATCAGGTCAAGGAACTGGAAAAGGCCAAGGAAATCAGCGAGGACGACGAGCGTCGCGCCGAGGAAGAGATCCAGCGCCTGACCGATCATTTCGTGAAGGAAGTCGACGCCGTGGCGCAGGCCAAGGAAGAGGAGCTGATGGCGGTCTGATCCGCCCGGCTTCATCTCCGCGTCCATGAGCACCGACACGCCCAGCCTTCCGCGCCACGTCGCCATCATCATGGACGGCAACGGCCGCTGGGCCGAGCAGCGTCGCCAACCGCGCAGTTTCGGCCACCGAGCCGGCCAGAAGGCGGTGCGCCAGGCCATCGAGCACTGCATGCGCCGAGGCATCGGCGCCCTGACGCTGTTCGCCTTCTCGAGCGAGAACTGGCGCCGACCGGAGACCGAGGTTTCTGCGTTGATGACGCTGTTCCTGAAGGCCCTCGACAAGGAAGTCGATCAACTGCACGCGAATGGCGTGTGCCTGCGCTTCATCGGCGATCTGTCGCGCTTCGACGCGCCCCTGCGCGAACGCATGCACGCCGCGCGTGAGCGCACGGCAGGCAACACTGCACTGCACGTCAACGTGGCCGTGAACTACGGCGGTCACTGGGACATCGCGCAGGCCGCGAGATCGCTCGCCGAAGCCGCTGCGCGCGGCGATCTGGACCCGACCGGGATCGATGCCGAGATGCTCGGCGCGCACGTCTGTCTGGCCGACCTTCCCGCACCGGACCTGTTCATCCGCACCGGCGGCGAACACCGCATCAGCAATTTCCTGCTGTGGCAACTGGCCTATACGGAGCTGGTGTTCACGGATACGCTGTGGCCGGACTTCGATGCCGACTGTCTGGACGCGGCGCTCGACGACTTTGCCGGTCGCCAGCGCCGCTTCGGCCGTACCGGATCGCAAGTCGCCGAATCCACCGCGCCCCAACCCTAGGGACGACCGAAACGCATGCTTCTACAGCGCATCCTGACCGCTCTCATCCTCATTCCGCTCGCCCTCGCGGTGATGCTGCTGCCGCCGACCTGGCTGTTCGGCGTCATCGTCGGCGCCGTGTTCCTGGCCGCGCAGTGGGAATGGACGCGGCTGTGCGGCGTGCGCAAGGTTTCCGTGCGCCTGGCCTGGCTGACGCTGACGCTGATCGCGCTGATCGCGCTGTGGATATTGCGCGCACAGATCTGGATCTGGACGCTCGGCGTGGCCGTCGGCGTGCTGTGGTGGCTGACCAGCCTGCTGTGGCTGCGTCACTACAGCTTTGCGGCCTCACCGACGCACGAGCATGTCGCGCTGAAACTCACGGTCGGTCTGCTGATTTTCATACCGTCCTGGCTGGCCCTGATCGGCATGCACGGCGAGGCGCGAGGCCCCTGGTGGGTGCTGCTGGCGATCCTGCTGGTATGGGCCGCCGACACCGGCGCCTATTTTTCCGGCCGCCTGTTCGGCAAGCGCAAGCTGGCGCCACGCATCAGTCCGGGCAAGACCTGGGCCGGCGTCTATGGCGCGCTGATCCTGGGCGGCGCGGTCAGCGTCATCGGCGGCTGGCTGCTGGACATACGCCATCCGATCGCGCTACTGGGCATGCTGGTGCTGGGCGTGGTCACCGTCGCCGCTTCCATTCTGGGCGACCTGATCGAGAGCCTGTTCAAGCGCCAGGCCGACATCAAGGACTCCGGAACCCTGTTTCCCGGCCACGGCGGTCTGCTGGACCGACTCGACAGCGTGTTCGCCGCCCTGCCCGTGTTCGTGATCGCCAAGCTGCTGCTGGGCCTGTGATGGTCTTGTTCCGAACGCGAAAGGCGGAGAACCGCACATGAGAACGCTGGCCGTATTCGGCGCCACCGGCTCGATCGGCGGCAGTACCCTGGACGTGGTCGCGCGCCACCCCGACCGCTTCCGCGTCGGCGTGCTCGCCGCGCACCGCAACAGCGAGAAACTCGCGCAGCTGTGCGCGCGCTTCCGGCCGCAGTGCGCCATCCTCGCCGACCCGACCATGGAGAACGACCTGCGCAGACGTCTGGCCAGCGCCGGCGTCGAGTGCGAGGTCCAGTCGGGCATGGCCGCCATCAGCGCGGCCGCCACCGACGCACGCTACGACACTGTGGTCGCCGCCATCGTCGGCGCGGCCGGCCTCGACTCCACCCTGGCCGCCGCGCGCGCCGGCAAGCGTCTGCTGCTCGCCAACAAGGAATCCGTGGTCATGGCCGGCGCACTCCTGATGCAGGCGCTGCACGAGGGCGGCGGCGAACTGATCCCGGTCGATTCCGAGCACAACGCCATCTTCCAGTGCCTGCCGGGCGAGCGTCCGCCGCTGGCCGCGGCGGGCGTGCGCAAGCTGATCCTGACCGCCTCGGGCGGCCCGTTCCGTGGACGCACACGCCGCGATCTGCACGACATCACGCCAGACCAGGCCTGCGCGCACCCGAACTGGAGCATGGGCCGCAAGATCTCGGTCGATTCGGCGACGCTGATGAACAAGGGCCTCGAAGTCATCGAGGCGCATCATCTGTTCGGCGCCGCGCCCGACATCATCGACGTGGTAGTGCACCGGCAGAGCCTGGTGCACTCGCTGGTCGAGTACGCGGACGGCTCGGTGCTGGCGCAGCTCGGCAACCCGGACATGCGCACGGCGCTGGCGCATGCGCTGGCCTGGCCCGAGCGCATCGAGGCCGGCGTGCCGCCGCTGGACCTGGCCGCCGTCGCACAACTCGATTTCGAGCCACCCGACACCACCACCTTCCGCTGCCTCGACCTGGCCTTCCAGGCCCTGCGCGAGGGTGGCGACGCGACCACGCTCCTCAATGCCGCCAACGAAGTCGCGGTCGCGGCGTTTCTCGAAGGAACGCTGCCGTTTCTCGGCATTGCCGACGTCATCGAGCAGGTCCTTGCGGAACTGCCTGCCGAAGCCGTGGTCGATATTCAGACACTCAGGGCGCGTGATCTCAAGGCTCGCGATACGGCTCGCCGCTGCATCGGCGGACGCTGCTAAGCTACACGGATCATGCCGCACCGCGGCGTGTGCCCACTTTCTGCTGCTGATTCAAGACCCAACGACTGCATGAGCACATTTTTCGGTTCCGTCTGGTGGCTGATCGTCACCCTCGGCCTGCTGGTGACCTTCCACGAATTCGGTCACTTCTGGGTGGCGCGCCGCTGTGGCGTGAAGGTGCTGCGTTTCTCGGTCGGCTTCGGGCGCGCCATCTGGAGCCGCGTCGGTCGCGACGGCACCGAATACCGCATCGCGATGATTCCCCTGGGCGGCTACGTGAAAATGCTCGACGCACGCGAGGGTGAGGTCCCCGAGGACCAGAAGGACCAGGAATTCACCGGCAAGAGCGTCTGGAAGCGCATCGCCATCGTCGCCGCCGGCCCGGGTTTCAATCTGATCTTCGCGGTGGCCGCTTTCTGGCTGATGTTCGTGATCGGCAAACCCGACGCCGTTCCGGTACTCGCCGCGCCACCGTCGCACACGCTTGCCGCGGAAGCCGGCATCCGCAGCGGCGACCGCATCGTGGCCGTGGACGGCAACAAGGTCGTGACCTGGAGCGGCGCGCTCGATGCCATCAGCGAGGATGCGCTGCTGCGCCAGCCCGTGCGACTGGATGTGCGGCATCAGGGCGAGGTGCGAACCGTCACGCTGGCGCTGAACGAGTTGCCCGCGGATACCGCCATGCAGACGGCCTTCGACCGCATCGGCCTGTTGCCGGGCGGCATCCCGCCCGTCGTCGGCAAACTGGTGCAGGACGGCGCGGCGGCGAAAGCAGGCATCCAGAGTGGCGACCGAATTCTCAGCATCGACGACACGCCGGTCCACTACTTCACCGACATCGGCACCATTCTCGACGAGCACATGAAACACGCGTCCAGCGTCGAGATCGCCATCCGTCGGCAGGACCGCACACTGAAGCTGGCCCTGACGCCGAAGCATGTGATCGATGACGGCAAGGACGTGTGGCGACTGGGGGTCTACAATGCTCCGGCCAAGCAGGAAACCGCCATCCTCCGTTACGGTCCGATCGCCGCGCTGGGTCACGCCTTCGCCACCACCTGGGACAAGACCGCGACCACGTTCCAGATGATCGGCCGCATCCTCACCGGGCAGGCCTCGGCACGCAACCTTTCCGGTGTGATCACCATCGCCCGCGTGGCCAACGCCTCGGCACAACTCGGGCTGACCTGGTTCCTGGGCTTCCTCGGACTGGTGTCGCTGAGCCTCGCCGTGATCAACCTGTTGCCGATCCCCGTCTTGGACGGCGGGCATCTGCTGTATTACCTTATCGAGCTGGTCAAGGGCAGCCCGGTCAGCGAACGCACCATGATCGCCGGCCAGTTCATCGGTCTTGCCCTGCTCGCCTGCCTGGTCGGGCTGGCTCTGTACAACGATATTCTCGGACTCTCGTCTTGAACCGAGGCCCTTATTCGCTGCGGCCTGCTGCCGCGTACTCGCGCATCACCCACTGGAATCGACGATGAAGCGTATCGCCGCCCTGATCCTGCTTGCCTCCATGACCGCCAAGGCCATGGCCATGCAGCCGTTCACGATCTCCGACATCCGCGTCGACGGCCTGCAGCGCATTGCTGCGGGCACGGTCTACAGCTACCTGCCGGTCGCCAAGGGCGACACCCTGACCGAAGCCAATGCCAAGCAGTCCATCAAGGCACTGTTCAATACCGGCTTCTTCAGCGACGTCGAGCTGGAACGCCAGGGCGACATCCTGGTCATCAAGGTCGTCGAACGGCCGTCCATCGCCAAGCTCAACATCCGCGGCAACAAGGCCATCAAGACCGACGACCTGAAGAAGGGCCTGAAGCAGATCGGCCTGACCGAGGGCGACACCTTCGACCCGCTGGCGCTGAGCCGCGTGCAGGACGAACTGATCACGCAGTACTACAACCGCGGCAAGTACAACGTCTCGGTGAAGACCCACGTCACGCACCTGGACCGCAACCGCGTCTCGCTGGACATCGTCGTGCGCGAGGGCAAGACCGCGCGCATCAAGGCCATCAACATCGTCGGCAACACGACCTTCAGCGACAAGCAGATCCGCGACAATTTCGAATCCGACACCAGCAACTGGCTGTCCTGGTACACCAAGGACGACCAGTACTCGAAGGAAAAACTCTCCGGCGATCTCAAGAAGCTCGATTCGTACTACATGAATCGCGGCTACGCGGACTTCAACATCAACTCCACGCAGGTGATGATCAGTCCGAACAAGCGCAAGATGTACATCACCGCCAACATCAAGCAGGGCGAGGTGTACAAGATTTCCGACGTGCACCTGCTGGGCAATCTGGTGCTGCCCGAGAAGACCATCCGCAAGCTGGTCTTCATGCAGAAGGGCGACACCTTCAATCGCTACCTGGTCGAGCAGAGCAAGAAGGCGATCAAGAACGTGCTGTCCAACATCGGCTACGCCTTCGCCGAAGTGCAGGTCGTGCCTAAGCTGGACAAGAAGAACCGCACCGCGGACATGACCTTCTACATCAAGCCGGGCAAGCGCGTGTACGTGCGCCGCATCAATTTCCAGGGCAACACCAAGACCCAGGATTCGGTGCTGCGCCGCGAGATGCGCCAGCCGGAAGGCGCCTGGTACTCGCAGGCCGCGATCGACGCCTCCAAGCGCCGTCTGCAGACCCTGGGCTACTTCAAGGACGACGTGAAGGTCGACACCCAGCGCGTGCCGGGCACCGACGACGAAGTGGATCTGAACGTCAAGGTCGAGGAGAAATCCTCCGGCAGCCTGATGTTCGGCGTCGGCTACTCGCAGTACTCGGGCGTGATCCTCAGCGCCTCGGTGTCGCAGAACAACTTCCTCGGCAGCGGCGACAAGTTCTCCGTGGCCGTGCAGCACAGCAGCTACTACTCGCAGATCCAGCTGGGCTACGTGAACCCGTATCTGACCGACGACGGCGTCAGCATCGGCTACAACGCCACGTACAGCAAACTGGACTACGGCAATACCGACTTCGCCAACTACACCAACAGCACCCGCTCGTTCTCGACGACCGTCGGCGTGCCGGTCAGCGAAGTCGACCGCCTGCAGTTCGGTCTGGGCCTGACCAGCAACAAGATCAATCTGTTCCCGGGCTTCTCGCCGCAGGAACTGGTCGATTACCAGAACCTGATCGGAAACAAGACCGTCCACTCCTGGACCGGAACCATCGGTTACTCGCGCGACACGCGCAATTACTACTGGGCGCCGACCACCGGCGGCGTGGAGTCCCTGTCCATCAACGCGGCCCTGCCCGGTTCCACCGTGCAGTTCTGGAAGGCCTTCTACCACGGCAACCATTACTGGCCCGTCGGCGGCGGTTTCGTGTTGCTGCTCGATGGCGAAGTCGGCTATGGCAAGACCTACGGCAAGGACAAGAAGTACGGCTTCCCGTTCTGGGAGAACTACTATGCCGGCGGCGTGCGTGACGTCCGCGGCTTCCAGGACAACACACTGGGTCCGCGCGCCTACGTCCCGGCCTACGGCTATTCGCAGCCGGTCGGCGGCGCCTTCAAGGTCAAGGGCACCGCGCAGGTGTTCCTGCCGATTCCCGCCCTGAAGGACGTCAGTACCGCCCGTGTCGCCGCCTTCGTCGACGTCGGCAACGTGTACAAGGACTACAACTCCTTCAACGCCAAGGATCTGCGCGCCTCCTACGGCCTGTCGCTGCAGTGGCAGGCGCCGATCGGTCCGCTGGTGATCAGCTTTGCGGTGCCGTTCCGCGACCAGCCGCAGGATCGCCGCTACGAGGAACGCCTGCAGTTCACCTTCGGCAACCAGTTCTGAGCGTTGCCGGCATGATCCCGTATGGCCGTCCCGGCGTTCCCGGAGCGGCCTCACGGGCAATCCGGGCCGCCAGGTCGTAGAATCCGACAGGATCGGATCCGTCGCGTTCGCGGTTTTCGCGCCCAACGCGGTCGTTCCGGGCACGTCATTCGACCACTGGTCCATTGCATAGCCGCTCGGCGGCAGGGGAGCACCGTGTGAGCCGTTACACACTGGCCGAACTGGCCGAACGTTTCGACGTGCAGGTACAGGGCGACGCCGAGACTCTCATCGAAGGCGTCGGCACGCTGGCCTCGTCCGGGCCGGGCCAGCTGACTTTCCTGGCCAACAGCCGCTATACCGCGCAGATGCGCGAAACCGGCGCCTCCGCGGTGGTTCTCGACGCGGATTCGGCGGACGAATGCCCGACCCCCGCCCTGATCGCACGCGACCCGTATCTCGCCTTCGCCAAGATCGCCGCCCTGTTCGAGAAACGTGCCGCGGCCGAACCCGGCATCCACCCGACCGCCGTGGTTTCGCCCAGCGCCGAAGTGGCCGAGACCGCCTGCATCGGGCCGTACTGCGTCATCGAGGACAACGCGCGCGTCGAGGACGGCGCGGTACTCGGTCCCTACTGCATGGTCGGCCCGGACTGCGTGATCGGCGCGCAGTCGCGACTGGTCGCCCGCGTGACCCTGGTCATTCGCGTGCGCCTCGGCCGACGCGTGCTGGTGCATCCGGGCGTGGTGATCGGCGCGGACGGCTTCGGCATCGCCGTCGATGCCGGGCACTGGACCAAGGTGCCGCAGCTCGGCGGCGTGCGCATCGGCGACGACTGCGAAATCGGCGCCAACACCACCATCGACCGCGGCGCCCTGGAAGACACCGTGCTGGCCGAAGACGTGCGTCTGGACAACCAGATCCAGATCGCCCACAACGTGCAGATCGGCGCACACACCGCCATGGCCGGTTGCAGCGCGGTGGCCGGCAGCGCGAAAATCGGCAGCTGGTGCCTGGTCGGCGGCGACGCCGGCATCCTCGGGCATCTGGAAGTGACCGATCGGGTTACCATTACCTCCAAGAGTCTGGTGACGCATTCGATTCGCGAACCAGGCGAATATTCATCCGGCGTGCCGCTGCAGGAAAACCGCCTGTGGCGACGCAACGCCGCACGTTTCAAGAAACTGGACGAGTACGCGCGCCGCCTCACGGCGCTGGAAAGGAAAGATCATGACTGACGCCATCAAGTTGCCGGTGAACGTGGAGCAGATCCAGGAGCTCCTACCGCACCGCTATCCCTTCCTTCTGGTCGATCGCGTGATCGAACTGGAGCCCGGCGAGCGCGTTGTCGCGATCAAGAACGTCTCCATGAACGAGCCGTTCTTCCAGGGCCACTTCCCCAACCATCCGGTCATGCCCGGCGTGCTGGTGATCGAAGCGATGGCCCAGGCCGCAGGCACCCTGATCATGCTCAGCAACCAGAGCAACTCGGACACCAATCCCCTTTTCTACCTGGCCAAGGTCGACAAGGCACGCTTCTCCGCCAAGGTGGTGCCGGGCGACCAGCTGCGTCTGGAAGTGCGCCTGAAGCGTATGCTGCGAGGCATGGGCCTGTTCGAGGCTCGCGCGGTAGTGGACGGCAACGAAGTGGCCAGTTGCGAACTGATGTGCGCCGGTCGCGCCGAGTGAGGTCAATGCGATGATTCACGCCAGTGCCCAGATCGACCCCAAGGCCCGCCTCGCCGACAATGTCCAGGTCGGTGCGTTCAGCGTCATCGGCGCGGACGTGGAAATCGGCGCAGGCACGGTCATCGGACCGCACGTGGTCATCGAAGGCCCCACCCGCATCGGCGAAGGCAACCACATCCACTCGTTCGCCTCGATCGGCGGCGACGCCCAGGACAAGAAGTACCACGGCGAGCGCACCGAACTGATCATCGGCGACAACAACGTCTTCCGCGAATTCGTCACCATTAATCGCGGCACGGGCGACGGCGGCGGCGCGACCCGCATCGGCAACGACAATTGGTTCCTGGCCTACGTGCATATTGCCCACGACTGCCAGGTCGGCAACCACACCGTGTTCTCCAACAACGCCTCGCTGGCGGGACACGTGGAAGTCGGCGACTGGGTCATCATGGCCGGATTCAGCGGCGTGCATCAGTTCTGCAAGATCGGTGATCACGCCTTCGTCGGCATGGGCTGCCTGGTCGGTGCCGACGTGCCGCCCTTCGTCATCATGGGCAAGCAGGAGCACGGCCGGCCGCGCGGCATCAACAGCGAAGGTCTGAAGCGCCGCGGCTTCGAGCCGGAACGCATCGCCACCATCCGGCGCGCCTACCGCACGCTGTACATGGCGGGCCTGCCGCTGGCCGAAGCGCGCGAGCGATTGAACGAACAGGCCGGCTCCAGCGAGGATGTGCAAGCCATGCTCGACTTCATTGACAGCAGCGAACGCTCGCTGAAGCGCTGAACTTCCCGCCGAACTCGGCGGCGGCTCGATGAACCCTTTCCAACATGCGCTTTCGTCGCGCGCGACGAAAGCGCCGATGTCCCGTATTCTCTGGCGGATGAGCGAAGCACTCCCCGAATCCCGAACCGAGGCGGCCGCACCGACCATCGCATTGATCGCCGGCGAAGCCTCGGGTGACCAGCTCGGCGGCGCATTGATCCAGGCCCTGCGGCAACGCTATCCGAACGCACGCATCGTCGGCGTCGGCGGTCCGCGCATGCACGACGCAGGCTTCGAGGCCTGGCGCGATATCCACGAGCTCTCGGTGATGGGCTTCCTGGAAGTGCTCAAGCACCTGCCGCGACTGCTGAAGCTGCGCCGCGACCTGATCCGGCGCATCGCTGCGCTGCGTCCGGACGTGGTCGTCGGTATCGACGCCCCGGATTTCAATCTGGGCCTCGAACGCGCGCTGAAGCGCCGCGGGCTGCGCACCGTGCACTATGTCAGCCCCTCGGTCTGGGCCTGGCGCGAGAAACGCGCGGAAAAGATCGGACAGAGCGCCGATCGCGTGCTGTGCCTGTTCCCGATGGAACCGGAGATCTACGCGCGTCACGGCGTCGACGCCCGCTTCGTCGGCCACCCACTGGCCGACCGTTTCCCACTGGTTGCCGATCGTCACGGCGCACGCGAAACACTCGATCTGGCGCAGAACATCCCGGTTCTGGCCGTGCTTCCTGGCAGCCGAGCCTCCGAAGTGGAGCGGCTCGGGCAGGTCTTTCTTGACGCCGCCGCGCGCGTGGCGCAGTCCATCCCCGGCCTGCGCATCGTCGTGCCGGCCGCCAACGCGCGCTGTCGCGAGGTGCTGCAGCGTCTGATCTCGCTGGCACCCAATGCTCCCCTGACCCTGCTGGACGGCCAGGCGCACGAAGCCATGCTCGCCGCCGACGTGGTGCTGCTGGCCTCGGGTACGGCGACGCTGGAAGCCATGCTGGCCAAGCGACCGATGGTGGTCGGCTATCGCGTCGCGCCGATGACCTACCGTTTCGTGCAGGCGCTGAAACTGATCAAGACCGACACCTTCGCGCTGCCCAATATCCTGGCCGGCCAGCGTCTGGTGCCGGAACTGATGCAGGATGACTGCACCGTCGACAAGGTCACCGAGGCCGTTCTCGCGTTGTTCCGCGACAGCCAGCGCCGCGGCAATATCGTCGCCGCCTTCGAAGCGCTGCACCGCGAACTCAATGGCCACCATGACGGCAGCGCCGCGGAACAGGCGGCCGAGACCATCGCCGAACTGCTGCCCGACACGGCGCACGCGCGCTGACATGCCACGCCGCCGCCCCGTCAGCGCGCGCCTGGATCGCGATTTGCGCATCGCCGGCGTCGACGAGGCCGGTCGCGGGCCGCTGGCTGGTCCGGTCGTCGTCGCGGCCGTGATTCTCGACCCGGCACGAACGATTCGCGGTCTCGACGATTCCAAGCAGCTCAGCGAGACGCGTCGCGAAACGCTCTACGAGCGCATCGTGGAACGCGCGCTGGCCTGGCGCATCGTGTTCGTCGAATGCCCGCAGATCGACCGCATCAACATCTACCAGGCCACCATGCAGGGCATGCGCGAGGCGGCCTGCGGCCTCGATCCGACCGCCGAATACGTGCTCGTGGACGGCAACAAGGTGCCTCCGGGACTGTCCTGCGAGGCACAGGCCATCGTCGGTGGCGATGGCCTCGAACCTAGCATCGGCGCCGCATCGATCCTGGCCAAGGTCGCCCGCGACCGGCACATGCAGGCGCTGGACGAGCGCTATCCCGGCTACGGCTTCGCCCGCCACAAGGGCTACGGCGTTCCCGAGCACCTCGATGCGCTGCAGCGGCTGGGCCCCTGTCCCGAACACCGTCGCAGCTTCGCACCAGTGCGAAAACTACTGGAACCCGGCCTGTTCGACGCGTGACTTGCGCCCTATTCCATGGCGCCGCGATCGGAGTACAGTGGACCTACGGACCGAGGTTTACGCCGCACGCGGCACCTACGGGACCAGGAAGCCGCGGCGGCTCCACACGAGGAGCCTGGCCATGAATGTTTCCGATTCTCGCCAACCCGCATCCGCTGCATCCCACCCTTTGAATCTGCGTGAGCTCGCGCCGCAGCTGCGCGACATGCTCGCCGACGAAGACTGGCTGCCCGCCTGCCAGGATCTGACCAAGCTGGACGAACTGCTGTACCGCATCGACACCGATCCGCAATGCGGCGACGAAGCGCCCGACCCCGACGTCGCGCTGCTGATCGCGGCGCACCAGGATTTCTGCCATTTCCGCCGCGCCATGGCGGCTCGCCTCAACATCCCCGACGACAAGCCGCTGCACATTACCCCCGACGAATGGCTGCAGCTGCGTCTGCGACACGGAACCACGCCCGAAAGTCTGCGCCCGTACGCCAAATACCGGTCGGAAGGCGACGATCGCTTCCACATCGTCGACTGAAGCTCGCCTGCACGCCCCGCATCGGATGCTTGTCCACCATTCCGCGCATCGCTAGGGTACGATCTGCGGCGCGCCGGCCCCGAACTGGATGCGCTTTCGTCGAACGGAAGCGGTCAACGCGCCGCCGAAGCACTACACTGTCAGGAAGCTCCCAGCGCGCGTCGCGATGCCCAGCCGTTTCGTCCATCTGCATACCCACAGCGAATTCTCGCTGGTCGACTCGACCATCCGCGTCAAGGCGCTGGTCGAGTCCTGCGCGCGCGCGGACATGCCCGCCGTCGCCCTGACCGACGACAGCAATCTGTTCGCCCTGGTGAAGTTCTACCGCGCGGCCTACAACGCGGGCGTCAAACCGGTAGCCGGCTGCGACCTGTGGGTCACCGAGCCGGACGATCCGCGTCCCTGGCGCCTGACGCTGCTATGCCAGCACGAGAAGGGCTACCGCAATCTGTGCCGGCTGGTCTCGCGCGCCTGGCTGGAAGGCCAGCACGGCGGTCGCGCCATGATCGAATCGGGCTGGCTGCAGCAATCCGGTGAGGGCCTGATCGCCGTCGCCGGACGCGAGAGCCTGTTCGCGCGCAGCGTCGCCAGCGGCGGGCCGGAAGCGGCGCGCGCGCCGCTGGACCGTATGCGCGCGCTGTTCGACGAACGCCTGTACCTGGAACTGACCCGCACGCACCGCGACGACGAACCTGCCTGGAACCAGTCCGCGCTGCATCTGGCTGGCGAGCTGGACCTTCCGGTCATCGCCAGCAACGACGTGCGCTTCCTGCGCCGTGAGGACTTCGAGGCCCACGAGGCACGCGTGTGCATCCGCCAGGGACGCGTGCTGGCCGACCCGCGCCGTCCGCGCGACTACAGCGAAGAGCAGTTCCTGAAGCCGCCCGAGGCCATGGAAGCGCTGTTCGAGGACGTGCCCGAGGCGCTGGACAACACGCTGGAGCTGGCCAAACGCTGCAACCTCGAACTGAATTTCGGCACCTACTACCTGCCCGCCTTCCCGGTGCCCGAGGAGCACGACCTCGACAGCTTCATCCGCGCCGAGGCGCGCGCCGGCCTGGATCAGCGCCTGGAGACGCATCCGCTGGCACCCGGCCACACGCGCGAAGACTACGACGCGCGCCTGGAGCGCGAGCTCGACGTCATCATCTCGATGGGTTTCCCCGGCTACTTCCTGATCGTGGCCGACTTCATCCAGTGGGCCAAGGACCACGACATCCCGGTCGGACCCGGCCGCGGCTCGGGCGCCGGCTCGCTGGTGGCCTGGGCGCTGAAGATCACCGACCTGGATCCGCTGCCCTACGACCTGCTGTTCGAGCGCTTCCTCAACCCCGAACGCGTGTCGATGCCCGACTTCGACATCGACTTCTGCATGGACCGCCGCGACGAGGTCATCGACTACGTCGCGCGCAAGTACGGCCGCGACAAGGTCAGCCAGATCATCACCTACGGCACCATGGCCGCGAAGGCCGTGGTGCGCGATTCCGGCCGCGTGCTGGGCATGGGCTACGGCCATGTCGATGGCATCGCCAAGCTGATCCCCAACACGCTGGGCATCAGCCTGAACGACGCCTTGGGGCGCTCGGAAAAATCCAAGGCCAACTCGGACCTGATGTCCACCGAGTTGGTGCAGCGCTACGAGAACGAGGACGAAGTCCGCGAACTCATCGACCTGGCACTGAAGCTGGAGGATCTGACCCGCAACGCCGGCAAGCACGCCGGCGGCGTGGTCATTGCGCCCACCCCGCTGACCGACTTCTCGCCGCTGTACGCCGAAGAAGGCGGTGGCGGCGTGGTCACCCAGTTCGACAAGAACGACGTCGAGGACGTCGGCCTGGTGAAGTTCGACTTTCTCGGCCTGCGCACGCTGACCATCATCGATTGGGCAGTGAAGGCGATCAACGTGCGTCGCAAAGCGGCCGGCGAGGAACCGCTGGACCTGACCCAGCTGCCGCTGGACGACGCCGAAACCTATGCCCTGTTCGCACGCGGCGATACCGTGGCCGTGTTCCAGTTCGAATCGCGCGGTATGCGCGAACTGCTCAAGCGTGCGCAGCCGGACACCTTCGAGGACATCATCGCGCTGGCTGCGCTGTTCCGTCCCGGTCCGCTGGGTTCGGGGATGGACCGCGACTGGACCGACCGCAAGCACGGACTGGCCGAGGTCACCTACCCGCATCCGCTGCTGGAGCCGGTGCTCAAGCCCACCTACGGCGTCATCGTCTACCAGGAACAGGTGATGCAGATCGCCCAGGTCCTGGCCGGCTATTCGCTGGGCGGCGCCGATCTGCTGCGCCGCGCGATGGGCAAGAAGAAGCCCGAGGAGATGGCCAAGCAGCGCGCCATCTTCGAAGAGGGTGCGGCCAAGAACAACATCGACGCGCAGGTCGCGACCTCGATCTTCGACCTGATGGAGAAATTCGCCGAGTACGGCTTCAACAAGTCGCATTCGGCCGCCTACGCGCTGGTCGCCTACCAGACCGCCTGGCTGAAGCGACACTACCCCGCCGAGTTCATGGCCGCGACGCTGTCGTCGGATATGGACAACACCGACAAGGTGGTCAACTTCCTCGACGAGTGCAAGGCCATCGGCCTCACCGTCCTGCCGCCCGACGTCAACGCCTCGGTGTACAAGTTCGAGGCCGTCGAGCCGCGCGTGGTGCGCTACGGCATCGGCGCGATCAAGGGCGTCGGCGAAGGCATCTGCCAGGCCATCGTGGCCGAACGCGAACAGGGCGGCCGCTACACCGACCTGGCCGACTTCTGCCGCCGCGTCGCGCCGGGCAAGCTCAACAAGCGCGTGCTGGAAGCGCTGACCCTGTCCGGCGCGCTGGACACCCTGGCGCCCACCCGCGCCAGTCTGATGCTGCAGCTGCCGGAGGCAATGAAAGCCGCCGAGCAGCACCTGCGCAACCTCGACGCCGGCCAGCACGACATCTTCGGCGGCGGAGGCGGCGCAGCAGCGACCGTGCAGGTCGAACTGCGCGAAGCGCCCGAATGGCCGTTGGAACAGTTGCTCAGCGGCGAGCGCGATACCCTGGGGCACTATCTCTCGGGCCACCCCACGGACCCGTGGAAGAGCGTGCTGGCGCAACTCGCCACCTGCCCGCTGGAGGAGATTCCCGAACGCTACCAGCCACCGCAGTCGTTCGGCGGCGGCGAGGACGGCGGCAACCGCTTTCGTCGCGGCAAGGGCACCCCGTGGGTCGTGGCCGGCATCGTCACCGCCGTACGCCGACGCGGCGAAACCGCTGCCTTCGTACGCCTGGAGGACGCCGGCGGCGCGGTCGAATTGAGCTTCTTCCGCGAAGCGCTGAACGAATACGCGCCGCTGCTGGTGCGCGACGCGCTGCTGGTGGTCGAGGGCGACCTGTCCATCGACGACTTCTCCGGTGGTTACCAGGTCCGCGCACGCCAGGTGTGGGGCCTGAACGACGCCTGCGAACGGCTGGCGCGCCTCCTGCGCGTGCGCGTGAACGGCATCGACGCCGGCTTCATCGACGACCTGAAGAACGCACTGGGCGAGTACCGGGGCGGCCCCACGCCGCTGGTGCTGACCGGCTATCGCAACGGCGTCGGCCAGGCCGACATCGAACTGGGCCAGGCCTGGCGCGTGCGCGCCCAACCCGACCTGCTGCGCACGCTGCGCGGCCTGCCGGGCGTGCTGGATGCCGAACTGCGCCTGTCGCGGCCCAATCCAGGCGGGAACTGAGTCGCACTTGCGTGCTGCGACCTCCTGTCGCAGACCGGTCCGGTCCAGCTATACTTCGAGCTTTACACAGTCGAACATGCGCCGAATGAACGCGAACTTCCTCGATTTCGAACAACCGATCGCCGAACTGGATGCGAAGATCGAAGAGCTTCGCCACGCCAGCCATGGACAGGCGTTCGACATCGACGAGGAAGTCGCGCGCCTGCGCGGCAAGCTCAAGACCAAGACTGCGGAGATCTTCAAGAATCTCACGCCGTGGCAGGTCTGCCAGATCTCGCGCCATCCGATGCGTCCCTACACGCTCGACTACATCGATGTGATGTGCGAGGAGTTCCACGAACTGGCCGGCGACCGCACCTACGCCGACGATGGCGCCATCGTCGGCGGCCTGGGCCGTATCAACGGCCGCTCGGTGATGATCATCGGCCATCAGAAGGCCCGCGACACCAAGGGCAAGATCCGCCGCAACTTCGGCATGCCGCGTCCGGAGGGCTACCGCAAGGCGTTGCGCCTGATGCAGCTGGCCGAGCGCTTCGACATTCCGCTGCTGACCCTGATCGACACCATGGGTGCCTACCCCGGCGTCGGTGCCGAGGAACGCGGCCAGAGCGAAGCCATCGCTCGCAACCTGCTGGAAATGGCCGAACTGAAGGTGCCGGTCGTGTGCACCGTGATCGGCGAGGGCGGCTCCGGCGGCGCGCTGGCCATCGGCGTCGGCGACCGCATCAACATGCTGCAGTACTCGACCTACTCGGTCATCACGCCGGAAGGCTGCGCCTCGATCCTGTGGAAAAGCGCGGAGAAGGCCAAGATCGCCGCCGAGGCGCTGCAGATGACCGCACAGCAGCTGATGGAGCTGGGCCTGATCGACAAGATCCTGCGCGAACCACTGGGCGGCGCACACCGCAACCCGCACGGCACCGGCATCCGCCTGAAGACCATGCTGCTCAACCAGCTGGACGAACTCGAGGGCCTGTCGACCCAGGACCTGCTCGAGAAGCGCTACCAGCGCCTGCGCAGCTTCGGCGCCTACAGCGGCGCGTGAGCGACACCAGAGTGGCCGTTGCCTGCATCGGCCATATCAACCTGCGCGCATCGGAAACCATGATCGAACGCCTGCGTGCGTTCTACCGCGAGGTCGTCGGCCTGCGCGAAGGCCCTCGCCCGCACTTCCGTTCCGGCTCCCGCGGCTACTGGCTGTACGCCGGAGACCGCGATGTGATGCATCTGACCATCGACCCTCACGACGCCGACGTCGCCCCGCCGCGTGACACGGCCTTCAACCATATCGCCTTTGCCTGCCGCGGCCTGTCCGACACCCTGCTTCGCCTGCGCGAAGCAGGCATCGACTTCGTCGTCGATCAGGTCGACGCGTTGCAGCAAGTCCAGCTGTTTCTGACAGACCCCGCCGGTACCGCGGTCGAACTGACCTTCACCGCCGAACCGCTGCCCGTCTGAGCCGACCCGCGTCGCCCCACGCGCCGCGGCAACGCGTTACCATCGCCCCAACGCCGTCACGGAACCGACCCATGGCTCAATCCCGACTGGCCGTCCTCATCGACGCCGACAATGCCCAACCGGCCATCGCCGAAGGTCTGCTGGCCGAAATCGCCAAGTACGGCACCGCACACGTCAAGCGCATCTACGGCGACTGGACCGGCACCCACCTGAAGGGCTGGAAGGACACGCTGCTGACGCACTCGATCCAGCCGATCCAGCAGTTCGGCTACACGCGCGGCAAGAACGCTACCGACTCGGCGATGATCATCGACGCCATGGACCTGCTCTACACCGAGCGCTTCGACGGTTTCTGCATCGTCTCCAGCGACAGCGACTTCACGCGTCTGGCCTCGCGCATCCGCGAATCGGGCCTGACCGTGTATGGGTTCGGCGAACGCAAGACACCGAATCCATTCGTGGCCGCCTGCGACAAATTCATCTACACCGAAGTGCTGGTGCCGGGGACGGAAGACGACTCGGACGGCCCGGTCAAGCGCATGACAGGGAGCGAGCTGCGCAAGGACAACCGGCTGGTCAATCTGGTGCGCAACGCCATCGAGGCCGCCTCCGACGACAGCGGGTGGGCCGGCCTCGGTCCGGTCGGCCAGATCATCAGCAAGCAGTCGCCCGAATTCGACGCGCGCAACTACGGCTACCCCAAGCTCAGCGAGCTGGTCGCGGGGATCGGCCTGTTCGAGACCGAGACACGGACGGTCGGCAACGGCAAGGCGCTCTACGTGCGCCGCAAGCCCGCGCGCAAGCGCGGGTAGCTCAGGCCTTGCGGGGCCGCACCTCGAACGGTCGCATCATCTCGTTGGCCGCGTGTTCGAGGATGTGGCAGTGCCACACGTAGCGCCCGGCATAGCCGTCGAACGGCACGATGATGCGCGTGACCATGCCACCGTGCGCCTGCGCCACGTCCTTCCAGCCGAGCTCGTTCGGCGCTGGCGCCTGCGGTGCACCGGTGTAGCGTAGCGTGCCGCGGCTGCGGTAGGCGAAGCTGTCGAAACGGCGGCGTTCCAGGATCTGGAAACGCACCATGTGCAGATGGATCGGATGCGAGTCGTCGGTCAGATTGATGAGGTTCCAGATCTCGACGTCGCCCAGCCGCGGCGTCTCGGTCACCTTTTCGTGCCAGTACTTGCCGTCGAGCAGCATCTTCATCGGCAGTCCGGACAGATGCTCGTACTCGTTGAGCGTGAGGTTGCGTTCGCGCACGGCCTGCGATGCGGCGAGACGGGGCACATCGCGCAAGACATCCGGTACGACACTGTCGTCACGACGACCGCTGTCAGCCACGCGGAACTGCACGATGCCGTGCGGATCGCCATCGTTGGTCAGACGCACATCCTTGCCCGCCAGCGGCGCGAAATCGACAATCAGATCGGCGCGCTCGGCCGGCGCCAGCACCAGTTGCTCCACATCCACGGGCGCGTGCAACAGCCCCTGATCGCTACCGATCTGGACCAACGGACGGCCGTCCGACAGACGCAGCCGGAAGAACCGGCCGTTGGCCGCATTGACCACGCGAAGACGATAGCGGCGCGGCTCGACCTGCATGTAGGGAAGCAGCTTGCCATTGACCAGCACAGCATTGCCGAACACCTCCGGCACCCATGGCGACTTCGGGTTTTCCGACACGGGATAATGCAGCTGTCCTTTCGCGGTGATCAGTCGATCGCACAGCACCAGCGGCAGTTCGTGCTCGCCGCGTGGAAGCCGCAGAGCGTCCTCGTGGGCGTCGCGAACCAGGCACATGCCCATCATGCCGGCATAGTGGTTCAGGCGCGCCACACCCATGGCGTGATCGTGGTACCACAGCGTCGCGGCTTCCTGGTTCAGCGGATAGCGGTAGGTCTGCGACTGACCCGGCACACGGGTGTCCGTCGGCCAGCCGTCGCTGTCCGGCGGCGTGCGGCCGCCATGCACATGCGTCACGGTGCGCACGTCGGGCTGGCCCTTGTTCGAGCCCATCAGGGTGTGGTCGACCGGCAGGAAGTGCTTCGCCGGCAGCGCGTTGACCCACTCCACCGTCATGCCCTGCCCGGCACGCACGTCCAGCGTCGGCCCCGGCATGCTGTCGCCGTAGACCCACAGCCGCGCCGGCGGCAGGTCGCGATGCAGCTTCGCATGCACCTGACGTTGCACGATGCGGTAGTGCGGCACCGCTGCGCCGTCAAT
Organism: Oleiagrimonas citrea; assembly: GCF_012395255.1. GTDB lineage: Bacteria > Pseudomonadota > Gammaproteobacteria > Xanthomonadales > Rhodanobacteraceae > Oleiagrimonas > Oleiagrimonas citrea. The sequence continues at coordinate 704,157 of NZ_JAAZQD010000001.1, forward strand.
GCGCGCGATCCGTTCCGGGTGCGGCACCGGCGGAATCGGCAGCGGATCGACGAACGCGTGCAACGTACGCGGATCGATCAGCGTCGGAGCGGACGCGGTGGCTGCAACCGCCGCACGAGCCCGCAGCCATGGTGCGGCGCCGGCCAACAGACCCGCTTGCAGGAAATGACGACGAGTCAGTGGCATCCCGGACTCCGTGCGAATTCGAAACGGTGGCCCGCGCGGCATGCGCAGCGCGGGCCTCTCTTCATGCGTTCTGTCTGACTCCGGTCAGCCGTGCCGATCGTGCATCGGCGGACGGCCCGCATCGGGACCGACCGGCTGGCCCGTCTGCGGATCAAGGAACAGACGACGCATGTGCGGATGACGGAAATCGAACAGCCCCATCATCGAACCGGCGCGCGCATCGAACGAACCCTGACCGATACGCTGGCCATGCAGCCAGTTGTCTTCGATGAAGCGCGTGATCGAGGTCTGGTCGAGTACGGCATGGTCGACATAGTTTTCGCGCGCCCACGGCGAGATCACCAGCAGCGGCAAACGCGGACCGTGACCGCAACGCCCCATTGCGTGCCGGGTCGACGGATCGACGCCCGGCAGGATGTCGCCGCTGCCGCACACGCCCTGCCCGTCGAGCGCGTCCTGGTCGCCACGCGAGGCGTTGACGATCGGCGAACGCTGGTGGTCATACCAACCGTCGGAATCGTCGTACGCGATCACCACGGCCGTGTCGCGCCACTCCGGACGGGCCTGCAGGAAGTTCAGCACCTTCACCAAGAAGGTCTGCTCGTCCAGCGGATCGGAATAACCGGCATGACCGTCCTGGTACGCCGGCGCCTTCAGGAACGTCACCGCCGGGAAATTGCCGGCGCGCACTGCGGCGAAGAAGTCATGCGTGTCGTACTGGTGATTCGCTGCATCACCGGCACGGCCGATCATGCGCACGGACGTCGGTCGCACGTGCTCCGGATTGGCCGTGGAGGCGTAGTACTGGAACGGCTCGTGGTGCGGAATGTAGTCGACCTGGGTGACGTGGGTGACGTCCGAGGTGGTCGTGCGCTGGCAGCCGGCGCTGCCGTCGGCGTTGGTGCGGGTCAGGTCGAAGCCGCCCTCGAACCAGCCCCAGCTGACATCGCCCATGCTGAGCAGGTCGCCGATGTTGCGGCTGCCCATGCGCACCTGGTTGCGGGTCGGCGAGGAACAGACGTCGCCAATCGGATCGGCGTCGGCGATCAGGGTCAGGCCTCCGTTGCCGTCGTCGGTCTCGTCACCGGTGCCGTTGAGGTGTTCCACGACGCCGTTGGTCTGCCCCGAGACCAGGTTGATCGCGCCGGGCGTCGACGGGCCGAACGTGGTGCCGTACGCGTTGTCGCTCATCGCAAAGCGCTGGGCGTAGTTCCAAAGGGCTGTGACGGTGTTGCCGTCGAAGTAGCCCATCACCAGTCCCTTGGTGTTGTCCGGCGCTTCGGTGCCGGGCGGCGGGCCGCTGCGACCGGTGGCGAACGGGAAGCGATCCATCTTGCCGCCGTTGAAGGCGACCTGCTCGGCCAGGTAGTTGTGATCCTGGTCGGCCGTCGCCGCCTGGCTGCGGTCCAGCCGGTACGGATTGACCGCGCCGTCGCCATTGACCGGGTTGGACGCGTTCGGGTTGTGATGCAGCAGCGCGTCATCCAGACCATTGATGGTCGGCGTGTCCGGTCGCGCATGGAACGCCGGCTCGCCCGCTGGGTTCTCCGCGTGGGGGTAGGTGCCGAAATAGTGATCGAAGGACACGTTCTCCTGGAAGATCACCACCAGATGCTTGATCGGCGTGGCGGTGCGCAGGTGGCGCGCGTCGAGACGATGCCGGTGCACGGCACCGTGGGACAGGGCGACCGTCAGCGACGACAGCGCCGCCAGTCCGGCCGATACGCATCCCACGAGCAACTTGCTTGCCATGAGAGATAAACCTCCTTGGTTGGGAACGGGATCGTGCGATCCCGGATCGAGGTTTCCCGGATACCCCCTCATGGAAGCTTCTCCTTTGAACATGACATGCCGATGATGTGGACGACGGATCGCCGCCGCGAACGGTAAACTGTGCATCGAATCACAGCCGCGCACGAACCGCCAGCGATGCCGTCCACTCTGCCGCAACTGCTCGACGCCGCCTGGTCGCGGACCGGAGACACGCCGCTGTGCGTGGGCTTCAGCGGCGGTCGCGATTCGGTCGCGCTGCTGCACGCCCTGGCGGCCGTTCGACGCGCCGGACGCGCACTCCGCGCCGTGCATGTGAACCATGCCCTGCACCCGGAGAGCGACCGCTGGGCCGCGTCCTGCGCGCAGCAGTGCGCCCGCCTGGACGTTCCGCTGGAAACGTTCATTGTACAAGTACAGGCACGCGGCGAGGGCATCGAGGCGGCTGCGCGCGAAGCGCGCTATGCAGCCCTTGCCGAAACGCTGCGCGAGGGCGAGTGTCTGGTGACGGCGCACCACCGCGAGGATCAGGCTGAGACCGTGCTGCTGAAACTGCTGCGCGGAGCGGGTCCCCACGGTTTGGGCGGCATGCGCGAGCAACGCCCACTCGGGCGTGGCCTGCTGTGGCGGCCGCTGCTTTCAACCCCACGCGAACAGCTTCACGCCTATGCCCGCGCCCAGGGACTGACCGGCATCAACGACCCTGCGAACGACGACACCCGCTACGCGCGCAGCTATCTGCGCAACGACATCCTGCCGCGCCTGCACGCGCACTGGCCCGAAGCGGGCCGCGCGCTCGCGCTCGCGGCTGCGCTGCAACGCGAACAGGCCGATTTCCTCGATCACCACGCGACCGAGGCGCTGGCCGAACTGCAACGCACCGAGGACGGCACGCTGGACGCCCACGGCTGGGTTGCGCTGCATCCGGCGCTGCGCAACTGCGTGCTGGAAAGCTGGCTGCATACCCGATCCCTGCCCGCGCCGACCGGCGCGCAGCGGCACGAGCTGGAACGCCAGATCCGCGAAGCCGCGCCCGACCGGGTGCCGCGCGTGGCCTGGCCGGGCGCGGAGGTGCGCGTCTGGCGCGGCCGCCTGCATGCCCTGCAACCACAGCCTGAAGCGCCCGAAGGCTGGTCCGCCCTGTGGCATGGCGATACGGTCCGCCTGCCCGACGCGAGCACGCTGCACTGGCGCGGTTCGCTGGCAGACACACCTTCCGCACCGACGATCCGCGTCTCCGTGAATCGTCGCGGCCTGCGCATCAAGCCCCTGGGCGACCGCCATACCCGCGCCCTGCGCGACCTGTTCCAGCGCGCGGGCGTACCGCCCTGGGAACGCACGCGCTGCCCGATCCTGCACGACGAGCACGGCACGCTGCTCGCCGTCGCCGATCTGTGGAGCACGGAAGCCGGCGCCGCCCTGTTCAGGAAACACGGCATGTGGCCGCACTGGCAGCGTTGAAACTGAACATCCGCGCATTCCGGGCGCGCCGATTCAGCCTGCATACGATGTCGCCCCCGTTTCATGAATCCCGGACTCCCGCTGGAGAACGAGCATGAAGACAACCTCGCGCCTGTTGGCACTGATCGCCATCCCGGCGCTGCTACTCGGCACCGCGAGCCTGGCCATGGCCGACCCGCCGCCGTGGGCGCCGGCGCACGGCTACCGCGCCAAGCATCACTATGTGTACTACCCGAACGGCGAGATCTACTACGCGCCCGAACGCCGCATGTGGTTCTGGCTGTCCGGGGACGACTGGCAGGCCGGTGTCACCCTGCCCTCGGCGCTGCGCGCCTACGTCCGCGTCGGCGGCGTGAACATCGACCTCGACGCCACGCGTCCATACGAGCGCCACACGTATGTCGTCAACCGCTACGGCGGACACCAGGTGCGCTGGCACCACCGCGACCGGTACGAACGCCGCCATCGCTACGACCGCGATGACCAGGATCGCGACGATCGCCACGGACACCACCGATATTGATCGACCGGGACCTGTCCAACCGCGCCGGATCCGCGACGGCGGGGCCGGCGCAATTGATTCGGGGACGGAGCTGCGCTAGCGTTTGCGCCCATGGCAAAGCCCCCCGCAAGCGAAACCCCGCCCGACCAGATCGAACGCTTCGAGCATTCGCTCAACGAACTCGAACAACTGGTCGGCCGCATGGAAGACGGCGAACTCTCGCTGGACGAGTCGCTGCAGTCCTTCGAACGCGGCGTCGCGCTCTACCGTGACTGCGAAAGCGCCCTGAAGCAGGCTCAGCTGCGCGTCAGCAAACTGCTCGATCCCGAAGACCCCGACAGCGCCGAACCTCTTGAACCCGAATCCCCCTGAACACGCGGTCGAGCTGCAAACGCTCACCGCGCGCGCCAACCGGGCGCTGGAGCGACTGTTTCCCGCCCCCGAGACCGACGACGTACTGCAGGACGCCATGCGCTATGCCGTGCTCGGCGGCGGCAAGCGCCTGCGTCCACTGCTGACCTACGCGGCCGGCCAGGCGGTCGGCGACGATGGTCCGGCGCTGGACGCGCCCGCCTGCGCCGTCGAACTGATCCACGCCTATTCGCTGGTGCACGACGATCTTCCAGCGATGGACGACGACGATCTGCGCCGCGGCCAGCCCACCTGCCACATCGCCTATGGTGAAGCCATGGCGATCCTCGCGGGCGATGCGCTACAGGCGCTGGCATTCGAACTGCTGGCGCGCGACACACGGGAAATCGTCAGCGATGCCAAACGCGTGGAGATGCTGCGCGTGCTCGGCTCCGCCTGCGGTGCACAGGGCATGGCCGGCGGCCAGGCCGTCGACCTGACGGCGACTGGAAAACGTCTGGACCTAGCCGCGCTGGAACGTATGCATGCGCTGAAGACCGGCGCGCTGATACGCGCCTCGGTACGCCTCGGTGCACTGGCCGGCGGCTGCGACGATGCGGAGACGCTGCAAGCCCTGGACCGCTATGCGCACGCCGTCGGACTCGCCTTCCAGGTCCGCGACGACCTGCTGGATGTGGAGGCGGACACCGAGGCGCTGGGCAAGACCGCCGGCAAGGATGCTGCGCAGGAGAAATCCACCTTTCCCGCCCTGCTCGGCATGCAGGCCTCGCGGGAACGCCTGCGCGAACTGACCGCGCAGGCGGAAGAAGCCATCGCCTTCCTCGGCGAACCCGCCGCCCTGCTGGCGACGCTGGCGCGCTACGCCGCCGAGCGCGGGAACTGACCGCTCCCGCACCGACAACCGCTCCGTCTTACTTGACCAGGCGGAGCGTCCACGGATAGCGGTAGTACACGCCCTCGTTGGCCTTGATCGTGGCAATGATCACGAAGACCAGCGCGACGAGCGGGATGATCCAGACCAGCAGGAAGCCGATCAGCACCAGCATCAGCAGGAAGCTGGCCAGCATGGCCAGCGCCACGGTGATCTGGAAGTTCAGTGCTTCTTTCCCCTGATCGTCGACGAACGGCATGGTGTCCTTCTTGATCAGCCAGATCACCAGTGGCCCGATGATGTTGCCGAACGGAATCACCAGCCCGACGAAGGCGGAAAGGTGCGCGAACATCGCCCATTGACGCTGTTCGGAACTGACCGCTGCCGTATTGTCGCCGGAAGCGGGTTCGGCCGCAGGCGGCGGAGCCGGAGGCGGCGTCGGGGGCATCTGATCGGATGGGGTGTTCATGGCAGTCCTCTCCTCCTGAAGGGCATGCGCTCACTCTCCCCAGCGCTCGACCGGGTGTCAAGAGATGAAAGTCACACCGGTTGCGTCACTCGCCGGCGACCGTCATCCGATCGACCAGGATCGATCCGGTCAGGGTCGTCGAACGCGAATCCACGTCGGCACCGACGGCGCGAATGCCTGCAAACATGTCGCGCAGATTCGCCGCAATGGTGATTTCCTGCACCGGATAGGCAATCTCGCCGTTCTCGACCCAGAAACCGGCCGCACCGCGCGAATAGTCTCCGGTGAGAAGCGAAACGCCCTGCCCCATGACCTCGGTCAGCAACAAGCCGGTCCCCAGGCGTGCGAGCATGGCCTGGAAATCGTCTTCGCCATGGCCTACGACAAGGTTGGTGGGACCGCCCGCGTTGCCGGTGCTGGACAGACCAAGCTTGCGCGCTGCATACGAGCCGAGCAGATAGCGTTGCAACACGCCTTCGCGAATCACGGCGGACGCCGTGGTCGCTACGCCCTCGGCGTCGAAATTCGACGACCCCTGACCGCGCAGCAGGTGCGGCTGTTCCTCGATGGAGAACCAGGACGGCAAGATCGCGCGGCCCACATGATCGAGAAGAAAGCTGGCGCGACGGTACAGCGGACCGCCGCTGGCTGCACTGATCAGGTGCCCGATCAGTCCGCGCGCGACATTCGGTGCGAACAGCACCGGGCATTGCCGGGTCGACAGAGTGCGCGCCCCGCAGCGTGCCAGCGTGCGCCGGGCCGCTTCGCGCCCCAGTGCCTCGACGTCCATCCACTGCTCGATGCTGCGCGCGCTGTCGTACCAGTAGTCGCGCTGCATGTCGCCGCCTGAACCGGCGATCAGCGAGCACGACATGGTGTGGCGCGTGGCCGATTCGCGTCCGACGAATCCGTGCGAGTTGGCGTATACGCCGAGACTGGAGCCCGTCGTCACCGAAGCCCCTTCGGAATTGGTGATGCCCGATACGGCACGACCGGCGTCCTCGATGCGCACGCCGATCGCGATGAGTTCGTCGACGGTCGGCTGCCAGGGATGCCACAGATCCAGGTCCGGGAATTCCGTCGCCATGCGATCGGCGTCGGCGAGACCGGCACAGGCATCCTCCTCGGTGTAGCGCGCGATGGCGCAGGCCTGGTCGATGGTCGCCTGGATCGACTCGGCGCGCAGATCGGCCGTGCTTGCCGATCCCTTCCGCTTGCCGAAATACACCGTCAGACCGAAACCGCGGTCCTGGGTGCGTTCGACCGTTTCGGCCTCACCCAGACGAACGTTGACGTTCAGTCCGGTATCGACGCTGGCCGAGACCTCGGCCTGGCTTGCGCCGGCCGCCTTGGCCCGGGTGATAACGTCCTCGGCCAGCGTGGACAGTCGATCGAGTTCAGCGGCAGCGTGGGACTGCAGGACGACGTCGTTCATGGGCACTCCTCGGGGTCCAAGTCGGGCATTGTCTCACGAAGCACCATCGCATCGCCTCGTGCACCGATGCGCACGATGCGGGACAATGGCACCCGACTCTCATCGAACTTTTTCCGTGAACACTGGCGAACACGATTCACTCGATTCCCAAGACGACCTCGGCCCCAGCCGCAGCCAACGGCGGCGGGATGCGCTGGCGGTGCTGGCGCTGGCCGAGCAACTGGTCGCCCTGACGCCCAACCGCCTCGGCCAGATCGAACTGCCCGACGACGTGCGCGCCGAGATCGCCCATGTGCGCGGCATCCGCGCGCATGGTGCACGCAAGCGGCAGATGGCCTACCTGGCCAAGCTGATGCGCCGCCATGACGAGGATGCCTTCGCAGCGGCACAGGCCGCGCTGGGCGAGAACCACGAGCGTCGCCGCCAGGAGCATGCCGCTCTGCAGCGTCTGGAAACCCTGCGCGAACGCCTGCTCGACCAGGGTGACGACGCCCTCGGCGAACTGATCGCGCAGTATCCTCAAATCGACCGTCAGCACCTGCGCTCTCTGATTCGCCAGGCCCGTATCGAACGTGACGCGAACAAGCCGCCGCGCGCCTACCGCGATCTCTTCCGCGCGTTGCGCGAGTGGACCGGCGAAGACCATTCCTGAACCACTGAAACAGCGTCCGATAAAACGCCAGGCCCCACCTGGCGTTCCGACTCAGGCAGATCTCCGCACTCCATCGCTGCCGGTATCGCCTCTTAGCCAACCTGCAAAAAAGAAGGCGCGCGTCTCGCGACGCGCGCCTTCCATCTTAGTTGCGAACCGTATTACAGGCTCGAATTCAGCGCACTGACGTTGATGCTGCCGAAGCCGCTGGCAAAATCCCAGCCAGCCGTGGCCGTCTCGCCGCCGTTACTGCCCGACGTCACGTCGTGATAAACGCTGGTCGACACCGTGTACAGGTGCGGACCGGCGAAGCCCAGGCCCGGATGCGAGGCCAGCATACGCGCCCACGTCGCCGCGAACAGCGGAGCTGCCAGGCTGGTGCCGCCATACTGCGCGTTGCTGCCGTTGACGATGATGATCGAACCGGAGTTCGGATCGGCGTCGAAGGCCACGTCGGCCACGTCACGCATGCTGTCGCCCTGCGTCTGCCAGCTCGGCTTCGGCTCGACCGTGCTCGGGCTGCCGCCGGCGTCGGCCCACAGGGTCTCGTCGGCCCAGTTGCCCGAGGAGGTGGTGCCCAGCGTGGTGCCGCTGACCGCGATCACGTTCGGCGAACTGGCCGGATAGCTCGGCGTGGTGCCCTTCGGGCCACCGCCAGAGCATTCGTTGGAACCGCTGTCGCCGGTGGAGATCGAGAACGTCTGGCCCTGGGCGACGCCCATCGCCAGAATCTGATCGTCGGCGGCCATCGAGCCGTCCTGATAAGCCGAGGTCTCGCACTCGCCCAGGGAAACGTTCACGACCTGAGCCTGATCGTCGCTGACGGCCTTGTTGAAGGCCGCGGTCAGATCGCTGTTGCTGAGCGAGGTGGCTGCGTAGAAGATCAGCTTGTTGACGCCACCCGACATCGCGAGGATGTCCTGGCTGTCCAGATCCCACTCCGCCGTACCGCTGGTGTCGGTGCCCTGCGCGCCCGGATACACGACCTGCACGCTCGGCGTGGCCAGACCGTTGGTGGTGACGAACTGGTTCAGATCCTGCAGGGTGGCGCTCATGTCGCCGTCGGAAATGATGCCGACATTGATCGAGGTCGCCGCCGGCGTGCTGCCGACGTTGTAGATGGTCGGGAACTCGGTCGGGTTGTGACCGGTCACCGTACCGGTGGTGCTACCGCCGCCACCCGGCTTGCCCTTGAACATCACGTGCGGACGCGCCGCCGTCTGCAGACCGATGACCGACAGCACGGAACCGGCGATGGACGACGGCACCTGCGCAGCACTGGTGTTGGCGATGGCGTTGCGACCATGCGGCGTGGTCACCGAAACCAGCGAAGTGTTGAACGCGGACTGCGCGCGCGCGGCATCGCCGTCGGCCGAGACCAGCATGCGGTTCGCCGAGACGCTGATGTTGGTGAAACCCTGGCCCTTCAGATAATCGACCACCGACTGCACCTGCGCGCTGGTCGGGGCAAATTCATTGATGACATCCTGTGCGCTCATCGGCGCATGCGCGGTGGCGGCCAACTTCTGCAGCTCGGCCTGATTGCGCGCCTTCAGTGCGATGGTGACATGCACCGGGGTATCCAGCGCAGCGGCGCCGTGGACCTTGCTTCCCGTCGCCAATACATGGGCGTGCGTGTTCGTGGCGGCCCAATGTGCCGAACCGGCCCAGGCCGGCACCACCGCGGTGAGTGCCAGCGCAGCCCCCATGGCCAGATTCAACGAAGCTTTCTTCATACGCATGAAACATTCCTCCAGAATACTTTGCAGCAATACGAACGAATGACCCTTGCCAGATCACGGCAAGAGTTCGAATAGGCAGTCCCCGGGTCCTTTTGAAATAGTGCTCCTGGCATGGCAAAAACGCCGCATTGCGGCATCGGCCATGAACCGGAACCTCACCCTGAGTCCAAACCTAGCATGTACTCAGGGCGAGGATAGGCACGTTTTCGGCAAAAAACGGAGGGCGGTGACAAGCCCCCCTCGCATAAATCCACTTGCCTGGTGATACACCACAGGCAGGATCGCTCGCCGGCAACCATCGGCGCGAATGGAAATAATCTTTTCTTATAAGAAGCTCATTGCGTGAGTGCGCAATAAGCCTTTTCAGGAAGCCGTACCGCCCACGGTCATGGCGTCCACGCGCAGCGTCGGCTGTCCAACGCCGACCGGCACGCCCTGACCTTCCTTGCCACACACGCCGATCCCCTCGTCGAGCGCGAGGTCGTTGCCGATCATGGAGACCCGGTTCAACACCTCCGGTCCGGACCCGATCAACGTTGCCCCCTTGACCGGCCGCGTGACCTTGCCGTCCTCGATCAGGTACGCCTCGGCCGCGGAGAACACGAACTTGCCGCTGGTGATATCCACCTGCCCGCCGCCAAAATTGACCGCGTACAGCCCACGCTTCACCGAACGGATGATTTCTTCGGGATCGTGCGAGCCGGCACGCATGTAGGTATTGGTCATGCGCGGCATGGGCAAATGAGCGAACGATTCGCGCCGCCCGTTTCCAGTCGGCTCCATCCCCATCAGACGCGCATTGAGCTTGTCCTGCATGTACCCGACCAGGATGCCGTCCTCGATCAGAGTGGTGCAGTTCGTCGGCGTCCCTTCGTCGTCGATACTGAGCGAGCCGCGACGACCCGCCAGCGTGCCATCGTCGACAACGGTCACACCGGGGGCCGCCACGCGCTCGCCGATGCGTCCGGAGAACGCGGAACTTCCTTTGCGATTGAAGTCGCCCTCCAGGCCGTGCCCGACGGCTTCATGCAGCAGGACTCCCGGCCAGCCCGGCCCCAACACCACCGGCATGCTGCCCGCGGGTGCATCGACCGCCTCCAGATTGACCAGCGCCTGACGCACAGCTTCAGAGGCCCAGCGCTGTGCGTTGCCGTTTTCCAGCAACTGCCCGTAGTCGTAGCGACCGCCGCCACCGGCCATGCCCTGCTCGCGGCGGCCATCCTGCTCGGCGATCACCTGCACGTTGAGGCGCACCAGCGGACGCACATCCGCGGCCAGGGTGCCATCGGACGCCGCCACCAGCACGGTATCGAGCGTGCCGGCCAGGGATACCACCACCTGACGCACCCGCGTATCGATGCTGCGCGCATAGGCGTCGACCTCGCGCAGCACGCGGATCTTCTCCTCGTTGGGCAGACTGTCGACGGGATCCACGGCGGGGTACAGGGCCTTGGCCGTCTGCACGGCCAGCCGACGCCCCTGCCCGGAACCGCTGGACGCGATCGCGCGCGCAGCACCGGCGGCTTCCAGCAATTGCGGCATGACAATGTCATCGACGTAGGCGAAACCCGTCTTCTCGCCACTGATCGCACGCACGCCCACACCCTGCTCGATACTGTGGTTGCCGTCCCGGACAATGCCGTCCTCGAGCACCCACGATTCACTGCGGGCATGCTGGAAATACAGGTCCGCGGCATCCACCGACGGCGCCATCAGGCGTGCGAAGACTCGATCCAGATCGTTGACACTCAAGCCTCCGGGCGTCAGCAAACGATGTTCGGCGAGAGACAGCGAAGCCTGCGTCATGACGGATTCCGTGCGTAAAGGTACAGATCAGATGGGGGCGATGTTCGCCGCGCGAAAGACCATTGTAGTCCGCAAGACGGCGCTGACCACCCTGCGGCTTAGCGCCGACCAGCGCTGGTTGCCGATGCAGGGACGGATGGAGAGGAGCCTGATGCTGCAGGCCGGGATGATGCACTCGCGCCATCCGAAACGGCCGGAGCAGCTGTGCCGGGCTCCGAAACAGCCGACGCAGAGGACGACCTGGCCGGAACCGCTCGTGCTGCGGTCTTCTCGAGCAAGGTGATCTTCGGCTTGTCCCAGTTCCCAGTGAGACTGTAGCGCGCACTGGCGGCCTTGTTCAGCCCTCGTCCCAGCAGCCCCTGCACGGCCAACCCCGCGGCTGCGCCGACGGGACCGCCGGCCAGCGCGCCGACCACCGGCAGGCTGTTGCCAATATGCGGCACCACCAGAATGCGCTGGTCATAGGTCTTGTCGCGCAGGTTCGTCGCGCCGGTGATGCGGATGTCGGCGGCAGGTCCCTTCAGTTGCAGGTCGTCGGTTCGCGCGAAACCATCGGCCAGCCGGAAACGTCCCTTGATCGAATCGAAACCGAACCCCTTGCCGAAGACATCGCCGAAATCCAGCGAGAGGCGACGCGGCAACTCGGTCAGCGCCATCAGTCCGAACAAACGGCCGACCCCGGGTTGCACCTCCGGGATGCGCCCTTTGCTGACTTCCACATCGAGCGTGCCATCCATGCGCTGCAACGCCAGCGAGGATGGTTCACCCGGCCATGCCGCCTGCAGATGGGCGCGTGTGCGACCGCCCTCGAACAATCCGCCGAACCCCAGCGCGTTGAGCAGACTGCCCAGATTCTCGGCACCGAAATCGATGGTCATGTTCGTGTGGCTGTTCGTGGCGCTACCCACCCAGTCGCCGCTGCCCATGATCTGCACGTCGCTGTTATGCGTGCGCAACTGGTCGATGTGCATGCCCTTGGCCGTCGGCCAGCTCTCAAAGCGCGCGTCGCCCAGGTGCGCCTTGCCCAACCGCAGATCGCCGACCGAAACGTGCAGCGGCGGCACCTCGGCCGGCGCGATGCCGGTATCGGCGTAGTTCACACTCGGCGGGGCCACGCTGGCCGCCGAAGCCGGCGCGGCCGCCTGCGTCGAAGCCGCAGCGTTCGTCGCCGATTCGTCGGGCCAGTACAGGCGATCCAGCCGCGCCAGCACACCGCGCTTGGCCAGATCGCTCGTCGGCAATGTCAGGCTGCCCTTGGCCTGCGGACCGTCCACCTGCATCAGGATCTGCCCGGTCTGCGGCGTCAGGCGCAGACGCAGGTCGTCGAAGGTCGCGCCGAACACGCGCGCATGCGTGGCAGTGACATCCACACTGTCCAGCGAAGGACCGCGCTGCCCGTCCTGGCCGCGCGCAGCGAGCGCACGCTGCAGCCAGCCGGACACGTCCAGATCATCGCCATGCCCGCGCACCCGTATGCCGCTGCTCGGCAAGGTCGTCGGCTGCGTGGCGCCGAGCGCGACCGAGAGCGCGAGCGGGCCGCCGTCGTCGGTGGGCAACTTGGCCCAGGCCTGCGCCTTGTCGCCGAGCGACACGCGCAGATCGCCCCCGCTGAGCGGCAGGCGCAGATTCAAATCCAACGGCAGCGTCGCCTGCGCCGGCTTGTTCAACGGCGCCGGCAAGTCCAATGCCACGCCCTGCAGCGAGGACTCGACATGCAGCGTCTGGCGCATGTCCTGGGCATCCGTCCGGGCAATGTCGAAACCGATGTCGAAGTCGGCGTCGCCCTTGGCCACGTCTGCCAGTTCCTGCAGGGACGGCCGTCCCTGCACCAGTGTGGCGATGTCGTAATGACCGTGCATAGTCACGCTGACCGGCCGCGACGGATCGCCCGTCGCACCACTGCCGAGGGCGAGATCCAGCCGCGAAGGCACACCGTTGAATTGTGCCTGCAGCCCACGCCCGCGAAGTCCGTGACCATCGAAACGCAACGCTCCGGTCAGCTTGCCCAGGCGCAGGCCCCAATCGGGGTTGTTCACATCCACACCGCGGATGCGCGCGGTGCCGGCGAGCGTGAAGTCCTTGGCGGTATCGAACGGCAGCACCAGGCTGAAATCGAAATCGCCGCGACCGCCCAGCTTCAGCTGCTTGAGCGCCGAGGCCTGCTCGGACGCGATCGGACTGTTGCGGGCAAAGTCCAGCATGCTGGCTCCGCTACCCGCCCCCTCGACGCTGAGCACCAGCTCGGCATCGCTGAACTGCGGAATCGAGGCCACGGCGACCCCGACCTTGTTGCCACGCGACTGGCCCGCATCCGCGCGCACCAGCATGCCGTCGTCGACGAAGCTGGCGATGGCGTGTACGCCCTCCGCACGCGGCCACTTGTCGTTGTAGCGCAGAACCAGATCGCGAATGTCGCCGCGCGCCTCGAAGCGCCCTTCGTGATGATGGAAGGGCCAGTCCTTCAGATCACCGCGAAGAACCGCCTCGGCATGCGTCAGCTGCCCGGAAACCAGCGAGCTATCCAGCCACTTCACGGTGCCCGCCGGCATCGCGTTGACCGGCCAGAACTGCTTGGCGGCCGGGATGGCGGTCTTGCCCAGCGCCACATACAGATCCACGAACGGTTTGCCGCCCGCATGCGGGATCTGCACCTCGCCGCGCGCCTGCCCCCCGAACCCCGGCCCAGCGAACGTGAACTTGCCCGTCCCCACGTGCCAGGCGCGTTCGCTGCGCCAGATCGCCACATCGCCCTGCAACCGCTGGAAATCGATCGGTTTGCGGAAGGTTCCCGGCATGCGCAGCGTGGCATGCTGCGCCGGAAGCTCGAGCAGCAGCGCCTCCGCGTCACCGAACAGCCGTCCGCGCAAGGGGCCGATGCCCGGCTTGCCGCCCCCCGGAGCCAGCGTCAATGCCGAGAAACCCGCATCGACGGCCTGGATCCCGCCACCGGCCGTCCAGCGCAGCGTCGCCGCGTCGACCATGCCGGCCGGGTGCGCGGCAAGCAACCACTTCGCCAGCGAGGGCGGCAAGGATGGCACTTGCGCGACCAGCGGCAGCAGGGTCGCCAACTCGAGCTTCTGCGCTCGCGCACGTACCGTGCGCGCCGAGCCGGTTCCGTCCACCAGAATGCGTGCTGCCGCATCATCCGCCCCGGCATAGCGGATGCGCATGCCGTCGGCGTCGCGGTCGAAGCCGAACAATCCCTGCACGTGCGCCAGCCGCGTGCGCCCCGCCGGACCGTGCATGTCCAGACCGCGCAGATTCACACGCGCGGTCTGCGACACGACACGCGCATGCTTCCACTGCAACCAAAACTGCAAGCTGCCGCGACCGGCGCTCACACCGTAACCGCCGACCTCCACGCCGGACATCAGCGAGCCCAGATCGACCTTGTCACCGCCGACATAAACCGTGCCGCTGTCCGCATCGAGATCCATGCGCCCGACCACGCCCAGCCCGGACCCGACGCCGAGGCGCCGCACCCGTCCGGCGAAACGCAGCGACTGCCCGTTGTTGCTGACCCGCAGTGCGTCCGACCGCAGATGCCAGTCGCGCTGCGTACGCGCATCGTGGATATTCATCTGCAGGCGATCCAGCGACAGACTGCCCGGCAGCTGCCCGAGATCGAGCTTCTGCTGCGCACCGGCGCCTTCGGCGGAGCCGAAACCCGCTACGCTCCAGACGCCATCCGCGCCGCGGTTCAGATCCAACCGCACATCGACCAGCCGCAGGTTGACCAGACGGCGACCGGGAATCAGCAAGGCGCCGAAATCCAGTTTCACATCGGCGACGGGCAGGCGCAGCGGCACGCCATGGCGACCGCCGATACGCACATCGTGCAGCACCAGAAGAGGGCCGGAGGCCTGCCAGTGCCCCTCCATCGAGGCGAACCGCACCGGCTGGTGCAGCCGTTCGCTCAGCATCGTGGCCACCCGGTCCGGGTACCGCGCCGCCAGCGGCAGCAGCACCTGCACCAACCCGATCAGCACAGCCAGTGCGATCAGCCCGATACAGATCAGACCTCCGATCACGAAACGCAGCCGGCGCAAGCGTTGCCGCCAGGTCTTGTTCACCGTGCACCTACCTGCCGTTTCGGGCACGGATGCACTGGCGAGCGCTCAGAGCAGAACCACATCGAACCGTTCCTGCGCGTAGTGATCCTCGGCCTGGAAAGTGATCGTCTTGCCGATGAACTCTTCCAGCTCGGCGACGCCGACCGACTCTTCTTCCAGAATGCGGTCGACCACGACCGGACTGGCCAGCACCATCAGTTTCTCGGCATCAAACTGGCGCACGGCGCGGGTGATCTCGCGGAAGATCTCGTAGGTCACCGTCTCCGGCGTCTTCAACGTGCCACGGCCATTGCAGACAGGACACGGTTCGCACAGCTGGTATTCCAGGCTCTTGGTGGTGCGCTTGCGCGTCATCTCCACCAGACCCAGCGCCGACATCGGATACACCGTGGTCTTGGCGTGATCGCGCGCCAGCGCCTTCTCCAGCGTGCGCAGTACCTGTCGCTTGTGCTCCTCGTCGACCATGTCGATGAAGTCGATGATGATGATGCCGCCAAGATTGCGCAGCCGCAGCTGGCGCGCCGCCGCCTGCGCGGCTTCCAGGTTGGTGCGGTAGACCGTCTCTTCCAGATTGCGCGAACCGAGGTAGGCACCGGTGTTGACGTCAATGGTGGTCATCGCCTCGGTCTGGTCGACCACCAGGTGACCGCCGGACTTCAGCGGCACCTCGCGACGCAGAGCGCGCTGGATCTCGTCCTCGGCACCGTACAGGTCGAAGATCGGCCGTTCGCCGTCGTAGTGTTCGATGCGCTCGTCCAGTTCGGGCATGAACTTGTGCACGAACTTGCAGACCTTGTCGTAGGTCTCGCGCGAATCCACGCGCACCTTCTCGATGCCCTCGTGCAGCAGGTCGCGCAACGCGCGCAGCGGCAGCGAGAGCTCCTCGTAGACGCGCTCACCAACCTTGCTGCTGGCGATGTTCTCCTGCACCACACGCCAGACCTTGCCCAGGTAGGTCACGTCAAAGGCCAACGCGGTCGCGGACTGGCCCTCGGCATTGGTGCGCACGATGTAGCCCAGCGGATCTTCGCCGATCAGGCTGCCGAGAGTCTCCTTCAGGCGTTGCCGTTCGTCCTCGTCCTCGATGCGCACCGACACGCCCAGGGTCTTGGCATAGGGCAGCAACACCAGATAGCGCGAGGGAATCGAAAGGTGCGCGGAAAGACGCGCGCCCTTGCTGCTGATGGGATCGCGGATGACCTGCACCACGATCTCCTGGCCCTCGTGAACCAGACCGGAAATGGGCGGCGTGCCGCCGTTGCCGTTGCTCTGCGCAGGCGCGCCGTCACCGTTGCCATTTCCGGCAGAAACCGCCGGACGCACAATGTCCGAAGCGTGCAGGAATGCCGCCCGCTCCAGCCCGATGTCGACAAACGCCGCCTGCATGCCGGGCATGACGCGCTGCACGCGCCCCTTGTAGACATTGCCGACATACCCGCGGCGCGACGCGCGCTCCAGGTACACCTCCTGCATCATGCCGTTTTCGACCACCGCCACCCGGGTCTCCCGGGGCGTTACGTTGATCAGAATCTCTTCACTCACCGACTCAACTCCCTCCGTGATGCATCGTTATAGCCGGTGCATATGGAACCTGTCGACGCATGCGCGCCTTCGCGGGCCGAGACCGCGAAACAACGCACGTCCCGCCTCCGATGATGCCTGCGATACCTATTCAGACCCCTTTCGCGGAATACGGTTCCGACGCTGCGCTCATGCACGTCCAGACGCCCACAGGCCCGCCGCACTCAACATCACCGCTGTTTCGTGCAGCGGTAGACCCATCACCGCCGAATAGCTTCCGGAGAGATATTCAACATAGGCCGCAGCACGCCCCTGAATGGCGTAACCACCTGCTTTACCGAAAGATTCACCGGTCTCGACGTAGGCATCGATCTCCTTTTCGGACATGCTCGCCAGTCGCACATGAGAGATACAGGTCGCCGATTCCTCGCGCTCGGCGTGCACCAGCCAGACACTGGAAATCACGCGATGCGTGACGCCGGCCAGTCGCTTCAGCATGCCGCACGCCTGCGCAGGCGTCTCGGGCTTCCCGAACACCTCATCGCCGAGCACGACCTCGGTATCCGAGCCCAGCACCCAGGCATCGTCCTCATCGAGTGCATCCCGCCCCGCGCAGGCCTTGTCGCGCGCCACACGGCGCACGTAGTCCTCGGGTGACTCATGATCGGCGCGCACTTCGGGCACATCGACCCGGACAACGCGGAACGTCGCGCCGATCTGTTCGAGCAGCTGCCGTCGACGCGGTGATTGGGAAGCCAGATAAAGCATCCGGTCAGCATACTGAGCGCGGCGCATGCACACCAGAAAGAACTGCTAATCTTCAGGCTGGGGAGTGAAAAGAGGTCATTGGGGATGCGCATTCCGGAAAAAACCGTCCTGGGAGTCAGCGGTGCACTGCTGATCCTGTCCACCGCCCAGAACCTTGTCGGCCTGCTCGACGGCGCCACCACGGCGAAGATCCACGCGCTGGCCGCGGCACAGACACACGATTCCGGCGCGTTCGTGTTCGGCTATGAGAGCGGCCTCGGACTGATTGTCCTGGTCAAGCTTCTGTGCGGTGCGGCATTGCTCGCCCTGTTGCTGCGACGCACTCGCGAGCACTGACGCCCACCCGGCCGTCCTAATCGATCAGGCGCGATGATACGGGTGCCCTGCAGCGATCATCGCCGCCCGATAGAGCTGTTCAACCAGCACCAGCCGCACCAGCATGTGCGGCAACGTCAACGCTCCCAGCGACCAACGCTGGTCGGCACGCTCCAGCACCGCCGGGGCATGGCCGTCGGGGCCGCCGATCAGGAACGCCAGATCGCGTCCGCTCATGCGCCAGTCCGCCAGGCGCTCGGCCAGCTGCTCGCTGGACCAGACCTTTCCGCGCCCGTCGAGAGCCACCACATGCGTGTCGCGCGGCAACGCCGCCAGCACCGCCTTGGCCTCGTCCTCCATGGCCCGCTGCACGTCGCGCCCCTTGCCACGCGCGCCAGGCCGGATCTCGACCAGCTCCAGGGGTAGCTCGCGCGAGAGCCGCTTGGCGTATTCGGCAAATCCCTCGCTCACCCATGAGGGCATGCGCTCGCCGACGGAAATGATGCGTGTATGCATGGGCGCGTCCCGGAATGCGGGTCAAGACGGCGGAGCGAATGCCAGGCATCCGCTCCGGGACCGCGGCAGCGCGCGCCGCAGCCGTTCGCGCACGTGCGGCGCACCGCGCCGCACGTGCCTCTTCGCTCAGTCGGCCTGGCGCTGCGCCTCGGGCGCTTCGTCGTCATCCTCGAGGCCGTCACCGACCGTCCACAGGCGTTCCAGCCCGTAGAATTCGCGGATGCGCGGCAGCATGACGTGGATGATGATGTCGCCCAGATCGACCAGCACCCATTCGGCTTCGTCCTGTCCTTCCACGCCGAGCGGCAGCACGCCCGCCTGCTTGGCGAACTTGACCACTTCATCGGCGATGGACTTGACGTGCCGGCTGGACGTGCCGGAAGCGATGATCAGCAGGTCGGCGATGGAGGTCTTGCCGCGAACGTCGATCTCGACGACATCCTTGGCCTTGAGATCCTCCAGCGCGGCAACGACGCGGTTGCGCAGCAGCTGATCGGAGGGGTGGGCGGAAACGGTGGCTTGAGCGGATGGTTGGCTTGCAGACAAGTGGTTTACACCTCGGTCAGACGCGCCGGCCGGCGCGTTCGCCCGCAGTATACCGCCAGCCGCGGACAACCGTGTTTCAGTCGCGATAGACGTTCAGGAGCGCCGGATCGCGCAGCAGCGCTTCCGGCAGCAGATAGCGCGGCACGCGACCGGCGGCCAGTTGTGCGCGAATGGCGCTGGCGGAGATGTCCAGCGCGGTTACGGGCACGTCAATCACGAAGCCCTGCGGAGCGCCACGCAGACGTTCGCAGTCCTCAATGCGTCGCGGCTCCACGGCCTCGCGCAGCGCCGCGCTGTGCTCGGAACGCAGGCCCGGACGCGTCAGGACGCCGATATGCGCCAGCTCGAACAGCTGCTTCCAGCGGTCCCAGCGGTCCAGTCCGGCGAAGGCATCGGCCCCCACCAGCAACACCAGCGACCGCTGCGCGCCCAGCTCGGCGCGCAGATCACGCAAGGTATCGACACTGTAGGACGGCCCCTCGCGCAGCAATTCGCGCGTATCGATGTGCAGCCGGTCCTGACCTTCCAGCGCGGCGCGCAGCAAGGCCTCGCGCTGTGCGGCACTGGCGCGGGTCGGGGGACGATGCGGAGGTACCCGCGCCGGCATCATGCGCACGTCGGCATCCAGGTACTCGGCCGCTTCCCACGCCGCACGCAGGTGACCCAGATGCACCGGATCGAAGGTGCCGCCGAAGATCGCGACCGGCTTCATGCGCTCGCCAGCGCTCGCGCACCGCGCGGATCGGCGATGCGCGCGACCAGCCGCTGCATCTCGCGCCACGGGTCGCCACCCTCGCGCCCCTTGGTCATGCGGTCGATCCGGGCCGCCTGGGCCAGGCAAGCCTGCCAGTGCTCGCGTGGAGCACGCCGAAGCGCCTGTCGGAATAGCTGTTCGCGCGCCTGCCACAGACGCTCGGCGCGAGCCTGCGCGGCAAAATCCGGGGCCGTAGCCAACCGCAATGCGATCTGCAGCTGGCTGACCAGCCAGCCCAGCATCGGAATCAGCTCCTCGCCCTCGGCCTGCAGTCCGCGCATCACGCGCAGCGCTCGGGCCGCATCGCCGCCGAAGGCGGCATCGCTGAGCCGGAAGATATCGTAGCGCGCGCTGTCGGCAACCAGACTCTCCATGGTCGCGGCATCCATGCGCCCACCGCTGTGCAGCAGCGCCAGTTTGTCGACCTCCTGCGCCGCGGCAAGCAGATTGCCCTCGACGCGCTCGGCCAACAGGGACAGTGCCGCCGTTTCGGCCTGAATGCCGTGCCGCGCCAGGCGCGCGCCGATCCAGGCCGGCATCTCGTGCGGCCGCGGCGGCCAGAACACGACCTGCACGCCAGCCTTGTCCAGCGCCTTGCTCCACGCACCCTCGTGCTTCTTCGACCAGGTCACGCAGGTCACCAGCAGCACCGTGTCCGGCGGAGGGTTTTCGCAATAGGCGGTCAGCGCCTTGCTGCCGTCGCGTCCGGGCTTGCCGGTGGGCAGACGCAGGTCGAGCATGCGTCGACTGGCAAACAGCGACATGCCGGCTCCGGCGCGTGCCAGATCGTCCCAGTCGAACCCGGACTCGACGCTCAGCACTTCCCGTTCCGTGTAGCCGAGTTCACGCGCCCGGGCGCGCAGCGCATCAGCCGCTTCCAGCACCAACATCTCTTCGCCCACCAGCAGGTAGACCGGCTGCAGGGTGTCGGCCTTGAGCTGTTGCGGCCAGCGGGCGGCGGGTACGGGCATGCGGTGCGGAATCAGTTCACGGCGGACGCCGCGCCGGCCGGCATGGCCGACGCCGACGCGGCAGGGACGGCAGCGGTCGCGCGCTCAGCCGCGGCGCGCAGATGGAACTGCACGGCCTGCACGGCGTCGCTGACCAGACTGCTGCGTATCTCCTCGGTCTGCGCCTCGGTCCCGATCGGCTGTCTCGCATCGTAGGTGAACTCGCGCGAGAGCCGGATCGTCTGCAGCGGCACCAGCACCCTGCCCTGGCTGTCAGTTACATTGAAACGCACCTCGTAGCGCACGGCGTACTCGCCCACGCGCGCTCGGCCCGTGAACGTCAGCGCATTGCGGCGAAAACGCGCGACCGGCACCCGGAATTCGGCCACGCCGGGGCCGGACTCGTCGACCAGCGTCGCCCCCGCGCTCTCCAGTGTGCGCGCCAGTTCGCGCTGCAGGTCACCGCTGCCGTTCACGGTCAAGTGGATCTTGTCCATGCCCGGCGGCAGCTGCGCGCCGCGGCGCAGATGGAAACCGCACGCACTCAGCAGGAGCAATACTCCGGCACACAGGGAAACACGCAACCAGCGCTTATCCATCTTCAGCCCACCACGATGTTGACGATCTTGCCGGGCACGACGATCACCTTGCGCACGGTCTTGCCCTCAGTGAAGGCTTGCACACCCGGCAGGTCCTGCGCCAGTCGCTCGATGTCTTCGCGCGACGCATCCACCGCCACGTCGATCGTGCCGCGCAGCTTGCCGTTGACCTGCACCGCCAGCGTCACGGCATCGCGCTTGAGCGCGTCCTCGTCGACCTGCGGCCAGGGCTGATCCTCGATCAGCGATTCCGGATGCCCCAGCAGCTGCCACAGCGCATGACTGGTGTGCGGCGTAATCGGATTGAGCAGCAGCACCATCGCCTGCAGCGCCTCGCCGCGCACGGCGCGTCCCTGCTCGCTGTCGTCACCAAACTTGTTGACGTGGTTGAGCAGTTCCATCAGCGCGGCAATGGCCGTGTTGAAGCTCTGGCGGCGACCGTAGTCGTCGCCGACCTTGCGGATGGTCTCGTGCGTCAGGCGGCGGAGTTCCTTCTGCGCGCGATCCAGCGATACCGGATCAACGGCCACCGCGGCGCCCTGCCCGGCATGCGCCGCGACCTCGCGCCAGAACCGGCGCAGGAAGCGTGCCATGCCCTCGACGCCGGCCTCGTTCCACTCCAGCGACTGCTCCGGCGGCGCGGCGAACATCGAGAACAGGCGCACGGTGTCGGCGCCGTACTTGTCGATCATCACCTGCGGATCGACGCCGTTGTTCTTCGACTTCGACATCTTCTCGATGCCGCCGATGGTCACCGGCTCGCCGTCGCTTTTCAGCACCGCGCCACTGACGTGGCCCTTCTCATCGCGCTGCACTTCGACCTCGGCCGGGTTGAACCACAGCTTCGAACCGTCGTCCTGCTCGCGACAGAACGTCTCGGCGACAACCATGCCCTGGCACAGCAACCGCTTGGCCGGCTCGTCCGAATGCACCAGCCCGGTGTCGCGCATCAGCTTGTGATAGAAGCGGAAGTACAGCAGATGCAGAATGGCGTGCTCGATGCCGCCGATGTACTGATCCACCGGCAGCCAGTAATCGGCGCGCTCGTCGACCTGGGTGGCAGCGCCCGGACTGGTGTAGCGCGCGTAGTACCAGCTCGATTCCATGAAGGTGTCGAACGTGTCGGTCTCGCGCTCGGCCGGACCACCGCACTTCGGGCACGTCGTCTTGCGCCAGTCCGGATCGGACTTGATCGGCGACTTCACGCCGGTGAAGGCGACATCTTCCGGCAACCGCACCGGCAACTGGTCTTCGGGCACCGGAACCGCGTCGCAAGTTGGGCAGTACACGATAGGAATCGGGCAGCCCCAGTAGCGCTGGCGACTGACGCCCCAATCGCGCAGACGCCAGTTGACCTTGCGCGCACCGCGGCCGTCGGCTTCCAGTTTCGCCGCGATGGCGTCGAAGGCGCCCTGGAAATTCAGTCCATCGAAATCGCCGGAGTTGACCAGCGTGCCGTGCTCGGTGAACGCCTCGACCTCGAGCACGCGATGCTCGAACGCTTCCACCACGCGCACGGCAGTGCTGGCGTCGTAGGCATCGGTGTGGGTGCCGCGCAGGGCATTGCGCAACGGATCGGCGCCGACGCCGGCGGCCAGATCGTGCTGGAGTTCCTTCAGGGCGTCGACCACGCCGCCGTCGACCACCACCATCTTGATCGGCAGCCCGTACTGCTGCGCGAACTCGTGATCGCGTTCGTCATGACCGGGCACCGCCATCACCGCGCCGGTGCCGTAGCCCATCAGCACGAAGTTGGCGACCCAGACCGGCAGCTTCTCGCCGGTCAGCGGATGCACGACCTCCAGGCCGGTATCCATACCGCGCTTTTCCTGCGTCTCCAGCTCGGCCTCGGACGTGCCGCCCTGGCGGCAGGTCTCGATGAATTCGGCCAGCTTGGCGTTGTCCTTCGCCGCCTGCATCGCCAGCGGATGCTCGGCGGCGACGGCGACGTAGGTCGCGCCCATCAAGGTGTCGGGGCGCGTGGTGAAGACGGTCAGGGAGTCGTCGCCGCCGGCCACGTCGAAACGGATCTCCAGCCCCTCGGAGCGGCCAATCCAGTTGCGCTGCATGGTCTTGACCGCATCCGGCCAGCCTTCCAGCGTGTCCAGGCCGTCCAGCAACTCCTGCGCGTAGTCGGTGATCTTCAGGAACCACTGCGGAATCTCGCGCTTCTCGACCAGCGCGCCGGTGCGCCAGCCGCGGCCGTCGATGACCTGCTCGTTGGCCAGCACGGTCTGATCGACCGGGTCCCAGTTCACCACCGAATTCTTGCGGTAGGCCAGACCCTTCTCGAACAGGCGCACGAACATGCGCTGCTCGTGCACATAGTAGTCCGGATCGCAGGTGGCGAACTCGCGCGACCAGTCGTAGGCAAAGCCCATGCGTGCGAACTGCCCCTTCATGTGGGCAATGTTGGAACGGGTCCATTTCGCCGGCGCGGTCTTGTGCTTGATCGCGGCGTTCTCGGCCGGCAGTCCGAACGCGTCCCAGCCCATCGGCTGCAGCACGTTGCGGCCCTGCATGCGCTGGAAGCGACTGATGACGTCGCCGATGGTGTAGTTGCGCACATGCCCCATGTGCAGCGCACCGGACGGATACGGCAGCATCGAGAGGCAGTAGAACTTCTCTTTCGAGGCGTCCTCGCTCACCTCGAAGGCGTGCGTGCGGTTCCAGAAGTCCTGAGCGGCGGTTTCCACCGCCTGCGGTTCGTAGGTGTCGGACATACCGTTGATCTTCGAAAAAGGCGGCGCGCAGCGGACTGCGACAGGACCGTGCAGCGTACCGCAGCGCCCAGGGAGCGCCAAGCCTGTCGGTGCGCGCAGCGCCTCGCCATGCGCTTTTCGGCACGCCCTCGGAACCCGGAATCAGGTGCGCGGTTCGCGTCCCGGGATCACGGCGGCAAGCGCGTTACTGCGGACAATCCGGCACGCCGCCCGCGGCCAGTGCGCGCACGGCACCGGCGATGCGGTCGGACAGGGCCGCCAAGGCCTGCTGGTGGCCATGCACCAGCGCGGCGTAGCCGTCGGCGACCGGCTCCTTCAGCGAGCTGCTGCAGCTGAGCGTTTCGCCGTGCCCACCGCGTTCGCGCACGCTCCAGGCAGCGTCGATCTGGGCGTACCGCCCGACCACGGACTCGAAACGGCGCACATCCAACTTGATGCGGTAGACCTTGCCGGTATCCGCCTGCGGCAGACCGTAGACGTCCACAGCATCGAGATCGCGCGCCAACCGATCGGAGACCGCCGTGCGAATCTGATCGCCCAGCGGACCGATCCACTGCTCACCCTCGAGCAGGGCTACCCGATCATCACTCTGCCGCACCACCATCTGCGGCTGGTCGATCTGGGCCGGAATGGTGACCGGCAGCACGGCGATCCGGTAGTCCGCAGGCGTAACGACGGACTTCGCCGTCGTCTGCGGCACCAGCGTGTAGAACTGCGTCGGCGCCGAGGCGCATGCCGTCAGAAGCAGCAGCACGGCGACACCGGGCAAATGGCGCATGCGCAGACTCATGGCTGTTTCTCCTTGTTCGTCGGCGCCAGATTCGTCGGCGCGGGCGGCGCTTCCGGCGGCGGCGCGTTATTGCGCTTGCCGCGCAGCAGCGCCTCGGGGTGACGCCCCAGGTAGTCGGTCAGCACGCGCAGCGAGCGCGCCGCGCGCTGCACCTGCAGCAGGGTCTGGCCCAAGTTCTGCTGCAGCGGCGAATCGCCGGACAAGCTTCCATCCAGCGAACGCAGTGTGGTCTGCGCCTGCTTCAGCGTCTCGCTCGCCTGCGGCGCCAGCTTGCCGTTGAACTGCTTCAGCAGCGCATCGATGCCCTGCAGGCTCTGATCCAGATGCTGACCGATGCGATCGAACGGCACCTTGTCCAGGCGATCGGCGATGTGCGCGACCTGCTCCTGGATGCGGTCGAAGCTGCCCGGCACCGTGGGCACGCGCAGCGGCCGCTGCTTCGGATCGAGCACCTTGCGCGCCTCGTTGGGGAAGAAGTCCAGCGCCACGTAGAGCTGCCCGGTGAGCAGATTGCCGCTGCGCAGCTGCGCGCGCAGTCCGTGCTTGACCAACACCGCCAGCCCCAGCCCGGGATTCTTCTCGTACGCATCGCCGATGCGCTTGGCGAACTGCTCGTGGGCGCGGCCCAGACGCTGCGGATAGATCACCGCCGTGACATCGACCGGGAAGCGCTTCTTCACCGGATCGTATTCGACGCTGATGCGCTTGACCTCACCGAGCGAAATCCCCTCGAAATCGACCGGCGCTCCCTTGGACAGGCCGCGCACCGACTGGTGGAAGCGCATGTGCAGCCACAGCGGAGGTCCGTCCGGCGGCTGCATCGCCTTGTCACGCGTGTCGAACAATTCGAAGCGGGTTCCCGCCACGGCACGTTCGCTGTGGCGGATGTACCCCGGCGCCTGGAAGGCGATGCCGCCGGCGACCACCGTGGCCAGGGACTCGGTGTTGACCTTCAGCCCGCCCGCATCGACGGCGACGTTGACGCCGCTGGCGTTCCAGAAACGGCTCTCTTTGCTCACGTAGCGATCGTACGGCGCATCGATGAACACCTGCAGCTGCACACCCTTGCCGTCCTCGTCGAGGCGGTAGCTGACCACCCGTCCGACCTGGATGCGTCGGAAGTACACCGGCGAACCGATGTCCAGCGACCCCAGATCGTCGCTGTTCAGCGTGAACGTGCTGCCCGGCTCGCCGTGCGTCAGCGGCGGCGGCGTCTCCAGCCCCTTGAATCTCCGGCGATCGTCGTGCCGCTTGCCATTTTCGGTGTCGGCGCCGATGTAGGCACCGGACAGCAGCGTGCTCAATCCAGACACGCCGCCCAGCCCGACCCGCGGCCGGACCACCCAGAAGCGGCTGCCTTCGCTGGCGAAATAGTCGTAGCGCTTTTCCAGATCCACGTGCACCAGGACGGTGCTGCGGTCCTGGCTTAGCGTCACGGTGTGGACCTTGCCGATCACCACATTCTTGAACTTGACCTCGGTCTTGCCGGGTTCGATGCCCTCGGCGGTCTTGAAGCTGATGGTGATCGCCGGACCTTCCGACAAGTAGGCGTGCACCACCAGCGACAGACCGATCACCGCGGCCACCACCGGCACCAGCCAGATCAGCGGCAGCTGCCAGCGCCGACGCCGGGCGATTTCCGGGGACGGCAGATGCTCGGAGTCCCCGTACGGCTCACGCTCGGTCATGCTCGGCTTCCTGTGATTTCTTTTCGTCTTCGGTCACGGCGTGGTCCCAGATCAACCGCGGGTCGAAACTCATCGAGGCCAGCATGGTAAGCACAACCACCAAGCCGAAGTACACCACGCCCGGCCCCGGGTCGACCTGGGTCAGCTGGAAGCGCACCAGCGCCACCAGCAGCGTGACCACGAACACGTCCAGCATCGACCAGTATCCGATGCCCTCGACCAGCCGGAACAGATGCGCCCGCCCGCGCGTGCGCCAGGCCTTGCGGCGCTGCACGCTGATCAGCAACACCAGCAGTGCGGCGAACTTCAGCAACGGCACCATAATCGAGGCCACGAACACGATCACCGCCAGATCCCATGACCCGGCGCGCCACAGTTCGGCCACACCGCTGAGAATGGTGTTGCTCTCTTTCCCGAACAGCGAGCCGGTGAGCATGATCGGCAGCACGTTGGCCGGAATGTAGAGGATCATCGCCGCGATCAGTAGCGCCCAGCAGCGCGCCAGGCTGTTCGGCTTGCGCCGATGCAGGCGCGCGCCGCACCGCGCGCAGCAGATGTCTCCATGCACGTGCTGGCAGAGCTGCCCGCAACAGTGGCAGGCGATGATGCCCAGCTCGCCGGCCGTGGGAATGTGCGCCTCGCTCATCCGCAGCACTCCCGTTTCAGCACCCAGATGCGGCGCACGTCGAACGACGCGACCAGCGCCAGGAGCACCGTCAGGGCCGCGAATGCCCAGATACCCGGCTGCAGGACCACCTCGAAGATGTCGCCCACTTTCACCACGGCGACCAGCGTTCCCAGCATGAACACCTCGATCATGCTCCACGGGCGAATCGCATGCAGCATGCGCATGATGTGGATGAAACCCGGCGGACGCCGTCCCACACGGAGGAAGCCCAGCACCCAGGCGAACAGCAGCACCTGCATCATCGGAAAGAAGAACAGCATCAGCGCGGCCAGCACCGACACCACGCCGATGCCGTCGTGCCAGGTCGTGATGATGGCCTTCCACAGCGTGGCCGAACTGGTATGCCCGTTCAGCTCCAGGGTCACGATCGGCCAGATGTTGGCGATCAGGAACGTGATCGCCGCCGCCAGCGCCAGCGCGAACATGCTGTCCAGACTCAGCCATGGCCGGCGATACAGCACCGCCTGGCAGCGCACGCAGCGCGCGACCTCGCCCCGCTCGAGATCGTGCTTGCGGTGCACGGCATCGCAATGCTCGCAGATCACCAGTGTGTGAACGGCCGAATCCATGCCGCGATTATCCAACAAGCGCATGCGCGCTGCGCTGAACACATGGCGTATGCATCGCCATCCGCCGATGCGTTACCTTGATGTAGGCCATTTTCGCCCCGATCTGTTGGCTCATCCCATTCTCCCGGAGCTCCCGTGAGCACGAACGCACACGTTTTCGACGTCACCCCAGACAATTTCGAGACCGAAGTCCTGCAGGCATCCTCGCAGACACCGATCCTGATCGACTTCTGGGCCACCTGGTGCGGCCCGTGCAAGGCGCTGGGGCCGTTGCTGGAGAAACTCGCCGCCGAATACAACGGCGCCTTCCGGCTGGCCAAGATCGACGTCGACGCCAACCAGGAACTGGCGGCCATGTTCGGCATCCGCAGCGTGCCGACCGTGGCGTTGATCCAGGACGGTCGCCCGGTCGACGGTTTCGCCGGGGCGCTGCCGGAAGGCCAGCTGCGCGAATTCCTGTCCAAGCATGTCGAGCCGGCCTCGCTAATCGAGACCCCGGATGACTTGGATAGCGACGCGCCGGAGAGCACAACCGAATCCGCCGCCGACGCCGTGCAGCGCATCCGTGCCGAAATGGCCGCGCGTCCCGACGACGAGAGCCTGAAGCTCGATCTCGCCCTGGCGCAGCTGCGCGCCGGCGATTTCGACGCGGCGCGTGCCGCGCTCGACGCCCTGCCCGCCAACCTCGCCACCGACGACCGCACTGCCCGGCTTCGTGGCCAGTTGCAGTTGGCCGAGGCTCTCGACGACGCCCCGGATGCCGACGCCCTGCGCCAGCGCATCGAAGCCGATC
Source organism: Oleiagrimonas citrea (assembly GCF_012395255.1). GTDB lineage: Bacteria > Pseudomonadota > Gammaproteobacteria > Xanthomonadales > Rhodanobacteraceae > Oleiagrimonas > Oleiagrimonas citrea. The sequence continues at coordinate 732,716 of NZ_JAAZQD010000001.1, forward strand.
CCGAGGACTGGTCGGCACGCGACCTGCTGGGCGTACGCCTGACGCTGGGCGACGCGCCGGCCGAAGGGCTCGACCAGTTTCTGCACATCCTTCGGCATCAGCGCGACTGGAACGAGGGTCTGGCACGCCAGCGTCTGCTGGCCGCGTTCCAGATTCTCGAGGACAGCGCACTGGTCGGCGACTATCGCCGGCGCATGGCTTCGATCCTGTTCTGAAGCCTCACGCCCGCACGCGCCGCGCACAGGCACGGCGCGTGATGACTCCATGCCATCCAGCCAGCCCCTTCGCACAGATCGAAGCCAAGGTGACAAGAAACCATACGCAAGGGTATGGTGAGCATTCCTTTACGCCTGATCGATCCGCATGCGCGCCCGCACTCTTCGTCACCTGCTCAACTTCTGGCCCCCGTTCCTGTTCAACGGCATCCGTGTGCGCGAAGTGAGCGAAGACTGGAGCGAGGCTCGGGTCACGCTGAAACTGCGTCCGTGGAACCGCAACTATGTCGGCACCCAGTTCGGCGGCAACCTGTTCGCCATGACCGATCCGTTCTGGATGCTGCTGACGATGCACCGCCTGGGCCGCGACTACTACGTGTGGGACAAGGCCGGCGCCATCGAATTCATCGCCCCGGGCCGCAGCGACGTGCATGCCCATTTCCAGCTGCTCCCGGACACCGTCGAGGCATTGCGTGCCGAAGCCGCGGACGGTGGCAAGGTGCTGCGATGGTTCGAAGTGGACGTCACGGACAACGATGGCGAACTGGTGGCGCGGGTGCGCAAGCAACTGTACGTTCGCCGCAAACCGCACGCGCGCCGAGCCGCATCGGACGCGACGACACCCGACCAGCCTTGAAGTACGCCGCATGCGACCGCTTCGCGCACACTGTCCGGGCACTCAGGCATGCTCCTGCAAGCGTCGCTGATATGCCTACAATGGACCACCCTCGTGCCGAGTGCCGAAGATGCGTCCGCTGCGCTTCAAACGCTATCTGCTGACCGGTCTGCTGACCTTCCTGCCGCTGTGGGTGACCTGGCTGGTGTTCTCGTTCGTGCTGGGCCTGCTGGCCAGCCTCGGCACACCGCTGGTCAATGCTGTGCTCAATGCGGTGGGCCTGGTCGCACCGCATCTCGCGCAGGCGCTGAACGTGCGCTGGATACTGAACATCCTCGCTCTGCTGCTCACGGTCGTCTCCCTGTATCTACTCGGCTTGCTGGCCAGCCGCGTGATCGGCCAGCGCATGCTCAGCGCCTTCGACACCCTGCTCGAACGCATTCCCCTGGTGCAGACCATCTACGGCGGCACCAAGAAGCTGATGAACGTTCTGCAGACGCGCCCGGACCAGGTGCAGCGCGTGGTGCTGGTGGATTTCCCGCGCGAAGGCATGAAAGTGGTGGGTTTCGTCACCCGAGTCATGCGCGAGGAAGGCAGCAATCGCGAAATGGCAGCGGTATACATCCCGACCACGCCCAATCCCACCGGCGGCTACCTCGAAGTCGTGCCCGTCGACCAGCTCACGCCGACCGACTGGACCATGGATCAGGCCATGGCCTTCATCATCTCCGGCGGCGCCGTCGCGCCGGACACGCTGCCGGGTCTCTCGGATGCACAGAAGAAGGCCCGAAGCACCGTTCCGCCAAGCGTTTCCTGAGGCCTGAAACGACGGCCGCGCGCCGTGCACCCCTGACCTTCGACACTGTATGCTCACGTGACTTTTGCCCTAGTCTGGACAACAGGAATGCGTGCCATTGCGGGGGCATTGCGCACCGCATTCACCCTCGACTGTCCTACCCGCATTGATCCGGAGGAGAACCCCTAGATGAACAAGCACATGCTGAAACCGCTGGCGCTGGCCGTGAGCCTGACGCTGGCCGCCACCGCCTGCAGCAAGGGCGGCGACGACAGCGCCAAGAACGCCGCGCCCGCCAAGGCCTCGACCGCTGCGATGATGTCCAACGCGCCCGCCAGCGCCTCCACCGCCCCGGTATTCAACATCGCGGACCTGGACAAGAACATCAACGCCTGCACCGATTTCAACGGCTTCGTCAACGCGAAGTGGGTGAAGGCCAACCCGATCCCGGCCGACCAGACCTCCTGGGGTTCGTTCAACGAACTGCGCGAGAAGAGCCTGAAAGACCAGCACCAGCTGGTCGACGACGCCGCCAAGAATGCCGACAGCGCGCCGGCCGGTTCCATCGAGCAGAAGATCGGCTGGCTGTACAGCTCGGCCATGAACATGGACGCGCGCAACAAGGCCGGCTTCGATCCGATCAAGCCAGACCTGGCCTCGATCGACGCCATCCAGTCGCGCAAGGATCTTCAGCCGTGGCTGGACAAGGCCTTCGCCAAGGGTGACGGCCGCGTGTTCAGCTTCGGCTCCGACGCCGACTTCAAGAACGCCAAGCAGCAGATCGCATACACCTTCCAGAGCGGACTGGGCCTGCCGACACCGGCCTACTACACCAAGTCCGAGCACAAGGACGTCCGCGAAGCCTACGTCAAGTACCTGGGCAAGCTGTTCGAACTGACCGGCGACAAGCCGGCCGAGGCGAAGAAGCAGGCCGAACTGGCGATGAAGTTCGAGACCGACCTGGCCAAGCATTCGGTGCCGCGCGTCGAACTGCGCAACCCGAAGAACCAGTACCACTTCGTGTCCGTGGCCGAAGCCAACAAGGTCACGCCGCACTTCAACTGGAACACCTTCTTCAGCTCGCAGGGCGTGACCGTCGACAAGGGCTTCTCCCTGTCCCAGCCGAAGTTCTTCAAGGAATTCGATCACCTGCTGGCCACCGCCCCGATGAATGAGTGGAAGGCCTACCTGAAGGCGCACGCCATCTCCGGTGCCGCCAGCGCGCTGTCCGAACCGTTCGTCGACGCCCGTTTCGACTTCTACGGCAAGACCCTCAGCGGCCAGCCGCAGCAGCGTCCGCAGTGGAAGCGCTCGCTGAGCGCGGTCAACGGTTCCATGGGTCAGGCCCTGGGTCAGCTGTACGTGAAGAAGTACTTCCCGCCGGAAGCCAAGGAGCGCGCCGACCAGCTGGTGCACAACGTGCTGGCTGCCCTGAAGCACCGCATCCAGAACCTGGACTGGATGAGTCCTGAGACCAAGCAGAAAGCGCTGCAGAAACTGTCCATGATCCTGCCCAAGATCGGCTACCCCGAGAACTGGCGCAGCTGGGACGGCCTGAAGATCTCCAAGGACAACTACTACGCCAACCTCGAGGCGGCGCAGAAGTTCAACTACGACTACGACATCGCCAAGATCGGCAAGCCCACGGACCGCAAGGAATGGGGCATGACCCCGCAGACGGTCAACGCCTACTACAACCCGACCGACAACACGATCAACTTCCCGGCCGCGATCCTGCAGCCGCCGTTCTTCTACGCGCACGGTGACGACGCGATCAACTATGGCGGCATCGGCGCGGTGATCGGTCACGAGTCCAGCCACGGCTTCGACGACCAGGGCAGCCAGTTCGATGGCAGCGGCAACCTGCACAACTGGTGGACCAAGGCCGACCGCAAAGCCTTCGACGCGCGTACCCACAAGCTGGTCCAGCAGTTCGATGGCTACGTGCCGCTGAAGGACCACCCGAAACTGCACGTCAACGGCAAGCTGACCCTGGGCGAGAACATCGCCGATCTGGGTGGCCTGAACATCGCCTACGACGCCCTGCAGATGGCGATGAAGAACCATCCGAAGGAAGCCAGCGAGAAGATCGACGGCTACACCGAAGACCAGCGCTTCTTCCTGAACTGGGCCCGCGTGTGGCGTGGCGAGATTCGTCCGAAGCGCCAGATGGTGCTGCTGAACGCCGATCCGCATGCGCCGATGAAGTTCCGTGCCATCGGTGCGCCGTCCAACATGCCGGCCTTCGCCAAGGCGTTCCAGTGCAAGCCCGGCGACAAGATGGTGCGTCCGGCCGACAAGCGCGTGAAGATCTGGTAAGACCCGCGTTCCGTGGCACTCCGCCACGGTATGCACTCAGGGCGCCGCATTCGTGCGGCGCCCTTTTTTGTGTCCAGACATGCGCCGTAGCCGCAGCCATCCGAGCGCAATCGCGCACAGCGCAGCCTGCGTCCTATCGCACAACCACATATTAATGTTGCGAATCATTCTCATTGCTACTATATTTTGCTTACGCAGGCGACGGCCCGACCGCTGCCCTGCCCCGAAACCAATCACCTGCCTGCTTCAGCCGGATGCGCTTGTGCGCATGCATGCCAACGTGCGGGCGCGGCGATCTCCTGCGCGAGTCGCCACGACAACAAGGATTTTCCGCATGGCTGCCATCAAGAGCCGTAAACACGCACGTTCCCAGTTCCACCCTGCCGCGCCCCGAAATACGCCGAACAGCATGACCTGCATGCTTGGCGCCCTCGCGCTCGGCCTGCCCACCCTCAGCGTCGGCGCACACGCCGCGACGCCGAAAAAGACACACGCCGACGATGCCGCCGCCATCGCGCAGGCCAAGAAGCTCCCGGGCGTCTCGGTCCGGGCCTCGCTGCTGCCCGACTATCTGGTCGACAAGTCCGCTTCGGACAAGTACACGCAGCCGCTTGTGGACACCACGCAGACACTCCAGGTCATCTCCAGCGACCTGTTCAACCAGCAGGGCGCGACCACGCTCACCGACGTGCTGCGCAACAGCCCCGGCGTGGGCACGTTCTACGTCGGCGAGAACGGCAGCACGCAGACCGGCGATGCCATCTACATGCGCGGCTTCGACAGCTCCGGCAGCATCTTCGTCGATGGCGTGCGCGATCTCGGCGCGATCTCGCGGGATGTCTTCAACATCGACCAGGTCGAAGTGCTGAAAGGCCCGGCCGGCGCCGACAACGGCCGTACCGCGCCGACCGGCGCCATCAACATGATCACCAAGCAGCCGATGGCCGCCAACGCGACCGCTGCCTCGCTGAGCTACGGCAGCGGCGACCGCAAGCGCGCCACCGTGGACTGGAACCGCCAGACCGGCGAGCACAGCGCCTTCCGCCTGAACCTGATGGGCCAACGCAGCGGCGTGCCCGGCCGCGACCGCGTCGAGAACAACCGCTGGGGCTTCGCACCGTCGCTGGCCTTCGGCCTGGACACGCCGACCCGCGTCTACATCGACTACCTGCACGTGAAGCAGGACAACGTGCCCGACGGCGGCGTGTCGACCATCGGTCTGCCCGGCTACAGCAGCCCCGATCCGGCGCGCCCCGAACTGGCGAACGCGCCCAAGGTGGACCCGAGCAATTTCTACGGCACCACTGCCGATCATGACGACGTGCGGGCGGACATGTTCACCGTGCGTGTCGAGCACGACTTCGGCGACCGCGCGACGCTGCGCAACACCACGCGCTGGGGCCGCACACGCCAGGACTATCTGCTGTCCTCGTTCATGAGCCGTGCCGAGTACCTGGACACGCCCGATCTCGCCGCCCCGTCGACCTGGACCATGCGCCGATTGCCGAACTTCCGGCATCAGGAAAACGCCATCGCGACCAACCAGACGCACCTGACCTGGACGCTGCATACCGGCGCGGTCGAGCACGACTTCAGCGCGGGCATCGAATTCACGCGCGAGGAACTGAGCACGGTGGCGCTGGGCGCGCTCGGCGACGGCAGCTGGCCCGCGGTCGGCGTGTACGATCCGAGTCCGTATGTCGGCACGCTCGACTACGGCGAGACCGGCGGCTGGAGCAAGGGTCGCACGGACACCGTGTCGGCCTATCTGTTCGACACCATGAAGTTCGGCCCGCGCTGGCAGCTCAACCTCGGCGCGCGTCTGGACCACTACACCACCGACTTCCACAGCGTCGCGCCCTGCGGCGGCCGGCGTGGCCCGGATTGTGGCGGATTGGCCGATGGCACGCCGACCACCGAACTCGATACGCGCCTGCAGGGCAACCTGCCGAACTGGAAGGTCGGCCTGCTGTACAAGCCGGCCGAGAACGGAAGCGTGTACGCCAACGTCGCCGTCTCGCAGCAGCCGCCGGGCGGCGATACCCTTGCACTCAGTTCGCGCCCGAACAATGCCGCCAACCCCGATTTCGATCCGCAGAAGGCGCATACCGTCGAACTGGGCACGAAATGGAACCTCATCGATGACCGCCTGCTGCTGACCGCAGCCGTCTACCGCACCGTGGTCACCAACCAGGTCGAACAGGACCCGGTCGACCTCCAGTACGTGCAGACCGGCCGCAAGCGCGTGCAGGGTGTGGAGCTGAGCGCGGTCGGCAAGCTCACCGAGAACTGGGCGATCAGCGCCGGCTTCACCACCATGGACGCCACCGTGACCCGCGGCGACGCCGTCGCCAACGACGGTTCCGACGATCTGGCCTACACGCCGACGCGCGCCTTCACCGCATGGACCACCTATCACCTGCCGTTCAATCTCACCCTCGGCGGCGGCGCACGCTACGCGGGTGCGCTCAAGCGCGGTCATGACGGCGCAGTCGGCACTCCGGAGTTCACCCGTTCCTACTGGGTGTTCGACGCCGTGGCCAGCTATCCGCTCAACCGGCACACGGATCTTCGCCTGAACGTGAACAATCTGCTCGACAAGCACTACGTCGCCGCCATCAACAAGAGCGGCTACCGCTACACGCCCGGCACGCCGCGCGCGGCGATGCTGACCGTCAACGTCCGCTTCTGACAGGAAGGCCGCGCCATGCTCATTCACATCCCCGGCCTTCTCACTCCCGACCAGGCGGCGTCTATGCGCCGTCGCCTGGAAGCCGCGGACTGGGCCGACGGTCGCGAGACCGTCGGCACGCAGGGCGCACAGGTCAAACGCAACCAGCAGCTGGCCGAGCATTCGCCACTGCGTCAGGAACTGGCGACCGAAGTCCTTCAGGCGCTCGGCCGCAGCCCACTGTTCCACGCCGCGGCCCTGCCGCATCGCATCCTGCCTCCGCGCTTCAACCGCTATGCCGGCGGCGGAACCTACGGCAACCACGTCGATGGCGCGGTGATGCGTCTGGACGACGGCACGCAGCTGCGCAGCGACATCGCCTGCACCCTGTTCCTGGACGAACCGGACCGCTACGACGGCGGCGAACTGATCGTCGGCGACACCTACGGCGAGCACGAAGTGAAACTGCCGGCCGGCGACATGATCGTGTACCCGGCCAGCAGCATCCACCGGGTCGCGCCGGTCACGCGCGGCGCCCGGCTGGCGGCGTTCTTCTGGGTACAGAGTCTGATCCGCGACGACCAGCGACGGCGCACGCTGCTGGAACTCGATACCGCCATCCAGACCCTCACGCACGAACAGGCCGACCGCGGCGCACTGGTACAGCTGACCGCCGTCTACCACAACCTGCTCCGCGCCTGGTCGGAGACCTGAGCGGAACGATTCGCGGCATGCCGGAACGAACGGCAGATGGCTCCCTCTGCCTGCGGTGCGCCGGACCTGGGTTCCGAAACTCCGGCCGCAACAGCGGATCGTGACGCCGTTTCAGGCCGCGGAAGCCGGCCCACTCCCGACGCGATACGAACGCATGCTTTCATCCATGCGCCCAAGCGCGGATAATTGCGGGTTTGACGAACCTGCATGTGCTGATGTTCAAACCCGGTCAACGTTGGATCTCCACCGCCGAACCCGAATTGGGGCTCGGCACCGTTCTGCGCGTCGAGGGACGCGGCGTGCAGATGTTGTTCACCAAGGCCGGTGTGTTGCGCCCCTACGCTCAGGACTCCGCGCCGCTGGTGCGCGCCGAATTCCGTGTCGGCCAGCGCGTCGCCGGCAAGGGCATCGCGTTCGTGGTCGAGCGCATCGAGGAAGAGGACGGCCTGCTGGTCTACCGCGGCGAAGGCCGCCAGCTGCATGAAGGCCAGCTGGACGACGAGCAGAGCATCTCGCAGGCCGATGAACGGCTGACTGGCGGCCGTGTCGACCCGATCGCGCAGTTCGAACTGCGCCTCGAGGCGCTGCAACGCCGCGCGGCCGCGCGCCGCTCGCCGGCCTGGGGCCTGAAGTCGGCACGCATCGACCTGATCCCGCATCAGCTTCGCGTGGCCGGCATGGCCGCCTCGCGTCCTGCGCCGCGCGTGCTGCTGGCCGACGAAGTCGGCCTGGGCAAGACCATCGAAGCCGGCATGATCGTGGCCCGTCAGATTGCCTCCGGACGCGCCACGCGCGTACTGGTGCTGCTGCCCGACGCGCTCATCAACCAGTGGTTTGTCGAACTGCTGCGCCGTTTCAATCTGGCCTTCGCCATCTTCGACGAAGAACGCTGCGAGGCCATCGAGCAAGCCGGCGACGGTCGCAATCCGTTCGAGGACGAGCAATGCGTGATCGCCGGCTTCGGTCTGTTCGACGATGCTCCCAACCGTCAGGAGCAGCTGCTGGCGGCCGGCTGGGATCTGCTGGTCGTCGACGAGGCGCATCATCTGGAGTGGTCGCCCGAGCGCGCCAGTCCACGCTACGCCATGGTCGAACAGCTGGCCGCGACCAGCGCCGGCGTCGTGCTGCTGACCGCCACGCCGGAACAGCTCGGCCGCAGCGGCCACTTCGCCCGTCTGCGCCTGCTCGATCCGGCCCGCTATCACGACCTGGACACCTATCTGCGCGAATCCGACGGATTCGTCGCCCTGTCGCACACCGCCGACAAGCTGGCCACGGGCGAAGCGCTGGAAGACGCGGAGCGCGAACTGCTCGCACAGTCGCTGCAGGACGATGACGACGCGCGCGCACTGCTGGCCGACTACCCCGACGCGGAAGGCAGCGGCGACGCCTTGCTGGACGCCCTGATCGACCGCCACGGCACCGGCCGCGTGATGTTCCGCAACCGTCGCGCCAGCGTCGGCGGCTTTCCCAAGCGCCTGCCCGACGTGCGTGTCCTGGATGCCGATACGCTGGACGAAACCGCGCGTCAGGCGCTGCTGGCCGAATTCCATGCCGACATCCAGCAGCCGCCGGCCGAACTGGAACCCGACTATGCGCTCGACCCGCGCATCGACGACCTGCTGACCCTGCTGGAAGAGTACCCGCAGGAGAAATTCCTGCTGATCTGCCGCACGCGCGCCAAGGTGCTCGCCATCGAAGAAGCCCTGCGCACACGCAGCGGCGTCGGCGTGGCGCGCTTCCACGAAGGACTCAGTCTGCTGCAGCGCGACCGCAACGCGGCCTGGTTCGCCCAGGCCGAGGGCGCGCGGCTGCTGCTGTGCTCGGAGATCGGTTCGGAAGGGCGTAACTTCCAGTTCGCCCATCATCTGGTGCTATGGGATCTGCCGCTGGACCCGGACCTTCTGGAACAGCGCATCGGTCGTCTGGACCGCATCGGCCAGAGCCGCGACATCGTGCTGCACGTGCCGGTCGTCGCCGACAGCGCACAGCATATGCTGGCGCGCTGGCACGACGAAGCCGTGAACGGTCTGCAAGAGAGCCCGGCCGACGGCCGCGAGCTGCTGCGCCGCTTCGGCGACACCCTGGTGCAACTGGCCGAATCGCACGCCCGCGACGGCGGCGGCCGCGACCAGGAACTGGACGTGCTGATCGACGAAACCCGTGCCGCGCACCAGGAACTGGCTGCCGTGATGCAGGACGGCCGCGACCGCCTGCTGGAGCTGGCCGCGCAACGTGCGCCGCAGGCCGACGCACTGGAACAGGCGCTGAGCGATGCCGACGGCGACGCCGTGCGCGATACCTTCATCCAGCGCCTGCTGGAGCACTTCGGCGTGCATATCGACGAACTCGACGCCGACAGCGTGCTGCTCGATCCCGAATATCTGGCCACCGACGCCTTCCCGGGCCTCGGCGACGGGCCGCAGTCGGCGACCTTCAGCCGTCGCGCCGCGCTGTCGCGCGAGGACCTGACGCTACTGCGCCCGGACCACCCCATGGTCGCCGGCGCCATCGATCTGCTGCTGTCCTCGGAAAGCGGCAACGCGGCCTTCCTGATCGACGGCAAGCTGCCGCCGCGCAGCGTGCTGCTGCAGGCGGTCTTCGTGCTCGAATGCATCGCCGATCGCCACCTCGACGCCGAGCGCTTCCTGCCGCCGACGCCGCTGATCGCCACCGTCGACACCCGCCTGCAGGCGCGCAACGGCTTCGAGCCGTCGGACGAAGCCCTGCAGCGCGCCGCCGAACGCAAATCGGACCTCGGCCGCTACCGCAAATTCATCGCCCAGCTGGTGCCGCCGATGCTCGAACGCGCAGAGGAAATCGCTCGGACCGAAGCCGACACGCTGGCGCAACAGGCCACGGCCGACGCTCGCGGGACGCTGGGCGAGGAACTGCAACGTCTGCGCGCACTCAAGCGGGTCAACCCCGGCGTGCGCGACGAGGAAATCGCCCAGCTTGCCGGCGAACTGGCGGCACTGGAACAGGCCTTGCCGCAGGCGCGCCTGCGCCTGGACGCCGTGCGCCTCGTGGCCAGCCCCGACTTCCTGGCCCTGCGCTGAGCACAAGCCCCCTCGCACGAAAAAGCAGAGGGGGCCAATCGAAACCGGAAGGAACCTCGACGCCAAGACAGCGCCGGGGCGAGCGCACCCATCACGTGTTGCCGGGACCGCCTGTGCGCTGAAGCTCGCGTGCCGCCATGATGACCAGACCCACGCCGCACAAACCCATGGCGGACAGGTACCAGGACGGAATCCGCCCACTCGCGACCGCGTAGATCAGGCCGGCAGCCAGCAGCGTGACCAGAGGCGTGCCCATCACCGCCAGTGCAATACCGATGAACTGACGCTTCCGGACCAATTCCACCAAGGCAGGCAAGGCGACCAGCATTCCGACAAGGACCACCAGAACCATGATGGTCATGAAGAAGCCGGCCTGCGAAAAGTCGAGCGGCCGCAGCCCTTCGATGAGCGATGCCAAAGTGATGACGGCAATGCCCAGAAACAGCGAACGGCCGGCGAACAGCGGCTTCCTGCTCCCCGGCACACCCGGTTCGCCCTGAAGCTCGATCAACTGGATCTCGAAGGTCGCCGCTAGGCTCACGGCCGAAGCCATGGAGGTGATGCCTTCGGCCTCCACGCGCTGGATCGTGCGAAGGCTGAGCCCTGATGCGATGGCCAGCTGATCCTGGGACCATCCGCGCTCGGTACGCAGTCGACGAACGGTGGAGGGCGAAATCTTCATGTCATGTTCCATGGCAAGGCTCCGGCGGCGGTTGGACCACCGGAAGTTTGCTGCTCCTGCCGGTTTACCGTGACGACACGTTGCCGCCAGTGGCCGCCGGCGGCCCGACAGACTGCCGTGGCGGCCCTGCGCGCGGCACCCGGACACGGGGTCACGTCAACGCATCAAGCGCCGCTTCGGCTTGATCGGAAACTTGCCGCGCCAGTACTGGATCAGCAGGAACCCGCCCAGCATGCCGCCCAGATGCGCGAAATGGGCGATGCCGGCCTGCGTGCCCAGCACGCCCTGGATCAGTTCGATGGCACCGTAACCGGTGACGAACATCCAGGCCGGCAGTTCGATGGGCGGGAAGATCAGCAGCAGGCGTTCGTGCGGGAACATCATGCCGAACGCCAGCAGGATGCCGAAGATCGCACCCGAGGCGCCGATGGTCGGGTAGAACCCGCCGGTGAAGAAATGCACCACGGCCAGTTGCGCCAGCGCCGCCACGATCATGCAGACGAAGTAGTAGATGACGAAGTTGCGTGTACCCAGCGTGCGCTCGATCGCACCGCCGAACAGGAACAGGCCGTACATGTTCAGCAGGATGTGCATCACGCCGCCATGCAGGAAGCCGTACGTCACCAGTTGCCAGACCTGGAAACCGACATGCACCACATTGCCGGCCGGCGTCATGCCGGTCTGTTCGGGCCCCAGCGGCCACAACGCGAAATATTGCGACAGCATCAGGCTACTGTTGTCTTTCGCCAGCAATTGCAGCAAAAAAACCGCCACATTGGCGATCAACAGGGCCCGAGTGGCCTTGGGCAGGTCGAAGGACATGGAATCTCCAGTTGCAAACGGCCGCGAAGAGCGTATCTTGCGCGCCCACGCCGCGCCATCGCGAGGCAGGATATCTTTCATAGATGGGCACGACACCCTCGAAGTTCCAGCCCCTGGCCGACGCCATTGAGCGCGACGGCTGGTGCGTATGCGACCATCTGTTCGACCCGGCCCTGATCGATGCCCTGGCCGACGAATGCCGCGAACTCGATGCGCAATCGCGCCTCAAACCCGCCGCCGTCGGTCGCGGTGATCGTCGCCGCCTCGCCACCGCCGTGCGCAGTGACCGCACCCGCTGGCTGGACGACACATTCAGCGAGCCGCAGAGCGCCTATCTGGCACGCATGCTGGAGCTGCGCGACGCACTCAATCGCCGCCTTCTTCTGGGTCTGCACGAACTGGAAGCGCACTATGCCGTCTACCCGGCGGGCGCCCGCTACGATCGACACCGCGACCGCTTCCGCGATGACGACGCACGCGTGCTTTCCGCCGTGCTCTATCTCAACCGGGAGTGGACACCGGCCGATGCCGGCGCGCTGCGGCTGTACCTGACCGAGAACGAGCATCGCGACATCCTGCCCGCCTTCGGCCGCCTAGTGCTGTTCCTGTCGGCCGAGTTCGACCATGAGGTGCTCGCGCCAACGCGTCCGCGCATGAGCATCGCCAACTGGTTCCGGCAACGGGATGTCGGCGTGGCCTGAACCACCCGCATGACCCAGTCGTTCTGCGCGGGACGCTACGTCAATGTGCCTTGCTGGCGGCTCGCTGGGGCAGCAGCGCCACCAGCATAACAATAGCGGCCAGCAGCAATCCGGTCGCGGTGTATCGGCTGAAGTCAAGACCGCCGTGCACCAGCGGCTTGTCGAGAAAATCGCCGACCACCGCTCCCAGCGGCCTCGTCAGCACGAAGGCGAACCAGAACAGCGCGGTGCGGTTGGCCCGCGTAAAAAAGTAGGCCAGCGCAAGGACGGCCAACAGAGCGGTGAAAATCAGGATGCCACCGGCATAGCCGATCCGGGCGCTGTCCGCCGTCCAGTCCCCCAGCGCCGTGCCCAGCGTCTGCGAGAACATGATCGTCAGCCAGTAGAACGTCTCGGCTCGCGGTGTGCGCACGGTGGCGACATTGATCGAACCCAGCGCGCGATGCCACACGACAAGAGAGGCGACCAGCAGGCTCGACAGCAGCAGCGTCCCACCGAGGTAGCCGATCCCCAGCGAACGATCGGAGAAATCGGCCAGTGTGGTGCCGACGGTGGTCGAGGCGATGATCGCGAACCAGTACAGCGCCGGCTGGAAACCCTTCGCCCGGATCTGCGCCACCACCGCCACCACGAAGACGCCCGCGAAGATCAGGGTACCGAGCAGGTAGCCCAACCCCATCGACATCGTCACCGCATCGCCTCCTGTCTCACCCAGGGTGGTGGCGAGGATCTTGATGATCCAGAAGCCGAGAGTGACCTCGGGCACCTTGCTCAGGGTTTGCTGCAGCGAGCGGGACATGTACATCTCCGGGACAACCATGGGTACCAAATGCCACGCATGGAATCGCGGATACCTCGTGATCGATGCGTGACGGTGCATTCAACCTAGCCACCGAAACTTACGACCCGCTCAGCACCCGCTGAACAGACACACAACGTTCAGCGAGTCCTCAACTTACCGCGAGACATATCGTGATGGCCGAACGGACACCGGATGCCTCGGCCTGCGGTGTTCGGAAGGCGCGCAAGGAGCCGGATTGCGGTCGCAGCCTCGCTCGACCGATCAGACCGAATCGCGTGCGCCGAAAATCGCCGTGCCGATGCGCACCTCCGTGCTGCCCTCGGCAATGGCCAGACCGAAATCGCCGCTCATGCCCATCGACAGGCGCGGCAAATCGTGGCCGGCAGTCCGGGCGCGATCACGCAATTCATGCAGCATGCGGAAACAGGCACGCACCGCCGCGTCGTCCTCGGACTGGACGGCCATGGTCATCAGACCACGCACGCGAAGGCGCGGATAGTCGCGCAGCGTGTCGAGAAAATCGATCAGCTGCGCAGGCGGCAGACCGTACTTGCTGGGTTCGGGCGAAGTCTTGACCTGCACCAGCGCATCCAGCTCGCGCCCTTCCAGCTCCAGACGACGCTGCAGGGCCTCGGCCAGATCCAGGCGATCCAGCGACTGGATCTCGGCCGCCAGTTGCGCCACGTACTTGGCCTTGTTGGTCTGCAGATGACCGATGACCACCCATTCGACACCACGATCCGGCAACGCCGCGGCCTTGTCGCGGATTTCCTGCACGCGATTCTCGCCGAAACGATGCAGACCCAGCGCCAGCGCCTGCTCGATGACCTCGGGCGGATGCGTCTTGCTGACCGGAAGAATCGTCACCTCGGACGGATCGCGGCCCGCCGTACGGCAGGCCGCATCCACACGTTCACGCACATGTTTCCAGCGTTGCGCGAGCGTATCCTGCGCCATGAGTCGCTCAGGCGCTCTTGGCGTAGTGCTGCGCCAGCACGTCGGCGACCACCATGGTCACGCGCTTGCCGGTCGGAATGTGCAGGAACTCGTTCGGACCGTGGGCATTGGAATGCGGCCCCAGCACGCCGGTGATGAGGAACTGCGCATCCGGGAACTTCTCGCCCAGCATGCCCATGAACGGGATGCTGCCGCCCTCGCCCATGTAGGCCGCGGGCTTGCCGTAGTAGTGCTCCGAGGCCTGCGACACGGCATCGGCCAGCCACTGCGACAGCGCAGGCGCGTTCCAGCCGCCGCCGTTCTTCTCCAGCGTGAACTTCACCTTGGCGCCGTACGGCGGGTCCTTCTCCAGCAGCTCCTTGACGAACTTGCCGGCCTGCTCACCGTTCAGCGTCGGCGGCAGACGCAGACTGAGCTTGGCCGCCGTGCCCGGACGCAGCACGTTGCCCGCGCTCTTCAGCGGCGGCATGCCGTCGATGCCGGTCACCGCCAGTTGCGGACGCCAGGTGCGATTGAGGATCAGCTCGACCAGATCGTCGGTGACCGGCCCCATGCCGTCCACGTACGGGAACTTGTCGTACACCTCCGAACCGAGAATCTCCGCGCACTGACCCGCCTGCTCGCGGCGCTCGGCCGGCACCTCGACGTAGAGCTCTTCCGGCTTGATGCGACCGCTGGTCTCGTCCTCGAGGCGCGAGATCAGATCGCGCAGCACGCGGAAGCTGTCCGGCACGATGCCCGAGGCATCGCCCGAGTGCACGCCTTCGGTCAGCACTTCCACCGACAGCTCGCCGCCGGTCATGCCGCGCAGCGAGGTGGTCAGCCAAAGCTGATCGTAGTTGGCGCAGCCCGAATCCAGGCACACCACCAGCGACGGGTTGCCAATGCGGTCGGCCAGGTGATCGACGTAGTGCGGCAGGTCGTAACTGCCGGACTCCTCGCAGGCCTCGATCAGGATCACGCAGCGCGCATGCGGCACGCCCTGATCCTGCAGCGCCAGCAGCGCGGTCAGCGAGCCGAAGATGGCGTAGCCGTCGTCGGCGCCGCCGCGACCGTAGAGCTTGTCGCCCTTGATGACGGGCTTCCACGGGCCGAGATCGTCGGCCCAGCCGGTCATCTCCGGCTGCTTGTCCAGATGGCCGTACAGCACGACGGTGTCGTCGCCCTGTCCCGGCACGTCGATGTAGATCAGCGGTGTACGGCCTTCCAGGCGCACCACTTCGAGCGTCGCGCCCGGCAGCTTGTCCAGCTTGGAACGCGCCCAGCGCTCCATCAGCGCGACCGCGTCGTCCATGTAGCCATGCTCGACCCATTCGGCGTCGAACATCGGCGACTTGTTGGGAATCTTGATGTATTCGACCAGCTGCGGCACGACTTCGTCGTCCCACATGCCCTCGACATAGGACTGGATGCGGCTGCTGTCCATCATCTGCTCCACAGTTCGACAAACCCCGATTGTATCAGCCCCCGGGCAACGCACAGGCGGGGACTACCCCTCACGTAAAGCAAGCCCGACAAGCGTGATCGCCCGCGTCCGACCGTACCGTCCGGTCGCAACCGGCAGCTGTGCCGCGAACGTGGCGGCATCATGGCTCCACGACACGAGGACGTGTCCGATCACCCATTCACACACGGAGGTTTCCCATGCTGCGCAAATTCGCCACGCTCGCCCTGGCCCTGAGTTTCACCCTGCCCGCCCTCGCTGCCACGCCGGTCAACGTCAACACCGCCGATGCCGCCACCATCGCCAGCTCGCTGGACGGCGTGGGCCCGGCCAAGGCGAAGGCCATCGTGGCTTACCGCAAAGCACACGGCCACTTCAAGAGCGTTGACGACCTGACCAAGGTCAAGGGCATCGGCCAGGCGACCCTGGCGCATAACCGCAAGGACATCCGCCTGGGCGGCGGCAAGAAATAAGCGCGTCCGGCGGCGCCCCACCCCTCGCGCCGCCACACATCGGCCAAGGAAGGCCGACGATATCGGACCTGCCCGCCCGCAGGTCCAGCCGGGGATGCCCAGGACGGCGCATCCCCGGCATTGCGCACCGATCCGGGCAGGCCTAGACTCGCACGTCCGCCACCGGCCCGGATCGCGCATGATCGTGCCTCGTTATCGCATCGCCGCCTCGCGCATTCCGCACGCCGGCAAGGGCCTGTTCCTCGAAGAGTCCGTGGCAGCGGGAAGCGTGCTGACTGCACCCGACGCCATCGACCGCACCTGGGAACTCAGCGAAATCGAGGCCTCCGAAGCGCTGCAGGCGTTGTCGCATGCCCGCGCACGCTGGTTCGAGGACCGCTACACACTGTCGCCGGACTGGCCCGACGAGTGCTACGTCAACCACAGTTTCCAGCCCTCCGGCCTGTGGCATCTGGGCTTCATCTTCGCCACCACGAACCTGCCCGCAGACACCGAAATCACCGTCGATTACCGCCACCTGCTGGCGCCCGGCGAGGAAGAAGGGTTCAATGACGCCCTCACTGGTGAGAAAATCATTGGATACACATGGCCGCAGAGCCTGGCCATCTCGACCCAGGCGCTGGCCGCGCTGATCCGTTAGCTCATGACCGACATCCCCATTCTGGAAACCCCGCGCCTGCGACTGACCGCGTTGGCCGAACGGCATTTTGACGACTACGCCGAAATGCTGGCCGACCCGGAGAGCACCCGCTACGTGGGCAGCGGCGTGCCGCTGGACCGCGTCAATGCGTGGCGCTCAATGGCGATGCTGCTGGGCCATTGGACCCTGCGCGGCTTCGGCATGTGGGCGGTGGAGCGACGCGAGGACGATCAGTTCGTCGGTCGCGTCGGACTGATGTTTCCGGAAGGCTGGCCCAACATCGAACTGGGCTGGATGCTGCGCCCCGAGCACCGCGGCCAGGGCTACGCCACCGAAGCCGGGCGCGCCGCGCTCGATTTCGCTTGGCGACAACTGCGCATTCCACGGGTCATCAGCCTGGTCCGCGACGGCAACGAGGCGTCGGACCGCGTAGCCAAGCGCCTGGGCGGCGAATACATCGAAGCCATCGATTTCCTGGGCAGCCCCACCCACGTGTTCGCCTACTATCCGCCGCAACGCAACGAGCCCGGCACGCCCAAGTAGATCAGCCGTAGAGCCTCGGCACTCCCGCCCCATGAAACGAGAACGGCCACCCGGATACCGGATGGCCGTTTCGTTCTGACCGCTTCGCCTGGCTTCAGGCCGGCGCCACGGTGTTGCTCCCCGGCTTCAGCGTCGCCTTGGCAACAGCGCCCATGGCCGCCACGCGCGCGGTGCGCATCCACGCCATGGAAACAATCAGCAGCAGCGTCACCAGCAGCGCGAGTGAAAAGCCGACCGGTCCCACTGCGACCTGATGCATGCGCCAGAGGCCCAGCAGGAAGGTGATCGCGAAGCCGGTCACGGTCACGGCAAGATACAGGCCCAGCGTGACCAGCGGACGCTTGAACACCAGGGCGATACCGCTGAAGAAGGCGCGCGTGGCCGAACGCTGGGCTGGGTCAGCGACGATCCGGCCACGACCGGCCTCGACCATGCTCTGCGCAATCACCAGCAAAACGATCAGCACCGTTCTGGCCACCATGGCGGCGAAGTCGGCCTGCGATTCCAGGATCGCCTGGTCCGCCTGATGCGAGGCCCACATGGCAGCCAGCCGACCCAGCATGAAGGCGATGCCGTACAGCGCCAGCGCCCAAAGCATGAAGCGGAACAACCGCCAGTACTCGCTGAGGCCGCCATGCATCAACTCGCCGAACCCCGGGCGATGCGGACCACGCACGGCCGTCACCGACATGCCGACCAGGAACGGGGCCAGCAGCAATGTCAGCAGCATACCCAGGACGGCCGCCGCGCTCAGGGCAGGCAGGCCTTGACGCCCCACCTGCACCAGCACGTCGGTCATCGCCAGACCGTGAAAACTGCGCGCCCACTCGCCGGCGTGCACCGAGTGGTCGAGCAGCGTCGACAACAGGCCATGCAGCGGACGCGCCACGATCAAGGCGGGAATCAGTGTGAAAAGGAACCACAGCAGTAGCAGCTTCCACTGCAGTGCGGCAGCGAGGGCGCGCGGAAACGCGCCGAATCCGACTCGTCGTTTCATGGTCATAGCGTCCCCACGAAGGTGTAGAAGGTCTGCAGCAAGGCCTGCGCGTCCGCGGTCCAGCGGCTGGAGGCGCTGCCGTCCTTCTTCACGCGGTAGCTGTCGTTGAGTTTGTTGGCGTCCAGATACAGCTCGCGTTTGGGATCGAGCTCGGCCGAAACCGCCTTCACCGGCTTGAGGAACGTGAAACGCTTCCAGCGACTGCCGTCATCCCACTTCACGGTCTCGCTGCTGCCGTCGGCGAACTTCACCTCCAGCCTGCGCGGAACCGGCGCACCGGTACGGCGCACCGTGACCGTGGTCAGCCACGGATACGGGCCACCGTGCTTGGCGTCCTTGTGCGCCTTCTTCCACGCGGCGCGCGCATCGGCGATCTGCTTGTCGACTTGCTTCTCGGTGACGGTCACGCGCTTGCCGTCCTTGACCACTGTGCCGGCCTGCGGCAGTTGCTCCGCACTGTCGACATCGACCACGCTGGCGTCCACGCGTTGCGTGCCGTAGACCTGTGAATCGAAGATCTGGTGGATCAGCGCGGGACGCCCCGTGCCCTCGGCCAGCGCGTCACGCAGATCCGCAGCACTGGGATGCCGGAACTTCCAGCGCTCGTAGTAGAGCTTCATGGCCTTGCCCATCGCCTCGCGACCGACGAGGTTCTCGATGGTGCGCATGGCCGAGGCGGTGCGCGAGTACACCGAGCCGTAACTGGAATTGGACAGGCGATCCCAGGAATTGGCATCCAGCGAATCGGCCGGGAAGTTGATACCCAGCACGCCACTGGCCCGCTCCATGGCGAAGGCGCCGAGCACCGGCTGGAACCCGAGCTTCTTCATCCACGGCTTGGTCACGTCGATGCCCTGCTTGCGATCGGCAAGCATGCGGTCGTCCCAGTACTCGTTCATGCCTTCATCAAGCATCGGTTCCTCGAACTCATTCGAGCCGAGAATGCCCATGAAGTAGCCGTGCCCGAATTCGTGGATGGTCACGAAGTCGATCCAGTACTGGCTGAAGGTGCCCTTGGTGTACTCCTTCGAATGCTCCGCCGTGAAGAAGGTCGGGTACTCCATGCCACCCGCCTCCGTGGCGTTGTACGGCGGGATCACCGCGGTCACCGTCTTGTACGGATACGGGCCGAGCGTGTCGGAGAAGTACGTCAGCGCGTCCGTGGTCGCCTTCATGGTCGGCTCGGCCACCACCTTGTACTCGGGCGGATAGATCACCCGCACCTTCACCTTCGGGCTGCCCGGACCGGTCCAGGTGGTGTCCATGGTCTTGTAGCCGGGGGCGGCCACCCAGGCGAAATCCTCGACGTCGGTCTGCTTGAAGTGGTACGTGACCTTGCCGTCCGCATCGACCGGCGCGCTGGCCTCGTGACCGACCGCGCCGACGGTGTAGCCCTTGGGCACGGTCAGCTTCACGTCGTAGTTGCCGTAATCGGCGTAGAACTCGCTGTGGTAATGGAACTCATGGGCGTTCCAGCGCACCCGCGTGGCGCCGCGCTCACCGGGCAACTCCAGCACCGCGATCTTCGGGAACCACTGCGCGACCAGGTGGAACTTGCCCCACCAGCCGGTGCGTTCGACCACGCGCGGAAGCTGGTCATGGAAGTCCATGTTCAGCGTCAGCGTGCCGTGCGCCGGCACCGCTTGCGGCAGATCCATCTCGACCACGGTGTGGTCGGTCTTCGGACCGTTGTCGGGCTGCACGTACCGCCAGGTCACTTCCTGGCCGTTCTGCTGCACCTTTTTCAGATCGATGTAGCCCCATTCGCCCTTCTTCAGCTTGGCCGCACCGCGAGAATGGCCGCTGCCGGCATACATGCGGCGCTCGGTGAAGAAGGTGCTGCCCGGCCCCTCGAACGCGTTGAGGTACATGTGCAGGTAGATCTTGTCCACCGGACGGTCGCTGCGGTTGCGCCAGGTCATCACCTGGTGCGCGTCGACCGTGTGCTTGTCCGGATCCAGCGTGGCCTGGATGGCATAGGTCGTCACACGATCGGACAGCGTGGCGTCGGACGGGGTGCGCGGTCCGCCCCAGGCGTCCGGCGCGCTGGCCGTGCGGATGTTGGCCGCGTGCGGCGACACGAATGGAATCGGCGCCAACGCGGCGGTACTGGCCGTCGCTGGGGCCGAAGCAGCCGCCGTCGGCGCGGCGGGAGGCGGTGCGGCCAGCGCCGCGGTGGACAGACCGATGCAACAAACGGCCATCCACGCCCGTGAACGAGTGCGAATCATGCGAGACATTGGCTCCCCCGATGCTCAGGATGCGTTATCCAGCGCCGCTTTTGCGGCACAGCACTTTCATACTGCGCTGATGCCTGCAAACCGGCAACGGGCCAAAGGTCATGGACCTCGTGCGGACTGGAGAAGCTATGCTTCGAAAGCAGTTCCTAAGCTTTGCCGCGTAGCGTGCGTATCCGATGTGTCCCCCACGGATGCAGAAGGTCCGCGACGCCCCCACGTCGCATTCATGGCGAGATCACAGCCATTGCGAGTCCTGGTTGCCGAAGACGACGATGCCATCGCCGCTGGCCTGAGTGCCGGCCTGCGGGAGAGCGGCCATCATGTCGACCACGTCGACTCCGGCCGCCAGGCTGATTGCGCACTGCTCGATCATGCCTACGACTTCCTGGTCCTGGATCTGGGACTGCCCGGCATGGACGGCGCCGAAGTGCTGCGTCGCCTGCGCCAGCGTGGCAGCGAACTCTCGGTGCTGGTGGTCACGGCGCGGGACGATGTCGACGAACGGGTCCGCGTACTCGATCTGGGCGCCGACGACTACCTGGTGAAGCCCTTCGCGCTGAACGAATTCGCGGCGCGGACTCGCGCCTTGCTGCGCCGACGCACGCATCACGGCACGCCCGAATTGAGCGTCGGTCGCCTGCGGCTGGATCTCCCCGGCCGCCGCGCGTGGGTCGACACCGACCCGCTGGAACTCACCGCGCGCGAATTCGGCCTGATCGAAGCGCTGGCGCTGCGCCAGGATCGGCTCATCAGCCGCGCGCAGCTGATCGAATCGCTGTGCAGTTGGGACCAGGACCTGACCGACAACGGCCTGGACATCGCCGTGCACCGGTTGCGCCGCAAATTGCGCGGCAGCGGCGCGCGCGTCCGCACGGTGCGCGGGCTCGGTTACCTGCTCGAGGAAGGCGACGACCCGAAGGGCAACGCGTGACTCCGTCCGTATCCGCTGCACCCCTGCCGACGCCAACGCGGTCGCGACCGAGCCTGCGCCGACGCCTGCTCGCGTTCCTGCTCATCCCGATGCTGGTCCTGCTGCTGCTGGACGCCATGCTGACCTACGCCGTGGCGCTGTCGTACTCCAACCATGTGCACGACCGCGACCTCGCCGGCGACGCCCAGTCCATCGCGGCCCTGCTGCAGCACGACGCACTGCCCGGCGAAATCTCCGCGCAGGCGCGCTTCCTGCTCGACTACGATCCCGCCGGCCGCAACTACTTCGACATCCGCAGTCGCCAGCACGGACTGGTCAGCGGCAACGGCCACCTGCACGGACCGACCGTCCACGCGCACATCGGCCAGGCGCCGATCCTGTTCGACACCCGGCTCGGCCACACTCCGCTGCGCGCGGCCACGGTGGCGATTCCCGATCCGCGCCATGCGCAGGACGTGCTGGACATCACCGTCGCGGAAACCCTGCACGACCGGCACATGATCGCGCGCGAAATCCTGCTGCTCAGCGTGTCCCTGCAACTGCTGCTCATGCTTCTGCTGCTGGGACTGGTCTGGTTCGGCGTGGACGTCGGCCTGCGCGGACTGGAACCGCTGACCCGTCGCCTGGCGCGACGTGAACGCACACTGGCACCGATCGACGACAGTGATGTCCCCCGCGAACTGCTGCCGCTGACCCGCACCATCGACACCCTGTTCGGACGCCTGCGCGGACTGATGGCACTGCAGGAACGCTTCATCGCCGACGCCGCGCACCAGTTGCGCACACCGCTGACCGGACTGTCCCTGCACGTGGAGCGGGCGCAGGCCCACGCCCACGACCCGGCACTGCGCGATGCGTTGCACCACATCGAGCGGCTCAATGCGCGCGCCGCTCGCACTGCGCGCCAGCTGCTGGCGCTGACGCGGGC
Organism: Oleiagrimonas citrea; assembly: GCF_012395255.1. Lineage (GTDB taxonomy): Bacteria > Pseudomonadota > Gammaproteobacteria > Xanthomonadales > Rhodanobacteraceae > Oleiagrimonas > Oleiagrimonas citrea. The sequence goes on from NZ_JAAZQD010000001.1 coordinate 755,266, forward strand.
GCAGACTCCGCACGAAGACGAGCAGGACCGCGCCATCATCGATCTCGGCACGCTTGTTCCCGAGACCGTCGGCGACCGCGTCCACGAAGCCATCGCCGCGGGCGTCGACCTCGGCTACGAGGGCACCACCGAGGCGACGCCGATTCTCGGCAACGCCGGCGCCTTGCGCGAGCTGCTCGACAATCTGCTCGACAACGCCCTGCGCTACGCCGGTCGCGACGGCCAGGTCACCGTCAGTCTGCGAGCGGCCGATGCCGATGGCGGTCCCCGGATCATCGTCGAGGACGACGGTCCCGGCGTCGCCGACGAGTTCCTGTCACGCTTGGGCGAACGCTTCTTCCGCACGCCCACCTCGCACGGCGACGGCACCGGACTTGGCCTGGCCATCGTGCAACGCATTGCGGAACGTCACGCAGCCAGCGTGGTCTACGCTCGCGCCCCGTCTGGAGGATTGTTGGTGGATATTCGTTTTCCTGCCATGAGCATTACGGCATGAATGCACGCAGGACCCTGTTCGTGCAGGCACGTCGCCTGCTGCTCCCTGTACTGGCCGCATCGGGCATGACGTTGCTCGGCGGCTGCATCAACACGCCCCTGCCAAAGCTCGACCACGCGCTTCCCGCCCACTGGCGGCACGCAACCGCCACACCCGCGAAAAGGCCACCGGCCGACCTGCACGACTGGTGGAAGACTTTCCATGATCCGCTGATCAACCACCTGGTCGATCAGGCGTTGACCGGCAATCTGGATGTCGCCATGGCGCGCGAGCGCCTGCTCGCTGCGCGCGCGCTGTATCAAACCCGCCATGCGCCCGTCCTGCCGAGCCTGCGCGTGCGCACGGACGATCCGGTCGACCCCGATGCCTCGTCTTCGTATTTCGTGATCGGCTTCGACGCCACCTGGGAACTGGGTCTTTTCGGCCGCGCTCAGGGCATCAGTCGGGTCGCCGCGGGGCACTTGTTCGCCGCACGTGCGACGCTGCGCGATGCACGCGTGTCGCTGGTCGCCGAAGTCGTTCGTGAAGCGATCGCGCTGCGCTCGGCGCAGGCCAGCGAGCGCTGCCTGCAACAGATTCTCCGCGCACGCCAGCGGCAGGCGGCGCTGGTGCGCCGTCGCGTGCAACTCACGCTGGCCGACCGCAGCGACCAGGCGCGCGCGGATGCCGCCGCGGACACCGCACGCGCCGCACTCGCGCAGCCGCGCATGGAGATCCAGCACGCCGCCCAACGCTTGGCACTGTTGCTCGGCAAGAACGAACCCGATCCGGCCTGGCTGCATCCGGGCGCACAGCCCCGACTCGGTCCGACCGGTCCCGTCGCAGCGCCGGCATCCTTGCTGCGCACCCGGCCAGGCATTGCGCAAGCCGAGGCGAACGTGGTGGAAGCGGCGGGCGAACTCGGCATCGCGCACGCCGACCTGTATCCGCACATCGGCTTCGGCGCCTCGATGCTGTGGTCGACGAACATCGCCACCTACAAGCACGACGGGGGCACCAACGCGATCGGCACACTGGGACCGATCATCGACATCCCGCTGTTCGACTGGGGCATGCGCATCTCGCACGACCACGCACAGTCGCACCGCCTGCGCGCTGCAGTGATGGCCTACCGCAAGGCCGTACTCGCCGGCGTCGCCGACGTCGAGAACGCGCTCGGCGATCTGCAGCAGCAACGCCAGCGCGAACGCGCCGACGCTCGTGCCGCGGATGCGTGGCGGCGCGCCAGCGGCTCTCAGCGCGTGCGTCGACGGCTCGGCCTGTCCAGCGACCTCGACACCATCGATGCGCGTGTCGCCTACGAACGCGCGCGGCTCGAACTCGTGGCGGCGAGACAGGATCGCGATCTCGCCTATGTCGCGCTGTACAAGGCGCTGGGCGGCGCGCCGCCACTGCCGGCCCGCGACGACCACGCCGCCACCGCGCACCCGGAGACGCACTGATGGTGGCCCTGGCGCGCAAGACGCTGATCTACGAATGGCGGCGCTTTCTGCCCGCGGTACTCGCGGTGGGCTTCGCCGGCCTGCTGCAGTTGCTGCAGGCCGCGCTGGTGCTGGGCATCTTCGGCGGCGCGGCGGTCTACATCACCGGTTCCAGCGGCAACCTGTGGGTCGGCTACCCCGGCACGCAAAGCGTCGACCAGGGACGCGGCATCTCGCCCGACGTGGCGACGCTGCTGTACATGCAGCCGGAAGTGACCCGCGTCGAGCCGTTCCTCTGGGTCGACGGCGACTGGCGCGGCGGCGGCACCGGCGGCGTTTCGGTGTTCGTCTCCGGTATCGACCCCGGTCCGCACGGCCTGATGTTCGCCCACGCCCTGTCGCCCTCGCTGCGCGAGCGGCTGCGCGAACCCGATGCGGTCATCGTCGATCGCGCGGACCTCGACAAGCTCGGTGTCGGCATCGGCGGCAGCGCCAGCATCAACGGACACCGTGTGCACGTGGTCGGCGTCGCCAGCGGCCTGCGCGCGCTGGGCGGCGTCAACGTGGTCGCCTCGTTGGACACGGCGCGGCGACTGGACAGCGACCCGAGCGACGTCGGTCGCCCGACCTATCTGGTCGCCCGTCTGCGCGACCCGAAGCAGGCCGCGCAGATCGCCCGCACGCTGAACGGCCGTCACGGCTTCGGCCCCTACCGCGTGTGGACGGCCAAACACTTCGCCCGCCGCACCATGCTGTTCTGGCTATTCGACACCGGCGCCGGCGCCGGCGTGCTGTTCCTGGCCGGCATCGTGTTCCTGGTCGGCGCCGTCATCACCAGCCAGGCGCTGGCCGCGGCGGTGATCGGCTCGATCCGCGAATACGCCACGCTCAACGCACTCGGCGTCGGCGTGCGCGCCCTGCGCTGGGTAATCCTCGAAGAAGCGCTGTGGGTCGGTGCGCTGGGGCTGGCCGGCGCGGCCATTCTCGGCAGCCTGCTGATTCTGCTGGCACGCCGCGAGGACGTGCCAGTGGTGCTGAACCTCCCGGTGACGCTTGCCTGCGTGTTCCTGGTCCTGGCGCTGGCCGTCGTCTCCGGCCTGGGTTCCATGCGCAGCCTGCGCCGCGCCGATCCCGCCACGCTGCTGCGGTGATCCGATGAATACCGTCACCTCGCCCTCGCTGGAAGCCCGTCATGTGTGCAAGTCGTTTCGCGCCGGACGCATCGTGTCGACCGTCCTGGACGACTTGTCGCTGCACGTGGACGCCGGCGAACTGACCCTGATCTGCGGCCCCTCCGGCTGCGGCAAGAGCACGCTGCTGTCGATCCTCAGCGGCCTGCAGCCGGCCGACAGCGGCCATGTCCACGCGCTCGGGGAATCCCTCGACGACATGGACAAGCGTGCGCTGGAGCGCTTCCGGCTGCTGCACACCGGCTTCGTATTCCAGGGCTTCAACCTGTTCCCCGCGCTGACCGCCTTCGAGCAGGTTGCGCTGCCGCTCGGCTACCTCGGTCTGAAGCGCGACATCGTCCGCGCCAGGGCACGGACCGCGCTGGACGAGGTCGGCCTGGGACCACGCATGCACCTGCGCCCCGCCGAGCTCTCCGGCGGCGAGAAACAGCGCGTCGCCATCGCCCGCGCACTGGCCAAGGAACCGGCGCTGCTGTTCGCCGACGAACCGACCAGCTCGCTCGATGCCGCCAACGGGCAGATGGTCATCGACATGCTGCACCGGATCGCCCGCCGCCACGGCACCACGGTGCTGTGCGTCAGTCACGACCCGCGCCTGATCGGCCACGCCGACCGCCTGCTGACCATGGAGGACGGCCACATTCTCGAAGATCGACGCCCCTCGGCGACCGACACCGTCCACCCCATCTCCGGAGCGTCCCGATGATTCGTTCGCAGACTTCCTTCCTGTTGCTGACCGCGCTGGTCACGGGCATGCTCGGCGCCTGTTCGCACCCGCAGAACGATGCCCAGACGCCGGCTGCTCACGAGACGCCGAAGTACGCCGCCGTGGCGCGCGGACGCATCGACATCGAGGCCGGGCTGCTGCCGCTCGACGCCTCTGTGTCCGGCGTGGTCGCGCACGTGAAGGTCCACACCGGCGACCGCGTGAAGCGCGGCGAGGTGCTGGCGAAACTGCACACCGACCAGGCACAGGCCGCCGTGACCGTGGCCCGTGGCACACTGCAGCAGGCACAGGCGCAGGCACGCCTGATCGCCGCCAAGCGCAAGGCCGCCCGGCATCAGGCCGGACTGCTGGCCAAGGCCGCAGCCGCCGGCGCGGACTCGGGCCAGCACGCCGCCGCCGCCGCCGAACACGTGACCGAACTCGACGCCCAGGCTGCTTCGGCCCAGGCCGCCGTGACCGTGGCGCAGGGTCACCTGCAGCAGGCCGAACGCGTGCTGCAACTGCACACGATCCGCGCTCCGCGCGATGCTCAGATCGTCGACGTCGCCACGCAGCCGGGACAGACCGTATCGCCGCAGAGCGGACCATTGTTCCACCTGCTGCCGGACGCACCGCGCATCGTCGTGGCCGAACTCGACAGCACGTTCGCCGACCGGGTCCATGCCGGCATGCAGGCCGAGATCGTACTCGACGACGACAGCGCGCAGTCGCTGGGCCGCGCTCACGTGATCGAGGTTGGCCAGGTCTACGAGACCGCGCGTCTGGACGGCGACAGCCCGCAGCGCGGACACGCGCGCACGGTACGCTGCCTGCTGCGATTCGATCACGCCGTGGCGCGGCGCATCGGCCAGCGCGTGCTGGTGCGCTTCCTGAAAGGCACCGGCCCGAGCACGCACGGCTGAGCACGCGCGTCTGAAAGGTTGCCGAAACCGCCGCGTGCGATGTTGCGAGGGGCGCACTGCGCCGTCCGATTCCGTTCGCGAGACAACATGATCGAGAAGGTCGACTTCCTGTTCGAAGGCGGACCCCGCGGGGTGCTGCTGATCCACGGCCTGACCGGCACGCCCGCCGAAATGCGCCTGCTGGGCAAGGGCCTGCATCGCGCCGGCTTCACCGTGCACGGCATGCAGCTGGCCGGACACTGCGGCGACGAGGACGACCTTCTCGCCACCGATTGGCACGACTGGTACGCCAGCGTGCAGGACGCCGCCGATGCCCTGCAACAGCGATGCACACAGGTCTTCGTGGCCGGCCTGTCCATGGGCGCGCTGCTGGCGCTGCTGCTGGCCGCGGACCGCCCCGACCACATTCACGGCGTGGGCGTCCTCGGCGCGACGTTCCGCTACGACGGCTGGAGCATTCCGCGACTCGGTCGCCTGTCCTTCCTGCTTCCGCTGGTGAAAAAACTGGGCATCGGCCGCCACCGCTGCTTCATGGAGCAGCCGCCCTACGGCTTGCGCGACGAACGCATCCGCGCCACCGTCAGCGCGGCCATGCTGGGCGGCGACAGCGCCGCCGCCGGCCTGCCCGGCAATCCCTGGCACTCGCTGGCCGACATGTATCTGCTCGCCGCGCACACCCGTCGGCGACTGCCTCAGGTCCAGGCGCCCTGCTTCATCGCGCACGCCACCGAGGACGACGTTGCCAGTCTGCAGTCGAACGCCATGCTGGTGCACGACCGCGTGTCCGGTCCCGTGGAAATGCTGCCGCTGGAGGATAGCTACCACATGATTACCATCGACCGGCAACGCCGCCTGCTGCATGCACGCCTGAGCGCCTTCTTCGACCGCCACGCCACGGCACCGGACGCCGACGCGCCCCTGGCCAGCGTGGCCTGAGCGCCCTGCAGACTGCCTGCCATGCAACCGACCGTCTTTTCCCTGTGGCTGCTGACCGTGGTGCTGGACACCGTGGGGCAGCTGGCCTTCAAGGCCGCCGCCGGCGATCCCGAGGCGGGCGACGGCCTGGCCCGCTGGCGCCACATGCTGGCGCGACCGTGGATCTGGCTCGGCGGCGTCTGCTATGTCTTCGAATTCCTGGCCTGGATCGCCTTCCTGACGCTGGTGCCGCTCGGACGCGGTCTGCTGCTGGGCTGCATCAACATCGTGGCGATCATGCTCGCCGGTCGGCTGCTGTTCGGCGAGACACTGACGCCCCGACGCGTGACCGGCATGGTGCTGATCACGCTCGGCGTCGCCCTGGTCGGAGCCGGCCTGTGAAGCGCTTCTACTTGATCGGATTCGGCGCGCTGCTCACGTTCGACACGCTGGCGCAGATCTGCTTCAAGCTGGCCGGCATGCATGCGCTGCCGCTGCAGCCGAATCTCGCCTGGCTGCTGCGCCTGTTCGCCCACCCGTGGGTGTACGGCGCCGTCATCGGCTACCTGGGCGCGTTCTTCACCTGGATGACGCTGCTCAAGCATGCGCCGATCGGCCCGGCGTTCGCCGCCTCGCACCTGGAAGTGGTGACGGGCCTGCTGCTGGCAGTGCCGATCTTCGGCGAGCACATCACGCCCGTGCAGGGACTCGGCGCCATCGCCATCGTCGGCGGCATTCTCGTTCTGGCCAAGGGCGAAGGCGATGCCGCACCGGACTGACCGCCGCGAGATCCCGCCCACAGCCGGGCTGCCGCTGCAGTTCGGCGACCTGTACGGCCGCGCGGACCCACTGCCTCATGCTCTTGCCCCCTTCCTCGGCACCACCGACGCGCTGACGACCTGCTCGGGCACGGCCGCGCTGGTCGTGGCGCTGCGCGCGCTGGCTTCGATCAGTGAACGCCGCGAAGTGATCGTGCCGGCCTACACCTGCCCGCTGGTCGCCATTGCGGTCGCCCACTGCCATCTGCAACTCGTGCTGTGCGACACCCTGCCCGGACACTTCGCGCTGGACCCCGAGTCACTACAGCGGCTCGCCGGCCCGGAGACGCTGGCCGTCGTGCCCGCGCACCTGGGCGGATGCCCGGTCGATCTCGGCGAGGTGTGCGCCATCGCCCACGCCGTCGGCGCACGTGTGATCGAGGACGCCGCGCAGGCGCTCGGCGCCCGCCACGCCGACGGCACGCCCGCTGGCATGGCGGGCGACATCGGGCTGTACAGCCTCGCCGCCGGCAAGGGACTGAGCACCTACGAAGGCGGACTACTGGTCACGCGCGATGCAAACCTGCGCGACGTGCTGCACGCCAGCGCGCGGGACACGCTGCCGCAGCGCTTCGGATGGGAGTTCCGGCGCAGCATCGAACTGCTCGGTTACGGGCTGCTGTACCGCCCACGCGGCCTGCGACTGGCCTACGGCGCGCCGCTGCGCCGCGCCCTGCGTCGCGGCGATCCGGTCGACGCAGTCGGCGACCGGTTCCCGATGGAGATCCCGCTGCATCGACTCGGACGCTGGCGTCAGCGCGTCGCAGCGCGCGCGGCCAAGCGTCTGCCGGCGTTCCTGCATCGAACACGCACGCAGGCCATGCAGCGGCGGGCACGTCTGGACGCCCTGCCCGGCCTGCGCGTGCTCGACACACCACCCGGCGCACAGGGCACCTGGCCGTTCTTTCTGCTGCTGTGCGATGACGCGGCCACGCGCGACGCGATCATGGCTGCCCTGTGGACGAGCGGTCTCGGCGTCAGCCGGCTGTTCATCCACGCGCTGCCGGACTACGCCGATCTGACAACGATTCTGCCTGCGGCGACCACACCGCACGCACGGGACTTCGCCGCACGCAGCTTCACATTGACCAACAGTCCATGGCTGGACGACGCACGCTTCGAACGCGTCGTCCGACAACTGCGCGCCACACTAAGCGGGTGACCGCGCAGGCTCAGCCCGCGCGCCGGGCGGCGTCGATGACCGTCAGCAGACGCCGGTTCACCGCATGCTGCTGTGCCTGCCAGGCGGCCAGGTCCGCGTCCGAAACCGGCGGCTGCCGATCCAGTGCGGACAGGACGCGCTTCCACCACTGCGCGTAGCGCGCCATCGACACCTCGCCGGTGACGTCGCTACCGACAAGACGACCGTCCAGCGCGCGGATCGCCGCATGCAGATCGTGTTCGCGCAGACAGCCCTGGTCCCAGTTGGTGCGTGCGTCCTCGGGACTCAGCACGTCCTTGTCGATGGACAGATAGACCGGCGTCTCGCTGCGCGCCATCTCCGTACGGAAAGTCTGCAGCAGCGACGGCACGTCCGCGAAGTTGCGGAACGCGGCGCCCAGCCCCACCGCACGCGCCCAACCGGTGCGCGCGCCGATGGACCAGTAGGTCAGGCGCCCCCGCCGCAGCGGACCGAGATGATTTTCCCAGGCATGGACCGGGCCGATGTCCGACGAAGTGATACCGACCACGTGCACGTGCAGCACGTTGGGCAGCTGCGTGACATCGCGCACCCACGAACCGCAATGCACGCCGAAGGCGAACCGCATGTTGTCGGGATGGTTGTCGAAGACCACCACCTCCAGCGGCCCATGCTGCAACGCGGCGCGCTCGATCAGCGGCAGGCTCAGGTGATGGAAGTCGCCGCTGCCGGTGAAGAACGTACCGCCCTCGCGCGGCAGCAGCTCGCCCAGCCGCTGCGCGAAGCCGCGCAGCTGACGCCGGCTGCAAGCGAAACGCAGCGGCGCGTTCCAATGCGCGAGCGGCACCACCACCGCCTGCGGCAGGGTGTCCACGGAGCCATCCAGATCAAGCACCACCGGGCGCATGCGCATGCTTTTCCTCGTACCAGTGACGGTCGCTTTCGAAATGCCGCGAGAGCCGCTTCAGCGCCCCGCGCAGCAAAAGATTTCGCGGACGCACCGCGTGCCGCGTGAAGGTCATGCGGGCGCCGAGATGGGCCTTCACCTCCGGATCGGTCCAGCCGGCGATGTAACGACGCAGGCCCTGCGTCCGCGCGTATTCGAGATTGTGCATCCAGCTCACCGCGTACAGATTGCATTCGCGCGCCTGCGGATAGGCGAAGCCCACGTACTTGTCGACCAGCGCATCGCCGTGGCGGTAGCACAGGTTCCAGCCGATCATCTCGCCCTCGCGCCGGTAGACGAAGACCACGCCACCGCTGTCGCCGTCCTGGAGCACGTCACGGAAGAACGCCTCGGTCAGGCGGTCGAAATGGATCTCGCTCTGCGCATAGACGGCGGCGTACAACCGCATGAACGCAGCGCGCACCTGCGGATCGCCGAAGCGCGGATCGCCCGTCGCCACGGTCTCCACCTGCAGTTGCTCACGAGCGCGCAGTTTGCGGCGAATATCCTTGCGCGCACCTTTCGACAGGCGCGCCAGATACGCGTCGACGTTTTCGAAATCGATCGGCACCCAGGCCAGCGCCTGCCCTTCCAGCAGCACGAAGCCGCGGTCGGCACAGGCTTCGGCGAAGGCGTCGCACCAGGCGTTGCCGTGCGCATCGAGCAGCGGCGAATCCTGCGGAATGTCCTTGACGATGAGGAACGGACATTCGCGCCCGTGCGTGTCGACGAGTTCCCCTGCCAGCGCGGCCGGATCGGCAGACGCCGGCAACCAGGCGTACTCGCTGACCGTGGTGCCGACGAAACGCGTGCGCGGCTGCAGCCAGCGCGACCAGCGGCGATAGCCGGGCAGACCGCTCACTCGCGCGCGCAGCGCCGGGTCGGCGGTGGTCAGGAGGTCGAACGGCGCGACGAAGCCCGGCATGCCGCCGACGACCGTGTCGGCGGCGAAGTCTTCCGGCGGATGCCGCAGGAAATGCCGCACCAGGGCCTCGGGTTCCAATTGCGATACGAAAGGCATGTGCAAGATTGCCTGACTAGATTGCGGGATACACGACGGCTACGCCGCCGTCCTTGCGCCACTGCGGCGCGGATGCGGCGGCACGGCGGTCCCCGCTGGGAGTCCCCACATGAACGCATCCGTACAAGAGCAAGTTTTCAAGATCATCGCCGAACACGGCAAGGTCGACGTCGACCAGGTCACCCCCGAGTCGACACTGAAGGATCTGAACATCGCGTCCCTCGAAGCGATCGAGATCATCTTCGACATCGAGGAGCACTTCGACATCAACATGCCCGACCGCGACCCGGACTTCGACGCCGACTCGGCCAAGGGCCTGGTCGACGCGGTCGAGGAAGCGCTCGCCGCGAAACAGGACGGAGCCGCCGACGCCGGCGCCAAGGCCTGACCCGGACGACCGTCCGCCCCCTCCGAAAACAGGAAACGCACATGCGACGCATCGTCATCACCGGCATGGGCGCGATCAGCGCTTGTGGCATGGGCGCCGAGCCGCTCTGGCAGGCCATGCGCGACGGCCGCAGCGCGATCGCGCCGCTGGTCTCGCCCGATCCCGCCGCGCAACTGCGCATGAAGGTCGCCGCGCAACTGCGGGATTTCGACCCGACCGCGCATTTCGACAGCGCGCGCCTCGGCCTGCTCGACCGCACCGGCCAGATGTGTCTGGTCGCCGCGCGCGAGGCAGTCGCCCAGGCCGGCATCGACTTCGGCCGCGACGGTCTGGCGGCGCGCACGGCCACGGTGATCGGCACCGGCGTCGGCGGCGAGATCGCTCGCGACGAGCAGGGCCGGAAGGTCCACGGCGAGGGTTCCTCGCGCGTGCACCCACTGTCCATCGTGCGCATGATGCCGAACGCGCCGGCCAGCCATCTCAGCATCGAGTTCGGCGTCACCGGACCGGCCTTCGGCGTGGTCAGTGCCTGCGCATCCTCGAACCACGCCGTGATCCAGGCCGCCGCCATGCTGCGCAGCGGCCTCGTCGACGCTGCGTTGGTCGGCGGCACCGAATCGTGCTTCAGCCTGCCCGGCCTGCGCGCCTGGGAAGCCATGCGCGTAGTCGCCGACGACACCTGCCGGCCGTTCTGCAAGCAGCGCCGCGGCATGGTGCTGGCCGAAGGCGCGGGCGTGTTCGTGCTGGAGACGCTGGAGCATGCCCGCGCGCGCGGCGCGACGATCCTGGCCGAGTTGGCCGGCTTCGGCATGAGCGCGGACGCCGGTGACATTGTCGCGCCCTCGGCGGACGGCGCAGCGCAGGCCATCCGCGCCGCACTCGACGACGCCGGTCTGGCGCCGGAGCAAGTCGGCTACATCAACGCCCACGGCACCGCGACGCCGGCCAACGATCCGACCGAGACGCGCGCCATCCGCCAGGTCTTCGGCGCGCATGCCGAACGGCTGGCCGTATCCTCGACCAAGGGCGTGCACGGCCACGCACTGGGCGCCGCCGGCGCGCTGGAACTCATCGCGGCCATCGGCGCGCTGCGCGAAGACATCCTGCCACCCACGGCGAACTTCCTCGACGCCGATCCTGCCTGCGACCTGGACTACGTGCCCAACACGGCGCGCGCGCAGCGCGTCGACGCGGTGCTGTCCAACTCGTTCGCCTTCGGCGGTCTCAACGCCGTACTGGCGCTGCGCCGCTGCGAGGACTGAGCGCCGACCTGCACCACTGCACAAAGCAAGGCCCCGGCGCGAACGCCGGGGCAGACTTGCAGCGGACTCCCCCATCATGCCTTGCACCGGGCGCGCTCAGGCAGCGCGCTTGGCCTTGGTCAGCAGCTGGTCCAGCAGCGCGATGCCGAGGTCGATCTCCTCGGTGGTGATGTGCAACGACGGCGCCAGCGTGATGACATTCTTGTAGTAGCCGCCGATATCCAGCACCAGACCGATCTTCTTGCCGTTGTGCTCCAGCTCGCCGGCCAGACCGATGTCGACCATGCGATCGACCAGCGCCTTGTTCGGCGTGAAGCCGTCCTCGGTGCAGATCTCGCAACGCAGCGCCAGGCCCAGGCCGTCGACGTCGCCGATCTCCTTGTGCCGCTTCTGCAGGTCCTGCAGACCCTCCAGGAAATGCGCGCCCTTGGCCATGACCATGGCTTCGTAGTCGGTCTCGTGCATCATGCGCAGCGCCTCCAGCCCGACCGCGGTGCCCAGCGGGTTGGCGTTGAAGGTCGAATGCGTGGAACCCGGCGGGAACACCTCGGGATTGATCAGCTCTTCGCGCGCCCACAGGCCCGACAGTGGATTGAGGCCATTGGTCAGCGCCTTGCCGAAGACGATCATGTCCGGCGTCACGCCGAAGTGCTCGATGGACCACAGCTTGCCGGTGCGGAAGAAGCCCATCTGGATCTCATCGGACACCATCAGGATGCCGTACTGGTCCAGCACCTTCTTCAGGCCCTTGAAGTAGTTCATCGGCGGAACGATGTAGCCGCCGGTGCCCTGCAGCGGCTCGATGTAGAACGCCGCGTACTCGCACTCGCCGACCTTCGGGTCCCACACGCCGTGGTACTCGGTCTCGAACAAGCGCGCGAACTCGGCCACCAGATGCTCGCCGTACTCTTCCTTGTCCATGCCCTTGGGGCGGCGGAACGGATACGGATACGGCAGGAACATCGCGCGCTCGCCGAAGTGGCCGTAGCGGCGGCGGTAGCGGTAGCTGGAGGTGATCGCCGACGCGCCCAGGGTACGGCCGTGATAACCGCCCTCGAAGGCGAACATCAGGCTCTTGCCACCGGTGTAGTTGCGCACGATCTTCAGCGAATCCTCCACCGCCTGCGCGCCGCCGACGTTGAAGTGCACACGCCCCGGCAGACCGAACTTGCGCTCGGCGTCGACGGCGATGGTCCGGGCCAGCTCGATCTTCTCGCGGTGCAGATACTGGCTGGCGACCTGCGGCAGGTGATCGATCTGGCGCTTCAGCGCATCGTTCAGACGCGGATTGGCGTAGCCGAAGTTCACCGCCGAGTACCACATCTGCAAATCCAGGAACGGCGTCCCGGCGGTGTCGTACATGTAGCTGCCTTCGCAGCGGTCGAACAGCTTCGGCGGATCGGTGTAGTGGACGGTGTCGCCGAAGGAGCAGTATTTCGCCTCGTCGGCCAGCAGGGCCTCGTCGGTCTCGGTCGCGGTCTCGGGGACCCGCATTGCAACGGTATTCATGCCAGATGGACTCGCAGGGGGAAGAGTTCGGGGAAGGTGTCGCCGAGCCGCTCCGGCAGCGTGTCGAGCAGTGCGCACGCGTCGGAGAAATCGACGATGGTCCGGTGCGGGATGCCCGCGCGCCGGCAATGGGAAATCAGTTTCTTCTTGGCGAACACGTAATCGGCGATGCCGGCGACGCAGAAGTCGGACTGGCCGTCGCCGATCATCAGCACCTTTTCGTGGCCGCGCGCGATCGCGCACTTGCACGTGCCGCTGGCGGCGGCGCAGGCGACGTCGGCATGCGGCGAGTTCAGTTGCCAGCCGCGCTCGCCGTCGTGCAGCAGGCGGTTGGCGCGAACCGGAAGGTCGCCCAGGCCGTGGCGCGCCAGGATGCGGCGGATCGCGTAGTCCAGGCCGTCGCTGACGACCTGCACCGCCATGCCGCGGCGCTGCGCTTCGGCCACGAAGCCGGGAAAGGCGGGATCGATGGGCAGGGCATCGAGCGCCGCGTCGACCTCGTCCAGCGAGGCGTCGATCAGCGCGATCTGCGCCGTCATGCACTCGCGCGAACCGATGGCACCGTCACGCCAGCGCGCTTCGATCGCCTCCCATTCGGGAAGCGCGAAACGACTCAGCAGTGCATCGGTGACATCGTCGAGGGCGATGGTGCCGTCGAAGTCACACAGAATGGTCCAGTCGTGCAAGGCAGCGGTTCCGCAGCAGTTCGATGGGCTTTCAGCCTAGAACCGCATTCTTTCGACGCCCTTTCCCGCTCCTGCCGCCGCACAGAGGTACTCAGCCCGTCTTCAGCCGAACCGTCGTGCAGCGTGAAACGGACGCGATTCCCTGTCTAGCAGCCGTCCGCATGCTCGAACCCTGCCTGCTCCACGCAGCATCGACCGTCACGGACGAAGCATGTCCACGACGAAACCATGCGCGTGCCGCCCGCGCGACGAATCTCAGTCGAAACGGTCGTCCCGCGTCCAGATCACGCCGTCTTCCTGCTTGACCGGGAAGCAGGCGATCGGCTCGTAGGCCGGCGGACAGGTCGGCTTGCCCGAACGCACGTCGAAACGCGCACCGTGCCGCGGGCATTCGACCTCGAAACCGTGCACCTCGCCACCGGCGAGGTCGCCGCCATCATGCGTGCAGGTGTCCTCGACCGCGTAGTAATCGCCGTCGATGTTGTAGACCGCGATCGGCGTGTCGCCGTCCCACACCACCTTGAACTCGCCCGGCAGCAGTTCGCCGCTGGGACCGACCTCGATCCACTCGCTCATGCGGCGTGCTCCTCGGAAAGGGGCTTGGACAGCCATTCGAAGCGCAGATCATCGCGCTTGGGGATGCCGAAGCGTTCGTCGCCGTAGGGGAATGGCGCGTGCTCGCCGGTGCGCCGGTAGCCGCGACGCTCGTACCAGGCGATGAGGTCGTCGCGCACGTCGATGACGGTCATGCGCACCTCGCGGCAGTGCAGGTCGTCGCGCAGACGGCGTTCGGCCTCGGCCAGCACCGCGCGCCCCAGGCCGCCGCCCTGGCGTCCCGGCTGCACGGCAAACATGCCGAAGTAGCCGAAATCGCCCTTGCGCTCGATGTGGCAGCAGGCCAGCAGTATGCCGTCCTGCTCGGTCAGCAGTACCTGACTGCCGGCGCGTTCGATGTCAGCGGCGACGCCCTCGGGATCGATGCGCTGGCCGTCCAGCAAGTCGGCCTCGGTGGTCCAGCCGACGCGACTGGCGTCGCCGCGATAGGCCGATTCCACCAGCGCCACGATGGCGGGGATGTCCGCGCGCTGCGCGGCGCGGAAACTGAGGGAAAGCTCGTTCGTCATAGCCGCCATGATAGCGTCCGCGCGGCCGGATCGGCCACGCGGACGCTGCGGTCAGAATCCGGACGGACGCTCGTGCGCGACCTTCAGCTTGCGCTCCATGGCGCGCCCGACGCGGGCGATCACGCCTTCCTCGAACAGGCGGCCGACCAGCGTCACGCCGTACGGCACGCGACGCGGCGGCGAGAAGCGCGGCAGCGGATGTGCCGGATCGGGCGCCCAGTCGCTGCGCGCCTGCGAGATGTGCACGAAACCGGTGCGCAGGGTCAGCGACGGCTGCCCGGTCATGTTGCTGATGACCATCATGTCGTCGCGCATGGACGGAATCAGCAGCAGGTCGACTTCAGACATGAGTTCCGCCATCGCCTGGGCGACCTTGCGCCGCAGACGGTCGGCCTGCACGTAGTCCACCGCCGACAGGAAGCGCGACTCACGGAACAGGTTCGGCCAGGCGTCCGGCGTCTGTACGGTCAGCTCGGCGTCCTTGCCGCTCAGGGTCAGCTCCTCGAACGCCGCCGCGGCCTCGGCGAACAGCAACAGGTTGAGCGAGTCGTAGGGCCAGTCCGGCAACGAGACCGGCTTGGTTTCCAGTCCCAGTTCGCGCAGGGTCTTCACGGCGTCGCGATCCAGCTCGGTGGCCGGCGCTTC
Source organism: Oleiagrimonas citrea (assembly GCF_012395255.1). GTDB lineage: Bacteria > Pseudomonadota > Gammaproteobacteria > Xanthomonadales > Rhodanobacteraceae > Oleiagrimonas > Oleiagrimonas citrea. The sequence continues at coordinate 770,457 of NZ_JAAZQD010000001.1, forward strand.
CTTCATCCAGTCCGGGAAGTAGCCGACCCTCAGCCCCTTCACCGACGCGCCGGCGTCGTAGTCCAGTCGGCTCGGCACACTGTAGACGTCACCCGCGTCCGGTCCGGTGATGGCGTGCAGGATCAGCATGGTGTCTTCGACCGAACGCGTCAGCGGGCCGAGCTTGTCCATGGTCCAGCACAGCGTCATCGCGCCGGTGCGCGGCACGCGGCCGAAGGTCGGGCGCAGACCGGTGACGCCGCAGCGCATCGCCGGATCGATGATGCTGCCCTGGGTCTCGCTGCCGATGGCGAAGGCCACCAGACCCGCGCCGGTCGCCGAGCCCGGCCCCGCGCTGGAGCCGCCGGAGCCCTCTTCCGGCACCCACGGATTCATGGTCTGCCCGCCGAACCAGATGTCATTCAGCGCCAGCGCGCCCATGCTGAGCTTGGCCACCATCACCGCGCCGGCGTCGTGGAGCCGCTTCACCACCGCCGCGTCTTCCTTCGGCACGCGGTCGCGGAACGGCTCGGCGCCGTAGGTGGTGCGGATGTCAGCGGTGTCCAGCAGATCCTTGCCGCCCCAGGGAATGCCGTGTAGCGGACCGCGGTACTTGCCGGCGGCGATTTCGCGATCGGCCTGACGCGCCTGCTTCAGCGCGTGGTCTTCCAGCAGCGTGATGACGCAGCGCAGCTTCGGATTGAAACGCTTGATACGCGCGATGTAGATCCTGGTCAGGCGCTCGGACGTGAGCCTGCCGCTGCGGATCCACTGGCTCAGCTGGACTACGCTGGAGAAGGCGATGTCCTCGTCGCGCGTCGGAAGCGGGCCGGCGTCGTCCATGGCTGGCTGGAAACGGTCCGCGGCAGGGCCGACCGCATGACCGGGCAGCTGCGGATTCCACACCGTGGCTGGCGCCAGACTGTCCTCCAGCGCCACCTTGTTCGGCCCCGTGCGGCGCTCCAGCACGCCCGCCATCGACGTGCGCCAGCTCGACGCGGCCTGTTCGCGCTGCGCCGGAGTCATGCGGACCTGCACCAACTTCTCGGCCTGCGCGAAGGTCATGTCGGTGACCTCCGGACCGGCACCGGCGCCGTCGTTGAAGGTCGGCGCCGTGCCCGGCACATTCTTCGTGGTGGCCTGGGCCTGGAGCTTGAAGGCAGCGAAGGCGCCCAGCACGCCGATGGGCAGGCGGGTCAGAAACTGGCGACGCGATTTCATGGACATTCCCCAACAGGGCGCGTCCGCTGCTCCAGCCACGCATGCCGGCCGCTGGACGACGCGCCGGTGATCGGTGGCGTCCATGTGCTCCCTGGACTGCGTGCTTCCGGCCGGCCTCGAGCTTCAGAGCATAGCGCATGCCCGAGCCGCTGGACGCCCGATGCGGATCAGGCCAGCAGCTTGCGCACCTTGGCCAGCGCCTCGATGAAACGGTCGATCTCCTCGCGCGTATTGTAGAACGCCATCGAGGCGCGCGCCGTGGCCGGCACGCCGTAGAAGTCCATCAGCGGATGCGCGCAATGATGCCCCGAACGCACGGCCACGCCCTCGAGATCGAGCATGGTCGCCAGATCGTGCGACTGCACGCCGTCGATCAGGAACGAGATCACCGCCGCCTTGTGCGCGGCCTCGCCGAAGATGCGCAGCCCCGGCACCTGCTTGAAGGCCTCCGTGGCGTACTCGAGCAGCGCCTGCTCGGTCGCCGCGACCCGTTCCATGCCGAGGCCGGAGAGGTATTCGGCGGCTGCGCCCAGACCGATGAAGCCGGCGATGTTGGGCGTACCGGCCTCGAACTTGTGCGGCGGATCGGCGAACTCGGTGCCGGAGAAGCGCACCTTGCGGATCATGTCGCCGCCACCGAAGAACGGCGGCATGGACTGCAGATGCTCGGGTCGGGCCCACAGCACGCCGGTGCCGGTGGGGCCGGCCATCTTGTGTCCGGTGATGGCGTAGAAATCGCAGCCGATCGACTTCACGTCCAGCGGCAGATGCGGCGCCGCCTGCGAACCGTCGATCAGCGAAGGGATGCCGCGCTCGCGGCAGGCCCTGGCCAGCTCGCGCACCGGATTGACCGTGCCCAGCACATTGGAGACATGGGTGAACGCGGCCAGCTTCACGTCCGGCGTCAGCTGCTCGACGAACTGCTCGACGATCAGCTCGCCCGCCTCGTTGATCGGTGCCACCTTCAACGTCGCACCGGTGCGTTCGCACACCAGCTGCCACGGCACGATGTTGGCGTGGTGCTCCATGGTCGTGACCAGGATGGTATCGCCGGGCTTCAGGCGCGGCAGCGCGAAACTGTAGGCCACCAGATTGATGGCGTGCGTGGTCCCGGAGGTGAACACCAGCTCGTCGCGGCTGTTGGCGCCGAGAAACTTCGCCAGAATGTCGCGCGCGCCTTCGTAGGCGGTGGTTGCTTCCTCGCCGAGCGCGTGCACCGCGCGCGCCACGTTGGCGTTGAAGCGGCTGTAATAGGCATCGACCGCATCGATCACCGCCTGCGGCTTCTGCCCCGTATTCGCGCTGTCCAGATACACCAGCGGCTTGCCGTGAACTTCGCGCGCGAGCACCGGGAAATCGGCGCGGATGGCGGACGGATCGAGCGGCTGGACCGGAGCTGGAGCTGACTTGGCGTTCATGACGGACTCGTGTGGGGAAACGGGAAATCGACCTACGGCGCGACGTCGCGATCACCGTGACTCTTCGGCGCCGACACGACGAGGAAGCGTACCGCAGCGCCGGACGCGTTGCGCAGACAATGTGTCGCACCCGGCGGCACGTGCAGTCCCTGTCCGGCACGGAGCCGATGATCAACGCCATCGAGCTCCATCGTCGCCTCGCCTTCCAGCACGTAGAAGAACTGGCGCGCACGGGCATGGCGATGGCGTGTCTCGCTGGCCCCGGACGGCATGCGTTCCTCGATCACGCTGAGGTCGTCGCCGGCCAGCAGATGCCAGCCGTCGCAATCGCCGCCCCAGCGGTAGTGCTCGGCCACGCGCGCGTCGATGACGGGCGTGGCCGAGCTCACGCCGCGGTCTCGCCGCCCGGAAGGCGTTCGGCCAGACGCTCGCCCAGGTGTTCGCACAGGGCTTCGTGATCCAGGTCGTCCAGCGCTGCGCGGCAGAACGCCAGCGTCAGCAGCGTGCGCGCCGCCACCGCCGGAAGTCCGCGCGAGCGCAGATAGAACAGTGCGCGTTCGTCCAGCTGACCGACCGTTGCGCCATGCGCAGCCATCACTTCGTCGGCGTAGATTTCCAGCACTGGCTGCGTGTCGATCTCGGCATGCGGCGACAGCAGCAGGTTCTTGTTGCTGAGCGCGGCGTCGGCGCCGTCGGCGCCCTCGGCCACAGTGATCGCACCGTGGAACACGCCCCGACCGCGCTGATCGGCCACGCCGCGCCACAGCGCATCGGTGGCGGTGTGCTTCGCCACATGCCGGATGTCCAGACGCGTGTCCAGATGCTGCCGACCGCCCGGCAAAAAGACGCCGCGCGTGTCCAGCCGCGCGCCTTCGCCGCGCAGTTCGGCGTCCAGCTCGCGGCGCACCAGACTTCCGCCCAGCTCCATTGCGTGCACGCGCGCGTGCGCATTGGCATCCAGGCGCACGCGATCGCGGCGCATCAGCAGCGCGCCGTCGGCGGCTTCCTGCAGACCGATCCACGCCAGTTTTGCCCTGGCATGCAGCACGATGTCGCTGACCTGCGTGCCCAGGTGCTTGTGCGGGCCAGTGCCGACATGATGCTCGATCAGCGTCAGCGACGCGTCCTCACCCAGCTCGACGATGTTGCGCGCGTGCCAGGCCAGGTCCTCGTCGGCCGGCGTGCCGATCTGCACCAGATGCACCGGCGCGTCGATGCGCGCGCCCTGCGCCACGCGCAGCACCATGCCGTCGCCGGCGAGCGCCGCGTTGAGACGCGTAAAGGCATCAGCCGCCTGCTCACCGCCGCGACTGAGGAAGAAACGCAACGGTTCGGCATCCTCCACGAGCGCCTGAGACAGCGGATGCAGGCGCAACCCCTCCGGCAAGGCGTCCAGCGAGGACAGGTCCGCGCGGAACACGCCATGCACGAATACCAGACGCGGACCGTCCACGCCGGGCAAGACGAAATCCGAGATATCGACCGCACGCGCGGCGGCCTCTGCATCGCCGGTCAGGAACGCGCGGCGCTCGAGCGCACGCAGCGCGGTGTATTTCCAGGCCTCGTTGCGCGCACCCGGAAGCCCCTCGCGCACGAAGGCCTCCAGCTGCTCGCGACGCAAGGCATCCAACCAGGGCAGACCGGCACCGGGCAGGCGCGCCAGCACGTCTGGAGCGCGCTCGGCCTGGGCTTCGACGAACGGCGACGCCATTACGCCGCTCCCGCCGGTTCGCCGTGCTCGGCGACCCAGGCATAGCCGTGCTCTTCAAGCTTGTGCGCCAGGGTCTTGTCGCCGCTCTCGACGATGCGGCCGTCGGCCAGCACATGCACGAAGTCCGGCTCGATGTAGTCGAGCAGGCGCTGGTAGTGCGTGATCAGCAGGAACGAACGCTGCGGGTCGCGCTGTGCGTTGACGCCCTCGGCGACCTGCTTGAGCGCATCGATGTCCAGACCCGAATCGGTCTCGTCCAGGATCGCCAGCTTCGGCTCCAGCAACGCCATCTGGAAGATCTCGTTGCGCTTCTTCTCGCCGCCGGAGAAACCTTCGTTGACGGCGCGGTTGAGCAGGTCCGTCGACAGATTCATGACCTTGAGCTTCTCGCGCACGAGCTTGAGGAACTCCATCGAATCCAGCTCGCTCTCGCCGCGCGCCTTGCGCTGCGCGTTGTAGGCCGCACGCAGGAAATAGGTGTTGTTCACGCCGGGAATCTCGACCGGGTACTGGAACGCCAGGAACACGCCGGCAGCCGCGCGTTCTTCCGGCTCCAGCGCCAGCAGGTCCTGGCCCATGTAGGTCACCGAACCCTCGGTGACTTCATAGCCGTCGCGCCCGGATAGCACATTGCCCAGCGTCGACTTGCCGGCGCCGTTCGGCCCCATGATGGCGTGCACCTCGCCGGGCCCGATCTCCAGCGAAAGGCCCTTGAGAATCTCTTTGCCCTCGACGCGGGCGTGCAGGTTTTCGATTTTCAGCATGGCAGTCATGAGGTCGTGTTTCCGGTTGCGTCATCGCGACGACGCAGGGTCAGATAGGTGAAAGGCTGTTCGGTATCGAACGGAGTGCGATGCACGTCGCGGCACGCGTCAACGCATTCGAAATGCGGCGCGAAACGAGCCGCCAGCGTGCCGGCGTCGTAACGTGCCACGGGCAGGCCGCTGCAACGTTCCGGACCGTCGGCGGCGAAGGTGGCGACAATCACGTATCCCCCTTCGCGCGTGGCGTGGGCGGCGGCATCGAGATAGCGCTGCTGCGCGATGTCCTCGATCAGGAAGTGGAACACCGCGCGGTCGTGCCACAGCGCATAGCGCGCGGCCGGCATCTCGGTTTCGGTGACATCATCAGCCAGCCAGTGCACAGAAGCGGTCTGAGCGCCCAGGCGCGCGCGCGATTGCGCCAGCGCGGCCTCGGACAGATCGAGTACGGTGAGATCACGAAAACCACGATCGAGCAGGTCGTCGACCAGGGTCGAGCGACCGCCGCCGACATCGATCACCGGCGCATCGTGCGGCAGATCCAGCGCGTCGATCGAACGCAGCGAGGCATCCAGGTGCGGCCGATACCAGCTGGTCTGCTGTTCGGAGGTGCCCCGGTAGACCGTCTGCCAGTGGTCCTGGCGCGAGGCGTTCATCCGACCGCGCCTTCCAGCGAGACTTCCAGCAGCTTCTTGGCCTCGACCGCGAATTCCATCGGCAGCTCGCGGAAGACCTGCTTGCAGAAACCGTCGACGATCATCGACACCGCGTTCTCCTCGTCCAGTCCGCGCGCGCGGCAGTAGAACAGCTGGTCGTCGGAGATCTTCGACGTGGTGGCCTCGTGCTCGACGATGGCGGTCGAGTTCTTCACTTCCATGTACGGGAAGGTGTGCGCACCGCAGGTCTTGCCGATCAGCAGCGAATCGCACTGCGTATAGTTGCGCGCGCCCTCGGCGCCCTTCTCGACCTTCACCAACCCGCGGTAGGCGTTGGAACTCTTGCCCGCACTGATGCCCTTGGACACGATCTTCGAACGCGTGCCCTTGCCGACGTGAATCATTTTGGTGCCGGTGTCGGCCTGCTGGTGATGATGGGTCAGCGCCACCGAGTAGAACTCGCCCACCGAGCGGTCGCCCCGCAGCACGCAGCTGGGATACTTCCAGGTGATCGCCGATCCGGTCTCGACCTGGGTCCACGAGATCTTGCTGTCGTCGCCGCGGCAGTCGCCACGCTTGGTGACGAAGTTGTAGATGCCGCCGACGCCGTTCTCGTCGCCCGGATACCAGTTCTGCACGGTCGAATACTTGATGCTGGCCTTCTCCAGCGCGACCAGCTCGACCACCGCCGCATGCAGCTGGTTCTCGTCGCGCATCGGCGCGGTGCAGCCTTCCAGGTACGAAACGTAGGCCTCGTCCTCGGCGATGATCAGGGTGCGCTCAAACTGGCCGGTGTGGCCGGCGTTGATGCGGAAGTACGTGGACAGCTCCATCGGGCAGCGCACGCCCTTGGGAATGAACACGAACGAACCGTCGGAGAAAACGGCCGAGTTCAGCGCCGCGAAGTAGTTGTCGCCGGTCGGCACGACCGTGCCCAGGTACTCGCGCACCAGTTCCGGATGTTCCTTGATGGCTTCGCTCATCGAGCAGAAGATCACGCCGGCCTCGGCCAGTTCCTTGCGGAAGGTGGTGCCGACGGACACCGAATCGAACACCGCATCCACGGCGACGCCGGCCAGACGCGCGCGCTCGTGCAGCGGCACGCCGAGCTTGTCGTAGGTTTCCAACAGCTTCGGATCGACTTCGTCCAGCGACTTCGGCCGATTCTTCGGCGCGGCGTAGTAGCTGATGGCCTGGAAATCGATCGGCGACAGCTTCAGCTTGGCCCAGTCCGGCATCGGCATGGTCAGCCAATGGCGATAGGCCTCCAGTCGCCATTCGGTCATCCACTCGGGCTCTTCCTTCAACGCCGACAGCGCGCGGATGATGTCCTCGTTGAGGCCCGGCGGCAGGCTGTCGGTTTCGATGTCGGTAATGAAGCCCGCGCCGTAACGGCGCGAGAGCGCCTCGACGACCTCGGGGTTGTTCTCGCGAAGCGTGGCTACGTTGTCGCTGCGTTCGGCGGTCATGTGGGGGATTTCCGTGATTCGGCGGGCCGCGGCGCGAACTGCACCGGCTGCGGCGCCGGTTCCAGCATCTCGGCCAGGGTCATGGCGCGCAGAGCCTGCGCCACCACCGTGTTGATGCGCTGCCAGTTGCCGCGCACCGTGCAATAGGATTCGTGGTCGCAGCTGCCGACGCTGACGCTGCACTCGGTCATGCTCAGCGGGCCTTCCATCGCCTCGACGATCTCGGCCAGATTGATACGCCCGGCCTCGCGCGCCAGCCGGTAGCCGCCATTGGCGCCGCGGAACGACTCCACCAGACCGGCATGACCAAGCGTCTTCAACAGCTTGCTGACCGTCGGCAATTCCAGGCGCGCTTCTTCCGCGATCTGCACGGCCGAAAGCACCTCGCCCGGCTGCGAGGCCAGGCAGGTCATCACCACGGTGGCGTAATCGGTCAGGCGGCTGACGCGGAGCATGCAGATTCGGTGGCGGCTAAAACGTACCAAAATGGTACGGATTGCGCCTGCACGGGTCAATCGAAACTCCGCCCCAGCTTGGTGCAAGCATCCGCCGACGGTGCGCACAGCATGGTGCAAATCGGTTGCGCACCGCGCGACGATCACCGCAAGCCATTGATTTCATGGATTGAGATGCGTGGCACACCTCGTGCAAGAGCGGCTGCAGACGCTACCGCCACCGGGGAACAACGATGAAATGGGTCACCGTCATCATCAAGCCGTTCAAGCTCGACGACGTGCGTGAAGCACTCGCCGAAGTCGGCGTGCAGGGACTGACCGTCACCGAAGTGAAGGGCTTCGGTCGACAAAAGGGCCACACCGAGCTCTATCGCGGCGCCGAGTACGTGGTCGATTTCCTGCCCAAGCTGAAACTGGAGATCGCCCTGAGCGACGAGCAGTTGGAGCGAGCCATCGAAGCGATCGTCGGCGCGGCGCGCACCGGCAAGGTCGGCGACGGCAAGGTGTTCGTGTCCGACCTCGAACAGGTGATCCGCATCCGCACCTCCGAAACCGACATCGACGCGCTGTGAGCGCACGCCGAGGACATGCCATGAAACGCCGCTCCCTCCCCGTCCGCGCGCTGCTATTCGCGCTGCTCGTCGCACTCGCACCGGCCGCGCTGGCGCAGTCTCCGACGCCCACGCTGGACACCGGCGACACCGCCTGGATGCTCACCGCCACCTTCCTGGTGCTGATGATGACCATCCCCGGCCTGGCGCTGTTCTACGGCGGCATGGTGCGGGCCAAGAACGTGCTGTCGGTGCTGATGCAGTGCTTCGCCATCACCGCCCTGGTCAGCGTGTTGTGGGTCGTCTACGGCTACAGCCTGGCCTTCGACACCACCGGCATGATCGCCGACACCGTGAACCTGCACTCGGTCATCGGCAGCCTCAAGCAGGCCATGCTGGCCGGCATCCAGCCGTCGAGCCTGTACGGCACCGTGCCGACCAGCGTGTTCGTGATGTTCCAGATGACCTTCGCCATCATCACCCCGGCGCTGATCGTCGGCGCGGTGGCCGAGCGCATGAAGTTCACCGCACTGCTGTGGTTCGTCGGCCTATGGTTCACCATTGTCTACGTGCCGATGGCGCACATGGTCTGGGGCGGACCCGGCTCGCTGCTCGGCGGCTGGGGTGTGATCGACTTCGCCGGCGGCACCGTGGTGCACATCAACGCCGGCATCGCAGGACTGGTCGCCTGCCTGGTGATCGGCAAGCGCCACGGCTACCCGCACGTGGCGATGGCGCCGCATAACCTCGGCTACACCCTGATGGGCGCGAGCATGCTGTGGCTGGGCTGGTTCGGCTTCAACGCCGGCTCGGCAGTCGCCGCCAACGGCTCGGCCGGCATGGCCATGCTAGTCACGCAGATTGCCACCGCCGCCGCCGCGCTGGGGTGGATGGTCGCCGAATGGCTGCGCCACGGCCGCCCGAGCATGCTCGGCATCGCCTCCGGTGCGGTCGCCGGCCTGGTCGCGGTCACACCCGCCGCCGGCACCGCCGGACCGGGCGGCGCACTGGTGCTTGGCCTGGTCACCGGCATCATCTGCTTCTTCTCCGCCACCAGCCTGAAACGCAAGCTCGGCTACGACGACTCGCTCGACGTATTCGGCGTGCACGCCGTCGCCGGCATCGTCGGCGCCCTGCTCACCGGCCCGCTGGCCGCTGCGGCATTCGGCGGCTACGGCGACATCGCCGGCCCGTGGTCGCAGCTGTGGATCCAGTTCAAGGGTGTCGCGTTTACCGTCGTCTGGAGCGGCGTGCTGACCCTGGTCATCCTCAAGCTGATCGGCTGGACCATCGGACTGCGCGTCGACCAGGAAGAAGAGCAGCTCGGCCTCGATCTCGCGTTGCACGAAGAGCGCGGGTACAACCTGAGCTGAGCACGCAGCGCCGGGGGCGACCGCTCACGGCGCTCATGCGCGTCAGCCGTTGCTGCGCCCGTAGATGTCCTCGAAGCGCACGATATCGTCCTCGCCGAGGTAGCTGCCGGACTGCACCTCGATCAACTCCAGCGGCACCTTGCCGGGATTCTCCAGGCGGTGCTTGGTGCCGACGGGGATGAAGGTCGACTGATTCTCGCCGAGGATGAACACGTCCTCGCCGCGAGTGACGCGCGCGGTGCCGCTGACCACGATCCAGTGCTCGGCGCGATGGTGATGCATCTGCAGGCTGAGCGACGCCCCCGGCTTCACGGTGATGCGCTTGACCTGGAAGCGCTCGGCCATATCGACCGAATCGTAGGAACCCCACGGCCGGTAGACCTTGCGGTGCAGCACGGCCTCGCTGCGCGCATCGCCCTTCAGGCGTTCGACGATCTGCTTGACCTCCTGCACGCGATCGCGACGCGCGACCAGCAGGGCGTCGTCGGTGTCGACCACGACGGTGTCGTCGAGACCGATCATCGCCACCAGGCGACGCTCGCTCCAGGCGTAGCTGTTGCGGCAATCGACGGCCATGACGTCGCCGCGATACGCGTTACCGTCGCGGTCCTGCGTGGCCACTTCCCACAACGCGGCCCAGGAACCGACATCGTTCCAGCCGGCCTCGATGGGCAGCACCTCGGCGGCATCGGTCTTCTCCATCACCGCGTAGTCGATGGAGTCGGACGGACAGGCCTCGAAGGCGTCCTTGTCCAGACGCAGGAAATCGCAATCGCGCGCGGCCTTGTCGAAGGCGTCGCGACAGGCCGACAGTATCTCCGGCCGATGTTTCTCCAGCTCCTGCAGATAACGCGAGGCGCGGAACAGGAACATGCCGCTGTTCCAGAAGTACGCGCCGGAGTCCAGGTACTGCTCGGCCGTGGCCGCATCCGGCTTCTCGACGAAGCGCTCGACCGCGCGCACGCCCTCGCCCGGCGCGGCCTTGATGTAGCCATAGCCGGTCTCCGGCGAGCTCGGCACGATACCGAAGGTAATCAGCGCGCCGTCCTCCGCGCGCGGCACCGCCGCCTGCACGGCCTCGCGGAACGCCGCCTCGTCGGCGATGACGTGATCGGAGGGCAGCACCAGCAGCAGCGGATCCGCACCCTCGCGCGTGGCCTGAAGGGCCGCCGCGGCAATGGCCGGCGCGGTGTTGCGGACAGCCGGCTCCAGCACGATGGCGGACGGCTCGCAGCCGACCTGTCGCAACTGCTCGGCAACCATGAAGCGGTGCCGCTCGTTGGTCACCACCAGCGGCGCGCCCTGCGCCATCATCGGCGCCACGCGCAACCAGGTCGCCTGCAGCATGGAGTGCTCGCCGGACAGCGCCAGGAACTGCTTGGGGTAACCCTCGCGCGACAGCGGCCAGAGCCGCGTACCGGAACCACCGGACAGCAGAACAGGGATCAGGTCATTCATGCGTACAACATTTCCGTTCTTGAATGCAGTCAGAGCCGGCCGTCGACATCCTCGACCGGGAACAGTCCCTTGACGTCGTAGAGCACCGCGCCCGGCTTGCCGAAGGCGCGTACGCCCTGGGCGCCCAACTCGGCAAACTGGCGATGGGCCACGGCCAGAATGATGGCATCGTAGCCGCCCGCCTGCGGTTCGGCCACCGGCGCGATGCCGCACTCGGTGCGCGCTTCCTCGGCGTCAGCCCAGGGATCGTAGACCTCGACACAGGCATGCGCGTCCTTCAGTTCGTGGATCACATCGACCACGCGCGTGTTGCGCAGGTCGGGGCAGTTCTCCTTGAACGTCATGCCGAGCACCAGGATGCGCGCATCGACGATATGCATGCGGCGCTGGGACAGCAGGCGGATCACGCGATTGGCGACGTATCGCCCCATGCCGCTGTTGATGCGGCGCGCGGCCAGGATCAGGTCCGGATGGTAGCCGCTGACCTGGGCGCGATAGGTCAGGTAGTACGGATCCACGCCAATGCAGTGACCGCCGACCAGACCGGGGCGGAACGGCAGGAAATTCCACTTCGTGCCGGCCGCTGCCAGCACCTGCTGGGTGTCGATGCCCAGGCGGTGGAACAGCATCGCCAGCTCGTTGACCAGAGCGATGTTGACGTCGCGCTGCACGTTCTCGATGACCTTGGCGGCCTCGGCCACTCGGATCGACTCGGCCCGATGCGTGCCGGCGCGGATGATGCGGTTGTACAGTGCATCGACGAACGCGGCGATCTCGGGCGTGGAGCCGGAGGTGATCTTGCGGATGTCGCTGACGCGATGCTCTCGGTCGCCCGGATTGATGCGCTCGGGGCTGTAGCCGCAGGCGAAGTCCTCGTTGAAACGCAGCCCCGACGCCTGCTCCAGAATCGGCACGCAGACTTCCTCGGTGGTGCCCGGATACACCGTGGACTCGTAGATCACCACGTCGCCGGCCTTGAGCACGGCACCGAGCATGGCGCTGGCCTCGCGCAGCGGCGTGAGATCGGGACGCTGCGCCTCGTCGATGGGTGTCGGCACGGTGACGATGAAGACATTGCAGGCACGCAGGTCCTCGCGATCCGCGCTGAAACGCAGTCCCGACGCCGAGGCCAGTTCCTCGGCATCAACTTCCAGCGTATGGTCGCGGCCGCCGCGCAGCTCCTCGACGCGCTCGGCCCGGATGTCAAAACCCAGGACCTCGTCCTGCCGCCCGAACTCGATCGCCAGCGGCAGGCCGACGTAGCCGAGACCGACGATCGCGATACGTGACTTTTCAGACCTTTGCATGGCGCATCCTTCGCTGAAAGTGGCAAGAGTACATGAAGCGCGCCCCGGTCGAGACGCATGGACTCGGCAGCATCGGTGCGAAACGCTATCCTCGTCCCCATTACCGCTCCGCGAAGCCCCATGCCCGCCCTTCCCGACACCGAACGCTGCCGCCAATGCGCCCGCTGGACACGCAGGGCGCTGGATGACGACGACGCCACGCTGGAGGTCGCCTCGGCCGACGCCAGCTTCCGCAGCTACTACCGCGTGCACAGCGGCGGGCGCAGCCTGATCGTGATGGATGCCCCGCCCGGCCAGGAGGATATCGCGCCCTGGCTGGACATCGGCCGCCGCCTGCGTGCGGCTGGCCTGCACACGCCGGAAGTGCTGGCCGACGACGCCGGACAGGGCTTCGTGCTGATGAGCGACCTCGGCAACACGCACTACCTGGACGTACTCGCCGACGACAACGTCGACGCCCTGTACGGCGAGGCCATGGAGACGCTGCTGCGCATGCAGACCGGCGTCGATCCGCAGGGCCTGCCGCCTTACGACGAGCCGTTCCTGGTCCGGGAAATGGAGCTGATGCCGACCTGGTTCCTGGAACGGCATCTGAGCCTGACGCCCGACTGCGGACAGTGGGACGTGCTGGAACTGGCCTTCCGCCACCTCGTGGTCAGCGCCCTGGCGCAGCCTCGTGTGTTCGTGCACCGCGATTTCCACAGCCGCAATCTTCTGGTCACGCCCGACCGAAGCCCCGGCATCATCGATTTCCAGGGCGCACTCGTCGGGCCGCTGACCTACGACCTCGCTTCACTGCTGCGCGACTGCTACATCGTCTGGGACCGCGAACACGTGGAAGCCTGGACCGAACAATGCCGGCTGCAATGGCGCCAGGCGGGACATCTCGACGCCGACGTCGACGCGGCACGCTTTCGGCGCTGGTTCGACCTGATCGGTCTGCAGCGGCACATCAAGGTACTGGGCATCTTCTGCCGCCTGCACTACCGCGACGGCAAGGACGGCTATCTGCACGACCTGCCGCGCGTGCTCGACTACGTGCTCGACGTCGCCGGCCGCTACCCGGAGCTGCACGACTTCTGCGAACTGCTGCGCCGCGCCGTCGGCGACCGCGACGTCGCGCAGGCCCGCGTCAGGGCGGCGACCTGACGTGCGCGCACTGATCTTCGCCGCCGGTCTCGGCACGCGCATGCGGCCGCTGACCGACCGCACGCCCAAACCGCTACTGCCCGTAGGCGATAAGCCGCTGATCGTCTGGCATCTGGAAAAACTGTCCGCCCTGGGCGTGCGCGAGGTCGTCATCAACACCGCGCACCTGGGCGCACAGTTCCCGCCGGCGCTGGGCGACGGCACGCGCTGGGGCCTGCGCATCCACTACGCCCACGAAGGCGACACGCCGCTGGAAACCGGCGGCGGCATGCTGCACGCCCTGCCCCGCCTGGGCGACGCACCGTTCCTGGTCGTCAATGGCGACGTCTGGACCGATTTCGACTTCGCGCGGCTACCCGCTTCGCCACGCGACCTCGCACACCTGGTACTGGTCGACAATCCGCCGTTCCACCCTGCGGGCGACTTCCGGCTGGACGCGGAGGGGCGCATGCACGAGGAAGGCGAACCGCGCCTGACATTCGCCGGCATCGGTCTGTACCGTCCGCAGCTGCTCGACGACTGGCGGCGCGTGATCGGCGACGAAGACGGTGCGGCCATGCAACCGCCGCGCTTCGCCCTGGCGCCGCTGTTACGTGCAGCCATGCGCGAGGGGCGCATCGACGGTCAGCATCATGTCGGTCGCTGGACCGACGTCGGAACGCCCGAACGCCTGCGCGCGCTGGACGCGATGCTGCGCAACTGATTCAGGGGCTGTCCGCCCAGCCGTTGTGCATCTCCGGCGCGAACCCCGCCGCCTTGCGATCGGCCTCGCGGATGCGCTGCATGCCCGGCAGGTAGCGCATCTCGAAGTACACGCTGTCGCCGTCGCACGGCGCCTGCTGCGCCAGGGCCTCGCGGATCGAATCGGCGGCCAGCGGCCGCGCCGCGAAGCGTTCGTCTCCGGATGTCTGTTCGAACAGCTCGTACACCACACCATGCGCCAGACGCGCCTTGCAGCGCTGCAATGGCGCCATGTACAACGCGCGCTCATGATGCGTGAGCCGTCCAGTGCCCGCGCCATCCTGCACCCACACGCGCACGCCGGTCGCATCCAGCTCGCGCAGCAGTCGCGCATAGGCCTCCGGCGCCATGTGTCCGGCGAAGAACGTGCTCACATACACCGGCGCCCGGTGCAAGGCCTGCAAGGCGCGCACCTCGGTACGCAAGTGTTCCAGCAACACGGCACGCGCGTCGCCTTCCCGCCAGCGCAGATCGTCGACTTCGATCGGCAGGTACCACGCAAGCACGGCGTCGGAACCCAGTTCCCGCAGCCAGGTCCGCGCCAGGGAGCGATCCGTCTCGGCCAGCTCGCGAAAGTAGGTGCCAAGCTGCTCCGGCGGCGCCTTCTGCCGCGTGAAGAACTGCGGATCGGCGCCCAGACCGAGCACCAGCTTCAACCCCGACGCACGCGCTTCGCGCAATCTGTTCGCCAGCCAGCTGCGTTCGCGTTTGCCCGTGAAGGCATCGCCATAGGCCACCCACTGCACGGCCAGCGTGTCGAAGCCCATCGCGCGAATGCGCTGGAAGAATTTCGGCCAGTCCGCATCGGGCACGGCGAGATCGGCGCGTTGCGGCTGATAGAACAGCACCTTGGGTGCCGCCCAGGCACCAACATGGATGCAGCTCGCCAACGCGAACAGCGCGACCAGGACAAGGCGCCGGCTCACCAGTGTTTCCCCACGGTCAGATACACGGCGTTGCGCTCCGGCAGATAGCTGGTGAATGCATGCTGGACTTCGACGCCGATGCTGAAGCGATGCCGGTAGGCGTCGTACCGGCTTTCGCCGTACCAGACGTTCCAGCGCACGCCCACGCCGACGCGCACGTCGCGTCCGAAGCCGGCGCCGTGGGCGCGGTCGAGGCCATTGAACTGCGCGTGCGCGTAAGGCTCCAGCGTCTGGCCGGCGGCAAGACGGCGATGCACACTCACGCGGTAATCCACGGTGACGGCGGTCTGCGTGCTGCGGAAGTAGTGCGCCAGGTCCAGGTACAGATTCTGCGTCGCCCACCAGCGCGTGCCCGGCCGCCAGTCCTGGTTGTAGCGATCGCGGAACGCGGTGGAATAGCTGAAGCGCGCCATGGTGTCGCTGCGCGTGTCCGGATGGTTGTCCAGTGGTGCCTGCTGCTCCAGCGAAAAGACCGCGTTATGCCTGCGCCACGGCTTCCAGTGCAGACCGACGCCCAGCATCGGCGTATGCGTCGGCCACACGTCTCCGCCGCGGCCGCTGCCGGCGAAGACGCGCGCATAGGCCGACAGACCTCCGCTGCGCTCGCTACGCCAGGCATCGTCCAGGCGATACTGCGCCTCGGCCTGGAAGTAGCTTCGGTAGGATACGCCCGGCGCGATCGGATTGGACGCGGAGCTGATCGTGTCGCCCAGAATCAGATCGGCATCGAAGCTCCAGCGGCGCCCCAGGTCCTCGTGCAGGCGTCGCAGCGCGAAACGCTGCTGCGACTGCGCGACGTCCTGCCCCTGACCACCTTGCGCATCGAGACGATCGATGGCCAGTGCCGCGTAATGCCGCGCCGCGCTGCGATCGCCGCGCTCCTGGTTCAGATACATCAGCTGCCGGATGAGCGAGGCGTCGCTGGGCATCGCCTCGCGCGCGCGCTCGAACTGCTCGATGGCCGGTCCGATCGCGCCGCGCTGCAAGTGCACATAGCCAATGCGACGGGCCAGCACGGCGTTCTGCGGCATCATTCCCTGCGCCTCCAGCAACGCATCCAGCGCTGCCTCCGAATGGCCGCTGTGCTGCTGCGCGTCGGCCAGCGCCATGTAGTAGTCCGGATCGGGCCGCAGTGCGATGGCGCGCTGCATGGCGTTGATCGCCGCCGGCGACGCATCCGGTTCGGCGCGCGCACGCAGCCACCAGTAGCGGTCGCCCAACGCAGCTTCGCGCTCGGCATACGTCTGCAACCACGTACGCGCCTCCTCGCGATGGCCGGCCTCCAGCGCCGTGGTCGCCGCGGCCAGAAGATCCTCGTCACGCAATTGTTCCGGCGTCATGTCGCGCCAGATGCCCATGGCCGTGTTCATGTCCTTCGCGGCGAACGCCTGATAGGCGAGCATGCGCGCGGTCTCGGCATCCGGCTGCAGGCGATAGGCCTGTGCGTAGGCGTGCTGCGCCAGACCGGGGTGTCCCACGCGGTAGCAGTCACCCAGCGCCCGCCACGCCTGTGGCGGCGCATCGCCGGGCAGTCCGCCCATCGTCGCACGCAACCCCCGGCAATCCTGTAGCGCCACCCAGACACGCAACTGCCCCGCGCGAAGGCGGGCGTCAGACAGCGGGGTGCGCAACCGCACGCGCGCCGCGTCATCGATCAGGCTCGGCCGTGAACCGGCCAGCAACGCCAGGCGAGCGAACAGTGGATCGGGATCGGGCGCCGTGGCGAACGGGTAGGATTCCATCAACAGCGCAACCGCCTGCGCCTCCGCTCCGGCATCGAGCAATCGATAGCTGGACACATCCAGTGAAGCCTGCCCGCCTGGAGCGTCGCGCATGGCCCGTGCATGCGCCAGCGCTTCGTCATAGCGCCCCTGCCGCAGCGTGACCTCGAAACGCTGCTCGCGGAAACCGTTCGCCGGGAGACGCCGCAGCATGCGCTCGGCCAGCGACCATTGCTCGGCGTGCATCGCCTGCGGCAACAGCAGCCCCGCATGCAGCCGACGCCCGGCCGCCGTGCGCGGCTGATATGCGCGCATCAGCGAGGGCTGCTGACGCCTCACCTTCTGCAGCAAGTAGATCCACTGTTTTTCCTGTGTCTCGTCTTCGAACTCGGGAGCGCCCGTACGCAGGTAGCCGGCCAGCACATTCAGATCGCCGCGTCGGGCCAGCAACTGCGCCAGCGCCAGACGCTGCGTGGCCGCATCCAGACCGCTGCGCTGCTGCAACTCCCGCGCACGCTGCGGACGGTCCAGCACCAGCAGCACGTTGAACCACTGTTCGCCTTCGGCGCGACTGAGCGCGCCCTGACGTTCGAGCACCTCGAACTGGCGCGCGGCGAGCGCCATGTCGCCATCGTGAATAGCGCGTTGCGCCAACGAACGCCGCAGAGCCAGCCCCTCCGGACTGCGCGTGAAGTAGCCCGCATCCAGTTCCCGCTCGGCAGCCTGCAACCGACCGTCACGCAGCGCCTCGAAGCCGCGCTGCGCGCGACAGGTCGCCGAATCATGCTGTGCACAGTTCACCGCAGTCTTCGCGGTCGCGGCATCCAGAGCCTGCAACGCGGCCACCAGGCGAGGATCATCCGGGGTATCCAGCAATTGCCGGACCAGCACGCCGCGCGCACGCGACGCTTCGCTGAAACGCTGATAGGCCGTCGCCAGATCCAGCGCGGTGCCCACACTCTTCGGTGCCAGTGAGCGCGCATGCTCGAACTCGGCAATCGCCCGCGCGGCGTCGCCGCGGCGCATGGCTTCATGGGCTCGCTGTTGATGCGGATAGATGAGAAAACGCCGGTAGGCGCTGACATCATCGTAGCGACCGGATGCCGATTGCGCCGCCGCCGGCGCGGTCGGCGTCTGGGCGCTGGCGGCCGCAGCCGCCAGAAGCAGCGCGATGCATGCGGAAAGCCGACGCACGTTCATCCTCGTGCTCCTGCAGCCAGCGGCGTTCGCGCTGTGTGCGTTGCATGGAAATCGCTCAGCATGTCCTCAATCTGCGGCTGGAGAGCCGCCTGCATCGCCAACGCATGACGTAGCGTGTCCGGATCGATCGCGCCCTGCTCGACCAGGAAGTCGCCAAGCCGTTGTTCGCTGCGGGCGTGATTGAGCAACATCGCACGCAGCACGATCTCGTCCAGATAGCCCCGCGCGACCAGCACCTCGCCCAGCATCACCTGGTGCGAGACATAGCGTTCCCACAACGCACTGGCCTGCTCGCGGCGGATTCTCCCCGAGCGTACGGCCTGATCCAGCGCCTCGATGCCGGCCGCATCCCCCGCCCGGGCATGCCAGTGGCGCAGACCGACCGTGACCTGCCCCTTGTGCGCCAGCACATAGCGCACGCGCCGATCGAGCTTGCGCGCCAAGGCCGCCAGCGAGACGGGATCGATGTAGGCCTCACTGGCCAGCACCAGTTCGTCCTCCTCGACCCGCAGCGGCAACACGGCGTAGTGCAGCGCAACGTGCGCGGGCATGCAGGCGATGGTCGCGGGATCGATCATGCGCGCATCGATCGATTCGCACGGCACACCGAACTGCTCAGCCATCGGCTCCGCCAGTTGTTCGGGGCGCACCAACCCAGCGTGGATCAACGAACTGTACAGATGCAGGCCGTCGATGCGATCGCGTGTGGCCTGCGATATCTGCGTTTTGCTCAAGGCCCCCTGCGCGACAAGGATGTCCTCCAGCGCCCGCAGTCCGCGTCCCGCGCCGCCCAGGCTCGGGAAATCGTGCGTGGTCTTGTCCCAGGCCACACGGCGCGGATCGCCGCAGCGAATGATCTGCATGATCGCGCGGCAGTTGGCCAGGAAGTTGATGAGGTTGCCCCACAGCAGGCGCGGAATCGACAGTAGCCCCTGCACCAGCCCGTAGTACCCGGAGACGAAGATCACGCGCTGCAGCATGCGGTTCGCCATCAGCAGCAGGTTGGCCATCAGCAGGGCATGGAACCACCAGCCTCCGGTGAAGATGGACAGGAACTTCGGCGATGCCGGCCACAGCAATTGCACCAGCCAAAGAATTGCCAGCTGCAGCAGAATCAGCATCGCGGCGAAGCTGACGAAATTGTTCAGCGCGCCCTTGCGATCGCGCCACAGGAAATAGTCGAGCACCGGCTTGCCGGTCCAGCCGTGGGTGCGGAACCCCTGGTAGACGATGCCGATGATCCAACGCGACTTCTGCCGTACCGCCGTGCTCAGCCGGTCGGGAAAATATTCGCGCACGCAGATCACGCTCGATTCCCGCCGGCTGTCGCCGAAGTGACGCGGCCGCCCGCACCGTGCATTCGCGGCGCCCACGGCGAAGCGCACGAAGACTTCCTGCATGCCGCGCTGCTTCAGCCGCAGACCGATGTCGTAGTCCTCGGTCAGGCTCTGCACGTCGAAGGCGATGCCGTTGCCCTCTTCGATCAGCGCCAGCACCGCGCGTCGGCTGAAGCAGGTGCCGACGCCCGCGCTCGGAACCTGACCGGCCAGCGCCTCGCGCACCGGCACGTCTTTGCCGTGCAGCTCGGCGAATTCGTCCAGGTAGTGCAGGCTGGTGAAGTTTGCCCACTGCCGTTCGAATGGATACACCGGCACCTGGATCAGATCCTTGCGCGCGACCAGATAGTTGAACAGACGCAACTCCATCGCGGACAGCACATCCTCGGCGTCGTGCAATATGAAGCCGGCGAAGGCGATGCGCGCCTGCGACTCGAACCGCATGATCGCGTCGAGCACGTTGTTCAGACAGTCCGCCTTGCTGGTCGGCCCGGGGCGCGCGCAAACCACCTTGTGCACATTGGGAAACCGCGCGCAGA
Source organism: Oleiagrimonas citrea (assembly GCF_012395255.1). Lineage (GTDB taxonomy): Bacteria > Pseudomonadota > Gammaproteobacteria > Xanthomonadales > Rhodanobacteraceae > Oleiagrimonas > Oleiagrimonas citrea. Next base: position 790,429 of record NZ_JAAZQD010000001.1, read on the forward strand.
CTTCGTCCACATCGCGCTGGGTAGCCTCGTCGTTGGGATAGGTGCCGACGAAGATGTGATAGTTCTCGTAATCGAGCGTGGTGGCCGCCAGTTCGGCCATGTGACCGATCACGCCCGTTTCCTGCCAGGCCGGCACCATGATCGCCAGCGGCTTCTCGTCCGGTTCGTACAAGGTGCGGTAGTCCATCCGCTCGGAACGTCGGTACACCGTCAGCGCACGCCAACCGCGCCGAAACCAGTACACGAGGTCGATGAACAGGTCGTCGAGACCGCTGATGAGCATCAGCAGCGCGACCACGATGACGACAAGGCTCAGGCCGAACAGGTAGGTCGAGAAGACATCCACCAGTGACATGTCACGCCTCCTTGATGGCTCATGCGACCGTGGCCATGGGCGCAGTCTCCGCGACACGCAATGCGTCATGCAGGACCCGCTCGATATGCTCGCAAGCATGTCCGTCGCCGAATGGATTCCCGGCGTGGCACATGCGCATGTATTCCTCGCGGTCGTTCCACAGCGCCTCGACCTGCGCCACAATGCGCTCGCTCTGCGTGCCGGCCAGTCGCGCGCAACCGCGCTCGATCGCTTCGGGCCGTTCGGTCTCGTTGCGCAGCACCAGCAGCGGCACGCCGAAGGTCGGCGCCTCTTCCTGCAGGCCGCCCGAATCGGTCAACACCAGCCATGCATCAACCAGTGCCTGCTGCATCTGCAGATAGTCCATCGGTGGCGTCAGCAGGACGTTGTCCAGATCGCCGAGAATCGCATGCACGGGACGCTGCACCACCGGATTGAGATGCACCGGGAAGTGCACAGGAAGGTCCGGATGCCGTCTCGCCACCTCGGCGACTGCGCGGCAAATAGCTTCCATGTCGCTGCCCCAGTTCTCGCGTCGGTGCGCCGTGACCAGAAGGTGACCGCGCCCGCGAACGCTGCGCCGGATGCGCCGATGCTTGACCACCCAATGCTGCGCGTCGACCACCGTATTGCCGGTGACTGTCACCAACGGCGACGGAATGCCTTCCTCGTGGAGCGAAGCCGCGGCACGATCGGTGGGCGCGAAATGGAAGCGCGTGATGCGACTGATCATCTGCCGCAGTCCCTCTTCCGGAAACGGCCGCTGAAGATTGCCGGTGCGCAGCCCGGCTTCCACATGTGCCACCGGCACGTGCTGATAGAACGAAGTCAGGGCGCCGAGATATGTGCTTTCCGTATCACCCTGCACCACGGTCAGTGACCACGATCGCGAAGCCAGAATTGCGTCCAATTGCAGTCGGCAACCGGCGCTGAACTCGGTCAGACTTTCGCCGCCGCGATTCAAGGAAAGATCCGGCACGATGTCGAAGCAGCCGTGCATCTGCCGCGCCATCGCGTCGTGCTGTCCGGTGTGTAGCCAGCAGGGACGCGCCCAGGATGTCGCGCGCAACGCATGGTAGAGCGGCGCGAGCTTGATCACCTCCGGACGCGTTCCCGAAACCATCAGAATGTCATGCATGGCGTTTGCCTCCTCATGAGGTATTCGTTCCCCCCATGACGTCCCGGTCAACTCGCTTTCACGGCGTTCCGGCGACTCCTTCGCATTTTTGATTGCAGCCATGCAGTGGCACGAAACACCGATCTTTTCTAAGCCTCCAAATCGTTCGGAGGGGATATCGAGTATCCGCGCTTCGGCGCGCTATTTCGCCTGTCGAATCGTTCTATATCCAACGGGGGTAAAGCCAAGACGGCTTTTGTGGAGCACACTTTTCAGACACGAGATTCCGCTCTCGAGGAACGCGAATCGCCATCGCACACCACCCGAGCGGGACACCCACACAAGCTCGATGAGGACATCCCCATGTCTGGCTCAGACTCCCCTCTCCGCACACCAGGCAAGGTCATGCACACCGTGTGGCTGACCGCGCTGACCCTGTTCCTCGCCACACCGGCGCTGGCCGGACCGGCACCGCACGATTCGCATGGCAAACCGAGCATCCAGCTCCCACTGGCTCCTGGCGGATCCATCGCCGACCGCACGCTGCCTGCGCCTCCCGCGCCGTCCAGCGCGACGCTTCCGACGAGCCGTCCGAGTCTCGACAGCGCATCGCGCTTGCAGATGCCGACGCCGCAAACCTTCGCCGCGTTGCTCTCGCCCTCGGTGCTGCCGGCCGCCGTGCCGACGCTCTTTGCCGCCGCACCCGGCGCGGATGCCGAACGCAACACGCTGATCCTGTACGACAGCACCGGCGCCTGGGCCTGGCTCGGCGAAGCCTATGCGGTGCAGACCGGCAACCTGGTCTCGCACGCCAGCCGCTACACCATGCATCCGGCCATCGATTACGTCGCCGGAGAAATGGACGGCTATACGGGTATGATCTATATCGGCTCGACCTACGACGAACCGTTGCCGACCGCCCTGCTCGATGATGTGCTGGCCACCGACAAGCCCGTGCTGTGGATGAACAGCAACATCTGGCAGCTCAGCCAGCGCGCGGGCGATTTCGGCACGCGCTTCGGCTGGATGCCGCTGTTCTACAACTTCGACGAGGCCCTGACGGTCACCTACAAAGGCGTGGATCTGACCCGCAGCGCACTGGCGGTTCCCTCCGGCCTGCTTCAGACGTCGATCCTCGACCCGACCATGGCCGAGGCCATCGCCACCATCACCGACAGCAATGGCGTGACCTCGCCCTGGGCCACCCGTTCCGGCCATTTCACCTACATCGGCGAGATCCCCTTCAGCTATGTCGGTTCCGATGACCGCTACCTCGCCGCCGTCGATCTGATCGGCCAGGTGGCCGATCCGAACATGCCTGATCGCAATCGCGCGCTGGTGCGCATCGAGGACGTCGGTCCCGATGCCAGTCCGAACCGGCTACGCCGTATCGCCGACTACCTCTACAGCCGCGGCGTGCCCTTCAGCGTGGCGGTATACACGCATTACCTCGATCCGAACGGCGTCTACAACGACGGTGTGCCGGTCAGTCAGCCGATGTCCGCACGCCAGTCGCGCCGCGTGCGCGCCGCGTTGCAGTACATGGTCGAACGCGGCGGCACCCTGCTGATGCACGGCTACACGCATCAGTATCAGGACATCCCCAATCCGTACAGCGGCGTCAGCGCGGATGATTTCGAGTTCTATCGCTCGCACATCAGCGCCGACGACTACGTGATCTACGACGCGCCGCCGGCAGAGGACTCGGCCGCTTGGACGCAGCTCCGCATCGATGCCGCCTTCGCCGAGTTCGCGGCATCCGGTCTGCCGACACCGACCATCTTCGAGTTCCCGCACTACGCGGGCTCGGCCATCGACTACCAGGTCGTGCAGCAGAACTTCGGCGTTCGTTACGACCGCGCTCTGTACGCCGCCGGCTGGTGCCCGAACGGCGCCTGCGGAAGCGGCACGCCGGACTACACGCGCATCTACGGACAGTTCTTCCCGTACACCGTGCGCGATATCTTCGGCTCCATTGTCCTGCCGGAAAGCCTGGGCAACGTCGAACCGGTGGAGGTAAACCACCATCCGCCACGCTCGGTGCAGGACATTCTTGCCAGTGCGCAGCGGAACACGGTCATCAAGGACAACGTGCAGAGCTTCTTCTTCCATCCCTACCTGCCGCTGAACCAGCTCAAGAAACTGGTCCAGGGTATCCAGGGCATGGGGTACGAATTCGTCTCGCCGGAAACGCTCAAGGACGGCTGACGCGCATCGCGGATACACAAAGGGCCCGGCATGACCGGGCCCTTTGCATGTTTCGGCGGAGCTGCGAGCGTCAGGGGCGACGCGCGAGTTCCGGGTTGTCCTTGGTCACCGGCATCAGGTCCTTCTTCGACACGCCCAGCCACAGCAGGATCGGGCTGGCGATGAAGATCGAGGACAGCGTGCCGATCAGGATGCCGATCAGCATGGTGATGGCGAAACCGTGCACGGCCGGACCGCCGAAGAAGTACAGTGCGGCCATGGTGATCGCCGTGAACAGCGAAGTGATGATGGTTCGCGACAGCGTATTGTTGATCGAGCGGTTCAGCACTTCCTCCGGCTCGGCCTTGCGCGCCAGACGGAACAGTTCGCGCACGCGATCGAACACCACGACCTTGTCGTTGATCGAGTAGCCGACCACGGCCAGCACCGAGGCCAGCACGGTCAGGTCGAACTGGCGCCCGGTCAACGCGATGATACCGACGGTAACCAGCGCATCGTGGACCTCGGTCACTACGGCGGCGATGGCGAAGCGTCGCTCGAAGCGGATCCACAGGTAGCCCATGATACCGATGATGACGAAGATCACCGCATAAATGCCGCTGGTGCGCAGTTCGGCGCCGACCTGCGGACCGACGAAGTCGGGCGCGCGGTTCAGCTTGACGTCGCTGCGCTTGGCCTTCAATGCGGCCAGCACGTCCTTGGCGACCTTTGCGGCATCCATCTTTCCGCCGGCCTTGACCGCGTCCGGGTCGGCCTTCGGCTGCAGGCGAATCGACAGGTCGGTGGAGTTGCCCAGGCTCTGTACCACGGCCTCCTTGAAGCCGCCCGAAGTCAAGGCTGCGCGCGCATTGGCGATCTGCACCGGCTTGGAATAACTCACCTCGACGAGTACGCCGCCGGTGAAGTCCATGCCGTAGTTCAGACCGCGCGTGGCGATCACGAACACCGAGCCCAGCATCAACAACACGGCCAGCACGATCGAGATCTTGCGCAGGCCAAGGAAGTTGACGTTGCTGTTGTGATTGAAAATTTCCATGGAGCTTCCCGGCCTTTAGACGGAGAGGGTCTTCAGCTTGCGCCGACCGTGAATGAGTGCCGTGATCGCATGCGTGACCGTCACCGAAGTGAACATCGAGGTCAGGATGCCGATGAACAGCGTCACGCCGAAGCCGCGGATCGGGCCCGAGCCCATGGTCATCAGCGCCATGGCCGCGAGCAGATGGGTGACGTTGGCGTCGAGAATCGTCGCCCACGCCTTCTCGTAGCCCGCGCGGATCGAGGCATGCGGCGTCGAACCGTTGCGCAGTTCCTCACGCACGCGTTCGCAGATCAGCACGTTGGAGTCGATGGCCATGCCCAGTGTCAGCACGATGCCGGCGATGCCCGGCATGGTGAGGGTCACACCGATCATCGACATCACCGCCACCAGCAGCACCAGGTTCAGCACCAGGGCGATGTCGGCGACCAGGCCAAACAGCTTGTAGTAGATCAGCGCAGCCAGCAGCACCAGGCTCAGACCCAGGATCACCGCGCTGACACCCTTGCGGATGTTGTCGCGTCCCAGGCTGGGTCCGATCACGTGCTGCTCGACGAAGGTCATCGGCGCGGCCAGCGAACCGGCCTTGAGCAGCAGCGCCAGATCCGACGCTTCCTTCGGACTGTCCAGACCGGTGGTCGAGAACTGGCGGCCGAACACGCCATTGACCGTGGCGTAGGAAATCACGCGCTCGCTGGTCTTGAAGCTGTGCACTTCCTTGCCATCGACCATCTTGGTCTGCGGGATGTGATCGATGTAGACCACCGCCATCGGCTTGCCGACGTTGGACTCGGTGAAGGTGCGCATGCGCTTGGCGCCGGCCGCGTTCAGCGTGACCTGCACCTCGGGCGAACCCTGCTGCTGATCGAAGCCGGAATTGGCGTTGGTCAATTCATCGCCAGTAACGATGACCTGCTTGCTGAGCAGGCAGCCGCGCGGGCAGGCCTTGCCGTAGTACAAACGCGCATCCGGCGGAACGATACCCTTCTCCACCGCATCGATGACACGCTGGTCGGGATACTGGGCAATACCGGCGCGGTATTCCAGCGATGCCTGCGCACCGAGGATGCGCTTGGCCTGAGCCGTATCCTGAATGCCGGCCAGGTCGACCACGATGCGGCTGTTGCCCTGCTGCTGCACCAGCGGCTCGGACACGCCCAGCGCGTTGACGCGGTTGCGCAGCGTCGACAGGTTCTGGCGGATGGTGTTCTGCGCCAGCTCGCGCAGTTTGTCCGGCTTGATCTGCATGTCCAGCACGAAGCGGTTGCCGGTGCTGGGGCCGTTGCTGATGTCGAGATCGGGGTACTCGGCGCCGATGGCATCCGTGGCCGCCGAACGATCGGCCTCCGAACGCAGCACCGCCACCACGCCCTTGCCGCCGTGCGACACCGACAGATAGCGGATGTTCTTCTCGCGCAGCAGCTGACGCACATCGCCCGTGTACACCTGCTCCTGACGCTGGCGCACACCGCTCTGGTCGACCTGCATCAGGAAGTGGACGCCGCCCTGGAGATCCAGGCCCAGCGGCATGGAATTGGCATGCAGCGAACGCAGCCACGAAGGCACCGTGCTGGCCAGGTTCGGCGCCACCACGTACTGGTTGCCCAGACCGTCCTTGAGCGCTTCGACCGCCTTGGTCTGCACGTCATCGCTGTGGAAACGCACCAGCATGCGCTGGCTGCCTTCCTGCTTGCTGTCCCCGGTGATGTTGATCTTGTCCCAGGTCAGCTTGTCCTTCTTCAGGATGCTCTCGACCTTGTCCTGCATCGACGCATCGATCCGGGCGCCGCGATTCGCGGAAATCTGCACCGCGGGCTGCGGCGCGAACACGTTCGGCAGCGCGTACAGAAGACCCAGCAGCAGAACCACCACCACCAGCGCGTATTTCCAGCGTGGGAAATCACTCATGCCTAAATTCCAATGGATGCCGGAACCCGTCGTTCCAGCGCTTGCTTCTGGCCGGCACGCGCCGACCCTCCCCTTCTTACGACGACTTCAGCGTGCCCTTGGGCAGCACCTGCGCGATCGCGGCGCGCTGCACCTTGATCTGCACGCCTTCGGCCACTTCGACGGTCACGAACGACTCGCCCATCTCGGCGATACGACCGGCCAGGCCGCCATTGGTGACCACTTCGTCGCCCTTGCCCAGGGCCGCCACCATGGCGCGATGCTCCTTCTGCCGCTTCATCTGCGGACGGATCATCATGAAATACATCAGGCCGAACAGGACCACCATCATGATGATGAAGCCCATGCCGCCACCCGCCTGACCGGCGCTGCCGCCGGCCGCGGCGCCCTGCAGGAACACTGCGGAAGTGAAAACGCTCATAATTTTTCTCGCAAGTTGCGGTGTGGAAAGGAAATCTTTCCGGACCGGTAAAAAGACCCCGGATTATGCCACGTGCACCGCCCCGTTGCATGGAAGCGGTCGCCCCGGACATGCGACCGCGCTCACGCCGCCGGGTTCCGGTCGCGGGTCCGGGCCGTTCCGCCGCTCAGTCCGCGCCGGAACGCAGCGCGGCGTAGAAATCGGCGACGAAATCCTCCAGCCCGCCTGCCGCGATGGCGTCCCGCAGCCCCTGCATCAGGCGCTGGTAGTGGCGCAGATTGTGCATGGTGGCCAGATGGCTGCCGAGCATCTCGTTGCAGCGGTCCAGATGGCGCAGATAGGCACGGCTGAAACCGCTGCGACAGGTGTAGCAGTCGCAGCCCTCCTCGATCACCCGCGTGTCGCGCGCGAACTTCGCGTTGCGGATGCGCAGCGTACCGGTGCGGGTGAACAGGAACCCGTTGCGGGCGTTACGGGTCGGCATCACGCAATCGAACATGTCAATGCCGCGGCGTACCGCCTCGACGATGTCCTGCGGACGCCCCACGCCCATCAGGTAGCGCGGCTTGTCCGCAGGCAGCAGCGGCACGGTGTGCTCCAGTGTGCGGTTGCGCTCGTCCTCCGGCTCGCCCACGGCCAGTCCGCCGACCGCATAGCCGTCGAAGCCGATGTCCACCAGTCCCCGCGCCGATCGCGTGCGCAGCGCCTCGTACACACCACCCTGGACGATGCCGAACAGGTTGTTGGGATTGCCCAGCTCATCGAACGCGCGGCGCGAGCGCTCGGCCCAGCGCAGCGACAGCTCCATCGAGTCCGCCGCCTGCTTCTCCGTGGCCGGGTATGGCGTGCATTCGTCGAAGATCATCGCCACGTCGGAATCCAGCACGTGCTGGATGCGCATCGATTCCTCCGGCGACAGGAACACCTTCGAGCCGTCCACCGGCGAGGCAAACGTCACGCCCTCTTCGGTGATCTTGCGCTTGTGCGCCAGCGAGAACACCTGGAAACCGCCCGAGTCGGTGAGGATCGGACCGTCCCAGCCGACCATCCGATGCAGGCCGCCAAAATCGCCGATCACGTCCAGCCCCGGACGCAGGAACAGATGGAAGGTGTTGCCGAGAATCATCTGCGCGCCGATCTCGGTCAGATCGCGCGGCGTCATCGCCTTGACGGTGCCGTAGGTGCCCACGGGCATGAACGCGGGGGTTTCCACCGTGCCGCGCGGGAAGGTCATGCGGCCGCGGCGGGCCGCGCCGTCGGTGGCCTGGAGGTCGAATTTCAGGGAAGGCATCGGGGCATTATCGCGGGGCACGGGCGGTTCGTCATGTGGTCTTCGGCATGTGGGTGCATTTCTGTTCCCAAACAGACTTGCCTGCCGACCATAGCCTTCAGATCTCGGAACCCGGAGGTCTACTGGACTAGCCCGATGGAGTTGCAGGTTGCAGTTAGGGTTTCGACCGCAGTTCGGCGGCCGAGTAACTTCTCTTTGGACAAGCAAAGAGAAGTTACTCGGCCGGCGCCAGCCGGTCGGAACTGCACTTAAACAAGCAACGCAAGCAGCGCGGATCAAGCACCCTGCGGCAGGATCAGCATCGCATCGCCATACGAAAAGAACCGGTACTCCGCCTCCACCGCATGCCGATAGGCGTCGAGCATCAACTCGCGACCGGCCAGCGCCGACACCAGCATCAGCAGCGTCGACTCGGGCAGGTGGAAGTTGGTCAGCAGCCCGTCGATGCTGGTGAAACGGTAGCCGGGGAAAATGAAGATCTGCGTCTCGCCCGCGAACGGGTGCAGCTCGCCCTCGACCGTGGCGCTCTCGAGCGCGCGCACGACGGTGGTGCCGACGGCGATGACGCGGCCGCCTGCGGCGCGGGTGCGGTGGATCTTCTCGATCAGCTCGGCGCCCACATTGAGCCATTCGCGGTGCATGTGATGGTCTTCGATGCGCTCGGCGCGCATCGGCTGGAACGTGCCGGCGCCCACGTGCAGGGTCACGTAACCGCTGTCGACGCCGCGCGCGCGCAGCGCATCCAGCAACGCGTCATCGAAGTGCAGGCCTGCAGTCGGCGCGGCCACGGCGCCCGGTTCGCGCGCGAACACGGTCTGGTAGCGCTCGGCGTCCTCGGCGCTGTCGTCGCGCTCGATATACGGCGGCAGCGGCATATGGCCGACGCGCAGCAGCACCTTTTCCAGCGGCTCTTCGGTGTCGAAGCGCAGGCGGAAGAACGCATCCTCACGGCCGAGCACCTCGACCGGCGTGCCATCGTCGAGCAGGATGCGGCTGCCCGGCGCCGGCTTCTTGCTGACGCGCATCTGCGCGCGCGCCTCGTGCGTGCCGGTCACGCGTTCGAGCAGAATTTCCACCGCGCCGCCAGTCTCCTTGCGCCCGAACAGACGCGCCGGCAGCACGCGGGTGTCATTGAACACCAGCAGATCGCCTTCGCGCAGAAAATCGGGCAGCGCGCGCACGCTGCTGTCCTGCCAACGCGTGTTCGGCACATCCAGCACCAGCATGCGACTGGCCGAACGCTCGGCCAGCGGGGCCTGTGCAATCAGGTGCTGCGGCAGGTCGAAATGGAAATCGGACTTCTTCACGGCAAACGAATTCAGCGGCGGAATCCGCAAAGCATACCCGAGCGTCGTTCCGGCGCATGCCGGGGCCGGCCTGCTCGACGGGGCGACGAAGACACTGGATCCCGACGTGCACCGGGATGACGACCATTGGGCGTACCGCAATGCGAACGGGGGATGGACGCCGTACGGAACGTGCCCGGCGCAGTCGCGCCCGTCCATGCGCCCCGGCATGGTTACGCCTTTTTCAAAGCCACCCTTTCTGCCGCGCCAGACGGTAGGCCTCGATGCGGTTGCCGACGCCGAGCTTGCCGATGGCCTCGGACAGGTAGTTGCGCACGGTGCCGTGCGAGAGATTCATGCGTACAGCGATATCTCCGGCTGACAGCCCCTCACCGGCCAGACGCAGCGCCTGGCGCTCGCGATCGTTGAGCGGGTCGGCCTCGGACCAGGCCTCGACAGCCAGCTCCGGATCGATGGCGCGACCGCCGCGATGCACCATGCGCAACGACTCGGCCAGTTTTTCCGCCGGCGCGTCCTTGAGCAGATACCCAAGCACACCGGCATCGAGCGCACGCCGCAGAAATCCTGGACGGGCGAAGGTGGTCACGATCACCACCTTCACCGGCAACTCGTGCCGCTGGATGCGCTGCGCCAGTTCCAGACCGGTCAGTCCCGGCATCTCGATGTCGGTGACCAGCAGATCCGGCTTTAACCGCTGTATCTCGCGCCAGGCGGCTTCGCCGTCGGCGGCCGAGTCGAGCACCTCGATGTCCGATTCCATATTCAGCAGCGCGGCCAGCGCGCCGCGCACCAGGGCCTGATCCTCGGCCAGCAGAACGCGCATCATGACCATCCTCCCTGCGGCGTGCCCGTCAACTGCGTCGGCATCGCCTCGACTGGCGTGTCCGCACGCGGCGCAGCATTACGCGCCGGCAGCGGCACCGTGACGTGCAGCGTCGTGCCCCGGTCGCGTGGCGAATCGACGCGCAGGGTACCGCCCAGACCCTCCACGCGCTCGCGCATGCCGGCAAGACCGTTGCCGAACGCATCCAGACCGCCGCGTCCGTCGTCGCGAATGCACAAATTCAACACACTCCGCTCCACACTCATCTCCACATCCGTACGTGTAGCGTGGGCGTGCCGCGCGATGTTGGTGACCGCCTCGCGCACGACCAGCGCCAGCACCGTCTCGACGTCGGCCGGCAGCGCACGGCCCGGCGGCTCGTAGCGCATGACCACGCCGCGTGTCTCCAGCATCAGATGCGCCGAAGCCAGCTCCGCCGCCAGATCGGTGGCGCGGATACCGGTCACCGCCGCGCGCACCTCGGCCAGCGCGTTACGCGCAATGCCTTCGGCCTCGGCCAGTTCGCGCCGGGCCGCTTCGTGATCGCGATCGAACAGCTTGCGCGACAGTTCCAGCTTGAGCGTGATCAGCGACAGGGTGTGCCCCAGCAGGTCATGCAGGTCGCGCCCGATGCGCTCCCGTTCGGCGGTCGCCGCCAATCGCCGCACCTCGTCCTGCGAAAGCCGCTGCGCCGCGTTCTTCTGCATGTTGAGGCGTCCGGCCAGACTGCCCGAGGCGGCACTGACGCAGACCGCCACCATCAGCACCATGGCGAACCAGGGCATCCCCACCCACCAGGCTTCGAGCAGCGTCACCGACACGATCATGGCGATGCGCATCCCTGTCGCGCGCAACGACCCCTCGTACGGGACATACACGCAGGCGAAGACCGTGTAACTCCACGCGGACGGGTTGTACGGCAGGGACAGGATGGCCAGCATCGCCATCCCCGCGACATAGATGTTCACCTCGCGCTGCGGACGCACATGGACCAGCGCGAACAGCAGCACGAACAAGGGATAGCCAATGGCCACCGACCACCAGAAACTGGCATGCACTGTGCTGACCAGCGGTGTCACGAAGACCCACAGCGACCACAGCAGGTTCAGCGCATGCAGCCGCGGATTGCCGCCGCAGCGGCGAAACTGCAGTGCCATGGAATCCGGCGCCGGACGCAGAAAAGCTGGCAGCATGATCGGTTCCTCTCTCCACTCCATGGACATGCTACTTCAGCCGTGGCGGCGCAGGCGGCGCGAGGCCAGCCACAACAACCCGACAGCCACGCCCAGCAGGATCCATACGTGCGCCAGCACCGGCGCATCCGAGAGACCCACCACGCGCTGGGCGATGATGTTGAGATGATAGCTCGGCCAGACCGGCGCGATGGCGGCCAGCCACGATGGCATGGCGCTGAGCGGGAACCACAGGCCGGACAGAAAGGCCATCGGCAAGTACACCAGATTCAGCAGTCCCGGCGCGCCCTGCCCCTTGATCAGCGTGCCCACGAACATGCCCAGCGCGCAGAACGGCAGCACGCCGAACACGCCGAGCGCCAGCAGCCCCAGGATCTGCGCGCCGCTCAGCGGCACATGCGCCGCGAACACGCCCAGCAGCAGCATCAGAACCATCACCAGACCGCTGACCACCATGGCCATCGCCATCTTGCCCAGCAGATAGGCGCCGGGCGGCATCGGCAGCGCGCGCTTGAGCGTCAACAAACCGCCATCGCGCTCCAGCGCCAGCGACGCGCCGAAACCGAACAATCCCGGCCCCATCACGCCGAACACACCGTAACTGGCCAACAGATACCGAGCTGCGTCCGCATGGCCGTGGTTCATCAGCACGCCGAACATGAGGTAGAACACCGCTGGGAACAGCATCAGCGGCAGCATGAAGCCGGGGTTGCGCAGATAACGCAGGCATTCGCTGCGGATCTCGGCCAGATAGGCACCGGCCACGCGGCGCGGCGTCATGACGCCGTCCGTCTGCGGAAACGTGGATGTCGTCGACATGTTCATGCTCAGGCCACCTCGCGTTCGGTCTCGGCGTGCGCCGCCTCGGCGTCACGGGTCAGTTCAGTGAAGGCTTCGGCCAACCCGGCGCGCTGCACTTCCAGCTGTGCCAGATCGGCGTCGGCCGAGAGCAGCCGACGCACCACGTCCTCGGCATCGACCGTGGCGATCTGCAGACGCCCCTCGTGCAACTGCGCATCGCTCACCTGCGGCCATGCCCGCACCTGCTCACACGTCAGCGCGGTGACACAGCGGATGCGGCGCACATCGACCCGTGCGCGCAAGTCGTCGACCGTGCCTTCGTGGATCACGCGCCCCCGCGCCATCACGCTGACGCGATCGGCCAGCGCCTCGGCTTCCTCCAGGTAGTGCGTGGTCAGCACGACGGCGCACCCCTCGTCGACCAGGGCGCGCATGGCCGACCACAACCGCTGCCGGGCTTCGATATCCATGCCCACAGTCGGCTCGTCCAGAAACAGCAGCCGCGGCCGTCCGCACAACGCCAGCGCGAACTGCACGCGGCGCTGCTGGCCGCCGGACAGCTTGCCGTACGGGCGTTCCAGCAGATCCTCGATGCCGGCCAGCGTGGCGCTGTCGGCCAGACTTCGCGGATTCGCGTAGTAGCTGGCCGTCAAACGCAGCAATTCGCGCACACGCAGCGTCGGCGGCAGCACCGCCGACTGCAGCATCACACCGATACGCCGACGTGCCTCGATGCGCTGCGGATCCATGCCGAACAGCTCGACCCGTCCCGCATCGGGCCGGATCAGCCCCAGCAGCAATGCGATGGACGTGCTCTTGCCGGCACCGTTCGGCCCCAGCGCGGCCAGCAGCTCGCCGGGCCGGACGTCCAGATCGATGCCGCGCAGGGCCTCGACGCGGCCGTAACGTTTGCAGACGCCGCGCAACGCGGCCACGCAGGATGCGGATGTATTCATGGGATTGCCCTCCTTGGTCGCCATGATGGCGATCCGTGCCCCGGACTGGCAGTCGCCGCCATCATCCGCCGCGCATGACAGGCGTCATACCGCCTGGCGGGGGTGTCGCCGAACCCGCCTCCGTGCTATGCTCTTGGGATATTTTTCTTTATCAATAGGCACTTAGCGCCGCATAAAGCACGACGCCGCGCTGCCCACCACTGGAGGAGAGACAGGTATGGGTCCGATCGAAATGTTGCGTGAGATGCGCGATTTCGGCGGTGCACAACGCACCACGGGGCTGGACGACGCCACCATCGAGCGATTCGCCGCCAACGATCCGGCGCTGGCCGGCGCCATCGAGGACGCGCTGGCGCGTCATCGCGAACTGCGCGCCGATTTCGAGGACTTCCTGAAGCTGGACGAGAACGACCAGCTGCAGCAGGCCCAGGCCGGCTTCATCAACTTCTACCCGGACGACGCCGTCAATCCGTACGTGCCGGCCGCTGCGCGCGGTCCGTGGATCGTCACGCTGAAGGGCGCGGTGGTTCACGACAACGGCGGCTACGGCATGCTCGGCTTCGGCCACAACAACGGAGCCGTGCATGCTGCGCTGAGCAAGCCGCAGGTCATGGCCAACGTGATGACGCCGAGCATCGCGCAGATGCGCATGGCGGAAGCCCTGAACAAGGAAATCGGCCGCAGCCGCCAGGGCGGCAACCCGTACGCCAAGTTCCTGTGCCTGAACTCCGGTTCCGAAGCCGTCGGCCTGGCCGGCCGCTTCGCCGACATCAACAGCAAGGAAATGACCGCTGAGGGCGGCAAGCACGCCGGCCGCAAGATCAAGCGCCTGGCCGTGCGCGGCGCCTTTCACGGCCGCACCAGCCTGCCGGCGAAGTATTCCGACTCGACCCGCGCCACCTACCTGAAGTATCTGGCCAGCTTCGCCGTGGCCGACCAGGAGCTGATCATCGTCGAACCGTACGACGTGCAGCAGCTCAAGGACGCCTTCGCCGAGGCGGACAAGCAGGGCTGGCACATCGAGGCCATGTTCCTGGAGCCGGTGATGGGCGAAGGCGATCCGGGCCGCGCCGTGACGCCGGAGTTCTACGCCGCCGCGCGCGAACTGACCAAGACCCACGGCACGCTGCTGCTGATCGATTCCATCCAGGCCGGCCTGCGCACGCAGGGCGTGCTGTCGTTCGTCGACTATCCGGGCTTCGAGCATCTGGAAGCGCCGGACATGGAGACCTACTCCAAGGCGCTGAACGCCGGCCAGTACCCGCTGTCCGTGCTGGCCGTGAACGAGCGCACCGCCAAGCTGTACCGCAAGGGTGTGTACGGCAACACCATGACCGCCAACCCGCGCGCGCTGGACGTAGCCTGCGCCACGCTGGGCCAGCTCGACGACAGCGTCCGCCACAACATCCGCGAGCGTGGCCAGCAGTTCGTCGACCGCCTGAATCAGCTCAAGGACGAACTCGACGGCCTCATCACCAAGGTGCAGGGCACCGGCCTGCTGTTCTCGTGCGAGTTGAACCCGAGCTTCAAGTGCTACGGCGCCGATTCCACCGAGGAATACCTGCGCGAGCACGGTCTGGGCGTGATCCACGGCGGCACCAACTCGCTGCGCTTCACCCCGCACTTCAACGTGACCGAGGCCGAGATCGACCTGATCGTCGACCGCGTGCGTCACGCCCTGCTGGAAGGTCCGCGCAAGCAGAACGCCGAAGCGGCCTGATCGCAGCGCCAACGCGAAGCAAGACCTGGGGCGCGCCGGTTCGACCGGCGCGCCCTTTCCATGCATGCCGTTCGCTCCATCACGCGCACGGCTGGCACTATGCTGTGTCGAGAACACCACGACCCTACGGAACGAGACACCCATGAAGATCGTCGAAGTCGACCATCCGCTAGTCCGCCACAAACTCGGCCTGATGCGCCAGGCGGATCTCAGCACCAAGCATTTCCGCGAACTCAGCGGCGAGATCGCCTCGCTGCTGACCTACGAGGCCACCCGCGACCTGGAAACCGAGGACACCGAGGTCGAAGGCTGGGCCGGACCGGTCACCGTGCAGCGCATCAAGGGCCGCAAGATCACCGTGGTGCCGATTCTGCGCGCGGGTCTGGGCATGCTGCCGGGCGTGCTGGACATGATTCCCGCCGCAAAGGTCAGCGTGGTCGGCCTGCAGCGCGACGAGACCACGCATCAGCCGACGACCTACTACGAGAAACTCACCGGCCGCATGGACGAGCGCACGGCCATGATCGTCGACCCGATGCTGGCCACCGCCGGCACCCTGATCGCCACCGTCGACATGCTCAAGGCCGCCGGCTGCAAGCGCATCAAGGGCCTGTTCCTGGTCGCCGCGCCGGAAGGCCTGGATCGAGTCATCGCCACGCACCCGGACATCGAGATCTACACCGCGTCCATCGACGAGCGGCTCAACGAGAATCGCTATATCCTGCCGGGACTGGGCGATGCCGGCGACCGTATCTTCGGCACGCGGCAGGACACCGCCGCATCCGCCTGACCCGTCGGTCCGGGGCCTGCACGCTGAAGGACGCAGCGTCACACCGACGTAAGATCGTCGGCCTATCTTGGGGGGAAGGTAGGTCTTTTCGACATGGAAATGGGGAGGTTGAACATGAGACTCAATGGACGTTGCGCCCTGTTCGGCGCAGCTTTGGCGATGCTGTTGGCGGCGATGCCCGCCATGGCCTCGGATCTGACCATCAGCCAGTTCCGCGTGCGCGGACCGCAGGGCGGCAATGACGAATTCGTCGAACTGCACAACGGCGGCGCATCCGCCGTGGACGTGGGCGGCTACAAATTCCAGGCGTCCAACGCCTCGGGCACCGTAGGCACCCGCGCTACGCTGCCCTCCGGCACCACCATCGCGCCGGGCTGCTTCCTGCTGCTGACCAACACCGCCAGCAACGGCTACTCCGGCAGCGTCGCCGGCGACATCCACTACAAGACCGGCGTGACCGACACCGGCGGCCTGGCACTGACCGACGCCAGCGGCAACGTCATCGACCAGATCGGCCTGAGCGCCGGCTCGGCCTTCGGCGAAGGCACCCGCCTGAGCTCGCTGGGCTCGACCAACGCCGACCGCAGCTACGCGCGCAAGGCCGACGCCAACGGCGCCATCCAGGACACGGATGACAACGCGACCGACTTCGCGCTGCAGCAGCCTTCCGATCCGCACGACGCGGCCAGCACCTGCACCGCTGTGGGCTTCAGCGTCTCGGTGGCCGATGCCTCCGTGACCGAGGGCAACAGCGGCGATCGCAGCCTGCAGTTCACCCTGACCCTGAGCGAGCCCGCTCCGGCGACGGGCGCCAGCGTGCGCGTGACCACAGCCGACGACACCGCCACCGTGGCTGACCACGACTACGACGCGCTCGACCAGGTCGTCAGCTTCGCGCCGGGCGCGACCACGGCAACCGTCGACGTCACCGTGCACGGCGACACCAAGGTCGAGTCCGACGAGGACTTCTTCCTGCGCCTCAGCGATGCCTCGACCGGCCTGTCCATCGGCAACGGCCAGGCCATCGGCGCGATCCTCAACGACGACATCGCCACGGTCGAGATCTTCGACATCCAGGGCAGCGGCAGCACCTCGCCATATGTCGGCCAGAAGGTGCGCACGCTGGACAACATCGTCACCGCGATCGGTCCGAACGGCTTCTTCATCCAGACGCCCGACGCGCGCGACGATCACAACCGCCTGACCTCCAATGGCGTCTACGTCTACACCGGCAGCGCGCCGACCGTCGCCGTCGGCGATGCGGTCGACGTGCTCGCCCGCGTCTCGGAGTACTACGACCTGACCGAGCTGAGCAGCGCCACGGTCACCGTCGACAGCCACGACAACGCCCTGCCCGCCGCCGTCGTGTTCGACAAGAACACGCCGTCCAGCGACCCGGCGCACCTGTCCTGCGGCACCACCAACTTCGAGTGCTTCGAAGGCATGCGCGTGACCGTCGCCCACGGCATCGTCGACCGCGGCAACCAGAGCTACAGCGGCGACCGTTACGCCGAGTTCTTCGCCAGCGCCGGCGGCGTGCGCTCGCTGCGCAGCCAGGGCGTGCCCTACGGCGACCAGCCGTCGGACGTGAACTCCGGCGTGTGGGACGGCAACCCGGAAGTGTTCGAGGTCGATGCCGACGCGCTCGGCGCCGTACCCAACGGCACCGGCTACAACGGCGGCTCGCGCTTCACCGCGACCGGCGTGATGAGCTACGACTACGGCGACTACGAGCTGTGGCCGTCGTCGATCCAGGTCACCCACGACAACCCGATGCCGCGCCCGGTACACGACCGCGTCGGCATGGGCACGCTGCGCCTGGGCAACTTCAACCTGCTGCGCCTGTGCGACACCGTGGCCGGCAACACCACCTATACCTGCGGCGACCGTGGCGAGCCGAGCGAGGCGCAGCTGGCGATCAAGCTGCAGCGCCTGTCGCAGTACATCGGCGGCGTGCTGAAGAAGCCGGACGTGCTGTCGGTGGAGGAAGTGGAGAACATCAACGTTCTGCAGCAGCTGGCCGATCAGCTCAACAGCGACTGGGGCACGAACTACACGCCGTACCTGATCGAAGGCCATGACCCGAGTGGCATCGACGTCGGCTTCCTGGTGCGCAGCGAGCGCGTCATGGTCACCGGTATCCAGCAGCTGGGCGGTGACACCACCTGGAACGACCCGTCCAAGGGCGGCCAGACGGCTTTCCTGCAGGATCGTCCGCCGCTGCTGCTGGAAGGCCGCCTGCGCGGTCCGGGCAGCTTCGCCTTCCACGTGCTAGCGGTGCATCCGAAGTCGCGTATCGGCGTGGACAGCGGCAGCAGCGCCGACCGCAACCGCGAGAAACGCTTCCTGCAGGCCAAGGAGACCGCGCAGTTCGTGCAGGCCCTGCAGTCCGATCCGCGCTACCGCAACATGCCGCTGATCGTGATGGGCGACTTCAACGCCTACCAGTTCACCGATGGCTGGGTCGATGTAGTCGGCGCCATCGCCGGCACCTACGACGACAGCGCCAACCTGCTGGACCTGGGCGGCAACATCGTCCATCCGGCGCTGTGGAACGCGGTGCGTTCGCTGCCGAAGAACCAGCGCTACTCGTTCCTCTACACCGAACAGCTGGGTTCGATCCAGGGCTACGCCACGCGTGACGTGCCGGTGATGCAGGTGCTCGATCAGGCGCTGCTGAACACTGTCGCGCAGCGTTACTTCCAGCGCTTCGAGTACGGCCGCGGCGACCTCGACGCACCGGACGAGACCGAGTACCAGGCCTATAACGCCACCGGTCTGGAGAAAGCCGTGGGCGTATCCGATCACGACGGCTTCGTGCTCGACCTGTCGCGCCCGCACGGCCCGCATGGTCACGGCTGGTGGGGGCATCAGCACGGCCACCACCATGGTCACGACCACGACCACGGCCATCACGGCCACTGAGTCCGCAAACGGGCATCGCCCGATCCAAGGACCCGCCACTCGGCGGGTCCTTTTTTGTGCGCGGGAACCTGCGCCAGCCCCGACCTACATCAGCCTCGATGAACGAAGACTAAAAAGTTTTCGCGGGGGGATGTTCGGAGAATCTCCTCAGGCGTAGGATTTCTCTCGCCGGCAATTCCGCCGGTTTCTTTTCGGGGATTCCTCGATGTCGATCCACACCAAGATGACGGCCGTCGCCGCCGCTGCCCTGTTCTGCACCGCGTTCATGGCCCAACCGGTCCTGGCCGCCACCACGCAAGCCAAGCCGGCCGCGACCGCCACCAAGAAAGCCGTGCATCACAAGAAGGCGCACCACCATCATCACAAGATGGCCAAGCACCACGCCAAGCACGCGAAGAAGGCTGTTGCCAAGGCGACGACCGCCAAGAAGTGATCCCGGCCGCGCCTCGCGCGCGCCGGTGCGACGCCATCCACGCGTCGCATTCGACTGAACGCCCGGTTCTGCCGGGCGTTCAGCGTTTCAAGGGTAGCCAAGAGCGCGACCGTCGACACCGCACCGACTCTGCACTGGCACCACGCCGACACGGCACTGCATCACACCGGCACCGCATCGCATGGCAGCGGCACTGACCTGCGAGGAAGCTCCATCCTGCCGTCATTACCTGCGAAAGCAGGAACCCAGTGACTGCTGGATCACGCTGAAAAAGCCAGGTCACGCGATCCCGGCTTCCACTGGGATGAAGACTGCTGGAACACCCCGCTGCGCGTAACCTCCGCCACAAGGATCTGCGAACAAGCTCCATCCTTCGTCATTCCTGCGAAAACAGGAACCCAGCGACTTCGCGTGCACTGAAAAGCTAAAGGCACGCGATCCCGGCGTTCGCCGGGATGATGGCCGAAAAAAGCATCCCCGCGACGCAGAGCCTCCGCCGCTCAGCGAAAACGATCCGTCGCCTCGATCAGCTCGTGCAGAATGCCCGGCTCGAAGCTGGAATGCCCCGCATCCTGCACGATGCGCAGATCCGCCTGCGGCCACGCGCGATGCAGATCCCAGGCACTGCGGATCGGGCACACCACGTCGTAGCGCCCCTGCACGATCACCGCCGGAATGCCCGCCAGCCGATCCGCGTTGCGCAGCAACTGATCGTCATGCTCGAAAAAGCCGCCGTGCACGAAGTAGTGACACTCGATGCGCGCGAAGGCGGTGGCGAAGGCATCGCCGCCCGCCGTGTCGATGTAGTCCTGGTTCGGCTGTAGGAAACTGCCGCCCGCCTCCCACACCGACCACGCCTTGGCCGCGGCCAACTGCGTGGCGCGGTCGTCGCTGGTCAGGCGGCGGTAGTAGGCGCTCATCATGTCGCCACGCTCGGCCTCGGGAATGGCCGCCTCATAGGTTTCCCACGCATCCGGATAGATCGCGTCGGCGCCCTTCTGGTAGAACCACTCCAACTCCCAGCGCCGCAGCATGAAGATCCCGCGCAGCACCAGCTCGCTGACCTTGTCCGGATGCGTCTCCGCATACGCCAGCGCCAGCGTCGAACCCCACGACCCGCCGAACACCTGCCAGCGGTCCACGCCCAGATGCTCGCGCAGCCGCTCGATATCGGCGACCAGATGCCAAGTAGTGTTCTCGGTGAGCTCCGCATGCGGCGTCGAACGCCCGCAACCGCGCTGATCGAACAGGATGATGCGATACGCCTCCGGATCGAAGAACCGCCGACAATCCGCATTGCAGCCACCACCCGGTCCGCCGTGCAGAAACACCACCGGCTTGCCATCCGGGTTGCCGCACTGCTCGTAGTACAGCGTGTGCAGACCCGACACCGGCAGCATGCCGCTGTCGTAGGGTTCGATTTCCGGATACAGGGTGCGGCGGTCGCTGGGCATGGATGGCTCCATTGTCGGGTACGAAAGGGCCAAGGATACCGCGCTTGTCGCTTGGCTTTGAAACCTCGCATGACCCGAAGTCTTATCCAACCGTTTTGATCAGCCGAGCGATATCGACAGACTGTTGCGTCGATCGTTAAATCCAAGACCCGAAGCGGCCGTTGGCTTGGCCGGCTCACCCCGTTACACCGACATCCTGTCCTGCGTAACTCATACACCCTCCTGCTGTCGCATAACGTCGTCAGCCTAATCGCTGCGAAGGTGTCGTAGAAGCAGACAAGCCTTTGACAGAAAGTAGGATTTACCTGATTGCCGCCAGCGGATGCATATCCCATACTGGGGCGCAACGCGTCTCTACGACGCCGAATAAGCGTTAGAGTCCATAAGGGGGGTGTTTCTGTGAGTTGGGTAACCGTACTAAAGGCATCGTTTCCATACGTCAGGGATATTGCAACCGTTGCAATACCGGCATTCACGTCTCGACCCGAAAAGAGCAAGCCTGATGCTCCAGAGGCATCGGAGCCACTCGCCGTCGCTCAAACGCAAATTAAGGAGCTCCAAGGTGCTGCTGTTGCAAATGCAGAATCCATCAAAGGACTTGCGCGGCAGCTTGAAGAGATCATTCAGGGACTTGAGCATTCTGCCACTCAACTACAACGTAAAATGGCCAAACTGATAAGCCTCCTGTATGTGTCGAGTGGCGTTGCCGTTGTCGCCCTTGGTTGTGCACTTTGGGCGCTTGCGCGGTGAACTCTAACAAGTTAGCCAAGCCGACGCGGGAAAGCCCCGCGCGGCTTACTTCCGGCGTTAGCCCTATGAAAGACATGTGGTCCTTCGTCGCAATGCAGTATTACGGGTTAATACTCAACCGTACGTACCTGGTTTCTGTTGCTGCAGACAATATTCGCGGGCAAGTCTGCCGAGGCCTGACGTCCGTCGAGGGCGGCATTGGGTTAGCTAGCTCGATCACCCACTCTCTCGCAGTTCAGGGCGACCTGGATGATCCGCGCTCGTATGTCTCAGATCGCCAATTGCTCCGCGAAAACGGAGCGAACTTCATATTTAGTCTCTCCGAGATCACATCAGTGACCTACAACCCCCGCAAGAAATGGGGAATGGGCTACTACCCCCATGACGGACGAGTAATTGTTCAAACGCTTGAACGGCGTCTGGAGTTCATCATCCTGGGCAACCAATCCGGCGAGCAGATCGCACGTCGCCTGCGCGAGTGCGTCGCACAGGCTAACAGATCGTTCGAGGCGGACGGCTCCGCCGCCGCTCAACTCCAGCGTTAGACCTTGTTTGCCTTATGACCGAACCTTCAGTGTGGTCAATTGCCGGTGCAATTCTAGCTTCGCTTGGGGGCGGAGCCGTCAAAGGATAAAAGGTGTCAGGGACAATTTCTTGCAGCAGGCTGATTCTGACCCGAAGCGGTCGTTCAAAAAGTGTACTCTGAACTGGGCTTTACAACCTACAAGACCCCGCAAAAATTTGTTATACATAAAACAAAGTACAAAAACCGATGGGTTACATGCAGGCTAACCTAGTTGATAGAAGTGGCCGTAAAGGCCACACTCGGTACAACCCCGAAGAGGGGTAGATTCAAGTTTGCTCTGACAGGGGGATAGAACTGTGACCGATGAACATATCAAGGCAATCTGCGGCATCGTCATGCCCATATCTGAGATCGACGGCTGCACCGAGTCGCACTGGGCAGATGTTCTTGAGATCATTACCGAGGCCGTTGAAGACGCCAATTTCTCGGCAAATTTGGTAAGCAACGCCGATGACGTCGGAATCATCCACAAAAGAATAATTCAGAACTTATACGATAACCCTATTGTTGTATGTGATGTCAGCGGCAAAAACCCAAATGTGATGTTTGAATTAGGCCTGCGCTTAGCATTTGATAAACCAACCATAATCGTTAAAGATGATAAAACATCATACTCTTTCGATACATCTGCGATAGAACATATCGAGTACCCGAGAGACCTTCGTTTTTCTAAAATCGTTGAGTTCAAAGAAAAACTTTCCGCCAAAATTTCAGCTACACATGAAAAGGCCACACAAGATAAGAATTTCACGACATTCCTCAAGCATTTCGGAGAATTCACTGTAGCTAAATTGCAAAAAAAGGAAGTTTCAGGACAAGAATTTATACTCGAAGAGCTAAAAGGCATGCGATATGCCATACAACGGCTGGAACATAGGAAGTATCTTGACAGCCGCAAAGATTTCCTCAGAAGAACAATTCCGAGCAGGGACATTGATATCTGCTTGGGCGGTCGATCCGAGGCCGCTATTGAAAAAGCTTTTTCGTCAGCAAAACAAATTCCGGAATTATGCGACGTGGAGATATTCCACCGAAGCCCTGATCATGCACATATTTTAGCTTCGATTATTGATGGCGAGAATATCAATATCGAGCAGATTGAAGAGCGTATCGGTGGTCGTGTACGACTACGTAGACTGCGTAATCGCTCAGCAAATAAGACAAGTAATTAAAATACTGCGCACGCACCGCAGTAGAACGAAAAGGGGACGGAGGGAATTAAGCCAATGCCTGAAACCTTCTAAGGTGCCTCAGGCATCGAACAACTTCCCCGGATTGAGAATCCCGTGCGGGTCGAACACCCGCTTCACCTGTCGCATCAGCTCGATCTCGGAGGGCGTGCGGATCGTGTCCAGATAGGGTTTCTTCAGCAGCCCCACGCCATGCTCGGCGGAGATGCTGCCGCCGTGGCGTTGCAGCACCTCGCACAGCATGCCGGTGACGCGGCCGCATTCGGTGACGAAGTCCTGCATCGCCATCGCCTCGGGGCGCAGCACGCTGATGTGCAGGTTGCCGTCGCCGATGTGGCCGTACCAGACCACCTCGAAATCCGGATACTCGCGGGCGAACAGGGCCTGCATGTCGGCAAGGAAGGCCGGCACACGCGACACGCGCACGGAGACGTCGTTCTTGTACGGCGTGCGCGCGGCCAGCGATTCGGTGATGCCTTCGCGCAGGTGCCACAGTTCCGCCGCCTGCGTTTCGCTCTGCGCCATCACGCCGTCGATCAACCAGCCCTGCTCGGCGCCGTGCTCGAACGCGGCCAGGGCGGCCTCGCCCGTGGCGTCGTCCGGCGTTTCGTATTCGACCAGCACGTAGTACGGCGCTTCGCTGTCGAACGGCCGCTTGCCGCCGTGCGCCAGCACGTGCGCCAGCGCCTTGTCGGTAAAGAACTCGAACGCGGTCAGCGGCAGGCGTTCGCGGAACATGGCGAAGGCCTGCATCAGGCTGTCCATGTCGGGCACCGCCATCACCATCACCTGCGGCGCGCGCGGCGGGTCGGTCAGGCGCATCGTGGCTTCGACGATCAGGCCCAGCGTGCCTTCGGAGCCGGCGAACAGATGGCGCAGATCGTAGCCGGTGGCATTCTTGACCAATCCTCGGTTGCATTCCAGCACCTCGCCGGTGCCGGTGACGACCTTCACGCCGGCCAGCCAGTCGCGGGTCAGGCCGTAGCGGATCACCTTGATGCCACCGGCGTTGGTCGCTATGTTGCCGCCAATCTGGCTGGAGCCGCGGCTGCCGAAATCGACCGGGTAGTACAGCCCCTTCTCGCGCGCCTCCTGTTGCAGCGTCTCGGTGACTACGCCGGCTTCGACGGTCATGGTGCGGTCGATGGGATCGAAGTCGAGGATGCGGTGCATGCGCTGCATCGACACCACCACCTCGCCGTGCATCGCCACCGCGCCGCCAGAGAGGCCGGTGCGGCCGCCTGAAGGCACCAGCGCCACGTTCTGTTCGACCGCCCAGCGCACCAGCGCCTGCACCTCCTCGATGCTTTCCGGCAGCGCCACGGCCAGCGGCGCGGGCGGGTACTGGCGGGTCCAGTCGCGACCGTAGTGTTCCAGATCGGAAGGCTCGGTCAGCACGCGTTCGGGCGGGAGCAGCTGGCGCAGGGAAGCGAGGACGTCGGACATGGCGGTGACAGGCGCGGCATCGAAACCCCGAGTGTACGGCACGCGACACGCGTCACCCGCGACGAATCGTCATTTCCGCCGCCACCGGTGCTTCTGGCATAGTCGAGACTTCACCCTGCACGTAGCCGCTCACGCCATGCCCAAGACCTCGTTTCCGCGCGAAGACCTGAAGATCCTGCTGCTGGAGGGCGTCAGTCCGACCGCAGTCGAGGCCTTCCAGGCCGCCGGGTACACGCGCATCGAGTACCACGACAAGGCGCTGCCGCACGACGAACTGCTGGCGGCGATCGAGGACGCACACATGGTCGGTCTGCGCTCGCGCACGCAGCTGACCGACGAGGTCATCGGCCAAGCGCGGCGGCTGTTCGCGGTCGGCTGCTTCTGCATCGGTACCAACCAGGTGCAGCTGGACACCGCGCGCCTGCGCGGCATTCCGGTGTTCAACGCGCCCTACTCCAACACCCGCAGCGTGGCTGAACTGGTGCTGGCCGAAGCCATTCTGCTGATGCGGCGCATCCCCGAGCGCAACGCTGCCGCCCACCGCGGCGACTGGCTGAAGTCGGCCGACGGCAGCTACGAGGTGCGCGGCAAGACGCTCGGCATCGTCGGCTACGGCCACATCGGCACCCAGGTCGGCGTGCTGGCCGAGTCGCTGGGCATGCGCGTGCTGTACCACGACATCGAATCCAAGCTGATGCTGGGCAACGCGCAGTGCGCGGACAGTCTGAACGCGTTGCTGTCCGCGTCCGACGTGGTGACGCTGCACGTGCCGCAGACGCCGGAGACCGCCAACATGATCGGCGCGGCCGAGATCGCGGCGATGCGTCCGGGCAGCATGCTCATCAATGCCTCGCGCGGCAACGTGGTCGATATCGACGCGCTGGCCGCGGCCCTGCGCAGCGGTCATCTGGCCGGCGCCGCCGTGGACGTGTTCCCGCGCGAACCCAAGAGCAAGGGCGAGGAGTTCGTCTCGCCGCTGCGCGATCTCGACAACGTGCTGCTGACTCCACACGTCGGCGGCAGCACGCAGGAGGCGCAGGCCAATATCGGTCAGGAGGTCGCCGCCAAGCTGATCCGCTACAGCGACAACGGCTCGACCCTGTCAGCGGTGAACTTCCCCGAAGTGGCGCTGCCCGGGCACCCGGACAGCCGCCGTCTGCTGCACATTCACCGCAACGTCCCGGGCATGCTGTCGCGGGTCAACGAGGTGTGCTCGCGCGATGACATCAACATCGACGGCCAGTACCTGCAGACCGACGGCGAGATCGGCTACGTGGTCATCGACATCAGCGCCACCGAAGCGGCGGCCGAGAGCATCAAGGAGCAGCTGGCCGCCATCGATGGCACGCTGCGCACGCGCCTGCTGTACTGAAGCACGCGCACTGCCACCGAGCAGGAGATCTGGACATGAACGATGTCGTCAACCTGGCCGAGAAGCTGGCACAGTTCAGCGAGCACTGGTCGCCGCGCGTCGTCGCCGAGCTCAACGACTACCAGCTCAAGGTGGTGAAGCTGCAGAACAGCTTCGTCTGGCACAAGCACGACGACACCGACGAACTGTTCCTGGTGCTGCAGGGCGCGATGTCGATCCGCCTGCGGGACGGCGACGTGTCCCTGCAAGCCGGTGAACTCTACGTCGTGCCGCGTGGCGTCGAGCATCAGCCTTACGCCGAGGATGAATGCCACGTCCTGCTGATCGAGCCGCGCGGCGTGGTCAACACCGGCGACGCCAAGGACTCCCGTCTGCGCGCCGACAACGACCGCTGGATCTGAAGGCCGTTGCGCGCCGCACGGCGCAGGCCCCCTCCCCGGAATCGCATGCCATCGGCGTGCACTTCGCGCCCGGCCGGCCGCGCGCCAAACCCCGTTCGCCCTCTTTGAATTCGGGCACAAAAGAAAACCGGCGCCCTCTCGGACGCCGGTTTCTGGAATCTGTTGCCGCATTGGTCGGGGCGGCGAGATTCGAACTCGCGACCCCTACAACCCCATTGTAGTGCGCTACCAGGCTGCGCTACGCCCCGACGGGCGGCAAACAAGAGGCGCGATTCTAGCTGATCGCGACCGATTACGATAGCCGTCCGCGATCAGTGACGAAGAATATCGAGGACTTCTTCCAGCTCCATGCGCACCTGATGCACGATCTGCTGCGACATGCTGGACTCGACCTGGGCCTCGCCGCCTTCCAGTCGCGCGCGCGCGCCGGTGATGGTGAAACCCTGCTCGTACAGCAGCGAACGGATCTGACGGATCATCAGCACGTCGTGACGCTGGTAGTAGCGTCGGTTGCCGCGCCGCTTGACCGGCTTCAGGGCCGGAAACTCCTGCTCCCAGTAGCGCAGCACGTGCGGCTTGACGGCGCACAGCTCGCTCACCTCGCCAATCGTGAAGTAGCGCTTGGCGGGGATGACAGGAAGTTCTGCGTTACTGCCTGGGTCCAGCATAGCCTTCGACTCGCACCTTGAGCTTCTGGCCCGGACGGAACGTCACCACGCGACGGGCAGAGATGGGAATTTCCTCGCCGGTCTTCGGGTTGCGCCCGGGGCGCTGATTCTTCTGGCGCAGGTCGAAATTGCCGAAACCCGACAGTTTGACCTGCTCCCCCTTTTCGAGCGCTTCGCGAACAGCCTCGAAGAACGCATCCACGAATTCCTTCGCTTCGCGTTTGTTCAAGCCAACGTCCAGAAACAGTCGCTCGGCCATGTCTGCCTTGGTCAGCGCCATTTCAACCTCGCAGTCGCGCCATGCAATCACGTTCCAGTGCAGCCAACGCATCGGCTACACACTGGTCCGCGTCCTCGTCTGTAAGAGTGCGTGAAGCGTCCTGTAAAATCAAGCCCATAGCGAGACTTTTGCGTCCATCACCCAAACCTTTGCCGCTATAACGGTCAAACACCAGCAATTGCGCCAATCGTGCGCCCAACGCGCCGCGAACGCAGGCATCGACGGCGCCCCAGGACACGGTTTCCGGCAGCTCGACCGCAAGGTCGCGGCGCACCGACGGATAGCGCGAAACCGGCTGTGCGTGCGGCAGCGTTCGCGGCAGCACGGTCTCCAGCTGCAGCTGCGCGACCAGCACGTCGGTCTCCAGGTCCAGCGCCGCCGCCAGGCGCGGATGCAGCACGCCGACGTAACCGGCGACTTCGCCGTCACGCAGCACGCGGGCACCGCGGCCCGGATGCAGCCAGTGCGGCAGCGCCTCGGCATCGAACGACCAGGCCCTCGGCGCGGCGCACAGCGCCAGCACGGACTCCACGTCGCCCTTGATGTCGTGGAAATCGACGTCGCGTGCCGCTTGCCCCCACTGCTCGGCATGCGCCGATCCGCAGGCGACCATGGCCAGTTCCATGGTCTGCACCGGCGCATCAGCCCCGGCGCGGAAGGTGTTGCCCAGCTCGAACAGGCGCACCCGCGCCTGCTGCCGCGCGCGATTGCGGCGCAGCGCCTCGATCAGCCCGGGAAGCAGCGAGGGGCGCATTACCGCCAGATCCGCCGACAGCGGATTGGCGAGCGCCACCGTATCGGTGCCCAGTCCCCAGTCCTGCAGCAGCTCGGCGTTGACGAAGGCCATGCACAGGGCCTCCTGATAATCGCGCGAGGCCAGCTGACGCCCCAGGTCGAGCGGCTTCAGGCGCTCTTCGGGATCGGCCTTCAGCGCCAGCTCGCCGCTGGGCGCGTGGGTCGGGATGTGCTCGTAACCGTGGATGCGGATGACTTCCTCGATCAGGTCCTCTTCGCGCTCGATATCGAAGCGGTGGCTGGGCGGCAGTGCGCGCCATCCGTCCTCGGTGTCCTCCACCGTGCACTGCAACGCCTCGAGGATGCGGCGCACGGCGGCGTCCTCGATCTGCAAGCCCAGCACGCGCGTCAGCCGCGCGCGACGCAGCGCGACGGCCTCGCGTTTGGGCAGGTCCTCCAGCCGCTCGGCGCCGAGCCGCGGACCGGCGCGACCGCCCGCCAGTTCGCACAGCAGCGCGCTGGCGCGCTCCAGGGCCTGCAGCGGCAACTCGGGATCGACGCCGCGCTCGAAGCGGTGCGAGGCATCGGTATGCAGACCCAGCTTGCGCGCGCGACCGCTGATCGCCGTGGGCGCGAAATGCGCGCTTTCCAGGAAAACGTTGCGGGTGGCGTCCGTAACACTGGATGCCTGCCCGCCCATGATGCCGGCCACGGCCAGCGGCGCGGATGCATCGGCGATCATCAGAAATTCGGGCGTCAGCGCGACCTCGTTGCCGTCCAGCAGCGTGAGTTTCTCGCCTTCGGCAGCACGGCGCACGGTGATCGCGCCCTGCAGCCGGTCGTTGTCGAAGGCGTGCAGCGGCTGACCGGTTTCCAGCATGACGTAGTTGGTGACGTCGACCACCACACTGATCGGTCGCAGACCCGCACGACGCAGGCGCTCGGCCATCCACAGCGGCGTCGGTGCAGACGGATCGATGCCCTCGACGATGCGACCCAGGTAGCGCGGACAGTCGGCGCCGGCGTCGAGACGCACATCGCGCGAAGCCTCGCTGTCCACCGCCACCGCCGGCGGCGGCTCGATCTTCAGTGCGCTGTCGAACTGCGCGGCGACATCGCGCGCCAGCCCCCACATGCCCAGGCAGTCGGAACGGTTCGGCGTCAGGCCGATCTCGATGGCCGCGTCCGGCAGCCCCAGCGCTTCGGTAAGCGGCGCACCAGCGCGCACCTCGGCCGGCAGCTCCATCAGCCCGGAGGCGTCGCTGTCCACGCCCAGTTCCTTCGCCGAGCACAGCATGCCGAACGATTCCACGCCGCGCAGTTTGGCTTTCTTGATCTGGATGCCGCCCGGCAGCGTCGCGCCGACCGTGGCCAGCGGCGCCTTCAGACCGACGCGGGCATTGGGCGCGCCGCAGACGATCTGCAACGGCGCATCCAGCCCCGCTTCCACCGAACAGACCTGCAGGCGGTCGGCGTCCGGATGCGGTGCGGCGGCGACGATCTCGCCCACCACCACGCCATCCAGCGATGCGCCCAGCAACTCGACGTCCTCGACTTCGAGGCCGGCCATGGTCAGCCGTCGCAGCAGCGCCTCCCGGTCCGCCGGGATGTCCACCAGTTCACGCAGCCATTTCTCGGAAAATTTCATGTGTAGCGCCGGAATTCTGTATCAGGGTCGGACGTGCGCGCGGGGTGGCGCGCCGTGGTTGCGCGCGGGGCATCCCCGCGCGGCCGTTCACGCAAACTGCCGCAGAAAACGCAGGTCGTTCTCGAAGAAGGCACGCAGATCGGTCACGCCGTAGCGCAGCATGGCGAAACGCTCGACGCCAATGCCGAACGCAAAGCCCGTGTAGCGTTCCGGATCGATGCCGCAATTGCGCAGCACGTTCGGATGCACCATGCCGCAGCCGAGCACCTCCATCCAGCGCTCGCTGCCGTCGCCCGTCTCCCAGCGGATGTCCAGCTCGGCCGACGGCTCGGTGAACGGGAAGAAGCTGGGCCGGAAGCGCATCTCGAAGTCGCGTTCGAAGAAGGCGCGCACGAAGGTCACCAGCGTGCCCTTCAGATCGGCGAAACTGGAGGTCTCGTCGACCAGCAGGCCCTCGATCTGGTGGAACATCGGCGAGTGCGTCTGATCCGAATCGCTGCGGTAGACCTTGCCCGGCGCGATGATGCGCACCGGCGGCTGGCGGTCCTTGAGCGCGCGGACCTGCACCGGCGAGGTGTGCGTGCGCAGCAGGCGACCGTCGGGAAAATAGAAGGTGTCGTGCATGGTCCGCGCCGGATGGTTCGGCGGGAAATTGAGCGCTTCGAAGTTGTGCCAGTCGTCCTCGATTTCGGGGCCGTCGGCACGTTGGTAGCCGAGGCGCTCGAAGATGTCGGCAATGCGTTCCAGCGCGCGCGTGACCGGATGCAGACCGGCGCGCCCGCCATCACGACCGGGCAGCGTGACGTCGATGCGCTCGGAAGCCAGCCGCTGTTCCAGCGCGGCTTCCTGCAGGGCGTCACGACGCGCGTCCAGCGCCTGCGCGACACGCCCCTTGGCCTGGTTGATCGCCGCGCCCGCCGCCTTGCGCTCTTCCGGCGCCAGCTTGCCCAGCGTCTTCAGCTGCGCGGTGATGCTGCCGGACTTGCCCAGCAAGGCAACGCGCAGCGCCTGCAGCGCGTCCAGCGTGTCGGTTCGTTCGATGTCCGCGAGGGCGTCGCGGACCTGGGATTCGATATCGCTCATCGATCTGGGACCTGTCGGGGTTCCTGGCGAGCGGGCCGTCCGCCCCCTCCAAACGCATGCGGGGAAGGACTCGCGCCCTTCCCCGCATGAGGATACTGCTTCGATCGCCGCGCGTGGCGGCAATGCACTGGCTCAGGCGACGCGACCGCCCTTGAGCTCTTCCTGCAGCGCTTTCAGCTCGTCAAACTTGCCCGCGGCGGCCAGCTCGGCCTGCTGCGGCCAAGTGCCCGGATCGTGCGAGGCGTAGCGGCTGCCGGCCTCGTGCAGGATCTCGCTGAGCTTCTCGACGCTGGTCTCGGCCAGCTTGGCGAAGCTGTCCACGCCCTGGCCGGCCAGAACCTCACCGATCTTCGGGCCGATGCCCTCGATCTTGGTCAGGTCGTCGCCCTTGGCGGAGCTCTTCTTCGGCGCAGCGGCCTTCTTCGCGGCGGGCTTGGCAGCCGATTTCGGCGCAGCCTTGCCGTCCAGCGCGGCCTTGGCCTGCGCGGCAATGGCGCCAAAGGCCTTGATGTCGTGCACGGCGATGTCGGCCAGGACCTTGCGGTCGACCTCGATGCCGGCCTTGTTCAGGCCGTTGATCAGGCGGCTGTAGGACAGATCGAACATGCGCGCGGCGGCGTTGATACGCACGATCCACAGCGAACGGAACTGGCGCTTCTTCTGCTTGCGGCCGATGTAGGCGTACTGGCCGGCCTTGATGACGGCCTGATTGGCTACGCGATAAACCTTGCGGCGGGCGTTGTAATAGCCCTTCGCGCGACCGATAACTTTCTTGTGACGACGACGGGCGATAACGCCCCGCTTGACTCGTGCCATGGTGGTCTACTCCTGATCCTTACGCGTAGGGCAGCATGCGGGCGACGGACTTGCTGTCGCAGTCGCGCACGTGGTTGGGAGCGCGGAGGCCGCGCTTACGCTTGGTCGACTTCTTGGTCAGGATGTGCGACTTGAAGGCATGGCCGGCCTTGAACTTGCCGGTCGCGGTCTTGCGGAACCGCTTGGCCGCGGCCCGATTGGTCTTGATCTTGGGCATGATGATTCCCTTGAGTTGTTTCTTCGACTGACCCCGGCGGCCACTGGGTGGCGCTTTCCGTCCTGCCCGGATCGGCTTGTCATGGCCCGTCCAAATCGGGCCGAATCACGAATAATACTATGAACCCCGCGCGGGAGGGAAGTCTCGCGCGGTACCGCTTCCGTGGCGCGCCACGGAAGCGGAAGGTCCGTCATCGCTGCGGCGCGGAACGCCTCAGGCGTTGTTCTTCGGCGGCGCCAGCATCATCACCATCAAGCGGCCTTCCTGACGCGGGAACTGCTCGACCACGCCCAGCTCGCCGACGTCCTGCTGCACGCGCGAAGCCAGTTCGCGACCGAGCTCCTGGTGCGCCATTTCCCGTCCGCGGAAACGAATGGTGACCTTGACCTTGTCGCCATCCTCGAGAAAACGGAGGATGTTGCGCAACTTGATCTGGTAGTCGCCCACGTCCGTATTGGGACGGAACTTGACTTCCTTGATCTCGATCTTCTTGGTCTTCTTGCGGGCCGCGTTGGCCTTCTTCTGCTGCTCGAACTTGTGCTTGCCGAAGTCCATGATGCGGCAGACCGGCGGGTCGGCATTGGGCTGAATCTCGACCAGATCGAGACCGGCCTCCTCGGCCAGATTCAACGCCTCGTCGCGGGACACGATGCCGACCTGCTCGCCGTCTGCGTCGATAACGCGGACGTTGGGCACACGGATCTCGTGATTGCGACGATTACGCTTGTTGTCGGGGATGGCGATACCTCGTCCTCCAAATGATGCCTAAGAATGACCGGAGCCGATCAACGTCGGCTCTCGGCCTCCAGCCGCGCAGCGAAATCCGCCAGCGGCATGCTGCCCAGGTCCTCGCCCGAGCGGCTACGCACGGAGACGGCGCCGGCTTCCTTCTCGCGGTCGCCCACGACCAGGAGGTACGGCACCTTCGACAGCGTATGTTCGCGGATTTTATAGCCGACTTTTTCGTTGCGCAAATCCGCTTCCACGCGGAAACCTTTCTCGACAAGGACTTGCGCCACCTCGGCAGCGAAATCCGCCTGTGCATCGGTGATGTTCATCACCACCGCCTGCACCGGCGCCAGCCAGGCCGGGAACTGGCCTGCATGGTGCTCGATCAGGATGCCGATGAAGCGCTCCATCGAACCGACAATGGCGCGATGCAGCATCACCGGATGCCTGCGCTGACTGTGCTCGTCGACGTATTCGGCGCCCAGACGTTCGGGCATGGAGAAGTCGACTTGCATGGTGCCGACCTGCCAACCGCGGCCGATCGAATCACGCATATGGTACTCGATCTTCGGGCCGTAGAACGCGCCCTCGCCCGGCAGCTCGTCCCATTCGACGCCGGCGGCGCGCAGGGCGCTGCGCAGCGCCTCTTCCGAAGCGTCCCACACTTCGTCCGAGCCGATGCGGTCGTCCGGGCGCAGCGCGATCTTCATTTCGATGCGCTCGAAACCGAAGTCGGCGTAGACCTTCATCGCCTGGGCGTGGAAGGCGGTCACTTCGGCCTCGACCTGCTCGGGCGTGCAGAACACGTGGCCGTCGTCCTGGGTGAAGGCGCGCACGCGCATCAGGCCGTGCAGCGCGCCGGACGGCTCGTTGCGATGGCAGCCACCGAATTCGCCGTAGCGGATCGGCAGATCGCGGTAGCTGTGCAGGCCGGCGTTGTAGATCTGCACGTGGCCCGGACAGTTCATCGGCTTGACCGCGTAGGTGCGCTTCTCCGACTCGGTGAAGAACATGTTGTCCTGGTAGTTGTCCCAGTGGCCGGATTTTTTCCACAGCGACACGTCCAGGATCTGCGGGCCGCGCACCTCCTTGTAGCCGGAGTCGCGGTAAACCTTGCGCATGTACTGCTCGACCTGCTGCCACAGCGCCCAACCCTTGGGGTGCCAGAACACCATGCCCGGACCTTCCTCCTGCTGGTGGAACAGATCCATGGCCTTGCCGATCTTGCGGTGATCGCGCTTCTCGGCCTCTTCCAGCTGGTGCAGGTAGGCCTTGAGCTGCTTGTCGTTGATCCAGGCGGTGCCGTAGATGCGCGTCAGCATCGCGTTGTCGGAATCGCCGCGCCAGTAGGCGCCGGCCACCTTCATCAGCTTGAAGGAGCGCAGCTTGCCGGTGTCGGGCACGTGCGGGCCGCGGCACAGATCGGTGAACTCGCCCTGCGTGTACAGCGACAGTTCCTCGTCGGCGGGGATCGACTCGATGATCTCGGCCTTGTACTCCTCGCCCATGTCGCGGAAGAACGTCACGGCGTCGTCGCGCGACTTCACGCTGCGCGTCACCGGCAGCTTCTCGCCGACGATCTTTTTCATCTCCGCCTCGATCTTCTCCAGATCTTCCGGCGTGAAAGGCCGTTCGTAGGCGAAGTCGTAGTAGAAACCGTTGTCGATCACCGGACCGATGGTCACCTGCGCGCCCGGATACAGGCGCTGCACGGCCTGGGCCAGCAGATGCGCGGTGGAGTGGCGCAGGATCTCCAGCGCCTCGGGACTCTTGTCGGTGACGATTTCCAGTCCGGCGTCGTGATCGATGGTGTAGCTGGCGTCCACCAGCTGACCATCGACCTTGCCTGCGAGGGTCGCCTTGGCCAGGCCGGCGCCGATGGAGGCGGCCACGTCCTGCACGGAGACGGGATGTTCGAACGGCTTCTTGCTGCCGTCGGGAAGCGTGATCTGGATCATGACGAAAACTTTCTTGCGAACAATAAAAAAGGGCGCGCAGCGCCCCATGGTGGAAGCCCGGCGCGAGAAATCAGTGTCGGAAGTTCGTAGTGTCCATGTCGCACACTCGACCGGCAGTTACCTGCGGGCCACCTTGTTCGTGTTTCGGGTCATGTGAAAGCTAGCCCGGCGCCCACACGGTGTCAACGACACGCATGGCGCCGGCGCTCGCGATGGCCGGGAAAACAGGCCGCCCGAAGACGACATGCCACGCCCGGCCGAGCATTCCGGGGAGCGGTCCCGCGCTCGCCACCTGCGTGACGGACGCGAGGCCCGACTCTCCGGTCCCGGCGTTCCTAGAAGTAGAAGCCGAAGTTGATGTTGAAGCGATGCTCCACCTTGCCGTCGCCGGCCATGCTTCCGCCGATGAACGGCTGGTTGCGCGCGGTGACGAAGTCGAAGTAGGTGTACAGATCGCCCGCCGACACGCCCACGCCCAGGATGTTCATGAAGGTGCTGGGCAACTGACCGGACTTGTTGGTGATCAACGAGTAGTCGTTGTAGAAATCCAGACCATGGACCGGTCCCCACTGCACCGGCTGGTGGTACTTCACGTTGAAGGTGTAGGAATCGGCCTTGGCGGCGATGGTGTCGTAGAACGCATAGGCGCCCACGGCCAGACGGTCGGCGCCGCCGTCGACATTGTAGTCGTAGCGAGAGGCCTGCGCCTGCACGTTCAAGCGCTTGTAGTCGGCGTTCATGTGCAGCGCGTAGGCCGAATAGTTGCCGATGCTGGACGACGGCCCCTCGAGTCCGCCATGCAGACCGGAAGCGCCCAACTCGATCTTGAGATCGTCGTTGGGCTTGAACGTGTAGGCCACGCGCGCGGCGGCGGTGTTGATGCTGGCCGCCGGATGCTGCGGATCGGCGTAGATGCCCTCGCCCGGCGAACGCACGCCGACCACGTTGTACGAATAGCTGTTGGAGCGGTTGCTGACGTAGCCGTCGATGCCGCCCATGCCGTCGTTCTTGAAGAAGGCCAACTGCACGTTCCACGGATCGCCCGAGTACACGTACTCGACGCCCATGTGGTAGGTGTCCTCCAGCCCC
Source organism: Oleiagrimonas citrea (assembly GCF_012395255.1). Taxonomy (GTDB): domain Bacteria; phylum Pseudomonadota; class Gammaproteobacteria; order Xanthomonadales; family Rhodanobacteraceae; genus Oleiagrimonas; species Oleiagrimonas citrea. The sequence continues at coordinate 826,135 of NZ_JAAZQD010000001.1, forward strand.
AGGTAGTAATTCGAGCTGAAGAAGTAGTTGTGCGAGTTGTACGGCTGGTTGCCGAACGGAATGCGCGTCAGGCCCACCTGCAACTGCTGGTTCTTGCTGAAGTCGTAGCCCAGCCACGCGTACTTCACGGCGCTCATGTACTGGAACCAGCGCCATTCGGCCTGCAGCTCGATGTCATCGACCCGGCCGCGGAAATTCAGGCGGAAGATGTCGAAATCGGCGTCGCCGGTACGGTGGACGTTGTTCTTGTTGTAGTCCTCGTAGCTGTACTGGAAGCGCATGGCGCCGCCGACGGTGATGCCGTTCTTCTGCTTCTTCTCGACCTTGGCGACTTTCGCCTTGGTCTTCTTGTTGTCCTTGGCCAGCGTGTCCAGCTTCTTGCGCGTGTCCGACGATTGCTGCTGCGACGCCGTCTGCTGCGCGCGCATGTCGTCGAGCTGCTTCTGCAGCATGTCGATCTGCTTCTGCATGATCTCGATGCGTGCGGCCATGTCGGCCTTCTTCTGCTGGTCGCTCTTGGCGGTCTTGCCCTGGCCGGAGGTTCCGGAGGCAGCCGCGCACGGCGCCGCCAGCGCCGCGGCGATGCCGAGGGCAAGCGCGCAGGCGCGTGTGGATGCGTTCATGACGATCCCCTTCGATTTTTCAATTGGAGTCATGCCGGGCGGCGCTGCTCCACCGCCCGGCGCTCGGATGCGATTACTGCTGCGCGGCGGCCTTACCGGTCCACGCGTCGACCTTGTCGCTGTTCGCTGCCACCCACTTCTTGGCGGCGGAAGCCGGATCGCTGCCCGGCTCGCGCGCGGCGGCCATCACCTGCTGCATGTCGCCGGCCGTCCAGTGGAAGGCGTCGAGCACGGCATAGGCGCCCGGATCGGCCTGCTTGAAGCCCTTGCGCACCAGGGTGTCGATATTCTCGGAATCGCCATAGATGTTCTTCGGATCGGCCAGATACTTCAGCTTCCAGCGCGCCCACATCCAGTGAGGGGTCCAGCCGGTGACCACGATCCACTTCTTGTTGTCGATGGCGCTCTTCAGCGCGGCGGTCATGGTCGCGCCGCTGCCGGACACCAGCTTCAACGGCAGGCCGTACTGCTTGATGACCTTCTCGGTCAGATCCATCTCGCCTGCGCCCGGATCGATGCCGACGATGCGATCGTCGAACTTGTCGGCATTGGCCTTGAGCTGCTCGATGCTGTCGATGTTCACGTAATCGGGCACGACCAGGCCCAGTTTGGTGCCCTGCATGTTCGGACCCAGATTGTCCAGGCGGTCCTTGGTCTTGGCGTAGTAGTTGGCCTGCGTGGTCGGCAGCCAGGCGCAAACAGTGGCGTCGGCATCGCCGTTGGCGATGGCCGAGTACATGGCCGCGCCGCTGACCGACACGGCGTCGACCGTGTAGCCCTTCTTCTCCAGCGCGGCCTTGACCACGTTGGTCGCCGCCGTGCAGCTGGACCACTCGACGTAGGCCAGCTTGACGTGACCGCCGGAGGCGGCCGGCTTGGCCGTCATCGCCGTCGAGGCCGAGGACGCGCCGGCATCTTTGCCGGACTGCCCGCCGTTGTTGGAACACGCGGCGAGCGCGAGGGCGGAAACCGCCAGGACACAGGTATTGCGTAGAGACATGGTGCGAATCATGGAATCGCTCCTTCTGATGGAGAAAGGGAAATCAGTGCGCGCTGGCGACCTTCGAGTCGCGGCCGATACGCTGGGTGATGCGGTCGAGGATCATGGCCAGGATCACGATGGCGATGCCGGACTCGAAGCCCTTGCCGGGCTCGAGACGCTGGATGGCCTCCCAGACTTCGCCGCCGAGTCCGCCGGCGCCGATCATCGCGGCGATGACGACCATCGACAGCGCCAGCATGATGGTCTGGTTGATGCCCGCCATGATGGTCGGCACGGCCATCGGCAGCTGCACCTTGAACAGCTTCTGCTTGCGCGAGGAACCGAAGGCATCGGCCGCCTCGATCAGGTCGCCCGGCACCTGGCGGATGCCCAGCGCGGTCAGACGGATGGTCGGCGGCGTGGAGAAGATCACCGTGGCCACGCTGGCCGAGACCGCGCCCAGTCCGAAGAACGGAATCGCGGGGATCAGGTAGACGAAGGCCGGCATGGTCTGCATGAAATCGAGCACCGGCATGACGATTCTCGACGTGCGCTTGTTCAACGCGGCGGCAATGCCCAGCGGCAGGCCGATGGCGACCGCGATCAGGGTCGAGATCAGCACCAGGGTGAAGGTCTCCACCGTGGGCTGCCACAGGCGCAGATTCCACAGGAACAGCAGGCCCAACGCCGTGAAGATGCCGACACGCCGCCCGGCCACGCGCCACCCCACCGCGGCGACGATGATGATCAGCAGCCACGGCGGCACGAACAGCAGGCCGGCGACGATGGCGTCGATCACCGCCGAAATGGCGTGACTGAGCGCCTGCGTCAGCCAGGAGAAATTGTGTGTCAACCAGTCGAGCGCGACGTCGATGCCGTGCGCGAGAGGAAACTTGGGAACCGAGGGGATCATGCCGCGTCACTCCTTTCCGCTTCCGAGTCGGAGGTGTCGTTGTTCTCGGCCAGCGCCGTGAGCACGCCGGCGCGCGTGACCACGCCCAGCACCTTGTTGTTTTCGTCGACCACGGGCAGCAGCCAGCGCCAGTCCGCGAGAATGCCGATCACGTTCATCAGCGACTCCGAAGGCGTCACCGACGGGGTTTCCTCGACCAGCGACTCGATGTGTTCCACACCGTCCTTGACCGCCTTGCTGGCCACCTCGGCGCTGATCGAACCGACCAGCGTGTAATCGCGGTTCACCACCAGCAGGCTGGCGTAGTTCTCGTCGGCCATCTTGCGCAGCACGGTGCGCGGACCATCATTCGGGAACGCGACCACGCGCGCACGCTGCAGCACGGACTGCGCAGTCAGCACGCGTGACATGTCCACGTTCTCGACGAAGCGCTCGACGTAGGCGTTGGCCGGATTGTTGAGAATCTCTTCCGGCGTGCCGATCTGCACCACGCGGCCGTCCTTCATCAGCACGATGCGGTCGCCGACCTGCAGGGCCTCGTCCAGATCGTGGGTGATGAACACGATGGTCTTCTTCACGCGCTGCTGCAGCTGCATCATCTCGTGCTGCATGTCGCGACGGATCAGCGGATCGAGCGCGCTGAACGCCTCGTCCATCAGCAGGATGTCGGGCTCCACGGCGAGCGCACGCGCCAGGCCGACGCGCTGCTGCATGCCGCCGCTCAGCTGTCCCGGATAGGAATCGGCCCAGCCGTCCAGGCCGACCAGTTCCAGCGCCTCGTTGGCGCGGCGTCGACGCTCGTCCGCGTCAAGGCCCTGCACTTCCAGACCGTAGGCCGCGTTGTCCACCACCGTGCGGTGCGGAAACAGCGCGAAGTGCTGGAACACCATGCTGATCTTGGTCTGACGCAGCTTCAGCAGCGCCTGGCGATCGAGGCGCGTGATGTCGTCGCCGTCGATGAAGATGTGTCCGCGTGTCGGCTCGTTGAGGCGATTGAGACAGCGGATCAGCGTCGACTTGCCGCTGCCGCTCAACCCCATCACCACCAGGAATTCGCCTTCTTCCACCTCGAACGAGACATCGGCGATGCCGACGGCCTGTCCGGTTTCTCGAATGTCGGCGTTGCTCTTGCCTTCGTCGAGCATGCGCAACCCCTGCTCGGGATGCGGCCCGAAGATCTTGGTGAGCTTCTCGACCTTGATTTTGGCCATCGTCTGCTGCCCCTTCCGCTAGACGGAACGCGCCCTGTCGGTGCACCGCCCGGGGACCGCAAAAAACGACCACAACAGACGCCGCACAACAGGCCGGCTCGTAGATTGATATGCATACCACCGTAGTACCTCTGGCATGTCTGCTCAACCTGAACAAGCCTGCGATGGCAGGTATCCGCGCGGCCGAAAACCTCGAAAACACTGCGACAGCAGGGTCTTGTCGTCGCCGACCCGCAACTCATAAAGCGTTAAGATGCACGCCTGCGAACAACACATCTGGACCTTCAACGATGCGGATTCTGGTGACCGGCACGGCGGGTTTCATCGGCGCGGCGCTGACCGAAGCCCTGCTCGCGCGCGGCGACGACGTGCTCGGAATCGACAACCACAACGACTACTACGATCCGGCACTGAAGCAGGCTCGCGTGGACCGCTTCGGCGAACATCCACGCTATCTGCATCGCCGCATCGACCTGGCCGACATGACGGCGCTGCAAGACGCCTTCGACGGTTTCCGTCCGCAGCGCGTCGTGAACATGGCCGCCCAGGCCGGCGTGCGCTACTCGCTGGAAAATCCGCACGCCTATGTGCAGAGCAACGTGGTCGGCTTCGTCAACCTGCTCGAAGCCTGCCGTCATGGTGGCGTCGAGCACCTGGTCTACGCCTCGTCCAGCTCGGTCTACGGCGACAACCGCGACATGCCGTTCTCCACGCGTCACGCCGTCGATCACCCGGTCAGTCTGTACGCCGCGACCAAGCGCGCCGATGAACTGATGGCGCACACGTACAGCCATCTGTACCGACTGCCGACCACCGGTCTGCGCTTCTTCACTGTCTACGGCCCGTGGGGCCGTCCGGACATGTCGCCGATGCTGTTCGCCGACCGCATTCTGCGCGGCGAGACGCTCGACGTGTTCAACCACGGCCACCACAGCCGCGACTTCACCTACATCGACGACATCGTCGAGGGTGTGATCCGCTGCCTGGATCATCCCGCGCAGCCGGACCCCGACTACGACCCCGCGCACCCGGTCGCCGACCGCTCCAGCGCACCCTGGCGGCTGTACAACATTGGCAACGGCAAGCCGGTGCAGTTGATGCGCTTCATCGAACTGCTGGAACAGCACCTGGGCCGCGAAGCGAAGAAGAACCTGCTCCCGATGCAGCCCGGCGACGTGGCCGACACCTGGGCCGACGTCGCAGCGCTGCACCGCGATGTCGGCTATGCACCGTCGACGCCGATCGAAGTCGGCGTAGAACGTTTCGTGGAGTGGTATCGCAGCTACTACCCGAACGCCTGACACCCCACGCCTGCGCATACGCTTCGAAAATCCACGCGCGACCCAGATCCATCTACCGTGAGGGCGATGACGCGTTCAGTCCGAAGACGCCGTCAAACGTGCCGCCAGACCGCTGAAGCGGCGCGTGCTGCGGGCCACGGTGCGGCGCAGCGTGTCCGGCGTCGCCACCAGCGTGACCTGACGACGCGCGCGGGTCACGGCGGTGTAGAGCAGCTCGCGGCCGAGTACGCGCGCATCGTGCGGCGGCAGCACGATGTCGACCGCCTCGAATTCCGAGCCCTGGCTCTTGTGGATGGTCATGGCGTAGGCGCTTTCGCATTCGGGCAGCGCCGCCAGGGCCAGCTTGCGCACGCCGCCCTCGGCGTCCGGGAACCAGGCTCGCAGCACGCCTTCGGCATCGGACAGCACCACGCCGATGTCGCCGTTGAACAACGACACGCCGTAGGCGTTGCGGGTCACCAGCAGCAGACGGCCCGGATACCACAACGCATCCGGCTCCGCCCCTGCACGCTGCCGCAGGGTCCGCTCGAAGGCCTCGTTCAGCGTGTGGCTGCCCCAGGCTCCATCGCGCAACGCAGTCAGTACTCGATGCCGGGTGGACATCGCCAACGCTTCGCGGGGATCGTCGCAGTGCGCCAGCGCTGCGAAGCGTTCGACGTGCCGCCCGACCAGCGCCGTCGGCGGGTGCTGTGCAGCCCCCTCGTCCAGGTGCACATCCACGTAGGTCGCTTCCGTCAGCCCGCGACATAGCGCATCGCCTTCGCCGGCGCGGATCATCGCGGCCACCTGCCCCAGTCCGCTGTCGCCGTCGAAACGATGCGAACGATGCAACTCGACCACCGCATCGGCAAACCGCCCAGCATCCGCATGCGAGTTCACCCACACGCCCGTCACCGCATGCACCAGCGCCGCACGTGCGGGCGACACCGCGCCCTCGCCGGCAGCGGCACACACGGCCGCGAGCACGTTGCCGGCCTCGACCGAAGCCAGCTGGTCGCGGTCGCCGAGCAGCACCAGGCGCGCGCCCTCCGGCAGCGCGTCCAGCAGCCTTGCCATCAACGGCAGATCGACCATCGACACTTCGTCGACGACGACCAGATCGGTATCCAGCGGGTACCCGGCGTGATGGCGAAAGTGCATGCTGCCGCGACGCACGCCGAGCAGACGGTGCAGGGTCGACGCCGTGGTCGGCAACGCTTGCCGCACGTCCTCGTCCACCTTCAGCGCATCGATGCGCTCGCGCAGCGACTCGCTGAGCCGGGCAGCGGCTTTGCCCGTGGGCGCGGCCAGATGAATGCGCGGCGCGGCCTGTCCCGAAGCCCGCCGCTGCCCGATCCAGGCCGCCAGTAGCCAGAGCACCGTGGTGGTCTTGCCGGTGCCCGGCCCGCCGGTGATGACGGTCAGCGGGGAGATCAGACCGGTCAGGGCCGCCAGCGCCTGCCGGTCCGGCTCGGCGCCCCCCAACGCAAAGAAAGGGTCGAGCGCCACGCGCAGAGCGTCCGCATCCACAGCCGGCGCCGGTGCCGAAAGCAGGCGGCGCAGCACCTGCGCCACCCGGCCTTCGTGATGGAAATAGCGTCCCAGCCAGACGCGTTCCTCGTCGTACAGCAGCGGCTCGACGGCCGCATCCGACGCCGGCGCTGCCCAGCGGCTCGTCTGCAGCGCCTGCTGCAGGTGCTCGACCGCCGGAAGTTCCGGCAGCGCATCATCGTCACCGCAGGCTTCGCCGAGTACGGCCGGCAGTTGCGACAGCGGCAGACAACTGTGCCCCTGCGAGACCGCCAGCGAAGCCGCCGCGGCCAGCAACCCCAGCTCCATCGGCACATCCGCCTCCAGATCGAGCAGGCAGCGGCCGAGTTCGACATCGAGCGGACGCAGCACGCCGCGCGCCTGCAGTCGATCAAGCAGATCGCCACGCGGATTCATGACCGGCCTCCGGGCGCACGCAACAGCGCATCCATGGCGAAAACCAGTTCGGGCGGCGGACGATCCGCATGGATGCCGTTGCCTTCCGGACCCACGCCCATCCCGCGCAGGAACAGGTAGCGCACGCCGCCGAAATCGCGCGCATAGTCGTAGTCGTCGCCGCGCACCTGGCGAAGCCAGCGATGCAGGGCCACGGTGTAGATGAGGTATTGCAGATCATAGTCGCTGTCATGCACGGCCACGCGAAGCGGCTCGGGCGCGTAGTCGGCGACGCGGTCGCCGAGATGATTGGTCTTGTAGTCGGCGATCCACCAGCGGTCCGCATGCACGAAGACCAGATCGATGATGCCGTTCATCAGACCGCGCAGGCGTCCGCCGACATGGGCGAAGCGCTCGCGCTGCAACTGGTAGCCATGGACATGCAGCACGTCCAGCAACTGCTGCGGGTCGGCCCCTTCCATGCCGAAATCGAACACCATTTCGGCACGCCGCATGCTCTCCGGGAGCGCGGCCAGACACAGGTCGTCGACCACCGGCGTGCGCAGTGTGCGGCGCAGAAGGTCCTCGACCGAACGCTGCGCCGCCGCACCGCTGAATCCCTGCGCCGCCAGCGCGCGCATCACGATTTCGCGCTGCGTATCGGGCACCGCACCGGCATCGTCGGCCCAGGCTGCGAAGTCGATGTGTTCGAGCGCGTCGTGTACTGCACTGCCGAAACGGCTTCCGTGCAGGCCGCCGGCCATCGCCGGCACGCGCGCATCGGCGTCTGTCGCCGATGCGGCGGACGCGTCGGTGTCGAAGTGCGGCGAGTGCCCACCCTCGGCCAGTCGCGAAAAGCTGTGATGACGCCAATCGCGATCCAGTTCGCGCTGGAAACGGCGCGCCTGTAGCTGTGGCGTCTGTGCCGGCGGCGCGACGCCGATGTGCACAGGCTCCGGCAAAGGCGCTTCCGCCACGCTCGCACCGCCGCGTGCCAGCAACGCCTCCACACCATCCGCAAGCACCCAGCCGAGCACGCTTCCCGCCGGCGTTCTGCCCGACGCTGGCACGCTGAGCCAGCACGCGTGCCGGGCGCGCGTCACGCCGACGTAGAGCTTGCGCACGCCCTCGGCAAGCTCTTCCCGCTGCGCAGCGGCCATCGCTTCGTCATCGTCCGGGTCACGATCGCCGGATCCGCTGGCGATGAATCGGCGCACCAGATCATCGCCGTCGTGATAGCGCGCGAACCCGCCCTTCTCCGGCTTGCGCGCCTGCATCAACGCGGCGAACGGCAGCAACACCAGATCGAATTCCAGTCCCTTGCTGGCGTGCACGGTCATGATCTGCACACGCTCGGCATCGCTTTCCAGACGCAGCTGTTCGTTCTCGTTGCCAGCGTCGGCCAGGCCCATGCGCCGCGCCAGCCAGTCTCGCTGCGCACGCGCGCTGGACAGACGACGCGCCTCGGCCTGCAACGCATCGCCCAACTGCATCAGATTGCTGAGACAGCGCTCGCCGTCGGGTTCGGCCAGCAGCCGGCGCGCGTGCCGTTCGCCGAGACGCTCCAGCATCGCCAGCACGCCGCGCTCCAGCCAGCGTGCGCGCAGGTCGTCAAGTTCGTCGCGCCAGTCGGCATCGTGATCCTGCATGGTCCGCAGATCGCCGAGGCGACGTCCGAGCAGGCGTGTGCACAGCGCGCCGCGCGCCAGTCCGGCATGACGCGGCGCCAGCAGGGCATCGAGGATGCGGCACAGCTCGACGGCCTCCTGCGTGGCGTAGACGCTCTCGCGCCGCTGGCACACGGCGGGTACACCGCAGGCCGCCAATGCATCCTGGACGCGCATGGCCTGCCGGTTCGAGTCGACCAGTACCGCAATGCTGCCGGGCGCGACCGATGCCTCGCGCAACTGCGCCGTCTCGGGCGTCAGCAAACGCGCCACCTCGCCGGCGCAAGCGAGGGCGAGACTTTCTTCAAGCGCTTCGCGTCCACCGGGCGGCGCCTCGTCGGGCAGTCGCCAGAGCGTCATCGGCGCGACCTGCTCGCCGTTCCGACGCAAGGCGCCATCCGCTTCCTTGCCGCCCGATTGCACCGATTCGAAGGCAATGCCGTCTTCGACGAAGACATCCTCGCGCCCGCTGAACAGGGCTTCGCAGGCGGTCAGCAATCCGGCAGCGGAACGGTAGTTGTGATCCAGCGTCCAGTGCGCCGCGGCCAGGCGCTTGGCGCGCAAATAGGCATGCACGTCGCCGCCACGGAAGCCGTAAATGGCCTGTTTGGGGTCGCCGATGCAGAACAGCACGCCCTGCTCGGCGTAGAGCCGACGGAAGATCTCGAACTGACGCGCATCGGTGTCCTGGAATTCATCGACCAGGGCGACCGGATACTGCGCATGCAGCGCCTGGCGCAGACGTTCGCCGCGCGCGCCGTCGTCGAGACCGCGATGCACCCATTCGATCTGGTCGGCGTAGGACAGGCGTGACAGATCGCGCTTGCGCGCGGCCAGCCCCTCACGCGCTTCGCGCAGCAATGCATGCAGCACGACCGGCGTCCGGGCGCGGACCTGGTCCGCGTAGGCGGACTCGGCACGCAGCCAGTTGTCGATGGCCGTGAACGCCGCATGCCCCGCGAACGGCGGCTTGTTCTTCTTGACCGCTGCGGCCAGTTTCTCGCCGGCGAATTTCTGCAGCAGGTTCGGCGCCGGCCATCCGCCCTCGGCCAATTGCCGGTGCAGGTCGCGCAGACCCTCCACGCTATCGGACTTGTACCGCCCGCCGTGCAGATGACCCGCCTCGAACGCCGCCCGGAACACGGCCACGGCCTCTTCACCCGCCTCGCGCCAGATCCGGTGCAACGCCTCGCGCGCCGCGTCGACGTCTTCGGGCTGGCAAGGCGCCATCGCGTCGGCATCCGGCGACGGGAGCGGCTCGATGCGGCCATGGAAGTCGATGAGGGGCTTCAGCGTCGCGGCCAGCGCCTCCGGCGTCGAGCCGAGCGTCAGCAACGCGTGCCGGTCGACGATGTCCTCGGCGCTGCCCCAGCGCAGCCACGCGTCGGCGGCGAAGGACGCCAGCAGATCGTCGTCGGAGGGTTCGAGCGTGCGGGTTTCGCTGACGCCTTCGATCAGCGCTGCATGCTCACCCAGCACGCGCTGGCAGAATCCGTGAATGGTGAAGATCGCCGCCTCGTCCATGCGCGTCACGGCCTGCTGCAGGCGATGCGCCAGATCGGACGGTGCTTCCTCGCCGCACTCCAGCGTGCGGCGAAGCAGCGCCAGCGCCCAGCGCTTCTCGCCGTCCAGCGTGTCCGGAAGTGCGACGTCAGAATCGATCCAGGGCTGCGCCGCGACCCGCGCGCACACGGCCAGGCGCTGCCGAAGGCGCTGACGCAGTTCCTCGGTCGCGGCCTTGGTGAACGTCATTACCAGAATCTGCCGCGTTTCCAGATTTCGCTCGACCACCAGCCGCGCATACAGCCCGGCGATGGTGTAGGTCTTGCCCGTGCCGGCGCTGGCCTCGATCTGCTGCACATCGGCCAACGGCACGCGCAGCGCCATGTCGGTGTCGGCCAGGTTCTGCAACACCTCGTTCATGGCGCACCTCCGTTCCGCAGCGCTTGGCACAACGGCAGATGGACATGCGCGGCAAGGGCCTCGAAACGCCCCTGCATCGCCGCGCCATCGAACAGCTCGCGACCGCGGAAGGCCAACGCGAACCAGGCATCGCCGGCCTCGGCGTAGGTGTTGTACCCCCCTGCCCAGCTGCCTTGCGCGGCTTTGCATGCCGCCGCCTCATCCTCGCCGGCTGCGCGCTTCTCCGCCCAGGCGAAGGCTGTGCGCAAAGGAAGCGGCAACGCCTCGCGCCGGCCTTCGCGATGCACGTCCAGCAACACGCGCAGATGCGCACACGCTTCCGCGGCCGTGGGCATGGCCGGGCGCCACGGCAATCGCCAGGATGCCTTTCCGCTGTCGCGCCCCCAGGCCAGGCAATCCGGCGCGATTTCCAGTGCGCGCGCAGCCAGGGCGCCCAACCACCAGTGCATCCAGCCGCCTGCGCTGTGCGAAGCGCCAACCCATGCGCCGTATCCGCCTTCGTGGAGTTCCTCGAGCACGCCGGTCAGCACCCTCCCCTCGCCCAGATCCAGGCGGAAACGATGCGGCGCCTGCGGTGGATGCGCCTGCCGCCATGCCTGCCATTGCCGCAATCCCGGTCCCAGCGCCTGCAGGGTGTCGCGCAGGGCCGTCTCGCCCCAGGCCAGCGGCGGCAACAGCGCCTGCGCGCGCAGTGCCTCCAGGGTCTGTCCGGCCGCATCATCGACGTTCACGGCCAGCACTGTGTCAAGGCGATGTCGCTGCAGCGGTTCGAGCGTCAGCGGCTCACGTTCGTCGACCTCCTCGTCCGGCGCGGACAACGTGATGCCCGCCTCGATCCGCAGGAACGCCGCGGCGGGATTGCGGAAGAACTGCCGCAACGCAGCCAGCTCGACCGCTTCCGTTTCATTCTCCGCCGGCCATGCGTCGTCGGCGAACACGACCGGCTCGACGCGGCGCGGCGCGGGACGCGCCGCCTCCAGCCATTCGTCGCGATAAGTGAACACGTTCGCATCGTGCATGGGCACATCATCCGGAACGAACAGGCGCGATGAGAACGCCTGCATCGGATGCTGCGTGACCAATTGCTTGCGCGCAGCGGCAGGATCGCGGAAATACCCCTCGCAGACATGGTCGAGCAACTCGCTCAACACCACGGACGGCTCGATCGCCGTGCCCTTGCGCAGATCGATACCGGTGTAGCTGAGATACAGCTGCCGCTCGGCGGCCATCAGCGTCTGCAGGAAAAGATAGCGATCGTCCTCGCGCACCGAGCGGTCGCCCGGCATGCGACGACCGACCAGCATGCGGTTCAACGCGTCAGCGGGATCGCGGCGCGGAAACGCGTCGGCGTCCATGCCCAGCACGCAGATCAGCTTGAACGGCACATTGCGCAACGGCACCAGACCGCAGACGCTGACGCCGCCGGCCAGGAAGCGCTGCTGCGGCGCCTGCTCGCGCAGCTGTTCCTGCGCGAAAGCGCGCACCGTGCGCCAATCCAGAGGCTGGTCGAACGCAGCCTCCGCACTGTGCTCGGCCAGCGCACGCAGGGCGGCTCGAGCGGCTTCCAGCGCACGTTCCTCGTCGCGGCCTTCCGGCTGTGGCACCAGGCGATCCAGCGCCTCGTTGATCAGGGTCTGCCACGCGCCGGGCGGTTGCGGACGCCGTTGCGCATGACGCAGAGTCCGCAAAATGCGCTGGACCGAAAACAAGGCGCCGAGCGCGGCGGTGTCCGCGCCCTCGATGTCGGTCAGCGGTGCAATCCCGTGCAACAACGCACCGGATGTCGCCTCGCCGCTCATGTAGCCCAGCAGCAGACGCCGTCGGCCGAAGCGCCAGCTGTATTCCTCGAACGCGGGCAGACCATGTGCCAGCCGATCCTCGGCGTCCTCACCCCAGCGGACGCCGGCGTCGCGCACCCATGCGCGCACCGTCTCCAGCACGTCCTCGTCGAGGCCGAAGCCGCGCAGCACGGCCGGCACCGCCAGCACCTCCAGCACTTCGCTGGCCGTCAGCCGCGAGGCGGGCAGATCGAGCAGCCGCAGGAACAGCGCCGCCAGCGCATGCGTCTCGGCCAGCGGGCGGTCGGCCACGGTCCACGGAATACGTCGCGGGTCGTCCACGCCCAACGCGCCGAACACCGCCTCGATGCACGGCGCGTACCGGGCGAGATCCGGCACCATCACCGCGATGTCGCGCGGCTGCAGTTCCGGGTCCTGCTTCAGGCGGTCCAGCAACTGATCGTGCAGCACCTGCACTTCACGCAGCGGCGAATGGCAGACATGCACCTGCAACGAACGATCCGCCGGATCGTGCACATCGCGGCGCATATCCGGATCGGGCGCGGACAGCGTGATCACGTCCGCCTGCACGCGCTGAAGTAGGGTATCGCGCGGCGGATCGTCGTCCTCGGGAAACGTCTCGACGTCCGGCTGCACGTGCTCGTAGGAAAACAGCTGAGCGACGAAATCGCGCCCGACACCGCCCAGCGAGACCAGCAGGCGATTGGGCGGATCGTCGAACAGGCTCTGACCCGCCTCCAGCCGGGTCTCGCATTCCCGGCGATTCGGCAGGTCGCCCCAGTATTCCCGGCATGGCGTGGGCAGGAAGAAATGCAGCGCGCAATGGCGTCCCAGCACACCCAGCACGCGCAGCACGTCCGGCGACACGTTGATGATGCCGAAGGCGAACACGCTCGACGGAAGCTGCGCGGGCCGAGGCGCATCCGCTTCGGCGTGACGCCGCAGGAACTGCCCCAGCAGATGACTGCGGGAAGTCGCATCGCCGCGGGTCAGTTGCCGCCACAGCTCCGCCTGCGGATCGTCCGCGTCCTCGCCCCGGGCCCAGCCTTCGAGCAATTCGCGCCGATACCCCTGATAGCGTTCGTACAGCTGCGCCAGATGGCCGGACAACTCGAAGCTGCGCAGATCGTCCGCGTCCTCGCCCAACCACGCACGCACGGCGGCTGGCGCGGCCGGATCGCGCAGATGCGCCAGGATGCGCCAGCGCAGGACTTCCCGATCGAAGCCCGACACCGACGGCAGCTCCGCGTGTTCGGCCCGCAGCAACCGCCATACCAGCTGGGCCGGCGCGATGAATTCCAGGTTGGCGGCGATGCCGTACCGCTCGGCCAACCGCTGCACCAGCCAGCGCCGCAGACCGGGCTGCGGCACCAGCACCGTCTGCGGTTGCAGCAAGTGTGCCGGGTCGCGTCGCGCCAGCAGATCGGCCAAGGTATCGGCCAATGCATCGAGATGAGTGTCGTAGTGCAAATGGAACATGCTGGGCGTCGATCCTGACGGCTCGCGGCAATGGGTCAAGCGTATCCCATCATCCTGCCCGATCGATGTCTCGCGAGATGCGACAAGCATTGTCGCAACGTCTGGCATCGACTGTTCCGCCGACCACACGGTATCGGCCGCGTGGACGATGCCTGCCGCGCCGAAAAGAGCGCACAATGCCCATTCAACGACTTGCGCGCAGCGTCCGCGCCGTTTGCGTCTGTCCCAGCCCGGCGCCCTGTTCGCAGCATTCTACTTCGCGACTGGAGACCGCCATGATCCACGAAAGCATTCTCGACACCATCGGACGCACCCCCGTCGTGCGTCTGCATCGCATGGCGCCCGAGGGCCGCGAGCTGTTCGTGAAGATCGAATCCTTCAATCCCGGCGGGTCGGTCAAAGACCGTCTCGCCAAAGCCATCATTCTCGACGCCGAGCGACGCGGCACGCTGCAGCCCCGCCAGACCGTGATCGAAGCCACCAGCGGCAACACTGGCGTGGCGCTGGCCATGGTCTGTGCGGCGCGCGGTTATCCGTTCGTGGCCGTGATGGCCGATTCCTTCTCGATCGAGCGCCGCAAGCTGATGCGTGCCTACGGTGCGCGCGTCGTACTCACCCCCGCCGCCGAACGCGGCACCGGCATGGTGAAGCGGGCCGAGGAACTGGCGAAGAAACACGACTGGTTCCTGGCCCGCCAGTTCGAGAACGAAGCCAACCCGTCCTACCACCGCAACACCACGGCCACGGAAATCCTGCGCGACTTTGCCGACCACCGGCTCGACGTCTTCGTCAGCGGCTGGGGCACCGGCGGCACGCTGACCGGCGTGGGCGAGATGCTCAAGGTCGCGCGACCCGAAGTGCGCATTGTCAGCACCGAACCGGCCGTCGCCGCCCTACTCGCCGGCAAGGAATGGAATTCGCACAAGATCCAGGGCTGGACGCCGGACTTCATACCCGAAGTGCTCAATCGCAACGTACCCGACGACAACATCCCGGTCACCGACGACGAAGCCCTCGAAACAGCACGGCGTCTGTCGCGCGAGGAAGGGATCTTCGTCGGCATCTCCGCCGGCGGCACCGTGGCCGCAGCGCTGAAGGCCGCGAAAAAGACCCCGCCAGGCGCCGCGATCCTGGCCATGCTGCCGGACACCGGCGAACGCTATCTCAGCACACCGCTGTTCGAGGGCATCCCGGACGGTTCGGACGATGCGTGGCTGCCCACCCGAGATTGACGACACCGCATCGATTCACGACGCGCGCACAGCGCGGTGGCTCCGATGGAACAACGCAGCCACCGCGCCGATCAGCACGCCGCCGGCCAGCGCCAGCATCCAGTCGTCGGCATGCAGCAACTGCAACTGCAGCGCTGCCGCAAGCGTCGGAATCGTCAGCAGCACGATCGCCGAAGCCAGCGCCGCCAGCGGCACAATGCGCGCCGCCCTTGTGCGTCCGCGACCCAACGCCAGCGTCACGGCCGCACTGGCGACGACCAGCACCAGTAACGCCATGCTGCGAGCGTGCACGGCGCTGCCGGAGGATTCCAGACTGTAGGCGTAGCCGACGCCGACCAGCGCAGTCAGCGCCAGACCACCGCCGATCACCACCGCCCATTCGCGGGCATCGAAGAAACGCAACCGCGTCGTCCTGCGCACGCGCTGCAGCCGCGCGCGGGTGGGCAGCTGCTGGAAGGCCAGCAACGCCGTCGGATGGATGATCAGTTCCAGCCACACCACGTGGATCGGCAGATACAGCAGCGGCAGACCCAGCCAGGGCACGAAGGCGGCCGTCAGCACCAGCGGCATGTGGATCATCAGCAGGTAGGCGAAGCTCAGCTTCAGATTGCCGAACAGCTGACGGCCTTCGGCAATGGCCTCGACGAGGGTGCCGAAGTTGTCGTCGAGCAGCACCACCGGCGCCACTTCGGAAGCTGTGCGCGTGCCGCGTCGGCCCATGGCGATGCCGATGTCGGCCGCCTGCAGTGCGGGCACGTCGTTGACGCCGTCGCCAGTCACCGCCACGATCTCGCCCTCCGCCTGCAGGGCGCGCACGATCTCCAGCTTGTGCATCGGCAGGCAGCGCGCGACGGCGTCGAGATCCGCCAGCGCGGCGACGCCGTCCCGACGCAGATCGCGCACCAGGTCCTCGCCCAGGCGCACTGTTGGCGCCGCACCGCCGAGACCCGCCTCGACGGCGATCGCGCGCGCCGTGAGCGGATGATCGCCGGTGATCATGAGCACGCGGATACCCGCCTGCCGGGTCTCGGCGACGGCTTCCGCGACACCTTCACGCAGCGGATCGGCGAATCCCAGCAGTCCGGCGAACGCATACTCGCGATCCGGCTCCCCGCCAGGCCAGGCCGGCAAGGCGCGTCGCGCGCAAGCGATGACCTTGTAGCCACGCGCCGCCCACTCGCCGGCGCGCGCGCTCCAGACTTCGCGCTCCTCCGATGACAGCGTGCACATTGCGAGTACCGTCTCGGGCGCCCCCTTCGCCACGGCCTCGAACTGTCCATCCTCCAGCACGAACACCGCCACCTCGCGACGCGCTTTCTCCGTGAACGGGAACGTCGCCGCGCGTTCGCCGCCCGCCCCGCCGGCACGTTCGAGAATGGCCGTGTCCATGGGATCGGCACTGTCCTCGCGGCTGGCGCGCGCGGCTACGCGCAGCAGAGCCGGCTCGTCGACATCCGACGCCGGCTGCAGCGTGCGCAGTTGCAGACGGCCTTCGGTCAGGGTGCCGGTCTTGTCGGTGCAGATCGCACTGACGCGGCCGATGTTCTCCACCGCCACGGCACGCTGCACCAGGGCGCCGTGGCGCGCCAATCGCCACACGCCGACGCCGAGAAAGGCGGTCAGAACCACCGGAAACTCCTCAGGCAACGCGGCGACCGCCAGCGTCAACGCGCTCACCACCGCATCGAGCAGGCCATGCCCCTGATACCAGCGCGCCAACGCCAGCGCCACGCACATCAGCACGGCCACGGCGACCAGCGCGGTCACCAGCGACGACAACGCCTGCTGCAACGGCGTGCGCTGCCGCGGACCGGTCTGCGCCAGGCGCACGATGCCTCCGTACAGGGTCCGTGCACCGGTATCGACCACGCGCAGCTGCAGCGAACCGGTCAGCAGACGCGTACCGGCCGCGCCCCAGTGCCGATCCTCGATCTCGGCGTCCTCGGGCATCGCACCCGTCCAGGGATGCTTGCGGCACGGCAGCGACTCGCCAGTGAGCGCGGATTCATCGAGCTGCAGATGCCCTCCATCGACGATCACGCCGTCGGCAGGCAGGTATTCGGACGCCTCCACCCGCACCAGATCGCCCGGCACGAGATCGACCGTGTCCACCTCGACCAGATGGCCATCACGCCATACCCGGCTACGCATGGCGAGCCGGCTGGCCAAACCTTCCACGCTGGCGCGGCTGCGCCGGTGCAGATACGCGTCCATCCCCAGAATCGGCAGCAGCGCCAGCCCCAGCACCACCGCCTCGGTGTGGTCACCGAGCAGGGCGAACAGCAGCGAAATGCCGAGCAGGAACCACGGCATCGGATCGCGCGCGCTCTCGCGCAGCACCTCGCGCCAGCCGGCGCGGCGCGACGCAAACATATCGTTGCGCCCAAAACGCGCGCGTCGCGCCTCCACTTCAGCGCGATCCAGACCGCGCGACGGGTCGGACGGCGAACTCCAGCGTTCAGGGGGAACGTGGTGCTTCATGGGACGACCTCAGCGTCGGTCGCCATCGGCAAGCCTGCATGCCGCTCGGTCTACCTCGGAACAGACTCGTACATCGAAAACGGATGCCATGCGCGCGCCTCCCCGGTTGGCGATGCCGATCACCCCGGCAGTTCGAAGCGTAACGCAGATACGCTCCGGGATACTCCACGGCGGACCCGTGGCCTGCACTCGACCAGAGACTCCCGGCACTCACGCCGCGCAGGTGTTCCATCAAACCGTGCGTGCCTCCGACCGCCATGCACACGTCGACCGGGAACCGAAAGAGGCCGGGCCGAGCACGACTCACCAACCAGCGGATGCCTTCTCAGTGCGTCGTCGAAAAACGGTCCGAGCACGACGCGACAGACACCGACGCGACCGCTTCATCCGCCACGATGCGTCCCCGCTCCATGCGCACCCGCCGATCGACCAGATACGAGAGGCCCTCGAGCCGGTGCGTGATAAGCAGCACCGTGCGTCCCTCGGCCAGCGTCGCCAGCGCCCCCATCAACGACTGCGCGGTGGCGGCGTCGAGTCCTTCGGTCGGCTCGTCCAGAAGCAGGATCGGGCGATCTGCGAGCAGCGCACGCGCGATGGCCACGCGACGCGCCTCGCCGCCCGAGAGATGCGCGCCACCTTCGCCCAGCCAGGTGTCGTACCCATCCGGCAGTGCCGCGACACACTCGCTCAGCTGCGCCGCGTGCACAGCGGCCTCGATCTGCGCGCGGGTGGCGTCGGGGCGCGCTACTCGCAGATTCTCGATCAGGGTGGCGTCGAACAGGTGCGTGCGCTGTTCGACCACGGCGATGGCGGCGCGTACATCGTCCGTCGCGTAATCGGTGATAGAGCGTCCGCCCCACATCATTCGCCCGCCCTCGAAAGGCTGGAAACGCAGCAGCGCCGCCGCGAGGCTGCTCTTGCCCGCACCCGAAGCGCCGGTCACCGCCACGCGGCTGCCGAACGGAAGCTCCAGATCCACGCCGTCCAGCGCCCACGGCGCGTCCTCGGCATAGCGAAGCCGTACGCCGCGCAGGGAAATATCCGGCTGCGACGGCGGTTCGGCCGGCGCCGCCGGGTCCTCGACCGCCGGCTCGGCATCGACCAGATCGAACACCCGCGCCGCCGCGGCCCGGGTCGCACCCCAGCGCGTGAAGGCTTCGGGCAGCACGGCCAGCACCTCGAACGCCGCCAGCCCCAGCAGCACCAGCATGACCACATCCGGTCCGGCCAGCCTGTCGGCGCGTGCCGCGGCCGCCCCCAGCAGAAGGGTTCCCGCCGCCACCGCCTGTGCCAGCAGCGGTATCAGCGACTGACCCCGCTCCTGCAGGGCATCCAAACGCGCCAGCCGCATCTGCTGCGCATCGGTCAGCGCATGAATGCGCGCCTCGCGCACTGCATCGGCACCATACAGCCGCAGCTCGGCCGCGCCGCGCACCAGATCGCCGACCTCCGCGCGCAGCGCCGCTTCGTCGCGCACCATCGCCTCAGACGGCGCGCGGCTGCGCACGATCAGCCAACGCGGCAGCAGCACGGCCGCCGCCGTCGCCGCAACCGCCGTCAGCACGGCCACCGGCCAGGCGTAGGCCGCCTGCACCGCCAGCACCAACGGCAACGCCAGCAGCGCAACGACGATGGGGATGCCGATCCCCAGGTAGGCGTGTTCAAGCCGGTCCACATCGGCACGCAACCGCGAGAACAGGTCCGCCGAGCCAAGAAAACCGGTCCGCGCCGGCGCCAGCGGCAGCAGACGATCGAACAGCCACAACCGCAGGCGCGACAGCACGCGCAGGGTCGCCTCGTGATTGACCAGCCGCTCGACATAGCGGCCGCCGGTGCGCAACAGCGCCATGGCACGGATCAGCGCGGCCGGTGTGTAGTAATTCAGCACCGCGCCAGTGGCGCCGGCCAGCGCCATGCTGGCGATGAAGTGCCCCGCAATCGCCATCAGGGCGATGCCGGCCAACGTGCTGATCAGGGACACCAGCACGCCCAGCATCATCCAGCGTCGTTGGCTGCCCAGCACGCGCCAGAAGCGACGCAACGGTCCGGTCACCGACGCGCTCATGCGGCCTCCTCGTTCTGCAGCAGACGGAAGAACGCGCCGCGATCGGCGATCAGCTGCGCTGGCGCGCCCGCCTCGATCACGCGCCCGGCCGCCATCACCACGACCTGATCCGCCGCCCGCGCCGCATCCAGACGATGCGCCACCTGCACTACCGTGCGTCCGCGCCGAAGCGTGGCAATCGCCTCCTGCACTGCCCGTGCGGAGGCTTCGTCCAAATGCTGAGTCGGTTCATCGAGCAATAACAGCGGCGCATCGCGCAGCCAGGCCCGCGCCAGCGCGACGCGCTGCGCCTGACCGCCGGACAGCCCGTAGCCGTTCTCGCCCAGCGGGGTTTCCCAGCCGTGCGGAAGCTCGCGCAGCACCGCGTCGAGCCCTGCCGCGCGCGCGGCGCGTTCCAGCGCCACGTCGTCTGCATCGGGACGCGCCATGCGCACGTTGTCGCGCAGCGTGCCGACGAACAGATGCGGCCGCTGCGGCAGCCAGGCGATGCGCGCACGCCAGGTGTCCGCATCGAGCGCGTCCAGCGCATGCCCTTCGACCTGCACCGTGCCCCGCGACGGTTCGTGGAATCCCATCAGCAACCGAAGCAGACTGCTCTTACCCGAGCCACTGGCGCCCACCACCACCGTGGTTCGGCCAGCGGGGATATCCATCGTGATGCCGTCCAGCCCGGCACGACCCGGCGCATATTCGAAGCGCACGTCCTCGATCTCGATGCGCGGCGGATGTGCGGGAGCGACGACCTTCGACGAAGCGGCAGACGCTGTCCCGGCGGCCGGCGGCGTGGACTCCAGCAACGCAGCCAGATCGCCCGCGGCCGAGACCGCATCCATGCGCGCATGCCGCAGCGCACCCAAGGCACGCAGCGGCAGAAAGAATTCCGGCGCCAACAGCAGCACGAACATGCCGTGGGTGAAGGCCACGTCACCCCACATCAGACGGAAACCGACCAGCACCGCGACCACGGCGATGCTCACCATGGCGAAGAATTCCAGCACCAGCGACGACAGGAACGCCACACGCAGCACCGACATCGTCTCGCGGCGGTAGGCCTCGCTGCGTTCCGCCAGCAGCACGCGTCGCCGGGCGCCCGCGCCGAACAGGCGCAGCGTGACCAACCCCTGCAGGGTGTCGAAGAACTGATTGCCCAGACGCAACAGCGTGACCCAGCGGCGCTGACTGGCCCGCTCCGCCACGCCGCCCAGCAGCACCATGAACAACGGCACCAGCGGCGCCGTCACCAGCATCACCAGCCCCGCGACCCAATCCGCCGGAAACGCCGCGACCAGGACGATCAACGGCAACAGCACGGCGGCGGCCTTCTGCGGCAGGTAGCGCGCGTAGTACGGCGCCAGCGCATCCACGCCGTCGACGGTTCGCGTAATGAGATCGGCACTCGACTGTCGCGCCAGCCACGCCGGTCCGCGCGCACGGAACTGTTCGAGCACCCGCATGCGCACGTCCGCCACCACGCGACGACCCGCCTCGAATCCGAACCGGCGCGCCTGCACCGAACACGCGGCACGCACCAGGGCCAGCAACACGAATGCGGCAGCGGCCGGAAGCACGTCGCGCACATGGGCCTTCTGCAGGAGGATCGCGTTCAACGCCCAGGCCAGCAATCCCGCCTGCACGCACAACAGCACCGTACCGGCGGCCCCCAGGCCCATCGCGGACAGCAGCCAGCGTCGGACGGTCCCTTGCTGCTGCGCCAGCCAGTCGGTCGCCCCCGGCGCGGCATCCGCCTTCACGGATGCCACGCCCGAAGCCTTCGCCCGCACCGCGGGCGGTTCATCCGTGTCAGCGTGCGTCATCCGCGGCCGACTGCGATGCGTGTTCGTCCTGTGCATCCAGCATCGCACCGCCCGCGGCCGCGCACAGCACGATGGTGGCCGTGCCCAGCAACCAGGCGAAGTACCAGGGACCCAGCTCGCCCAGCACAATGGCCAGGAAAATCGCCACCATCGCCAGCGCCAGGAGCAGCAAGAAAAAGATCGTTCGTTTCATCCTCGCGTCTCCTTCAGTACGCGTGTTCGTCGGCGGCGACATGCTCGGGCTTCACCTTCCCGCGCATCACATAGAACGCCCAGCTGGTGTACCAGACCACCAGTGGCACGAACACCACGGTGAATCCGACCATCCAGGTCAGCGTCAGTTGGCTCGACGTCGCGTTCCACAAAGTCAGGCTCTGCGACGGCTCGCTGCTCGACGGCATCATGAACGGGAACATCGCCGCGCCGACCGTGCCGATCACGCCGATCCAGCCCAGCGCGCCCGACCACCAGCCGAGATGCGAACGTCCCGCACGCGCGGCCAGCGCCGCGCCGATCACGCCGGCGAAACCGACCAGCGGCACCAGCCACAGCGCCGGATGCGCGCTGTAATTGCCGAACCACGCGCCCGAGGCCTGCGTCACCGTCTGCTGCATCGGCGTCTGCGCCAGGTTGCCCGACGGACCGCTGACCAGCTGGAAACCGTCGATCGCGTGCACCCACACGCCGCCCAGGGCGAACAGCACCACAGCCACCGCGGCCGCGACCATGACCAGCTTGCGTGCACGCTGGAACATCGCATCCTCGGCGCCGTTCATCACCGTCAGCGCGCCCATCATCGACGACAGCGCCACCGACAGCACGCCGCACAGGATCGCGAACGGGTTGAACAGGGCCAGGAAGCTGCCGGTGTAGTACGAGGTCAGGTTCCAGCTGAAGTGGAACGGCACACCCTGCAGGATGTTGCCGATGGCCGCGCCGAACACCAGCATCGGCAGGAAGCCGCTGATGAACAGCGACCAGTCCCACACATTACGCCAGCGTGCCGACGGCATCTTGCTGCGGTACTCGAAGCCCAGCGGGCGCACGATCATGCTCCACAGCAGCAACAGCATGACCACGTAGAAGCCCGAGAAGGCCGTGGCGTAGATCAGCGGGAACGCCGCGAACACCGCGCCGCCACCGAGGATGAACCACACCTGGTTGCCGTCCCAGTGCGGGCCGATGATGTTCAGCGCCACGCGGCGCTCCAGGTCGGTGCGGCCGACATAGCGCAGGATCGTGCCCACGCCCATGTCCATGCCGACCATCACCGCCAGGCCCATCAGCAGCACGCCGAGCAGCAGCCACCAGACCACTTTAAGAATCAGATAAATTTCCATGGATCAGGCCTCCGCATTCGCCGTGGTCAGGGCCGGTGACGGCTTGTGATCGCCGTGGTCGTCCGGTCCCCTGCGTATCGCGCGCACCATCAGGAACATCTCCACCGCGATGAAGGCGCTGTAGATCAGCACGAAACCAGCCAGCGAGAACACCATGTAGGTGACACTGTGGGTCGAGGCCGACATCCACGTCGGCAGTACGCCGTACACCGTCCACGGCTGCCGGCCCAGCTCGGCGACCAGCCAGCCCGCCTCGTTGGCGATGAACGGCACCGGGATCATCCACGGCGCGATCTTCAGGAACCAGCGCCGTCGCTCCACGTTGTTACGCAGCGTGAAGACCACCGCGAGGATGAAGAACGCCAGCATCGCAAAGCCGAACGCAACCATCGTGCGGAACGCCCAGAATACCGGCGCCACAGGAGGAATCGTCGCCTTCGCCGCGGCGTCGACATCGGCGTCCGTCACCTTGCTCAGATCGTGCTGGTAGCCCTGCACAAGGAAACCGTAGCCGAGGTCGTCCTGATGCTGGCGGAACGTCGCCAGCGCGGTCTGGTCCTCAGGATTCTTCGATAACGTCTGCAGGGCCTGCACCGCCGGAATGCCGTTGCGGATGCGCTGCTTGGCCATGGCCTCGAGCTGATCCACGCCCGGCACGCTACCGTCCACCGAGTGCGTGACCAGCAGCGAAAGCGCGTAGGGAATCTGCAGTTCGCCGTGGTTGGTCTGGTCCTTCTGCGACGGGAACGCGACCACGTTGAACGGCATCGGCCCCTGCTCGGTCTTCCACAGGGCTTCCATCGCAGCCAGCTTGGTCGGCTGCGCCTGACCGCCGACAAAGCCCAGCGCGTCACCCAGTGTGATGACGCCGAGCGTGGCCAGGATGCCGAAGATCGCCGCCACGCGGAACGAGCGACGTGCCAGTTCCGTATGACGCTTGCGCAGCATGTAGAACGCGCTGACGCCGCACACGAAGATCGCCGCAGTGACGTAGCCGGCGATGGACGTGTGCACGAACTTCGCCTGCGCATCGTGACTGAAGATCAGGTCGGTGAAGCTGCTCAGCTCCATGCGCATCGTGTGCGGATTGAACGAGGCACCCTGCGGCGTCTGCATGAAGCTGTTGGCGATCAGGATCCACAACGCCGACAGATTCGAACCCACCGCCACCAGGTAGGTCACGGCCAGATGCTGACCGCGCTTGAGGCGGTCCCAGCCGAACACCATGATGCCGACGAAGGTCGACTCCATGAAGAACGCCATCAGGCCCTCGATGGCCAGCGGCGCGCCAAAGATGTCACCGACGAAGCTCGAGTAGAACGACCAGTTGGTGCCGAACTCGAACTCCATAGTGAGGCCGGTGGCCACGCCGATGGCGAAGTTAATGAGGAAGAGTTTGCCCCAGAACTGGGCCATGTCCTTGTAGATCTTGCGCCCGGTGGTGACGTAGATCGTCTCCATCGCAGCCAGCAGGAAGGACAGTCCCAGTGTCAACGGCACAAACAGGAAGTGGTACAGCGCGGTAGCGGCGAACTGCCATCGCGAGAGTTCGACAACGGTCGAGTCGATCATCATGGATTCCCTGGTAGCCAACCTGTGCACCGGCGGGGAAGCCCCCGGACCGGCGACAACACGAACACCCTACTATCTTGGATGTCGCGTTGCAGCGTACTCCAAGGATGCACGGCAAACTCGCGGCAGAATGTCGCGAATTCTGCCTACCTGCGCGGGAGTTGACTCAGATCAATTGCGGGAAGAGATGGAGGCGGCGCGACCGCCCGGAACCTCGCTCCGGACGGTCGCGCCTTGCAACGACCACGAGACGGCTAGGCTGCCACGTGGGTACGCATGGCGTCGCGCTGCAATTCGCTCCAATGCGGCGGTGCGGGCCAATTCGGCTCGAACTCGCCACTGAGCGCAGCCTGCAGATCGCGGCGATCCAGGTGCGGCGCGAACTGCTCGACAAGATCCAGCGTGTAACTGCGCAACACGCGGTCGCGGCGCAGCACCAGCCAGGTGGTGCAGTCGGGCAGGAGATGCGCGGCATCGAGCATCTGCAGCTCACGGTTGTCCTCGGGACGAATCGCCATCTCGGCCAGGACGCCGACGCCGAGGCCGGCGCGCACGTAGGTCTTGATGAGATCGGCATCGCTCGAGGTGCACGCGAACAGGGGACGCATGCCGGCCGATTGGAACGCCTGCTGCAGCGAGGACTCCGGTCGCAGCGAGGAGTCGTAGCTGACCAGCGGCTGCCCGGCCAGATCGCCCAGGCGCAACGGCCGGCTCAGGCGCGCCAGCGCATGGCCGCGCGGCACGACGACCGATCGCCGCCAGCGGTACAGCGGCACGGCCAGTCCGCCCAGCGGCGCCGGGCCACTGCTGCTGATGATGGCCAGATCGGCCTGTCCGCCGGCGAACAGGCCATGGATCTGCGCGTCGCCATGCGGACGCAGATGCAGGCCCACGCGCGGATGCTTGCGGCCGAAGGCGGCAATCGCGGATGGCAGCACGAAACGTGCCTGAGTGTGGGTGGTGAGCACGGTCAGATCGCCGTGCGCGTCGCCGCGCAGGTTGGCCGCGAGTGCGCGGATGCTGCGGGCTTCGTCGAGGATGGCGCGGGCGCGGGCGATGACTTGCTGCCCGGCGGGCGTGACCGACTTGAGGCTCTTGCCCTTGCGCGCGAAAAGCTGGAAACCGAGTTCGCCTTCAAGCTGCTTGAGTTGCTTGCTGACGCCAGGTTGCGTGGCGTGGATGCGCTCGGCGGCCAGAGTGATGTTTAGGCCGGAATCGGCGATGGAAACGATATAACGGAGCTGTGTCAGGGTCATGAGGGTTGTTCCGAAGGTGGGCGTTGGCGGTGGTGGCGGGGACCTGCATACATGCGCCAGCAATAATTGGTATTGATCGTGCAAATGTTCATGGTTAGACGTTTCATGGTGTTTCCCTCGTGAAAACCGGCACCGCGCCGGTTATGAGTCTTGAACATATCAGCAGACAGCATATCGGTCCACCGCCCTCATTTGGACGTCTATCACTCCAAATCACGCACAGCGAACAACATACCGAAAAGGCATACCGGAACAGCCAGCCTTCATTTCACGCGCCGCCAAGCTCCGCGTAGGGTCGAGGATCGACGCCACCCCGGCGTCTCCGTCGCCCCCGCAAACACGGAGTTACGCATGAGTCTTCCCCTCGGCGAAACCGCCCCCGATTTCACCGCCGATTCCACCGAAGGTCCGCTGCAGTTCCATGCATGGAGCGGCGACCAGTGGGTCGTGTTCTTCTCGCACCCGAAAGACTTCACCCCGGTGTGCACCACCGAACTGGGTGCCTTCGCACGTCGCAAGGACGAGTTCGCACAGCGCAACACGCGGCTGTTGGGCCTGTCCGTGGACTCGGTGGACGACCACGCACGCTGGGCGCAGGACATCGCCGATGTCGGCGGCACCCCGCTCAATTACCCGCTTCTGGCCGACCCCGAGCGGGCCGTCGCCAAGCTGTACGGCATGTTGCACCCCAAGGCCGACGCCAAGGTCACCGTGCGTTCGGTATTCATCATCGACCCGCAGAAGAAGGTGCGACTGACGCTGACTTACCCGCCCAGCGCCGGCCGCAACATCGACGAGATCCTGCGCGTGCTGGATTCGCTGCAGCTGACCGACGGCAAGCAGCTGACCACACCCGTGGACTGGCGAGCGGGCGAGGACGTGATCATCGCGCCCTCGGTTTCCGACGAAGCGGCCCGCGCGCGCTATCCCGACGGCTGGCGCGCGCTCAAGCCCTATCTGCGCCTGATTCCTGCCGAGCAGGCCTGAACCAACGCACCACGGCCCGTCCGGATTCGCTTGCGAACCGGACGGGCGAACCCATATCCGACACCATGAATACAAACGCGCTCTTCCGCCCATCCGCACCTGTTTCACTTCCACGCAACGACCTGTCCACCGTCATCGGACAGACCCCGCTGATTCGGCTGCACGCCGCCAGCGAAGCCACCGGCTGCGACATCCTGGGCAAGGCCGAGTTCATGAACCCCGGCGGCTCGATCAAGGACCGCACGGCGCTGGGTCTGCTCGACGATGCCGAGCGCCGCGGCCGGATCCGTCCCGGCGGCACCCTGATCGAGGGCACCGCCGGCAACACGGGCATCGGCCTGGCCCTGGTCGGCAACAGCCGCGGCTACCGCACCATCATCGTCATGCCGCAGACGCAGAGCGCGGAGAAAATCGCCGCCCTGCGCATGACCGGCGCCGAAGTGCGTCTGGTGCCCGCCGTACCGTACAAGGATCCTGGTCACTACGCCCACCGCGCCCGCGCGCTGGCCGAAGAGATGAACGCCGCCGATCCCGGCAGCGCCTGGTTCGCCGACCAATTCGACAACACCGCCAACCGCGACTTCCACGAAGCCACCACCGGCCCCGAGATCTGGGAACAGACCGGCGGCGCCGTGGACGGCTTCGTCTGCGCCACCGGCACCGGCGGCACCCTGGCCGGCGTCGGCCGCGCGCTGAAGGTGCGCAAGCCGGGCGTGCGCATCGCCCTGGCCGATCCGGCTGGTTCGGCGCTGGCGAACTACGTCAACCACGGCGAACTGAAGTCCGAGGGCAGTTCCATCAGCGAGGGCATCGGCTCCAGCCGCGTGACCGCCAACTTCGACGGCGCGCCGATCGACCTGGCCTGGAACATCCCCGACAACGAATCCGTACCGCTGCTGCACGCTCTGCTCACCGAGGAAGGGCTGTGCCTGGGCGGATCGAGCGGCGTCAACATCGCCGGCGCCATCCGCCTGGCGCGCGAACTCGGTCCCGGCCACACCATCGTCACCATGCTGTGCGATTCCGGCACGCGCTACCCACGGAAACTCTTCAACCCCTCCCTGCTGCGCGAAAAAAACATTCCGGTGCCCGGCTGGCTGGACCGGGCTTTTCCCGCCAACTGAATCGCCACCCTGCACCGCCCGGTCAACCGGAGCGGCGGCGCATGCGTTCCGGTTCTTCGAAGGCCTGCCGCGCAGGTCCGCGAGGAAACACGCATGAAGAGCACCCTGATCACCGCCCTGGCCGCCCTGTGCCTGTTCGCCGCCGGCAGCGGCGTCGCCACCGCACAGACCGCCCGCGAACACGCCCAGCACCGCCTGCAGCATCGCGCCGAGCGCGTGGACCGACGTACCGACCATCGCGCGCTGCGCGTCGAACGGCACAGCTCACGCCACGCGCTGCGGATCGAACACCGTGGCGACCGTCGTGCCATCCGACTCATGCGGCGCGCGGCGCGCAGCTGACACGCAGGACTGTCCCCATGCGCACGGCGCGAATCATCGGATCGCGCCGTGTGTTTTCAGGACCTGCACCCGCAAACCGCTACACTATGCGCCATGAGCGCAACCGAACTGACCTTGACCCGCCCCGACGACTGGCACCTGCACGTGCGCGACGGCGCCCTGCTGGCCGCCGTGCTGCCGGACACCGCGCGCCGCTTCGCCCGCGCCATCATCATGCCGAACCTGAAACCGCCGGTGGCCACGGTGGCGCAGGCCCGGGCCTATCGCGAGCGCATCCTGGCTGCTCTGCCCGAGGGCGCGGACTTTCAGCCGCTGATGACGCTGTACCTGACCGAAGCCACCACCCCGGACGACATCGCCGAGGCGCGCGAGAGCGGCTTCGTGCACGCGGTGAAGTACTACCCGGCTGGCGCCACCACCAACGCAGCCAGCGGCGTCACCGACCTCAGCCGTGTCTACCCGGTGCTCGAAGCCATGCAGCGACATGGTCTGCCGCTGCTGATGCACGGGGAAGTCACCGACTCCGCCGTGGACATGTTCGACCGCGAGCCGGTCTTCGTCGAACGACATCTGACGCCGCTGCGCAATGATTTCCCGGACCTGCGCATGGTGCTTGAGCACATCACCACGCGCGAGGCCGCGCAGTTCGTGCAGGACGCCCCCGCGCACGTGGGCGCGACCATGACGCCGCAGCACCTGCTGATGAACCGCAACGCGATCTTCGTCGGCGGCCTGCGTCCACACCACTACTGCCTTCCGGTGCTGAAACGCGAGACGCACCGACAGGCGCTGATGGCGGCAGCTACCAGCGGCGACCCGAGCTTCTTCCTCGGCACGGACAGCGCGCCGCATCCGCGCCACGCCAAGGAAAGCGCCTGCGGCTGCGCCGGTATCTATTCCGCCCACGCCGGCATCGAGTTCTATGCCGAGGCCTTCGAAGCCGCCGACGCACTGGACAGGCTGGAAGGCTTTGCCAGCTTCCACGGCGCCGATTTCTACGGCTTGCCGCGCAATACCGACACCATCACCCTCAAGCGCGAAAGCTGGACGGTTCCCGAGGAAGTCGATTTCGGCGGCGTGCCGGGGGTACCCCTTCGCGCCGGTGATACCGTGGCCTGGCGACTGACGGACTGAGACACCGTCGACAGACGGCCCGCTTTCGCCATGCGTTACCCTGATCTCCGCACGTCTTGCGTGTTTCTATCGCGCAAACAGCATGCGATGATGCCTCAGGCGTTCCAAGGGGCCCACCATGTCGGCCGGCAAGCAAGCTCCTGACTCGAATCCGGAGTCAAAGGTCAGCGGATTGCTGGACCTGCAGCGTGAGTTATTGACCGTGGTCGCCCGACACGGCGCCCTCGAACCACGCCTGGACCAGCTCTGCCGACTCTTCGAGCAAGCCGTGGACGGCATGGTCGCCACCATCATGCAGCTCGACGCAGGCACGGACCGGCTGCGTTTCGTGAGTGGGCCGAGCGCGCCGAAGGACCTGCTTCGCCAACTCGACGACACCCAGCCAGGCGATGGCTACGGTTCGTGCGCACACACGGCCTGGACGGACCGGGCAACCTACGTCTGTGATGCCACGAAGGACCCTCACTGGACCGCAGTCCGCGACGTGGCGGCGGCGTCCGGCGTGCGTTCCTGCTGGTCGGCTCCGGTGCACGATCGCGAGCAGAACATCATCGGGACCTTCGCCCTCACTTCGCTGCGGGCACACCTGCCCGATGACTACCAGCGGCGCCTTCTGGAACTGGGCGCGATCAGCGCCGGACTCCTGTTCGACCAGGAGAGCGAGGCTCGCGCCAAGGCCGATAGCGACCGAACCGTGCACCGACTCGCGCTGGTCGCCGACCACTCGCCGAACGGCATCTTGTTCACCGACACCGCGGGTACCATCGAATGGGTCAACGCCAGCGCGCTGAAACTGCTCGAATGTGCAAAGGACGACATCGTCGGTGAGAACCTCCGCGCCGTGCTGATGCAGGAGATGTCCGTCTTCGACAGCGATGCGGTGCTGCAGACCATCCGACGCGGCGAAGCATTCGCCGGTACATTGCAGCTGCGCCGCCCCTCCGGAAAGCGCTGGGCGGCACAGATCACCTGCACGCCGAGGCGGAACGCAGAAGACTCGCAGCTCGAAGGCGCCGTGGTGATGCTGATCGACGTCAGTCCCTTGCAGCGCCTGTCCGAATTCAATGTGCTGCTAGCCAATGTGGACATGCGGCTATCGCGGCGCAACGAACCCGAGAAACTGCTGCAGGACATCTGCGAACTCGCGGTTGCGCATGCCGGTCTCAGTCTGGCGTGGATCGGTCGGCCCGACCCGGACACCGGCTGGTTCGAACCGATGGCGGCGGCCGGCCCCGGCCGCCCTTACCTCGACGTCGTTCGAATTTCCAGCAACATGGACCTTCCCGAAGGACGGGGTCCTTGCGGCCTGAGCTGGAACGACGGCCAGACCCGCTTCGACTGCTCCTTCACGGACGACGAGCTCAAGCCGTGGGCGAAGGCCGCGCGTCAGCAGGGTTTCGCTGCCATTGCGGTATTGCCAATCCATCGCGCGGGCCAGCTGTGGGCCCTGCTATGCGTGTACCACACCGAACTGCACTCGTTCGATTCGGCGCTGCAGCAATTGCTGAAGACGATGTCGCGGAACATCTCCTCCGGCCTGGATCGCATCGACCTCATGCGCCGCGAAAGCGAGAGCCAGGCCCTGAACCAATCCATGCTCGAGAGCACTACCGTGGGCGTGGTGCTGACGCGCAACAATGTGGTCTTCCGCGCCAATCGCCGTGCGGCGGACATCCTCGGCGTCGCCGGACCAAAGGCCCTGGAAGGCATCCGCGCCTCGGCCTTCTACGGCGACCCAGATGCCGGCCGATGGCTTGCCAGACAGACCTATGAAGCGTTCGCGGACAACCGAAGGGCCATCTTCGAAATTCCGGCACGGCGGATGGACGGCCGCCGAATCTGGCTGCGGCTGGAAGGCGCTCCCTTCGATCACGACGACTACGACGAGATCTGGAGCCTGATCGACCAGACCGAGCAGCACCAGGCGATCGAACAGCAGACCCTGCTCGCCAATGCCATGTCCTCGGTGCAGGAAGGCGTGATCATCACGGACGCCCAGCAGCGGATCGTGTACGTCAATGAGGGCTTCCACGCACTGACCGGTTACACCTTCAAGCAAATGCATGGCCGCACATGCAAGTTGCTACAGGGACCCGACAGTAACCCGGAGACCGTTCAACGCATCCATGCCGCCCTGCAGGACGAAGGCGCATTCGTCGGCGAAATTCTCAATTACCGCAAGGACGGCAGTACGTTCTGGAACCTGCTGACGATCAACCCGATTCTCGATGCGCAGGGCCGACTCAGTCATTACGTCGGCGTGCAACGCGACATCACCGACCTGCGCCAGCTGAACGCGCGCATGGAACATCTGGCCTTTCACGACGAACTCACCGGACTGCCCAATCGCCGAGCGCTGGATCGCTATCTGGCAGACGCTCTGCCCCGCAGTGTCGCCGACGATCAGGTCCTCGCCGTGGCCATGATCGACCTGGACGACTTCAAGATCATCAACGACACCCATGGCCACGTCGGCGGCGACCGGCTGCTCAAGGGTGTCGCTCAGCGGATCCAACCCCTTCTGAGCAAACACGACTTCTTCGCCCGTCTGGGCGGGGACGAGTTCGTGGTGGTTTTCCACGAACGCTCCCAGCGCCGCGCGGAGAAACATCTGCGCAAGCGCTTCGACGCCATCGGCCGGCGATTCCGCGCGCCACTCGACGTCGGACTGGATCGTCCCATCCACGTCGGCCTGAGCATGGGCATCGCGCTGAGTCCGCAGCATGCCAGCGAGGGCGGCATGCTGTTGCGGCTGGCCGACGAGGCGCTGTTCAAGGTCAAGCGGAACAAGCTGGAGCGGGCCAACTGGTGGTCCATTCACGGCGAAGTGGACGAGGAAGAGCTGGCCGTCTCGATTGCGCCCTACGGCGACAGCGCCTCCGAAACACTGGACGTGGCGCGCCCGCATCTGGCCGATGCACTGTCCGACATCGTCGATGAGTTCTATGCACTGGTGCACACCGACCCCCACGCTTCGCGCCTACTGAACGGCCTGGCCCCTAAAGAGATCGAGCACCTCAAGCAGCGTCAGATCCTGCACGTCCAGTTGCTGACGTCCGGAAGCACCACGCGCAAGAGCCTGATCGAGGCCAGCAGGCGCGCCGGACGCATCCACGCGCTGATCGGCATCGATAGCGTGCTGCTGATGCGCTGGATGGCCATCTACCACGAGAGTCTGGTACGACAGTGCAACATGCTGCCAATCAGCAAGCGCAGCCGCTATCACCTGGCGCAACTGCTCGACCACCGCCTGCAAGACGATCTGCAGGCACAACTGGAAGCACAGACCTTCGTGCAGGATCGCTACGCAGCGATCATCGACCAGTTCATGCCCGATCGCGGTTCCAGCTGGAACGACGCCATCAGCCTGGAAATGCGCCTGCTAGCCCGGCTGCCGGGCATGGCCTGCGTCATGGTCCTGCGCCAGAGCGGCCCGGAAACCTACAACATCGAGTCCAGCGCCGGCACTGCCGCACATGCCGTCGCCGGTGCACTGCGTGCCGAATACGGTGTGCGTCACAGCGCGAACCTCGCGCCTCCCGACGATAGCCTGCTGTCCAAGAGCTGGCATACGGCCGAAATCCATACCTGCCCCCATCTCGCGGAAGTGCCGGACAACACTCCGGCACTTCCCCGTGCGCTGTTGCAGGACGAGATCCGCGCCGCCGCCTGCATTCCGGTGATCGACGAGCAGCGCCTGCCGGTCGCGCTGCTGCTGCTACTGGGGCATTACCCGAATCAGTTCGAAAGCAAGTACATGCAGCACTTCATGCGCAATCTGCAGTTGCGTGGCAACGAGATCTGGCAGCGCAGCATGCGCCCGCCGCCGCCGGTGCCCTACGAGCAGGCCGTGGCCTTCCGCCGCCGCCTTTTCAAGGACGGCCTGCGCATGCTGCTGCAGCCAGTGGTCGATTTTCGCAGCGGATGCGTGACCAAGGTCGAAGCCCTCGCCCGTCTCACGCTCGAAAGCGGCGAACAGCTGGGACCCGACGTCTTCCTGCCCCTGCTGCGGAACGCTGAGCTGGACACACTGTTCCAGCGCGGGCTGGACATGGCGCTGAGCGATCTGGTCAAACTGGAACGCCAGGGACTGCGCATCGACCTGGCCTTGAACATCTCGCCGCATACGCTGGCCGAACCCGATTGCCCGGAATGGGTGGCCGAAGCCCTGGAACGGCACGGTCTGGCACCGCAACGCCTGATTCTGGAGATCCTGGAAAATCAGCGCGTCGACCGGGAAGCGCGCGATGCCGGCGTGAAACGCCTTGTGACACTGGGCGTGCGCTTTGCCATTGACGACCTGGGCTCGGGCTACAGCAGCCTGCGCCGACTGGCCAGCCTACCCTTCGACGCGGTGAAGATCGATCAGGATCTGCTCGCGCGCCTGCATGTCGATCCGGTGCAGTCGATCACCCTGATCAGCGCCGTGGTACAGATCGGTCGGGATTTCGGCTGCAAGGTGATCGCAGAGGGCCTGGAAGACCCGGGCATGATCGAAGTCGCGCGGCTGCTCGGCGCGAGCATGGGACAGGGCTATGCCATCGCCCGCCCCATGCCGGCCGCCGACCTGCCTGCCTGGAGCCGGCAGTTCGTGCTCGATACCGGCGATGACGGCCCCAAGACGCCGCTGGGCGGCCTGGCGTTCCAGTGGATTTCCGTGCGGCATGGCTCACTGCACACGAAGACGCTGGAAGACTGCCCGCTCACGCGTCTGATGCAGTGCCACAATCAGCATGCCGGGGATGCGAAGGCGCTTCATGCGGCCGTGCACGCCGACCCGCAAGACGCACGAGCCGCGCACCGCCTGCTGGAGTGGATGCAGGCCTGCATCCTCGGCCCGGACGCCGCGCTGCGCTGCGAAAGGCAAGAAAAAGGCCGCCCCGACTAGTGCAGGGCGGCCTTTTCGAACGCTTTCCGCGACCCGGAAGCACCGGAGCACGAAACAAATGTGGTGGGCGGTACAAGGATCGAACTTGTGACCCCTTCCATGTCAAGGAAGTGCTCTACCGCTGAGCTAACCGCCCAAGAGCCGCGCATTGTAGCCGAGCCGAACGGAGGCCACAAGCGCTTTCAGTGCAGCGCTTCCTCCTTGATCCGGGCGATCTCGTCGCGGACCTTCGCGGCGGCTTCGAACTCCAGATCCTGGGCGTGCTGGTACATGCGCGATTCCAGCTTCTTCAGCTGCGCGGCAACCTGCGTTGCGCTCATCGCTGCGTAATCCGGCCGCTCCTCCGCCACCTTGCGCATGGCCTCGCGGCCACGGCCGCGCTTGCGGCCGGAGTCGCCGTGGGCGCCTTCCATAACGTCGGCGATGCGGCGCACGATGGTCTTCGGCGTGATGCCGTGCTCGGCGTTGTAGGCCAACTGCTTCTCGCGGCGGCGAGCGGTCTCGTCCATCGCCGCCCGCATCGAACGGGTGATCTCGTCGGCATAGAGGATGGCCTTGCCGCGCACGTTGCGGGCGGCGCGGCCGATGGTCTGGATCAGCGAGCCGGTGGAGCGCAGGAAGCCTTCCTTGTCGGCGTCGAGGATCGCCACCAGCGACACCTCGGGCATGTCCAGACCCTCGCGCAGCAGGTTGATGCCGACCAGCACATCGAATTCGCCCAGACGCAGGTCGCGGATGATCTCGACGCGCTCGACGGTGTCGATGTCCGAATGCAGGTAGCGCACGCGGACGTCATGCTCGGCCAGGTACTCGGTCAGGTTCTCGGCCATGCGCTTGGTCAGCGTGGTGATGAGCACGCGATCGCCGTCGGCCACGCGCTTGCGGATCTCACCCAGCACGTCGTCGACCTGGGTGCGCACCGGACGCACCTCGACCTCGGGATCGATCAGGCCGGTCGGGCGCACCACCAGCTCGACCACGTTGCCGTCATCGTGCGCTTCCTCGTAACGGCCCGGCGTGGCGGAGACGAAGATCCGCCGCGGCGCGCGCTCCTCCCACTCCTCGAAGCGCAGCGGGCGGTTGTCCAGCGCCGACGGCAGACGGAAGCCGAACTCGACCAGGGTCTCCTTGCGCGAACGGTCGCCCTTGTACATGGCGCCGATCTGCGGAATGGTCACGTGCGACTCGTCCAGCACCAGCAGCGCATCCGGCGGCAGGTAGTCGAACAGGGTCGGTGGCGCCTCGCCGGGTCCGCGCCGGGTCAGGTGCCGCGAGTAGTTCTCGATGCCCTGGCAATAGCCGACCTCGGCCATCATCTCGATGTCGAAGCGCGTGCGCTGATCCAGGCGCTGCGCCTCGACCAGCTTGTTGGCCTTGTACAACTGCTCCAGGCGCTCCTTGAGCTCTTCCTTGATGGTATCGATGGCGTTGAGCACGCTCTCGCGGGTGCTGGCGTAGTGCGTCTTCGGGTAGACCGTGTAGCGCGGCACCTTGCGCTGCACTTCGCCGGTCAGCGGATCGAACAGGGCCAGGTTCTCGACCTCGCCGTCGAACAGCTCGATGCGCAGCGCCTCGGTGTCCGACTCGGCCGGAAATACGTCGATGATCTCGCCGCGCACACGGTAGGTGCCGCGGCGCAGTTCCATCTCGTTGCGGGTGTACTGCAACTCGGTCAGCTGGCGCAGCAGCTTGCGCTGGTCGATGTGCTCGCCGACCGACAGGATCAGGCGCAGGCTCAGGTAGTCCTCGGGATCGCCCAGGCCGTAAATGGCCGAGACCGTGGCCACGATCAGGGCATCCGGGCGCGACAGCAGTGACTTGGTCGCGGCCAGACGCATCTGCTCGATGTGGTCGTTGATCGAGGCATCTTTCTCGATGAACGTGTCCGACGCCGCCACGTAGGCCTCGGGCTGGTAGTAGTCGTAGTAGCTGACGAAGTATTCCACCGCGTTGTGCGGGAAGAATTCCTTGAATTCGCCGTACAGCTGCGCGGCCAGCGTCTTGTTCGGCGCCATCACCAGGGTCGGCTTCTGCACCTGCTGAATCACGTTGGCGATGGTGAAGGTTTTGCCCGATCCGGTCACGCCCAGCAGCGTCTGCGCGGCCAGGCCCGCCTCGAAGTTCGCCACCAGCTTGTCGATGGCCTGCGGCTGATCACCGGACGGCTGGTAGGGCGAAACCAGTTGGAAACGTTCGCTCATGCCCACGGACCTGCGTCAAAGGACTTCAATTATACGGAACCTTGCCTACACGCCTTTGCGCCGCCCCCGACGAACTCGCCCGTTCGGTGCCGATATCGCTCCATGCCCGCCTGGCGCAGCATGGGTCCCGGGTCGCACGAAATACGCACATGCCCGGAAACAAACGAAAATCGCGTGGATTCACGCTCATCGAACAAATCGCCGCGCTGGGCATCTTCGCTGTCCTGATCGGCGTCGCCGTGCCATCGATGCAAGGTCTTCTGCATCGCAATCAGGCGCATGTCGCCATGGATGCACTGAGTCGCGCGCTCCATGCAACCCGGATGCTCGCCATCGAGCGGCAGCGCCACGTCCTGCTGTGCCCGAGCGCCGACGGGCGTCGATGCAGCGGCGGGCACCAATGGCAGCACGGCTGGGTGATCGCGCTGGACCGGGACAACGACGGACAGCCCGATGGAGACGTCTTCTCCAGCCAGGCCAGCCTGCCCGGCGTGCGCATTCTCGGCGGTCGCAACCGTACGCATGTGCGCTACCACGCCGACGGCAGTGCACCGGGCAGCAACCTTACGCTGGTGATCTGTCCAACTGGGGATATCGGCTCGACCGTGGATGCCCTGGTGGTATCCAACGTGGGACGCATCCGTTCCGGGCACGTCCCCGCAGCTCGGTGCCGACGCTGAGACGCACGCCGCGGCGATACCACTCGACCGAGCCGACAAAAGCACACCCTCGCTGCGAACGCGTGCGCCCCAAAGGCACCCAGCATCGAGGCCTTGTCGAACAGCATCCGCATGCACTGCGCAACGCGGTGAAGCAC
This sequence comes from Oleiagrimonas citrea, assembly GCF_012395255.1. Lineage (GTDB taxonomy): Bacteria > Pseudomonadota > Gammaproteobacteria > Xanthomonadales > Rhodanobacteraceae > Oleiagrimonas > Oleiagrimonas citrea. The sequence goes on from NZ_JAAZQD010000001.1 coordinate 863,191, forward strand.
AGCGCTCCGGCAACAAAAAGCCCCGCACGATGGCGGGGCTTCCTGATTGTCGCGCAGACGCGAGAGGCATCGCGCAGACTTCGTGTGGCGCCCGAAGTAGGACTCGAACCTACGACCCCCTGATTAACAGTCAGGTGCTCTAACCAGCTGAGCTATTCGGGCAGCGAGCTGCGCATTTTTGCTTCCGAGCGTCGATCTGTCAAGCCGAAGTTGCACTTTCTCCTTGCGCGACGTGATAGCACGGCTCGTAGGCGGTGCCTCCCGGCAACTTCATGCGCTGCTGTTCCACAAACGCCTTCAGCAGCGTGTCCAGCGCGCGCATGATCTCCGGGTCACCATCGATGTGGAACGGCCCGTGCTGCTCGATCGCGCGCATGCCCTCTTCCTTGACGTTGCCGGCCACGATGCCCGAGAACGCGCGGCGCAGATCCGCCGCCAGCTCGTGCCGTGGACGATCCCGGTGAATGCGGAGGTTGGCCATGGCCTCGTGGTTCGGCGCGAACGGCTGCTGGAACTCGTAGGGGATGTGCAGCGACCAGTTGAAGAAGAATGCGTCCTTGGTGTCCAGACGATAATTGCGCACCTTCTCCAGCCCGCGAACCATGCTGCGCGACACCGCCGCCGGATCGTCGATGATGATCTCGTAGCGTTCGGCCACGGCGTCGCCCAGAGCCAGACGCAGGAAGCGATCGATCTGCTCGAAGTACGCCGCCGAACGAGCCGGTCCGCTGAAGATCAGCGGGAACGGAATCTCGCGATTCTCCGGGTGCAGCAGGATGCCCAGCAGATACAGGATCTCCTCCGCGGTGCCGACGCCCCCCGGGAACACGATGATGCCGTGCCCCGTGCGCACGAAGGCCTCCAGGCGCTTCTCGATGTCCGGCATGATCATCAGATGATTGACGATCGGGTTCGGCGACTCCGCCGCGATGATGCCCGGCTCGGTGATGCCGATGTAGCGGTTGCGGCGGCGGCGCTGCTTGGCGTGGGCGATGGTCGCGCCCTTCATCGGCCCCTTCATCGCGCCCGGACCGCAGCCGGTGCAGATGTCCAGCATGCGCAAGCCGAGCTGATAGCCGACCGCCTTGGTGTAGTCGTACTCGTGACGCGAGATCGAGTGCCCGCCCCAGCACACGACCAGATTCGGATCCATGTGCGTACGCAGAATGCGGGCGTTGCGCAGGATCTCGAACACGATCTGGGTCAGCCCTTCCGAGCCGGCCTCGGTGAATTCGCGCGGCGCGATCTGGGTGGCGACGTAGACGATGTCACGCACCACGGCCACCAGCAGTTCGTTGATGCCGCGGATGATCTGCCCGTCGACGAAGGCCTGGGCCGGCGCGTTGCTCAGTTCGATCTTGATGCCGCGCTCCTGCTGCAGCACCTCGATATCGAAGTCGGGGTACAGCTCCAGCATGCTGCGCGGATCGTCGCTCAGACTGCCCGAAGTCAGCACCGCCAGCGCGCAGCGCCGCAGCAGCGCATGCAGGCCGGAACTGCTGGCGTCGCGCAGTCGAGCGACTTCGTTGCGGGAAAGGATATCAAGGCCGCCGGCGGGCGAGATGCGCGCGCTGACGGTATTGGAACCGGCCGAGCCGGTGTAGGAAACATTCACGGGTGTGGGACTCCTTGGACGCCTGCAGTGCACCGATGACCGTTCCGGCGCGACCGTGACGCCCCGCAAGCTTTGCGGGCGAATCGGCCGAGGTCAAGCGCCCTCGCCGATACATGGCGACGGACATCCGGACAAAAAAATGCCGGCGCCCTTGCGGACGCCGGCAGATGGACTACGAGAAGTCCTGTTTAGAACGTGTACTTCAGCGTCAGCATGGCCGACCAGCGCGAAACCACGCGAGTCGGGTTGCCACCGGCATCGTACGTCTCCAGCTGCTGAGGCTGGAAGTTGCCGTTGCTGTCGGTCGGCAGGTTGTACACGTACTGACCCTGCGCATTGATGCCGCCGTAACCGCTCAGCGTGCGGGTGTCATATCCACCGACGTAACGGACATCGCCCCACTTCTTGTTAAGCAAGTTCAAGAAGTTGTAGATATCGAGGCGAATGATGCCCTTGTTGCCCTTGAAGAAGCCCGGAACTTCCTGCTGGAAGCTCATGTTCATCGTGTTCACCCAGGGCATGCGGGCTTCGTTGATGCCGGCAATCTGGCCACGATGCTTGGCCAGGTAGGCATCGCTGTCGATGTAGTTCTGGAACTGCTGAACCAGCTTGGCGCTGGCCGAGCCGTAGCTCACCTTCGGATCGTTCAGGGTCGGGATGTAGATCGGATCCTCGTAGCTCACGCCGTCACCGTTGACATCACCCGAGAAGATCCAGGTATACGGCAGACCGCTGTGGCCCGTGTAGAACGCCGACACCATGGTCTTGTAGTCGCCGAAGAAGGCATGGCGCCAGGTCACGCCCAGCTTCAGGCTCTTCGGAATGTCACGCTCGGCGACACTGGCGATCTCCTGGTTCGGGTTCACGCGCGCCCAGTACTTGTAGCCGGAGGACGCCTGCGAGCTGCCCGCCGGGTTGACCTCGGTGGCATGGCTCAGGGTGAACGCCGCACTGGCCGACCAGTCGTTGGAGAACGGCTTGGACAGGGCCAGGGTCAGGCTGTCGGTCTTGCCCTTGCTGGTGTTGCTCAGCTCGGTCGACAGGCTGTAGAACGACGGATCGGCATTGGCGTAACGGCTACCCGAACCGGTGGCCGGGTCGGACCAGAACTGCTGGCGGCCATCCGGCAGGGTGCCGGTCGGGGCGCCGATGTTCAGCGCGCGATAGAAGATCGCGTTCTTGGCCTGCGTGTGCTGGTACTCGATCGATCCGATCATGCCCCACCACGGCAGCTCGCGGTCCAGGGCCAGGCTGGCTTTCCACACCGTCGGCAGCTTGAAGTTCGACGAAATGGTGTCGACGTCCATCTGCGAGGCACTCGGGCCACCGGCCGGGATGTTCTGGTTGAACGCATCCGGGCTGAACGCCGCCTGCGACGGGTCGTACACGCGGTACGTGGAAACCGTCATGCCGTTGTTCTGGTACGGGTTGGTCAGCCACACCGACGGCGGGAAGGTCTGGAACAGACCGAAACCACCACGCAGCTGGGTCATGCGCTCGGAGTCGAAGGTGTAGTTGAACGAGAAACGCGGCTCAACAACCTTGTTCTTCGAACCCAGCGTGTTGTTGTTCGGATAACCGAAGGTCTGCTGGAACTGCGGGTTGTAGATCGGCTTCTTGTTGGCCTTCGGAATGTTCACGCGCACGCCATACTGGATCGACAGGTTGTCGTTGACCTGCCAGGTATCCTGGATGAACGGGCTGTACTGGCTGTACGTCCACTGCGCGGCTACGTCATTGATCGTGTAGCCCGCGGCCGGCTGGTACAGGTTGTACGAATAGTAGTTGCCCGCAGCGAAATCGGCGATGCTGCTGAACACGTAGGCGCCGAACTCGGTACGACCGAACAGGTTGTAGATCTTGTTGCGCTCGGCGTAGATGCCGCCCTTGATCGTGTGATCACCGGCGTAGTAGGTGCCGGCCCAGTAGAACGTGGTCTTCTTCGTGTCGATCTTGTTGTAGTGGCGGTACTGCTCCTCGCCCAGATACACGCTCGGCGAGCTGTAGCGACCGTTCACGTACACCTGGACCTGTGGCGCCTGGTAGGGCACCTGGGTGTCCTGCGTGTAGTGCTGGTAACCGATCTTGGTCTCGGTGGAGAAGTTGTCCGACCAGTCGTCGAAGAACTGCAACGAAACGTTGTCGGTCTTGATGGCCTTGGTGTACATGTAGGTACTCAGGCCGATCGAGTTCGACGAATTGCCGAGGATCTGCGGCAGCGTTTCCTTGGTCTTGCTGAACGACAGGCTCGCACGATGGTTATCGGTGATGTTCCAGTCGATCTTGCCCAGATAACGCTTGTCTTCGAGGGTCACGCCACTGGCGCCGCCGAAGCCGCCGGCCTGCAGGCCCAAACCATTCGCAGCGTTGATGACTTTCTGCACGTCGCCCGGCGACAACTTGTTGGACGTGGACGGACCATCACCCAGGCTGTAGTCCAGACCGTTGGTGGAATCCGCGCCGATGCCGGTGACTTTCTGCTTTTCCGCCGACAGGAAGAAGAACAGCTTGTCCTTGACGATCGGACCGCCAATCGTGAAGCCCGCGGTCGTGTTCTTGTCGAAGCCGTTGTACTTGTAACCCGGGTTGTTGGAGTTCAACCAGCCCGCGTCACCGACCATCTTGTCGGCATTCTGGTAGACGTAGTAGACCGAACCGTGGAATTCGTTCGTGCCCGACTTGGTCACCGCGTTGATGTCGGCGCCGACGGTGTCGGAGGCCACATCGTAGTTCGACGTCGAGATGTTGTACTCGGCGATGGTGTCCTGCGAGATCGGCGAGTTCTGGTACGGCAGACCGTTGGCGTTCAGGCCGAACGGGTCGCCCACGCCGACACCGTCGACCTGGATGTCATTGAAGCGGTTCGGCAGACCCATCGCCGAGATCGAGCCGTCGCCCTGGTTGGTCACGTTGATGCGCGGATCCAGGCGCGCAACGTCATCGATGGAGCGGTTGGCGGCCGGGTTGGCCTCCAGCTCCTGCTGCGAGACGTTGGTCGACAGACCCTTGTTGTCCGGGTTGAACGTCTGCGTCAGCGCGGAATCGGTCACGGTGACCGAACCCAGCTGCTGCGCGTTGCTGACACCGGCACCCAGCGTCAGGTTGACCGCGGAAACCTGACCCAGCTGCAGGTAGACATTGTCCTTCTCACCCTGCGCCATGCCCGACTTGGACACGGTGATGTCGAACGGACCGCCGACGCGCAGACCCTGCGCGGCGTAGCGACCGTCGGCATTGGTGGTGACGACCTTGGTGGTGCCCGACGGCTCGTGCACGATCTGCACGGTCGCGTTGGCGACAGGCTGCCCCTGAGCATCAACGACACGACCGTTGACACCGGCCGAAGTGACGTTCTGGGCCATCGCCGGCGCTGCCGCCAGCAGCGTCGCGATCGCCAGCGGCAACGCACGCGCTCGAATGTTTCTCATCATTGTGATTTCCCCACTCGCAACAAGAAGCTGGACTCGAAAAAAATAAAAACCAGGACAGCGGCTGCGACGGCATCCGCCTGCACGACCTTGCACCTGTCCCCGTAATGGCACCTGCACGGTGCCTTTCACCCGCGCTGGTTAATGGTAGTTTAACAGCAACGGCATGACATTTTTATGTCGATCTGCAACCCGGCTCCGGGCACATCCATGCGGCGTTTTGACGCTCAGCGCTTACCCAGATAGCGCGAACGCTTGGCTGGCTTGAGGTGAGCCAAGTCGAGCATGACCAAGCCGTCCACGCACCCCGAAAATCCCGGATCTTCGCCGAAATCCAGGAACTGGACCCCTTCCGGCTCGACCAGATCGACATATTGGCGATACAGAACCGGCATGCTGACGCCCAGCGCATCCAGATGGTTGCGCAGACGCCCCAGGCCGATGCTCGGCTCCAGCCCGTCCAGTTCCTTGCGCACACCGTCCACGATCTCCGGGGAGATCACGAAGGGGCGTCGCGCGCTGGCCAGACCGGCGCGGCCGAAGTAATGCTGATGCGCGGCCACGATCCACTCACGCGCTTCGCGCGGCAGACTGACCGACATGCTGACCGGGCCGAACAGGAAGCGCAGCTCGGGATGTTTCTGCAGGTACAGGCCGATACCGCGCCAGAGCTGATCCAGCGCGCGCGAACGCCAATAGGCCGGCGCGATGAAACTGCGTCCGAGTTCCAGACCCTGCGACAGGTGCGGCTCGCTCAGCTCCGTGTAGTCGAACAGGCTGGCGCTGTAGAGACCGTTGAGACCGCGCTCGGCGAGAATGCGGCCGCCATGACCGAAGCGGTAGGCGCCGACGACCTTCGAGACCTCCGGATCCCAGAGCACCAGATGCTCGTACCAGGCGTCGTACTGATCGAGATCGCAGCGCAGTCCCGTGCCCTCGCCGACACGACGGAAGGTCAGTTCGCGCAGCCGCCCGATCTCGCGCAGCACCGCGCTGTCCTCGCTGCCTTGCAGCAGCCAGGCCTGCTTGCCGTCTGGAAGATCGGCCAGCAGCTCGCCCCGCGCGGCCAGCTCCCCGGCGATGAGCTCGACCGGCTCGGCATGCGCCAGCGGTGCCTGGCCGCCGAAAATCAGGCCACGGCCGCGCGCCAGACGGTAGACATGACGCCGCATAAGCCGAGCCGCGACTTTCGAGTCGTCTTCGCTGCGCTGCTTCAGTTCCTCGGCATCGACTAGCGGACCGATGCTCAGACCGATGCGACGCTGACGACGTCCAACCACCGCCTCGCGCGGCAGCATCGCCGTCGCCAGCGGCTTGGCCAGCATCGACATGCCATAAAAGGCGGCGGAATTGCGTGCGGCGATGTGCACCGGAAGCACCGGCGCGCCACTACGACGCGCGATGCGCGCGAAACCGTCGGACCAGGCACCGTCGCGCACGCCGGCCGGCCCCATGCGCGAGACCTCCCCGGCCGGGAAAACAATCAGCGCCTGCCCCTCCTCCAGCGCGCGGTAGATGCCGCGCAGGCGCGAAGCCGCGCCCTTGCCGAAGACATCCACCGGCAGCAGCAGCGGCTTCAGAGCCGGCATCATGCCGAGAATGTCGTTGCCGAGAATGCGTACGTCGCGGCGTACCGAGCCAACCGTTTGCATGAGTGCCAGCGCATCGATCATGCCCAGGGGATGATTGGCGACAATCAGCACCGCCCCTTCGGCAGGTACGTGCTCGAGTTCGCGCGGGGTCACACGGCAGGTCACGCCCAGATCACGTAGACCCTGGTCGACGAAATCGAAGCCTTCCAGGCCCTCCAGCGCACGCAGGACCTGATTGAAGCGCTCCTCGGCCGCAAGCCGGCCGAGCAGACCCGCCACGGGCTTGCGGATGCGCGGATGACTCGCCAGCCAGGGCAGGCGTGACTTCAGGGTTTCTTCAACGCTGAGCATGACCGTACCTCCCAATCTGCACAGCTACTGTGACGATGCCATGTTACAGAAGCTCTACAGCCGACGGGACCGATTATGACAGTCCTGCGGGCCTCTCCATACGGCCCAGTATGCACGAGCCCCGAGGGTCCGATCCAGCCCCTGGAAGAACGCGTCGTCGCTAGAAGCCGGCCGCCTTGAAGTACGCCGCGACGCCGGCCAGGAACATCTGCACGGACAGCGCGATCAGCAGCATGCCCATCAGCCGCTCCAGCGCGGTCAGCACGCTTTCGCCGAGCCAGCGGAACAGATAGGTGGCGCTGAGCAGGATCACCGAGGTCGCCAGCCAGGCCAGGAACAGCGCGATGCCCCACTCCATCAGTCGGCCCGGCTGGTTGTTGGCCAGCAGCAGCAACGCCGCCATCGCCGAAGGACCGGCCACGCCGGGAATCGCCATCGGCACGATGAACGGCTCGCCCTCGCCCGGCTTGCCGAAGATGCCGCCGTCGGCCGGCGGGAACACCATGCGGATACCGATCAGGAACAGCACAATGCCGCCGCCGATGCTGACCGACTCCTGCTTGAGTTGTAGCAGATTGAGGATGTACTGCCCGCCGACCAGGAACGCCGACAGCACCGCCAGCGCGATCAGCAGCTCGCGGATCACCACCCAGCGGCGCCGCTGCGGCGGCACGTGCTTGAGCAGACTGAGGAAGAACGGAATATTGCCCAGCGGATCCATGATCAGGAACAACAGGAGTCCGGCGGACAGCGGGGTCATGTGAGCTTCCATGGACGTTTCCGCAGGTAGTAGGCGATCAGGAGTGGGTTCGCGGCGCGCACGCGCCATCCGAAGATACGCGGGCCGCCGCCGGAAATCAGGCGGCGTCGGTGACTTGAGCGTCCGGCGCCGGGCGCAGGTCCAGAGTCCGGCCGCGTGCGGACGCGCCCTGGGCGGAAAGCAGGAAGACCACGGCTTCGGCCGTGGCGTCGGGCGTCGGATGCTTCATAGTGTCCTCGCCGAACCAGGCCATGCGCCGCAGCGACGTACGCATCGGACCCGGCAGCAGGGTGTGCACGCGCAAGGAAGAATCGTCGGTCTCGTCGTGCAGGATCGCCGCCATGCGCTCGACCGCAGCCTTGCTGGTGCCATAGGCACCCCAGTGCGCACGCTGCATGCGTTCAGGATCGTCGGTGACGAAGATCACGGCGCTGTCCGCGGCTTCCTGCAACACCGGCAGGCATGACTGGGTCAGAGCGAAGGGCGCGGATACGTTGACCTGCATCACCTTCAGCCACTCGTCCGGCTTGTGCATCGCCATCGGCGTCAGGCCCTCGAACATCACCGCGGCGTGAACCAGACCGTCGAGCCGCCCCAACTCACGCTTGAGCGCGGCCACGATCTCGTCGAAATCGTTGGGTGTGGCCGTCTCCAGGTTCATCGGCGCGATGGCGGGCTGCGCGCCGCCGGCCTCGATCAATGCATCGTAGAGCTTTTCCAGCTCACGCTTGCGCTTGCCGATCAGCACCGGCGTCGCGCCGGCGGCGGAAACCGCATGCGCCACCGCGCTGCCGAGACCGCCGGTGGCGCCGGTGATCGCGATCACCCGACCGTCGAGCGGCTTCTCGCCCAGTTGCAGGTCCGCGGGCAAGCCGATCATCGGCATCATGCCGGACGCTCCGCTTCCATTGCCGCCGACTGCAGGTCGTTCACCATCCGCCCCAGCTGGCCCGATGCCTTCAGGTCCTCGATGATGTCGCAACCGCCGATCAGTTCCCCCTGGATATACAGCTGCGGAAACGTCGGCCAGTTGCCGAAGTGCGGCAGGCTGGCGCGCACACTGGGATCTTCCTGCACGTTCACGGCGTGGAACTGCGCGCCGACGCTCTTCAGCGCCTCCGCCGCACGGCTGGAAAATCCGCACATCGGAAATGCGGGCGTGCCCTTCATGAACAGCACGATGGGCTGTTCGTCGACAAGGGCCTTGATGCGATCGAGAACGTCCATAGATTGATTAGTCTTACAATGACCGACGGGCGCCACGCGCCAAAGGCATCATTGTATCGCGGCCGGCCCGCCTCTGCGCAGCCCGCCACGATGCCGCATCGATCCATTCAAGCCCAAAAGGAGTAGCCAGCATGGCGATCGAGCTTCCCCCGCTTCCCTACGAAAAGAACGCCCTTGAGCCGCACATCTCGGCCGAGACCCTGGACTTCCACTACGGCAAGCATCACCAGGCCTACGTCACCAAGCTCAACGGCATGATCGAAGGTTCCGAGTTCGCCGACATGGGCCTGGAAGACATCATCAAGAAGTCCTCCGGCGGCATGTTCAACAACGCCGCCCAAGTCTGGAACCACACCTTCTACTGGAATTCGCTGAGCCCGAATGGCGGCGGCGACCCGTCCGGCAAGCTGGCCGACGCGCTGACCAAGACGTTCGGCTCGGTGGAAAAATTCCGCGAGGAATTCAGCACCGCCGCGGCCGGCAACTTCGGCTCGGGCTGGACCTGGCTGGTGCAGCGTCCGGACGGCTCGCTGGCCATCGTCAACACCTCGAACGCGGCTACGCCGATCACCGGTGACGACAAGCCGCTGCTGACCATCGACGTATGGGAACACGCCTACTACATCGACTACCGCAACGCCCGTCCGAAGTACGTCGAAGCGTTCTGGAACCTGGTCAACTGGGAATTCGTCGCCAGCAACATGGCCTGATTCCGACGACATTCCGCACAACGAAAAAACCGGCCTCGCGGCCGGTTTTTTCGTGTCGGAAGACGCGCCACGATGCTCAGGACACGGGAAGCTCGAGCAATGGAGCGGCCTGCTCAACGCGTCCCAGCGCCTCCGCTAGCGCCTGCACGCGGGCACGGACGGTGGCGAAGTCCGGACCACAGACCGTGGCATGGCCAACCTTGCGTCCCGGACGCGGCGACTTGCCGTAATCGTGCCAGTGCACGTCGTCCACAGCCAAAGCGGTCGCCATGTCGGGCATCGCGCCGATCCAGTTGAACATGACGCTGCAGCCCCGCACTGCGGTATCGCCCAGTGGCAGCCCCAGCACGGCGCGCACGTGGTTCTGGAACTGGCTGGTCACGGCGCCGTCGTAGGTCCAGTGCCCGGAATTGTGCACGCGCGGCGCCATCTCGTTGCCAAGCACACGCCCATCCTTCACGAACAGCTCCAGCGCGAACACGCCGACGTAGCTCAGTCGCTCGGCCAGCGTACGCGCATGGGCGAAGGCGGTGTCGGCAATCGCTTCCGTGCCCGGCGCGGGGGCCAGACTAAGCGAAAGAATGCCGTCGGCGTGCCAGTTACGCGTCAGTGGCCAGGTGCGGAAATCGCCATCGCGCCCGCGCACCGCAATCACCGAGACCTCGTAATCGAACGGCACGAAGGATTCGAGAATCAAGCCGTGCTGCGCCGCCTGCTCGCCCAGCGCGTCCCATGCCGCGTCCGCATCGGCCACGTCGCGCAGCCGGAACTGGCCCTTGCCGTCGTAGCCCAGCCGACGCGTCTTCAGGATCGCCGGCACGCCGATCTCCTCCAGCGCTCGATCCAGGTCGGCACGGGTATCGATCGCCGCGAACCGCGCCGTGTCCAGACCGATCTCGCGGAACAGGGTCTTCTCGGCCATGCGGTCTTGCGCGACCGCCAACGCCTGCGGCCCCGGATGCACACGCACGTGCTCGGTCAACCACTGCGCGGTCTCGGCCGGCACGTTCTCGAAGTCGAAGGTGGCCACGTCGATGGCCTCGGCGAACGGCGCGAGCGCCTCGAGATCGCGCCAGTCGGCGCGCTCGGTTGGGGCGAACTGCGCAGCGCAGGGTGTTTCCGCGGTGTCGACGATACGGAAAGCGGCACCCAGCGGCGCCCCCTCCAGCACCATCATCCGCGCCAACTGCCCGCCGCCGAGAATACCGATGACCTGCTTTTCGTTGCTCATGCCGGCCTCGGATCAGGGTGAGCCAATACGTTCTGCGTCTGCTCGGCGCGGAAGGTCTCCAGCGCCGAAGCCACGTCCGCGTCATGCAAGGCCAGCACGGAAGCCGCCAGCAGAGCGGCATTGCCCGCGCCGGCCTTGCCGATCGCCAGCGTGCCGACGGGAATGCCGGTCGGCATCTGTGCGATCGAAAGCAGGGAATCCATGCCGCTCAGCGCCTTCGACTGTACCGGCACGCCGAACACCGGCAGTCGCGTCTTAGCTGCAAGCATGCCCGGCAGATGCGCCGCGCCGCCGGCACCGGCGATGATGATCTGGATACCGCGACCGGCCGCCTGCTCGGCATATTCGAACAGCAGGTCCGGCGTGCGATGCGCGGACACTACGCGGGTTTCATGGGCAATGCCAAGCCTTTCAAGCATGGCCACGGCGTGCTGCATGGTTTCCCAGTCGGAACGGGAACCCATGACCACGCCGACACGGGGAGCGGGTGGGGTCGAGTTCATGGTCGGTCCATCCAAAAGAAGCTATTGTAATGGCATGGACAAACACCTGCTCGACATCCTTTGCTGCCCGGTCAGCAAAACGCCGGTTCGCCCTCTGCAGACAAGCGAACTGGACCGTCTGAACCAAGCCATTTCGCGCGGAGAGATCGACACCGTCGCGGGCGTGCGCGTGGAAGCCGCTCTTAAGGCGGCCCTGGTGACCACCGACGGCCGTGTGATCTATCGCATCGAGGACGACATTCCAGTGATGCTTCCCGAGGAAGGCATCGGCACCACTCAACTCGGCGAGAGCCTCTGAGCGGGGCTTTCGAGGAAGAATCCGGATCCCTGACAGGACAACGTGAACGGCCTCACGTTTTGTGAAAACGGTTGGACGACAATGTTACCCATGGGCGCATGTGCGGCGTCCCAATGGAATCCGTCATGAACAACGTCAACGAACGCAGCAATCTCAGCAACATCGTCGATCTGGCCGAACGCAGCGGCAGTATCGCCAGTGACCCGCGCAATGAGCGCGTCGGCGAGTTGCTTGCTTCGGTGCGCGGCATCGGCACGCGTCGGCTGATGAGCCTGATGGGCGGCATGTTCGACAATGTGGACGACGCCCTGTTCGATCTCGCCGAAAAGGCCGAGAACAACGCCGTGCAGACCCAGTACTTCGATGGCATGCGCGACGTGCGCAAAAAGCGCCCGCTGATCGAGCGCAGCTTCATCGACATGATCACCGGCGCGTTCTCCCGACTGGCCGGCGGCCATCGCCAGGAGCACGGCGACTCGCAGAACGAGCATCGCGGCTTCGGCGGCGCGCCGGAGCTGTCGCTGGTCGACGAGAGCGATCTGGAAGAATCGCTGGCCGTCACCAGCATGACCAGCAAGGCCGAAGGCCGTCTTTCGCACAGTCTGTTCGCGGTGAACCAGCGCCTGACCGTGATCTGCGGTGGCACCAAGGTCGACAATGCCGACAACCCCATCGGGCCGGCCCTGCTGACCCGTTCCTTCGGCGAGGCCATGAATGAGCTGAAGGTCGAGGTCCGTGTCAAGCTGATCGTGCTCAAGCTGTTCGAACGCTACGTCCTCAACAACCTCGAACCGCTGTACGAAGAGATCAACCACGCGCTGATCCAGGCAGGCGTCCTGCCCCAGTTGCGTACTCCGGGCGCCAAGCGATCCAACACGCCGACCCGCAACGCGGCCGGCAGTGCCGACGCGCAGCAAGATCAGGAAGACGAACAAGATCCGTCGATGCTGCGCACGAAGCTGGTCGAAACACTGCAGTCGCTGCTCGCCGAACGTCGTCAGAGCTTCGGCTACGCGAATGCCTCGATGGGCAACAGCGGTCCGTCGCTGAGTCCCGCCGAGCTGCTGGGCGCGCTGTCCGTGCTGCAGGGCGAGGTGGCCCGCAGCACGGTATCGATGCCAGCGCAGATTCCCGCCGACACGGTACTTTCCGCCGAAGACGTGCGCCTGCTCAAGGAACAGCTGGTCCGCCAGATCAGCCATCTGCGCGGCGAGGCCAAGTCCTACGTCTCGGGCGCCGACGAGGACACCATCGACCTCGTCAGCATGCTGTTCGAGTACATCCTGCAGGATCACAACCTGCCGATGGAAATGCAGGTGCTGCTGGCTCGTCTGCAGATCCCCTACCTGAAAGCATCGATCCTAGACCGGCGCCTGTTCGCGCACGCCAACCATCCGGCGCGCCGCCTGCTCGACGAACTGGCCGAAGCCGCCAAGGGCTGGTCGGCCGAATCCGATCGCGATCAGCGTCTGCTGAACAAGGTGCGCAGTGTCGTCGAGACACTGCTGTCGGACTTCGATGACGACATCGAGGTCTTCAGTCAACAACTGGACGACTTCCGCAAGTTCCTCGACAACACCAATCGCCGCGCGCAGCTGGCCGAGCAGCGTGCCGCCGAGGCCACGCGCGGTCGCGAGAAACTGCAGCAGGCGCGCCGACGCGCCGCGCAGGAAATCCTTTCGCGCATCGATGGACGCGAGCTGCCGGCCCTGGTCAATGGCATCCTGACCCGTGCCTGGGCCAACTATCTGGTGCTGACGCTGCTGCGCCACGGCGAGGAATCCAAGGAATTCCGTGTCGGCCTGCGCTTCGTCGACGACTTCGTGTGGAGCGTCGGCCCGATCCACGGCGACGCCGAACGCGCCCGGCTCAACCAGTTGCTGCCACTGCTTGAGAAATCGCTGCGCCATGGTCTGGCGACGGTCGCATTCCAGGATGGCGACGTCGAAAACCTGATGCGGCAGCTGAACACGCTCTACAACGGCCAACTCAATCTTCGCGAAGAACCGGAGCCGACGGCGGCCGTCGTCGAAGAAAACATGCCGATTCCCGAGAGCATGGAAGCCATTGCCACACCGGAGACGCTGAGCGAGACCGAGACCGCCAAGCCGGCCACCGAAGCCGACAGCCCCGAGGTGCAACGCGTGCGCGCCCTCAAGGTCGGCACCTGGGTCGAGTTCCAGGCGGACAGCGAGCGACCGGAACGCGCGAAGCTTTCGTGGATCAGCCCGATCAGCGGCAAGTACCTGTTCGTCAATCGACGCGGCCTGAAGGTCGCCGACAAGACGCTGGAACAATTTGCGGCCGAACTGGCTTCCGGTCAGACCGTTGTACTCGAGGAGCTTCCGTTGTTCGATCGCGCACTCGATGCCATCGTCGAACGTCTGCGCAATTCGCAGACCGAATCCGACGCCGACAACGCCCCGCAACCAAACGCATGACCCGAACCGACAATCACCATGCGCCCGCCCTGCCTGCGGGCGATGTCATCGCGCGCGACGTGGAACGCGCACTCGATGAAGACCTGGGAAGCGGCGACGCCACGGCCGACCTGCTCGACGCACACGCAGTGGCCCGCGCCGAATTGCTGTGCCGCGACGAGGCCATCGTGGCCGGCATCGCCTGGTTCGACGCCTGCTTTCACCGGCTGGATCCGAGCATCGCCATCGACTGGTCCGTGCGCGACGGCGAACGAGTCGCCGCCGACAGCGTGCTGTGCCGTCTTCGCGGCAATGCCCGCGCGCTCGTCAGCGCCGAGCGCACCGCGCTGAACTTCCTGCAAACACTGTCCGGCACCGCCACGCGCACGGCCCGCTACGTCGCCGCCGTGGCCGGCACGGGAACCCGCATCCTCGATACACGGAAGACCCTACCCGGTCTGCGCATGGCTCAGAAATACGCGGTCCGATGCGGCGGCGGGCACAACCATCGCATTGGCCTGTTCGACGCCATCCTCATCAAGGAAAACCACATCGCTGCCGCTGGCGGATTGCGCGAAGCCGTTGTTGCGGCACGCGCGCGTCACCCGGACCTGATGCTGGAAGTCGAAGTCGAAAATCTGGATGAACTCGAACAGGCACTGGATGCCGGCGTCGACCGCGTCATGCTGGACGAATTCGGCCCGGAGATGCTCGACCTCGCTGTGGCCCGCGCACAGGGCAAGGTCGAACTGGAAGTCTCCGGCGGCATCGACCTGGATTCGATCGGCGATGTCGCTCGACGCGGCGTGGACTACATTTCGATCGGGGCACTGACCAAGCACGTGCATGCGGTGGATCTGTCGTTCCGCGTGCACATCCCGCGCTGACGCACTTGTCGTCGCCTCTGGGCGTACCCAGAATAAGTCCATGATCAACGAATGGCTGTTTCTGCTGGGACTCATGGCCGCGATCGGTTTGTGGCTGGCGGCCATGCGCAACCGAGAGCGCGCGCTGCATGCCGCACGCGGCATCTGCAAGACGCAGGGCGTGCAACTGCTGGATGAGAGCGTCGGGCTGTCCGGCCTGCGCCTGCGTCGGCACGACGGTCTACCGCAATGGATGCTCCGCTATGCCTTCGAGGTCAGCCTGGACGGCCAGGATCGCCATACCGGCCACCTCTGGATGGCCGGCGGGCGCGTGACGGGATTGCACACAGGCTGGCCGCAACGAACCCTCGAAGAGGTGGCAGACCCGGATCACGCGGTCGTCGACCTGTTGCAGCGCGCGCGCAGACTGCACTGATGCCGCCAGGCGTCTGGCGGCGATCAGGAAAGGGAATTACTTGATGACGCGCAAGTGCGGGGCACCGCGACGAGGCTTGCCCTCGCCATCGTCACCGCTGGCCTGCTCCGAATCGGCATCCGGCGCCGATTCCACCACGCCGTCATCCGGCGGCGGCGGATCGGCATCCTCGGGAAACATCATGCCCTGACCATTTTCCTGCGCATAGATCGCCAGCACCGCCGAAACCGGAAAGCTGACGGCCTGACTCACGCCGGAGAAGCGCGCGCTGAACCCAATGCGCTCGTTGCCCAGGTCCAGGTTCGCCACCGCGCGCATGGCGATGTTCAGCACCACTTGGCCGTCCTTCACGACGTGCGGCGGCACCTGCACACCGGCGCGCGTGGCGTCGACCAGCACGTACGGGGTCAGCCCATTGTCCGTGACCCAGTCGTAGATCGCCCGCAGCAGGTACGGACGGTTGGAACTCATGCCGTGGTTTTCGCTTGTCTTGCTCACTTGCTCACTCGGCCATCGCCCGTTCTTCGTCGCTCAAACTGCGAGCAAAACCCGGGCTGTGAAAAATGCGGTCGCCGTAATCCGTGATGACCTTGCCTTCGCGACCCAGCTTCACGCCCAGCGTCTTCAGACGCCAGAGTACGGGCACCACCAGGCAATCGGCCAGGCTCAGTTCCGGATTGAGGAAATACTTGGCGGCCTGGAACAGCGGACGCGCCGACAGCAACTGCTCGCGCAGATGCTTGCGCGCGGTCTCCGCCTTGCGGCCGCCCTGCCCGATGGTCTCGATCAGCGGCAGCCAGTCATGCTCGATACGCACCATCGCCAATCGCAAGCGCGCCCGTGACAGCGGATCGATCGGCATCAACGGTGGGTGCGGGTAACGTTCGTCCAGATACTCGCAGATCACCGACGTGTCATGCAGCACCAGATCGCGATCGACCAGCGTCGGCAGTGTGCCGTAAGGATTCAGGTCGAGCAAATCCTCCGGCAGCTTGTCTGGACTCACCTCGACCCGGTCGTAGACCACGCCCTTGGCGGCCAGCACCATGCGCACCCGATGACACTGTACCGCGTCGTTGGTGGTGAACAGTGTCAATACGGTTCGATTGCGTACGCTAGAGACCATGGTGACCTCCCCCTCGAAGAAAACAGATCGACGCCTCGGCACTCCCCCGCACCAAGGCGTCGCCGTCGATCAGTGGACGTCCTTCCAGTACTCGTGCTTGAGCAGGTACGCCAGGAACGTGAATGCAGCCAGATACAGCAGAACCCAGATGCCCATCGATTCGCGCTTCAGCGCTGCCGGTTCCGACACATAGGTCAGGAAGGCGGTCAGATCGCGCGTGGCCTCGTGGAACTGCTCCGGCGACATGCGGCCGGGCTGCTCCAGCTTGAGGTGCTCGACGACCTCGCTGCCGTCTTCCGCCTTGCCCTTCTCGGCCACCTGCAGTCCCTGCAACTCCCACAGCGGATTCGGCATCGAGGCGTTCGGGAACACGACATTGTTCCAGCCCACCGGACGCTCGGGATCCAGGTAAAAGGAGTTCAAGTAGCTGTAGACGTAGTCGGAGCCCTTTTCCGCCACCTTCAGCGAAAGATCCGGCGGTGCCTTGCCGAACCACTTCGCCGCGTCCGCCTCGTGCATCGCCGCAATGGCGTGTCCGCGGAACTTGGCGCCGGTGAAGTTGAGGTTGTTCATCACCTCTTTCTCGGTCAGGCCGAGATCCTTGGCCATGCGCGAGTAACGCATGAAGTGCAGCGAATGGCAGCCCGAACAGTAGTTGAAGTACAGGCGCGCACCGCGCTGCAGCGAAGCCTTGTCCTTCAGATTCACGTGGGCCGACATCAGCTCGGCGCCACCCTCTGCAGCCTGCGCGGAAACCGCGCCGACCAGCAGGGAAAGCGTCAGGGCAATGGAAAAGAAAACGCGCTTAGTCATGTGTCGTCACCCGTTCCGGAACCGGCTTGGTCTTTTCGAGGCCGAAGTACGTGTAGACCCAGAGGAAGACGAAGAATCCGAAGTACACCAGCACCCAGAAACGTCCGAAGAGGTTCTCGATGGAAGTGATGTCCGCGTTCGCACCGAAGATCATCGGAATGGCCTCGGCGGTGACTTCCGCACCGACCAGTCCCAGACTGATGAACGAGAGCGCAAACAGCGTCAGCGCCACCTTGTAGCCGGTGCCGCGATAGCGGATCGACTTGACCTGACCGCGATCGATCCACGGCGTCAGGAACAGCAGCACGATCGCGCCGAACATCGTCAGCACGCCCGGCAACTTGAACGGGATCATGCGCAGAATCGCGTAGAACGGCGTGAAGTACCACACCGGCTTGATCGCCGCGGGGGTCACCAGATGGTTGGCCGGGATGTAGTTGTCATGTTCCAGGAACCAGCCACCCATGCTCGGCGCAAAGAAAATGATGAATGCGCAGATCAGCAGGAACATTCCGACGCCGAACAGGTCCTTCACCGTGTAGTACGGATGGAACGGGATGCCGTCCAGCGGAATGCCCTTCTCGTTCTTCTTCTTCTTGATCTCGACGCCGTCCGGATTGTTGGAACCGACCTCATGCAGCGCAGCCAGATGCAGAACCACCAGCAGCAGCAGCACGATGGGCAGGGCCACCACGTGCAGCGAGAAGAAGCGGTTCAGCGTGGCGTCGGCTGGCGAGAAGTCGCCCATGATCCAGTGCACCAGCGTCTCGCCGACGACCGGAATCGCGCCGAACAGCGAGATGATCACCTTGGCACCCCAGAACGACATGTTGCCCCACGGCAGCACGTAGCCCATGAAGGCCTCGGCCATCAGCACCAGGAAGATCAGCATGCCGAGGATCCACACCAGTTCGCGCGGCTTCTTGTACGAGCCGTACATCAGGCCACGGAACATGTGCAGGTACACCACGACGAAGAACATCGATGCGCCGGTGGTGTGCATGTAGCGGATCAGCCAGCCCCAGTCGACGTCGCGCATGATGTAGTACACGGACGCGAAGGCTTCGGAGGTTCCCGGGAACACTTCCAGCGCGCTGGGCTTGTAGAACATCGCCAGGAAGATGCCGGTCAGGATCTGGTTGACCAGCACCAGCATCGCCAGCGACCCGAAGTAGTACATGACGTTGAAGTTCTTCGGCGCGTAGTACTCCGTCATGTGCTTGCGGTACATCGGCGCAAGCCCGGGAGCGCGCTCGTTGAACCAGCGTGCGATTGCTCCGGCCATCAGGAAGCCCCCTTCGGATTGACACCAATCTGGATGTGCGTGTCATCCATGAAGTGATACGGCGGGATGACCATGTTCAACGGCGCCGGCACACCGTCGTATACACGACCGGCGATGTCGTAGCGCGATTTATGGCACGGACAGTAGAAACCGCTCTTCCAATCCGGGTCGAACGGCTCGGGCCCGACCTTCGGCTTGTAGTCCGGCACGCAACCCAGGTGGGTGCAGATGCCGATCATGACCAGCCACTCGGGCTTGATCGAACGATGCGGATTCTTCGCGTAGGCAGGCTGCTGGCTGGTGACGTCGCAGTTCGGATCCTTCAGACGGCTTTCGACGTCCTTCGTGGTCAGCGTGGCCACCTGCTCCTTGGTGCGGTTGACCACGAACACCGGGACGCTGCGCCAACCGTAGCGGACCATCTGCCCCGACTCGACCTTGCTGATGTCGGCGACGACTGGTGCACCGGCGGCCTTGGCGCGCGCGCTGGGTTCCCACGACTTGATGAAAGGCACGGCTGCCGCCACGACTCCTGCTCCACCCACCACGGCTGTGGTGGCAGTCAGGAACCGGCGACGACCGTGATCGACGACTTCATTCGCCATCAGGCTCTCCGGAACTTGTGCCATTGAGGTTAAGTTTTGGGACGCTCCCCAAAATCGCGTTAGTGTAGCGTCAGGGTCAGGTGCGTACAATCGGACCCCGCTTTCTGACTGTATACGATGCGGCTTTCAGGGTCCGGTCGATAGCGCGCAGAACGTACGTTTTCTTTCACAAGCTGTTGTCCGCACGCATGAATCGAGCCGCCCACACGATTACCTTTATTGCCCGTTTCGTCGTAATCGGACTGGCGCTCGCATTCGTTATTGCATTGATTTGGCCGCAAAGCGGTGACGCATTGCGCGCCCGACTCGGGCTCGCGCCTGCCGCACCGGCATCCACCGCCCGGGCGGCCTCTGCCGGGCATCCTGCTGCGGCACCGTCGCACAATGCTCCGTCGGCACCCAGCTCCTATGCCAATGCCGTGGCGCGCGCCGCGCCGTCCGTGGTCAACATCTACGCCAATCGCGTGGTCACCGAACAGCCGGTGCTGCGTTACTCGGACCCGTCCTTGCAGCGCATGCTGGGCGACATCCCGACGGGGCCCGCGCAGCGACGCCGCGAACAGAATCTGGGGTCGGGCGTGATCCTCGACAGCAAGGGATACGTGCTGACGAACAACCACGTCATTGCCGGCGCGCAGAACATCCAGGTGCTGCTCTACGACGGTCGCGTGGCCGAGGCCAGCGTGGTCGGCTCGGACCCGGACACCGATCTTGCGGTGCTGAAGGTCAACGCCAGCGACCTGCCCGCGATCCATCTCGCCAGTCGCCCGATCCGCGTCGGCGACGTGGTGCTTGCCATCGGCAATCCGTTCGGCATCGGCCAGACCGTGACCATGGGCATCATCAGCGCCATCGGTCGCCAGCTCAATGCAGTCAGTCCGGAAGATTTCATCCAGACCGACGCAGCGATCAACTTCGGCAACTCCGGCGGCGCGCTGGTCAATGCACGCGGCAACCTAGTCGGCATCAACACCGCCCTGCTCGGGCGCGCCAGCGGTGCCGAAGGCATCGGCTTCGCCATTCCGGCTTCCACGGCCAAGAATGTGCTGGATCAGATCATCGACACGGGCCATGTCGTGCGCGGATGGCTCGGCATCGAGTACACCAGCGTGCCGATCAGCGCCAACAGCGGACTGCCGCCGGCGGCGCGCGGCGTGTGGGTGACCGATGTCTACCCCGGCGGTCCGGCCGCCGAAGCCGGCATCCACGCCGGCGACGTGCTGCTGCAGATCGGCGACAAGGACATCGTCGACCCCTCGTCGCTGCGCCACCGCGAGATCGCCATGAAACCGGGCACCAAGGTGAAAGTGTCGGGGTTGCGCGCGGGCCGTCCGTTCAGCACCACGTTGACGCTCACGCAGCGTCCGCCGCTCAGTGTGCTGGCGCCGCAACAGCAGCAGTCGCAGCAGGGGCAGAATCCATAGGGCCTGTTTTAGCCGGCGTGACCGGCACCGGCGGAAGCCACCGCGTCGTTGTGCTGCATGGCTTGCCGATAACGACGATGCAGCGTCGTGACGCGCTGCACGTAAACTTTGGTTTCCGCATAGGGCGGCACACCGCCGTATTTCTGCACCGCATCCGGACCGGCGTTGTACGCCGCGGCAGCCAGGCGATCGTCACCATTGAAAGTCTTCAGCAACTGCGCCAGGTAACGCGCGCCGCCCTCGATGTTCTGCGTGGCATCGAACGCATCGTGCACGCCCATGTCGCTGGCCGTGGCGGGCATCAACTGCATCAATCCCTGCGCCCCCTTGGCCGAGACCGCGCGCGGATTGAACGCACTCTCGGCGTGAATGATCGCGCGCAGCAGCGCCGGATCGACGCCATAGCGACTCGCCGCCAGCCGGATCGCGCTGGCATAGACCGACAACCGCAATGGCACGCGGGACCAGTCAATACGCGAATGCACATCGCAGGCCGCGCAGGTGGCGATGTAGGTGAACAACGTCCGGGTGCGCGCATGCCGCGCCTTCTTTCCGCGCGGGCGCACGTTCGTGTATTCGATGCTGCCGTCGGCGTGTACCACCTTGTAGACCGCGCCGCGCAGAACACGCACACCCGCCTGCTTGTCGGCAGCGGGCAGCGAGGGTGCCTTGGCCGCCGTCCCCTCGCGATACTGCCACCCGGCCGCAGCTTTACTAGCGGACTTCTTCGCGGCCGGCGCATGCCGCGAAACCTTGTCATCCGCCAGCCGGATGCGGTGACAATCGCGATATCCCGCCTTGCTGGTGGTGAAGACCGTTTCGCCACTGGTGCCGGTGCAGCGGTACATGTTCGTCGCCTGCGCCGGCAGCGTCCACACGCACGCGAGCAGAAGCACCGCCTGCAGCAGACGACGACAACGAAGCGAGAAAAGGGGGGCCGGGCGGCCGCCGCTTCCCCCATGGCGAACGGCAGTGACCATGCGCCAAGTGTGCGCTTTCACTGGTATTTTGCCAAGTGCAGCCGATCACGCTTCGCGCACGGCATGAGCGCTTCGGGGTCGAGGGGAGCCGCAACGCGCGAACCCGCACACGATGCCGCCACTGGCGGAGCCTGTGCACCCGGCGTACACTGCGCTGTTCACTGATAACCCATTGAATCGCCATGAGCGGCAAGCTTTTCATCAAGACCCACGGCTGCCAGATGAACGAGTACGACTCGACCAAGATGGTCGACGTACTGAAGGCCGCCCACGGGCTGGAACTGACCGACGATGCCTCCGAGGCCGACGTCATCCTGATCAACACCTGCTCGATCCGCGAGAAGGCGCAGGAGAAGGTGTTCAGCCAGCTCGGCCGCTGGAAGCAGCTCAAGGCGAAGAATGACAAGGTCGTGATCGGCGTCGGCGGCTGCGTGGCCAGCCAGGAAGGCGACGCCATCGTCAAGCGCGCGCCGTTTGTCGATCTGGTGTTCGGCCCGCAGACGCTGCACCGCCTGCCGGAGATGATCGAGTCGAGCCGCCGCGAACGTCAGCCGCAAGTCGACATCTCCTTCCCCGAGATCGAGAAGTTCGACGCGATGCCCGAGCCGCGCGCCGAAGGCCCGACCGCGTTCGTGTCGATCATGGAAGGCTGCTCCAAATACTGCAGCTACTGCGTGGTGCCCTACACCCGCGGCGAGGAAATCTCGCGCCCGTTCGACGACGTGGTCGGCGAAGTCGCGATGCTCGCCGAGCAGGGCGTGAAAGAAGTGAACCTGCTGGGCCAGAACGTCAACGCCTATCGCGGCCCGATGCACGACGGCGGCATCGCCGACCTGGCACTGTTGATCCACGCCATCGCCGAGATCGACGGCATCGGTCGCATCCGCTTCACCACCTCGCATCCGGTCGAGTTCTCCGACTCGCTGATCGAGGCCTACGCCAACGTACCCAAGCTGGCCAACTACCTGCACCTGCCCGTGCAAGCCGGCTCCGACCGCATCCTGGCGGCGATGAAGCGCGGCTACACCGCGCTGGAGTACAAGCAGCGCATCCGCAAACTGCGCCAGGCGCGTCCGGACATCTCCATCAGCTCGGACTTCATCGTCGGCTTCCCCGGCGAGACCGACCGCGACTTCGAGCAGACCATGAAGCTGATCGAGGACATCGGCTTCGACAACAGCTTCTCCTTCATCTACTCGCGTCGCCCTGGCACGCCGGCCAGCAACCTGCCCGACGACACCACCGACGCGGTCAAGAGCGAACGCCTGCAGCGCCTCCAGGCCGCCATCAACGCCAACGCCAAGACCATCAGCGAAGGCATGGTCGGCACGGTGCAGACGGTGCTGGTCGAAGGCCCGAGCAAGAAGAGCCCGAACGAGATGACCGGCCGCACCGAGAACATGCGCTTCGTCAACTTCCCCGGCGACGCACGCATGAAGGGCCAGTTCGTCGACGTGCTCATCACCGAAGCCATGGCCAACTCACTGCGCGGACGCGTGCATCTGGGCGACGACCAGCAGGTCGCCTGAAGTCCCGTACCAGAAAGAAGTTGGTCGTCATCCCGGCGCAAGCCGGGATCCAGCGACGGGTTCCGAAGCGAAGGCACTGGGTTCCGGCTTGCGCCGGGATGACGGTACAAACAGGTGGCGATCCAATCTGGACACCACGTTCGAACTGCCGCTAATCCAGCCGCTTGCGGAACTGCGCAATCGCCACGGTCATCATGACCGCGGTAAAGCCGACCAGCGCCAGCACGTCCGGCCACAGCTCCCACAGCCCCGCGCCGCGCAGCATCACGCCGCGGATCAGGCGCAGGAAATGCGTCAGCGGCAGCACCTCGGCGATCCATTGCGCCACCTTCGGCATGCCGGCGAACGGGAACATGAAGCCCGATAGCAGGATCGACGGCAGGAACACGAAGATCATCATCTGCGTGGCCTGGAACTGCGACTTGGCCTTGGTCGAAATCAGCAGACCCAGCGCAAGGTTGGCGACGATCAGCAGGATCGCGGCAACGAACACGTCGACCAGCCAGCCGCGCACCGGCACCGCGAACAGCCACACGCCCAGCGCCAGAATCAGGCAGGTCTGCACCAGGCCGATGATGACGTACGGCAGCACCTTGCCCACCATCAGCTCGCTGCGCGTGAGCGGCGTGGCGATCAGCAGCTCCATATTGCCGCGCTCGCGTTCGCGCACGATGGCGATGGCGGTGAACAGCACCATGGTCATGGTCAGGATCACACCGATCAGGCCGGGCACGATGTTGACCGCCGAGCGCCGCTCCGGGTTGTAGAAGGCGACCACACGGATGCGTCCTTCCCGTGGCGTGCTGGTCGGCGGGGCGCGCAGGTCGGGCAACGTGTCGTCGGTGATCGGCACCTGCGCCAGCTGCCGCGCCGCGCTCTGCACCGCGGTGTCGCTGCCGTCGACCAGAATCTGCGCCACCGCGCGTCCCTCCGCGCGACGCCGTTCGTAGTCGCGCGGAATCACGATGCCGACACTGATGCGCCCTTTGCGCAACAGCGTCATCAGCTGTTCGGGCGTGTCCGCGCGCGCGGTGGCCTTGATGACGCCGGTCGCCAACATATCCATGACCAGCGCGCGCGAAGCGCTGGTATGCGCCTGATCCACGATGCCCGCGTCCAGACCGCGCAGATTCAGATTGATGGCGTAGCCGAACAGGATCAGCTGGAAGATGGGAATGCCCAGGATCATCGCCAGCGTGATGCGGTCGCGACGCATCTGGCGCAGCTCCTTGAGGACGATGGCCCAGAGCCGGCGCATGTTCATGCCGCGGCCTCCCGCTGCGCACGGCCATCGTGCGTGGCCGCCACGAAGACATCCTCGAGATTCGGCTCGGCGGGCGCGAAACGCGCCTTCGGATCGACCTTGTGCACCGCGTCTTCGAGACGCGCGCGCAGCGAGTCGGCTGCCGCCTCACTCTCCACATCGGCCGCATCGGCCAGCACGCGCAGCGAAGCACCAATCTGCGCCGCACTGAGCACACCCGGCAGCGCCGACAGCGCGTGCTGCACGCGACGCGGCCGCTCCGAGATCACGACGAACGAGCGCCCTTCCAGCGCTGCAGTCATCTGCGCCGGCGTACCGTCGCCGACCAGCCGTCCGCGGTCGAGAATCGCCAGCCGGTGGCAGCGCTCGGCCTCGTCCATGTAGTGCGTGGAGACCAACAGTGTTGTACCGGCATCGGTCAGCTCGAACAGCTTTTCCCAGAAGTCGCGACGCGACTCGGGATCGACCGCACTGGTCGGCTCGTCGAGAAACAACAGCTGCGGCTCGTGAATCACCGCCGCGGCCAGTGCCAGACGCTGTTTCTGGCCGCCACTCATGGTGCCCGCCAGTTGTTTCTGGCGGTCCTCGAAATGGTATTGCTCGACCAGCGTGTCGATGCGCGCCCGCGTGCGCTCGCGTGGAACGCTCTGCACCGCGGCCATGAATTCCAGATTCTCGCGCACGGTCAGGTCCTCGAACAGCGAGAACTTCTGCGTCATGTAGCCGATGTGCCGGCGCAGCTCCTCGGCCTGGGCCGGCACGCGCAGGCCGAGCACTTCGATCTCGCCCTCGCTGGGCGTCAGCAGCCCGCAGAGCATGCGGATGGTGGTCGACTTGCCCGACCCGTTGGGTCCGAGGAAACCGTAGACGCGCTGCGGCGGCACCGACAGATCGACATGATCGACGGCCACCAGCTCGCCGAAACGACGCGTCAGGCCGCGCGCGCGGATGGCCGGTTCGACCTCCGCGCTCACCGTTTCGCCTCCGGCAGCGTCACGCGCACCGGCAGCCCGGCCGGCAGCTTTGCCGCGTCCGAGCCCAGCGTCACCTCGGCCAGGTAGCTCAGTCGCGCGGTGTCCTCGCCGTTGAGCGCGTAGTACGGCGTGTAGACCGGCTCGCGGCGGATCGTGCGTACATGGCCCGCGAGGGGCTTGTCGCGACCGTCGACGTACACCTGCACCGGATCGCCGTCATGCACGCTCGCACGCAACGGCTCGGGCACGTAGATGCGCGCGTACGGCGCCTTGCCCACCAGCATTACCGCCAGCGGCGCGCCGACCGGCGGCTGGTCGCCGAGACGGTACGGCAGACTGTCGACGATCCCGTCGCGCGGCGCGACGATGCGCAGCTTGTCCAGGTAGACCTGCTGCGCGCGCGCCTGCTGCCGGGTCGCCGCCAGCGTCGCGCGGGTCTGCGCGATCTGCTCCGGACGCGTGCCGTGCAGCAGCACATCCAGCGCAGCGCGCGCGGCGGCCACCTGCGCCGTGGCGCGGTCCATGGCGGCGCGTGCGTTGTCGACGTCCGAAGCGGACACGTAGTCGGAACCGCCCAGCGGCTGCACGCGGCGGTAGTAGTCGCGGGCCTGCTGCGCCTGTGCCTGCGCCGCCTTCAGATTGGCCCGGGCCTGCGCGATGTCCTCCTTGCGCGGACCGGCGACAAGCTGCTCCAGCAGCGCCTGCTGCTGACGGATGCGCGCCTCGTCCGCATCCAGCGCAGCCTGGGTCTGCGTCGGATCCAGTTGCAGCAACACTTGCCCCTTGTGCACGCGCTCGCCTTCACGCACGGCCACGCGCACCACTCGCTCGGAAGCAACGGCCGGCAATGTGATGCGATCGTATTCCAGCGTGCCCAGCGCGCGCGGAGACTCGCGGCTGCACCCGGACGCAAGCATGACGAATGCCACCGTCATGCCCACCACGACCGCTCCCATCGATCTGATGTTCATGCCCCGCCTCCGAGGTCCATTTGCAGCCCCTGCGAAAGCAGGCTCAACGCGTGTTCGGTCATGGCGTCGGTGGCCGACGCCTCCATATCGAAAACCTGCTGCCAGATCGGCGCGCCCGCGGCAGGAAATAGCGTCAGCCCCACCAGCGACACCACGACCATGCGCGGATCCAGATGCGCCGGCAAGCGCCCGGCCTTCTGCGCTTCCGTCAGACGCTCGGCCAGCATGCGGGGCAGCTTCGGCGCCACTTCGTGGAACAGCAACTGACGTAGCGCGCCCCCCTCGCACAACACCTCGCGCACCCACAGCGGCGGCAGCCAGGGATGCGTGCGGATCACTTCGCCGATCCCGCGCACGAAGCACTCGATCAGTTTCGCCGGATCGTCGCCGGCCGCCTGCATGCGTTCTTGCACCTGCGTCAGCGCCGGCGCCAGACGTTCGCCGATCAGCGCCTGCACCAAGCGTTCCTTGTCGCCGAAGTAGTAGTGCAGCATGGCCGGCGTCACACCGGCCTCGTCCGCGATCGATCGCAGCGAGGTCGCGCCGATGCCGACCCGCACGAACCGCTGGATCGCGGCATCGAGCAGGGCCTCGCGCAGATCGCGGTCCTCGCCGCTGGGACGGCCGGCGCCACGCGTGCGACGGCGATGGGAAGAAGTGGGCGTAGTCATGTGTACAAATTAATTCAATGATTAATTGAAAGCAATGACCCAATGCACCGTGCCGCCAAACCTCCGTCCGCCATGACGCCGATATGGCCCGCGTCGACGCCGCGCGCTACCCTCGCGGGATGACCAAGCTCAACCAACACGATTTCGCCCTCGATCCCGTCGACAACGCTCGCCTGTCCAACCTGTGCGGCCCGTTCGACGAACACCTGCGCCAGATCGAGCTGCGCCTCGGCGTGGAGATCAACAACCGCGGCAACATCTTCCGCGTGATCGGCGAGGATGCCGCCGCCAGCGCCGCGGAAAAGGTCCTGCGTGCGCTCTACGAAGTGACCGAGACCGAGTCCCTGACCGGCCCCATCGTCAACCTGCACCTGACTGAATCCGGCGTCGACGCGCTGAGCGATGACCTGGCCGAAGAAACCCAGGAAGTCGTCATCAAGGTCAAGCGCGGCGTGATCCGCGGCCGCGGCCCGAACCAGGCGCGTTACCTGCACGCCATCGCCACCAACGACATCAACTTCGGCATCGGCCCGGCCGGCACCGGCAAGACCTACCTGGCCGTCGCCAGCGCGGTCGAGGCACTGGAAGCCAACCGCGTGCAGC
This sequence comes from Oleiagrimonas citrea, assembly GCF_012395255.1. Taxonomy (GTDB): domain Bacteria; phylum Pseudomonadota; class Gammaproteobacteria; order Xanthomonadales; family Rhodanobacteraceae; genus Oleiagrimonas; species Oleiagrimonas citrea. Next base: position 890,873 of record NZ_JAAZQD010000001.1, read on the forward strand.
GCGTGCTGCTGGTGCGCCCGGCGGTGGAGGCCGGCGAGAAACTCGGCTTCCTGCCCGGCGACCTGAGCCAGAAGGTCGATCCGTACCTGCGCCCGCTGTACGACGCGCTGTACGAGATGCTCGGCTTCGAGCGCGTGGCCAAGCTGATCGAACGCAATGTCATCGAGATCGCGCCGCTGGCCTATATGCGCGGACGCACGCTGAACGATTCCTACGTGATTCTCGACGAGGCGCAGAACACCACCGTCGAGCAGATGAAGATGTTCCTGACCCGCATCGGCTTCGGCTCGGTCACGGTCATCACCGGCGACGTGACCCAGGTTGACCTGCCGCGCAATGCACGCTCGGGCCTGCGCCACGCCATCGAGGTGCTGCGCGGCGTCGACGGCATCAGCTTCACCTTCTTCACCGCCCGCGACGTGGTGCGCCATCCGCTGGTCGCGCGCATCGTGCGCGCGTACGAGGCGGCCGACCTCGCCAACGGCGACGAGCGGAACTGAGCCGCATGGCCACCGCCCCCACCGAACCGCTCGTCCACCTGGGCTACGCCGCGCCGCGCCGCGGCGTGCCCGCGCCCGCCAGCTTCCGCGCCTGGGTCGCTGCCGCACTGCGTGCTGTACATCGGCGCAAGCCGGCCGAACTGTCGATCCGCATCGTCGATGCGGACGAGGGTCGCGCGCTCAACGCCGCCTACCGCGGCAAGGACTACGCCACCAACGTGCTGTCCTTCCCCGCCGAACTGCCGCCCGGCGTCGACCTGCCGCTGATCGGCGACCTGGTGATCTGCGCACCCGTGGTCGTCCGCGAGGCCGCGGAGCAGAACAAGCCCGCACGCGAACACTGGGCGCACATGACCGTGCACGGCGTGCTGCATCTGCTCGGCTACGACCACATCGAAGACGCCGACGCAGTACGCATGGAAGCCCTGGAAACCCGCATTCTGGCGGACCTGGGCATCGACGATCCCTACCTGTCGCGCTGAGGGAGACTCGGATCTGGACAACCTGCCCCGGCCGACAGCGAGTGCGATGCCCCCGGCATGCTCAGCCGGATGCCATGTTCTGACGGCTCATACCCGGCCCATGCGATGCCTCGATCCGCGACCCGACCCACAATTCGCGATTGAACAGACGGTTAGGAGCCGTCATGGCTTTGCGCTAGAATCGACGACCACCTGCATACTAAGAACCGCGCGAAAGGCATGAACGAGGACCCCGGAAGTACCAACGGCCCGACCCACAAATCCTGGTGGGACCGTCTGGGCCATCTCTTCTCCGGTGAACTGCGCAGCCGCGATGAGCTGCTGGAAGAGCTGCGCACCGCACAGAACAACGGTCTGCTCAGCAGCGATACGCTGGGCATGGTCGAGGGTGCGCTGAAGGTGACCGAGCTGGACGTCGACGACGTCATGATCCCGCGCGTGCAGATGGTGATGATCCCGGCCAGCGCGCCGTTCAAGGACATCATCGACACCGTGGTCGAATCCGGTCACTCGCGGTTCCCGGTGCATGGCGAGGACAAGGACGACATTCTCGGCATCCTGCTGGCCAAGGATCTGCTCAAGCACGTCAGCGACGGCGAGCGCTTCGACATCCGCGCCCTGCTGCGCCCGGCCGTGCTGATTCCCGAATCCATGCGCCTGAATGTGCTGCTGGCCGAGTTCCGCCTCAGCCACAACCACATGGCGCTGGTGGTGGACGAATACGGCGGCGTCGCCGGCCTCATCACCATTGAGGACGTGCTGGAGGAGATCGTCGGCGAGATCGACGACGAGCACGACGACGAAGAGCCGCCAGTGATGATCCAGCCGCTGTCCGATGGCGGCTACCTGGTCAGCGCGCTGATGCCGATCGCCGACTTCAACGAGAGTCTCGGCACGGCGTTCAGCGACGAGGAATTCGACACCATCGGCGGCATGATCACCGCCGAGTTCGGCCATCTCCCCGAAACCGGCGAGGAAACCGAGCTCGAGGGACTGCTGTTCCACGTCACCCAGTCCGACGATCGTCGCGTGCACCAGTTCCGGGTGCAGCCGCAGACTGCGGAAACGGACTGACCTGCGCATGGCGTGCACATCGACTGACCGCACGCGCCTCCAGCCGCGCCGCTTCGCCCTGCCCCTGCTCTTTCTACTGGCGCTGTGCGCCGCACTGCCGGCCTGGAGCGGCGTGCGCGACGCGCCCGGCAAGGACCTGCGCGTATCCCTGGTCACCTACGGTCCGGGCGCAATCTACTGGGAACGCTTCGGTCACGACGCCATCGAGATCTATGACATCTCCAGCGGGCAGTCGATGAACTTCAACTACGGCGTGTTCGACTTCGACCAGAAGCATTTTCTGCTCAATTTCGCGCGCGGCCACATGACCTACATGATGGACGCCGAGCGCAGCGAACCGGAGATGATGTGGTACGCCCAGCAGGGCCGTTCCGTGCGCCACCAGACCCTGAATCTGACTCCCGAACAGGCCGCCCGGCTGCGTGACTTCCTGTTCTGGAACCTGCGGCCGGAAAATCTGCACTACCGATACGACTACTACACCAGCAACTGCACCACCAAGGTCCGAGACGCCCTCGATTACGCGCTCGACGGCCAGCTCAAGAAAGCCCTGCAGGCGCGCCCAGGCGGCCTGACCTATCGTCAGCAGACCGATCGCCTGATGGCCGCGCAACCCTGGCTGATGCTGCTGCTGGACCTTGGGTTGAGCCACTACGCCGACCGACCGCTCAACGCCTGGCAGGAGAGTTTCCTGCCGGTGGTGCTGGCCGATGAACTGACCCACGTCACGGTCACGGCCAACGGCCAGCGACGCCTGCTGCTGACGCAGGATACGAGGCTCTCGCCGAACCGGATCGAGACGCCCCCGAAGACGGCGCCGGACCTCCGTCTGCCGATGCTGCTGGTCGGCACGGCACTCGCCCTCGCACTGCTTCTTCTCGGTCAGTCCAAGCGCCCGGGCGCGCGTATCGGCTTCGCGGCGCTGTCCTCGCTGTGGCTGCTGCTGGCCGGAACCGCCGGCTTGTTCATGCTGGCGCTGTGGACCCTGACCGCACATGTCGCCGGCTGGGCCAATGCCAACCTTCTGCTGTTCAATCCACTGGCGTGGGGATTGCTGATCGCCGTGTGGCGAAAACGGACATCACGCCGCACCCACCTCATCGCCTGGATCGTCACGGCGATGGCCGCCCTGGCGCTGCTCGGCAACCTCACGCACCTGCTGGCACAACGCAATCTGCCCTGGATACTGCTCGCGCTTCCGGTGTGGGCCGCGCTGCTGCACACGCTGCGCAAACGCGCCGCGTCCTGATCCTACCCGCCGCCGCGATGGCGGAACAGGGCATCGCGCTGACCTGAACGCCAGGCAGCCCGCGCCGCGGTCCAGATTGCCATGCCGCCCCGCACGGCGGCATCATGGCGACCATGCCTTCATCGCTCGCCAACACTCCGCCCCCGGTCGCTGCGGACGGCGACCGCCCGTCCATCGTCAACTGTGTCGCCTACCATCGCACCGGCCGACGCATCGGCGATATTCCGCTGGATCGCATCGGCGAGACGATGAAGGACCCGGATGCGTTCGTGTGGGTCGGCCTGCACGAACCGGACGAGGATCTGCTGGAACGACTGCAGGAGGAATTCGATCTGCACGACCTGGCCATCGAAGACGCGCACTACGCGCATCAGCGCACCAAGATCGAAACCTATGGCGACTCGCTGTTCATCGTGGTGCAGACCGCCCAGCCACTGCAGGGCCGCATCGCCTTCGGCGAAACCCACATCTTCCTCGGCGCGCGCTACCTGATTACCGTGCGGCATGGCGCCTCGCTCAGCTACGCACCGGTACGCCGCAGCTGCGAAACCGCGCCGGAACTGCTCGCACTCGGCCCCAGTTACGGGCTGTATTCGATCCTCGACTTCATCGTCGACAACTACATGCCTATCGTGCGCGACTTCCGCGAGGAGCTGCAGGAACTGGAGCAGGACGTCTTCGCCGAGACCTACAAGCGCACCACCATCAAGCGCCTGTACGACATGCAGCGCGACCTGATGAATCTGCGCCTGGCGGTCGCACCGCTGCAGGACGTGACCAACCAGCTGGTGCGTCTGCACGCGAACCTGATCCACGAGGAGACGCGCGTGTACTTCCGCGACGTCTACGACCACGTATTCCGCGTCAACGAAGCCACCAACGCCATGCGCGAGATGCTCGGCGCCGCGATCAACGTGAACATGTCGCTGGTGACACTGGGCCAGAACGAGGTGATGAAGAAGCTGGCCGGCTGGGCCGCGATGCTGGCCACGCCGACGCTGATCACCAGTTGGTACGGCATGAACTTCCATCACATGCCCGAACTGAACAAGCCCTGGGCCTATCCCAGCATGATCGTGGTGACGCTGTCGCTGATGGGCGGCGTGTACTGGGCGCTCAAACGCGCGCGGTGGCTGTGACGTCTCAGGCCTTCGCTTTCGCCTCGGCGCGCTCGGCGATGGTCAGCGCCACCTTGTCGCGCAGATAAACCGGCAGGGCCTGCTCGGGAGCCAGCGTGTCGCCCGCGGCAAAGCGCGGAGCCGCCTGTCGCGCGACATGCCGCGCCTGCGGGTAGCACTCCGCTTCGGCACTGCGTGGCGTGCCCCATTTCTCCGCAAGCACATCGCCGTATGTGCCCCACCCCGTGCCGACCACATGGCATGACGTCAGATCGATGTCCGGTTGCCAGCGTTCGGGCGGGCAGACCGTTTCCTCGCCCACAAGGGTCAACTCACCGCCTTCTCCACGCTCGAACGTTGCCGCATAGATCTCGCCCATGCGCGCATCAATCAGCGCGACCACCGGCGCGCCGTCATGCGGAGCCTCCAGGGCCAGCGCCGCCAGCGAAGACACCGTGACCACCGGAAGATCCAGCGCCAACGCCAGCCCCTGCGCCATGGACACCGCCAGACGCACCCCCGTGAACGATCCCGGACCGCGCCCCACGGCGATCCCGTGCAGATCGGCGCGTGTCAAACCGGCTTCGCCCAGCACCGCATCGGCCATCGGCAGCGCGAGCTCGGCATGTCTGCGCGGAGCGATTTCGCTGCGCTCGAACAGATCGTCGCCGCGCAGCAGGGCAACGGAGCACGACTCGGTGGCGGTTTCCAGGGCAAGAATATTCATCGCGTTATTGTGGCACCGGCTCAGACATCCGCCCAGCACCGGTATGCACCCGACAGGCGTACAGAATCAGTCATCGGCTACCAGGGTCCCCTGGCGGTATGGCGCAACCCACCCTTGCGAGGCATGACGCCAGATCGTCGCCCGCCGCGTGACGCGCCCGCCTTGATCCAGCGCGTAGGTCAGCAACCAGGTCGACGGACCCAGCTCGCGGCAGGCAAAGTCGCTCGTCCGCCAGGCATGCGATTCCCTTTCGCCACGCCGATGTTCGAGCACCTCGAGCACGAAAGCACGCTCACAGCACCGCCCCGAGGCACCGACCTCCCAAAAATCCGGCGCCATCATCGCCTCGTAGTCCGCGCGCGTGCCCCTCGGTCAGGGCGGTGGAACACGGGTTTCCAGCACACGCAGGCGTCTCAAGCACCGTACCGCGCGCCGAAAGCTCCTCTTTCGCCATCCCGCAGTCAGCCTTCGACCGGCGGCTGCCACAGTTCGATGCGCGTGCCTTCCGGGTCCATGACCCAGCCGAACTTGCCGAACTCGCTTTCCTCGGTGCGCTCGTCGACGGGCTGACCGGCCTCGCGCAGCTGCGCCAGCAGGGCATCGAGATCGTCGACGCGGAAATTCACCATGAACGGCTTATCGCTCGGCGCGAAATACGTGGTGTCCTCCTTGAACGGCGACCACAGCATGTAGCCCGACCGCGAGGCATCCTCGGCGAACATCGCCCCGCCCCACTCGCCGATCTCCAGCCCCAGATGTTCGCGATACCACGCCGACAACGCCTGCGGATCGCGCGCCTTGAAAAAGATGCCGCCCAAACCCGTCACTTTTGCCATGACTGCATTCCTCGAACCGTGGTGTCAGGATGTCCCTTGCCTTATAGCCGAAACTCTCTGCACGTGCAGGGGGCAAGGTTTCATCATCGCCATAGGAATCCCGCATGACCGAACAGGATTGGAGCGCCGTCGACGCCTACCTGGCCGACCGCACCCACGCCACCGACGCCACGCTCGACGCCGTGCTGGCCGCCAACGACGAAGCCGGCCTGCCGGCCATCGACGTCTCGCCGCTGCAGGGCAAGTTTCTGCAACTGATTGCCCGCATGTGCGGTGCGCGCAAGGTGTTGGAGATCGGTACCCTGGGTGGCTACTCCACCCTCTGCATGGCGCGCGGCCTGCCCGACGACGGCCATGTGACCACCCTCGAATTCGAACCGAAGCACGCCGAAGTCGCACGCGCCAACCTGCAGCGCGCCGGCCTGGCCGAGCTCGTGGACGTGCGCGTCGGCGCGGCGCTGGACACGCTGCCGGCACTGGAAAGCGAAGGCGCGGGGCCCTTCGACCTGGTCTTCATCGACGCCGACAAGACCCACAACCCGGACTACCTGCAATGGGCCTTGCGCCTGTCGCGGCCGGGCACGGTGATCATCCTCGACAACGTGGTGCGCCAGGGACATGTATTGGACGCCGACAGCGATTCGCCGGCCGTGCGCGGTACGCGTCGGGCATTGGACCTCATCGCCGACGAGCCGCGCCTGACCGCGACCGTCCTGCAGACCGTGGGCGACAAGGGCTGGGACGGCTTCGCGATGGCGATCGTCGACTGAAGAGCGCTCAGGCGAAGAACGCCTGCACGTCCTCCACCGCATGCGTGCGCGGCATCGGCGGCAGGCTGGCCAGGAACAGTCGACCGTAGCCCTTGCTGCGCAGGCGCGGGTCGCACAGCACCAGCACGCCTCGATCATTCACGTCGCGGATCAGGCGACCCGCCCCCTGCTTCAGCGCAATCACCGCGCTGGGCACCTGCCAGCCCATGAACGGATTGACGCCGGCCTGCTGCATCGCTTCCAGACGCGCCTGCAGCACCGGATCGTCCGGCGCGGCGAACGGAAGCTTGTCGATCACCACCACCGACAGCGCCTCACCGGCCACGTCCACGCCCTCCCAGAAACTGGCCGCACCCAGCAGCACGCCGTGGCCGGAATGACGGAAATCCTCCAGCAGCTGATGCCGCGGCGCCGACCCCTGCACGAACAACGGCCACGGCACGCGATCGGCGAGAAGATCGGCTGCACGCTGCAATGCGCGATGCGAAGTGAACAGCAGAAAGGCGCGGCCGTTGGAAGCTTCCAGCACCGGCAGCACGGCCTCGATCACACGCTCGGTGTAGCACTCCTCACGCGGCTCGGGCAGGTTCTCCGGCAGGTAGCACAGCGCTTGCCGGGCGTAGTCGAACGGACTGTCCAGCGCCAGCTCGACCGGATCGACCAAGCCCAGTTGATCGGAAAAATGGCTGAAATCGCCCGCCACCGACAGCGTGGCCGAGGTATGGATCCAGGCCGCCTGCGACGCTTCGCGCATGGCCTTGAGCGGCGTCGCCAGATCCAGCGGCGTGGCGTGCAGCGCGAACCCACGCCCGCTCAGTTCGTACCAGCGCACCTCGCCCTCGCTGTCACGCTCGTCGATGCGCGCCAGTCGCGCCGACAGCGTCTCGGCGCGTTCGTGCACATTCGCCAGCCCGCGCGAACGCTCGGCCTGACTGGCCAGCGCGTCGGCCAGATCCTCCAGCGTATGCTGCAGTTTCTGCAGCGCCTCGACGGCGGCATCCTTGCGCAGCAACGTCGCCAACGCGCCGCGTGACGGCAGACGATCCACCGCCAGACGCAACGCGCGCACCGACTCCTGCAGCGCCTCGCACGGCTCCAGCAACACGCTGGTCGCGCCGGTCACGCCACCGCCTTCGGCCAACGCATCGCGCGCCAGCTCCGTCAATTGCCGCGCACTCACCGAATGCGAGAAGAACTGCCCGGCCAGCTCCGGCAACTGATGCGCCTCGTCCAGAATGAAGGCGTGCGCGCCCGGAAGAATCTCGCCGAAGCCCTCCTGCTTCAACGCCAGATCGGCCAGCAGCAGATGATGATTGACCACCACCACATCGGCGTCCGCCGCCTCGCGCCGCGCCTTGAAGACATGGCAATCGTCGAAGAACGGGCACTCGCTGCCCAGGCAGTTTTCCGTCGTCGAGGTCACCCGCGGCCACAGCGGCGACTCCTCCGGTACCTCGGCCAGCTCCATGCGGTCGCCGCGCCGCGTGCGTGCGGACCAGGCGCGGATCGTCGCCAGCTGCTGCGATTCGGTGCGACTGGCGAAACTGCCCTCGCGCACGGCCTGATCCAGTCGATACAAACACAGATAATTGGCGCGCCCCTTCAGCAGGCTGATCTTCACGCGCGCATCCAGTACCGAGCGCACGCGCGGCAGATCGCGGAAAAACAGCTGATCCTGCAACGCCTTGGTGCCCGTCGACACGATCACTCGCTTGCCCGAAGTCAGCGCGGGCACCAGATAAGCGAACGTCTTGCCCGTGCCGGTCCCGGCCTCGGCCACCAGCATCTCGCCCTGATCGATCGCTTCCGCCACCGCCCGCGCCATGGCCTGCTGCGCTTCGCGCGGCGCGAAATTCGGCACCTCGCGCGCAAACGGCCCGTCCGCGCCGAGCAGGCCGGCGATCTCTTCGTATGCATCCATCGCGCCAGTATCGCCGAGGCGTGCAAAACGCGAAACCATACGGGTCACATGCTGTCCAGCGGACTCAGCACACCACTGGCGTGACGCTGCAGAACGTGTGTGTAGATCTGCGTGGTGCGCACATCCTTGTGACCGAGCAATTCCTGCACGGTACGAATATCGTGGCCATTCTCGATCAGGTGCGTGGCGAAGGAATGCCGCAGCGTATGGCACGTGGCCAGCTTGCGAATATCGGCGCGACGACGTGCCGACTTCACCGCACGCTGCAACACCGACTCGTCCAGATGATGCCTGGCCACTCTGCCCGACCGAGGGTCCGTGGACAGTCGCTCGGACGGAAACAGGAACTGCCAACAGAATTCCCGGTCGGCATGACGGTATTTGCGCGCCAAGGCCTTCGGCAATACCACCGCACCGTATCCGTCGGAAAGATCCAGCTCGTGCTGAACACGTGCGCGCTCGATCTGACGCTCCAACGCCTGATTCAGACGTTGCGGCAAGGGAACATGACGATCCTTCGCACCCTTGCCCTCGCGAATCACGATCTCGCCACGCTCGAAATCCACGTCCTTTACTCGCAAGCGCAGACATTCCATGAGACGCATGCCTGTTCCATACAACAGCGCAGCCATCAACCAATGCTTGCCATCCAGACACCCCAGCAAGCGTTTGATTTCCTCCCGCGACAAGACAACAGGCAAGCGGCGCGATCTCCGTGCACGCACGATCGATTCCATCCAGGGAAGCTCGATACCCAGCACATCCCTGTAGAGAAACAACAAGGCGGCAAGCGCCTGATTCTGCGTTCCCGCAGAAACATTCCGTTCTACCGCAAGGTGGGTGAGAAACGCTTCCACCTCCGCACCACCCATGTCGCGGGGATGACGCTTGCCATGAAAGCGGATGAAGCGGCGGATCCAGGCCACATACGCCTGCTCAGTCCGCATGCTGTAGTGCTTCACGCGCAAACGCGAACGCACCATGTCGAACAATTTGAGTGGCTTACGCTCTGTTACACCCGCTGATCCGTCGACGTAACTCATACACCCTCCATGGCGTCGTATAACACCCCATAGAATGAACAGAACTTGCATCCAGCAAAAGAAGCCAACCCAATGATTTTATGTAGGGTTTCGCTGATTGCCCCCGAGGGGAGCGGCATGCATACTCGGTGCAACACCCCGTTTAGGGGGTCGAATTTAAGTTAGATTTCAGGGGTGGATTTTGGTGTGTTGGACGGAATACATTTCAGCAATCGGAATTCCTATCATCGCAGCCATTGCCGCGTGGATAGCGTTTCGCCAGTCTCAAATCGCACGCAACAAGCTGAAGCTCGATCTTTTCGACAAGCGCATGGAGGTGTATTCGGCAGTGCGAGAAGCACTCGGTTGCATCACGCGCCAAGGCAACTTAACGCAAGAGCAGCAGCTTCAGTATCTGCAGGGTACGCGCACGGCTCGTTGGGTATTTGGCATAGAGGTGGCCCACTACTTGGATGAGGCTCTCTGGCACAAGATCGTAGATTTGGAGCTGCACAACACGATGTCCAAAGAACCGTCTGGGCCGGAGCGCACCAAGCACATTCAGAAACGAGCAGAGGTATTTAAGTGGCTGGTTCAGCAATACAAAGACTTCGATGCTTTAGTCGCCGAGTATCTAGAGCTAAGGCACTGAAATCTAACAGTTCAGTCAACCGGACGCCAAAATCGCTACGCGATTTCGTCGCCGGTTACTTCAAGCGTTAGCCAACACGGGAGGTATCCAGTGGTTCAAACTTACGAACCTTGGTGGCCATTGGCGGAACAAGTAGAGAAGCGCTTTCTCTCAGCGGAGTTGGTCGTTGATTTCCCCGACGCCGTCGTTCGGCTCGACCAGGGCTACCGTGAAGGCGTGGCAATCGGTCCGAGTGTAGTGATCGAATTTCCGAATGTCGCTGCAACTGCGCTGCACGAAGAGTATGTACACCCTTGGAACGCCAACGACGATGAGCCCGTATGGCCTAAGCAGGCCCATGTGGCGATCGTGCAAGATTCCGTTTGGCTACAGTCATTCTCGTTGTCGCAACTCGCGATGTATGAGGCTCCCGTTCACTATCGCATTGTCACCGAGTTCCCAATCATCGACATCATCTGCACAGGTGCGCCGTTGGCCAGATACCAGCCCGCTCCTCCCCACCAGGAAGACTCCGTGGCTAACAGTTCATCCAAGCGGACCCGCTGACGCGGGCCGCTTAACTCCAGCGTTAGGGCAAAAATGTATCTCCTCGTCCATATAATTTTTTGGATCTCTATTGTTGGCTTTATCGTGTGCGTCTTCGCCGTAATTTACTTTTCGATCCGACTTCGCATGGCTAAGGACCAAACCAAATATTTCCGTGTGTGGGAAGTCAGATTTTCGGGGGAAAATTCCAGTGCGGAGCCGGCGGTGCGCTATACACGCAACTTCATGCGCTGCATGCTAGTTGGATTAGTTTTTTGGTGCATCGCGCTAGTAACCATGCTATTACCAGGCATCCTGCACTTAGGGCTGTCCTAACCACTCATTCAAGGCGGACACGCTGACGCGTGCCGCTTAACTCCAGCGTTAGCCGGCAGGGACAGCCATGGTGTTCACCCGAGAAAACTGCAAGCCGATTGAGTCGCCCACGGAGGCTCAAATTGCGCACGCGCTCTCGCTCACGAAGTCTTCCTACTGCGCCCTTAGCTCCGAGGCAGGCGCATACGTACAAGCCGCAGGTGGCCCCGGGCTGTTCCTCATCGAGTGGCGCAGCGCTTCTGGGCAGCACCATCGCGGCTCTCAAGCCACTCCCGTAGTTCCGTTCCCCAACGGCACCACCCTCTCGTTTAGCGCTGGCACCGTGGCACTAGCAAGCAACGAGTGGTTCCTTGCCAAGCAGGTCAAAGAGCTCTTCGCCACCTTCCTCGCTGGCCAAGCTTTCCCTTCCTGGGTGCAGTGGTCTCCGCTCTCAGCTGGGTTCGGCCGTGTCGGCTAACATCTCGTCCAAGCGGACGGCGTACCGCCGCCGCTTAACTCCAGCGTTAGGCGTCCAGGGAGGATCATGGCGAACAAGCAAGAACCATTGTTCTGCTCAGCAGCCTGCAAGGAGACGGAACTCGTAAGATCCGTGCGTGGTTGCACGCTATGCGGCTTAACGTGGAATAGCCAGAGCGATAAGAATTATTGCAATGGCTCCTGGGTTCTGTGCATCGACTGCGCAAGAGCTGAAGAGCGTTGCGTAGTTTGCGGAAACAAGGCACCACTCGCAGTGGCGGGTGCCTAACAACTCGTCCAAGCTGACCGCCCACTGGCTACGCCAGCGGCCGGCAGCTTAACTCCAGCGTTAGCCATGACTAAGAAGCCATCAGTCAACCCGGCAGTTATTGAGTCATGGGGACAACTATGCCTTCGTCACTCAAGTTTACGTCGCTGGCTCCGCACGGTTTTTTACTTGGGCATGATTCTCTTTGCCTCAACTATCGGCGCTTGGGTGCTTTTCAAACCAGCCGTGCCAACTATTGCCGTTGTTGTTTGCACGCTTGCCAGCTTTTCAGTTGCTCTCACCTGCCTTGTCATCAACAACGTTCTGGTCGGCCTTCCCGAGTGTCCATCGTGTAACGCTCCTATCAATCTTTGGTTCGGAAACGGCGGCTTTACAGTCGCAAACCCTGAAACGGTCGAGTGGTGTCCGCACTGCTGGGCATGGTTTCTGCATCCATGCACCGACCTAACAACTCCTTAGGAGACTCCCCGTCAATGCCGGGCGCATGATGCCTTTGCCCTGGGTTTTCGGGCCACTTCCGGTCTTACTTTTTGCGTGATACATGCCCGTGCTTTGCGGTTGCAACGGATGCCAGACTGCATTTCCTTAGACGGTCTTGTTGCACCGATACGGCCGGTGCGGACCAGGGTATAAACCGCACCCGGCGACCTCATTCATTCATCGGACTGTCCGGTGTGCGGGGATCGGCCGCAACACGGTTTGGACGTCCAGCTAGTTAGTCAGGTTCTCGCCGGGTCGGTCTGACCCGTTGTCTACCGCTTCGCGCTGGCGATGAATCGGTAACTTGCTATTACGCTGCTTGGCCTTCCTGATGCATGGGGTGCCGCAGACAGGCGTGCGGGTCGTAGTCCACCTCGCGCGCCAGCATCGCCCAGATCTGCCGCGCATGCTTGTTGGCAATGGCCACGATCACCTTGCCGAAGGGCAGACGCGCATCAAGCAAACGTATCCATAGCTGCTCGGGCGTGGCCTTCTCCATGGCGACCGCCTTGGCCCGCTGCAGGCTGCTGCGCGCGCCCTGGATCAGCAGGGTGCGCAGGTAGGCATCGCCACGGCAGCTGATGGTGCCCAATCGCGCATGTCCACCGCTGGAATGCTGCGTGGGCACCAGGCCCAGCCAGGCAGCCATCTGGCGCCCTTGCTTGAATTCACGGGCATCGCCTACCGTGGCCACCGCGGCATCGGCCGTGATCGGCCCGATACCGGTGATAGCCCGCAACCGCACGCAGCGCACGTCCTTGCTTGCGTGAAGCTCGATGCGGGCATCGCATGCATCGAGGCGTTCGCGCAGTTGCGACCAGTGCTCAGCCAATTCGCGCAGCAGTTCTTTGAACGATTCCGGTAGTGCGGCGTGCGCATCCAGATCGGCCAGCTCCCGACGCAGCG
>NZ_JAAZQD010000002.1 GCF_012395255.1 Oleiagrimonas citrea
TGCGCGGCGATGATCCGCGGTTGCAGGCCGTACTCGTGACAGCGCCTGGCCCAGTGGTGCGCCCCGCTGCACGCTTCCATCGCGACCACGGTCCCAGCCGGCTGCTGGGCCAGCCACAGGGAAAACGCATCGCGCTTGAGGTCCAGCCGCCGCCGCACATGCCCGGCCGCGTCCATCTCGCACACCGAAAAAGCGGTCTTCGCCAAGTCCACGCCAAGGATTATAGTGTTCATGGAGACTTCCTCTTCTGCTGACGGTTGTGTCGCAACACCATCATGGCCTTCGAGGCCGAAGGGAGGGGAAGTCTCTTTTTACTCATTCAAGCCGACCGCCCACTGACTACGCCAGCGGCCAGCGGCCGGCGGCTTAATTCAAGCGTTAGGCAGCAAAACCGATGAAGCCTCCATCAGCCGAAGAAATTGCGACAATGTTCGAAAACGTCCTCTCAGGCCGCTGCACCCGCGAAGACGCAGATCACTGGGCCACTCAATGGGTCGCAATGGCTGATCCACCAGATATGCCTGATGCGCATTGGGAAGCACTTGAACAGTTGTGTGGCTGCGAACTCAAACATGGGCCAGACGCACCCTACCTACACTCAAATGAACAGATCGCAGGCTGGTTTCGGGAGTTCCAAGCGAATGAACGCTAGATCCTCCTTCAGTCTGAATCGCCCAGGGTTTCCTAGACATCTCAGATGCCAGACTGCATTTCCTTAGACGGTCTTGTTGCACCGATACGGCCGGTGCGGACCAGGGTATAAACCGCACCCGGCGACCTCATTGTTCGAGGATCTCTACGGCACTCGCTGAGATCTCCTCCAGTACAACAGCCCCCCTAGCACAGCGAGCACGGCCTAACTGCCCGCTCAATCGGGTGCGCTGACATGCGGAGCTCCCACATCCGTCCATGTGCGGCCACATGTGGCAATAGACAGGATTTCTGTCGATACTCTGCATGAACTGCGAATTTTGAGCACCATCGAGATACCCCTGTCCTGACGGATGGACTCACCTCACAACCCGGAGGATCAAGTGAAGAACTTTCCTGCGCACTATGAGGAACTCAATCGCTGGATGGAAACGCTCAGCCTTGCCATCCCCGATTCGATGAAAGCATTCGGTGCCTTGCACGACGCCAGCCTGGCGCAAGGGGCACTCGACCCGAAAACCAAGGAACTGATTGCCTTGGGTATCGCGATCACCGTTCGTTGCGACGGGTGCATTTCCTACCATGTCCATGACGCCCTGAAAGCGGGCGCGACGAAGGAGGAAATCGCCGAGACAGTCTCGGTCTCCATTTTGATGGGAGGCGGCCCGTCGGTCGTGTACGGCATCGAGGCGATGCAGGCACTCAGCCAGTATCTGGAAGTGGGCGTTTAGCGTACCGGGGACCTTTCCCTTGGGCATCGGCCTCTGCACGTTGCCCAACATGGCGCTGAAACGCTTCCCAAAGCGGGCCGCTGACTCGACCCGCAAAGTGTTCGTGCGCTTCAGGAGGACGCATGTTCGATCACGTCGTATTCGGGACCAGCGACTATGCGACGAGCAGGGCGTTCTTCCTCAAGGCACTCGAACCGATCGGCATCGCCATCGTTTCGGAAGGGCCGCTCGGCATCGAGCTCAGCACGGACGGAAAGTCCTCGCTGTGCATCCGCCGAATCGAAGAGCGGCCTGCGCACCTGCACCTGGCGTTCACGGCAAAGAATCGCCAGCAAGTCGAAGCATTCCATCGCGCCGCACTGGAAGCGGGCGCCAGGGACCATGGCCCGCTGGACTCCGCCCGGAGTACAGCGGGAAATACTATGCCGCGTTCGTCATCGGACCGGACGGGCACAACATCGAAGTGGTGTGCCACGAGGCCGAGGACTGACGCCGGGTCCGGGTAGGCTGACTCAAGCCTCCACGCAACGACCATCACAGGAGAGACCATGATTCTCGCAATCAAGGCCCTGGCCATATGGTTCATGATTCTGGTCCTCGCGGTCGCCAACGGCATGCTCCGCGAAGCGCTCCTCGTTCCCGGACTCAGCAGGACACCAGGGCTTGTCCTGAGCGGTCTGCTGCTGTCCGTACTGATCCTTCTTGTCACGCTGCTCGCCGTACCGTGGCTGCAGATCACTCGGTGGCCGCAAGCTGTCGGCGTCGGACTCGGATGGCTTGCCCTGACGCTCACTTTCGAGTTCGCATTCGGACGCCTTCAAGGCAAGTCATGGTCGGCCCTTCTCGAGGCGTACACGTTCAAGGACGGCAATATCTGGCCTGTGGTTCTGCTGATCACGGCCGCCGCGCCCTATCTCGCGGCTCGATTCAGAGGGTTGCTGCCATGACGGCTGCGCCCGAGAATGCGCGAACGCCGAACCTCGGGAGAAACGTGGTGAATGGTGCTGTATCCGGTGGCGTTCGAATCCTGCTCCGTGCGGAAGGCGCATGCGCGCTTGCTGCCGCAGTGCTGGCCTATGCCCGCTTCGGCCACGGATGGGGCATGTTTGCCTTGTTCTTCCTCACCCCGGACTTGTCCTTTCTCGGTTATCTGGCCGGTCCGGAGACGGGCGCGGTTTCGTACAACTTCGCGCATTCATTCGTCGGCGCGTTGACGACGCTGGCCGCAGGCGCGCTGCTGTCGCTATCCGTGCTCGTGACGGCGGGCCTGATCTGGGTCGCGCACATCGGCTTCGACCGTGCACTCGGCTACGGCCTGAAGTATCCGGACGGGTTCGCTTTGACGCACCCGGGCCGCATCGGTCGTGCACGAACCGGTGGCTGAGCCTGTACGCAAAGTGCCTCGCGCAACGGGACGCGGGCACAAGGTACGCTTCGCTTCCTGGAACTCGATCTTCATGAGGTTCTCACGCCCGATTCCGGTTCCATGCGACTTGCGGAGCGACGGCCTGCTCCACCACGGACGAGCCACCCAGCGGCGGCGCCATCCAGTTCTACGTGGGCGCGGAGTTCGGGCTTCCTGCTTCCAACCGGCCTGTCCGCAAGGAGCACATCCTTCGGTGGGTCGACCTGCCGAACGAGATCGAGCACCTTGCTCGAAAGATCCCGGACGGGACATATCATCCATCCACGAACTCGGAGCATGACTGAACATGAAACACTACGGCGGCTGCCTGTGCGGCGACGTGCGCTACGAAGTCACGGGATCTTTCGAGAACTTCTTCCTCTGCCACTGCTCCCGTTGTCGCCGGGACACGGGCTCTTCCCACGCGGCCAATCTGTTCTCGCGCACGGCAACGCTGCGCTGGCTGAACGGGGAGGAAAACGTAGTGGTCTTCCATCTTCCGGAGACACGTCACGTCCGAAGCTTCTGCAGCCAATGCGGGTCGGCGTTGCCGACCATGCAGACGCATGGCCGCGAGACGCTCCTCGTTGTCCCGGCTGGCAGCCTGGAGACGGATGTTCCGATTCGGCCCCAGGGCCACATCTTGATGGGTAGCCGGGCCAACTGGGACATGGAGTTGGAGCATGTGCCCGCTTTCGAGGGGCTGCCGGGTTGAGGCTTCGGCGCATCGCGTGCTCAGCGAAGAGGCAATCCGAACGATGAGCTGACGACGGCGTTGCGAGGAATGTCGGGCGACGCGCCGTGAATCGCCCGCGTTACATGCGGACCACGCCTTTCACCCGGCAGGCATCGCGATGCTGACGCGCGCTGGCGACACCCGCGCTGTCGCGGGCCAGCTTGCGCATTTCCAGTACGGTCTGCCAATTGCGCGCGCAGAGGGCGCCCAGCTTGGGGCCGTAGTTCCACGACGCCTGCGCCAGCTTTTCGGCATGGGCATAGTGCTGCAGTCGAACGGCGATCTCGGCGCGATCCTGCAGGATGTCCGGCGCATGCGGTTCGTCCTGCAGCGCCTTGTCCAGCTGCGCCGCTGCCGCGGGGTACTGGCCGGATGCAGCGTCCTTGTGCGCCTGATCGACCAGTGCCTCGGTGCCCGCGTCGCGCAGGGGCGTGACGCGCAGGGCCGAATCATCGTGACGTCCCGCCGCCTGGATCGAAGCCACGATGGCCTGTGGCGAGGGCGGCGGCGGAGCGGGCGGCGCACTCGCGCATGCGGCGAGCAGGCATGCGGCGACGGTAGAAGCGAGAACGGGGCGGACAGACTTCGACATCACGGCGTTCCGTTGGCGGAGGAGTTGCGCGCGTCGTCGTGATGGAACGCATCCCGGACACGCTGCCAGAAGCATCCATCGTGTTCGGTCGGAGCGTAACCGGAGATGAAGGGCAGCCGCCGCGCATCGTCGCACTGCGCATCGGTCTGGTGTCCGGTCTGCGGATTGATCCAGGCGTACTGCAGCTGACTGCCGTCATCCAGTTGCAGGGGCTCGGTGGGCAGCTTGCGGAACAGCTCGCGCCACACCTTGAGCGCGCCCGACGATCCCCACAGTCCGGTGCGCTTGTTGTCGTCGCGACCGACCCAGACCACGGCCAGGCGGTCGCCGGTGAACCCGGCGAACCAGCTGTCGCGCTGCTTGTCGCTGGTTCCGGTCTTGCCCGCGGCATGCAGCCAGCCGAGGCCGCTGTCGGTGATGGAATGCGCGGTGCCGCGCACGGCGACCTGCTGCATGGCGTAGGTGATCAGTTGCACCGCCGCGTGATACTCGCCCTGCCCCGATCGCACTTCGTAGCGTTTGATGGTCTTGCCGTGTGCGTTCAGCACGCCGCGTACGGCCAGCAGCGGCAGCGCGTGACCGCCCGAGGCCAGGTACTGGTACAGGTGCGCCACCTGCGCCGGCGAAAGATCCACGGCGCCCAGCAGCAGCGACGGATTCGGGTTCACGCCACTGAGTCCGAACGACTCCAGAAAACGCCGGATCTTGTCGACGCCGACCTGCATGCCCAGATGCACCGTGGCGAGGTTCCAGGAATTGACCAGCGCGTCGACCAGCGGCACTTCGCCGTGGGCGACATGATCGTCGTTCCGCGGCGACCAGACCTTGCCGTTGGGTTGCCGCAGATTGACCGGCTCGTCCTGCAACGGCGTCGCCAGCGACCAATTCCGCGGCTGCGCGAGCGCGACCAGGTAGACGAACGGCTTGATGACCGAACCCACCGGACGCCGTGCGTCCAGCGCGCGATTGAAGCCCGGCTGTCCCGGATCGCGTCCGCCGACCATGGCCAGCACCTGGCCGTTGTGCGCATCGGTCACGACGGCCGCGGCCTGCAGATCGTCGCCGCGCTTGCCCATGCCGTCCAGCGTGCGTTCGATGGCCTTCTCGGTGTAGATCTGCGCAGCCGGATCGAGCGTGGTGAAGATCGACAGTCCGTCCTTGCGCAGGGTCTCCTCGTCGAAATCGGTGGTGATCTGCGCACGCACCAGATCCATGAACGCCGGGAAGCGGTCGCGTGCCAGCTGCGGCTTGGCGACCACGCCCAGCGGCTGCGCCTGGGCGTGCTTCATCACCGCCTCGCTGATGAGACCGGTGGTATGGAATTCGCGCAGGACCAGGTTGCGCCGGGTCAGCGCGCGCTTCGGGAAACGCCGCGGGTCGTAGTAGCTCGGGCCGCGCACCAGTCCGACCAGCAATGCGATCTCCTGCGGTCGCAGGGTCTGCAGTCGACGACCGAAATAGAACTCGCTGGCGGCGGCGAAGCCGTGCACGGCCTGGTTGCCGCGCTGACCGAGAAAGACTTCGTTGATGTACGCCTGCAGGATGCGCCCCTTGCTGTAGTGCGCCTCGATCAGCATCGACAGCAGCGCTTCGTTGACCTTGCGCACGAGGTTGCGGTTGCGGGTCAGGAACAGATTGCGGACCAGCTGCTGGGTCAGCGTCGAGCCGCCCTGCACGACTTGGCCGGCGCGCAGGTTGGCCCACATCGCGCGCGCGATGGCACTGAAGTCGATGCCGAAGTGATGCTTGAAGTCGCGATCCTCGACCGCCTGCAAGCCGGCGACGAGCAGCCCCGGCACCTGCTTCAATTGCACGATGCGACGCTCTTCCTGCTCCGCACCGTACAGGGTCGCGATGCGCGCCGGGTCCAGATGCGCCAGCTTCACGGACCGCCCGTTGTCGACGCGGGTCAGTGCACGGATGGTGTCGCCCGACAACGTCACGCGGAGCCGCTGCGGCAGCTCGCCGCCTTCGGGTCCGGCGTAGCCTCGCGAGGAGATCACGAAATGATCGCCGCCGCCGGTCCAGGTGCCCGGCACTCGGCCCCGCTTGTCGTGGGTGTAACCGGCGAAGGTCAATTCCAGTTTCAGCGCGTCCGGCTTCATCGGCTCGCCGACGGCCAGCGGTAGCGGTCGCGCATAGACGCGCGTGGGCACCGAGAACACTAGGTCGTTGAACCGCGCCTGCACCCGTGCGCTCAGGATCAGGGTGTAGGGCAGCAGGAAGCCGATCCCGACGCCCAGGCCGAGCCAGAACGGAACGCGCAACCAGGGCCAGGTGACGCGAAAAAAGGATCGGGTACGTTTGAAGGCAGTCAAGGCGCGATTCGTGATCGGTGGAATGAAACGGTTTCCGCAAGTGTACGTGGCCGCGTCGCACTCTGCGCGACGCCCGTTCAGCTGGGCGACACACGGACGCCGGACCATTTGCCCGTACAATGCCTGATCGGCAAAGGCATGGAGAGGCAATGCGCGGGCAACAACATGGCCGGAATCTGGCGGCGATGCTGGGCTGGCGAGTGCGCCGCTGGCGGCAGACGCTGCAGCGCCTGCGCCTGAGTCTGGGCCAGCGCGGCTGGCACGGCACGGTGGCGCGTATCGCGCAGGAATTCCGCCGCCGCCCCGAACGCGACGACACGCTGCCCATCGCGCCGCTGGACACGCCGTTCGCGCCATTCGCGCTGCCCGTGGACGCCACGGCGCCCCGCGTCTCGGTCGTCATTCCGGTGCACGGCAAGTGCGCGCATACCGTGGCCTGTCTGCGCTCGCTCGCCCGCCATGGCGCGGAGGCGCCCTTCGAGGTGATCGTCGTCGACGATGCCTCACCCGACGACACCGCGTCGATCCTGCCGCAGATCGACGGCCTTCGCATCGTCACGCACGCCCAGAACAAGGGCTTTGTCGACAGCTGCAACGACGGTGCCGAGGCCGCGCGCGGCGATTTTCTGCTGTTCCTGAACAACGACACCCAGGTCACGCCCGGCTGGCTCGACGCGATGCTGGCGTGCATGCGCGAAGAACCCGACTGCGGCATCGTCGGCAGCCGGCTGGTCTACCCGGATGGCCGCCTGCAGGAAGCCGGCGGACTGGTCTTCGCCGATGGCAGCTGCCACAACATCGGTCGTTTCGAATCCCGCGACGATCCGCGCTTCCGTTACCGGCGCGAAGTCGACTATGTGTCCGGCGCCAGCCTGCTGATTCCGCGCGCCCTGTTCACGCAGGTCGGCGGATTCGCACGCGACTACGCGCCGGCCTACTACGAAGACACCGACCTGGCCTTCGCGGTACGCGCGGCCGGTCGGCGTGTCGTATACGAACCGGCCAGCCTGGTAGTGCATTTCGAGGGTGTGACTGCGGGCACGGACACCGAGAGCGGCATCAAGCGTTATCAGGTGCGCAACCGCGAACGATTCGTGCAACGCCATCGCGAGGCGCTGCAGGATTTCCCGACCGCGCATACGCGTGTCGATGCGGCCCTGCGCCGTTACGCGCGCGGTCGAATGCTCGTCATCGACGCCATGACGCCCGACCCTGCGCGCGATTCCGGCTCATTGCGACTCACGGCCGTATTCGGACTTTTACACACGATGGGCTGGCAGACGCTCTTCGCCCCGGACGATGGTCACGCTGCCGCGGACCGGATCGATGCGCTGGGCGCGCTGGGGGTACAGGTGCTGTGCCGCCCCTGGGTGCGCCACCTGCCCGAATGGCTGCAGCGCCATGGCGCAGAACTCGACGCAATCATGCTGTGTCGCGCCGGAACCGCAGCCACCTATCTGCCGTTGCTGCGCCGCGTCGCCCCGCAGGCGAAGGTACTGTTCGATACCGTCGACCTGCATTTCCTGCGCGAGGAACGTGCGGCAGCGGTGGCCGGCAGCGCTGGACTCCAACGTCAGGCCGAAGCCTCCCGCCGCAGGGAACTGGGCCTGATCGCATCCAGCGACGTGACCTTCGTGGTCAGCCCCGTCGAGCGTGCCCTGCTGGCTGAAGCCGCGCCGGAGGCACACGTCGAGCTGCTCTCCAACATTCACGACGTGCATGGCCGCCGCAGCGATTTCGCCGCGCGACGAGACCTTGTGTTCCTTGGCGGCTTCGGCCATCTGCCCAACGCCGACGCAGTGCGCTGGTTCGTGCGTGAGATCCTGCCTCGCCTGCAACGGCACAATCCCGCTCTGCACCTGCATGTGCTGGGCGATGCACCCGAGGATGCGCGTCGCGAACTTTCCGGTCCGCAGGTCACCTTGCATGGTCGCGTCGACAATCTTTCGCCCTTCATGGACCGATGCCGACTGTCGATCGCGCCCCTGCGGTTCGGCGCCGGGGTCAAGGGCAAAGTGAACATGGCGATGAGCTATGGACTTCCGGTCGTCGCCACGCCCATTGCCGCCGAGGGCATGCAACTACGCGACGGTGTCGATGTATCCATCGCCGAGGATGCCGAAGCTTTCGCCGCGGCCGTGCTGGCGCTCTACGATGACGAAGCGCTGTGGCTGCGCCTGTCCGATGGCGGACTCGAAAATGTGCGCCGGCATTTCTCACCCGAGGCCGCCGCCGAAACGCTGCGCCGCGTGCTGAACTGACGCCCGCTTTTCCCGGTGCGTCAAACGCGCTAGCTTAGCCCGACCACTCGTTCCGTCTTCGCCATGCGACGCATACGCCTACATGTCGACATACCGCTGACCGTCAGCGAAAGCCTCGCGCTTCCCGACGGCGCCGCCGAGCACGCCGTGCGCGTGCTGCGCATGCGCGACGGCGATGCCGTGACCCTGTTCAACGGCGACGGGCACGACTACGAAGGCGTACTGGAAAACGTCGGCAAGCGCACCGCCGATGTGCGGGTACATGCAGCCCACCCGATCGCCAACGAGGCGCCGCTCCCGCTGACTCTTGCCCAGGCTATCGCGCGCGGCGAGAAGATGGATTGGGTCGTGCAGAAGGCGACCGAACTGGGTGTCACGAATATCGTGCCGTTGCATACCGAGCGCAGCGAGGTGCGCCTGGACGAGCGCCGGGCCGCGAAGCGCCTTTCGCATTGGCAGTCTGTCGCGGTCAGCGCCTGCGAACAGTCCGGCCGCGCACGGCTACCGCACATCGCACCCGCGCAATCGCTGACGCAATGGCTGGCATCGCTGTCCGATGTCGCCGCACTGCGGCTGGCGCTGCTGCCCGAACGCGGGCGGCGTGCTCGTGATCTGGAGCCCCCCGGCGCTGGAGCGATACTGGCCGTCGGCCCGGAAGGCGGCTGGGGCGAGCGTGACCTGGAGGCACTGCGCAGCGCTGGATTCCAGGCATTGCAACTGGGGCCGCGCGTTCTGCGCACGGAAACGGCCGGCCTAGTCGGCCTGACGGCCTTGCAGGCGCACTTCGGCGATCTGTAGGGCATCCGCGCGGCTGCGCCCGCGCGGATGGATCACTCGTCGGCTTCGAGCGCTTCGGCGATCGTGCGCTCAATCGACTCCAGATCGGGAATGAAGGCTTCGTCGTCGCGCACCATGACCTGGGTGCTGATGCCCTCGGGCAAGGTGTCCGGATCGCCCGTTGGCACAATGACGTCGTCACTGAGCGCGGTCAGACGGGGAAAGCCCTGTGTGACCATGGCGAAGAACGGCATACGCGGGTTTCCACCCAACGCCTTGATGATGGCCACGCGCGAGTTCAGCGCGCCCTCGGTCTCCGGCCAACCGACCAGACCCGGGAACGACACCAGCGGCACGCGCCAGCCGCGCCAGCTGACGCGTCCAAGCAGCCAGTCGGGCGTATTCTCCACCGCGTCCGGAGTGGACATGGTGATGACCTCGCTGACGCTGGCGTTGGGCAACAGCAGTCGGCCACCGCGGACGGTGATCAGAACGCCCCGGATTTCGCGTGGCAGCGCTTGATTCATGACAATTCCTCGAGCAGTCGTGCAGCCAGCCCGGCAGGCGTGCCGGTGTATTCCGCCAGCTGCTCTTCGCAAATGACCGAAACCATGGTGTTGTCGTTGCAATCGGCCGGGTCCAGCGCCCACACGTGGCCGCCGCAATCATTGATGGCCTGCGCGCCGGCCAGCGCGTCGATGGCGTCGCCGGCAAGAACCACCGCCCATGCATCGGCGCCCATTTCCTGGGCCACCAGGGTCATGCTGAGATCGATCGACGGGTTGGCCAGCGGTTGATCGGCGGTATCGAGCAACTGCAGGCGCCCATGCCGCTCCAACGCAGCTTGCTTGCCAGCCGGCACCAGCAGCAGTTCACCGTGGCGCACCTTGCTGACACTGTCGGGCACGCGCACCTTCAGGAACGGACTGACGCCATCGAGTTCGCTCGCCAGCGCATGCAGATCGTCACCCGCCAGCTGATGCACGACGCCGATCAGCGCCGCCTCCGGCATGCGATTCAGCGCCACGACGAATTCGCGCAGGCTTTCGCGCGCCTCCGGGCTGCTGCCTGCAGCGAGCACCACGGCGCGACGAAGGTCTCCACCCTGCGAATCCAGCATCATCTCGTGCCCGCTGGTTTCGGCCATCTTCGGCGCGATGGCCTGCTCGATCGGTTCCAGTTCGAGGCTGAAACGTGGCTCGAAGTCCGCTACTCCCTCGCTCGAATTCGACTCCAATTCCGGCGCCAGATAATCCGACGCCGACATTTTCTCGATACCGAACTCTGACGGATCGACCGTGTCCGTCTTGCCGGACGGCGACGCGGCGGAAGGCGTCGCGGATGTGTCCATGTCGAAGTCGACCAGATCCCAGTCCGGCGCCTTCGGCGGCTCGACCCGGGAGGCTTCGACCGACACGGTTTCCGATGAGGGATGATCGTCCAGATCGAGCAGCGTATAGGGGCTGCCCTTTTCCTGGACATGACGGTCCTCGACGACAATGTCCTTCGGCGCATCGCGCTCAGTCGGAGGCATGGACGCGTCCTCACCCGCCACGGAACCCGCATCGTCTTCCGGCGCTGCGGAGACATCCCCCAGCTCGGCCGGATCGAACGAAGGTGCCGGCGCTTCCTCACTCGCCGCCATCGCCTCGTCGAATACACGCAACGCATCCTCGAGACCGTCGTCCACGCTGACATCGAAGTCCACGCCGCCGCTCATGTCCACGGTCTCGGTCACGCCGGACTCCGCGCCGGCATCCGGCGTCTCGACATCGTCCGCCGAAGTCCTCGCAGCGGGCTGGGCGTCGGGAATCGCCTGGATGGCCTCCAGATCCGCCTGACTGACGTCCTCCTCGTCCAGTTGCAGGTGGATACCGGACTGTGGCGTGGCAACGCTGCCGGATTCGCCGTCGGGCTGACCCAGCAGATCGCCATCCTCGGCCAACAGGGCTTCGAGTTCGGCAGTCAATGCTTCGGAATCGGCTTCACTGGGCGCTTCCGACACGGCGGCCTCATCACGGAGCTCGTCATCGGCCGGCGGCGCCTCGGGCATGGCTTCATCGGGCAACAGCATCTCGGTCGGATGCGCCTCGATCGTCCGTGCCTCGGCCGGACGCGGCGGATCGACGTCGTGCGCGTTCAGCAGCTTGGCGGCGAGATGACGCGCCCAGCGCGCCTGATCCCAGCCGGACAGCCCGCTGGAGGTCTCGGCCTCGTTGAACACGATGCGCTGGCGGTCCTCGTCGAAGATCTCGTACAGCGCATCCAAATGCTCTTCCACTGCAGCATCGAGATTGACCACGACGACTTCGGCACCCTTGCCGGCCAGATCCTCGCGCGTCGCCTTCGTCGCCGGCCCTTCGTGCACGATCCGCGCACCAGCATTCCTCAGCGCTTCACGCAGGTGTGCGCTGAGGTCGGCATCCTCGAACAGGAGGGCGACGCCCGGGCCGCTGGTCGCGGAGTTCGTATCGCTCATGCCGGTCTCACTCAGTGGATTCGCCGAGCAGTTCGCGAATGTTCGCGATCAGATCGGCTTCCTGGTAAGGCTTGCCCAGGTAGCGCTCGACGCCGATGTCCAGCGCACGCTGGCGATGCTTCTCGCCGGTGCGCGACGTGATCATGATGATCGGCACGCCCTGCAAGCGCGCATCATTCTTCATGTACGTCGCCAACTCGTAACCGTCCATGCGCGGCATCTCGATATCGAGCAACATCACGTCCGGCACGCGCTCCTGCAGTTTTTCGACCGCATCCATGCCGTCCTTCGCCGTGGTGACCTCGTAGTCGTGGCGCTCCAGGATGCGTCCGCTGACCTTGCGCATGGTGATCGAGTCGTCGACTACCATGACCAGCGGATGCTCGCGCTGCTCGGACTGCGCCGTGGGCAGCTGCGCCTGGATCGTCTCCTCGTCCTGGTCCTCGGCGTGCTGCTTGAGCGCCACGCCGTGACGCACCAGCGGCGCCAGATCCAGAATCATCACGACCGAACCGTCACCCATGATGGTGGCACCGAAGATGCCCGGGACCGAGCTGATCTGCGGACCGACCGATTTCACCACGATTTCGCGCGAGCCGATCACGCTGTCGATGCGCACGGCGGCACGCAGGTCGCCGCTTCGCGCCAGCAGCAGCGGCGGCTGCATGTCGTCGCCGATGTGGCCGGCCGGCACATCCAGCAGCTGCGCCAGATCGTGGATGCCGTAGTCCTCGCCCGCATAAGTGAAGGTCGGGTTCTCTTCGCTCAGACGGCGCTTCAGTTCCTCGCGGCTGATGCGCGCCACGCCCTGCACGGACGTCATCGGCAAGGCGAAGGTCAGTTCGCCGACCTTGACCATGATGGCCTGGGTCACCGCCAGCGTGAACGGCAGGCGGATGTTGAAGGTCGTGCCCGTGCCGCGCTCCGAGTCGATGGTCAGCGTACCGCCCATCTGCTTGATCTCGTTGGCGACCACGTCCATGCCCACGCCGCGGCCGGCCAGCTGGGTCACCGACTGCGCGGTGGAGAAGCCGCTTTCCAGGATGAACCCGAACAGGTCGCGATCGGACAGCTTGGCGTCCTCACGCAGCAGACCTCGCTCGATGGCCTTGCGGCGGATCGCATCGCGATCGATACCGGCTCCATCATCCTTCACGCGGATCAGCACCTCGGTGGAATCGCGGCTCACGTCGATGGCCACCGTGCCCTCGGCCGGCTTGCCGACCTTGGCGCGCTCGTCCGGCGACTCGATACCGTGCGCCAGCGCGTTGCGCATCATGTGCTCGAATGGCGCCTTCATGCGCTCGAGCAGGTTGCGATCCATTTCACCGTGGGCGCCGGACACGCGCAGCTGCGCGCGCTTGCCCACTTCGGTCGATGCCTGACGCAGCGTGCGACGCAGCGTCGGCACCATGGAATCGAACGGCACCATGCGCGTGCGCATGAGGCCTTCCTGCAATTCCGAACTCACCCGCGACTGCTGCAGCAGCAACGTCTCGGACTGGCGCGTAATGTCGTCGAGCATGGTCTGCAGCGAGACCAGATCGGCCACGGACTCGGCCAGTGCGCGCGAGTACTGCTGCAGCTGCGAGAAGCGATCCAGTTCCAGCGGATCGAAGCTGGCCTGACCGGCTTCCTCGTTCTCGCGCTGGTAACGCGCGATGATCTGCGCTTCGGTCTCGATCTCCAGCTTGCGAAGCTGGTCGCGCAGACGCGCAACGGTCTGTTCGAACTCGACCAGGTTGTAACGGTAGCTGCTGACCTGCTGTTCCAGACGCGCGCGGTAGATCGACACCTCGCCAGCGTAGTTGACCAACGAGTCGAGCAGATCGGCGCGAACGCGGATCATCTCCTGCGGCGCACGCGACAACTCCTCTTCCTCGATCAGCGGCGGCGGCTTAGGTGCCGGTGCTGGCTTCTCGTCGCGGACCGGCGTCTCGGCCGGTTCGCTCGGGGTCGTCGGCGCGGAAATTTCCTCGCTGGACGGCTTCGGAGCCTCGACCGACTCCTCGTCGCCGGTCGTGACCGTTTTTTCACCACGGGCCAGGGCCTCGAAATAGGCAATGGCGCGACTCGGCATGCCCACGGCCTGGCCACCGGCAACACGCTGCACCAGTGCATGCAGACGATCGAACCCGCGCTCGAGCGATTCGATGGTGACGGCGTCCATGTCGACGTGTCCGGCATCGACGGCTTCCAGCAGCGTCTCCATGGCATGACCCAGGCCGCCGATTTCCTCTAGGCTGGCCATGCGCGCACCGCCCTTCAGCGTATGCAGGTCACGCTTCAGGTCGACCACGTATTCGCGGGCCTGCGGCGCCTCACGCAACTTGGCCATGACGCTGTCGGAATGATCGAGGATGTCGCGTCCTTCCTCGATGAAGATTTCCAGCAGGTCGGCGTCGAGGTCCGGCTTGTCCAGCGTGCCCTCGGGCTGCGGATCGTCCGGGAAGGCATAGTCCTCGGGCAGAGAACCCAGAACGGAGGCGGTCGCTGCGGCGGGTTCCGGCGTGGCCGTTTCCGCACGATCGGACTCGGACGCCTCGACAGCCGGCGTCTCATCTTCGCTGTCCTGGAAGACCAGGTCCGTTTCGGATTCCGTTTCGGATTCCGTTTCGGACTCTGCTTCGAATGCCGCTTCTTCGGGTTCTCCTTCCGGCGGCGCATCCGCTGCCGACTCGGCAGAAGCCGCAGCGTCGTCCCCTACCTCGGCGGAAATGTCGTCGATGGCGAAAGATTCGGACTCGGCCTCCGGCTCGGACTGCGCGGCTTCGCTCGCGGTTTCCTCCGCTGCGGACTCGGCGACGTGGTCACCCGGCAACGAATCCAGCTCGTCCACGGATTCCAGCGTGATCGCGTCCGTCTCGTCGAACGACAGCACATGCTCGTCTGCGGACTCGTCCGACGCTTCTTCGGCGGACGTCGCATCCGCGTCTTCCGCCGCCTCGATCATGCCCGTGAAATCTTCCGCGGCGAGCGCGGATTCGATCTCGGCCTCGATGCCGCTCGTGTCGAAGACCTCCGCGGCCGATTCCTCGGTCCCGGCAGTCGTCGGTTCGCGGGCCACCTCCTCGGTGGTTTCGTCCGCAGTCTCGCCTGTGGCCCCGTCACGGGCCTCCTCCGACGTTTCGGGCGGAGCGACTTCCTCGGCGGCGCGCTCGGACGCATCGCTGGTCTCGGACAGAACTTCGTCTTCCAGATCGAGTCCGTAGACCACGTGCGCGAGGTTCGGCTCGGCCAGGGCATCGCGTAGTGCGCACAGACGCTCGACCAGGGCGTGCGTCTCCGGCAGATGCGGTTCGGATGCATCAAACTGCGCGGCAACCTGCTCGGTGACCTGCACGGCCTCGCGCATGGCATCGCAACCGTCGCGCGGCATCGGCGTTTCGCTGGCGCGCAAACGCTTCAGATAGCCTTCCAGCGGCGACAGCACCTCGGACAGCAGCGGCACCTCGACCATGGCGATGGCGCCATGCATGGTGTGCACGGCGCGCAGCAATGGTTCATCGACGACCAGCTCGCCCTCGCCTGCCGCTTCGAGCGCCGCACGCACCGTGTCCAGGTGCTGCGCGATCTCGCTTCGGAGAATCTCCAGCAACACCGGATCCATCGGCGGCAGCGCCGGCACGGCGATGACGTCTTCGTCCGGAGCCGCTTCGTCGGTGACGTCCTCGCTCGGCGCATCGACGAAGGCGGCGGTCGGAATGTCCTCGACCTCGGCCTCCACACGCGGCACGCGGCGCTTGACGATGCGCTTGACCCGCTCGCCCGACGGCTTCAATTCGGCCTCGACATCCAGCGACTCGCCGGCCGACAGACGGTCGGCGATGTCCATGATCTTTGACAACGGCGCGGTCGGCGCAGCCTCGCCACGCAAGGCCCCGAGCAATTGCGGCAGCGCGGTCACGGCGTGATCGACCAGCCCGACCACGGAGGCATTGGCCTGGATCGAGTTGTCGAGCACGCGGTTGAGCATGTTCTCGACCTTCCAGCTGAACTCGCCCAGCACACGCGCACCGACCAAACGTCCGGAACCCTTCAACGTATGGAAGGCGCGACGAATCGGCGTCAACTGATCCTGCGCATCGGGTTTCTGCTTCCAGTCGCCGAGACGCTGCTGCAGACCCTCGATCTCTTCCTCGACCTCTTCCAGGAAGACTTCTCGGATCTCGGCATCGATTTCATCGGCCGTCCCCTGGAAACCGGCCTCGGCTGCCAGAGGGTCGGGCGCGAAGCCGTCTTCCTCGATCTCTTCCTCGATCTCGACCCAATCCTGGCTCTCCGGCGTGCCGGTGGCTTCGGTGTCGGTCAGGTGCAGACCGGTGACGTCCACGCCCGGCGATTCTTCCTGAAGAGCTTCGCCGACCACGAGGTCATGCAGGTCTGCGCCCGGCGCGAGACTGACCGATTCGGTCAGCTCTTCACCCGGCTCGCTCTCGTCCTGCACGATGGCGCTTTCCGGCGCATCGGTTGCCGCAACCGGCGCTTCGGTGGTCGGCGCTTCGACGATCTCCGCCTCGGGTTCGACGCTTTCTTCCGGCGCTCGCCGCGGCGGGACCGGCCAGTAACCCAGGTCGCGCAACGCCTGTTCGGCGACATCGAGGATGTGATCCAGGCCGCCCTGACGATCACGCGCGGCCTCGAGGTAATACTCCAGCGAAGCCAGCGCGTCGGCCAACTTGTCCATCTGTTCGGTGGTCGGTATGCGCTTCTCGATGACCAGTTCGTTGTCGATGAAGCGGCCCACGCCGTCCAGCAGCTCGCCCGGACGCGATTCGCCCAGCATGCGCATGGCGCCGGCAATCTCGCTGAGCGTGTCCGGCGTGCCCTCGAGGTGCTGGTGATCCCACGGCGACTCGATGAATGCGACGATGGCGTCCTTGACCTTGCCCAGGCTGCCCACGGATTCGCGCATCAGCGTCCCCAGGACCTGGCGCGCCTCGCTTCGCGGCAGCATGGTCCCGACGACATCCCCTTCGTCCGCCTCGTCCTCGCCCTGGGCGCCGTCCGCACCGAGGCTCTCGATGTGGTCGTCCAGCGACGCTTCGACGTAGAGCAGCGCGCCGGCCACATCCAGCAGCGTCTCCTCATCGGCAGGACGCGAACCGGACGCGATGTCCTGCACGATGCGGCGCTGTTCGCCGATGACACGCCGCGGAACGTTCAGCCCCAGCATGCCGAGGGTGTCGGCCACGCGATCGAGAAGATCGGCCTGCCCGGAGAACTGCGACGGATCGCCGCCGGGCTGGCGCAGAAACAGATCCAGCGCGTCCTTGACGCGCAACAGGTCTTCCTTGATGGCCTGCGAGACCGTGTCCAGCAGGACACGGTTGTGCCCGGTCATCGAGCTGCGGGCGTGTTCGACCTCTGCCGCATCCGGCAGCAGGTGGTTGAGACCGTAGGTCTGGCCGATCGCGGCCAGGCGTTGCGATCCCGGAGTGGCGCGCGCCACGTAATAGAGCAGCTGGCGCGCCAGTTCCACGGGATGGCCATCGGCCAGCGCCAGTTCACCTTCGTCGATGAGCACGCGGATGGCACGATCGACGCGGCCGATCAGCTGCTTGACCTCCGCCGTGTGTTCCTCGAGATGGCCTTCGATCATGCCGTCGAGCACGCCGGCAGTAATCCACCACAGACGACGACCGGCCACACTGTGGCACTTGCCGGCCAGCGCATCCATGGTGTCGCGCATCTGCGCCAGACTCTGCTTGCCGCCCTGGCCGCGGAACCAGGCCAGCAACGGCTGCTGGAACTGCTGACGCAACTCGGTCACAGCGCGTTTCTGCGCCTCCGGCGACATCGGCACCGGCACGCCCGGCGCCGAGGATGGCAACGGCGCATCCAAATTCGGCGTGAACAGGACGGACTCGTGCAGCGATTCCGCGCCACGACTGCTGCGCAGCTCGTTCAGCAGCGGCAGCAGCACGACGGACACGTCGCGGTGACTGCTCTGCAGGCGTTCCAGGTAATCCGGCAGCTGCACCAGACCGCTCATCAACGCCGCATAGGCGTCGTCACGGTTCTCGACCTTGTCTTCGAGCAGCGAACCTACCAGCTGCTCCATCTCCTGCACCACCATAGCCGCGCCGTACAGCTCGACCATGCGCAGCGTGCCCTGCACCTGATGCAGGACCTCGGCGCAGGTGCGCATCAGTCCGCTGTCTGGGTTCTCGACATAGGCCTCGAGCGACTCGCGCGCACGTTGCAGCGCTTCGTCAAGCTCGGACTTGACCCAGTTCAGCGTGGTGAAATCGATGTCGTCTTCTAGTCTCATGCGCTCTCGCGCCCCCTTTGGCGAGGCTCCAGACAGGTCACCGGACTGGGTCCTGCAACGTGTTTGAACATGCCTTCACCTCCGCAACGCTTGTTTCCGTGAACCGCCGGTACGTTCCCGGCAATTCGTTCGTATGTTGTGCGGGGGTTCGGCCTTGGTTCGAGCCCCTCCGTAATGCAGTTTCGGCGACGATCAGGCGGGCAGCTTGAAGTCGGCCACCGAGCGACGCAGGTCGTTGGCGAGCTGGGCCAGGTTGCCGATCGATTCGGCTGTCTGGCTCGCGCCCATCGAGGTCTGCGACGTGATCTCCTGAATCGAGTTCATGGTCGAGGTGATGTTGGTCGCCGCCGAGGACTGCTGGCGCGCCGCCACCGAGATGCCGTTAATCAGTTCGGCCAGATCGTTCGACACGCGTTCGATGTCGCCCAGTGCGGTACCGGCGTCCTCGGCCTTGCGGGCACCGGACACCACCTCCGCGGTGGTCTGCTCCATGGAGCTGACCGCCTCGTTGGTATCGGACTGAATCGTCTGCACCAGCGTTTCGATTCGCTTGGTCGCGTTGGCGGAACGTTCTGCGAGGCGCTGGACTTCATCGGCCACGACCGCGAAACCGCGGCCCGCCTCACCTGCCGAGGCCGCCTGAATGGCGGCGTTCAGAGCCAGAATGTTGGTCTGTTCGGCAATGTCGTTGATCAGTTCGACGATCGAGCCGATTTCCTGCGACGACTCACCCAGTCGCTTGATTCGCTTCGAGGTTTCCTGAATCTGGTCGCGGATCGAGTCCATGCCTTCGATGGTCTCGCGCACGACGGCGGCACCGCGCGATGCAATCTGCACCGATTTCTGTGCCACGTCGGCCGACTCGGCGGAGTTCTTCGACACCTGGTCGATGGACGTTGCCATGTCGGAAATGGCAGCCGATGCGGACGTGATCTGCTGTGCCTGATGCTCGGCGGCCTCGGCCAGATGCATGGCGGTGGCCTGCGTCTCCTGGGCGGCAGCCGAGACCTGCACGGCAGTCTCGTTAATGGTGGTCACCAGTGATCGCAGTGCTTCCACGGCGAAATTGACCGAGTCGGCGATGGCGCCAGTAATGTCCTCGGTCACGGTGGCCTTCACGGTCAGGTCGCCTTCTGCCAGCGAGCCCATCTCGTCCAGCAGGCGCATGATGGCCTCCTGGTTACGCTGGTTCAGCTCGTTGGTGACCTGCAGACGGCGCTTCTGTTCGCGGCCCTGCGAGAACACCAACTGGATGGCGAACAGCACGGCGCCGGCGGCGGCGATCAGGCCCAGCCAGATGTTCGGGAACAGACGCGCAGTGGGCAGCTTGCCGATCGCGGTGGACACGTCGTTGGCGCGCAGCAGCACGGTCTGCGAGTCCAGCGAAGCCTGGTTGCCCGCTCCCTTCACGGCCTGCAGGTTGGTCGCCGCGGACACCAGCTTGTTGACCGGATCCTGCAGCGCCGTCCATTTCTTCTCGATGCCATCGAGGATCTTGCGCGCATTGGCATTGCTCATGGCGCGCACGCCGACGTCGCTGTTGCCCTTGATCAGACCATCGAGCACGGCGCCGTACAGCTGCGCGTCACGCGACAGGCCATCGGCCGCGCCCTGCGCATTCTCGCCACCCTGCAGAATTTCCTGCACGCGGCGGATCATGCGGTCAGCCAGCACCAACTGGCGCGAGGCCGTGTAGGTCTGCGAAGAGCTGCCGCCCTGCTGCAGGATGTTGACGACCTGCTCCATGCTCGAGTTGAGCACCGGCATCTGCTGCGAGAAGGTCGAAGCCTTCTGCGCCGAATCCACGACCAAGCCGCGGTTCGACAGGATCTTGCTGATGTCGCCATCCAGCTGGCCCCAGGCATTGTTCAGGGACTTCACCTGACGGGTGGTGATGGCGTTCTCGCCGTAGGCCGGTAGGCCGTTCTGCGCATCGCCCTTCAGCAAGTGCTGCACGTCGACGTCGATGGCGTTGCGCGTGGACTGCAATTCCTTGAACGAGTCGATGTTGCCGCTGGCGGCCTCGAGTGCGTATTTCGCCGTCTGCTGCGAGAGCACCTGGATCTGGGTGGTCAGGGCCACCGCCTGGCGCTCTTCGCTGTTCTTGCGGTTCAACAGGTAGAAGTTGCCAGCCGCGATGATGATCATCAGTGCAAGCAGGATGATCACGCCGATGTTGCTGCGCTCCTTACCAGTACCCCCCGTTGTCGTACTCATAGCCTTACCTCACCCATCGACATGGAATTGCGCATCACAGCGCTGCCTGCAAAAAGTCCGGAGCCCGCGTCAGCCGGTTCATGCTGAACATGCCGATGCGTTGCTCGCCTACGGTTGCGTTGTCGCTCACGAAACGGGCGATACGCTCATCTTCTTCTACGTACGATTCATCGCGATGCTCGTCGCCAATGCTGCGCTGGCCGACGATCTCGTCCACCAGCAGCGCAACATTGCCGCCGTGCTGGCGCACCAGCAGCAAGCGGCTGCGATCAGTGACCTGAGTGCGCTGATCGAACAGGAAACGGGCCAGATCGATCACCGGCACCAGATTGCCGCGCACGTTGGCGATACCGAGCATCCACTCGCGCGTGCCGGGCACGTGCGTGAGCGGCTGCGCGACCAGCAGTTCGCTGATTTCGGCAATGCTGCTGGCGAACAGATGCTTGCCCACACGGAAGCAGATGCCGCGCCACTGGCCCGGATTCTCGATCTGCTCCGGCTCACCGGCCACGTGCGCCAAGCTGCGGCGCTCATAGTCGGCCAGCTGTTCGAAGGGCGTGAATGCAGCGTTGTTCATCGCCTCGCTCATTTATGCGGCCAGCAGCTTCTCGATCCGCGTCAGCAGCTCTTTCTCGCTGACCGGCTTCGTCAGAAAATCACGCGCACCCTGGCGTAGTCCCCAGACGCGATCGGTTTCCATCGACTTGGTGGTGATGATCAGAATCGGAATGTCCTTGGTCGCCGGGTCGCGATTGAGCATGCGCGTGGCCTGGAAACCGTTCATGCCCGGCATGATCACGTCCATGATCACCATGTCCGGCATGTCCTGCTTGACCTTGTCGATACCTTCCTCCGCGCTGTTGGCGCTGGAGACCTGGTACCCGGCCTTTTCCAGCTGCATCGTGAACACGCGCACGTCGGTCGGGGAATCGTCGATGATGAGTATGTTTGCCATGAAAGCCCCTGCTGCTCTCTATGCCGTTCTCACGCCGCCATGGCGTGACGACGAATGGCTTCGAGCAATTCGTCGCGTGTAAAAGGTTTGGTCAGATACTGCTCGGCGCCGACGATACGGCCGCGTGCCTTGTCGAACAGGCCGTCCTTCGAGCTCAGCATGATGACCGGCGTGCCGCGGAACTGCCGATTGTTCTTGATCAATGCGCAGGTCTGGTAGCCATCCAGTCGCGGCATCATGATGTCGACGAAGATGATCTGCGGTTTCAGATCGGAGATCTTCGACAGCGCTTCGAAGCCGTCCACCGCGGTCTGCACGTCGCAGCCCTCTTTCTTCAACAAGGTTTCCGCGGTGCGGCGAATGGTCTTGGAATCGTCGATGACCATAACGCGCAGCCCTGCCAGACTGCCTTTTTCGACAGAGTCGTTCACTTACCGCCCCCCTGCGGCCCGATCGAGGGCTCGGGAATGTTCGTAGTCATGATTGTCAGCTGAAATCCTGATTCGGCATTCCGCGCGCGAGCTGATCCGCGTTCCCCACACGGCGCCATACGTACGAAGCAGCCAGATCTTAGGCTGTTTAACGCTTGTTTACGAAAATTGTCAAGTTGAAGCTGCAAGCGTTTGTTGCCCAAAGCCTTACGTGCATCCACCCCTTTTCAGGCTTCAGTCACCCCCGATCACGTTACCAGACTTTCACGACTTCGGGCACGCTCTTGCGTGCGCGAAGCCAACAAAACCTCTTTGCAGGATCGGGGCCAGCCCGACGCGGGCATGCGACACTGGATCGGACTTGCCTGCTGTCGCCACGGACCGGCAAGCTACCCGCCCCAACGAATATCCCCCGCAGGAATCGCCATGTCACTCGCCGTCGCCGTTCTCATGGATCCGATCCAGTCCATCAAGGTTGCCAAGGATTCGACGCTGGCGATGCTGCTCGAGGCGCAACGTCGCGGACACACTCTGCTCTACATGGAACAGGGCGATCTGGCCGTGCGCGACGGCAAGGCCTGGGCGCGCATGGCGCCGCTGCAAGTGCGCGACGACCCGAAGGACTGGTGCACGCTGGGCAACGCCGACTGGCGTCCGCTGCACGATGCCGACATCGTGCTGGAACGCAAGGACCCGCCGGTCGACGCGCAATTCATCTACGACAGCATGGTCCTGGAACTGGCCGAGCGCGAGGGCGTCCGCGTGGTCAACCGCCCGCAATCGCTGCGCGACTGCAACGAGAAGCTCTATGCCCTGCAGTTCCCGCAGTGTTGCGCGCCGACGCGGGTGGCACGCGACCCCGATACGCTGCGCGAGTTCGTCTCGGAGCACGACCAGGTGGTACTCAAGCCGCTCGACGGCATGGGCGGCCGCGGCATCTTCCGCAGCCATCGCGGCGACCCCAACCTGAACTCGATCCTGGAGACCCTGACCGAGGACGGCACCCGCCTGGCCATCGCCCAGCGCTACATTCCGGAGATCACCGCCGGCGACAAGCGCATTCTGGTGATCGACGGCGAACCGGTGCCCTATGCGCTGGCGCGCATTCCGCAGGGCGACGAATTCCGCGGCAACCTCGCCGCTGGCGGCCGCGGCGAAGGCGTACCGCTGAGCGATCGCGATCGCTGGATCGTGGAACAGGTCGCACCGGACCTGCGCCGTCGCGGCCTGACTTTCGTCGGTCTCGACGTCATCGGCGACTACCTGACCGAGATCAACGTCACATCTCCCACCTGCATCCGCGAACTCGACGCGCAGTTCGGGCTTACCATTGCAGGCCTGATGTTCGACGCCATCGAGAAAACCCTTACGTGAGTTCCCAAGCGCGCGGGCCCGGCAGCGCCGACATGCTCGGCGCCACGCTCCTGTTCTCCCTGTTGCTGCACGGTCTGGTCGTGCTCGGCATCAGTTTCGCCTACCCCAAACCCAAGGCGCGACTGCCGGCGCTGGACGTCACCTTGCTCAACACCGCCAACCAGAAAGCCCCGGACAAGGCCGACTTCCTGGCCCAGGCCAACAACCAGGGCGGCGGCGAGAGCGACCAGGCGCACCGCCCCTCGCAACCGTTCTCGACGCCGCTGCCCAAGCCCGACCCGGGCATCGCGCCACGCCCGATCAAGCCCTCCGCGCCCGCACCCAGCGAGGCCAGCCAGACGCACCGGATCACCACCACCGGCAACTCGCCGCAGCACGTAGCCAGCAGCACCGACCGGCATGCGCACCCGCAGACCGATCTGCAACGCGATCGCGTGGCCATCCAGCGCCGCCTGGAGATGGCGCGCCTGGCGGCGCAGATCCGGGCCGAACGCTCGAAACTGGCCAAACGACCGAAGATCAAATACATCAACTCCAGCACGCGCCAGTACGCCTATGCCGCGTACATGCAGGCATGGGCCTCGCGCGTCGAACGCGTCGGCACCCTGAATTTCCCCGATGCCGCCCGCACCGGGCGCTACAGCGGCAGCCTGATCCTGACTGTGGTGCTACGCCGCGACGGCTCGATCAAGCGCATTGCGGTCATCGAAAGCTCCGGCCGCAAGGTGCTCGACGATGCCGCCATGCGCATTGTGCGTATGGCCGCGCCGTTCCCACCGATTCCACGTACCGGCGAGCATTACGACGAGCTCAACATCACCCGCACCTACCAGTTCCTGCACGGCGGCACGCTGCAGACCCACTGACACGGACGACGAAAATTGAACGCGTCTTATCGACGCGCTTTATGTTCGTGCCCGCTACAATGCAGCCATGGAAAGCCCACACACCCTCGCCGGCCAGTTCCTGATCGCCATGCCGGCCTTGACCGACCCGCATTTCACGCGCGGGGTGGCCATGGTCTGCCAGCACGGCGAGGATGGCGCCATCGGCCTGATGATCAATCGCCTGTCCGAATTCAGCCTCGGCGACGTGCTGGCACAGATGCAGCTGGAATGCGACGAACCGCGCGTGGCCGAGATGCCGGTTCTGCTCGGCGGACCGGTCCAGCCCGAGCGCGGCTTCGTGCTGCATACCGACGAAGGACACTGGGAATCCAGCTACCGCATCAACGACGCCTGGTCGGTGACCACCTCGCGCGACATCCTGGTCGCCATGGCCGCCGGTGAAGGCCCGTCCCGCGCCGTGGTCGCACTCGGCTACGCCGGCTGGGATCCCGGCCAGCTCGAGAACGAACTGATGGAGAACGCCTGGCTGACCGTCGAGGCCGATGCGCGCATCGTCTTCGACGCGCCGCTGGAGGAACGTTGGATCGACGCCGCCGGTCTGGTCGGCGTCGATCCAACGCAGCTCACCGGTTACGCCGGCCACGCATGAGCTGCGTGCTGGGCTTCGATGTCGGCACGCGCATGATCGGCGTCGCGGTCGGCAATCTCCTCACCCTCACCGCACGCCCGCTGGACGTGATCGACGTCCGCAAGGGCGATCCCGACTGGAGCAAGCTCGACCGCCTGGTCCGTGAATGGCAGCCCGATCACCTGATCGTCGGCCTTCCGCTCACGCTGGACGGCGGCGAACAGCCGATGACCCGTACCGCACGCGATTTCGGCAACCGCCTGCGCAAGCGCTACGGCCTGACGCCACACATGTGCGACGAGCGCAACAGCTCGCAAGAGGCGGCACGACGCTTCGCCGATGCTCGCGCTGCCGGCCACAGGCGCCGTCGCGACGGCCAGCGTATCGACGCCGACGCCGCCGCGGTCATCCTCGAACACTGGCTGCACGGAGCCTACGAGAACTGAGCGCGCTCTCGACGCTGCAAGTCGCGCTGCACACGCCTACAATGTGCCGACCTCGCCCGCCCGGATGCCCATGAGCACGCGTCTTCACCACCTGATCTCGCTGGCCCACCTCGACCGCGCCTGCCTCACCCGCCTGCTCGACCGCGCCGACCGGATGCGCGACGCCAGCCTGCACGGCACGCGCAAGCTGGACCTGCTGCATGGCCGCACCGTGCTGAATCTCTTCTTCGAGCCGTCCACGCGCACACGCACCTCGTTCGAGCTCGCCGCACGCCGGCTGGGCGCCGACGTGGTCAACTTCGACATTGCCCGCTCGTCGACCAACAAGGGCGAGACCCTGCTCGACACCCTGCACACGCTGGAGGCGATGCATCTGGACGCGATCATCGTCCGCCACCGCGAGACCGGCACGCCGGAATTCATGGTGCGTCACGCCATGAGCGGCGTGTCCGTGGTGAACGCGGGCGACGGCAACCACGCGCATCCGACCCAGGGCCTGCTCGACGCACTGACCATCCGCCAGCATCGCCCGGACTTCAGCCAACTCACCGTCACCATCTGCGGCGACATCCGCCACTCGCGCGTGGCGCGCTCGGACATCCACGCACTGACCACTCTGGGTGTGCGCGAACTGCGTTTGTGCGGCCCGGAATCACTGCTCCCGGATGCCCACGAAGTTCCGCAGGGACACTTCACCGAGGATTTCGACGCCGCCGTCGAAGGCGCCGACGTGGTCATCATGCTGCGTCTGCAGAAGGAGCGCATGGCGGCCACGCTGCTGCCGGATGAAGCCGCCTATTTCGAACGCTACGGCCTCGACAGCGCTCGCCTCGGACGCGCCGCGCCGGGCTGCCTGGTCATGCATCCCGGCCCGATCAACCGCGGCATTGAGATCGCACCCGAGGTGGCCGACGGCGCCCAATCGCGCATCCTCGAACAAGTCGGCAACGGCGTCTTCGTGCGCATGGCCGTCCTGGCCGAGGTGCTCGGACGCTGATCCACCGGGCCTTGGCTAGGCCGAATGGCCCATTACGGCTGTCACTGTTTGTCCCATGACCCGCATGCATAATGCGGGCAGGGACCATTCGATCCATGGGGGTAACACATGAAAGGGAAACGCTTCGCGATCGGCGGCGCACTGCTTGTCGCCACGCTCGCCGCATGCAGTCACAAGCCGTCCGACACGCCACTCTCGTACGTGCCGAACGACACGCCGTATCTGCTCGCCAACATCCAGCCCATGGATGCCGACATACGGGCGGCCATATACAAGCAGGCCGATCAGCAACTGCCGATGCAGGTCGCACAGATGCACCAGACTGCGGCCAAGCTGAAAGAGAAGGACCCGAAAGTCGCCGCGCTGCTCGACGTATTCGCGGATGAATTCGACGGCCGCACCATGGAACAGAGCATTCGCCACATGGGCCTGGACCCGGATGGCCGCTCCGCGTTCTACGGCCTGGGTCTGAGCCCCGTCATGCGCTTCCAGCTCAGCGATCCGGCGGCGTTCCAGGCATTCGTCGGTCGCATCGAGAAGGCGCTGGGCACCTCGTTGTCGAAAGCCACGCTGGACAACGTCACCTATCAGTACGCCGACTTCGACAAGAACGCGAAACTGCGGTTCCTGACCGCCGAGCGCAACAAGCAGGCGGTGCTCGCCCTGCTCCCGGCCAACGCCGATGAAGCCATGATACGCCTGGCGCTGGGCCTCAAGCACCCCGCCCGGAGCATCGAGGACAGCGGCAAGCTGAAGAAGCTCATCGACGCCGAGGGCTATCAGCCGTACGCCGCGAGCTACGTCGATTTCCGTCAGCTCCCGGCCCTGATCGCAGGCGAGAAGGACCCGATGCTCAAGGCGCTTCTGGCCAGCTCACCGGACGCGGCCACCAAGCTTCCGGCCAGCTGCAAGGCCGATTTCGACCGCATGGCGGCGCGCATGCCGATGATCAGCTTCGGCCTGACCAAGCTGAAACCGGAACATATCGGCTACCGCGTCAACGTCGCGCTGGCGCCGGACATTGCCAAGACGTTCGCGGGCATCGACGTCGGCCTTCCCGGTCTGAGCGGCAACGCGCCGGCACCGCTCGACCTGGCCATCGCCCTGCCCGTCAAGGAATTCCGCGCCTTCTGGATGGCACAGGCCGATGCGGTATCCGCCAAACCATTCACCTGCCCGGCCCTGACCAAGCTCAATGACGGCTTCGCCAAACTGCGCATGGCCGTGCAGAAGACGGCCGTGCCGCCGGTCAACGATCTGCGCGGTCTGCGCGTGATGATCGACCGTTTCGACATGCCGACCTCGGACAGCGACAGCAAGATGCCGAAGATCGCCGGACGCCTGCTGATCGCCTCGGACAACCCGGAAGGCATACTGGCCATGGCACAGATGGCCGCGCCGCCGTTGAGTCAGATGAAGCTGGAGAAGGACGGCAAGCCCGTCGCGCTGCCCGCCGACCTGACCCAGAAGGCTGGCGGCGAACCCGCCTGGGTCGCCATGACCGACCATCTGCTCGCAATCGCCGTCGGCACGGGTGAAGACCAGCATCTGACCCGCGACATGAAGGCCTCCGGCAAAGCTGCCGGCGCACTCGCTGCGTTCCGCTTGAACGGCGACATGTATCGCAAGTGGGTCGACGCGATGACCGACAAGGTCATTGGGCCGATGCAGCACGCGGCCGCCCAGAACAAGGATCCGAACGCGGCCAAGCAGGCCCAGGAGATGGCCCAGCGCATGCAGCAGCTGAAGGAGCAGGCCGAGCACATCGACAACATCGCCGAGAAGTTCCATGCGGACGACAAGGGCATCACCGTCGATGTGGACGTGCAACGCCACTGAATCTCGCTGCACGTTCGACATGAAAAAGGGCGCCTAGGCGCCCTTTTTCATGTTCCGCGGCGGCTGGCCGCGCGTCCGCGACGCCACTCAGAAACGATGCACGCGGTCTTCTTCGGACTCGACCAACTCCACGCCGTCCATGCCCTGACTGAGGCTGTTGGCGTCGCCGCCCTGCGACAGCTTGATCTTCAGACGCACCTCGTTGGCGCTGTCGGCGTGACGCAGCGCGTCCTCGTAGCTGATCTCGCCGGCGTGATACAGCTCCACCAGGGCCTGATCGAAGGTCTTCATGCCCAGGTTGTTCGACTCCTTCATCACGTCCTTGAGCTTGTGCACATCGCCCTGACGGATGAAATCCTGCACCAGCGGCGTGCCAAGCAGGACTTCCATCGCCACCCGACGCGCCTTGCCATCCGGCGTCGGGATCAGCTGCTGCGCAACGATGCCCTTGAGGTTCAGCGACAGATCCATGAACAGCTGCTGGCGACGATCCTCGGGGAAGAAGTGGATGATACGGTCGATGGCCTGGTTGGCGTTGTTGGCATGCAGGGTGCACAGGCACAGGTGGCCGGTCTCGGCGAAGTTGATCGCGTGTTCCATCGTCTCGCGGGTACGCACCTCGCCGATCAGGATCACGTCCGGCGCCTGGCGCAGCGTGTTCTTCAGCGCGTTGCCCCAGGATTCGGTGTCGATACCGACCTCGCGCTGCGTGATGATGCAGCCCTCGTGCTTGTGCACGTATTCGATCGGGTCCTCGATGGTGATGATGTGCCCGGTCGAATTCTGGTTGCGGTGGCCGACCATCGCCGCCAGCGAAGTCGACTTACCAGTGCCGGTCGCACCGACAAAGATGATGATGCCGCGCTTGGTCATCGCCAGCTGCTTGATGATCGGCGGCAAACCCAGCTCTTCGGTGGTCGGAATCTTGCTCTCGATGCGGCGCAGCACCATGCCCACGCAGTTGCGCTGGTAGAAGCACGACACACGGAAACGGCCCACGCCCTGCGCGGAGATCGCGAACTGGCACTCGTGGGTCTTCTCGAACTCCTCGCGCTGGTTGGGCGTCATGATGTTGAGCACCATGTCGCGCGACTGCTGCGCGGTGAGCGGCTGCTGGGTCACCGGCACGATGCGTCCGTTGACCTTGATGGAGGGCGATACGCCGGCGGTGATGAAAAGGTCCGAGGCCTTCTTGTGCACCATCAGCTTGAGGAAGGAGGAAAAGTCGATTTCGGCCATGATGAAGGCTCCCGCGAGAACCGGTTTGCCGTTCGACGCCGCTCCCTTGCGGGTCGCTGCGCCGCGCGGCGAGGCCGGCGCCCCGCTCGCTTGGATTGTGCCCCGAGTGTAGTGCGTTCACGTGGCCGGATTCGGGACACCGGCCACGCGTGGAATCAGCGGAAGATTTCCTTGTTCTTGGCGTAGCTGCGGGCGTTCTCGCGCGTAACCACGCCGCGCTTGACCAGATCCTGCAGGCACTGGTCCAGCGTCTGCATGCCATGCTGCTGTCCGGTCTGGATCGCCGAGTACATCTGCGCGACCTTGTCCTCGCGGATCAGGTTGCGGATGGCGGGAATGCCGACCATGATCTCGTGCGCCGCGATACGACCGCCGCCGACCTTCTTCAACAGCGACTGCGCGATGACCGCGCGCAGCGACTCGGACAGCATCGAGCGCACCATCGGCTTCTCGCCCGACGGGAACACGTCGATGATGCGGTCGATGGTCTTGGCCGCCGAACTGGTATGCAGCGTGGCGAACACCAAGTGGCCCGTCTCCGCGGCGGTCAACGCCAGACGAATGGTCTCCAGATCGCGCAGCTCGCCGACCAGGATGAAGTCCGGATCCTCGCGCAGCGCCGAACGCAGCGCCTCGTTGAAGCCATGCGTGTCGCGATGCACTTCGCGCTGGTTGATCAGGCACTTCTGCGAGGTGTGCACGAATTCGATCGGGTCCTCGACCGAGAGCACGTGACCGTATTCGTTCTTGTTGATGTGGTCGATCATCGCCGCCAGCGTGGTCGACTTGCCCGAACCGGTCGGGCCGGTGACCAGGATCAGGCCCTGCGGCTGCTCGATCAGTTCGCGGAAAATCGGCGGACAGCCCAGATCCTCCAGCGTCAGCACTTCCGACGGAATGGTACGGAACACCGCCGCCGCGCCGCGCTGCTGGTTGAAGGCGTTGACGCGGAAACGCGCCAGGCCGGGGATCTCGAACGAGAAGTCGACCTCGAGGAATTCCTCGTAATCGCGACGCTGCTTGTCCGACATGATGTCGTACATCAGCGCGTGCACTTGCTTGTGGTCGAAGGCCGGCGTGTTGATGCGGCGTACGTCGCCGTCGACGCGGATCATCGGCGGCAGACCGGCGGACAGATGCAAGTCCGAGGCCTTGTTCTTGACCGAAAAGGCCAGCAGTTCGGCAATGTCCATGCAGACTCCCCCTAGCGGAGACATTTCTTGGCGGTCGACCGGCGGTCACGCCGACGGTCTGAATCATGTGTTCAGTATAACCACGGGCACGATGCGTGTGTGCGCGGATGTACCGCAGCGCAACATGCGATTTGGGACCTCGTCCCCAATCCAGATACTCTGGTGTATTCCACGCTGTCGCGCAGCATGCCGACCTCATCCTGAAGGCTTCGGCGATGCGTGCGGCGACGGCGGTCGAAACACGGTCACACGAGGAGTCACGGCATGCAGAACATCACCTTCATCGGCGGCGGCAACATGGCACGAAGCCTGGTCGGAGGATTGATCGGCACCGGCGTCGAACCGAAGCAGATCGCCATCGCCGAACCACGCGAGGAAGCCCGCGAGGAACTGGAACGCGACTTCGGTGTGCGCACCTTCGCTGACGGCAAGGACGCGGTCGCCGACGCCGAGATCGTGGTGCTGGCGGTCAAGCCGCAGATCCTGCCCGGCGTGTGCAAGGAACTGGCCGAGGCGGTCGCCGCCGCGAAGCCGCTGATCGTCTCCATCGCCGCGGGCATCCGCACCGACCAGCTGCAGCGCTGGCTCGGCGAGGGCACCGCCGTGGTGCGCTGCATGCCCAACACGCCATCACTGATCGGCGCGGGCGCGACCGGCCTGTACGCCACGGAAAAGGTCGACGCCACGCAGCGCGAGCAGGCCGAAACCCTGCTGCAGACCGCCGGCGTCACGGCCTGGGTCGAGGACGAAGCCCAGATCGATACCGTCACCGGCATCGCCGGCTCCGCGCCGGCCTACTACTTCCTGCTGGTCGAGGCGCTGGAAGACGCCGCCGTGGCCCGCGGTCTGCCGCGCGAGACCGCGCGCAAGCTGGCGGCACAAACCTGCATGGGGGCGGGGCGCATGATGGTCGAGAGCGGCGAATCGCCCGATGCACTGCGCAAGCGCGTGACCTCGCCCAACGGCAC
The DNA here is from genome assembly GCF_012395255.1 of Oleiagrimonas citrea. Classification (GTDB taxonomy): domain Bacteria; phylum Pseudomonadota; class Gammaproteobacteria; order Xanthomonadales; family Rhodanobacteraceae; genus Oleiagrimonas; species Oleiagrimonas citrea. The sequence continues at coordinate 31,360 of NZ_JAAZQD010000002.1, forward strand.
CACGCAGGCCGCGCTGGAAAGCCTCAATGGCGACGGCATCCGCCAGATCGTGGCGCGCGCCGTGGACGCCTGCGCCGAGCGCGGCGCGGCGCTGGCCCGAGAAAACGACTGACTGACTCCGGAAACGCACGCCCATGAGCTACTTTCTGCAGGCCGCCCAACTGATCCTCGAATTCGCCTTCGGGGCCGTGGCCACGCTGTTCCTGCTGCGCCTGCTGGCCGAAGCCTGGGGCGTGCAGTTCCACAACCCGATCAGCCAGTTCGTCTACCGCAGCACCAACCCGGTACTGGCGCCGGCGCGCCGCGTGCTGCGCAATTGGCGTCGCATCAATTTCGCGGCCATCGCGGTGGCCTGGCTGGCGGAACTGGTCAAGCTGGGCCTGGAATTCCTGCTCGCCGGTGGCCTGCCCAACCCGGCAGGCTGGTTGCTGCTGGGCTTCGGTCAGCTGCTCGATCTGTTCCTGCTGATCTATATCGTGCTGATCTTCGTGTGGTCGCTGGCCAGCCTGCTCGGCGGCGACCCGGGCCACCCGCTGCTGCGTTTCGTGGCGCAGCTGGTGGAACCTCCGATGCGTCCGTTGCGTCGGCGCATGCCCACACTGGGTGGCCTGGATTTCTCGCCGATGGTGGCGATCCTGATCCTGATGCTGCTGCGCATCCTCGTCGCCGGCCCGCTGATCGGCCTTGCCGGCCGCATGGTGCTCGGCGGCTGAACGCCCCGACGCGTCGCATCGGCGTACCATGAAGCCTCGTCCGCAAACCGGAATGCACCCATGCGCCCCATCCGCCTACGCAACACGCTGGCCCTGATCGCCCTCGGCCTGCTGCCCCTCGCAGCCATCGCCGGGAAGGGCGTATGGACGAAGGGCGACCTGAAGATCCGCTACAACGCGCTGCCGGCAACAGCCCTGCCGGCAGCTTCGGCGAAGCAGCTCGGCGTCGCGCACGACCGCCGACAGGGTTTGCTGAACGTGCTGGTCACGCGCGGCAAGGACGGTACGGAAACCAGCCTGCCCGCCGACATCACGGCACGGGCCATGACCGAGAACGGTTCACCCGTGCGCATCCGGATGCGCGAAGTGAAGGACGACAACGGCATTTCCTATCTGGGCACGTTCACGATCCGCCACAGCGGCACGCTGCGCTTCGATCTGGACGTCACGCCGCGCGGCGCGGCTTCGCAGCACATCCAGTTCCAGCATACGTTCGCGGTCGACTGAGTTCGCCAACCGGCGCGTCAGGCGTTGCGCTCGGCCCAGCGCCGGATGATCGCGTGCAGCGCGTCCAGACCGTCGAACAAGGCTGCCGGCCCCGGCTGCAGGATGATCGGCGACTTCACTTCGTGGAGTTCGCCGGCACGCACCGCCGGCACGTCCGCCCAGCCCGGCCGCTGCGCGACCTTCTCCGGGCGGAAACGCTTGCCGCACCACGACCCGATAACGATGTCCGGCGCGCGGCGCGCCGCCTCGGCGGAATCGGCCAGGATGCGGTGCTTCGCCAGCGACTCGGCGGCGAGTTCGGGAAAGATGTCGTCGCCGCCGGCGATCCGGATCAATTCGGCGACCCAGCGGATGCCGCTGATGGCCGGATCGTCCCATTCCTCGAAATAGACCCGGGGCCGTCGCGGCAGCGCCGCCGCAGCCTCGCGCACGGAAGCGATGTGGGCCTCGGCGCGCGCCGCGTAGGCATCGGCCTTGCCGGACACGCCGACCATCCCGCCGAGACGCCGGATGTAGCCGAGAATGCCCTCGACGCTGCGGTGATTGCTGATCCACACCTCGACACCGGCCTTGATGAGCGCCTGCGCGATGTCAGCCTGAATGTCGGAGAAGCCGATCGCCAGATCCGGCTCCAGCGCCAGAATGCGATCCACCTTGGCGCTGGTGAACGCCGAGACCTTGGGTTTCTCCTTGCGCGCCTCCGGCGGGCGCACGGTGAACCCGGAAATGCCCACGATGCGCGCCTGTTCGCCGAGCGCGTACAGCGTCTCGGTCGGTTCCTCGGTCAGGCAGACGATGCGTTGCGGGAACGGGTCGCTCACGGATACAGCAGGCTGGATGTCCAGGTCTTGCCCATGCGCTGCCAGCGCACGCGTTCGTGCAGACGGAACTCGCCGGCGTACCAGAACTCGATGCTGTCGGCGACCACGAGGTAGCCGCCCCAGTGCGGCGGACGCGGCACGTCGCGGCCCTCGAATTCCTGTTCGTACTGGGCCACCCGCGCCTCGAAGGTCGCGCGATCGGGCAGCGGACGCGACTGCAGCGACGCCCACGCGCCAATCTGGCTGCCGCGCGGACGACCGGCAAAATAGGCGTCCGACTCGGCCTCGGGCAGTCGTTCGGCGCGCCCCTGCACGCGCACCTGCACGCCATCGCGCACGTGCTTCCAGTGGAACGTCAACGCCACCTGCGGGTGCTCGGCGATCTGCTCGGCCTTGGCACTCTCGTAGTTCGTGTAGAAGCGGAAACCACGCTCGTCCACGCTCTTGAGCAGCACGATGCGCCCGTGCACGCGCCCGTCCGGCGTGGCCGTGGACAGGTTCATCGCGGTCGGTTCGGGGTCGGTCGAACCACGCGCTTCCTCGAGCAGACCGCGGAAGGTGGCGAGAATTTCTTCGTTGAGCATGAGTGGCGAATATCGTTGAGAACGTGGCGCGGCTATGCTGGCAAGCACGCGCAGCCATCGGAAGGGATCGATGCCAAAGCGAGATGCTAGCACGGCGACCGATGCCCTCGCGCAGCGGCTGCTGAAATCCTTGTCCAGCCGCATTCTTGCCGCGCGGCATCCCTTTCTGCTCGGTCTCTCCGGCCTGCAGGGCAGCGGCAAGAGCATGCTCGCCGCCGCGCTGGTGCGTCAGGCCCGCGGTCGCGGCTGGCCGGCACAGACCCTCTCGCTCGACGACGTCTACCTGGGACGTCGCGCACGCCGGGAACGGGCCGCGCGGGTGCACTCGCTGCTGCGCACGCGCGGCGTTCCCGGCACCCACGACCTCGACCTGCTGCGGACCACCCTGGATGCCTTGGCCGAGGCGTCGGCGAACCGCCCGGTGGCGCTGCCCCGCTTCGACAAGGGCCGCGACACGCGCCGCCCTCCCTCGCGCTGGCCTCGCGTGCGCGTGCCGCCTCGCCTGATCGTGCTGGAAGGCTGGTGCATCGGCGTGCCCGCGCAATCGGACGCGGCACTGCGCACGTCCATGAACGCGCTGGAACGCGACGAAGATGCCGATGGTCGCTGGCGTCGCTACGCGAACGATTCGCTCGAAGCCATGCAGGATCTGTGGAAGCGTTTGGACGCTCTGATCCTTCTGCAGGCACCCGACTGGCCCACAGTCTGCCGCTGGCGCGCCCAGGCCGAAGCGCCGCTGCGCGCGCGAGGCGCGCCGCAAGCCATGAACACGACAGCGCTGCGGCGTTTCATGCAGCACTACGAACGCCTCAGCCGACACGCTCTGCGCACGCTGCCGCCGCGCGCGGACATCGTGATCGCTCTGGATGCTGCGCGCCGCGTGATCTCGTTCCGGGAAAAAGCGGTCAGTCGACGACGAAGGTGACGCGCATGTTCACGCGCCACTCCTTGATCGTTCCGCCCGAGTCAGTGACACACTTGATGTCGTTCACCCAGGCACCCTGGATGCCCTTGACCGACTCGGAAGCCTTCTTCAACCCGCTCTGCACGGCATCCTCGATGCCGTTCGGCGAGGATGCGCTCAACTCGATGATCTTGGCGACTTGCATGGCGATGCTCCTACCCGTGCGGAACGGCCCGCGCGATAAGGCGAGCCGCCGGAATCCCCCCGCTCCGTGGAACGTCTGCCCGCGCGCCTAGATGAGCGTCGAGTAGCCCCGGCGCGCGTCGGGCCAGCATGGCACAAAACCGCTGGCGCGCAAGCGCGCGTTGGAGAGCCGCTTGTTGCCGATGCCCGCAGGCGCATCGCCGGTCGGCGGCGGCGGTGCACCGAGCTGCTCGGCAAGAAAGCCGTACAGCACGTCCAGCGTGAGCGGCGTGTCGTCGACGCCGAGATACAGCGCTTCGGGCGTATCCAGCGAAAGCAGATGAACGATCGCCGCCGCCGCATCCTCGACATGGATGCGATTGGCCCAGAACGGCGTGGTCGGCACCCGCGCCGTGCCCGCACGCAATCGGCGCAGCAACCCGTCACGCCCCGGCCCGTACAGGCCCGCCAGACGCAACACCGTCGCAGGAAGTCCACGCGCCGCAAGTCGACGCTCTGCCTCCAGCAAAATCTCACCGTTGAAGCCCGGTGGCTGCGGCAGCGTTTTCTCGTCGACCCAATCGCCGCCGTGATCGCCGTAGACGGCGCTGGAGGACACGAACACGATGCGCTGCAGCGTCGCCGTGTCGAGCGCGTCGAGCAGCCGTTCCAGACCGTCAACGAACACGCGCCGGTAGGCCTCCGGCGTGCGGCTGTCCGGCGTGGGGAGATACACCAGTCGATCGATGTTCTCCGGCAACGCGGCCAGGCTGGCCGGATCGGACAGATCCGCGCGAATCGCCTCGACACCCGCGGGCAACGGTTTCGACGAACGCCGCAGACCGAATACCTCCGCCCCGGCCTCCCGCAACACACACGCCGCGCGGCTGCCGACATCGCCGCAGCCGGCGATCAGCACACGCGCGGAACGGCTATCCTGTCCCTTTCCGGAGGCTGCTAGCATCGTCACATGAACCCTTCGTCGAACCTGTTCCTGATCGGCCCGTCCGGTGCCGGAAAGACGTCCATCGGGCGGCGTCTTGCGGACCATTATGGCCTGCCCTTCCTGGACCTGGACCGCGAGATCGAGGAACACACCGGCGTCGATGTCTCCACCATCTTCGAGATCGAGGGCGAGGCCGGCTTCCGACATCGCGAAGCCATCATTCTCGACGAGTGTAGCCGCCGCACGGGCGTGGTGCTGGCCACCGGCGCCGGTGCGATCCTGTCCGCGGAAAGCCGCGAGCACCTGCGCCGCCGCGGCTTCGTGATCTGGCTGCAGGCCAGCGTCGACCAGCAACTCAAGCGCCTGCAGTACGACCGCGCGCGGCCGCTGCTGGCCGGCGTCGACCGACTGCAACGCCTCCAGGACATGGCCGAACGCCGCAATCCGCTCTACGCCGAGATTGCCGAACTGGCGATTCCCGGCCACAACGAACGCGTGCAGCGCGCCTTCACCCGCTGTCGCACGCGCATCGACGAACACTGGCAACGCCTGCAACCGCTACCTACATGAACGCTCCTCACACTCTGGAAGTCGGTCTCGGCGACCGCAGCTATCCGATCCTCATCGGCCCCGGCCTGCTCGACGCCGGCGAGGCCTGGCGACCGCGCATCCACGGCCGCCATGCGCTGGTGGTCAGCAACGAAACCGTGGCCCCGCTGTATCTGCAGCGCGTGATGACGCAGCTCGACGGCCTGCACGCGCAAACCCTGACGCTTCCGGACGGCGAATCCTTCAAGAACCTGGCGCACGTCGAGCGCGTGTTCGAGGCGCTGGCCGACATGGGCGCCTCGCGCGACGCCTGCGTGATCGCGCTCGGCGGTGGCGTGATCGGCGACCTCGCCGGCTTCGCCGCGGCCTGCTGGATGCGCGGCATCGACTTCCTGCAGATGCCGACCACCCTGCTGGCCATGGTCGACTCCTCGGTCGGCGGCAAGACCGGCGTCAACCTGAAAGCCGGCAAGAATCTGGTAGGCGCCTTCCATCAGCCCTGCGCCGTGGTCGCCGACACCGACACACTGGCCACCCTGCCCGACCGGGAATACCGAGCCGGACTGGCCGAGGTGGTCAAGTACGGCGCGCTCGGCGATGCGGATTTCCTGACCTGGCTGGAAGCACATGTCGACGCCCTGAATGCGCGCGACGACGCCATCATCGCCAAGGCCATCGCCCGCTGCTGCGCGCACAAGGCCGCCATCGTCGCCCGCGACGAGACCGAGCGCGGCGAGCGCGCGCTGCTCAACCTCGGCCACACCTTCGGCCACGCGTTGGAGACCGAGTGCGGCTACGGCACGCTGCTGCACGGCGAGGCCGTGGCCATCGGCATGTGCCAGGCGGCCGCGCTGTCGGCGCGGCTGGGCATGGCCGACGCGGCCGACGGCGAGCGTCTGGCGCACCTGCTGCAAACACTGCAGCTTCCGGTCACGCCGCCTGCTGGAGTCGACAGCGATGCGCTGCTCGCACACATGCGCCTGGACAAGAAGAATCTCGGCGGCCGGCTGCGCCTGGTCCTGTGGCGCGGCATCGGTCGCGCCGAGATCGTCGCGGACGTGGCGGAGGCCGACGTGCACGCCGTGCTCGACCATCGCGGGTGACGCGTCACCCCTGACGAAGCCGGTGCGCACGCACGGATCGCTGGCCGTCGCGCCATGCTCTACAATGACCGGCTACATCCCACGCTCCGTCCAGACTGTCGTTCATGCGCATCTACATGCAGACCAATGCGGAATCCGGCGAAACGCCGCGCTACGTGCAGCTGACGCTGGACCAGGACCTGCTCGGCGGGTGGATCCTTTTGCGCGAATCGGGCAAGCAAGGCGGCCGCTCCACGCTGCGCCGCGAAGTCTTCCTCGACGATCAGGAAGCCATCGCCGCCTTCGAGAAGGCGCGCGACAATCAGATCAAGCGCGGTTTCCGCGTGGTCTTCACCCAGGGCGCGGCCTGACGCGCCGCCGCACGGACTGTTGCGCATGACCGAACTGAAAAACGACCGCTTCCTGCGCGCTCTGCGCCGCCAACCGACCGACACCACCCCCGTTTGGATCATGCGCCAGGCGGGCCGTTACCTGCCGGAGTACCGCGCCACGCGCGAGAAGGCCGGCAGCTTCATGGCCCTGGCGCAGAACCCGGAGCTGGCTTGCGAGGTCACCCTGCAGCCGCTCGATCGTTTCGAGCTGGACGCGGCGATCCTGTTCTCCGACATCCTCACCATCCCGGACGCGATGGGGCTGGGTCTGACCTTCGTCGCCGGCGAAGGTCCGAAGTTCGAGCGCCCGCTGCGCAGCGCCGCCGAAATCGCGAACCTGACCGTGCCCGACATGGATGGCGAACTGCGCTACGTGATGGACGCCGTGCGCCTGATCCGTCGCGAACTCGACGGTCGCGTGCCGCTGATCGGCTTCTCCGGCAGCCCCTGGACGCTGGCCTGCTACATGGTCGAGGGTCAGGGCTCGCGCGATTTCGCCCGCGTGAAGGCACTGGCCTGGAACGATCCGGATGCGATGCACCAGTTGCTGGATACACTGGCGCAGTCCGTCGCCGCCTACCTCGCCGCCCAGGCCGAGGCCGGCGCGCAGGCGCTGATGGTGTTCGACACCTGGGGCGGCCTGCTGTCGCCGGGCATGTTCCATGAATGCTCCCTGCGCTATCTGGCCCGCATCGTCGAGCAGCTGAAAAACGATGCGCACGCCGCCGACCTGCCCGTCGTGCTGTTCTCCAAGGGCGCCAGCGGCCATCTGGAAGCGCTGGCCGGCACCGGCTGCGCGGGATTGGGGCTGGACTGGACGATCAGTCTGGACGAAGCCCGTCGCCGCGTCGGCGAACACGTCGCGCTGCAGGGCAACCTCGACCCGTCGGCCCTGTACGCCACGCCGGAGATCATTCGCCGCGAGGTCGAAGCCGCCATCACCGCCTTCGGCCCGCATCCGGGCCATGTGTTCAACCTCGGCCACGGCGTCACGCCGGGTGTGGACCCGGAACACGTGAAGGTGCTGGTCGATACCGTGCACGAAGCGGGACGCCGCATCCGCGCCTGAACCCGCGCTCCGCTATGATCCCCTTGAGGATAGGGGGATATGCATGACGGACTACCATTTCAAGGACACGCGTGGACTGACTATCTGGACCTGCGTGCTGGCCGCGGCCGCCATCGTTCTGACGCTGGTCAATCTCTGCGACGATCTGTACACGACGCATCTGTTTCGAGGTGTCCTCGAACACGACGCGGCGCGAACCATGACGCTTCGCACGCATGTACACGCGCTCATCACCCTGCAAACTACGCTCAACGGAACGCTGATCCTGCTCTGGGTCGTGAATGTCGTGCTGTTCTGCGTCTGGCTCTACCGTTCAGCCTGCAATACCCGCGCGCTGGGCGCTCAGGGGCTCGATTATTCGCCCGGATGGACGGTTGGCTATTTTTTCGTGCCAATCGCCAACCTGGTTCTCGGGTATCAGTGCATGCGCGAAGTCTGGAAAGCCAGCCACGCTCCCGAAAACTGGTCTCAAATCAAGAATCCGCCACTCCTGCTGGCCTGGTGGGTCACGTATATCGCCGCCAGCGCAACCAGCCGCATCGCATCGACCATGCTGAAAGGAGTCGGCACGGACATGCAGGCTCTGTTGATCGCCAGCAACATCGAAATGGTCGGGATGGCACTCTCCATGTTGGCTGCAGGCATGTATATCCGCATCGTCTGGCGCATCAGCACGGTGCAGCGCTCGCATTACCTGACTCCACCCATGCGCGTGGATGAAGCCGCCCTGCCGGACATGCAACCCGGCTGAGATCCGCCGCTTGGGCCAGCGCGCCCAGCCCCGTACAATCACGGACTTTTCCCGCTTTCGTCGCGCCGGACTTCCGGCGCCCGCCCGAGTCCGCCCATGGAAAAGAGTTTCGAACCCGCGCAGATCGAGTCAAAGTGGTATGACCGCTGGGAAGCCGACGGCTGCTTCAAGCCGACCGGTCACGGCGATCCGTACTGCATCCTGCTGCCGCCGCCCAATGTCACCGGCACGCTGCACATGGGTCACGCGTTCCAGCAGACGGTGATGGACATGCTGATCCGCTACCGGCGCATGCGCGGCGACAACACGCTGTGGCAGGTCGGCAGCGACCACGCAGGCATCGCCACGCAGAAGATCGTCGAGAATCAGCTGGCGGCGGAAGACACCGACAAGCACGCACTGGGCCGCGAGGCCTTCGTCGAGCGCGTGTGGCAGTGGAAGGAGCAGTCCGGGTCCACGATCACGAATCAGATGCGCCGTCTGGGCGTGGCCGCCGACTGGTCGCGCGAGCGCTTCACCATGGACGAGGGACTCTCGGCCGCGGTGCGCAAGGTGTTCATCGAGTGGTACCGCGCCGGCCTGATCTACCGCGGCAATCGCCTGGTCAACTGGGACCCGGCGCTGGGCACGGCGGTGTCGGACCTGGAGGTCAACAACGTCGAGCGCGACGGCCACATGTGGTCGATCCGCTACCCGGTGTCCGGCAGCGACGAGACGGTGACCATCGCCACCACACGTCCGGAGACCATGCTCGGCGACGTCGCCGTGGCCGTGCACCCCGAGGACGAGCGCTACGCGCACCTGGTCGGCAAGACGCTGACGCTGCCACTGGTCGGGCGCGAGATCCCGGTCATCGCCGACGACTACGTCGACCGCGAGTTCGGCACCGGCTGCGTGAAGATCACCCCGGCGCACGACTTCAACGACTACGACATCGGCAAGCGCCACGGGCTGGAGCCGCTGAACATCTTCACCCTGGACGCGAAGGTGAACGACAGCGCGCCCGAGAAGTACCGCGGCCTGGATCGCTTCGAGGCGCGCAAGGCGGTGCTGACCGACCTGGAGGCCGAGGGCGCGCTGGTCGAAACCAAGCCGCACAAGCTGCAGGTTCCGGTCAGCCAGCGCTCGGATGCCGTGATCGAGCCGATGCTGACCGATCAGTGGTTCGTCGACCTGACCTCCGACACGCTGCCCGACGGCCGTCCGGGCGGTCGCAAGGCCATCACTGAACCGGCGCTGGAAGCGGTCACCTCGGGTCAGATCAACTTCGTGCCCGAGAACTGGACCACCACCTACACCCAGTGGCTGGAGAACATCCAGGACTGGTGCATCAGCCGCCAGCTGTGGTGGGGCCATCGCATTCCGGCCTGGTATGACGAGGCCGGCCACATCTTCGTCGGCGAGGACGAGGCCGATGCGCGCGCCAACGCCCAGACCGCGCCGGTCGGCGCGCTGCGCCAGGACGAGGACGTACTGGACACTTGGTTCAGCTCCGCCCTGTGGCCGTTCTCGACCCTCGGCTGGCCGGCCGACGGGCCGGTGAAGAACGAGCGCGGCGAAGTCGTCGCGAACTGGGAACAGGACAAGATCTTCCTGCCCAGCGCGGTGCTGGTCACCGGCTTCGACATCATCTTCTTCTGGGTCGCGCGCATGGTGATGGCGACCAAGTACTTCGTCGGCGAGGCGCCGTTCCGCACCGTCTACATCAACGCCATCGTGCGCGACGCCGAAGGCCAGAAGATGTCCAAGTCCAAGGGCAACACCCTGGACCCGCTGGACCTGATCGACGGCATCGAACTGGAACCGCTGGTGGCCAAGTCCACCAAGTCGCTGCTGATCCCGCAGGTGCGCGCCAAGGTCGAGAAGCGCATCCGCAAGGACTACCCCGACGGCATCCCGGCCATCGGCACCGACGCGCTGCGCTTCACCTTCGCCGCGCTGGCCAGCTACAGCCGCACCATCAACTTCGACATCAGTCGCGCCGAAGGCTACAAGGCGTTCTGCAACAAGCTGTGGAACGCCGCCCGCTTCGTGCTGATGAACCTGCCCGAAGGCGAGATCGCCGCGCCCGCCGGCGTACCGGTCACCGAGGCCGAGCGCTGGATTCTCACGCGTCTGAAGCAGACCTTGACCGAGGCCGAACAGCACTTCGCCAACTACCGCTTCGACCACCTGGCACAGAGCCTGTACGCCTTTGTCTGGAACGAGTACTGCGACTGGTTCCTGGAACTGGCCAAGCCGGCGCTGCAGGGCGACGACGAGGCTGCCGCAGCCTCGACCCGCCACACGCTGCTGGTGGTGCTCGAGTCCGTGCTGCGCGCGCTGCATCCGGTCATTCCGTTCATCACCGAGGAAATCTGGCAGTCGGTCGCGCCGCGCCTGGGACTGGACGAGAAGCATCTGATGGATCGCCCGTGGCCCGATGCGGAAGCCATCGCCGCCGATGCCGAGGCCCGCGCCGAGATCGAGTGGTTCAAATCCGTGCTGTCGGGCATGCGCAAGATCCGCGCGGAAATGAACATCGCGCCGGGCAAGACGATTCCGCTGCTGCTGGCCGACGGCGACGCCAATGATCGCGCCCGTGCGGCCAAGTTCGCGACGCAGATTGCCTTCCTCGGCCGCGCCGAGACGCCGACGTGGCTGGACGCCAATGCAGAGGAACCGGCGGCCGCCGTAGCCGTGGTCGGCAACCTGCGTGTGCTGATTCCGCTGGCCGGGCTGATCGATCTGGACGCCGAAAAGGCGCGCCTGGAAAAAGAGATCGCCCGCATCGGCAAGGAAATCGCCAAGTGCGAAGGCAAGCTGGGCAACGCCCGCTTCGTCGACAACGCACCGGCCGAGGTCGTCGAGCAGGAACGCCAGCGTCTGGCCGACTGGAGCGCGCAGCGCGACGCCCTGCGCGAACAGGCGCAACGCCTGGGCGCCTGATGGACGCCGCCGCGGCCCGTCGGCAACTGCTCGAGCTGCGTCAGCGCTTGCTCGCAGAGGATGCCGGCGCGGCCGACGCACGCGCCACGGTTGAACTCGACCAGGCCGCCGTCGGCCGTCTTTCGCGCATGGACGCCCTGCAACAACAACAGATGGCGCTGGCCGAACAACGCCGGCGCCAACAGACCCTGCAACGCATCGAAGCCGCGCTGCGCCGTGTCGAAGAGGGTCGCTATGGCGAATGCGCCGTCTGCGGTGAATGCATCGCCGAGGCCCGCCTGCGCATGGACCCGGTCATCGCGCTGTGCCTGGACTGCGCATCGGCCCAGGAAGCCGCCGGACCACGTCGCGGCTGAATCCGCATCGATTGCCGAATTCGGTTCAAGATCCGCCCCGCTCTGTAGCCGGATGCGGCACCGCGGCACGCGCTCAACCGGGCTGGTCGGGCTGGTCGGGCTGGTCGGGCTGGTCGGGCGCCAGCTTGTGCATCATCACGATGGCATCCTCGCGCCCCTTCTCCGCGGGGTAATAACGCGGCCGGCGACCGATTTCGACGAAATCGTGGTCGAGATACAACCTGTGCGCCGCTTCATTCGAAGGCCGCACTTCCAGGAACACCCGCGACGCGCCATGCCAGCGCGCCAGATCCAGCAAGCGCCGCAGCATGCGCCGCCCGTGGCCCATGCCCTGATGCTGCGGATCGACACACAGGTTGAGCACGTGCGCTTCCCCGGCGGCAGCAGAGAGAATGCCGTAACCCACCACTTCTCCCGGCCAGGCCAGCACCCAACAGGCGTGACCGGCCTTCATGCAATCGCGGAAGATCCCCGGACTCCAGGGGAATTCATAAGCCTCCCGTTCGATCAGGGAAACCTGGGGAAGGTCCTCGCGCCGCATCATGCGGATGCGCGGGAGATTAGGAGCGACGACGGCGGCCATGCGGCGATTATGCGACGCCGGACGCCGCCTGCCCAGAAAAAAACCGAACGGGCAACGCTCAGTACATGCGCAAACGCCGGCGCAACGCCTTCAGCGCCTGCCACAATCGCTGTTTCGCCCCGCCCGCATGCAAGGCATCCGGCGCATCGAGCAGCACGATCTCGGCGGCGCGCATGACCTCTGCATCAAGAACGTGGCCCAGCGCACGGGCCTGCGCATCGCCAAACGCCAGATAGGCGCGCGCAACGGGCGGCGTATCCAGTGTTCCGGACTCGCCCACGGCAAGGCGCGGGGCACGCGCGAAATCGGCGCCGAAGGCATGCATGCAGCGACCGATCAGATCCAGCGTGCGTGGCGAGCACGCGGACGGAAGCAGCAGCACGCAGGGCACGACCGCATTTGATGAATTTGTCGCCGCAGTCCCGACGGCCACCGGCTCCGCAGCGACCAGCGCCGACTCCGGTGCAGCCGCAGCGTCGCGTGATGAACGCAGACGATACGGCGTCACGCCCAACGCGCGCAGACGTTCGTGACGGGACGTCATCGCAGCCACCTATTCCGACTCAGGCCGCCGGCGGATCGCCGCGCCGCGTGCTGCGACGACGACGTGTGGTGACCCGGCCCCACAGCGTCATGACCGGCCCGGAAATCACATACAGGCCGAACACCGCCAGCAGGACATGCGGCGGGTCGATCGCCAGAAGCACCAGAATCAGCAGCGCCGCGATCACCCACAGAAACGGCACGCGGTCCTGTTTCGGCCAGGCCTTGAAGCTGAAGTAGCGCACATTGCTGACCATCAGCAAACCGGCGATCACGATCAGGAAGGGAGTGATGAAGCAGACCTGCGAACCGCTGACGCCATCCTTCTCCATGCTCCAGATGAAGGACATGCACAGCGCGGCTGCCGCGGGACTGGCCAGCCCCTGGAAATAGCGCTTGTCGGCCACGCCGACCTGGGTGTTGAAACGCGCCAGCCGCAATGCGCCGCACGCGGCATAGATGAAGGCTGCCGCCCAGCCGATCTTGCCCCAGACGGGACCGTAGGCACGCAGTTCGGACAGCGACCAGGTGTACATCACCAGCGCCGGAGCCAACCCGAAGCTGACCAGGTCAGACAACGAATCGTACTGCACGCCGAAATCGCTCTGCGTACCGGTCATGCGCGCCACGCGGCCGTCCATGCTGTCCAGCAGCGCCGCCACGAACACGGCCACGCAGGCCGAAACGAAATGCCCCCCGATACCGGACACGATGGCGAAGAAACCGGAAAACATCGCCCCGGTCGTGAACAGGTTCGGCAGCAGGTAGATACCGCGATGGCGCGGCGGGCGGACGGTAGGGGTGTCGCTCATGCGCTTGTGTCGACTCCAATAGGGCGTCCGCACAGTGTAAACCATCGCCTGTTCGCGACTGCAGCCTCGACTGCCGCCCTGCTCCGTCGTCCGCACCGGCCTTCGCGCCGGCATCCGTGCGCCGGCGCACGCTGCGGGCCCGCAGGTCCCACGCTAGGGTGCGCCCGCTCACAATCGCGAGAGGTCCATCGCCGTTTATACTTCCCTCCGACCGCACACTGTGCGTACCATGCATTGCGGTATCTGGGGCACGCCTGCGTGCCGCCATCGTTCCGGTACGGAGATTCAATATGCGAGGCACGCTGACCACTCTGCTCACCACGATGCTTCTGGCATTGCCCCTGGTCGCCAGCGCCCAGGTCTACAAGTGGACGGACGCGAACGGGACCCAGCATTTCTCCGACGCCCCGCCACCGCAGGGCGTCAAGTACCAGAACATCAAGACGCGCGCCGATGCGGATCAGCCGCGCACCCAGAACAATATGGATCACGGCAACGATGCATCCGCTTCGCCGAGTCCCGCGAAAGACGGAAAATCCGCACAGCTGCAACGTTTCTGCGCACAGCTCAGTTCGAACATCACACTGCTGAAATCTTCCCAGAATCTTCAGCGCATGGGCAGCGATGGCAAGACGACCCCGGTGAACGACAAGCTCCGCGCGCAACAACTCAAGCAGCAGCAGCAGCGCTACGACGCCTATTGCAACAAGTAGGTTTCCGCCCCGTATCGCGGAAGAGGGCGCGAAGCTATAATCGACCGTTCAGCCTGTCCCGGCGCCTCGCCGCGCAAGCCCGTGATCGTGGTCGGAAAATTCCGATGATCGTGTAAAGCGTGAGCAGCCGGGCCAAACTCGATACGGACCGATTGCATGCGCCTGAGCACGTTTCACCTCGCTACCGTCAAGGAAGTTCCGGCCGACGCCGAAGTCGCCAGCCATCGCCTGATGCTTCGCGCCGGCATGGTGCGCAAGCTTGCGGCCGGCATCTACACCTGGACTCCGCTGGGCCTGCGCGTACTGCGCAAGGTCGAAACCGTGGTGCGCGAGGAAATGAACCGCGCCGGCGCCATCGAGATGCTGATGCCCTCGATCCAACCGCGAGAGCTGTGGGAAGAAACCCAGCGCTGGGAGAAGTTCGGCGGCCAGCTGCTGAAGCTGAAGGACCGTCGCGAGCAGGAATACTGCTACGGCCCCACGCACGAGGAAGTCATCACCGACTTCGCGCGCCAGGAACTGAAGAGCTACAAGCAGCTTCCGATCAATTTCTACCAGATCCAGACCAAGTTCCGCGACGAGATCCGCCCGCGTTTCGGCGTCATGCGCGCACGCGAATTCATGATGAAGGACGCCTACTCCTTCCATATCACGCCAGAGTCGCTGGCCGAGACCTACAAGGTCATGTACAGCGCCTACGTGCGGATCTTCGAGCGCCTGGGCCTGCGTTTCCGTGCGGTGCAGGCCGACACCGGCGCCATCGGCGGCAACGCCAGTCACGAGTTCCAGGTCCTGGCGGAATCCGGTGAGGACGCCATCGCCTGGAGTGACGGATCCGATTACGCGGCCAACGTCGAATTGGCCGAAGCCATGCCCCCCGAGGCCGAACGCCCCGCTGCGACCGCGGACCTCGCGCGCGTGGACACCCCCGAACGCAAGACGATGGATGAAGTCGCCACCTTTCTGTCCGTGTCACCGGATCAGTGCGTGAAGACCATCCTGGTGCGCGGCGAAGAAGGGCTGGTCGCGTTGTGCGTGCGCGGCGACCACGAGATCAACGAGATCAAGGCCGCCAAGCTGGAAGAGCTTCCCGGCGCCGCCGTGCTCGCCGACGAGGCCGAGATCCTCAAGGCCACGGGCACGCGTCCCGGCTTCATTGGTCCTGTCGGGCTACCCGACGACATCCCCGTGATCGTCGACCGCAGTGCTGCCGTGCTGGCCGATTTCGTCTGTGGCGGCAATGCCGTCGATACGCACTACACCGGCGCCAACTGGGTCCGCGACGCACGCATCACGCGGATCGCCGATCTGCGCAAGGTCGTCGACGGCGATCCGTCTCCGGATGGCGAGGGCACCCTGCACATCGCGCGCGGCATTGAAGTCGGTCATGTTTTCCAGCTCGGCGGACGTTACGCCGAAGCCATGAACGCCACCGTTCTCGACGAGAACGGCAAGGCGCGCGCCATGCTCATGGGCTGCTACGGCATCGGTGTCAGCCGCATCGTCGCGGCCGCCATCGAACAGAATCACGACGAACGCGGCATCGTCTGGCCGGAACCGATGGCGCCGTGGCAAGTCGCGATCTGCGTCATCGGATCGCGTAATGGGACGAAGGCGCAGGATGCGGCGAAAGCGCTCTACGACGAACTCCGCAGTCACGGTATCGACGTACTGCTGGATGATCGCGGTCTGCGCCCCGGACCGATGTTCGCCGACATGGAACTAATCGGTATTCCGCATCGCGTGGTGGTCAGCGAGCGCGGACTCGAGGCGGGCACGTACGAATATCGCCATCGTCGCGACACCGAAAATCGCGCACTGAGTCATGCCGAATTACTACAGGTATTTTGCGGCCAAAGCGACGCATAATCGAATCGCCGCCCGAGACCTCCTGCAAAGATCAAGCCTTTGGTTTTTGCGCGTGGCGATTAATCCGCGTGGATGCATCCATCGACTCCATGAGTCGACACGAAGGGCAATTATTTGAAAATCCCCAACGTGAGGAGTTTCAAATAATTGCCCACAAGACGCACCTGACCCTGAAGCATTTTTGCAATAACCCATTAAATACGGCAGAATTCGCCTGCACAACGGCTTATGTTCTGCAACGTTAACTGCCCCCCCACTGAAATCGGAGTTATTTATGGCCGTCGATATCAAGAAGCTCAACCAGAACCAGCTAAACGACCTGATCAACAAGGCCGAACAGCGTAAGCAGGAGCTGGAAAAGGAAAAGCTGGTAAAGGTACGTGACAAAGTCACCAAGCTTCTCAAGGACGAAGGTTTCACGTTCGAAGAAGTGTTCGGTGCACGCGGTGCCGCCCGCCGTGGCCGTCGCAGCACTGGCAAGGTGCCGCCGAAGTACAGCAACCCGGACGACCCGACCCAGACCTGGTCCGGCCGTGGCAAGCGCCCGCGCTGGTTCAACGCCGCCCTCAAGGCCGGCAAGAAGGAAAAGGATCTGCTGATCAAGTAATACAGCATGATCGGATTCCGATGTCAGGGACGCTCTAGAAAGCGCCGGCAACATGCCGGCGCTTTCTTTTTGTCTCCGCTACAGTGAACGGCGCGGCGCGACCAGCAAATCGCCGAACAACAAACCGGCAACCAGCGCCACCAGCAGCGTGACGAGCAAAATCGCGGTTTCGGTGCCGCTATGCACATTCCTCTGCGCCAGGTACGCCAACGTCTGATAACCGACACTTCCCGGAACCAGAAGAATAATGCCGGGCTCCCGCACCAGTGAACCCGGTCGTTGTGCGAAACGCGCGTACAGGTTTCCCATTGCGCCCAGCACCAGACCACCCATGAAAACGCCGAATCCCGGACCGAATTGGGCGCCGGCCTCGCGTGCGACGACATAGCCCAGCATGGCCGACAGGGCCACCAGAATCCAATCGCGACGCGACGCGAGAAAGACCAGCGCGAAACCGAACGTGCCCGCCACCAAGGCGGGCCATTGCACCCAGGCAGGTAACGGAGGCAGTTCCGGCAGAGGCAATTTCAGACCGAACCATGCACTGCCGGCGAAAATCACCATCGCACCGAAAATCAATTTCAACATCGACGCCAATGCGCCGAACAGGCGGGAAACGCCCGACGCCAGATGCTGCGCGGAGAGTTCGCGCACGGCAGCCGTCAGCATCATGCCCGGCACCAGAACAATCAGCGCCGACAACACCACCACATTGACCCGTAACGGCACGAGCCACGCGCTCACCAGACTCGCACCTAGAGCCGCCAGCAATGCGGACAGCGCCTCTCCAGCCAACGCGACACGTGGGTGGCGTGCAGCCATGAGCATCACTGCACCGATCATCCCCCCCAGCACGGAAGCGGTCACAGCATCGGCCCAGGAGCCACGCATCAGTACCGCGAAGCCAAACACCGACAGCGCAAAACCGAACACCATACCCAGTTTCTGCGCGCGCGAAAGCGGCTTGGACATTTGCCGCAACTGTCGCGCGCCCTCTTCGAGATCGATGCGCCCTTCGGTCACCCCGTCGGCGATCGCGTCCACTTCGCACAGCCGCGCCAGATTGACGTCACCCGGTGGCATCCGGATGACCTGTGTCACCTGTGCGATGGCATCGTCGCCCTGCGCCTGATCGGCAAAAGAGAGAATGATGGCCGTCGGACTGGACCAGACCTCCGCACGCAGACCAAGCCGCAACGCCGCACTGCTGACGGCGTCTTCCAGACGTGGTGCAGCCGTACCGTATTGGTGCAGGCGCCGAGTCAGCTCGATCACGAACGCGATGCGCGTATTGAGCGCCGTCGTGGTGAAGGCGGGAAGCTCCGGCCCCGTCATGCATACCTCCATCCGGACCGAAGTGTGGCCACGACACTCCATCTCTGCACTCGGCAAGACATCACCGCCCCTTTGGGCACGCTCGGCTGTGCCATCACTGCACCTTCGGATCGACCCCGTAATTGGCGGAGTATAGGGGATCGTGTCACGCGACCGGGTATGGAATCCGTCGTCGCGGATACCGCCTCAGGTCTCGTTCATCGGCAACGATAGCGTGACCCGCAAACCGCCCCGACGTCGATTATTCAGGCTCAATCGCCCACCATGGGCCTCTGCGATCTCACGAGCCAGTGCCAGTCCCAGGCCGGTCCCGGAACGTTTGGTCGAATAGAACGGCAACAACGCCTGAGACAGCACGGCCTCACTCATGCCCGGACCTCGGTCGGCCACCTCGATGCGCCAGTAAGAACCGACCTCAGCGATGGACAACGTCACTTCATCTTCATCCGTACCCGACTCGTGTGCGTTCTTGATCAGATTGATCAGCGCCTGCTCGACCTGCCCCGCATCGAAATATCCATCTCGCTCGGGCAGTTCGCCGCGCAAACGAAAAGTGCAGTGCAACGCCAGCGCTTCGATGAAACCGGCCCAGGCCACAGACTCGATGCGCGGTGCCGGCAGCTTCGCCACGTCGGCATATCCGCTGATGAAATGATGAAGATGCTTGGCACGTTCGGAGATGCTCGAGAACACGCCCGGCAAACGCCCATGATCGCCACGGCGAGCCAGCTCGGCACCGGAGTGCGCCAGCGAGGAAATCGGCGCCAGCGAATTGTTCAACTCATGGCTGATGACGCGGATGACGCGCTTCCAGGTCGCCACTTCCTGCCGCGAAAGTTCGCGTGTCATGCGGCGAAAAAGATACAGATGATGCGGTCGCCCTTGAAGACGGAACGCGCGCTGCGAGACGTGAAAGGTCTCCTCGGCCCCGTCCATCTCGATCGGGAACAAGGCATCGCGACCGCTCTGCACGATTTCGCGCAAGACCTCCGAGCCGCTATCGAGCAGACTGTCGAAATGCTCGCCCTCCAGCGACTTTCCCTCGTTGAAGAGTTGCCGTGCAGCGATGTTGGCGTACGTCACATGCCGATGATTGTCGGTGAGAATCAACGCCACCGGTGTCTTCTGCACCACTGTGTCAAGCAACAGCTCCCGTTGCACCAGATGCTGGCGCTGCTCACGCAGCGTCTGCCCCAGTTGATTGTGCATGCGGATGAGGTCGCCGATCTCGTCTTGGCGGCGCGTGGCGATGGAGAAACCGAAATCACCGTCGCGGTAACTGACCACTGCTCCCTCCAGAGCGCGCAGAAGCCGCAGGAAAGGGCGCGTCAGACGACTGCCCAGCCATACCGCGATCGGCACCAGCAGCAGCAGCGTCGCCAGCAAACCGCCCCAGGGCGTACGCAGCCAACCTGTTTCGATCTGCACCTGTAGCAATGCGGCCGCGGCGCCGATCAACTGCGGCAACGGCCAATGCGTCACCCCCGCGTACACCAGTGCTCCCGTCAGCGTGGCAAGGCCGGCCAGCAACGCCATTCGACCCTGCAGCGACTTCATCTGCATGCGCATGTGCTCTGAATGAAGCGCGCCATCACGTCTCGATTCCGTAGCGCTGCATGCGTCGATACAGCGCCTGACGGGAAAGACCCAGCGTCTGCGCCGCGCGGCTGATCACGCCGGCATGCTGAACCAGCGCGTCCTTGACAGCGTCGCGGCTGGGTTCGTCGAGATTGCGCCACGTCGGTACCGCATCATCCATCTCGGGCAAATTCAAGTGCCCGGGGGTGATCGGTTCGTCATGCACCAACAGACAGGCGCGATCGATCGCGTTCTTGAGTTCGCGCACATTGCCCGGCCAGCTGTGCAGAGTCAGCGCTTCGCGTGCTTCGTCGGACAACTCGGCACGACCGTCGAGGAAATGCTCGGCGAGCGGAAGGATGTCGTCACTGCGCTCGCACAGCGGTGGCAGATTCACTTCGATCACATTGAGGCGGTAGTACAGATCCTCGCGGAAACGACCTTCGGCGATCATCGATTTCAGGTCGGCGTTGGTGGCGCTGATGACGCGTACCTGTGCACTTCGCGTGCGGCCCGACCCCAGCCGCTCGAACTGCCCGGTTTCCAGCACGCGCAGCAGCTTGACCTGTCCCGAAAGCGGCAGGTTTCCGATTTCATCGAGGAACAGCGTGCCGCCGTCCGCCATCTCGAAGCGGCCCTCGCGCGCCTTGGTCGCGCCGGTATAGGCCCCGGCATCCGCACCGAACAGCTCGGCCTCGATCAGCTCGCCCGGCAGCGCACCGCAATTGACCGCCACGAACGGACCTTCGCGCACCGGGGAATTCAAATGCACGATACGCGCGATGCGCTCCTTGCCGGCGCCGTTGGGGCCAGTCACCAGCACCGGCACATCCGAGCGCGCCACCTGACAGGCCAGTTCGACCGTACGCCCGGTGGTCTCGGAAGCGAACACCATGCCATCCAGGTCGTAGCGATCCAGCAGTTGCGCCTGGTGGCGACGTCGCTCATGACGCGTGCGCTTGACCTCACGCGTGGATTCGGACAATTCCAGGAGATTCTCGACCGTGGTCAGCAATTTGCTGTCATCCCACGGCTTGGCGATGTAATCGGCCGCGCCGGCCTTCACCAGCTCGACGGCGGTCTCAAGGTGCGTCCAGGCCGTAAGCAGGATCACCGGCAGATCCGGGTGCTGCTCGCGAATGGAGCGGAACAGCACCACCCCCTCCTCGCCGGAGGTCGTGTCGGCGCTGAAATTCATGTCCTGGATGACCACATCCACGCGATCGCGGGCCAGCACAGCCAGTCCTTCACGCTGATTGAGCGCGGTCAGCGGGCGGATATCGTGCAGCGACAATAGCAGCGACAGCGCCTCGCCGACGGCCGGATTGTCGTCAATGATAAGGACAGTTCTCATTTTGCTCCGATGCATACCTGGTTGGATGCGCCAAAGCGCGAAAGCGTTGCCATCTTACCGCGCAATCGCACCCGGATTCGCGTCATCGAGCCGACACACCCGTTCCCGTCTCGACTTCCGCCGGCGCGGCGTCACCGGCTTTCCGCGCCAGCGGTAAAGCATCGTCGACCAAATGCACCAGAAATCGTCCCGGCTGCTCCTCCATCACCATGTGCGCCGAATCGGCAAAGATCACCATGCGCTTGTACGGCGCATGCAGCTTGGCGAACCACTGCTCGGCCAGTATGTGCGAGGTGGTCTCGTCGTGCGCGCCGACGAACAGGATCACCGGGCAGCGGAACTGCGTGACTGCGTCGAAATTCACACCCAGCAATGGCTTGAGCAGGTATTTCAGCGAAAACATGCTGCCTTTTCCGATCGCGGCCAGATCCTTCTCGCTGTAGTCCGGCGACAACTGCCAGGCATTCGCGTCATAGGCGAAATTCTTCCGTCCCCAGGCCATGCCGCCGTAATACGACTCCCACTTGCTGCGCAGCGCGACCCGCTGGAGCGTCAGCTCCGGCCCCGGATACGGTGCGATGGCCTGCAGCGCCTTCACCGCCTCGGCATTGCCGTGCTTCTTCGCCTCGCGCAGCGCGAATGCATAGCCTTCGCGCTCGTTGGAGCGGGCATTGACGACCTGACTGACGCCGATGTACGCGTAAAACCAATCCGGATGTCGCTGCGCGAGACGCACGCCCAGCACCGTGCCCCACGAGTGCCCCAGAAGGAAAATCTTGCGCTTGCCGAACCGCTTGCGCAGGTACTGCACCACCTGCGCGGCATCGTCGGTCATATCCTGGATGTTCATGCCCAGCGCCATCTTCGCCTCGCTGTTGGAGGCATAGGTCTTGCCCGTCCCACGCTGATCCCAGTCCACCACGGTGAAGTAGTCCCACCACGGCGACTGATACGTCCACGCCAGCGGCATGTCCGGCGACGCCGGCCCGCCATGCAGGAACAGCAGCACCGGGTTGCGGGTGTCACGACCGTGAATCGACAGCCACTGATCGATACCGCCGATGTGCACCTTCACGGTTTCATCGATACCGCGCGGCGACACGATTTTCTGATTGGCGGCGATGATGGCGACGGCCCTGGCTCGCGTCATCGTCGACGCCTCCGCCTGGTTCGCGGCGCTGGCGGCGTATGCAGTCGTACCGGACGCCAGAGTCGTCACGACCGCAAGCAGGACAATCAGGATTTTCATGGTTGCTCCAAAAGCATGAGAAAAAAGCGTAGACGGCTCACGCGCCTCGGGTGGCCACCACCGGCGGCACGCGCGAAGCACGCAGCGCTGGTCCGAGCACGGCCAGTTGACCGAACATCACCAGCACCAGCGCACCGACCGTCCATGCCATCAACGGCGGCGAGGTCAGCTCGAAATGCATACGCAGCCATTCGGCCACGATCAGCCCCAACAACACGCCCAGCGCCGCACCGACGCATACCACCAGCAGATTCTCGAACTGGTACTGCCGCAGGATGTCGCCGCGCCGTGCGCCCAGCGCGCGCTGGATGCCGATCTCACGCGTGCGCTTTTGCACCCAGAAACCACTGAGGCCAGTGATGCCAAGCACCACCACGACGGAAACTGTCGCAAGCACCGCCAACAGCAGCCAGGAAGTCACCGCGTTGCCATGCAACCTCGCCGCGCGCGCGTCCTCGTAACGCTCGACCTTGACGGCCTGCGCGCCGTGCATGCCCAACGCCTGTCCGAGCACGGCGGGCAGCCGCTTCATCACGGCGTCACGTTGCGCCGGCTTGGCGCGCACCAGAAAACTCACCTGACCGAATCCATTCATGCGGAACGGCAGAAGCAGCAGATTATGTGCATGGCCTCCAGCCATATTGCTGTCCAACGTGTCATTGACGACGCCGACCACGCGCAGAGGGTCCCTGTCCTTGGATGGCTTGCGCGACAACCACAGCCCCTGGCCTACCGCATGCCCTCCGGGAAACAGCCGGTGCGCCAGCGTTTGCGTGATCACGACAGTGCGCACTTGCCGATAAATATCCATGAATCCGCCGGTCACGTAGTCGGACTCATCGAAATCCCGACCTCGCACGACACGCAGGCCCAGCGCGCCGACCAGATGATCGCCCGCGAACATGTCCGCACCCGCGTTCTGGCCGGTCCGGGCGTTGCTGAGCGTGTTGTGCAGGAACATGCGATCGACCGTCATGGGTGTTCCCATGCCGCCACTGACGGCGATCACACCCGGCATCGCGCGTATCGCACGCTCGGCGGTGCGCAGGTCCGCATACGACCAGTGAGATCGATCGCTGTCATGCGCATTCAGCTGATGCGTGATCAGCACTTCGCCGGCCGGCACGCCGGAAGCGGCCAGCATCGGTGCGAACTGCTGCCGCAGCAAGCTGCCCGTATTGACCAGAACCACCAGCGCGAACGCCACCTGCGCGATCACGATCAGCGGTATGAATCCATGACGTTTCATGGTCTTGAGCATCAGCATTCCGCTCATACCGCCTCCTAGTTCTGCTTGACCTGAAGCGCCGGCGGCACCACCGCGGCGCGCCATGCCGGGTACACGCCGACCGCCAGGCCGGTGACCAGCGTGGCGACGCACAACGCGAGGAACGTGCTCACGTTGAAACGGATCAGATCGCCGTACGGGATGTTCTGCGCGCGCATCAGCGAAAACGCGCCCAGCATCAGCGGGAGCGCGATCACCCCGGCCACCATCGACAGACTGCCGGACTCGATCAGGTGCTGAACGAACACGTCGCGGCGCGAAGCGCCAAGCGCACGCCGCACGCCCAGCTCCGCACCGCGACGCAAGAATCGAGCAGCCAGCACGCCGGCCGCATTGAGCAGGCACAGCGCAAGGAACGCGAGCGCCACCCAGACGTAGGCGCGCACGCTGTCGGGTACCGTGTGCTGCAGGATCAACCATTCACGCACATTCAGCAAACGAGATTGATACGCGATCGGCGTCACGCCCGGCGGCGGCTTGTAGAAGCCCTGCACGACCTGCGTGGCAACACTCAGAAATCGCTGTCGCTGCCCGGCGTCGAGTCCGTACGACCACAGCTGACTGAAACGGCACTGTTTCCACTTGTCGGTGAGCTGCGACAGCGGGCAGCTCATCCCGTACATCTGCACGTCGACGCCATCCCCGGACAATAGCGGCACCATTACTCCCGCCATGTCACGCGCATATTGCCCGCCACGCTGCGAGTAGAACTTCAGCGCAGGTCGCCACGCGGCATGCACGCCGATCACTCGGAAACGCTTCTTGTCGAGACGGATGCTCTTGCCCAGCACATCGTCCGTACCGAACAAACGCCGCGCGGTATCGATACCGATCACGGCCACCGGCGCGCCATTGCGATCATCGGCGGCGGTCCACCAATGCCCACGCAGCAACGAGATGCCGAAGACCTTCGGGATTCGCGCCGTCGCGAACATCACGGCCGTGTCCGACTCACTCTTTCTGGACGGATCGGACGACGGTCGCACGCGCGTCGTGCCGCTCGCCACCGCCGCGACCGGAAGATCCGGCAGGCGATCGACGACTTGCTGCACCGGGCCAACGGGCATCAGCGCCTCGATCGACTCCAGCTTCTGACCTTTGGCGGGAAAGATAATCGTCTGGGTCTGCCCGCTCCGCCCCGGCACCGGGTCGGCCGTCAGGGCGTGAAAGATCGCCAGCACGCTCATGCATGCGGCCAGCCCCAGTGCCATCACGGCCACCACCATCACGCTGGTGCGCGGATGCCGGCGCATGCCGCGCCAGGCCAGATGCAGTGCATAGCATGCCTTGGCCATGCCTTACACGCTCCTTGTCGCCACCACCGGCGGCACACGTGCAGCGCGCAAGGCCGGCGACAACACCGCCAGTTGCCCGAGCACGAGCAGCAGCACCGCACCCACCGGCAGATAGCTCCACGGCAGGCGTGGCAATTCGTAGTGATGCATGAGCCACAAATTCACGCCGTAAGCCGCCATCAGGCCGAGCAAGCTTCCGAAGCCGACAAGTAGGAAATTTTCCGCCTGCAGATCCCGCAGGATGCTCCGGCGCGTCGCACCCAGCGCGCGCCGAATACCGATCTGCCGCGTACGTTGCTGTACCCAGTACGCGGTCAATCCCATGATCCCGGCCAGAGTGACGATCAACACGACCAGACACACTCCGGCCAGCAACCAGACCGACGCCCGATACCTCGCCAGAGCCTGATCACGCAGTGCGCCGTACATGTCGTAGGCCGGATCGATGCCCCGTACCATGCCGTCTCCCAGCATGCGCTGGATGACGTTCTCCGCCTGCTTGCGCACCTGCTGCGGATCCGCTCCGGCAGCAACTCGAATCCCGATGGACGGCAACGGCCAGGCCGAAGGAATGCTCGGGAAAAGCATTGCGTGGTCGAGATTGCGATGCGCTCCGCCGCCGAAGTCGTTGCGCATCAGGTGCGCGACGACACCGACGACCGTGCGCACGGCCGGATGCTTGTCGCCCAATTGCAACGTCTGCCCCACGGCCTTCTGGTCCGGGAAGAGCTTGTCGGCCAGCGAGCGGGTCAGGATGACCGGCCCATCCTGGCGCATGCCGACGCCGTGATTGCGCACCGCGTCCTCCTCGGCAGTGAAATCGCGCCCGGCCACCAGCTTCAGGTCCAGCGTCTTGACGAGGTGATCGCCGATGTACATGGCCGTATCCGCGCGCGTCCCGTGTCCGACACCTTGAACGCGTCCGTTCATGCGGGCATTGGTCACCATGGGCAGGGAACCCGCCACACTGACGGACGCCACACCGGGCAAACCGCGCAGGGCGCGTTCGGTATCGCGCAGCCGGCTGGTTTCCCAGGGCTTCCCGCGCGAGATAATCTTCGAGGCAATGATCAAATGGCTCGGCTCACCGATGCCATCGGGCGTGAGAATCGGTTTCAGACGCTGCTGCAGGAGGAACAGCGCATTGCAAGCAATGGCACAGGCCAGCGCGACCTGCAGCACGACTAGAAACGGCATCAGCCGGTGACGAAGCAATGGAGCGAGAAGGTGTCGCACGAGGCTCTCCTAAGCCAGCTTGATCTGCAGCGCTGGCGGCTGCCGACACACACGCCACGCCGGGAGGATTCCGACCGCCAGCCCCACGAGCAACGAAAGCAAAGCCAGTATCGCGAAGACGCCCGGACTGAACTGCGCCGCGGCCGCATAGGCCACCGGCTGCATGCGGACGACCCACAGTCCGAGCCATGTCAGCGGCAAGGCCAGCACGCCACCGGCCATGCCTAGGGCACCGGCCTCGACCAGGTGCTGCATGAACACATGACGACGTGAGGCACCGAGCGCACGCCGGATGGCCACGTGCCCCTGCCGACGGAGGAAGCGCGCCGCCAGCAGCCCCGCGACATTGATCATGCACAGCAGCAGGAAACCACCCGCCAGCACTACGTTAAGGCCCACATCGCCCGGAATCGCCTTGAGGCGGTCCATCCAGGCCTGCGTCCCAAACAGTCTCGGCTTCGGCTCCTGCACGAAACGCCCGGCCTGATGCTGGGCTTGCGCGTAATGCGTAAGAAAAACCCGGTAGGCAGATGCCCGAGCCGGGGCGTCCAACGACACCCATACCTCGATCCAGCGGCAGTGGGTGACATGCGTGGACTGAAAATTGACGACTGGCGCGCTCTTCGCGCACTTCCCCGTATTGAGCGGCCCCACGCCGTGGTCCAGTGCGGCACCGACCGGCGCGTAGAACTGCATATCCTGACCGAGGAGGTTCCCCGCATTCTGAGTCAGACCGAGAAACTGCATCCGCGGCTTCCACGGAGCGGTCACGCCAATGATGCGGAATGTTCCGGTCCCCATGGTGACGCTGCGCCCGACGGCATCGCTGGTACCGAACAACTTTTCGGCCAGGGTGGCATCAATCACCACTACAGGCGCGTGCGCGGTCTGCTCAGCCTCGGTCCACGGCCGTCCATAGCGGAACGGCACGCCTAGCGTCGACAGCAGAGAACCGTAGCCGAGCAGGCCGATAACCCGGTCCGAGTGCTTGCCATCGGTCGTGGACACCTGGGCCAGACTCTGCGCCTGCGCAAATTGACTGTCTGCGTGGTGCGCGTCGACCAGTGCCTTTGCATCGCGCAGATTCAGGAGACTCTGCGGCGTATCGTACGCCGCATCATTCGCATCGCCCTGCGTGCGCGAATCCATGGTGACCACGTACAGATGATCGCTGATGCCGGGAAGTGGCTCGCCCGACAGCGCCGCGAAAATAGTTGTTGCGGTCATGCACGAGGCGATGCCAATGGCCATAGTCAGCACCACCAGCAATACGATGGGCACATTCTGGCGACAACGCCTCCACGCCAGTTCCAGGTAATACGTGAACATCGTCATGCCGTTTTCTTACCTAGCCGAATCACACCGAGCGCGTCGCCACCACCGGCGGCACGTTCGAGGCGCGCAAGGCAGGGCCGAGCACGGCGAGCTGACCGATCAGCCACAGTGCCACCGCACCGACGGGCAGATAAAACCAGGGCAGACGAGGCAATTCGTAGTGCTGCATCAGAAACAGATTGATGCCCCAGGCCAACATCATGCCGATAGCGATGCCAATGGTCGCCAACACGAAATTCTCGGTCTGGAAATAACGCAGAATGTTGCTGCGCGTGGCGCCGAGGGCGCGTCGCACACCGATGGTGCGACGCCGCTGCGCCACCCAGAAACTGGCCAGGCCGACGATGCCCAGCGCGGTCACCGTCAGCAGTGCAATGATCACGCCCAGCAGCGTGCCAGCCATGGCGCGGTCATTGCGAAAGAAATCCGAACGGATCTCGTCGAGCGTCCTCTTTTTCAGGATGATGCGGTGCGGATCGAGCTTGCGCAGCGTTGTCGCCGCCGCAGCCAGCACTCGCTGGCGATCCCGTGGATCCGTACGCAAGACATACCGACTCGCATTGTCGGTATTCATGCGTAACGGAAACACCATCGACCATTGCGCCGCATCGTCGCCGAGAAACAGCGAGGGACGGATCAGCGACTTGACCACGCCGATCACACGCACGCCGATGTCGGCGAAGTAGAGCCGCTTGCCCAGCGCGGACTCCCCCGGCCACAGCCGTTCAGCCAGCTCGCTGGTGATGATGACCGATGGAGTCCGGTTCCGCACCAGATCGACGTTGCGCATCACGGCGTCGTAGTCCATGTACTCATCGGGACGAAAGTCACGTCCCGCCACCAACTGCGCGCCGAAGGTCTTGATCAGGTCCTGACCGAAGTACTGCGTGGCATTGAGCGTGGGCAGTTTCTGCTTCGGATCCAGGCGGATGCTGGAGTTGGACGAGCTGTTGGTGAACGGCACCTGGCTGACCAGCGCGACCTGCTTCACACCGGGAATGCGGCGCAGAGCTGCGAGATCCGCCTCGGTCCGTGCCTTGGCATCCGGCTGCTTGCCGATGTTGGCCACTTGCAACATAACCAGCTGATGTTCGGCCACCCCGCTGGGCATCTTCATGCGTTCCATGCGCTGGCTGATCAGGAACACGGCATTGCAGATAATGGCGCAAGTCAGGGCGATCTCCGCCACCAGCAGGAAGGCGGTGATCTTGTGGCGACGAAGAGTCGAAAGAATCGGTCCGAATTCCATAATCAATTGCTCTTCAACTGCAGGGCGGGAGTGATCAGACAGGCGCGCCAGGCCGGCAACAAACCGGCCACCAGCGTCGCACCGATGGCAAACAGGAAAGTCGCCAGGAACATTGGCAAGTCCAAGTGCGCGAGCGCGGCATAGTCCGAGGGCTGCATGCGCACGATCCAGAGGCCAAGCAGAGCCAGCAACAGACCACCGACACCACCGACAAGACCCACTGTGCCGGCTTCGACCAGTAATTGCGCGAACACCGAGCGCCGGGAGGCGCCCAGCGCGCGACGCACGCCCAGCTCGGAGGCGCGTCGCAGGAACTTGGCCAGCATCAGGCCGACCGTGTTGACCAGACACACAATCAGGAAACCCATGGCCAACCAGAATTGCAGGTGCACATCCGACGGCACGACATGGTTGTAGTCCAGCCATTGCATCAGGTTGCGCAGATGCACGTTCGGGTCGCGCTGGTAGATACCCAGCGATTTCTGCTGGCGCGAATAGTTGACCAGGAACTGTCGGTAGGCAGCAGCCTTCGCCGGCGTATCCAATTGCACCCAGAATTGAAGCCAGGTGCATTGCGCAGTCTTCTGATCGACATTCGTGTCGTTGCCCCAGCAATCTCGCGAACCGTTGAACGGCAGCTTCATGTCGATCCCCGTGAGCAGCGGCAGGTACACGCCCTCGCTCTCGGAATAGTCGCCGGTCATCAGGTCATAGAAGTGCGGCGTCGGCCGCCAGCTGTCGATCACGCCGACGACGCGGAAATCCTTGCCGCCCATGCGCAAGATCTTGCCGGTGCTATCCGCACCGCCGAACAGCTTTTCGTTAATCCTTCGCGAAAGTACGACCTTGCGGGCATCGTTCCCGTCGTCGGCCTTGCTCCAGACATGGCCGTACAAGAACGGCACGTCGAACATGGCGAAGAAATCGCGGGTCGTGAGGCGCGCGTCCTCGAAGAAGGGTGCGATCGCCGGGTCGGGCGGCTCGATGGCCACCGCCCCGCCCGCCATCAGCGCCTGCCGATCCGCCCGACCGGCCTTGAGCAGGTTCATGCCGTCCATCCAGCTGACCTGCTCCGGCGGCTCCTCCCCCGGACGAAAGTTGGTCATGTCGCGTGGATCCAGCTGCGGGTAATAGAGCTTGGCGCTCTTGCCCGGCAACGGATCGCCGGACAGCACGTGCAAAACGGTCAGCGTGGTCATCGACGCACCGATGCCGAGCGCGATAGCCAGAATCATCAGCGCCGTGAGCATTCTGTTGCGCCTGAGGCTGCGCAAGGCCAGATCGAAATAATAGGCAAACATCACCGTGCACCAGTAGGGTCAGCGCATGCCAACCGGGGATACAGAGCGGGAGGAGCATCAATGTGTGCCGCATCCTTTTCACTGCCGCATGCACAAGCCGCCCACGCACTCTCGTTGGCGGCCCGAGACGGGATCACGGTGACACGCAAACAGGGCACATCGACAGCACGAAGCTGTAAACCGCTGGATCGAAAAGTCAATTTGTACATAGTTGATACCTCCTGCGTTACACCGTGCGCGTAGCCACAACCGGCGGCACCGCCGCGGCGCGCAAAGCCGGAGCCAGTACCGCACACTGGCCGAGCAGCCACAGCGCCAACGCACCGAGCGGCAAATAGCCAAACGGTAGGCGAGGCAACGCGTAGTGCTGCATCAGCAAAAGGCTCAGGCCGTACGCCATCGCCATGCCCAGAACGATTCCGAAGCCGACAATGAGGAAATTCTCGATCTGGAAATAGCGGAGGATGTCACCCCGCGTCGCCCCCAGAGCACGGCGCACGCCGATTTGCCGCCGACGCTGGCCAACCCAGAAACTGGCCAAACCGACGATGCCCAGTCCGGTTACCAGCAGCAGTGCAATGATCACGCTGAGAAGCATGTCCGACATCGCACTGTCATGGGCAAAGAAGGCGCTTCGAGCATCGTCGTAGGTGCGCTTTTCCAGCACCACGCGGCCCGGATCCAGTTCCTTCAACTTGGCCAGACCCGCTTTCAACACCGCCCGCCTGGCTCCTGGCGCACAGCGGATCAAATAGCTACCGCCTTCAGCGAAGGTCAAACGCATCGGCCAGAGAATGCTGTTCTCGATGCCGTTGTAGAACTGGTTCGGTCGCGCCAGATCCGCCACCACGCCGATGACCCGGAACGGAATGTCGCCGCCAAGATAGAAAGTCTTGCCCAACGCTTCCTCTCCGGGCCAAAGTCGCTCGGCAAGCCCCTTCGTGATGATCACGGTCTGCGGGAATCCCTGCGCCGAACCGTTGTTCAATGAGGCCAGAGCTGTATCGAGGTCAACATATTCCTCGGGTTGAAAATTACGACCGGCCAGGAGATGAAGCCCCATCGTGGACACCACGTTCTGACCGAAGTATTGCGCCACGGTGAGTGTCGACGTTTGCTGACCGGGCTTGAGCTTCAGATCGCCATTCGATGCATCACCTTCCGTGAACGGCAATTGATTGACGACCGCAACCTGTTGCACACCCGGAATCCGTTGCAGTGCCGCCACATCGGCCTGCGTCTGCGACTTCGCATCGGAACCGTCTCCAACGGAACCGAGCCTGATCTGGACCAGTTCGTGCTCGGCCATGCCGCTCGGCAGCTGCATGCGATGCAAACGTTGACTGATCAGAAATACAGCGTTGCAGACGATGGCGCACGTCAACGCGATTTGAAGAATCAACAGCAATGCGGTCACTTTGTGGCGCCGCAACGATGCGAGGATTGGCAGGATATCCATATCAGTTTCCCTTCAGCTGAAGCGCGGGAGTGACCCGGCAAGCTCGCGAAGCAGGCAAGACACCTGCCAGCAAGCTCGCACCGATGGCCAGAACGAACGTGACCAGCAGCATCGTCGGATCCAGATGAGCCAACGCCGCATAACCATCCGGCTGCCGACGCACCAGCCACAACCCGAAAAAGGTCAGCAGCAAGCCGCCAAAACCACCGGCCAGACCCAGCACCCCCGATTCCATCAACAATTGCGCGAATAAAGCCCGCCGCGAAGCACCCAACGCGCGTCGCACGCCAAGCTCGCCTGCGCGTCGCATGAATTTCGCCAACATCAAGCCCACCGTGTTGACCAGGCATACCAGGAGAAAACCAAACGAAAGCCAGGTCTGCAGGCGCACATCACCGGGCACGACCATGTTGTAGTCGAGCCATTGCATGACATTGCGCAGCCGCACGTTTGGCGGTCTTTCGAACCGCCCCAGCGCCTTCTGTTGTTCGGAGTAATGGACCAAGAACGACTTGTATGCCGCCACCTTGGCCGGACTATTCAACTGGACCCAGAACTGCAGCCACACGCAGGTCGATGTGTGGCTCGGATGCAAACCGCCACCAGCATTTCCCCAGCAGCTCATGCCTCCCATGTGATCGAAATTCAGGTCCTGCGATGTCGACAGGGGTACGAACACGCCCTCATGCTCGTTGTAGCTCCCGCGAGTGAGGTCGTAAAAATGCGGATTGGGCCGCCAATCCCTGAGCACTCCGACGATTCGCATCGAGCGTCCGGACAAACGCAAGGTCTGGCCCGTGCTGTCTCGCCCCCCGAACAGCTTGTTGTTGAGCTCTGCGCTAATCACAACCACGCGAGCATGCGATTCGTCATCGGACGCGCTCCAGGGATGACCGTAACGAAAAGGAACCCCGAACATGGGAAAAAAACCAGAAGTGGTGTAACGCGCATCCGAATAGAAAGCATCGAGCGTCGCATTCTCTGGTTGCACGGCTACCCTGCCCCCCGTCATCAGGGCCTGGCGATCAGCACGCCCGGCATGCAACAGGTTCATGCCATCGATCCAGGTCACCTGTCGCATGGGCTGTGTCTCGCCGGGTTGGTAACCCTGCATGGGTCGTGGATCGAGCTGCGGGTAGTACAGATGCGCGCTGCGTCCCGGCACTGGATCGCCGGACAGCACATGCAACACGGTCAATGTGGTCATGCTGGCGCCGACGCCGACAGCAATAGCCAATATCATGAGCACCGTGAGCGCCTTGTTGCGCTTGAGACTGCGCAGAGCCAGATCCAAGTAGTATCCGAACATTATCTTTCTCCGCTGTCCTTAGCGCGCGATTTTTCGCTACGCGTGAAGTTAATCCACATAATCATCTCTCGTGGCTATCTGGCCGCGTTGAAAGTCACGCAAGACCTGTACATGCGCCTGATTCGGTGAGGTGCGCCATTCTTCGCCGTTGGTCACCGCGCCGACATTCGCGGCCGTGTCCCCTATTCGGCAGGCGGCCTTTCTTTCCGCCCATGAAGCCATTTGGCTCGTGATTGCGTGCATCATTCTTCTCCTTGCATCCATTCGGCTCGGCATGCTCTACACCGATCGCGTCGCCACGACCGGCGGCACACGCGAAGCGTGCAGCGCGGGCCCTAGCGCGGCCAGTTGTCCGATCAGCCATAGCGTCAGTGCGCCAACTGGCAGGTAATGCCACGGCAGGCGCGGCAGTTCGTAGTGCTTCATCAAGTAAAGGTTCACACCCCAGGAGAGCACCATACCCAGCGCGATCCCAAGTGAGACGATCAGAAAATTCTCCGTCTGGAAATAACGCAGGATGTTCGCCCTGGTGGCACCAATGGCCCGGCGGATGCCGATTTGCCGACGTCGTTGCCGAACCCAGAAACTGCTTAGCCCGACGATGCCGAATGCCGTAACGGTGAGCATGACCAGACACACCAGAACCAGAACCCACGCCATTGAGCGCGTAGCAGTGAAGGCCTGATCGCGGATCTGCGCGAAGGTCTGCCCCTTGATCACCATGTTGGGCGCCAGCGTGTGCAGCTTCGCCTCGGCGGCATGCAGCACGCGCTGACGATTTTGCGGCGCGCTGCGCACCACGTATTGCGTGAACGCCGGATCCGGAGCCAGGGGGAAAAAGACGGCATAGTGCGCGGAACCCCGTCCGATCGAACTGCTACCGGGACGGGCAACATCGGCGGTAACGCCGATAACGGCGTAGTGCTTCTCGCTTCCGACCCAGAGTTGCTGCCCCAGCGCATGCCCCGAGGGCCACAGCCGTTGCGCGAGCGACTGCGTGATGATCACGACATGTCCGTTCGGCATCATGCCGCCCCGCAGCGTGCTGTCGGCATATTCGCCAGGGCCGAAAAAGCGTCCTTTGAGCAACCTCAGGCCGAGCACGCGCGGACCACCCTCACCCAGCATGTAGCGGGACGCGCCGGGATGCACTTGGCTGTCCGGTCCCGTGGAGACACCGTCGACGCCCGCGCTCTGACCGAATGGTATGGACGTCATGACCGCGGCGCCGGTGACTCCGGGAATCCCGCGCAGCGCGGCCAGATTGCGAGGAATATCGGCACGAGCCGTATCCGGATTGCTGCCGTTCACGCTGATCACCACCAGGTGGCTTTCAGCGATGGCATTGGACATGCCCAGTTCGGCGACACGCTGGCCGATGATGAACACGGCGTTGCAGAACACCGCACACGCCAGGGCAATTTCGAGCACGATCAGTGCAACCGGTGTCCTGTGCTTATGCAGACTGGCGAAGATCGGAGCGATGTCCATAAACGCGCCTCTCATATCGATTTCAACTGCGGAGCCGGCACCACCACGCAGGCACGCCATGCAGGAAGCAGTCCAGCGATGAGGCTGGCGACCAGGGCGACCGCGAACGTTGCGGCGAACATGGATGGGTCGAGGTGCGCCAGGTGCGCATAGGATGCGGGCTGATGCCGGATCGCCAGCAGCCCAAGCTCGGCGAAGACGAGCCCCAGCACGCCCCCGGTAATGCCGACGATGGCCGATTCGACCATGTACTGCGCGAAGATCATGCGACGCATGGCCCCCATGGCACGGCGCACACCGATTTCGCGCGAACGCCATAGACACTTCGCCAGCAGCAGCCCCACGGTGTTGACGATGCAGATCAGCAAGAATCCGAAAGCCAGGTTGGTCTGCAGACGCAGATCACTGGGCACCACCTGCTCGCGATCGAGGAAGCCCGTCAGGCTGTAGAGCCAAACTCTGGGTTGGTGCAGCCGGCCCAGAGCCATCTGCTGCTGTACGTAATGCTTGAGGAACTGTTTGTAGGCGCGGGCATCGGCGGCATGCTCGAACTCCACCCACAGATTGACCCAGGCGCACGGCGACGTTTCCATGTGCGCCGTGTTGGCCGGTCCCCAGCAGCTGTAGTTGGTGGGCAACATATGGTTGGCACGGGCCGACTGCAAAGGCAGGTACACGGCATCACCGTCGCCATAGGTGTCGCCGAAATTCAATGCGTAGAAGCGCGGCTGTGGAGCCCAGGGTTTCAGCACACCGATGATGCGGTACTCGTGATCGTTGACACGCAACATCTTGCCTACGCTGTCCCGACCTGCGAACAACCTGTTATTGAGCGCGCTGGAGATCACCACGACGCGAGCCCGATTCTCGCCGTCCTGCGCACTCCAGCCGCCACCGTATGCGAACGGCACGTCGAACATGGCGAAGAAGTCTGGCGTGGTCAGGACTCCTCCACCGAAAAAGGGATAAGTCCCCGGCTTCGTCGGTGCGATCCTGGCCTTGGTCAGGGTCGTCACGGCTTGCCGCTTGGCCTTTCGCGCATGCAGAAGGCTCATCGCATCCGTGTACGACATCATGTCGCCCCACCATCGGGGCATCTGCTCGACAGCGCCCTCGCTGTCGGCAGCCCACGGATTGATGACAGGCGTGAACAGACGCGCGCTGCGCGTCGGGAGTGGATCTCCCGAGAGCAGCTTCAGCACGGTCAGCGTCGTGATCGAAGCACCGATACCCAGCCCGAGGGTCAGCACCATCAGCACGGTAAGCACTCTGTTGCGCCTGAAGCTGCGGACCGCCAGTTGGAGATAGTAGAAGAACATCGTTTCCCTTGGGTCCGAGCCATCACACGGTGCGCGTAGCGACCACAGGCGGCACGCGGGAGGCGCGCATCGCCGGTGCCAGCACCGCGGCCTGTCCCAGCAACAACAACACGATCACGCCACCGGCGACCCACAGCCAGGAAATGCGCTGCATCTCGAAGGCCTGCATCAGCCACTGGTTCATGCCCATCGCCAACAGCACGCCCATCACCACGCCGGTGACGCCGATCAACAGGTTCTCGGTCAGGAAATAGCTGAGAATGTCGTGCCGCGTCGCGCCCAGCGCGCGCCGCACACCGATCTGCTTGCGGCGCTGGCCGACCCAGAAACTGGTCAGACCGACAATGCCGGCAGCCGTGATGCCCAGCAGCACGAGGCAGATCACGCCCATCAAGATGGCCATGCCACGGTCCCGCTTGTAGACATCCTGGCGCATCTGCGTGAACGTCATGACGCCATGATCATCGGCGATCACGCGCATGCGGTCGGATGCCAGCAAGGCCGCTGGCGCAGCGCGTTCGATCTTCCCGAGTTGACCGTCCTTCACACGCACGACGAAGTTGGCGCCGCCCATCATCAACTGTCTCGGGACCAGCGTGGATTGACCTTCCCAGTTCGAGGCCCAGCCACCGACCCAGGGTACCTGCAGCCGCGCCACCACGCCGACGATGATGCTGGGCTTATCGCCCAGATACACGCTCTTCCCGACCGCCTGGCCACCCGGGAACAGCTTGTCTGCCAACGCCTTGGTCACAATGACCTGGGGAGGCTGAAGCGTGTCGTGCGGCATGTGAGGGGCCACTTCGCTAGCATGGAAATTGCGCCCGGCGACCAGCTTCAGACCCAGGGTGTTCAGCGTGTGGTTATCGGCAAAATAGATTGCCGTCATCGTTCGCTCGCCCTTGCTGCCCGGCTTCAGGCTCATGCCCGTGGACCAGCCGCCGTTGCTCAGCGGGGTCGTATTGGTGGCGTAGGCGTCGACCACACCCGGAAGGCGACGCAAGGTATCCAGATCCGCCTTCATCAGCGGACCGATATCCTTGTCGTCGGTGCCGACCCACTGGTTCTGGATGCGGATCAGATGCGCTTCGTCGACACCGCTGCTGCGGGACAACTGGGTGACGCGCTGCTGGATGATGAACAGCGCATTGCAGACGATGGCCAGGGTGAGCGCGATCTGCACTGCGATCAGGATCGTGCCGGCCTTGTGATGACGCAGCGCGGAGAGAATGGGCTTGATTTGCATGGTCGTATCTCCCCGCTCAATTGGACTTCAGTTGCCAGGCGGGCTGCACACGGGCGGCACGCCAGGTCGGATAGAAAGCGGCAATCACGGTGGCGAACACGGCTACCAGAAGCGTCAGTGCGACCAGCGTCACGTCCACCCGCGCCAATCGCGCGATGTCCGGATCGAACACCATGCCGATCCCGAGCACGCCTCCCGCCGTGAGCAACAGACCGAGCACGCCGCCGGCCACGCCGACCATGGCCGCCTCGGCGAGGAACTGGCGATAGACTTCGCCGCGTGAAGCACCCAGCGCCCGCCGCACGCCAATCTCCGGTGCACGGCGCATGAACTTGGCCAGCAGCAGACCGATGGTGTTGACCAGGCACACCACCAGGAATCCCAGTGCGACGAACAGAGACACCTGCGATTCCTGCGGCACCACATGCTGGTCCGCGAGCCACTCCGTCACGTTGTGAAGGCGCACATTGGGCGGCCAGTCGAACCGGCCTGCCTGTTGCTGCTGTGCGGCATAGGCATGCAGGTAGTTCTTGTAGCGCGCTGCTGCGGCGGCATCGGGGAGTTCGACCCAGTACGACAGCCACACGCACTCCGAGTACAGCCAGCCTTTCCAGCCCGGCGAAACATTCCCGTTGCAATTGTTGTTGCCCCACGTCGGAATCTGAAGGTCAACCGCGCGCGTGAAGGGAATCCATATCTCGGGCGGATCGGGTGCGAATCCGCCTGTGTTGTTCACGTCGAAGAAACGCGGCTGGGGATTCCATGTCCGTGTGACGCCGGCAATACGGTAGCGATGCCCTTCGATATCGATGCTTCGGCCCACACTGTTGCCCCCGCCGAAGAGGCGCTGATTGACCTTCTCGCTGATCACCGCGACTGGCGCATGCTGCGTATCGTCGGACGCCGGCCAGGCACCACCGTACTGAAATGGCACCTCGAACATCGGGAAGAAATCGGCGTAGGTCGCGTATCCCGTCACATTGAACGGCTTGGCCTTCGGATTGGCGGGAATCACAGACAGCCCCACC
This sequence comes from Oleiagrimonas citrea, assembly GCF_012395255.1. Lineage (GTDB taxonomy): Bacteria > Pseudomonadota > Gammaproteobacteria > Xanthomonadales > Rhodanobacteraceae > Oleiagrimonas > Oleiagrimonas citrea. The sequence continues at coordinate 69,344 of NZ_JAAZQD010000002.1, forward strand.
GGGTACGACACCGTCTGCCTCGTGGCCTTGCCCGTCTTCATCAGCGCCATGGCATCGGTGTAGTCCATGGCATCGGGGGGATCATCGCTGGTCCGCCCGTTCGCATGTCCCCAATTGTCGATCTGCGGCTTGAACAACTTTGCAGACTTGTCGGGAATCGGATTTCCCGACACCGCGCGGAACACCGCATAAGTGGTCATCGACGCCGCGACGCCGAAACCGATCGCCAACACCATCAGCAGGGTCAGCATCGGGTTGCGGCGCAGACTGCGCACTCCGAGTCTCAGGTAGTAGGCAAGCATCGAAGAGCTCCGGCAAAGATGAAGATCGACAACAAGGGACGGGTGATCAGCCGTGCGAGGAAGCGGCCTGTTCTGCCTGGAACCGCGGCTCTTCTGCGATATCCACTTCCTGGCCATCGATGATGTGCACGTTGCGCTGGGCGCGTGCCGCCAGTTCCGGATCATGGGTCACCATGACGATGGTCGCGCCCTCGCGATGGATATCCTCGAGCAGTTCCATGACGCCGCGCGCCATCTGCGTGTCGAGGTTGCCGGTCGGTTCATCGGCCAGCAGCAAGCGCGGGCTGCCTGCCAGGGCGCGGGCGATGGCGACACGCTGCTGCTGACCGCCGGACAGTTCGGCCGGATAGTGCTTCAGGCGCGAGGCCAGACCCACGCGTTCCAGCGCATCCATGATGCGCTGCTTGCGCTCGGCCGCCTTCATGCCGCGATAGCGCAGCGGCACTTCCACGTTGTCGAACACGTTGAGATCGGGAATCAGGTTGAACGCCTGGAAGATGAAGCCGATCTTCTCGTTGCGGATCTTCGAGCGCGCATTGTCATTGAGGCCGCTGACATCGACGCCGTCGAGCATGTACTCACCGCCGGTGAACGTCTCCAGCAGACCGGCGATGGTCAGGAAGGTGGTCTTGCCGGAACCGGACGGGCCGGTGACGGCGACGAACTCGCCTTCCTTCACGTCGATGTTGAAATCGCGAAGCGCGTAGGTCTCCACGACTTCGGTGCGATAGACCTTGGACAGGTGGGTCATCTTCAGCATGGTGGACTTCCTTGGTTGGAATGAATGAATCGTTTTCGTGCGTGGAAAAGAACGCCGCCCGTTCAGGTGGCACGGATGACTCAGAGGTATTCCGTCACGATGTTGCGCAGAACGGGTGGATACAGGCACATGTTCCTTAAAAACTCTTCGCCGAATCCGGAACGGAGCGCATGACGATCAATCGCTGATCGCCACGCGCGCGGCGCCGTTGAAGTTGTCGGTGCCCGAGATCACCACCTTGTCGCCGACCTTCAGGCCCTGCAGGATCTCGACTTTGTCGATGGAGCTGGCGCCGACGCGGATCGGCGTCTTCACCGCGATGCCGTCGTGCACCACATAGGCGTAGCGACCGCCGGATTCGTCAACGAAGGAACCGCGCGCTACCGTCAGCACGTTGTCGCGCTTGTCCAGCACGATGCGCACCGACAGACGCTGGTTCTGACGCAGGTGCTCGGGCTTGGCGCCCTCGAAACGTACCCGCGCAGCCACCTCGCCATTGACGACCTCCGGTGAGATGGCGCTTACCTGACCGTTCCAGGCGTTTCCGTTGCCGCTGATGCGCGCCGGCATGCCGACACCGAGATCCCGAGCGAAGCTCTCTGGCACCTTCACCTCGACCTCGAGTGCCGACAGATCGATCACGCTGAGCAATTTGGCATCCTTGGCCACAGTGGCGCGCGGTGCCACGAACAGCTGGCCGATCTGGCCGTTCACCGGCGAACGCACATTGAGTTCTCCGACCCGACGTTCGAGATCCTGGACCAGCAATGCCTGTCGGTCGTGCGCGAGTTTCTTGGCCTTGACGTCGAAACCAAGACTGTCGCGATTGAGGCTGAGATCGCTCTGCGCATGCTTGAGCTTGATCTGCGCCTTCTCTAACGAATCCTTGGCATGATCAACGTCCGAGCGCGTGAACGCTCCGTTCTTGAACGCCTCTTGATAACGCTTGAAATCGCGATCAGCGCTCTGCACATCGATCCGCGCCGTCTCCACATTCTGCTCGAGCTGGCCACGCTGCTTGCGCGCATCGATCTTGGCGCGCTCGTAATCGACTTCCATGGCATCCAGATTCGATTTCTCCTGTGCCAGCTTGTTCTTCAGCTCGGGGCTGTCGATCGTCGCCAGCACCTGACCGCGCTTGACCGTGTCACCGGCGTGCACCTTCAACGCAACCATGCCCGGTGAGTTGGCGTACAGCGTCGGGCGGACAGCAGCGACCACGCGACCGTCGGCGGCAATGTCGTTGACGAACGCACCCCGCTGCACGGTGGCGAACGACAACCGTGACGCGCTGACCGAGCTCGAGGCCGAAAGCATGTGCTTCAGGCTCGGCACCAGCAGTCCGATCACCACGATCACTGCGACCCCGATTCCGATCAGAACCAGGCGACGACGTTTGGGATGGACCTCGATCAATTGGTCCTGCGCGGATGTATCTCGAATCATGTAGCAATCCTCTGCACTTGAATAGCGCGTCCGGAAATATATTTAGCAAGCCCCGTGCCAACCCAAGAAAGCACACATAACCACATGTTTTTCATGGCGAAAAGTGCAGACCCCTTTGTCAAAAAGAGTGTCCGCGGACAGTGACCGGACACTACGAGCGAGCAGTCCCTCCATTACGGATGACCACTGCGACCCTTTTCCCATCTGGCGCATCATGTAAGACGTGAACCCGAACTCGACATTCCGGCAGGACCTTCCCGACACCCTCATCGACCGTTTCCGTGCGGGAGACCTGGATGCGTTCGAGCAGATCTATCGCCGATTCGAACGCCCTGCCTTCACCCTCGCGTTGCGCCTGACCGGGCAACGCGAGAGCGCACAGGAAGTACTGCAGGACGCCATGCTCAAGGCCTTCGAGCGAGTCGGACAGTTCCGCGGCGATGCGCCTTTCTGGGGCTGGCTGCGGCGGCTGGTCATCAACGAAGCACTGATGCTGCTGCGCAAACGCGGCCGTTTCGAGGACGCACCCTTCGAGGAAGATGCCTTCGCCGATCATGCGCCCGCTCCCTGGATACACGCCGACGCGCCGACGCTCGAACGCGCCCTGGCCGAACTGCCGGACACCGCGCGCGCCGTTCTGTGGCTCTACCACGTCGAGGGTTACACCCATGTCGAGATCGCCGAACAATTCGGCCGTACGGTGAGCTTTTCCAAGTCGCAGGTGGCGCGCGGCACGCAACGCCTGCGTGAACTTCTGCAACCCGAACCGGGCTATTCGCCCTGCCTGATCAACGCCGCGGGCAACGCATCATGAACATGTTCCCTCCCCACAACCAGCACGACGCCGGGCCGGACCGCCTCCGCGAAGCGCTGTCGCAATTGCCCGAGCATGCCCCCGACAGCGAGACCTGGTCGCGCATCCATGCACGCGCCGTCTCGCGCCGACGCAGTCGCCGGCGGTTGCGCCGCATTCTTCCGCTGGCTGCAGCCGCCAGCCTGCTGCTCGCACTGGGCATGCCCGTTCTGCACGACGCGACATCGCCTGACCGCGCCCCCCTGCAAACGCAGACACACGTATCCACACCGATGCAAAACCCGGCAACGGCGCACACCGCCATGCCGACCGTAGCCACCCTGCAGCATCGCTCCATGCGCATGGAGCAATGGCTGAGCGAACTGCGCACCCACGGCGCACCGCTGCAAGGAATCGCTCTGGCACGTGCAGTGGATCTGCAGGACCGCATCGGCCTGGTCGATCTGCAACTTTCCGCACCCGGCGACACGCCCGCACGCAAGGCGCTGTGGCAGCAGCGCGTGAACCTGCTCCAGGACCTGGCGATGCTGCGCGTCAGCCAGTCGCCGGTCTCCGATCAACGCGCCATGGCCGAAAGCCGCAGCGCAGCCATTCAACTGTGACCCCGAGGAGACACCTCATGTACCGACGCATTCTCTGTATTACTGCGTTGCTGCTGGCCGCTTTCGCGGTCCAGGCCGCACCGCCGCCCTCGACACCCAGTCCCGCCGAACAGGCCAAGCTGCAGAAGGAATTCCAGCATCTGCAGAAGCGCATGGAAGAACTGGGTGAGCGCATGGGCAAGCTCGCTGTGCGCATGCACGCCGACGACCCCAAGGTCTACGCCTATCGCTTCATGGCCGATCCGGACCGCGGCATGCTCGGCCTGGTCATGATGCCGACCGACAAGGGCCTGAAGGTCGCCGCGATCACGCCCGGCTCGTCCGCCGAGAAAGCCGGCATCAAGGCCGGCGACCTGATCGTCGCCGTCGATGGCAAATCCGCTGTGGCAAACAACGGCCCCGGCTCCCACGCCTCCCGTCTCGAACTGCTGCAGAACCTCAAGGTCGGGCAGAAAGTGAAGCTGAAGCTCGACCACGACGGCAGCCAGCGCACCGTCCACGTTACTGCGCAGCGTCATGACAGCCCGGACTGGCAACGTGCGCTAGCGATGCACGACATCCACTGGCACGACAAGGGGCCGGGCGATGTCGACGTCGAACGCATCGTCATCCGCGCCCACGACAAGCTTGGCAAGCTGCGCAGCAAGAAGATGCTGTTCTTCGGCACCCCCTTCTGGGGCCTCAATCTGACCTCGCTGAACAAGGATCTCGGTCGCTACTTCGGCACCGAGAAAGGCGCACTGGTGCTGTCCACCGATGCCGAGCGCTATCCGGGCCTGAAAGCCGGTGACGTCATCACGCGTGTCGACGGCAGTGCGATCGACGATCCCGAGGACGTGACCCGCGCCGTGCACGAACACAAGGGCGAAGGTCCGCTCAAGCTGGCACTGCGTCGGCATGGGCGCACTCTCAACATTACGATGAAAGCGCCTTCGATCGACGCCATCCTGCCGCCGTTGCCGCCACCTCCGCCTGTTCCGCCACCGGCGCCGCCCGTTCCGCCGCCCCCGCCGCCGGCTTCGGTGCCTCCCGCTCCGCCTGCGCCGCCGGCGCCGCCCACACCGCCGTCGAGCTGACCTACAGCAACGTATGCGAATCACCGAACGAGGCCGCCTGCGCGGCCTCGTTCGCTTTCATGGCGCGACGCGACACGATCCGGGCTTGCCCAGGTGCCACTGCCGCGCCCGCTGTTCGGCGCACACCCGCCCCAGCCTCGACACGGGCGCGTCGATCATGCTCAACCACGATTGGCCAGCCCAGATATGTAACCGGAAGCGCACCACCGCGACGCGCCCGTGCCCACCACCTCGCAATCCCCGCATCCATGCCACGCGTGTCGCGCACATCGTCGTCGCGACGGACGACTCGTTCGATCGTGCACTCCCGTGCAGCAAAGCGTCCCAGGCGCAGTAGTCACTGTCTGGAAGCAGCACGATGCGCATCCAGCTCCGCCCGGATGCCTGTCGGCATTCGAGCCACTCGCATGGGCCGTTCTGATCCACGTGCGCATACCCGTCAACCGCAACCGTCGACGACATCGCGGCCAACCAGGGATGCGCAGCCCAGAGCCGTCGTGACGCACACGCAGCCCCCGGCGGCACAGCATCGACGACATGACACAGCACCGCGCCCAGCGACGGCAAGGCTGCCAGCACATCCGCGCACGCATCTGCAGATGCATACTGTGTGCGGACCGCGGCCGGCACGACCGACACGGCCGAACGCCATGTGTCCGCCAGCATGCAGCGTCCGACATCCGCTGCGGAAAAGTCTTCGTCAAAAACAGGCATGCTCCCTCCGGCGCAACATGTGCATCGCTGGCTGGCGGGGCATGGGGAGCGTGCCTGGCTGGCGCGGAAACGCGCACACGCCGGTCTGGCCGGCGCGTGCATTCGGACTATTTCGTCAGGATCAGCTTGTCATTGCGCGTCACGCGCAAGTGATATTCGCTGCCTTGATGCTCGATGACCAACTCGCGCGCGCCGTCGAGCAGGCGGCGGCTGGCCACGCGCTGCACGACCGGCGACGAGGCGAGTCGTGTCGCACGCGGCGAAACGGATGTGTTGGAAGGCTTGTGCAGCGACACCGAAATTCTCCGTTGGGCATTCGCTACAAATAGTAATGATTCTCATTTGATAGTCAAGCCATCCGCCCTCGACTCAGCTCAGGATGTCGTCCACGCGCTGCATGACCGAGGCATCGATCCGCTCGACCTGCGCCAGCGCCTTGAGATTCTCCTCCAGCTGGGCGGGCTTGCTGGCACCCAGCATCACCGTCGACACATGCGGATTCTTCAGACACCAGGCCAGCGCGAACTGCGCCGGAGCGATGCCCAGCTCCTCGGCGAGATCGGCCACGGCGTTGGCCTTGCGCAGACGATCCGGGTCCTCCATCACGGCCTCGCGCAGCCACTCGTAGCCGGGAAGATTCAGGCGCGAATCGTCGGGAACGCCGTCGCGGTACTTGCCGGTCAGCAGGCCCGAAGCCAGCGGCGACCAGATCGTGGTGCCCATGCCGAAGTCGTCGTACAGCGGCGCGTATTCCTTCTCCACGCGTTCGCGATGCAGGAGGTTGTACTGTGGCTGCTCCATGCTCGGCCCATGCAGATGATGCGCACGGGCGATCTCGTGCGCTTCGCGGATACGCTCGGCCGGCCACTCGGACGTACCCCAGTACAGCACCTTGCCCTGGCGGATCAGCGTGTCCATGGCGAACACGGTCTCCTCGACAGGCGTGTCTTCATCCGGGCGATGGCAGAAATACAGGTCCAGGTAATCGACCTTGAGCCGCTTCAGGGCCTGATCGCAGGCTTCGCGCACATGCTTGCGCGACAGGCCGCGCTGCGTCGGTGCCGGGTCCTCGACCGCGCCGAAATAGACCTTGCTCGACACGCAGTAACTGTCACGCGGCCAGTCCAGGTCCTTCAGCGCCTTGCCCATGACGCGCTCGGCATCGCCGGCGGCATAGGTTTCGGCGTTGTCGAAGAAGTTGACGCCGTAGTCGCGCGCCATCGCCAGCAGCTCGACGGCCTGCTTGCGCCCCACCTGGCGGCCGAAGGTGACCCAGGCGCCGTAGGAAAGCGCGGAGAGTTTCAGACCGGTGCGGCCAAGACGACGATATTCCATGGTGATGTCTCCCGATGTGGAACCGCCGGCCAGTATGCATGCGCCGCACGGAACCTGCGGTGAAGCACGCGCTTGCGCACAGCCACGCGCCTGCCGTACCCTTGCGCCGCTCCATCGGGGAGTAGCCGACCGGCGACGAAATGCGCCGGAGCACGCGTCAACACACTTGATCGACCGATCATGGCGCGCGCGACGCGGACCACGTCCGCCTCCGGCAAGACCGCTGGTTCTCACGCAACGACCCGACCGGGGCGCGGCGTGCGAATCATCGCGTCCACATCGTCCCCGGTCCCAAGGAGTCTCCGTGCAAACCTTCCTGATCGCCGCCGCCACCGTCGCATTGGCCGAAGTCGGCGACAAGACGCAGCTGCTGTCGTTGATCCTCGCCGCGCGTTACCGCAAGCCGTGGCCGATCTGCATCGGCATTCTGCTCGCCACCCTCGTCAATCACGCCCTCGCCGGATTCGTCGGGGAACTGCTCGCACGCTGGCTGACCCCGCAGGTGCTGCACTGGGTCGTGGTCGTCTCGCTGCTGGCCATGGCCGTGTGGATCCTGATCCCGGACCGCATGGAAGAGGAAGACGCGCAGGACAAGCCGCGCCATGGCGTCATGGTGGCCACCGTCATCGCCTTCTTTCTCGCCGAGATGGGCGACAAGACGCAGATCGCCACCGTGGTGCTGGCCGCGCAGTACCACCCGCTGTGGCAGGTCGTGGCCGGCACCACCGTCGGCATGCTGCTGGCCAATGTGCCGGTGGTGTGGCTGGGATCGCGCTTTGCCCATCGTCTTCCGCTGCGCGCCACGCGACTGGCCTCGGCCGTGCTGTTCGCGGCGCTGGCCGTCTGGACCCTGCTCAGCGGTCCGAGGATGTAAGCGCCGGGAACAACCGGTTCAGGCAAGGAAATGCAGCGCGACGGCGAGGATCACGGCCGCGAACACGCCGGCCACCACGTCGTCCAGCATCACGCCGATGCCACCCTTCACGCGCGCGTCGAGCCAACGGATCGGCCACGGTTTGAGCACGTCGAAGAAGCGGAACAGCGCGAAGCCGGCCACGATCGCCCACCACGGTGCGGCCAGCGCCGGCAGCAGCGCGATCCACTGGCCGATCACTTCGTCCCACACCAGGGCGCGGTGGTCGGACACGCCAATGCGCCGCCCGCTCTCGCCGCACGCCCAGAGGCCAATGGCGAAGCCGACGATCAGCACCAGGCCCCAGGCCGGCGCGGCGAGGTCGCGCATGAACCACCACGGCAGGATCGCCAGCGCCGAACCGACCGTGCCCTGCGCCACCGGCGCCAGGCCGGCACCGAAGAACAGGGCCAGCCAGCCAGCCGGATGCGTGAGCAGCGCCGCGCGCTGCGTCGGGGTCAGGGAAGTGCGTGCGTTCATGAGCGGAAATGATCCCATCCGGACGCGGAGACAGCCACCGACCGACCGGCTGCGTCACGCACGGCGAGGCCGTCCTCGGCAACGATGCGTCCGATGCGGGCCACGCCGCACCCCTGGCGCGAGAGATCGGCGATCAGATCAGCGGCGCGCTCCGGCGGTGCGGTGAAGCACAATTCATAGTCGTCGCCGCCGCGCAATGCGAAATCGCGCGCATCGTCGGCGAACAAGGTCAGCAAAGCCGACGACAGCGGCAAGGCATCGGCGTCCAGCACCGCGCCGACGCCGCTGGCCCGGCACACGTGACCGAGATCGGCCAGCAACCCATCGGACACGTCGATGCAGGCACTCGCGACACCGCGCAGCAACTGCCCGGCCGCCACCCGAGGCGTCGGCCGGTTGAGACGCCCGATCAACGCCTTGCGACTGTCGACCGAGGCAGTCAGCAGGCGATCTGCATCCGCGCGCTCACGGTCCAGGCACGCCAGACCCGCCGCCGCATCGCCGAGCGTGCCGGTGACGAAGATTGCATCACCTGCCTTGGCGCCATCGCGACGCAAGGCCTGCGCCTCGGGCACGAAACCGTGCACAGTGACGCTGACCGCCAGCGGGCCGCGCGTCGTGTCGCCACCGACCAGCGCCAGCCGATGCGGTTCGGCCAGGGCCGTGAACCCGTCAAGAAAGCCCTCGACGAAACGCCGGTCCGCCCCAGGAAGGGTCAGCGAAAGCAGCGCCCAGGACGGTGTCGCGCCCATCGCCGCCAGGTCGGAAAGATTGACCGCCAGCGCCTTCCAGCCGATGTCCGCCGGCGACGTGCCGACCGGAAAATGCACGCCCTCGAGCAGCGTGTCGACGGCGACGGCCAACGCGTGGCCGGCCGGGGGACGCAGCAAGGCAGCATCGTCGCCGATGCCCAGCAAGACGTCCTCGCGCCGCACCGAAGCCCGCGCGCGGATCAGCTCGATCAGGTCGAATTCCATGACGCCCGCGCGGGACGCGCCTCAGGCGCCGCCCTGCTTCTCCAGCTGACGCCATTCCTTCGCCAGCTTGTCGAGCACGCCATTGACGTAGGTGTGCCCATGGTCGGCGCCGAAGCGCTTGGTCACTTCGACCGCTTCGTTGATGACCACGCGGTACGGCACGTCGGGGCGGAACTTGAACTCGTAGGCCGCCAATCGCAGCGCGGCGCGCTCGATCGGGTCGACCTGGTCCACCGGGCGGTCCAGATGCGGCGTGATGCCGGCGTCGAGTTCGTCCAGATGCGAGACCACGCCCTTGAGCAGATCCTCGAAATACTCCAGATCCGCCACTTCCATGTCCTGCTCGTGGCGGAACTGGGCGATCACTTTGTCGATGCCCGCATCATCATTCATCTGCCAGGCGTAGAGCGCCTGCAGCGCACGACGGCGGGAACGGGAACGGGCGGCCGGGTCGATTCCGTCGGGACGCATGGCAGTCACAGCTTCGCGTACAAGTTGACCATCTCCAGCGCCGCCAGCGCGGCGTCGGCCCCCTTGTTTCCGGCCTTGGTGCCGGAGCGCTCGATGGCCTGCTCGATGGTGTCGGTGGTCAGCACGCCGAAGGCGACCGGCACGCCGCTGTCGCGCGACGCCGCAGCCAGGCCCTTCGCAGCTTCGCCAGCCACGTAGTCGAAATGCGGCGTCGAACCACGGATCACCGCGCCCAGCGCGATCACGGCAGCGTAGTCACCGGACGCGGCCAGTCGCTGCGCGACCAGCGGAATTTCCCACGCGCCGGGCACGCGCACCAGGTCGATGGCGTCCTCGGACACACCGTGACGTACCAGCGCGTCGCGCGCGCCGCTGACCAGGGCTTCGACGACGAAACCGTTGAAGCGACCGGCGACCAGGACAAAACGGCCTTTCGGCGTGGCGAAATCGCCTTCGATGATCTTCATGTGTCTCTCAAGCTCCAGAACGTGGGACTGGCCCGCGTGGGGCCGCCCATTGTACGGATTCAGGACGCCGACTGCGCGACAGGCTCGGCGGCGGCCACATAGGGGTAGCCGGAGAACGCCAGTTCGGCCCGACCGCCCTCGCGGATGCGAAGACGCGAACGGCTGCCGACCGGCAGCGTCAGCTTGTCGCGGCGATGTCCGAACGGCAGCCCGCTGATGACCGGCACATGGGTGATGCTGCGCAGATGGTTGACCACCGCGCGCAGATCGTAGGCCGGATCGTATTCGTCGCCGCGATAGCCGGAGAATTCGCCCAGCACGACGGCGCGCTGACTGTCGAGCACGCCACTCAGCTTCAGCTGATAGAGCAGTCGCTCGATGCGGTAGACCGGCTCGAACACGTCCTCGATGAACAGGATGCCGTTGTCGACCTCGGGCATGTAGGGCGTACCCAGCAGACTGCACACCACCGCCAGGTTGCCGCCCCACAGCATGCCGTGCACATCGATGCCCGCGTCGGCGTGGGTGTCCCAGTGCACTTTCCGCGACGGCGCGCGCACCGTGTTCCAGAAGTGCTCCAGCGTGAAACCGCTCGTCGACTGGCCGCCGAAGTCGTAGGCGAGCATCGGGCCGGCGAAACTGACCACGTCCGAACGCGCATTCAACGCCAGGCTGATCGCCGTGAAATCGCTGTGCCCGACCAGCGCGCAGAGACTGCCGGCCAGACGCGCGCGCAGCGCATCGTAGTCCAGGTGCGGCAGGATGCGATGCGCGCCGTAACCGCCGCGCACGGCCATGACGATGTCCGGCAGCGGTACGCCCGGATCGCCCAGACGATTGATCTCCTCCGCGCGCACGCTGTCGGTACCGGCGAAGCGCAGATAGCGGCGCAACCCGGACTCCGCGCCCAGTACGCGATGGCCGGCGCGCTGCAGGCGCTCGACGCCGCGCTGCACGGCCTGGGGGTCGGCAAACCCGGAGGGGGCAACCAGCTGGATGGTCAGGGACGAAGTCATCTTGCGTTCGAGGTGGGAGCGGGAAGCGCTGGCGCAAAGGCTAGCAGCTTGCGGCGCGCCGCGCGCTTTTCCACGCGCGCGGCGCTACCGCGTTCACACATGCTCGACCACTTCCAGCCCGAAGCCGCCCAGTCCCACCAGCTTGCGCGGTGTGCCCAGCACGCGCAGGCGATGCACGCCCAGGTCCGCAAGGATCTGCGCCCCCAGGCCCAGCTGACGCCATTCCTGCTGCTGCGCGTCGTCATCGTCCTCGCGCGGCGGCGTGCGGCCTTCCAGGCGCGCCATCAGCGCATCGGCGGTATCCGCCCCGGACAGCACCAGCAGCACGCCGCGGTCTTCCTCGGCGATGCGACGCAGCGCCGCCGTCACCGTCAGTCCCAGATCGTCGCGCTTCAGATGCAGCACATCGGACAGCGTGTTGCGCATGTGCACACGGGTCAGCACCGGCGCGTCGTCGTCGACCGTTCCGCGCAGCAGGGCGAAATGCAGACGGTGATCGAGCAAATCGCGATAGGCCACCAGGCGGAACGTCCCGGCCTCGGTCTCCACCTCGGACTCGTGCACACGCTCGACCGTCTTCTCGGTCTCCATGCGGTAGCTGATGAGGTCGGCGATGGTGCCGATCTTCAACCCGTGCTTTTTCGCGAAGGCTTCCAGTTCGGGCCGGCGCGCCATGGAGCCGTCTTCGTGCAGCACCTCGACCAGCACGCCGGCCGGCTCCAGCCCGGCCAGACCGGCCAGATCGGCCGCCGCCTCGGTGTGCCCGGCGCGGCGCAGGACGCCGCCCGGCTGCGCGGTCAGCGGGAAGATGTGCCCCGGCTGGGTCAGATCCTCCGGATGCGCGTCGGCCTTCACCGCCGCCTGCACCGTGCGCGCGCGGTCGTAGGCGGAGATACCCGTGGTCACGCCCTCGGCTGCCTCGATGGAGACGGTGAAGTTGGTGTGGTACGGCGAGGTGTTGTCGCTGACCATGGGCTTCAGGCCCAACTGGCGGCAACGCTGCTCGGTCAACGCCAGACAGACCAGTCCGCGCGCCTCGCGCACCATGAAGTTGATGTCCTCGGGCCGGACCATGGACGCGGCCATGATGAGGTCGCCTTCGTTCTCGCGATCCTCGTCATCGAGAATCACGACCATGCGGCCGGCGCGGATGTCTTCGAGCAGTTCGGGGATGGTGTTGAATGCCATGTTGTTCGTTCCACCTTGAGAGGAACCGGCCGAAAGCAGCGGCCGGAATCCCATGTTGAGTCGCGACGGAAAAGACGCCGGTTCGACAGCTCTGGCCGCCCGCGCCCTGCCCGTCTCGGTACAGTTCAGTCGGCGTCAGGCGAAGCCGTGCCGGCGCAGGAATTCGGCGTCGATGCCGCCGCTCTCGCCCGTGCCGAGCAGACGCTCGACATAACGCGCGACCACATCCACCTCCAGGTTCACGGCATCGCCGCTGCGGCGATGCGCGAAGGTGGTGTGCTCGACCGTGTGCGGAATCAGGTTCACGCCGAAACGCGTGCCCTCGACTTCGTTCACGGTCAGGCTGGTGCCATCGATGGTGATCGAGCCCTTGTGCGCGATATAGCGCGCGAGGTCGGCCGGCACCTCGAAGGTCCAGCGTTGCGAGCGTGCGTCGCGGGTCACCGAAACGACCCGGCCGACACCGTCGACATGGCCGGACACCAGGTGCCCGCCCAGCCGGTCTGCCAGGCGCAGGGCTTTTTCCAGATTGACCGCATCGCCGTCCTTGAGTCCGCCGAGCGTAGTCAGCGACAACGACTCGTTGGACACATCGGCCGCGAATCCGCCGTCGTCCAGCGCCACCGCCGTCAGGCAGCAGCCGGCCACGGCAATCGAATCGCCGAGCTGCACGTCGGAAAGATCGAGATCGCCCGTGGCGATGGACAGACGCACGTCGCCGCCGCGCCGTTCGATGCCGCGAACGCGGCCCACGGACTGGATGATGCCAGTGAACATGTCAGCGCCCTCCCTTGCGGAAGGCACGCATGGAACTTGCGTGATGGAATTTCATGAAACGTTTCCCGTCGGTATGGATGGACGAAAAACGCCTCAAGGCACGAGGCTGCGCGCCCCATGAAGGGACACGTGGCCGTCTTCTTTCATCCGGACTGTAACCGTCGGCTCCGGACTTGGACCGGATCTGCTGACCTCACGAAACCTCGTGAGCGCTCGCGGGCTCGTGCCGTGGCACCTACCGCCGGTGGGGACTTCCACCCCGCCCTGAAGACGTTGTTTGAATGCCGGCAAGCCGACTTGCGCAGGATACCACCACCTGCGCCGCGGTGGCACGGAACGCCGCATGCGACCACAGGGCACGCACATGGCGCATCTAAACCATGTGCCTTGTGATGGCGCGGACAAGCGACCGTTTCCGACCCATTGCGGACGGTCACGTATGGTGCGGTGTCGCAAAAATTGTCCCTGACACCATTTTTGCTTCGTTTTTGCTTCGGAAACGGCGGAGGGTGGAGGACCAGGCCCGCAGGGTGGCGCACAGGGATGTGCGCCAGTTCGTCGTCAGGTCAGGAGGGCCTGTCGGCGCCCCGGAACCCGGAGCGGGCCTGGAAGCCCGAAGGGCCGGAAGGCGCAGACGTTGGGGCGCCATTCTTTGGTTTCCCTCTTGGGCGAACAAGCAATGAATCCGGCCGGTGCAGGAGAAATGGTGTCAGGGACAGTTTTACTACACTGCGAAGCTCACTTCATCGAAGACGCCGGCCACATGCTGCTGGGCAGCGAGGAAGTGAGCGCGCAGATGATGGAAAGAATCGCTTCGCTTGCCGACTAGCTCGCAAGCAATGGGGCATAGTCGTTTGGACCGCCGATCATCCCAGGCAGCGATGACCGGCTAGTCGCTGGCAACGGATCACTACATAGCGGATGCTCGAAGTGCATTCTGGCGTGGTTTTTACGGCAGGTGCCCCGACCCGAAGCCGTCGGTCTGCGCGAACTTAATTCCCTCTGCCCCCTTTTCGCGACAAGGATTTCCCCACGAGCCAGCCCGCCAGAACCAAACCCAGGATGATCGACGCTCCGACTGCATAGGCATCCTGACGCACTCGCTTGAACCATTTTCCTGCCTCGTACCGCCACTCGGGTACGGCCGCTTTGGCGAAATCAGGATCGGGGCAGTGGCGGCCGAATGACCTACCCCAGGGTACATAGGCACCATTTCGCAGATACAGGCGGTACGTCGCCGCATAGAGCTTGCCAGGATCACGCCCATCGACTGGCGGCGCCTGAAACATCCAGTGTGCGCCGTGGCACAGGATGGCGGCGTAGGCTTGGCTGCGAGCGGGCACAAGTTTGGCGGCATGCAAGGCATCTTTCCGAGCAATGTACCAATGCAAGTTCGCTTGATCGGGACCAGCGTAGTTTTGCTTCAAGCGCAGGCGTTCTGCAGATGAAATACCTGGATAGGCGGGGCCGCCGTCCTGTGCGTGCATGACCGAATCATGGGCGGTGATGTCGCTGTAATACATTCGAGTAAGCAGCGCCAACTGATACCAAGCCTGGGCACGCTTCACGTCCGTATCGGCATGGACCGATTGATCTTTGGCATTCACATAGGCCCTTATCAGGTCGAGCTGGTTCTTAAGCGTCGGGCTTAATCCCGTGTCGTACGAAGGATCGTCCGACCGTAACCTCCAGTCACCGGTCGGGTCCGCGTAGTGGATGGCTTCTTTGAAACGACCTTCGCGCACCAATCGCTTGGCTAGCACTGAATGCAGGATGCGCACCGCAACGTCGTATGGCTGCCACTGGACCGAGGGTTTGCGATCGCTGACCGGGTACGCATCCACCAGATGCATCAATTCACCGGTAGTCAGAACCCGATCAGCCAGATATTCGACTATGCCACTATCCTGATGTTGCCAACCATATTTGGCAGTACACGTGAGCGTATCCTTGATTGCCTGTATGAATTGGCCACGCACTCGCTCCAGCTGTGCCATTTCGGAGCAGGCAGCCGCACCGTTGAATGGCGACAGGCTGTTCACGGCCGTGTCATGCATCCCGGTCATCGTCACCACCCGGCGATAGGACGTCTCGGCAGCCGCAAGCTTGCCGTCGGCCACCTGCAACTTGGCCCGCAACCACCAGGCCAGCGGGCTGTGCTGGTTGACGAGCAGGTGTCGGGCGAAATCCCGATCGCCC
Organism: Oleiagrimonas citrea; assembly: GCF_012395255.1. Taxonomy (GTDB): domain Bacteria; phylum Pseudomonadota; class Gammaproteobacteria; order Xanthomonadales; family Rhodanobacteraceae; genus Oleiagrimonas; species Oleiagrimonas citrea. The sequence continues at coordinate 84,881 of NZ_JAAZQD010000002.1, forward strand.
GCGCGGAAGGCCAGCGCCGCTAGACGATCGGGCCACGCGATTTTTGCCGGCGGCCATGACTTGGCGATCGTCAGGATGGGTTGCATACCCTTGGGGTCGTAGAAGCCGTAAAAAATTGGACTGTGCTGGCCCGGGGTGTAAGCGTAGTCCAGGATACGTCCATCATCGTTGGCCTGAAGCGCATAGGCGATCAGTACGCGCTGCCCGATCGGGATGTTCTCGACCTTGGCCATCCCCTGCGGATCCTGATAGAGCGCCTGAGACACCCACTTCAGCGATTCGACGCCGACGACCGATCCATGCGCCGCCTGTTCGGCATACAGGTGCAGCGCCCCCGCCAGATCACCTTGAGCACGACGCAGACGAGCCTGCTCCCCATAGCTGGCCACCGCGAGTCCATCCGGATCCGGAAATCCATCCCGAGCCATAGAGCGCGTCCGTTCGAACGCCTTCTCGGCTTTCGGGATATCACCGGTTTGGTCGCGCAGCGCATAGCTCCGCCCGAGCATGTAGGCAGCCGCCATGGCACGGGGCACTTTATCGGCATCGGGTAGATCGAGAACGGCCTTGAAGCGTTCGATGGCATGCCCCAGCGCGGTGACTTGAACCGAACTCAATGGGCCTTGTGCCGAAGGTTGCCGTCGGTAGAAATCCTCTGACCGTTCGATGGTCACCGGATGGGCGCGATGGAAATCGACTGCCGCCGCCGTGTACAGGCGGATGGCCGCAGGCATGCCGTTGCCCTTTTGATAAGCGGCATCACCGGTGGCCGCCGACTTCATGGCCTCGAACTGCGATGTCCAACGGGCGGGTACGGCCGTCAACTTGGCTTGCCGCGCACGTTCCTGCCGAGTCCGCTCATCCTGCTTTTCCGTCATGGCGCGCGCCTGCACCATTCCTCTGTACAGAGCGCCATCGTCTGTTTCGACCACCATGAAGTTGTCGTGGGTCACGGGAAGCAAGTGGGTCGCTTCCCAGGAGAATCCACTGTAAGGGGGGTAGGCGAGAAAGTTAGGCGGTATCGATGGACCGGCCGCTTCACGAGCCCAACCGACACTACTGCCGAACAGGCAGAGGATGACCAGGCCGAGCAGGCATGAACGCCAAGAAATGGTTGAATGACGACTCATGGCTCCTGGTCCTTATTCGTCGATCGCATGTTCCTGCATGCCGCTTTGGAAAGCGGCATGTCCGTCGCACGCGCTCTGTATTCGGGGTCAGCATAAATCCCGTCTCTCTGTGCTGAGCGACCCCCAATCAAGGTCGCCCCACGACATGGCACAGACAGGGCGATATTCTGACACTGGCGGTGCCATGCTGCGGCGACCTTTCAGGACCATAGAAATCCGGATTTGATCCGTGGGCAGATCGCATATTGGAGTGTCTGCTTCTGGCCTTGGTTTCAACCGATCGACGCCAATCTTTCAGCAAACCCTCGAACACGCACATCCGTGCCCGCATGACAGGCGCAGCGTGCAAAGTGCTCTTCGCTTTCCCCTCCGGAAGCGGCGGAGGGTGGAGGATCAGGTCCACAGGGTGGCGCACAGGGATGTGCGCCAGTTCGTCGTCAGGTCAGGAGGGCCTGTCGGCGCCCCCGGAACCCGGAGCGGACCTGGAAGCCCGAAGGGCCGGAAGGCGCAGACGTTGGGACGCCTTTCTTTGGTTTCCTTCTTGGGCGAACAAGCAATGAACCCGGCCGGTGCCAGCCGGAGAAATGCTGCGAGAAATGGTGTCAGGGACAGTTTTACTCGATGCCCTCGCCGCAGCAGAGGGTGGTCCCTAGCTAAGCCACTGAACCCGTGAAGGACTTCCCTGATTGTTCCCCCGAGTCGCCCGCGCCATACTGGGTGCAACGCCCCGCTTAGGGCGGTCTAATTAGCGTTAGGGGATCATGGAAGTCTTACTACTACTGAGCTTGCTCGTCGGTTATGTGGTCATGGCATTCGTCTTTCTTGTCAGCGCTCACACCGCATCACGCCGTTCAAGATGGCTCGGTTTCATCGCCATCGCGGCGGCCGCTCCAGTCTTCTACTGGCTGGGTGCATTTACCGAGCAGGCCAGCGCCGGCGCATGCTATTCAAATGTTGTTAGCAGAGTCGCATCCGCTGTAGAACAAACAAAATCGCCTAAGGCACTCGCAGCGGAGATCAAGTCTTTACCTATGCGTGGTTACGAGACTTCTTGCCCGGAGGTAGAGCAAGCCTCGCACAAGCTCTCAGGTAGCGCGCTCCCTGACAAATCATCCAAGCGGACACGCTGACGCGTGCGGGAGAAAGGAAGAAATGGTGTCAGGGACAATTTTACTATGCGACAAGTGAGTTCAGGAATGAGTGTTACCACCAATGTCTCCGCGCGCCGGGCTAGCCTGATCAAGGGCCAATGTCTTTGTGGAAGCGTGGAGTTTGAAATCACTGGGCCACTCCCAGATTTTTACCAATGCCATTGCTCGCTTTGCAGAAAGCTATCAGGCTCGGCTTCTGACACTGCAACGTTTCTTGCCAAGGAGCTATTTTCTTGGATTAAGGGGCAAAAGGGCATTAGAGTTTTCAAAACCGACTCAGGCTATCGTTCAGAGTTTTGTGATACATGCGGAAGTACAGTTCCGCATCTCATGGATAATGGACGCCAGTATTGGATTCCAGCCGGCTTGCTGGCCAACGCTCTAGATAGTCAGGTGGTCGCACATCTTTTTGTCGGTTCCAAGGCTGCCTGGGATCATGTCGAAGGGAATGGGAAAGGCTATACGGAGATGCCAGATTTCGAAGAGCTCAATGCAGCTTTGCATCAAAGAATTGCCGCCCAACAACACGTTGCAGGCGACGCTTGACCCGCTGCGCATCCTTGCTTCCGCAAGGCTGCACATCGCCTCAAAGGCACCTAAATGTGGGCGTTAAACGTCCGCTCCTGGCCGTTTTCAGCCATCCACACCAATCCTTCAGTAAGCCATCAAACGTGCATATTCGTGCCCGAATGACAGGCGCAGCGTGCGGAGCGCTTCACCCTCCCCTTCGGTAGCGGCGGAAGATGGAGGACCAGGCCCGCAGAGTGACGCACTCAGGATGTGCGCCAGTTCGTCGTCAGGTCAGGATGACCTGTCGATGCCCCCGCCCCCGAAGCGGACTCGGAGGAGCGAAGCTCCGCAGAGCGCGGACGTCGGGACGCCCTTCTTTGGTTCCTTTCTTGGGCGAACAAGAAAGGAACCCGGCCGGCGTCAGCCCGTCGGAACCACTCCAAAAACATCAAGACAACCGAAGAAGCAGACAGCACCCACCCAGCGAACAGGGAACGGACAACTCCCGCCCTAGACGCGTGGCCGCAGCCGCAACCGAAGGTCATCGCCGATGGCACGACGATCCAAAACCTCCAACCCCCACCGCCGCGACATGTCCGAAAGCGGCGGCAACGCCAGCAACGGCCGGGCACGGTCACCGAGAAGGACCGGAGCGACATAGAGCAGCAGCTCGTCGGCCAGACCGGCGGCGAACAGGGCGCCCGCGAGAGTGGGTCCGGCCTCGACATGAAGCTCGTTGACCCCACGCCCCCCGAGCAGCTTCAGCGCAGCTTCCAGGTCCAGCCCGCTGCTCGACTCCTGCATCGCCAGACACTCCACACCGGCGAATCGAAGATCCGGCTTCACCGACGCGCCATGCAGCACCAGGGTCGGCGTGCCGCCATCGAGCAGATGCGTGCCCTCGGCCAGACGCAAATGGCGGTCGAACACCACGCGCAACGGCGGCACATGGGGCACATCGTCCAGCCGCACGGTCAGCCGTGGATCGTCGGCCAGCGCGGTGCCGCTGCCGGTGAGGATCGCGGAACTGCGCGCGCGCCAGCGCTGCACATCGTTGCGGGCCGCTTCACCGGTGATCCACTTGGACGTGCCATCGGCCAGCGCGGTGCGGCCGTCCAGACTCATCGCCAGCTTCACGCGCACGAACGGTCGGCCGCGCTCGATGCGGCTGAAGAAGCCGATGTTCAGTTCGCGCGCGGCATCGCGCATCAGGCCCGACGCGATCTCGATGCCGGCGTCGCGCAGTCGCTGCAGGCCCGCACCAACGGCCTGCGAGGTGTCCTCCGAGGCCATCACCACGCGCACCACGCCGGCCTCGATCAGCGCGTCGGCGCACGGTGGCGTGCGTCCATGCAGGCCGCAGGGTTCGAGCGTGACGTAGGCCGTCGCGCCGCGAGCACGTTCGCCCGCGGCGCGCAGGGCATGCACTTCGGCATGCGGCTCGCCCGCGCGTTCATGAAAACCTTCGCCGACAACGTCCTCGCCGTGCGCGATCACGCAGCCGACGCGCGGATTGGGTTGCGTGGTGAACAGGCCCCGCTCGGCCAGGCGCAGGGCGTGGCTCATGTGGCGATGATCGAGTGCGCTGAACATGCGCGGCTCCGTGGAAATATCCGCAAAGCCTATCGGAAGCCGTGGGTGGATGTCTTACGCGCTCGTTCGTGTTCGTAGATGGCGGTGGCCTTTGTCGCCCAGCCGGGATGGCGCTCCCCGCCACACTCTCCACGGATCGTCCTTCCTGCGAAAGCAGGAACCCAGTGTCTTTGTTCCGTATCGCTGCGGCAAGCGCTGGGTCCCGCCTTGCGCCGGGATGACTGCATGTGGGGATGATGGTCTGTGGGATCGGCCGGCCATGCCGGAAGCAGCGGACGCGCAGGCGGCGCGTGGGTTCGGGACGGGGCGCGCAACGCGTTGCCCCGGGTCACGAGCGCTTCGACAACTGGCGCAGTTATTCCTTGTCCTTGCCCTTGTTCTTGCGCTTGCCCTCGCCCAGCAACGGCAGTTGCAGGCCCTGCAATTCGGGCAGGTCGCGCTCGAGCCTCTCGATCTCTTCGCGGAAGGCGTGCACGTCCTCGAAGCGGCGATACACCGAGGCGAAGCGCACGTAGCCGACCTGATCGAGCTTCTTCAGCTCGCGCATGACCAGCTCGCCGACCTGACGCGAAGCCACTTCGCGCTCACCGCTGCGGCGCAGGTCGTTGATGATGGTGCGTACCGCGGCATCGACGTCGTCGCTGGCAACCGGACGCTTCTGCAGCGCGCGCTGGAAGCTGACGCGCAACTTGCGCTCGTCGAAGGTCTCGCGGCGGTCGTCGCTCTTGACGATGGCCGGCAGCTTCAACTCGGCGGTCTCGAAGGTATTGAAGCGCTCGCCGCAGGACGGGCACTCGCGACGGCGGCGCACGGTGGCGCCGTCGTCGGTCAGGCGCGAATCGATCACGCGCGTGTCTTCGTGCTGGCAGAACGGGCAATGCATGGTGATTTCGGCAGACGACGGGGATCAGCGGCCCAACCGCTTCTTCGACCGCATGCGCATCGTCGAGTGCCGTCTCCTCCCTCGCCTCAGCCGTACACCGGATATTTCTTGCACTGCGCCGTGACCTTCTCGCGCACGGCGTCGATGACGGACTCGTCCTGATGCGCGTCGAGCACATCGCACATCCAGCCGGCCAGTTCCACGCAGTCGGCCTCGGTGTAGCCGCGCGTGGTCACCGCCGGGGTGCCGATGCGCAGGCCCGAGGTCACGAACGGCGACTGCGGATCGTTGGGCACGGTGTTCTTGTTGACCGTGATGTGGGCGCGGCCCAGCGCGGCTTCCGCGTCCTTGCCGGTGAGGTCGCGGCCGATCAGGTCGATCAGCACCAGGTGGTTCTCGGTGCCGCCGGAGACGACCTTGTAGCCGCGATCCATCAGCGTCTTCGCCATCGCCTTGGCGTTAATCACGACCTGCTTCTGGTAGACCTTGAAGTCCGGTTCCAGCGCTTCCTTGAAGGCCACGGCCTTGGCCGCGATGACGTGCATCAGCGGGCCGCCCTGGATGCCGGGGAAGACGATGGACTGCAGCTTCTTGACCAGCTCCTCGCTCGGGTCCTTGGCCACGATCAGCCCGCCGCGCGGGCCGCGCAGGGTCTTGTGCGTGGTCGAGGTGACGACGTGTGCGTGCGGCAGCGGACTCGGGTACACGCCCGCGGCGACCAGACCGGCGATGTGCGCCATGTCCACGAACAGATACGCACCGACCTTGTCGGCGATGGCGCGGAAGCGCGCCCAGTCCAGCACCTGCGAATAGGCGCTGAAGCCGGCCACGATCATCTTCGGCTTGTGCTCGACGGCCAGGCGCTCGACTTCGTCGTAGTCGACCTTGCCTTCGTCGTTTACGCCGTACTGCACGGCGTTGAGGATTTTGCCGGACAGGTTCGGCTTGGCACCGTGGGTCAGATGGCCGCCGTGCGCCAGGCTCATGCCGAGGATGGTGTCACCCGGCTGCAGCAGCGCGAAGTACACCGCCTGGTTGGCCTGCGAGCCCGAATGCGGCTGCACGTTGGCGTAGTCGCAGTCGTACAGTGCCTTCAGGCGGTCGATGGCCAGCGCCTCGGCCACGTCCACGTATTCGCAACCGCCGTAGTAGCGCTTGGACGGATAGCCCTCGGCGTACTTGTTGGTCAGTACGGAACCCTGGGCTTCCATGACGCGCGGGCTGGCGTAGTTCTCCGAAGCGATCAGCTCGACGTGGTCTTCCTGGCGCTGCGCCTCGTCGGCGATGGCCTTGGCGAGCGCGTCGTCGAAACCGGCGATGGTCATGGATTTGGCGAACATACTGGGGTTCCGTGGTGTGCAAAGCACCAAGTATAGCGGTCCTGCGGAGGTGAAACAGGCCCCGCGCGACCTGTCGGCGGACGCCGGCAACGGACTTCGGCCCTGCCCAGGCCCCATGCAGGTCGCGCGCCTCGTTCGCATCCTCGCGTGGTCGACGCACCGCCGCCCGCAGCAGGATGCTTGCAGAGCGCGCATAGGCGCGACACGGTCGCCCTAGTCGCCCCGAAGCGACTATAATGAGGGGTTGATTCGTCCGCAGTCCGCGCACCCGATACCCGGAGCTTCCATGCAGTACATCTACACCATGAACGGGGTCAGCAAGATCGTTCCCCCGCAGCGTCAGATCATCAAGGACATCTCGCTCAGCTTCTTCCCCGGCGCCAAGATCGGCCTGCTGGGCCTGAACGGTGCGGGCAAGTCGACGGTGCTGCGGATCATGGCCGGCGTCGACACCGATTTCCAGGGCGAGGCCCGTGCCGCGCCGGACATCAAGGTCGGCTATCTCGCGCAGGAGCCGGAGCTGGACCCGAACAAGACCGTGCGCGAAGCCGTCGAGGAAGGCGTCGGTGAAGTCCTGCAGGCGCAGGCGCGTCTGGAAGAGATCTATGCCGCCTATGCCGAGGAAGGCGCCGACTTCGACAAGCTGGCCGAAGAGCAGCAGAAACTGGAAAACCTGCTGGCCGCCAACGACGCGCACGCACTGGAACGCCAGCTGGAAGTGGCCGCCGACGCCCTGCGCATTCCGCCCTGGGACGCCAAAATCGGCCCGCTGTCGGGCGGCGAGAAGCGCCGTGTGGCGCTGTGCCGACTGCTGCTGTCCAAGCCGGACATGCTGCTGCTCGACGAGCCCACCAACCACCTGGATGCCGAGTCGGTCGACTGGCTGGAAAACTTCCTTCGCGACTTCCCCGGCACCGTCGTGGCGGTCACCCATGACCGCTACTTCCTCGATAACGCCGCCGAGTGGATTCTCGAACTCGACCGTGGCCGTGGCATTCCGTGGAAGGGCAACTACACGTCCTGGCTGGAACAGAAGGACGAGCGCCTGGCACAGGAAGCCGCGCAGGAGAAGGCCCGCCAGAAGGCCATCAAACGCGAACTGGAATGGGTGCGTTCCGCCAAGAAGGGTCGCCAGTCCAAGGGCAAGGCACGCCTGCAGCGCTTCGAGGAATTGAATTCGGTCGACTACCAGAAGCGCAACGAAACCAACGAAATCTTCATTCCGCCGGGCGAGCGCCTGGGCAACGAAGTCATCGAGTTCAAGGGCGTCAGCAAATCCTTCGGCGATCGCGTGCTGATCGACGACCTGTCGTTCAAGATTCCGCCGGGCGCCATCGTCGGCGTGATCGGCCCCAACGGCGCCGGCAAGTCGACGCTGTTCAAGATGATTACCGGCACGGAAACGCCCGATACCGGCGAGGTCAAGCTGGGCCACACCGTGAAGCTGGCCTACGTCGACCAGTCGCGCGACGCACTGGAAGGCGACAACAACGTCTGGCAGGAAGTCTCCGGCGGGTCGGACATCATCACCATCGGCAACTTCGAGATCCAGTCGCGCGCCTACATCGGTCGCTTCAACTTCAAGGGCACCGACCAGCAGAAGCGCGTCGGTAACCTGTCCGGCGGCGAGCGCGGCCGTCTGCACATGGCCAAGACCCTGCTGCAGGGCGGCAACGTGCTGCTGCTCGACGAACCGTCCAACGACCTGGACGTGGAAACCTTGCGCGCGCTGGAGGACGGCATCCTCGAATTCCCGGGCTGCGCCATGGTCATCAGCCATGACCGCTGGTTCCTGGACCGCATCGCCACGCACATCATCGCCTTCGAGGGCGACTCGCACGTCGAGTTCTTCCCCGGCAACTACGGCGAGTACGAGGCCGACAAGAAGCGCCGCCTGGGCGAGGAAGCCGCGCGCCCGCACCGCATGCGCTACAAGAAGCTGGTCTGAAGCCGGCGGCGAACGCGCAGGTCGGGACAAGGCCCGGCTTGCGCGGCGCACCATCCATTCTTGCGAGGGCGCATCCTTGAACGAGCATCCCGTGACGATCGATCCCGAGGAGCTTCCGGCCCGCACCGGCTCCGGCTATCCGCAACCGTTCGCCGCGCGCATGGGCGACCGCGCCCGCCGTGCTCTGGGCAATGCCTTCGGCCTGAGCCAGTTCGGCGTCAACCTGACCCGACTGGGGCCCGGCGCGCACTCAGCGTTGCGCCATGCCCACGCACTGGAAGACGAGTTCGTCTACATCCTCGAAGGCACCCCGACGCTGATCACCGACGCCGGCGAGACCGTGCTGCGCCCGGGCATATGCGCCGGCTTTCGTGCCGGAACCGGCGACGCGCACGCGCTGGTCAATCGCAGCGATGCCGACGTGGTGTACCTGGAAGTCGGCAGTCGCAAGGACAACGAGTCCGTGGACTACCCCGACGACGGCATGCTGGGCCGCACCATCGATGGACGTTGGGCCTATCTCCACAAGGACGGCACACCGTTCGAGTGAACATCGCCAGAGGCGGAAATCCGCATCAGGCTCACTCACGCATCAACGACTGGAATGCCCGCGCGGCACCGAACGCACACAACACGAGGAGCGATCATGAATTTCATGCAGGCCTTGCGCACGCGCTGGAGCGAGGCGGACACGATGGTCTGCGTGGGTCTCGATCCTGACCCATCGCGATTCCCCGCAGTCGTTCGCGACGATCCGGACTCCGTATTCGCCTTCTGCCGCGCCATCGTCGACGCCACCGCCGATCTGGCCTGCGCGTTCAAGCCGCAGATCGCGCACTTCGCCGCGCTGTGCGCCGAGGACGCGCTGGAACGCCTGATCGCGCACATCCACGATGCCCACCCCGACGTGCCGGTAATCCTCGACGCCAAGCGCGGCGACATCGGCTCTACAGCCCAGCGCTACGTCATCGAAGCCTTCGACCGCTACGACGCCGACGCGGTGACGCTGAACCCGTACCTGGGCCGCGATTCGATCCAGCCGTTTCTGGACCGCGCCGACAAGGGCGTGATCCTGCTGTGTCGCACCTCCAATCCGGGCGGCGCGGATTTCCAGAATCTCGACTGCGGCGGTCGGCCGCTGTATCAACGCGTAGCCGAAACCATTGCCCGCGATTGGAATGAACACGGCAACTGCGCCCTGGTCACCGGCGCGACCTTCCCCGAAGAACTGGGGCAGGTACGCCGCATCGTCGGCGACATGCCGCTGCTGGTTCCGGGCATCGGCGCACAGGGCGGCGACGTCGAGGCCGTGCTGCGCGAGGGCGCGGACGCGAGCGGCGCCGGGCTGATGATCAGCTCCTCGCGCGCCATCCTCTACGCGGGCTCGGACGACGACTACGCTCAGGCCGCGCGTGCCGCGGCGAACCAGCTACGCGATCAGATCAACACGTACCGCTCCAAGGCCTGAATCGCCGAACGCTCGTCCGCGAAAGTCCTCCGTCCATCCAGATCGCAACGAAGTAGGAGAGGAGCGCCGAAGCGCCCGAACGATCATTTTCCGCATCGCTCGCCGCATTCCCATCGAACACTCGACGGGACAACCCATGGCCTCTCCACGGTGGATGTCAGGATGGCTTTCACGCCGCATCACCTCCTTTTCGCGCACCATGGATGGTGGGCCCACGCAGCATAGCGCACAGTTCCACGACGTCCTGAAAGACTTTCGGTCAGCGTGCGCCGAGGCGCAGACCGCCTGCGCCCTGTGGTCCAGTCGCATCCTTGCCGCGCACCGGCCCGCCACGGGACGCCCCACGGGCATCCGACGATGCCTGACCGGCCTCGCCATACCGCCAGTGCAGCACGCGGTACGGTGCGCCGCCGGAGGGCGCCCCACCGAAGCGCACGACCGCGTCCACCGCGGCGCGCACGCCGTTGGGCAGCGTCGCTACGGCGTGGATGTCCTGCGTATTGCCGTTGCCGCCTCCCATCGCGGTCATGCCGCCGATGATGCCGGTCGGCGCAGGCTGCGCCGAGCTGTTGCGCTGCTGGCGCAGCTGGATGTACTGACTCGCCTTCTCCGCGTCCATGCCGGGCAGCGCCTGCAGCACCAGCGCCGGAGCGCTACCGACATTCGGCGAGTTGCGTCCCGACCAAACCGTGATCGCTGGTGCAATCCGGGTATACAGCGCCGCGTTCATGCCCAGCACCATCTGCAGTTCCTCTATGGTGACGAAGGGACCGTTGCGCGGCCCGTAGTCGCGACCGGCTTCGCGATACTGTGCGCGCTCGGCACCGTTCGGGCGCGTGGCGTCGTCGGCATCGCGCCAGTCCTGCACCGCCTCGCTCAATGCCTCGGCCTTGTCGTGATCCAGGCCCGCCGCATGAAACAGCCCTGTCAGCAACTGCGGCGTCGCGGCGTTGAGATCGATCTTGCCGCTTTCGTCGTGGAGCGTCACCTTGATCTTGGCGTTGTCGAATTGGAACGTGTACGGCCGCCCATCGGCAATCCAGCGGCGCTTCGGGTCGGATTCCCGCAACCCGTACACGGCGCGCGCGATGCCCGCCTCGGCAGCGTAGCGCGCGCGCGTCTGGTCGAACTGGTAGCGTGCCTGCAGGCCCTCGGTGCGTGTGGTCACCGCATAGGCAGCGAGCATGATGGTCAACAGCGCCGTGGCCCACAGCACCACCAGGAGCGCGACCCCGCGTTGTGCGTGCCGGCGCCTCATCGCTGCCCCGCCTGCGGACGCAGAATCCGCCGCAGCAGACCGCCGGTGCCGGCGACCGCGCTGGCGTCGACGCGGATCGGCGCCACCAGTTCCGGCCAGCTGCCCTTGTCCAGTTTCAGATCCAGCCGCACCAGCGCCGGCGTGCGATCAGTATCCTCCCAGCGCGACATCCAATCCGTTGGCTTGCGCAACCGGTCGTAGCCGCGGAAATCGAACCGTCCGTCGCGGATGCCAGTCAGCAGTACCTGCGGCTTGCCCAGTTTCTTCGGCTTGGAACCGTCCGGCGGCAGCAGGGAGAACGACACCTGGAGCCGATAGCCGTCCCCGCCCTTCTCCGGCACCAGCTCGACGGTCTGCAACTGCGGACCCAGCTTGCCCAGATAGCCGGGCAGCGGCGCGACATACTGCAGCTTGTCCGGTCCACCGGTGAACACGATGGCCTTGCCATCGTCGTTGGCCGCCCAAGGCTGACGCACAGCCTGTGCCAGTTCGCGGCGCAGGAAATCCTGCGTCGAGCGCACCGCATCCGTGCGTTCGACGAAACGCTGTCCGGAACGCACGCTCATCGTCGCGGAGTGGATGCCCGACCACACCGCCAGCAGCAGCAGCGACAGCAGCACCATCGCTGCCAGCACTTCCAGCAGCGTAAATCCTTCTGTGCGCGAACGACGACGCATGCTCATCATGGCGTCCCCGACTGAACGAACCGGCCCTGGTCCTGCGCGCGTAGCGTGCTGAACTGCGCCCGACGGACATGCCCGCCCTGCTTCCAGGACACGGTCAGGTCGAGGCGGAACATGTCCAGCTGTACCGGCGTTCTGCCGGGATTCCGGGGCTGCCAGCGACGCACCTGAAGCTGCCAGTGGAACAGCTTGTCGCAATGTCCCTGGGTCACGCCCGCGCGAATCGGCTTCAGCACGAACGCGCTGTCCATCGCCGACTGCGCGCACAGCGCAGCACGCGTGTGCGCATCGGCGTTGACGGCCAGACGGGTGGCATTGCCCATCGTCGTCAGCAACGCGGCGAACGCCAGCGACAGCAACAGAATGGCCGCAATGACCTCGATCAGCGTGAAACCTCGCTGGCGTGCCCGACGCATGTCAGCCTCCGGCCCGCGTCTCGACCACGGCCACGCTGCCAGTCAGCCAGGCCACGTTGACGTGCCATTCGCGCTGCCCGTGACTGAGCGTGATGCGCCCACCGGTGGAACTGCCGTCGGGGAAGAAGCGGATACGCCCGCGATGCTGATCGATGCGGTCCTCGACGGCGCTGGTCAGGGCCAGCGCCATACCTTTCGGCAGCTCGACCTTGGGCCGCCCCGGCGCCTGGTAGATGTGCTGCGCGACATCGACGGTGAGGGTCTCCTGTTTGCCGTGAACGATGGCCTGCGCCCGCGTGTAGCGCAGCGCCGCAGCCAGATCGGCGCTGGCGCTGCGGATGCGCGCGGAGGTCAGCCCACGGGTGACGGAGATCGCCACTACCGTCGCGGCGATGCTGATCAGGATGATGACGACCAGCATTTCCAGCAGCGTGAAGCCGGAAGCATCCGGCCTTATCGAACGGCGGTTCCGGGCGCGCAACGGCCGGACCCCTACGGATCCGGCGGCCGGTCCACGGAACCGCGCGTGGATCATTCCCAGTTACCCACGTCCTTGTTCATGCCGGAACCGCCCGGACGTCCGTCATGGCCGTAGAAAATCACGTCGTAGTCGCCGTGGTCGCCCGGCACCTTGTAGCCGAAGGCATGTCCCCAGGGATCCTTCAGCTGCTTGGCCTTCAGATACGGACCCAGCCAGTCCGACGCGCCCGACGGCTTGGTCACCAGCGCGTCCAGATTCGGCGGTGCGGAACCGTTGTCCATCGCGTAGCGCTGGATGGCGGTGTCGATCGCGGTCAGCTGCGCCTTGCCTGCGCCGTACTTGCCCTTGTCCAGGCTCTTGCCGACCTGGGTGTAGACGATGGTGCCGATGATGCCGATCAGCACGATCACGGCCAGCATTTCCAGCAGGGTGAAACCACCACTGCGGATGGCTCGTGGATGGCGCATCCGTTGCATCGCTTGCTTGCTCATCTGAACTCCTCGTTCTGCAAATGAATGTCTCAACCGATGTTGCTGGTCAGGCTCAACAGCGGCATCAGGATCGCCGCCATGATGAAGGCCACCATGACGGTCATCACCACCGTCAGCGTCGGCACCAGGGCCGCCAGCAGACGATCGATGGAACGCTTCGATTCGACGTCGAAGGTGTCTGCCACCTTCAACAGCATGTCGTCGATGGCGCCGGCCTCCTCGCCGACCTGCACCATCTGCAACGCCAGTCGCGGAAACTGCTTGGATTCGGCCAGGGCCACGCCCAGTCCGGCACCGCCCTTGACCGCCTCCGCCGCTTTCACCAGCGCCGCTTCCAAAGCGGTGTTGCGGGTCACCTGTCGGGTGATGTTGAGGGCCGTCATCATCGGCACGCCGTTCTTCAGCAGCGTGCCCAGCGTCCGCGCGATGCGCGCGGTCTCGACCTTCAACAACACCGGCCCGAGCACCCGCATGCGCAGGCGCCAGCCGTCGAAGGCGCGGCGCGCTTCAACATCGCGCAGACGCATGCGCAGGAAGAAGATGCCACCGACCAGCAGCAGAAGCATCAGCCACCAGCCGCTCTGCATCACGTTGCCGATGCCGAGGACGATCTTGGTCATCAGCGGAATCGGCACATTCATGTCCGCGAAGATCGGCACGAACTGCGGCACCACGTAGGTCAGCAGCAGCAGCAGCGAACCGACCACGCCGACCATCAGGAAAGCGGGATAGATCAGCGCGTTGACCACGCTGGAGCGCAGCGCCTGCGCGCGCTCCAGATAATCGGCCAGACGACGCAGCGTGACGTCCAGCGAACCGCCGGCCTCGCCCGCACGCACCAGACTCACGTACAGGCGCGGGAACGCACCGTGCTCCTCGTCCAGCGCCTGCGACAGCGTGCCGCCGCCGCGCACCCGCTCGCGAATGCGTTCGACCAGCTTCTTCGCCCGTTCGCCCTCGGGCAGATCGAGCAGAATGCCCAGCGCACGGTCCAGCGGCTGTCCCGCTCCCAGCAGCGTCGCCAGCTGATGCGTAAACTGCGCCAGTTGATCGCCCGTGAACGGGCCACGCTGCAGTAGCGACGCGAACATCGGCGCGCCGCCGTTAGCATCGGCCGGTTTGGCTTCCAGCGGCGTGTGCCCCTGGTCCTGCAGGCGCACCACCACGTCCTCGACGCTGGCCGCCTCCATCTGCCCCTGCAGCACCTCGCCGGAAGCGCTGATCGCGCGATAGCGGAACTGCGCCATCTCAGCCTTCCTGCGTCACGCGCAGGACCTCCTCGATGGTGGTCGCGCCGGTCACGGCCTTGGCCAGACCGTCCTCGTACATGGTGCGCATGCCTTCCTCGCGCGCGGCGCGCTCGATGTCGGCGTCGGAGGCGTGCTGCATGACCAGACGGCGCAGCGGATCGCTCATGGTCAGGAACTCGACGATGGCCTGACGGCCGCGATAGCCGGTCGGATTGGACTCGCTGGTACCCGGCTTCCACAGGCGGATCGGTCGCTCGTCGGTGAACCGCTCCAGCTCGAACTGCTTGACCACTTCCGGCAGCGCTTCGTAGGGCTCGGCCAGCTCCGTGTCCAGATGACGCACCAGACGCTGCGCCAGGATGCCGTTGATGGTCGAGGTCAGCAGGTAATCCTCCACGCCCATGTCGAGCAGGCGGGTGATGCCGCCGGCGGCCGAATTGGTGTGCAGCGTGGACAGCACCAGATGGCCGGTCAACGCGGACTGGATGGCGATGCGGCAGGTTTCCAGATCGCGCATCTCGCCAATCATGATGACGTCCGGATCCTGACGCACAATGGAGCGCAGCGCGCCGGCGAAGTCCAGCCCGATCGACGGCTTCACCTGGATCTGGTTGATGCCCTCGAGCTGGTATTCGACCGGGTCCTCGACGGTGATGATTTTCACGTCCGGCGTGTTGATCTGCGACAGCGCCGTGTACAGCGTCGTGGTCTTGCCCGAACCGGTCGGGCCGGTGACCAGCAGGATGCCGTGCGGGCGCTCCAGCACGTCGGTGAAACGGCGCGTGAAATCGTCGGTGAAGCCGAGTTTGGCGAAGTCGAACACGACCGCCTCGCGGTCGAGGATACGCATCACTACCGACTCGCCGAAGCTGGTCGGCACGGTGGACACGCGCAGATCCAGCTCCTTGCCCTGCACGCGCAGCATGATGCGACCGTCCTGCGGCAGGCGGCGCTCGGCGATGTTCAGCCGCGCCATGATCTTCACGCGGCTGATCACCGCGGCGGTGGAACTGGCCGGCGGCGCTTCGACCTCGTGCAGCACGCCGTCGATGCGGTAGCGCACCTTCAGGCGGCTCTCGAATGGTTCGATGTGGATGTCCGACGCACGCTGCTCGACGGCACGCTGAATGACCAGATTGACCAGGCGGATGACCGGCGCCTCGGAGGCCAGGTCGCGCAGGTGCTCGACGTCTTCCTCGTCCGAGGCGACGCCTTCCATGTTCTCGACGATGGTGCCCATGGCCGAGCGGCCCTGGCCGTAGTAGCGCTCGATCAGGTCATCGACCTCGCTGCGCAGGCCCACGCGCAGGGCGATCTCGCGACCTGTCGCCAACGCTACCGCCTGCACCGGGTACGAGTCGCCGGGATCGGCCACCATCAGTCCCAGCACGCCTTCGCCCTCGGCCGCGACCGGCACCACGTGATGCTGCCGCAGGAAGCGCACCGACACGTCCACGTCAGCCGGCGGCATTTCCGGCGCATCGGAGGCCGCCAGCATCGGCACGCCCAGCAGTTCGGCCCAGGCTTCGGCCAGATTGCGCTCGGACACCAGCCCGAGGCGGGCCAGCAAGGCGGTCAGCGTGCCTTCCGGCGCCTCCTCATGCAGACGGCGCGCCCGGCCCAGATCAGCCTCCTTCAGGGAGCCGCGTTCGACCAGCAACGCGCACACGCGCGCCTGATGGGTGTTGCTGTCGGAGCGGGTTCCCGCATCCGTTGATGGCAGTGCAGCTGCCGACATTCCTACATCCTCCCCGAAGCCGCCTTCACGACGGCAAGGCATCCTGCTTGCGAAAACCGCAGCAGGCATAGGTATCACATGGCGGCGAACAGCGCGAGGCTGTCCCCCTCGCCGCCTTGCAGGCTGTGGCCGACTCCGCAGCTTTCGCGGGCTATTCAGGCTTCCAGCGCGGGATCCAGGTCCGGAAACAGCACGTCGATGAAGCCGAACTTGCTGAAATCGGTGATCCGCGAGGGATACAGCCGGCCGATCAGATGATCGCACTCATGCTGCACCACGCGCGCGTGAAAGTCCTCAGCCTCGCGCTCGATCGGCATGCCCGCCAAATCGAACCCGGTATAGGCGACGCGCTTGTAGCGATCCACCGCCCCGCGCAGTCCCGGCACCGAAAGGCAACCTTCCCAGCCTTCTTCCATTTCCTCAGACAACGGCGTGAGCACGGGGTTCAGCAGCACCGTGCGCGGCACCGCCGCCACCTCCGGATAGCGTGCACTGTGCTCGAAACCGAAGATCACCACCTGCAGGTTCACGCCGATCTGCGGCGCTGCCAGGCCCACCCCACCGGCATGCTGCATGGTGTCGAACATGTCGGCCACCAGCGCATGCAGCGCCGGCCTATCGAATGCTTCGACTGGTTCGGCGATGCGCAGCAGGCGCGGATCGCCCATTTTCAGGATTTCGCGGATCATGATCGTCTTCATCCCGTCGCCGACAGCAAACATAACCGAGGGGGCGTGCCGTTGAAGCTTCCCTGTCGACTCGAATCAACCTGAAGTGAGGCCAAGCTGCATGCATTTCAGAACATACTGACCAAGCTGAGACTCATTCTGGCGCACCCGAGAGCAATTCAACCGCCTCGTACTCCGGTGAGCGATATGAAGCGCGCCATACCCTCTCAGGACATCGCCACCAAAACACTCGCTGCACACCACCTAGGCTCCAACCGCACTGACCACAGGACTCTGGGCGACTCTGCGGTCATTGCAAGGCCGGAACGCTTCCATCAGCAGGGGATTGGGCAGATCACTCTCAGGATGGATGCGGCACATACCGTGCACGATACCCGAAAGCCCCGTCATCAAACCCGGAACATACAATTCTTCGACCAATTGATCCGCATCATTCATGAGCTTGTCGACAGCAGCAAGCACGATGCGATCACCACCCTCCAAGGCATGTCCATCGACCTCGATGCCTATCTGTTTGCCCTTGGAGACCATCTCGCGCATACCCAAGCTGCCATGGCATAGGTTGACCCGCTTGTGCCAACCAAGCCTGAGTGAACTTTCCACGGCGGTCTGCAAGGTATCCAGGTAGGCCTCCCGACCCGTTCTTTCGTAAAGATCGCACGCGGCCATGGCAATACCAATGCCCCCGTGGCACCACGCACTAGAAAAGTCCATGCCATCGGATGCACGAAGGTCTCTCCACGCACCGTGCTCCTCATCGTACAAAGATTTTTCAAAATCGAACGCCTGCTCGGCTATGCCGGCCCAACGCTTCCTGTCTGATTCACGCCCTGCCTGACTGAGCGACAAACGTGCCAACGACCAACCAACCCCTGTTGCACCATGGGCAAATCCACCCAAGGGCTGTTCGGACGCAGCGCTTCGCCAACGGCCTCCCCGCTCGTCCAAAATAGCCGCTGCCGCGACCCGGTTACCGATCGAGGCCGCAGTAGCTAACCAACGCGCATCTTGTGTCACTTCAGCCAACTGGATCAAAGGAACAATGAGACCCGCTTCACCCGAAATTATATCGAGCTCAACTTCGCCAACGCGGTCGTCGCCAGATAATGTCTCGGCATGCTCGACCGCGAAATCAAGGAGTTCGGAACGACCAAGAAGAACATGCAAGGCCAGCCACGCCAGTATCCTTGAACCCGCACCATTGAACCCGCCGCCTCTTTTCGGTTTCGAAGCAGATTCCATGGATCGCAACGTAACTAAACAGCCATCCAGAACCTCCTCGACGCCATCAACCGCATTGACGCGTCCACACGTCGCTTCCCTCTGATACCCGGCAAGCGCAAACGCGATACCTCCCAGTCCATTGTAAAAATCGGCATCAACGGGATCGACGCCCCATCCATTCATGCCATGCTCGACTCCGATCCACATCGAGGAACCGTCTGAGCCGCGAACGCTGAATTTCAGTAACCGTCGAATCGCCCACTCTGCGCATTTTCGCCTCGCTCTATCCACATCACCGCCAGTGCCCCCCCGGGGCCTGGGTACACTTTTTCTGGAGTTGTCGCGGCGTCTGTCGGCACGACTATTCAAATCCGCTGCCAGAATCGATGCACGAAAGATTATTTGCTGGGTTTCTGACTCACTGCTGCGCCAAGCCTTCAAGGCATCGGCGATACGCGCCTTGCTTACCTTCGAACGGTATGCAGGGATGTCGCGCAAAACCAAGTCCTCAATCTCTCTTGCCACCTGATTCGGCGTCAGGTCGGTTCCTTTGTTCAGAATCAACTCGGCGCGAAGTCGTGCTTTCTCTGCATCATGCAGAGACGCCGGATGCCACAGCATCTTCTTGACTTCGCTATAGACCTGCGTGGGTCTGTACAAATCTCTTACCCAACAACCTCGGAATCCGTCCAACAAGACGCTTAGCCTTCCGGCGTCATCCAGTTCTTGCAGAAGACGTCCCGTCTGCACGAAACCATCGGATATATCGTCCACATGACGCAAAAAGACATTTTTCGGACAGGGTTGACTCAGTGGCGCATTGAGTACAACACAGCCTTGCGCAATACGAGCATCGGCAGTTCCATCATCCACTAGCACTGGAACCGAGGCTGAAGATTGCTGACCCGCGGATGCTGCCATGCTGGAAACATCGACCCCCTTGAGGCCCTCGAAGAGGGACCGATAAGGCAATATCCCACTGCGCAGAACCGAATCGAAGATCGTCCGTACGGCCTCGACATAGGCACGACCCTTGGACTTGTCCTGAACTACAGTGGCCTTGGCAAAGAGGCATTCTGGATCGACGATCACGGGCACAGAGCCTGCAGCGATCAAATTTTCGCAGTGAATGTCCACGCCCGCTAAAAGATGCAAGACGGCAACCCACTGCCCCAGCTTTCGGTAGAAACCGGATACGTCGTCTTCGCTCGTGCAATACCGGTGCTCCACGAAGGCGCACCAACCGTACTCCGCGCAGTCCATCGCTTTCGGCACGCGGATACGCTCAGAATGTTCGGGAAACAGCTGCGCAAGGAAAGCATCGAACCGGACATCGAGCTCCACGGGGCGAGGCTTGTACATCAGCGCACCGCCGGAAAACTGCAGTTTTGCCACTGCATGCCCTTGATCGTGGGTATCGCCCAAATCGACATTCAATGCCAATAGGCGGTCGCATGACATGCCGAAGAACGATGCCAAGCGCGCTCGATCATCAATAATTCTCGAAACCATCGCTTCAAGAGCCCGCCGCTTGCGGGCAAGCACACACTCGAGTCTTCGAACCAGCACCGGGTACCGGTCATCCAGATGCCTCATGAACTCCGGCCGCTTTGCGCTAAGCACGAATGCTATGAACGGATCCTCGGACCCACCGTCGGGAATCTTACCGGTCAATTTTGCAGCATGAAGCTCCAACAGCAGGACCCGGAGCAAGGCCGCATTCGCCTCGGCAAACAGTGCCTCTGAAACGGATTGAAGAACGATTCTCTGTTCCTCTGCTTCAAGGGCCGGCTTGCTCTCTAGAAAAGCTTTAAACCGATCACACTCCTGTGAGGTGAACCCTTCCAGTACCTCTGAAAACGAATACCTCGGCATCCCGGCCACCATAGACTTTTATCAGCAAATAACATCTAAGCTGCACCACTTATCGGTGCACACCAGCAAAAAACGCAGTCGGTCGCCCGACTGCGTTTTTCTACACAGGCTTCATTGCCTTAGTTCTCACAGAGCGAGAAACCTCGCTCAGCTCAACCGAAACAGGTTGAGGTGCTCAGAGTGTCGCAGCGGATGAGGCCCGTGTTCAAAACCCCATAGTCCTTTTTCTCCATCGCGGCATCTGCCATGCCGTTGAGCGAGCCTGCCGGGTTCGCCATACCGTCTGCAATCTCGGAACCCTGGAGCCACGAAGAAACGATGCTTTCTGCATTGGACATTTCTATCTCTCCTTGATTTTGGTCAATTGAGTAAATGCGGGACGATCTCATCAAATGCTTCCTAGCCCGCACTAAAACCTCTACCTGAGGATGCCGCGCGCGTCAAGCCACACAAGACACCCCCACTCAAATTGAGACTCGATCGACACTTTCCCTCGCTTTCACACACAAAAGACGCGTGCTCGAATATTGGTCAACCCAAACCGACAAACGAAAAATAACAAGCACACTTATTCGCTTCAGGCTTACCAGGCCCGTCGACAGAGAAATCCCGGCAACACTTGATTATTGCTTCCCGAACACCTTCTTCAGCAGGTCCGTGGTGCGTACAGCCGGATTCGTACGGATGGCCTTTTCCTCGTCACCGATGGTCTTGAACAATCCGTTCATCGCCTGATCGGTGACATAGCTGTCCAAGTCCAGATTCTGGTCTTTGCCGGACTTGCCGAGCAAGGAAAGCGCCGATCCGAGCGTGCCACCGGTCGAACCGGCCATCAGCGCCTTGTAGCGTTTGGTGACACCCACGCTGTCGGTGGCCTTGGCGACGATGGGTCGAATGCGCTCGACCAGCTTGGGGCCGGCGACGCGGCGGAAGTAGTCCGTGGCGGCATGATCGCCGCCGCCGAGAATGCCGCGGGCGTCCTTGAGGGTCATCTGGCGAATGGCGTCGCCGAACAGGTCGGCGACTTGCGGCACGGCCTTCTCCGCAGCGCGATTCATGCTCAGCTGGAAGGCGTCGACCTTGTCGCCCTGACCCAGCTTACGCGCAATCTTGGCGACCTCCTGCAACTTGCCCGGAAGAGGAATCCGCACACCGGGGTTGCCCCAGAAGCCATCCTTGCGGCCAAGCGTGTTGATCGCACGGGTAGTTCCCTTGGCCAGCGCTTCCTTGAGACCGCCGACGACTTCGCTCTGCGACAGGTCGGACGTCGAAGTCGTAGCGGCCTTGCCCTTGATCTGGTTGAGCAGGTCTTTCCAGCTTTGCGGTGCAGGCGCAGGCGCAGGTGCGGGCGCAGGCGAAGAAGGCGATGCAGCCACCGACACCAAGGGCCATGCACAGATCGCGAACGCGATCGACAATGAAAAAATCAATCGAGTGGAATTCATGACGGCGCCCTCCGGAAACAGAACCGAAGTGTACGCCTCTGACGCGACTCAGCCAGATGACCGGCGCGAAGCGATGAGCCTCGGCACGCCGAGCAGGAAATGCGCCCACAAGCCGCTCCACACGAACAGCGCCGTGAACGGGTTGCGCGCTGCCGGGTCAAATTTTCGGAACCAGCGCCACATCCCGGCGTGCTTGTGCCGACTGACGAATACCGGGCGGTGACGACTGGAACTTCCGCCTGCGTGCACCACCCGCACCTGGCCGGCCAGCAGGACCTCGTACCCCGCATCCCGCACCCTACGGCACAGATCCAGGTCCTCGCAGTGCAGGAAATAACCGGTATCGAAACCCTCGACGCGCTCGAAAACGCGGCGTTTGAGCAGCATCAGCGCCCCGGAAACGGCTTCTTCCTCGGTGACACCTTCCGGCATCGCACCGTACACGTAGACGCCCTCGCGTGCATGCTCGCCATCGCCGCGATCGCGGCCGCGCATGGTCGCCAGCGCCCGGTGCAACAGCGGATCGCGGCGGCGGGAAGCCGGATCGATCTCGCCCTCTTCGTCACAGATGACTGCCCCGACGAGCCCGCCCTGCAAATGCGAATCCAGCGCTTCGCGAAGACGGCTCACGGTATCGGCTTCGAGCAGACAGTCGGGATTGAGGATCAGAAGATGATCGCCCTCGGCCTGCCTCGCGCCGTGGTTCACGGCCGCACCGAAGCCGAGGTTGGCGCGGTTGTACACGACGCGCAGGCGATGGTCCTCGCTGCGCGCGCGGGCAATGGCTTCGGGTTCGCCATCGCTGGAACCGTTGTCGACCAGGATGACTTCGACGGGGACGTCGCTGTCCAGCGCCCGCGCGACACATGCCCGTGTCGTGGGGCCGCTGTCGGCGGTGACGATGATGATGCTGGTCAGTCCTTTCTGCATGGCGCTTTGCATCCTGTCCCGGCCAAGCCGCGTGTCATCAATTCATGGATTGCCTGCGGCGACATGAATGCTACCGCCTGCATGCCCGCAGAGCCAATCCGGACACACCGCAAGCACCGCGAATCCGCCGCATTTGCCGTGCCGAATGCACGGACAGCCAGACGCAGCACCGTTCTGCAGAGACCGACATACTGGACCGGCAATAGCGACGTCAGTTCCCCGGCACTCAGTCGACCCAGACGCGAGCGTTCCGGAACATGCGCATCCACGGCGAATCCTCGCCCCATTCCGGCGGCCGCCAGGACATCTGCACGCTGCGGAACACGCGCTCAGGATGCGGCATCATGATGAGCACGCGACCGTCGGCAGCCGTGAAGCCAGTCAAGCCGCCCGGCGAACCGTTCGGATTGAGCGGATAGCGCTCGGTCGGCGCGCCGCGATCATCGACATAACGCAGACAGCCATGGCTCTTCGACGGGCTGCACGAAAGCGGGAAGTCGGCGCGCCCCTCGCCGTGCGCAACCACCACGGGAATGCGGGAGCCGGCCATGCCCTGCAGGAAGATGCTGTCGGAGTTCAGCACTTCCACGGTGGCCAGACGTGCTTCGTACTGCTCGGACGTGTTGCGCAGGAATTCAGGCCAGTGCTTGGCGCCCGGAATGATGTCCTTGAGGTGCGAGAACATCTGGCAGCCATTGCATACGCCCAGGGCGAAGCGCGAACCGTCGGCGAGGAAGCGCTCGAACTGCGGTCGCAGATGGTCGTTGTACAGAATCGTCGTGGCCCAACCGCGTCCCGCGCCCAGCACGTCACCGTAGGAGAAGCCGCCGCATGCAGCCAGTCCGTTGAAGGCGTCAAGGAAACGGCGGCTCGCGAGCAGATCGGACATGTGCACGTCGACGGTCTCGAAGCCGGCGCGGTCGAAGGCCGCCGCCATCTCGACCTGACCATTGACCCCCTGCTCGCGCAGGATCGCCACGCGCGGACGCTTGCCGGTGGCGATCATCGGCGCGGCCACATCCTCGGCCGGATCGAAACTCACCGACGGACGGATGCCGCGATCGCTGTCGTCGATGCGCCATTCCCGTTCGGCGTCCGCGCAATCCGGGTTGTCGCGCAGGCGCTGCATGGCGTAGCTGGTTTCGGTCCAGGCGTTGAACTGTTCCTGCCAGTTCCACTTGGCGAACACGTCGGTACCCATGAACAGCTTGATGCCGAGCTTCTGGCGTGGCTCGCCGATGCAGTGGCCGAGTTCGCTCAGGCCGTGCTTGTCCAGCAGTGCCTCGAACGCCTCGCGCTGCGCGCGCGGCACCTGCAGCACGGCGCCCAGCTCCTCGTTGAACAGGGCACGCAGGGTGGCATCGGCCCAGCCTTCCAGCTGGATTTCCAGACCGCAGTGCCCGGCGAAGGCCATTTCCAGCAGGGTGACGATCACGCCACCGTCGGAACGGTCGTGGTAGGCCAGCACCAGATCCGCGGCGTTGGCTTCCTGCACCAGGTCGAACAGCGCCTTCAGGCGCTTCGGATCGTCCAGATCGGGCGGCACGCCACCGCCGCGGTTGAACGCCTGGGTCAGCGCCGACGCGCCGAGACGGTCGCGGCCGCCGCCGAGGTCGATCAGCCACAGGTCCGTGTCGCCCTGATCCATCCGCAGCTGCGGCGTCAGTGACTTGCGCACGTCCTCGACATGGGCGAAACCGGTGACCACCAGCGAAACCGGCGCCACGGTGCGCTGCTCGCCGGCCTCCGGATCGTCCCACACGGTCTGCATGGACATCGAATCCTTGCCGACGGGAATGGACAGGCCCAACTGCGGGCACAGCTCCATGGCCACCGCTTCCACGGCGTCGAACAGCGCGGCATCCTCGCCGGCATGGTTGACCGCCGCCATCCAGTTGGCGGACAGACGGATCTTGCTCAGATCACCGATGGGCGCGGCCGCCAGATTGGTGATGGCCTCGCCGACCGCGATGCGCGCGGCGTCGGCGCTGGACAGCAGCGCCACCGGCGCGCGTTCGGCCATCGCCATCGCCTCGCCGGCATAGCCGTCGAAATCGAGCAGGGTCACGGCGCAGTCGGCCACCGGCACCTGCCACGGACCGACCATCGGATCGCGTGCGCACAGGCCGCCGACGCTGCGGTCGCCGATGGTAATGAGGAACGACTTGCTGCCGACCACCGGCATGCGCAGCACGCGGCTCAGCGCCTCGCCCAGCTCGATGCCGGACAGGTCCGGCACCAGGTCCACGCGCGGCTTGCAGCGGGTGGCATCACGGTGCATGCGCGGCGGCTTGCCGAACAGCATGTCCATGGACAGATCGATCACGCGAATGTCGCGCTTGCGATCATGCACGCGGAGATGTTCCTCGGCAGTGGCCTCGCCGACCACGGCCAGCGGGCAGCGCTCGCGCAGGCAGATCGCCTCCAGCATCTCCAGATCGTCCGGTCGCACCGCCAGCACATAGCGTTCCTGCGACTCGTTGCACCACACCTGCATCGGCGTCAACGACGGGTCGTCGCAGGGAATCTTCGACAGATCGATGTCGCCACCCAGGTCGGCGTCGTGCAGGATCTCGGGAATGGCGTTGGACAGGCCGCCCGCACCGACATCGTGAATGCTGACAATCGGATTGTGTTCACCGCGCGCCCAGCACTGGTCGATGACTTCCTGGCAGCGGCGCTCCATTTCCGGGTTGTCGCGCTGCACCGAGGCGAAGTCGAGTTCGTCGCTGGAGCTGCCGCCGGCCATCGACGAAGCGGCGCCGCCACCCAGACCGATCAGCATCGCCGGCCCGCCCAGCACGACGACCTTGTCACCCGGTTTCACCTGGCCCTTGGCCACATGCTGACGACGGATGTTGGCCAGACCCCCGGCGATCATGATCGGCTTGTCGTAGCCACGGCGCACGCCGGGCTTGCCGTTCTCGGTCTCGAAGGTGCGGAAGTAGCCACCCAGGCACGGACGACCGAATTCGTTGTTGTACGCGGCCGCGCCCAGCGGACCATCGCGCATGATCTCGAACGCGGTGGCGAATCGCGCCGGCAACGGCCGCTCGTTCTCCCACGGCCGCGGCAGCCCGGGAATGCGCAGATGCGACACGGAGAAGCCGGTCAGGCCAGCCTTGGGCTTGCCGCCACGGCCGGTCGCGCCCTCGTCGCGGATCTCGCCACCGGCACCGGTACCCGCGCCGGGCCATGGCGCAATCGCGGTCGGGTGGTTGTGCGTCTCCACCTTGATGGCGAAGTCGATGTCCTCTTCGGTCATGCGCCAGACGCCGTCCTCGGGATCGGCGAAGAAGCGCTTGCCCACGCCGCCGCTGATGACTGCGGCATTGTCCGAATACGCGGACAGCGTGTGCGCCGGCGACTTCTCGTGCGTGTTGCGGATCATGCCGAACAGCGTGACCGTCTGCGGATCGCCGTCGACACTCCAGGTGGCGTTGAAGACCTTGTGCCGGCAGTGCTCGGAGTTGGCCTGCGCGAACATCATCAGCTCGGCGTCGCTGGGATCGCGATCCATCTCGGCGTAGCGAGCGGCCAGATAGTCGATCTCGTCGTCGGCCAGCGCCAGGCCCAACTCGCGGTTGGCGGCGATCAGCGCATCATGCGCCGCCTCGCCCAACTCGACGCGCGCCAGCGGGCCGGCTTGGCCGTGCAGGAACAGGCCTTCGGCCTCGTCCCGATCCGACAGCACCGATTGCGTCATCGGATCGTGCAGTTGCGCGAGCATCGCGCGCTCGTCGTCGCTGCCCGCCTCGGGCCGATGATCGATCAGATAAGCCACTCCGCGCTCGACGCGGACCACATCCAGCCCGGCCTCACGCACAATGTCGGTGGCCTTGCTCGACCACGGCGAAATGGTGCCCAGGCGGGGCGTCACCCAGAGCGAGGCATCGGCCGGATCGTCCTCCTTCGCCGCCAGCACGCCGCGCAAGTGCGCCAGCGCTTCTTCGTCGAGCGCCGGTCCGGTCTCGACAAAGTAGACGAACCAGGCTGATCGAACGCGCAACCCGTGCTGGATGGCGCCGAGTCGGGCGTTGATCTGGTCGAGGCGAAACGGGGAAAGGGCACTGTGCCCGTCGAGAGCAATCATGTGCTTGCTGCGCAAAGGAAAACGGCCATTCTACCGGAGTCCCGTCGCGGCCAACACCACCCTGCGACAAACGGCACGATTGAATCGTGCCGCAAGCTCAGCGCTGCGCGGCGGCCTTCGGGTCCGTGCCGGCCGGCGTCTGCTGGATACGCACCATGCGCACCGCCTGCAGGAGCTGCCTCGGGTTCAGATAACCGCCGATCACCGAACCGTCCTCGGCGATGATCGTGGGCGTGCCGTCCACACCGATGCGCTGACCCAGGTGGTACTCGCGCGCCACCGGATTGGGGCACGTCGCCGACTTGATGGACTCGCCGGCCTTGGCCTCGGTGAAGGCTTTCTTGCGGTCCTTGGCGCACCAGACCGACACGGCCTTGGCGTAGGACGGCGTATCGCGGCCACTGGGCACGGCCTTCAGGCCCGAACGCGGCCAGAACAGATACTGCACCGCAATGCCTTCGGCGTTGTAGGCCGCCATGTGCTGGTGGAACACACGGCAGTAGCCGCAATCGAGATCGGTGAACACGGTCACCGTGTACTTCGGGTGCGGCGGCGCGTAGATCACGCGATCACTGGCCGGCACCGTCGCCAGCGCCTGCCGGCGAATCGCCTTCATGTTCGCTTCAGTGAGATTGCGCGACTGGTCCGCATCGAACAGCTGACCGGCCATCACGTACTTGCCGTCGGTACTGACGTAGATGATCTTGCCGTGCACCAGGGCCTGATAGAAGCCGGGCATCGGCGCCGGCTCGACGTGGGTCGGCTTCGCATCCGGCGCCAGACGGGCCAGCGCGTGCGCCACCACCTTGGTCGCAGGACCGGATGCGGGCGCCGCGGCGATGGCAGCGAAAGACGACAGGAAAAACGCGACAACCAGAATTTTGCGGACCATGAAGCTTCTCACTCGACAAGCCGCGCGCAAACGTCGACAGGATGCATACGCGCCGGAAAGGAACTGCATTGTCGCACGCCACCCGGACGTCGCAACGGCCCTGCAGCACGAAACCGGATCGTCGCAGGTCAGGCCTCGCTCACCGATTCAGCGCGCACAATTTCAGATCATCGTCGAGATTGGACCGGATCGGCCGGCAGCGATGCGACGCAAGCGTCAGCCCATATCGGCGCAGATCTTTGCCCGCCGCCGGCAGGTCGCGCACCACGGCCTGTATCGGCCCCCGATGGGTTGCGATCCGCTCTCGCAGCATCGCTCCCAGCATTTGATGACGCGCAAGGTTCGTGAACCACGTGATTCCGGCAAACGTCGCACGCCGCCCCTGCAGGAATGGCACCACGAAGGCATTGGGCTGATCGACCACCAGCACCAGTGTGTCATCGGGAAGTCGAGGTGCGTGCACTTCGACACTGTGCGCAGCAAAAGGCGCATGCCCCCAGTCTGGGCGATGCGTCCCGAACAGCAGCAGCAGCGTGACGAACACACCGACCCCTACCCAGACGCGACGCGCAACGCGCCCACGGAGCTGTTCGGCGAACCGGCGTATCAGCAGCAGACCGATCAATCCGCTCAGGGCCTCGACCGGAATCAGATAGCGATAGATGGAGAACAGCGCCAACCAGCCAGCGTAGGCCACGCCCACAAAGAGCAGCAACGCCATCTCCGCACGCAGACCTGCCCGCTGCGCCTGCGCGGTACCCGCACGACGCAAGCGCCACGGCAACATGGCGCCGAGCGCCACCACACCGAGCCAGACCACGGCAAGACGTCCGTCGCGCATCGGAAATTCGCTGACCAGACGGCTTTTGCGCACGCTCCACTCGAACGGATAAAACAGCCACTGCAGCACGCCGTGCGGTCGGAAACGCGCATCCGTGCCGTTGATGGCTGGCACCCAGTCGGAATGGAACACGTTGTTGAACAACGGGAACAGCGGATTGCCGGTCATGCGGTACAGATGCAGACCCCACGCGCCGTAGGCAAGCAGCACCCCCGTCGCACCGGCAACTCCGAACAATGCGACATGACGCATGCGCGATCCACGCGGCGCCAGTACCAGGCAGGCTGCAGCCAGCGCTGGCGCATAGACGATCGCCGTGGGCTTCAGTCCCACCGCCACGCCCGCCAGCAAACCGGCCAACAACAGCTTCCATCCCACCCCGCGCTGCCCGGCGCCGTCAGCTGCCGGCGCGATGCGCAGCAGCATGGCGAAGACCGTGAGCACCAGCATGGCCAGCGGGACCTCATTGAACGTGGCCCCGGCCTGCGCCATTACCGCACTCCCGGACACGCCGATCCACCACGCCAGCGCCTCGCCCAGGCCCGCCGCACGCCCCTCCCTCCGAGCAAACTCGATCACGATGACGCCGACCACATAAATCAGCGCGCCATACCAGAGCCCCTGCAGAGCGGCGACCACGCGCGGCCAGGCATTCAGCGGCCCGGTGACCAACAGGTAGTACGGGATGTCCGGCAGCGGGTTGTAGTAGCTCTGCAAGCCGGCCACCGCCACGTCGTCGTTTGCATGACCGGTCAACCAGGCCCACGGGTTGTACAGGTGATAATTCAGCAGGTCCCAGTTGATGTCCTGCCCGAGCAGCACCGAAGTCAGCGCACCGACGAGCAGGCAGAGCGCCAGCGCACCCAGCGGATGCCGGGCGGACCATCCGAACACGCGCCGCACGAAACCGTCGATCATGTCCGCGACGACCGCAACGGTATCGACAGGTAGGCAAGACGACGCGTCTCGCTACGCCCGCGGGTCACCGTGTCCAGGATGATGCCGCAAGCCAGGAAAAGCATGGCCACGACCATCAACGCCGCGCACAGGATCGCGGTGGGAAAACGCGGCACCAGACCGGTGTCCAGCCACGTCATGATCAACGGAATCGCCAGTAGAACAGACGCTGTTGCGGTCAATGCGCTAAGGATCGAAAAGAACGCCAGCGGGCGAGCATCCTTGGAAAGGCGCAGCAGTCGGAGCAGGATCTGCAACCCGTCTTTCCACGTACTAAGCTTGCTCTCCGAGCCTTCCGGACGGGCGCGATAGGTGGTGCGGATCTCGTCCGTGGGCATGCGCAATTCCAGTGCGTGCACGGTCAACTCGGTCTCGATCTCGAAGCCGTCGACCTGCGTCGGGAACGACTTCACGAACCGGCGCGAGAACACGCGGTACCCGGAGAGCATGTCACCAGTGCTCCCACCGAACAGCAAACCCACCGTGCTGGTGAAGAAGCGATTGCCGAAGCGATGGCCGAAGCGGTAAGCCTCGTCCTCGCTGCTGACGCGCACACCCACGACCATGTCCAACTGCTGATCGACCAGCCGCTGCACCATCGTCTCGGCGGCGCCGGCGTCATACGTGTCGTCGCCATCCACCAGCACGTAGAAATCGGCCTCGATGTCCGCGAACATGCGCCGCACCACGCTGCCCTTGCCCTGCCGCGGTTCGCGCCGCACCACCGCACCGGCGGCTTCGGCCCGGCCGGCCGTGTCGTCGACGGAATTGTTGTCGTAGACGTAGATCGTCGCCTGCGGCAGGTACTTCGCGAAGTCGCGCACGACATCGGCGATGGTCGCCGCCTCGTTGTAGCACGGAATCAGAACCGCAACCGCGGCATCTTCCCCCTGCGCTTGTCCGGGTTGTTCCGGCATGCGTTTCCATCCATGAACCAATCAAGGCCGTTATCGTAGCGGGACTGCACGGCGCGGGCCATGCCGCTCACCGGCCGTATCATCCGCGCGGATGATGCTGGGCATGCAGTCGCTTGAGTCCCTCGCGCGCAACGAGCGTGTAGATCTGCGTGGTGCTGAGCGCGCTGTGCCCCAGCAGCATCTGCAGGGCGCGCAGGTCCGCGCCGTGATTGAGCAGGTGCGTGGCGAAGGAATGCCGCAGCACGTGCGGGGAAATGCGCTTGGCGGCGATGCCGACCTGCATCGCGTAGCGCTTGACCAGCGTCCAGAACATCTGCCGGCTCATCGCCGCGGCGCGGTTGGACAGGAACAGCGCCACCGGCTGTCGTCCGCGCGCCAGTTCGGGGCGCGCTTCGTTCAGGTAGCGCTCGATCCAGTCGAGCGCGGTCTCGCCGACCGGAATCAGACGCTCCTTGTCGCCCTTGCCGGTGACGCGCAGCACGCCCTGGCGCATATTGAGGCCCGCGATCGGCACGTTGACCAACTCCGACACGCGCAGCCCGGAGGCGTACATCAGCTCCAGCATGGCGCGGTCGCGCAGACCCAGCGGCGTGGTCACGTCCGGCGCGGTGAGCAGCGCTTCGACCTCGCGCTCGGCCAGCGCCTTGGGCAGACTTCGCGGGAGCTTGGGGCGCTGCAGCATCAGCGTCGGGTCCTCGAAACCGGGGCGATGCCGCGCCACATGCGCGTAGTAGCGGCGAAACGTGGTCTGTCGCCGCGCCATGCTGCGTGCGGACACGCGCTGCGCGCCGAGATACCCGGAAATATCGGCACGCCCCGCTGTGTCCAGATGGGTGCCATGCCCATTCAGCCAGCGCGCCAGTCCTTCCAGATCGCGTCGATAGGCATCCAGCGTGCGCGCGGCCAGGCCGTCCTCCGACCACAGTCGTTCGATGAAAACATCGATGCTGTCGCGGTCCACATCGGCGATACTGTCGGTCTTGTCCGTCATGACCGCGATGCTGGATGCAAGCACGCACCCGGCGCAAGCCTATGAATGAAACGACCCGCTCCTCCGAGCTGCCCGCGCCGTTCTGGCGGCGCCTGCTGGCCCTGGTCTACGAACTGCTGGCGGTGCTGGCGATCCTGTTCGTGACCGACATGGTCTGCCTGCTGATCACCCGCGGCCAGCTCGATCCGCACGCCGCGTGGTACCGCGCTGCACTGCTGCTGGCGCCGGCGGCGTACTTCCTGATCTCGTGGACGCGCGGCGGACAGAGCCTGGGCATGCGCCCCTGGCGCCTCTATCTGCGTACCGACGCCGGCACGGCACCCGACCTGCGCCGCTCAATCCTGCGCTTCGCGATACTCGCCACGCCGCTGCTGCTGCTGTCCATCGCACCGTTCGCCGGTCCGGTGGCTGCAATGATCGCGCCGTTCGCCGCCTGGGCGCTGTTCCTGCTTCCGGCCCTGTTCGACCGCCGGCATCGCGCGCTGCACGACATGCTCGCCGGCACCTGGATCGTGTATCGGCCTGCCCCGAAGAACTGAACCTTTCCGCGCCGCGCGGAAACCGCGACCTTTCAGGATTCGATCGAATCGTTCCGCGTTACGGACGGGCCCCACCGTTTTCGGGGACGCTAGCCGTGCCGGCGGAAGTACAGCGTCGCCACAATCACCAGCACCATGGCCGGCAGCAAATTCGCCAGCATCGGCGACAGACCATAGACCGTGCCGAAGTTGGTCATCGACTGCTGCAGGAAGTACCAGGCGATGGCCAGCAGCACGCCGATGAACAGGCGCTTGCCGAGACCGCCCGAGCGCAGCGCACCGAAGGCGAACGGCATCGCGCACAGCACCAGCACCAGCACGTTCAGCGGATACAGCGCGTGCGACCAGAACGACACCGCGTAGGCGCCCGGATTCTGGCCGTTGGCGCGCAGGTACTGCATGTTGGCGTACAGATCGCGCATCGACAGATACTGCGGATGCACGATGGACTGCTCCAGCACGCGCGCGTCCAGATGCGTCTTCCACGGCACCGAGGCAACCTCGTGACTGTGCACGCCATCGGCGTCCAGCGTGCTGATGCGCAGATCCTTCAGGGTCCAGTCGCGACCGT
Source organism: Oleiagrimonas citrea (assembly GCF_012395255.1). Classification (GTDB taxonomy): domain Bacteria; phylum Pseudomonadota; class Gammaproteobacteria; order Xanthomonadales; family Rhodanobacteraceae; genus Oleiagrimonas; species Oleiagrimonas citrea. The sequence continues at coordinate 117,185 of NZ_JAAZQD010000002.1, forward strand.
TGTTCTCGGCGCTCTTGGCGCGGCGGAATTTCACCAGTTGGCCGCTGTCGTCGAAGCTGAACACGCGCACGTCGACCAGCTGCACGCGCTGGTGCCCGTCTACGCGCACCGCCTGCGCGCGCTTGGCGTTGACCACGTCGTCGCCGTCGCGCGCCCACAGGCCGCTGCGCGTAGTCAGGCCGATGTTGTCCGAATGCAGTGCCAGCTGGATGGCCTGCGCGCGCTGATCGCCGGCCGGAGCCAGAGTCTCGCCGATCAGCATCACCGCCACCGTCAGCACGGCGACCACCGCCGTCACCGAGACGGCGATGCGCAGCTTGGACATGCCCGCCGCGCGCAGCGCCGTCAGTTCGCCGCTGCCGGCCAAACCGCCCAGACCGAGCAGACCGCCGATCAGCGCCGCGTTGCCAAAATGCTCGTACATGCGCCGCGGGATGGTGTCGGCGATGTAGATCGCGGCCTTGCTGAGGGTGTAGCCGTGATCGCCGACGTGACCGAGCTGCCGGAGGAACTGGCCCAGCGTGTCGAAGCCGACCAGGATCAGCCAGACGATGGCGAGCGTGCTCAGCACGCTGGTCGCGATCAGGCGGTCGACCTGCTTCACGCGCGGCATCGGCAGTCTCATGCATCGGCTCCCTTCACGCGCCACGCGCTGAACTGACGGCGGAACATCCACAGCGCACCCAGCGTCACCAGGATGTGCAGCACCCACATCGGCGCGCTGTTGCTCACCGTGCCGCGATCAATGAGCGCGCGCCCCAGCGACAGCAGCAGGAAATAGAGGAAGTACGCCAGCACGGCCAGCAGCAGACGGCCGTAGCGCGCCTCGCGCGGCGATTGCCGCGCCAGCGGCAGAGCCAGCAGCAAGAGCACCAGCGCGGTGGCCGGCGCCGCCGTGCGCCAGGCCAGCTCGGCGCGCGCATCGACATTGTTCGAGTCGATCAGGTCCAGCGTGCTCACACTGCTCAGCGGATCGCTGTCGTCGTCACTCTGCGGCCGCACCTCGGACAGCGCCACGTCGTTGCGCCGATAACGCATGCGCTGCCAGTTCTCGCGACCGAGCGGCACCTGGAACTGCCAGCCGTCCATCAGCGCGAGGTAGCGCCCGTGGGTTTCGCTGCCCTGGTACAGCTCGCCGCGCTTGGCGGTGATCAGCTTGACCCGCGCCGGATGCGTGTCCGTCGCGGCTTCATCGCTGGCCAGGAAAACCTGATCCAGCTTGGTGCCTTTGCGGTTCATGCCGGCCACGAAGATCACGCCGCCCTTGCCCGGCAGTTCCGTGAAGCGACCGGCGTCGAGACCGGCAGCGATCACCGAGCGGTTGGCCTCGGCCACCAGCTGGTCGGCCGTGCGCGCCGAGAGTGGCCCCAGCCACAGCGATACCACCGCGATCAGCACCGTCGCCGGAATGCCGAGCATCAGCGCCGGCCGCATCAGGCCGCCCGGCCCCATGCCGGCGGCAGCCAACACGTGCATTTCACTGTCGCGCCACATGCGCCCCAGCGCCACCAGCACGCCGAGAAACAAGGACAGCGGCAGCAGACCCGGCAGCGCGTTGACGATGCGCAGACCCAGCACCTGGAACATCACGCTGGCCGGAAAGCTGCCGTTGGCCACCTGCTGCAACACGCGCGCAAAGGTACCGCCGGTGAAGATCACCAGTAGCACGATGGTGGTGGCGAGCACGCTCAGAACGAGTTCGCGCAGGAAATAACGGTCGAGGATGCGCAGCATGCGATAATGGCGAGTGAAATGTTCGCGTCGCGACGGACGCGTGCGGTCGAAGGCGAAGTGTAGCCGGTCCGGCACATTGTCGGCAGGCCGGTCATCGATGCGGCCATGCCGCATTCAGCCGGATACCGCACCGCATCCCCGAATTGTCGCGGACCTCCGGTTCCAAATCGTACAGAAGGACATCCCATGACCCTGCAACTGAGCCTGGCCACCGGCGCTCCCGAATCCATCGACACGCCTTGCATCATCGTCGGCGTGTATACCACCGGCGTGCTGTCGGAAGCGGCCGAATCCATCGATGTCGCGTCCAAGGGTGCGATCAAGCGTCGCATCGACGGCGGTGACATCACCGGCAAGGTCGGCACCGTTCACAGCCTCTACGACCTCGACGGCGTGAAGGCCGAGCGCGTCATGGTGGTCGGCCTCGGCGTGAAGGCGGAATTCAACGCCAGCCGCTTCCAGCAAGCCTGCCTGGCGGCCGGCAAGACCGTCTCCGGGCTCTCCGTCGATCGCGCCGCCAGCTGGCTGAGCGCGCTCGACGTGCCGGGCAAGGACGCCGCCTGGCGCGTGCGCACCGCGGCGCTGGCCTTCGATCATGCCGCCTACCGCTACACGGCCACTTTCGAGGCCGGCGCCGAATCCAAGGACACCAAGCTGAAGTCGCTGGCGCTGGCCGGCGAAGGCCAGGACGCCGCGCTGGCGCAGGCCGAGGGCATGGCCGAGGGCGTGCGCTTCGCCCGTCATCTGGGCAACATGCCACCGAACATCTGCGTGCCGGCATGGCTCGCTGAGCAGGCCACCGAGTTCGCCAACGCCCACGACGGCGTCGACGTCGAAGTGCTCGAGCGCGAGCAGATGGAAGAGCTGGGCATGCACTCGCTGCTGGCCGTGGCGCGCGGTTCGGCCAATGCGCCGCGCCTGATCGTGCTGAAGTGGAACGGCGGCAAGGACGGCGACAAGCCCTACGCTTTCGTCGGCAAGGGCGTCACCTTCGACGCCGGCGGCCTGAACATCAAGCCGACCGGTTCGATGGAAGAGATGAAGTTCGACATGTGCGGCGCGGCCGGCGTGCTCGGCGGCTTCGTCGCCGCGGTGAAGATGAAGCTGCCGGTGAACCTGGTCTGCGTGGTGCCCTCGGTCGAGAACATGACCGACGGCAACTCGTACCGCCCCAGCGACGTGCTGAACACCATGTCCGGCAAGACCGTCGAGGTGCTCAACACCGACGCCGAGGGCCGCCTGATCCTGTGCGACGCGCTGACCTATACGCAGCGTTTCGAGCCGCAGGTCATCATCGATGCCGCCACGCTGACCGGCGCCTGCGTGATCGCCCTGGGCAGCCACGCCACCGGCCTTATGAGCAAGCATGACGACCTGGCCGACGAACTGCTCGCCGCCGGCGAGAACACACTGGATCGCGCCTGGCGTCTGCCGCTGTGGGACGACTACCAGAAGATGCTGGAATCGGCCTTCGCCGACTTCGCCAACATCGGCGGCCGACCGGCCGGAGCGATCACGGCGGGCTGCTTCCTGTCGCGCTTCACGGAAGGCCAGCGCTGGGCGCACCTGGACATCGCCGGCACCGCCTGGGAATCGGGCCGCAAGGGACTGGCCAGCGGCCGCCCGGTGTCCCTGCTGGCGCAGTGGCTGATCGACCGCTGCCAGTAAGACCGAACGCGGACCGGGCGGCCATGCGCCCGGTCCGCATCACGGCGCCGCCGGTCGTGCGGCGCCGCTGTTATCCTCGACCGCTGTCCTCACCGCCACTCGCCGACCATCATGCCGCGCGCCGACTTTTACCTGATCGACAAGCCGCAATTCCGCGAGAATCCGCTGCTGCTGGTGTGCAAGCTCGCCCAGCACGCCTATTCGGCGCAGCAGCCGACGCTGATCCTGACTCGCGACTTCCCCCAAGCCGAGGCGCTGGACGGCGCACTGTGGGAATTCGACGAGGATGCCTTCATCCCGCATCAGCTGGCCGGTGACGAGGACGATGCCAACACCGCCGTGCTGATCGTGCCGCCGGGCGAGGAGACGGCCGACCGTCCGCTGGTCATCAATCTGCGCGACACCGTGCCGCCGGGCCGCTACGAACGCGTGCTGGAAGTGGTGGCCGCCGACCCGGACGCGCGCACCGGATCACGTGAACGCTGGCGCGAATATCAGCGACTGGGCTTCGAACTGCGCAAGCACGACATGTAGCACGGCCCGTCTGCGACTGGCACGGGCCGACGATCGGCGCCAGCCTCAGTCGAGCAAGGCCGCGAGCGCCGCCTGCAGCTGAGCGCCGCTGACCGGTTTGCGCAGGAAACCGTCCATGCCGGCAGCCCGCGCCCGCTCTTCCTCATCGCCACCCGAACGCGCCGTGATGGCGATGATCGGCAGGCGCGTGTCGGTCTCGCGATCACGCAGCATCCGCGCCACGCCGAAGCCGTCCAGCCCGGGAAGATCCAGATCCAGCAGCAGTGCGTCGAAGCGGCCGTTCTCGAGCTCGGCAAGGCCGGCCAGGCCGTCCGGCGCTCGGCGCACCCGGTGTCCGGAGGCCTCCAGCAACCCCTGGATCACGCCCGCAACGGTCGCGTCATCTTCGATCAGCAGCAGATTCCAGCTCTCCCCGGCCGTGGTCTCGTCCGCGGCCGCCACCGGCTCGGCCTCGACCACGGGCAGCGGCAGCCATACGCGGAACGTGCTGCCACGCGCGCTGGATTCCACCAGTTCGCAGCGTCCGTCCATCAGCTGCGTCAATTCCCGGCAGATCGCCAGCCCGAGCCCGCTCCCGGAACTGCGCTGCGGACTGTCGGCCTGCTCGTAACGCTGGAACAGGCGCTTGCGATCCTTGTCGGAAATGCCGGGACCTGTATCGGAAACCGTGATGGCCAGACCGTTGTTCACCCAGTCCATCGCCAGCTCGACCCCGCCACTCGCGGTGAACTTCAGGGCGTTGTTGACCAGATTCAGCAGGATCTGCTTGATGCGCAAGGCGTCGCCCCGCACCTGCACGGGCACGTTCTCGCCCATGCGCGAGGCCAGCGTCAGCCCCTTGTCGCCGGCCACCGCACGCTCCAGCTGCAGCACATCGCCGAGCACATCGCGCGGGTCGAACGCCGCGACATCCAGCTCCAACCGCCCGGCCTCGATGCGCGCCATGTCGAGCGCCTCGTTGACCAGCCGCAACAGCAATGTGCCCGAGCGCTGGATGGCCTCGGCGTATTCGCGCTGACGCGTTTGCAGCGGGGAACGCAGTAACAGCTCGGCCATGCCCAGCACACCGGTCATCGGTGTACGAATCTCGTGTCCCAGCGTGGCCAGGAAACTGGTCTTCGCGGCGCTGGCCTGCTCGGCCATGGCACGTTCGCGCTCGGCCAACTGCATGCGATGACGCTGCTCGATGCGCCGTCGCACAAGATGCAGCACGGCGTAGAACAACAGGACGACGAGCATCGCGTAGATCGCCCACGCCCACCATGTCAGCCACGGCGGACGATCGACCTGGATCGACAAGGGCGGCAATCCCGCCCAGACATCTCCAGGACCGGAAGCCTGGATGTGCAGCTTGTAATCCCCGTGCGAGAGTCCGGTGAAATCGCGCTCGCCGCGATTGCCCGTATCGACCCATCCGGAATCCAGCCCCTGCAGACGGAAACGGTAATGGTTGCGCGACGGATCGAGATACGACAACGCCTGCACCGCGACGTGCAGCTCGCGGTCGTTCCAGCGCAGATGCAGCGCGTGCCCGTCGACGGGCATGGCGTGCAGATGCCCGTCACGCTTGACCGTAATCCGCGTCAGCATGAGACGCGGGACATGCGCCTTGTCGTGCATGTCCCGCGGATTCCAGCCAACCACGCCGCGGATGGTGCCCGCGAACAGACTTCCATCGGGCATATGCAGCAGACGCCGTGCAATGAATTCCGGATCCGGGAGTCCGTCCTCGACGCCATAGGAATGAAAGGTTCTTGATACCGGCGAATAACTCCACAGTCCGGTACGGCTGATCATCCATATGCGCCCGCCGGCACCGCGCGCCATGTCCACGACGCTGATCTCCGGCCAGCCCTCGGCCAGACCGATCACATCATCGCGTATCGCATCGCCATCCGACTCCAGCCGATAGTGCTCGAGCGCGTCCTGACGCACGACCCAGAGACCCTTGGCCCCGAATGCGAAGCTGAAGATGCGTCCCGGCCCCACACCCGGAACATCGACGAACTCATCGCCTCGAGCGTTCAGTCGAGCCAGTCCCCCCATGCTCGAACGCCAGACCCGGCCCGCGTGATAGGCCAGTTTGGTCACGTCACGGTCGGCCGTGGTGCCATCGCGTGTCCCGATCGCGCGGACCTTCAGCGTGGTCCGGTCCACGCGCACCACACCGCCGGATGTCATGCTCACGAACGCGTTGCCGCCGGCATCGACCACGATGCGATTGACGCCGTCGCGCATGCGGCTCGGATTCACCGCATGCATGCGTCCCCCCCGGTACAGGGACAGCCCATTGGTATGACCGAGCCACAGCGCGTCATGCCCGGCATCGGCCAGTCCCGTCACGCCCTCGTGGCCCAGGTCGGTGCGGAAGTGCTTCACCTTGCCCGTGGCCAGGTCGATGCTATCCAACACCCCATCCTGGCCGCCGACGAACAGCCTGCCTTGCCAGTGCCCCAGTGAAATCACCCGGTTGGTTGCAATGCTGTCTGCGCTTCCCGGTCGATGACGGAATACGGAAAACTGTCGCCAGTTCGGCCCCAGATAGGCCACGCCATTGTCACGCGTGGCAGCCCAGAGCCCTCCCTCCTGATCCACCATGATCTTCAACACAAGCGCGCCGGGCGCCGTATCGGGCGCATCCTGATGCAAGGGAAAACGACGATGACGCCCGTTCGCGCCAACCCAGACCATGCCGTCCGACATGCCCAGCCAGAGACTGCCGTCCTCGCTGGCCGTCATGCTGAAGATCGGATGCTGTTGCGTGACGCCCACGTACGCGGGCCGTGCCTCCTCGTCCCCGCCCAACACGAACAGCCCCTTGCTGGTGGACAGGTAGCACTGCTTTCCGTGCCTGTCGATGCTCCACACGCGCGGAGCCTGCTTCAGCCCGATGAATGAAATGTGCTCGATACGCCCGTTCGGCTGCACACGATCCAGGCCGCGCAAACTACCGACCAGCACGGAGCCATCCTCGGCCACGTGAAGAGAGAGCACGATGTCCGAGGCCAGACTCTGCGGATCTCCACTCCGATGACGGAAATGTTCGATGTGCCCGTCCGGGCGCAGACGATCCAGTCCCTTGGTGTAGACGCTGACCCAGATCGAACCGTCCTTGCCCTCGGCCAGAGCGCCGACATCGTCGCCGGCCAGGCTGTCCGGGTTGCCATCTTCGTGCCGCCAGGTTCGAAAATCGCCGGTCGCGGGGCGATAGAGATTCAAGCCGGTGCCCTCCCCCCCCACCCACAGCCGCTGTCGATGATCGACCAGCAACGCGGAAACATCGTTGGCAGGCAGCGAATGCGCCTGGCGGGGGTCGTGCCGAAAAACCCGGAAGTGGGCGCTGTCGAACCGCACCAGTCCGTTGTTCGTGCCCATCCAGATCACGCCTCGCGCGTCCTGCGCCATGGTGTAGACGAAGCTGCTGGGCAAACCGTCGGCCACACCGTAGTAGCGGAACTGGGGCGTCGGAATCGGGCGTATCCGCGTGGTCTTCGCCGCATCCGTGGACGGCGGCAGCGAGGCATGCGCAAACGGCGCCATGAGCGACGCAGAAATCAGAATGGCGCAGAACAGCACGGCTCGAATCACCAAAATCCCCTCCTTGCGAATCCCCGTGTCCCCGATGGGACCACCGCGCGATGATAACGGCTGAAACGGCATCGCCGCATGCCGGCGCGCGCGCTCACCATCCGCACTTGCACCAGCGAGGGCAAATGCCAACCATGTCTCCATGAACCGCCGTTTCCGCCTTCTACTCGCGGCATTGGCCAGTGCCGCCCTGTTGTGGCTGCTGCTGGCTGCGGCCGAACGCGCGTTGCTGCTGGCGCAGCGCTTCCTCGCCCTGCCGCCGTGGCTGCAGTGGACGCTGGGCGTCGCCCTGGCCCTGTTCGCCGTGGCGGCGACCCTGATCGCCTGGAATCTGCTGCGTCCCCGACGGCGACCGCGGCGCTCCCGTACCGTCGAAGCGCCAACGCGCGAACATCTCGACGCGCGACTGGACCGCCTCGAAACCGACGGCGCCGGAACCGAATCCCTGCGCGCCGAACTGCGCGACCTGGATGCACGCGGCGCCAGCGGTCGCTTCTACGTGGCCGTATTCGGCGAAATCTCCACCGGAAAATCCAGCTTGATCGCTGCGCTCGCACCGAATGCAGCGCTTGCCACCGATGTGCGTGGCGGCACCACACGCAGCGTGCGTCATGTCGACACCGTGCTCGCCGATGGTTCGCGGGTCACGCTGGCCGATGTACCCGGCACTCGCGAAACCAGCGGCGAACTCCGCGAAACAATGGCCCGCGACGAGGCGCTTCGCGCACATGTAGTGATCTACCTGACCGATGGCGATCTCAACCGGAGCCAGGGCGAGGAACTGGCCTGGCTGGCCGATTTCGGCAAACCGCTGCTGCTGGCCCTGAACAAGACCGACCGGCTGTCGCGCGAGGAACGCGAGCAGGTGCTGGCCTCGCTACGCCGACGCGCACCGCAGGCCGACGCGGTGGTCGCCATCCGCGCCGGCGGCAGCGAACGCTTCGAACGGCGGCTGGTCGACGGCGGCAGCGAAATCGTCGAACGCCGCGCACCGGTCGACGTCGATGAACTCGTACAGACCCTCGAACACCTGCTGCACCGTTCTGCGCAACACCTGGAACCGGCACGCGAGCGCGCCGTGCTGGCGCGCGTGGATCGCGACGTCCACGAAGCGGAAGCCGCACTGCGCGGCAGGCAGGCCGAGGATGCCGTGCATCGCTACGCACGCCGCGCGGTGATCGGCGCGATGGCCGCTGTCGCGCCGGGCAGCGACCTGATCATCCAGGGCGCACTGGCGACGGGACTGGTCCGCGAGTTGTGCCGCATCCACGATGTCGCCGTCAGCGACGTGCAGATCGAGGCATTCCTCAAGCGCACACGCATGACCGTGCGCACCAGTGCCTCGCTGGTGCTGGCCATTGCCGGCAACGCGCTGAAGGCCTTCCCCGGCCTCGGCACACTGGGTGGTGGCGTACTGCACGCCTTCGCCTATGCGCTGATCTTCGACAGCCTCGGCAAGGCACTCGCGGCCACCCTGGCCGAACGCCACGCGCTGGACGCGAATGCCGCCGATGCACGGCTCAAGCAATGGCTGGGCGAAACCGGCAACGCGCGCCTGAAACGTCTGGCGAAGCTGACCGTCGACGCCGCGCGCAGCGACAACGACGCCAACGAATGAACGTACTGTTCGCCAAGCGCGTACTGGAAGCCCCCGCAACGATCCGCCACACTGACCGCACCATGTCGATCCGCCTCCGCCTCGCCAGTGTCCTGCTGCTTGCGCTGACTTCCGCCGGCGCACAGGCCGCATCGCATCTGTACCGGTTCGACCCGGTGCATTCACAGATATTCTTCAGCGTCAGCCACAACGGCTATTCGCATGCCATCGGTCGTCTGCACATCGCACGCGGCTGGCTGCGCTTCGATCCCGACGACTGGTCCACGGCAAAGACCGAACTGGACATCGATGTCGGCAGCGCCGACATGGGCGACGATGCCTGGAGCCGCACTGTTCAGGGAGCCAGCCTGCTCGATGCCAAGGCGCATCCCACGGCCCATTTCGTCAGCACTTCGGTCGAAAAGACCGGCGCGGACACCGGCCTGCTCGATGGCCGACTCACCCTGCGCGGCGTGACCCGCCCCGTGCAGATTCAGTTCCGCCTCAACCGCATCGGCGCGACCATCTTCGAGATGAAGACTGTGGCCGGCTTCTCCGGCAGCGCCCAGTTGGACCGCACCGATTTCGGCATCACGCGCAACCCCGGATCGATTGGCCGCCGGGTCACCGTGCGGCTGGAGATCGAGGCACAACGCGACACCGACGCACGCCGCCAGTACCGTCAGGAGACGTCCCATGCCACTGCGCAATGAGTCCGACCGCTGGGGCGCCGTGCCGCAGCTGTTCCACTGGCTGATCGTGCTGCTGATCCTGGGCCAGGGCGTGCTCGGCCTGGTCATGGTCGAACTGCCCAAGCGACCCAGCGTCTTCGCCGTCTACAACCTGCACAAATCGATCGGCCTGACGATTCTTGCGCTGGCCGTGCTGCGTCTGCTGTGGCGCGTCTTCGACCGCCGCCCGAAGCCGGTGCCGATGCCGCGCTGGCAGCATCTGGGCGCGGAGATCATGCACTGGGCACTGTACGTGCTGCTGTTCGCGGTACCGCTGTCGGGCTGGCTGTTCGACTCGGCCACCGGCCTGCGACCGCTGTTCTGGTGGGGCGTACTGCGCATGCCGAGCCTGACCGGCGGCGCCGCGCCGCATCTGCGCGAGCTGTTCGAGGAACTGCACGAAGTGCTGTTCTGGGCGCTCATCGCGCTGGCCGCGCTGCATGCCGCCGCCGCCATCAAGCACCATCTCATCGACCGCGACGACACTCTGCGCCGTATGTTGCCCGGATTCGGTGGCAAATCCCGTCGTCGCGCATCACGGAGTTCGTCCGCATGAAACGCCTTCTCCCCCTGTTTTTGCTCGCCACCCTGCCGCTGACCGCACACGCCGCAGACTGGAAGGTCGACGCAGCCCGGAGCACGCTCGGATTCTCCGGCAGCTACCAGGGCGACGCCTTCCACGGCGTGTTCAAGCAATTCGACGCCGCCATCCGCTACGACCCGCAGCATCTGGACGCGGCGAAGTTCGATGTCACGGTAAAACTGGCCAGCGTCGACACGCAGAGCGCCGAGCGCGACCAGACCCTGACCGGCAGCGACTTCTTCGACACCGGCGACTACGCGACGGCGCATTTCGTCACCACGGCCTTTCACCGCGCCGCCGACGGAAACGTCACGGCCGACGGCACCCTGGACCTGCACGGCGTGAAGAGGCCGGTCACGCTGAAGGTGACCTTCAAGACCAACGGCGGTGACGCCACGCTGGACGTGGATACCACGCTGAACCGTCTCGACTTCAAGTTGGGCGCCAGCGCGGACTGGGATGCGATCAGCAAGAAGATCCCGGTGCACGCCCATCTGCTGCTGCACGCCGGCTCTTGAAGCTGATCGATCGCCTCCGGAGTCTGTGGCATGGCGCGGATCGCGACGATCCGGCGCGTTCGCCCTCTTCCCCGGATGACGTGCAGGCCGATGCGCGCGTCGCCAGCAGCCTGCGAACGCTCCTCGACGATCCCGGAGTACCCGATGCCGTGCGCGCCGAACTCGCGCACGAATTCGAGCGCGTCGAGCACATGCTGGACAAGCTCGAACGCGGAGAACTGCATGTGGCCGTGTTCGGGCGCGTGTCCGCCGGCAAATCCGCACTCGGCAACGCCCTACTCGGCCACCAGGCCTTCCGCGTCGGCGTGCTGCATGGCACCACCACCCAGGCTGCCCACGCACCGCTGGACGAGGCTTCCGCGCCGGGCCTGGTGCTGATCGACACGCCCGGCATCAACGAACTGGACGGTGAGACACGCGAGCGCCTGGCGTTCGACGTGGCCGAAGTCAGCGATCTGGTGGTCTTCGTCGCCGATGCGGATCTCACCCGGGACGAACTGGATGCACTGACGTTGCTGGCCGGCACGCAACGCCCGCTGCTGCTGGCCCTGAACAAGACCGATCGCTACGGCGACGACGAGCTTCGCGACCTGCTCGAGCACCTGCGCACGAAGACCGCCGGACTGGTGCGCGCCGAGGATGTGATTCCCGTGGCCGCGCTGCCCGCACCGCAGCGCATCGTCGAGACCGACACCGACGGACACGAACACGTCACCAAGGCATCGCGTCCACCACAGGTCGCCGCCTTGCGCGAACGTCTCGTCTCCATCGCCGAGCGCGAGGGCAAAACGCTATCGGCCATCAATGCCGGCCTGTTCGCCGGGCGCCTCAGCGATCAGCTCACCGCGCGCATCGCCGAAACCCGCCGCGCGCTGGCGGCACGCGTGATTCGCCAGTACTGCATCGCCAAGGGCGTGGCGGTGGCGCTGAACCCGATTCCGGTCGCCGATCTGCTTGCCGCCGCAGGCCTGGACGCTGCGATGGTCGTGCAGCTCTCGCGCGTCTACGGCCTGCCGCTCACGCGCCGCGAATCGGGCCGGCTGGTCGCCACCATCTGCGCGCAACTGGCGGCGCTGATGGGCGCGATCTGGGGCGTGCAGCTGGTTTCTTCAGCGCTCAAGGGCCTCAGCGCGGGACTGTCGACCGTGGTCACGGCCGCCGCCCAGGGCGCACTGGCGTGGTATGCCACCGTGCTGATCGGCCGCGCTGCCGAGCAGTATCTGGTCAACGGCAAGAACTGGGGGGAACACGGCGCCAAGCGCGCCGTCGCCGACATCGTCGGCACACTGGATCGCGACTCGATCCTGCGCGAGGCACGCGAGGAAATCCTCAAGCGACTGAAGCAACGCGGGAAAACAAGATCCTGAAGGACACCGCCCATCACGCGACACAGACAAGGAAATCATCTCCGATGACCGGCACATCGATCTCCGACCAGATCAAGAGCAAGGGCATCCGCGAACGTGTCCAGCGCGGAAACCTGGAGACGGACATTCCGCAGCCACCGGGTTGCGACGTCGCCACTTGCCTGCACTATTCGTCGCTGGAACAAGGGCAGACCTGCCCTCAGCCGAACTGCGAAAAGCACAAGCGTGGCAAACGGTTGTAGGTGCTTCCACCTGCCGTCAAGCCGTACGGGCTTCGCGCGACACGCCGGGCAAGCGCTACGGAGTCACTTTCCGGCAACCAGGTTCTCAACGGCAACGGCATCGAACGGCCAGTCCAGCTCCCGCCCGCTGCTGGCATGACGCAGCACCGGCACACGCGTGCCGTAGCGCGCCTCCAGCGCCGCGTCGTCGTCCACCCAAAGGCTGACGAAATCGGGCGCGCGCGCCGCCGCCATCACCTCCAGCGCCTGGTCGCAGAGGTGGCAGTCGTCACGCTGGTAGAGAATCAGTTCGGGAGAACGGTTCATTCGAGGCCGGTAGTGCTCGTACAATCCCTATTTTAGCGAACCCGCCGGACCGCACGCATGGCTGTCAGCATTTTCGACCTGTTCAAGATCGGCATCGGGCCGTCCTCTTCGCATACCGTGGGGCCGATGCGCGCCGCCGCGCGTTTCGGCGAGCACTGGCTGCGCGATCACGGCCTGCTCGACAAGGTCGCGCGCGTGCGCTGCGAACTGCACGGCTCGCTGGCCATGACCGGCCGCGGCCACGGTACCGACAAGGCAGTGCTACTGGGCTTCGAGGGCGAGTGGCCGGACCGCGTCGACCCTGACGCCATCCCGGGCATTCTCGACCGCATCCGCGGAAGCGGCCACATCCGCCTGCTCGGCACCCACGAAATCGAGTTCAACGAAAAGCGCGACCTGGTGTTCAACAAGCGCCAGAAACTGCCGTTCCACACCAACGGCATGCGCTTCAAGGCCTTCGACGCCGACGGCAACGAGCTGGCCTGCCGCGAGTACTATTCCGTCGGCGGCGGATTCGTGGTCAACCACGACGAGGCCGCCGAAGACCGCATCGTCGCCGACACCACGCCGCAGCCGTACGAGTTCAACACCGGCGACGAGCTGCTGGCGCTGTGCGCCAAGCACGACATGTCCATCGCTGCGATCATGCTGGAGAACGAGAAGGTCTGGCGCAGCGAGGCCGAGATCCGCGAGGGTCTGCTGACCATCTGGCAGGCCATGCAGGACTGCGTCGCGCGCGGCGTGCGCTCGCCGGGCGAACTGCCTGGCGGCCTGCACGTGTCGCGCCGCGCACCGGCCATGTATGCCGAGCTGCGCGACCGCCCGGAAGCCTCGCTGAAGGACCCGCTGAGCATCCTCGACTGGGTGAATCTGTACGCGCTGGCGGTGAACGAGGAGAACGCGGCGGGTGGGCGCGTCGTCACCGCGCCGACCAACGGCGCGGCCGGCATCATCCCCGCCGTGCTGCACTACTACGACCGCTTCCAACCGCGCTCGGACGAGAACGGCGTGCTGGAATTCCTGCTCACCGCGGGCGCCATCGGCATCCTGTACAAGGAGAACGCCTCGATTTCCGGCGCCGAGGTCGGCTGCCAGGGCGAAGTCGGCGTGGCTTGCTCGATGGCTGCCGGCGGCCTCGCGGCGGCGCTGGGCGCGACGCCGAGCCAGGTCGAGAACGCCGCCGAGATCGGCATGGAGCACAATCTCGGCCTGACCTGCGACCCGATCGGCGGGCTGGTGCAGATCCCCTGCATCGAGCGCAACGCCATGGCCTCGGTGAAGGCAATCAACGCCAGCCGCATGGCGCTGCGTAGCGACGGCAAACACCGCGTGTCGCTGGACAAGGTGATCCGCACCATGCGCGACACCGGCCGCGACATGAAGGACAAGTACAAGGAAACCTCGCGCGGCGGTCTGGCCGTCAACGTCATCGAGTGTTGACGACGAGAACGGGCACACCTCCCGCTCTCTCTTTCATGACTGGTCCGCGCGATACCGCTACGACCTCACGTGTACGACCTCACGCGACGACCGGAATCCGCCCATGCCGCCGAACGTCGTCAACGCCCACTTGAGCTAGTCGGCACGCTCGACCCGCGCCCGGCCGGAGCGCTTGGCGCGATACAGCGCGGCGTCGGCGCGGCGCAGCAGGGTTCCGACGTCGTCGCCATGGCGCGCCCAGGCGACGCCAATGGAACAGGTCGCGCGCAGTTGCCGATCGCCATCGGTGTAGCACCCCTCCAGCAGCGTCGCGAAGCGGGGCGCCAGTTCGCCATCGCTGCTCAAACCCGGCCATACCGCCAGCAGCTCCTCGCCGCCGTAACGCCCCAATGACGCTTCGTCCGGAGCCAGTCGACGCAGTCGCTGCGCGCATTGGACCAACACCGCATCGCCGGTCAAATGTCCATACGTGTCGTTGATCTGCTTGAAGTGATCCAGATCGAACAGCACCACAGCCAATGGCCGCCCGTCTTCATGCATGCTCAGCAGCGCCTCGACCAGAATATCGACCACCGCGCCGCGGTTGAGCAGACCGGTCAGCGCATCGTGGCTGGCCTCGTGCTGCAGCGCCAGACGAGCCGCCTCCAACTCACGCTTGTCGGCTTCGAGTTCAGCGGTGCGATCGGCCACCATGCGCTCCAGTTGCCGCTGACGCCGCAACAGTTGCGCGTTGCGCAGACGCCAGGTCAGCAACAGCGTGATCAACGCCAGCAGCACGTAGCCCGCACGCGCCCATCCCGTGCGCCACCAAGGCGGCACAATGACAAAATCGAACGACCATGTCGGTGAGAGCAGGCGCAGACCTGGGTCGGCCACGCGTGCCTGGAAGCGATACCGGCCGGGCGCCAGCGCCGCGTAGCGCAATTGGCGCGAAACCGAGGTATCCCACGCGCGGGCATCGGCTTCTTCATCACTCGACAGCAGTCGGTATTCGATACGAGCCGCTCCCGCATGCACGTCGCTCGTGGTCGCCAGCGCTATGGTCAGCGCCTGGCGACTCCATGGCCACGAACCGGACTGTCCCGGCACCAGACGCTGCGACCCGTACTGCACCTGCAGTGCCGACGGTGCGCGAAGCATGACGCGATGCCTGCGCTGCGGATGCAGCAGATGCGAAACACCGCCACTGGTACCGAACCAGATCGAACCGTCGCGATCCTGGTGGAACGCATGCGCCGACATGTCGTCCCAGACCAGGCCGTCGTTGCGATCGTAGCGTCGCCAGTCACGGCCATCGTAGCGATCCAGGCCGTCCGCGCTGGACACCCACAACTGACCGGAACGATCCACCGCCAGCGAATACACCAGGCTGTGCTGCAGCAATGCATCGTTCACACTGTGCAGATGCAATGCGCCCGGCCTGTCGGGATGCGTCCAGTACAAGCCGCCCGCCACCGGCGCCAGCCACAGACGGCCATCGCCCGTCCGCGCCACATCCGCGAAGCCCCCTTCGGGCATGGGCGTCACCGTGCGCATGCGCTCGAACCGTCCCTGCCGGAAACGCAGCAGACCCCGGCTGGTGGCGAACCACAGACCACCGCCCGTGGCGCTCGCCGCCCCCATGTAGCGGGTGTCCTCGGGCAGACCGGTCTCCTCGCGCCGCACCTGCGGCTGCGGTGCATCCACGTCGTCGATCCGCCACAGGCTGCCGTGCGTGCCGAACCAGAGACGTCCCTGCGCATCGAACAGGGCGAACTTCGCCCAGCCCGCATTCCGAACGACTTGCTGCGCGCGCTTCGTGTCCAGGTCGTAGCGCACCACGATGCCCCGATTGAACAGGATCCACATGCGCCGCCCCTGCGGCAGCAGCGCAATGGCGTCGACCCAGTCGCGCCGGCGCAGCGCACTGGGCCACGGCGTGAGTCGCGTGGCACCGGGCTCGAGCAAGTTCCCATGGCGTTGATTGCCCAGCCAGAGTCGCCCGTCACCATCGCGCGCGATGGCCCAGGTCGGCGCGCTGTCCAGGCCCTGCGCACCCAGCCAGTTCTGGAATCGCCCATACCCGCGCCAGCGCAGTACGCCGCGCCCGCCCGTGGCCAGCCATACCGCCCCGGAGGGATCGAACACCAGATCGCGGATCTGCGCCGATTGCAGCCGACGGTCGTCCGCGAATTGCGTCCAGCCTTTCCCGTCCCAGCGGCTGATGTGACCGGCCGTCCCCGCCAGTACACGGCCCTGACTGTCGTTGTCGATCACCTCGACCGGGTCCGTGCTGTCGATGGCCCGGAAGCGGTCGCTGCCGGCCGTCAGGCGCAGCAGATGGTGCATGCCGCCGACCCACAACTCGCCATGATCGTCGCGATGGAATGTGATCCACTGATCCGCGGGCACGCCATTGTCGACACCCCAGACCGACTGCTCGCCGTCTGCGGTTCGCGTGCACAACTGCGGCCCGCAAGTCGTCCACAGACGACCATGCAGCCACAGCACCGGCCCATCGGTCAGCACGCCCGGACGCAGAGCCCTCGGCCACGCCACCGGCTGCACGCGCCCACTGGCCTCGACGTGTACCAGACGACGCTGATGCCGAACATAAACGCCCTGCGCGCCATCGCCGGCAATCCGGCGCAAATCGTCGACGGGCACATCGGCCACGGCTTCGACCCGGCCGTCACGCCAGACATACAGGCCTTGCGATGCGCCGATCCAGATGCGCCCGTCATTCGCCTGATACAGGTCATTCACGCGCAAGGGCGCGCGCACGCCGTCCTCGACAGGCACGAATTCGCGCCCATCGTAGCGATACAGTCCTTTGTCGGTACCGACCCACAGCACGCCCTGGCGATCGCGCAGCAGCACATTGGCCGCCAGACTGCGCAACCCCTGTTCCCGCGTGAAGGATTGCATCGCGACAATGCGCGTTTCGCCGCTTGCGGCGCACACCCCGGGCACGGCCAGAAAGACCGCCAGCAGCGAGCCACCCAGCAGACCCGGATGCAACCAGACCCAACGTCCGGACGAATGCCCGATGCTATTCGAGCGCACTCGGCGCCATCGCCACCGCATGTACGAAACCCTCATTCCGCCGCTGTCGTCGGCGAAGTGACGGTATCCGTTCCCGATACTGTCGCCCGGACGTCATTGTGCCCGATGCGAACGGGTCCCGCCTATCGCGAGCCGGTGCTTGCCATGACCTGCGGCACGGGACAGATGGCCGAGTCTCTGGAAGAATGGCTCGATTTGTGTCCCACGATCGCCCCGGCGACGGAAACCAAGGAACGCGCATGACCCAAGACTCCTCGATCCGCCGCGACGTCGGCCCCTGGGCGCTGATGTTCACCGGCCTGGGTTCCATCATCGGCTCGGGCTGGCTGTTCGGCGCCTGGAATGCCGCCAGGCTGGCCGGCCCCGGCGCCATCTGGGCCTGGCTGCTGGGCGCGGCGATCATCATGACCATCGCCCTGACCTACGCCGAACTGGGCGCGATGTTTCCGGAAACCGGCGGCATGGTGCGCTACGGCCACTACTCGCACGGCTCACTGGTCGGCTTCATCGCCGCCTGGGCCAACTGGATCGCCATCGTCTCGGTGATTCCGGTCGAGGCCGAAGCCTCGATCCAGTACATGGCCGGCTGGGACGGCGACTGGGTCGGAAACTGGGTCCACGACCTGTACAACGCGCACACGGACACGCTCAGCCACCTGGGCCTGACCTTCACGGCGATCCTGATCGTGGTGTATTTCCTGCTGAACTACTGGAGCGTGAAGCTCTTCGCGCGTTCCAACAGCGCCATCACCATCGTCAAGATGATCATTCCGGTGGCCACCGGCGTCGCCCTGATCGCCAGCGGTTTCGATCACGCCAACTTCAACGTGGGCGTGCACGGCGGCACCCACACCAACGACTTCGCCGCCATCCTGACCGCCGTCGCCACCGCCGGCATCGTGTTCAGCTTCAACGGCTTCCAGAGCCCGGTGAACCTGGCCGGCGAAGCACGCAACCCGGGGCGCAGCATTCCCTTCGCCATCGTCGGCGCGATCATCCTGGCCACGATCATCTACGTGCTGCTGCAGGTCGCCTACATCGGCGCGGTGCCGTCCGAACTGCTGGCCAAGGCCGGCTGGCACGGCATCAACCTCAGCTCGCCGTTCGCCGACCTGGCCAAGATCCTGGGTCTGCAGTGGCTGGCCACGATGCTGTTCGCCGACGCCTTCGTCAGCCCCAGCGGCACCGGCATGACGTATACCGCTTCCACCGCGCGCATGATCTACGGCATGGAGCGCAACGGCACGCTGCCGAAGATCTTCGGCCGCATCCACCCCAAGTGGGGCGTGCCGCGTCCGGCCATGTGGCTGAACCTGGTGGTGGCCTTCATCTTCCTGTTCTTCTTCCGCGGCTGGGATTCGCTGGCGGCGGTGATCTCGGTGGCAACGATCATTTCCTACCTGACCGGTCCGGTCAGCGTGATGACGCTGCGCCGCACCGCGCCGGAATTGCACCGCCCGTTCCGCCTGCACGGCCTTTCGATCATCGCCGGCATCGCCTTCATCATGTCCGCCGAACTGCTGTACTGGGCCAAGTGGCCGCTGACCGGCCAGATCATCCTGCTGATCGTGGCTGCGCTGCCGCTGTATCTGTACTACCAGCACAAGCACGGCTGGCACGATTTCGGACGACAGATGAAGGGCGCCTGGTGGCTGGTCGGTTACCTGATCTCCCTGGCCGTGGTGTCCTACCTCGGCAGCACCCAGTTCGGCGGCCGGAACTACATCCCCTACGGCTGGGATCTCGCCGTGGTCGCCGTCATCGGCCTGGTGTTCTTCCTGTGGGGCGTGAAGTCCGGTTGGCGCACGCCTTCCGTGGAAGCCATCCGCATCGAGGCGCACGAGCATCCGGACGCCATCCTGGTGCCGCCGGAGGAAGACGAGGCCGAAGCCATCGTCGCGCACAAGCACTGATCGGAAGAGCGTTTCTGCAACCTGACGCGACGTCGGTCGTCGCGTCAGGTTGTCTCCGTTTGCGCGGCCCGTCCCCTTGCATTCCTCGCGGCTGTCCTCGTAGAGGACATCGGTTGGCCCTGTGCGCCGAATACGCCATCGCCCGGCATCAGCAGCGACGGCAGGTCGCATTCCGGATGCATGCGCAACAGTTGCCAGGCCAGACCGCCCTCGCCCGGCAGCAGTCCCGGTGAGAACGTATCGCGGGTCATGCCGCAGGAGACGCCGTGATCCTCGACGCTGGTGAGCAGCGCCGCATCGAGCGACGCCAACGAGAGTCCATCCGGCCCTTCATCAGCGCGAATCGCGGCCCTGAGCAGCTCCCAGGAACCGGCATCTCCGTGGCACAGGCAATGATTCCAGCCCAGCCCCAGCCGCCACGTCGCCGCAGCCGCGCGTCGCAGGATGCTTCGCGTGCGGCCATCCTGCATCGTCGCATCCAGGTGCGCATGCGCCAGACCGATACCGACGGAGCCATGACACCAGGCCGCCGCACTGCGGAAATCCTCAATCTTGCGCAGGTCGAGCCAGTTACGCTCCTCGGAATCGTAAAGCGCATCCTCGAAGGCGAAAGCCTCCAACGCCGTATCGCGATAAACGGAGCTTCCCGTAGCGCGCGCCAGTTGCTCGAGCGCCCACGCCACGCCGGTCACCCCATGCGCGAAACCGCCGATACCGTCGGGCCACATCGGATTCTTCCAGTGCGCCCGGCCGCCCTCTCGAAGGGCCAGCGCGCAGAGCTCGTTGCCCAAATCCACGGCCTGCGCGGCATAGCATTCATGACCGGTGCACTCGGCCAGCGCCAGCAGAACAGGAATCGCGCCCGCACGTCCCGTCAGCACATCGTGCGACTCCGGCGCAGCCGCAGCGGCCTCGACCATGCCGTCGGCAAGCCGACAGGCGCGCTCCAGGCTGACCTCGCTGCCTAAGCCCCAGCGCTGCAGCAAAAGACGCGCCCAGACCTGCGAAGCCAGACCGAAATAGGCACCCAAGGACGCCGGCCGCATCTTCGCTCCTTCCGCGCGAACGCGCGCATTGCGCGCCTCGCCCAGATCGAGCGTGTGGACAATCCGCGCACGCAGCGTCTCAAGTCCCTCGACGAAATCGACCCGCCCGGCGCGCATCTCGCGCAGATAGCCTGCCACCAGAATCGCCACACCGGACATGCCGCCGTACAGATCCGGCCCCAGCGGGCGTACCGACCAGCCCGTCGCCGGATCGAACGAGGGCGCGATCCAGGCCACGCTGCCGTCGTCGCTCTCGATCGCGGTGGCGCGCAGACGCTGCATGATATCGGCCAGTTGCGCGCGCCGCCGAACATCGAGATCGGCGTGGCGAATGGCCTCCCGAGACGGCCATAGCGAGACCTGCGAGGGACTCCAGCCGTCGTTGACGTAGGCGCTGACCAGCGCGGAGCGGATCACCTGACGCTCCAACGGCATGTCCATGGCACGCCAGTGCGCCAACGCCGCCTCGATACGCGGTCCGGTATCGCGCCAGCGCGTACCGCGCGGTCCAACGATGCGGCCGTCGCGCACGCAGGTCGCAAAATAGGGAATGTCGCCTTCTTCGAGATCGTCGATCTCGGCCTCGATCACATCCGCCTGCCCCGGCGCGGAGGCCACGTTGTCGGCCATGCGCTTGAGTAGATCCCGCGCGCGTTCGCGCGCCGGCGCCTCGCGATGCAGCGACACCGGATGCCACAGCATGCGCGCCAGTTGCGCATACACCTCGGTCGCGCGCGTCACGATGCGCACACGGCAGTCCAGGAACGGTTCGAGCAGGGGCCGCAGACGACCCTCGGCATCGAGTCGACGCAGCGTGGCCGTCATGCCGTCGAAGGCCTCCAGCACATGCGGCCAGTACTGAGCCAGGGCCGGTTCGGGGCTTGGATGATTCTGCGCCACGGGCACCTCGACCCAGACTTCGCCCAGGCGCGCACGGTCGGTGCCCGCGTCGACGATGTCCGGTTGCAGCATGCGCGGCTGCTGCCCGGGCAGCGAGCCCGCCGCCGAGGTGTCCACGCCTTTCCAGCCCAGTCCTGCGCCTCGACCGGGCAGGATGCCGACCCCCATCGTCGTGCCGGCAATGCGTTCGACCGCCCGATCCATCGCCGCGCCGAACCCCGAATCACGAGGCGGCGGCGGCGGAGTGAAGAGCGTCTCGCAATCGATGACGACCGGACTCGGGCCGCACGCGATCATGTTCTCCGCATGCATGTCCGTGCCACCCAGCAGGCGCATCACCGCCAGCCAGTGGCCGAGACCGCGATAGAACGCGCGCAACTCGTCGTCGCCGGACGCATAGCGATGCTCGACGCATGCGCTCCAGCCATAGCCTTCCCCGGCATGCACTTCGGGGACGCGCATGCTGCTCGATTCGTCATGCTCGACCTTCAGGTCGTCGACGAGTGCCCGCAACGCCGCATCGATGTTCAACGAACGCGGCTTGTAGATGAGGCGTCCGGCATCGCAGCGCAGCAGCACCACGCTACGACCTTGAAGATGCGTATCGCCGGCACCGAGGCCGACCTCCCGCAGACGGCCGACGGGCGCGCCACACAGCGACGCCAGTCGCTCGCGATCGTTGACCCAGCGCTGCGCCAGTTCGAGCGCGGCCTGACAGCGCCCCTCGATGACCGCATCGAGACGTCGCCGCAGCCCCGGGTAATGTGTATTCATGTCTTCCCAGAACTCGATCCGGGAAGCCTTGCGCAGAAAATCCTGCCAGCGCTGCTGCGTGTCCTCGCCCTGCAGCTGACCGTTCTCGCGCGCCGCATTCAACTCCAGCAACAACAGTCGCCCGAGCTTGCGATGCAACGTGGCCAGCAGCGACTCGCGCGCTGCGGAAAGCAGGGCCTCCTGTTCTTCGGGATCGAATCCTGGGATTCGTGCGGCCTGGGTTGCCAGCCCCTCCAATGCAGGAAGGAGCAGACAACCCAGGGCCGCGTCGAAGTCAGGGGCGTCTTGAGATGACGCCACGACCTCTTAGCAGCAGTAACGCGTGACCGAGCCGGTACACGCCGTACCGCAACCATCCAGCGTGATGATGCTGGCCTCACCGGCGATGTCGGACTCGACAAAGCCGTCACCGGCGAACAGCGGACCGGCCGGATTGTTCGTGCCAGCCTCTTCGCGCCACTGCGCGGCGTTGTCCATCTGGTTCTCGTTGCTCATGATTTAGCCTCCTGCAAAAAATGAAGTTGAGAACTTCGTGCAAGAAACCCTTTCAGGAGGAGCCAGACCCGTGAACGGATGAGTGCGCGGGACTGCCACTTCCTGTAATGCTTCCAGCACGCAATGCGGGATATCGGACCCGACACCCCATGACGAACTTAGCAAGGTTGCAGGAAGCTTGTATAGACGTATGCATCACATGTGCGCGTCTTTCATGCACAAACACCTAACTCCCTACACATATTCGGAAATTACTGCCTTTCCGTCTCCGGAAAGAGACAAGATATCCCCCAGCAAGGCCTGCGCCGTGACGTCTGCGCCCGCCCCCGGCCCCTGGATCACTAGTGGCCGTGTCTGGTAGCGGGTCGTCGTCAGCGCGAACAAGTTATCGGTGCCGCGTAGACCGCTTGTCGGATGATCCTCCGACACGGCACGGAGACCGACACGGGCCACGCCATCGCGATCCAGATGCGCCAGATAACGAAGACGCCGGCCTCGGGACGCGGCGTCCGCATGACGAGCAGCGAGAGCCGCATCCAGCTCGTGCGTGCGCGCCATGAAATCCTGCAGCGGCAACCCGCGCAACGTTTCCGGCACCAGATTCTCGACCTCGATATCGCCGGGCTCGAGCTCGAACCCGGCGCTGCGCGCGAGGATCAGCAGCTTGCGGGCCACGTCCTGCCCGGACAGATCAGCACGGGGGTCCGGTTCGCTATAACCCCGCTCACGCGCATCACGGAGCAGTTCGGAAAACGGAACGATGCCATCGTAGCGACTGAACAGCCAAGACAATGAACCGGAGAAAACGCCCTCAAGATTCAGCAGTTCGTCACCGCACGCGCGCAAACGGCGCAAGGTGGTAATCACCGGCAATCCCGCACCAACTGTGGCCGCATCGCCATATCGACGGTTGCGACATCGCGCCCCCTCCGAAAGCGCGCGCCAGACTTCCAGCGCGCCCCCTGCCGCGGCCTTGTTGGCCGTCACGACGTGATAACCCTGCGCCAGCCAGACCGCATGTGTGGCAGCAAGTCCATCGCTGGCGGTTGCATCGAGAATGACTTTTGTCTTCGCAGCACTGGCATCCAGCGCGGCCAGCAGCGCCGCGTCGTCGCGCCGATCGCCACCGCGGTCGAGATTCTCGCGCAGGCCGCGATCCGCAAGACAGTTCGGATCGGTGGTCTGCCAGCGCGAGTTGGCGGCGCCGACCAGACGCAATCGCGCACCGGCCGGCGTGTTCAACAGACGCAACCACGCCCCGCCGACCACCCCGGTGCCGAACAGCACGACGGCCACGGTGTCCTCGCGCGCTGGCGCTTCAAAGGCCGGATTCGTCCCATGTGGAGCCAGTACCGCGTTCATGCCGACACCGCAGGTTTGCGCGCTACCGCACGCTGCGCGCGATCGAGCGCAGCCCGAAGGTCATCGACCAGATCCTCGGCACTCTCGATGCCCACCGACACCCGCAGCAGCGAATCGGCGATACCGGCCGTGCGCCGCGCTTCCGGCGCCATCGAGGCATGCGTCATGCTGGCCGGATGCGCGACTAGGCTCTCCACGCCGCCCAGCGACTCGGCCAGCGAGAAATACCGCAGACCATCAAGGAAGGCGCAGATGACGTTCTCGCCGCCCTGCAGTTCGAAGCTGAGCATCGCGCCGAAGCCGCGCTGCTGACGCGCCGCGAGCGCATGCTGCGGGTGCGATGCCAAGCCCGGATAGTGAACCTTCGCCACGGCCGGATGACCGTCCAGCAACGCAACGATGCGCTCGGCGTTCTCCTGATGCACGCGCAGACGTGCATCCAGCGTACGCAGGCCGCGCAGGGTCAGGAAGCTGTCGAACGGCGCGCCGGTCAGCCCCAGGCAGTTGGCCCACCATTTCAGCTGTTCGGCCAGCTCCGGCGTGCGTGCGACGACTGCGCCACCGACCACGTCGCTGTGCCCATTGATGTACTTGGTGGTCGAATGCAGCACCACGTCCGCACCCAGCGCCAGCGGTTGCTGCAAGACCGGCGACAGGAAGGTGTTGTCGACCAGGCACAGCGCACCCACGGCATGCGCCGCCTGCGCCACATGGCGCACATCGGTGATGCGCAGCAGCGGGTTCGACGGCGTCTCGACCCAGACCAGATCCGGCTTGCGCGCCAGGCCCTCGCCTAGGCTCGCCGGATCGGTGAGATCCGCGAAGATCACCTCGAAACGTCCCTTCTTCGCCCAGGCATCGAGCAGTCGCCAGGTGCCGCCGTAGCAGTCGTGCGCGGCCAGCACACGGCCACCGGCGGGGACCAACTCCAAGGCCAGCGCCACGGCCGCCATGCCACTGGCCGTGACCACCGCGCCCGCGCCCTGCTCCAATTCGGCCAGTGCCTCGGCCAGCAGATCGCGTGTCGGATTGCCGCTGCGCGAGTAGTCGTAGGCGCGCTTCTGGCCGAATCCGGCGAAACTGTAGTTGGTGGACAGGTGCAGCGGCGGCACCACGGCGCCATGCTGCGTGTCGGATTCGATACCGGCGCGCACGGCGCGGGTCGCGGACGGGGCGGAATGGGTCATGTCAGGCTCCACAGCAGGCGTTCAGCGTCTCGCGCAGCAACGGCGCGAGCTGGGCGGTTTCCTTGAGAAATCCGTCGTGCCCGTAGACGGTTTCGATGACTTCCAGCGTGGCCGGCGCGCCGAGGGCGCGCTGCAGCATGCAGAGGTCGGCGAGCGGCACCAGACGATCGGTGGCGAAGCCGATCAGCGTCGTCGGCACACGCACCGCGGAGGGATCGACGGCATGCAGATCGATGGACTCGGACAGCGACAGATAGCGATGCGCATCGAAACGCTCGACGAAGCGCCGGCCGTTGTGTTCGAGCCAGTCCTCGACCGGAAGACGGAAACGGCCGTCAGCGAAACGCGCCTCACCGCTGAAACGCGTGGCGAATTCCTCGCTGCCTCGATAGGTTGTCAATGCCAGCTGTCGCGCCAGCGCCAACGCGCGATCGACTTCGCCCGAGTGCAGACCGAAGCGGACGATCTCGCGCTGCACGGAGCGCTGCGCCGTGGCCAGGGGATGCGGACGATGCGCGCCGGCCAGCGCAACCAGATGCCCGACGCGATGACCGTGTCGTGCAGCGAAGGCCAACCCGACCATGGCGCCGTAGGACGCGCCGATGAAGGCCTGCGCGCGCCCGATCTGCAACGCGTCCAGCAAGGCCGCCAGCGCATCGGCCTGATCGGCCGTGGACACCGCCGAAGCGCCCAGGTCCTGAGCGTCCAGCCAGTCGATCGCCAGCACGCGGAACCGTCGAAGATCGATCGCGCGATCGACGCCAACCAGTGCCTGCCACCAGCCATCGCGCGGCGCCGCATCACTGGCGAAGACGTCGCGATCGGCCGAAATACCGCCCTGCACGATCACCGTCGGCGCACCCGGAGCACCGATCCACAGATAGCGCACGGCCACATCGCGCGCACCCTCCGCATGCCGGGGCGCGAATCGGACATGGCGTACATGCCGCTGGAATGGGAAGGCGTTCCGCTCGAGGCCGCCTGCCTCGCACAGCGAGGCAGGCGGTTCGGCGGTGGGGACGGCTTGAAGAGTCATGCGGCGCTCCGGCGTGTCGACATCGACCTGCGGAGCACCGGATGAGAATCGTCACGCCCCGGGCGCATGCACCGGAACGTTTCGACTCATCTCTCGGTGAGCGCTTCGCGCCCCCGCAGGAGTTGGCACCGTGCGGAACCTTGCGGTGTCCGCGGGTTGCCCCGGCTTCGTCGGGCCTGTCCCTCAGCCGGTCTCGATGAGTGTTGCGAAGAACTCTATCGAGGCGAATGATGCATGTCAATAGACGTCTATACGTCCATATTCGAAAACATCACTCCCCTCGACCACACTCAATCCGACACATGCACGGAAGACCATGAACTGCCGAAAAGCCCACACCGACCGCCCGAACATCCGCTTGACGCCGGACGGAGTACCATGAAACTCCCAATCAGACGATGTCCCCATGTCCCGCAACGCTGCATCGCGCCACGGCCCAGCGACCGCCCCCTCGCCCACAGGCCGACAGGCGGGACCGCTCCGCTTCAACGGCGACAACGCCTTTCATCACGAACTCAAGCGTCGCGTCCTGGCGGACTTGCGAGAACGCGGCTGCGATCCCCGCGACAATGCGCGCATGTATGCCAAGACCGCGATCATCCTGGCGGCCTTCGCACTGACCTACGTCGCCCTGGTGTTCCTGGCGCAGACCTGGTGGCAAGCGCTGCCGCTGGCGGTCGCGCTGGGCGCGGCGACTGCCGGCATCGGCTTCAACATCATGCACGACGGCGGGCACCTGGCGTATTCGAAACGGCACTGGGTCAACCGGCTGATGGCCATGACCCTCGACCTGGTCGGCGGTAGCTCCTACATCTGGCAATGGAAACATGGTCGTTTCCATCACACCTGGGTGAATGTGGACGGCCACGACAGCGACATCGACCTGGGCGTGCTGGCGCGTCTTTCGCCCAGTCAGCAGCGACGCCCCTGGCACCGCTGGCAGCATCTGTACCTGTGGCCGCTGTATGCCGTGACCGTGCTGCGCTGGCACCTGTACGGCGACTTCCGTGATCTGCTCACCGGCACCATCGGCAGTCGACCCTTCCCACGTCCGCGCGGCGCGGACCTGGCCGTGTTCGTGCTCGGCAAACTGGCGTTCTTCATGCTCGCCTTCGGCGTGCCGCTGGCGTTCCATCCGTGGACCGTGGTCGTAGCCGGCTATGCGGTGGTGGCCGCCGTCTCCGGCCTGCTGCTGGCCCTGGTCTTCCAGATGGCGCACGTCGTGGAGGCCGCGTCGTTTCCGGAACCGGCCCGCGAAACGCCGCATCTGGACACGTCATGGGCCGTCCATCAGCTGCACACCACCGTCAATTTCGCGCCGCACAACCGGACGTTGTCCTGGCTGATCGGCGGGCTCAATTTCCAGGTGGAGCACCACCTGTTCCCCCGCATCGCCCATGTGCACTATCCGGCGGTGGCGCGCGTGGTCGAACAAACCTGCCGCGAATTCGGGCTGCCCTACCATGTCAGCCCCTCGTTCGCCGCGAGCATCGCCTCGCACTACCGATGGCTGCGCAGAATGAGCCTGCAACCCGCCTGACAAGCCCAGCACTCGACCACCCCGAGCGGGACCCGGCCCGAACGCACCCTGCGCGCAGATGCGCGGCAGGTCGGCGGCGCGCTATCATGAGTGGTTTAACGCTGCGGCCCACGCCCATGTCCAGCCACCGCACCGAAACCGCGCGTCGGCGCACCTTCGCCATCGTCAGCCATCCTGACGCGGGCAAGACCACGCTGACCGAAAAACTGCTGCTGTTCGGCGGCGCCATCCAGATGGCCGGCTCGGTGAAGAGCCGCAAGGCCGCGCGCCACGCCACGTCCGACTGGATGGCGCTGGAGAAGGAACGCGGCATCTCCGTGACCTCCTCCGTCATGCAGTTCCCGTACGGCGGCAGGATCGTCAATCTGCTCGACACTCCGGGCCATGCCGACTTCTCCGAGGACACCTACCGCGTGCTGACCGCGGTCGACTCGGCGCTGATGGTGATCGACTGTGCCAAGGGCGTGGAGGCGCGCACCATCAAGCTGATGGAGGTCTGCCGTCTGCGCACCACGCCGATCATGACCTTCATCAACAAGCTCGACCGCGAGGGCCGCTCGCCGCTGGAGCTGTTCGACGAGGTCGAATCGGTGCTGGGCATCCAGTGCGCGCCGATCACCTGGCCCATCGGCATGGGCAAGCGCCTGAAGGGCGTCTACCACCTGGTCCGCGACGAGGTGCATCTGTACGAGGCCGGCAAGAACTACGAGCGCCAGGAAGCGAAGGTGCTCAAGGGCCTGGACCATCCGGAACTGGCGGCCGCCCTCGGCGCCGAGGCGCTGGCCGAACTGCGTGACGAGCTGGAGCTGGTCACCGGCGCGGTCGAACCGTTCGACCCGGCGCAGTACCTGGCCGGCAAGCAGACGCCGGTGTTCTTCGGCTCGGCGGTGAACAACTTCGGCGTGCAGCTGCTGCTGGACTTCTTCGTCGAACACGCGCCCGGTCCGCAGCCGCGCGCCACCACCACGCGCGAAGTCGAGGCCGACGAGGAGAAGCTCAGCGGCTTCGTGTTCAAGATCCAGGCCAACATGGATCCGGCGCACCGTGACCGCGTGGCCTTCATGCGCGTGTGCTCAGGTACCTACTCGGCCGGCATGAAAATGCTGCAGACGCGCACCGGCAAGGATGTGCGCATCGCCAACGCGCTGACCTTCATGGCCTCGGACCGCGACATCGTCGACAAGGCCTACCCGGGCGACGTGATCGGCCTGCACAACCACGGCACCATTTCCATCGGCGACACCTTCACCGAAGGCGAGGCGCTGAACTTCACCGGCATTCCCAACTTCGCGCCGGAACTGTTCCGCCGTGCGCGGCTGCGCGATCCGCTGAAGATGAAGGCGCTGCAGAAAGGACTGGCGCAGCTGTCCGAGGAAGGCGCGACGCAGTTCTTCCGTCCTCTGATGTCCAACGATCTCGTCCTCGGCGCCGTCGGCGTGCTGCAGTTCGACGTGGTCGCCTACCGACTGAAGGACGAATACGGCGTGGAGGCGGTGTTCGACAACGTCACCGTTGCCACCGCGCGCTGGATCTACTGCGACGACGAGAAGATGCTGGAACAGTTCCGCGAGAAGAATGCGCAGCACCTGGCCGTGGACGCCTCCGGCGCGCTGGTCTATCTGGCGCCGACCCGCGTGAACCTGCAGCTGACGCAGGAGCGCTGGCCGGACGTGACCTTCGCCGCGACGCGCGAACACGCCAGCTCGGTCGAAGTCGGCTAGCGAGCCGCGCTCCGCCTACCTGATGTCGAGTGCGGCTGCTAATCTGGCCACTCGACCATCAGGGGGACGGACATGTACAAGAACCTCGCCTTTCAGACGCCCGCCAACGCGAGCGGCTGGAAACGCTGGCTGATCTACTCCGCGCTGGCGCGACTGATCCTCTTCGCGCTGCTGTTCGTGGCCGCCGCGTTCCTCACCGGCATGGCCCTGCACCTGCTCGGGTGGAGCCCATCTTCGGGCAATCCGAACATCAAGGGCTGGGCGCAGCTCATCATTCGCGCGCTACCGGCCGTGATCGCCTACCTGATCCTGACGCGCGTCATCGAACGCCGATGGCCCACCGAGCTGGCCTGGCGCAAGCTCCCCGCGCACTTTATCGGCGGCGTCCTGCTCGGCATGGCCCTGCTCAGCGTGGTCATCGGCATCCTGTGGCTGGCCGGCAGCTACCGCGTGCTGGGAACGAACGCCCAGGTGCCGTGGCTGGAGTCGATCCTGATGTTCGGCCTGGGCGCTGGTATCAGTGAGGAGATCATGTTCCGCGGCGCGCTGTTTCGCATCGTCGAGGAAAGCCTGGGCACGTGGCTGGCGGTGCTGATCTCTGCGCTGGCCTTCGGCGCGATCCACCTGGGCAATCCCAACGCCACACTATGGAGCGGTCTGGCCATCGCCATCGAGGCCGGCGTGCTGTTCGGACTGGTCTATCACGTGACCCGCTCGCTGTGGCTGTGCATGGGGCTTCACGCTGCCTGGAACGTGATGGAGGGTCCGGTCTTCGGCACGCCGGTTTCCGGTCTTCCGCCGCACGGTTGGCTGCAGGCCGAACTGACTGGACCGAACTGGCTCAGTGGCGGCACCTTCGGTCCGGAAGCCTCGTTGATCACGCCGCTGTGCTGCCTCGCACTGGCCGGCGTGTTCCTGTTCATCGCGCTGCGCCGGAACAGCATCGTGCCGCCATTCTGGAAACGCCGCCCGGGCTGATCCAGGCGCCAGATACGACGATGCGCCTCCCGTTGCCGGAAGGCGCATCGTGCCCCTCTCTCCCCGCTTTCCCTCAAGCGGCCTGCTTGCTGCCCTTGCCGCTTTCCTTGCCGGACTTGCCGTCACGGACCTTGGCCGCGACCAGCTCCGACGGATCGAAATCATCCACGTTGATGAACTCGAGCGTGGCGTCATGCACACGCTGCAGCAGTTCGCGCTCGGCTTCGCTGATGGCCCCCTGCTGTTCAGCCTGCGCCAGCTTCTCGGTGTATTCGTGCGCGGTGATCTTGCCGCTCTTGAGCGCCTTCAGGAACTTGCGCTCGATCGGCTCGGCAGCGATCACGTCCGGCAGCAGGGCGTTCATGCGGCCGATCGCATTGTTCGCCGTCGGCGTCATGAACGACCACTCCAGCAGTCGCGTGCGCGCCTCGCTGGGACACATCAGCAGCGCCGCGACGCGATGGCCGAGACGGTCGGACGGCGGCACTTCGCGCCGGCCGAACGGAAACACCAGCGCACGCAGCAGCCACGCCACCGGACGCACCGGGAAATTGCGGATCACGCCGTCCAGCGCCATCTGCATGCGCCACACGCAGGCATGGAATGCCCACGCCAGCAGCGGACGGTCGGCCTCGGGACGACCACTGTCCTCATAGCGCTTCAGCATCGCGCTGGCAATGTAGAGGTAGCTCAGCACGTCACCCAGACGCGCCGACAGTTTCTCCTTGAACTTCAGGCGCCCGCCCAACACGCCCATCGACACGTCGGCGCACAGCGCCAACGCGGCCGAATAGCGGTTGAGCTTGCGGTAGTAGCGGCGGGTGTAGGCATCGCCCGGTGCCTTGCCGATCTTGGCGTGGGTCAGACCCAGGGTGAACGCGCGCACGGCGTTGGAGAAGCCGAAGCCGATGTGGCCGAATAGCGCGCGGTCGAAGGTCTTCAGGCGCTCCTTCTTGTCCTCGATGGACAACGCCTGCATCTCCTTAAGCACGTACGGATGGCAGCGGATCGCGCCCTGACCGAAGATCATCAGGCTGCGCGTCATGATGTTCGCGCCTTCCACCGTGATGGCGATCGGCACGCCCTGCCAGGCGCGGCCAAGGTAGTTCGATGGACCAAGCTGGACGCCCTTGCCGCCATGCACATCCATCGCGTCGCGCGAGACCTCGCGGCCCCACTCGGTGGCGTGGTACTTGGCGATGGCCGACGGCACCGCCGGCTTTTCGCCGCGATCGACGGCGGCGGCCGTGGCGCGCGACAGCGCGGCCGTGGCGTAGGTGTAGCCGCCAATGCGCGCCAGCGCTTCCTCGACACCCTCGAACCGGCCGATGGCCAGGCCGAACTGCTTGCGGATGCGTGCATACGCGCCCGTCGCCGCACTGGCCGCGCGCACGCCGCCAGTGGCGTTGGACGGCAGCGAGATGGCGCGACCGACCGACAGGCATTCGACCAGCATGCGCCAGCCGTGACCGGCCATGTCCGGACCGCCGATCAGCGTCGACAGCGGCACGAACACGTCCTTGCCGCGCACCGGGCCGTTCTGGAACGGCACGTTCAGCGGCAAGTGGCGGCGACCGACTTCCAGACCCTCGGTCTCGCGCGGAATCAGCGCCAGGGTGATGCCCAGATCCTCGGTCTCGCCGAGCAGGTGCTCGGGGTCGTACATGCGGAACGCCAGGCCGACGATGGTCGCGACCGGTGCCAGCGTAATGTAGCGCTTGTCGAAGGTCAGGCGGATGCCGAGCACATCCTCACCCTCGTGCATCTGCTTGCAGACGATGCCGAAATCGGGAATCGAGGTGGCGTCGGAACCGGCTGTCGGGCCGGTCAGCGCGAAGCAGGGAATCTCGCGACCATCCGCCAGGCGCGGCAGGAAGTGATCTTTCTGCTCCTCGCTACCGTAATGCAGCAACAGTTCGGCCGGCCCCAGCGAATTCGGCACGGCAATGGTCGAGGCCGCCGTCGAGCAGATGCTGGCAACCTTCTGCAGCACCGCCGAATGCGCCAGCGCGGAGAATTCCAGACCACCGTAGCGCTTCGGGATGATCATGCCGAAAAACTTGTTCTGCTTGATGAAATCCCAGACTTCCGGCGGCAGGTCGGCCAGCTCATGGGTAACCTGCCAGTCATCGAGCATGCCGCACAGCTCTTCCACCGGCCCGTCGAGGAAGGCTTGTTCCTCGGCAGACAGCTCGGGCTTGGGCTGCTTCAGCAATTCGGACCAATTCGGCTTGCCGGAGAACAACTCTCCTTCGAACCCGACCGTGCCGGCTTCCAATGCCGTCTGCTCGGTGTCGGACAGCTTTGGCGTGACCTTGGCGAACATCTTCAGCAACGGCGCACTGATCCGAGTACGACGGAAGCTGTCGAGGTTCAGCGGCACCGCGATCAGGCCGAACACGATCAGCGTGACGACGGTGGCGACCGGCGCGTAGGCGATCAGACCGAACACCACGATGGCGACTGCGGTCACTGCGGTCCAGGTACGCAACCCGGCGCGCTGATAGGCGCATACGCCGGAGGCGATCAGGGCGGCCAGAAGAGGAATGAAGGCGGACATGTCTATCACCTGTGCTTCTTCGTTGCCGGCTCCGGAGAGCCGTACGTTCATCGTGCCATGGCGGAATGTTCCGCCGCAGCGGTTTCAGGCCGCCCCGGAGGGCTGGCCCATCATGGAGTGCACCTGCTCCGCACCGACGCCGATGAAATCGACGATGGCGCGGGTGAAGGCATCGTTGGCGTCGCCGGCGACCATGTGCGTGGCGCGCGGCAACTCGATGTGCCGCGCATGCGGCACCAATTCGAGAAATTCGTCGATGGTCCGTTGCGAAACCACGTCGCTGCGGCCACCAGACAGCAGCAGCACCGGCAATTTCACGCGGCGAGTGGCCTCGATCAGGCGCGGCTGATGGCGTTCGCCTTCCTCGGCAATCGGCTGCAGCATGCGCGGATCCCAGTGCCAGCGCAGACGACCGTCCTCACCGCGCCGCAGCAACGGCTGCAGCTGTTCGGCACTCTTGCGCCCGCGTCGGTGCGGCAGATAGGCGGCAATGGCCTGCGCGGCCTCGTCGTAGTCGCCGAAGCCATCCGGCCAGGCGCGCATGAAATCGAGGATGCGCGCCACGCCCGAGGTCTCCCAGCGCGGCGTGATGTCGACCAGGACCAGCGCCGAGAACGGCGGCACATCGGATTCGCCCGTAACCGCAAGCCCCAGCAGGCCGCCCATTGAGGCGCCGACCAGAATCGGCTTATGCGGTTGCGCCTCGGCCACCGCGCGCAGGTCGTCGAAGAACTGCTGCATGTGGTATCCGTCATCCGGCCGTCCGCTGCCGCCATGCCCTCGCGCGTCGAAGCTGACACAGCGACATCCCGCCACGGCCATGGCGTCGGCCGTGGCCGACCAGGCGTGCCGCGTCTGTCCGAAGCCATGTGCGAACAGCACGCACGGAGTCCCCTCCGGATTGCGCACTTCAGCAGCCAAACGAATTCCACCCGCACCTTCGATGTGCGTTTTCCGGACGTGTTCGCGCTGGTCGCCTAGTTCCACCATACGCATGAGTATGTAAGCCCCGGGGCAGCACTGTCAATGCGCATGCGTATGGTTCCGCTCCCGACGCACCGTGCGCCGACGCACGTAGTGATTGCATCCCGCCCCGGAGCGGCTAGCATGAACGCATGAATGCCCGACAGAAGACCGAACGCACGCGCCTTTCCGCCGAAGACTGGGAACTTGGCGCCCTGGAGCTGATCGCCGAAAGCGGCGTGAACGCACTGGCCGTGGAAGCCCTGGCGCGACGCCTGGGCGTTACCAAGGGCAGCTTCTACTGGCATTTCCGCAATCGCGAGGCCCTGCTGCTGGCGGCGCTGGAACGCTGGGAACAGCACGACGAGGCCGACGTGCTGGCGCAGATCGAACCCATCGACGACCCGCGCGAACGCCTGCGCGAGATCTTCCATCGCGTCGCCCGTGAAGTGCCGTCGCATCGCATCTACGCCGCCCTGCTCAAGGCACTGGACCATCCTGTAGTGCTGCCACTGATGACGCGCGTGTCGCAGCGACGTATCCAGTTTCTCACCGAGGCCTACCTGCAGGCTTCCATGCCGCCGGAAGAAGCCGCCCACCGCGCGCGCCTGGCCTATGCCGCCTTCGTCGGTTTCCTACAGCTGAACCTCGCGTTGGGCATGCCGCGCCTCAGTCACGAGGAATTCGACGCCTACGTCGAGCACGTGGCCGAAACCCTGATTCCCCACTAGGCGCGCCCGAACAACGCTGCGTGTCCGAACGCTTTCCCCGGTTTCCAGTGAGCGCCACTCAGCCCGCCCCGAACCGGCATGTCCGGGCCAGCCCCCGTCCCTTCGCGCAACGGCGTGGCCACAAAGCCCCCCGATCCGGCTCGTGCGCACGGAATCGACGAAAATCGCACAAATGGCTTCCCGTCACGATTGCAAACGTTTCCATGCAAATCATGCGGCGGCGCGTCGTGCACGCACTTGTTGCAATAGCATGACCGGGCGACTACCGTTCCGGCTTTCTCGCGCCTATGCGCCCCGGTTATGTCTACGCGGACGGGATCGTCATGACGAGCAAGCTGGCATCACTGAATCAGTGGGTGGACGAAGTCGCCGCACTGACCACCCCTGAAAAGATCCACTGGTGCGACGGCTCC
This sequence comes from Oleiagrimonas citrea, assembly GCF_012395255.1. Classification (GTDB taxonomy): domain Bacteria; phylum Pseudomonadota; class Gammaproteobacteria; order Xanthomonadales; family Rhodanobacteraceae; genus Oleiagrimonas; species Oleiagrimonas citrea. Next base: position 152,157 of record NZ_JAAZQD010000002.1, read on the forward strand.
GAAGCCGAAAACCAGGCCCTGGTCGAACTCATGCTCGAACGCGGCGATCTGATCGAACTGAATCAGGACACCCACCCGGGCTGCTACCTGCACCGTTCCGACCCCAAGGACGTGGCGCGCGTGGAGAAGCTGACCCTGGTCTGCCACCCGAACCGCGAAGACGCCGGCCCCAACAACCAGTGGATGGCGCCGGACGAGGCCAACGCCAAGATCGACGCGCTGTTCGAAGGCTGCATGAAGGGTCGCACGATGTATGTGGTGCCCTACTGCATGGGTCCGATCGGTTCGCCGATCGCGCGCTGCGGCGTGGAGATCACCGACAGCCCGTACGTGGTCGCCAACATGCGCATCATGACGCGCATGGGCAAGGCCGCGCAGGAGCGCATCGAGCGCGAAGGCTCGTTCGTGAAGGGTCTGCATTCGACCGGCGAGCTCGATCCCGAGCGCCGCTGGATCATGCACTTCCCGGAAGAGCTGAGCATCAAGTCCTACGGCTCCGGCTACGGCGGCAACGCGCTACTGGGCAAGAAATGCCACGCACTGCGCATCGCCAGCCATCAGGCCCGCACCGAAGGCTGGCTGGCCGAGCACATGCTGATCGTCGGCATCGAGAACCCGCAGGGCCAGATCCACTACGTCGCCGCGGCGTTCCCGTCGGCCTGCGGCAAGACCAATCTGGCGATGCTGATTCCGCCCGAGGGCTACCGCAACAACGGCTGGAAGATCTGGACCGTCGGCGACGACATCTGCTGGATGACGCCGGGCGAAGACGGTCGCCTGTGGGCGATCAACCCGGAAGCCGGCTACTTCGGCGTGGCGCCGGGCACCAGCGCCAAGACCAACCCGAATGCGCTGGCGATGCTCGACCGCAACGCCATCTTCACCAACGTAGCGGTCACGGCGGACATGCAGCCGTGGTGGGAAGGCCTGCCCGACGGCAAGCCCGTCAAGGACTGGCAAGGTCGCGACGTCGATCCGGCCAACGGCCCGGCCGCGCACCCCAATTCCCGCTTCACCGTCTCTGCGAGCCAGTGCCCGAGCTGGTCACCGGAAGCCGAGTCCTCGCAGGGCGTGCCGATCTCGGCCATCGTCTTCGGCGGACGCCGGCAGTCGTTGGTGCCGCTGGTGTTCGAGGCCCGCGACTGGACGCACGGCGTGCTGGTCGGCGCCTCGATGGCCTCGGAAACCACCGCCGCAGCCACCGGCCAGGTCGGCGTGGTGCGTCGCGACCCGATGGCGATGAAACCGTTCTGCGGCTACAACTTCGCCGACTACTTCGCGCACTGGCTGTCGTTCGACACGCCGGATGCGAAGCTGCCGAAGATTTTCCACGTCAACTGGTTCCGCAAGAACGCCGACGGCAAGTTCCTGTGGCCCGGCTTCGGCGAGAACATGCGCGTGCTGGAGTGGATGCTCAAGCGCGTGACCGGCCAGGCCGAGGGCGTGGCATCGCCGATCGGCACCCTGCCCGCCGACGGTGAGCTGAACCTGGACGGCCTGGGCCTGGACGACGACGCCGTGGCCGAGCTGTTCGCCGTCGATCGTGACGGCTGGCGCGACGAAATGGTCGCCATCGGTGAATATCTGGACAGCTACGGCGACCGCATGCCGGCGGCGCTGAAGGCCGAGCGCCAGCGTGTCGCCGATGCGCTGGACGCCGCCGAAGCCGCCCCCGCGCAGAAGAAGGTCGCCTCCTAGGACCTGCTCGATCGCCGCCTCGCAACGAGGCGGCGATACAAACCCATTTGCCGCGGGGCGCATCAAAGCTGGCACGATGAACGCCAGTTGCCTACTCCAACCCGCGAGCATGCCCGCAGACGCCACCACCGAGACGTCCGACAGCGACCTGGTGCACGCCGCCGTGCGCGGTGACGCCAGCGCCTTCGAGTCGCTGTATCGGCGTCATGTGCCGCGCATCTACGGCACGGTCCTGCGCCTGTCCGGCTATGACCACGGCCGCGCCGAGGAACTGGTGCAGGAATCCTTCGTCACAGCCTGGCGCAAGCTCGAAGGTTTCCGTCACCAGAGTACCTTCGGCACCTGGATGTATCGCCTGGCCGTGAACACGGCACTAATGGCGCTGCGCTCGCGGGCCGCCAACCCGGTCACCGATCTCGACAGCGACCAACTGCCGGAAACCTGCGAGGAACCCTTCTGCCCCGCCGAACGCGAGGAACTGGAGCGCGCCATCGCGAACCTTCCACCGCGCGCCCGCGCCGTGCTGGTGCTGCACGACGTCGAAGGCTGGCGACACGGCGACATCGCCGAAGAACTCGGCATCGCCAGCGGCACCTCCAAGGCCCAATTGCATCGAGCGCGCGCGCTGCTGCGCGACGCGCTGGGAGATCGACCATGAACGAATTCGAATGGCTGCGCCAGACCCGCGACCTGAACCGAACGCATGCCCCGCAGCGCGACCTGTGGGCCGGCATTGCCGCACAACTCGAACCGCGCGCACCCGCGACGCGCGCACCTCGCGCATGGCTGCCGATGACCGCCGCGGCCGCGATGATCCTGATCGGCCTTTTCCTGGGCACGGCACTGCTGCGCGCGCCGACTTCGCTGTACGACGGCACACACCTGGCCAGCGATCACGGCCAGCGCTGGAAACCGCGTGATCCGCGCCTGGCCGGCGCCGCCATCGAGTTCCAGGCCGCCGACAGTGAAATCCGCCTGGCCTTGCAGCAGGCACCGGATGCCGCCTTCCTGCGCCGCATCCAGCAACGCACCCATGTCCAGCAATGGCGCCTGCAACGCTATACGCAGCGCGCGCCCTGACCGCCATTCCGAAACACAACGCTCCCCGAGGAGGAATCCACCATGAAACGACTGCTCGTACTTCCACTCCTGCTGTTCAGCGCCGTCGCGCTGGCCGGCCAGCCCATCGATCAGACCCGCGACCTCGCCGCCGACGGTCACGTCAAGATCGTCAACGTGAAAGGCTCCATCCAGGTCACCACGTGGGACCGCAACCAGGTGCACGTCGGCGGTACCCTCGGCAAGGGATCACCGGGACTCCAGGTCGAGAAGGACGGCGACACGCTACTGATCAAGGTGAAGACACCCGAAAAATCAGGACTGTTCCACTGGGGCGGCGATGACAACATGGAACCGAGCACGCTCGACGTACAGGTGCCGCGCGGCGCCTCAGTGGCGGTCGATGCCGTCAGCGCGACCACCGACATCCGCGGACTCTCTGGCGGCACGGTCGACGTGAACAGCGTCAGCGGCGATGTGCGCATCGACGCCGACAGCCCGAAGGTCAGCGTGGATGCCGTGAGCGCGCGCGTGGAGCTCTCCGGCGCCATGCAGCAGGCCGACATCCAGACGGTCAGCGGCGACATCATCGCGCCCAAGGTCGCGCAGCGCGGCGACCTTGAGACCGTGTCCGGCGAAATCCGGCTTCACGGTGGCCCGTTCGCGAAGATCTCCATGAACACCGTGTCCGGAGACGTCGAAGTCGACGGTGGTCTGCAGAAGGACGGACACATCGAGGTCGACTCGGTCAGCGGCGACGTCAAGCTGCGCCTTCCGGCCACCCTCTCCGCGCAGATGCGCGTATCGACCTTCAGCGGCGACATCCGCTCGGCCTTCGGTCAGGTGATCGAGAAGGCACACGGTCCCGGCTCCTCGCTCAACAGCCGCATTGGCCAGGGCGACGGCAACATCGATGTGCAGACCTTCAGCGGCGACGTGAAGATCGAGAAGAACGACTGATGGGAACCCGCCCGGAGCGGACGGTGGCGATTACAGATCCTGGTGGTACTGCACGTACGGGATCCGCGACTGATCCGGCTCCGGGCCTTCGACCGGCTTGGGCGCCTGTCCCGAAGACCAGAGATTCTGTGCGCCGAAGCGCAGCTCGCCCTGCCAGGGCAGTCGCCAAGTAACACCCAGATCGATGGTGGCCCAATGGCGCTCGGGACCCATCGACAACGACGCGGCATCGCCGGAGCCCGGCACGGGCTGCAGCATGCGCCCGGTGATGCGACCGCTGAGCGGCCCGCTGTCCACCCCCAGACTGAGCGAACGCTGTCCCAGGGTGTTCACACCGAGCAGATTGCCCGGAAGCAGACGGATCCGACCGACGCTCGCGCCCAGGTCGATGCCGGTCTGACTGCCCAATGCGACGCGACCACGCGCGGCGACATTGGTGCTGCGATCGAGCGACCACAACGGCAGCACGTCCGTCGGCGACTGCGGCAGCACGCGCGGCAGCAACGGCGAGGTGGCAACGCTCGGACGAGTGCTGTTGAACAGCACATCGAAGCGGTAACCACTGCCGCTGTAGCTGGCGCCGATCTCGCCGCTGAGCAAACGCGCCGCGTTCAGGGTGTTGGCATCCGGGCAGCCGATGCCCTCGGCCGGCGTGCAGGTACGCACCGGCTTCGGCGTCAACCAGCTGTGCTGCGCAAGCTGAGCATAGGCCGCCACGTGCGGACCGATGTCATAACGCAGTCCGGAGCTGTACCCCTGACTGACGTCGACGACCCGGAAATCCAGTGCGCCGGGCACGCCTGCCTGCGGTGCATCCGAAGACCCCACCAGCGCCAGCATGCGCCCATCGGCGTCACGCCAGAGCGGCAGCAGCATGTTGCCCTGACTGTCGACACGCTGAAGGCTGCGATAGGCCGCCACATGCTCGGCCGCGGCCTTGGTCGGGGAAACGCCGTCCAGCGTCTGCCCTGCCGCAACCAACGGCACAAGCATCATCAAGCTGGAAAGCATTCTGCGCATCAGCGCCCCCGGATCGTGTCGATATCTTCTGACCACGCGTGAACACGGACGTTCCTCGCGCAGCATCCCTCGCTTTCGATTATACGCATCTTTACCTTTTACTAACAGATGATGAAGATCTCAGTTCATTGGCCTCGAACAGGTGTATCAGGCAATGTGAGACATTGCGCACAATCCCGCCGTATCGCGACATCCGCGTAGATGCCGGTATACACTGCCGAGGCCGATACCTGTCACCCTGTGCTATGACCTCAGCCGCCCAAACCCGCGCTGCCACGCCGGTTCTGTCCGAGGCGAAAGCGCTCCACTTCATGATCGAACGCCTGTTCGACTGTGAAGACGCGCAGGCTGTGGCCGATATCGTCGCGGAGGTCCTGGCGCCAATCGACGGTCTGCATGTCTATTGGCTCGAAGAACCGCTCGAAGCGCTCGAAAAGGCGCCCGAGGACCGCACCCTGCGTTTGGGCCATGACCCGCGGGGACAACGCACCCTGATGGCACGTCTGCCGACGACGCTCGACAGCGACGATCATGCCCAGTTGGCCTGGCTGGCCAAACTGGTCGACGTGCGCCTGCATCAGCAGGCCGAGCTGAGTCACCTGTACGACGCCGTCTCCCGCCTGGCCCAGGCCGAGCGCCTGCAACGCGCGCTGTTCGCCATCGCCAACCAGGCCAGCGCCGTGCACGACATGGACGAGACCATGCACGCCCTGCATGGCATCGTCGGCTCACTGATGTATGCGGAGAATTTCTACATCGCGCTGTACGACAGCCAGCGCGATGCCCTGCGTTTCGCCTACTACGCCGACACCACCGATACCGACCCGCCGCCGCCGGATACCTACCTGTCGATGGACAGCATCCGGGAGAGCGTGACCTGGTATCTGATTCGCGAAGGCCATGCGCTGTACGGCAACCTCGAACAGATCCGTGCGCAGGTCCAGGGCGACCTGCACCCGAGCGGGCCGCCGCCGGTCGACTGGCTGGGCGTACCGCTGCTGCGCGGCAGCGAAGTGGTCGGCGGCCTGGTGGTGCAGAGCTACCACGAACACGCACGCTACACCGAGCAGGACCGCGAACTGCTGGCCTACGTGGCCCAGCACGTCCAGACCGCACTCGAACGTCGCGAAGCACACGCGGATCTGGAGCGGCGCGTTGCCGAACGCACCGAAGCCCTGCGCAACGCCAATCGCGTGCTGCAGCAGCAGGTCATCGAACGCCAGCGCGGCGAGCGCCTGCAGACCGCGCTGTTCCGCATCGCCGAGCTGGCCAACACCACCGACAGTCTCGACGACTTCTACGCCGCCGTGCACCGCGTCGTGGGCGGCCTGCTCTATTCGCGCAACTTCTACATCGCCCTGCTCAGTGACGACGGTCGCAAGCTCGACTTCCCCTATTCGGTGGACGAAATCGACGCCGACCGTCGGCAGCGCTCGCTGGGGCGCGGCCTGACCGAGTACGTGCTGCGCCACGGCGAGGCGCTTCTGGCCGACCGCGCGCGCATGCAGGAGATGACGCAACAACGCGAACTGATTCCCAGCGGCAGCAATGCCTTCTGCTGGCTCGGTGTGCCGCTGATCTGCGAAGAGAAGACTGTCGGCGTGCTGGCCGTGCAGAGCTACACGCCCGAGTACGTCTACAAGAAACCGGACCAGGAACTGCTGACCTTCGTCGGCTACCACATCGCCAACGCTCTGCAGCGCAAGCGCAGCGCGGAATCGCTGAAGAAGGCCTATTCCAGTCTGGAACGCCGCGTCACCGAGCGCACCCGCGCGCTGGCCCTGGCCAACCGCGATCTGCGCGAACAGATTTCCGAACGCGAACGCATCGAACGGCGGCTGAAATACGAAACCCTGCACGACGCGCTGACCGGCCTGCCCAATCGCGCCCTGTTGCTGCAACGCCTGGAACAGGCGCTGCGCCGCTACCACGAGGACGAGAGCAGGCGCTTTGCCGTACTGTTCATCGATCTGGACCGTTTCAAGGTCATCAATGACTCCGTCGGCCATCTGATCGGCGACGACCTGCTGTTCCAGGTCGGCGGCCGCATCCGCACCTGTGTGAAGAGCGACGACATCGTCGCGCGCCTGGGCGGAGACGAGTTCGCCGTGCTGCTGGAAAGCGTGGGCGACGAACCCTCCGTGTTCCGCGTCGCCGAACGCATCATCTCCGAACTGAACAACCCGATCCGCGTCGGCGGCAAGGAAATGTTCACCTCCGCATCCATCGGCATCACGCTCAGCGCTCCGCATTACCGCCGCGCCGAGGAACTGCTGCGCGACGCCGACTCGGCCATGTACAGCGCCAAGGCTTCCGGCCGCCACCGCGCCGCGTGGTTCGACGACCGCCTGCGCCGCAATGCGCTGTCGGTCCTGGAAATCGAGGGCGACCTGCGCCGCGCGATGACGCGCAACGAATTCGAACCGTTCTTCCAGCCCATCGTGCATCTGGATGACGGCCGCATCCTCGGCTACGAGGCATTGATGCGATGGCGCCACCCCGAGCGCGGTCTGCTGCTGCCCGGCGCCTTCCTCACCGTGGCCGAGGACAGCGGATGCATCGAGGCCATCGACTGGCAGATCTTCGAGCAGGTCTTTGCACACGCTCCAACACTGACCCGCGACGGCGCTTTCGTCAGCATCAACGTCTCCGGCCGCCACCTTCGCATGAAGGACATCGACCACCGGCTGCTGTCGCTGCTCGACGAACACGGGGTCGCACCGAAGAACCTGCGCATCGAGGTCACCGAACGCACGCTGCTGGAGAACCCCGAGCAGATCAAGCTGACCCTGGACCGCCTGCGCGACCATGGCATCGCCATCGCACTGGACGACTTCGGAACCGGCTACTCGTCGCTAAGCTATCTGCACCAGTATCCGATCGGCGTGCTGAAGATCGACCGCTCCTTCACGGCGCGCATCGACACCAGCGATGACGCCGACAAGCAGGGCGCGGCGATCTTCCGCGCCATCCAGGCGCTGGCCGACTCGATGCAGATGCAGGTGATCGTCGAGGGCGTGGAGAACGGCGCCCAGCGCGACCTGCTGCTGGAACTCGGTTGCCGCTACGGCCAGGGCTTCCTGTACTCGGGCGCCGAACCGGCCGAGCACTGGCTGTCGCGCGGCGCGACCGGTCTGTCGTGACGCGCTGCCTCAGTGGCTGCGCGTCGACGCCGGCGCGTCCGGCATCTCGCTGAAGACGCGCTCGATGTCCACGCGGTCGTAGCGATACTGCGCCGCGCAGAACTCGCAGGTCACCTCGACCTCGCCATCATTGGCCTGCAGCGCGGCCTCGGCTTCCTCCGTGCCCAGCGCGCGCAGCATCGCCTCCACGCGCTGCGCGGAACAGCTGCAGCCGAACGCCAGCGGGCGCGGCTCGAACACACGCACGTTCTCCTCGTGGTACAGCCGGTACAGCAGCGTCTGCGCGGGCAGTTCCAGCAATTCCTTCTCGCTCAGCGTCGCCGTCAGATGCTGCACGCGATCCCAGCCGTCGGCGTCGCCCTGCACGCCCGTGCCGCCCTCGGCGGGCATGCGCTGCAACAGCAGGCCTGCCGCGCCGTGCTCGCCGACCGCCAGCACCAGATGCGCCGGAAGCTGTTCGGAGCGCATGAAATAATCTTCCAGCGCCGCCCCCAGCCCCGCGCTCTCCAGCGGCACCAGTCCCTGATAGCGGTGGCCGGTCTCGACGTTGCCGATGGTGATCGCCAACGTGGCGCCGGGCAGCGCCGACAAGTCGATGGCCTCATGATCGGCCGCCGCTTCGTCGTGCCGCGCCAGGCCGCGCAGACGGCCGGCATCCGTGCACTCGGTGAACAGCAGGCGCAGATCGCCGCGGCTCTTCAATTCCAGCGAAAGCGCGCCGTCGAACTTGATCTGACCGGTGAGCAGCGCACTGGCGGTCAGACTCTCGCCTAGCAGACGGCGCACGGCCTGCGGGTAGTCGGCGCGACCGGCCACCTCGCTCCAGCTTTCGTTCAGACGCACCAGCACGCCGCGCACACCGGCGCGCTCGAGCAGGAAACGGTGCAGTACATCGCGTTCTTCGGTCACGGCAATTCTCCCAGAGCGCGCATACGTGGGGGCATCTGCGCGGGTTCGCAAGATCGGTATGCCAAGGATAACGGCTCGGCCGGCATTCACATGCGTCCTTTACACTTGGAGCGATGAAATCCGGCAAACGGCCTCTGTGGAAACGACTGCTCCGCGGCGCCCTCTGGGCGTTGCTGATCTGGTTCGTGGTGACCGAGTCGATGGTGCTCGTCCTGCGCTTCGTCCCGCCGTGGACGAGCGCCTTCATGGTCGAGCGCCAGCTCAGCGCCTGGCGTCACGGCGAGAAGGATTTCCACCTGCGTTATCACTGGGTGCCGTGGTCCAAGATCAGCAAGCAGGTGCCGCTGGCGATGGTCGCCTCCGAGGACCAGAAATTTCCCTTCCACCACGGCTTCGACGTGGCCTCGATCCAGAAGGCCATCGACACGGCCGAGGACGGCGGTCGCCTGCGCGGCGCCAGCACCATCAGCCAGCAGACCGCCAAGAACCTGTTCCTGTGGGGTGGACGCAGCTTCTTCCGCAAGGGCCTGGAAGCCTATTTCACCGTCCTGCTCGAAACGACCTGGCCGAAGCGGCGCATCCTCGAGGTGTACGTCAACATCGCCGAACTCGGCAACGGCATCTACGGCGTGGACGCCGCCAGTCACGCCTACTGGCATACCGATCCGTCGCAGCTGAACAGCTACCAGGGCGCACTGCTGGCCGCCGTCCTGCCCAACCCCCGGCGCATGCACGCCGACCGCCCTTCCGCTTACGTGCAGCGGCGTGTGGCATGGATCCAGCAGCAGATGACGCAACTGGGCGGCACCGCCTACGTGACCGAAAAGCATCCCCCGCACCCACGCGCGCAGCCATAGCCCCGTTCGCATGGCAGAATCGACGCCATGACCGAAACCACTCCTCAGTCTACGCTGACCGTCGTGGTGCCCGCCTACAACGAAGGCGACGGACTGCTCGCCTTCCACCAGCGCGTGCGCCCGGTACTCGACTCGCTCGATCTGGATAGCCGCGTGCTGTACGTGGACGACGGAAGCCGCGATGACACCTGGAACATGATTTGCGGCATCGCCGCGGAAGATGCGCGAACCGGCGGCATGCGCCTGTCGCGCAATTTCGGCAAAGAAGCCGCACTGAGCGCAGGACTGGATCACGCCGACGCCGACGCCGTGGTGGTGATCGACGCCGACCTGCAAGACCCGCCGGAACTCATTCCCCAACTGGTCGAGCAATGGCGCGCCGGCTTCGACGTGGTCTACGCCACGCGCAGCGCACGCGAGGGGGAGAGCCGATTCAAGCGCTTCACGGCGGCCGCCTTCTATCGCGTCATGGAGCGGCTTTCCGACACCCCGCTGCCGCGCGACACCGGCGATTTTCGACTGCTTTCGCGACAGGCCGTGCTGGCGCTGCGCGAGCTGCCCGAACGCCAGCGCTTCATGAAAGGGCTGTTCGCCTGGATCGGTTACCGACAGACCGGCGTAACCTATCGTCGCCATCCGCGCCACGAAGGCCAGAGCAAATGGAACTACTGGCGCCTGCTCAACCTGGCCGTGGAAGGCATCACTTCGTTTTCCGTGGCACCCCTGCGCCTGGCGACCTGGATCGGTTTCGGCTCGGCGACGATGGCCTTCGTCTACGGCATCTGGGTGCTGCTGAAGGCCCTGATATGGGGGGATCCAGTACGCGGCTACCCGACGCTGATCCTGGTGATCCTGTTCCTCGGCGGCGTGCAGCTGCTGGCCCTCGGCGTGATCGGCGAATACCTCGGCCGCATGTATGCCGAAAGCAAGCAACGCCCGCTGTATTTCGTGCAGGAACGGCTTCCGACCACAACCGAAACACCGCCCCGCATCGACTCGTGACCCAGACGCCGGGATCGCGCTAGACTCACAGTCGACCGCCACCGGCCGCCACGGGAGCAGCACATGCAGCACGTCAGGCATCTGTTGGAATCGAAGGGCAACCAGGTCTACAGCGTGCAACCGGACACGCCCGTGCTCGACGCCATCAAGCAGATGGCCGAACGCGGCATCGGCGCGCTGCTGGTGCTACGCGGCGATGCCCTGGCCGGCATCGTTTCCGAACGCGACTACGCACGCAAGGTCATCCTTCGCGGCCGCGCCTCGTCCAGTACGTCGGTCAGCGAGATCATGAGCGCCAACGTCCTCACCATTGGCCCCGATGCCAGCGTCGAGGAGTGCATGCGCCTGTGCACCGACAGCCGGGTGCGCCACCTGCCGGTAATCGAGAACGGCCGCATCGTCGGCGTGGTATCGATCGGCGATCTGGTGAAAGCGGTGATCGACGATCAGGCGCAGGAAATCGAGCACCTGCAGCGCTACATCGTCAGCTGATCCAGCGCCGCAGGGAACAGGAACGGTGCATCAGGCGATGCGGTCGCGATGCGCGGCCTCGTCGGGTTCATCGCCAGCCGTACGCCCCGCGCGGAAACCGACCCAGACCGCAATGGCCGAGACGCCCGCGCTGATGGCGGCCAGTCCGCCCAAGGCCACGGCAGCGTCGCGCAGGAGATTGATGCCGCTGGTCACCACCAGATCGCCGAACCGCCACACGGCGGTCTCGACGAAGTTCTTGCCCTTGTAGCGGGTTTCCCGGGCGCTGCGCGTGTACAGCGCGTCGCTGGCCGGCTTGAGCATCCCGTACTGCGTGCCGCGCACGACCACCTGCAGCACCAGCACCAGCGAAATACCGGCACCCCAGAGCTCGATCCTCGAACCGAGGATCGCAACGAGCACCAGCAAGGAAAAATTGACCACGGCGGGAATCACGATGCCCCATGTCATGCCGAGGCGCTGCAGAACCCAGCGCGTCACGCTCACCTGCATCAGCACGCCAAGCGAATTGATCGCGAAATCCAGGTGCGCGTACATCTCTGTGCGCGCCGCATCGCTGACATAGTGCGCCTTGGCGTAATCGGCGACGAGCGCGTACGCGACCGTGCCGATGCCGTCGTTAAGCAGCATCAGCAGCGCCATGTAGCGCAGGAACGGCTGCGTGAACACGTATTTGACGCCCGCCAGCAGTGAGCCGCCGATCGCGGCCGCCGACGTCGGCGCGGCCTGCTCCGCCTCGGCCGACACCACCAGCAGCAACAGCATCGACAGACCGAGAAGCAGGGCCGAAATCAGCAGCAACGGCGCCACGCCGACCAGGTTCACCATCAGCGACGTGATCAATGGGCCGGCGATCGCTCCCGCCATGCCGCCCAGTGCAATCAGCGAAAACAGCCGTCGCGCCTGCTGGCTGGACCAGATGTCCGCCATCAGACTCCAGAACAGCGACACCACGAACAGATTGAACACGCTGCCCCAGACGAAGAACACCGTGCCCAGCAGCCGCGCTCCAATTTGATCCTGAAACATGAAGGCCGGCACGAAGGCCAGTTGGCAGACGATGAAGAAGCTGAAGCTCCACAACATCAGCTGCCTCCGCGGGAAGCGCACGACCAGCCAGCCGATCAGCGGCGTCAGCAGCAGCGTGGCGACGAAGGTGGCGCCGTAGAACAGCGGCAACGAGATCGAACCCACCGCACCGCTGAGCTGGTCGCGCACCGGACGGATGATGTAGTAGGCGGTGAGAATCAGGAAGAAGCATGTCGCGGAAAGCAGCAGCGGCCGCACTTCACTGGCATCTCGAATATCGGGGCGTTCCATGGTCACGGCCCGCGCATCACGTGGTGTGCGCGTCCTCGTCCTCGTCGGAGAAAGTAGTCAGGTGTTGCAGAAGCGGCGGCAGCGGGCAATGCAGCGCGGCGCAGATCACGCGCAGCAACTCGGCCTCGGCCACGTTGACGTGGTCGTCCTCGGCCACGGCCAGAGTCAGACCGCGCACCACCAGTTGCTTGTCCAGCGGACGGATGCGGTCCAGGCGTTCCAACGCACGATCCATCGCCGCCTGCCAGTTGCCCGGCACCGCGAAGTCCGCACGCGCATTGGGCAGCGCCTCGTGCATGGCGCGCGCCCAGGCACGCCGGGCCGCGTCGCCGTCATCATGTCCATGATGCGCCACGACGGCGCACAGGACCGCGTAATCAGCCTCGACCTGGCGCAGCCGCCGCGCGCCGGGCACGAAGCCACGGGACGGATCCAGCGCGTCGGTCAGCATCAACCGCAGCAACTTGACCAGGCAATACTCGTGCAGGCTGATCCGCTGATCGGCATGAATGATGATGTCCAGCGTGTGCAGCAGCTGCGTCAGACGCGGACGCGGCTGCCGCTTGAGCTGCGGAAACGCCAGTGCCACCAGCGGCAAATGCAGCATCGGATGCAGAATCGAAAGGGCTGGCAACAGGGCTTCCACGCCCTCTGCAGCATCGCTGCCAAAACCGCTATCGACCTGCAGCAGTTGCGCGTCACGCACGCGCGGGTCGTCGGATACGGCCAGCGCCAACACCAGATCCAGCGCACCGGAGGCGTCGTGCGCCGCACGCGCCAGCGTATCCGGCAACTGCCGCTGCAGGTGTCCGGCAGCATGCACATCCTGCATCCCCGGCCGGCCGACACGCGCACTGACCGCTTCCGCCTGCACCGGCATCGGGCGATCGGTACGCGGCATGGCTGTTTCCGCTACCGCCGCCGCGCCCCCTGTCGAGAACGTCGGCATAAAGCCGGAGATGGATGCCGAGGCATCCTCGCCGTGACGCGCACGCTGCGGCTGCAGCCAGGCCCGCGCCAGCTGTTCGATTTCCTTCTCGTCGTAGGGTACGCCGAGCGCGCGAATGCGTTCGGGCAAGGGTGGATGGGTCGCGAACAGGCTGGAAAAGCGCCCCGGCTCGCCGAACAGCATGTGTGCGACTTCCTGGCTGTTCGCCGCCTGCAGCTGCGAGCCTTCGGCCATTGCCGCGATCTTCTTCAGGGCGCCGGCGATACCTCGCGTCTGGCGCGTGAATTGCACCGCCGAGGCATCGGCCAGCGATTCGCGCGAGCGCGCCACCGCAGCCTGGATCAAGCGGCCGAAGAAGAACCCGATATACCCCACCAGCAGCAACGCCAGACCGATCAGGGCGACATAAGCGGTATTGCCTTTGCGCGTGCGCACGCGTCCGCCGGAGTACATCAGGATGCGACCGACGATGCCGATCACCAGGATGCCGAACAGCAGGCCCATCAGCCGAATGTTCAGACGCATGTCGCCGTTCAACACATGGCTGAATTCATGTGCGATCACGCCCTGCAACTCGTCGCGGGTCAGCCGATCCAGGCATCCCTGCGTCACGCATACGGCCGCATCCGACGGCGTGTACCCGGCCGCGAAGGCATTGATTCCCGGTTCGGATTCGAGCACGAAGATATCCGGCACCGGCACCGACGAAGCGATGGCGATCTCCTCGATGACATTGCGCAACTTGCGCCAGGCCGGATTGGTCGTGTCCGGCGAAACCGCCGTGGCACCCATGCTTCGCGCCACGGCTGCACCGCCACCGCGCAGACTGAGCGTGCGCGCCAGCGAAGCCATGCCGATCAGCGCCAGCACACCGAAACTGATCAGCGCCATCGATCCCAGGTCCACGCCCAGACCGTTCTCGGTCGCACGACCGTAACCGACCACCACCAGAACGACCACGTCCACCGCCGCGACCACGGCTAGCACCGCCAGCACGAACAGTACGACCAGCCAACGGCTGCTGCGACGCACCCGTGCCTGTTGCGCGAAGAAATCCACGGAGGCTAGTTCTGCGCGAAGGTCGGCGGAAAACGCGCCGCACGCATCAGGCGAACGACACCTGCGGCGCCTGCTTGGCGGCGGGATCCTCGAGCTTCAGGGGCTCGGCCGGCTTGAAGCCGAAATTGCCGGCGATCAGGGTGTTCGGGAATACTTCGCGGCGGTTGTTGTAGGTCATCACCGCGTCGTTGTAGGCCTGACGCGCGAACGCGATGCGGTTCTCGGTCGAGGTCAGCTCCTCGGACAGCTGCATCATGTTCTGGTTGGCCTTCAGATCCGGATAGGCTTCGGACAGGGCGAACAGGCGACCGAGTGTCTGGGTCAGCATGTTCTCGGCGCCGGAAAGCTTTTTCATCGCCTCCGGGTCGCCGGGGTTGGCCTTGGCGCCGGCCAGACCGGACATCGCGCCATTGCGGGCCTGGATGACCGCCTCCAGCGTCTCACGCTCGTGCTTGAGATAGCCCTTCGCGGTCTCGACCAGATTCGGAATCAGGTCGTGACGGCGGGTGAGCTGCACGTCGATCTGCGCAAAGGCGTTCTTGTAGCCGTTGCGGGCGCGCACTAGGCCGTTGTAGATGCCGACCAGGTACACCACAATCAGCACCGCGATGATCAAGAGAATGATGCCAGTCATCGGTCCTTTCCCACCCTGCGCAATGCAGTGAGCAACACGAAGCAGCATAGCATGACCGCCCGCTCGATCCTTCACTTTCTGGCGCCCTGCGCAGCCCTGCTCGCAGCACTGGCATGCCCGCCCGCCAACGCCCGCGCAACCGTGCGCGACCCCGTTCACAACCAACGCGTGACGCCCGCGCAATTGCGACATGCACTGAAGGCCTACGACCGCTGGTTGATCCAGCTGGAAGAACATCGCGACACCGCCGGCATGGCGACGGCCGTCATCGCCGACGGTCATGTTGCCTATGAACGCACCCTTGGCTACGCCGATGCGCGTGCGGGCATCCGGGTCACGCCGAACACCGTTTTTCGTATCGCTTCGCTTTCCAAGGCATTCGCGTCCGCGTTGACCGGCCTGCTGGTGGACAACGGCAGCCTTCGCTGGGATACACGCCTGACGGACGTGCTGCCGTTTTTCGACCTCAACAACGATGATGCGACCCAGCAGGCGACCGTTGGCGACATCCTCGGCCAGCGTCTGGGCCTGCCACGCAACACCTACGACCTGCTGCTGGAAGCGAACGAGCCGTACCCGAAACTTGCGCGCGAACTGGATCAGGTTCACCTGCGCTGCCAGGTCGGCACCTGCTACAGCTATCAGAACGTCGCCTTCAGCCTGATCGGAGACGTGATCCACGCCCGCACCGGCGACTTCTATGGTCACGAAGTCGAGCGGCGACTGTTTCTTCCTCTGGGCATGACCACCGCGACCTACGGACTGCAAGGATTGGAGAACAGCGCCAGTTGGGCGCGACCGCATCGCCGCACACGCGCTGGGTGGCGGCCCTTCACGCCGAGGGAAGCCTATTACCGCGTCGCGCCGGCCGCCGGCGTCAACGCGAGCTTGCGCGACATGGAACAGTGGCTGATCGCGCAGATGGGCGGTCGCCCGGACGTGCTGCCCGCCGCCCTGCTGCGCACCCTGCACACGCCGGGCATCGCGACGCCCAGTGAATTGCATGCCACACCATGGCGACGCGCTCGACTTGACGACGCACACTACGCGCTCGGCTGGCGTATCTACGATTACGCCGGGCAGCGGCTGATCTTCCATGCCGGCGCCGTCAATGGCTATCGCGCCATGATCGGATTCCTGCCCGCGCAGAAGGTCGGCATCGTGATGCTGTGGAATGCCGGCACTTCGCGTCCCGCGGGACTGTTCCCCATGTTCTTGGATCAACTGCTGGGCCTGCAGCCACGCGACTGGGCCAACCTCGAGCGACGCCGGCATACTCGCCGCTGAGCCCATGAACGAAGGGCGATGCATATGCATCGCCCTTCGTCGCTTGCAGATTGTCGCGGAACGCGATTCTTACTGGTTGCCCAACGAGAAGTTGATGCGTCGCCGCATCGTCACCGGGAATGGGCGACCGTTGTTCAGCGCCGGACGGTACTTCCAGCGCTCCACTGCGGAAATCGCCGCACGATCGAAAACATGTCTGGGCTTGGCGTCAAGCACGGTGGCGTTCTTCACATTACCGGAGGCGTCGACCGTGAACTGCACATCCACCCAGCCTTCCTGACGACGGCGGAACGCCACGCTGGGATAACGCGGATTGACGCTGCTCACGAGCACCGCGTTCTGGATACGAACCGGCGCTGGCGCCTGCTTCTTCGGCTGCGCCGGAGCCTGGGCGGTCTGCTGCTCCTGCGGTTGCGTCGTGGCCGGCTTGGACGTGGCATCCGCAGCCTGCGCCTCGGCTGCCTGACGCTTCTTCTCCGCCTCGGCGGCAGCCCGCTGTTTCTGCGCGGCTTGCTGCTTGGCCAGAAGGTCCGCCTGCGCCTGCTGCTGTTCCTTGGTCGCCGTCTTGCGCTGCGCATCGAGCTTGGAGCGCAGGATCGTCAACGTGTAGTTGTCCGGGTCAGCCTTGGCCAGAAGGTCGATCTCGCGCTGTGCTTCATTGAAGTTGCGGCTGTTGATGTCCTGCTCGGCTTCGTTGGCGCCGAACGGGAAAGTTTCGCGGAGCGCTTCTTTCGCCACCTGATTGTTGGGCTGACGCTCCAGAACCTTCAGATAAAACTCGAAAGCGTTGTTGCCCGCCGGTGAAAGCAGACGCTCTTCACGCACGGCCTTGCCGGCCTCGTTGAGCAACTGATCGGTGGACATCGCCGCGACGTTGGCCGGAGGCGGCGTCGACTTGGACACGACTTTCTTCTTGGTCGCGGCCTGCGTCGGACTTTCGCCCTTGGTCGCATCAAGATGCGGCTTGACTACCAGGAACCAGCCTGCCGCAGCGATCACAAGCACGATCAGGCCGGAAAAAATGAAGGTGGACGAGGCCGCGCCTCGCGCGCGACGACGATTTGAAATAGACATTCGGGTATCCATGGTCACTCGCTACGTTGCTACCAGATACCCGCGCCCCCTGTAGTTCCCCTGAAGAAGAACCCAGACCCTGCGGTCTGTTGCAGCGCGGATTCCGGAACAAGGTACCCCCATCACGCGCCACTGCCAATAGCTAAGCCATTCTTTTGACAAGGCGGATACGCACCGGCGCCGCTCCCTGAAACGAAATGCCCCGGAAATCCGGGGCAAATGCAGAGTCTCTGCAAGCTTCCTGCGCTGGGCAGCCACAGGAAGCTTCGTGGCGAACCACGCGTGGAGTCGATCTTATTTGCGCTTGCTGCGACGCGACACGCGCGCAGCCGCAGTGGTCTTCTTGGCCGGCGCCTTGCGAGCCGTCTTCTTGGCCGCCTTCTTCGCTGCCGGCTTCTTGGCGACCTTCTTCACCGCCTTCTTTGCGGTCTTCTTGGTCGCCTTCTTGGCCGTGGTTTTCTTGGCTGCAGTTTTCTTGGCGGCTTTCTTCACCGCTTTCTTGGCGGTTTTCTTGGTCGCCTTCTTGGCCGCGGTTTTCTTGGCGGCCTTCTTCGCCACCGTCTTCTTGACCGCCTTCTTCACAGTCTTCTTCGCTGCGGCCTTCTTGGCCGGCGCGCGCTTGGCAGTGGACTTGCGAGCAGCAGCCGCCTTCTTCACGGTCTTCTTCGCCGTCTTGCGTGCGGTCTTCTTCACAGCGGCCTTCTTGGCGGCAGCCTTCTTGACCGTAGCCTTCTTGGCGGCCGTCTTCTTCACGACTTTTTTAGTGGCTTTCTTCGCGGTGGGTTTCTTGACTGCCTTTTTCGCAGCCGGTTTCTTCGCAGCTTTCTTCGTCGTAGCCATGGTTCGTCTCAGCTCCTCATCAGTTGGCAGTGGTTGCCCAGTAAAGGCATGTAGAAAAGCCTCAACCAACAGGTCGCTATTGGTCGCGTGCCTGAGGTTGCTCACCTGGCGGCGTGTCCGTTCGTCGGAAAGCAGACGCAGCACATGTAGAGGAATGGACACGGTCACCTTGCGCACCGCCCCCGCCTTCTTGCCGTGATCGACATACGGCTTGATGTACTTTGTTCCCGCCATCTTCAAAACCACTCCACCATTGGCCGCAAAAACTAGACCCGTAGAAACGTGGTGTCAATAAAATTCACGTGCCGAATGATCCCGCAAGAACGGCTGCATTCAGTGCACGAAGCGCTTCTTGAAGCGAACTTCGCACATATCGAATCACCAAATGCGCGTGAATTATATAGACGTCTAAACGTTTATACGCGAATACGAAAATAAACAACAACGAAGAAGCCACGCTCACCACGGCACCCGAACCACACGAATGCGCCGCGCCAGAGATCCCCACCGACATGCGAAAACGCCGCCAGACCAGGGCTGACGGCGTTTTCGAAGACATCAGAAGAACGTCATCGAACGCTCCTCACAGACGGGATCAGGAACTCAGTGATCCTCGTCCTCGATCAACTGCGCATAGGCTTCCGGATCGAGCAACTCATCCAGCTCGGCCTTGTCATCGGGACGTACCACGAAGATCCAGCCTTCACCGAACGCGTCCTCGTTGATCGATTCGGGACTGTCGTCGAGCGCGTCATTGACGGCCACCACTTCGCCGTTGACCGGCGAATACACGTCGGATGCCGCCTTGACGGACTCGACTACGGCGCAGCCGTTGTCCGGTCCGACACGCGAACCGATATCGGGCAGTTCGACGTAGACCAGATCGCCGAGCTGGTTCTGCGCATGGTCGGAGATGCCCACACGCACCAGGCCGTCGTCCTCGAGACGCGCCCACTCGTGGGACTTCATGAATTTCAGGTCGCCGGGAATCTCGCTCATGGATCGGTCCTGTCAGGTCGGATGAATGGAAACAATTCTAGTGCCTGGCGCATGGCGCAGGCGAGTTCAAATGCCTTCGCGCGGCTTGCCGTCGCGCACGAACGGATACTTGACCACGCGCACGGGAAGCTCACGGTTGCGGATGGCGACGCGCACATCGCCCAGCTCGCCGCTCGGCACACGCGCAAAGGCGATGGCCTTGCCGAGGGTCGGCGAGAAACTGCCGGAGAGAATCTCGCCCTCGCCGGCTTCGGTCAGAACGGTCTGGCCGTGTCGCAACACGCCTTTCTCGTCGAGGACCAGTCCGATCATGCGGCGCTTCACGCCCTGCTCCTTCTGGGCCTCGAGTGCGCCGCGCCCGATGAAGTCGCGCCCTTCGTCCATGGCGACGGTCCAGCCGAGACTGGCTTCCCACGGCGAGACGTCCTCGTCCATGTCCTGACCGTACAGGTTCATGCCGGCCTCCAGCCGCAACGTGTCGCGCGCGCCGAGTCCGGCCGGCCGCACGCCCGCATCGAGCAGCGCCTGCCACAATTCGACGGCGTGCTCTTCGGGCACCATCACCTCGAAGCCGTCTTCGCCCGTGTAGCCGGTCCGCGCGACGAACAGCGGCACGCCATGCAACGCCTGCGCGGCAGCGGCGTGGAACTTGCCCATCGCCTCGATGCGTTCGCGGTCGACCTCGGCCAGCAGACCGATCATCTTTTCGCGCGCATGGGGGCCCTGCACCGCGATCATGGCGAAATCGTCGCGTACGCGGACCTCGACCTCGAAGGCCTGTGCCTGACGCTCGACCCACGCCAAATCCTTCTCGCGCGTGGCCGCATTGACCACGATGCGGAAGAAATGCTCGCCCAGGTAATAGACGATCAGGTCGTCGATGACGCCGCCGCGCTCGTTGAGCATGCAGGTGTACAACGCCTTGCCGTGCTCGGTCAGCTTGTCGACGCTGTTGGCCAGCAAGCGGCGCAGGAAATCACGCACGCGCTCGCCGTGCAGGTCGACCACGGTCATGTGCGAGACATCGAACATGCCGGCATCCTGGCGCACGGCATGGTGTTCCTCGATCTGCGACCCGTAGTTGATCGGCATATCCCAGCCGCCGAAGTCGACCATGCGCGCGCCCTGTGCGCGATGCGCCTCGTTGAGAACGGTCTTTGCGGTCATGCCTTGCTCGTCAATCGTGGAACGGGCGGGCATTATCGCCGCCCCGTCACGGCAATTCCAAGGGCCGGCGTCAGCCGATGTGCCGAAAGGTAAGGTTGAGGCGGGCCCTGGCCACGCGTTTGCTGCGCGGAAGAGCGTGCCGGTAGTTCCGTTGCGTCGCGCCCGCCATGCGCAGCAGACTTCCATGCGCGAGCTCCAGATCCAGGCTGCGCCGGGAATCGTCGCGGGCGCGCAGACGGAAGCGCCGCGTCACGCCGAGACTGACGCTGGCGATCACCGGCTCGGAGCCCAGTTCGGGTTCGTCGTCACTGTGCCAGCCCATGGCGTCATCGCCGTCACGATACAAATTCGCCAGCACGCTGTTGAACGACACATCGCAAGTTTCCTGCACGCGCTCACGCAGCTCCAGCAGCGCAGGCGTCCATGCATGCGGCGCAAATCGCACGCCGGAATACTGATAGTCCGTCCCGGGATCGCCGATCCAGCAACTCAATCTCGGTGCCAACACCTCGCGCCCGAACAGCCGCAAACGATGTTGCGTGAAGGGAATTTCACCGTGCAGGCCATGCAGTAACCGGTCGGCATCGTCGATGGCCAGCCATTGCGGCCACAGCGTCAGCTCCGCCCCCGGAAGGTCGGGGCGCAGACACGTTTCATGTTCGACCAGGAGCGAGCCTTGCACGATGCCCCCCCTGCCTCAGGCGCCCTGTGCCGGCTCGATGGGATACATCGGCTCCGCATCGAGACTGGCCGCGCATACCTGCGCCAGTTCGAGCAGACGCAGGTCCGAACCGCGCGGTCCCACGAACTGCAGACCAGCCGGCATCCCCGACGCGGTCATGCCCATCGGAATGCTGACCGAAGGACAGCCCGCGAGGCTGGCGAAACTGGTCAGATCGGCCTGATTCGCCGGCACCGGCGCATCCAGCGCGAACGCCGTCTGCGGCGTGGTCGGCAGCACCAGCACGTCGACCTGCGCGAACAGACGGCGCATCTTCAGCACGGCGGCGTCGAGCACGCGATCGGCTGCCGCGTAGTCGGCGGCCGAGCAGCCCTGCGCGTAGGCAATCATCGAACGGAAATCTTCCGAAACCGGATGCGCCGTGTCCGCCAGGTCCCCGGCGAATGTACCCAGCATCTCTGCCTCCATCAGCAGCAAGCCGGCACGCCGCGTACGGGCGAAGTCCCAGTCGGAAAAATCGACGGTGCGACGTTCGCCCAGCTCGAACGGCAGCCGGCCCACGGCGGCATCGAACAACTCGGCGACCTCATCGTCGACGCCAATGCCGCGAAGATCCGGCAGCAGGCCGCTGCGCAGCCGACCCGGCTCCCAGTCCGGCGGCGAGAACGCCACGCGACGGTGGCGCGAGCGCGGGTCGTCGGCGTCGTATCCGGCCAGGACCTGCAACAGCACGGTCAGATCATCGACGCTGCGCGCCAGCAGTCCGACTGCATCCAACCGGCGTGCCGCCGGCACTACGCCGCGCGCGGAAATCTCGCCGTGCGTGGGTTTGAGTGCATAGATCCCGCAATAGCTGGCCGGAATGCGCACCGAGCCCAGGCTGTCGGTGCCGATGGCGACCGCGGCCATGCCCGACGCGACCGCCGCGGCCGAACCGCCGGACGAACCGCCTGCGGTGTAGCCCGCACGATGCGGATTCTGTGTGGCGCCGTAATGCGCGTTGTGGGTCACCGCGCCCAGCGCGCCCTCGTCCATGTTGGTCTTTCCCAGCATCACCGCACCGGCGGCGCGCAGACGCGAGACCACATGCGCATCCTGCGCGACGTCTTGCTCGCCACGGCTGGGCATGCCGGCTCGCGTGGGCCAGCCGGCGATGTCGATGTTGTCCTTGATCGCCACGGGAATGCCGTCCAGCCGGCCGATCACGCTCTGCTTGCGGCGCTTCTCGGCACCGACGACCTGGTCCTGCACCAGCGCGGAACGCAAGTCGACGAACGCGTTCATGTGCGGATCGAAGCGCTCGATGGCTTCCATGCAGGCATCCGCCAGCAGTTGCGGGCGGGTGCGACCGATGGCCAGCCAGTGCAGCAACTGGCACATGCTGGCGCGACGCAGATCGCTGGCGGTCAAGGACGAAGATGTATTCATGGGACTCCCGTGGTGCAGACCGCCCGTGCGGCCCATTTCCATGAACGCGCAAATCGCCGCGCAACGCAAGCATTTGCCGGTCGGGCCGCGAACACGGACAATTACCGTCTGCCCGCGCTGTCGCGCGATCCGCACGGCGTCTTCCGCGCCGCGCGCCATCCACGTCCACACGGAGCCTGACATGAGCGAACGCGAAACGATGGAATACGACGTCATCACCGTGGGCGCAGGCCCGGCGGGGCTGGCGTTCGCGATCCGGCTCAAGCAGCTCAAGCCCGAGCTGAACGTGTGCGTGATCGAAAAGGCGTCCACCGTCGGCGCACAGATTCTCTCCGGCGCGGTGATCGAGCCCGAGCCGCTCAACGCCCTGCTGCCCGAATGGGGCAAGAACCCGCCGCCGATCTGCGTGCCGGTCGCCGAGGACGAACTCTGGATGCTGCGCGACCACGAGAACGCCAGCAAGCTGCCGACGCCGCCGCAGATGCACAACCACGGCAATTACATCGTCAGTCTCGGCGCGTTGTGCGCGTGGCTGGCGCCGCAGGCCGAAGCGTTGGGCGTGGACATTTTCCCCGGCTTCGCCGCGGCCGAACCGGTGTTCGACGACCACGGCGCCGTGGCCGGCGTGCGCATCGGCGACATGGGCGTGGCCCGCGATGGCTCCGAGAAGCCGGGCTACACCCAGGGCATCGACATCAAGGCCAAGGTCACCGTGCTGGCCGAAGGCTGCCGCGGACACTTGTCCAAGCAGCTGATCAAGAAGTTCGCGCTGGACCGGGACAGCGACCCGCAGACCTACGGTATCGGCATGAAGGAACTGTGGCAGGTGCCCGAGGGCCGCGTCACGCCGGGCAAGGTCGTGCACACGCTGGGCTGGCCGTTGGATCCGAAGACCTACGGCGGCAGCTTCATCTATCATCTGGACGACAACCGCGTCGCCATCGGCTTCGTCGCCGGCCTCGACTACGAGGACCCGAACTTCTCGCCGTTCGAGGCGTTCCAGCAACTCAAGCATCATCCGAAGGTGAAGGCGCTGCTCGAAGGCGGCCAGATCCTTTCCGGCGGCGCACGCGCGCTGGTCGAGGGCGGCTACCAGTCACTGCCGAAGACCGAGATGCCCGGCGCGATGCTGATCGGCGATGCCGCCGGCCTGCTCAACGTGCCCAAGATCAAGGGCACGCACCAGGCCATCCGCTCCGGCATGCTCGCCGCCGAGCACGTGGCCGAGCACGGCAGCAGCGAAGGTTTCGACCGCGCGTTGCGCGAGTCGGCCGCCGTCGCCGAACTGAAGAAGGTGCGTAACATCCGCCCGGGCTTCCACAAGGGTCTGTGGTTTGGCCTGTTCAACGCCGCCTGGGAAACCGTCACCGGCGGCCTGTCGCCGTGGACGCTGAAGAACCGCGCCGACTGGTCCTCGCTGCACCGGCTGGGACAGTACGAGAGTCCGAAACGCGACTATGTCGACCGCGACCTGCCACCTCGCGACCGTCTCGCCAGCGTGTACTTTGCCGCCACCGAGCACGACGAAGACCAGCCGGTGCACCTGAAGGTATCCGACACCAACGTGTGCATCACTCAGTGCGCCGAGGAATACGGCAATCCGTGCACGCGATTCTGTCCGGCCAATGTCTACGAGATCGTCGAGGACGAAGCTGGCAAGCGCCTGCAGATCAACGCGGCCAATTGCGTGCACTGCAAGACCTGCGACATCAAGGATCCCTATCAGATCATCGACTGGGTGACGCCGGAGGGCGGCTCGGGGCCGAGCTACCAGAACCTGTGACCGTTCCGCACCGCGACGAACGCCCCGCACTTCACCCGCGCGCATGACTCGCTCCCGCGCCACGCCGCTGCCTCGCAATGTGCGCCTGCTGATGGGCATGCGCACGGCGCGCAGCCTCGGCCAGGGCGCGATGGTGGCGGCCTTCGCGCTCTACCTGCACGCGATGGGCTGGACCGGCACCGCCATCGGCGCGGTGCTCATGGGCGGTCTGCTGGTCGGAAGCGTGCTGACCATGGCGGTCGGCCCGCTCAGCGATCGCGGACGGCGCCGCGCATTCCTGATCGGCTACGACCTGCTGCAGATCGTCGCAGCCCTGGTGGCGATGTTCACCGTCACGCCGTGGTTGCTGGTAGCCGCGGCCATATTCGGCGGTTTCGGCCGCGGCGCGAATGGCGCAGCCGGTCCGTTTTCACCGGTCGAACAGGCGTGGATGTCGATCGAGCTTCCCGCCGAGCGCCGCAGCAGCGTGTTCAGCCGCAACATGGCGCTCGGCTTCAGCGGCATGGCCGCCGGCGCGCTGCTCGCCGCCCTGCCGGCCTGGATCATGGGGCATGCGCTGGACGTCCAGAGCTACCGCCTACTGTTCCTGCTGCCGCTGCTGAGTTCGCTGGTCAGCCTGGCCTTGCTTCTCGCGGCGCGGGAACCGCGCATGCCGCCCGCCGTGAAGCAGACCGAGGCCCAGGCCGGCGACCGACGTCGCGAAGAGAACCGCCTTATCGGCCGCCTGGCGCTGGTCAACGTCCTCAATGGATTGGCCATCGGACTGACCGGGCCACTGATCGCCTACTGGTTCGCGGTGAAGTTCCATCGTGACCTCAGCGTCATCGCCCCGGGACTCGCGCTCGGCTTCGTGCTCGGCGCATTCGGCGCCATGCTGGCCAGCCGCCTGGCGCGCCGGCGCGGCGTCGTGCATACCGTGGTCACGCTGCGCGGCACCGGACTATTGCTGCTCGCGGCGATGCCCCTGGTGCCCTGGTTCTGGGTCGCCATGGCGCTGTACGTCCTGCGCGGCGCCTGCAATCGCGGCACCATCGGCGTGCGCCAGGCGCTGACCGTCGGACTGACTGGCGCCGAACGCCGCGGCCTGGTCAGCAGCGTGCAGAACATCTCCCTGCAGATTCCCCGCGCCATCGGCCCCGTACTCGGCGGCGCACTCTTCCATGCCGGCTATCTGACCATTCCTTTCCTCATCGGCGCCGTGCTGCAGGGGCTGTACCTGCTGCTCTACGTGCGCTTCTTCGGCAAGCACCCAGCCGCACGGGCGGGCATCGTCCGCGCTTCCTGAACGACATCTTCGCGCGCGCAGTTCAGGCCGACCCGTCACTCGGGTTAGAATAAGCGTTTGAATTAACGGTGCCGCGCAAGCATGGGCACCCGAACCCGAGATATCGAAGGAATCGCTGATGAAGATCCTGGTCGGCTACAAGCGTGTTGTGGACTACAACGTACGCGTGCAGGTCAAGCCGGACGGCTCCGGCGTCGCCACCGACGGCGTCAAGCTGTCGGCCAACCCGTTCGACGACATCGCGCTGGAAGAAGCGCTGCGCCTGCGCGAGAAAGGCGTGGCGGAAGAAATCGTGATCGTCGGCATCGGTCCGGCGGATCTCACCGCACACCTGCGCAATGGCCTGGCGATGGGCGCCAACCGCGCCATCCACGTCACCACCGACGGCGCACCGCAACCGCTGACGGCCGCGCGCACCTTCCTCAAGCTGATCGAGAAGGAATCGCCGGACCTGGTGATCTTGGGCAAGCAGGCCATCGACGACGACGCCAACCAGACCGGCCAGATGCTGGCCGCGCTGTGGGGGCGTCCGCAGGCCACTTTCGCCAGCGAGTTGGCCATCGCCGACGGCAAGGCCACGGTGACCCGCGAGGTCGACGCCGGCCTGGAGACCATCGAGGCCGAGCTGCCCGCCGTGGTCACCACCGACCTGCGCCTCAACGAGCCGCGCTTCATCAAGCTGCCGGACATCATGAAGGCCAAGTCCAAGCCCATCGACGTGATCGAGTTCGACAGCCTCGGCGTGGACAGCGGTGACCACCTGAAGACCACGAACTATGCCCCGCCGCCGAAGCGCAGCAAGGGCGAGATGGTCGAAGACGCCGCCGGACTGGTGGCCGCCCTGAAGCAGAAAGGCCTGCTGTAACCGCACCCTGATCCCGCTTCGCCGCGGGCCGGCCGCGCATCGCGCCGCCTGCGGAACGAAGCCTCACGAGACACGAAGGACAATCATCATGAGCAAGATCCTGGTCATCGCCGAACATCTCGACGGCACGCTCAACGGCGCCACCGCGCGCGTGGTCAGCGCCGCGTCCGCCGTCGGCGCCGAAGCCATCGACGTGCTGGTCCTGGGCGACGCGCCCGACGCCGTGGCCGCCGAAGCCGCCAAGATCGAAGGCGTCAGCCGCGTGCTGACCGTGACCCGCGCCGAGAACGCGCACATGCTGGCCGCCACCGCCGCACCGCAGATCGCCAAGGCTGCCGAGGGCTACAGCCACGTGTTCGGCCCGTCCACCACCACCGGCAAGGACCTGATGCCGCGCGTCGCCGCGCTGCTGGGCGTGGCCCAGGTCAGCGACGTCATGACCGTCGAGAGCAGCCACGTCTTCACGCGCCCGATCTATGCCGGCAATGCCATCGTCACCGTCGAAGCCCCGGCCGACCAGACCGTGGTCGCCACCATCCGCTCGGCCTCGTGGAAGGCCGCCGCCAGCGGCGACAGTGCTGCGCCGGTCGAAGCGCTGGAGCTGGACGCCGAGCTGCCGACGCACACCCGCTTCGTCCAACTCAAGCAGGACAAGAGCGACCGCCCCGACCTGCAGAGCGCCCCGCGCGTGATCTCCGGCGGCCGCGGCGTCGGCTCGAAGGAGAACTTCGATGTCATCTACAAGCTGGCCGACAAGATGAACGCCGCCGTCGGTGCCTCGCGCGCCGCGGTCGACGCCGGCTACGTGCCCAACGACATGCAGGTCGGCCAGACCGGCAAGATCATCGCACCGGAGCTGTACATGGCCTTCGGCATCTCCGGCGCCATCCAGCACCTGACCGGCATCAAGGACGCCGGCACCATCGTCGCCATCAACAAGGACGCCGACGCGCCGATCTTCGAGATCGCCGATATCGGCCTGGTCGGCGATCTGTTCAAGATCATTCCAGAGATCGAGGCCGCGCTGGGCTGACCGGCACACCGCTGTGCATCATCATGGCCAACCCATGCAGGTCCTGTTCTGGGGTTGCTACGACAAGGGCAAGCCTAGGACGCGCATCCTGATCGCCGGATTGCGCTCTCGTGGCGTCGATGTGGACGAAATCTGCGCACCGATCTGGCAGAACATCGAAGACAAATCCCAGGTTCGCGGACTCGGGGCGAAAATGCGCCTCGGCCTGCGTTGGCTCGGTTCCTATCCACGGCTGTTATGGCGTCTGGCACGCACGCGCAAGCCGGACGTCATCGTGGTCGGATACCCCGGTTTGCTGGATGTACTGCTCGCATGGCCGATCGCACGTCTACGCAAGATTCCTCTTGTCTGGGACGTCTTCATATCGGTGTACGACACCGTGGTCATGGATCGGAAGCTGTTCGCCATCAACAGCATCAAAGCGCGCCTGCTGATGCACCTGGAACGACTCGGCATGCATTGCGCAGACAGACTATGCATGGACACTGCCGCGCATGCCAGGCGACTGGAAACCTTGTTTGGACTCGCACCAAGCAGTTGCGCGAGCGTGTGGGTCGGTGTCGAGCGCGAGGTTTTCACCCGACCTGCACCGGCCGCAGATACGACCACGAACGATGGCCGCATCACCGTCTTGTTCTACGGGCAGTTCATTCCCTTGCATGGCATCGAAACGATCGTGCGCGCTGCCGGGATCCTGCGCGAAGAACCTTTCGACTGGATTCTGATTGGCAAAGGCCAGGAGTCGAGCCGCGTCCGGCAGATGCTTGATGACGATCCTTTGCAGCACGTCACCTGGATCGACTGGGTTCCCTATCCGGAGTTGGAAGGCTGGATCGCGAAGGCCGACGTGTGCCTGGGCATCTTCGGTACTTCGGAAAAGGCTTCGTGCGTCATACCCAATAAGGTGTTCCAGATCGTGGCTTCCGGCAAACCGCTAATCACCGGCGACTCACCGGCGATTCGCGAACTGCTCTCGCCAGCACCGCCCTGTACCTATCTTGTGCCCATGGGTGATGCCGAAGCCTTGGCCGACGCCTTGCGCACACATCAAAAGCAGATCGCCGATGGGCATACCGATACGCATTGCTGCCACGAGCAGGCCATACTCCAATTCGACGAATCGGCCATCGGCACCCAATTCGTCCGCGTCCTCGAAAACACCTTGGTGAATCATGCCCGACAGATTAGACATTGACCCCTTGCTCGGGCCATTCGCCCCCGACCTGGGCTGGGTTCCAGCTCCACGCTACCTTCTTCGTCGCCGACGCATCCTTCGTCAACTGCGCCGACAGCATTGCGCGCGGGTACTGGAGATTGGCTGCGGAGCAGGAATGCTCTTGCAGGAACTGAGCCAACAAGGTGTGCAATGCACGGCACTGGAAACCTCGCCGCAAGCGCGAAAACTGATCCAAGAGATCGGACGCCGATCCGGCCACGCCGTAGCACTTCACGACGCCCCATCCCCTACATGGGCAGGCATGTTTCCACTGCTGATGGCTTTTGAAGTGCTCGAACATATTGAAGACGATGCGCTCGCCCTTGAAGAGTGGCGGACGTGGATGCAGCCCGATGGCTTGATGCTGATGTCGGTCCCGGCACACACCAGGCTTTGGAGCGCTGCCGATGTCTGGGCTGGGCATTATCGCCGCTACAGTAAAAAAAACCTGCTCTCACTGCTTACGCGATGTGGGTTTGAGGTCGAGCATATCGAATGCTTCGGATTCCCACTTGGTAACCTAACCGAACGAATTCAAGCGCGCAGTATCGCGAAATCGCAGACGGTGCATGCCACCCACGAGGCCAACAACGCACGAAGCGGAATCGAGCGCAACCATGTCATGCGCTATTTCCCATGGATGAAAAGCATGCCCGGGAAGCTTGCCTTACGCTGTGCTTTCGCGGCGCAGGCAGCCTTCAGCACCATGCCCTTCGGAAACGGATATCTGGTCCGCGCACGGAGGCGGGGATGAAACGCGTCTTTCGCTTGGCGGGTATCGCAATTGCGCTCGCCACAGGTGTTTTCTTTATCCTGTACGCCAAGCGCGCCATACACGGCCACGACCTCAGCGCACTACTGCAAGCCAACGTGATCGGGGCACTGATTACGCTCGTATTGCTTTACGTGTGCTTGATTCCGATCACGGCCCTGGCCTGGACTTGGCTACTGCGTGGCCTCGGCCAGCGTATTGCCTATCTCTCCACGTTGGCCATTCTTGCGGTCACCCAATTCGGCAAATACATGCCCGGCAATGTGGCCCAACACATCGGTCGCCTGGCCATGGCCCGGCGCACCATGCCGATGACACCCGTCGTGCTGTCGATGACCTACGAAACACTCTTGACCATTGTGGCATGCGCGCACGTCGCCACCCTGACGCTATTGTGGGCACCGCATAGCGTCCTGAGCCGACTACCCCTCGGTGATCACCGACAGGCCCTGCTGGTGACCGTCACGCTTGGCGCTCTTATCGCTCTGTCGATTCTTCCCAGGCTGGCCTCCAAGATCACCCATCGCCGTCTCGGCGCACTACACCCCTGCACTGCATCGAACGAACTTGTAAACACGTTTCACCCAGGCTGGAAGCGCGCAGCATCATGTTACGCCATGTATGTGCTGAATTTTCTTCTGATCGGCATCGGCTTGTGGTGGCTGTCTCGGGTACTTGCGCCCGTCGAGTCGGCACATACGAACCCCGTGTTTTTCGCCGGCGCCTTTGCTGCCAGCTGGGTGCTGGGATTTCTCGCACCCGGTGCGCCGGCTGGACTTGGGGTGCGTGAAGCTCTGCTCACCATCATACTGGGCACCTATTTCGCACCGGCAAGTGCAGTCATTCTCATCGTAAGCCTGCGTATTGCAACGACGCTGGGCGACCTGCTGAATTTCTGCTTCGGCTTCGTGCTCAATCTACGCCTGCGCAAATCCGTCTCTCCCCATCCCTCGGGTTGACTCCGCCGACCGATAGTTCGCGCACCGCTGATTCATGCATGAACAGCCATGAATATGCCGATAGCGCCTCGGATGGCGAGACCGCTGTCACTTCACATCGAAGCCCAATCTGTTTGACCCAGATCGGGAAAGGCATCGACCAAGCACTGTCACCCATGGAACGTTGCGACTTGAGTAACGCACATCATCAGTGCGGCATCCCGCTAGCGGCTTATCGCTGTGGAGCAGTACAGCTGTTATCTTTCGCGATCTAATGACATTCGCATCAGCACGCAGGACTCTACGAGCAATGAACTCACCAAAGTGGGAGCCCAGCCAGGACCGCATCGACCGCGCGAACATGAATCGCTTTGTGCGATTCGTACGCGAGCAGACCGGCAACGACGACATCCAGCGCTACGGTCCGTTGTACGATTTCTCGATCCGTTCGCCCGAGAAGTTCTGGCCTCTGGTGTGGGAGTTCTGCGGCATCCGCGCCAGCGGACAGTACGAACCCGTGCTGGAGCATCCCGAACAGATGCCCGGGGCACGCTTCTACCCCAACGTGAAGCTGAACTTCGCGCAGAACCTGCTGCGGTTCCGTGACGACAAGCCGGCGCTGATCTTCCGCAACGAGTGGGGCCATCAGCGCGAATACAGCTACGCCGAACTGCATACGGAAGTCGCGCGCATGGCGCATGCGCTGAAGCAGGTTGGCGTCGGCGTCGGCGATCGCGTGGCCGGCTTTCTGCCCAACATGCCCGAAACCGTGATCGCGATGCTGGCGACCACCTCACTGGGCGCGGTGTGGTCGTCGTGTTCGCCGGACTTCGGCATCAACGGCGTGGTCGACCGTTTCGGCCAGATCGAACCGAAGGTGCTGTTCTGCGCGGACGCCTACCCCTACGGCGGCAAGACGTTCGGCTGTCTGGACAAAGTTCGCGGCGTGCTCGACAAGATCGACTCGATCCAGAAGCTGGTCGTGATTCCCTACAGCGACGCCTCGCTGGAGCTGGACGGCCTGCGCGACGCCGTGTCCTGGCCCGATTTCGCCGGCACGGACGAACACACGCTGGAATTCGTGCCCACCGAGTTCAACCATCCGCTGTACGTGATGTATTCCTCCGGCACCACCGGCGTGCCCAAATGCATCGTGCACGGCGTCGGCGGCACGCTGCTGCAGCATCTCAAGGAGCTGGTCCTGCATACGGACCTCAAACGCGAGGACCGCATCTTCTACTACACCACATGTGGTTGGATGATGTGGAACTGGCTAGTGTCCAGCCTGGCCGTCGGTGCAGCCGTCGTACTCTACGACGGGTCCCCGTCCCACCCCGACGGCAACGCCCTATGGGACCTGTCCGACGAGGTCGGCATCAGCATCTTCGGCACCAGTGCGAAATGGATCGCTGCCATCGAGAAGGCCGGCGTGAAACCGCGCGAGACGCACAAGTTGACCGCGCTCAAGACGATTCTTTCCACCGGTTCCCCGCTGGCGCCGGAGAGCTTCGACTACGTCTACCGCGACGTGAAGGAGCGCGTGCTGCTGGCCTCCATCTCCGGCGGCACCGATATCGTCTCCTGCTTCGCGCTGGGCAACCCGCTGCTGCCCGTCTACCGCGGCGAACTGCAATGCCGCGGCTTGGGCATGGCCGTGGAGGCGCTCGACGAAGACGGCCAACCCGTGCGCGGCGAACCCGGCGAACTTTCCTGTCTGAAGCCTTTCCCGTCGATGCCAATCTGTTTCTGGAACGACCCGGACGGCAAAAAGTACCGTAAGGCCTATTTCGACAAGTTTCCGAATGTGTGGAGTCACGGCGACTATGTCGAGATCACCGAACACAACGGTGTGATCATCTACGGCCGGTCCGACGCCACGCTCAACCCGGGCGGCGTGCGCATCGGCACCGCCGAGATCTATCGCCAGGTCGAGCAAGTCGAAGAGGTTCTCGACTGCGTTGCCATCGGTCAGAAATGGGAAGACGACGAGCGCGTCATCCTGTTCGTGCGGCTGCGCGAAGGCATCACGCTCGACGATGCCCTGCGCGACCGGATCCGTAAACGGATCCGCGCCAACACCACGCCGCGTCATGTCCCAGCGAGGGTTATCCAGGTTCAGGACATCCCGCGTACGATTTCCGGTAAGGTCACTGAGCTCGCCATCCGTGCGACAATTCACGGAGAACCCGTTAAGAACACTGAAGCCTTAGCCAACCCTAGGGCTTTGGAAGAGTATGCGCGACTCCGCGCTGAACTCGAGGACTGAATTCGAGCCCGGAATCGAAGGCCGCAAGGATTACGCCCATGAAACTCATCATCCAGATACCATGCCTGAACGAGGCAGAGACTCTGGCCATCGCCTTGGCTGACCTACCACGCGAGGTAGATGGCTTCGATACCGTTGAATGGCTGATCATCGATGATGGATCAACCGATGACACTTCCCGCATCGCGCGTGAGAATGGCGTCCACCATATTGTCCGCCACCCGGTGAACCGGGGACTTGCCGTCGGCTTCATGACAGGGATCGAAACCTGCCTGAAGCTGGGTGCTGACGTGATCGTCAACACTGACGCGGACAATCAGTACTGCGGTGCTGACGTGGGCAAGCTAACCGCACCCGTGCTGGCCCACGAAGCCGACATTGTCATTGGCGCCCGCCCCATCGACCAGACTGAGCATTTTTCCTGGATCAAGAAGAAACTCCAGCGTCTGGGCAGTTGGGCGGTGCGGATTGCCAGCAAGACCGACGTCGTGGATGCGCCTAGCGGCTTCCGCGCCATATCTCGTGAGGCTGCACTGCGATTGAATGTGTTCAGCGCGTACACCTATACCCTCGAGACCATCATCCAGGCCGGGCAGAGCAATTTGCGCATCGCCTCGGTGCCCGTACGCACCAATGCTGATTTACGTCCTTCGCGGCTGGTCAAGAATATTCCAACCTACGTGAAGCGCTCGCTCCTGACCATTTTGCGAGTGTTCGTGATCTACAGGCCGCTGGCCTTCTTCATCTACACAGGATTGGTATTCCTGCTGACGGGTGTGGGCATTGGCAGTCGCTTCATCTACTACTACATCGCCTCGGGTGGCGAGGGTCACGTCCAGTCGCTGATCCTGGCATCGCTGTGCATCACGCTGGGCGTGCTCTCCTTCATGATGGGACTGATGGCTGACCTCATCGCGACCAACCGGAAACTGCTCGAGAAAATCAGCCTCGGCATCAAACAGGACCGAGACGAGCGATGAGTCCAACAACAGCCACGAGACCCGGCTATCTTGCGACGTTCACAAATCTGGATTCGTACAAAAAAGCGACCTTGATCGCACTTGTCGTGTCGATCCTATATTTCTGCTGGTACTACTTTGTCCTGTGCAATCTTCCGTTTATCGGCACGCCGACCTTTCGCATTGACTACATCGCCGCTTCCCTTTCACGCGGCGACAGCTTGCTGAACGCAGTCACGGACTCACGACCGGTCAACCGGATACTTTCTTTTTTCCAGACCCGATTCGCGATCGCGGTTCTTCACGGCGACACCAGTTACGGGCTCTATCTGACCCAGTACCTGGCAGTATTTGTCTACTTTTTCTGTGTCGCTTCGACGATCAACTACCTGTTCAAGGCGAACCTTGGCGTACTCGCACTGGTGGCCGGATTCGGCGTCTTCGCGATGTCGCCCGAGGTTATCAGCAGCATCTACAAACTTGAGACCATAGTCGGCTCACGCTCGATGCTTTTCGGCGGATTATCCTTGCTTGTCTTGATGCGGTGGGACAGGGACCGCAAGCACATCCAGGCAGCCGGGTTCTTCTTCCTATACGCGCTATCGATCTTTTCCAAGGAGGACTTTGCGCTACCGCCTCTGTTACTGCTTGGGTGGATGCTCGTCCGGAACGGCAACATCCTCGATCAGGTCCGCACGTACAAGTACATGCTGATATCGGCCGGCGCAGTGCTGCTCTTTTTCCTGATCTACAACGAATGGCTGATCAAGGGCCATGCCTTCATCGATCCGGTGAACGTGCATGGATCGCCATACTTCATGTCCCTCTCGCCCTCCAGCCTTTTCCGGGTCGCCAAGCGATACATCGTGGGCTTCGACGATACCCTGGCGGCGATATTCATCGTTTATGTGCTGGCGGCCGTCGCGTTATTCATATCTGGCAAGCATCGCCGAGAAAACATTCTCGTTGCCTTGATCATCGGCGGGCTCATGGCGCCGTATCTGATCATGCCAAACCACGTCTTTGACTATTACGCGACCAAGTGGATTGCCTGGCAGATCATGCTTGTTCCGGTCGCGATCAAGTTGATTTGCCCACAGCGAACCATCGCCACCGCGCTAACGGCCGGCCTTGCCGCCGCTGCATTTTCCCTCACGATACTCGGCATCATGCAACACCGCGCGTACCAGTATTACCAGAGCGCCTACCTTCGCACGCACTTCAATATCTCAAGAAACATGAAGGAAACGCTAGAGAGGAATCGCCTGGCGCTGAACGCCTACGACACTGTCGCCATTACTGGCATTGCCCGCAAGGATATAGGCTACACACCCTGGCAAAACAACGGTGAATTTTCCTCGTACCTGACGCGCAACCTGGGCCTGGACTCCAACTGGATTCTTTATGTGCCATCGGCATCGCCCAGCGTTCATTCAAGCAAAGATTCCGCGGGTGAATCTACGCGCAAGATGACCGGGAAAGTCCAGGTTGAGTCGCTTGCCCGGTTGAACGCGCGCACAGATCTTCCAGTATTGGCATTCAACAAGGACGGCACAGGCCGCTTGCTCCCTCCCGGATCACCGCACTGAACCAAAGAAGCCTCGCATGCCATCGAAGCTATTTCTCCACATGCCCAAATGCGCTGGTTCCAGCGTAAAGAAGATGCTGCTTGAGTGCGCGGGCGATCGAGTGGTGATAGACAACGACACCCTATTTGCCCTGCCGCCCGCGGACCGGAACACGGTGATAGAAGCTGCTGCGGAACAGCCAGCCCTCCCACCCCCGGGGAAGATCGTCTACGGACACTTCTACCCGGTCAAATACCTGGGCGGCGGTATGAAACCCGCCTCGGCGGGAGATGATTTCCGCATGGTCACCATACTTCGAGACCCCCTGGAACGGATGGTTTCGCACTATCGATTCTGGCAAACACACGAACACCCGGAAAACCATGTCTGGTCGCTCATGCATGCGGGGGCATGGTCCTTCGAAACATTTGCGCTGGGCGCACCGATGCAGAATTTCTATGCGCAATACCTGACCCGGATCAGTCTTGAGCAATTCACTTATATTGGAATCCTGGAGAATTTCCCTGTATCGGTTGAAAAGTGCATGCGCGTGATGGGCGTCTCGCACGAGTCATGCGAGATACCGGTCGAGAACAGGACCCGGAACGGGATTGCTTATCCGTCGTTCAACGACGACTTCATCGACCGGTTCGTAAAGCATCACGCTGAAGATTACGCCATTTATCTGCACGCGGTCCGCACTTATCACTCGATGCACATGTTGCCGCCGTATCTCGCCAGACGGCTAAGCAACTAACAAGACTGGCCGGTCAGCCGCTTATCCGTGTGCCCCCCAGATGCATGACGTCGAGCTGCGTCGGCAAGCTGATGCCAACCGCCGCACGCTCGGGTAGCTGGGCATCGAAATAGACACACCACCCCGCTCCAGCACGAATACACGCCTGCATGTCGCTCACCATGTCCCCGAATGATCGAGTGGGACAAATCGATGCATGTTTGCCGGCTGCCTGCAGCAAGATGCCCGCCTCTGGGCGCTTGCGGCACGAGCAACGCATCAAGTACGAACCCATGCCTTCTTCTGGGTGATGTGGGCAATCATAGACTGCATCGACATGTGCCCGTGTTCGGCAAACCGGGCACGCACCCAGTCCATGTTGGATGCAAAGTCCTTCTCACTGTACAAGCCGCGGGCTATGCCGACTTGGTTTGTCACAAGACCATCAGGAACCCCAGTGAAGGTGCACGGCTGCACAAGTCGAATATTCCAGGGATAAACCGTGTCCGATGCGCTAAACAGCCATAGCCGTGATCGACATTGACCACACCGGCGCGATCCAGGAACAGCGCGGGACGCCGGGATGCCTCATGTCTAGTTCCGAGCAGCGAAGGTTTCCTGCACCCGCTGGTAGCCTTTCGGCATGCCGATGTCGATGAATTGCGAGGTATCCGTGAATGCGGCCACCGGCTCCTTCAGGACATTCGGCACGAGAACGTCATGCTCCAGGGAAAACCCTTCACCGATGGAAAAGGACGCAAGCAGTGCCCAATGCAGGCAACACACGCCCACGTTGATGCCCCCCGGCCGAGCCGCCTTCTCCAGAGCCCTGTGACGCGTCCACCCTGCACCTCCACGGCACCGTAACGCCCGCACTATGTCCGTGTGGAGACAAAGTACTGGGCCCAGCGATATTTAGACCAGAATGCCAATTGCACCGCGGATGCATCTTTACCGTTCTTGCCGAAGAGCGCCATAACCTCTTCTTCCAGATAAGGATTCCGGGCCTTTCCTTGCAGATCCACTTCGAGACCTGCTGCACGCATGCGTGTGGCAACCTCGTGTGCGATCGGTAACTCACGATGCGTCTTATCATCCCTGAAGTTCGAAATCATGATGTCCACGCCTCTTGCCACAAGCTCGTCCCGCGACGGCATGCCCAAGGACTCGTCGCTCGGCCATTCCACGTACAACCGCCCTCCCGGACTGAGCCGTTCGGCCGACCATGAGATGAACTCCAGGGGGTCGCGGATGTGCTCGATGAAATGCGAGCTGAAAATCGCATCGAACTTCATACCGCCAAAATCGGGCCTAACTTTCTCCCAATTTCCGATCTCGTATCCCTCGTAGGCATCGAAATTGGCTCCCTTCTCGAGCGAAAAGGCATACATGCGCAAATCCTCACGAACAGGTTGCGGCCAACTCTTGAAGATCGGCAGCGAACCGTCGCCCGCTCCCACATCGAGCACTCTGGAGGCGTGACGCAAGGTCTTAAGGAAGATCACCCGTGGGTGAAAAAGCTGCGCAAGCTCCAGGCAGCGTCCCTCTGAAAGGTGCGCTTCTCTCTCCCGAGCGAACCAATCGACAATTTCATCGACTTTTGCAGCATCCGGTTCGACCGCACGATCTTCCTTCCATGAAAAAATCATTGCAATTCGCCTCAAGGTAGAGTGGCTATGTTACGTATCCGTGGCCGAGCGAACTGGAGGGCAGCAACCTTCCAGCACTCTCCTTCCCCTTCTACTGCAGGATGTAATTGCGCGCCTCCCGCACATCGGTGATGAATGCTGTTTGCAGATTGCTGTTCGTCTGCTGCGGACCAAGAAGCAAAGGTACACCGACGCCAGCCGACGATGCAGCTTCGATGTCGGAAACCTTGTCACCGATCAATATCGAAGCAGGCAAATCGAGACCATGCTCGCGCTGAGCCCTCAGCAGCATGCCCGGCGCGGGTTTTCTGCATTCGCAAATTCGCCGATATGCTCCCGTGCCCGCGGTGGGATGATGCGGGCAATAATAGACCGCATCCAACGCCGCACCGCGCGCTTCCATCTCGCGCTCAACCCACGCCATATACGTCTTGAACTGCGCCTCGGTGTAGTAACCGCGGGCGATTCCCGCCTGATTGGTCACCACAATGACCAGATAGTCCCTGGCCCTGGCGTCACGAATCACCTCGAAGATGCCATCGATGAAGTCGGTCCGCTCCGGTGTCCAGACATACCCGTGATCGACATTGATCACACCGTCGCGATCCAGGAAAAGAGCGCGCCGGTGCATCGTCACGGAGCACCGCCGGAAATGGGAAGGACCGAAGCTGCGCGCGCGTAGTCCTCCGGAACACCAATGTCGATGAACCCTTCCGTGCGGGTATACGCGCCGACGTCGCCCCGGACTACCGCCGGCTCAAGCACATCTTTCTCGAAGGAGAATCGCTTCTCCCCGGGAAATGCATCGAGCATGCGACGGGTAAGGCGGTACACGCCCGCATTGATGTAGCCCGGACCGGACTGACCCTTCTCCACGAACCCCGCGACGTGCGCATCCTGAACACGCACGGCGCCATAACGGGCCGTATCGTCCACATGCGCCAGCGCCATCGCGAGCGGCGCTCGGTCATCTTCGCTTTGCGCGTCGAACGCTCGATAGTCGATGCCCAGCCAGGTGTCGCCGTTCAAGACAAAAAAGCTGTCACCCTCGATCAGATTGACTGCCAGAGCGATCGCCCCTCCGGTACCCAGTGGCTCGGTCTCGCGCGAATACGCCAGCGCAGCGCCAGCCCATGTCGTACCGAGCTCACGCTCCACCACGTCACCGAGGTATCCGGTGGCAAGCACGATGCGACGCATCCCCTGGGCCACCAATGCGTCCAGAAGCCACGCGACGAAAGGACGACCATCGATGGGCGCCAGCGGCTTGGGCACGTCCTGCACCACGCTCCGCAAACGGGTACCCAGCCCGCCGGCGAGGACCAGTGCCTCGTCAGTCCCTGTCATGCCCGAACATGTCCTTTTCGATCAATGCGCAGATCATGTGACCGAGAAGTTCATGCCCCTCCTGGATTTTCGGCGTCGAGTCCGAAGGCATACGAAAGCATTCGTCGCAATGCTCGAGCATGTTCCCGCCACCGGCGCCGGTGAATCCGACCACCGTGATGCCCCGTTCTTTCGCGGCGTGGATGGCGCGGAGGATATTTGCCGAGTTTCCCGAGGTGGAGATCGCGAAAAAGACATCACCCTCGCAACCCAGCGCCTCGACCTGCCGCGCGAAGACGTAGTCGTAACCGTAGTCGTTGCCGATCGCGGTCAGGATGCTGCTATCGGTTGTCAGCGCGATGCCGGGCAAGCCCGGGCGATCGAAGTAGAACCGGCTCACCAGTTCTCCCGCCCAGTGCTGCGCGTCAGCTGCACTTCCGCCATTACCGGCGAAAAGGATCTTCTTTTCAGCCCGGAGAGCACGTGTGCACAAACCCACCACCGCTTCAATCTGTCTGTGCAGCGCGTTGTCTTCGCTCAGCTTGCGCACAAGGTCGAGACTGCTGGACAGCTCCTGGCGGATGAATTGGGTCATTTTGTCTGCCATGACATGGCCCCTCTGTGGGAAAAATGGAACTCCATGACTCGACCGGATTCACCCGAAAGTGCTCGAATCAGACCCAGGCGATTCTCCGGCGTGCACATGAACATCATGAACCCGCCGCCACCTGCGCCCGATACCTTGGTGGCTAACGCGCCGTAATCGCGCGCCAGCACCTCGATACGGTCGATCAAGGGATTGGTGATGCTGGCTGCCATGCCTTTCTTGGCTTCCCAGCCAGCCTGCAGTGTGCGCGCAAAGGCGTCGAGGTTTCCACGAAGCAAGGCTTCCTTCATGGCCGTCGCTTCGCGCTTCAGGCGATGCATGCTGTCGATGGACGCCATCTTGCGGGAGGCGACGTTCTTGGATTGCTCGTCGATGATCGCCGCCGAGGAACGCGACACCCCCGTGAAGTACAGCACCAGCGAAGCCTCGAGCTCGGCCCACACCCACTCCTTGATCCGCAGTGGGTTCACGATCACCCGATCGTCCTTGTGGAACTCCATGAAATTGAAACCACCGAAGGCGGCGGCGTACTGATCCTGCTTGCCACCCGCCAGCGCAAGGTCATTGCGCTCGATCGCGTAGGCCAAATGCGCTACTTCATATTCTCCCAACGGCAGAGAGAAATACTCCACGAAGGCCTGCACCAGCGCCACGACCATCGTCGACGACGATCCCAGTCCGGAACCGGGCGGCGCGTCGGAAAAGGTCTTCAGTCGCAGGGAAGGATATGCGCCGTCCAGATAATCGCGCGAAATACGATTGTAGACGCCCTTAAGCAACTGCAGGCGGCCACCAACCGGTACTGCTGCACCACTGGCATGCGTTTCCTGCGCGTCGTGGTCGACAGCCTCGAATTCGACCGATCGACCGTCGCCTTCCTCCAACGAGGCGTAGGCGTATTTGTCGATGGTCGCATTCATCACCTGACCACCGAAGTCGTCGCAGTAAGGCGCGACGTCGGTACCGCCGCCGGCCAGACCAAGACGCAAGGGTGCGCGTGCACGTACGATCAAACCGATGTCTCCCGGTTGGGCCAGCAGGCCGTCAGCAACGACGTGCGCATGGCCATGGGCGAGAAGTGTTTCTCCGCGAATTCAGCGCCTGCGTCGGAAACCGCGCGCCAGGCATCGTCATCCTCGAGCAAGCGATGCACGGCGTCAGCCAGTGCGCCGGCATCGTCGCTGACCGTCACGATCTCGTCGAGACGATCCAGACCCTGTGCACCGACTTCCGTCGTGACCAACGGCAGGCCTTGCTGCAGTGCCTCGACGACCTTGGACTTGACCCCGGCGCCGTAACGCAAGGGTACGACCGCCACGCGCGATGTGCGGTAGAAGCGCTGCAGTTCATCATCCTCGACGAACCCGGTCACGACCACTCGCGCCTCGGCCAGCGCCTTGACCTTGGCGGTCGGATTCGAGCCGACAAGATACAGTTTGGTTTCGGGGTGGCGCGCCCACACCGTCGGCATGATGGATTCGACCAGCCAGATCGCCGCATCTTCGTTCGGCGGATGTGCGAACCCAGCAACGAACAGTACGTCGGTCCGACCAGTCGGCCCCGCCACATCGCTGCGCCCGAACGTGGTGTAGGCATAAGGCGGCACGACGGCGGCATGTGCCTCGGGTTCGAGTTCGCGGACCCGAACAACCTCTTCCGTAGACGGATACAGCACGGCATCCATGACGCGCCAGAGACTTCGTTCGACGGACTCCATGCGTGCGGCAGAGGCCTTCAAGCCGGCATCGTCATCAATCTCGGCCTGCCGCTGCATGCGTTCGAAATGCAGATCGTGCCCGTAATAGACCACACGCGCACGCGAATGCCGACGAACCTCTTCCACGTGCGATTGCGCGACATCTGGACGGCTCAGCAGGACGCAGTCGATTTCATCTCCGTGCTCGGACATGTACGCCTCAAACGAGGAAACTGAGGGATGGCTGTATAGCACCTCCACCCCCATATTCTGCAGGCGTGGCGTGTAGACCGGATCGAAATAGAGATTGGCCGGCCAGAACTTCACGGCAAGACCGCTGGCCTGCAGTTGCTCGATGAACGCGACCATGGTGCGGGAACCGGCGTCGCGGTCCGGCTGGGGAACATAGTGATCCACGACCAGCACGACACCGCGTCTCTGCGATCGCTCGCGCGCCAGGAAGGGCGACTGCGCATTGGCCAGATGTTCGGCCGCCAGCACTGCATTCCAGCGTTCACGGAACGTCTCGAGATTGCGCACCTGGTACGCCTTGATGCCACTCGAGGTGTCGGTGCCGTTCGACACGCCCTCATGATGCACCACCGTCGAAAACGGGGTGTAGTAGACCCGCTTGCCGGACGCTCGCACCTTGAAGGCAAGATCGGAATCCTCGTTGTAGGCAGGCGCATAGCAAGGTTCGAACTGACCCAGCGCGAGGAAGTCCTCTCGCAGAATCAGCAGCGACGCACCGGAACAGTAGTCGGTCTCGCGCACGTAGTTGAACGCCGGCGCGGACGGATCCTGGCCTCGACCGTAGTTCCAGCCGCTGCCGTCTTGCCAGATGATGCCACCGGCTTCCTGCAACGTCCCGTCCGCATAGATCAACTTCGAGCCGACCATGCCGCAGTCCTCGTAACGCCCGAAAACATCCAGCATCGCGTCGAGCCAACCCGGCGTGACTTCCGTATCGTTGTTCAAATAATAGAGGTACCTGCCTCGCGCCAGCGTGGATGCACGGTTGCACGAGCGCACGAACCCGAGATTTTCGGGATTAACCTCATAGCGGAGTCCGGGAACCTCGCGCAGACGGTGGATCTGGGTATCTCCCGATGCATCCTCCATCACCAGCACTTCGATCGAGCAGCGAGGCAGGTGCTTCATGATTGAGTGCAGGCAAGCCACGGTGTAGTCCAATCGACCGTACGTCGGAATGATGACGCTGACCTCAGGACTGGATACCGGCGCGAAAGCCAGCTCGGTCAACATCACATCAACGTGCCGCGGCTCGCGCTCGCGCAATTGCGCAGGTTGCACCTCGGATCCGACGCGGCGCATGAGCCAGCGTCTTGCCGGTGCCCGGAGCTTTGCACTTAACGGGTGACGCGCCAGCGCCGAACCCCGGAGTCCGTCCAGCACCCCCTTCCAGTCGCGACGCATAAGACGCATGAAGAACCGTACCGGTCGGGTCCATCGCCACGAGCGCGAATCGGTGATCTGCTGCAACTGTTCCGAAAGGAACTCGATTCGAGCGCCCTTCTCTGCAAGCCTGCGCTGCGCGTCCTCACG
Source organism: Oleiagrimonas citrea (assembly GCF_012395255.1). Taxonomy (GTDB): domain Bacteria; phylum Pseudomonadota; class Gammaproteobacteria; order Xanthomonadales; family Rhodanobacteraceae; genus Oleiagrimonas; species Oleiagrimonas citrea. The sequence goes on from NZ_JAAZQD010000002.1 coordinate 195,001, forward strand.
CAAAGTTTCGACTTGATGCTCCAGCGCCTGCTGGTTTTTCGCACGCTGTTCGATTTCAGCCTGAAGCGTCGTTATCCGGCGCGCCTGATCATCGAGTTCACCTTGCAGCGATTGCACCCAGCGCGAACGCTCGTCGAGTTCGCCATCCAGCGATTGCGCCCAGCGCGTACGCTCGTCGGCCAAGGCCGCGAAAGCCGCGCGATCCGTTGCGGCCTCTTCGCATGCAGCCATCGCCAGATACTGCAGATTCGATGTGTCTTCCAGCAAGGCGATGTCGTAGATCTCTCTGCACGGGAGGGGAAGACTGGCGACGATTTCACCGCGCGACCGCGACCACACGACGATACGCGCAGCATCCACTTCACCCGGATCGGCGTTGCGCGAGGCGCTGATGCCCACATAGACAAGATCCCCAGCCACCAGCAGGCCCCGGGGATATCCGCCGCACCTCCAGGTTTCCTTGAGGGAATGCCCGTGATAGCAACGCACTTCGCCTGCCTCGGAATTGCACACGAGGAGCTCGTCGCCACATGGCGTCAGCGAATGCGGTTGCGACAGACCGGACAGGAAGAGCTCGCCAGTATCCAGATCGCGCACCTCACCGGCGCCCTGCGTGCGCCCCTTGTAGCCACGATGCGTCGCAAAATCGCCGAATAGCGAAGCCAGTAGCCTGCCCTGATATCGACATACGGAATTGACGTGGCGCGAATCGGGTTCGCCCTCAAGCATCCATGCATGACGGCGCTGCAAATGTTCATCCAAATCGAGAACCGCATTCTGCTGCGTGCATACAGCGAGAAATCCATCCCGGTCACGTCGCAGATCGTGCAGATCCAGCGGCTCGTCGGCCAGTTCGACAACGCGGAAACCGGCATCCTCGTACAGTCCGAGGCGACGGGCACCGTCCGCCTGCAGCGAACGCATGAGCAAACGCCCGTGAATCAGCAGACCGGTGCTATCGGCGGATGTCAGTCGCCATGCCTTCCCTGCGTGGACGGCGAAAAGACCACCATCATTCGGACATGAAACCAGCAGGGTATGCTGGAAAGGGCTCACCGCGCCTCTCCCACATCCGCTTCGGCAGCCACCTCGACCTGCAATCTCATGTCGGCCAAACCGCTGGCGTGCCTGGGTTCGCCGATCACGGTGAAAACGATGGCATCGATGCGTCGATCCAGCGCGACAATCTCGCCCGCCTCGTCGAAACGGGATACCCCAACGCTGAGGAAATACTGCCCTGGGAGCAAAGTGTTGACCATGTCGAACTCGGCCATCACAACGGCTTTCGCATCGAACTGATGCACGCTTCCGTCACACGTGAACGTGTTTGCGCTGTATACACTGATCCCATCCCGAGTACGAACCTGCACACCGAAGATCAGTTTTTCGGCGGCATCGCGGAATCGGTAGCGCGCCTGCAGTGCGAAGCGTTCCCCGGCATGGAGCACCGGCGAACCCTGATCCACGCCTTTGAAAGCGAAATCGATGAGTTGTGCGCTGCCATCGCCGACTCGAACCTCGTCGCGGTTATATCCCGGTCGCACCGCAAACGTGTCGTTCGAGCCGCGCGGGATGGTCGTGCTCTCGTCCACGTCTTCCGCTTCGAGAGAGGTGGATGATGAAACCTCGTCCTCGGCTTCGTTCGGTTTCGTCGTGTGCGTGCCGAAGACACTTTGCAGGTAGGCCGCCACCGCAGGTTTGGCCTCGCCGTCGTAGATCATCCGCCCGTGATCAAGCACCACGCCCCGATCGCACAGACGCAGCAACACATCGATCGAGTGTGTCACGAAGAGCAAGGTGCAACCACGTTCGCGCAACTTGGCGATACGGCGAAAGCATTTGCGCTGGAAATAGACGTCGCCGACTGCGAGCGCTTCATCCACGATCAGAATCTCGGGATCGCAGAAGGCCGCGACTGCAAAGGCTAGGCGCACGTACATGCCGCTCGAGTAGGTCTTGACCGGTTGATCGATGTATTCGCCGATCTCCGCGAATTCGACGATCTCCTCGAACCGCGCACGGAGCTCGTTCTCTGCGATACCGTAGATGAGTCCGCTCAGGAACACATTTTCCCGGCCGGTGAACTCCGGATTGAACCCTGCGCCAAGCTCAAGCAAGGCAGCCACGCGCCCCGATGCCTTCACTTCGCCGGTGGTGGGATGAAGGGTGCCGCACACCAGCTGCAGAAAGGTCGACTTACCTGAACCATTCCGTCCCAGAATGCCGACAGCCTCGCCGCGACGCACCTCGAGCGACAGGTCCTGCAAGGCCCAAAACTCCCTAAAGTAAGCTTTCGGCGTCGCTTTCGTAAGCCGCTGCAGACGCGGCATGATCATCTGCTTGAGTCGATCCTTCGGGCGTTCGTAGATTTCGTAGCGCTTGCCGAGCCCACGGACGCTGATGGCCAGTTCGTCAGAGGACATCTGCAAACCCCTTGCGTGCTTTTTCGAACCACACGAACGTCACCCACGCGAACAGGCAGCCAAGGACAAGATAGATGCCCAGTTCGAGCCAGTCCGGCTGTGTACCCCAGACCAAGACGGCGCGTGATTCGCGCACGATCAGAGTCAGCGGATTGAGATAGATGAAAATGCGAAAGCGCACCGGAATCAGGGACAGCGGATAGAAGACCGGCGCCAGAAACATCATCACCATGGTGACGATCGCAATGGCCTGCTTGAGGTCGCGCAGGAAGACACCGAGCGCAGACAACAGCCAGACCGAACCGACGACGAACGGAACGAAGGCCAGCACCACCAGCGGGAAGAGCACGGCGGTGGCGGGAACACTGCCGCTCGCGGCCCACTCGAACACCAGCAGCACCAAGGTCGAGATGCCCAGATGGAACAACGCCGCACCGAGCGCGCTCCAGCCAAGCGTTTCCAGAGGGAAAACCACGCGCTTGACGAAGTTGGTGTTCTCGATGATCAGCGTCGGCGCATGATTGGCGCATTCCGCGAAAAAGGCGTTGATGTTCAGACCCGCGAACAGCACGACGGCGAATTCGAAATGGCTCGTAACCTGGCTATTCCAGCGCGACTTGAAGATGACACCGAATACGAATGTGTATACGGCAAGCATCAACAGCGGATTGAAGAACGACCAGAACAGGCCCATGAACGAGCCGCGATAGCGGCCGATCACGTCACGCCAGCTGAGCTGCATGACAAGTCGGAAATGACGCCGTAGAGCGATATAGGGTGCCGCGGGATTCGCTAACTGATATTTGGTGGTCATGTTCACTGCAATCGGATCACGGGCGTGGCCAACAAAGGGCCGTCAACGCACGTTGCAAGAGGAAATCGGTTTGCCATCGACGCGCCTCAAGCCAGCGCGTCGTTCAGTTCCGCCCTCAGGTCCTCGATATCTTCCACGCCTACCGACAGGCGAATGAGCGTGTCGCTGATGCCCAGACGCTTGCGATTCGCGGCAGGCACGGATGCATGCGTCATGATGGCCGGATGCTCGATCAGACTCTCCACACCACCCAACGACTCGGCCAGAGCGAACAGATGACACCGTTCCAGCACGCGCTTGGCTTTGCGCAAGCCGCCCTTGACCTCGATGCTGACGATGCCACCGAAGCCGTCCATCTGGCGTTTTGCCAATGCATGTTGCGGATGGCTCTTTAATCCCGGATAAATCACCCGTTCGACCTGCGGATGCTTCTCCAGCCATTTCGCCAGATCCAGTGCGCTTTCGCAGTGCTGGCGCATGCGCAGATGCAGGGTCTTCAGGCCGCGCATGGCGAGGAAGGCATCGAATGGGCCGGCGATGGCGCCGACCGAGTTCTGCAGGAAGCCCATCTGCTCGGCCAACTCGTCGCTGCCGGCCACGACCACGCCGCCGACGATGTCCGAGTGGCCGTTCAGGTATTTGGTCGCCGAATGCAGCACAAGGTCCGCGCCGTATTCCAGCGGTCGCTGCACCATCGGCGAGCAGAAGGTGTTGTCTACGACCAGGATCAGCCCGTGCTTCTGCGCAAAGGCGGCCACCTTCTTCAGATCGACCAGTTTGAGCATGGGATTGGTCGGCGTTTCCGCCCAGATCATCCGCGTCTCAGGCTTGAGCGCCGCCTTCAGCGCCTTGGTGTCGTTGAGATCGACGAAACTGAAATCCAGGCCCGCCGAACGTCGACGCACCCGCTCGAACAACCGATAGGTGCCGCCGTACAGGTCATCCATCGCGATCACATGGCTGCCCGAATCGAGCAGGTCCAGCACGGTGGACGCCGCCGCCAGTCCCGAACCGAAGGCGAAACCGGCAACGCCGCCTTCCAGATCGGCCACACAGCGCTCGTAGGCCATGCGCGTGGGGTTCTGCGAACGCGAATATTCGAAGCCCTTGTGCTTGCCAGGACTCTCCTGGACATAGGTCGAGGTCGCATAAATCGGCGTCATGATCGCCCCCGTAGTCGGATCAGGCTCCTGACCGGCGTGGATGGCCCGGGTTCCAAGACCCTGTTTCAACGACATTTTCTTGCGATTCATGCGTACATCCTGTGCAATCGGCTTCGAACGGCAATTGCACATTATGACATGCGTCCGACGCACCTCGAAGTGCCCCGTCCGCAGCCGCGAACGGCGCGCGGGACGCATGCCCCACATCGCGCGGGAAAACAGAACTGCACCCGGAATTCCACGACAAAAACACCTTCATGGCCAACGTCGCCTCGGCCGTCCCCCAGGATCAGAGCAAGGGCTTCGCAAACCGCCTTGAACGCGGTTTTTCCCTGAAGAACTAGTCGGCGCTCTCCTCGTGCCGCGCCTTGCGCTCGCGCCGGATCGCCAGCCCCACGCCCAGCGCCGTGCCGAGCGCCAGCAGATACCAGGTGATGGCGTAGTTCAGGTGATGGTTGGGGAAATGGATCACCGTGAGACCGGCCACGGGCCACGGCCCCGCTCCCTCCCGGGCGGCGGCATCGATGAAGTACGGCGCAACCTGCGATTCGCTCAGCCCGCGCTTTGCGGTGATGGCGGCGACATCGCGCGAGTACCACTGGTCTTTTGTCGGCTGGTTCGGCCGCAGGAATCCGCCGCCCGGCTCGCTGAAACGCAGCAACCCGGTCAACGCGACTTCGCCTTGCGGCGGCGCGGCCTGCCGGTACGCCGGCGTATCCGGCATGTCGGCGGGAATATAGCCGCGGTTGACCCACACCACAAAGCCGCGATCCGTGCGCAGCGGCGCCATCACCCAGAACCCGTATCCCTTCTTGCTGGTGCCGTGCACCAGCGTCTGCGCGCCGGGAAGGTAATGGCCGTGCAGGCGGACGTGCAGATATTGCAGATGACCGGCGGCGATCCGGGACCACTGTCCCGGACCGGGCGCGTTCACCGGCGGCGCATCCACGCGCGTGTTCACGTCGTGGATGAGACCGAGTTTCCAGTGCAGACGCCGCACCTGCCAGTTGCCCAGCAGAATGAAGCCGATGAACGCGGCCAGCGCCAGCGTCGCCAGGGAAACGCGTTTGATGACGCCGCGCCGCGTCCGCCGCGGGAGCGATGCGGGGGGCGGCGTCGGGGTCACGATCCTTGCTTGTGGTGCATGTACTGCGGCGACATCGGCATCATGTTCGCATTCTCGTTGTACATGACCCAGATCGACGCGCCGAGCACGATCGCCACCAGCACACCGGTGAAGATCAGTGCCAGCATGTTCCAGCCGCTCTCCGAGCGCGTGTCCAGATGCAGGAAGAAGATCATGTGCACCAGGATCTGCACCGCAGCGAGCCCCAGCACGATCAGGATCGTCGCCTGACGGCTCTCGATCACGTGCCCCATCACCAGCCAGAACGGGATGATGGTCAGGATGGCCGCCAGCACGAAGCCGGTCAGGTAACCGCGCAGGCTGCCATGGTGCGCGTGCATGGCATCGTCATGCGCGTGTTCGGTATGGGACGAAGAATTCATCGCAACACTCCCACCAGGTAGACGTAGCTGAAGACGCCGACCCAGATCAGATCGAGGAAATGCCAGAACATGCTCAGGCACTGCAGACGGCGGATGTTGGCCTCGTGCAGGCCGTGCTTGCCGAGCTGCACCATGAGCACGATCAACCACAGGATACCGACGGTCACGTGCAGACCGTGCGTGCCCACCAGGATGAAGAACGAGGACAGAAACGCGCTGCGATCCGGTCCCGCGCCCTCGGCGATCATGGTCACGAACTCGTGGATCTCCAGCCCCACGAACGCAGCCGCCAGCAGGCCGGACACGGCCAGCCAGCCGAGCATCGCACGCTTGCGCTTGCGGGCCATCTCCAGCATCGCGAAGCCGAAGGTGACCGAAGAGATCAGCAGCAGCGCCGTGTTCACGGCCAAGCCGGTCAGATCGAACACGTCCGCCCCGGTCGGACCGGCGGCATAGCTGGTGCCGAGCACCGCGTTGCATGCGAAGAGCGCCGCGAAGATGAAGCAGTCGCTCATCAGGTAGATCCAGAACCCGAGCAGGGTTCCGTTGTGCCCGTGCGGCTCTTCGCGGCAGTAGAAATCCTGCGCGCTGGATTCAGTCGCGATGGTGTTCATGCGCGGGCCTCCTGCGGATCCGACGCCCAGTTGCCGCTGTGCTCGAAGCGATTCACTTCATCGGCGGACACGTGGTAGTCACGGTTGTAATTGAACGTGTGGAAGATGGCGTAGGCGATCAGCGCCACGAAGGACACCGCAGCCAGCCACCAGATGTACCAGACCATGGCGAAGCCGAATACGAAGCCCAGCGCCGACAGGACCACGCCAGTCGCCGTGCTCTTCGGCATGTGGATGTCGTTGAAGCCCTGCAGCGGACGCTGGTAGCCCGACTCCTTCATGTTCGTCCACGCGTCGCGCTCGTGCACCTTCGGCACAAAGGCAAAGTTGTACGGCGGCGGCGGCGACGAAGTCTGCCACTCGAGCGTGCGACCACCCCACGGATCGTGGCCCACCGCGTATTTCTCGCGGTTGCGGATGCTGACGTAGATCTGCATCACGAAGGACAGGATGCCGAGCAGGATCAGGAAGGCCCCGAACGCGGCGATGATGAACCACTTCTGCAGGCTCGGATCGGTGAAGTGGCTGAGGCGGCGCGTCACGCCCATCAGACCCAGGATGTACAGCGGACCGAAGGCGAACCAGAAGCCGATCTGCCAGAACCAGAAGCTGCACTTGCCCCAGAACGGATCGAGGCGGAAACCGAACGCCTTCGGGAACCAGTAGTTGATGCCGGCGAAGATGCCGAACACCACACCGCCGATGATCACGTTGTGGAAGTGCGCGATCAGGAACAGGCTGTTGTGCAGCAAGAAGTCGGCCGGAGCCACCGACAGCATCACGCCGGTCATGCCGCCAATGGTGAAGGTGAACAGGAAGCCCATCGTCCACAGCATCGGCACGTCGAAGCGCACGCGTCCGCGGTACATGGTGAACAGCCAGTTGAAGATCTTCGCGCCTGTTGGAATCGAGATCATCATCGTCGTCAACGAGAAGAACGAGTTGACGTCCGCACCCGAACCCATGGTGAAGAAGTGATGCAGCCACACCAGGTAGGACAGGATCATGATCGACACGGTCGCGTAGACCATCGACGAGTAGCCGAACAGGCGCTTGCCGGAGAACGTCGAGACGATTTCGGAGAACACGCCGAACAGCGGCAGGATCAGGATGTACACCTCCGGGTGGCCCCAGATCCAGATCAGATTGATGTACATCATCACGTTGCCGCCCATACCGGCCGTGAAGAAATGCGTGCCGATGTAGCGGTCCAGGGACAGCAGCAGCAGCGTGGCGGTCAGGATCGGGAACGTCACCACGATCAGGCCGCTGGTGCACAGCGTGGTCCAGGTGAACATCGGCATCTTCATCAGCGACATGCCCGGCGCGCGCATCTTCAGGATGGTCACGACGAAGTTGATGCCGGTGAGCAGCGTGCCGAGGCCTGATAGCTGCAGACCCCAGATGTAGTAGTCCACACCGGGCCCGGGACTCTGATGAAGCTCGGAGACCGGCGGATAGCCCAGCCAGCCCGCATGCGAGAAATCACCGATGAACAGCGAGACCATGAACAGCAGCACGCCGGACACGGTCAGCCAGAAACTGAAATTGTTCAGGAACGGGAACGCCACGTCACGGGCGCCGATCTGCATCGGCATGACGTAGTTCATCAGGCCAACGATGTACGCCATCGCCACGAAGAAGATCATGATCGCGCCGTGCGCGGTGAAGATCTGGTCGTAGTGGTGCGGCGGCAGATAGCCCATGTTGTCGCCGAAGGCGATGGCCTGCTGCGCGCGCATCATGATGGCGTCAGCGAAACCGCGGAACAGCATCACCGTGGCCAGGATCATGTACATGATGCCGAGCTTCTTGTGGTCGACGCTGGTGAACCACTCGGTCCACAGGTAGCCCCACTGGCGCTTCCAGGTGATGAAGCCCAGCAACGCTGCACCGCCGGTCGCCACCACGATGAACGTGACGACGACGATCATGTTGTGCAGCGGCAACGAGTCGAGCGACAGGCGGCCGAGCAGGAAATTCCAGAATTCGGAACGATTAGGCATGACTTGTATCTCGGAAATTCGGTTCAGTGCGCCGCTGCGTCATGCGCGGGCGCCTGCGACGAAGGTTCGGCGGTCATGGCGTCCGCGCCATGCCGAGCCCGCGGGGCATGCGCTTCCCCGGCGTCGATCGCCATCATCTGGCTCATGCACATCTGACCGGGTTCGACGCAACGATTGAGAATGCGGTCGTACAGGCCCGAGGCATACTGGGCATAGTAGTGCGCAGGCTCGTCGCGACTGGGCTTGTGCAGCTTCTCGTAGGCCGCGCGATCGAGGTCATGGCCACTGGCGCGCACCTTGGCCACCCACTGGTCGAAACCCTTGGCGCTGAGGCCATGGAAACGGAATCGCATGTCCGTGAAGCCGTGGCCGCTGTAGTTCGCGGAGAAGCCGTCGTAGTCACCCGGCTTGTTGATGACCGCGTTCAACACGGTCTGCATGCCTGGCATGGTGTAGATCTGCCCCGCCAGCGACGGCACGAAGAACGAGTCCATCATGTCGCTGGAGGTGAGCTTGAAGTGGATCGGGCGATCCACCGGCGCGGCCAGCTCGTTGACGGTGGCAATGCCGTACTGGGGGTAGATGAACAGCCACTTCCACTTCAGCGAGACCACCTCGACCTCGAGCGGCTTGGCTTTCACATGCGCCGAGCGGCCTTCCGCGATGCGCGTCAGCGGACGATACGGGTCGAGCTGGTGGGTGCCGATCCAGGTCATCGCGCCCAACGCCATGATGATGAGCAGCGGCGCCGCCCACACGATCAGCTCCAGATACGTGGAGTGATCCCACTCGGCGTCGTAGACGGCCTTCTTGTTGGACGCCCGATAACGCCAGGCGATCACGCCGACGGCGATGAGCACCGGCACGATGATGAGGGACATCAGGACCGCCGAGGCGATCATCAGGTCACTTTGCTGGCGCGCGACGTCGCCGGAGGGATCGAGCAGCACGAGATGGCAGCCTCCCAGCGCGAGCGCCGGGAACAGCCAAAACATGCCGCGGAGTCTTTTCACGGACATGGGACAAGTATGGGGGAGGGGACGACTTCCCAATGATAAGCCGTTTTGGCTTTTTTTCCGATTGGACAATTTGTCTCATGTTCGATCCGCGCCTGTGGGTGCATACTTATAGAGCGCGCGTGTCGAGACTTCCCCCTTGTCGTCTCCATCGCGCACCGTCATGCATCCCACGCCGGCCGCCGGCCGGCAACGACTCCACGGAAACACCATGTCGACCCCTCACGCCACGTCCGCCGGTCAACCGCCTGCGCATTCTCACGAGCACCATTCCTCGCATGTCACGCCCGGAGAAATCTCCATCGGCGTGGTCATCGGGCGCATTTCCGAATTCTTCGACTTCTTCGTATTCGGACTGGCCTGCGTGCTGGTCTTCCCGAAGGTGATCTTCCCGTTCGCCAGCGAACTGGACGGGATCTTCTACTCGTTCATGATCTTCGCGCTCGCGTTCATCGCGCGGCCGCTGGGCTCGCTGTTCTTCCTGATGCTGCAGCGCGAGTTCAGCCGCGGCACCAAGCTGACCGTCGCCCTGTTCCTGCTCGGCACGACCACGGCCGGCATCGCCTTCCTGCCCGGCTATGATTCGCTCGGCACCGGAGCCATCGTGGCTCTGGCCGTGCTGCGCTTCGGCCAGGGCTTCGCCATCGGCGGCAGTTGGGACGGCCTGGCCTCCCTGCTGGCGCTGAACGCACCGAACTCGCGCCGTGGCTGGTATGCGTCGATTCCGCAGTTGGGCGCACCGATCGGCTTCATCCTGGTCGCCGCCCTGTTCGCCTACCTGTTGATGAACCTCACGCAGCAGGAATTCTTCGACTGGGGCTGGCGCTATCCGTTCTTCGTCGCTTTCGCCATCAATGTGGTCGCCCTGTTCGCCCGTCTGCGCCTGGTGGTCACGCCCGAATACGCCACGCTGCTGAAGCTGCGCGACCTGGAGCCTTCGCCGGTGGGCGAGCTGGTGCGCTCGCAGGGTCGCGCCATCGCGCTGGGCGCCTTCGCGCCGCTGGCCAGCTACGCGCTGTTCCACCTGGTGACCATCTTCGCGCTGTCCTGGGCGCTGCTGTTCACCAAGCAGTCGGTGGCCACCTTCCTGCTGGTGCAGTTGGTCGGCGCCGCCGTGGCGATCCCCTGCATGTTCATCTCCGGCCGCATCGCCGACCGCTTCGGCCGCCGCATGACGCTGGCCGTGTTCGGCGTGCTGATCGCGATCTACAGCGGCTGGACGCCGGTGATGCTCAACGGCGGCACCACCGAAGGCTACCTGTTCATCATCCTCGGCTTCGGTCTGCTGGGTTTCTCCCATGCACAGGCGGCGGGCGCGGTGAATTCGAGCTTCCGCACCTACTTCCGCTACACCGGTGCGCTGATCACCTCCGACCTGGGCTGGCTGATCGGTGCCGGTTTCGCACCGCTGGTGGCGCTGGCGCTTTCGGTCTACCTCGGCGTGGGCTACGTCGGCCTGTACCTGCTCTCGGGCGCGGTCGGCACCCTCGGCGCACTGTGGATCAGCCGTGCGGGCGGCCTGCCCAACGAATGGCCGCAGGAAGAAGAGGCGCGGGCCAAGTAACGAAAAACGGCCGGGGCATCGCCCCGGCCGCAAGCAAGCACCTTTGAGCCGTCGCCCTTCCGGGCGGCGGCTTTTTCATTCCACCGTGACGGACTTGGCCAAGTTGCGCGGCTGATCCACGTCGGTGCCGCGCAGCACCGCGACGTGATAGGCCAGCAGCTGAAGCGGCACAGTGAATACCACCGGAGCGACGAAATGGCCGCCCAGCGGCACTTCGATCACTTCGCCGCGGCTGGGATCGACCTCCATGCCGGTGTCTCGGCCCGCAAGCACGTACAGTTCTCCACCGCGCGCGCGCACTTCCTGCAGGTTCGACTTCAGCTTGTCGAGCATGGCGTTGTTCGGCGCCACGGCAATAACCGGCATTTCCTCGTCGACGAGGGCCAGCGGGCCGTGCTTCAACTCGCCAGCCGGGTAGGCCTCGGCGTGGATGTAGGAAATCTCCTTGAGCTTCAGCGCACCTTCCAGCGCTACCGGGTACTGCGCGCCGCGCCCCAGGAACAGCGCATGCTGACGGTGCACGAAATGCTCGGCGAGTGCGGCGATGGCCGGCTCGCACTTCAGTGCGTCCTCAATCGCCATCGGCAGATGCGCAAGTTCGGCCACCAGACTGCGCTGTCTCGCGGCATCCAGACCGTGCATACGACCCAGTTCGAGCGCCAGCAGCGCCAACGCGGTGAGCTGGGTGGTGAACGCCTTGGTCGACGCCACGCCGATTTCGGGACCGGCGCGCGTCATCAGCTTGAGATCGGCCTCTCGCACCAGCGAGGACTCGGGCACATTGCAGATGCCCAGCGTGCCGAGGTAGCCACGTCGCGTGGTCTCGCGCAGCGCCGACAACGTGTCCGCGGTCTCACCCGACTGTGAAATGGCGACGAACAGCGTGTCATCGGGCACCACCACGTCGCGGTAGCGGTATTCGCTGGCCACCTCGACCGACACCGGCAGGTGCGCCAGCGACTCGATCCAGTACTTCGCCACCATGCCGGCGTGATAGCTGGTGCCACAGGCGACGATGTGCAGACCCTGCACCCGCGTCAGCAGGTCCTCGCCCTCCACGCCGAAGATGTTCGGCAGCACGCCATCCTCGCCCAACCGGCCTTCCAGCGTGTCGGCCACGGCTCGCGGTTGCTCGAAGATTTCCTTCTGCATGTAGTGGCGGTATTCGCCACGCTCGACGGCGTCAGAGGACAGCTCACTCTTCTGCTCCGCACGCTCCACGCGCGCGCCGTCCAGGTCGAAGATCTCGACCGATTCGCGCCGGATCTCGACCAGGTCGTTCTCTTCCAGATAGATCACGCGACGCGTGACCTGGATCAGCGCCTGCACGTCGGAGGCGAGAAAATGCTCGCCGATGCCAACGCCGACCACTAGCGGGCTGCCGCGTCGCGCACCGACCACGACACCGGGTTCGGCGGCGTCCAGTACGGCGATCGCATAGGCGCCATGCAGCTGACCCACGGCGTGTCGCACCGCTTCGCGCAGCGGCTTGCCCTGGTTCAGCGCTTCGTCGACCAGGTGCGCGATGACCTCGGTGTCGGTATCGGATTCGAACGTCCGGCCATTCTTGCGCAGCATCTCGCGCAGCTCGGCGTGATTCTCGATGATGCCGTTGTGCACCACCACGGCGCGACCGGAAGCATGCGGATGCGCGTTGCGCTCGTTGGGCACGCCGTGCGTGGCCCAGCGGGTATGCGCAATGCCGGTGCCCCCGGCGAACGGCGACGCTTCGTAGAGCGCCTCGACCTCGCGCACCTTGCCCTTGGCGCGCAGACGGTACAGCTCCGTCCCGTCGAGCACGGCGATGCCGGCCGAGTCGTAGCCGCGGTATTCGAGCGCCTTGAGGCCGGCGATGAGAATGGGAGCGACATCGCGTTGCGCGACGGCGGCGACGATTCCGCACATGGTCTATCCGTCCGTTGTCCGGGGAGCCGCGCCCGTGCCGATGCGGCGGACTCCGTGTTGCAGTGTTCCGCACGCCGATCATGTTACCGATCGGCAGGGGACGTTCAATTCACCTTTCGACGCAGATAGTTCAGCAGATCGATGCGCGTGATTAGACCGATGAAGGCGTCGCCGTCCATGACAATGGCGACGTGACCGCGGTCGAACACCGGCATCAGGTCCTCGATCGAAGACTTCACGTCCAGCTTCTCCAGTTCGGTGACCATCGCCGCCGACACTGGATCGTTGAAACGCGCTTCGTCGGCATGCACATGCAACAGCAGATCCGACTCGTCGAGGATGCCGACGATCTGGTCGCCGTCCATCACCGGCAGCTGCGAGACGTCGTACAGCTTCATGCGCGTGTAGGCCGTCATCAGCTGCTCCTTCGGTCCTACCACGACGGTGTCGCGCAGCGCGTAGGGCCGCAGGATCAGGTCGCGCAGATCACCGTACTGCTCGCGCTCCAGGAAGCCGTTGTCGAGCATCCAGTAGTCGTTGTAGAGCTTCGAAAGGTATTTGTTGCCAGTGTCGCAGACCAGACTGACCACACGCTTAGGCTCGGTCTGCTCGCGGCAGTAACGCAGCGCCGCGGCCAGCAGCGTCCCGGTGGACGAACCGCCGAACACGCCCTCCTTCGCCAACAGCTCACGCGCGGCCAGGAAGCTTTCCTTGTCGGGAATCGCGTAAGCCTTCTTCACCCGCGAGAAATCGCTGATGCCGGGCAGGAAATCCTCGCCGATGCCCTCGACCAGCCAGCTGCCGGACTTCTCCGACAACGTGCCGTCATTGATGTACTCGGCCAGGATCGACCCGACCGGATCGGCCAGCACCAGCGCGGTATCCGGCGAGGCCTTGGCGAAGAAGCGCGACAATCCGGTCATGGTGCCCGAGGAGCCGCAGCCGAACACCACAGCGTCGACGCGACCATCCATCTGCTCGAGGATCTCCGGTCCGGTCGTGGCCTCGTGAGCGGCCGGATTGTCCGGATTGCCGAACTGGTTGATGAAATACGCACCCGGCGTCTCCTCGGCAATCCGCGCAGCCATGTCCTGGTAGTACTCGGGATGCCCCTTGGCCACGTCCGAGCGCGTCAGCACGACCTCGGCGCCCATCGCCTTGAGATTGAAGATCTTTTCCCGGCTCATCTTGTCCGGAACCACCAGAATCAGCTTGTAGCCCTTCTGCTGCGCCACCAGGGCCAGGCCGATGCCGGTATTGCCGGCCGTGCCCTCGACCAACGTGTCGCCCGGCTTGATCTTGCCGGCGCGCTCGGCGCCTTCGATCATGGACAGACCGATGCGATCCTTGACCGAGCCGCCCGGATTCATGCTCTCCAGCTTCAGAAACAGTTCGCACGGCCCGGTATCCAGGTGCTGCACACGCACCATGGGCGTGTTGCCGATCAATTCGAGAACGCTGGATTGGACACTCATACGGGCTCCTTTGAAGACATGAATCGCGCTGAGTCGGTCCGTGACGCGCCGTAGGCGGCGCAACGAACGCGATGAAAGCGGGCACGGCATCATAACCGACCGCCGCGCGCACTTGCTGACCATTCGATGGCAAAACAAAGGCCGAAAGCACAAGCGCCGGACGCAATCGGCGCCCGGCGCTACGTGAATCCGAGTCGGCAACGGGAACGCTGCCGAGATCCAGAAATGCTCGAATCAGTGTACGGAGGCGTATCGTTCGCCCCACATTCGCAGTAGTCGATCCTTGGCCTGCAGTTTTTCCTTCTTCATGCAGGCTAGCGTGACGTCATCCATGGGTAGCACGCCGAGTTCCGCGTCCTGGACCTTGCTGTCCAGTTCCTGGTGATGCCGATACAGACGGCGGAATTCCGTATCGGCCTTCATCAAGGCTTCCAGATCCTCGTGAGACTGGTTTTCGAACATGGATCGTTCTCCTGTCGTGCAAGTGCGCCCGCAGTCCGGGAGCCGGCCGCGTCGACGCATGGGGAGAAAGGCATGCACGCAGCCGCGTCTCGCACCCGGACCGGGTCGAGAACGCAATGCTGGACGGGTACATGCATGATGGGTGTCGCCTCAAAACCCGCGGACGCAGAAATGGCCCGCGGCAGTTCGACCCTACTCCGCTCGACGACGACGCGCAAGCCTGCAGCGCAGCATCACGAACCGTGTGAATAACGCGTTAAATCATGCACTTGCAATGCCGCCGCGACCATAGGCCGCAGCGGCCGAAACCGCCTACTGATCGCGCAGAATGACCACGACTCGACGGTTCATGGCACGACCGGACGCCGTGGCGTTGGAGGCGACGGGATCGGCTTCGCCCATGCCCACCGTACTCATGCGCGACGCCCGCACGCCGGCTGCGATCAGGGCATTGCGCACAGCCTGTGCGCGCTGCAGCGACAGCGCCTTGTTGGCCGAGGCCGAACCCGTGGCATCGGTGTAGCCCTCGATGCGGATCGGCTTGGACGGCTGGCTCTTCACGAACTGGATCAGCTTGCCCAGATGCTGGCGCGCCTCCGGACGCAGTGTCGATTGGCCGGGCGCGAAGGCATCGCCGGTCACGGTCATCTGCTTGCCTTTGCTGCCCTGGTGAGCGGTCATGCCCTCCATGCGCGCACGAAGGGCGCGCGCGGCGGCCACGGCGAGACTGGCCTGCTTGCGCGCCAGCGCCGCGGAGCGCGACTGCGCCGCCGCCAGCTTCTTGGCCTGCTCGGCTTCCGCGCGCGCCTGCTCGGCCGCCTCGGAATACGCCTGCCCCTCGGCCTGCAAACGTTGCGTCTCTTCGGCCGCGAGCTGGTTCTCCAGACGCTGACGCTCGAGCTCGCGACGCGTGGCCTCGGCATCCTGTCGGCTGGCCTGAAGCAGGATCTTGTCGTGCTCGCGATCGAGCTGGTTGAGCTGGTGCTGGGCGTCCTCGAGCTGCGCCGAGGCCTTGGCCTGATCGACGCTGCGCTCGGCCAGATACAGGGCATGCGGACGCTCGCGCGAACTGGCATCCGCCAGACGCTGCACGGCCACGCGGGCCAGCGAGCGCTCGGCCTGCGCGTAGTGCCCCAGGCTCGGATCGTTGTCGAGCTGATTGAGGCTGGTGGTCAGACGCTGAACATCGAGATCGTCCTTGTGTGCAGCCAGTGCATTGGCACACAGCAGAACCAGGCTGGCGGCGGCCAGCAAACGGATCATGCGCAGATTCATTTACTGTCCCTCTTGCACGGCATCGGACGAACTGGCGGGCGCGGGGCTGGCCGGCGCAGGCAGCACGGTCTGCGGCAGCTCCTGCACATCCGAGGAGGATGGCGCTTGCGGCACGGCCGCCGGTCGCGCCTTGGCGGCACGCTCCAGCAGCTGCTTGCGCAGCCGGGCGTTTTCCTTGGTCTGTGCGCTGATCTGCCCACGCAAGGTGGCCAGACGAGCCTTGGTCAGCGCCAGTTGGCTATCGGCGATGGACTCGTTCGCCAGATCGGCCGCCAGCGCATTCTTGCCGTTGCCGAGCGCCGTCTGCGCCTGCTGATACTTGCCGCGAGCGAATTCCAGATCGACCGGGTCGGCGTCACCGGCTCCCGCCTTTTGCGCAGCCTGCAAGCTGGACTGCGCGCGACTCATGGTCGAAGTCGGCGGCGGTATACTGGCGCAAGAGGCCAATAGCGTTACGATGGCCGTCGCGGTCGCCCAGGACAGGGCGCGGAACGGGATGGAAGCGTTGGCGTGCTTTCGGAGCATGAAAACGTGACCTTTGCGACGTTTTGCGCGTAGGGTGAACCCGCACAATCTATCATCATCAATCAGGTAATCCACACGGTCGCCAATGGACATCGGTTACTTTCTCAAGCTGATGGTCGACAAGGGGGCGTCGGACATGTTTCTGACGACAGGCGCTCCAGTCAACATCAAAGTCGAGGGCAAGCTGTACCCCCTCGGCAACACCGGCCTGCCCAACGGCATGGTCAAGAAGATCGCCTACTCGTTGATGGACGAGGGTCAAGTTCCGCAGTTCGAGCGTGACCTGGAGCTGAACATGGCGCTGGCGGTGAAGGACGCAGGCCGCTTTCGCATCAACGTGTTCAAGCAGCGCGGCGAAGTCGGCATGGTGATCCGCGCGATCAAGAGCGACATCCCGGACATCGAGCAACTGCAGCTGCCCGCGCTGTTCAAGGACATCATCATGGAGCCGCGCGGCCTGATCCTGGTGGTCGGTGCAACCGGCTCGGGCAAGTCGACCACGCTGGCGGCGATGATCGATCATCGCAACACCAACAAGCCCGGCCACATCCTCACCATCGAGGATCCGATCGAATACCTGCACCGGCACAAGAAGTCGATCGTGAACCAGCGCGAGGTCGGCCTGGACACGCACAGCTACCACGAGGCCCTGCGCAACGCGATGCGTGAGGCGCCGGACGTGATCATGATCGGCGAGATCCGCGACACCGAGACCATGGAGGCGGCGATCTCGTTCTCCGAGACCGGTCACCTGTGTCTGGCGACGCTGCATTCCAACAACGCCGACCAGACCCTGGAGCGCATTCTCAACTTCTTCCCCGAATCGGCGCACAAGAACATCCTGATGAACCTGGCCCTGAACCTGAAGGCCGTCATCAGTCAGCGTCTGGTGGTGGGCAAGGACGGGCGCCGCATTCCGGCGGTCGAAGTACTGCTGAACACGCCGCTGATCCGCGACATGATCCGCCGTGGCCAGGTGCACGACATCAAGGAAGCCATGGACCGCAGCCTGCAGGACGGCATGCAAACCTTCGACCAGTCCCTGTACACGCTGTACAAGGAAGGCCGCATCGAACTGGAAGAAGCGTTGTCCAAGGCCGATTCCCGTGACGGCCTGGCGCTGAAGGTGCGTCTGGCCGAGGGCGGCGGCAACGACAGCGCCGAACTGAGCGAATCCGACCCCTACGGAGCGTTCTGAGGAACGCTCGGATCCGTCATGCCCCGCGGCGAGTAGCGCACGGGGCACGACGGGCTATCGCGCCGCGTCCGGCTGCGCCTCGGGAGCCGCGGCGCGGAACGCCGGCAGCGCTTGGCAGGCTTCGTGGATACGGCGGATAGTCGGATACGGATCCATCGACGCCCGCCACCGGTGCGCGTTGTAGACCTGCGGCACCAGGCAGATATCGACCAGTCCGGGGCTGTCGCCCATGCAGTAGGTTCCGGTGTTCGGACTCTGCGTCAGCATGGCCTCGAGCGCGTGGAAACCGACCTCGATCCAGTGCCGGACCCAGTTCTCGCGCTCGACCTGCGGCATTGCGTATTCGCTTTCCAGATACTGCAGCACCCGCAGGTTGCCCAGCGGATGCACGTCACAGGCCAGCTGCAGCGACATGGCCCGCGCATGTGCGCGATCGCGCGGCACCGCCGGCAGCAGCGGCGGGCCGTCCGGCCAGATCTCGTCCAAATATTCGATGATGGCCAGCGACTGCGTGATGACACGCTGACCGTGCTTCAGCGTCGGGACCAGTTCCTGCGGATTCATCCGCCGATAGTCCTCGCTGTGCTGCTGGCCGCCGTCGCGCACCAGGTGCACCGGTCGATTCTCGTACGTCAGTCCCTTCAGCTCCAGCGCGATACGCACGCGATAAGCGGCGCTGGAACGCCAGTATCCGTACAGCGTCAGATCGTTGTTCATGGGTCGCTCCCGATCCCTGCCATGCGGTGAAAGTGCAGATCGCGGCATTCTACGCATGTCCCCGCGGCGCTGTCGCCCTCGCGACCGCCGGCATCCATTTGCATCCACGCACCGAGGCCGCCGACAATAGTCCGCTTCTACGGCCTCCGGCCTTGTTTTGCGAGGGAAATTTCCGTGTCCATCATCCGCATGAGCGACCTCGATCTGCGCGGCAAGCGCGTGCTGATCCGCGAAGACCTGAACGTACCGCTGCAGGACGGCCGGATCACCTCCACCCAGCGCCTGCAGGCCGCGCTGCCCACGCTGCGCACCGCGCGCGACGCCGGCGCGAAGGTCATGGTGCTCTCGCATCTGGGCCGTCCGAAGGAAGGCGCGTTCGACGAGGCGGCCTCGCTGGCTCCCGTCGCCGAATGGCTGGGCGAGGCGCTGGGCGCACCCGTTCGCCTGGAACACGACTACCTCGACGGCGTGGACGTGGCCGAGGGCGAGGTCGTGCTACTGGAGAACTGCCGAATGAACGTCGGCGAGAAGGCCGACGACGAGACGCTCTCGAAGAAATACGCCGCACTGTGCGACGTGTTCGTCATGGACGCCTTCGGCACTGCGCATCGCGCCCAGGCCTCCACGCACGGCGTGATCCGCTTTGCGCCGGTGGCCGCCGCCGGCCCGCTGCTGTCGGCCGAACTGGATGCGCTGGGCAAGGCGCTGGACGATCCGCGTCGCCCGTTGCTGGCGATCGTCGCCGGCTCCAAGGTCTCGACCAAGCTGACGCTGCTGGAGAATCTGGTCGGCCGCGTCGATCAGCTGATCGTCGGCGGCGGCATCGCCAACACCTTCATAGCCGCGGCCGGACACGCCGTCGGCACATCGCTGATGGAAAAGGACCTGATCGACGCCGCGCGCAAGGTCATCGAACAAGCCCGCGAACGCGGCGCGGAAGTGCCGATTCCGGTCGACGTGGTCGTCGCGGACACCTTCTCGGCCACGGCCAAGGCGACCGTGAAACCCGTCGACAAGGTCGGCGACAACGAAATGATCCTGGATATCGGCCCGGACACCGCGCGCCAGTATGCCGAGCGCATCGCGGCCGCCGGCACGGTGGTCTGGAACGGCCCCGTCGGCGTGTTCGAGTTCGACGCCTTCGGCAAGGGCACGGAAACCCTGGCGCGCGCCATCGCCGCCTCGGACGCGTTCTCCATCGCCGGCGGCGGCGACACGCTGGCGGCTGTCGACAAGTACGACATCGCCGACGGCGTGTCCTATATCTCCACCGGCGGCGGCGCCTTCCTGGAATTCCTCGAAGGCAAGGAACTGCCGGCCGTGGCCGCGTTACGCGTCCGCGGCACCGGCGCGCGCTGAGCCGTCCGAAGCGGGACGTGCGATACGCCCGCTTCAGCGAAAGTGTGTTTCACTGAACGGATAACACGACGCGGATCATGCCATCCGCGCATGACAAGGCTTGAGGACCGAGCTTGATGAAAACTCTTCTGGTAACGGGCGGCGCCGGCTTCATCGGCGGGAATTTCGTACTGCAGGCGGTGGCGGACGGCCTGCGCGTGGTGAATCTGGACAAGCTCACTTACGCCGGCAACCCGGAAACCCTGGCGTCGCTGCAAGGCAACGACGCGCACGTTTTCGTGCAGGGCGACATCGGCGACCGCGAGCTGCTGCCACGCCTGCTGCGCGAGCATCGTCCCGACGCCATCGTCAATTTCGCCGCCGAATCGCACGTGGACCGCTCCATCGACGGACCGGCCGAGTTCGTGCAGACCAACGTCGTCGGCACTCTGGCGCTGCTGGAAGCCGCGCGCGATTACTGGCGCGAACTGGAAGGCGACGCCCGCAATGCCTTCCGCTTCCTGCACGTGTCCACCGACGAGGTCTACGGCTCGCTGGGCGATACCGGCAAGTTCACCGAGACTACGCCGTACGCGCCCAACTCGCCCTACTCGGCCTCGAAAGCCTCCTCGGATCATCTGGTGCGCGCGTTCCACCACACCTACGGGTTGCCGGTGCTGACCACCAACTGCTCCAACAACTACGGCCCGTACCAGTTCCCCGAAAAGCTCATTCCGCTGATCCTGCACAAGGCGCTGGCGGGCGAGTCGCTGCCGGTCTACGGCGACGGCCGCAACGTGCGCGACTGGCTCTACGTCGGCGACCATTGCGCTGCGATCCGCCGCGTGCTCGACGCCGGTCGGGTCGGCGAAACCTACAACGTCGGCGGCAATGCCGAGCGCGAGAACATCGTCGTCGTAAAGACGCTCTGCGCGCTGCTCGACGAGCATCAGCCGCTCGCCGACGGACGCAAGCGCGAAGAGCTGATCACCTTCGTCACCGACCGACCTGGTCATGATCGGCGCTACGCCATCGACGCATCGAAGCTGGAAAATGAACTCGGCTGGACCCCCAGCGAGAGCTTCGACTCCGGTATGCGTCGCACCGTCGACTGGTATATGGAGCACCAGGACTGGGTCCGGCACGTGCTCGACGGCAGCTACCGCATGCAGCGCCTGGGCGAAGGAGAGACGGCATGAAGCACACGCGCGGCATCATTCTCGCCGGCGGCTCCGGAACGCGGCTGTATCCGATCACCCAGGCCGTCAGCAAGCAGCTGATGCCGGTATACGACAAGCCGATGATCTACTACCCGCTGGCCACGCTGATGCTGGCCGGCATCCGCGAAGTGCTGATGATCAACACTCCGCACGAACAGGCTCTGTTCCAACGTCTGCTTGGCGACGGCTCGCAGTGGGGACTCGACATCCAGTACGCCGTGCAGCCTTCCCCGGACGGCCTGGCACAGGCCTTCCACATCGGCCGCGATTTCCTCGACGGCCACCCGAGCTGCCTGATCCTCGGCGACAACCTGTTCTACGGCCACGGTCTGACCGACCTGCTCCGTCGCGCCACCCAGCGCGAGCATGGCGCCACTGTGTTCGGCTACTACGTGACGGACCCGGAACGCTACGGCGTGGCCGAATTCGATCGCGACGGCCGCGTCGTCGGTCTGGAAGAGAAACCGACCGATCCGCGTTCCAACTACGCCGTGACCGGACTGTACTTTTACGACAAGCGCGTCAGCGACTTCGCCGCCGACCTGAAACCCTCTGCACGCGGCGAACTGGAGATCACCGATCTCAACCGTTGCTACCTCGATGACGGTTCGCTGATGCTCGAGCAGCTCGGCCGCGGCTATGCCTGGCTCGACACCGGCACCCACGACTCGCTGGTCGAGGCTTCCAACTACATCGCCACCATTGAGAAACGGCAGGGCCTGAAGGTCTGCTGTCCCGAGGAAATTGCCTACCTGAACGGCTGGATCGACGCCGAACAGGTGCTGAAACTCGCCGAACCGCTGGCCAAGACCGGCTATGGACGCTACCTCAAGCACCTGGTCAAACAGGGAGTCGTACATTGAAACGCATTGATACGAATCTCCCGGAGGTCTGCGTGCTGGAGCCGAAGGTCTTTGGCGACGCACGCGGGTTCTTCTACGAAAGCTACAATCAGGCCGTCTTCGCCGATCTCGGTATCGAGTCGACGTTTGTGCAGTCCAATGTCTCCCGCTCAACGCGGGGCGTGCTACGCGGCCTGCACTATCAGTGGCCGAATCCGCAGGGCAAGCTGGTCAGCGTGCTCGAAGGCGAAGTCTACGACGTGGCCGTCGACATCCGCCGCGGCTCGCCCACCTATGGCCGTTGGGCCGCCGCCATGCTCAGCGCCGAGAACCACCGCCACTTCTGGATCCCTGAAGGCTTCGCGCACGGTTTCTGCGTGCTGTCCGAACACGCCACCTTCACCTACCAGTGCACGGCGCTCTACGACGCCAAGGCCGATGCCGGGATCCGCTGGAACGACGCCGCGCTGGGCATCGACTGGCCGCTCAGCGACCCGCTGCTCTCGGACAAGGACGCGCGCGCGCCGCTGCTGGCCGACGTGACGGCGGAGCGACTCCCGGAATATGCTGCATGAACATTCTGGTGACCGGCGCGCGTGGCCAGGTCGGCTCGGCCCTGCTGACCCGGCTGGCTCCGCTCGGCGAACTCGTCGCGGCCACCCGTGACGGGACGCTCGACCGCCCGACTCCCGCAATCGCGCTCGACCTCAGCGAACCTTCATCCTTGTCGACGGTTCTCGACGCCGCGCGACCGGACGTGATCGTCAATGCGGCCGCCTACACGGCTGTCGACAAAGCGGAGAGCGAGGAAGCGCTGGCGCAGCGCGTGAACGCCGATGCCGTCGGTGCGCTCGGCCGCTGGGCCGCACAGGCCGGCGTCCCGGTCGTGCACTATTCCACCGATTACGTGTTCCCCGGCGTCGGCGATCGCCCCCTGCGCGAGAATGACCCCACGGGACCGGCCGGCGCCTACGGCCGTAGCAAACTGGCCGGCGAACAGGCGCTTGCCACCAGCGGCGCGGATCACCTTATCCTCCGCACCGCCTGGGTCTACGACGCACACGGCCGCAATTTTCTTCGCACCATGCTGCGCCTGGGCTCCGAGCGCGAGCGCCTGACCGTGGTCGACGACCAGCACGGCACCCCGACCTCGGCCGACCTGATCGCGGCCACCACGGCACACGTGCTGCGACGCTGGCTGAACGCTGACACGACGACCCGACGCGCGCAGTCCGGCGTCTACCATCTGGTCGCCGATGGCCAGACCACCTGGTGCGGTTTCGCCCGCGCCATCATGGAGCGGGCCGCGAAAGCCGGTCTACTGGATCGCGCACCGCAGGTCGAGCCCATCACCACCGCGGATTTTCCGACTCCGGCGAAGCGTCCGGCCTGGTCGGTGCTCGACACCGCACGCATCCGCGAGACATTCGATGTCACGCTGCCCGACTGGCGTATCGGGCTGGATCAGGTCATCGCGGACATGGTCTCTGTGCGCTGAAGGCGCTGCATGCCCTGCAACATCTCCTATGCATGCCTGGATTGCCGCAAGGCATTCAAGAGACCCGTGCACCTCCAGAACATGCCGGAGCATGCGCCCTGCCCCGAATGCGGCGGCCCGATGCACGACTTCGGCCGTCATTTCAAAGCGCCTAGGCAAGACGACATCAAACAGTGGAAGAAGGTGCGCTTCCTCATCGAACACGGATTCCGTTTCCAGAAAATTCGCACCGGCCCCGGCCATCACGACACCGTGCCCTACCCAGACACACTCGAAGAAGCCAGGACTTTCGTCGTCACATACAGACGATTCGCGTCGCCTGCCAGCGTGGCAGACGACGCCGATTGATTCGATCCGCACCCTCGACCGGATGCAGCGAAAGACTCAGCCGATCACGCGCCGCACGGCGTCGGCCACGTTCGCGACCGTGAAGCCGAACTTCTCGAACAGCACACCGGCCGGCGCCGAGGCACCGAAGGTGGTCATACCGATGACTTCACCGTCCAGACCCACGTACTTGCGCCAGTAGTCGGCGGTCCCGGCCTCCACCGCGACGCGCGCGCGGCAGTGGCCCGGCAGCACGCCTTCGCGGTACTCCAGCGGCTGCGCATCGAAGACCTCGGCGCACGGCATCGAGACCACTCGCACGGGAACGCCCTGATCGGCCAGATGACGCATCGCCTCCATGGCTAGGCCGACCTCGGAACCCGTGGCGATCAGGATCGCCTGGAACTGCGTGTCGGCGGGGTCATGCAGCACGTATGCACCGCGCTCGATCTGCGCCACTTGCTCGTCCGAACGCTGCTCGTGCTTGAGCGTCTGGCGCGAGAAGACCAGGCACGACGGCGCGTTGCCGCGCTCGATCGCCGCCTTCCACGCCACCGCCGACTCCACTGCGTCGCACGGACGCCAGACATGGTTGTTGGGGATGTAGCGCAGGCTGGCAACATGCTCGATCGGCTGATGCGTCGGCCCGTCCTCGCCCAGACCGATGGAATCATGGGTATAGACGTGGATCGAATGCGCCGGAATCAGCGCGCTCATGCGCACGGCGTTGCGCGCGTAGTCGGAGAACACCAGGAAGGTGGCGTCATACGGAATGAAGCCGCCATGCAGCGCCAGGCCGTTGCCGATCGCGGTCATCGCGAATTCGCGCACGCCGTAGTGAATGTAGTTCACGTCCGGACCGGCTTCGGTGACGCTGCGCGAACCCTTCCAGATCGTCAGGTTGGAACCGGCCAGGTCGGCCGAGCCGCCGATCAACTCGGGGAGCAGCGGACCGAATGCATTGAGCGCCATCTGCGACGCCTTGCGCGAGGCGACCTCGGGACCCTCGGCCTGCGTCCTGGCGATGTAGTCCTGGGCCTTCGCCGCCCAATCGGACGGCAACTCGCCATTCATGCGGCGCGTGAACTCCGCCGCGAGTTCGGGATGGGCCTCGGCGTACTTGGCCAGCAGATCGCCCCACACGCTCTCGCGTTGCTTGCCCGCCTCGCGCGCATCGAAGCCGTCGTAGATGTCCTGCGGAATCTCGAACGGCTCATGACGCCAGTCCAGCATGTCGCGCGTCGCTTTGATCTCGTCCGCGCCCAGCGCGGCGCCGTGGCTGCTTTCCTTGCCTTCCTTGTTCGGCGAACCGAAACCGATCAGGGTCTTGCACATGACCAGACTCGGCTTGCCGGTCTCGTCCTTTGCCGCCTGCAGTGCGGTCTTGATCTGCGCGGCGTCATGGCCATCGACATCGCGGATCACGTGCCAGCCGCAGGACTCGAAACGCGCGGCGGTGTCGTCGGTGAACCAGCCCGGCACCTCGCCGTCGATGGAAATGTTGTTGTCGTCATAGACCATCACCAGCTTGCCCAGCTTCCACGTGCCGGCCAGGGAAATGGCCTCCTGCGAGATGCCCTCCATCAGGCAGCCGTCGCCCGCGAACACCCAGGTGTGGTGGTCGACCAGATCGAAACCGGGACGATTGAAGCGTTCGGCAAGCACTTTCTCCGCCAGCGCGAAACCGACCGCGTTGGCCACGCCCTGACCCAGCGGGCCGGTCGTGGTCTCGACGCCCGGCGTGTCCGCCGCCTCGGGGTGTCCCGGTGTCTTCGAATGCCACTGGCGGAAGTTCTCCAGTTCGCGCATCGACAGGTCGTAGCCGGCCAGATGCAGCAGCGCGTACTGCAGCATCGAACCGTGACCGTTGGAGAGCAGGAAGCGGTCCCGATTGAACCAGGCCGGGTTTCCCGGGTTGTGACGGTAGAAGTCGTTCCACAGCACCTCGGCGATATCGGCCATGCCCATGGGCATGCCGGGGTGGCCGGATTTGGCCTTCTCCACGGCGTCCATGGCAAGAGCGCGGATGGCGTTGGCGAGTTCGCGGCGGTTCGGCATCGTCAATCTCCAGAATGCGAGGGGCGTGGCAACGAAAGCGCCCATTGTCGCCGATATGACCGTCGCTGTCGCCGTGCGGGCGACCTGTTCAGGCTGATTAACGCTCACTTAATTCTAAACCGATCGGTATTGGAACCATTCATGCGGACCCCTATCTAATCCATCCGAAGCCGTCGCCGTGGGCCGACGGCCGAAGTTCATCCGCCCACCGGCTACCCCGAGCCGACACAAAAAAGATCGAAGGAGACATCCCCCATGAAAAAGACGCTGATTGCTCTCGCACTCGTCACTGCCGGCATGGCCACCGTGCCCGCCTTCGCGCAGAACGCCCCCACCGACAACGGCGGCTGGTTCCTCGGCGCCAAGGTCGGCCAGGCCAAGCTGAACAAGGGTCCGTATGACGGCAACGACACCGGCTACGCCATCAACGGCGGCTACCGCTGGGCCGTCGCCCCGAATACGGCGCTGGGCGTGGAGGCCGGCTACAACGACCTCGGCAACATCAAGCTGAAGAACGCCTTCAACAGCAACCCGGTGGTCGCCAATCCGAAGTCGAAGCTGCACGGCTGGACCTTCGGCGTGAACGGCAAGTACAACTTCACCCCGAACTGGTACGCCAGCGCTCGCGCCGGCATCTACCAGTGGAAGGGCCACGGCTTGAGCAACGATCAGAACCCGCTGTATCGCAGCCTGGACAAAACCGACTGGTACAGCGGCGTCGGCTTCGGCTATGACTTCACCAACAACTTCAGCCTGGGCCTGAACTACGACTACTACCAGGCCAAGAAGGACCACGTGAACCTGAGCACCAATCTGGTGTCAGTCAGCGCCGAATACCGGTTCTGATCCAGTCCACGCCGTCACCAACCGCCCCGCGCCCCTGCGGCCGGAGCGGTCGGCTTGACGCACATGACGGGCGAGCGCCGTGCATCACGGCGTTCGCCCGCTTGTGTGAACGCGTTCTGCAAAAAAGACGATCCGGTCTGGCTATACTCCGCGCCCCGAAACGGGCTCGGTTCTCCGACTCGGTTCCGCATGGCGCACGGCCATCGCACGCTCCGCCATGATTCGAAAAACCACCGCAGACAACTCGAACGCATCGCGTCCGACGACCATCGCCATAGCCCATTACTAACAACCACAGAAGGAACTCCACGATGAACAAGAACATGCTCGCTCTCGCCCTGATCGCCGCCGGCGCCGCAGCCCCGGCCATCAGCATGGCTGCACAGCCCGGCGACGGCGCCTTCGTCAGCGTCCAGGCCGGCCAGTCCCGCCTGCAGGGCATGAGCGCCTCCAACGACACCGATACCGGTTATGGCATGGACGTCGGCTATCGCTGGGCCGTGTCGCCGATGGCACAGGTCGGTTTCGAGGTCGGCTACCTCAACCAGGGCACCTTCGCCGACAACTACCTCGGCAGCCGTGTGACGGCCAAGGTGTCCGGCGCCAAGGCCGGCGTGAACGCCAAGTTCAACTTCACCCCGAACTGGTTCCTGATGGTCCAGGGCGGCTACTTCAACGCCCACAACAAGGTCGGCGTCCAGAGTGGCGGTCTGAGCTACAGCGACAGCAAGACCAAGGGCACGTGGTATTCCGGCGTCGGCTTCGGCTACGACTTCGCCAACAACACCAGCCTGAGCCTCAACTACAACTACATGGACGACAAGTACAACGACCAGGGCACGCATCTGGACCTGAGCAGCAACCAGGTCGCCGTGCGCTTCGAAGCGCGGTTCTAAGACCACTCTTCGGTTGCACCGTACATATTGCGTTGGCAACACAACAAGGAGCGTGGCCTCATAATGCCCGCTCCTTGTTCCTGCGGATGACTACCCGCAGTCTGAAGAAAAATCAAAAGCCGGCACTCAACTGAACCGACCAGCCATCCAAGAAACGATAACGATGAAGATAAGGAGATCGCTTTGAATAAAGATATGATCACGCTTGCCCTGCTGTGCACAGGAATCTGCGCCACCGCCACGGCACAGGCTCAGAACCCCAATGGCTGGTTCGTGAATGCAGGCGTCGGCACCCCTCATTACGATGCGAAATTAAATGGCTTCAAGGTCGACGGCAGCAACTCGAGCACCAGCTTCCAGATGAACGCCGGGTGGCGCTGGCAGACCATCGGCGTGGAAGCCGGTTATGTGGATCTCGGAAACCTCCACAATTCTTTGGATTCAAACGACTTTGCAAAGTACCCGTACGGCACGCCCTACAGCTCGGTGAACTACAAGCTGTCGACGGATGGCTGGACACTGGGTCTGAACGGCCACTTCAATCCGACCGATAAATGGTATGTCTCGGCGCGCGGCGGCTTGTTCATGTGGAAAGCCCGAAGTAATGAAACCGTCGTACCTACCGGCAGCACGGCAGAACGATATTCGTCCACGAACCGCTCCACCGACTGGTATGCGGGTGTCGGTACCGGCATGGATGTCAATCGTCACGTCAGTCTGGGCGTGAATTTCGATTACTACAAGATGAAAAAAGATTCCCTGAATATTGGCAACCGTATGTATTCGGTGAATTTCGAATATCGTTTCTGAGTCCGGCCATATGTCGTCGACATGCGAAAAGAGGCGGCAACAAGGCCGCCTCTTTTCATGTGCATTCGTTAAAGAGGTGTTGTGAGCCACACAGCGCTGATCTAGAATCCACCTACCGTCACGGAAAGGACGGAACCCGACGCAAGGTCGGGATGTTTACGGAACTTACTACATAAGGGGAATTCATCTTGAACAAGAAAATGACGGCGCTCGCGCTGCTGTGCGCAGGTGCGTGCGTGACGGCATCTGCCCAGGCCAAAGATCTCACCGGTTGGTTCGTCAACGCTGGCGCGGGCTCGGCCCACTACCACGCGACGTACGACAATTACGACCTGGGCAGTGACTCGGACACCAGCTTCCAGGTCAATGCCGGCTGGCGCTCCCAGTTCATCGGCGTCGAAGCCGGTTATGTCGACCTGGGCG
Source organism: Oleiagrimonas citrea (assembly GCF_012395255.1). Classification (GTDB taxonomy): domain Bacteria; phylum Pseudomonadota; class Gammaproteobacteria; order Xanthomonadales; family Rhodanobacteraceae; genus Oleiagrimonas; species Oleiagrimonas citrea. The sequence goes on from NZ_JAAZQD010000002.1 coordinate 223,925, forward strand.
GCATCACCGATTCGCTCTCCGCGAGCGACCTGTACGGCACCGGTTACCGCTCGGCCAAAGCCAAGCTGTCCGGAGACGGCTGGACGCTGGGCCTGAACGGCCATTTCAACCCGACCAAGATGTGGTACATCTCGGCGCGCGGCGGCCTGTTCATGTGGAAGGTGCACTACAAGGAAAGCGACGTTCCCGTGATGGGCACCACGCAGCATTATTCCTACAGCAAGCAGTCCACCGACTGGTATGCCGGCGTGGGCACGGGCGTGGATTTCAGCCGCCACACCAGCCTCGGCGTGAACTTCGACTACTACAAGATCAAGAAGTACGGCATCGACATCGGCAACCGTGTCTACACCGTCAACTTCGAGTACCGCTTCTGATCGACCTGCGTCGATGGAAAACAAAAAGGGCGGCCTGCAGGCCGCCCTTTTTGTTATGTGAAAACCGGATCGAATCGAACGCGATCAGCCTTCCCACTGACCCAGTGCGGCCAGACCGTTCTCGCGGGCGCGCTGCGCCACGGTCTTCTGCGCCGAGGCATAGTTGCCGCGCATGTCTTCGCCCCACAGCTTCAACGCCGCCTGCTGCATGGCGCGGCCGTAGGAGAACGACAGCGGCCACGGATGCGGACCAATCTGATTCATGGCATTCAGATGCGCCGTGGCGTCCTCGTCGGACTGACCGCCGGACAGGAACACGATGCCCGGCAACGTAGCCGGCACGGTGGACTTCAGGCAGCGCACGGTGGCCTCGGCCACTTCCTCGCGACTGGCCTGCTGCTCGCAGTTCTTGCCAGAGATCACCATGCTGGCCTTGAGGATCGTGCCCTCCAGCATGACGTTGTGCTCGTACAGCGCACCGAACAGGCTGCGCAGCGTGGCCTCGGTGACTTCATAGCACAGGTCGATGTCGTGGTTGCCGTCCATCAGTACTTCCGGCTCGACCATCGGCACGATGCCGGCTTCCTGGCACAGCGCGGCATAGCGCGCCAGAGCGTGGCAGTTAGCTTCGATGCAGGTCGAGCTGGGGCTGTCCTCGTCGATGCCGATCACAGCGCGCCACTTGGCGAACTGCGCACCCAACTTGGCGTACTCGGCCAGGCGATCGCGCAGGCCGTCCAGACCTTCGGTCACCAGCTCGCCTGGGAACCCGGCCAGCGGCTTCGCGCCCATGTCGACCTTGATGCCCGGGATGATGCCGGCTTCGCGCATGACCCGCGTGAACGGCACGCCGTCCTTGGTGGACTGGCGCAAGGTTTCGTCATACAGAATCGCGCCGGAGATGTGATCGCCCAGATCCGGCGTGGTCAGCAGCATCTCGCGGTAGGCGCGGCGATGCTCCTCGGTGTTCTCCACGTTCACCGACTCCAGGCGCTTGCGGATGGTGTTGGTGGATTCGTCGATGGCGATGATGCCCTTGCCGGGCGCGACCATCGCCTGCGCGATGCTTTCCAGATCTTCGATGCTCATGACGACTCCGTCGGTGTGACTGCGGTCAGACCGCTTGGCAACGTGGACACCACCCCTGGGATGGGGTGGGAAAGGCGCGGATTATAGGCCAGAACGGCGCCATTCTCGACCTTCCTGACGACCGACTTCACCGCCGCCGCCGACCCACTCAGCCGTTGTCGTAACCGGGCAGCTTGCACCGCGCGAGCAGGGCCTCGCGCGCAGCGGCGTCGCGCGGCATGTTGAAACGTACGATGTAATAGGTCGACACCGGCACATCGGCGGTGTTGTCGCTGCTGGCGGCGTAGCGGAAATTGCGCACCAGGCTGACGGCGATGGCGCCGAAGTCGCTGTCGGCGGGCACGACCTTGCGCGCTTTCACGTCCCGCGGTACACCGTCGCTGCCGATCAGGTAGCTGACCGACGCACAGCCCGGCTGGTCGAGCTTTCGTCCGACATTGGGTATCTGGCCGTCGACCTGACTCTTGGTCATGTTCCAATAGCCGGGCAGCCGGTCCGGCGCGACCGTGCGCGTCTGGGCAAAGGCGGGCGCGGCGACCAGAATGGCGCCGATCAGCGAGAGCAGAACAGAAGATGTGCGATGCATGGCATGCCTCCGGCAGATGGATCTCCGGCTTCAGTCTAGCGCGCGCGGAGCGCGGCGACGGCAGCCGGGATATGGGTCTTCACAGGTCCTTCAGACTCTCGGCGATGCCCTGGGCCCCGACGTGAAGCAGTTTCAGCGTATTGGTGCCGCCGCCGTGACCGGTGTGATCGCCGTGCGTGAGGATGACGCGATCCCCCTGCTGCAGCTTGCCGAGTTCGAACAGGCTCTGCACCGCGGCGCGCGCCGAGTGCGCGGGGTCCATGCGGCCATGGTCGAACGCGATCGGCTTGACGTCGCGCAGCACCAGCATGCGGCGACGCGCCTCGGCACTGGGCGACAGCGCGTAGATCGGCACCGCGAAACGGTAGCGGGACAGCCACTGCGCGGTGGCGCCGGATTCGGTCAGCGCGACGATCGCGCGCACCCCCAGCCGCGCGGCCAGGAACACCGCAGCCAGGGCGATCGCCTGATCGCTGCGATCCAGGTTGTGGGATTCCGCACGCAGATCGTCCTGCGGCTCGAACTGACGCTCGGCTCCCAGGCAGATACGGCGCATGGCCTGCACGGCCAGATCCGGATGCGCGCCGGCCGCGGTCTCCTGCGACAGCATCACCGCATCCGTGCCGTCGATGACGGCGTTGGCCACGTCGAGCACTTCGGCGCGGGTCGGAATCGGCGCCTCGACCATCGACTGCAGCATCTGCGTCGCGGTGATGACCGCGCGGTTCAGACGCAGTGCCTCGCGGATGATCTTCTTCTGCAGACCGGGCAGTTCGGCATCGCCGATCTCCACGCCCAGGTCGCCGCGCGCCACCATCACCACGTCCGAGGCCTCGATGATCTCGCCCAGCACCGGAATCGCGTCGGCGCGTTCGATCTTGGACACCAGCGAGGCTTCGCCGCCGGCTTCACGCAGCAGGCGACGCGCCTCGTGCATGTCCTGCGCGGTGCGCACGAAGGACACGGCAAGGAAGTCGGCGCCGATCTCGGCGGCCAGTTTGATGTCGGCCCGGTCCTTGTCCGACAACGCGTCGACGCTGAGACCGCCGCCCTGGCGGTTCAGCCCCTTGCGATCAGACAACTTGCCCGGCACAGAGACCTCGGTGTGGATCTCGGTGCCCTCGACATGCTTCACCTCGAGTGCGACCAGGCCGTCGTCGAGCAACAGCATGTCGCCCTCGGACACGTCGTTGGGCAGACCGAGGTAGCTGCAGCCCACACGCGTGGCATCGCCCGGCGGCGCATCGTCGCGACAATCGAGCACGAAGGCCGCGCCCTGCTCGAGCTGCACCGGACCATCGGCGAATCGCTCGATGCGGATTTTCGGTCCCTGCAGGTCGGCCAGCACGCCGACTTCGCGACCCACGGCAGCGGAGACGCTACGCACTGCGGCGGCGCGCTTGCGATGATCGTCGTGCGTGCCGTGCGAGAGGTTCAAGCGAACGACGTCCACGCCGACCTCGAGAATGGCCTCGAGCATGCCGGGCGCGTCCGTGGCGGGACCGAGGGTGGCGACGATCTTGGTGCGGCGAATCTGTTGGGTCATGAAACTGTCCTGCGGAACGGCCGATCGGGTGTCGGCCTTGCTACGTCGAAATTCGGAAAATGCGCTCAGCGCAGCGCGGCATTGAGCACGGCGCCCAGACGCACACCGGCGGCCTCCAGCTGCGTACGCACCACCGGCCAGGCCTTGGCCTGGTAGCCCTTCGCCCAGTCGCCGACGCGACGCGCGGGCAGGTCGGCGTAGGCGACATCGCGTGCCAGCGTATGCGCATGGTCGGACCAGCGCACGGCTTCCGCATCGATATTCTTGCAGGCATGCGCCGGCGTCCAGCGCGCGCGCTGCGCGGCGCCGATGTCGTGATCCATGCCCAGGGCGAGCTTGCGCGTGGCGGCGTGATCGAAACTGTAGTCCGGCTTCATGCGCAGCCCTGTGGCCTGCTCCAGGATGCCGGTGTCCCAGATCCGGTGCAGGTTGGTCTGTTCACCGAAGTAGACCAATTTGACAGTGTTGCCGCCCTTGTCGTCGTGATCGTTGTTGTGCAGCGGCTGGTGAATATCGCCGACCAGATGCACGACCCACTTCAGCGCCTCCAGGCGCACCTTCGGCGAAGCCTTGCGGTCTGCCAGCACACGCACGAAGTGCGGCAGCTTGGCGACGACACAGTTGCCATGCGGGCAGTCGCGACGGCGGCTGTAGTCCGGCGCGCGCAACGGAATGTCGACGTAATGCCACGGTCCGGTCTCGGGATGATCGCGGCGGATCTCGTCCGGCCAGGAAGAAACCTGGTCGAGGCGCGTCTTGCCTTCCAGCGCCAGCAATTGGTGGACCTCGGCGGCAGCCGCGGGCGTCAGGTGACGCTGCGCGATGTCGGCGACGATGGCATGCCCCTCGGGGCCCCAGCCAAAGGCGGCCGGAGCGGCCAGCAGCAGGCCCGCGACCACGGCGAGCGAACGAAGACGTCTGAACATGATGGACGGGATCGGGTGGGAGACAAGTGGCCGATTATTGCACAGCCCCGTGACGCCGCCGTGATGCGCGTTCAGTGCACCACGGCGCCCTGCGCGTCCGTGACGCGCACGTCCACCTCAACCCCTTCGCGCACGCTCTGGGTGACGATGCAGAAGTCCTCGAACTGCTCGAGGATGCGCGGCAGATGCTCGAGCGATTCGGCCGCGTCGGACAGCTGCAGGTCCACCGCCACGCGTGCCACCCGCCAGCGCCCCTTGTCGTTGCGGTCCATGGTCGCCTTCGCCTCGGCGCGCAACGGCCCCGGATCGTTCTTGAACTTGCGCAGGGCGAACAGCAGGCTCGCGGCCAGACAGTTCGCCACCGCCGTGACCAGCAGGCGCGACGGATTCGGCCCGGCGTCGCCGCCCAGCGGCGCGGACTCGTCAGTGAGGAGATCGGGCACCGACGTGTCGTCGAAACGCACGCGGAACTCGTAGTTGTCGACCTGCTCCAGCGACAGGGCGAACGTCTGCGTATCACTCATGCTCAGTCCTCCTCGACCACAGTGCCCGGCAAGCGCGGATGCTCGCCCTGGCGATGCAGCCAAGCGTAGTACAACAGCGGAATGACCAGCAGGGTCAGCACCGTCGACACCAGGATGCCGAAGATCAGCGAGACCGCGAGGCCCTGGAAGATCGGATCGTCCAGGATGAAGAACCCACCCAGCATTGCTGCCACGCCGGTCAGCACGATCGGCTTGGCGCGCACCGCAGCGGCGTCGATCACCGCCTCGCTGAGCGGCCGTCCTGCACTGACCGCGTGGTTGATGAAGTCGATCAGCAGGATCGAGTTGCGCACGATGATGCCGGCCAGCGCGATCATGCCGATCATCGAAGTGGCGGTGAACTGCGCCCCCAGCAGCGCATGGCCAGGCATCACGCCGATCACCGTCAGCGGAATCGGCGCCATGATGATGAGCGGCACCACGTAGCTGCGGAACTGACCGACCACCAGCAGGTAAATCAGGATCAGACCCACCGAATAGGCGATGCCCATGTCGCGGAAGGTCTCGTAGGTGATCTGCCACTCGCCGTCCCACTTCACCGCGTAGTGCGTGGTGCTGGGCGGCTGATCGATGAAGTACTGCGACAGTTTGTGGCCATCGATCTTGCTGTCGTCGAGCTTGCCGACCAGCGAGAACATGCCGTACAGCGGACTGTCGGTAGCACCGGCGTCGTCACCGGTGACGTAGGCGTAGGGCAGCAGATCCTTGTGGTAGATCGCCTTCTCCCAGTTCGCCTTGCGCACCGAAACCACTTCCGACAGCGGCACCAGCTTGCCGCTGCGCGCACGCACGCGTAACGCGAGCAGATGGCTGAGCGACGCCTGATCCGCGGCGGACAGGCGCAAGCGCACCGGCACGGCGTAGCGGGCGTGCCCATCCATCACATACGTGGCGTCCTCGCCGGACAATGCCGTGCGCAGGGTCTGCGCAATGGCGGCCTGGCTCAGACCCAGTCGCGCGGCGCGGGCGCGATCGACCACCACGATCTCGCGCGGCGAATCGGCCTCGACGCTGGTGTCGACGTCGACGATGTCCGGGTTGGCCTTGAAGTCCTTCTCCAGCCCCCGCGCCACCTTGCGCACGGACGTGTAGTCGGGGCCGTAGACCTCGGCCACGATGGGCGCCACCACCGGCGGTCCCGGCGGCACCTCCACCACCTTCAGCGAAGCGCCGAACCGCTTGGCGATCTTCTGTAGCGCGGGACGCACGGCCAACGCGATCTCGTGGCTCTGGCGGTCACGCTCGTGCTTGTTGACCAACTCGACCTGCAGATCGCCGACGATCGGGCCGCGCCGCAAGTAATACTGGCGCACCAGTCCGTTGAAGGTGATCGGCGACGCCGTGCCCGCATAGCCCTGGTAGGCCTTCACCTCCGGCACCTTGGCGATGACCCGCGACAGATCGCCGAGCAGCGCGTTGGTGGTCTCCAGCGTGGTGCCCTCGGGCATGTCGACCACGATCTGGAATTCGGACTTGTTGTCGAACGGCAGCATCTTCAGGATCACCGCCTTGACCACGACCAGTCCAGCCGCACCGAGCACCAGCGCCCCCATGACCGCGAACAGGACCCGGCGGCGGCGTGCCGCGCGCTCGCCGGAGACAAACGGGTGCATCAGGCGATGGAACAGCCGGTGCAGACGACTGCCCTTGGGCGCAGCGACATGGTGATCGCCGTCACTGCCGCCTTCGGACGATTCGTGCTTGTGATGGCGCAGCAGCTTCAGCGCCAGCCACGGCGTGACGATCAGCGCCACCGCCAGCGACAGCAGCATGCCGGCCGAGGCGTTGATCGGGATCGGCCGCATGTACGGCCCCATCAGGCCGGACACGAAGGCCATCGGCAACAGCGCCGCGATCACGGTGAAGGTGGCCAGGATGGTCGGCCCGCCGACCTCGGACACCGCCTCCGGAATCGCCTGACGCAGACTTCGTCCGCCCAGCGCCATGTGCCGATGGATGTTCTCCACCACGACGATGGCGTCGTCGACCAGGATGCCAATGGAGAAGATCAGCGCGAACAGCGACACACGGTTGATGGTGAAGCCCATCCCCCATGACGCGAACAGGGTCAGCATCAGCGTGATGATGACGGCGCTGCCGACCACGATGGCCTCGCGCCAGCCGAGCGTCATCAGCACCAGCAGCACCACCGAAAGCGTGGCGAAGATCAGTTTGTGGATGAGCTTGTCGGCCTTGTCCGTGGCAGTGCGGCCATAGTCACGTGTGACCGTGACGTGCATGTTGTCGGGAATCACCACCCCGCGCAGTGCCTTCAGTCGCGCGCGGATGGCTGTGGTGATGTCGGCCGCATTGGTACCGGCTTTCTTGGCCACGGCGATGGTGACCGCCGGGGCGCTGCCGGTGGCCGGCCCGGCCCGCCCCTTCGGCGCGCCGTACCAGACATAGCTGGAAGGCAGGTCCGCGCCACGATGGATGCTGGCGACATCGGACAGGAACACCGGCTGCCCGTGATGCAGGCCGATGACCAGATGGCGAATCTGATGGGCATCAGCCAGGAAAGTGCCGGCGGTGACCGGAATGTCGCGATCGTGGCTGACCCGGTCGCCGGCCTGGGTGACCAGATTGGCCGCCTTCAGCGCCGAGGACAGATCGTTGACCGACAAGCCGTACGAAGCCAATCGCGCGGGATCGAGCTGCACCACCACCGCACGGTCGGGCGCGCCGATGGTGTAGACGTCACGCGTGCCCTTGATGCGCTTGAGCACGGTCTCCAGCGAATGCGCGACCTCGGCCAACTGGGTCGGACTCTGGTGCGGATCGTCACTCCACAGCGTCAGCCCCATCACCGGCACGTCGTCGATGCCCATGGGCCGGATCAGCGGCTGCCCGACGCCCAGCCCTTTCGGCACAAAATCACGGTTCTGGAAAACCTGGTTGTACAGCCGAACGATGGCGGTCTGGCGCGGCACGCCGACCTTGAACTCGACCGTGATCATGGCCATGCCGGGACGGCTGACCGAATACACGTGCTTGATGCCCTGCAGTTCGGAGAGCTTCTTCTCCAGCGGGTAGGTCACCAGATTCTCGACGTCATGCACGTCGGCGCCGGGAAACGGCACCATCACGTTGGCCATGGTGACGTCGATCTGCGGCTCTTCCTCGCGCGGCGTGATGATTGCCGCAGTCAGGCCCAGCAACAGCGCCGCCAGCGCCAGGATCGGCGTCAACGGCGAGTTCTGGAAGGCGCGCGCGATGCGTCCGGAGAAGCCCAGTCCGCCCTTCATGCCTTCGGCTCCGCGCGCTCGCTGGACAGGTACCGCGCCGCCGCCGCCGGATCGGTGGCGACATGCTGGTTCGGCGCCAGGCCGGACACGACCTCCACACGCGAGCCGAAGCGCTCGCCGACGCGCACCTGCATCAGGCGCACGCTATCGCCCTGCACCACATACACCCCGGTCATCTCGCCCTGATGCCAGAGCGCTGCGACCGGTACCAGCAGACGCTGCGCGGCGCCCACCGCGAAGGCCACCTTCACGGTCATGCCCGGATACAGCGATGCATGCGAGCCGTCCAGCAGCAGACGCACGTTGAAGGTGTGCGTCTTCGGGTCGGCGTACGGAAACACGATGACCTTGCTCGCCGCCAGGCGCTTGCCGTCGCCCAGCATGATCTCGGCATGATGATGGTTGCGGATCGCGTCGACGGCGCTCTGCGGCACCTGCACCGTCACCCGCAGATCCTTCAGCGACTCCAGTCCGATCAGCGGCTGCGGCGAAGGAGGCCCCGCCTGCACGGCCTCGCCCACATGCACGTAGCGATGCGTGATGATGCCCGCGTACGGTGCGCGGATGACGGTGTAGTCGACCTGCTGACCCGCCTCGCTGTACTGCGCGCGGGCGGCGTGCAGCGCCGCCTGCGCGGCGTCGCGCTGCATCCGCGCCTGATCCAGATCCGAACGCGCGACCAGGCCCTTCGAAAAGACCTCGGCGATGCGCTTGTACTGCGCCTCGGCATTGCGGAAGTTCGCCTGCGCGGAGGCGATCTGCGCCTGCGCGGCGCGGCGCACCGACTTCTGCTCGATGTCGGTGAAACGCACCAGCACGTCGCCCTTGGCCACGGTGTCGCCGACGTCGTACGGCAGTTCCAGCACGCGCGCGTTGGTCTGCGCCGTCAGCGTGACCTCGTTGACGGCCTCGACCACGCCGTCCCAGACCTGTTCGCGATGCGCGGTCTCCGGCTTGACCACCACGGTGGACAGCGAAGGCGCGCGCGACGAGGCCGTCTGCGGCGACGTCTTGTCGCCACAGCCGGCCAGCGCGGTCAGCAACAGCGCGGCGAGCGCCAGTCGTGTGCTGCGGATCATCGGATTCATCCTTTCAATCATGTACGCGGACCGACAGCGGCCGCCAATAACAACTCAACGCGGAAACGCGCACCCGGCCCTTACGCCCAGCTTGCGCAGAATCATCGCCAGCGGGCAGAAGCCCGTGAACGACGACTGCAACAGATTGGCGCCGACGAACAGCGTCAGCAGCAACCACCAGGGCGACACGAAGTGCGCCAGCGCCACGCTCACCAGCACCACCGTGCCGGCGAACGCCAGAACCACGCGATCGATGTTCATCAGTGTTCTCCTCGCAGGAATCGTCAGCTGGGCGTCTTCAGACGCAGAATGCCCAGCGCTTTCAGCACGTATTTCTCGTACACCGGCTCGGTGTTGCCGTTGCGCACCTTGCGCAGGTAGTACTTCTCGAACGCCACCTTGGCCAGATGCACCCACTTGCCGACCTTGGCCCACGTCACGTTGCGCGGCGGGATCTGCGGCAGTGCCACGAAGGCCACGCCGGTGTCGCCCATGTCGGCCAGGCAGATCGCATTCCAGGTCGCGCGCGTGTCGGCCGGCCCGCCGTTGATGTCGTCACGGATGTTGTGCGCAATCGCCGTCACCATCGACTCGATCATGAAGCCGGTCTTCGGCGCGCCGGTCGGCACCGGCGTGGCCTCGACCGGCGGAATCGCCACGCAGACGCCTGCCGAGAAGATGTTCTTGAAGCTCGGATTGCGCTGATGCGGGTCGATCAGCACGAAACCGCGCGGATTGACCAGTCCCTCGATGCCGCGCACGGCATCCACGCCAAGAAAGGCCGGCAACATCATCGAGTACGCGAACGGCAGCTCGTGCTGCTTCACCACCTCGCCCTCGGCGTCGACCTGATCGACCTTCATCTTGTCTTCGGCGATGTCGGTCACGCGCGCGTTGGTGATCCAGTTGATGTGGCGCTGACGCATCTCCGCCTCCATCAATCCCTTGGAATCGCCCACACCGCCCAGACCCATATGGCCGATGTACGGCTCGGAGGTGACGAAGGTCATCGGCACGCGATCGCGCAACTTGCGCTTGCGCAGGTCGGCATCGATGATCATCGCGAACTCGTAGGCCGGACCGAAGCAGCTCGCGCCCTGCACGGCGCCGATCACGATCGGGCCGGGATTCTCCAGGAACTTCTGGTAGTTCGCCCAGGCTTCCTCGGCGTGCGGCGTGGTGCAGATGGACTCGGTGAAACCGCCCTCCGGCCCCAGCCCCGGCACTTCCTCGAAGGCCAGCTTCGGGCCGGTAGCGATGACCAGATAGTCGTAGTCCACGCGACGCCCGTCGGTCAGCAGCAGGTGGTTCTCCTGCGGATGCACCGAAGCGGCCGGCACGTCGATGAAGCCGATGTCGCGACGCTCCAGCGGATCGGTCATATCGATCTGGATGTCTTTCGGCTGGCGCCAGCCCACCGCGACCCACGGGTTGGACGGCGTGAAACTGAATCGCGGACCATCGCCGATCACCGTGATCTCATGCGATTTGCCCAGCTCGGCGCGCAGCTCGTACGCAGCGGCCGTGCCGCCGATACCTGCCCCCAACACCACGATCTTGGACATGTCTTTTCTCCTCCGCGTCCACTCGAATGAATGGACTTCAGGTTGCGCGGAGGGCGCGTTCGACATCCCCCGCGTTTTGTGAGATCAATTCTAAATTAGCTTTTACTTATTTAGCAAGCGTGATAAATTCCCCTCTCGCCGGCACAGCCGGATGTCACACTGATGCGAGGAACGCCCCCGATGGGCCTGCCTGACGATTTTGACCCGACCCATATGCAGGAACGCGCCAATGAGGCGGCGCGGCTACTGAAAACGCTGGGCAATCCGCAACGACTGCGCTTGCTCTGCCTGCTGGTCAACGGCGAGATGTCGGTCGGTCAACTCAACGAGCAGCTGCCGGAATTGAGCCAGTCGGCCCTGTCTCAACATCTGGCGCGTCTGCGCGAAGACCATCTGGTGCGCACCCGGCGCGAATCGCAGTCGATCTGGTACGCCCTGGAAACCGGACCGGCACAGCAGATCATCGCCACCCTGTACGGCATCTACTGCGCGCCGGACGCAGAGGCCGGCCTCTGCGCACCGGTGCACAACTGATTCACACCCAGCTCGCGGAGAACGCATGAACAACGAATTTCACTTTGCTCCGAACCAGTGCCGCCCCGGCGCTGGCGCCTACTGCGGCGGCCAGCCCACCGATGAGCAGATCGCCGCCTTCGCCCGCGAGGGAGGTGAATGCGTGATCAACCTGCGCCCGCTTGCCGAACAGGCCGGCTGGGACGAAGCCGCCGCCGTGAAGGCGCACGGCATGACCTATGTGCACATTCCCGTCGCCAACCCCGACGACCTGACGCGCGATGCCGCCGCGAAGCTGGCGCAGGCCACGCAGCAGCACGACGTCAGCCGCATGCTGATCCACTGCGCCAGCGGCCAGCGCGTCGGCGCACTGGTGGCGTTGAAGGCCGGATGGATCGACGGCCAGTCCGTCGACGAGGCGATCGCCACCGGTCGTGAAGCCGGACTCGACCGACTGGAGCCGGTGGTGCGCGCGAAACTACAGGCTGGTTGAACCGTCCGGAGACGATAGGACCGCGTGGGGTGAGCGCGCGGTCCGTTCCGGCTAAAATGGCCATCTGCGCGGTCCGTTCCGGGGCCGTATTCGCCTTCACCGCATCAGAGGAAGCTGCTCCATGGCCATCAAGGTTGCCATCAACGGCTACGGCCGCATCGGTCGCAATGTGCTCCGCGCGCTCTACGAGAGCGGACGCACGAACGAGATCCAGATCGTCGCCGTCAACGACCTCGGCGATGCCGAGACCAACGCACACCTGACGCAGTACGACACCGCGCACGGTAAGTTCCCGGGCGAGGTGAGCGTCGAGGGCGGCGACATCGTCGTCAACGGCGACCGCATCAAGGTCTGCGCCGAGCGCGATCCGTCCAAGCTTCCGTGGGGCGAGATGGGTGTGGACGTGGTGCTGGAATGCACCGGTCTGTTCACCACCAAGGAAAAGGCCGGCGCGCACATCGCCGCGGGCGCCAAGAAGGTCATCATCTCCGCGCCGGGCGGCAAGGACATCGACGGCACCTTCGTCTACGGCGTCAACCACGACCAGCTGACCGCCGACCATCAGGTCATCTCCAACGCCAGCTGCACCACCAACTGCCTGGCGCCGCTGGCGAAGACGCTGCACGACGGCATCGGCATCGTGCACGGCCTGATGACCACCATCCACGCCTACACCAATGATCAGGTGCTGACCGACGTCTTCCACAAGGACCTGCGCCGCGCCCGCTCGGCCACCATGAGCCAGATTCCGGCCAAGACCGGCGCCGCCGCCGCGGTCGGCCTGGTGCTGCCGGAACTGAACGGCAAGCTGGACGGCTTCGCCATGCGCGTGCCGACCATCAACGTGTCGGTCGTCGACCTGTCCTTCGTCGCCGCGCGCGAAACCACCAAGGAAGAGATCGACAGCGTGATCCAGGCGGCTGCGGACGGTCCGCTGAAGGGCATCCTCGGCGTCAACACCAAGCCACTGGTGTCGGTCGACTTCAACCACAACCCGGCTTCGTCCACCTACGACGCCACGCAGACCCGCGTCATGGACGGCACCCTGGTCAAGGTCCTGTCGTGGTACGACAACGAGTGGGGCTTCTCCAACCGCATGCTCGACATGACGGTGGCGCTGGTCAACGCCGGCTGAGGCACCCCGCCGACCGCCGTTTTTCTCAACGCCGGAAAGCGATAAAGTGAACCCGCATGCCGTTCGGCATGCGGGTTTTTTTATCGACATCAACAAAAGGAAGGATTCGCCGTGCGCGTGAAGACCCGCTTGCTCGCCTCTCTCGCCCTGATCCTGCTGGCCGCGACCGGCCCACTCATGGCACAACCCGCTCCGTCCTACACGGAAAACGGATTCAACCCGCGCATGCTGGATGCTTCCGCTCCCCGCGCCGCGCGCCTGAAGCTGTTCGCGCAGATGATTGCGCTGGCCAACAGCGGCCAGGTCCGCGCCCAGGATCTGGCGGGGACGTTCTACTGGCAGGGAGCCGGGATCAAGGGTTCTCCGGTCAAGCGCGATCTGAGCCAGGCGCGCATCCTCCTGAGCAACGCGGCCGTGCACGGCGACGTCATGGCCATGGCCAAGCTCGGCGAGCTGGAACTGCAGGCCGGTCGCCTGGCGCAGGCCATGGTCTGGGCGCAGATGTACGCCCGGTATCACGACCCCCTGGCACTGCAGCGCGATCAGCGCGGCCAGGACTCGGCCTATGCGTCGAACCTGATCAAGCGCATCACCGATGCCGGCGGCAAGATCGACAAGGCCGCTTCGAAGCACGTCGGCGCTATGGTCGCGCGCTTCGACACCTCGATACGACGCGGCATCGACGCCTACAACAAGGATCGCCGCACCGGCCGCACTCGACTCGTGCAGGATCCTGCCGGCGTCGACGCATCGGAAAACGTCAACGTCAACGGCATGGCCGAGTACATGGTTGCCTTCCAGCCCGACGGGAAGCCCGGAAAGATTTGGCTGCTCGACGCCGTGCCCAAGGCATCGATGGACGACATGCTTCGACACTATCTCGATCATGCCCTGGCCAATTCGGTCGCGGAAAGCGAGGGCACGCGCTACCTGCGCGTTTCGATCGTCCACAACGCCCAGAAATTCCGCGTGCTGCGCCCTGTCCACTGAGCACCCACTCCAGGATTCCACACCGTGGCCATCGTCTTTCTTCCGGGCATCAAGGGTTCCGAACTCGTCGATACCTATCCGATGGACTGGCCGCACCGCTGGTCACTGGAAGACATGGCCATCGGCGACGTGCTGGAAGACCCACTGGATTTCAGCCTGGCCGAGGGTCGCTACGACGCCCAGGACGGTCACTGGATGCGTCCTTCGCGGCTGCTCCATTACGCCTACGGAGCGATCGTCAGCAAGCTGCGCGCGTGGAAGCAGCCCGAGCCGGTCTACACGTTCAGTTATGACTGGCGCAAACCGCTGGAGATGTCCGCTGCCGCACTGGTACGCGCAATGGACGAACTGACCGGCCGCGAACGGGCCGCGGGACGCTCCGGCGAACTGCAATTCGTGACCCACAGCCTGGGCGGCCTGCTGCTGCGCTCGGCGCTGGCGCTGCGCAACGCACGCGATCCATTCGCCGGCGTCGGCCGCATCGTGTTCATCGCCCCACCGTTCCGCGGCGCGATCGGTGCGCCCTACGCCCTGGTGGTCGGCGAGAAGGACGGTTGGTTCGGCACCGACGAGGATTACCGGCGCATCGCCCGCACCTTCCCGTCCGTGTACCAGATGACGCCCTCCTGGACGCATGCCGCGGTGGACGAGGACGGCCGCGACGTCGATCTGTTCGACCCCGGGCGCTGGCAGGCCAATGTCCGCGACAAAAGCGAATTCCAATCGCGCTTTCTCCGCGACGCGGAAGCCTTCATTCGCGGCCGGCGTGCTCGTCAGAAGGGTCACAGCAACGCGCCGATGCTGAGCGATGCGGCGCTGGCACGCGCCGCTGACAAGGTGCTGGTGCTGTGCGGCGCAGGGCAGCCGACCCATCACACGCTGCCGGTGCAGACGAACAACCCGCGCAACCCGAACTGGTTCGACTTCGCTCACGCCGCCGCCGACATGCACGGCGACGGCCGCGTGCACCTGCTCAGCGCCGCGCTCAAGGGCGTGACCCTGGCCGCATTCGACGATGCCGGGGAGCACGCGTTGCTGTGCCGCGACGAACGCGTGACCAACCTGACTTCGCTCTGGCTCGAAGGCCGCAAGGCGCTGAAAATGACCCGGCGTGGCCCCCAGCACTCGGTGGACCGCCCGGGCCGCAGCCATTTCGAACCCTGGGACGGCAAGCCGTCCAGCTTCGCCGCGCACATCGTCTGACGCAGATCATGGCGTGTGCGATCGACGTACGCGAACGTGTCGACACGCTCCCTACCCTATCGCCATGAACGACATTCCCGGCCTCGACAGACCCGCCCTGACCATCCTCGTCGACCGCTTCTACGACCGCGTACGCGAAGACGCCGAACTCGGTCCTGTGTTCGAGTCACGCGTACGCGACTGGTCGGAGCACAAGCGCAGGCTCGTCGATTTCTGGTGCAGCACAGCGCTGCGCGCCGGCGACTACCGCGGCAACCCGATGGCGCTGCATCGCGACTTGCCAGCAACCTCGTCGCACTTCACGCGCTGGTTGACGTTGTGGCGCGACACCGTCGAATCACTACTCCCGGCCTCCGCCGCCGCACACATGATCGAATTGGCCGAGCGCATCGGCCATGGCCTGATGCTGGGCATGGGCCTGCGACCGCGCGGGCGCGACCTGGGCGTGCCGCTGGCCGGGCGCTGGGAACGCGGCCGGCCGCATTGATACGGCCGGCCGGAAGACATCAGGACAGCGCGGCGAGCGCGGCGTCGTAATCGGGTTCCTGGGCGATCTCCGGCACCATCTGCGCATGCAGCACGCGATTGTCGCCGTCCAGCACCACCACCGCACGCGCGGCCAGGCCCGCTAGCGGACCGTCGGCAAGGGCCACGCCGTAGTCGGTCAGGAATGCATCGCCGCGCAGCGTCGACAGTGTCTGCACCTGATCCAGCCCTTCGGCGCCGCAGAAGCGCGCCTGTGCAAACGGAAGGTCGGCGGAGATGCAGAGCACCACTGTGTTATCCAGGCTCGCGGCCAACTCATTGAAACGCCGCACCGAAGCCGCACACACGCCGGTGTCGACGCTGGGGAAGATGTTCAATACCTTGCGCCGGCTGCCGAAACTGGCCAACGCGATGTCGTTCAGTTCCTTGTCGACCAATGTGAAATCCGGCGCCACGGCCCCGACGGACGGAAAATCGCCATCGACGCGAACCGGATTGCCTTGCAATGTGACCTGGGACATCGTGTACCTCTTGGGGTGGGTTGGATGGGTGCACTATCCCGGAGAATCGGGACAGCGATCATCCCTCAGCATATGGGGACCAACCGGTCCGATGTAAACCGTGTGCGCGTCGGACGCGTCATTGGATCAGCAAACGGAAGATACCCAGCGGCGCATGCGCGCGCGCCGCACTGACCATGAACAGGAAGACCGCAATCGCGGCGACGAAGCACAGCGCGCGCTGACGACGGGCACGCCCCCCGGCGCTATGCATACGTGCCGGCCAGGAACAGGCCGACATGTTCAATCAGGCCATGCAGATCGGCCCGTTTCAGCTTGGTGCAGTCCACCGGAACGCATGCGCCCGAGACGGCGTCGGTACGGCAAAAGCACACACAGACAGACCGGAACTCATCGCGCGCCGTGTCGAATCCGCAACATCAGACATGGCAGCATCAACCAAGCGCACGGGGGCAGCCAGGCCCCAGCGGCCTCGCTCAGATGGCGCGCGAGTACTTGGTCGATGTCGTATTGCTGCGCAGATAGGCATCGAAGCACATCGCCACGTGACGGATCAGCAACCGTCCGCGCGCGGTGACACGCAAGGCATCGGTAGCGTCGCAGACCAGACCGTCCGCAACCAGTGGCGCAAGACGCTTGAGGTCCTCGGCGAAATAATCGTCGAAACGGAGTCCGTGCGCATCGCCGAAGGCGACCTTGTCGACCTCGCCGTGACACATCAGCTCGCCGATGAGTTCACGCCGCACCAGATCGTCCGTATTCAATTGCAGCCCGCGCACGACGGGCAGATGGCCCGCATCGAGCGCCGCGTAATAGGTCGGCAGATCACGCGCGTTCTGACTATAGGTCGAGCCGACGCGACCAATGGCGCTGACACCCAGACCCGCAATATCGCAATCGCCGTGCGTCGAATACCCCTGGAAATTCCGCTGCAGCGTGCCCGCGCGCTGCGCCCGGGCCAGGTCGTCGTTGGCGCGGGCGAAGTGATCCATGCCGATATAGACGTAGCCGGCCGCGGTCAGCCGTTCCAGCGTGCGACCGAACAGCGCCAGCTTGGTCTGTGCGTCCGGCAGCGCCTCGCGCTCCAGCCGGCGCTGCGCCTTGAACAGTTCCGGCAGATGCGCATAGCTGTAGGTCGCGATGCGATCCGGCCCCAGCGCGATGACCTGGTCCAGCGTGCGCGTGAAGCGTTCCACGGTCTGATGCGGCAGACCGTAGATCAGATCCACGCTGATCGAACCGAAGCCGCATTCACGCCCCGCACGCATGATGGCAGCGACCTGCTCCACGCTCTGCACGCGGTTCACGGCGCGCTGCACCTCGGGGTCGAAATCCTGGATGCCGATCGACATGCGGTTCATGCCCGCTTCGCCGAGACCACGGATGTAGTCCGTGTCCACGTAGCGCGGATCGATCTCGATGCCGAACTCGCGATGCGCATCGCCGCTGAGATGAAAGTGGCTGCCCAGTACGTGCAGCACTTCGCGCATACGCGGCAGATCGAGAAAGTTCGGCGTACCGCCGCCGAAATGCAGCTGACGCACGACGCGGTCGCGGTCGAACAACTCGCCGGTCAATTCGATCTCGCGGTACAGCCGCTCCAGATAGGCGTCGGCACGTCCGATATCACGCGTGATGATGCGGTTGCAGCCGCAGTAGAAACACGGGCTGAAGCAGAACGGCACGTGCACATACAGCGACAGCGAACTGGGAATCGGCTCCTCATTGGAGATGCGGATCGCCGTGCGCAGGGCCGTTTCGTCGAAACTGTCGACGAAATGCGGCGCCGTCGGATAGCTGGTGTAACGCGGACCGCTGCTGTCGTAGCGTGCGATCAGTTCGGAATCGAAAACGGGGGCGTCGGTGGCGTTCATCATGGAGCGCAGTCTGCGCTCGACGCTCCTCGGCGACCTTGACTCTGGTCAAGTCGAGGCGCAAAGACCGCCCGCACTATGGTTCGGTGCGGGCGGCGTGATGCATTCAGCGCATCGGTGCGACGGTCTGCTCGATGGCGCCGAAGATGCTCTTGCCTTCCTTGTCGGTGATCTCGATACGCACGCGATCGCCGTACTTCAGGAACGGGGTCTTCGGTTCGCCGTCGCGCAGCTTTTCCACCGTGCGCTGTTCGGCCAGGCAGGAAGCACCCTTGGAGGTGTCCTCGTTGGCGATGGTCCCGGAGCCGACAATGGCGCCCGCCGACAGCGGACGCGTCTTGGCCGCATGCGCGACCAGCTGACCGAAGTCGAACTGCATGTCGACGCCGCACTCGGCCTCGCCGAACCACTCGCCATTGATCCAGGTGCGCATCGGCAGATGCAGCTTGTTGCCCTGCCAGGCGTCGCCCAACTCGTCCGGGGTGACGAACACCGGCGACAGCGCCGAACGCGGCTTGGACTGCAGGAAACCGAAGCCCTTGGCCAGTTCGGCCGGGATCAGGCCGCGCAGCGACACGTCGTTGACCAGGCCGATCAGCTGGATATGCTCGGCTGCCTCGGCTGGCGTGGATGCCATCGGCACGTCGTCGACCACCACCACGACCTCGGCTTCCAGATCGATGCCGTAGTCCTCGCTGGGCACGACCACGTCGTCGCGCGGCCCCAGGAAACCGGCACTGGTGGCCTGGTACATCAGCGGGTCGGTGTAGAAGGTCTCCGGCACCTCGGCGCCGCGCGCCTTGCGCACGCGCGCCACGTGCGGCAGGTAGGCGCTGCCGTCGAGGAATTCGTAGGCACGCGGCAACGGCGAGGCCAGCGCGGTCTCGTCGAGATCGAACGCGCCGTCCGCCTTGTCCTCGTTCAGCGCGTCGTACAACGCGTTGAGGCGCGGCGCGGCGTTGGACCAGTCCTCCAGCGCGGCCTGCAGCGTCGCGGCGATGCCGTCCGCCTTCACGGCGCGGGTGAGGTCGCGGCTGACGACGATCAGCGTGCCGTCGCGGCCGCCGGCTTTCAGGGAACCGAGTTTCATCGCGAATCCTTTTTCTGGGTGTGGCTTGCGGCGCTCATGGCGCCTTGAAATGCTTCTTGAGATCCTGCCAGCAGCGGTAGTAATCCGACTGCAGCCGTGGCGATTCCATGGCCTGACGCGTCGGATGGATCACCGCGCAGGTCTCGAACATGAAGGCCATGGTATCGGTGATGTGCTGCGGCGTGGAGGTGTCGATGGCCGACGCCTTCTCGAAACTGGCCGCGTCCGGACCGTGCCCGCTCATGCAATTGTGCAGCGACGAACCGCCCGGCACGAAACCGTCCTCGTCGTCGCCGGCTTCCTTGGCGTCGTACTCGCCGTGCACCAGCCCCATGTATTCGCTAGCGATGTTGCGGTGATACCACGGCGGACGGAAGGTGTCCTCGGCAACCAGCCAGCGCGGCGGGAAGATGGCGAAGTCCATGTTGGCCGTGCCCGGCACGGCGCTGGGCGAGGTCAGCACGGTGAAGATGGACGGGTCGGGATGGTCGTAGCTGATCGAGCCGATGGTGTTGAAGCGGCGCAGATCGTAGCGGTACGGCGCGAAGTTGCCGTGCCAGGCGACCACGTCCAGCGGATGGTGGCCGAGCGTCGTGCGCCACAGCTGGCCCTGGAACTTGGCGACCAGCTCGAACTCGCCTTCCTCGTCCACGTAGGCCGCGACTGGTGTCTGGAAATCACGCGCATTGGCCAGGCCGTTGGAACCGATCGGCCCCAGCTCGGGCAGCCGCAACATCGCGCCGAAGTTCTCGCAGACGTAGCCGCGCGCGCCGCCGTCAGGCAGCGTCACCGTGAAGCGCACGCCGCGCGGGATCACCGCGATCTCCTGCGGTTCGACCTCCAGCACGCCCATCTCGGTGGCAATGCGCAGACGACCGGCCTGCGGCACGATCATCAGCTCGCCGTCGGCGTCGTAGAAGAAGCGATCCTGCATGTCGCGGTTGGCGGCATACAGATGGATGCCGATGCCCGTCTGCGCCGCCGGGCCGCCGTTGCCGGCCATGGTGAACAGGCCGTCGACGAAATCCGCATCGCCCTCCGGCATCGGATGTGGCCCCCAGCGAAGCTGGTTGGGCGTGGCCGGCGCCTCGTCGAAGCGGTTGTGCAGCGTGGCGTGCGCCAGCGGCTCGAACGGCGGATGCATCACCGCGGGACGGATGCGGTACAGCCAGCTGCGGCGATTGGTGTGCCGCGGCGCGGTGAACGCGGTGCCGGAAATCTGCTCGGCGTACAGGCCATGCGCCACGCGCTGTGGCGAGTTGCGCCCTTCCGGCAATGCGCCCGGCACCGCCTCGGTAGCGAACTCGTTGCCGAAACCGGTCTGGTACTGCAGGGATGTGCTGTTCATGCTGGGAGATTCCTTCCGCGCCCGAAGGCGTACTGGATTGAAGGGTGAATCACGAACCTGCGTTGCGACCCCATGCCCGCCCGCTTACTCTTGAGGACAGCTGACGGCCGGGGGGCCGCGCCACTTCGAACCGAGGGGAGAGCTCGATCCATGAACGACGACCGCAGCGCCATCGTGCGCGACCTCAGCACGCCGCTGGCCGGCGCCAAGGGCTGGATGAAGTTTCTGGGCATCATGTTCATCATCCAGGGTGTCTTCACCGCCTTGTCCATTGTCGGCATCCTGATCGCCTGGCTGCCGATCTGGATCGGCGTACTGCTGAACCAGTCCGCCGGTGCACTGGAGCAAGCCCATGCGTCCGGCGATGAAGCTGCCTTCCGCCTGTCGCTGGACAAACTGCGCAGCTACTTCGTGATCCAGGGAGTACTGATGCTGATCGGCATCATTCTCGGCGTCCTGATGATCCTGCTGTATGGAGCGATCTTCGCGGCCATGCTCAGCAGCGGCAAGTTCCACTGAGTCCGCTCGCGCTGCGCAGGCGCGAAAGCCTGCGCAGCGCACGCAGATCGCTCAGAGCACGCCGCGCTTCATCTGGTCGCGCTCGATGGACTCGAACAGGGCCTGGAAGTTGCCCTCGCCGAAGCCCTCGTTGCCCTTGCGCTGAATGATCTCGAAGAAGATCGGACCGATGCAGTTCTGCGTGAAGATCTGCAGCAGCAGGCGCTTCTTGGTCTCCGGGTCGGCATCGATCAGGATCTTGTTCTTCGCCAGGCGCGGCACATCCTCGCCGTGGCCCGGGATGCGCTCGTCGATGACTTCGAAGTAGGTGTCCGGGGTATCCAGGAATTCCATCCCGGCCGCACGCATCTTCTCCACCGTCTCGTAGATGTCGTCGGTGAAGCAGGCGATGTGCTGGATGCCTTCGCCGTGATAGGCGTCCAGGTACTCGTTGATCTGCGACTTCGGGTTGTCCGACTCGTTCAGCGGGATGCGCACGATGCCGTCCGGCGCAGTCATGGCCTTGGACACCAGGCCGGTCTTCGCGCCCTTGATGTCGAAATAGCGGATCTCGCGGAAGTTGAACAGCTTCTCGTAGTAGTCCGACCACTTCGCCATGTTGCCGAAGTACAGGTTGTGCGTGAGATGGTCGATGAAGGTCAGCCCGAAGCCCTTCGGGTTCTGATCGGCGCCCTCGATCGGCGAGAAGTCGCCGTCGTAGATGCTGCCCTTGTCGCCGTAGCGATCGACCAGGTACAGCATGCAGTCGCCAATGCCCTTGACCACCGGCGCGCTCACCGCCTTGCTGGCTTCCTTGTGCTCGACGGCTTCGCCGCCATTGCCGAGCACCGTGTCGTAGACCTCGCCGGCCGGCTTCTGGAAGCGGATCGCGAAACCGCAGGCGCACGGGCCGTGCTGGGCCGCGAAATCGGCGGCGAAGGAATCCGGGTCCTCGTTCACCAGCAGGTTCACGCCGCCCTGGCGATACACCGTGATCGGACGGCTGTTGTGACGCAGCACGGCGGTGAAGCCCATGCGCTCGAACAGCGTGTGCAGCTCGGCCGCCTGCTCGCCCGGCGCGGCAAACTCGACGAATTCGAAACCGTCGATGCCCATCGGATTCTCGAACGTGGTGACCTGCATGCCGAGATTGGGTTGTGCGCTCATGAGGCGGCTCCTGTGTCTTGAGTGGGTGATGAGCGCACACCGGCGATCGTTCGCGGGCTTGCGCATCGCAGACCGCCGTTATAGTTTCATCTGTAACCATTTGCAAGGCGCAGCGCCGCATGACCGACCACGCTCCGTTGAAACTGGAACGGTTCCTGCCCTACCGGCTGTCGATCCTGTCCAACACCGTCAGCCAGGCGATTGCTCGCGAATACCAGCAGGAATTCGGCCTGTCGATGACCGAATGGCGCGTGATGGCGGTGCTGGCGCGGTTCGAGCCGCTGTCGGCGCGCGAGGTAGCCGAACACACCGCAATGGACAAGGTCGCGGTCAGTCGCGCGCTGTCGCGACTGGTCGAGGCCGGGCGCGTGGATCGCGAACGCCACGGCAACGACCGTCGCCGCTCGGTGCTGCGCCTGAGCGAGGAAGGCTGGCGCGTGCACGACGCGGTCGCGCCGCGCGCACGCAATCACGAACGCGAGATGCTGGCACAGTTGTCCCGCGAGGAAATCGATACCCTCGCACGCATCCTGGACAAGTTGGCGCCGGTCTGATTCCGCAGGAGGGCGATGCGCCTCAGCGCACGCCGTGCATGAGCCGCCGGATGCCCGGCGCGGCCAGCAGGAACACCACGGCCACGACCAGACCGCCCCAGAACAGGCGCGCGTAGACGTGACCGTAATCGGCGAATCCCTGCAGGGCGTTGCCGCTGGAGGCCGTCTGCGTCGCGATCCAGCCGGCCAGCTGATAGGCCAGCGCCGTGCCGAAGAACCAGCCGCCCATCGCCAGCGAGGCTTCCTCGGGCGCGGCCAGCTGCCCGACCAGGGCGTAGCCGATCGGTGACAGGGCCAGTTCGCCCAGCGTCTGCAGCAGATAGCACAGGGCCAGCGGCATCCAGCCCACGCGGTCGCCCGCCGCATGCGAAATCGCCCAGGCCAGCAAGCCGTAGCTCAACGCCACGAACAGCACGCCGATGCCGAACTTGCGCGGCGTCGACGGATCGCGTCCGCGCCGCTGCAGCCACGGCCACAGCATGGCCATGAACGGTGCGAACAGCAGGATGTACAGCGGATTGGCCGACTGGAACAGCGTGTAGTGGAACGGCGCGACAACGTGATCGCGAGCGAAGAAATTCAGCGACGTCACGCCCTGCAGGCTCAACGCCCAGAACACCACCATCGCCACGAACAGCAGCAGCAGCGCCAGATAGCGCTGGGTCTGCACGCGGTCGCCGCGCTGGATGCAGCGCACCACGAAATAGATCACCAGCAGCGCCATCAGCACGTACATGGCCGTGCGCAGCACCGTCGGGTAGGCCAGCAGCAACGCGACCGGATAGGTCAGCGCCAGCGTCGCGAGCAGCACCCATACCGTCGCCATGCGGCCATGCAGATGCGAACCGTCGGGCAGGATCGGGGCGAGCTTGTGTTTGCGCCACTGGAACACCGCGGCGGCCAGCAGCATGCCCGCCGCCGCGGCCACGAACCCCCAGCGGAAGCCGTAGCGCTGGCCGATCAGGTCCGCGCAGATGAACGGGGTGACGAACGAGCCCAGATTGATCGCCAGGTAATACAGCGTATAACCGCCCTCGCGACGTGAATCGTCCTTGGCGTAGTTGCGCCCGATCAGCACCGTCAGCGGAATCCCGAGTCCCGCGGCCAGTGCGAACAACGACAACCCGATCTCGAAACCGGACAGGCTCGGCGAGGCCATCAGCAACAGACTGATCGTGCCCAGCCATAGGGACATCGCCAGCGCGCGTGTCTCACCGAGAACCTTGTCCGCCACGTATCCGCCGATGATGGGCGTGGCATACATCAGCGCGAGGAATCCGCTGGCCAGTAGGTCGGCCTGTTTCTGCGCCGCCGACGCGCCAAGATGCGCGAAGAACGTATCGGCGATGTACGGCGTCAGGAACGCGCGAAACCCGTAGAAAGCGAAATTCAGCCCGACCGTGACCCCGAGCAACATCCACAACTGACGTGGGTGGCCCCAGAAACGTTCCTGGGGAAGGCGTTCCGGAACACCGGCGTCATCGGTGGCATGCATGCAAAGGTCCTGTCGTGGTGAGAGTGCGGCCCACGATCAGACTGCACACGTTGGCACAAAGTTCGCTTAGCCCAGCTGCGCGCGAACATCCAGCAGTTCGGGGAAGAACGTCAGGTCCAGTGCCTTCTTCAGGAAGCCGACGCCGGACGAACCGCCAGTGCCGCGTCGGTGGCCGATGATGCGCTCGACCGTCTTCATGTGGCGGAAACGCCACAGCTGGAAGTTCTCCTCCATGTCCACCAGCGTTTCGCACAGGTGGTATTCCGGCCAGTGCTGTTCAGGATCGCGGTAGATGCGCTCGAACACCGGCAGCAAGGCCTCATCGCGCTCGTGCGGCTGGGTCCAGTCGCGCTCCAGACTGGCCTGGGGCACATCGTGGCCCTTGCGCGCCAGCCAGCGCAGCGTCTCGTCGTACAGGCTCGGCGCTTCCAGCACGGCGCGCAAACGGGCCTGGCCATCGGGATCGTGCGCGAACACGTCCAGCATGTCGGCGTGCTTGTTGCCGAGCAGGAATTCCAGCAAGCGATACTGCAGCGACTGGAACCCCGAGGCGGGACCGAGCTGGTCGCGGAACTTCAGATATTCGTAGGGCGTCATCGTCTCCAGCACACCCCACTGTTCGTAGAGCTGATGTTGGATCTGTTTCACACGCGCCAGCACCTTCAGCAGCTGACCGACCTTGTCCTCGCGAAGCAGGCGCAACGCCGCCTGCAGTTCATGGATTGCCAGTTTCATCCACAGCTCGGACACCTGATGCTGGATGATGAACAGCATCTCGTCGTGATACGCCTCCTGCGAGACCGGAGCCTGCGCCGACAGCAAGGTGTCCAGTCGCAGATAGCCGGCATAGGTCAGGCGGCGCTCCAGATCACGCTCGATACCGTCTTCCAGATCGCGACGATTGTGCTCGGCCATGGCGCTCGATTTCCGTACGGAAGGAAAGTCCGGAAGCGTATCAGCAAGTTTCGGCCTCCGGTACGCCGCAACCAGACCAATTTCCGAAAGCCGTCTTCAAGTTCATGTTATACAATGACTTTCCATCAGAATTCTTGCAGACCAGCGCGCGCAAATGTTGCGCCGTACCTTGCGATGCAGCATGCCGATTTGTTATCAAGGGCGGCCAACCGGGCAAGCCCCGCGCCGGCTCCGCTGGATGGGCCGCCGACTTGCCTCCCGACCTCTCGCGCCTCCGGGCGTGGGATAATCGTCTGTCTTCACAACAACCCAGCAGGCCGCGCAGCGCCGGTTTCCGCGCACTGCGTACGCGCTCGCCCGCCGTGTCGACGCAGGCCCGCTCCGTATCACCGTTCCGGGAGGATCTCGTGTCCATCGCCGCCAAATTTGAAATCGAATACCTGCAGTACCTCGATCCCGAGGGCAAGCTGGTCGTCAAGGAGAAGGACCTGCCGGCCTTCGCCAAGGACCTCGACCACATGGTCGAGCTGTACAAGCTGATGGTCTCCACACGGGTGTTCGACACCAAGTCCATCGCCCTGCAGCGCACCGGCAAGCTCGGCACCTACGCCAGCTGCCTGGGCCACGAAGCCGCGCACGTCGGCATCGGCAGCGCGATGAAGGACGAGGACGTATACGCGCCCAGCTATCGCGAATACGGCGCCCAGCTGTATCGCGGCGTGCAGCCACGCGAGGTCTACACCTACTGGGGCGGCGACGAACGCGGCAACGACTACCAGAAGGAACCGGCCCGCCACGATTTCGCCTGGTCGGTGCCCATCGCCACGCAGTGCCTGCACGCCGCTGGCAGTGCGCTGGCCTTCAAGATCCGCGACGAGAAGCGCGTGGCCGTGTGCACCGTCGGCGACGGCGGCTCGTCCAAGGCCGACTTCTACGGCGCCATCAACATCGCCGGCGCGCAGAAGCTGCCGCTGGTCGCCGTGATCGTCAACAACCAGTGGGCCATCTCCGTCCCGCGCAGCATCCAGACCGGTGCCGAAACGCTGGCGCAGAAGGCCATCGCGGCCGGCCTGCCGACCATCCAGGTCGACGGCAACGACATCATCGCCGTGCGCAAGGCGATGGAGGACGCGCTCGAGCGCGCCCGCAACGGCGAGGGTGCCAGCGTCATCGAAGCGGTCACCTACCGCCTCGGCGACCACACCACCGCCGACGATGCGCGCCGCTACCGCGAGAACGACGAAGTCGAAGAAGCGCGTGCAAAAGAACCGGTCAAGCGCCTGCGCGCCTACCTGGAGTCGAAGAAGGTCTGGGACCAGGCCAAGGAAGACGCCTGGCAGGCCGAGTGCGACGAGTGGATGGACAACGAGGTCAACGCCTACCTGGAAACCGAGGCCCAGCCGGTCACGGCGATGTTCGACTACACCTTCGCCGAATTGCCCGAAGACCTCGCGCGTCAGCGCGCCGAGGCCATCTCGCTGGAATCCAAGGAGCACTGACCGATGGCACAGATCACTCTCATCGAAGCGGTCACCCAGGCGCTGGCCTACGAAATGGCGCACGACGATTCGGTCGTCGTGCTGGGCGAGGACGTCGGCGTCAACGGCGGCGTGTTCCGCGCCACCCAGGGGCTGCAGGAAAAGTTCGGTCCGCTGCGCGTGCTCGACACGCCGCTGGACGAGACCACCATCGCCGGCACCACGGTCGGCCTGGCCGTGCAGGGCATGAAGCCGGTCGCCGAAGCGCAGTTCGAGGGCTTCATCTACCCGATGATGGAGCACATCAACTGCCACGCCGCACGCATGCGCAACCGTACCCGCGGTCGCCTGTCCGTGCCGGCCGTGTTCCGTGCCCCGTGGGGCGGCGGCATCCGCGCGCCCGAGCATCACTCGGAAGCCAACGAACACCTGTTCACCAACGTACCGGGCCTGCGCGTGGTCCTTCCGTCCTCGCCGGCGCGCGCCTACGGTCTGCTGCTGGCGGCGATCCGCGACCCCGACCCGGTCATCTTCCTCGAGCCCAAGCGCATCTACCGCCAGTACAAGGAAGAAGTGCCGGACGACGGCGAGGCGCTGCCGCTGGACGTGTGCTTCGTGCTGCGCGACGGCACCGACGTGACCCTGGTGACCTGGGGCGCGCAGGTGAAGGAAACGCTGGAAGCCGCCGACGAGCTGGCCGAACAGGGCATCAGCGCCGAGGTCATCGACGTCGCCACACTGACGCCGCTGGACTTCGACACCATCGCCGAGTCGGTCAGCAAGACCGGCCGCTGCGTGATTGTGCATGAAGCCCCCAAGACCGCGGGCTTCGGCGCCGAAATCGCCGCACGCCTGGCCGAGGAGTGCCTGTACGACCTGCTCGCCCCGGTGCAGCGCGTGACCGGCTACGACACGCACATTCCGCTGTTCCGCCTGGAAATGAAGTACCTGCCCAGCGTGGAGCGCATCGTCGCCGCGGCACAGAAGACGCTGGCCGTCAGCTGATCGTGACGCCCGCCGTCCACGCGGCGGCGGGCCCAATCCATTTTCATCCGGACCCAAGACCATGGCCGATATCAAGACTTTCAAACTGCCCGACCTCGGCGAAGGCCTGCCCGACGCCACCATCGTCGAATGGCACGTCAAGGAAGGCGACGACATCAAGCTCGATGCGCCGCTGGCCTCGATGGAAACCGCCAAGGCCGTCGTCGACGTGCCGTCTCCCTACACCGGCAAGGTGGTCAAACTGTACGGTGCCGAGGGCGACGTGATCGAGACCGGCGCCGCCCTGTGCGACTTCGAACCGGACCCGAACGCCAAGCAGCGCGCCGAATCGCAGGACACCGGCCACAGCCACGGCCCGAAGAAGAAGGCCGCCGCGCCGGCACCCGAATCCGCCCCGGCTCCCGCGCCCGCCAGCAGCGATCGCGAGGATGAGGGCACCGTGGTCGGCGCCATGACCAGCGGCAACACCGTGCATGTAGAGCAGGTCAGCAGCGCCGGTGGCGTGAAGGCCGTGCCGGCCGTGCGCGCCATGGCCAAGAAGCTCAAGGTCGACCTGACCCGCGTGCGCGCCACCGGCGACGGCGGCGTCATCACGCTGAAGGACGTCAAGCAGGCCGCCGCCGACGGCAGCGCGCCGCTGGGCGCCGCCCCGGCCCGTGCCGCCGCACCGGCGCCGGCCGCGCCCGCGCCGATGGGCAACGGTCAGCGTACCGCCGTGTCGCAGTCCGGCAAGCCGATGCGCACCGCGCCGCCGACCGTGCAGGCCACCGGCCAGCCCGAGCAGCTCAAGGGCGTGCGCCGCAACATGGCCCGCGTCATGGCCGACGCGCACGCCAACGTGGTCCCGACCACGCTGGCCGACGACGCCGATCTGCACGCCTGGATCGGCAAGCAGGACATCACCGCGCGCCTGATCCGCGCCATCGTCGCCGCCTGCAAGGCGGTGCCGGCGCTGAACGCCTGGTTCGACGGTGACAACCTGACCCGCACGCTGCACCCGCACGTGGACATCGGCATCGCCGTGGACACCGACGACGGCCTGTTCGTGCCGGCGCTGCGCAATGCCGACATGCTCGACGCCAACGGCGTGCGCCAGGGCATCAACCGCCTGCGCAACCAGGTGATGGACCGTTCGATCCCATCCTCGGAACTGTCGGGCTACACCATCAGCCTGTCCAACTTCGGCATGTTCGCCGGCCGCTACGCGACCCCGGTCGTGGTGCCGCCGTGCGTGGCCATCATCGGCGCCGGCAAGCTCAGCCACGACGTGGTGGCGGTGATGGGCGGCATCGAGGTGCATCGCCGCATGCCGATCAGCATCACCTTCGACCACCGCGCCGCCACCGGCGGCGAAGCCGCGCGCTTCCTCAAGGCGCTGCTGGACGATCTGGCGCTGCCGCAGTAACGATCGATCGCATCCCTGCACCACGCAAAGAGGGGCTTCGGCCCCTCTTTTTTTTGCTGAACCAACGCCCACCACGCGGCGCCGCACCGCCTGCGCATGACTTCCTCCACTTGAGGATATTTGCTCGCCATTCAAAGCTAGAAGGGATGTGCGCCTGCGACAGGCCACGGCTCTTTAGCGAGGATTGCGTGATGACGATACGGCTGAAAGCATGGATTGGGTGCCTGTGCATGGCAGCAGGCCTGACATTGACAGCAAGTGCAACGGCGGCATCCCCACCGACCGCCAATGGCCCGATCAAGGCCTTGATCCGCTACCCCACGATGCACGGCAACAGCGTGGTCTTCGAAGCCGGCGGCAACCTCTGGCGCACCACGATGCAGGGCGGGACCGCCACGCAGCTCACCTCCGACAGCGGCTTCGACATGGCGCCGCACTTCTCGCCGGACGGCCAATGGGTGGCCTTCACCGGCTGGTACCAGGGCAACACCGACGTGTACGTGGTTCCGGCTGCGGGTGGCGCGGTGCGGCGGCTGACGTACCACTCGATCAACCGCAAGGTCGGCGAGGGCAAGCTCCGCACGAGCCTGGACAACATCGTGCTGGGCTGGACGCCAGACGGCAAGAACGTCGTCTTCCTGTCGCGCCGCACCAGCTTCAATCCGCAGGTGATGCACGCCTTCACCGTGCCGCTGGACGGCGGCCTGCCCAAGCAGTTGCCCCTGCCCTGGACCGGCCCGCTGTCGTTCAATGCCAGCGGCACCGAGGTGGCCTACAACAAGCTCTCCCGCGTATTCCGCCCGTTCCACCGCAAACACTATTTCGGCGGTCAGGCGCAGGACATCTGGACCTACGACTTCAAGACCGGCAAAAGCCGCCAGATCACCCACTGGAAAGGCGCCGACGTGTGGCCGATGTGGCACGGCGACACGATTTATTTCACCTCCGACCGTGGCGCCAAGGGCGTGCAGAACCTGTGGTCGTATTCGTTCAGCAAGAACCAGTTCACTCAGCTGACCCACTTCGACGCCTACGACATCGACTCGCCGACACTGGGCCACGACGGCATCGCCCTGTCCGACGGCGGTGACCTGTACGTCTATACCTTCAACGACGGCCAGCTCCACCGAATCGACGTGCGCGTGCCCATGAACGACAAACACGCGCAACCGCACTGGGCCGATGCCAGCAAGACGCTCGCTGGCGCCACCATCGCACCCAGCGGCAAGCTCGCCGCATTCTCGGGACGCGGTGCGCTGTTCACCGTGCCGGCCAAGCATGGCAGCACACAGACCCTGACCCATGACCCAGCCGCCGACGAGCGCGATCCCGCCTGGTCACCCGATGGCAAGCAGATCGCCTACATCCTGGCCAAAGGCCGCAGTGACGAAATTGCCCTGCGCAATGCCACCGGCGGTGCGCCGACCCTGCTGACGCACGACTCCAAGCTCAGCTACCAGGGACCGTTGACATGGAGTCCCGACGGCCACTGGATCACCTACATTGATGCCGACGAGCATCTGTGGCTGCAGAACGTGCAAAGCGGCAAGCGCTACAAGGTGGCCACTGACCGTAGCGGCCGCGGGGCCTTCGGCGATGTCACCTGGTCGCCCGGCAGCGACTGGATCGCCTTCTCGCGCATGCTCGCTGACCGCAAACGCGGCCTGTTCCTTTACCACGTGACCGACCACAGCCTGCACGGCATCAGCAGCGGTCAGTTCGACGACGACGCACCGGCCTTCTCGACGGACGGCAAGTACCTGTTCTTCGCCTCCGACCGCCTGGTCAATCTGGCCGGCGGCACGAGCGACTGGAGCAGCACGACCAATCTCGACAGCAGCGGCCTGTATGCCGCGACCCTGGACAAAGACACGGCTTCACCGCTGGCGCCACGTCAGCCCAAGGCCGCCGGCCAGCCCACCGACAAACCCAAGAAGAACGACAAGAAAAAGGCATCGACGCATACCGGGCCGCTGCACATCGACCTCGCAGGACTGATGTCTCGCGCCGTGCAGTTGCCGGTACCGGCAACCAATATCGACCGAGTACGCGCGGCCAAGGGCGTGGTCTATTACAGCACCCAGCCCAACTACGTCCTCGGCGGTCATCTCACTGGCGAGAAGCCGCAACTGCGCGCCTACGATCTGGACAAGCGCAAGGACCTGACCCTGGACGACGGCGGCCAGGACCTGACCCTGTCCGCGGATGACTCGACCCTGATGTATGAGTCCAAGGGACATTGGGTGCTGCGTCCCACCAGCTTCGACAAGAAAGCCAAGACGCAAAAACTAGACCTTTCGCACATGCGCCGTTGGGTCCAACCGCGAGCCGAATGGGCGACGATTTTCGGCGAATCCTGGCGCGACGTGCGCGATTATTTCCTCAATCCGCAACTGGTCAAGGCCCACTGGGACGCCATGGGACAGCGTTACGGAAAGCTGCTGCCCCGGGCCACCAGCCGCAATGACGTCAACTGGCTGATCGGCAACATGATCGCCACCTTCGGCGAGAGCCACATGTATGTCGGCGGCGGTGACCAGGGCTGGAAGAGCCCGGCCTCGGAGACCGCCGACCTGGGCGCCGATTTCGCCCTCGACACGGCCTCCGGTCGCTACAAGCTGGCGCGCATCTATCATGGCGACAACACCCTCCCCGGCTACCGGGCGCCGCTGGCGCAGCCGGGCCTGAAGGTGTCCACCGGCGACTACGTGCTGGCCATCAACGGCCAATCGCTGAAAGCGCCGATGAACCCCTACGCGCTGCTCAATGGCACGTACGGCACCACCGTCAGCTTGCGGCTGTCACGCCACGCTTCGGGCCGTCAGGCCTGGACCATCCACGTCAAGCCGATCGCCAATGCCGAAAAACTGCACCTGTTGGCGTGGATTCGGCATAACCGCGAGATGGTCAGCAAGCTCTCCAACGGCAAGGTCGGCTATGTGTACCTGAACGACTTCGAAGCCACCGGCGCACACGAGTTCATTCGCCAGTACGCCAGCCAGATGCACAAGCAGGGCATCGTCTTCGACGACCGCTGGAACCTGGGCGGCTCGGACGCGCTGGAAATGAGCGTGTTCTCGCGCATCGCGCGCAAGCTGACCAACATGTTCGCCACCCGCCTTGGCTGGACCTTCACCGGACCCACGGCGTCCTACGGCTACAAGGCGCTGATCTACAACCGCGGCTCGGCCTCAAACGGCGACATGTTCCCCTACATGTTCAAGCAGGCGCATCTGGGTCCGATCATCGGCGATCGCAGCTGGGCCGGCGTGCGCGGCTACGACGGTCCGTTCAGCCTGCTCGATGGCGGCCACCTGACGGTGTCGGACAACGCCATGTATTCGCTGCACTCCAAATGGGTGGTGGAGAACATCGGCGTGGAACCTGACGTCACCGTGCACGACAAGCCGGGCCAGCTCAACCGCGGCCACGACGCCCAGTTGCAGACAGCGGTCGACATGCTGATGAAGAAGATCAAGGCCGCACCGCGCACGCTGCCGGCGCCGCCGCCGTGGACACCGGCCTTCCCGAAGCAGCCGGTCTATCCCCAGTGCACCGACCACATGAACCACACCACCTGCGGCTGACAAGCCGCACCCGCGATGCCGGTAGCAGGAACAGGCGCCGGCATGCAGCCACGAAAAAGGGGCGCCGATGCGCCCCTTTTTTCTTGTCCGGAACGGGAATCGCCGGAGTCAAGCCGAGGGCCGTCCCCAGCGCATCCGGCGCAGCCACAGCCCGAGGAACAGCACCAGGGAGAATCCGCCGTAGGCATACAGCACCGGCGCCACCATTTGCCAGACACCGACCCGGCCGGGTCGTGCAGGATCGGCCGCCGCCATGAAACCGTAGCGAGTCAGTGCATAGGCGACCACGATAGCCGCGATCAGCACGCCGGCATCGAACAGGCGACGACCCACGGTGCGCGGCAGGGATTTCGGAAAACGCCAGTAGGCCCAGGCCAGGATGAGCAACCACGGCCCCAACAGGATCAGGCCGAGATACTCCATCAGTCCTTGCCCTCGGCCGCCAGCGCGGCCAGTTCGGCACGCAGGCGATCCATGCCGGCATCGCGCGCCGAGGCGTCGGCGAAAACCGGACTTTCGGCCACCGACTCGCCGTTGAGCGTGACCACGAACGAGCCTTCGGCCGGCGCGATGGCGAGCGTCTCGCCCATGGCCATGATTTCCTGGATGCAGGCACCGGCGGCCTTCGGGTCGGCGAAGCCGCGCGAAAGCGCCAGCTCTTCGCCATCCGCGGCCAGGATGCGGAAACGGAAGCTGCCGTCCTTCTCGCGGAAACTGACCATGCGCAGCTGCTTGCCCTTCTTCTTGCGCTTTTCCTTCTTCGCGGGCGCCTGAACGGCACCGCGGCCGAGACCGACCGCTTCACGCAGGGTTTCCAGCAGCGGCTCGGACGTCTTACGCGCGCGCGTGGCGCCGGCCATGAGGATCTCCTCGACCTCGTTCGGATGCGCCATCAGATGCGCATAGCGATCACGCATCGGCGCCAGCTCGGCGTCAATGCGATCGAACAGGCGCTGCTTGGCATCGCCCCAACCCAGACCGCCCTCAAGATCGGCGCGGAACGCCGCGGTCTCGTCCGGCTCAGCAAAGGCGCGGAAGATGGTGAACAGCGCCGAGCCGTCGGCATCCTTGGGTTCGCCCGGCTCACGCGAATCGGTGACGATGCGCATGATGGCCGCGCGCGTAGCCTTGGCGCCGCCCTCGAACAGCGGAATGGTGTTGTCGTAGCTCTTGGACATCTTGCGGCCGTCCAGGCCCGGCAGCGTCGCCACGTGCTCCTCGATGGCCGCCTCGGGCAGGACGAAGAACTCCTTCCCGTACAGATGATTGAAGCGCTGTGCGATGTCGCGCGCCATCTCGATGTGCTGCACCTGATCGCGACCGACCGGTACCCGGTTGGCGTTGAACGCGAGAATATCGGCCGCCATCAGCACCGGGTACATGTACAGACCCGCGGTCACACCGGCGTCCGGGTCCTCGCCGGAGACCGTGTTGGCGTCCACTGCCGCCTTGTAGGCGTGCGCGCGGTTGAGCAGGCCCTTGGCGGTGACGCAGGTCAGCAGCCAGGTCAGCTCGGGAATTTCGGGAATGTCGGACTGGCGATAGATCGTCGCCTTGTCCGGGTCCAGGCCACAGGCCAGCCACGTCGCGGCGATGGCCAGACGCGAGTGCTGCACGCGCGCCGGGTCGTCGCACTTGATCAGCGCGTGGTAGTCGGCCATGAAGTAGAAGGCGTCCACATCCTCGCGCTGACTGGCGGCCACGGCGGGGCGGATCGCGCCCACGTAGTTGCCAAGATGTGGAATGCCACTGGTGGTGATGCCGGTCAGAACTCGCATAATCATGCTGCGTCGCGCAAACAGCCGTTGAGTTTACGGCATACCATGGTCCATGCAATCGCCGCGCGGTTGCGATCCGAAGCAGTCCTTGTATCCACGTCGTTTCCACCACCGGGAGATTCACGATGGCAGGCAAGTTCGAACTGTTCACCGCCAAGAACGGCAAGACCCACTTCCACCTCAAGGCCGGCAACGGCGAGGTCATTCTGGCCAGCCAGGGCTACGCCTCGCGCAGCGGCGCGCGCAACGGCATCGAGTCGGTGCGCAAGAACGCCGGCGACGCCAAGCGTTTCGAGAAGAAGACGGCCAAGAACGGCAAGCACTACTTCGTGCTGAAGGCGCGCAACAGCCAGGTCATCGGCAACAGCGAGATGTACGAGACCGAGCGCGCGCGCGACAACGGCATTGCTTCGGTTTCCAAGAACGCGCCGGGCGCCAAGCTGGCCGACGGCTGATCGCACCGCACGACAGGGGCTTGGCGCGGCGCTCTGGACAGAGCGCCGCGCATGCGGCTGCGCAGATCAGCCGCGGATCAGCGTGGACTTGCCGAACAGGCTCTCGACCAGGTCCACGGCCACTTCCGCCGTGCGGTTGTGGTCGTCGTAGGCCGGATTCAGCTCGACCACGTCGAGCGATCCCATGCGCCCGGTGTCGGCGATCATCTCCATGCACAGCTGCGCTTCGCGGTAGTTCGGCCCGCCCTGCACCGTGGTGCCCACGCCCGGCGCGATCGACGGATCGAGGAAATCGACGTCGAAGCTGACATGCAGGTGCGTGTTCTTGTCCAGACCGGTCAGCGCCTCTTCCATTGCGCGCTTCATGCCGAACTCGTCGATGTAGCGCATGTCGTACACCTCCAGCCCGGCCTCGTGGACGAACTTCTTCTCGCCCTCGTCAACCGAACGGATGCCGATCTGCCGCACCATCGACGGATCGATCGCCGGCTTGCTGCCGCCCAGTTCGGTCAGGCCCTTCGGGCCGTGCCCGCACAGGCACGCCACCGGCATGCCGTGGATGTTGCCCGACGGCGTCAGCTCGCTGGTGTTGAAGTCGGTGTGCGCGTCCAGCCAGAGAATGCGCAGCTTGCGCCCCTGCTCGCGGCAGTAGCGCGCCACGGCGGTGATCGAACCGGTCGCCAGGCAGTGGTCGCCGCCCATCATGATCGGCAGGCGCCCCTCGCTCAGCTCGGCGTAGACCGCCTCCATGGTCAGCCGATTCCATTCGATGACGCCGTCCAGATGACGGTAGCCATCCTCCGGCGGCAGCCACGGATTGACCGGGCCGCTGAGATTGCCGCGATCGGCCACTTCCAGGCCGCGCGCGCGCAGCACCTTGTCAATGTCGGCCACGCGCAGGGCATCCGGCCCCATCAGCGCGCCACGATGGCCGGCGCCGATGTCGGTGGGTACGCCAATCAGCGAAATGGGCGGAAATCGGTTCATGAAACCTCCATGGATCTGGGTTTGCGCGGCGCGTCGGCAACCGCGTCATAGCCGTTCATTATAAAGCACCCGTCTCCACGACCTCCCGACACAGCACGCGCACAGCGCGTGGCGGCGAGGACTGACGTATCATCACCCTTGCCCGGGGAGTCGAGGAGCCATCATGAAACGCCTGCTGTCGTTCCTGTACACGGTCGGCACGATCGCGACCTTCGTCTACCTGATGTTCTTCGACAAACACGGCCTCTACCAAGGCTGGAACTGGTTCATCAAGATTCCACTGAACGTGTTCCTGGCCAGCATCTGGCCCCTGTACTGGGTCGCGGCGTACTTCCTGCACTGGATTCCGTGGTTCCACTGAGAACACGGATTCAGCAAAGCGCTGCTGGAAAACGTGGAGCGCGGCACTGAACACGCGTCCTCACGCCCTCTGCTCGAACATGGTGCCGGCACTCCGACTCGAACGGAGGACCTACCGCTTACAAGGCGGTTGCTCTACCAACTGAGCTATGCCGGCACGGCTATAAATGCTTGATGATTCTAGCATTAATTGTCTTTCTTGCTATCCGCCACAAAAGCTGGGACATTTCTGAGACAAATGGACCGGCAATAGCACTCGCATAGCGCGGGGTAGGATACAGCATGCCAAGGCAGCAGAAGAACCGGCGGGGCGTGCGCGGCGTCTACGAGCGCACTGATGGCCGCCCGAGGTTTGAGGTTCGCATACGCTGGACGGACCCCGACGGGCGCAAGCGATACCTGCCAACAGTGCGTTACCCGTTCGACCCCGACATGCCGGGCGACAAGGGCAAAGCGCTGGCCAACGCTGAAGCCTACGCGGCGCGCGAGTGGGCAGCGCTGCACAAACACGACAAGCCCGCCGCTGAGCTTCCCGATCATCTGACATTTGGCGATCTTGTTAAGCGCTACTTCAACGAACTCACAGCGAAGAAAGAAGCCAACGCGGGCGCGCTGAACCATTACGACAAGAACGCGCTCAGCATCGCGCGGATGCTGCTAGGGCTGGCAACTACAGGCGAGAACACGGGCAAGACGCGGTTTGAAGAGCTGAGGCGGTTGCGCCTCACAGACCTCAAGCCGGCCCACTTCGCCGGCCACCCCGACGCCCTGGCGCTCAAGCTGCGAGGACGCGGAGGCGGTCCGGCTTCGGCGGACAGCGTGCGGCATGTCATCAGCTTTTGCTCCAAGCTGTTTCAGCGAGCGCGCACGGAGTGGGACATACCCTGCGCGAACCCCTGCGCAGATTGGAAAGCGCTGGACCTGCCCAGCCCGCACACAGGCAGAGAGCGCACGCTTGAGGCGGACGAAGAAGCGCGCATAAGCGAAGCCTTGGCGCGCTCCAACATCCACGGCGGCACCAAAGCCGCCCTGCTCTTCTGTCGCCACACGGCGGCCCGCAGGGGCGAGGCGGTC
Source organism: Oleiagrimonas citrea (assembly GCF_012395255.1). Lineage (GTDB taxonomy): Bacteria > Pseudomonadota > Gammaproteobacteria > Xanthomonadales > Rhodanobacteraceae > Oleiagrimonas > Oleiagrimonas citrea. The sequence continues at coordinate 261,294 of NZ_JAAZQD010000002.1, forward strand.
AAGCTCGATTGGCCAGATATCGACCTTGAGGCGGGTGTTGCGCACTTGCGCGACACGAAGACGAAGAACAAGCAAAAGCCGGGCTACCGCCCGAAAAACCGCCGCGTCCCATTCGGCCCAGATGTGCGCGACATGCTCGAAATGCTCAAACGAGAGCAGCAAGAAGCAGGGCACTACAGCGACGCCGCACCAGTGTTTCAAACCAGCGCGGGCGAGCGCGTTGCGGCTGACACGCTCAGCCAAGCGTGGACACGTATTTGCGCGCAAGCGGGCGTTGAGGGCGTGCGCCTGCACGACTTGAGGCATACGCGAATCACTGAAATCGCTGGCGTGCTGAACCCGCTGGAAGCGGCGAAAATCAGCGGTCACGATGACCTGAAGATGTTGGCCCGCTACTTCAACGCGAAGGCCGAGGATTTGGGCGCGAAACTCTACGCGGGCGAGAGCCAGCGCAAGGGCAAAAGCGCGCCACCAGGTGCTGGGGGCGACTTGGTCGGCGCGCTGGCGGCGCTTGATGAGGTGGGGTTCAATGAAACGCTGGCGGCGGCGCTTTTGGCGCGGGCGAAGTAGCTCTCAGGCATCCGCGCCGGCTTCTCTCCTACTCCTGATATGTTCTTGCCAGCGATGCAGGCTTGCGAACGGTTCTTGCAGGATTTCAGAGACTTCTTCCCTAGTATTGACTGAAATTTTGGCCGCTATTGCTAGGGAGAAATTCGCAAAGCCCACGGCGTTGTCCAAGGTGTTCCACATTACCTCGGGCCCTGCGTGGAAACCGACGAGACCATCTGGACCCGAATAAAGGTTTATGAGGGCATGGCCGCCATGGATTAAGGGATTTAGGTTTTGTGCGGAATTTCGGACTATTCGCGGCAACCTTCCTTCGACTTCTTCGTCTAGCTGAGGTTCTACAATCTCAGCCAATTCATTGAGGGTCATTGGATAGGTTTTGCCGTTTGCTCGCGGTCGGCAGCGCAATTTGTCATTGCGGATGAAAAATTCGACTTCTTCCTCAGACGCTGGCCCTGCAAAAAAGGCCGCGCGGAGTAATTGCTCAAGCTGCATGCGGTGCAAGCTTAAGGCTGGTGCGCCAAGGTCCAAGTAGCAGTCCGCTGCCAGAATGGTGATGGCTCTGCCATAGTCAACTGAAGCACGAGAGAGCTTGGCGGCTAAATCAATTCGCGGGTTTCTCGCGCCATATGAAAATCGATTCATTGCCGCTGGTATCGTTTCGATGTGTTCCATGGCGCGATTTGCAACATCCCTCACGATTTCGATGTTGTCTGGCATCTCTTGCTCCTCCCATAATTGAGCGCTGAACAGTTCTGCCACATTGTCAGCTTGCAAGCCTACCAAGGCCCAAGTGTTCGCACCCGCATCACGAAAAAAAGGCCCGCATTAGCGGGCCCTTTGCTTGGAGTGGTGAAGCGTCACAGCATCGACCACGAACCCATCGCCTGCAACGCGGACCAGTTCGAGCAGCCCCCAGCGTTGCAGGCGCGCAGTTGTTCGCAGCGCGGGCGAAGGCGTAAGCGCGCCGCCACAGCTGGTCGCGCGTGCTGAACTCCACCCACCATCACCCGCCGCAGCCTTGCGCCTGTCGTGGGCCATCATCGCTTCGCGTCGGCATGAGCAAGGCGCAGGGCCTCGTCCACGTTGTTCCCGCCTTCCATCGACCGCAGTGCGGTCGCTTCCAGGTGCTGTCTGCCTTTCCCGCTTCGCTCTTGTCGGACCCACGGCGCAATCCCGCGTCGGGGAGACAAGACATGGGCATCGCCAAAGACAGCGCCGGCAACTACCGCCTCACCGGCAAGACCACCGAAACGGACATACTCGCAGCCGCCGAACAGTTCCTCCGCAGCAAGCTCGAACGGCTCGGGGCCATCTCAGACCCCGCCGATGCCGCCGACTTTCTCCGCATGCGCATAGCGGGTCTGCCTCACGAGGAATTTCACGTCCTCTGGCTCGACAATCGCCACCGCATTCTTGACTGCCAGCGGCTCTTTAACGGCACCGTTGACGGTGCCTCAGTCCATCCCCGTGAAGTGGTGCGCGCTGCCCTTGAGTGCAACGCAGCCGCCGCCATCCTGGCCCACAACCACCCCAGCGGGATGGCCGAACCCAGTCGCGCCGATCGCAACATCACAGAGGAGCTTCGCTCTGCGCTGAAGCTGGTGGGCGTTCGCATCCTTGACCACATCGTGGTCGGGACCGAAGGCTGCACCAGCATGGCGAGCCGGGGCCTCATTTGAGGCCCAACCAGCACACAAGAAGGGGGCCGCTTTCGCGGCCCCCGGTTGCTGTCTTCCACCTTGCTCGGTGGCAAAATGACTTGCCGAATCTTTCGGTTTCGTCTGTTACTTCTAAGCCTCCCATGCGGAGGAAAAACAGGACAGCAAAACCAGCGGCGGGGCGCTTAGCAGTGGTTCCAAGAGCACATCGCGCCAAGCGTTGACCAGTCCGAACAGCCGCCCGCGTTGCAGGCCCGAACCCAGTATTTGACTGGGTAAGTCACGACGCCGGAGGTGCAAGAGCTGATCGAGAGTGTGCCAGCAATGTAAGAGTCGCTGTATTTCAAATGAGACTCAGGCACGAACATCGTTGAAGCGGCTTGCGACCAACTCGACGCGCTGACGCTGTGCGAATGCGCTGGAGCCGTGGCAGTGGGCTGACAAGAGACGCCGACTTCATACGAAGAGGCTGTTGAAGTCGTCGGCGTAATGTCGATTTCTCCGCCCCACATCGCCAACTTGAGCGACACATTCGAAGGCAACGGCGTGGCGCTCTTGCAGGTGTTGCTTGTCGTTTGCCAGCTATAAGGCGCGCCGCTGCTCGTTGTCGTGCTTGTGCTCGTGCTGGGCGAACCCCACGCGCCCGCCGGGCAGGTGGTTTGTTGGTAGGTGTCGGCGTAGACAGTCGCAAACTGCGTTTGCGTCTTGCTGCCAGTGTAGCCGCTCGGGCAAGAAGCGCTTTGCGTTTTGCCGGTGCTCTGTGTGCCTGTGGCCTTCTGACTCACGAGCGTATTGCCAGCCACGCAAGTGGCGGGCGGCGTGGCCGTGGCTGGTGCCAGCGCGGGGGCGGGGGCGCTGAGAGACGCGGATGAAATTTGGCCAGCTTGCGCGCTTGCTGAGCCGACCGCTGGCGGTGCCGTGGCGTATGCGACGACTTGCGGCGCTGCTGGCTGTGCGACAGCGAGAGCGCCAACGGACGTGTTCTGAAGCGGCGGGAGAGAGGCGGAAAGTGGCTGAGGCTGCGCCGGCAGCGTGCCGCCGTTCCCGCTGCCCAGCGGAGTGGCTGAGGCAGCTTGCGGCGCGTTAGCTTTCGAAGTTAGAACGATGGTGTTCACGTCTTTGCTGCAAGCGTCAGCAGCAGCGGGCGCGGTGTAAGTGAGCAAGTCTGACTTCACGGCCTTGCCGTTCACACTGACAGCACCAAAGCCGCTCTGTGTCTGTGCCACGACACCCGCGCAGTTGGCGCGGGGCACTTGCGTCGTCGTCAGAGTGAACGCCGCGCCCGCGCTGGCCGGCTCAAGCGTGATTGCGCCGCCGAAGCGGTTCACGAGCGCGTCGCCGTTCGGCGCGATGTTTGCAGAGTCAAAGCGGGGGCCGGCGTGCAGCAAGTCAGACGCGCTCAAGCCGTCGTAGTTTCCGCCAGCGTCGTAAACAGCGTGAACGGCTTGCGCGATGCTCTGCACGCTTTGCGCGCTTTCGTGCGTTTGCGTGTTTCTGCTCGCATGAATGTAAGCAGTCAGCGCGCCAACGCCAACAGCGGCAACAATGCCGCTGACGATCAGCAGTTCAACGAGTGTGTAGCCGCGCGAGGGGCGTGTGATTTTGTTTTTCGTTTTCATGTCTTCCTCCTTTTTATTTTTATGAAGACTCATTTATTCATAACAGTTTTAGAAGCGTTGACAAGAGGGAAACGCGCGTTAGAGTGAAGAAGCAAAGTGGTTTACTCCTTTCCCCGCTTTGCTCATGTGAGGGTGGTTTGAAAGTTTACCCACCAGAGAACGAACCCCGCCCCCAAGGCGGGGTTTTTTGTGCCTTTGATGGGGGTTTCACCACCCAACCCCCAAGCTATTTGGAAAATGGGAGAGCGCTAACGCGCTGAGGTGCGATTGAAAGCGTGACGAAGCGCACAAGAAAAGCCGAAAACAAAGCCAAAGTGTCCGGGGTGTCCGGGGTCGATTTTTACCCCGGACGGGCTGAAAGCCTTATAAACACTGGATTTGTCCAGGGTGTCCGGGGTGTCCGGGCCTAACAACTTATTACGCGGGCGCGCCCGCGCCCGCGCATGCGCATGCGCATACAAAAGTTAAAACGGGTGGACACCCCGGACACCCCGGACGAAGTCAACAACGGCGCGGGTTTCGAAGGTGTCCGGGGTGGTTTACATACCCGGACACCCCGGACGCATTACAGAAAGAAAGAAAATTAAATTATTTTCACAAATGGGGTTGACATACTATTTTGGTGGGTTATCGGTATATATACCAAAACCTGAAAATAAGGGGAAAGAAATGAAACAAATTCAAAAGCATCAATATGCAAGATTGACAGTGTGTGTCTCTGCACCCGTGCGCGCTGCGATTATAAAGAAGGCGGCATCGGCTGGGCAGTCGGTCAGCGAGTATTTGCGCGGAGTGCTCGCGCAACAGACAGAAAAGAAGAAGCACTAAAACAAAAACCCCGCCAATGCGGGCGGGGTCAACAATCAAATAAAGGAAAAACTATGTCTAAACAACAGAATACACAACAAAACAATGTTGTCAACATCAATCACCCACAAAAACAAACGCTAAATAGACGCGGGATGGAATACAAAACAGAAGCACGATTTGCCGGGGATTGCCTCGCCGGGCTTGTTGCCGGGAGGCTGGCTGGTGAACTCGATATTGCTTACAAGTGGGCCGGCTCGCACTGGTCAGCGCTGCCGATGAAAGGAAAAGGCAGCTTGGTGGATGCTGCGTTCAAATGGCTTCTTTCTGAAAGCAGCGACAAGGCAGACAAGAACACAGCGACAACCTGCGCAGATACAGCGATTCTTGAACTGCGCAACGATGCGCCGCTCCCTCAGCGCGACGTGCGCCGCACGCTGATTCCATGCAACGATGCCACGCTTGAAATCCTGCCGAACGGTACGATTCACGCACATGCGCCAGACCCCACCTTTGGCCTGACCTATGCCATCGCAGCCACTACGCACGCCAAGCACGGACAGCAATACCAGCCCCAACCCGTCCCCGCCGACTCGCTCTTTGGACGCTTCCTTGCGCGCTGCCTTCCGGAGGAAGACTTGCAATCCTTCGTCCAGGAGCAGGCCGGCGCGTCGTTGTTGCCGCGCGTCTTCTCTCATGCGGCGTGGTGGGTCGGCAGTGGCGCGAACGGCAAGAGCACCTTGGCCGAGCTGGTCAAGCGTTTTCATGCGCGCTCTTGTTCGCTGTCGCTGCATGAAATCGGCGACCGCTTCGCTCTTGAAAAAATCGTTGGCGCGTCGCTCTTCTACACTGACGAAGTCAGCGACGGAAAGTGGAACGAGGGCGTTTTCAAGTCGCTGGTTGCCGGCCAGTCGTTGAGCATTGAGCGCAAGCACCGCGATGCGGTCGAATACAAGCCAGCGGCCAAATGGCTCATCTGTTCCAATTCGCTGCCTTTCGTTCGGGACAACTCAGACGGCGTCTGGCGGCGAATCGGTGTTGTGCCGTTCCGGCACACAGTGCCCGAGCATGAGCAAAACGACATGCTCGTTGACGACATATTCGAGCAAGAAGCGGCCATTGTGTTGGACTGGCTGCTCGCTGGGGCTGTGCGCGTCGTCATGCGCGGGCGCATGCTTGCGCGGCACGAATGGCCTGAGCTGTGCGTCCAAGCCATCACTAAGGCTAAGAACTTGGACAGCGTGGAAGCGTGGCGCGTGGCGCAGGTCGTCGAATGCACGAACAGGACTGACACGCCGAAGGCTGAGGTCTTCGCCGCTTATGCGCGCTTCTGTGCAGAGACGGGGGCCGAACCGCTCAAAGAGTCTGTGTTCTGGAGCAAGCTGAGCCGCAAGCCAGACTTCGCAAACAAGCTCACAGAGCGGAAAGGCACGGTGAACGGCAAGCGGGCGCGGCTGGTCAATGTAAGTTACGACGAAGACCACGACCCAGCCGCGACCAGCACGGAGGCCCCAGCACCTGCCAAGGCGGAAGAGTTGCCCGGTGTGGTTTGGGCAGAGAGTGACGACTTGTTCAACGAGCTGGCCAGCCTGCCGACGCCCGCCCGCTGCACGCGCTCGGAAGCTTCAAGCAACGAAACGCGCCACTGAGCGCGCAAGCGTTCCTTGTTCCTGCTGTGAGCCAAAGCGGTTCACAGCGAGCAGCGCGAGCAGCTCTTAGGAGCGGGAAGCTTTCGCCGCAGGCTTAACCCCTGCCTTTTTCAGACGCTTGTCGAATTCCTTGGCAAAATCAGGAAACGGCAGCCCGTAGGCGTCACACAGCTCCTTGACCTGGAGAAGATCCAGTCCCCTTTTGCCCTTCTCCACATCGGAGAGGTAGGTCTGTGGTCGGCCGATGGCCCGCGCCACGTCGGCCTGTGTCAGTTCCCTCAGCACGCGCAACTCTCTCAGATAGCTGACGAGAACAGCGTGTTGCTGGCTGTAGAGAGAGGTTCGCTTCATGGCCGCACCTTGTGGACGGCTCTCGAAGCTATACCTGAGTTAGAGTTATAGGTAATTCAGATTTAATACCTATATTATAGATACACGAATCAGCTCGATTCCGCGCATACACAGGGGACAACACGCATGACCGCACCGACCGCACGGAAGCTCTATCTGGGCTTGCTCAGCCTGCTTATGTTTGGCGTCATCGCCCGCTTGGTTACCGACATTAACCTGCTGGTGATGAGCCTGCACCCAACGTCAAACATCGTAACGACAGCCCAGATTTGGAACGTTGTCTTGGACATGGTCTATGGGGCTGCCATCGGCTGCGCGATGTTCCTCACCAGCAAAGTAGCCAAGTGGATCTTGGTGGTTCTACTGGGCACGGGCGCTGTTGGCCTGACCCTTCAGATTCTCAACCAACTCAACCCCCATCTGGGCATAGTTCGAACCACTTATTTCTTCATTGCCCCATCGCCGATTGACGCCATCCAAGGCTTCAATCTTCTCCATCGATATTCACTGTATTTACCCTCTACTGCATACGCACTATGGGTCATCGGCAACATCACGACTCTGCTCATCTTCGTGGCCTGCCTGGTCATGTTGCTCAAACAGATGCCGGCGAAGCGTCGGGACGCAAGCACGGCAACGCCCTCCCCCACGAATGGCCCAGCGCAGATTGCCCCCATTGACCGCCGCAACAGTGGCATGGCCATCGCCAGCCTGGTCTTTGGCCTGTTGAGCCTGCTGTCATCGTTCGCCGGCATCGGCCTGCTGTTCGGCGTGCTGGCGCTGACCTTCGGCCTCACCGCCAAGAAACACATGCGGGCCAGTCCCGGCCTGACCGGGAGCGGCATGGCCACAGCCGGTGTGGTGCTCGGCGCCATTGCGCTGGCGGTTGGAATCGTGGCTTTGGTGATCTTCGGCGGCGCGGTCTTTTCGTTCCTTCACCTCATGCAGTGACATCGACGTGCAGGCCTCGTCTATAGCCAAGGAGGCAAACCATCCATGGGCATCATTGCTTTCATCGTTCTGCTCGTATTCTTGTGGGGCACCAACAAGCTTGCTGATATGACGACGTCAGACGTGCTGGGGAACGCCATCCTAGCGGCTCAAGCCGTCATCTCAGTCCCTTGGGCCTTGTGGGCCGTCTGGCTGCTGACTGTGCAATTTTTTGGTACGCACCACTGAAACTTGTCCCCGCTGAGCGGTTGAACCATGAACCGCATTCAAGGGCGCGAAGCACTTACGTAACAGACTGGGAAAGGAAGGATGCGATGAGCGATGACCTGGCGGACGACATGGTTTTGATGGTTGGTGCTCGCTTGCAGCGTCTGGAGCGTGAGAACGCCGCGCTGAAGAAATATATTGACCGCTTGGAAGCGCGGCGCACGGCGATCATGGCGATGCTGAGGCATCTACGAAAGGCATGGAAGCCGAACCCCGAAAGTGAACACTACACAGAGCAAGACGACGCGTGGTTCAACGATGTTGAGGTGTTACGGGCCGCTCTTTTTCAAAGCATCGAAGACGAGTTCAACGACCCTGAAAGCAAGAAGGAACGCGCAGCGGAAATTGAGCAGATCATTGCTGAGGCGCATCGAGGCAGCTGGAGTTGAAGTCATCAACTAGACGCGGCACTGATTGCGCCAGATCTTGCTGCTCTTGCTGTGAGCCAAAGCGGTTCACAGCGAACAGCGCGAGCAGCTCAACCGGCACGGGCCAACGGGCAAACTCAGACGCAAACGCGAACGCCTCGGAGGCGCGCTCAAGCGCCCCTTGCGCTTCATACAGAGTCACAAGGTAAGCCGGGCAGGCATCGGAGTGCAGGCGCTTAAGAAGCGTCGCGTAGACAGCGAGAAAGCGCACGCCATGGCCATCGCCACGGGTCACGAGGTGCGCAAGCTCGTGACAGAACACACGGCGGCACTGGTCAGAATTTGCCGCACATAGAGGGGCAAGCAAGATCCGCTGGCGGTCGTGGTCTACCTCGCCGACCACATCGTGCCCCAGCTCGCGCACTTCAACAGACACAAGCCGCGCGAAATTCTCCGCGCCGATGCGCTCTAAGAAGTCCCCGTCAAGCGAGGATGGCCAGGTCATGACTTGGCCTCAAGTGCCCGCTGCTTGACGAACCCCGCGAGCGTCTCGCCGCTCGCGTCAGCGTGCTGCGCGAGCGCGAAAAACTCAGACTCTGAGAGCCACACGCGCACCGCGTGACGCTTCGAGCGCCAGCGCTTAGAAGCAGCGCGGGCAGCATTTTGTTTCTGTTTTTCTTTCGTTTTCATTTTCAAACTCCTATGCACCCACATTAACGCGGGTGTGGGTGCTGTCAATATGCACCCACATGCCGGCGCATTATCTGCACCCACATAATCAAAAGCATATGCACCCACATGCCGGGCACAAAAGCAAAAAACAACAGCACAAGAGGACACACCAAACGGCCACTGCGTGGCCATTTGGTGTATTGCTCAAACCCTTGCTGTGACTCGCTTTCAGGGGTTTTTCTTGGTTTTTCAAATCGCTTTTTTATGTGCTTGAAAAGCGCATTAAATAAAGGGTTTTTCAAAAAAACCCATTTACCCCATTGACAAACTTTAAAACTAAAGCATCTTGGAAATATAACAATAAGAAAAAGGAGCATTGTTATGAGCAATTACCAAGAAACAAGAAAGCGTGCCGGCTCGTTTGGCTACACGCTCGCGCCCGCGAAATTCGCTGATTTTTCAAAGCGCCAAATTGGCCCACCTCCAACCTTCCAACTGCTCGCGCCGGGCGCTGATAGCTGGGCCGGTGCGATGGGATTTGAAGACCTCGCCGCCGTCAATCGTTTTCTTGACGCGCTGGCCGGCGAGCAAGAAGAAAGCGAAGGGGGTGAGGCATGAGCAGCAGAAACCGCACATACAAAACCGTTTTGCTTTCACACGACGAAGCCGAGCGCGTGCAGCGCGAAGCCGGCAAGAAAGGCGAGAGCGTCAGCGGCTGGATTGCACAAGCAATCCGCGCCCGGCTCGATGGTCAAACGCTCGCTGAGCTGTTGCGCTCAGAACTTCAAGAGCAACGCGCGCAGACGCTCGATGCTGTCGCTGAACAGCAAAGCACATTTGCGCACAAGCTCGCGCTGGTCATCGACCGGCTCGGGGGTGACGCATGAAAAACGGCCAACACTTCCAGCGCTTCCTGCACTTGCTCGAAGTCTGTGAACACAACGCAGACCGTTGGGATTATTCGCGCTTGAAGCTGCCGGGGGAGAGCGTCAGCGACTACGACAAGAAACGCGCTCAAGCCTTCGCGCGACAAGCTCGCGCACAAATGCAGCTTGCGCAGCTCTTCGAAGAACTCGACAACGAGCAGCAACTCAGCCGACGCGCCGGCTGGTTTCTTGAGCGGTTCGCACTCAAAGAGATTCAGCGCGCACGCGTTCGCGGCTTCATCCATCCAGACCGCAAAGCAGCGGCGCGCGCGTGGGCCTTCGCTCATGTGCTCAGCGCTTTTGACCTTGCGGCGCGGCTCCGCTGGCGCAGGTGCAGCGCGGAGCGCGAAGACCTGCCGGACGACCTCGACGCCGAGACGCTCGACGCTGGCAAGGACTGGCGGGACGGTGACGCATGAGGCTTCAAGAAGACAAGATTTACAACATCTATCTCGGGCCTCGGCCCCGGCACATCCCCCCGTCTGCCCTCGTTCGCCGCTGGGACACTGCCGCCCTCGGCGGCTTGCTCACTGCGCTGCTGGCTTTCGCGCTCGTGCTCGTTGTGCTCTGGCGACCGCTCCCCGGCAGCCTCGGCCTGCCGCCCGCCCCCGGCGGCCTGCGCGGCCTTTGGGCTTTGCTCAAGGCTCTTTGGCTGCTCGCTGCTGAACCCCACTCACCCAACGCCCAGGCGGTGATTGCTTGGGCGCATGAGGTGGGGTTTGCTCGCGTGTGGGGCCGGCAGCTTATCGCCGCAGCGGTGGGCCTTGTATCGGGCAGCGCAGTGTTCGCCGCTTCGCTAACCCCGGTCGCGGCTGAGTTTCAAGTGGGCGGCGTGCAAGTGCTCAGCAGCAAGGCAGCAGAGAAAGCCGCGCGAGCTTACTCGCGCGGACTGGTGCGCAAGGATGACCCGGCCTTCTTGAAGCTGCATCCAGACTTGACGCTGACGCGCTCGCAAATCGCGCGCGGCGTGCTGCTGGTCGGTTCGCCCGGCTCGGGTAAGACCACGGCCCTTTGGCCAGTCATCGAGCAAATCGAGCGGGCTAATCACAAGGCGCTTATTGCAGACACGAAGGGCGACTTTGCCGCAGGCTTGCGCAGCAAATCTTTGGCCCTTGTCTGCCCTTGGGACAAGCGCTCAGCGGTTTGGGACATTGCGGCAGACTTGACGACATACGAGCACGCGAACGCGTTCGCGTGTGCGTGCATCAAGCCCGGCAAAGAAGCGTATTTCAGCAACACCGCGCGCCAGCTCTTGCGCGCGATGGTCTGCTATCTGATTGAGACGAAGGGGCGGGAGTGGGGCTGGCAAGACTTAGACACGCTGCGCAGCAAAGACCCCGCAGAGCTGTATAAGTTGCTCAGCACGACAGACCCCGGCGCAGCAAAGCACATCGACCCCGAAGCGGAGAAGCAAGCGAGCATCAACCACGGCAACTTGCTGTCAGAAACCGATTTTGTCGGCTTGCTCGCGAAAGCTTGGGGCGATGGCCAGAAGCGCAAGAAGTGGAGCGCACGCGCGTGGGCGCGTGATGAATACAAAGGCCCGCGCCGGGTGGTATTGCAGACAAACGGCCTCGAAGCCTCGTTCATCGGCGCAATCTTAGATGTTGTCGCGCAAGACCTCATCTCACCCAACACCCCGGACAGCCGCGAACGCTCCCTTTTCTTTCTGCTCGACGAGCTGCCCGCACTGGGCCGCTTGAACAGCCTCAGCGCGCTGCTCGACAAGGGCCGGAGCAAGGGCGTTCATGCGTTCTTGGGCTTCCAAGACTTCGCGCAGATTGAAAAGGTATACGGGCGCGAAGACGCGCACGCGCTGCCTGGCCTTTGCGCAACTCATGCCTACTTTCAGATTGCGCCGGGGCCAACGCGCGACATGCTGGCCAAGCGTTTGGGCCGCGTGCGCGTTGCGGCCATGTCAGAGACGCTCAGCAGCAGTTACGCCGGGGTCAGCGCATCGACGGCTTATCACGAAACAGAGCGCGACGCCGTCTTAGCCTCAGACCTCACCGAAACCCTCGGCCCGCGCGGCGGCAAAAAGGGGCCGTGGTTCGTGCGGGCGCTGGTCACAACCGGCGGATTTTGTGGCCGGTTGGATTTTCCGGGCGTGCCGGCTCCCAAGCGGCGAGAGGGTCGCATCCCTGCGCCTTGGACTTTGGGCAAGGACGAAGCCGAAGCGACAAGCAGCAAAGCGGGTTTGGCGGGTGGAAAACCCCACAAGCAAGAGCGCGAGAACGAGCCGGCGCGGCAGCGTGAAGCGCAGCCACAAGAGCCAGATAAGCAGGCACGCCCGCGCGTGGTCGGCGCGAAGCCTGCGCCGAAGCGCGAAATGACAAGCCCCGAGGCAATGGAAGAAAGCGCGAAGATGGGGGCCGAGGCGCTGGGCGTTCACGGCGTGAACGAAGCCACGGCAGGGCTTGAAGTGCTTCAAGAGCTGCTCAACGCCAGCGCGCCGCCTCAGCCTTCCCCCACCATTCAGCAGATGCCGGGGGACTAACTCATGCTCAGTCACAGCACGCTTAAACAGAGCAAGGGCAAGGACGCGTTGGCAGTCGTGCAATACATGCTCAGCGAATACTACATTGACGCCGAAGGCCACGCTGTTGGCGTCAGTCAGTGGGCCGGCGCAGGCGCTGAGGCGCAGAACTTGCGGGGCAAAGTGAAAGCTCAACACTTTCGAAATTTGCTCGAAGGGTTCGGCAAGAAGCGAACTCAGAAGCTCGTCAAGAACGCGGGCCAGCCGAGCCGCAAACGGCTGGGCGACGACTTCACTTTCAGCGTAGATAAGAGTTACAGCCTCGCATTTGCCGCAGCAGACGAGCAGACGCAGCAGCAGATGATTGAAGACGGCAACGCCGCTTGCGATGCCGTGCTTGATTGGATGGCCAAACAGGCGCACACATACAAGCGCAAAGGCGACGGGCGCGAGAAAGTCGCCGGCCTCGTCGTCGCGCGCTTCGCACATTTCAGCAGCCGCGAAGGTGAGCCTAACCTTCATTTCCACAACGCCGTTATCAATGCCGCGCTCAGTGAATCGGGCGCTTGGGCCGCGATGGACAACCGCGAATTGTTAGAGCTAGTGAAAGCGGGCGGGGCACTCTTCCGCGCGGAGTTCGCGCACCGCATGCGGACGCGCGGCTTCAAAGTATCGAAAGAACGCGAGCGTGACGCTGAAGGGCGCGAGACGGGGCAAGTCTGGCACAAGCTCGCGGGCGTCTCGTCTGATGTAGAGCGCAAGTTCAGCACGCGCCGCCAGCAGATTGAAGAAGCCATGAGCAAGCAGGGTTTGAGCGCTCAGGCCGCTTGTCTGGCCACCCGCAAGGGCAAAGAAGAGCTGACATTCAGCCAGACCATGGAGCGCGCCAAGGCAGCGCTGCAAGACTTGCGCAACGCTGGCCAAGTTCAATGGCAGAGCGTGGAAGACTTGAAGGGCGAGAGCCACCAAGAAGCCGTTTCAGATGCGGCAATTTTGCGTCGGCTGCACAAGACAGAAGCGGCATTTGGCCGCGCTGAGCTTATCGAGCAGGTGGCCAAAGAACACGGCGGCGCGCTCAACGCTGCGCAGTGTCTGCGCGAAGCTGACCGCATCCTAGAGCGTGCCCAGGTTCGCGAACTTGGGCACGACCATAAGGGCCGGGAGCGCTGGGCCAGCGTGGAGCAAATCGAAACAGAGCGCGCAATCGGAGACGCAGCCCGGGCGCGGCTCAATGACGAGAGCGTGAGGCTTGACGCTGAAACCGTCGCGCGGGCTATCAAAGAGCACGAGCAGGCGCAAGGCTTCAAGCTGAGCAAAGAGCAGCGCGCGGCGGTCGAGTTCGTGACGCTGAAAACTGGCGGCGTTGCTGTCGTGACCGGCCAAGCCGGCGCAGGCAAGACCGCCAGTGCTGGCGGCTATATCAAAGCGTTTCAGCATGCCGGGCGCGAAGTGATTGGCACGGCGCTGGCGTGGGATGCAGCGGACAAGCTCGCAGCAGAAACGGGACTTGAGTGCTTCTCTGCCGCGTCACTGCTCGCACAGATTCGACAAGAAAAGCTGAAGCTGAGCGCGTCCAGCGTTGTTGTTGTCGATGAGGCCGGCACCGTGGGCGCGCGGACCATCCGCGACATTCAACAAGCCGTCGATGCCGCCGGGGGCAAGCTGGTGTTGGTGGGCGATGCCCAGCAGTTGCAGCCCGTGGAGGCTGGCGCGGGTTTCGTGCTCGCGATGCGCGAGACGGGCGAGGCCCGGCTCGGAGAAATCAGAAGGCAGAAGCACGAGCAAGACCGAGCGCTTGCCCGCATGTTCTACGACGCGGGGACCAGTGGCCAAACGCTTGTTGAAGCGATGGAGAAGCGCGAGCAGCTCACGCAACACGAAGACACAGAGCAAGCCCGCGCGGCCCTTGTCGCGGCTTACTTAGCAGACCCGGCGGCAGCGCGTGACAAGCTCATCATCGCGCCGACAAACGCGCAATGCGACGCACTCACGCACGCACTGCGCGAAGCGCGGAAAGAGCGCGGCGAGCTGCAAGATTCGCAGCCCGTGGAAGTGCGGGGCCGCCTGCTAGGTCAGCGGCAACCGCTTGACCTGGCGGCGGGCGACCGCGTGCGCTTCGGCAAGCGAGACAGAGCGCTTGGCGTGACAAACGGCACCGTGGCCACCGTCGAACGCATCGAAGCAGACACGCAAGGCGGGCACCGCCTGAGCGTGCGGATTGAGAGCGACATACCCGCGCAAGATGGGCGCTTGGTCGAGTTCAGCACGCGAGAAATGGACGCGCTGGGCTACGGCTACGCCGGCACAGTCCACAAAGCCCAAGGGCAAGGCAAGGCGTCCGTGTTCTGGCTGGCCGAAGGCCGCAGCATGTCGCGCAACCTTGGCCTTGTGGCCTTTACGCGCACCAAAGAGCGCTTGCAAGTCTTCACGACGCCCGAAGGGCGCGAGCAGCTCGCGGAATCGCTGGACGAGTTCCGCGACAAGCTCAACGCGGTGGACATGCTCAAGGAGAAAGAACAGCAGCACGAGCAGGCACGCGGTGCGCTCGCGCAAGCGTTCGACAAGCTGGGCGAGCTGGTCAGCGCGTTCAAGCGCAAACGCGAGCAGACACAAGAACAGCAGAAACAGACACGCCAGCGCTCACGCGCTCATGCGTTCGGGCGGTGACACATGAACGCAAATAACAACAAAAACCAAAGGAGTCATCCCATGAAACGCATTGCAAAAATTTTATCTCTGACCGCCCTGCTGTCCTTGATTCCAAGTGCAGTTTGGGCCGCTACGCCGGACTTGTTCACGGTTCCCGATGGCGACATTTCAAAAAAACTCTTCATCGACTATCTCTTCGGCCCCTTAGTCGGCGCGAGCGCCGGCAGCAACCCCTTCGGTTCCGTCTTGGGTGTTTTCTCTGCTGCGGTGTTGATGATCGGCGGCGTGATGGTGTCCTACAACCTCTTGGCCGGCACCCTCAACAGTGCCCATGAGGGCCATATGCTGGGCAAGCGCTGGTCAACCATGTGGGTGCCCTTGCGCATCACTCTCGCCTCTTCTGTCTTGCTGCCCGTTCCGGGGCTGGGCGGCTTCTGTGTGATTCAGGCCATCGTCATCTGGCTGGCCATGCAGGGCATTGGCTTGGCTGACAAGGTGTGGACGAACTACACCTCAGCAGACAACTCCATCGCGGCCACCGGCGTTTTTCATGTCGACTTGACCAGCGAGCTATACAAAGTCGCCAACAGCATGGCGCAATCGAACCTCTGCGCTCAGGGCGTGATGAAGTATTACGACAATGCGAACAAGACCAGCAGCGGCGGCCCTTCATATGCTTCCAACATTCTCCAACCCCTGAGTGCGCCCACTTATGCGTTCGAAGTCAGCGGGGATAAGAACGCCATCACCTATGGCCCAAACAAAAATTGGACTAACTGCGGCTCGGTTGCACTAGACGCCCCCTTGCCCACGGCAAAGGACATTTCAGACGGCTTTATCGACCCGACCTTGTCGCCCATCACCAAGTTGTTTCAGGCGACCAGTCATATGGGTTCGGATGTCAACGCGGCTATGCGCCGCGACATGAACGGCATGAATCTCGCTATCGCCAATGCGACGCAGCAGGTGGTTGATGCCTATGGCGACAACTCCCCCGCCGCACAGCAGAATCTGCAAGCAGCAGAGAGCCATTTGTATTCGGTCATCGCTCAACAAGTGCAAGGGTTCAATCAAGACATCAACACTGTGGCCGCAGGGTCATTCTCGATGGCCTTCACCGCTTACGACCCCATGGGCGACCTGGCCAAGGGTGGGTGGGCCGTGGCCGGCGGTTATTACATGTATATCGTCCATGCCATCAGTGCCATCTCCAAAGCGGCGCACAACCTGCCTCAAGCCACCGCCCCGCGTCAGCCTTCGGCGTTTGATTCAAGCGCCGGGTCTTATGCGCAAGCGCAAGGCATCGCGCCGAAAAACTACCAGACCGACCCCTTCAATTACGCCCAACAAATCATGAAGTCCAGCCTTGTCAGTCTTGCTGCGCAAGGCGCGCAACTGGGCAACTCGGACATGAGCGCGCTGGGTTACAAGGACGGCAGCAGCGGGGACGGAGAAGGTGCAACGAACTCGGTGGCCAAGAAAATCTTGTCCATCATGAAGATGGCGGGGCTGAACGATGGCTTGGGCAATGCTTCGAAAAAATCTGGCAGCGCCAACCCGATTCTGCTGATTCAGAACCTGGGCGAGGGGATGATTTATTCGGCTTGGACCGCTCTTGGCGCGGGTGTCACGGCTGGCATCTTCTCAGATGTGTTGGGCAACTTGCTGCTGGGGTTGTTTGCCCTCTTGATCGTGCCCGGCGCCACATTCGCCTTCTACATCCCCATGCTGCCCTACATCCTTTGGATTGGCGCGTTTATTGGCTGGTTGACTCTGTTGCTCGAAGCCATGATCGGCGCGCCCATGTGGGCCTTGTCCCACTTGTCTCCCGATGGCGACGGCGTGGTTGGTCGCGCAGGCCAAGGCTACATGCTGGTGCTGTCTTTGATGCTCAAACCCGCGTTGATGGTCTTGGGTCTGATTTTCTCCATCGTGCTCATGGACCCGCTCGGCAGACTGGTCAATGCCAGTTTCCTCAACGCCTTCTCCATTGCGACCACCGATTCTTCAGGTCAGGCGTTCAGCGGCATTATGGGCCTGACGGCCACGCTGGCGGGCTTGTTCATCTATGCCACGGTCATGGTTTCCATCACGCGGCGCGTTTTCGACCTTATCCACATTGTGCCGGATGCTGTGTTGCGCTGGATTGGTGGCCCTGGTGGCCGCGAGTTGGGCGAAGGTGCGCAACATGCCGGCCAGTCTGAGCGTGGCGTCTTGACCGCCATGGGTGGCATGAAGTTGATGGGCGATGCGGCCAACTCAGCAGCGCGCGGCAGGAATCAAGAGCGGCGTGAACGGCTCAAGCGCTCAGCGCAGGACTCACAAGCCAAGGCTGACACTCAAGACAAAGAACTGCCGCGCCCGCGTGAAGATGAAGACTGAACCGAAGCGCGTGCGCAAGCGCTCTCGCGCGCACGGGTTCGGATTCTGACGATATGAGACGGCGAACCCTTACAGATAGTCGTCTGAAGACGTGAGACGCTGAACTTGCCGCGCGAGTCTGGCCCGAGCCGACTGCTTGTGCCTGGCTTCCAGCCGGCGCATGTGTCAGGCGGAACCGATGACCGTGGCGCACCGACGCTTGGCGTCAGTCCCCATGGATACACATTTGTGTATCCATGGGCTACTCTAGACGCCATGAAAGATGCAGCGATTCGAATCCGGGTTGAACGAGAGCTTCGGGCCTCATTCTCAGCCGCTTGTCGCGCTGAAAACCGCCAAGCGTCGGACGTGCTCCGAGAGTTCATGCGCACTTACGCGGACAGGCATCAAGGCGGCAGGCAATCTCGCCTGTTCGTAGCTCGGAAGGTGCATGCAAAAGGGGAAACCAATGCCTAGCTTTTACGAATTCTTTGCGGGCGGCGGCATGGCTAGGGCAGGTCTCGGGACAGATTGGGACTGCCTGTTTGCCAACGACTTCGACCGGAAAAAAGGCGTCACCTATCGGAACAACTGGGGCGATGGTGAGTTGCTCACTGGCGACGTGCGGCGCATAAGGCCCGAAGAGTTGCCCGGGGAACCGAACCTCATTTGGGGTTCCTTTCCCTGCCAAGACTTGTCCTTGGCAGGTGCTGGGGCAGGTCTTAAAGGTGACCGGTCCGGCACCTTCTGGCCCTTCTGGGACATTGTTAAGGGGCTGGTTGCCGACGGGCGCGCCCCTGAAATAATTGCCCTTGAAAATGTGGTTGGCACCTTGCACTCCCATAAGGGGAAAGATTTTGCTGCCATTTGCTCAGCCCTGCGTGGCGCTGGGTATCGCTATGGGGCGATGGTGATTGATGCCGCGCTATTTGTTCCGCAGTCGCGGCCCAGGCTGTTCGTCATCGGTGTTCGTGAAGACGTGCAACTGCCGCAGCTGATTCAGTGCAGCGCCCCACGGGCGATTTGGCATTCAAGAACGCTGCAAACTGCATATCAGAGCCTTTCGTCTAGTCTCCGCAAAGACTGGATTTGGTGGGACATGCCCGAGCCAGCAGCGCGGTCTAAAGCTTTTTCTGACCTGATTGAAGATGAGCCTTCAAGTGTTCAGTGGCACACACAAGCGGAGACCAAGAAGCTTCTCGCCATGATGAGCCGGGTCAACCGTGCAAAAGTGGAAAGCGCCAAAAAGCTATCCAAGGAAACTGGCAAGAGGATGGTCGGTGCCATCTACAAACGGACCCGGCGCGACGAGAATGGGGATAAGGTCCAAAGGGCTGAGGTGCGTTTTGATGACGTGGCCGGGTGCTTGCGCACGCCTGCGGGAGGTTCGAGCCGACAACTTATCATCGTGATTGATGGTGCGAGGGTTCGGTCACGCCTTATTTCTAGTAGAGAGACGGCAAGGTTGATGGGGTTGCCGGAGACCTATGACCTGCCTGAAAACTACAACGAGGCATATCACCTAACGGGCGATGGAGTGGCGGTTCCTGTCGTCAGCTATATCGCTGAGAATCTTTTTTCACTTATCCTGACGCCACTACCAACGATGGAGCGGGCGGCGGCATGAGCATCATTCCCTGCAACAAGGACAAGGCGCTAAGGAAGCGAATCGAAGATTACGCAGAGGAATTGAAAACAGAAGCCCATAAGGTGGGGTCTCACGGGCTAAGCGAGTCGGAGTTTTACAACAGCGGCTTGTTTCGTGGTGCCATCGAGCGTATCCGAGGTCAATTCTCTGCCTCGATGCGCGAAAAGCGCGAATTCGTCCGACACATACTGAACCACATGCAAGACGGTGGCTTCATCAGTGATTGGGAATCTGCGGGAGAGTCAAATCGACACGATTACGTCGTTACCCTCAACTCAGATCGCATTGCGGCCATAGAGTTGAAAGGATGCCTTGACGGCAACAACACCAACATTTTTGAACGACCACCACACGCACATGAATTTGTGATGTGGAGTGTATGCACGAACCCAGGCGCCGACCCCCAGCACAATGTATGGTCCGGAATCCACACTCGCTTGAGTGCTGAAATCATCTCCAGAAATCAGCGCGTTGACGGCCTCATTGTCTGGGACATGATTTGCGGAACGGTCGGTCGACCATGCCCAAAGGTTGTGGGTGGCGGTGGCCACCTCACGGAACTAGGGCCATTCAACCTGCCGCCACCCTGCCTCTACGTGTTCCCCGCAACCATTCCAAGTCCGCGCAACAACCCAAGCCCCAAGCCACAGAGTCTGAATGACGTGGAACTCTTGAAGGCATTTCATGACTGCTTCAAGGGTAAGGATAGCGAGGTCAATTACGTTGATTTTGAGGTCCGCTACAAGAATAGTGAGACCGAGAGAAAAACTCGCGTGGTTCGCGATGGTGTGGTGCAGCGTGAGTCGGACTTCACACCAATCAAGCGGTCGTAAAGAGTCACCCGAAGAGCAGCGCTCCCGCACAATGCGGGCAGTTCGCTCAAAGGACACTTCACCTGAACTCATTGTCCGTAGGACGCTCAGATCCCTTGGATTCACCGGCTACCGCTTACACCATAAGAGGCTGACGGGAAAGCCAGACGTGGCCTTCCTTGGGAGAAGGAAAGCAATCTTTGTCCATGGCTGCTTCTGGCATGGCCATGATTGTCCACGGGGAGCGCGCATACCCAAATCCAACCGTGACTATTGGTTGCCAAAGATCAAGCGCAACCGCGAGCGCGACAAGGAGCATGTTGCCGCTCTAGTTGAGCAAGGATGGTCTGTCTTGACGGTCTGGGAGTGTGACTTGCGGAACACCGAAGAATTAGCCGACAAGCTTCGGGCTTTCATGGCTCAATGATGTGGAAGGCGAACGTGCCGGCCTTCCTCTAGATCGGCCCCCGCTTCTCTCTCTCTGCCCCTTCCGGCAACTCTCCCGCTAACCGCTCCGCGACGCTTTCGGCATACTCCCGCCTCATCTCGTCACGCTCACTCTTCCACTTGGCCGCAAGCTCTGCGGCCAGGTCATCAAGCCCCAACCCTCGCGTGACGAGTTCCCAAAACTGACCGGCGCGGATAAACGCCACGCGTGGCCCAATGCGTGAGCGGCGGCGGCTCGGCTTGGGCGCTGAGCCGCTCGCTGATGTTCGTGCGACGACCGGCGCGCAGGTCGTCGGCTCAAGAATTTCCGCGAGGTCAGGCAACGGCAATTGAAGCTTGCCGTCTATCTTTCGCGCGCCCGGCAAGTCGCCGCTTTTCATGCGCTCGCGCACGCGCTGAACAACGCCGCGCGACCGCCTCCCCTTGAGCACTTCCGCAACCTCGGCAGGCGTCAGGCCCCAGCGTCCGGGGAAGCTTTGGCGCAGATGGTCGAGGGAGCGGGCGGACATGCTCAGAAGCTTACACGACCCGAGCGCGCCACCGGGCGAGGCGGAAGGCTGGGACAAATCTGGGACAAAAAGGGGTGTTTTTGCGTGCTTTTCGGTGTTTTTCTCAGCGCTTCATGAGACGCTTAATAACGCTGAAAGCAAGCAATAGCAAGGCTTTGAGCCATCTTCTGCCCCGCCGCAAAAAAGTGAGCTGGCCGCTTACAAGGCGGTTGCTCTACCAACTGAGCTATGCCGGCATGGCGCGGCATTCTAGCAGGCACAGACGCGCGTTGCGGACTCCCCGGCGCTCAGAAGCACGAGACCGGCTTGGCGCTGACGTCGGCGCGCGGCACGTAGACGCGCCAGTCGAACTTCGGGTCGGCGGGCAGTGCGATGTCGACCCAGTATTCGGGCAATGTCTCGGTGCGCTCCTTGAGCTCCGGCTTGAAGCCCAGATCGATCAGCTTCTGCTGCCGGCGACGAGCATTGTCCGGATCGTGGAAAAGGCCCAGCGAAATGGTGTTCTGGCGATCCCCGGCCGTGACCACGTAGTAGTCGCTGACGCCCTTGGCGGACAGTTTGCGGGCCATCGCCAGCGCCTGGTCGCGCGACGACAGCGGCGGCAGATAAACCCACCACCCACTCGACTGCGTGGTCTGCTCCTGGCGGTACTGGATGTCGGCCACGTGCGCAGTCAGCGCACGCACGGCGTCACGCGTGTCGGACTGCGTGTCGAAGGGACCGATGCTGAGGCAACGACTGCCCGCCTGCACGGCATGTTTCCTGGCCTCGCTCGGGTGTGACACCGCCTGCGGGACACCGGCGTGGCCGCGACCCTCGGAAAGCAGATGCAGTTCGGGCACGCCGGGATCGGCGGCTACCGGCATCGGCCGCTTGCCGCCATCGCCGAAGGCCAGCCACGCACCGACACCGACATTGAGCGCGATCAACAACAGAAACAGCAGTCGGACGAACATCGAACACCCTCGGTCGAGGCAGCCATTGTAGCGACCACGCTCATGATGCGGATGACTGTGCAGCGTCCCATGCCGCCAAACCGTGAAGAACCAGATCCGGTTGTATCTGCGCCGGCATGTCCAGATGCGCGGCCAGCGCCCGCGCGTCGCCGCCGGAAAGCAGCAAGCCTGCGTGATCGCCCAGCAGCCCCACATTGCGCGCATGGAATCGCTCGATCAGCGCCAAGGCCGCCTGCCAGCAACCCGAGGCGATGGCCGACTCGGTTCCGTCCGCGCGCTCTTGGATCGGCGCGTCCTGAGGCGGAGGCAGCTGGGCCGCCGCCTCATGCAACGCGCGTTGCATCAAGCGCGGACCGGGAGCGATCAGCCCACCGAGATGATGCCCCTCGGCATCCAGCGCGTCCAGCGTCAGCGCCGTCCCGGCACTGACCACCACGCACGGCGCGGCGCCGGCATGCAGCGCCGCCACCATGGCCAGAAAACGATCCACGCCGAGTCGCGATGGATCGCGGTAGCCGTTGCGCACGCCGCACGCCTTGGCCGGTGTACGCACCCAGCGCGGCGCCGGCAGGCCCTGCGCGGCCAACGCCTCGACGATTCGCGTCTCGCGCGCCTCGCCCGCCACGGAAGCCGCCAGAATGCGACCACCTTCGGAGCGGACCGCGTCGATCAGCGGCTGCAGCGCACCGGCATCGTCCAGTGCGTTCCACGGTATCGCCTGCGATGCAGACAGCATCGCGTGATCGCGCACGGCCCACTTCAAGCGCGTGTTGCCCAGATCCAGCAGCACCGTCATGACGCGCGCACCGTGACATCGGCGCTGTCGACCAGCACGGACTGCCCCTCGCGAAGCACGCGCAACGCACCACGCGCGTCGACGCCATCGCCGAACGCCTCGTACTGGCCGCGCGCATCGCTCAAGCGCAGATGGCGCTCGCGCAGCAGATCGCGCGCGGCGTACTCCTCCACGAATGCCTCGAAACCCTGCGTGTCGAACGTCTGCAGGGCACGCAGCAACTGCCCGATCACTTCGGCCACCACGCGATTGCGATCCGGAAGCTCCACATCGAGTTCGGCCAGATCCGCA
The DNA here is from genome assembly GCF_012395255.1 of Oleiagrimonas citrea. Lineage (GTDB taxonomy): Bacteria > Pseudomonadota > Gammaproteobacteria > Xanthomonadales > Rhodanobacteraceae > Oleiagrimonas > Oleiagrimonas citrea. The sequence continues at coordinate 284,077 of NZ_JAAZQD010000002.1, forward strand.
ACCGCCTGCCCGGCCTGCAAACGCAACGCATCGGGCAAGCGCAGATTCAATCCGACACCGATGACCGCCGTACTCGGCCCCTGGTATTCCCCGCTGAGTTCGACCAGGATGCCGGCCAGCTTGGCACCCCGACTGCGCACCAGCACATCATTGGGCCATTTCAGGCCGACATCGTCGTACCCCAGCGCGGTCAGGGCGCGCACCAACGCCACGCCGACCGCCAGCGACAAGCCGGACAACGCCGCGAATCCGCGCTCGAAGCGCTTCAGGCAGGATAGATACATGTTCAAGCCCGGGGGCGACAGCCAACTGCGTCCGCGTCGCCCTCGGCCAGCGTGCTGGGTCTCGGCCAGCATGATGCTTGCATCGGGCAGCGTCGAGGCCCGACGCTGGCACTCGCTGGATGTCGAATCCAGCGACCAATGCACTTCCAGCGCAGCCGGACTCGGCGTACAGCCTTCGGCAATGCGCTCGGCATCCAGCAATTGAACCGGCCAAGGTAAGCGGTACCCCGCACCACGCTGCGCTTCGATCGGCAGCCCCTGCTGACGCAACTGCTCGACCTGCTTCCACACGGCCGCCCGGGTCAACCCCAGTTGACGCGCCAGATCCGCACCAGACAACGGCGCGCCGTCGGCCAGCGCAGCCAGCAGTTCACGTGGCTGCATGCGTACGCCCCTGCATCGGCATCGAACGGTTCGGACTACAACGCGACATAAAGCTAAAGGGATGTTTCCGGCGGAAGACACCGATTGCACCACGCCCGACTCGCAGACGGAAGAGACGCACGCCATTTTTGCCGGCCACTGGCATCTTGCAGGGCATTCTGCGAGTATTCGGGGTCTGACCCGGGTTCCGAGGTTGGCCCATGCGACCCACCCAAGCATTGCTGGTTCTGCTGTTCAGCGGCGCGTTTCTCGCGGCGCCGGGCGCCTACGCCAAGAATGATGGGCTGCTGGGTCACGGCACCACGCACGGTAGTGCGCACAGCAGCCGCAATGCCACGCATGACGACAGCGCCAACGGCGCCACGGGCGACCTGAGCGTCCCTTCCGGATCGACGAGCGCGTCCAGCCATGCGTCGAGCGACAGTGGCATCGGCTGCGAAGACAGCTCGTCCGCCACCGCATCTTCCAGCATCGGGCGCTGCGGCAGCAGCCGCAACGGTGGGTCGGACAGTTCCGGTGACGCGCATCCGAGCCTCGGCTGGCAATCGCTGCTGCCCGGCTCGATCCAGTAAACCCGTAGCCCCGCCTCCCGCTCAGGCCGCACTGAAACGGATGCGGAAGTGGGCCCCGCCCAATTCCTCCGAGCGTGTCACTTCCAGCGTCGCGTTGTGCGAATGGACGATGTCCTGCACGATGGAAAGACCGATGCCGTGCCCCTGCACGCGCTCGTCGCCGCGCACGCCGCGCTGCAGAATGCGCTCGACCTGATCGGCGTCGATGCCCGGACCGTCGTCCTCCACCGAAATCTCCAGCCCCGGGCGACGCTTGCCTCGTTCGGGCAACGGCTGGGCGCTCAGCAGCACACGGTGATCGGCCCACTTGAAGGCGTTCTCCAGCAGGTTGCCGAGAATCTCGAGCAGATCGCCGGATTCGCCGTAGAAACGCGCCTCGACCTCGATCTCGAATTCGCACAGCACGTTGCGCGCGGCGTGGACCTTTTCCAGCCCCTGCACCAGATCCTCCGCATGCTGCGCCACCTCGACCGGGGCGACGAAGGTCTGCACGCCCGAGGATGCCGCGCGTGACAACTGATAGGCGACGATGTCGTCCATACGCTGGACCTGATCGGTGATGTCCTTGCGCGCTTCGTCATGCACGTCGCCCAGCTCCAGACGCGAGCGCACCACCGCCAGCGGCGTCTTCAGACTATGTGCCAGGTCGGCCAGGATATTGCGGTTGCGGGTCAGGCTGCGGCGCTCGTTCTCGATGAAATTGTTCAGGCTGTGGGTGAGGCCGGACAGCTCGATCGGATACTCGCCCTCCAGCCGGTCGCTGTCGCCGCGATCCACCCGCGCCAGATCGGACGACACCCGACGCAACGGGAACAGACTCCAGCGCAGCAACAGCAACTGCAGCAACAACAGCACCAGTCCCAGCGCCGCAAGCCAGGTGAACAGCGTTCTGCGATAGACGCTCAGCTGACTGACGAACTGCGTCTGTGTCTGCGCCACGGTGAACGTGAGATCGACCGGCTTGCCGCGCGGACCGTCGTAGGCCACACCCTGGCTGTAGATGTACATGCCGCCGACACTGCTCTGCACCGGACCGCGGAACGAACTCTGTCCCGGCTGCAGGTGCTCCTGCAGTCCCAGTCGCCGGCCTACCGCGGACGGCGACTCCCAGTGGTAGCCGTCGCCGCCGTCGATGACCGCGTACAGACCCGAACCCGGCTGCAGGAAATCCGAATGCGGTGGCGGCGAATCAGGCGACAGTACGCGGCCGCCACGGCCGACATCGGTCGAGGCGAGATAGGCGTACACGTATCCCTGAAGACGATCGCGCAGCGCGGCGCGCGCGCTCTCGAAATAGGCACGATCCAGCGACAGGCCGGCCAGCCCCAGAAAGGCGATCAGGGCCAGCCCCGTGGCCAGCGTCGAGCGCGTGATCAGCGAGAGCGGACGGCGGGAACTCATGTCGGAATGATGCCCGAAGCGACGCGCCCGCGCAGCAAGGCGCGGACACGTTCAGGACGCCTGGACAAGGGCGTCATTCGTCTTCGACGACCTCGTCGCGCGGAATCGCGAAACGGTAGCCGCGACCGCGCACGGTCTCGATCGGCTTGATCTCGCCGTCCGGGTCCAGCTTGCGGCGCAGACGGCCGATGAAGACCTCGAGCACATTGGAATCGCGGTCGAAATCCTGTTGGTAGATGTGCTCGGTCAGGTCGGCCTTCGAGACCAGCTCGCCGGCATGCATCATCAGGTATTCGAGCACCTTGTATTCGTAGCTGGTCAGATCGACCGGCTTGCCGTTGACCGTCACCGTCTGCGCGGTGGTATCCAGGTGCACCGGACCGCAGGCCAGCACCGGGCGCGACCAGCCGCTGGCACGACGAACCAGCGCATTGATGCGCGCCAGCAGCTCCTCGACGTGGAACGGCTTGATCATGTAGTCGTCGGCGCCGTGCTTGAGGCCCTCGACCTTGTCCTGCCAGCTCGAGCGCGCAGTGAGGATCAGGATCGGATAGCGTTGCCCATCCTCGCGCAGCGACTTGACCAGCTCCATGCCCGACATCTTCGGCAGGCCGAGGTCGATGATGGCCAGATCGAACGGCACCTCGCGGCCCAGATACTGGCCCTCTTCGCCGTCCGACGCCGCATCGACGGCGAAACCGTCGCGCTTCAGCCTGGCCGCCAGCGTCTCGCGCAGCGGCGCCTCATCCTCTACCAAAAGGATTCGCATGGATGTCTCTCCTTCAATTCGATTCCGTGACGCGCTGGTCGCTGCGTAGCGTCACCACGCGCACATGCCCCTTGGGCGTGAGTACCTTGATCCGATATTCGACGATCCGGCCGAAATTGCGCGAATCGGCCTTCAGCACCTTGCCGCCAGTCTGATTCTGCACGCGCGCCACGGCCTGTTCCAGCGTCAACGGCGCCTTCGACTGCGGCTTGGTTACGTGCGTGCGCGCAGGCGCGTGCTGCGCGGCCATGGCGGCGACGCCGATGGAACAGAGCAGTGCGATAGCCAGAATGCGTGCGCTGGCAGTCATCTAAACCCCCTGCGGGATGCGTACGAACGGATCAATGCCGCGTCCATGATGACGGGCGGCATTGAATTCGTGCTGAACCGCGTATTTCAGGCCGCATCCTGACGCATCGGACCAAGCGCGGAAATCGCCTTCTCGACCAAAGCCCAGTCGGCCTCCGGACGATGCACACCCTCGCTCAGCACGCGACGGAAGCGGCGTGCGCCGGGAGCGCCGTGGAACAACCCCAGCATGTGCCGCACGATGTGCTTGAGCTGGCCGCCACGGGCCATCTCGGCTTCGGCATACGGTCGCATGCGGCGCAGCAGTTCGACGCGATCCGGCAACGGGGTGCCCCAGAGCCTCGCGTCCAGCTCGGCCAGGATCCACGGATGCTGGTAAGCCGCGCGGCCGAGCATCACGCCATCGACGTGCTGCAAGTGCGTCACCGTGGCGTCGACGTCGACGATGCCGCCATTGATGATGATGCTGAGCTGCGGGAACGCTTCGCGCAGCCGGTACACGCGGCCGTAGTCCAGCGGCGGCACTTCCCGGTTCTCCTTCGGGCTCAGTCCCTGCAGCCAGGCCTTGCGGGCATGCACGATGAGGATCTCCACGCCGGCGTCGACCATGCATTCGGTGAACCGCTGCAGATCGGCTTCGCTGTCCTGGTCGTCGACGCCGATGCGGCACTTCACCGTCACCGGCACCGAAACCGTCTCGCGCATGGCACGCACGCAATCGGCCACCCGCTTCGGTTCCAGCATGAGGCAGGCGCCGAAGCGCCCGGACTGTACGCGGTCCGACGGGCAGCCGACATTGAGGTTGATCTCGTCGTAGCCGGCCTCCGCGCCATGCCGTGCGGCCTGCGCCAGCTCGTCCGGCTCGCTGCCGCCCAGCTGCAGCGCCACCGGGTGTTCTTCCTGATTGTGCTCGAGCAGATGCAGGCGATTGCCGTGGACCAGCGCGGCAGCGGTGACCATCTCGGTATACAATCGCGCATGCGGCGACAGCAGCCGATGGAAATAGCGGCAGTGCCGATCGGTCCAGTCCATCATCGGCGCGACGCTCAGACGCCAGGGGTGGTCCTCGCCCCGCGACGAGGCGACGGAACCGGCATTCGGGGCCGTCAAATTGACTTCGGTCATGTCGGACATCGGCGGAATACGGGATGCTGCGTGCTGCATAGGATACATGCGCTCCCGCTCGCTGCGCCGCGAACGGGCGGCGGCGCGCCCCGGCTTCAAACATCATAAGAGATCAAGGCATGGTAGCTCTGGCCACGGAGCGCGTTCTCGACGTGCACCACTGGAACGATTCGCTGTTCAGCTTCAAGACCACGCGCGACCCGGGTTTCCGCTTCATCAGCGGACAATTCGTCATGATCGGCCTGCCGGTCGACGGACGCCCGTTGATGCGCGCCTACTCGATCGCCAGCGCGCACTACGACGAATACCTGGAGTTCTTCTCCATCAAGGTGCCGGACGGTCCGCTCACCTCGCGGCTGCAACACCTGAAGGTCGACGACGAGATCATCGTCAGCCGCAAGCCCACCGGCACCCTGGTACTGGGCGACCTCAAGCCCGGCAAGCGTCTGTATCTGCTCGGCACCGGCACCGGCCTGGCTCCCTTCCTGAGCCTGATCCGCGACCCGGAGACCTACGAGCGCTTCGAGAAGGTGATCCTGTGCCACGGCGTACGGCAAGTCGAGGATCTGGCCTATGCGCACTACATCGAGCAGGAGCTTCCGAACGACGAATTTCTCGGCGAGTTGGTGCGCGAACAGCTGCTGTACTACCCCTCCGTCACGCGCGAGACCTTCCGCCACACCGGGCGCCTGACCACGGCCATCGAGACCGGTGCGCTGACCGACGCGCTCGGCCTGCCGCCGCTGAATCCCGACGAAGACCGCGCCATGCTGTGCGGCAGCCCGTCGATGCTTGACGACACCAGCGCCATGCTGGATGCGCGCGGTTTCCAGGTCTCGCCGCGCACCCGCGAACCCGGCGACTACGTCATCGAACGCGCCTTCGTCGAGAAGTGACCCTCGGCCTCGGCGATCGTGCCGAATGGCGGTAGCGCTCGCCGCGACGAAACGGGCATGATGACGTCATGCCCTGGATCGACATCCTTCTGTATGTGCTGGCCGCCGTGCTGGTCGTCATCGGCCTGGCCGGCGCCATCCTGCCGGCGCTGCCCGGCGTTCCGATTCTCTACGCCGGCCTGTGGCTGGCGGCTGCCGTCGACGGCTACCACCACGTCGGCTTCTGGTGGCTCATCATCATCGGCCTGATCGGTGCGCTGGCGATGCTGCTGGACCTGGTCGCCAGCGTCTTCGGCGCCAAACGCGTCGGCGCTACGCCAGCTGCGCTGTGGGGATCGGCCATCGGCACCGTGATCGGCCTGTTCTTCGGTCTCCCGGGCCTGTTGCTGGGGCCGTTCGCCGGCGCGCTCGCCGGCGAATTGACGTCGGGAAGCAGCGTTTTGCGCTCGACCCATGTCGGCATCGGCACCTGGATCGGACTGCTGCTCGGGACACTGGCGAAGCTGGTGCTGTCGTTCGTGATGCTGGCGCTGTTCGCCTTCGCGATGCTGTGGTGAATCCGTCAGCCTGCCGGCGCGTTCGGCAGCACATACAGCAGCACGGCCAGGTAGTGCAGCACGCTTCCGGCCAGCACGAACAGATGCCAGATGGTGTGATTGAATGGCAGCCGCCGGCTCAAGTAGAACGGCACGCCCAACGTGTACGCCACACCGCCGGCGAACAGCAGCACCAAGCCACCCGTGGCGACATGCTCGATCAGCGGACCGATCGCGACCAGCCCGATCCAGCCCATGGCGATATACAGCAGCGAGGCCAGCCAGCGCACCTCGTGCAGGAAGCCCAGCTCCACCACGCTGCCGATGATCGCCAGCATCCACACCGTACCGAACAAGCTCCAGCCCCAGGCACCGGGAAGAGCCAGCAGCGTGAACGGCGTATAGGTTCCGGCAATCAGCAGATAGATCGCGATGTGATCCAGCCGGCGCAGCCAAGGCTCCACCCGCGGCGAAGGCTCCGGATGCTGCACGCTCGACGTGGTGTGGTAGACCGTCGAGGCCGTGTATAGCAGCACCAGCGTGCTGCCGAACACGGCGCAGGAAGCGATGGCTCTCGCTTCTCCGTACTGCATGGCGAAGGCCACCAACACCACCAGACCGGCGATGCTGAGCAGGATGCCGATGCCATGTGTGACGCTGCTGGCGATTTCGTCGAGAAGGTCGAACCGGTCCAGCGCGGCGGCAGGCGCCGAGGATGTCATGTCGAAACTCCGAAACGCCGCGCCAGGCGCGGCACGACTTCAACATACCCGAGCGTACGGAATCTTGCGAGCGCCCGCGATGCGATGTTTCGTCACATCGCGGACGCGAAGCGACGCCTCAGCGTTCGATGATGAATGCGCCTGCGTCCACGCCGAGGTTCCAGCCCTTGCCCTTTCCGGCCAGCGCCAGCGACACGTTGCCCTTGGTGACCACACCCGACGAGGCACTCTTGTCGTCGACACCGGCATGCGCGCCGGCCGTGGCGTAGTGGCCGTACACCTGATCGATCGAGGACAGACCGGTGAACTTGCCGACGCCGTTGTGGACCTCGGTCTTGCCGAACGTCAGGCCACCGCCCTTCACGCGAATGCGCACGTGCACACTCTGTCCGTTGGAACAGGTCACTGTGCCCGAGCCCTTGGCGGTCTTGTAGAAGATCGACCAGCCCGAAAGGTTGTAGCGCAGCTTGCACGAAAGATCCGCCGCACGGGCCGTGTGCGGCGCGGCGAAGGCAAGGGTTGCCAGAAGCAAGGTCGGAATCATCCAGTTGCGCATGTCGCCACTCTCCCTACGGATGGTTGAAAGCTCCATTCTGGCACTCGAAGATGAACGTGCAGGCAACGCGCGCAGGATGCACGACGCGGCTTCAATGCCTGCGCGGATCGGTCTAGAGTGACAGCCAGACCATCGGGAACAGCACCATGCCAAGTATGCAATTTCTGGTCAGGGTCGGTCCGGACGATGCACCGACCACGGCGCTCCGCATCGCCGGACACGTCGCACACCGCCTTCACGCGGGCCTCGACGGCGTGCAGATCGTGCCCCTGCCGCCCGCCGCCTTCAGCGTGCCCGAGGCCGTACCCATGCAGATGGACACCGTGCAGCGGCAGTTCACGCATGCGCGCGAACGCGATGCCTGGTTCGCGCAGCAACTGGAGTCCATGAATCTGAACGGCCGCTGGCATGCCGCGCAGGGCGATGCCTCGACCGTGCTCTGCCACATGGCGGCGGCGTACGAAATGCTCATTCTGGCCCGCAGCGACGAGCATCGCGACACGCCGCTCGGCTACGGCACGATCTCGCGCAGCGTGTTCGGCTGCCGCTGCCCGGTGCTGATCCTGCCCGAGGACATGACGAACGAAACCTGCGGCGAACGCATCGTGGTGGCCTGGAACGGCAGTCGCGAATCGACCCTCGCGTTGCGCGGCGCGCGACCGCTGCTGACTCGCGCGACCCACGTCCGCATTCTCGACGGCAGCAGCGATGCTGAGCGCGTTGATCCGATGCGCCCGCCGACGCTGCACCTGCAGGAATGGCTGGATCGCCACGACATCAAGGCGACTATCGAACCATTCCAGCCGGACGGCGCATCGGGTCCGGCCATCGAAGCACGCGCCAGGGACGACAACGCGGACCTGATCGTGATGGGCGCCTGGGGACGCTCGCGCCTGGCCGAACTGGTGCTGGGCGGCGCGACCCGCCACCTTTTTGGACAGCGCGCTTTTCCGCTTCTCGTCGCGCACTGATCCACCCCGAGAACGGACACCTGGCCATCCATACGCCCATGCGTTAACCCCGTTCGACGTTCATGTGCGTTCCATGAAGAACGAAGCGCAGGTGAAAACCGGGCGCCGCTCGCGCGTTGCATCGCGTCGGCTCCGGGCACCACGCGCCTCGTTCCTCATGCAAAGGAGGTGGCCATGTCCCCAACCGTTCTCGAACGCACTCCGACCGTTCACCCGGATCTGGCGCGCATCGTCGCGATCAGTGCAGCCATCAGCCTGAATGCTGCCCTGCTACTAATGGCCATGCGTCCGCTGTCGCCGGTTCTGAAACTGACGCCCACCCGGCCGGTGCTGCAGGTGCGAATCATCGAACCCAAACCGGTGGCGACGCCCAAACCGCTTCCGCCAGTGGTGATGCCGAAACGCCCCAAATCCAAGCCGGTCGTGCACAAGACACGGCCTGCCCCGACACCGGCTCCTGTGACGCAGGTTGCGCCGACGCCGATGTCCACACCACAGCCGGATGTCGTGCCGCCCGCGATGCCCAGCGACATCGCCCCGACCACGACACCGACCACCGCGCCCCCGGGGCCTGTCCACGCGAACCTGGCCTACGCGCTCGCGCCCGCACCAATCTACCCGACCGCGGCTCGCCGCGCCGGCATGCAGGGTACGGTGATGCTGCGCGTGCTGGTCGACGCACAGGGGCGGCCTCAGGATGTGCAAGTCGCACGAAGCAGCGGCTATCCGCTACTGGATCGCACGGCACGCCTGCAGGTTCTGCGCAAATGGCGATTCCAGCCGGCCACGGTCGACGGCCACGCCTCCGCAGCCTGGGCGATGGTGCCGGTGGTCTTCAGTTTGCAGCGTCCATGACGATCCATGCCGTCACGCGCTCGCCGCCGAGGTGACGCGGCTTCACGGCTCAAGGACGCCGACGGGTCGCGTTCTTCGCGGCCCGTCGACCCATGCGGATCAGGCCGCGCGATGACTTTCGTGCGGCGGATGCGCCGGCGTGGAGTGACTCGCGGCGCGCGCGATCAGCCAGACGACGCCGACCACGAGCAGCACCGGCAGAACCGCCGGCAACAGCGCCAGCAGTGCAAACGGCAGAACGGCCAGCCCGACAACCAGCGCAAGCAGCCCGCCGAGCAGACTGAACAGTCCACCCACCAGGCCGAAGACCAGCTTGAACATCAGGCCGATCAACGAACCGACCAGCCACAGCGCACCAATCACGGCCACGACCACAAACAGCTCGATCATCGTTGTCTCCTCGCGCGATTCGCGCGGATAGCATCGGGCGGCGAGTTAAGCATTGCCAAAGCCCTTTTTGTCACGCTTCATCTTACGCCTCCGTCGAACGCCCCGCATCGGCCGGAAGTCATCGCTGCGCATGCCTCATGCGTTTGAGTAGACTCGTGGGTCGTTCCGGCAGCGGCGCACGCCGCCCGACTCCGGTCCGAGTCGCCCCGCATGAATGGAAGACCCAACCATGAACAACCCGACACGCTACGGCTTCTGGCTGCGCAATCTCCACTGGCTCATCGCTGCCCTGGTGATCGCCGCGTTGGCGCTGGTGGAACTGCATGAATTCGCCCCGCGCGGTTCGTCGTTACGCTCGAACATGATGTATTTCCACATGCAGTTCGGCCTTGCCGTGCTGATCCTGTTCCTTCCGCGCCTGATCGTGCGCCTGGCCGGCAAGCGACCGGCCATCGAGCCCCCCGCACCGCTCTGGCAGCGTATCCCTGCACATGCCATGCACGCCGTGCTCTACGCGCTGATCGTCCTGCAGCCGGTCCTGGGCCTGTTGATGATGCAGGCCGGCGACCATGCGATCGCCTTCTTCGGCATCCCGTTGCCGACGATGGTGTCGCCCAACGAGGCGCTGTCGCACCAGTTGGGCGGCTATCACAAACTGGCCGGAAACGTATTCCTGTGGCTGGTCGTCGCCCACGCCGTCATGGCCTTCTGGCATCACTGGGGACGCAAGGACAACACGCTGCGACGGATGTTCTACGGCAAATCCTGACGCGCTGACCTTCGCTCGCTGCGCCGGCGCCCTCGCCGGCGCAGAGGACCGCTGACCAGCAGCCAGCCCAGCATCACGCCGAGGCCGGCTGCCACGACCTCGCCCACCACGCGCATGCCCAGATAATCGGGATCGTGGATGCCCGACAGCACGCGCTGGATGGTCACCGGCGACTGCATGGGCACGATACCCATGTACACCAGATTCCAGATGTCCGCGCTGCATGCCGTCAACAACGTGAACAGATAGGCCCAGCCGATCTGCTTGCCGTGGCTCCAGCGCAGCCGCCGACCGACCACGACGTGTACCAGAAGCAGGGCCACAATGCCGGCCGCCAGAGCAATCAATGACGCTTCCAGCACGCCGGCCATGCCCATGTCGAGAAAGCGCAGATTCATGCGGCGCGATCAGGCCAGATGCTGCGCGAAGAATGCCAGCGTGCGCTTGCGCGCCAGCGCCGCGGAAATCTCGTCGTAGCTCCCGCGGTCATTGCAGTTGAAACCGTGATCGGCCGGGTACACGTGGAACTCCGCATCGGGGTTGGCCTTGCGCACACGGTCGCGATCGGCCGCACTGATGTGCGCATCGCGCTCGCCGTAGTGGAACATTAGCGGTGCCTGCGCCTCCTCTTCCACGAACTGCGTGTTGCGTCCGCCGTAGTAGCTCACGGCCGGAAGCCCCAGGCGCAATGCCGACAGATAGGCCACCGTGCCGCCCCAGCAATACCCGACCACGCCGACCTTGCCGACCTGCGCGACCCGGTCCGCCGCGGCCTTGACCAGATCCAGCGCCGCCTCGAAGGAAATCTGGCCGACGAATTCCAGCCCCCGCTTCACGCCGTCCTCGTCGTACGCCAACTCGACGTCCGGCTCGACCAAATCGAAGATGGCGGGCGCGATGGCCGTGTAGCCGGCCTGCGCGTAGTCGTCGACCACACGGCGGATATGCGCGGTCACGCCGAAGATTTCCTGGATGACCACCACACCCCCCTTGGGCGCGCCCTCCGGTTGCGCCATCCATGCGTTCACGGCCGGCGGGCCGTCCTGCAGTCGAATCTTTTCAGCCATCGTGGTTCCTTGTGGGGTGGGGATCTTTCAGACGTCGTCCTGCCGACGCAACGTCAGCTCGGGCAGGCCGCTGGCGCGATGCACGCGCACTTCGACATCGATGGGACGGCAGCATACTTCGCAATCCTCGACGTAGCGCTGCGTTTCCACTGTGCAATCGACGGTCAGCTCGATCGGCTCGCCGCAATACGGGCAAGTCGCGGCGACCGGTTCCAGTTCGTTCATGGCGGCCTCCGCCGTTCCTGCGGACATTCGCCTTCCAGCTTACTCCGTGCGTCCGCAGCGATCACGCCTCGACGACCGTTCCCCGTCGCAGCAACGCACCATTCGCACTTCCTGGCGGCGAGAACAGCACCGCCACGATTTCGCTCGCCGGCGCATCCGCCGAACGCGACGCCGCCTGGCCGCCCATGTCGGTCCGTACCCAGCCCGGATCGAGCGTGTTCACGCATACATCGACGTTCGGCGGCACGCAGGCCGCGAACTGGCGCGTCACGGCGTGCAGCGCCAGCTTCGAAAGCCCGTAGGCCGGCGGCGTGCCCGGCGCCGCCACCGCGGAGGCCTCGCCCCACCCGGACCCGATGTTGACGATGCGCCCATGACCGGCACGCACCATCGCCGGCAAAACGAGCTTGCACAACCGCCATGCACCGAGCAGATTGGTTTCCAGCACCTCACGCAGCGTCACCTCGTCCAGCGACAGCGCATCGAGCCCCTCGTCCGGCAGCATACCGGCGTTGTTGACCAGCCCGTCTAGGCGGCCGAAGCGTTCGAGCGCATCGGCTACGAACGCTTCACACTGCATCGCGTCGGTCACATCCAGCCTCCGCACGCATCCGTCCTGCATACCCGGTAGCGCGGGCATGCGCACCGGATCGCGCACGCCCGCCCACACGATGCCCCCCGCCGCCAGCAACGCCTGCGCCGTGGCCAGGCCGATGCCCCGATTGGCGCCGGTCACGGCGATCACGCGATCGTGAAGTCGCGGCACGAGTCGATCCTCAGAACAGCGTCAGCAGCACGAGCACCAGTCCGACCATCGCCACCACCCACGCCAGCGTGCGTAGCACGGGAATGCCCAGCGCGTAGAGCGGCAGATAGGCGAGCCGTCCCCAGAAGTACAACTGCGCACCCAGCGCAAGCTCGGCATCGGTACGCCCCATCGCCAGCGCCGCCAGCAGCACCGCGGCGAACAGCGGGAAGGTCTCCAGGAAATTCAGCGATGCGCGTTGTAGCCGACCGCCCACGCCATCCAGCGGCGGCTTGGGCACATCACGCGCACTCAGCGCCCAGCCCAGACCGTTGCGGGCGACCGAGAACGTCGCCGCCAGCACGATATGCAGCAAGCCCAGTACCACGCTCCAGGCCAGCATCGTGATCGTCATACTCATGTCTTTACCCTCCCCGGCAGGCCGGAATGGCCCGGCGCCACTATGCATCGCCGCACCCGGTACGTGCCACATATAAAATCGCTTGCAATTAAATTGCGCGCTATATATTATCCACAGCCATGAACACGAAATCCCGTCACGACACGCCTCGCCTCGACGCCCAGCTGTGCTTCGCGCTGTACGCGGCCAATCTCGCTATGAGCAAGGTCTACCGGACCCTGCTCAAGCCGCTGAACCTGACCTACTCGCAGTACCTCGTGCTGATGGTGCTGTGGCAGGAGGATCATCGCAGTGTCTCGGAGATCGGCGAACGCCTGCAGTTGGATTCGGCAACGTTGACGCCACTACTCAAGCGCATGGATGCCGCTGGCCTGGTGACCCGCGCCCGTTCGCGCGAGGACGAGCGCCACGTGGTCGTCTCGCTGACCGAGAAGGGACGCGAACTCGAATCCAGGGCAGGCGCCGTGCAGGATGCCGTGTTCTGTGCCAGCCAGTGCTCCGTCGACGAACTCGGCGATCTGCGCGACCAACTTCAACGCCTGCGGAACCACCTCGCGGAGAACGCATGATCGCGTTCTTTTCGCCAACTGAATAGCGCGCTATTTAATAGCCAGCTATTTCAATTCCCCCCGGAGAACCTCCATGAACATCGAAAATGTCCTTTACCGCGCCCAAGCCACCGCCACCGGCGGTCGCGACGGACGTGCCGTGTCCTCGGACGAAGTCCTCGACATCCGCCTGACCACACCCAAGTCGCTGGGCGGCGATGGCGCCGAAGGCACCAACCCCGAACAGCTGTTCGCGGCCGGCTACTCGGCCTGCTTCCTCGGCGCAATGAAGTTTGTCGCCGCCCAGGACAAGATGCGCCTGCCGGCCGATACCGCCATCACCGGCCACGTCGGCATCGGCCCGATCCCGACCGGCTTCGGGATCGAGGTCGAACTGCAGATCCAGCTACCCGGCATGGAGCGCGAAACCGCCGAGGCCCTGGTACAAAAGGCGCACACCGTGTGCCCGTACTCCAACGCCACCCGCGGCAACATCGACGTCACCCTGACCGTGATCTGAGCACTGCGGCGGGCGGAATGGTCTACCCGCCGCATTACGATGGCTCGCTCCCCGATATCCCGCACCGCTCACAGCCCGAGCTTTTCCGTTCTTCAATAGCGCGCTATTCAAGGGCTATCGATGCGCAAGGAGCCTCCCCATATGCAACCTCAAGCCCTCCCTCGTCATCGGCAACCTGGCTACGGGACGCATGCGTTCGGGCCACGCCGCTCACGCCGGCGACACCCCGACACGCACCACCATCAGGCAGCTGACGCGCGATGCATGACAGACCGGTTCCGTACTTCGCTCAACCGGTTTCGCCCAACAACCCACGCGTCCGGGCATGCCGCACTCGACTGCGCAGGCGCAGGAAAGGTCGCTCCACGCCGTAATGGAACACCGCTCCGACCAGCAGCACCGCCACCGCGTAGACCAGCACGGTCCACCACCCATGCCCCTCGACGCGCGCGCCCAGCCAGCGATGCACGTTGGCGTAGACCGCTTTGTGGGTCAGGTACAGGCTGTAGGAAGCCAGTGCCAGCCAGGTCGCACCGGGCACGCGGCGGCGCCCGACGATGCTGTGCGGACTGGCCGCGCCGCACACCAGCGCCATCATGCCCAGCGCCAGCAGCGGATATCCGAACACATTCTGCGCGAACGCCAGCCGCTGACCGGCGAACCACACCATGCACAGCCCCACCAGACCCAGTCCCACGATCAGCAGCGCCCACGCACGCGCCTGCAGCCAGGACCAGAGCTGTGGTCGATAACAGCGGATACCGGCCAGCACCACACCGCCCAGCAAATCGTCCAGACGCGCCCAGGTCGGCATGTACAGATAGCGCATGTACGCCTGCCCCGCCGCGCGACCGGCGGCCTGCAGCGGCGCGACCTCCGTGGTCCACAGCATCCCGCGCAGCAGCATGCCGCCGAGCATCAGCACCATGCATGTCGCCACCACACGGCGCGGCGACGGTCGCCAGGCCAGCGCCACGGCGAACATAGGAAACAGCAGATAGAAGTGCTCCTCCACGCACAGGGACCACGCGTGCGAAAGCGCCACCTGGGACGACGGCGCCGGCCACAGATTCATGCTGAAGGTCAGGAATTCCCAGGTTGGCCGCATCCCCGGCGCTTCGCGCAGAAAGGGCCAGCCCACATAGATCGCGAGCACCAGCAGATACACCGGCAGAATCCGGAACGCACGCCGCAGATAGAAGTCGGCGAACGAGAACGGCTCGCCGCGCGCCAGCGGTTTCAACACCTGCGATCCGATCAGGAACCCACTGAGCGCGAAGAACAGGTCCACACCCATCCAACCGCTCCAGCGCCATATCCCGCCGCCGCTGTAGCCCCCCGCGTAATAGCTGTGGAACACCATTACCCAGACAATTGCGATCGCTCGCAGCAGATCCAGTCCCGGCTGCCGTTGCATGCTTGTCCCTTGCCGCGTGCCCCGATGCACGCGGCGAGCCTAGTCGGCAATTCGGGCAAATGGCGGGCAGGTTCGAGCCGACGCCATGACAGGCGCCGGAAGCCATGCCGAACCGGCTCGCGCTAGAACGACGTGCGCCGCACCTCGAGATCGCGTAAATCACGCCGCTTCCAGTACGCGATACGCGCCTGCCACTGCGAGGCCGCCACATGATCGCGCCCGAAATCGACGCCAATACGGGCACCTTGAGGTTGTTCCAGCTCCAGCACGATGCGATTGCCGGACTTGCGTTGCAGGCCCAGCCGGTTGGCAGCATGTGTCCACTCGTGCTTCCAATGCCGGACCTGTTCGCTACGAAGCATGTATTCGTGTGCATCCGGCGTGCGCACCCAGAGCCGGTCCGAAGCATGATCCAGTGCGATGTTCCGGTGATGCACCGACGCCTGGAATCCGCTCGGAAACCTGGGTTCGTAGCGCAATAGAGAACGGTACGCCAGCAAACTCGCCAGGAGCAGCAGCAAAGCCGCGCCGAGCATCAGGTCACCATGCCGTTGAATGACATGATCCAGCTTGGGCCAGATCAGTATCGCCGCCAGACATGTCGCCAACGCCGCCCCGATCAGCGTCAGCCGAATCGCAAACCTTTGCCTCGTCGATAGGTAGTGCATCTCCAACACTCCCGATTCCCTTCCATTCGCGTTTGATGTGACATCGATCCGTGATCGCGGTTCGCGAGTGATGCATCGCGCCCCTCCGCACGACCACCGATCCAGCTCCGATTATACACGTTATACAGGTAACATCTCTTGTTTCGTCTAACGCATGCTCGGGTAATAACGTCCATGGCCGGACCTTCGAGCGACGGTCATGAAAAGAGCTTCGATCCACACCCCTGAGCATGCCGAATTGGTCACGCTACTGCGTGATCTGCGTCTCGAAGCCGGACTTTCGCAAGCCGAGGTCGCCGCTTCGCTGGGGCGTCCGCAGACCTATGTCTCGGCCATCGAGGTCGGCCAACGGGGCGTGGATCTGGTCCAGGTCCGTGAACTGGGCGCCATCTACGGCGTCACCTTCACCGACTTTGCCGAGCGGCTCGAACAACGCCTCAAGGACAAAATCAGCGAGACGCGACCGCCGAGGCGACGACGCAAGTCCTGACCCTGACTAGCGCAAAACCTACCACGCCCGTTATCGACAGGCATCTACGCCATCCGCGCTACATCCGGATGACCGTCTCCCCGAAACCCAGCGAGACACACTCCACATCGGCATCGGGTCTGCTCTGCGCGCCCGCAAATCGCCCGCATCCCGGCTCCGATCCGTCGTGAATCCCTCGCAGACTACGTGCATCCGGCCTCGCGCCGCTATCAGGGAATGCATGCATGCTTCGTCGTGAACTTCTGAAAAGCCTAGCGGTAGGTGCCGGCATGGCGGCCATGCCGCAGGTGCGCGCGCACACGCCCGAAGGACGCCAACTCGACGCACGTCGCTACATCCATACGCGCCTTGCCGCGCTGGAAAAGCGTCATGGTGGTCGTCTTGGTGTGGCGATGCTGGACACGGCCAGCGGTCGGCAGATCGGCTATCGCGCGGATCACCGTTTCCTGATGTGCAGCACGCACAAGGTGCTGGTGGTCGCCGCCCTGCTGGCGCGCGTGGACCGCGGCATCGAGGACCTGCAACGCCGTGTGATCTTCGATCATCAAGCCCTCCTCGATTACGCGCCCGTCACCCGGCGCCACGTCGGCGCTCCCGGCATGACGCTGGAAGCTTTGTGCGAGGCCGCCATCACCCTCAGCGACAACACCGCGGACAACCTCCTGCTGAACGCACTGGGCGGGCCCGATGCCGTGACCGCCTATGCCCGCAGCCTGGGCGACCGAGTCACGCTGCTCACGCGCACTGAACCGGCGCTCAATCTCGCCCTGCCCGACGACCCCAGCGACACCACCACCCCGCAGGCCATGCTGAGCGACCTGCGCGACCTGTTGATCGGCGAAGCGCTGCATCCGGCTTCGCGCCAACGCCTGCTTGGCTGGATGCGCGCGTGCCAAACCGGCTCGCGACTGCTGCGCGCAGGACTGCCTCGTGCCTGGCGCTGCGCCGACAAGACCGGTCGCGGCGCCGCCAACGAGATCCACGACATTGGCCTGATCGAGCCGCCGCACGGCAAACCCGTGCTGGTCTGCGCCTATTACGCCGACTCCATCGCACCGGAAGCGGCCCGCGAGAGCGTGCTCGCCGATGTCGGACGGCTCGCGGTCACGCTGCGCGGCTGATCGTGCTTCCGGACATCCGACGGATGCCGCGCACTCAGCGCGGCTCGTCCAGGCGCAAGGTCAGGCATTTGGCCGAACCGCCGGATTTCATGAACTCGCCCAGCGGCGTTTCGATCACGTCGTAGCCGAGTCCGCGCAAGCCGTCGCGCAGCGCATCGCTGGCCCGATTCAGGATCACCGCATCGTTCACGTCCACCGCATTGCAGGCGAAGGCAGCGGCATCGTCCGCGCCGACGGCGAGACGCCTGTGCGCCGGCACCCGCTCCTCGATCAAGGCACGCGAAGCGTCATCGAAGGCCGCCGGGTGATACAGCAGTGCACCGTTCTGCAGGGGACAGAAACAGGTATCCAGATGGTAGAAACGCGCATCGCTCAGTCTCAAGGGAATCACCTCGATATCCAGCATGGTTCCCAGGATGTCGGCACACGCCGCGTCGCTGCGATGCCCGTATCCCATCCAGAGCAGCGACTGTCCGCGATCGAGCAGCGCGTCGCCCGCACCCTCGAAATCAAGTCCCTCGGGCAAGGCCTGGATCGTGTAGCCCTGCTGCGCGAACCAGCGCTCGAACAGCGGCTCCTCTCCCTTGCGCTGCGCATGACGGAACCGGCTGGGGACGAACGTGTCGCCGAGCACGACGCCCGCATTGGCGGTGAAGGGCATGTCCGGAAGGCCCGGCGCAGGCTCGATGAGCCGCACCTCGGCGCGGGCGCTCAGCAGGGCATGCAAAGCGTCCCATTGCGCCTGCGCCCGCGACCGATGCACGCCGTCGACATGACGCGCCATCCACGGGTTGATCACGTACGAAACCTCGAAGTACGTGGGCGGGCACATCAACATGCGGGGTCGTTGCGTCATGCAAACCTCCTCGTGCGGGAATCGTCGAACTCAAGGACCTGCGGACAAGTCCAATGCGTGTCGCCAGATCGACCGTAACGGATCAAGGCATACGGACAAAGGGGGCCGGCAGCCGATCGAGCAGCCCGTACAGCGCAGACATGCAGACAGACAGATCCGGTTCAACGCCGCAATTCAAGTGGCAGGGCGCTGTCCTGCAGATTTCAGCGTGAAGCCTTGAATAATTTGTTGCACGAATGCAGCGGATGCCGTTATCACCGTTGGTTGTTAGGTGCTCTCACGCCCCACGAGGCCTCCATGCACTGTGCGTGTCATCATGGCATGGAACTGCACGACGACCTCGCCCCTGCCTCGGCTCCGCTCGCACAAGGCCCGCCCATGTCCGATCGCATTCTCGTCCTGTATGGCTCCTACCGCTCCGATCGCGCCGGCATACGACTGGCGAACTACATCGTGCACGGCCTGCGCGCGCGTGGCGCCGAAGCCGAACTGATCGATGCCATGCAGATCGACCTGCCCATGCTCGATCGCATGTACAAGGAGCATGCCGAGGGCGAGGCCCCCGAGGCGATGAACGCCCTGGCGAAAAAGATCCGTGCGGCCGACGGTTTCGTGTTCGTGACCGGGGAATACAACTGGGGCATGCAGCCCGGCCTGAAAAACCTCACCGATCACTTCCTCGAGGAATGGTTCTGGCGTCCCGCCGGAATCGTCAGCTATTCGGCCGGGCGACTGGGCGGCGCGCGCGCCAACCTGCTCTGGCACGGCACCCTGTCTGAAATGGGCATGGTCGTGATCTCCAGCACCGTGCTGGTCGGCTCGGTCGGCCAGACGCTCGACACAGAAGGCCGGCCGCAGGGCGAGGCCGGCGCGTTCCTGGAACAATCGTTCGCGCGCTTTGCAGACGACCTGGCCTGGTGGACCGAAGCCGCGCGCCTGCAGCGTCAGCGCCGCAAGCCGCCGTACTGACCGGCTCACGCCGAGGCACGCGCCGGTTATGCACTTTGCTTCCCGGCCGACGCGACCGGCTGCGGTACCATGAGCGTTCATGCGATCCGTCGACACATGGCCTCGCGTCCTGCGCAGACGTGAAGCCCGACGCGTTGCGAATCTTTCTTGCACCGAGCGACCGCTCCGCGGGACCACCCAGTCCGCGACGTGCGATGCCACGGCCAGCGCCACCATCCACCGTGCACGTCGCTCGCGCACTCGATTCATGCACACGCCACCACGTCCCCGTTCCCCATGACGCGTCACACCGCATCGCCCTCCACTTCAGCCGGGTCCAGCCTGGCCGTGATCATCTTCTGGCTCGCCTCCGGCGCCTTCGCCATCGGCGCGGGTGAATTCGCGGCCATGAGTCTGCTGCCGTACTTCGCCGCGGAGTTCCACGCGTCCGAAGCCGTGGCCGGACACGCCATCAGCGCCTACGCGCTGGGCGTGGTCATCGGCGCACCGCTGATCGCGATGTTCGCCTCGAGACTGCCTCGCAAGCACGTACTGCTGGCCCTGATGGGTGTGTTCGCCATCGGCAACCTGCTGACTGCGCTGGCGCCGTCGATGTGGACGATGGACCTGGCGCGCTTCCTCAGCGGCCTGCCGCATGGCGCGTTCTTCGGCATCGCGATGCTGTTCGCCGCCGACATCGCCGGGAAGCACCGGCGGGCGCAGGCCGTCAGCCAGGTCATTCTGGGCCTGGCCATCGCCAATATCGTGGGTGTCCCGGTGGTCAACTACCTCGGCCAGCTGCTTGGCTGGCGTACCGGCTTCGCGATGGTCGCGGCGCTGGCCTGTCTCACCGTGATCATGGTCTGGCGCACCGCACCGTACAAGGGACCGCATCCCGACGCACATCCGCTGGCCGAGATCGGCGCCTTCCGCAATCGCGACGTGCTGCTGACGCTGGCCATGGGCGCCATCGGCTTCGGTGGCATGTTCGCGGTGTACACCTATTTCAGCGCAGCCTTCCTGGCGACCACGCATGCGCCGGCATGGGGCGTGTCCGTCATTCTGATGATCTACGGCGTCGGCACCACGCTGGGCAACATCGTGGCCGGCGCATTCTCCGGCGGCCGCCTGCTGAAGGCCGCCCTGGCGCTGCAGATCGTGCTGGGTCTGGCCTGCGGTTTCTATGCATTCTCGATCGGCAACGTCGTCCTCATGGGCACTTCGCTGTTCATCATCGGCCTGGGCGGCGGTCTGGTCGTGCCCTTGCAGACGCGGCTGATGGACGTGGCCGGCAACGCCCAGACGCTCGCCGCCGCGATGAACCATGCGGCCTTCAACATGGCCAACGCACTCGGACCGTGGCTGGCCGGCATGGCGCTCACGGCCGGATGGGGCTGGCGCGCGACCGGGGGCGTCGGCGTCGCCCTGGCCCTCGGCGGTGTGGCGATCTGGCTCGCCATGCGCTGGTCGGAATCGCGCCGCACACTCGATGCGGACCTCGAACGCGCCCCCGCCTGACGCTCCGAACGCGCACGCTTTTCGGATAGTTCCCGCTGCATCAATGGCCGCGCTCGCCCCGGTTTCGCTCGACATCCGTCGCTGCGAACTGCATCCCCTTCTCGGCAGCTCGCCAAACCGAACTAAGCGGATACTAAGCAATATCCCGCTATATCCCCCTGCGCGCAGCGTATGTCTCCGCCTAGAGAGACCGCTCGTTGCGCGCGTCCGCGCTCTTATGTTTCACGCCGCGGAAAGGCTGGGGGCAGTTTGCATATGAAAAAGCCTTAAGTAGGAAGGCGTGAATGCGGGAACCGACTTGAGCCGAACGGCTCGTCGAGCGTTTGCATCGGCGTGTCTTCGTTCGGCCTGTGATCGGACATCAACTTATTCGACGCATTCAAAGGAGAAGCCTTATGAAATCCACAGGAAAAATCCTGACCGCCCTTTCGCTGACCCTGCTGGCCAGCGCCAGCTTCGCGGCCAAGCCGCCCACTCCCATGAACTACGAAGGCACGCCTGGCGGCGTCCGCCTGCTCGAACAGGGTCAGCCGGTGGCCATCGTGCATCCGACCGTGGATGCGATGGATGCCTGGCGCGCGCAGCATCCGAACCGCGGCCAGGCCAAGGGCGGCAATCACGGTGGCGGCTCCACCACCACCAACAACCTGATCTACCAGGGCGGCACCGGCGGCATCGGTGTGGAAACTTCGCCGAAGGTCTATCTGGTGGTCTGGGGTTCGCAGTGGAACAACAATGATCCCAGCGGCGAAGTCTCGATCCTCGAGTCCTTCCTCGGCAGCGTCGGCGGCAGCTCCTGGCTGAACAGCGTCACGCAGTACTGCCAGGGCGTGAGCAGCGGCACCGAGTTCTGCAACGGTGCAGGCACCGCAGCCGGCAATCCGCTGAACATCTATCAGAACGTGTGGTTCGACAACAGCTCGGCCGCGCCGAGCCATCCGACGCAGTCGCAGCTGGCTGCCGAAGCGGTCAAGGCCGCCGCGCACTTCGGCAACACGTCGTCCGGTAGCAACGCCAGCACCCAGTACGTGATTGCCACCGCGACCGGCAACAGCGCGTCCGGCTTCGGCACGCAGTACTGCGCGTACCACAGCTACAGCAGCTCCTCGTACGGCAACGTGGCCTACACCAACCTGCCGTACATGACCGACGCCGGTGCGAGCTGCGGCGCCAACTTCAATGGCCTGGGTTCGAAGGCCGGCATCACCATCGTCGAAGGCCATGAGCTGGCCGAGACGATTTCGGACCAGTTCCCGAGCAGCGGCTGGATCGACGGCAGCGGCGCAGAGAACGGCGACAAGTGCGCCTGGATTTCCTCCGGTCAAGGCGCATCCGCAAACGTCACGCTCTCCGGCGGCACCACCTACCCGGTGCAATCGCTGTGGAGCAACGCCTTTAATAGCGGCGCAGGCGGTTGCGTGTTGTCGTACTGATCGCGAATTCCCCTCGTGATCGGCGCCGGCGATGCCTCGTGCATCGCCGGCATTTTTATGTCCGCACCGAACGCATCCACGGCTTCGCGACAAGCGGTTCTCCGCGTCGTTTGTAAACGCGGTGACGCTTCCTACAATGACCGCGTCACCTCATCGCAACGGGCGGAACACGGCCACATGAACGACAGACGTATCCGGCGCATTGTCATCGTCGGCGGCGGCACGGCCGGCTGGATGACCGCCGCCGCCCTGGGCCAGGCGCTGCAGGGCAACTGCCGCATCGATCTCGTGGAGTCCGATCGCATCGGCACCATCGGCGTGGGCGAGGCGACGATTCCGCCGATCAAGCTGTTCAACCAGCGCCTGGGCATCGACGAGAACGCCTTCATCACCGCCACCCAGGGCACCTTCAAACTCGGCATCGAATTCGTCGACTGGTCACGCAAGGGCCACCGCTACTTCCATCCGTTCGGCCAGTTCGGCGCCGAGTTCGACAAGGTGCCCCTGCACCACTACTGGCTGCGCGAACGGACGCGCGGCGACGCGACACCGCTGGAGGACTACGCCCTGGCCTGGATGGCCGCGCGCGCCGGCAAGTTCATGACGCCGTCGAAAGATCCACGCCAGGTACTGTCCACCTTCGACTACGCCTATCAGTTCGATGCGGGCCTGTATGCGACATTCCTGCGTCGTTATGCCGAGCAGCACAACGTGCGCCGTACCGAAGGCCGGGTCACCTCCGTACAGCTGCGCGAGGATGGGTTCATCGACCGCGTGGCGCTGGAGAGCGGCGAACATCTCGAAGGCGATCTGTTCATCGATTGCAGCGGTTTTCGCGGACTGCTCATCGAGGGCGCGTTGCACGCCGGCTACGAGGACTGGCGGCACTGGTTGCCCTGCGACCGCGCGGTGGCCGTGCAGTGCGAGCACGGCGAAGCCTTCGTGCCCTACACCCGCTCCACCGCGCACGCCGCGGGCTGGCAATGGCGCATTCCGCTGCAGCACCGCGTCGGCAACGGACACGTCTACTGCAGCCACTACATCAGCGATGACGAAGCCGCCGCCACGCTGATGGATCACCTGGAAGCCCCCGCCCTGACCGAACCGCGCCTGCTGCGCTTCACGACCGGCCGACGGCGACGCTTCTGGCATCGAAACTGCGTCGCCATCGGCCTTTCCGCCGGTTTCCTCGAACCGCTCGAATCAACCAGCATCCATCTGATCCAGTCCGCCGTCACACGCCTGCTGGCGCTGTTCCCGGACCGCGACTTCGATCCGTACACCACGGCGGAATTCAATCGGCTGACGGGCCAGGAATACGAGCGCGTGCGCGATTTCCTGATCCTTCACTACTGTGCCAATCAACGCGAGGAACCGATGTGGCGCCACGTTGCACGCATGGATATCCCGCAACCACTGGCCTACAAGCTGGCACATTTTCGTGGCCATGGGCGCCTGGTCGCGGAGAACCACGAACTGTTCCAGAATCCGAACTGGCTGGCGGTCCTCGTCGGCCAGGAGGTCTGGCCCGAGCGATACGACCCACTCGTCGACCTGCGCAGCGAAGTCGACGCCCCGCAGATCCTCGCCGGTCTGCGCGACGTGATCGGCCAGGCCGTCGATGCCATGCCCACGCAACGCGAGTACATCGACCGTTACTGCCGCGCGCAACCGGGGAAATAGTCAAACTGCGGCGCACGGTCTGCGCCGCAGTTTGATGATAGGGTCCGTGGATGCGTCGCGATGGCACACCTCGCCTCGCACAGCGGCGCTGGATCACCCGGTCTTCAAAGCACAGGATGTATTGCATGCGATCAAGCCGGCGCTGCCTGCGGACACTTTTGCTCGCTTGCGCTGCGCTGCTGACATCGGCCAGCGCATGGGCGGCACGCCCCTTGCGCGTGATCTATCCGCGCGCCGAATCGCAGCAGGACGCGCGCCAACGGTATCCTCTGGAAGTCCTGCGGCTGGCACTTGCCCACAGCGGCGTCGCCTATCGGCTGCATCCCAGCCACACCGACATGCAGCAAGCACGCAGCCTGCGCATGCTCGAAGCCGGACGCGCCCTCGATGTCGTATGGACCGTCACCACCCGCGAACGCGAGCGACACCTGCGCGCCATCCGATTCCCCATCGACCGCGGCATGATCGGCTGGCGCGTACTGCTGATTCATCGCGGCGATCGTGCGCGTTTCGCAGACATCAAGACCTTGCACGAACTCTCCGACTTGCGTGGCGGGCAGGGACATGACTGGCCAGATCTGGCCATTCTTCGCGCCAACGGTCTGCGCGTCGACGCCGCGGCAACTTATGAAGGCCTGTTCCAGATGCTGGCTCGCCGCCACATCGACTACTTCCCGCGATCGATCGCCGAGGTCGACGGTGAACGGGTGCACAACGCGGCACTGCCGATCGAACTCGAACCGCATCTGCTGCTGCACTATCCCTCTGCATTGTATTTCTTCGTCAATCCGCGCAACACGGCCCTGGCCGACGCCATCCGCCTCGGCCTCGAACGCAGCCTCGACGATGGCAGCCTGCTGCGCCTGTTCCACCGCACCTACGACCGGGATCTCGCCCGACTCGATCTGGCCCGACGCCATATCATCGAACTGCGCAATCCGGATTTCCCGCGCGATGCTCCGTTGCAACGTCACAACCTGTGGTTCCACCCGGAAAAGCGCCCATGACCGCCCGCGCGAAGAATCGACATTCGATCAGTCTGCGGCTGGCTGCCGCCACGGTGTTGCTCGGACTCATCGTTTCCGTGGCTGTGACCGCCCTTCAAGTCCATGTGATCTACCGCAACCAGGTCGAGAGTGCACGGGAGCAACTCGACGAGATTCGGCAAAGCCTGGTGCCGAGCCTGGAAGCCGGACTCTGGCAGGTCGACCGCGGCCGTACCCGCCTGCTGCTCGATGCACTGGCCCACACTCCCGGTATCGGCTACGTGCAACTCGACAGCGAAGGACGGCATGTGACCCGCGGGCAGGCCGATGCCCCGGTGCTACTCGAGCGCAGCTATCCGCTGATCCACGACGACGGCCAACGTTTCGATCTCGGCACGCTGCGCGTCGTCATCGACAGCCGCAGCACAATGACGCGGCTGCGCAACGCCATCGCGCGCGAATTGCTGACCACGACCGCTGCACTGCTGAGCATGTCGCTGCTGCTGCTGTGGTTATTCCGCCGCTGGGTGACACAACGCCTCAAAACCATGGCCACCTACGCAAGCGAACTGGACATCGAGCGTTTGCAGACCCCCCTGGAATGGCCGAAGCGTCCCAGTCGACATGCGGACGACCTCGATCTGGTCGCACAGGCCCTCAATCAGATGCGCGAGCGCATGCTCGAGGAATTCGAAGTACGCGTACGCCACGAGCGCGAATTGCAGCAGCACCGCGAGCGCCTGGAGTCACTGGTCCGGGCACGCACCGCCGAGCTGGAGGACAAAACGCGCCAACTGGAAGAAAAAAGCCGCCAGTTGCAGGAACTGGCCAACACCGACAGCCTCACCGGCGTCTGTTCGCGACGCCAGTTCCTCGCACTGCTGGACCAGGAACTTGCACGTGCGCAGCGCGGCGGCGCCGCCATGACCGTGCTGATGTTCGACGTCGACCACTTCAAGCGCATCAACGACACACACGGTCATGCCACAGGTGACCGCGTGCTCGTGCGCATCGCCGAATGCTGCCGCGAGCAGCTGCGCCGCATTGATGTGCTCGGACGTCTTGGCGGCGAGGAATTCGCCGTGCTGCTGCCGCGCTCGGATCGGCGCGGCGCAGCCGTCACAGCCGAGCGGCTGCGCGCAGCGATCGAGGCACTCGTGATCAAGAGCGATCAGGGCGAACGCATCTCCATCACGGTTTCGATCGGGGTGGCCGAACTGGTCCACCCGGACGAGAAACCCGACACCCTCATCGCACGCGCCGACGCCCAGCTCTACCGCGCCAAGCACTCGGGCCGCAATCGCGTCTGCGTCGACGACGAATCGACGCTCTGATTCGAACCCATCCCCGTTCCTCCATACCCGTCCGACACCGTATTTTTCCCGGGTCCGTCCGGTGCTTCATACTCTGCGTCCGCCCCCGTAATCCGGACGACTTCATGACCCCGAACGATCAAGCGCTCAAGCAGGCCTGCACCTTTGTGCTCTCGCGACTGTCGCCGCCCAGCGCCGCCGAAACCCTGAACCGACTGGCCCGCCACGCAGCCTCCGAGGACGGCATCGACCTGTACGGGGAAGGCGGCGCGGTCGAGCGTCTCGAAGCCGTCACCACCGACCGCCTCGGCAAGGAAACCGGCCTTTTCTTCATCAAGGGCGTGACCGCGCAGTTGTGCGTGCTGCGCGCCTATGCCGAGGCGCGCAACTGCCGCAACGTCGTCATCCATCCGCTGAGCCACCTCGGCATGGACGAATCCGACGCCATCGAGCGCGTCGCCGACCTGCACGCCATCCGCCTCGGTCATCACGCACCGTTCACGACCGCCATGCTGGAAGACGTGACCGAACCGCTGGCCGCCGTGGTGGTCGAACTGCCTCTGCGCCGGGCCGGATATCTGCTTCCCGATCTCGACGAACTCCACGCCATCTCCGCCTGGTGCCGCGAGCGCGACGTGCCGCTGCACCTCGACGGCGCACGCCTGTGGGAAGCCGCCGCCGGGTATGGCGTGACCGAAGCCGAGCTGACCGCACTGGCCGACAGCGTCTACGTTTCCTACTACAAGGGACTCGGCGGCCTCGGCGGTGCGCTGGTGGCGGGAAGCGAGTCCTTCATTCGCACACTGCGCGTGTGGAAGACGCGTTACGGCGGCAATCTGTTCACGGCCTATCCCTATGCCATCGCGGCATTGGACGGGCTGGAGCAGCGCGCGCCGCACCTGCCCGCCTACGTCGAACGCGCACGCAAGCTGGCGGACGCGCTGAACAAGCTTCCGGACCTGATCGTGCATCCCCGGCGTCCGCACACCAACGCCTTCCAAGTCTGGTTGCCGGGTACGCCCGCGGCGCTGACCGAGCAGCATCGCCGCTTCGCGCACGAGCGCAAGACATGGCTGTTCGAACGCTTCGGCGAAGCGCCACTGACCGGCTACGCCATGGCCGAGATCGAGATGGGGCCGGCCTCGGATCGCTATGTCATCGCCGACGCCATGGAGCACATCGCCCACTTCCTGACATTCATTCGCGCCTGACCCGGGGCGCCTGCCGCGCCCGCCGACACGCGGCAAGCGCACGAACGTTGCACGAAAACGGCAAAACCGTGGCCGTTCGTTCGTTTCCGGCGCGAAACAGCGATATGCTGGATCGGTCATTTCCAGCCGGAGCCGTCGCTCTGGTTCGGACGCGCCCGGCCATGGACATGGCAGACAGGGGATACGGAAGCGGTCCGCCTTCGCGTTGCATCGCTTCCTTCGCACGATCTCGATTCGCATTGACGATCAGTGATCTCAAGGAGGATTCATCATGTCTGCATTCCACCGCTCGATCCTCGTCGGCAGCGTACTGTCCGGCGCCCTGCTCCTGGCATGCGCCGGACCCGCGCACGCTGCAGGAAGCACCACCGGCGCGACTCCGCAGGATGCCGTACACCACGACCGACTACCATCATTGCGCGGTCTGCTGCCGCGTCCGGAAGACTTCTCCAACGGCCAGGCGCACCCCGCGCGTCCGATCCCGTTCCTGGTACAGAAAGGCAATCTGGGCGACGGGGCCCTCCAGACCAGCGCCATCGTCAGCGCACTCCCGGCCGCAGGCGCCGGCTTCGAAGGCATCGGCGAGGGCTTCAGCGGACCGCAGGGCGCGTTCACCATCCAGTACGCGCCGCCCGACACCGTCGGCGCCGTCGGCGCCACGCAATACGTGCAGGTCGTCAACGACGCGCTGGCCGTGTTCGACAAGTCGACCAAGGCTGTGGTCTACGGCCCGGTACCGACCAATACGCTATGGCAGGGCTTCGGCGGCGGCTGCGAGAACAACAACGACGGCGATCCGGTGGTGGTCTACGACCAGATCGCCGGACGCTGGGTCGTCTCGCAGTTCTCGGTGTCGACCACGCCGTATCTGCAGTGCGTGGCGGTGTCGGCGACCAGCGACGCTACCGGCGCCTGGTATCGCTACTCGTTCTCGTACGGCAGCGTTTTCCCCGACTACCCGAAGATGGGCGTCTGGCCGGACGCCTACTACGAGACCTTCAACATGTTCGGTAACACCTTCCAGGGCGCCAAGCTGTGCGCGTACGATCGCAGCGCGATGCTCAACGGACAGCCGGCCACGCAGCAGTGCTTCCAGCTCTCGTCCAGCTACGGTGGCGTGCTGCCCTCGGACCTGGACGGCAGCACCCTGCCGCCCTCCGGCTCGCCGAACTACATGATGAACTTCACCAGCAATGCGCTGAACCTGTGGCGGTTCCACGTCGACTGGAGCAATCCGGGCAACACCACGCTGACCGGACCGATCAACATCCCGGTGGCCGGGTTCAGCGCCGGCTGCAGCGGCGGCGGCACCTGCATCCCGCAGAGCGGCACGCGCAACAAGCTCGATTCACTGGCCGATCGCCTGATGTTCCGCCTGGCCTACCGCAACTTCGGTGATCACGAATCGCTGGTGCTCAACCACACCGTGCTCGCCGGCAGTGGCAAGGGCAATCCGACGAAGAACAACTACACCGGCATCCGCTGGTACGAGATCCGCAACCCGGCCGGCACACCGGTGGTCTACCAGCAATCGACCTATGCGCCCGACAGCACCTATCGCTGGATGGGTTCGATCGCGATGGACAAGCTGGGAGACATGGCACTGGGCTACAGCGCATCCAGCAGCAGTATCCATCCGGCGATCCGCTACACCGGTCGTGAAGTCGGCGACCCGCTCGACACCATGCAGGCCGAGCAGACCATCCTCGCCGGCACCGGCTCGCAGACCGGCAACCTGAGCCGCTGGGGCGACTACAGCGCGATGACGGTCGACCCGGTCGACGACTGTACGTTCTGGTACACGACCGAGTACCTGGTCAACGACGGCTCGTTCAACTGGCACACGCGCATCGCTTCGTTCAAGTTCCCGACCTGCCAGTAAGCCCGCAGCCTTCGCTGCACGTACCACCGCCCCGGCGCTTCGCCGGGGCGGCATCCGCACCGGACGCCCGCAGGCCACAGATCACTTCTTCGGCTTCGACAGTTTGCTCTTCCATCCACCCGGCACCTGCCCGAGACCGTGCTTGTTGAACTTGCGCTGCACATGCTCGCTCAGCCGGTGCTCGGGGACGCCCTTGGCCTGTCCGAGCCGGCCCGCATGCTTCGCCGCCTTTATGCGCGATGCTGCGATCTGGTCGACCAGTCCCTGCTCGCCCTGCCTGCGCAGCTTCTGCACGCTGTCCAGCTGCGGGAAGAGCTTCGTCAGATGCTTTAGCGCCTTCGTGGGCGAAACCTGGGTGCGGTCCTCGCGCGGCAGATGCTGCTGCCGGCTGCTGTGCTTCCATTTCTGCGCCATTGCCTCGGCCATGAGTCCTAGGCCCGCGTCGCTCTCCTCCGACCCCATGGACGACCCACCCAGTGCCGTATGCGGTTCATTCACGCGAAACAGCACGGCGGTCGCCTGCGCTTCGCTGCTGTAGGGCTTGCCGCGCCAGAGACTGAGGCCCGGGGTGGGTTGCAGCATGTCGCTACCTCCCTTGACGAACGCCTTGTTGGCACGTCCCAGGTCGGACAATCCCTCCAGATTCTCGAACAGCCGGGTGTACTTTGTGCTGGCGGTATCCGGCGCGGTCAGCTTCCACTGATCCCACACCTCTCCTTTGCTCGGCGCGAGCTGCGAGGTAAAGCCCTCATAGACGCCGGACTGACTTCCGCCGGGGCGAACAAAGGCCGACTCCAGTTTCTCCGGCTGCTTGCGCAACCCCTGTCGCGCACGGCGCAGGCTCTTGAAGCGTCTCGGACGGCGACCGCCGAAGCCGCCGGTATACGCCGAACGGCGATCTTCGCTCTCGCCGTCCTCTTCACGCCCCCGCTTGAGCGAGGAGCGGAACCCGTGCGCATCCGGCACCTCGCCCAGACCGTGCTTCTCGAATTTTCCCTGCACATAGGCATCCAGGTCGTCGCCGCGCTTGCCCTTGGACTTCCCCCAGGCCCGCGCTGCCTTGGCGGCGCGCATGCGGGAATCCTCGATCTTCGCGCGCAGGCCGCCTTCACCTTGCGCGCGCATTTTTTCGGTCGTGTCGAGCTGCGCGAAACGGCGATTCAGTTTGCTCAATGCGCGGCGACCGCCGAGCCTGCTCGTCCTACCCTGCTCTTGCTTGTGGGACCACTTGAGCGCCAGCGTCTCGGCCATCATGCCCGTGCCCGCATCTTCGCCATCCACGCCCATCGACGCCGAGCCGAACGCCGTGCTCGCCTCGTTCACGCGCATGAGCGAAGCCGTCATCTGCGCCTCCTTGCTCAGCGGGCGTCCTTGCCGATCCG
The DNA here is from genome assembly GCF_012395255.1 of Oleiagrimonas citrea. Lineage (GTDB taxonomy): Bacteria > Pseudomonadota > Gammaproteobacteria > Xanthomonadales > Rhodanobacteraceae > Oleiagrimonas > Oleiagrimonas citrea. Next base: position 315,050 of record NZ_JAAZQD010000002.1, read on the forward strand.
TCCCGGCCTTGCCGCTGACGAGGGCCTTGTTCGCACGCGTGAGCTCGGACACATCCCTGATCTTGCCGAACAGCGCCGTGTACTTGGTACTCATGCGCTTCGACGGCTTGGCGAACTGCTGCGTCCAGGTCGTGCCCTCGGTGCTGGTCACGTGGGTCGCGGTACCCTGGTACACCGTGAACGAACTGCCCTCCGACCGCAGACCGAAACTCTGTCCGTGCTTCGATGCCGTCCGTGCCTCTTCCAGCGTGCGAAACAACGGCATCGGCCTTGGATGGAGCGCACCATCGGACGACGTCCCGGCGTCCTCTGGATGACTGCGCCGGCTCCTCTTGCCCGATGACTCCGGCAGGCCCGTGCTGGCCGTTGTCCGTGCGCGTTTCTTGTTGTTGGACCGATCCATGTACTCCGTCCCCGGCACGTCCATCGTCGCCCAGTGAGCTTGCATGCTCATGCAGTTCGCCTACAAGTGCACGCCCGGGACACATACGCCTCATGCCCTTGCGCCGTTATCTGTGGAGTGCGCTCCTTCTACCGGTCCTCTGGTGGTCAAAAGAGACGCAGATCACGCTTTACCTGAAGTTTGCCGAATTCGCGCATGGTGGCCACAAGCCATTTTTCCGCACACAAATCCATCCCAAGCAGTATGGATTCGTCAAAAATGGATCACGTAAATAACTGTTTATATTACAATAAATAGATAACAAAACATCCGGAAAACATCGCTGATACAGATTTCTCTTAGTTTTCACTTATAGCCATTTTTCTTATTTACCCATCCTGGGGATGATTCCTAAGGTCAATGCACCCACCGACTCGGAGAAGTTCTGGATGGGTGGTTCTGGAGAGATGGTCCGCTGCGCGACGAACGCCGCGACGTCTTCAAGATGCACGAACTGTCGTCAGGGAGGGACGTACACAGGACGTGCATCCAGGCGGAACCCGCACAAGAGCAAACACGCAGTCCATCACCATCCGAAGCGTGTACTTCATGCGTTCGGGGCAGGAACGGCTTTGCCTGCGTTCCGGGCACCGGGCGATCCAACCTTCATTGGGGAGTCGAATATCCATGGCTTTGAATATGATGAAAACGGTAGTCGCGACTGCCGTGCTCGGTCTGATGACCAGCGCGGCCTACGCGGGTACCGGTCACTCCAACAAGATCCACAACCCGTATTCGCCGGCCTACGGCCACACCTACCGTCACGGCGCTGTGCCGACCCGCGAGACCTGGGGTCAGATGCGTCGTTTCGAGGATACGCACGCCTCTGCGACTACCGCAGCGACCGGCACCAAGACGCTGAGCTACGGCGGCGGCGTCGACGGCATCGGTGTCACCAGCGGCACGCCGAAGGTCTACCTGGTCGTCTACGGCAGCCAGTGGGGCAGCGCAGGCACCGACGCCAACGGCAACATGACCCTGTCGGGTGACTCGCTGGGTGCGGTTCCGTACCTCGAGAGCATGTTCAAGGGCCTGGGCACCGGCGGCGAACTGTGGTCGGGCGTCATGACCCAGTACTGCGACGGCTCGGCCGTCAGCTCCGGCGCCACCTCGTGCCCGTCGAACGCCAACTACATCGGTTATCCGACCGGTGGCGCGTTTGCCGGCATCTGGTACGACAACTCGGTGTCTTCGCCGAGCAACGCCACGGCCGCGCAGCTGGCCCAGGAAGCGATCAAGGCAGCCGCGCACTTCGGCAACACCACCGCCGCCTCCAACCGCTACGTGCAGTACGTGATCCTGTCGCCGACCGGCACGCATCCGGACGGCTTCAACACCTCCGGCAGCGGCTTCTGCGCATGGCATGACTGGAACGGCGACGCGGGCGTGTCCTCGTCCTACGGCGATATCGCCTTCACCAACATGCCGTACGTGGCCGACATGGGCACCAGCTGCGGCCAGGGCTTCGTCAACGGCTCTTCGGCCGGCAAGCTGGATGGCTTCTCGATCGTCGAAGGCCACGAGTACGCCGAGACCGTCACCGACCAGAATCCGGCCGGCGGCTGGACCAACCACACCGGTAGCAGCTCCAACGGTCAGGAGAACGGCGACGAGTGCGCCTGGATCTCGTCCGGTCAGGGCGCCAGCGCCAACGTGAGCATGGGCAACGGTTCGTATGCCATGCAGAGCACCTGGTCCAACGACACCAACGAGTGCGACATCAGCCATCCGATCGTCACCGGCAGCGGTAGCGGCGGTGGCGGTGGCGGCGGCGGCTCCGGTCAGCTGCTGAGCAACACCGGCTTCGAGAGTGGTTCGGCCGCACCGTGGTCGCTGAGCTCCGGCGTTCTGTGCAGCAACAGCACCTGCAGCGGCCAGTCCGCCCACAACGGCTCCTGGTTCGCGTGGCTGGACGGTTACGGTTCCTCGCACACCGATACCGCCTCGCAGTCGGTGTCGATCCCGAGCGGCAACACCTCCGCCACGCTGGCGTTCTACCTCCACATCGACACGGCGGAGACGACCAGCTCGACGGCCTACGACACGCTCAAGGTGCAGGTGCTCAACAGCAGCGGTTCCGTGCTCGCGACGCTGCACACCTACTCCAACCTCAATGCTGCGTCGGGCTATGTGCAGCACAGCTTCGACCTGAGCAGCTACATCGGCCAGACGGTGACCATCAAGTTCACCGGCACCGAGGACTCGTCGAACCAGACCTCGTTTGTCCTGGACGACATCACGCTCAATGCGCAGTGAGTCCTTCCGTGACCGTCCAGCCCTTCGCCGGACGGTCGCATGAAACGAAAAACGGGGCCGCAATCGCGGCCCCGTTTTTTTGTTCAACGCGGCATGTACGGCGAGTACCGTTCATGCCGGCGAACCCTCGCCGTCACGGCGCAGCACACTGATCGTGCGGACAGGCGAAGTTCACTTCCAGACCACGCCCGACCGTCAACGGCACTCGGTGGTACATATCGATGACCTTGTCGCCCTTCTTCAACGTCACGCTGTAGACGCCGAGCGGAAGATGCCGCAACTCGAACTGACCGTTCTTCTTGACCACGGTGGTCCGGCGCACGCCGGAGGTACTATGCGCGAGAACCACATCCCCCGCCGGGGCCTGGCCGTGGATCATGCCAGCCGTGGATTGCGCCCGCACTGCGGTCGCGGGTAGTAATGCTCCGGCACAGGTGACAACCGCCACCGCCAGCACGGCCGACATCCCACGCACTCGGCCGCCATGCAAACCGTTCTTCTGCTTCCTGCCTTCCATGTAAATCCCCATCGGTTTTCGTTGATTTTCTGATCGCGCTCCTGTGCGCGATTTTCGCTGTTACCCGGGACATTTTTCGTTGCGCGCCCGGATAGCAACAGATTGAGGATATATAGAACGCGCTTCCTGTGTACAGACCACCAACCCGAGCCATTGGCGAAACAAGCATGCATCATCGAGACATGCTCGTTTGATACGGATGCTTGTCCTGCGTCATGCGGCACCCGACATCAGGGGCGTTGCACATGGTTCTCGGACATGCGCCGATACCGCAAGATGCGCAAAGATGCGCCATCCCGAAGCCGCCATAGTGCCGGCCTGACTTGAGAGGGCAGACCATGCAATCGACCCAGGCCGACGCCTACGCGCAACGGTTCGAGGCGGTATTCGCGCACATCGAACGCCACTTCGCCGAAAACCTCACCGTCGAACGGCTGAGCCGAGTCGCGCATTTTTCCCGCTTCCATTTCCATCGCCAGTTCACGCAATACGCCGGCATCAGCGTCAGCCGCTACATCCAGCTGACGCGACTGCGCAACGCTTCGTACCGGCTCGTGTTCGAGGACCGGCGACGGATCATCGACATTGCCCTGGAAGCGGGATTCGAAAGCGCTGCCGCGTTCTCGCGAGCGTTCCGCACCGCGTTCGGTCAATCGCCCTCGCAATTCAGGAAGCGCCCGGCCTGGCAGCCGTGGCGCGAACGCTATCGACTTCCTGTCCGCGAACGGAGACCTTCCATGGACGTACACATCATTGACTTCCCCACCACCCGCGTCGCCACGCTCGAACACCGGGACGCACCCGAACGCGTCAACGACACGGCCCGCACCTTCATCGAATGGCGCAAGGAAACCGGCCTGTCGCCCGTGGCGAGCAGCGACACCTTCGGCATCGCCTACGACGACCCCGACACCACCCATCCGGCCGCCTTCCGCTTCGATATCTGCGGCTCGATCGAGGATGACGTGCCAGCCAATCCGCAAGGCGTCGTCACACGCTACATTCCCGGCGGACGCTGTGCGGTGGCCCGCCATCACGGTTCACACGAGCGTCTGGGCGAAGTGGCCTACTACCTGTATCGCGACTGGTTGCCGGAAAGCGGCGAGGAACTGCGCGACTACCCGCTGTTCTTCCATTACCGCAACCTGATTCCCGACACGCCGGAGCACGAGCTGATCACGGACGTGCATCTGCCCCTGCGCTAGTCGTCGCCCCCTGCAACCCGCGCGGATCGTGAAGCTCTTCGTCCGATCCGCGCGGGTCGCGTGCGCGACCATAACGCGTGTATCTGACCGCATGCTCTACCTCCCATGAGCCATAGCAGGCACCTATCGGGCCCATAAGAAACTTTCATTGGAATCTATATTAGATTTTTCTTATAAATAGATCGTACACACGACTCCCCCTTTCCAATGAGGCAACGTCCATGAACGATCAGATCGAAACCAAGACCTTCGGCATGCCCCAGCTCAATGCGCCGGCGCCGGACTTCGAAGCTCGCACCACGCACGGCGTGCGCAAGCTGTCCGACTACAAGGGCAAGTGGCTGGTGCTGTTCTCGCACCCGGCCGACTTCACGCCGGTATGCACCACCGAGTTCATGGCCTTCGCCAAGGCCTATCCGGAATTCCAGAAGCTCGACTGCGAGCTGCTGGGTCTGTCGATCGACAGCTACTACTCGCACGTCGCCTGGGTGCGCAACATCAAGGAGAAGTTCGGTGTCGAGATCCCGTTCCCGATCATCGAGGATCTCAGCATGAAGGTCGCGCAGTCCTACGGCATGATCCATCCGGGCGCGGCGGACACATCGGCGGTGCGCGCCACCTTCGTCATCGACGACAAGGGCATACTTCGCGCCATGGTCTACTACCCGATGACCAACGGCCGCTCGATTCCGGAATTCATCCGCCTGGTCTCCGCCCTGCAAACCTCCGACGCAAACGGCGTGGCGACGCCCGAGAGCTGGGCTCCCGGCGACAAGGTCATCGTGCCGCCGCCGGCCACGGCCGAGGCCGCCGAGGCGCGCATGGACGAAGGCTACGAGTGCACCGACTGGTACTTCTGCAAGAAAGCGCTCTGACGCGAATCCGGACCGCTCCGCCATGCGGAGCGGTCCGGCACCGAGTCAGGCATGCCCCGCCTCCGCGGCCTTGCGCGCCAGCCCTGCATGCATGATGCGGTCGGTCCAGGCGATGCCGATAGCCGACAAGATGAAGACCACGTGGATGATGGTCTGCCACATCACGCCCGTCGAGGTCAGCGTGCCGCAAGCCAGCGGCTGGTTCGGGTCCAGCGCCTGCGCCGCCGCCAGCGCCTCGGGCGTGCAGAACGGCAGCCCGCCGATGGTGCCCGCGGCGATGAAGGTCTTCAGCAAGTGAATCGAAGAGATGCCGATGATCGCCATCGCCAGCTTCACCTTCAACACCGATGCATTGACGTGCGACAACCACTCGGGCTGATCCGGATGCCCCTCCAGCCGCAGGCGCGAGACGAAGGTCTCGTAGCCCCCGACGATCACCATGATGAGCAGATTGGAGATCATCACCACATCGATCAAGCCCAGCACGATCAGCATGATCTGCTGCTCACCCAGGTGCGGCGCGTCGTGGATCAGGTGCCACAGCTCCTTGACGAACAGGAACACGTACACACACTGCGCCACGATCAACCCCAGATACAGCGGAAGCTGCAGCCAGCGCGAACCGAAGATCAGGAAACGGAGCGGCTTGAAACCGCCATTCGTGGACTCGTGCATCGATGCGACCCGTAACGGAACCGACGCAAGCGTAGCGGTCCGCGCGCTACCTTCCAAGCACCGAATCGAACCTGCGTAAAAGCCCGGTGCAATCGGGTTGCCGATTCGCTTGCATCCGCTTCGACATGGAGAGATGCTGAGCGTCCGGACTACAGGGAATGTGCTCTTCGCAAGGAGTCGACCGATGCCCAAGGAAAGTCTGCGCACCCGCGTGGCGAACAAGCTCGCCGAAGCCAACCGGACCGGCAAGGCACCCAAGCTCGCCAAACGCGAGGAACGATTCGTGCCACGCCTCGCCCGCAAGCCGCGGGCCGGTTTCACGCCGGAACTCCTGCAACGCCAGAAGGGCGCATTGCGCCGCGTCGAGGAAGTGAATGTCCATGGCTCGCTGAACAACGTGCAGGTCAAGCGCACGAGCGCGCAGGATGTGGGTTCGTTCGTCGATCTCGCCACGGATGCGAGACGCTCGATGCACGAGGTGATGAGCAAGCCCGGCGGCCATCGCATGATGACCGAGCTGGACGACCGGATCGGCCGCAATCGCGCTCACGCCGGCACCCACGCCAACGTGTACATCCGCTCGCTCAAGCCTACCGACACGAGCAACATGAATTCCCCACACGCGGCACCGGGCGTCGAGGAAGGCTATCGGTTCGACGGTCACGAAGGACGCGGCTGGGGAAGCGAGGTGCGCTACGACCCCAGTGCGTCGACCGCCAACCGCTTCATCGGCCTGGGCCATGAAATGGTGCATGCGCATCGGCTTGCACACGGCAAGGCCGTCGGTGTGCCCCAACTCAATCAGTCCGGCAATCCGCTGTTCACCGACCCCAGGTCCGTCGGCGCGTCTGTGGATTCCGGCCAGAACGTGGCGTTCGGCACGCATCTGATGAACGTGGTGCAGCAGGCCAACCACCTGCAGGAAGAATTCGAGACCGTCGGACTCAGTCCCACACCGCGCGGCGCATTCAATCCCACCGAGAACATGCTGCGCCAGGAGCACAACAAGCCGCTGCGAGACAACTACAGCCGCATGCGGCCCGGGCAGTTCGACGACACCGTGAACCGGTCGGATGCGCTGTTCGATCGTCGCTCGACGGCCAGCAAGATTTGGCACGGAATCTCTGGCAACTCGCCAGCCCCGACGCCCGTTCGCAATCTCGTCAAGCGCTACAAAGACTGACGACGCGTCCCATCCAGTGCAGACCGGCGAGCGGTCACGGAATCAAGTGAATCAGGTAGATCAGCATCGCGCCGAACACGATGGACACCATCAATGCATCGGCCGCCTTCGAACGATAGATCCGGGCCATGTCGATCTGTGACCCTCCGCCGCCGAGCATGAACGGCTCGCCGTTCTCGGGCTTGCGCACGACGTCGACTTCCGGCTCCGCCTCGCTTCGCCGCATCCGTGCGGCAACTTCGGTTCGGGCCGCTTCGCGCGCAGCCTCCCACTCGGCCATGTCGATACGGCCATCCTGATCCGTGTCGAAACGTTCGACCAAGCGCCCCTGATCCTGCTTCCACTGCGCCAGAAGATCGGCCACCGCGCGCTCGAACGTCTCCCCCTGCCGATGACCCGAGAACGTGTGCAACTCGCCGGCCACGTAGAGTTTCTCGCCCACGCGCATGCGCTCTTCGGTATAGAGGTAGCGTCCATTGCGAACATGGTCGCGAACATCCATGGGGCGCGGCGGCGATGCCAGACGGCCTCGCCAGCGATGCGTGATCGATGGCGTGACCTCGGCGCCATCTGGATCCACCAGCAATTCTCCGCCCCGGTTCTTCAAGAGAATCGGCGTCGAGCTGGTGCCTTCCTCCAGCGTTGTCAGACTTTTCTTGCCGTCGAGGCCCCGCTTCTGCACTTGAATGCGGTAGCGCCACCACGTGCAGGGCGTGCCCGTCAGCGGAGCCTCGACCGTCTGATCCGGCGGTACGTACTGACGCCCGATCAGCTCGACATAGCCCTGCGCAGCAGAGGGAATCCTGGACGTGGGAATGTCCTCGATCCGGCGCGCGCACTTCAAGGAGTTATACCAGCCCCGCAGGAACACATAGGTCATCAAGGCGCAGAGCGCCATGCAGAAATAGAGCATGCCCAGCGTGACGTAACCATTCAGCTCATGCCACATGCCGACCTCCCGCGAGCGCCTCCGTGACCACGAAGGCGCCGACGCTTCCTGAAACCGTCGCCATGGCGTCAGCCGAACAGTGCCTTGATATCGACGTCCCGAGTCTCCCGGGCGCTGAATCGAAGCATCTCGGGCGGACGGAAACGGAACACCCGCGCGACAAGAAGGTCGGGAAACTGATCGATGCGAACGCGGAACAGATTGACGGAGTCGTTGTACAGCTCGCGGCGATCCGCAATGGCGTTCTCCAGCCCCGAGATGCGGCTCTGGAGATGCTTGAACGAAGTGTCCGCCTTCAGATCGGGATAGTTCTCGGCCAGTGCGAACAGATGCGTCAGTCCGTCTCGCAGCATCTGCTCGGCCTGTCCCAGTTCCTTCAGATCGGCCGCGGCGCGCGCGGAGAACACCTCGGCACGCGCCTGCACGATCTGCTCCAGCGTGCTCTGCTCGTAACGCATGTACTGCTTGCAGACTTCCACCAGCTTGGGCAGTTCGTCGTGCCGCTGCTTGAGCAGCACGTCGATGTTGGCCCAGGCCTTGGCAGCGTTGTGCTTGAGCTGCACAAGATTGTTGTAGATCAACACCACGTAGGAAAGAACAAGCAGCGCGATGGCGCCTTCCACGATTTCCCTGATCCCCATTGCGAGCGCTCCCTACCCTTTGTTCCATGCTGCCATGCACGCGGAATATAGCGCAGTCTCACGGCAACCTGGGTCACATGCGTTATCCGGCGTGGTGTCCGGCGAGCACGCCGATCGTTCGCATCCACTTTGTGGCCAATGCGGGCCACCGGGTGATCGGCGCCTTTGTCCGGCGCAGCCCGAATGCATGCCCGCCGTGGGCATACAAATGCATCTCAGCCGGTACACCGGCTTTCGTCAGCGCGGTGTAGTAGACCAGCGCCTGTCTCACGCCATCGACATGATCGTTCTCGGCCTGCACCAGAAATGTGGGCGGCGTGGCATGCGACACGGGGACGTTCGGATTCAGCTTCCACGCATCGTCCGCGAGATGCCCCGGATAGATCGCCATGGCGAAATCCGGCCGGGCGCTCTCGCGATCGGCCGCATCGACCGGCGCGTACAAGCGGTCATCGAACTGCGTACTGATCTCGGCGACCAGAAACCCGCCTGCCGAGAATCCGATCACGCCGATCTTGTGCGGATCGATATGCCACTTCGATGCATGCGCGCGCACCAGCCGGATCGTTCGCTGGGCGTCCTGCAATGCAGGCACCGGCACTTCGAAATTGTGCGGCCGACAGTTACATGACCAGCGATAGGGAATACTCGGAACCCGATACTTGAGCAGTACGCAGGTCACGCCGGCAGAAGTCAGCCAGTGACAGACCTCGGTACCTTCGAGATCCATGGCCAGCACTTCGAACCCGCCGCCCGGAAACACGACCACCGCTGCACCCGTATTCTTTCCCTTGGGCGCATACACCGTCATCGTCGGTCGGGTCACATTGGTCACGGCCATCCACGGCCGCCCCGCCACGTTCCCGCTGGATTGCGTGAGGGTTTCCGGACCCGGAACCGGCTTCAGATCAGGCGCCTTGCCGGGCCACAGAAGTACCTGCTTATGCCCGACCGTCGGCGACCAGACCTTCGACTTCGCTTGTGCAGCCGGGGCCACGACGACACACAGGCACAACACGATCACCCACCACGATTTCATGCTCATCTCCAGTCCATCACTGATCGACGCCTCGCGTCGCATTCGCGTCGGTGAATCCCGTTCATTGTGCATGACCATCAGGCCGAACGCGGGCAAATACATGGCCATTCGCGGCCCGGATGCAAACTCGTTCCGCATGGCCTCAAGCGATTTTCTGTTGGCGCATTCAAATCGCTTCCGTTAGGTTATCTCCACACACAGGACGTGTAGGGGAAAATAATGAAACACCCATTTCTGGTCTGGCTCACGCTGGGCCTTAGCGCACTTGCTCTGCTGCCGACAGTCTTCGGCTTCTTTCACATGCTGTTCAACATGCTCGGCGCCGTGCATGTATCGCACCAGGCCGTGGTCGCACTCATCTTCCAGCTCGCATTCTCGATCTATCTTGGGCTGGTGATCTACGGCGTCATCCGTCGTCCGCGCTGGGGACATGGGCTGTGCATCAGCTTCAGCCTGCTGCTCGTGCTCGCCGCAACGCTCGCGGCCTTCGATCTGCGTGCGGATTACCAGTACATGATCTTCCCGATATCCCGCATGCAATGGAAGATTGCGCATGCGCAGATCGTGATCGCCAGCGTGCTTTACGCTTACCTGATCGCCATCGGCTCCCGTCAGTTCCGGCATTACTTCTCGCCGCCTCCGATCGCGGACGATGCCGAGACGTACGAGGAAGAGGCCCCGCACAACGCGAACGCCCCCGCCCACGACACGCCTGCGAGAGCAGCCGTGAAGGCGCCGCCCCAGCCGGCTCCGCCTCCGAAGCCGGCCCCGGTCTCTGAGCAACCGGATGCCGTAGAGATGCGCCTGGATTTCGACTGACCACAACCCAAGCCGAAGCCGGCCCGCATACGGAATCGCCAGGGTTGCGGATCTCGATGGTCCGCAGCCGCGGCACCACACGAGGCACTCGACGCACACCTATCCCGTGCGCACCGCGAACACTGCGGGGAACGCAGCTTTCATCGAGCGGTCCATCCTTTGTCAGACGACGCTCGAAGGAAGGAATCCGGCTCATGGAAGTCACCCGCTTGCAGCCGGATCATCAACAGGCGTTTTCACTCCGACGGGCCACGATCATGGCCTGGATCGTCTTCGGCCACGGCATGCTCGGACTGTTGCTGCTTGCTCCGGCCTCGCCACGGCGGTTCGTTCCGCGATTGCGCGCTTGCGCGCTCGCGCGCACTCGACCCCAAGAGGATTGATCGCAGTCTTCCTGAAATCGAACGAACGGCACGCTGAGCTGCCGTTGAAATCTCCACACTCACCCCAGACCAAAGCCGTCAACAAACGGGGCTCGGTACAACCGCCACACCCACCATCAAGGCGCCTCAAGACGCCACGAATCCGCACGACGGGCCCGATTCACCCCATCGCTTCGCCCCATCGCCTCGAACTCGGACTTCCTTCTCCACACCACCGCAACGCGCATAGCTCACCCGCCCCCGTGCCCCGCTACATCGCCGGCGGCCAAGTTTTTCAGCAGCGGCTTCGTCGCGCACGTCTGGAAGCAGAACGCGGTGTGCCTCACGATGACGACATTCCCGGCATGCCGCACTTCGCCATGCGCGATCCGAGAAAACGCGGGATCGCCGGAGTGCTGCACTTCATCACGCACTCCGTCCTGGATGCAGCGGACCCGGCCTGCGTCCAGGCCGGCGCCGATGTCACCATGTCGAAAGCGCAGCGCGAACGGGTCGTCTTCGAACATCACTGCATTCTGCGACCACATTCCTGGCTGGCGCCCGACGGACCCGCCACACATCTCACAGGACGCCCTCCTGGACATGGCATGCCATGAAACGTCGACCGTCATGCAAGCCCGACGGGACATGCACCCATCCACCACCACGCGGACTCCACCGCACGACGTGGAATCCACGATCGGATTGAACGAATACGCATGAAGCCGGGAGCGTCTCCCGGCTCACATCAAAGCTTTACCCGGACTCTCCGCTTGCCGACGCTGAAGGAAATCCGGAGATCCCTCGGCTCGGATTCCGCAGCGCCATGCATGTTCGCGTTGATCCATTGGTGCGCGGCTTCGGTCACATACCGCCCCACCACGGGGGAACAACTGGAATTCCCCTTGTCCACCTCTTGCACGCGTCCATGCACGCCCACGGTCACCCACACGCTCATCTCGCATGCCTGATGCCGATTCGCCGGAATACGCGGAGCCGGGGTGTACACCCACTTTCTGGTCGCCGTGGCACGCTGCCGAGGCAGGTACATCGAGCGTTGCCGATCCCCGGCCATGTACAGAACCCGCCCCGACTTGCCGTCGAACTGCATGGCCACCGGCCAGCCATTCCCCTTGCCGGGTGGCAGCGGAAACGTCACCGAAGCAATTTGATCGGCCACGCATGCGGTAAAGGCGTTGTCCGGCAGCGGAACGGGCGCCTTGAGCATCCCGTCCAGTCGCATGATGCCCAGCAAGCTGAATGTCTTGACGCTCGCATGATGCTTGCGGGCGCATGCTTGTTCCACGCGTCGCACGGCATCTGCATTGACGGATTTCTGCAACTCGCGTGAGTATGCCGACTGGGATGCAGTCGAACTCACCTTGCTTATCTGCACAAGCAGTGCGTCGAAATTCTCCGGCGACCGATCAGCCGCCTCGGCGCTCGCTTGCAGCGCTACTGTGCCCATGACGCATATCGCCAGGCATGTATACCATTTCATGTCCCCTTCCCCCTGAATGTACCAATCTCTAAATCCCGCCCTCTCCTCTGTACAAGCCTCATCCGTCCCTGATTTCGCGATGAAACGCTACCAGACTACTCCACTCTGGATCGAAAAATGCGATGGGGGCCATGGAATGATCTGCCGATTTCAGAATTGTCCGGGTCCCATTCGGGTCTACCGCAATCGAATACAGACCGTATCGCCGATCATTTGGACACAGCGGACCCGCCAGAACGGACCACTGATCAGCGATCGAATCTGCTGCCCCTAACGACAGCCGGCGAACCCGACATCGCTTCCATCTCATGAACAAAAAAAGCCCCGGCATACGAATGCCGGGGCTTTGCATGGATACGGCTATCGATCACATTGCAGATAACCGATCAACGCGCTCACTCATTGACACCCAAAATCCGCACCGTCGATGTAACCGTCGAAATCATTGTCGATGCCGTCGGAGCAGGTGTTGCCGACATACTTGCTTTCCGAACCCGGATTCTTGCAGATGAACATGTCGGGGATCGCGCCCCACAGGTTGTTGTAGTACGTCTCGTAGTCGTAGCTCATCGCACCGACCGCGCCGTTGCGGATCCACAGCGTGTTCTCGTCGTTGTCGGCGTTGGCCGCGCCCGTGAAGTTCTGCGAGCCGATGATCATGCTGTTGTTGTCGGCCAGCAGCGCCTTCATGTGCATGCGGCCCTTGAAGTTCTCGATCTTCACCGGAATGCCCGCCGCACACAGTTGGTCGTGCGTACTGTAGGTGTTGCTGGCGCCGTTGCTGTCCAGAATCACGCGCACGGTCACGCCGCGGTTCTTCGCCGCCAGGATCGCATCGGTGATCGGCTGGCTGGTCAGATAGAAGATCGCGATGTCCAACGTGTGCTGGGCGCCGTTGATCGCCGGGATGATGGCGTTGTTGGTAGCGTCATCGGTCGGCGAGAAGTAGCTCTCGACCTGGGTGCCGTCGGTATAGACGGGCAGCAGGTGCACCGTGTTGTCCGACTTCAGGTGATGGGTCAGTCCATCCATCCACATCTCGTCGAACTCGGTCGTGTAGACGCTGGCCAGATTCGCGGACTGGATGATGATGGTCCAGTTGGCGTTGTACTCGCCGCCGATGCCGGTGTCGCTGTAGTTGGTCGAGCCGGTCGAGACCCAGTCGCTGTCGATGACGAAGAACTTATTGTGCATGATGTAGCCGAAGCCCTCGCCCGTCGACGGATTCTTGTCGACGCGGACCCAGGGATTGCCGGAGCTGTCCTTGCCCAGCGCCGTGATCACGGCCTGCGTATCGCAGCCGTTGTTGTCGTGGTACGTGAAGCTGCCGTCCGAATTCTGGTCGACCACGCCACGCACGACGACGCCACGCGCCTGCGCCGCGACCAGCGCATCCTCGAATGCGCACTGATCGCGGAAACCGTAGACCGCGAAGTCGATGGTCTTGGTCGCCGCATTGATGCGCGCCAGCATGGCCTGCGCCATGGGCAGGTTGTCGCTCGACGAAGGTTCCCCGTACGGGTCGGTCACCGTACTACCCGACAGGCCGCCGGCGAACTTCAGATCATAGTGGAACGCCTCGCTGATCATCGGCGGCGGCGGCGTGTCGGCCGCATCCTGCGGCGTACCGTAGCCGAGACCGGAGCCGTAACCGGTGGTGGCCGTGGCCCAGCTGCTGGCAAGCGTACCGTCGCCGCTGAGCTTGGCGCGCTGCATGGTGGCCTTGGTGGTGTTGTCGCCAGCCGCCCAGGCGGAAGCGGTCTGGTCCTGCACCGTGCCCTGGCTGTCGGTCAGCACCAGCGTCTCGCCGCCATTGCCCAGCGCACCGGTGTAGATTTCGTCCGCGGCCACGCCCGGGACCGAGGTATCGTCGGTGCGCTCGAGCAGGAAATGCCCGTGGGCCGGAATGGTTCCGCTCAGACTGACGGACGGCGTGCCGTCCTGCGACTGCAGCGTCCAGCCGTTGAGACTGATCGGCGCGGCCGTGGTGTTGTACAGCTCCATCCATTCATCGGACGAACTGTTCGTCGTGCCCATCCAGGACACTTCGGAAATGACCACCTGACGGGCATCCGCAGCCCTTGCCCACGAAGGGAACAGGCTGGCGGAAGCGACGACGGTCGCGAAAAGAAAGACAAGCGCACGCGGTACCGCGTGAACGGCACGATTCATGGTCGATACTCCCCTCTAAAGCAGCTCTTGGCTGCGAAAATGACCGAGGGAGTCTCGTGGGGACGTTTGACAACGCGGTGACAACCGGAACTATCGGGCCATCCGGCTCCCGGCACCGTGAGCCCAGTCACGGTTCATGCGGCACACAAGAACGCCGTGGACCTGAAGCCGCTGAGGGTCTTAATGTCATCGCCTCTGGAGTTTGCGAAAGTAAAGCGCAACTGTGCTTTGCTGTAGCACAATCGTTTCGTCACTCTTGCAAGGGAGTTCCAGATGAAAAAGATACCCACTGATACATGGATCCTGGTCGCCGATGGCGCGGAAGCACGCCTGTTCCGCAACGCCGGAACCGACTACAGGCTTTCGCTGGAACAGATCGAACTCATCCAGCCCCGTGATCTGCTCGATGAAGGCCCTTCCGGTCACCGGCCGCCCGAGTCCGACGAGCAATCCACCGATGAAGCCACTTTTGCCAAGCAACTGGCGAATCGGCTCAACGCCGCCGCACTGCAGAACACTTACGCACATCTCGTGCTCGTGGCCGATCCGCAGACGCTGGGCCAGATGCGACCGCAATTGCACAAGGAAACCCAGCGACGCCTTCTCATGGAAGTCGCCAAGACCTTCACCAACGCGCCCCTGGCGGACATCCAGAGCGCACTGCAGGCGGAATGAACCGTCTTCGCCTGACGCGCATGCCTCGGCGACACGACAGTACAAGGAGCACGACATGCAGATTCAGCTCAACACCGACGACCGAGTTCCCGGCGGCGAGGCGCTGCAGGCCAGCGTCGACAGTCTGGTCACGCAGCACCTCGAACGTTTCTTCCCCTACCTGACGCGCATCGAAGTGCATCTGGCCGATGCCAACGGCACCAAAGGCGGCGGTCACGACAAGCAGTGCGCCATCGAGGCGCGCATGAGCAACGGCCCATCCATGGGCGTCAACCATGACGATGAAACCATGGAAAAAGCCATTCGCGGCGCCTGCGAGAAGATGCGCTCCCGCCTCGACAGTCGCATCGGCAAGCGTGGGCATTGAGCGCAACGCCGGGATGCGAAGCATCTCTGCCATCCCGGCGCTTCCATGATTGCGGCGACGGCCCGGGCATCCGAAGCCGGACCGGCGCGGACCGGCTCCGGGCCTGCCGTTCCAGACCGCCACCGACCTGGCTCTCCACGGATTCTTGACGAACGAACTCGACGCGCAGTAGCTTGATCCGAAAGCTTTTCTTGAAACAAGAATCGCCCCGTCGAGGGGACCTCGCCGGCTGCGATTCCGGACCTCGACACGGCACGGCACACTCGGCAAGGATGCGCGACGCGGAAGCTCCCGCCCATCGTGTCGTACCGGCCCACCGAAGCATCACCGACAAGGACGCCTCGCATGCCCAACGTGACCAAGGAACAGCTGCAAGCAGGCCGCCGGAATCTTCGGGCGGCCGACCATGGCGTGGTCAGCCCCAAGTACAGCGGCATCCGCGCACGCCGCGGCATGGTGCAGTCCGCCGCCGAGTACTACGACCACATGCTGGAGACCCGGCGGGCCATCACACGCCTGGACAGCAAGCCCGTCGGTTCACGGATGCTCAGCGAGCTCAACAGCCGCACTTCGACCGTGTCGCCTCCCACGGACCGACACAATGCGTACACGCCCAATACGTCCGTCGACATCTACGCCCATGATCGCCGCGGTCACCACCACGCACCGCGCACCACCATGTTCGGCGGTGCGGATCTGCAGGCGGCCGAGGCGCGGATGGCCTATCGCTACAAGGGCGTTTCCGGTCCCGGCCAGGCCAGCGAGGTGAAATTCGACGCCTTCGCGACCAACGACCGCGGCGATGCCTTCGTGGGTCCTCAGCGGCGCGCGATCGGTCTGGGGCACGAACTGGTCCACGCGTGGCGCGCCTCGCACGGCATGGCGGTCAGCCCGCCCGAGGTCAGCATGGACCGCCATGAACCCCTGCTCCATCCGACCAACGAGCACGGACAGTCGGCCAAGGACATCCTCGACATGGGCATGCGCCTGAAAGAGGAATTCGAAACCGTGGGACTGGAACCGACGCCCAGGATGCGCCACCGCTTCCAGCCCACCGAGAACCTGCTGCGTCACGAACACGGGCTGACCGCCCGACGGCACTATTCCGGTTACCGGCCGGGCAGCATGGATGGTGACCTGGATGTGGCGGACCGGTTCACCGATACGCGCTCGATGAAGCAGAAATACTGGGACAGCCCGACTCCGCTGTCGCCGATGCGGCGCATCATCAAGAATCTGACGGACTAGCGCTTGTTCACCCGATCCTGATCGTTTCTATCGGCTCGGTCCCGTCATCGGGCTTGCAGGGATGCGTCAGCGTGCAGAGAGAAGACCAGAGCAGCGTGCCATGACTCTGCCGCTTTCCGGTTGCCCGGGCCTCAGCGCCGTCACTTGTTCTTGTTGATCAGCTCTTTCATCTTCGGCATGGGCGTCATGCCCGAGTACTCGGTGCGTGGCGCAATGCCGTGCTCCTTGCGCAAGGAGTTCTCGGTGATCCCCTGCGGCGCCTTCAGCAAGCCGACGGTCTCGAACTCCTCGATCTGCGTGTGCAGCAGCTTGCGCTTGGGCATGTGATCGAGTGCGTTGGTATCGACCGCCATGCCCGTCTGGTTGCGCAAGGCATGGACCAGCTCGTGCCCCAGGCCAATGAAGGCCGGACGCGAACCGTCGGATTTCTTGATGTCCGGGTTGTAGTGCACGGTCGTTGCCTCGCCGAATCCCGGCGAGTCATGCTTGAGTGGCTTGTCCCGAAACGCCAGCATGCCTTGCGGCTTGGCGGTGTTGCCCTGGTCGTCGCGCGTACGGGCGTCGGCGATCATCACCGTCGAATGGAAATCGACCATGGATGGACTGGGGCCATTGTTGAGTTGACTCAGCAACGATTTGCCTTGCGGCTGGCTGTCGAGCGTATGCAACGCGCGACGAGTATCGACCATGAAATCGGTGAACCCGTGACTGCTCTGCCCTCTCTTGCGCTGCAGACTGAGGTGGTCGTAGCCGGACATGGCCGGCATCAGTCCGACCTTCCGCAGCTGGCTCTTCTGTCCGGTCAGTTCCTGCCCGGTGATCTTGGCGCGACCGTGATTCGGGTGAATAGGCTCGACGCCCAACTGCTTATGCTTGCCACGCGCCACATCCGCGTAGCTCATCACCTGCCGGGGTTTCCATGGACCGGACATTGCGCACCTCCCTGCATGCAAGAATCGGACATCCAACCGTTTGTTTTTGCAGTATCCCTGTCGGTCGCTGGCAGATCAACTCTCCGGTCGCGAACCGCCCTCGGATAATGAGGGAGGGCGCACCGGTCGCATCCACGCCAGGCAAGTCCTCGTCTGCTGGATGCTACGGCGGCCTCTCGCTATCCGGATTGTCGGACTGGACTCGGGTAGCGTTGTGCTCGTGCGTCAGTGCATTTTCGGCCCAAGGCCGCGAAGACGAAGGTTGAGGCGCCATCATTGGGATCGGCCCTCGATCCGTCCTCGTCGCGAATAGCACCGTCGACACGATCATGAAAGTGACCCCCAGGCCACCAATCAGGATACGTTGCCAACCCAACAATTCCTGGAGTTCCATATCCTTGATTTTCATCGGCTTGCCGATGACGGCCCAGACCAGAAGGATCAGTCCGGCAAGCAACAGGAAGCCAGCCAACGTCTTGGGCATGATGATCCCTCCTTCCTGGAAGCATGCTGCTTGTTAACATGGCAGCGAGCGGGATTGAACTAGCCGTTTGACCGACTTACCAATGGACGAGCAGCGCGTTGATCCGCGGCATCAGGGACTCACCCTTGGAGCAAAGCCCGCGCCCACTCAGACTGCCGGGCCCGGCTAGGGGCCGCTGCGCGTACGGGGTCAAATGCCGCTTTCACTGGTGCCAGCCAAGCTGCGTATGCCCAACTCTGCCTCATGGAACAAGCTTCCCGGCATGGCTCTACGGAACGGACAACTGCCACGCTTCCTCCGTCCTCGGCTGATTCAATCATCAGCTGATTCAATCATTCGCAGGCCGGGCACAATACGCCCCCTGTCTTCGGGCGTCGCCGGGTTGTACACGATCATGCTCAGATCGGGCGGCCGTCCACCGCGAAGATGGAATACTCGAAGGCCAGCAGCCCGAGTTCCGGGCGCTGGATGTGCTTAACCGCTGGGCGGTTGTTCTCGTACTCGACGCGGCGAAACTCTACCGTCAGGTCATGGAAAGCAATCAGCCCGGCGCGAGCTACCAAGCAGGTGCCGAGGAAGGCATCGCGCCCCGGGACATCGCGCGGACGCTCGGCAAAGGGCTACACCTGCCGGCGAAATCGATCCGCGCCGACGAGGCCGCAGTGTACGTCGCCTGAGTGGCGCCGTTCGCCAACATGAACCTCACCGCCGCCAGCACCTGCACGCTCAAAACACTGGACTGGCATCCCACCGAGCCGGGCCTGATCGAGGACCTGGAAAACAGGGACTACGCGCTCATTAAAAAATAACAGAATTGAAGCAAGCAGAAGGCAGAGGCGATAACCTGACTTGTTCGCATCTGAACTTTTCAGTACGAATAAAAGCCCTATGTATTGCTATGATCGCAAGCCTGAAAACAATGAGGCCACGAATCCGCCCGCATTAACTTTATCTATACGTAGAAAATCATGCTTTCGAACGGCCTGATCGTAGGCATGAAATTTTCTCCGACCTTCTTCCTGAGGCATCAGCTCTGTAGTACCTGCAGCCCCAACGATAAAGAACTTCGTGACTTTCGAACCCGAAGACCCAAGATACGAAACCCTCAAGTATCTACGCACAGCTATATTTGCGGAATACCCTCGTAACTTAGCATAGCCTTCAATAGATTTTTCAAGATCGAAAATTTTTAGATTATTCCCCGACCTACTGTATACAGCAACCACACCTTTCCGCCCATCACCCGGAACATACGAGTCATAGTACAACCTCAATGCAAAATCTTTATTTAGCACCACCTCTCCTGTACTGATTTTTTTAATCGTAACGCCCAGCATAACTTTGCATGTTGGGTGGAATTCGAATACCGGCGCCCCCTCGTCCACTATATTGAGCACATCTCCGGCGTACACACCCAAATCGCTTTTATCCACGTATTTGGATGTTGGAATAATCAAAGGATCCACCCCGCGCTCGGCAACACGAAGCTGCGCGGACATCAGCTTCATTTCCTTTATGGACACAAATAGCTGCGAAAGAGAAACCGCAAGAGCCATGATCCCGAGCAGCACCATGGCAAAAATCTCGAAATAGATCTTGTTATCTTTGAGCCACGACTTTGCAAAAATCTTCATCGCATAACCCCCTTTGCGAATCCATTCATCCAAAAACTGGAATACATCTCATGGATAAGACGCGCACTGAAATAAAAGTTACGGCCGCAATAACTTCCCACTCACTGCCTTACTCTTTTTGTTAAAGGCATTAGAAACCTACACGCAAAGCAGGAACAATTACACGCACAAACATATTCTCAGGAGCATCGCCGCTCAAGCAGATAACATATGCGAGGTGTGATGTCGAAAATTTCTTGCATCCATCCAGGCTTCGTCAACTCAACCCCGCCAGTTCGCATGCTCCTGCCAGAAGGCCACGCTTTGCTGATATGCCGCGCGATCCAGCGGCACGCCCGAACCGCCTTCGTCGACGCCGACGGCATTGCGCATCATGGTGATCGGCGCCATCGGCGTCTCGGCCGGCTCCATGGAGTACAGGCAGCCGACCACGCCCCAGTCCGCATCGATGGGCGAGCCCTCTTTCTCGAGTTGCTCGGCACTGTAGAGAATCGGCAGCAAGTAGCGGGCAACGGGCGGGTCCACATCCTCGAACCAGCGCACCAGCACCGGCAGCTCGTCCGCCGAGCGGGCCTCGTAGGCCGAGTGCAGCAAGTGGCGGTTGTCGTCGGTGATCGGCACCGCCATGCAGCGCGTCGACGTCCAGTTGCGGTGCACATGCAGACGGCAGAACGGCGCGTAGCCTTCCAGCACCGCGAGCGGCGCCTCTTCGTTCAGGCGTCGCTCGAACGCATCAGCAGTGCAGTCCTGGATGGTGTTGCGTCGCGATGCGTCAGGAAACAGCCGGGTGCAGGCAAAGGGAGTGAGGACGATGGACATGGACAGCCGCCAAGGAAACCAGCGACAAGAGTAACGCGCGCTCTGTCACCTGTCCGTCGTGCGCGGAAGGCACCCGAAGGTCAAGCCCTGCGCCTCATTCAGGACGTGTCCCGGTTTCACACGAAGCCACGATCACCGAACAATCCCCAGATACTGAAGCGCGAACACGCATGCCACGAAGGCGGCCAACGTGAGGACCATCGCCAACAACCCAACCCCGACCACCAACCAATTCGAATGAAAATCCAGCGTCCGGGACTCGATGATGACCTGTTTGGTGAACTGGAGGCGCTGCACCAAAGTCTGCGTAACGCCGATTGTGATCACGGGGATGACGAAGCTCGGGAACTTGTCCGGAAGAAAAGGCAATACAAGGAACATCGCCAGCATCACGAGGGCGCCGTACAAGCTCGTCTTCCTTACCGACTCGGCTTTGCCGAGCGCCTGAAAATTCCTGCGCATGCACCAGATGGCGGCCAACGGCCCGCCCAGAAAGGCCGCAAAAGAAGACTGGATCGGGGAATAGACCCGCCTCGTGTTCGAGACTGCCTCAAGATTCAGATTGGCCATTTCCAATGGTATGTCTCCAGGTAAGAAGCGGTTTCCGAAACAAGAGAGAGTAGGAGATCAGCACTCACTTTCTAACCCCGCCCTCTCGAAAGGTCCGCGCTGCCCCACGCCCTCGAATGCGAAGGCTTCGCCAGAGCCTTCAACACAAGGCTTGAACGCAAATATGTCGCAACATGAATGCCTTCGCTTATCATGCTCTTCACCACCGCTGTCAACTCGCTCTCAGAAGGCTTCAAGGGGCGCAGCGCCTGAACGATGCGAGGCAGTAATTTTCGCCGTGTGAAACGGCGCGGCTCAGTCGAGAACACCCAAGCGATCAGAGCAAGAGCCAACAAGGCCATGACACCGAAGACCGGACCTTCTTCGTACATGTGCAACATCCCGCTGACTATGGGCGTCAAAGTCACCAGCCCAGCTCCTGCGATCAACGCCAGCAAACAATACACATCCAACGATGTACGGCGACGCCGTGCATCGACGAATGGTGACTGAAGCACGAACGGTTCGCGGATCAATCGAAGCCGCATTTCATTGGCCAATGAAAGCGGCGAACGACGCACTTCATCCTCGATGCGCAATCGCTCGGCGTATATGTCGCGTAATCGCGGGAAACTCGTCTGAATGAAAGAAGCCGCATGAGCCGGCATCCTTCGCACAGCCGTGTACTCGGCTGGTGCCCCGCTCAATCGCTGCTTGCATGTCATGCAGGTGCGCTCGTATCCCAGCTTCTCGAAAGCGCTCACAGGGATGTAATACACATGCCGATAGACCCGAACATCCCTAAGCATAAAGATGCGCGCCTGGCGGCAGATCGGACAAAAATCCGCGACGTAACCAAACTTTCGCCGAACCACACGGCGGCCCCAGATAAACAGCATGAAATCCCCCTGTCATGCAGATACTCTTCCGAGTATAGCGAAGATATCTGCCGTTCAAGCAACGCGCATTCATGCAATCCAATCAGGATTTTGGCGAAAATTCCCGCGATCCCGAAAATGGTCCTGGCCTCTTTTTTTCAAGTCCACCGCAGGACGAACAGGGCACACGGCTGCCAGCAAGCACTAAGGCTGTCATCAATCCGTCGCTCGCACACATGCTGTCGATGCGATAGATCTGGGCCAATGGCGGGAGATTCCATTTCTGCGGAAACGCATGCACCCAGCAACTCTTCATGCCTGCCCCAAAGTACCCCCGCTTTTTTCGACCCGAACGCACAAAGTGCACACGGACTCGGGTTTGGTTAGTCTGTAGCCGACGGCAAAGCGTTTGAACCATCTTTCCGTCGGGTTGTGCTTCATCCGTGCGCACGTCACGCAATCAGCGGGCGGCGCTTCAGGGGCAGGTATGCCCCGTGGTCAGGGTGGTCGGGCCGGGACCGATATGAAGCTGAGACATGCTTATGCAGGGTATCAGGCGGCCAATCTGAGGCCGATGATTCCGCTGAGCCTGCTTGCCACGGTAACGGTGTACATCACGGCGGTGGAGGCGGATGCCTGGACACTGCCTCCAGTTCTGCGCTTTGCACCCGCGCTACCGCTACTGTTGCTGGCACTGCTGGCCGGCCGCACCAAAGGGCCTGTGTCGCTGAGTGTGGTGGCACTGTGCGCCGTGCTGTTCACAGAGGTGACGATCAATTTCGCCGGCATCGGCCTGACCGAGGGACTGACCTGGGCAATGCCCGGAAGCCTCCTGCTGCCGGTGGTCACCTCGGTGTTCTGGCCTGCGCGCTGGAGTTTTCTGACGGCAATGGCGCTGACGGCATTCGGACCGCTGCCGATGCTCCTGATGCAGGGGAGCGAGCTGCAGCAGTTGCAGTTCGCTGTCTACATGAGCGTGGCAGTCACCTTGTCAGCCATGATGCACGCAGTGATGGAGCACACCTCGCGCCGACAGTTGCAACTCGAGTTGCAACTGCGCGAACAGGCGACGTTCGATGGCCTCACCGGGGTACTACTTCGCAACCGCTTTCTCGATGCAGCGCAGCGTGTTCTGGAGGAGCATCACGCGCAGCGCACGCCAGTGTGCGTGGCGTATCTGGATGCCGACCGCTTCAAGCGGATCAACGACCACTACGGCCATTCCGCCGGCGACGCGGTGCTGATCGGCCTAGCCGATGTTCTGCGCGCCCACGTACGCGCACACGATCTGATCGGTCGCGTGGGTGGGGAAGAATTCGCCATACTGCTGCCGGACATCGACCTGGCGGCGGCGCAGTATCGAATGGAGACAGTACGGCGGGCCGTACGCTTGATGGTGCAACGCCCGGATGGACCGATGACCATCAGCATCGGCATCGCCCAGAGCCGCGGACCCGGCGAAACCATCGACGCGCTACTGGTGCGCGCCGACCAAGCCATGCGCCAGGCCAAAGAAACGGGCCGCGACCGCGCCGTACTGGACACTACCTTGTCCTGATGACGACCCCAGGGAAGAGTCCGGGACTTCCCTCTCGAATCCATTGCCTGGCCAGAACAGTGCCCCTGAAGAATCAGGTCGCCGCCCCTGCGCGAGACGGTACGTTTGTGCTGACCAGCACCCGAGCGCCGCCCGCGAAAGGAAGCAACGATGCCTCAGACACCCTTTTTCGACTGCCTGCGCAGGATACGAACGATGCGGTGGTAGACGACATTCGTCAGCAGTTCCTTGTTGTCACCCGTGGTGCTCGCGAACTCGACCACGACCGTGTCGATGTCCTGGTAATAACGCGCGATGCTTTGATATCCCGGTAGCCAGCCGGCATGCCCGTACTGGTAGACCGAGGCATAGAGGGCCTGCTCGTCGGGGCTCAGCAGGGTGCCGTCATTCAACGCCCGCACGAACACCCCGACATCGCGTGCCGTGGCCACCATCGAACCGCCGGGCGTCTCGAAATCCAGCGTCTTCATGTCCGCGTCGACACCGTGCTGATGGCCGCTGGCCAGATCGGCGAGGTTCACATCGCGGAGCGAGCCGTAGGTGTGCGTCAACCCGAGCGGCTTGAGGATTTCCCGCTGGATGTAGCGCTGATGGCTATAACCCAGCGCCCGGTCCAGGATGGCGCCAAGCAGCAGGTAGTTGGTATTGGAGTACTCGCGACGCGCGCCTGGTGCGAAGTCGGCCGGTTGGTCCAGCACCAGCTTCAGATTGTCATGGGGATCGGCCTGCCGCTGCCCCCAGTCGAACCCGTCCGCGTCGACGAAATTGGGAATACCGCTGCGATGCTGCAGCAACATGCGCAGGGTAATGCGGTCCGCGTTCTGGATGCGACCGGCCAGCTCCGGCAATCGCTCGGCCAGGGTGTCGTCCAGCGACAGCACATGCTGGTGGACCAGCTTGACGGTGGCCACGGCGATATACAGCTTGCTGATGCTGGCGATCTTGAACAAGGCATGCGCATCGGCGGGCACCCGATGCGCCGCGTCCTTCCAGCCCGCGGCGTAGAGCCGGGGCGGCTTCCCGCCCTGATCGACATACACGATGATGCCGTCCAGCCCGTCATGCGCGGCATCGTCGACCTGCTGCTGGACCGTGTCCGGCAACGGCGCCAGCCAGGCCTTGATGCCCGGCCACGGCGGCAGCGTCACGACACAGACGATCGCCACGACCGGCATGACGATCCGGAGTATGCGGATGATGCGTTTCTTGTCGGCTTTCATGCGGCGGCTTCGAGGCAGGAGGCGTAATGAATAGGTGGAAACGGCAACAACTCGAGCATACACGCCAGCGCGACCATCCAAACAAAGCGCGCAAACCGCTCCAGCCCCACGCACAACGGAGCGAAGGGGAAGGCCATCAAGGCGATTTAATGACCTCCGCTTCCCTTTTCGCCATCAACCGTCCGCCTCGAATTCCTCGTAGGCGCGCACGGCTTCGGCGGCATACATCAGCGACGGGCCGCCACCCATGTAGACCGCGACGGCCAGGGTCTCCATGAACTGATCGCGCGGGACATCCATGCGGCGCAGCGCCTTGACGTGGAACCCGATGCAGCCATCGCAGTGCCCGGCGACGCCGATCGCCAGCGCCATGAGTTCCTTGTGCACCGCCGTCAACGCGCCAGGCGCGAGCGCCGCCTTGGCCAGGGACGAGAAGCCGGCCATGGTGTCCGCTTGATCGGCGCGGAAGGTCGCCAGGGCCTGGTTGAGATCCTGGGTCAGGGTCTTGAATGAAAGGTGGGACATATGCACTCCGGGTCGTCGGGACGGATTCGAAGTGTGCCCGCATCGTGCCGCGGGCGATTGGACCTGGATCAAGTCCGGCGCCGATCGCCCGGCTCGCCGGTCGACGCGACACGGAGGCAAAGGGCACAAGATATTGAATCGGCTTAATAGCCGCCTTCCCCTTTTTGCACCTATTAGCGGTCGAGCCGTGAAAGAATCGACGCTGACCTTGTGTACTCACCACGGTGAAGATCTGCATGCACCCGCCGCAGCACAAACCGCGCAGACCACCTGGCGCCAGTACGGTGCACCTGTCGCCGGGCGACGGAGACACGGTGCTGGAATGCCTGTGTTCGCGCTTTCCCGCCGTGTCGCCGGACACCTGGAAGGAACGCATGCAGCGGGGACGCGTGCTCGATGCAGCCTGGGAGCCTCTGGCCATGCATGCGCCTGTTCGGGACGGTCTGTGCGTGCATTATTTCCGCGAGGTGATCCACGAACCCCGCATTCCGGTGACCGAGACGGTTCTGTATGCCGATGCGCACCTGCTGGTGGCGGACAAGCCGCATTTCCTACCGGTGATGCCCGCGGGACGGTTCGTCGAGGAGACCTTGCTGACGCGCTTGCGTCGCCGCATGGGCCATCCGGACCTGGTGCCGTTGCATCGCATCGACCGGGCCACGGCGGGCCTGGTGTTGTTTTCCGTTAATGCATCCAGCCGAGCGGCGTATCAGGCGCTGTTTCGCGAACGCCGTATCGTGAAGTCCTACGAGGCGCTGGCGGCCCCGCTGCGCCAACAGGCATGGCCACGGGTCTACCGCTCGCGACTGGTACGAGGCGAGCCGTTCTTTCGCATGCGGGAAGAAGAAGGTCGCCCCAACAGCGAAACGCGCATGGACGTCCTCGAGCGTGGCCCGGATCTATGGCGCTACGCATTGACCCCGGTCACAGGCCGCACGCACCAGTTGCGGGTGCACATGGCCGCGCTGGGTGCGCCGATCCTGCATGACCGCTGGTATCCGCAGTTGCAGCCCGAGGCGGACGATGATCACGCCCGTCCGCTGCAACTGCTGGCGCGCACGCTGGAATTTGTCGACCCGTTGAATGGTCAGCCTAGAGTCTGGCACAGCCAGCGGCAGTTGCTGCCTATCGACTGAGAGGGTAATGGTCCCTGACACCTATTTTCCTAGCTCGCGAACCCAGTTTCCAACTAACCCTACGCCAAGAATCGCACCTGTAGCATCCTGGAATGCGCGCGGTTCAGAACGTCCAACCGCAGAGCGCATAAGCACAACAGGAGGTTTGTCCATGCCGCAGGACGCAAGCTTGGAAAGAAGTTGCTCCAATGCTTCGCGCATTTCCGGCGCAAGAACGATTCCAGCTTCACTTTAGAGGCCTTCGCCGCTCCGATTCAAACGGGCGTATGTGTACCTGGAACCGTTTTTGCTTACGAAGGCTACATCTACTCGCGCGAGCAACGCGCCACCCGTGACCTGCTGCGCCGGCGCTTCATGCTGGTGCGCCAGGCGGTGCAGCTCATGCTGGCGATCCAGTCCAGCTTCAGCCGCAGCACCGGCAAGCAGCTGTCGACCAACGCCCTGCGCCGCATCGCACCGAATGAGCTGGAAGCCTTGTTCCCGGACGTCAGTACGCGCTATGGCGTGCTGCTGCAGTACAGGCTGTGGCTGACGCTGCAGGAGCAGATCAGCAGCCTCGAGCAATGGGTCCGCAAGGATCTGGCCCGACCCGGTGACCTGATGCGCCTGCGCAGCGTGCCGGGCATCGGTCCGATCCTGTGCATGACCATCGCGCTGGAGACCGGCCCGATCGAACGCTTTGCCTCGGTGGGCGAGTACGCCTCGTACTGCCGCATGGTCGAGAGCGTGCACCTGTCCAACGGCAAGAAGAAGGGTCGAGGTAATCGGAAAAGCGGCAACCGCTACCTGTGCTGGGCGTACATCGAAGCGGCCAACTACGCGACCCGCTTCAACCCACAGATCCGAAGCTGGTACGACCGCAAGAAAGCAACGAAGCACCGGGTAGTGGCGATCAAGGCCGTCGCGCACAAGCTGGCGCGGGCGTGCTACCACCTGCTCAGGGACGGCACCGAGTTTGATCCGAAGCGTGCCTTCGGCTGATCGTGCCGGCGGTCGCAGGCCGGAACAGGTGTTTGGCTTTGAGCCAGTGACCCTGAATGGTCGTGATCGCCGGCCACCATGTAGCAGGCAGGACCGCACGCGGACCGAGCCACGAAGGGTTGGGACCTAGAGCCCGTCATCCTGTGCAGCGCAAGCGCGCACCTGGACGGATCCCGCGTTGACCGACGAGTGTTTGGCTGACAACCAGAACGGTGACTGGCGCGATCCTCAGCGCCGGAAAAAACGCAGCGGAAGTCGGACCCATGGCTACGTGGCACCGATCTCCCCGGCAGCGGGGCGACGGGCGCTTATGGTTCTATTGACAGGCGGCGGCGAAATGGCGACACCATTTTCGATGGCGGACGATGATCACGCCCATCCGCTGCAACTACTGGCGCGCACGCTGGAATTTGTCGACCCGTTGAATGGCCAGCCTAGAGCCTGGCACAGCCAGCGGCAGTTGCTGCCTATCGACTGAGAGGGTAATGGTCCCTGACCCCATTTTCCCCACTCAAATCCCTCCGCCCTTTTGTCCCACCTTCTTCTTGTGGTCAACGAGGTAGATGCGGGCGAGTCGCGCCCCCGGTTTGCCTCCGCACTCGGAGACTTCGGCCACCAGGCGCGTGCCCGAATACCGCCCCGGCGAGGAATATTCGACGGTGCACGGATCGTGACGATCATTCTCGGCACGCAGCATATCGTATGAACTCAGGCTGCTATAGCGGATTCGGATATCCGGCGAATACCGTGCTGCGAGTGCTTTAAGTTGTCCGATTGTCGTACCCGCATGCACTTCTGCATAGAGCGCCTTCACGGCGCGATTATCTCGCGCAAACACGTACCTCACCAACGCTGCCGTCTCGATGCGGCAGAAAATGCCCAGTGTGATCAGGGCACCATAGGCGAGTACGACGCGGGTACGCGAAATGCCTCCCGTCCATACCGAGAGTGCAGGCCAGACAAGACCTGCCAGCAGTCCCAGTACGCCCACCAGAAGCAGCAAATTCGAGCATGCCGTGCCGATCACGGCGACATTGGGCACATAGGTGGGAATGAACAGCCCCTGCACCAAACTGTAGCCGCCTTTTTGCGCACTAAGCACAGGCAACCCGAGCACGATCGGCACCACTACGATGCCCACCGCCAACCACGTATGCCTGCGCAGAAGCCTTTCGAAAGCTACCGCGCTGGCGCACCTTGCCCCCGACAGCTTTCCATTCAATCGCACTCTGAACCCTTTTTCTTTGAATGATAGGTTGGCGCTCACTCAGTGAGCCACCAAAAGTGAACGTGCACCAGAATAGTTCTCATGCTCTAGCTCGCGAAACCAGTTTCCAACTAACCCTACGCCAAGAATCGCACCTGCAGCATCCTGGAATGCGCGCGGTTCAGAACGTCCAACCGCAGAGCGCATAAGCACAACAGGAGGTTTGTCCATGCCGCAGGACGCAAGCTTGGAAAGAAGTTGCTCCAATGCTTCGCGCATTTCCGGCGTACCGTATTGCGGCGTGTGATGCTCTTGGGGGAGCTTGCCCGCCTTCACGAGCACCCTGACGAAACGGTACGTGAGACAGTCAACGGCCGCAGTAACAAATACTGAGCTCTCACCGTAACTATCCAAAAAGTCGTCTGTGATGTGCGGGGCGAAGCCCACATCAGGGTCGATAGGTATAGACCCTTCCGGAGTGCCAGCCGGTGGATCCTGTTGATTGGAATTGTCCATTACATCTGAGTGCTTACGCTGGATTTAAGTCGCCGCCCGTTTGCGCAGCCCACCGTGCGTTTGGGAAAATGGCCCCTGACACCATTTTCCATGGCCGGCCAGATCAGGTTCTTCAGCATGCCGTCTGTCATGACGCATATCTCTCTTGGCACTACCTCTAGTTAACAGTTAGAAGCGACCCAAACCATCTTTTCAAGAATTTCGTAAATTGTCCCTGACACCTTTTTTTACACATTGAAAGGTATGGACTAGAGCTCATGTCAGTCTCCACACAATAAATAAGACGCAGATGACACTTTCCGAAAAGGGTCACCATTTCGCCACCCCCGTCAATAGAACCATAAGCGCCCCTTTAGCGGAACCGGCCGTCGGGCGTGGCGACGGTCGCACGGGATTTGAAGACCTGCAGAAATCTGCCGCCTTCCGGGTGATCGATGAAGTCTTCCGGCATCATCACTTCAGGCAACTACCCTCAAGAAATGTCCCTGGCACCATTTTTTCAACTTTCGGCCTTGGTAGCAAGCACGGACACACTTCCGAGCTGAGGAAAAAGAAGAACGCTCAATCAAAGGGGATGGAGGAAATTATCTCGATTTAATTCCCTCCGCCCCCTTTTTCGACTTTTCTTGTTTTAGGGGAACCGCTTTCATTTGTTATGAGGCAAAGCCTTTTTTAACTCGTCAACATCTGACATAAACCATTCTATCATTTCCCAATTATCGAGCCTCGTAGCCTGATTCCCCATACTTTTCCTTATTTCCAGCAAAAGCTCAGATAGAAGTCTAATCCATTGCGAAGTATGCACCATCAGATCTTCTTCAGACGAGCCATGACTCTCGTTTTTATAAAAGAATTGCATCATCTTATTGTACCCACGTATTACTGCATCATCGGCCACAAGTGATAGCTTAAATCCAATTTTTCTGTAATCGACCGTGAGCATGCGCCCTATTGAAAGGTGGCTTTTATCTTTATTCTTATACTTAGGATCAGACTTAAATACTTCATCGGAAGTGAACAATATAAAAAATGGTTCAAGCAAGGAATTATATGTGTTTATGCGATCTTCACGCAGCTTATCTTCCAATTCCTTAATACGCTCTTGATCGCGTACACGCTGCTCCCTTGAACGCTCAAACCTTACCTTGATACGCCATCCCATTCCCGTAAGCACCAGTACTAATACGGGAGTGACTGCACTAGATATTGCTGATAGATAGTCGACCCAGTCTCGCAATGTAATTACTCCTTGTATTAAGCGGAAGTTTTGAAATTGTCACCCCCCCCCTTTAGCCGCATGTTTTATAGAGCCTTAAATAACTTATTCATTTCGTCCGACGACAACAGGTCACGCCCCCAATATCTCATAATTCTACGCACATCCGATGAAATTTCTGTCCCCGGCAGCGTCTTCGCAATAAGACCACGCACCCAGGGACTCTTCATTGCCGAGTCATTCCTTTCACAAGCCTTTGAACCTAACTTTTTGAGTACTGTCTCTAGCCGAGAATCTTGGCATGATGCCGCATCCGCAATGACTTGCAGCGTCCCCGCGCCAGCAGAGCTCAATGCCGTGTGTTCAAGATCAACCGGCGCTAACAGGAAAGGCACGCCATGAGTGATGGCAGTTTTATTTAGCGACCTTATACTCACCACCCATTGATCAATTTCTCCGCCTACCGAGGCAGCCACTGGTGAAATCTTTTCCAGCACCGGTTGAGGAAGCGTATATTTCGCATCCTGAAATGCCCTACGGACCGCGCTCGACGCATCACCATCGGCCAACACAAGCCATGAAATAGGTCGATCTGAGGGCGTCCCATATGACTCCAAGACTCTTATCCAAGGAGCAAAACTCGCTTTGCCTCCGACATCGACGACAAACATCTTATCCATTCGACCGCTGGCATCATGCTCCGCCAACCGCCTTCGCAACCATTCAAAGAAAAGTCTGTCCGATTCACCTTCAACGAGTAACACAGAGCTCGCAAAGAGCATCTCCGAACCCTTGCCATTAAGAAGAGCTGTGTTTATATCCACACGGGCGCCACTGTCTATTTTTGGGAAATAGAAGTGATGATCTTTGCAGATCACAACTTGATCGAAGCCGGACTCATCTACAACAGTAGGGCTGTGCGTCGTAATGACAACCTTGTCAACACCATTTCTAGAAAGTAGCGATCGAGTGAGAACGCGCTGAGCAGACGGATGAAGAAATGACTCCGGCTCTTCCACCACCAATACAGTTCGATTGTTACTCTGCTGCGCTCCGCTTTGATTAACGGCAAGATCAAGCAGTGACTGTAAGCCAGACCCCAATTCATCAAGTTGAACGAGGGATGAATCGTGCTTGCCCGTCGACACCTTCAATGAAAATTTATCCAGTAGCACGTCGACCAAGTCTGCTGTGTCGCAATTAAGTGATATTGCTCCTTCACGAGCAAGACCCCGCGGCAGATTTCCGTTCATGTCAGACCACAACGGCTCGACAAATCGTTCCAACATACTTTTAATCGAATCAAACTGCCTCTTAAAGCTTCGATATTCTTGTGGCGCACCCCCTTGCTGATGGTGCGACACCTTATTAACCAAACGTGACAGGTACGCATTTTTTAAAGTTGATTTAAAGCGAACTGATGAGACATCACGAAAACTAGGCACATAGAAGAAATTCAGCGCCTCCTGCAACCTAGTAAGCAGATCGACTGCGTTAGCGTCGCTCCGAGGAGACTCTTTTCGACTCGGATTACCAAGCGCCAAATAGGCTAACCTGTAAGGGCTCAACCGCACGTTCAACCTGAGGATAGCAACGCCATCTTTTGAGCATTTATACTTCCGATGCGCACGGCCATCGAGCACACGTATGCTTAACGTCAATCGTCGAGCACGATGTTTTGTTTCTCGCGCCGGAAGGATAAACTCCGCAACATCTGTCGGAAGCTCCCATTCCGATTTAAAAACGGACGGGTCAACCCCATTTAGGAACCAATCGAGGATACGTAATATGGACGTCTTTCCTGCATTATTTGGACCCACGACAACCGACACATCTCTATCGATAGGAAGATAGGTGGATCGATATCCGCGAAGATTGTCCGCCTGCACTCCGGTTAGTTCGAACGTCATCCTTCCCTCCTAGCTAGGAGCTCTCATTGGTTTAAAGCCGCCGTACAATCAAATTACTGGACACAAAAAAGGGCGACCCCAAAGTCGCCCTTTTAAATATCTCACCTAGTTATCCACAGACCCGAGCAAACTCAACACATCACCCACACTTCGAATACCCACAATTCAAACAAGTCTGACAATTATCCATCAGCACAAGCGCCTTGGTATTGCACTTGCTGCACAGACTCGCACTAGCCGGAAACGCCCCACCCTCGGCACTCTCCGCAGCCGGCATATCCGTATCCTCAGCCGTCTTCTGCCCCGCCTCGTAGGCCGCCCGCTTCTCTTCCATCAACGCGCGCTGGCTGTCGCTGATATCCGGGTCCTTGATCATGCCGATCAGCTTGAGATGCTGCTCAATGACAGACCCGATCTCGGCGACGATGGACGGCATGTACACGCCACCCGCCTTGAAATACCCACCACGCGGGTCGAACACGGCCTTCATCTCCTCCACCAGGAAGGTGACGTCGCCGCCCTTGCGGAACACCGCGGACATGATGCGGGTGAGCGCCACGATCCACTGGAAGTGGTCCATGTTCTTGGAGTTGATGAAGAT
Source organism: Oleiagrimonas citrea (assembly GCF_012395255.1). Classification (GTDB taxonomy): domain Bacteria; phylum Pseudomonadota; class Gammaproteobacteria; order Xanthomonadales; family Rhodanobacteraceae; genus Oleiagrimonas; species Oleiagrimonas citrea. Next base: position 348,142 of record NZ_JAAZQD010000002.1, read on the forward strand.
CTCGAACGGGCGGCGCTGCTCGTGCGGGGTGCCCTGGTTGAGCACGATGTCGTTGATGGTGACGTACAGCGCGTGCTCGAACAGCGGCGACTTGATCTTGTAGGTGGAGCCGACCAGAACCTCCGGGCGCTCCACGCTTTCGTGCATCTGGATGACCTCGGCGCCGGCACTCTTGGGCTTGGCGGCGGCCTTGGGGGTCTCGACGGGCTTGTCGTCCGGCTTGACGACCTGGTAGCCCTTGATTTTCTTTTCGATCTTGATGGTCATGTCGGTGGTTCCTGTCTCGCCCTGCCGGAAAGAGGTCCCGCCCCGGCGCGATGCCGAAGCGGGCTCAGTGTTCGCGGTCCGGTGCTGCGACCGCGCTGGCAGTGGGCTCGGTAGCCGCCGGTGGCGGCCGTCCCGGCGTCGGGTTCTTGCCCGTCGCCTCGTTGTCGGCAGTCTTGCCGCTGCCTCGGCTTCCCCCTTGGGGAATGTCCAAAACTTTTTGTCGTCATCCCGGCGAAGGCCGGGACCCAGTGACTGCGCGCACTTGCGTGGTCCCAAGGCGCTGGGTTCCGGCGTTCGCCGGAATGACGGGGTGCTCAGAACTTGCCGTAATAGCCTTCCTTGAGGGCATCGAACAGGTTGGCGGCGGTGTGCAGTTCGCCGTCGTATTCGATTTCCTCGTTGCCCTTGGCTTCCACCACGGTGCCGTCTTCCAGTTCGAAGCGGTAGGTGGTGTTCTCCAGGTCCGACTCCTTGACCAGCACGCCCTGGAAGGCAGCCGGGTTGAAGCGGAACGTGGTGCAGCCCTTCAGGCCCTGCTTGTACGCGTAGACGTAGATGTCCTTGAAGTCTTCGTACGGGTACTCGGTGGGCACGTTGGCGGTCTTGGAGATGGACGAGTCCACCCACTTCTGCGCCGCGGCCTGCATGTCCACGTGCTGGGTCGGCGAAATGTCGTCGGCAGCCACGAAATAGTCCGGCAACTTGGCCTTGGGGTCGTCCGAGTACGGCATGGCGTCGGCGTTGATCAGCGCGCGGTAGGCCAGCAGCTCGAAGGAGAACACGTTGACCTTCTCCTTGGTCTTGCGGCCCTCGCGGATGACGTTGCGCGAGTAGTGGTGCGCGAAGCTCGGCTCGATACCGTTGCTGACGTTGTTGGCCAGGCTCAGGCTGATGGTGCCGGTCGGCGCGATGGACGTGTGGTGGGTAAAGCGCGCGCCCTTCTCGGCGAGCTGCTCGACCAGTTCCGGCGCGGCCTCGGCGATGCGCTGCATGTAGCGGCTGTACTTGGCGTGCAGCACGGAGCCGCGGATCTTGCCGCCGACGGTCCAGCCGTCCTTCGCCATCTCCGGACGCTTGCGCAGCATCTCGGCGGTGACGGTGTATTCGTCGGCCAGCACCGGCGCGACGCCCTTCTCCTCGCCCAGTTCCAGCGCGACTTCCCAGCCGGCCACGGCCATCTCGCGCGCGACGCGCTCGGTGAACTCGGCCGCTTCCTTGGAGCCGTAGCGCTGCTTGAGCATGGTCAGCGTGCTGCCCAGGCCCAGGAAGCCCATGCCGTGGCGGCGCTTGTTCATGATCTCGGCGCGCTGCTGCGGCAGCGGCAGGCCGTTGATCTCGACCACGTTGTCGAGCATGCGGGTGAAGATCTTCACCACCTCGCGGTACTCGTCCCAGTCGAAGCGCGGCTTCGGACCGAAGGCGTCGCGCACGAACATGGTCAGGTTGACCGAGCCCAGCAGGCACGAGCCGTACGGCGGCAGCGGCTGCTCGCCGCAGGGGTTGGTGGCGCGGATGTGCTCGCACCACCAGTTGTTGTTCATCTCGTTGACGCGGTCGATGAGGATGAAGCCTGGCTCGGCGTAGTCGTACGTCGAGACCATGATCATGTCCCACAGATGACGCGCGCGAACGTGGCCGTAGATCTTGCAGGCGACCAGGCCGTCCTCGCGGTCGACGTAGTCGGCGTGCGTGGGCCATTCGCGCCACACCACCTGCGACTCGTCGTTGAGATCGACTTCGTGCTGTTCCTTGATGTGCACCGGGAACACCAGCGGCCAGTCGGCGTCGGCCTCGACGGCCTGCATGAAGCCGTCGGTGATCAGCAGCGACAGGTTGAACTGGCGCAGGCGGCCATCCTCGCGCTTGGCGCGGATGAACTCGCGCACGTCCGGATGGCGCACGTCGAAGGTGCCCATCTGCGCGCCGCGGCGGCCGCCGGCAGAGGACACCGTGAAGCACATCTTGTCGTAGATATCCATGAACGACAGCGGGCCGGACGTGTAGGCGCCGGCGCCGGACACGTACGCGCCGCGCGGACGCAGCGTGGAGAACTCGTAGCCGATGCCGCAGCCGGCCTTCAGGGTCAGGCCGGCCTCGTGCACCTTCTCCAGGATGTCGTCCATGGAGTCGGTGATGGTGCCCGACACGGTGCAGTTGATGGTCGAGGTCTTGGGCTTGTGCTCCTGCGCGCCGGCGTTGGAGGTGATGCGACCGGCCGGAATCGCGCCATGGCGCAGCGCCCACAGGAACTTCTCGTACCAGGTCTGCTTCAGCTCGTCGGTGGTCTCGACATCGGCGAGGGCGCGCGCGACGCGCTTCCAGGTGTCGTCGACCTCTACATCGACCGGTTCGCCGCTCTTGGCCTTGAGGCGGTACTTCTTGTCCCAGATGTCCTGGGAGGCGGGTTGCAGCGGGATGGCGGTGATGTCGGTGCCCATGGCTTTCTTGCGTGCCGTGCTCATTGTTCCGATACCCCCCGCCCGATGGTCTCTACTTGCATGGATCTGGCCTTGTTTTTCTGGTCCACCGGCGTGCGAACCGGCGACGAAGCGGTGTCGCTGCGCACGCAAGACGCGAGCGCATCGACGGAAATTCCTGTTATCGCTGGCGAACCCTGGAAGTCACTGCGCACATCCCCCATGGGGCCGAAGCCCGTGCTGCACGTTGATCCGGCGTACTTGTGAATGGGACACAAGATGTTGTGATCGCTCGCGGGAGATAACACTAACCCTGCGGTGGGCGCTTGTAAAGCATCCAAATGGCCGAGGTGCGCGAGAAGCCGCGCAGGGGCCTGAAAGCTGAAGAAAAGCGGCAATCGGGAGACATCCGGAACGGTTTTATCCGCGCCTTGAGAAACTCCGGCGGGGGTTCCACAGTCCATGTTCCATGGGCGCTTCGCGCCCGCGACCGACACACCAAGGAGACGACCATGCAAGCTGCCGCACCGGCGCGCCGCTCATCCACGTTTCTCGCCCTTTGCCTGGGGCTCGCCGCACTGGTTTGCGCGCTGCCCGCCGGGACCGCCCGCGCGGCGTTGCCGACCGCCGTGAATGGCCAGCCCGTGCCGTCGCTGGCGCCCATGCTCAAGCAGGTGACCCCGGCGGTGGTGAACATTTCCTCGAAGACCCTGGTGCGCGAGCGCAACCCGTTCTTCAATGATCCGGTGCTGCGCCAGTTCTTCGGCAGCCCGCCGCCGCGCGAACGCGTCGAGCAGAGTCTGGGGTCGGGCGTGATCGTGAACGCGGCCAAGGGCTACGTGCTGACCAACAACCACGTCATCGCCGGCGCCGACGACATCACCGTCACGCTGAAGGACGGCCGCGACTTCAAGGCCAAGCTGGTCGGCGCGGACCCGGACACCGACATCGCGGTGCTGAAGATTCCCGCCCGGAACCTGCACGAGCTGCCGCTGGCCGACTCGGGCAAGACCCAGGTCGGCGACTTCGTGGTCGCGGTCGGCGACCCGTTCGGCCTCGGTCAGACCGTGACCTCGGGCATCGTCTCGGCGCTGGGACGCAGCGGGCTGGGCGACACCTACCAGAACTTCATCCAGACCGACGCCTCGATCAATCCGGGTAATTCCGGCGGCCCGCTGGTGAACCTGAACGGCCAGCTGATCGGCATCAATTCGATGATCTATTCGCCATCCGGCGCCAGCGCCGGTATCGGCTTCGCCATTCCCGCCAACCTCGCGCACGAGGTCATGCAGCAGCTGCTGAAGTACGGCAAGGTGCGTCGCGGCAGCCTGGGACTATCGGTGCAGGCGATCAACGACCGCATGGCCAACGCCCTGCATCTGCAGCGCGCACAGGGCACGGTGGTGACGCGGGTGCAGCCCGGCTCGCCGGCGGACAAGGCCGGCGTGCAGGTCGGCGACGTGCTGACCGCAATCAACGGCAAGCCGGTACGCGGCCCGCGCGACCTGGACAACAGCGAGGGCCTGCTGCCGGTCGGCAGCCGGGTCGACCTGACCCTGCAGCGTGACGACCGCACCGTGCACGTGACCTCACGCATCGAGCCGGAACAGGTCGCGCACGCCGACGGCGCCAGCATCGATCCGCGCCTGGACGGCGTGCGCCTGAGCGGGCTGACCCGCAACCAGCGCCACCAGGGCCTGTACGGCGCGCGGGTGGACACCCTGCAGGACGGCAGCCGCGCTGCACGCAGCGGGCTGCAGAAGGGCGACGTCATCATCGCCATCAACCGCCAGCGCATCGCCACGCTGCGGCAGATGCGCCAGTTGCTGAAGGAATTCCATCCCTCGCGGCTGGTACTGACGGTGGTCCACGGAAACCGGGTGCGTTTTGTGATGCTGCGCTGAATTCAAGCACTTCCATCGCCCGCGGATGAACGCAACGTGACGCGCTAGACATGCGGGATACAGCCACGGACCGCATAATCGTGGCTGTATTCCCATGATCTGCCTGTCCCGTATGAAGATCCGATTCCGCTACATCGCCGCCTTCGCCCTGGCCTGCGTCTCCGGCGGCGCCTTCGCCCACGGCGGCCGCGCCCCGGCCGGACATGCGCTGACCTGGCGCGGCGACGTCACCACCGCGCGCGCCTTCGTCGACGACATGGCCGCGGCCTGGCGGCGCAGCGGGCACGCGCGCATGACGCTGGAGCCGTTCAACACCATCTCGGCGCTGGATCAGCTCAGCCACGGACAGGTCGACATCGCCGGTACCGCGCGCGGCATCGCGCCGCGCCGCGCCGAGGAGAAGTCGCTGCAGTTCACGCCGGTAGCCTGGGATGCGCTGGTCATCATCACCAATCACCGCAACCCGGTGCGCGGCCTGACCCTGAAGCAGCTGCACGACATCTACTTCGGCAAGATCCGCAACTGGAGCCAGCTCGGCGGCCCGCATCGTCCGATCAACGTCTACGCGGTCGCCAGCCCCAGCGACGGCGTCGAATTCAGCCTGCGCCGCCTGCTGTACGGGCGCGGCAACCAGCCTGTCGCCGCACCGCGTCTGTACATCAACGTGAAGAGCCTGGAGAAGGCCGTGGCGCTGGACCCGGACGGGTTCGGCGTCAGCACGCTGTCGGGCGTGCACGGCAACCGCAAGCTGAAGATGCTGGCCATCAGTGGCGTGCGTCCGAGCACCGCGCACGTAGCCGACGGCAGCTATCCGCTATACACGCCGCTGTACCTGGTCACGCGCAACAACGAACACAACCCCAGCGCGCAGGCCTTCATCGACTTCACCGCCAGCGCCACCGGCAAGCGCATCCTGCGCAAGCATCATCTGCTGCCCTATGCCGACGGCCTGTCACTGGCCCAGGGCGAGGACGAGCGCATGGCGAACATCGCCGACGCGGTCGGCCGCGTGATCCACAACGGTCCGACCGCCGCGCCGCGCGCCACCTACACCTCGCGCACGGCCATCGCGCCGACCTCGCCGCTGACGCGGGCCGCGCGCGACCGCATGCTCGACAAGCAGGCGCGTGAGGCGGAAAACCGCAAGGCGGCCAAACGCTCCAATGCGGCCAATGCCGCCGCCACGCGCAAGGCGAACGACAAGCAGGGCTGATCTCCCCGATCCGTACGCCCTTCGACGCCCGGCCATCGCGCCGGGCGTCGTCGTTTACGGCGCCCTGACGCTGCATGCACGGGCAGGCAAACGGTATGCTTGTCCCTTCGCACACAGCACTACGCAGAAGGAGTTGGGCATATGAGCGGATTGATCGAATACCGGGGCCGTGGCGCCGTCACGCCGATCGAGGCCGTCGACCGCCAGAGTATCGCCGCCTGCCGACGCCGACTGGGCGCCGCGGCGCGCCGCTGGCTGGATGCCTCCGGATTCGAGCCTTCGCGCGGCAGCGCCGTGCTGATTCCCGACGACAAGAACGGCCTAGCGCGCGTGCTGGTTGGCGTCGACCCGCAGCAGCCACTGGCGGCCCTCGCCGGCCTGCCGCAGCAGCTGCCCGCCGGCCGTTACCGGCTGGCCGAGGAAGGCGTTGCGCTGGACCCGCAGCTCGCGGCGCTGGGCTGGGCGCTGGGCGCGTACCGCTTCGACCGCTACCGCAAGAGCGCCGCGGTGCCGGCGCAGCTGGTGGTCTCGCGCGCCGATCTGAACGTGCTGAAGCCGCAGATCGAAGCTGTCGGCCTGGTGCGCGATCTGGTCAACACGCCGACCGAGGACATGGGGCCGGAGCAGATCGCGCAGACCATCAAGGAGATGGCGCGCACGCATCGCGCACGGGTCAAGGAATGGGTCGGCGACGCGCTGCTGAAGGCCAATTTCCCGACCATCCACGCGGTCGGCCGCGCCAGCCACCGTCCGCCGCGCCTGGTCGAGATGACCTGGGGCAAGGCCACTGACCCGAAACTGGTGCTGATCGGCAAGGGCGTGTGCTTCGACACAGGCGGTCTGGACCTGAAGCCATCCGCCGGGATGCGCTGGATGAAGAAGGACATGGGCGGCTCGGCGCACGCCATCGCCCTGGCCAGCCTGGTGATGGCGGCCAAGCTGCCGGTGCATCTGACGTTGCTGGTTCCGACCGTGGAGAACTCGGTGTCCGGCAACGCCCTGCGCCCCGGCGACGTGGTGCGCACACGCGCCGGCCACACGGTGGAGATCGACAACACCGACGCCGAGGGCCGCCTGATCCTGTGCGACGCGCTGGCCTATGCCGGCGAACAGGAGCCGGACCTGCTCGTCGACTTCGCCACCCTGACCGGCGCCGCGCGCGTGGCGCTGGGGCCGGACCTGCCGGCGCTGTTCACCAATCGCGAGCCGCTGGCGTCGGGTGTGCTGGAAGCCGCCGAGGCCACCCACGACCCGATGTGGCGACTGCCGCTGTGGCGGCCGTACCACAGCATGCTGAGTTCGTATCTGGCCGACTTCGCCAATTCCGGCGCCTCGCGTCACGCCGGCGCGATCACCGCCGCGCTGTACCTGGAGCGCTTCGTGCCCGAGGCCACGCCCTGGATGCACGTCGACGTCTATGCCTGGAACGACAGCCATCGCCCGGGCCGCCCGCGCGGCGGCGAGGCGCAGAGCCTGCGCGCCTTCTTCGCCTTCCTGCAGAAGCGTTACAGCAAGGCCCACCGCGCCAGCAAACCGCGCAAGCGCAAGGACTGACGCCGCACTGCGCATGCGGACGTCGTACCATCGGCGTCCGCGTGACATGCGGCACGCGCTTGCGCACGGTGCGAGGGCGGGGATACTGTCAGCTTCTCCCGTCATGGCAGAGGCTCCGATGATCCGGTTGCTGCCGTTGCTGCTGGTTCTGCTCACCGCACCGACATTCGCCTCCGGCGCACGCGCCGATGCGCACGCCACCGTGCCCTCACCGCCGCAGGTCTGCACACCGGCCTGGTATCACTGGGTCGACCGCAATGTGTCCACCCGCGATGCGCAGCAGCACGGCCCGGACGTGGGGTCGCCGGAGTGGCAATCGGCGCTGGAATTCCGACTCGGACTGCGCGGCAATGCCAACCTGCCCGCGCGCGGCAGCAAAGCCTGGTGCCAAGCCATCGACGCCCGCGTGCGCCAGCGCATCGCCACCCCCAAGATCGCCACCACGAAAGACGCGAAGCACGTGTCGAACGGCCCCTCCTTCGATTGCGCCAAGGTGCAGCCGGGCAGCATCGAGGCGCTGATCTGCCGGGAACCGGCGCTGTCCGATCTGGACCGCAAGCTGACCTTCCTCTACACCGCCGCCTCGAACAAGGTCGATGCGCGCATGCAGGCGCAGCTGCGCGCCGAGCAACGCGGCTGGATCAAGGGCCGCGACGACTGCTGGAAGAGCGACGACCGACCCAGCTGCGTGCGCAGCGCCTACCTGCAGCGCATCGCCGAGCTGGAAGCGCGCTATCGACTGGTGCCGTCCAAGGGACCGCAGACCTACGCCTGCGATGGCCAGCGCGCCAACAATGTCGTGGTGACGTTCTTCGAGACGCGGCCGCGCACGCTGATCGCCGAACGTGGCGACCAGACATCGCTGATGTTCGCCGAGTCTCCCGAGATCTACCGGGGACGCAACGAACGCATCGTCCTGCGCGATGGCCGCATGACCCTGGTCTGGGGCCACGGCGCTGCGCCGATGCACTGCGAGATCGTCCCGCCACGCTGAATCGACCGCGCGCAACGGCCACAAGGAACCCGCCATGACCAGAACCGTCCGTCTGCACTGCATCGACCGCGCGCCACCGGCAAGCCTCTGGGCACGGAACTGAATATCGTCCAGGAGGGGCGGCCCGACGCGATCCCAGTCGAGACCGGCTATCTGGGCGGGCAGGAATCGCTGACGCTGCTGGCACCTGGTCGAACCCGATATTCCGGACGGCACACCGTCCTGACCGCGTACACTCGACCGCAAAGCCATCGCCCGTCACGAAACGCCATGAGTCCGATCACGTTTTCACGCGAAGAAAAGGACCGAATCATTGGTCGCATCAAGCGCTATTTCTCCGAGGAACTGGATCAGGAGATCGGGCAGTTCGATGCCGAGTTCCTGCTCGACTTCTTCGCCGAGGACATCGGCGCCTACTTCTACAATCGCGGCCTGTACGATGCGCAGACGGCCCTGTCGGCGCGCCTCGACGATGTGCAGGACGCGATCGGACAACTGGAACGACCGACCGAATTCAGGAAATAGCCGCACGATCTTCCCGCTTGGGAACACGACGGCGCGGCCAAAGGAGTGACCAAGCCATGTTGACGTCCCCGATCCTGCTTGTTGCCATCGTGCTGATCGCACTGATCGCGCTGACGTATTTCAAGCGTGTCGCGAGCGGCTCGGTGGGACTTCCCTACCGAGCACGCAAGACACTGTTCTCCCCGGCGGAGCGCTCGTTTCTCGGCCTGCTCGATGCCGCCGTCGGCAGGGATTACCGCGTGTTCGGCAAAGTGCGCATCGCGGACATCGCCGCGGTGCGCAGCGGCCTGAGCGCATCGGCTCGGCAGGCCGCCCTGAACCGGATCGCCTTCAAGCATTTCGATTACGTGGTGTGCCGCGCGGACGATCTCTCGGTCGTCTGCGCGGTGGAACTCGATGACGCCTCGCACAACCGTGCGCGTGCGCGCCGGCGCGACCGATTGGTCGCGGATGTATGCGACGTGATCGAGCTTCCGCTGCTGAACGTTCCGGCGCGGCACGGCTATGCACTGCCGGAATTGCGCGAGCGCTTCCGTTCCTGCATCACGCCCGCATCGACGGTGACATCGAAGGATGCGCCTCACCCCGTATCGCCGCTCGCCCCCTGAAAAGACAGGTCCGGTCCAGTTAGCATCGCCCCACCGTCCTTGCGCGATAATGGGACGCAGAAATCCCGCACTGCCCTCTCGCCTCGGAATCGCTGCATGACCCTATCCTCGACTTCCTCCGCGTCGCCGGACGACGCGGCCGGAGGCATTTCCGCCGGCCTGACCGTACTGCTCGCTGCCGCCTGCGGTCTGCTGGTGGCGAACCTGTACTACGCGCAGCCGCTGGTCGGTCCGATCCATCGCGCCTTGGGACTGTCTGCCGAGGCCGCCGGCCTGATCGTGACCCTGACCCAGGCCGGCTACGGCATCGGCCTGCTGTTCATCGTGCCGCTCGGCGACCGGCTGGAGAACCGCCGCCTGGTCGTCGGCCTGGTACTGCTGTGCGCGCTGGCCTCGCTCGCCGCTGCCTTCGCGCAGGGACCGGACACCTATCTGATTGCCGCGATGCTGATCGGCATCTGCGCGGTCGGCGCTCAGGTGCTGGTGCCCTACGCCGCGCATCTCGCTCCGGAGCAGCGGCGCGGGCAGGTCGTCGGCAATGTGGTCAGCGGCATCATGCTGGGCATCATGTTCGCGCGCCCGCTGGCGAGCTTTCTCACCGACGCGTTCGGCTGGCGCGCCGTGTTCTTCCTGGCCACAGCGCTGATGGCGGCGCTGGCCGCGCTACTGCGGTGGCGCATGCCACCGCGTCACGCGCACGAACAGACGATGAGCTACGCGGCGTTGCTGGCCTCGCTGCCGGGTCTGATGCGCGACACGCCGGTGTTGCGCCGGCGCGCGCTGTACCACGCGGGCCTGTTCGGCGCATTCAGCCTGTTCTGGACCGCCGTGCCCCTGCAGCTGGCGGACACGTTCGGACTGTCGCAGAACGGCATCGCCGTGTTCGCGCTAGTCGGCGTCGCCGGGGCGATCTCCGCGCCCATCGCCGGGCGCATCGCCGACCGTGGCTGGAGCCATGGCGCCACGGCACTGGCCATCCTCGGCGCCATGCTGGCGCTGGCGCTGTCCTACGTCGGCCATGTCGCCGGCGATCTGCGCTTGGTGACGCTGGCCGCGGCCGGCGTGCTTCTCGATTTCAGCGTGACCGCGAACCTGGTGCTGGGCCAGCGCGCCATCTACAGCCTCGGCGCGGCGGAGCGCGGACGCCTCAACGGCCTGTTCATGGCTACTTTCTTCGTCGGCGGCGCGGTTGGATCGGCACTGGGCGGCTGGGCCTATGCGCATGGCGGCTGGCCGCTTACCCTTGCCGCCGGTCTGATCCTGCCCGGATTGTCGCTGCTGTATTTCCTGACCGAACGCCGACCGCGCTGACGAAGCGGGCGGAACGCGTCACCCGTGCCGCGCCGGACGCGGCGCGCCCGGCTGGTGCGCTGGGTGGCGGTATTCGGGCACGAACAGCACGATCACCGCGGCCAGCACGACACATGCCGGGACCGTCAGCAGCGCCACCCGCAGGTCACCACCGGCCAGGCTCTCCAGATCACCGACCAGCGGCTGGAAAATCAGCGCGCCACCGATGCCGATCATGTTGACGAAGGCGACCACGGTGCCGACGCGGCGGTTGTCCTGCCCCTCCTTGGCCATCACGAAGGTCAGCATCTGCAGGCCACCGAAGAAACCGCCCGCGAACAGCAGCGCGCCCAGTTGCCACTCGGTCAGCGCAGGCAGATAGAGCGCTCCGGCATAGGCCGCGCCGGTCAGCACCGCCCCGGCGAACACCAGATACTTGCGATGGCCGAGCCGGTCGGAGAGCCAGCCACCTGCGACGCTGCCGCAGGCGATGCCCCAGAAGATCGTCGACACCACAGTCTCGGCTCGCACCGGGGTCAGTCCGCGGTCGCGGACCAGTTCGGTCACGCCCCACAGCCCGCCGTAGACGTTCACCGGCATGTAGTACAGCAGTCCGACCACGGCGATGCCCCAGGTCCGCGCGTCGCCGAACACGGCCCGCAGGCTGTCGCGCACATGGGCGGCCGCACCGGACGCCTTCGGCCCGGATGCCGGCGACGCTGGTTCGCGCAGGAACAGTGCGGCCAGCAGACAGATCACGAAGCCGCCGCATGCAGTGGCAATGAACACCGCGCGCCAGCCCACGTGATCGATCAGCCCCGACAGGGCAACACCGCCGATCGCCGTGCCCAGCATGCCGATCGCGTTGACGCTGCCCGACAGCAGTGCGAAGCGTTCCGGCGCGAACCAGTGGTTGACCAGCCACAGCGCCGAGACGAAGGCGAACGACGCGCCGAAACCCATCAGCACGCGGCCCGCGCCACCGATCCACGGCTGCGCAGTCAGCGCGAACATCAGCACGCCGCTCGCGCAGAGCGCGCTGCCCAGCAGCACGAAACGACGTGCGCCATAACGGTCCAGCAGCAATCCCACCACGATCTGCATCGGCGCGTAGATCCAGAAGAACAGACTCGCCACGGTGCCGAAACCTGCATCCGAAAGACCGTAGAAGCGCTCGATTGCATCCGTGGCCAGACTGGGTTCGATGCGCACCACGAATTCGAAAAGAAAGAACAATGCGGCGATCGCGAATGCGATCCAGGCAGCCGTGGCGGGCGACCACGAGCGGGACATAGTCATGCGGAATCCTAACGTGCGCGATGACGCGCTTTATGGGTGTAGAGCGCCGCGTCTGCGACTTCGATCAGCGTCGTCGCATCGCGACCGTCTTCCGGCGCGGCCGCAACGCCGGCGCTGACGCCGGGATAGGAAGGCTCACGCGCGGCCACGTCGTGAACGGCCTGCACGATGCGACGCGCGATCACCTCGGCCTGTTTCTTGCCGGTGCGCGGCAGCAGCGCGATGAATTCGTCACCGCCGTAGCGGCCCAGATGATCGCCTTCGCGCAGCAGCCCCCGCACCTTTTCCACGACCCAACGCAGTGCGCGATCGCCGGCAGTATGGCCGAAGCGGTCGTTGATGGCCTTGAAGTGATCCAGGTCGAGCACGAACAGACTCAACGGCTGCTGCGTACGCAGACAGGATTCCAGCTCGGTCTCCAGCAGCGCCAGCACCGCACGCCGATTGAGCGCGCCGGTCAGCGGATCCTCCGCGGCCTCGGTGACCAGGGATTGCCGCGTGACTTCCCAATTCTCCGCCATCTCGTTGAAACAGGTGGCCAGTGCGGCCAGCTCGTCCTGTCCCTCCACCGGCACGCGCACGCCGGTTCGACCGGCACCGATCTCGCGCGACGCGCCGACCAGCTGCCGTATCGGGCGCAACAGCGAATACAGGAAGGCGCCGGCCAGCGCGATCGCTGCCGTCAGCGTCAGCACCCAACCCCAGACCAGCCACCACAACTGGCGGTGGCGCTGCGCCGCGGCGCGCGTGTACCGTGCTTCGATCACGAACGACAAGTGCTGGCGTGCCGTGGATACGTCGTGAATGGCGCGCTCCAGCTCCTCGCGCGTATGCGCCAGGCCGTCCTGCGGAAGGCTGCCGCGCGTGGTGCGCACCAGCTCGACAAGGCGCCGCACGGCCGGACGCGCCTGCATCCAGGCATGCTGCGCATCGTCCATCACGGCGAGCGGAAGATCCTGCTTGTCCGCGCCGACGCGCAAACCGGAGAAGCTCTTGTCGATGCTGTCGGTCAGGCCGGAAAAATCCGGTGCGGACTGATTCGATTCAGCCAGCAATTCATCGACCAGCGCGCGCTGCAGGTAATGCTCCAGGGTGGTCAGCGGCAGCAGCGTGTGCACGGACTCCTCGACCGATTCGCGAAAGGCCATCTCCTGCTCGTTGAGCACGACCATGCTGACCGCGCTCAGCACCGCCATCGGCAACAGCAGCAGCGCGACAATCATCGCCACCCGCTGACCAACCGACCATTTCCGCAACTGACGTCCCAGTCTCATCGTCTGTGCTGAACTCCTGTTGTCGTCATGACTGCGCACGCTTACGCCGTGCGCACGGACCGATGATAACCGCAGCTCGGCCCGTCAGCAGTGCGGCGCGCATATGCATCGATGCCATGGCCGGAAACGGCGCGTCGACGACGCGTATCGCCGCCATGCTTGTCGCACCACTTCAATGGAGACATGCCATGGCCCCTTTTCGCCTCAGCGGCCTCGACCCCACACCGTTCGCTCCGCTCTTCGCGCTGCCCGATGCCGAGTTGGCGCGCAGAAACATGGTGCGCATGTTCGCGGATAGCGACTCGGGCTATCCGTGCCGCGTCAGCCTGGAGGATGCCGCCATCGGCGACGAATTGCTGCTCCTCCCGTTCGAGCACCTTCCCGAAGCCTCGCCCTACCGTTCCTCGGGGCCCGTCTTCGTCCGGCGTCACGCAAAGCAGCGCGTGCTGGCACCCGGCGAGGTACCGCCCTATGTCACGCGCCGGATGATCTCGCTGCGCGTGTACGACACCACGCACCGGATGATCGACGCGCATGTCCTGGAAGGTCCGGAAGTGGCTGCGTGCATGACGCAAGCATTCGCCCACCCACACGCTGCGTACATGCACCTGCACAATGCCCGGCGCGGCTGTTTTTCGTGCCGGGTCGATCGTGCTTCCTGAACACACACGACGGTCGCACATGAAAAAGGGGAAGGCCCGGAAGCCTTCCCCTTCTCGATTTCAGCGTATCGCGCAGATCAGTCGGTAGCGGACGCCGACTTGCCGTGATACGGCAGCACTTCGGCCGCCAGCTTGGTGTCGGCCTGGATCAGGCCCACCTCGTCGGCGACGATGTGCGCGGTCTCGTCGAGCATCACGTCGGTGGCCTTGTCGGCCTCCTTCTCCTGCTTGATCTGATCCTTGATGCTGCGCTCGCCCGGCGTCAGGCCGTCGTCCAGCGTGACCTCCATGGTATCGGAGGTGTCGCCGTTGATAGCCTTGTGCCGCTTACGGAATGCCTTCTGCACCGCCTCGACATGCTTGCGCTCGGCCAGACGCGTGTCGTAATTCAGCGACACCGTGGTCTTGTCTCGGTTCTTGCGGAACTCGGCCAGCTCGTCGAGCATCAGCTTCCACGCCGGCAGCTTGGCGATGCGCTGAGCGTGCTTGTGCTCGAGGATCGGCACCAGCATTTTCAGATTGGCCACCGGCTTGTACTTGGCCGGCTGGATGTCGGTCCACGGCAGGGCGTTGTCGTAGGTCGACTCGCCGAACAGCTTCTCGTTGCCGTTCTTGGGATAGGCGATGTCCGGCGTCACGCCGCGCAGCTGGGTGGAGCCGCCATTGATGCGGAAGAACTTGGCGATGGTCATCTTCAGCTCGCCGTACTTCGGCTTCTTCTCGCCATCGCCGAAGCGGTCCAGATTGACCAGATTCTGCACGGTGCCCTTGCCGAAGGTCGGCTCGCCGATGACCAGGCCGCGGCCGTAGTCCTGGATCGCCGCCGCGAAGATTTCCGAGGCCGACGCGGTGCCGCGGTTGACCAGCACCGCCAGCGGACCGCTCCAGACCATGCCCGGCTGATCGTCGGTCTGTTCCTCGACGCTGCCGTTGCTGGAACGCACCTGCACCACCGGCCCCTTGTTGATGAACAGGCCGGTCATGGCAGTGGCTTCGGTCAGCGAACCGCCGCCGTTGTTGCGCAGGTCGACGATGACGCCGTCCACCTTGTCCTTCTTCAGTTCCTTGAGCAGCTTGGCGACGTCGCGCGAAGCGCTCTTGTAGTTCGGATCGCCGTCGCGGCGCGCGCCGAAGTCCTCGTAGAACGACGGCAACTCGATGACGCCGATACGGCGGGTGACGCCATCGTCCTTGACCTGGATGATCTTCTTCTTGGCGGCCTGCTCCTGGATGGTGACCTTGTTGCGCACCAGGGTCACGATCTCGTGCTTGCCGTCCAGACCGGTCTTGCTGGGAATGATCTCCAGCCGCACGGTGGTGTTCTTCTTGCCGCGGATCTTGGACACGACGTCATCGAGACGCCAGCCGATCACGTCCTGGATCGGACCGTCCTTGCCCTGGCCGACGCCGACGATGCGGTCGCCGACATGCACCTTGTCCGACTTGGCCGCCGGACCACCCGGCACGACCTCGCGCACCATGGTGTATTCATCGCTGGCCTGCAGCACCGCGCCGATGCCTTCCAGCGAGAGCTTCATCGCGATGTCGAAGTTCTGCGCCGCGCGCGGACCGAAATAGTCGGTGTGTGGGTCGGTGGTCTCCGCGTACGCGTTGAGGAAGGTCTGGAACGCGTCCTGCGAATCGAGCTGATCGATACGGTCGATGTAGTTCTTGTAGCGCTTGTCCAGCGTCTTGCGGATGTCGGCGTCGTCCTTGCCGGCCAGCTTCAAGCGCAGCCAATCGTTCTTCACGCGCTTGCGCCAGATGCTGTCGAGCGCCTGCTCGTTGGGCGCCCACTTGGCCTTGTCGCGATCGAAGTCGTAGCTTTCCTTCTTGCTGAAGTCGAAGCCCTTCTTCAGCAGGCTGCGCGCATACTGCAGGCGCTGCGTGGCGCGCTGCACGTACAGGTTGAAGATGGCGAACGGGCCGGACAGGTCCTGATTCCAGATGGCGTCGTCGAGGCTGTCGCGCAGGCTGTCGAAGTGCTTGATGTCGGCCTGCGTGAAATACAGTTTGTCGCCATCCAGGTCCTTCAGGTAAGTGTCGAAGATCTTCTCCGACATCGCGTCGTCCAGCGGCTTGGCGTCGTACTGGAAGCGCGTCAGGAAGCGCGCCGACAGCGCCGCGGCCTGGGCCTCGGCCGTGGTCGGCTTCAGCGTCAGCGAATCGGACTTGGTGGGGACGTCGGCATGCGCGGCCACACCGGTGAGGGCGAGCAGCAGCGTGGCCAGGAGAAAGCGCTTGATCATTCAGGCGACCTCGACAAAACCGGCGGCATGGGCCTGCTCGTCGGCATGATAGGAAGAACGCACCAGCGGACCGGACGCGACATGGGTGAAACCCATCTCCATGCCGGCCACGCGCAGCGATTCGAATTCGTCCGGAGTCCAGTAGCGGACTACGGGATGGTGGTGGGCGGTCGGCTGCAGGTACTGCCCGATGGTGACCATGTCCACGTCGTGCGCGCGCAGGTCCCGCAGCGTGCCCAGCACCTGCTCCATGGTCTCACCCAGACCCAGCATGATGCCGGACTTGGTCGGCACTTCCGGATGCGCGGCCTTGAACTTCTTCAGCAGGTCCAGCGACCACTGGTAGTCGGCGCCCGGACGCACCTCGCGGTACAGCTCCGGCACGGTTTCCAGGTTGTGGTTGAACACGTCGGGCGTGTGCTCGGCGAGCGCTTCCAGCGCGCGCTCCATGCGGCCCTTGCCGCGGAAGTCCGGGGTCAGGATCTCGATCTGGATGTTCGGGCTGGCGTGGCGCACCGCGCGGATGCACGAGGCGAAATGCGCCGCGCCGCCGTCGCGCAGGTCGTCGCGGTCGACCGAGGTGATGACCACGTAGCGCAGCTGCATGTTGGCGATGGTCTCGGCCAGACGTGCCGGCTCCAGCGCGTCGGGCGGCGCCGGACGGCCGTGGGCCACGTCGCAGAACGAGCAGCGACGGGTGCAGACCTCGCCCAGGATCATGAACGTCGCGGTGCCCTTGGAGAAGCACTCGTGGATGTTCGGGCACGAGGCTTCCTCGCACACCGTCACCAGATCGTGTTCGCGCAGCTTGGCTTTCAGCTGCTGCACCGCATTGCCCTGCGGCAGGCGCACACGGATCCACGAGGGCTTGCGCAGCACCGGGCCGTCGGTGTCGAAGCCGGCGCGGTTGCGGGCGATCTTGTCGCCGGCGACCTGCTTGTCGACGACCTGCAGGGGAATGTTCTTGCTGGAGGACTGAATTTCGCTCATGGCTGTACTTATACGCAGACCGCGCCCTGCCCCGGGAGTTCAGGGATGCGCGGTTCGGAAATGTGGGCCCGGAAGTCGAATTGACGGCAGATCTCGTCGATCAGCACGTCCTCGACCGCTTCCAGACCAGAGGGTCCGCCCAAGTCTACCACCTGCGTCACCTGCAAGCCCTTGTAGCCACAGGGATTGATGCGGTGGAACGGCTCCAGGTCCATGTTCACGTTGAAGGCCAGGCCGTGGAACGTGCAGCCGCGGCGCACGCGCAGGCCCAACGCCGCGACCTTGGCGCCGGCCACGTACACGCCGGGCGCGCCCTCGACGCGCTCGGCGACGATGTTCCAGTGCGCCAGCGTGTCGATGATGGCCTGCTCGATGCGATTCACCAGTTCGCGCACGCCGACACCGAGCCGACGCAGGTCGATCAGCGGGTAGGCCACGATCTGGCCGGGACCGTGATAGGTCACCTGGCCGCCGCGGTCGACGGGAACGACGGGGATATCGCCGGGCATGAGCACATGCTCCCATTTGCCGGCTTGCCCGAGCGTGAACACCGGGTCGTGTTCCAGCACCCACAGCTCGTCGGGCGTATCGCCGTCGCGGGCATCGGTGAAGGCGCTCATGGCCTTCCAGGTGGCCTCGTAGGGCTGTCGTCCAAGACGGCGGATGCGCAGCTCGCGCCCGCCTTCGGCGGACGCGGCTCGGGATGGGGCGGTTGCAGTCATGCTCGATTCCTGGTGTCCGCGGCCCGCCGATTCAAGGCGCGAACGTGCTCAGAGGGTGTAACGGATATCCGGATCCGCGCGCAGCGCGGCGTGGGCCTCATCGTACTCCTCACGGCGCGCGCAATCGAAATCGACGGTCACGGCCATGTAGTTGCCCTTGCTCGACGGCCGGGTCTTCATGCGATCGATGTGGACCCGGCGACCGAGCTGGCGCAGGATCTCCGGCACCTTGCTCTCCAGCACCGCCTCGGCATTGCCCATGGCGGTGATGGTGAAGGTGCCGGGAAACTGGAAGCCCTGATCGGGGTTCTCCGGCTGGATGTTCTCGACGTCACGCATCACTTGGCGTCTTTCTTGTCGTGGCTGCTGTGATGGAACCACAGCAGGATCGTGTCCCACAGTCGCGAGAAGAAGCCGCCTTCCGGCGCATCCTGCAGGGCCACCAGCGGCTGTGTCAGTACCGGCTTGCCGTCCAGGGTAATGCGCAGGGTGCCGATCTTCTGGTCCTTCTTGAACGGGGCGATCAGCGGATCGGGAATGTCCATGGTCGCCTTGAGCTTGTCGTACTCGCCGCGCTTGACCGTGACCAGCACCGGCTCGGCCACGCCGATCGGCAACTTGTCGGCCTCGCCCTTCCACAGACGCGGCGTCGCCAGCGCCTTGCCCGGCGTGTAGACCTTGTGGGTCTCGAAGAAGCGGAAACCGTAGTTCAGCAATGCCTGCGCGTCATCGGCGCGGCCCTGTTCGGTGGTCGCACCCATGACAATGGCGATCAGGCGCTGGTCGCCGCGCTTGGCCGAAGCCGCCAGACAGTAGCCGGCCGCGGAGGTGTGGCCGGTCTTGATGCCGTCCACCGACGGGTCGCGCCACAGCAGCGTGTTGCGGTTGTGCTGGGTAATGCCGTTCCACTTGAACTCCTTGATCGCCGAGATCGCGTAATCGGCGGGGAAGTTGTGGATCAGCGCACGCGACAGCACGGCCACGTCGCGGGCCGTAGTGTAGTGGTTGGGCACCGGGTAGCCGGAAGCGTTGGAATAGTGCGTGCCGCTCATGCCCAGCTGCTTGGCGTAGGCGTTCATCAGCGCGGCGAAGGCGCCCTCGCTGCCGGCCACGTGCTCAGCCAGGGCAATGGCGGAGTCGTTGCCGGACTGGATGATCATGCCGTACAGCAGATCCTTCAGCGGCACTTCGGAGTTGACCTTGAGGAAGCTGGTCGAACCGTCGGTGCCCGCGCCACCCGCCTGCCAGGCGTGCTTGGAAATGAACACCTTGTCGTTCATGTGGACCTTGCCGGCGGCGATCTCGGCCGAGACCACGTAGTCGGTCATGATCTTGGTGATCGAGGCCGGGATGACGCGCTTGTTCGGGTCCTTGCTGGCGAGGATGCGGCCCGTGGCGTAGTCCATCAGTACCCAGGACTTGGCGTCGATGTCCGGCGGCGGCGGCACCGGCGCGGCAGGCACCACGGGTCGGGGCACCGTGGGCGCGGGCGGCGCCTGCTGGGCGAATGCACCGCCGACCAGAGCGGCGGCGACAATCGCGAGGGTGGCCAGAACAGTGGTGCGGCAGCGGAAAAACGTCATGGGTGCGATCCGATCGGTGATGGGTCCAGCGCCGGGGGCGCGTGCAATACAGGTATACGGTAAAACGATGGCCGTGAACGGGCACGCAAGCGGCCCGTTCGTGGCGCGCAGCTCGCCACAACCGCCTAGTCTACCGCCACTTGGGGCGTCGGCAGACCCAAGGCGGTCACCCGGCGGCTCAGACGGTCGGCCGCGGACACGCTTTTCAGCGGCCCCAGCCGAACCCGTCGCACGTCGCGTCCCTGCACGTCAAGGCGAGTGATCTGCACCGGCCCGAGGCCGGCGGCACGCAGTCGGCTGGCCACGCGCTCGGCATTTTCGGGATCGCCGAACGCACCGACTTGGAGCCAGATGCCGGGGTGCGCGCCGGCGCTTTCGACCGCGTGCGGCTTCGGCAGTTCCTGCGGATGTTCGGGATCGATCGCCTGCACTTCGACCAGGCCGGTGCCCTTCGGCCAGATGCCGATGCGCACGGCGGCGGCGTAGCTGAGATCGATGATGCGGTTGCTGACGAACGGACCACGATCGTTGACGCGCACGATCACGCTCTTGCCGTTCTCCAGATTGGTCACACGCGCCCAGGTCGGCAGCGGCAGCACCTTGCTGGCGGCGCTGAACTTGTACATGTCGTACTTCTCGAAGTTGGACGTCATGTAGCCGTGGAACTTGCTGCCGTACCAGCTGGCGATGCCACGCTGGTCGTAACCCTTGGCGCTCTTGAGCACGCGATAGGTCTTGCCGCGCACGACATAGGGCGACTTGTTGCCGTAGCGCGATCGCGGCTCAGGCACCGGTACCGGTTCGGAAAGCGTGGCGATATAGGACGGCGGCTTGACCGGACCGCCGTCGCGGGTGCGACCGTAGCGACTGTCCTGCGGCAGGCTGGTGTCGTCCACCGGGCCGGTCGCGACCACGGTCGGATTGGCGGTCGTCGGCTTGCCCTCCGCGGAAGCCGGAGGTGCAATCGGCCGCGGGCGATGGCCCGCGCAACCGGCGAGCATCAGCAATATCAGCAGGGGCGGAAGAAGTGCTCCGCGCCTCACGGCGCGGCCTCGACGGCCGCCGGGTCGTCGACACCGTGGGCGATGGCGTCGGCGATTTGCCGCACCGCCATGGCATACAACGGGCTGCGGTTGTAGCGCGTGATCACGTAGAAGTTCTGGAACGTGAACCAGTGCTGGGGACCGTGCTCGCTCTGCAGGGTGAGCAGGTTGGCCGCCGTGTCCGGCTTCATGCGCTGCAGGGGCGCGTAGCCCAGCGCTTCGTACTGCTCCAGGGTCCGCCGGGGCGGCTTGGCCCGGTACTTCAGCACGCTGGCGTCGGGCTGCGCCTGCGCCTGCGCGGCGACTTCGCCGCCGGGCTTCCAGCCGTGCTGGTGGAAGTAGTTGGCGACGCTGGCCAGGATATCCGGCAGCGAATCATGCAAATCGATGTGCCCATCGTGATCGGCATCGACGGCATAGGCCTTGATCGACGACGGCATGAACTGTCCCCAGCCCTGTGCGCCGGCGTAGGAACCGGTCAGCGTGTCCAGCGGACCGGCCAGCTTGCTGTCGGGAAGCTCCAGCAGCGTCTTCAGTTCCTTGCGGAAGAACTTGGCGCGCGGCGGGTAGTAGAACGCCAGCGTGACCAGCGCATCGAGCACCTTGTACTTGCCGGTGATATGGCCATAGCGGGTCTCGACGCCGAGGATGGCAATCAGGTACTGCGGCGCCACGTCGTACTTCTTCGCTGTGGCGTCGATCAGCGCGCGGTGTGCGCGATAGAAGGCGATGCCGTCCTGGATGCGCTCCGGCGTCACGAAGATGGGTCGGTAGTCCTTCCACGGCTTGGACTCGGCCGGACGGCTGATCGCATCCAGGATGCTCTGCTGCTTCTGCGCCCCGTCAAGCAGGGCGGTGAGCTTGGCCGGGTCCTTGCCCGTATCGGCGGCCACTTCGCGCACCAGGGCCGCTTCGCCCGGATGCGTTTCGGCGTGGGCCATGGTCCAGGGCGCCACGAAGGCGCAGACGGCTAAAACGGCAACCAGACAGCGGGACATGGGCATGGGTCGAACGCGGGCATACATGAAAAAGTGTTGACAGCGTAGCAGTTTGCGCGCGTTTTTCTAGCAGTTTGTGAACCTCGGCCGGAGGATCAATCGCCGTGCTTGCCGCGTTTGGCCGAGGACGCGGCCTTGCCGCGCGGCTTGCCGGCATCCTTGGCTTTCTTTTTCTTTGCCTTCGCCTTGCCTGCCCCTTTCACTGAAGGCTTCGACTTGTGCTTGGGTTTGCCCGGTGCGCGAAAGTCGGAGCCAGCGCCATCCGCAAACGCTTCCTGCGCGGAGATCTGCAGCATGCGCCCGGCCACCCGCACCTTCTTCAGATGCGCAAGGATTTCCTTGGGCATCTCCGGCGGCAGGTCGATCAGGCTGTGATCGCCCTGGATGGTCAAACGGCCGATGTACTGGCTGTCCAACCCCGCTTCGTTGGCGATCGCGCCGATGACATTCCCCGGCTTGATGCCGTGGACGTGGCCGACTTCCACGCGGTAGGTGCGCTTGCCGCTCTCGGTGACGTGCCTGCGCTCGCTGCGCTTGCCGAACTTGTCGTGCTTGCCGCTCTTGTGCCGGCCGGGTGCGCCGCGGTCGTCGGCGCCGGCCTTGCGCGGCGCGCGCTCGATCAGGCTCTCCTTGAGCAGCAGCGGCTTGTCGCCGTGCGCCATGCGCGCCAGAGCCACCGCGATGTCCTCGGCCGACAGACCGCGCTCACTCTCGTAGCGCGCGACCAGATCGCGGAACGGCTGCAGGTCGTCGTGCTCCAGCGCCGCGTCGATGCGCTCCATGAAGCGCGTGACGCGGCGGTCGTTGACGACGTCCACGCCGGGCAGATGCATCTGCTCGATCGGCTGCCGCGTGGCGCGCTCGATAGCGCGCAGCATGCCCTTCTCGCGCGGCGTCACGAACAGCACCGCCTCGCCGCTGCGTCCGGCGCGGCCGGTGCGGCCGATGCGGTGCACGTAGGATTCGGTGTCGTAGGGAATGTCGTAGTTCAGCACGTGGCTGATGCGCTCGACATCGAGGCCGCGTGCGGCGACGTCGGTGGCGACGAGGATGTCGAGTTGACCGTCCTTGAGCTGACCGATGACGCGCTCGCGTTGCGGCTGGGCGATGTCGCCGTTGATGGCGGCCGCAGCGAATCCGCGCGCCTGCAGCTTGGTCGCGAGTTCCTCGGTGGCCTGCTTGGTACGCGCGAACACGATCATCGCGTCGAACGGCTCGGCTTCCAGAATGCGCGTCAGCGCGTCGAGCTTGTGCACGCCACTGACCCACCAGTAGCGCTGGCGGATGTTGGTGGCGGTAGTGGTCTTGGCGGCAATCGCCACCTCGACCGGATCGCTCAGATGCGTCTGCGCGATGCGCTTGATCGGCGCCGGCATGGTGGCCGAGAACAGCGCGACCTGACGACTCTTCGGCGTCGCCGTGAGCACCGCCTCGACGTCTTCGGCGAAGCCCATCTTCAGCATCTCGTCGGCTTCGTCGAGCACCAGGAAGCGCAGCGCGGACAGGTCCAGCGTCTTCTTCTTCAGGTGATCGACCACGCGCCCCGGCGTACCGACCACGACGTGCACGCCGCGACGCAGCCCCTGCAGCTGTGGGCCGTAGCCCTGCCCGCCGTAGATCGGCAGCACGCGGAAACCGGGGATGTGCGCGGCGTAGCGCTGGAAGGCTTCGGCAACCTGGATCGCCAGCTCGCGTGTCGGCGCCAGCACCAGCGCCTGCGGCTTGCCGGGCGTGGCGTCGAGCCGCGACAGAATCGGCAACGCGAAGGCAGCGGTCTTGCCGGTGCCGGTCTGCGCCTGACCGAGCACGTCGCGCCCCTCGAGCAGCGGCGGAATGGTCGCGGCCTGGATCGGCGACGGAGACTCGTAGCCGACGTCGGCCAGCACCTGCTGCACGGCGGGCGCCAGCGCAAGCGCGGCGAAGCTCGGCCCGTCCTTGGCGACGGGAGCGGAATCGGAAGCGGGGGATGTCATGGGAACCTCGGGGGGTAACGCGCGGCGAACCGCCGCGCGCGATACTGCATTCTAGCAGGCCCCGGGCCGATGTCGCCGCCCCGGCTTCAGGCGAGCAGCTTCAGCAGCGCCTCGGCGCTGGCCACCGAGGACGCCGGATTCTGTCCGGTGACGAGTCGTCCGTCGACCTGCACGAAACTGGACCAGTCGTCGCCCTTGGCGTACTTGCCGCCCAGACGCGCCAGCTCGTCCTCGACCAGGAACGGCACGATGTCGGTCAGGCCGACCGCCGCTTCCTCGCTGTTGCTGAAGCCGGTCACGCGGCGGCCGTCGACCAGCGGCTTGTCGCCGTCATGCACATGACGCAGCACGCCCGGTGCGTGGCAGACCGCGCCGACCGGCTTGCCGGCGCGCCAGAAAGTCTCGATGAGGTCGATGGACGCTTGGTCCTCGGCCAGATCCCACAGCGGACCGTGCCCGCCCGGATAGAACACCGCGTCGTACTCGCTGGCGTCGAGGTCAACCAGTTTGCGTGTGTTGGCCAGCGCCTGCTGCGCCTCGGCGTCGGCCTTGAAGCGGCGGGTGTCGTCGCTCTGCGCATCCTCGGCGTCGCTGCCGGGATCAAGCGGCGGCTGGCCGCCGGCCGGCGACGCCAGCGTGATGTCGACACCGGCGTCCTTGAACGCGTAGTACGGCGCGGCGAACTCCTCCAGCCAGAAACCGGTCTTCTTGCCGGTGTCACCGAGGCGGTCGTGGGATGTCAGAACCATCAGGATCTTCATGGATGAACTCCTTGCTTGATGCGGGAAAAGGGGGATTCGTGCCGCTCAGGCCGTCGCGTCGTCGGGACCGACGCGCACCGCCAACTTGCCGAAGTTGGCGCCTTCGAGCATGCCGATGAAGGCTTCGGGTGCGCGCTCAAGGCCGTCGACAATGTCTTCGCGGTAATGCAACTTGCCGGCCGCCAGCCACGGCTGCATGGCGGCGAGGAATTCGCCGTAGCGGTCGCCGTAGTCGTCGAAGATGATGAAGCCCTGCATGCGGATGCGCTTCTTCAGCAGCGTGCCGGTGAGCAGCGGCAGACGATCCGGTCCGGGCGGCAGCTCGGTGGCGTTGTAGCTGGCGATCAGGCCGCACAGCGGAATGCGCGCCTTGCTGTTGAGCAGCGGCAGCACGGCGTCGAAGACCTTGCCGCCGACGTTCTCGAAATAGACGTCGATACCGTCCGGACACGCGGTCTTCAGCTGCTCGGCCATGTCCGCCTGACGGTGATCGATGCAGGCGTCGAAGCCCAGCGTGTCGGTGACGTAGTCGCATTTTTCCTTGCCGCCGGCGATACCGACCACACGACAGCCGAGCAGCTTGGCGACCTGCCCCACCACCGACCCGACCGCGCCGGATGCAGCGGCCACCACCACGGTCTCGCCAGCCTTGGGCTGGCCGATATCGGTCAGCCCCATATAGGCGGTGAAGCCCGGCATGCCGAGGATGCCCAGCGCCCACGACGGCGGCGCGCGCTGCGGGTCGAGCTTGAACAGGCCCTTGCCGTCGGACAGCGCGTAGTCCTGCCAGCCGCTGTAGGCCAGCACCCAGTCGCCTTCGGCGTAGTCGGGATGCCTGGACTTCGCCACCCGGCACACCGTGCCGCCGACCATCAGCCCGCCAACTTCCACCGGCGCGGCGTACGAGGGCGCATCGCTCATGCGGCCGCGCATGTATGGGTCCAGCGACAGGAACACTGTACGCAGCAGCACCTCGCCGTCGCCCGGCTCGGGCACCGCGTCGGTCTCCAGGCGGAAGTTGTCCGGCACCGGCGCGCCCTCGGGGCGCGAGGCCAGCACGAAGCGGCGGTTCTGATCGGAAGTCTGAGGCATCGAGAAGTGTCCTGGGTGATCGGCGAATGCAGGCCCTCATGGATGCTGTCGGATGCACGCGAATTCAACACCCCCGTGCCGGGCCGTTCAGCCGAAACTTCTGAATGAAAAAGAAAAACATGGTCTATTCGGAGGTTTTGCTATATCCTCCGCCGTGTCTTGCGGGTCGGATCGTCGACTTCCCTACGGATCCCCGCGGCCGCCAGCCCCGCTGTGCAGCCCGGCCCACGCCACTCGGCGTCCTTCGCATTGACCGGGCAGTCCGCCATCACGGCGTGCATCCGCCATATTCCCCACTCGCAGCGCGGTTCATCGGGAACGCTCCGAGTCGTCAAACCTGTCTTCACAGGTGGAGCTTTCATGCATTTCGAATCTCTCGGGCTTTCGCCCGCGTTGCTGCGCGCGCTTGCCGATCAGGGCTACAACGAGCCCACGCCGATCCAGGCCGCCGCCATTCCGGTGGTGCTGGAGGGCCATGATCTGCTGGCCAGCGCGCAAACCGGCACGGGCAAGACCGCCGGCTTCTCTCTGCCCATGCTGGAACGGCTGTTCCCGAACGGGCAGCGTCCGACATCGGGCCGTCCGCGCAAGCCGCGCGCGCTGGTGCTGACACCGACCCGCGAACTGGCCGCGCAGGTGCACGATTCCGTGCGCGACTACAGCAAGTTCCTGACCGTCTACAGCACGACCATCTTCGGCGGCGTCGGCATGGGCAACCAGATCCAGAATCTGCGCCGCGGCGTGGACATCGTGATCGCCACGCCGGGCCGCCTGATCGACCACATGCAGCAGCGGCACATCGACCTGTCCGGCATCGAGATCCTGGTGCTGGACGAAGCCGACCGCATGCTCGACATGGGCTTCCTGCCGGCGCTCAAGCGCGTGATCTCGGCCATGCCGCAGCAGCGCCAGACGCTGCTGTTCTCGGCCACCTTCGCGCCCGCCATCAAGGCTTTGGCGTCGCAGTTCATGCACAACCCGAAGGAAGTCGAAGTGGCGCGCGCCAACACCGTGGTCGCCACGGTCAGCCACCGCGTGCATCCGGTCGATGCCGAGCGCAAGCGCGACCTGCTGCTGCATATTCTGGCCGAAGACAGCCGCCGCCAGACCCTGGTCTTCGCGCGCACCAAGCACGGCTCGGACAAGCTGTGCAAATTCCTCAACCAGTCGGGAATGCGCAGCGCGGCGATCCACGGCAACAAGAGCCAGAACCAGCGCACCCGCGCCCTGGGCGACTTCAAGAAAGGCAAGGTGGACGTGCTGGTGGCAACGGATATCGCCGCGCGCGGCCTGGACATCGAGCAGCTGCCGATGGTCATCAACCACGACCTGCCGATGGTCGCCGAGGACTACGTGCACCGCATCGGCCGCACTGGCCGCGCCGGCGCCAGCGGACTGGCGGTTTCGCTGGTCAGTCACGAGGAATCGGGACTGCTGCGCGACATCAAGAAGCTGCTGAAGGACGAGATCGACATCGCGCCGATGGAGGGCTTCGAGCCGTCACAGCCGCTACGCATGGACGCCGGCGCGCCGAAGCCGCGTCAGGGCGGCCAGCGCCAGCGTCCGAACGGCAACAAGTCCTCGCACCAGCGCCGTCCGCACACGCAGGAGCGCAAGTCCGGCGGCAGCACTCAGGCACAAGCACAGGCGCAGGCCAAGCGCCGCCGGCGTGGCGGTTCGCGTACGCGACGCTCGCCGAACGCCTGAACACGGCACGCGGGACGCTCGTCGGAGCGTCCCGCATCCTGGTCGTCAGGCCAGAAACCCGCCGTCGAGCACCCAGCTCGCACCGTTGACGTAGCTCGCCGCCGGCGTGCACAGGAACGCGATCGCCGCGGCGATCTCCTGCGGCTGCGCGGCACGCCCCAGCGGAATCTGCGCGCGCAGGAAGCGCATCAGCTTCTCGTCGTCCAGCAGGGCCGAGGCGAAGCGGGTGTCGGTCAAACCGGGCAGCACCGCGTTGACGCGGATGCCCTGCGGACCGAGTTCGCGCGCAAAGCTCTCCGTCATCGACACGATGGCCGCCTTGCTCATCGAATACGCGCCCTGCCCCGGCGCGGGCCGACGCGCGTTGATCGATGCGACATTGACGACCGCACCGCCACCCTTGGCCTGCATGCGCTGCACGGCCTGCGCCGTGGTCCAGAAGTAGCCGCGCACATTGACGTCGAGCGTCTTCTGGAAACTGTCCAGATCCTGCTCCGTCAGCGGCCCGTAGTACGGATTGGCGGCGGCATTGTTGACCAGGATATCCGGCGCGGCATCGCGCGCGTCGAGCGCGGCAAATCCGGCCTCGATGGCATCGGTGTCGCCCATATGCATGGCCAGCGCCTCGGCCGCGCCGCCCTCGGCACGGATCGCTTCGGCCACCTTCTCGCAGGCGTCCTGCTTGCGGCTACTGACCACGACCCGCGCGCCCCAACGCGCCAGCTGCCGGGCTGTTGCCTCACCGATACCGCGCGAAGCACCCGTGACCAGGGCGACCTTGCCGTGCAGATCGAACGATTCCGTCTTGCTCATGCGCATCCCTTTTCTGCTTGCCGTTGCCGGACGCCGCGGCGGACATGATCCCGTCGCGACGCATTGCCGATCAGCATGGCACAGGCCCGCGGACGGGCGAACCCGCCCAGCTTCAGCCGCGCGCGTCGGGATGCAGCAGCGCGGTCAACACGTGGTCGCGCCAGGCACCAGCGATCTTCAGATAGCTGCGCGCGTAGCCTTCTCGTTCGAAGCCCAGTCGCTGCAGCAGGCGCTCGCTGCGCTGGTTCTCGGGCATGTAGTTGGCCATCACGCGATGCATGCGCAGATCCTCGAATGCCCAAGACAGGCCCGCCTGCAGGACTTCGAACATCACGCCCTTGCCCTGCTGTTCCGCGGCGACCCCGTAGCCCAGATGACAGGCCTGAAAGATGCCGCGCGCCACGTTGGAGAACGTGAACGAGGCAACCACCGCACGCTCGTCCGGGTCCAGCGCCAACAGCGGATAGGCGCGATCGGCATGCGCCGCCGCGATCTGTTCGGCAATGGCGCGTTCGCAGCCTTCCAGCGAAAAATAGCCCTCGTCGCGCTCCGGCTCCCATGGCGCCAGATGTGCACGATTGCCGAGACGATAGGCCAGCAGGCGCTCTGCATCGTCCTCGCGCGGCAGGCGGATGTGCGTGCGCGCGGTGCGCAGGTCCGGCAGCGGGTACATGGACATTCTCCGTCGACGTGGAGCGGAAGGATACACAGCCCGCCCGGCTTTCGGATGCCCGAAACGAAACGGACCGGGCACGAGGCCCGGTCCGTTCATGCCTTCCGTGGCCTGCCTTACAGACCGAAGTCCTGAAGGAAGCGGTTGGTGTACTCCAGCGACGTGGTGCCGGAGACCGAGTTGCAGGTCGGCGACGCGTAGCCGCTATTGCTCGCACACGGCGTATCGCGGTCCAGCGACCAGTAGTGCACGCCGGCCAGGCCCGCACTCTTGGCGTAGTTGGCCACGGTGTCGACGTTGCCCGTCGTAAACACTTCGGACGTGTTGTCATTGAGGCCGATCATCGGCGTCAGCTCGATCTGGCTGGCCGGCACCCCGTAGGTGTGTTCGAGGTTCTTGGCCGCCTGGATCGCCGACTGGCCCATGTCGCAGGCGCCATTGACGACCACGCAGATGTTCGAACCCGCCGAGCCGTAGTCCATCACCATCAGGTTGATGGTGTAGTGCTGCAGACTGTTGCTCTGGATCGCCTGCATCACCGTGTCGCCCAGCGAGTTCAGGCCGCCGTAGCTGCCGTCCGACGCGGCCAGCGTGGCCAGCGTGAACGAGAAGCGCAGGTTCGGGTACTGCGTCTCGGCATAAGCCACCTGCTGCACCAGCGCGTTGAGCTGCGATGCGGTCTGGCCGCCCTCGATGTCGAAGTCGACGCCGACCATGTGCGGCGAGTAGTAGCGCTGGATGAACTGCACCATCGACGACGGATCGGAGCAGCTGAAGGTGCCTGCTTGGCCGCCGGTGGAGACGATGTAGTCCACGCCCGCGCTGTCCAGCGCCGAAACGTTGGCGCTGGCGAAGTCCGCTCCCGGCACGCCGCCCCAGTTCTCGCTGCCGCAGGTGCCGGTGGCGAAGGCCAGGGTGATCGCGCCGAGATTCGGCTCGTAGTCCGAGATCAGGCTACCGCTGCCGACCACCGGGATCAGCGAGCCGGTGACCTTGGTCGACATCACGTTGGTGTTCCAATTCAGATTGACGGTGATGTCCTTGTACGGGCTGAAGATGAAGCCCGCCGGCGTACCGCCGCCGCCGCTACCGCTCGACACGGTCACGGACGCGCTCTTGGTGTCCGTCGCGCCGCCATTATCGGTCACGGTCAGGGTCACGGTGTAGGTGCCGCCCGCGGCGTAGGTATGGCTGGGGTTGGTCGCAGTCGAAGTCCCGCCATCGCCGAAGTTCCAGGCGCGCGAGGCAATGGAGCCGTCGCTGTCGCTGGAGGCATCGGTGAAGCTGACACTGAGGCCGCTGATCGCATCGGAGAAATTCGCCGTCGGCGGATTGTTGCCGCCGCCGCTGCTACCGCTACAGCTTCCCTGCGACGTCCACGGCTGACCGGAACCGTTCGGGCCGTTGTTCGTGGCGGGGTCGTCGCCCTGCGTCCACCAGTTGGCCACATAGTTGACGCCATTCTCGCTGGCCACATCGCCGCCGTTGTACGCGGTCGAGGCGCTCCACGTCGCCGCGCAGCTTCCGCTGCCCGTGCCGCCGCCGGAACCCGACGAACCGCAGGCACCCTGCGACGTCCACGGCTGCCCGGAGCCGCCAGGGCCGTTGTTCGTGGCCGGGTCATCGCCCTGCGTCCACCAGTTGGCCAGGTAGTTGACGCCGTTCTCGCTGGCGACGTCGCCGCCGTTGTAGGCGGTCGTCGCGCTCCACGGCGCGGCGCAGGCGGTGGCCGTCTGCGCATGCACCGCGCGCACCGGCACGACGGCAAGCATCAGCGTGGCGATGCTTCCGCCGACCACGCTGCCCAACGCACCCAGGGTCAGGTGCGCCCATCTCTTCCATTGCTGTGTCTGCATCATCTCTGTCTCCTCCTCATTCGGGAATCGCATGTGTTGGCCTTGCTGCCTGGCGATCGACCGACCACGTCCGGGTGATCGGTGGGGACAGTCGCCGTCCGCGTCCGTGCGGGCGACCGTTCTGATGCGGTCATGCCGGTTGTGATAGCAACCGGATGACAACGTTGTCTACAAACTTGTCCAGCAAGACTGAAGAAGCCTCGAATGATGTGACGCAGTTCACGTTTTCGTGGCGGACAGACCTCTATCGAAGACCATGTCGATCACCGTCCGCACGCCGAAATCCGGTGAACCACAGAAGAACAATCATTGCCTGCATAACAACTGCACGCATACCGGGCACACCAACATGCAAACCAGCCGAAGCACAGCGTTGCGTTGCGCGCGCTGGCAAGCACACGCACCAATCGATTGACAACGTTGTCCAAAAAACACAGAAAAAAGGGCACGCTGCGCGACACCCCGAGCGCCTCCCGGAGCGCCGCGCGTGCCCGCGGGGTCAATCCTCGTCGGGATCGATCTCGAGATCTTCCTCGAAGCGCAGATGCTTCACACTGCGACCGTGCCGGCGCACCAACTTCAACGCCTCGATGCCCACCTTGATGTGCGCCTCGACGTAGTTCTCGGTGACCTTGCGGTCGCTGGCCTCGGTCTTCACGCCCTCGGGAATCATCGGCTGGTCAGACACCAGCAGCAGCGCGCCGGAGGGAATGCCATTGGCGAAGCCCGCGGCGAAGATGGTTGCGGTTTCCATGTCCACCGCCATGCAGCGGGTCTGGCGCAGGTAGCGTTTGAAGCTCTCGTCGTGCTCCCAGACGCGACGGTTGGTGGTGTACACCGTGCCGGTCCAGTAGTCGTGGCCGAGGTCGCGAATCATGGTCGACACACCGCGCTGCAGCTGGAACGCCGGCATCGCCGGCACTTCCGGCGGCAGGTAGTCGTTGGACGTGCCCTCACCGCGGATGGCCGCGATCGGCAGCACCAGGTCGCCAATCTTGTTCTTCTTCTTCACGCCACCGCACTTGCCCAGGAACAGCACTGCCTGCGGCGAGATCGCCGACAGCAGATCCATCACCGTGGCGGCGTTGGGGCTACCCATGCCGTAGTTGATCATGGTGATGCCGTCGGCGGTTGCGTTGGGCATCGGACGATCCGCGCCGCGGATCTCCACGCCGTGCCACTGGGCGAAAAGTTCCAGGTAATGGCCGAAATTGGTCAGCAGGATATGGTCGCCGAAGTCGCCCAGTTCGGTGCCGGTATAGCGCGGCAGCCAGTTGGCGACGATTTCATTCTTGTCTTTCACGCAGATTCTCGCATCGGGCGCGCCGCGGCATGCGACGCGCAGCGCCGGCGACGCCACGCCGGCAGGAAACACACATTTCGGTTATCCCGCCTATTGTACGCGCTCAGGCATGAATCGGTGCCGGCACCGGCGACACGCCCCGCGGACATGAACCGCAACGCACCGGCACGCGAAAGATGTTTTGGCAGTCACGCGCGTAGACCGTCAGAATGGGGGCGTCGCGGATAAGGAGTCGCCCCATGCTGCTTGCAGGAATCCTCATCGCCGTGCTCGTGCTGTTCGCCTTCGCCATCGGCGGCCGCGGCTGGCAGAGCTGGACCGCCGCCCTGACCGTGTTGTTCCTGACCTGGCTGGTGCACGGCGTGGCCTCACCCGCGCTGTTTGGCCTGCTGTTGCTGCTGGCCGTGGCGCTGGCGCTGATCACCGGCTTCGCACCGCTGCGGCGCGCACTGTTCGCGAAATCGCTGATGCCGCTGATGGGCCGCGCGCTGCCGCGCATCGGCGAGACCGAACGCATCGCACTGGAGGCCGGCACGGTGTGGTGGGACGCGGAGATCTTCTCCGGCATGCCCAACTGGAATCGCCTGCAGCACTTCCGCTGCCAGCCACTGAGCAAGCGCGAGCAGGCATTCATGGACAACCAGGTCGAGACCCTGTGCCGCATGCTCGACGACTGGCAGATCGAACAGGACCGCAAAATGCCCGAGGCGGTCTGGGACTACCTCAAGCGCGAACGCTTCTTCGGCATGGTCATCCCGGAGGAATACGGCGGCCTGGGCTTCTCCGAAATCGGCCATTCGCGCGTGGTCACGCGCATCGCCAGCCGCTCCATCGCCGCCGCAGTGACCGTGATGGTGCCCAATTCGCTCGGCCCCGGCGAACTGCTGCTGCACTACGGCACCGACGAACAGAAGCAGCGCTATCTGCCGCGCCTGGCCGATGGCCGCGAAGTGCCCTGCTTCGCCCTGACCGGTCCTGAAGCCGGTTCCGACGCCGCCGCCACGCAGTCGACCGGCATCGTCGAGCGCGGCATGTACGAGGGCGAGGAAGTGCTGGGCATGCGCCTGACCTGGGACAAGCGCTACATCACGCTGGCCCCGGTGGCGACGCTGATCGGCCTGGCCTTCCGCCTGAAGGACCCGCACGGCCTGCTCGGCGGCGCCGAGGACCTGGGCATCACCTGCGCGCTGATTCCGCGCGACCTACCCGGCATCGAGATCGGCCGCCACCACGACCCGATGGGTGTGCCCTTCAACAACGGCCCCACCGTCGGCACCGACGTGTTCGTGCCGCTGGACGCCATCATCGGCGGCCGCGAGCAGATCGGCCACGGCTGGCGCATGCTGATGGAGTCGCTGGCCGCCGGTCGCTCCATTTCGCTGCCGGCGCTGTCGATCGGCGCGGCGCAGATGGCCACGCGCATCTGCGGCGCCTACGCCACGGTGCGTGAGCAGTTCGACACCCCCATCGGCCGCTTCGAGGGCATCGAGGAACCGCTGGCCCGCATCGCCGGCATGACCTACGTGATGAGCGCCACGCGCACCCTCACCTGCGGCGCGCTGGACGCCGGCGAACGCCCCGCCGTGCTCGGCTCTATCGCCAAGGCCTACCTGACCGAGGGCATGCGCGAAGTGGTCGCCGACGCCATGGACATCCGTGCCGGCGCCGCCATCCAGCGTGGCCCGCGCAACGTGCTCTCGCGCATGTGGATGGCGATCCCGGTCGGCATCACCGTCGAAGGCGCGAACATCCTCACCCGCTCGATGATCATCTACGGCCAGGGCGCGATCCGCTGCCACCCGTTCGTGCAGAAGCTGATCGGCGCGGTGGAGGAGAAGGACGAGGCCAAGCTGGACAAGGCCCTGTTCGGCTACGTCAACTTCGTCTGCACCCGCGCCATGCGCGCCTTCGCACTGGCGCTGACCGGCAGTCGCCTGGCCAGCGCCCCGAACGGCGATCTGAAGCGCTTCTTCCAGCACCTGTCGCGATTCTCGGCCGCGTTCGCCTTTGTCTCCGACCTGTCGATGGCGACACTGGGCGGCACGCTGAAGCGGCGCGAGAAGATCTCCGGCCGCCTCGCCGATGCGCTGGCCTGGCAGTACATGGCCGCCGCCGCGATGAAGCGCTACCTCGACGAGCCGAAGATCGCCAGCAACTACGACCTCGCCCGCTGGAGCGCCGCGACCGCGCTGTACCGCACCCAGGAAGCGCTGCGCGGCGTGATGGAGAACCTGCCCAACCGCGCCGCCTCGTGGCTGGCGCGCATCGTGGTGTTCCCGCTTGGCGCCCGCTTCCGCCCGCCGTCCGACGGACTCGGCCGGCGCGTGGCGCGCACCATCCTGGAAGACCGCGAAGCGCGCATCCACCTGACCGAGGACATTTTCGTGCCGCAGGGCGACGAACCCGGGCTGGGCATGCTCGAAGCCGCGCTGGACAAGGCCGTGCGCGCCATTCCGGTCGAGACCAAGATGCGCGATGCTGTGCGCGCGGGCAAGCTCGAACGCGCGCCGGGCTATATGCTCGACGACCTCGCGCTGCAGGCCGGCGTCATCAGCAACGAGGAATACGAACTGCTCGACGAGGCGCGCGAGGCGCGCAACGAAGTCGTACAGGTCGACGCCTTCGATGCCGATACCTACAAATCCCTGCGCTGAAGACGTTCGACATCGGTTGCAACCATTTTTGTTAGCGCAACGTAGCTTGCACTGAAAGGGCTGATTACGTGATAGGTTTCACACCGTCAGCCATGCGTACGACTTTTGGGAGGGTTTCTATGCGTATCGGTCTGGTCATGGATGCGACGTGCGATCTGCCACTGGAATTTGTGCAGAAGAACAACATCACGGTGCTGCCGATCTTCGTCAACGTGGAAGGCGAAACCTTCGCCGACCAGCACGATCCGGTCGAAACCCAGCGCTTTCTGGACTCGGGCATGGGCAGTCGAAGCCATGCCGCCGAGACCACCCCCTATTCCGCCGAGGAAGTCATGCAGCTGTTCATGGAACGGCTGGTGATCGACTACGACTGCGTGTTCTGCTTCACCATCACCGCCACGCGCAGTCCGGTGCACGAACAGGTCAGCAAAGCCAGCTTCTCGATCCTGAAGAACTACCGTCCGGTCCGCCAGGAAGCCGGTGTGACCGGCCCGTTCCTGATGCGCGTGATCGATACGCAGACGCTGTTCGCCGGCTCGGCAATCCCGGTCATCGAAGCGGTGCGTCTGCTGGAAACCGAGCAGAGTCCGGGACAAATGCGCGAACGACTGGAACAGGTCGCGCAGAACTCGCACGGCTTCCTGATTCCCCGCGACCTCAACTACCTGCGTCAGCGCGCGCGCAGGCGCGGCGACCGCAGCATCGGACTGTTCGGGGCCACCCTGGGCTCGGCGCTGGACATCAAGCCGATCCTGCGCGGCTGGCGCGGCAATACCGAGCCGATGACCAAGGTTCGCGGTTTCGAGGCCGCCGCGGAAACCCTGTTCAAGCACATCGAGGAACGCATCCGACACGGCCTGATGGTGCCGACCGTGACGCTCAGCTACGGCGGCGATCTCGACGTGATGCGCGACCTGCCCGGCTACGACGCGCTGCGTCAGACCTGCGCCGACCACGGCATCGGCCTGATGGAATGCCCGATGAGCATCACCGGCATGGCCAACACCGGTCAGGGCGGCCTGTGCGCGGGCTTCGCCTGCGAACCCTACGAACCCGAGTTCTGAGCGCACGCGCGCTTCATGCGCGTGCGGTTACAATCCGGCCATGGCCCGGCATCTTTCCGCATATGCACGGCGAGCCGCGCTCCGGCGCGGCCTTCCGCTCCTGCTTCTGTCGCTGCTGATCAGCGCACCGGCCGCGGCCGACACGATCTACAAGTGCACCGACCGCAACGGCCAGGTCAGCTATCAGGACACGCCGTGCACAAAAGCCAGCAAGCAACAGACGCTGGACATGCCCGCGCCACCGCCAGTGAGCCATCCCCCGGCAGCACCGCCTAGCGCACCGCCCGAGCCGCCACCGGCACGTATCGCGCCGGCGCCCAGACCGGAGCCTGCCCCGGTCACGATTCCGCAGCTCTACAGTTGCGTGCGCGCCACCGACGGCAAGGTGTACGTCAGCCGCAATGGCCATCCCAACGCCTACCTGGCGCCGCTGGGCATGCTCGGTGCATTCCAGCTGCCGCTGGCCAATACCTACGGTGGCAAGAACGCCGCCCGGCGCGCGGCGTCCGACCCGCAACTGGCGCGTGGACGCATCACGAAGGGGCTGGTCTCCGGACACTACACCTGGGTGCAGGATCGCTGTCGGCCGATGAGTCCGTACGAAATCTGCCTCACACTCCGCGGCCAGCTCGACGAGGTCGAGGACAAGATCCGGAAGGCTTTTCGCAGCGACCGTCCGCCGCTGGAACGGCAGGCCGCGGCGCTGCGCAAGGACATGGTCGGCTGCAATCGCTGACCCTCACGCGGCGCGCATGCAGCGCCGTTCGTGCTCGAGCAGCCATTGCTTGGCTTCCATGCCGCCACCGTAGCCGGTGAGGCTGCCGTCCGCGCCAATCACGCGATGGCAGGGCACGATGATAGAAAGCGGATTGGCGCCATTGGCCGCGCCCACGGCGCGCACGGCGCGCGGCCGACCGATGCTTCGGGCCAGCTCAGCGTAACTCGCCGTGCGTCCGTAGCCGATATCGAGCAGCCCCTCCCAGACCTCGCGCTGGAACGGTGTGCCGTGCGGACGCGTCGGCAGGTCGAAATCGAAACGCTCGCCGGCGAAATAGGCGGCGAATTGCGCACAGATCGGCGCCAGCCGTGCGCGAT
This sequence comes from Oleiagrimonas citrea, assembly GCF_012395255.1. Taxonomy (GTDB): domain Bacteria; phylum Pseudomonadota; class Gammaproteobacteria; order Xanthomonadales; family Rhodanobacteraceae; genus Oleiagrimonas; species Oleiagrimonas citrea. The sequence continues at coordinate 384,725 of NZ_JAAZQD010000002.1, forward strand.
CCTCATGCACCGGCCCGAGGTCCGGCGGCGGCTTGCGCGACTGCGGAAGATTCACGCGCACCAGCGCGCCGTCCTCGTCGGCAATCAGGGTGAGCACGCCGATCGGCGTGTCGAGGCGGTCCTGGTAGAACATGGTCGTCACTCCTCGCAGCGCCACAGCAACAGCGTGGCGTAGGCGCGCCACGGCCGCCAGGCCGCGCTGCGCGTTTCCAGTTCTCGGGTCGAAAGCGTTCGACCCGCCCCGGCGCGTCGGCGCAGGATCAGGTCGGCGGCCGGGAAGGCATCCGGATGACCGAGCGCGCGCAGGGCGATGTAGTGCGCAGTCCACGGACCGATGCCGGGCAAGGCGGTCCACATCGACACAAAGGCATCGAGACCGCGTTCGGGACGGAAATCGACCTCACTGGCGGCGACGGCCGCGGCCATCGCGCGGATCGTGCGTGCGCGCTGCCCCATCACGCCGACGTCCTCCAGTTCGGCATCGGCCAGCGCACCCGGCGTCGGGAAGGCATGCAATGGAGTACCGTCCGGCGTGCTCAGAGAAAGCGCATCGCCCCAGCGCTCGACGATGCGCGAAGCCAGCGTGCGCGCCGCAGCGACACTGACCTGCTGACCCAGCACCGCGCGCACCGCGATCTCGAAGCCGTCCCAGCCGCCCGGCACGCGGATGCCCGGATGCCGCCGCAGCAGACGCCTCAGCAGCGGGTCGCCGGACAGCCCCTGGGCGATGGCCTGCGGCTCGGCGTCCAGGTCGAACAGACGCCGGACGCGGGCCACGACGTCGGTCAGCACATCCGTTCGCGGATGCTCGACATGCAACTGCAACGCCGACTCACCAGCCAGTGCCTGCACGCGCAGTCGCCCCGCTTCGCCGCGCATCCGGAACACGCGTTCGTATGCATCATCGGTGACGCGCTCGATGCCCGGCATGGCGCGGGCGGCGAGGAAATCGAGCATCGCGGAAAAGTCGTAGGGCGGTCGATACCCCAACCGCAGTCGCACACCCGGTGCGTCGGTCGTGACGCGGCGACGGCGCATCTCGCGCGGCGGCACGCCAAAGCTGTCGAGGAACGCCGCATTGAAGCGACGCACGCTTCCGTAGCCCGCACCCAGCGCAATCTGCGTGATCGGCAAGGCGGTCTCGTCCAGCAGTTTGCGTGCGAACAGCAGGCGCCGTGTCGCCGCCACCTGCAGCGGGCTCGCACCCAGCGTGTCGGCGAACAGACGGCGCAGATGGCGTTCGCTCAAGCCGGTCCGTTCGGCCAGCACGGCCACCGGCGCATGATCGAGCAATCCGTCCTCGATCATGCGCAACGCGCCGGCCACCAGTTCGTTGCCGCTGCGCCACGCCCACGCGCCCGGCGCCAGTTCGGGCCGACAGCGCAGACACGGTCGATAACCGGCCGCCGCGGCCGCCGCGGCCGTGGCGTAGTAGGTGACGTGCTGCGGTTTCGGCGCGGGCGCAGGACAGACCGGACGGCAGTAGATCCCGGTCGAGCGCACGGCGGTGAAGAACAGGCCGTCGAAGCGCGCGTCGCGACTCAGACGTGCCTGTTCGCATACCTGGTGCTCGGGAAGCTGCAGTGGATCGGCCACGGAAGTCATGCGCCAAGCTTAGCGCCGACGAAAGACTAAACCAGCCATTTTCGGCCATGTATGCATGGTGGGGCCGGAGCAGCTCAAGCCACTGTTTGACCCGCTCCGGCCTTGCTACATCACCTGCGCTAAAAACCGTAGCGCAGAAATCCGCCGTCGACGGCGATCAGTTCTCCGCTGATGTAGCTGGACGCAGGCAGACACAGAAACGCGACCGCCGCCGCCACCTCTTCCGGTTCGCCGATGCGCTGCATTGGTGTGCGTTCGAGCACTTCCTCCAGGTAGTCCTCGTCGGCCAGCGCCGGCTCCGAGCGCTGGGTGCGGATGTACCACGGCGCCACCGCGTTGACGCGAATGCCGTCACCGGCCCATTCGCAGGCGAGATTGCGTGTCATCTGATGCAGCGCGGCCTTGGTCATGCCGTAGAGCACGCCGGTACGCACATGCACCTCGCCCGACACCGAGCCGATGTTCACGATGCCGGCGTTGGCGTGTTGCACCAGATTCGGATGCGCGAGGCGGCTCATGTCGAAGGCGCTGAACAGGTTCTGCTCGAACAGCGCGCGCACGTCCTCGTCGGTGTATTCGAGCGCCGTCTTGATGACATTGCCACCGACATTGTTGACCAGCAGCGACAGCGGCACGCCCAGGTCGGCAACCCAATCAAACACGGCCATGCGCTCCTCGGGCTGCGCGAGATCGGCAGCGAACGCGCGCACCTGCACGTCTGGACATTCCTCGGCCAGCTCGTCGCGAACCTGCTCGAGATAGTCGCCGTCGCGCGCCACCAGCAGCAAGTCCGCGCCCAGCGCACCGAGTTCACGCGCGCAGGCCAGGCCGATACCCTTGCTGGCGCCGGTGATCAACGCGGTCTGGCCGTGCAGACGCCAGCTGGTGAGTCGCGGATGCATGCTCGATTCTTCCTTCACGTATCAGGAGCACGGCCGTGCGCGACGATGGGAAATGTGCGCCACACGACCCTTTCGCCGCATCGTACAACGCATGCGCTTGCCGCGTGCGCGAACGCGCGCGAGACTGCGGCGGACATTCATGCCTCGGGGGACTTACTCATGCGTTACATGAAAACCGCCGCCTGCGGACTGCTCGTCGCGCTGCTGGCCGCCTGTTCGAAGTCGCCCGCACCCGATACGCCGCAGCCGCCTCAGCCGAAGGCCGCCACCGCATCCACCGCGATGCCGGCCTCGAACCCGCTCACCCCGCTGCTGAACACGCGCGACCGCGCCAAGTCGGTGCAGCAGACCCTGAAGGCCCACGACGACGCCGAGCGCAAGGCCCTGCAGGACGCGCAGCAGTAACGATCACGGGCCACCCGATGTCTCAACGCGGCGCGCAGAGGCAGTCGGCGTAGACGTTGAGCTTGCCCGGCTTGGCGTGCTGCAGCAGGGTCCAGCCCGGGATGCGCTCGCGCATCTCGCGCAGCCAGGCCGGCGGCTGCAGACCGAGACTGGCTAATGCATGCGCCGCGGCGCTGTCGCCGAAGCCCGTCATCAACCGCTTCAGACCGGAACTTCCCGGCGGAGCCATGTAGCGCACCGCGCTCGATTTCAGCCCGGCCTTCTTCGCGGCGTAGGCGATGGCATCGCGCACCCCGCCGAGCTGATCGACCAGACCGCGCTGCAAGGCCTGCGTTCCCGTCCACACACGCCCCTGCGCGATAGCGTCGATCTGCTTGAAGGTCTTGCCGCGCGCCTTGGCCACGCCGCCGACGAAGTCGCGGTAGCCCTTGTCGATCACGCCCTGCATCAACTGGGCCATCTGCGGATTCAGCGGTCGCGTGATGTCACCCGCGCCGGCCAGCGGGCCGACGCCGACGCCGTCGTTGTGCACCCCGATCTTGTTCAGCAGACCGGGCACGTTGTAGACCATGCCGAAGATGCCGATGGAGCCGGTGATGGTGTTCGGTTCGGCAAAGATGCGGTCCGCGTTCATGGATATCCAGTAGCCGCCGCTGGCCGCCACGTCGCCCATCGAGACCACGACCGGCTTGCCATCGGCGCGCAGCAGCGCGACCTGGCGACGGATGCGCTCGGCAGCGTAGACCTCACCGCCGGGCGAATCGACGCGCAGCACCACGGCGCGCACATGCCTGTCCATGCGCGCGCGGTACAACTGCTGCGCGGTGGAGGCGCCGCCGATCTTGCCCGGCCGCTGCTTGCCGCCGACGATCTCGCCCTCGGCGACGATCACCGCAACATGATCGCGGCTCGACGACACCGGGCCGCTCACCGCGCGCAAGTAATCCTTCATGTCGATCTCGCGAATGCCCTGCCCCTTCGCGCCCGCCGGCACGCCGTCCTTACGCAGCATCATCACCAGATCGCGACGCGTCGCCAGGCCGTCGACCAGGTGATCCTCGACCGCCAGCTTGCCCAGGTCGCCACCGGCCGCGGCCAGACGGTCGGTGACGCTGTCCACGGATTGCCGCAACGCATCCGGATTCAACTTGCGCTGCTTGGCGACGTCGTTCAGCCACTGCTTCCACAGTCCGCCCATCCAGTAGGCATCGGCCTCCTTGGCCTGCGGCGAAGCCTGATCCAGCACGTAGGGCTCGGCGGCGGACTTGAACTGACCGACGCGGAACAGATGCACGTCGACGCCGAGTTTGTCGAGCAGATCCTTGTAGAACAGACGGTAGCTGGACAGACCGGTAATCAGCAGGCCGCCCATCGGGTCCAGCAGCACCTTGCTGCCGTGCGCGGCCAGGTAGTACTGGCTGCGGTCCATGCTCGGCGCCCATACGTCGACCGGCTTGCCGCTCGCGCGGAAGCGATCCAGCGCCGCGCCGACCTCGCGCAACGCGGCAAAGCCGCCGGCGCGCAGCTCGCCCGGCAGCAGCACGATGCGGGTGATGCGCGAATCGGTACGCGCATGGTCGATCGCCGCCACCAGATCGCGCACCTGCACCTGGCCGATCGGATCGCCAGACAAACCGGCCAGCATGCGCTCGAGCGGTGCGACGCTATATTGCTCGACCAACTGCCCCTGCGGCTGGAGTACCAGCACGCTGTCGCGTTTCACCTCGGGCTTGTTCGAACCCGACAGCATGCTGAAGAGCAGGAGCAGCAGCCCGAAGAAGATGACGTTGAGGATCAGCAAGCGGAACAGGTTGAGACCGCGGAAGATCAGCACGATGAAGGCGATGAAGCCGTTGCGTTGGGTGCCCGCCATGAACGCATTCCAGATGAATCGGTGACTCAGCCTAGCGTGTCGCCCCGATCCGGTCATCTGCCACAGGTCAGTCGTCCACCGCCGCCCCCGGCGCAAGCGGAACGTGACGCAGCCAGCGTTCGCTGGACAGCGTGCGCCACAGCCGCGTGAACAGCAGCACCGCCGCGGCACTGAGCCCGACCACGAGTCCCGCCCACATGCCGCGCGCGCCCCAATGCAGATGGAACGCCAGCCACCAGCCTGCCGGCATGCCCACGCCCCAGTAGGCGAACGCGCTGATGAGCATCGGCACGCGCGTATCCTTCAGTCCGCGCAGAGCGCCGTTGGACGCCACCTGGATGCCGTCCGAGAACTGGAACAGGCCCGCCAGCACCATCAGCTGCGCGGCCATCCCGACCACCGCCGCATCGTCGCTGTACAGCCCGGCGATCGCGTGCGGAATGCCCAGCATCAGGCTGCTCGACACCACCTGTGTGAACAGCGTCAGGCCCACGCCGCACAGCGCCGCGTAACGCACGCCGATCACGTCCCGGCGGCCCGCCGCATGACCGACGCGGATGGTGATCGCCATGGCCGTGCCCAACGGCACCATGAAGGCCACCGAGGACACATTCAGTGCGATCTGGTGCGCCGCCGTGACCGTTTCGCCCAGCGTGGCGACGGCCAGCGCCACGGCCACGAACAGGCCGCCCTCCATCAGCAATGTGAACGCCATGGGCGCGCCCAGGTACAGCAGTTCGCCCATCACGCGCGGATGCGGCAGATCGAAACGTTCGGTCAGGCGGATGCCCCGGTAGTTCGGATGTTTCAGGACGTAAAACGCGAAACCGAGCATCTCGCACCACAGCACGATCGCCGTGGCGATGCCGCTACCGCGCGCGCCCATCGGGGAAAAGCCCAGCCGGCCATACATCAGCACATAGCCCAGCGGCGCCAGCAGCACGAGACCGCCGAGGCTGAAGAACATCGACGGCCGTGGCAGCGACAGCCCTTCGGACAGTCCGCGCAGGGCGAAATACAGCGTCAGCGCCGGCGCGCCCCAGCCGACGGCGTGCAGGAACGCCACCACATCGGGGCGCAGGCTCGGCACCACACCCACCAGCCGCAGCATGAACTCGGCGTGCCGCACGGCGTAGACCAGGATCAGTCCGAGCAGCAGCGCGATCCACAGAGCCTGGCGGATCGTCGCACCAATCTCGCCGCGGCGTCCGGCGCCATCCAGCTGCGCCACGGTCGGCGGCACCGCGAGCATGGTGCCGATGCCGATCAGGATCGCCAGCGTCCAGATGCCGGCGCCGGTTGTCACCGCCGCCTGCACATGCGCATTCAGATGCCCGGAGAGCATGGCGTCGACCACATTCGTACCCACGGCCGCCAGCTGCGCCGCGATCAACGGCAGCGCCAAACGCAGCAACGCGCCGGTTTCACGCGCAACGCGCACGCGATCGATGCTGGATAAGGGCTTGGGCACGGACAGTCGCCGGGGGATTCGGGCCGGTCATTCTAGCCGCGGTTGGGGGTTCAGGTGACCCCGACCGACTTCTCCCCCTGAGGTTTCAGGCCACCCGGGCCGCGCAAGTGCTTGCCGGTGCACGGATTCGGCAAAAATACTGTCGCGACAGTATTTTTCACACCCCGCGCGTCAGGTTGTGCACAGTCGGCGTTGCGTCTCAGCAACCTGTGAGCGAAGGCCGAGGCGAGCTTCCGAATGACTTTCGACACATTTATAAGCGCATGTTTTTAAACAATTATTTCAGACTGGTTAAACTTTCACCAATATGTAACCGACCCCATAGCCATGCCCTCTGGGGGCCATGATCCCAACAACGTCCACAGACTTATCCACAGCTTTTGTGGATAACCGGGAAATACGTGACTAAGCGGACACTTAGGGACTTTTCCGAGGAAAACCGTGAACTGTGCCCTGTATCTGACGCATGACGTGCACCCACCCATGGACGTAGGGACCACGCGATGAGGCTGCCGCCTTATGTCAGAATCGATCGCTCATCGGGGGGAGCTCATGCAGGACATCAAGGTATTCGAGGGCGCGCACTGCACCAACTGCGGCGAACCGCTGCAAGGCGCGTACTGCCATCGCTGCGGACAATCCGTACACAGCGTGCTGCGACCCATGCACGGTCTGGTGGAGGAAACGGTCGAAACCGTGCTGCATATCGACAGCCGGATTCTGCATACCGTGCCGAAACTATTCCTGAAACCGGGCTTCCTGACCCTGGAATACTTCGCCGGCCGGCGCATCCGCTACATCGCACCGTTCCGGCTCATGTTCGTGCTGTGCCTGTTGACGTTCTTTGCACTGCATTGGTCGGTCGACAACATTTCCACGATCGACAGCGGCCTGTCCAAGATCGAGAACAGCGCCACCCCCGATACGAGCAATTTCGCCGACGCCCACACGCCGGAGCAAGTGCGCCAGTCGCTGCAGAAGCGGCTTCAGGACCTGGATCAAGTACGGCAGGCTCCGAACGTGCCGACGCTGGCCATCGAGCAGATCGACCGGAGCGAACGCATCCTCCGCAAGCAGGCGAACCAGCGCCTGAGCGAACTCGGCGCACCCCCGCTTCCCGTGCCGGCCACGTCTTCCCGACTGCCCGCAACGACATCCACCGCCGCCACACCGGCGTCGCAGGAAGCCGATTCGGATACCCTCGCCTCACGCATCGAAGCCAACTGGAAAGCCTTCGCTAAAGGCAACGCGCGCGAGCGCAGCGCCGCCCGGCGACGCATGACCGATGGCGTCTTCGGCACCCTGCCGCAGGCTCTGCTGTTGATGGCTCCGCTTTTCGCCCTGCTGCTGAAAGTCTTCTACCTGTTCAAGCGTCGCCTGTACATGGAACACCTGATCGTGGCCATGCACAGCCACGCCTTCCTGTTCCTCAGCGTGCTTCTGATCACAGGCGTCGGGCTGCTCTCTCACTGGCTGACCCCGCATGCCGCCTGGCTGGAGCATCCGCTGAGCTGGCTGATGCGCGCTCTGCTGCTGTGGATCCCCATCTACCTGTTGTGGATGCAGAAACGTGTCTATCGTCAGGGCTGGCCGGCCACCATCTGGAAATTCCTGTTCATTGGGACGCTCTACAGCGTGCTGCTCACCACGGTGGTGATGGTGGGCGTGGCGCTCGGCATGGCGCACTGAACGCATCGCACACGGCTGACCACGTTCGCCCTGCACACGGCGCGCTCCCCGCTACACTTGCCGCATGTCCGCCGTCCTGCGCATCGCCCTTGCGGTTCCGTTGCCGCGCCTGTTCGACTACCTGCCGCCGACCGACGGCACGGTCGAGGTCGGCACGCGCGTGCTGGTGCCGTTCGGTCGCCGGATGCAAGTCGGCATCGTGGTCGAGCATGCTGCACAGAGCAGCGTTCCCGAAAAGCAGCTGAAACGGATACAGCGCGTGCTGGACGACGAACCGCTGCTGCACGGCGAACTGCTCGACAGCCTGAAATGGGCCACCGACTACTGGCTCGGCACGCCCGGCGATGTCTTCCTCAACAACGCGCTGCCCACCGCACTGCGCCAGGCCAAGCCCTGGCCGACACTGGGTGAGGAACGCTGGAGCCTGAGCGAGGAAGGGCACGCGGCGCAACGGGAAGGCAAACGACGCGGACGCAGCCGCGCGCTGCTCGACTTGCTCACAGAAACGCCCCTGCGCGCCAGCGAACTGGATCTGCGCCTGCCCGGCTGGCGCGATGCCGCGCGCCGCCTGCAGAAGGCCGGCCTGGTCGACAGCACAATTACCGCCGAAGACCCACCTACGCCGCCCGCCCTGGCCGGACCGGAGCACAACGCGGGCCAGCGCGAAGCCATCGACGCCGTGGCCGGCACGCTGGGCGGCTTCGCTCCCTTTCTGCTTCACGGCGTCACCGGAAGCGGCAAAACCGAGGTCTACATCGCACTGATTGAGCGCGCGCTGGCCGCCGGCCACCAGTGTCTGCTGCTGGTGCCGGAAATCGGCCTCGCCCCGCAGACGGTGGCGCGGTTGCGGGCGCGACTCGGCGTGACGGTCGACGTGCTCCACTCCAACCTGGCCGAGGGCGCGCGTGCGCGCGCCTGGCTGCGCGCACGCAACGGCCGGGCGCGAGTGATCCTGGGCACGCGCTCGGCCGTGTTCACGCCGCTACCCGAAGCCGGCCTGATCGTGGTCGACGAGGAACACGACACCTCCTACAAGCAGCAGGAAGGCTTCCGCTACCACGCCCGCGACCTGGCCGTGGTCCGCGCACAACGGCTCGGCGTGCCGATCGTGCTCGGCTCGGCCACGCCGTCGCTGGAAACGCTGGCCAATGTCGACGCTGGCCGCTACCAACGCCTGAACCTGCGCGAGCGCACCGGCGCGCATAGCAAGCCGCCGCGCGCGGAGATCATCGACGTGCGCGGCCAGTCCATGCAGCACGGCCTGTCCAACCCGCTGCTGGCCGCGCTGGATGCCTGCGTCGAACGCGGCGAGCAGGCGCTGATCTTCCGCAACCGCCGCGGCTACGCACCGCTGCTGACCTGCCACCTGTGCGGCTGGCACGCCGAATGTCAGCGTTGCGAGAAACCGCTGGCGCTGCACCACGGCCGCAACCGCCTGATCTGTCATCACTGCGACCTGGAACGTCCCGTACCGACCGCCTGCCCAGGCTGTGGCGGCGAGGGCCTGCACCGCCAAGGGCACGGTACCGAACGCCTGGAAGAAGCCCTGCAGACCCGCTACGCCGATATCCCGGTTCTGCGCATCGACCGCGAAACCACGCGCCGGCGCGAAGCTTTCGAGGATCTTATGGGCCCGCTCGCCGACGGCCGCCCGGCCATCCTGGTCGGCACGCAGATGCTGGCCAAGGGCCATGACCTGCCAAACCTGACCCTGGTCGCCATCACCAGCCTCGACGAAGGCCTGCACAGCCTCGACTTCCGCGCCAACGAACGACTGGCGCAGTTGATCGTGCAGGTCGCCGGACGCGCCGGACGCGCCGGCAAGCCCGGACGCGTCCTGCTGCAGACGCACCACCCCGAACACCCACTGCTGCAGACTCTGCTTCACCGCGGCTACAGTGCCACCTGCGCACTCATGCTGGACGAACGCCGCGCGCTGCAATTGCCGCCCTTTGCCCATCAGGCGCTGCTGCGCGCCGACGCCACCCGCCGCGAGCACGTCGACGCCTTTCTCGCCGCTGCCCGCGAAGCGCTACCGGCATCCGACGCGCTGCGCACATCCGGGCCGATGCCCGCGCCGATGCCACTGCGCGCTGGCCGCCATCGCGGTCAGCTGCTGCTTGAAGCCGATACGCGCAACACCTTGCACGCCGTCCTCAGGCCCTGGCGCGAAGCGCTGTCCGCGCTCGAGGGCGCGCGCCGCGTGCGTTGGTCCATCGATGTCGACCCGGTCGATTTGTACTGACCCGCGCCACGGTTTTACTCTGAACGTTCCGCCACGCATCCCCCAAGGAAACCCATGGCTTCCCAGCTCGAACAACTGCGCGCGATGACCACGGTCGTCGTCGACTCCGGCGACCTCGACGCCATCGAACGCCACAAGCCCGTCGACGCCACCACCAATCCGTCGCTGCTGCTCAAGGCCGCCTCCATGGACGGCTACAAGACGCTCATCGACGACGCACTGGACTGGGCACGCGGCCAGAGCAACGACCGCGAGACGCAGATCCTCGACGCCAGCGATCGACTCGCCGTCAACGCCGGCTCGCACATCCTGAAACGGATTCCCGGCCGCGTCTCCACCGAGGTCGACGCCCGCCTGTCCTTCGACACCGAGGCCACCATCGCCAAGGCACACCGCCTGGTCGGCATGTATGACGATGCCGGCATCGGCACCGACCGCATCCTCATCAAGATCGCCTCCACCTGGGAAGGCATCCGCGCCGCCGAACAGCTCGAACGCGAAGGCATCCACTGCAACATGACGCTGCTGTTCGCCTTCGAGCAGGCCGTCGCCGCCGCCGACGTCGGCGCGTTCCTGATCTCGCCCTTCGTCGGCCGCATCTACGACTGGTACATCGCCAATACCGACCACGACGACTTCGCCGCCGAGGACGATCCCGGCGTGCACTCCGTGCGCAAGATCTACGACTGGTACAAGCGTCATGGCGTCGACACCGTGGTCATGGGCGCCAGCTTCCGCAACACCGGGCAGATCACCGCCCTGGCCGGCTGCGACCGCCTCACCATCAGCCCCGACCTTCTGGAAAAGTTGGACGCCACCGACGCCGAACTGCCGCGCCAACTCGAAGACAGCGGACACCGCGCGGAGCGTCCCGGAAGCCTCGACGAAAAAGCCTTCCGCTGGGGCAAGAACGAAGACGCCATGGCCACCGAGAAACTGGCCGACGGTATTCGCCGCTTCGCCGCCGATCAGGTCAAGCTGGAGAAACTACTCAACGACAAGCTCTAATCTCGCCTGCCCGGCGCAGACAATGCCGAATGTGTATGCTCAACACAAACGCGCGACGATAGGCGAGGGAGGGGGCTGCATGTCGAGCATCAAGAACTTTTTCGATGGCGTTTTCCGCTGGGTATGGCGGATCAACGGCGTGCTGCTGCTGGCCCTGCTGGTGTTCGCTCTGATCGTTTTCAGTCTGATTCCGAGCGGATTCCACCCGGGACGAAACGAAGTCGCCCAGGAAGGTTCGATCACGCCCCATACCGCATCGCACCCGCACGTGCCTGCGCTGCACTTGGGTCTGATGCGGGACCTTTCGGGCACTCCCATGCTCTACGCACCGCTGAAAGCAGCCGACCCCGACTCGACGGTTTCATTCTCCGGTTCGGTGTCGACGCAGGTGCACAACGTACTCTTCTTCGACATGTCGACAAAGCAGGAACACTGGCTGTTCAAAAATAACCGTCAGGTCATCTCGCGACCCGAAGTCCTCGAGCACAATATGCCTGCACCCTCGGCAAACATGAAACCTGCAAAAAAAGCCGTCGGCCTGATTTTCGGCGTACGCCGGCAAACAGGCGACCCCACGAGTGCCGCGCTATGGGACATCGAGCTGGCTTCTGTCGATGGCCGCCGCGTCACTACGCTCGCATCCGACGTGGATGCCATGATGGGTTTCCACTTCGCAGACGGCACCCGCGCGCTGCTTGTGTTTTATACATCGCATGGCGCAGCACATGTGTTGAATGTAGACCTCGAAACACACAAGGTGCTCTCGACCAGGAAACTCGCAACACCGTTGTAGATACGCAAAATCCGATCAGCCTTTACCTGGCTGAACGCTGACCCGCCATTCAACGAACAATCCTGATTCCGTACGGCTCAGCGCGAACAACTGACTGCTGGTAATCGGAGGTGCATGTGGCCAAGCAAGCCAAGAACATGGTCTGCCTGTGGTACGACGGTGACGCGGAAGAGGCCGCGCGCTTCTACGCTGCGACATTCCCCGACTCCTCGGTCGATGCCGTGCATCACGCACCCGGCGACTATCCCTCCGGACAGCAGGGCGACGTGCTGACGGTTGAGTTCACAGTGATGGGCATCCCCTGCCTCGGTCTCAATGGCGGACCGCACTTCAAGCACTGCGAGGCGTTTTCGTTCCAGGTCGCGACCACGGACCAGGAAGAAACCGACCGCTGCTGGAACGCCATCGTCGACCATGGCGGCCAGGAAAGCGACTGCGGCTGGTGCAAGGATCGCTGGGGCGTGTCCTGGCAAATCACGCCGCGGGTCTTGATGGATGCGATCACCGACGCCGACCCCGGCATCGCCAAACGCGCCTTCGACGCCATGATGACGATGCGCAAGATCGACATCGCCCTGATCGAGGCTGCACGCCGCGCTTGAGATGCCCGACCATCGCATGCGGCACATCCGAATCCGTACGACGATGCCGCGAACCGCACCGTATGCGCAGAAACCGATCTAGCCGAACACCCGTGCCGCGCATGCGGTATGCACATGCCTGTAGGCTCTGAAGTACGTCGACGCATGCACGACCACGGCGACGCCCTCCACGCAGGCATACGGCAATCCGATGAATCCTTCGCTCATCCTCCCGATGGCCGCCCATGTGGCGCTTACCGCATTCCTCTACTTCTTGCTGACCGCTGTCCGCGCGCCCGCCGTCTGGGGTGTGGGCCGGCGGGGCCGTGACCTGCCTTCCTGGACCGCATTCGAACCGCGCATCAGCGCAAATCTCTCCAATCAGTTCGAATGGCCCCTGTTCTTCCACCTCGCATGCCTGCTGCTGATGTCCTTGCACGCCGTCGATACGTGGGCACTGTGGCTGGCCTGGATTTTCGTCGCCGGACGCCTGCTGCACAGCGGCGTGCAGATCCTCATCCCCAACATTCGCCTGCGCGGCCTGGTGTTCACCGTCAACTTTCTCGCTGCCGTAGGATTATGGATACGCGTGCTGGTGCTCTGGCCGCACTGAAGCCAGCATTCCGTCCGCAGAGCCGTGTTCCACGAACCTCTTCATCGCCATGTCCGACACCACGCCCACCATCCGTTTCGAAGCGACGCTGCTGCGACCCAGGCACGCGGAGAAGGGGGACCGATGGAGCTTTCTGGTCTTGCCCAGGGACGCCAGCGCACAGCTCCCCACCCGCGGACAGGCATTCGTGAAAGGCACGCTCAACGGCGCCACGTTCCGCGCCACACTGGAACCCGACGGACAAAAAGGCCATTGGCTGAAAGTCGGCGCTGCACTGCGCAAGCGCGCGCAGGTCATACCAGGCGAATCCGTCACGCTGGCCATCACCACCGACCCGACGCCACCCGAACCTAGGCTGCCGCCGGATGTGCGTCAGGCGCTCTACGATGCGCCCGAGGCGAAGGCCGCCTGGGCCGACATCACCTGTGCGGGCCGCTGGGACTGGCTGCACTGGATCACCGCCGCCAGGCGCGAAGAAACGCGCGCGCGCCGGATCGCCAACGCCTGCGACATGCTGGCTTCCGGCAAGCGGCGCGTGTGCTGTTTCGATCGATCTGGCTTCTACAGCAAGGAATTCAGCGCGCCCGAGGCGGCGGACTGAATTTTCTCAAGTCCCGTCATGGCCCGTGTGCAGTCGTTGCCCTGAACATGCACACTTGCGATTCGCACCTTGCCATTCGACCTCACTATCGACCGGCACTATCTTCAGTACCAGGAGTTCCTCATGGAGTGTTTTGCGCATCAAGGAAAGCATGCCGTCGGACTATGCAAGGTCTGCGCGCGCGGCGTATGTCGCGATTGCGCCATCAAAGCGGAACACAGTCTCGCCTGCTCGCAGGAACATGCGGCATTCGCCGAGAAGCTGACCGAAGTCCAGTTCGCCTCCCTGGGAAACGCCCAGCTATATCGAGCACAGCGCTATGTGCAGCCACTTGCTTCCCTGGCCTTGATTGCGCTCGGCCTGGGCTATCTCTATGCCTATGACGACGACTTGTTCGGGTGGCTTTTTCTCGGCTTCGGCCTGCTCATGGGTCTGACGCATTTCTTCCCTAGGCGCAAAAAGAAAAGCTGATTCGATGGCGCATTCGCCCGATGGCGCAGAAGGCTCGTGCGCGAAGATCGCCGAAGCCTGGATCCATCTCTGGTCGGGGCCTGAAACTCCCGCCATCGGTCCGGATGTGGGTGACTCGCCGCTGGACTGGACGCTTCCACGCGAAGAGCCGAAACGTTGCCTCGAAGTCATTCTCGAGATACTCGAACGCATCGACACCTCCTCACCGAACGACCTCCTGGCCGTGCTGGCTGCCGGACCACTCGAAGATCTTCTTGTCATGAACGGCCCTGCCGTCATCGATGAAATCGAGACGCTTGCCCGCCAACGCCCTCCATTTCGACGCCTGCTCAATGGCGTTTGGTACCGACGCTGTGAGCCAGACATTCGTGCCAGACTGGCCAAGTATCTACGGCATCGTTGGTAATCGCGCTGTCGGCTATGCATCGGCGCATGAATACCTCCGCCATACTCGCAGCACCACCCCGCTGACAGGCTTCGGAGAGTCTTTGCGTGAACCTCAATCAGATCACCCTCCCAGTCACCGACTTCGAACGCACCGTGGCTTTCTACCGCGACATGGGTTTCACGCTGATCGTGCACTCGCCGCCGCGCTACGCGCGCTTCGCCTGCCCCGATGGTGACGCGACGTTCTCGCTGCACCGCACGGAGCATCCGGTCGGCGACAGCAGCGTGGTCGTGTATTTCGAATGCACGGATCTGGATGCGCGCGTCGCACAGTTGCAGGCAGCCGGATTCGTGTTCCAGCAAGCACCCACGGACAAGCGCTGGCTGTGGCGCGAGGCGCGCCTGCGCGACCCTTCAGGCAACGAGCTGTGCCTGTTCCATGCCGGCGAAAACCGCAAGAACCCGCCCTGGCGCGTGAAAGATTGAACGCCATCCACCGGCACCCTACTCACCCGAACCGCGGGCCGAAGATCCCGCGCACCGAGTCCCCGCGCATGCTCAAGTCTTCCTTCGTCGCCCTGCTCCTGCTCGGCCTGGCGCTGCTGCTCTCCGGATGCCAGCCCGCGCCACCGCCGCGCGTGGTCGGATACGCGACCATCAAGACGGACCCGGCCGACATCGAAGCCTCGCGCCTGGACGCGATCATCTTTGCCTTCGCACAGGTCGAGAACGGCGAAGTCGTGCTCGACGCCAAGCACACCGATGCTTTCGCCCGTTTCCAGCCGCTGCGTCAGCGCAACCCGAAACTGAAGCTGCTGATTTCGGTCGGCGGCTGGGGCGCGGACGGATTCTCGGATGCGGCGATGACGCCTGCCTCGCGCAAGCGTTTTGCGGACAGCGCCGTGACCCTGCTGGAACGCGTCCACGCCGACGGCCTGGACGTCGACTGGGAATATCCCGGCCACGCTAGCGCGGGTATCAAGGCCCGCGACAGCGACCGCGTGCATTTCACCCTTCTGCTCAGCGCATTGCGCCGTGCCATGGATCACGCCTCGCGCACGCATCCGGAAGATCCGCGGCATTTCCTGCTGACCGCCGCCCTGGCCGACGGCCCATTCGTCGATCACGTCCAGTTGCGTGCGATCGCACGCCTGCTGGACTGGATCAACCTGATGACCTACGACTTCAACAACAGCATGACGCCGACCACCGGGCATCACGCCGGCCTGTACCGCTCCGCTGTGTCGACCGCGCGGACCGATCGCTACGCCGACAAGGCCGTACGCCAGTACCTGGCCGCCCACGTACCCGCCAGAAAGATCATGCTCGGCGCGGCGTTCTACGCCCGTGCCTTCACCGATGTGCGCGACCGCGAACGCGGACGCTACCAGCCGTATGGTTCCTTTCTCGGCACCTTCGACTGGCAACAACTGAAGACCGGCTACATCGACCGCAACGGCTTCACCCGTTACTGGGACGCCCGCGCGCAGGCGCCCTATCTCTGGAACCCGCGCACGCGCACCTTCATCACCTACGACGATCCGCAATCGCTTCGCGCCAAGGCCGACTACGTGAAGGAACACCGTCTCGGCGGCATCATGTACTGGGAACAGAGTCTGGATCCGACGCATGAACTGCTGCACGCGTTGACCGACGAACTGAAGGGGCCCGTCTCGCCGGCCTCCAGCCCTCGCACACCGAAAGCACGGCCCTGACTGAAGACGGACTTCCGCCATATGAAGTCGGACCGCCCGCATCCTAGGATGGCGAGGTGATCCTTTCCCGCACACGGAGAAGCCTGTGCAGCCCATTGCACGCCTGATCGTCGTCTCCCTGCTCGCGATCTCGACCGCCGCGCTCGCCATCGTGCGACGACCCGGCGTGCCCGACGCACGCTACCGCGTCGAGCGCAACGCCCTGCCCGCGCTGGTGAACCTGCCCGGCGAAGGGCACGGCGCGCTGATCGCGCCGCAATGGGTGGTCACGGCCGGGCACGCCACGCTGGGCTACGACCTGAAACGGGTGTGGATCCACAGTGCATGGCGCACGGTCGACGCAGTGATCACCTATCCGGGCTTCAAGCAGCAATTCGCCGCATTCCGGAAACAGGCCCAAGAACCGACCCTGGCTCACTGGAAAAAACTGCATGCCGGCCTCGAAGGCATGCACGACATCGCGCTGGTCCATCTGCGCAAGCCGGTCACGGATGTGCGCCCGCTGACGCTGTACCGCGACCGCGACGAAACGGGCAAGGTCGTGCAGATCTTCGGCGCCGGCGCGACCGGCGACGGCCGGGTCGGCCAGTATCCGCACGCACCGCACCGCGGCGAGCTGCGCCGGGCCTACAACCGCATCACCCGCGCCCACGCGCAGTGGCTCGACTACCGGTTCGATTGCGGCAAGCAGGCGCTGCCGCTGGAAGGCGTGCTCGGCGACGGCGACAGCGGCGGCCCGGTGCTGATCCGGCAGCGGGGCGAATGGAAACTCGCCGGCCTGGCCGACTGGAAGCACTGGCCGCCCGGCGCCCGCACCTTCCGCGCCGGCGTCTGCGGACAGACGTTCTCCAACTCGCGCATTGCGTACTACGCGGACTGGATCAATCGCACCCTCGCGGCCCACGCTCAGCTCCCCTCCCGGTGACCCGCGCCCGCGCATGAGCGCGCGGCCGTCCGCTGCTATGCTGCGGCGAACGCGGGCCTTGGCGCACCGCGATCAG
This sequence comes from Oleiagrimonas citrea, assembly GCF_012395255.1. Lineage (GTDB taxonomy): Bacteria > Pseudomonadota > Gammaproteobacteria > Xanthomonadales > Rhodanobacteraceae > Oleiagrimonas > Oleiagrimonas citrea. The sequence goes on from NZ_JAAZQD010000002.1 coordinate 402,085, forward strand.
ACAGGGACGACCGATGCCGAACATGGAGTCACCCTCGAATCCGCCGCGCAATCTGGTGGTGTTCTGCGACGGCACCAACAACCAGTTCGGCGAGCACAACACCAACGTGATCCGCCTGCTGGCGGCCTCGGCGCGCGATGCGCAGCAGCAACTGGCGTTCTACGATCCCGGTGTCGGTACTTTCGCTGCCACCGGCGCGCTGACGCCAATCAGCAGGCGCGTGACGCAACTGCTGGGATCGGCATTCGGCTTTGGTCTCACTCGCAATGTCGGCCTGTGCTACGACTTCCTGATGCAGCATTACCGGCCGGGCGACCGCATTTACCTGTTCGGTTTCAGCCGCGGCGCCTACACGGCGCGTGTGCTGGCGGCGCTGATCCACGTCTGCGGTCTGCTACGTACCTACAACCCGAATCTCGCCGAGTACGCCATGCGATTGTTCCGGCGCGAAGCGGTGCAGGCCAAGAAGCGCAACGACCGCGCCGAAGCCGATGCCCATGTCTACCGCAGCCTGCACCTGCCACTGTGTGAACAATTCCGCGACACCTTCTCGATCACACCACCGATCCATTTCCTCGGCGTCTGGGACACCGTGTCCAGCGTCGGCTCGATCTACAACCCGTTCAAGCTTCCGTACACGCGCTGGAATCCCAGCGTGCGGACCGTGCGCCATGCCGTCTCCATCGACGAACGCCGCAAGTTCTTCCGCACCAATCTGTGGTCCTCGTCAAATACGGACACGGATGTGAAGCAGATCTGGTTCGTCGGCGCGCATGCGGATGTCGGCGGCGGCTACCCGCGCACGGAAAGCGGACTGGCGAAGATCGCCCTGGCCTGGATGATGGACGAGGCGCAGGCCTGCGGGCTGCAGCTCGACCCTGCGCAACGCGCACAGGTGCTTGCCGATCCGCCGCCGGATGCGCTGGGACCGATGCACGATGCGCTGGACCGCCTCGGCTGGAAACTGGCCCAGTGGGCACCGCGTCGCGAATGGTTGCGTGACGCCGCCAGCGGTCGCTACACGCCGCACTGGCGCTTTTCGCCGCGCCCACTGCCCCGTTTCATCGAGGAAGGCGCGACCATCCACAGCTCGGTATTCCGTCGCATGCGCGACGACCCCGGCTACCGCCCGCCGAACCTGCCCGACGTCGCCTACGACGAATCCGGCCAGCGCCACGACGCGTTCGCCGCGGATTGAACTGCGGCGTTCCCGTATCGCGCGCTCAGGGTTCGAGCACCATCGTCTTCGACAGCGTCGACACACCGCGCTCGTCGAACGCCTCCACCGCGACCACGTAGCGCACGCCCTTGTTCAGCGAGGTCAGCTTCAGCTTCGTCGGCTTGTCCGCGAAGCGCTGGTAGGTCTCGAACAGACGGCCCTTCGCCAGTCCCCAGCGCACGTTGTAGCCGACCGCGCCAGGCACCGGCTTCCAGGTGATCTCGGCATCGCGCGTGTCGGCCAGCCGCCTGGCCGAGACCAGCACCGGCGCGGGCGGCGGCGGGCCGGTCTCGTTGCCGAACACACGCAGGTCGGCGATGGCCAGATGCTTCGCACCGACATGGATGTGCACGTAGCGGATGTAGCGCAGCGTCTGGGCGTGCTTCAGCGGCAGGTAGGCATCGGCGCGACCGCGTCGGCTCTTCGATAGGTCGGCCAGCGTGTGCCAGTGCATGCCGTCCACCGAACCCAGCAGACGAAAGCGCGTGACGATGTCCGGCGCGTCGCCGTAGCGGCCGGCCTTGTAATCGGCATAATTCACCTGCACCGCTCGCACCGTGCGCGGACCGCCTAGATTCACCGTCAGCGTCTGTCCCGGCGCATTCTTCGCCGCCACCCAGAAGGTGCGCGGATTCTCGTCCGTCGCCAGTGACGGCGGGTGATCGGCGATCTGCGACGAGGCCGTCGCCTGCTTGCGATAGGACAGCAGCATCCAGCCAGTGAAGGTACTCTCGCCCGGCTTCAGCTTGTGCTCGGGCATGTAGTGCGGGAAATCGCCGAAGCGCGTGTTCACCCACATCTGGCCATCGGCGGTGAAGCCGGCGGGGTACAGGCCGATACGCCGCTCAAAGGTCCAATTGGTGCCGATCCAGCTGGTGCCGGTGTTCCACCAGTTGCCGTGCACGTCCTCGAACGAGGAACCGTGACCGGCACCCTGCACGAAACCGCCCGGCTTGTAGCCGATCGGGTTGTAGGGTGCGTAGTGGAATGGCCCCAGCGGCTTGTCACTGGTGTACACACCGGTGGCGTAGACGTTGTACTCGGTGCCGGGCGCGGCGTACTGCAGGTAGTAGTGGCCGCCGTGCTTGTTCATCCAGGCGCCCTCGATGTACGGCGCAATGGTGGTATTCGAATGATTGCGGCCGAAGCGCTCCCAACCGTGCTGGGCCGGATGCAGCTTGATCAGCGTCACCGGATCGCCGGGATACGTGACGCGCTTGCCCTCGCCCTCGGATGCCTTGTCCAGCGCCAGATTCATCTGGATACCGTAGAGCGGATGGACGTTGGAGGAACCCCAGTACAAGTACACCTTGCCGTCGTCATCCTGGAACAGACCGGGGTCCCACGGACCGGACGGCAGGCGTCCCGGCAGAATCGACTTACCGGGCCATGTGGTCTTCGGCACCATCGGCAACCAGCGGGTCCAGAACGACCAGTGCCCCGACGCAGGATTCGTGCTGAACAGCAACGGCTGCGGCCGCATCGAGGCACGCATCAGGAACAGTTTGCCATCGGCGACCAGCGTGGCGGGCGCCACTTCACTGTGGAACGGCCAACGATCGGGCTGGATGAAGCGCCAATGCACCAGGTCCGTCGATCGCCAGTAGCCATCCGCCAGGGTCTGGAACAAGTAGTAGGCGCCCTTGAAGCGCACCACCGCCGGATCCGCGCCGGTGCGGTAGGAAATGCCCCGGTTCATCTGTTCGTAGTTGTAGCGGTAGTCGATATCGACCGGATTGGCGTAGGTGGCGCGCGGCGGAGCCGCCCGCGACACGGCATGCGCCAGCGGCGCAGCCAGCAGAAGCCCCGCAACGAGGCCGCAATGTAAACGTTTACATTGCGAAATCAAAAAGCGTTCGAACTTGCGCAAGGGCATGACGAGGCACCGGGAGCAGCGGCGCGCCGCTGCCCGGCGCGCAGGAAATACGCCCAGTCGCGACCGGGCGGGGGAAGACAGTCATCCTCCTACAGCCGGCACGCCCCTGGCAACCGAACCATCGGCACAGGAACGTCCGGCCCCGTTGCAGCCGGACACGCGACGCTACGTCGCCGAAGTGCCGGCGCGACTCGACCGCAGCACCATCACGCCCATCAGCAGCATCCCCAGCAGCACGCCGATCGAGCCCAGACTCAGGATCGGCTCGAGCACAGTCTCCGGATACACGTGACCGTACAGCAGCAGCAGTCCGATGGAGAGCAGTGCGGCGCACACGATGTGCAACCAGAACTGGATACGTGCGATCCAGCGTCCCGGCGTGGTCAGCCACAGCTTGTGGATGATGGCGTAGATGAACGACACCACGAAACCGACCAGCAGGATATGCGCGTGTGCCACCAGCTGACCGTGATTCTTCGATGCCGCCATGTAGATGCCCACACACAAACCGAACACCGCGAAACCCAGCGCCCACAGCAGAAACTTTCTGTCGTAGTTCATAGCGCCCCCATGCTGGCAACCCGTCATGGGACCGGACCTTCACCCGGTCCCGCCGTGTAACGCCCTTGCCGATCCAGCGAGTCCAGAGCACCCTTGTCTCGCTGCTGGCGACGATAGCACTGTTGTCGACGCGTAGCGTCCGCAATTCGGCCTAGTCCTCGGGCCGTGCGACGCACATACCAGGCGGGTCAGCCAAACATCTCGAGCATAAAAAAACGGCCCCGCAATGCGGGGCCGTTCGGATGTGGTATCGAGTCCGCGCGCTCAGGCGGCGAACACGCCCCGCATCTTCTTCATGGCCGCAGCCTCGATCTGGCGGATGCGCTCGGCGGAAACGCCGTACTCATCGGCCAGTTCCTGCAGCGTGGCCTTGTCGTCGGTCAGCCAGCGGCGCTGAATGATGTCACGCGAGCGGTCATCCAGATCCTGCAGTGCCTCGGACAGCGTGTCATGGCGGCTTTCGGCCTGACTGGCGTCGGCCACGTTCTGGTACGGATCGGCGTTGTCGTCGATCAGGAACGTGGACGGCGACGGGCGCGCATCGTCATCGGCATCCACCGGCGCGTCGAAACCGACGTCGCGACCGGACAGGCGCGATTCCATCTCCAGCACGGTCTTCTCCGGCACGCCGAGTTCCTCGGCCACCGTCTTGACCTCGCCGGCGTTCATCCAGCCCAGACGCTTCTTGCTCTTGCGCAGGTTGAAGAACAGCTTGCGCTGCGCCTTGGTCGTGGCGACCTTGACGATGCGCCAATTCTTGAGGATGAACTCGTGCATCTCGGCACGAATCCAGTGCACCGCGAAGCTCACCAGGCGCACGCCGTGGTCGGGGTCGAACCGCTTGACCGCCTTCATCAGGCCGATGTTGCCTTCCTGAATGAGGTCGGCCAGCTGCAGGCCGTAACCGGAATAACCGCGCGCGACGTGAACCACGAAGCGCAGATGAGCGGCAATCAGCTGCTTGGCCGCGCCGAGATCTTCCTCAGCGTGGTAGCGCTCGGCCAGCTGCTGCTCTTCCTCGGCGCTCAATACCGGGATGCGATGCACCGCGGAAATATACGCGTCGAGGCTGCCGGCAACACTGGGGATCGGCAGATTGTTGGCAACCAGGGCCTGATTCATGAACTCGAACCTCCTGAGGAACGTTCAGACTAGCACTCTAAAGGTTGGAGTGCTAAGGAGCCGGGAAAGTTCCGGCGCCGCATAACTGTACTTAATAGTACACCAAGTCCAGACAAAGTCAATCTGTGGCGGTCTGTCGCAGCGTTTCCAGCGGCGGCAGCGACCAGTCGATCGGCGTCTGGCCGTGGGCTTCCAGGTACTGATTCGCGCGGGAAAAATGCGCGCAGCCGAGAAAGCCGCGGTGCGCCGACAACGGCGAGGGATGCGGTGCCCGCAGGATGCCGTGGCGCCGGCTGTCGATGCGCTTCGCCTTGCTGCCGGCGTGGCTGCCCCAGAGCAGGAAGACCAGGTTTTCGCGCTCCTGGTTCAGCACATCGATGACGTGGTCGGTGAACCCTTCCCAGCCCTTTCCGCGATGCGATGCGGCCTGGCCGCGTTCCACCGTCAGCACGGTGTTGAGCAGCAACACGCCGCGATCGGCCCAGGGCGTCAGGCAACCGTGATCCGGACGCGGGATACCGAGATCATTCTCGATTTCCTTGAAGATATTGACCAGCGAGGGTGGCGCCGGCACGCCGGGACGGACGGAGAAACACAAGCCGTGTGCTTGGCCCGGACCGTGATACGGGTCCTGGCCCAGGATCACGACTTTCACCATGTCGAACGGCGTGTGGTCGAACGCTGCGAAGATTTCCCCGCCGGGCGGATAGATCTCCTTGCCAGCGCGCTTCTCGGCGCGCAGGAAGTCCCCCAGCGCCTGCATGTCCGGTCGCTGGAAGTAGTCGCCCACGCGCTGCTTCCAGGAGGGTTCCAGTCGCAGTTCGCTCATCGCTTCATCCTTGATCGGTTCACTCCGCCGTGGCCGCAGCCCGTTCGCGCAAATGGCGCGATACCCGCAGCTGGAACAGCAACTTGGTCATCAGCAGGCGCTCCTCGACCGGCTTCTCGACCAGGTCATTGGCGCCGGCGCGGATCAACTCGGCCTGCTTGTCGGGGTTGTCGTCGCCGGTCATCACCAGCACCGGAAGCTGCCCCTTGTTGTAGCCGTATTCGCCGCGCAGCTTGCGCAGCAGGTCGCCGCCGGTCAGCTCGCCTTTCAGGGTGACGTCGGTCAACACCACATCGGCGCCGATGCGGCCCTGCACCTTGGCCGTCTCCAGCCGCGCCAGCGCGTCCTCGACGCTGATGTCGTGCAACACGCTGAGGCCGTGCTTCTCCATCATGCGTCGCGTGGCGAGGGCGACGACGCGGCTGTCCTCGATATACAGGACCTCGCCCTCGGCCTGATCGTCCGGGCGCACGTAGCCGCGGATGAAGTCAGCCAGGGCCTTGAAGCCCAGCGACTTGTCGAAATAGTCGGTAACGGCATCGCCCAGGCTGCGGTCGCGCAGGCGCTGGTCGACGTCGCCGGAAATCACCACGATGGGCACGTAGGTCTGCGTGACCTGCTCGCGGATGTGCCGGGCCAGTTCGATGCCGTCGATGTCCGGCAGCCGCAGGGACACCGTGACGAAATCGACCACGCCGTCCTCGAGCGCCGCGCGCGCTTCCTCACCGCTTCCGCAGCAGACCACCGTCGCTTCCGGCAACTCCTTGCTCAGCACCTGCTCGATGAGCCGGCGTACGACTTTCGAACCGTCGACCACCATGACGCGCGGTTCCGCGCTGGCAATGTGTCGACTGATGTCGCCCTTCATGCATGCCCCCGTGTATGTGTACGACTCATCCCGGTCGCCGCAATTGTCGCGCACAAACCAGCCGTGCGCCGAGCCAACCCAACGCCGCGGCCAGCACCGGCACCAACGCCAGCAGCCCCCACGGCAAACCACCGAAGTCCAGCCGGCCACCATAGCTTGCGGCCAGACGCGCCACCGGTGCGGCCAACGCCCATTCCAGCAGAAGCGTCAGCAGGGTGGCGACCACGCCGCCCGCCAGACCGTACCAGAGACCGGCATAGACATAGGGGCGACGCACGAACGCCGGACTGGCGCCGACCAGACGCAGCACCGCGATCTCGTCACTGCGCCCCTGGATATCCAGGCGCACGCTGTTGCCGACCACCAGCAGCGCAGCGATAGCCAGCAGCACCGCCAGCAGCAACACCGCGCGTGTGCCGACCGCGAGCAGAGCATCCAGACGCTGACGCCATGCGCCATCGTCCTGCACCTGATCCACACCCGGTTGCGTGCGCAGCCAGGCGATCAACTTCGCGGCCTGACCGGCATCGATGTGCGCCACCGGGCGAATCACCACGACGTAGGGCAACGGGTTGTAGTCGAGCGATTTCAACGCATCGCTGAAGCCCTGCATGGTGGCCAGCTCGGCCATGCCCTGCTTGGGCGTGCGCACGTCGACGGCATCGACCTCGTCGCGCCCGCGCAACTTGTCCGCCAGCGCCTTGGCATCGCTGGCGTGACCATCCGTCTGCATGAACACGCTGATGGCCTGGGTCTGGCCCAGCGCGGACCCCAGCCGCTGCAGATTGCCCAGCAACAGCGCGAAGGTCAGCGGCAGCGCCAGCGCGAAGCCCATCACCGTGACGGTCAGCAGGGTACTCAGCGGACGTCCGGTGAGCCTCCGCAGGCTGGCTATGAAACCCCAGGCATGCTGCTCGCCCCAGACCGCGACGCGACGCGGACGAGTGCGCGCGGTGCCCGGCTCGCGCTGCGCACGCGCCATCAGGCCATCACCTCGGTCGCCGGCACATCATCGACCAGGCGGCCATGATCGAGCACCAACACCCGCTTGCGCGTGCGCTTGATGAGCATCAGGTCGTGACTGGCCACCAGCACCGTGGTGCCGATCTTCTGGAACTGGTCGAACAGCCCCATGATCTCGGCGGCCAGCCGCGGATCGAGATTGCCGGTCGGCTCGTCGGCGATGATCAACGGCGGCTTGGCGACGATGGCGCGGGCGATGCCGACGCGCTGCTGTTCGCCCGTGGAAAGCAGGGCCGGCGCCTGTTTCTCGTAGGCCAGCAGCCCGACCTTCTCCAGCGCCGCACGCACCCGACGGGCGCGCTCGGCCGGCGCGATGCCGGCGATCACAAGCGGCAGTTCGACATTGGCGAACACCGTGCGGTCCATGAGCAGACGATGATCCTGGAACACCATGCCCAGCTTGCGGCGCAGTCTGGGAATCGCGCTCGCGCGCGCCGTGGCCAGATTGCGGCCGTCGACGGTGACGCTGCCGCGCGTGGGGCGCTCGATCATCGCCAGCAACTTCAGCAATGTGCTCTTGCCCGCGCCCGAATGGCCGGTAACGAAGACCATCTCGCCCGGCTCGACATGGAACGACAGCCCGCTGAGGGCTTCCTGGCCGGTGGGATAGCGCTTGCTGACCTGGTCGAAACGGATCACGGACGCCGCGTTGCCTGCAAAAACGCGAGCATACCGTGCCCGCGCCGCGTTGCCATAGACGCGGTGCGCGAATCGTTCATGTCGATGCGCACCACGCCCGCGTTCGAAAGGCTTCGAAGCGAATCAGCGACCGCCGAACAGACGGCGGAAGAAGCCCACCTTCTTCTTCGGCTTGGACTCGCCGGACGACGCCGGCTCGGCATGCACCTGACGGCTTCCGCCCGACTTCGCACTGTTGCCGGCCTTGTCGACTTCGCTCCCGCCGCGACGGCGCGAATCGCCGCGCGAGGAACGGTTGTCCGCGTCAGTCTGCTTGCGCTTGCCGCCCTGAGCCGCCGCATGGTTGCGGTCCTGCGCAGGCTCGCCGCCACGGCCCCGACCGCGGCCGCCACGGCGGCGGCGGCGACGAGGTTTGTCGCCAGCCTCTTCGGTCACCGGCTTGTCGCTGCTCTGTGCGGACGAAGCCTCGTTGTTCGAGGACGACGCGGAGGCCGAAGTGGCCTCGCTGCTGGAAGCCTTCTGCGGCGCATTCGCGGACGAAGCGTTGCCGGCCTCACCGGATGCCGGCTTCTTGCCGCGACGTCGGCGACGGCGCTTGCGCGGCGCGCCCTCGGCAGAACCCTGCGCGGATGCCGTCGATGCGCCCTCGGTGCTGCTCTCTTCAGCTCCCTCGCTCGCGTCCTCGTCCTTGCCCTGCGCGGCATTCGCCGCCTGCGGCAACGGGCGCGGCATCTTCAGCATGGCCGGATCGATGGACTCGACCGGAATCTTCTGCTCGATGTAGGCCTCGATGTCGGGCAGGCCCATGGCGTACAGGTCGCAGGCAAAGCTGATGGCATCGCCCTCGGCGCCCAGGCGCGCGGTGCGGCCGATACGGTGCACGTAGTCCTCGGCGTCCTGCGGAAGGTCGTAGTTGAACACGTGGCTGACGTGCGGGATGTGCAGACCGCGGGCGGCCACATCGGTGGCCACCAGCGTATCGATCTGGCTGTCCTTGAAGCGCTGCAGCAACTTCTGACGCTTGACCTGCGGCACATCGCCGGACAGTGCGCCGACGCTGTAGCCCTGCTTGCGCAGGCGCTCCTTGATGCGTTCGACGGCGGCCTTGGTGTTGGCGAACACGATGCTGCGCTCGGGCTTGTGCTGCGCCAACAGATTCAGCAGCAGCGGCATCTTCTCTTCCTTGGCCGGGAAGTACACCACCTGGCGGACCTTGTCGGCGGTGACATTGTCCGTCTCCACCACCAGCTTCTCGGCCTCGTTCATGTGCTCGTAGGCCAGTTCCAGCACACGGTGGCTGAGTGTGGCCGAGAACAGCAGCACCTGGCGCTCGTCGCGCCCCGGCAGGCGGCGGAAGATGTAGCGCACGTCCTTGATGAAGCCGAGGTCGAACATGCGGTCGGCCTCGTCGATCACCATGACCTCGACCGAGTTCAGCGTGAACACGTGCTGCTTGTAGTAGTCGAGCAGACGGCCGGGCGTGGCGATGATGATGTCGCAACCATCGCGCAGTTGCTGGCGCTGCTTGTCATAGTCGACGCCGCCGTAGATCAGGGCGATGCGCAGGCCGGTATCACGACCGATGGCGCGGGCGTCCTTCTCGATCTGGATCGCCAGTTCACGGGTCGGCGCGATGACCAGGGCGCGCGGGTCGCTGTCCTTGCGGTCGGCCATGGCTGACCGGGTCAGCAGGCGATTCATCATCGCCACCAGGAACGCGCAGGTCTTGCCGGTGCCGGTCTGCGCCTGGCCGGCGACATCACGGCCTTTCAACGCGACCGGCAGGGTCAGCGACTGGATCGGCGTGCAACGGACGAAGCCGCTGGCATGAATACCTTGCTGCAGGGTCGGATGCAGGTCGAGATTTTCGAAGAAAGTGTCGGTGAGTACGTGTTCAGCCATAAATCCTGGTCCAGCCTGCGAGCCACGGGCCCGCGGCGTTGTGCGGCGCGCCGTGCGTCGGCGCGGCCGTGAAAAGGGGTCGGTGCGGGGGCCATCCGGCGCCCGAGCGCTCGGCCGGCGCGTGCCTGCGCGCCTGTTCTCGGGCGAATCCGGGAGCCGGGGCGCGACCGCCGACTGTCTTCGCGTCGGCTTGAATCCCGTCCCGAGTTGCGCTGGAATGAGCGTCAGCCGCAACGGCCGTCCGCTTGATTTATCCAGCCCCACCCGCCATCTGTGGGTGACATAGTGTAGCCGATGCCGAACGCCGCGTGCGCAGGCCCCGGCGCGACCCCACCCGTAACCACGGAGAGATCCGCAGTGAGCGATCTGATCACCCACATCAATGAAAGCGAATTCGAGACCGAGGTCCTGAATTCGGACATCCCCGTCCTGGTCGATTTCTGGGCCCCCTGGTGCGGCCCGTGCAAGGCCATCGCGCCGATCCTCGACGAAGTGGCCAAGGACTACCAGGGCCGCGTCAAGATCGTGAAGGTCGATATCGACCAGAACCAGAAGACCGCCGTGAACTACAACGTGCGCGGCGTGCCGACCATGATGGTGTTCAAGGGCGGCAAGGTCGAAGCGACCCAGGTCGGCGCCGTGCCGAAGGGCCGCATCACGCAGATGGTCGACGGCCTGCTCTGAGCGCACCGCACCCGGCCGCTGCGGCGCAAGACGCCGCGCGGCCGGATGATTGCGACCAACCGCTCGCAGTGCTAGATTGCCAATCCTGACGACGGGCCGTTCGTGCCCTCGCATCCGAAAGATCCCCGATCCCTCCTTTTTTCCACGGCGCCCTGCGAGGTCCGTTCGTGTCCGATACCGATACCAAGTCCAGCCCCGAGACCCCGCGTCCGGCCGATTCCCCGGCAGCCGAGAAGCCGGCCAAGCCCAAGCCCAAGCGCACGCGCGCCAAGGCCGCCGACAAGGCCGCGAAGCCAGCCAGCGACGCGCCCGCCCCGGCGCCGACGCCCGCTCCGGCACCCGCACCGGCACCCGCTCCCAGCACACCTGCGCCCGCTCCGGCGTCCGGCAGCAGCGATGGCGGCGACAAGTCGTCCTCCGGCAGTGACGGCGAGAATCAGGGCAAGTCGTCGTCGCAGCAGGGCGGCGAGAGCCGCAACAAATCGCGCAACAACCGCGGCAACAGCAATAACGAGCGTCGCGGCCGTCGTCGTCGCAACGACCGTGGTGGTGGTGGCGGTGGTGGCAACCGCGGCAACGCGCGTGGCGGTCACGCCGGCCTGCCGATGGACGATGACGAGAACCACGACGCCGGCAGCGACGACCGCGTCATCAACCTGACCGAGCTCAAGCGCAAGAACGCCATCGAGCTGCTGAAAACGGCCGACGAACTGGGCGCCCACGAAGGCGTCGCCCGCGCCCGTCGCCAGGACGTCATCTTCAACATCCTCAAGGCTCATGCCCGCTCCGGCGGCGGCATCTGGGCCGAGGGCGTGCTGGAGATCCTGCAGGACGGCTTCGGCTTCATGCGCTCGGCCGACGAGTCCTACTTGGCCGGCCCCGACGACATCTACGTCAGCCCCAGTCAGATCCGTCGCTTCAACCTGCGCACCGGCGACTACATCACCGGCCGCGTGCGTCCGCCGAAGGAAGGCGAGCGCTACTTCGCGATGCTGCGCGTGGAGACCATCAACGGTGATCCGCCGGAGGCCTCCAAGAACAAGATCCTGTTCGAGAACCTGACCCCGCTGTTCCCGCGCACGGCGTTCCACCTGGAGCGCGGCAACGGTTCGACCGAGGACATCACCGGCCGCATCATCGACCTGATCGCACCGATCGGTCGCGGCCAGCGCGGCCTGCTCGTCTCCCAGCCCAAGGCCGGCAAGACGATGATGCTGCAGAACGTGGCCCAGGCGATCACCACCAACCACCCCGACGCCCACGTCATCATCCTGCTGATCGACGAGCGCCCGGAAGAAGTGACCGAGATGCAGCGCACGGTGCGCGCCGAGGTCATCAGCTCGACCTTCGACGAGCCGGCCGTGCGCCACGTGCAGGTCGCCGAGATGGTGATCGAACGCGCCAAGCGCCTGGTCGAGCACAAGAAGGACGTGGTCATCCTGCTCGATTCCATCACCCGCCTCGCGCGCGCCTACAACACCGTGGTGCCCAGCTCCGGCAAGGTGCTCACCGGCGGCGTCGACGCCAACGCCCTGCAGCGCCCGAAGCGCTTCTTCGGCGCCGCGCGCAACGTCGAGGAAGGCGGCAGCCTGACCATCATCGCCACCGCGCTGATCGACACCGGCAGCAAGATGGACGAGGTGATCTACGAGGAGTTCAAGGGCACCGGCAACATGGAAGTGCACCTGAACCGCCGCATCTCCGAGAAGCGCGTGTACCCGGCCATCGACATCAACCGCTCCGGCACCCGCCGCGAGGACCTGCTGATCGCGCCGGACCTGCTGCAGAAGATCTGGATCCTGCGCAAGCTGCTGCATCCGATGGACGAACTGGCGGCCATCGAGTTCATGCTCGACAAGATGAAGAACACCAAGACCAACGACGAGTTCTTCAACGCCATGAAGCGCTGACGGCTCCGCCGTCATGCTTTGCGAGAGAGCCGGCCCCGCGCCGGCTTTTTCGTGTCCGGCCCGCCATGCGCGTCGACTGCGGCATAATTCCCGCAACCCCGCCTGCAGGAATCCGTCATGCGCATCTGCGTCTACTGCGCCTCGTCCGACCACGCCGACCCGATTTACCGCGATGCCGCACGTGATCTCGGCCGGCGACTGGCCGAAAGCGGGCACAGCATCGTCTACGGCGGTGGCTCGCGCGGCTCGATGGGCGCGGTGGCCGACGGTGCGCTGGATGTCGATGGCCGTGTCACCGGCGTGCTGCCGCGCTTCATGGCCGATCTGGAATGGGGACATCCGGGCCTGACCGAACTACAGCTGGTCGAGGACATGCGCGAGCGCAAGCATCGCCTGCTGACCGGCTCGGATGCGGTCGTCGCCCTGCCCGGCGGTTGCGGCACGCTGGAAGAACTGTTCGAGGCCATCACGCTCAAGCGGCTGGGCATCTATCTCAACCCGATCATCCTGCTCGACACGCTGGACTTCTACGCACCGCTGGATGCGTTCATGCGCCAGGTCATCGACGCCCGCTTCATGAATCCCGAGCACGCGCAGATGTGGCAACGCGTGGCCACGCCGGCGGAGGTACTGCCGGCCATCCTCGACGCGCCCGCATGGGACGAGAACGCACGCGACTACGCCGCCGTGCGTCAATGAGCGCACCCGCCATCGATCCCCGCGTGTAAGTATCTGCCGGCGGACACGGTCCGTATGCATGGACGACGCCCCAAGGAGGCCGACCATGCAACGACGCCGATTCCTGATGGCCACCGGCGCCGGCAGCGCCGTAGTGCTGCTGAGCGCGTGCCGAAACGGCCACGCCACCGAACGCCCACCCGCATCCGGTGCCTGGAAGCTGACCCCGACGCAGTGGCGCCAGCGCCTGACGCCTGCGCAGTTCCACATTCTTCGCGAAGCCGGCACGGAACCGCCCTACAGCAGCCCCCTGGATCACGAAAAGCGCGCCGGTGTCTATCACTGCGCGGGCTGCGCCCTAGCGCTGTACAGCTCCAAGACCAAGTACGACTCGGGCACCGGCTGGCCGAGTTTCTGGAAGCCGCTACCCAACGCCATCGGTACCCACCGCGACACCCGCCTGCTGATGGCGCGCACCGAGGTGCACTGCCGCCGTTGCGGCGGTCACCTGGGCCACGTGTTCCGCGACGGACCGCCGCCGACCGGTCTGCGCTACTGCATGAACGGACTCGCCCTGCAATTCCGTCCCGGCGAAACAGTCTGATCACGGGCGCCCCCTTTCAATTCGCTGCCGTCGCCCCCACAGTGGTGCGGACCGTTCTTGCAAGGATTCCCGGTGTCCATCCCCAGCTCCGCCAAGGCCACGCCGATCACCGACCCGCGTCAACTGACCGAATACATCGCCAGCGGCGAAAAACCCCGCGCCGCCTGGCGCATCGGCACCGAACACGAGAAGTTCGGTTTCCGCCAGAGTGATCTGCGACCGCCGACCTACGAGGGCGAACAGGGCATCCGCGCTCTGCTCGAAGGCATCGCCGCCCGCCACGGCTGGGACATCGCCCGCGAGGGCGAACTACCCGTGGCGTTGGCGCGCGACGGCGCATCGATCACGCTGGAGCCGGCCGGTCAGCTGGAACTGTCCGGCGCCATGCTCGAGACCATCCACCAGACCTGCCGCGAGGTGAACGGCCATCTGGAGGAAGTGCGTTCGATCGCCGACGGACTCGGCCTCGGCTTCCTCGGCATGGGCTTCCAGCCCAAGTGGAAGCGCGAGGAGATGCCGTGGATGCCCAAGGGCCGCTACGCCATCATGCGCCGCTACATGCCCACGCGCGGCGATCTCGGCCTGGACATGATGACGCGCACCTGCACCGTGCAGGTGAATCTGGATTTCTCCAGCGAAGCGGACATGGTGAAGAAGTTCCGCGTCGCCCTGGCGCTGCAGCCGGTGGCCACCGCGCTGTTCGCCGACTCGCCGTTCACCGACGGCCAGCCCAACGGCTACCTCAGCTACCGCTCGCACGTGTGGACCGACACCGACCCGGACCGCACCGGCATGCTCGACTTCGTGTTCGAGGACGGCTTCGGCTACGAACGCTGGGTCGATTACATCCTCGACGTGCCGATGTACTTCACCATGCAGAACGGCCAGCCGGTAGACGTCGCCGGACGCAGCTTCCGCGACTTCCTCGCCGGCAAGCTACCGGAACTGCCGGGCGTGACGCCGACCCTGCGCGACTGGGACGACCACCTGACCACCACCTTCCCGGAAGTGCGCATGAAGCGCTTCCTGGAAATGCGCGGCGCCGACGGTGGCCCGTGGAACCGCCTGTGCGCGCTGCCCGCGCTGTGGGTCGGATTGCTCTACGACGACACCGCGCTGGACGCCGCCTGGGATCTGGTCAAGGATTTCACCATGACCGAGCGCAACGCCCTGCGCGACGGCGTGCCCAAGCAGGCGCTGAAGCTGCCGTTCCGCAACGGCACAGTGCGCGACCTGGCGCTGGAGACGCTGAACATCGCGGGCCATGGCCTGAAGCGCCGCGCACAGCACAACGAGCACGGCGCCGACGAGACCATCTTCCTGCAGCCGCTGCTGGAACTGGCCCAGTCCGGCCAGACTCCGGCCGAGCGCAAGCTGGAACTGTTCCACGGCCCGTGGAACGGCAGCGTCGATCCGGTGTTCCGCGAATTCGCCTACTGAGCGACGCACCCGCGCCGCTCCCATGAAAAAGGCCGGCATGACGCCGGCCTTTTTCGTTACTGCATGACGCGGCAGCTTACTTCAGCCCGCGATCCTTCAGCATCGGGCCCACTTCGGGGTCCTTGCCGTAGAAGTCGCGGAACATCTTGCCCAGGTCCTCGGTGTTGCCGCGCGACAGGATCATGTCGCGGAAGCGCTGACCGTTGGCGCGGGTCATGCCGCCGTGGTTCTCGAACCACTGGTAGGCGTCGTCGTCCAGCATCTCGGTCCACAGGTACGCGTAGTAACCAGCCGAGTAGCCGTTGCCCCAGATGTGCATGAAGTAGCTGGAGCGGTAACGCGGCGGCAGGTACGAAAGATCCGTGTGGTTGTCCTTCAGCGCCTGCGCCTCGAACTTGTCGACGTCCTTCAGCGGTGCGTCGGCCGGGATCATGTGCCAGCTCATGTCCAGCAGCGAGGCCGACAGCAGCTCGCCCAGCGCGTAGCCCTGGTTGAACTTGGCCGCCTTGTGCAGCTTGGCCACCAGTTCCTTCGGCATCGGCTCGCCGGTCTTGTAGTTCTTGGCGTAGTGATTGAACACCTGCGGATAGCTGGCCCAGTGCTCGTTGAACTGCGACGGGAACTCGACGAAGTCGCGCGCCACGTTGGTGCCGGACAGGCTCGGATACTGCTGGCTGGCAAAGAAACCGTGCAGCGCGTGGCCGAACTCGTGGAACATCGTGGTCACGTCATCCCAGCTGATCAGCGCGGGCTGACCCGGCGCCGGCTTGGTGAAGTTGCACACGTTGTAGATGACCGGCTTGGTGCCCAGCAGCTTGGACTGGCCGACCAGGTTGTCCATCCACGCGCCGCCCTGCTTGTTGTCGCGCTTGAAGTAGTCGGCGTAGAACAGGCCCAGCGGCTTGCCGTCCTTGTCGAAGACCTCGAACACCTTCACGTCCGGGTTGTAGACCGGGATGTCCTTGCGCTCCTTGAACGTCAGGCCGTACAGCTCGTGGGCGGCGTAGAACACGCCGTTCTTGAGCACGTTGTCGACTTCGAAGTACGGCTTGACCTGATTCTGATCCAGGTCGTACTTGGCCTTGCGCAGCTTCTCGGCGTAGAACTCCCAGTCCCAGGCCTGCAGCTTGAAGTGCTTGCCGCTCTTGTCGATCATCGACTGCAGCTCGCCGGCCTCGTGGCGGGCCTTGGCCATGGTCGGCGGCACCAGCGCACGCACGAACTTCAGCACGGCGTCCGGCGTCTTTGCCATCTGGTCCTCGAGCTTCCATGCCGCGAAGTTCGGGTAACCCAGCAGCTTGGCCTTCTCGGCGCGCACCTTGGCCAGTTCGGCGATGGTCTTGCGGGTGTCGTTCGGACCGCCCTTCTCGGTGCGCATGTAGCTGTTCTCGAACAGCTGGTGACGCACGTCGCGATTGGTCAGCTCGGCCAGCGCCGGCTGCTGCGTGGTGTTCTGCAGCGGCAGCACCCACTTGCCGGTCAGACCGCGGGCCTTGGCCGCCTGTGCGGCCGCGGCGATCTCGCCCTTGGACAGGCCGTCCAGCTTGGACTTGTCGTCGACCACCAGCGCACCGGCCTTGGTCGCGGCCAGCAGCTTGTTGACGAACTGCGACTCGAGCTTGGAAGCCTGCTCGTTGAGGCTCTTGAGCTTGACCTTGTCGGCGTCGGACAGCTTGGCGCCGTGATGCACGAAGTCGTTGTAGTACCACTCCAGCAGACGTTCGGACTCGGGATCGAGCTTGAGCGAGTCACGCTCGTTGTAAAGCGTCTGGATACGCTGGAACAGCTTGTCGTTGAGGTAGATCGCGTCGCTGTGCGCGGCCAGCTTCGGCGCCATGTCCTCGTTGACCTTGCTCAGCGCGTCATCGGAGTTGGCCGAGAACAGCGCGTTGAAGTCCATCTGCACGCGGTTCAGGGTCTGGCCCGACTTCTCCATCGCCACCAGCGTGTTGTCGAAGGTCGGCTTGGCCGGGTTGTCGGCGATCTTCTGCACTTCGGCCAGCTGTTCCTTCATGCCCTGCTCGAAGGCGGGCGCGAAATCGCTGTCCTTGATCTTGTCGAACGGCGGCGCCTGGAACGGCAGGTCGCTCTTGGTGAGTAGCGGATTCTCGCGCGTCTTGGCCGGCGCCGAGCCGGTCGGCGCGGGGGCGCTGGCCTGCGAGCCGGCGGCCGCCTTGTCGGACGGAGAAGAAGACTGCGAGCAGCCGGTCACCGCCACGACGGCGGCGATCGCGGCGGCAAGTGTGATGGTACGCATGCTGTACATCGCGAATGGATCCCTTGCAGACGAAAACTGGATTCCGGCCGGGGCCGAAAACGATAGACCACCGGCCACTCTACCTGCGCCGAACGCCCGGCACCAAGTGCCGTGCCCGCACGCGAGCGTCAATTCAGCGCAACGCGGCAACCGCGTCCTGCAGGCGCGCGGCGGCCGCTTGCGGTGACGGCCCATGCTCCAGCACGCCCAGGCACGGCGCCGGCATCCGCGCGCGCAGCGTGTCGATGTTGGCGTCGGCCATGGCCATGGCGGGATCGACGCGATTGCCGATCCAGCCCAGCAGACGGCGGCCGTCGGCCTGAATCGCACGCGCGCTGAGCAGCGCGTGGTTGAGCGCGCCCAGGCGCAGCCCGACGACCAGGATCACCGGGAGCTCCAGCGCCTCGGGAATCGCCGAGGCCAGCAGATCGTCGCGCAACGGCACCATCCAGCCGCCAATGCCCTCGACCACGGTGATGTCACATTGTGCGGCCAGCGCGTCGTAGGCCGCACGGATCGGTTCCATCGTCACCGTCACGCCGTCCTCGCGCGCGGCCAGGTGCGGCGACACCGGCGCGTTCATGGCGAACGGATTGACCTGCGCGTACGGGGGCTGCGGATCGCTGGCCGCCTGCAGCGCGACGGCGTCGGCATTGCGCAGCCCGTCGGGCGTGGCGTCGCAACCGCTGGCGACCGGCTTCATGCCGCAGACGTTCAGGCCCGCGCCGCGCAACGCGTGGATCAGGGCCACGCTGGCGTGGGTCTTGCCGATTTCGGTGTCGGTGCCGGCGATGAACACGCCGCGCACAGCGGGCATACCCGCGATATGCGTTTCATTCATGATGATCACGTTAAAGATGGAAGCGTCGCCATTGCAGCGACCGGATTCGTCACCATGTGAGGATACTACGTCGTCCCCAGGAGCCCGTTCCGATGTTCCAAGCCGAGCCGCTCGACTTCACCGACAAGCCCGCCGCCTACGCCGAACTGGCCACCCAGGCCCGTGGCCTGCTGCACGGCGAGCGCGACCTGATCGCCAACGCGGCCAATTTCGCCGCACTGCTGTATCACGCGCTGCCGATGGTCAACTGGGCCGGCTTCTACTTCTTCGACGGCGAGGAACTGGTGGTCGGCCCGTTCCAGGGGCAGACCGCCTGCGTGCGCATCGCGCTCGGACGCGGCGTGTGCGGCACGGCTGCGCAGACGCGCGAGACCCAGGTCGTCGAGGACGTCAACGCCTTCGCCGACCACATCGCCTGCGACGCCGCCTCGCAGTCGGAGATCGTCGTGCCGCTGGTGCGCGCGGACGGCTCGCTGCTGGGCGTGTGGGACGTGGACAGCCCACACGTGGACCGCTTCGACGACGCCGATCGCGCCGGCATGGAGCAGCTCTGCACGGTGTTCATGGCGGCCGTGAACGCGGCCGACGAAGCCGGTTAAGCCGAAGCCTCGGCATCCGGCGCCCCTTCCAGCATCGTCATGATGGTCTCGCGCGCCGACTCCAGACCGCTGCCGGCACTGGAGGAGAAACTCTGCACGCTGGCGGGCCAACCCTCGCGACGGCACAGGGTGCGGGCGCGCTCCACGGCCGCGGCAGCCTGACCGCGCGAAAGCTTGTCCGCCTTGGTCAGCAGCAGATGGCACTGCAGGCCGCTGGCGCTGCAGAAGTGCAGCATCTGGCGGTCGAACTCCTTCAGCTCGTGACGGATGTCGGCGATCAGCACCACGCCGCGCAGGCTTTCTCGCTGATTGAGGTAGGCGTCGATCTCCTTGCGCCAGTGCGCGCGCAGCGACTCCGGCACCTTGGCGTAACCGTAGCCCGGCAGATCGACCAACCGCGTGTGCTCGTCGAGCGTGAACACCACCATCTGCTGCGTGCGTCCGGGTGTCTTCGACGTGCGCGCCAGCGCACGCTGGCCGGTCAGCGCATTGAGCGCGCTGGACTTGCCGGCATTGGAGCGGCCGGCGAAGGCCACCTCGGCGCCGGCGTCGTCCGGTAACTGTGTGACCTTGTGCGCGGCCAGTGCGAAGCGCGCGCGTTGTAGCGGATTGGAACTCATCGGGGAAACCTTGTGCTGGAACCGGCGCGGATGCCGGTCGTTTGACCGGCCCCTTGCGCGCGGGGATAATTCTGAAGTTTAGTCATAACCCCAATGCAGTACCGGGCTTTCGGGAGACAGTGTATGAGTTTTCGGCGTGTAGTGGCTCTGGCCGCCACTCTGGTCGCTGGCGCGGCCATGGCGCAGAGTGCCCCTCAGCAAGCCGCTCCGGCAGCGGCAGGCTCGTCCGCCCAGATGGCGGCAGCCGCGCCTGCCAAGCCGACCGGTCCGCTGCCGGGGGACGCGAAAGCGGGGCAGGCCAAGGCCGCCGTGTGTGGCGCCTGCCACGGCATGGACGGCAACTCATCCGATGCCCAGTACCCCAAGCTGGCCGGCCAGAACGAAGAATACATCTCGCGCCAGCTGCACAACTTCAAGAGCGGCAAGCGCCAGAATCCGATCATGCTGGGCTTCGCTTCGCAGCTGTCGGAGCAGGACATGGACGACGTCGGCGCCTACTTCATGACCAAGCGCTCGCGTCCGGGCGTGGCCGACGAGAAGCTGGCCGAGGCCGGTGGCAAGCTGTACCGCGAAGGCGACGCCAGCCGCGGCATCCCGGCCTGCATGGCCTGCCATGGCCCCGACGGCCGCGGCAATCCGGGCGCGGTCTACCCGCAGCTGGCCGGTCAGCATGCGCAGTATTTGCAGAAGACGCTGACGGCCTGGCACGACGGCACAGTGTGGGGCAGCGACGATCACTCCAAGATCATGCCCGCCATCGCCAAGCGCCTGACCACGCAGGATATCGCGGCCGTCTCCAGCTACCTGGAAGGTCTGCACACCGCCGCTGACAGCAAGGCCGAGAGCGCCGCGCCGTAAGGCACGCTCGCGGCAAAGCCACCCCGCCCCGCTGCATGGCGGGGCACAGGCTCCCGTCCTGAAACGTGACACCGGCATCGGCTCGGGAGCCGTTCTTCCACGGAGAGTCCCGATGCGCAAAGCACTGCCGATCCTGATCTGTTCCCTGTTCCTGGCCGCCTGCGGCTCCCACTCCAGCGACGCCGACAAGGCCGCTTCCGCGCCGACGCCGGCCGCCGCACCGAGCGCGCCCGCCAGCGCCCCGGCTGCGAGTCCCGCCATGTCGTCCAGCGCGACGCCGGCCGCCAGCGACAGCGCTGCCGCTCCGTCCAGCGGCGACGACACCGGCAGCGACAGCGCGTCCACCGCGCCGGCCATCGATCCCTCCAAGGTCGACTTCAAGGACACCGGCAAATGGGTGGCCGGCAAGAACTACTTCGTGATCAGCCCGGCCCAGCCCAAGGTCACCTCGACCAACAAGGTCGAGGTCGTCGAGATCTTTTCCTGGGGTTGCCCGGCCTGTAACGCCGCGCACCCGCTGGTCGACAGCATGCGCAAATCGCTGCCCGACTACGCCACCATGGTGTACCTGCCGGCCGCGTTCCGCCCGGATGAGAACTGGGTCGTCTATCAGCGTGCCTTCTACACCGCGCAGGCACTGGGCGTGGCCCGCAAGAGCTACGATGCTGTCTTCGACGCCGCCTGGAAGAGCGGCGAACTGGCCACTTATGACCTCTCGACGGGCCGTCCGAAATCGCGCGACGAATGGCCCGGCATCGACGCCTTCGCCAAGTTCTTCGCCAAGCACTACGGCGTGAACGAACAGCAGTTCCTGGGCGTGGCCAAGTCGTTCAGCATCAACACCAAGATGAAGCGTGCCGATGAACTGCTGAAGGCCTACGGTGTCCCTAGTACGCCGACCTTCGTCGTCGACGGCAAGTACCGCTTCGACTTCCGCAGCGCCGGCGGCGGACCGCAGGCCATCGAGCTGGCCAAGTGGCTGGCCGCCAAGGAAGCCTCCGGCCACTGAACCGGAATCCAGCAGGACTTTTCACGGAGAACACCATGATCAAACGCATCGCCCTGCTCGTGCTTGGCATCACTCTGGCCAGCGCCTGCTCGGCCAAGGATGACGGCTCGGTCCAGGCCGCGTCGTTCACCAACGGCAACGAGTACGTGACCATCCAGCAACCGAAGCGGCTGTCGAGCAGCGGCAAGGTCGAAGTGGTCGAGGTGTTCTCCTACGGTTGCGTGCACTGCGCGCATTTCGCACCGGATGCCGAAAAGCTGCGCAAGTCGCTGCCCAAGGGCGTGCAGTTCAAACTGCTGCCGGCCTCGTTCAGCCCGGCCTGGGAACCGTACGCCCGCGCCTACTACGCCGCGAAGCAGCTTGGCGTGCTCAAGCAGACGCACCTGGAACTGTTCAAGGAAAAGTTCGAGGAACGCTACCCGATCAACACGCTCGACGAATTGGCCGATTTCTATGCCCGTCAGGGCGTCGACAAGGCGAAGTTCCTGCAGGCCGCCAATTCCAAGCAGACCGACATGGCCATCGCTCGCGGCAACGCGCTGATCCGGGACTGGGGCGTCGACGGCACGCCGACCATCGTGGTGGACGGCAAATACCGCAGCAACCACATCAAGAGCTACGACCAGTTGCTGAAGCTGACCCACTGGCTGGTCCAGCGCGAACTGAAGAAAGGCTCCTGAATCCATTCCTGAACACGGCGGCGGCGCGACCACGCGCCGCTTGCCGATGTCCTTCGCGGACCGCTACCTTGGCGCCATGACCGGCTCCACATCCCGAACCCTTCGCGTGCTCAGCTGCAACATCCTGGCCGGCGCCAGCGTGCAGCGCTATCGCCAGTACGTGACCCGCAGCTGGGCCAGCGTGCTGCCGACGCGCGCCAAGCAGGACAACCTCGACAGTCTCGCGCGCATTCTTCCGAAGTTCGACCTCATCGGCCTGCAGGAAACCGATGCCGGCAGTCTGCGCTCGGGCTTCCGCAACCAGACCCGCTACCTGGCGGAGTCGTCCGGCATGCCGTTCTGGAGTCATCAACCGAACCGGCAGATGGCGCGCCTGGCACATTCGGCCAATGGCCTGATCAGCCGGCTCGAACCCACGCAGGTCGTCGACTATCCGCTGCCCGGACGCGGACGCGGCGCGCTACTGGCGCGATTCGGCGAAGGCGAGGACGCGCTGGCCGTGGTCGTGGCCCACCTTTCGCTGGGGCCGCAGGCACGCGAGCGGCAGCTGGCATTCATCGCCGAATTGCTAGGCTCTCATCCACACGTGATCCTGATGGGAGATCTCAACACCGACCCGGACAGCAGCGAGATGCGCCGCCTGTTCGCGCGCACGTCGCTGCAACCGCCCACCGATGCCGCGCCGACGTTCCCGAGCTGGCGCCCGCGCCGCGCCATCGATCACATTCTGCTGTCTCCGGACCTGCGTCTGCGCCGTCAATGGACGCTCCCGGACGCCTTCTCCGACCACCTTCCGCTCGCCGCGGAGATCGAACTGCCCATGGAGCTGGCCATGCACTGACCGGCTCCGCCAACGGAAGCATTCTGCCCATGGAATTGTTGCTGTCGAACGCACCGAATATCGCGCGAAGGGGGCTCCGCGCACTGGCCCTGCTGGCAAGTTGCGGGCTGCCGACGCTGGCCGCTCATGCCGCTGCCCAGCACGCCGCGAAGAACACGACACACGCCTCGTCCCGCCAGGCGCAGCGCGCCGCCTTCATCCAGGCCTACGCCAGCGCCGAACGCGGCGACCCGGCCTGGAAGAAACAGGCGACCTCACTCAAGCACTACCCGTTGTATCCATACCTGCAGGCAGCGGCGCTGGAAAGCCAGCTTCGTACCGTCACCCGCAAGCAGGTCGAGGCGTATCTGCAGGCTTGGCCGAACATGCTTCCGGCGCATGACTTGCGTCGCGATTTTCTGCATGAACTGGCGCGCCGTCGGGACTGGAACGGCTTCAACGCGCTGTATCGCCCCGGACTCGGCGCGACGCTGACCTGCGATCACCTTCAGGGCCGGCTGGCCGCCGGCCACGCACTGACGTTCGATCGCGATCTCGCCGGCCTGTGGAAGCACGCCTCCCTGCCCGCCGACTGCGATCCGATCCTGAGCTGGGCGCACGACCACAAACTGCTGACCCGCAAGCGTCTTTGGCAGCGCATCGATCGCGCCGTCGACGCCGGGCGCGGCGGCACCGTGGCTTCGCTGGGGCGCTGGCTGCACGGACGCGACGCCCGTCACGCCCAGCACCTGGCGCTGGCGCTGCGCGATCCCGCGCGCGCCGCCGCCGACGCCGTGCACTGGCCGGACGACACCCGCAACCGCCAGGCCGCCACCATCGCCATGCGCCATTTGACGCGCAAAAGCAGCGACCAGGCCGACGCACTGTGGCCAAAACTTCGCCGCCAGCTGCACTTCACCAAATCCCAGCGCCGCGATATCGAACACGACATGGCGCTGTTCCGCGCCACGGACTTCACCCACGACGCGATCCAGCGCCTGCGGGCCCTGCCGGCCGACGCGCAAAGCGACGCCACGCGCGGTTGGCGGTTGCGCGTGGCGCTGGCCCGGCGCGACTGGCAAGGCGTGCTCGATGCCTACGCGGCCATGCCGGCCGTGCAACAACACGACAACGAGTGGCGCTACTTCCACGCCCGCGCGCTGAGTGCGATGGGCTACAAGCATGCCGCCCACAAGGCCTACGCCGAACTGGCGGATCAGACCACGTATTTCGGCTTTCTCGCCGCGGACCGCCTGCACGAGCCGTACACGATCTGCCCAGCGCACGCGACCGATGCACCGCTTGACGAAACCGCCCTCCTCGCCAACCCCGGACTGGACCGCGCCTTTGAACTGTATGCCGTGAACCAGCCCAAGCTGGCGCGCCGCGAATGGGTGCATGCCCTGCGCGGCGCCAGCGCCGCCACCCGTCGACAGGCGGCGATGCTGGCCTACCAGCGCGGCTGGTATGACCGCGCCATCTTCACCTTCAGCAGCGGCGACGCGATCAAGCTCTACGACCAGCGTTTCCCGCTGGCGCGTCAGGATCGGGTCAGCGAACAGGCCGAGGACGCCGGCATCGATCCAGCCTGGGCCTACGCCCTGATCCGCGCCGAGAGCGCCTGGGTGACCGACGCCCGCTCCGGCGCCAACGCCTACGGCCTCATGCAGCTGCTTCCGAGCACTGCGCGCCGGGTCGCCAGGCGCCTGAAACTGCCCTACGGCGGCGCCAACGATCTGTACGACCCGAAACTCAACATTGCCCTGGGTACGCACTATCTGGCGCAGATGGCGGCGCGCTATGGCGGCGCCCCATGGCTGGCCAGCGCGGCCTACAACGCAGGCCCCAAGCAGGTCGACAAATGGCTGTCCGCGCGCGGCGACCTGCCGCCGGACCTGTTCGTCGCCACCATGCCCTTCCACGAGACGCGCGAGTATGTGGCCCGCGTGATGGCCTTCAGCGTACTGTACGACTGGCGCCTGCATCAGCGCACCGTGACGCTGGCGCAGCGCATGCCGCGTTTCGGCAAGCCGTACACGCCACCCACCGCGAGCACACCGCGTGAAGCCGTGCAGTGTCCGAGCACGCAGACGGCCTCCACAGCCGCCAAGCCCTGAACAGGGTAGGCGACCGTCGCGCGATCAAGCACAATTCGGCCTACATGAAGACCAAGACTCTCGTTCTGCTCGGTGCGACCGGTTTCGTCGGCCGCTATCTGGTGCCCCGGCTGGCGGCGGACGGTCATCGACTGACCCTGCTCTCGCGCAACCGCGAGCAGCACCGCGCACTGGAAGTGCTGCCCAACGTGCGCGTGCGCAGCGCCTCGGTCCACGAGCGCGGCGTGCTCACCGAGCATTTCCGGGATGCCGACGCCGTGATCAATCTGGTCGGCATTCTCAACGAGACGCGCCACCAGCGCTTCGGCGACGTCCATGTCGCGCTGACCCGCACCGTCATCGAGGCCTGCGGCGATGGCGGCGTGCCTCGCCTGCATCAGATGAGTTCGCTGAAGGCCGGCCAGGGACTGTCGAATTACCTGAAGTCGCGTGGCGAAGCCGAGGCCATCGTGAAAGCCTCGGCGCTGGACTGGACCCTCTACCAGCCGAGCGTGATCTACGGTCTCGGCGATGGTCTGATCTCGCGCTTCCATGCCCTGCTGCGTATGGCGCCGGTGATGCCGCTGGCTCGGCCGGACGCGCTAATGGCGCCGGTCTTCGCCGGCGATGTCGCCGAGGCCATCGCCCGCTGCGTGGCCGACGACACGCTGAGCAGCCGACGCACCTTCGAACTGTACGGTCCAGAGACCTACACGCTGGAACAGATCGTGCGCATGATCCGCGACGCGGCCAGTCTGCGCCGGGCCGTGGTCGGATTGCCGGACACGCTGGGACGCCTGCAGGCACGCGTACTGGGCCTGCTGCCGGGCAAGCCCTTCACGCTGGACAACTTCAAGTCGCTGCGCACGGCCTCGGTCGGCAAACGCGACGGCCTGAAAGAACTGGGCATCAAGCCGCATCATTTCGCGACCCTGCTGCCGATCCTGGTCGCCGACGCAGGACGGCAACGCCAGCTCGACCGCATGCGCCGGCAGCCGCGCTGACCGTCGCTTGCGCGCATCGCGCGCATGGCACAATGCCGGCATGCGCATCTATCTGGTCGGCGGCGCGGTCCGCGACAAGCTGCTCCAACGCCCCGTCGCCGATCGCGACTACGTGGTCGTGGGCGCACGCCCCGAAGAACTGATCGAAGCCGGCTACAAGCCGGTCGGCAGCGATTTCCCGGTGTTCCTGCATCCCGAGAGCGGTGAGGAATACGCGCTCGCGCGCACCGAACGCAAGAGCGGCCGCGGCTACCATGGCTTCACCTTCCACGCCGAACCGACGGTGACACTGGAACAGGACCTGATCCGCCGCGACCTCACCATCAACGCCATGGCCGAGGACGCCGACGGCGCGCTGGTCGATCCCTTCGGCGGCGCGGCCGATCTCGAAGCGCGCGTTTTGCGTCACGTCTCGCCGGCGTTCGCCGAGGACCCGGTGCGCGTGCTGCGCGTGGCCCGCTTCGCCGCGCGCTACGCACCGTTGGGCTTTCGCGTCGCCGGGGAAACCATGGCGCTGATGCAGCGCATGACCGCCGATGGCGAGATCGATCACCTGGTGCCCGAACGCGTCTGGGCCGAGACCCGCAAGGCGCTGCGCGAGCCGCAGCCATCGGCCTTCCTGCAGGTGTTGCGCCAGGCCGGCGCGCTGCGTGTGCTGTTTCCCGAGATCGACGCGCTGTACGGGGTACCGCAGCGCGCCGAATACCATCCGGAAATCGACACCGGCGTGCACGTCGAACTGGTCCTCGACATGGCCGCACGGCTGGCGCCCGGTGACGACCTGGTCGGCTTCTGCGCCCTGGTCCACGATCTTGGCAAGGCGCGCACGCCGGAAGCCGAATGGCCGCGCCACATCATGCACGAACAACGCGGCACCGAACCTGTGCGCGCGCTGGCCAAGCGCCTGAAGCTGCCAACCGACTACCGCGACCTCGGACTGCTGGTCTGCCGCGAGCATCTGCACGCGCACCGCGCGCTGCAGCTGAAACCGAAGACCGTACTCGGCCTGCTGGACAAGCTCGATGCCCTGCGCCGCCCGCAGCGCCTGGAGACGTTCCTGACGGCCTGCGAAGCCGACGCCCGCGGCCGCACCGGCCATGCTGACGACGCCTATCCGCAGGCCGATTTCCTGCGTGCGGCGCGCGCGGCGGCGGTCACGGTCACGGCCGCACCGTTCATCGAACAGGGGCTGCAAGGGCCAGCCATCGGCGAAGCCATGCAGCGTGCCCGCACGCGCGCCATCGCCGAAGTGGAGAAACCCGCAACGGCATGACGCCGCGCGCGGAGGTATCGGACGCGCCTACAGCCGCTGCGAACGGTCCGCCAGACGCACGTCCTCGGGCAGTACGTCGGCCTGCAGACCGCGCGTGAACAGCATCACCTGGAAGCGCTCGCCCATCTCGCCCGGCAGGGTCAGATGCTTGACCTCCTGCGCCAGCGCGTAGCGGGTCTGCTCGTCGGCGGCCTGCGCGTGCGCGGCCTGGAACGCCTCCTGCAAGCCGCTGGCGATCAGAAACTGCGCCTGCGGCAGATACGCCGCCATCTCGAAGCCAGCCTGCACGCCGGCCTCGGCCAGCGCGGTGAAATCGACCGACGCGGTCAGATCCTGCAACCCCGGATAACGCAGCACATCGGCATGCATGCGTTGGCGGTAGAACGCGCGCAGCGTGCCGTCGGTGCGCTCGGAATGGTAGTACTCGGCGCGCGGATAGCCGTAATCGACGAACAGCATCAACCCGGCCTCCAGCGTGCCGGCAACGGCCTGCATCCAGTACGGCAACTGCGGCAGCAGCTCGGAACGGTAGCCCTCGGCGAAACGTCCGCCCAGCGCGCGTTCGAGATGACGCACGGCGCCGGCCACCAGCGGATCGGCCGGACGCGCACTGCGCTGGAAGCGGCCCGCCTCGTCGGCCTCGACGTGCTCCTCGAACACCTCGCCCTCATGCAGGGTGAAGCGCGTGGCAGGCAGCGCATCGATGACTTCGTTGGCGAACAGCACGCCGCGCCATGCCTGTTCCGGCGGCCGCTCCAGCCAGGCCACGCGCGCATGCAGCTTCGGCGGCAGCGCCGCGCGCAGCCGTTCGCCCTGCCGTTCGCGCAGATCCGCGCTCGGCTCGAGGATGCGATAGCGGTAGGGCATCGCGCCGGCGGCGTCGAGCGCCTTGATCGCGGCCTCGGCGAATGCACCACTGCCGCCGCCCAGCTCGATCATCTCGGCCTGCGGACCGAGCTCGCGCAGCGCCGGTGCCAGCGTGTGCGCAACGCACTGCGCAAACAAATCGCCCAGCTCGGGCGCAGTGACGAAATCGCCGGCCGCGCCGAATTTCGGCTTGCCGGCACTGTAGTAGCCCAGTCCCGGCGCATACAGGCAGCGCTCCATGAAGCGCGAGAACGGCATCGGTCCCTGCGCGGCGATTTCCTCGCGCAGGTGTTCGGCCAGCCGTTCGGCGTGGGCGCGTTCTTCGTCGTCGGGTTCGGGCAGGTGGGAATGCATGGATACGGCGTTCGGATTCATCGCCGCAAGGATAGCCGATGCGGGAAGTCCGAGCGGCGGACACGGCCGAGACGAACGCCCGCCGAGCAGAACGAAGGTCCCGTCCGGTCGATTTCTACTGTTCTGATTCCCGGGCGCAGACCGCGCCCGGCACGATGGCCGGACGCGGCGCGCAAACCGCGGGGACGGTGATCAGAAATGCTTCTGCACGGTCAGGTACAGACCGCGACGGGGACCGAATTGCGGCGCACCGACGCCGATGCCACTGCCGTCACGCAGCTCGTAGGTGCGGTCGAGTGCATTGATGACGGCCAGCTGTGTGTGCAGTTTGCCTGTGTCGGCGAAGGTGAAGTCGTGCGACACGCTCAGGTTCAGCTGGAAGTAGTACGGCAGCGAGGCGCCGTTCGGCACGCTGCCGTCCTTGCGCAGACCGCTGCCGAGGATGTAGTTCGCACCGACCGAAGTGGCATCGCCGAAGTCGTAGCTGACACCGCCGGACGAGGCCAGCTTCTGGTCGTGGTCCAGATGAATGTAGTGATCGGCGACGTAGGCCAGGTCTTCGGGCGCGAAGTTGTACTGGCTGGTGATGACGCGCTCGCCCATGGCACGACTCAGCGCCAGGTTGAAGTACGCCGACAGCGGACCCGACGCATAGTTGGCGGTGAACTCCACGCCATGGACGCGGCCCTTGGCGTAGTTGAACGTCGAATACACCAACGCGGCGCCGAACTGGCCTTCGTCCTGCAGGCGGCGGACCTTGCGGTAGTAGGCGTCCAGACCCAGCGTCAGGTTGTTGCCGATGTTCTGCTGCACGCCCAGGTCGAAGTAGTCCGAACGCTGCGACAACGGCGTGTCGTTACCGTTGGCGCCATCCAGCGCATTGGTCGTGCCGGCGAACTTGGCGATGTTGTCGGTGCTGATCAGCTCGGTCGCCGGTGGCGTGAAGTAGCGGGCGTAGCCGGCGTGGACCGTGGTGTTGTCGGTGGCCTGATAGACCACGCCCAGACGCGGGCTGAGCTGGCTCTCGGTGCGGAAGGCCTGGTACTTGTCGCCGCGCAGACCGTAGTTCACGGTCCACTTGTCGCCGATGCTCCATTCGTCCTGCACGTAGGCGGCCCAGGTCTTGGCGATGATGCGGTTGCCGTCGAAGATGTTGATGGGCGTGGTGCTGGTCTGGTTGCCGTTCGCGTCGGCCGGGAACACGTAGGCGTTGTTGGTACTCAGTGCACGCTCGAAACTGCCGTAGAGGCCATAGCGCAGCGTGTTGGTGTCATTGAGCGGCGTGGAGAAGTCGGCCTGCAGCGTGCTGGCGCGGTTGCTGCGGTCGATGGCCGAGCTGACGCCGTTGAACATCAGGTCGCCGATCCTGTCCGGCATGAAGTCCAGGCTGCTGTAGCGCTGGCCCAGCGACACCTGATAGTCGGTCTTGCCCAGCTGCCCCTGCAGGGACAGCACGCCAAAGCGCGTGGTCTCGTTCTGGCGCTCGTTCAGATCCGCCGAATTGAACGCGGTCTGATTCATGTACTGGAACGACGGCTGCTGATCCGGGTTGTTGGGGATCTCGAACCGGTTGTGGGTCACACCGAACATGAAGCTGACGCGGGTGTGATCGTTGACCAGGTAGCTCAGGTCACCGAAGCCCTTCACCTGGTTGGTGTGATCGTGGATCGGCTTGCGGCTGGGCGTCGGGTTCTCGATGCCGACATCGCTCTGCAGATAGTTGGCGGTGCCGAAGAAGCTCCAGCGTCCGTGGCTGCCCCAGACCGAGGCGTTCGGGTTGATGGTGCCGAACGAACCGCCGGTAACGCCGACACTGCCGCCGTTGCCCAGCTCATGGCCGTTCTTGGTGGTGATGTCGACCACTGCCGCAGTGCGCTCGCCGTACTGCGCCGGCAGCGCGCCGTCGAGCAGCTTCACGGTATGGATGATGCGCGTGTCCAGCGTCTGTCCGAATCCGGAGATCGACTCGGGAATGATCACGCCGTTGATGCGGTACTGCAGGTTGCCGTGGTCGCCGCGCACGTGTAGCCCGCCATAGGAATCCTTGACCACGCCCGGCGCCTGCAGCAGCACCTGATTGACCGGCGTCGCGTCGCCCAACGGCAGCTTCTGGATCGCGTGCTGCGTCATCACGTACTGGCTGCTGCCGGTTTCCGGCGACAGGGCATTGCGCGACTGGTCCAGCGTCGTGCTGACCTCGACGGCATTCAGGTCGACGGCCTTCTTCTGCGTCTGGCCGTGGTTGGCGTCCGGAGCCGGCTGGGGAGCGACCGGCTGCGTGGCGGCGAACACGGACGGAGCGGACAGGGCCAGGGCAAGACCCAGGGCAAGCGTGGTTTTCTTCATCGGGACAGATATTCCGGACAAGCGGTGAGAGGGAGCATCGAACTGTAATGTTATAATGTTACATTCACGGTCGGCAAACCCCCATGGCCCGAAAGTCATGGTTGCCCCGCTCACATCGACGCGGCGTCACAAGAAGAGGTATGACCGCGTTCGGCCAGACCAAAGATTTTCGGCAAGTCACGCCTCACACGAGCTGGTCGCGTCCTTGCGCATAGGCGCTCTTCAATATCTCGAGGTCCGGTGCCGAAAGATGAAAGGCGAATATCGGCAGCAGACGCTCGAATTCGTGCGGAAAGAACCATTCACTGAATCGATGCCAGCATGTCCGGTCATCGGGAAGGTGTTCGTAGAAAGCGCATACAGCTGCCGTCGACGCATCGTTGGGCAAACGGCCCGAACGGTCCGAACAGCACCAGTCAGCGAAACGCAGAGTCCGCCGTATTGATGACGCATCCTTACGCCGAACGGCCTCATCGAAAGCAAGCTTCAGCTCGATCCAGAGCGCCATCGGCGTGCGGGCCTGCTCGATGCAGACCCGCAACTCTGGAAGCTCGATCAGCGCCTGACGGCGCCACGCACTCACGAACGATCAACGCTTGCTGCGAAACGCCTGATCCAGCAGCGCCTGATCGAAACCGTTGCCGGCATCGCCGTATTCGGCGTAGCGGTACAGGGCGGCAGCGTAGATGCCCTGCAAGGCCGACTGGATCAGCGCCAGCGCGATGAAGGCCAGCACGCCGAGCACGGCCAGCACGGGGATCAGCACCGCCGCATGCAGCGAGACGCTGAACGTGATGCCGGCGAATAGCGCTACCACGATCAGCATGAAGCCCAGCGAAAACACCACGCTGATTCCGGCGTTGCCGATGATGTTCTCGCCCCAGGTCTGCTTGAGCAGCTGCGTGCTGCGCTTGACCGCTTCATACGGCCCGACATCGGTCGCCGCCAGCACCGGCACCACCAGGAAGGTCGCCACGGTCCAGGCAAGTCCGACCAGACCGATCAACAGACGGCCGATCAGCCCCAGCCGTTCCTGCAGCATGCGCAGCACCATGCCCACGGTGGAGGCGATCAGCGCGTAACCGAGAATCTGCGGCCACTTCGAGGCGGCCAGACGCAGCCCGTCGCCGACGCTCGGACGCTCGCCGTTCATGCAGGCCATCGCCGAGCCCACCAACGCGGTATTGAAGAAGAAGATCACGCTGTATTGCACGACGTAGAACACGAACAGGCCGATGTAGAACCCGCTCGAATGCTGCATCGATTGCACCGGCGCGCTGCCGGAATGCGCCTCGAACGCGGCGAAGACCGGCGCGGCGAAGCTTGCCAGCACCAACAGGCAGCACAGCCCCGAAAGCAATGGAAACACCAACAGACGGCGCTCCCGATTGAGCATGCCGGCACTGGCCTTGGCCAGCGCCCAGCTGCGTGCGAATCGTCCAGCCATCACTCCTCCCCCGCGCATCCCGCGCTACGTACTTGTCTACCCGCCATTGTGCGCATCGCGCGGAGGCGAATCCAGTCGTGCATGCGTGTCGCCCGAACCGCCATCCTCGCCCATGCGCCCGAGACCGGCACGCATGTCGCGGCCCGTGGGCTGCTGGAACAGCGCCAGGCCGAACTCGGGAAGGATCGCCATCAGGTGATCGAAGATGTCGCCCTGGATGCCCTCGTACTCGACCCAGGCCGTGGTGTTGGTGAAGCAATACACCTCCACCGGGATGCCCGCAGGCGTCGGATCGAGCACGCGCACCATGCAGGTCAACTCGTGATTGATGTGCGGATGCGCCTGCAAGTAGGCCAGCGCATAGGCGCGGAACGTGCCGAGATTGGTCAGACGCCGCTGGTTGACCGGCACGTTGCCCGGATCGCCCAGCGCGCTGTTCCATTCAGCCAGCTCGTCCTGCTTCCTTTGCAGGTAGTCCTTGAGCAGGCGGAAACGGCAGAGGTGCTTTTTCTCGTCGTCGCGGAGGAACCGCGCGCTACCGGCATCCAGATAGATCGCCCGTTTGATGCGCCGCGCACCGGCGTCCTGCATACCACGCCAGTTCTGGAACGAATCGGAGATCAACCGCCAGGTGGGAATGGTGGTGATGGTCTTGTCCCAGTTCTGCACCTTCACCGTGTGCAAGGCGATGTCGATGACGTCGCCGTCGGCGTTGAACTGCGGCATGGATATCCAATCGCCCACGCGAAGCATGTCGTTGGTGGCGATCTGCACGCTGGCGACGAGGCTGAGGATGGTGTCCTTGAACACCAACAGCAGCACCGCCGAAATCGCGCCCAGCCCGGACAGCAGCAGCAGCGGCGAGCGACCGACCAGCGTCGCGATGATGATGATCGCGCCGACCACGAACAGCATGATCTTGACCAGCTGCACATAGCCCTTGATCGAGCGCATGCGCCCATGCGGCGTCTTCTGGTAGAGCGCCTCCAGCGCGTTGAACACGGCGCTGAGCGCGAGGAAACCGTAGACCGCGGTCATCGCCAGCGCCAGTCGCTGGATGCCGGCGTCCCAATCGTCCGGCACGTTCGGTACAAGCTTGATGCCGAACTGGATCACAAGCATCGGCACGACCTGGGCCAGGCGCTTGAACACGCCGGCATCGACCATTTCATCGTCCCAGTGCCAGACCGTGCGCCGCGTCACCGCGCGCACCAGCCGCAGCAGCACGCGACGGGTGACGATGTTGGTCAGCCACGCCAACAAGACCAGGCCGAGGGAATACCACACGGTCAGCGCGAACGGCGAATCGAGCCAGTCTTTGATCTGTTCCATCGAAAAGCGGGACACTTGCGGATAAAGGCAAGAGCATAGCCACACAGGTGCGCACATCCAATGCAGACCCATGACGATTCCCGCCCCGTCGCCCTGATCACCGGCGCCGCTCGCCGCATCGGCGCCGGCATCGCACGGCACCTGCATGCCGCCGGATACGATCTGCTGCTGCACTATCGCAACTCGGACGACGCCATGCGGACGCTGTGCGCGGATCTGCAGGCGGCGCGCGCGGACTCCGTGCACGCCGTCGCCGCCGACCTCGCCGAGGCACAGGCCGCGAAGACGCTGGTCGACGCCGCCATGCAGCGCTTCCACCGGCTCGACGCACTGGTCAACAATGCCTCGGCCTTCTTTGCCTCGCCCCTGGAAGACACCACGGCAGCGCAGTGGGACACGCTGTTCGCGGTCAATGCTCGCGCGCCGTTCCTGCTGTGCCAGGCCGCCGCGCCAGCGCTGCGCGAGCGGTGCGGCGCCATCGTCAACCTCACCGACCTGCACGCCGCACGACCGCGCCCCGACCTGCTGGCCTATGCCGCCTCCAAGGCCGCGCTGGAAGCCCTGACCCGAGGCATGGCCACGACACTCGGCCCGGACGTGCGCGTCAACGCCGTCGCGCCGGGCGCGATCCTGTGGCCCGAGGACGAAAGCGATCCGGCTGCGCGCGAAGCCATGCTTGCCCACACGCCGCTCGGCCGCATCGGCCGCGTCGAGGAAATCGCCGAAAGCGTACGCTGGCTGCTGATGGATGCCGGATTCGTGACCGGCCAGATTCTGCGCGTCGATGGCGGACGCGACGCGCACTGGGCGTGACCCTCCGCCGGATCGGGCATTGCGCCCGGGGTCTCAGGCCCGCCGCCAGACCAGCGTCACGCGTTCCTTCAACCCCACTCCAGAAAGCCACAGCCGCCCCTCTGCATCCATCGTCACAGCGCGCTCGGCGGGCACGCCGATGATGGCCGGCGCGCTGGACTGCAGCGGCGTGTGCACGACACGGCCGTGCTCGAGGTCCAGCACATAGGTGCCGGTGTAGAAGTTGGACTCGCGGGCGCGGTCCTCCGGCGTCGGATCGGGCAGCGGATCGCGGTTCTGCGCGACGCTGACATAGCCGTCATCGGTGTAGATCAGCGTGCCGCTCTGCCTCCCTGGCCAGACGAAATCCTCACCGTCGGCGCGATGCACGACGAAGCGCTCCAGGGTCCAGACACCAACCAGATCCTGCTTGCGCAACGTCATGAGCCGGATACCTGTTTGCTGGCGGAAGCGCCCGTCGCGGCAGGTTCCAGCGCGCAGACCTCGAAGGCGCGCTCGTAATCCGGGTGCACGGCCCACAGCTGCGCTAGCGTGCGGCCATCGCCCGGCACCACGGTCTCAGGCGCAATGTCGACCAGCGGCTTCAGCACGAAAGCATGGCGAAGTTCGTCACGCGGAATCTGCAGGTGACCCGGACCGCGCACGACGCGGTCGCCGAACAGCACAATGTCGATGTCCAGCGTGCGACTGGAAAAACGCGGTCCGTCGCGGCGGCGACCCTCGGCGTCCTCCAGCGCGTGCAGCCAGGCGTTCAACGCTTCCGGCTCCAGGTCGGTATCGAGACCGACGCCGAGATTGAGGAACGCCGCACCCTCGAAGCCCACGGACGCAGTACGGTAGGTCGGCGAGATGCGCAGTGCGCCGAAACGCTCGCGCAGCGCCGTCAGCGCCGCACGCAGGTGGCGCTCGGGCTCGATATTACTGCCCAGACTGAGAAGAACCGCGGTCATTCGGGACGCGTACCGCGCTCGATCTGCACGCCGACGGCCTTGGCGCCGCGCACCGCGCCCGGCTTGCGCAGCCGAAGCTTCAGCCAGGTCACGCCGAATTCCTCGCGCACGATCTGCGCGCAGCGTTCGGCCAGGGTCTCGACCAGCCCGAAGTCGGAACCTTCGACGAACTCGATCAGACGCTTGGATACCGCCTTGTAGTTCAGCGCGTCATCGATGTTGTCGGTGGCGGCCGGCGCGGTGTTGTCGAACGCCATGTCCAGATCCAGTGTCACCGTCTGGCGCACCATCCGCTCCCACTCGTAGATGCCAATGATGGTGTCGATCTTGAGTCGTTCGATGAAGACGATATCCATGCCCTTCCTCGGATGCAGTGGTGCGTTGCAGGCCGGACAGTGTAGCGGCAAGCGCTCAGGCGGTCGGCACCGGCTCCAGCGTTTCCAGGCTCCAGCGCGGCTGCACGCGGATCTGCGGCCCCTGCTCCTGCCCGGCGGCCAGCCGGATGGCGCCGGCCAGCGCGATCATCGCGCCGTTGTCGGTGCAGAACTCCAGCCGCGGGAAGTGCACGCTGAAGCCCTCGCGCTCGCCGGCCTCGGCCAGCTGCGCGCGCAGGCGGCGGTTGGCACCGACGCCGCCGGCGATGACCAGACGCGACATGCCGGTGGCTTCCAGCGCGCGCCGGCACTTGATCGCCAGCGTCTCGACGATGGCCTGTTCGAAACCGCTGGCGACATCGGCGCGGGTCTGTTCGCTGCGATCGCTCTTGTTCCAGGCCAGCAGCACCTGCGTCTTCAGGCCCGAGAAACTGAAATCCAGACCGGGTCGGTCGGTCATCGGACGCGAGAAATGGAAGGCGCCCGGATCGCCCTTCAGCGCCTCCGCGGCCAGCGCCGGGCCGCCCGGGTACGGCAGCCCCATCAGCTTGGCAGTCTTGTCGAAGGCCTCGCCGGCGGCGTCGTCCAGGGTGTCGCCCAGCACCTCGTAGTCGCCAATGCCGCGCACCGCGACCAGCATCGAGTGGCCGCCGGACACCAGCAGCGCCACGAACGGCGGCTGCGGCGGATCGGGTTCCAGCAGCGGCGCCAGCAGATGCCCTTCCATGTGGTGCACGCCGATGGCCGGCAGATCCAGCGCCCAGGCCATCGCGCGCGCCGCGCTGGCGCCGACCAACAGCGCGCCGACCAACCCCGGCCCGGCCGTGTAGGCCACGCCGCCAAGATCGCGCATGCCCAGCCCGGCACGATCCAGCGTCTCGCGCACCAGCGGCAGCAGCTTGCGCACGTGATCGCGGCTGGCCAGTTCCGGCACCACACCGCCGTAATCGGCGTGCAGTTTCACCTGCGAGTACAGCGCATGGGCCAGCAGACCGCGCCCCGGCTGATACACAGCCACCCCGGTCTCATCGCAGGACGATTCGATGCCCAACACAGGCTTTGAAAATTTGCTCATGTACACGTTATACTTCGCGGCTCGCCCGATTTCAGCGGGCCAGTTTACCAAGTGGAGATTCCATGCCCAGCGTCAAAGTCCGCGAGAACGAGCCGTTTGAGCTCGCCCTGCGTCGCTTCAAGCGTACCTGCGAAAAGGCCGGCGTGCTCGCCGAAACCCGCAAGCGGGAGTATTACGAGAAGCCGACTCAGGAGCGCAAGCGCAAGCGCGCGGCTGCGGTGAAGCGTCACCTGCGCCGCCTGTCGCGCGATACCGCGCGCCGCACGCGTCTGTACTGAGCATCAGGCAGCCTGCGCGCGGCTGATTCGCCCGACCGCTTCGGCGGCGCGGTGACACCGAGCCCTGCGCACAACATGCCTGCATTGGCCGGTGTCGAGATCTCGACACCGGCTTTTCGCGTTTGCAGTCTTTCACCAGGAAAACCTCATGACCCTGAAATCCCGGCTTACCGAAGACATGAAGACCGCCATGCGCAGCGGCGACAAGCCGCGCCTGGGCGTCATTCGCCTGATCAACGCCGCCATCAAGCAGCGGGAAGTCGACGAGCGTGTCGAGCTGGATGAAGCTCAGGTGCTGGGCGTACTGGAGAAGATGCTCAAGCAGCGCCGAGATTCCGTCAGCCAGTACGAAAGCGCCGGGCGCGAGGATCTCGCTGAAACCGAGCGTTTCGAGATCGGCGTGATCGAGGCCTACCTCCCGGCCCAGCTGGACGAAGCAGAATTGACGGCCATGATTGACGCTGCCATCGCCGAGACCGGCGCCGAGTCCATGCGCGACATGGGCAAGGTCATGGCCCTGCTGAAGGAGCGTGCCGCCGGCCGCGCCGACATGGGCAACGTGTCCAAGCAGCTCAAGCAGCGCCTGGGCTGACGCCGCCCCAAGTTGGTGGACCGGCGTCTTCCGACGCCTCGAAGTCGAACCCCAGCGCCTCCGCCGTACGCATCACGGCTTCGCAATGACGCTCGATCGACGCCGACCGCGGCAACAGCCGCGGTCGGTTGTCGAGCGTGCACTCCAGCGAACGCTGCAGGAGCGCCTCGTGCGCGGCATGCAGAACTTCCGCCTGCGCGCCGTCGAGCAGCCCCTCCGCCGCGCAGGCATCGATCAACGCCGCATTGGCCGTGTGCTGCAGCAGCGCCGGGTGTTTCGACGCATGGGACAGCACCAGCCCCTGCAGCAGAAATTCGATATCCAGCAGCGCACCGGCACCCTGCTTCAGATCCAGCTGCATCGCATGTGAGCGGTCACGCTCCCGCCGCCAGCGACGTCGCATTTCCCGCACTTCATCGCGCACCCGCTCTGGATCGCGAGGCTGCAACAGCACGTCACGCCGCACCGTGCGCAGACGCTCACCGAGCGCCGCATCGCCCGCCACCGGCCGCGCGCGCAGCAGCGCCTGGTGTTCCCAGGTCCAGGCCCGCCCGCGCTGGTAGGCGTCGAAGGCCTCCAGACTGGTGACAAGCATGCTCTTGGCGCCATCCGGCCGCAGACGCGCATCGACCTCGTACAACCGACCGGCGCGGGTCAGCACGGACAGCCAGTGCATCACCCGCTGCGCCAGCCGCTGATACCAGCGCACGCCGTCCAGCGACCGCGCACCGTCGCTGCGCTGCTGCGCGCGCTCGCCGTCGAACACGAACACCAGATCCAGGTCCGAGGCGAACCCCAGCTCATCGCCGCCCAGACTGCCGTAGCCGAGCACGCTGAAACCGGAGCCCTCGCCGGGCAGACGGCCATGCTGGGCCACCAGCTCGCGCTCGGCCAGCGCCAGCACTGCGCCGACGGTCTCGGCCGCAAGCCCCGCCAGGCGCCGCGCACAGGCGACCGCGTCCGCGCGACCATCGCTGAACGCCAACCCCAGTCGGAACGCCAGACTGGCCTTCAATTCGTTGATACGCTCCAGATCGCCCTCGGCATCGCGCACGTCCAGCGCCTTGAGCGCGCGGGCGATCTCGTCGGCAATGTCGGCACGCTTGAGCGGCAGGTGCTCCATGCGCGGATCGAATACGTCGTCCAGCAGCAGCGGCTGCGCGATCACGCACTCGGCCAGGAAGGCGCGCTCGGCGAACAGCTGCGCCAGCCGCTTGCGCGCGGCCGGCTGCTCTTCCAGCAACGACAGGTAGGACGAGCGCCGCGCCACCGCCTGTACCAGCCGGGTCAGACGGCGCAGACAGATCTCCGGCGCCGCGGTCGCGCGGGCGGCGGCGATCAACTGCGGCATCAATCGCTCCAGCCGCTCGCGACTGCGCGCCGACATCGCACGCACGGTGGCAGCCTGGGGCAGCTTGTTGAGGGCATCGGCCAGCGTCTGCGCGTCGGACAGACCGCTGTCCCGCAGCCGCTCCGGGGTCAGCACCTGCTCGGTGGCCGCACGCCACAGCGCGGTGTCGTCCGCCGGCGCCGCGGCGTGCGCACCGGCCTCGGGCACCAGCACCGCGTGGAATTCCTCGGTGACCGCGGCGCGATGCTGCGCCAGCTCGGTCGCCAGCGCCGCCCAGTCCGCATAGCCCAGTCCCAACGCGAGTCGCTCGCGCAGCATCGGGTCGTCGGGCACGTCGTGGGTCTGTGCATCGCGCAGCATCTGCACGCGATTCTCCAGATGTCGCAGAAAGGCCCACGACTCGCGCAGCCGTCGCACACGCCGCCCCGGGATGTACCCGTGCGCCTCGCAGGCGTCCAACGCCGGGACCAGACCGCGCACACGCAGCGACGGATCACGGCCACCGCGGATCAGTTGCTCCAACTGCACCACGAATTCGATCTCGCGAATGCCGCCCGGCCCTTGCTTCAGATTCTCCGACAGGTCCTTGCGCGCCACCTCGGCATCGATGCGCGCCTTCATGTCGCGCAATCCGGCAAAGGCGGTGTAATCGAGGTACCTGCGGTACACGAACGGACGCAGCATCTGCAGCAGGACCTTGCCCGCGCTGCGGTCGCCGGCCACCGGACGGGCCTTGATCCAGGCGTAACGTTCCCAGTCGCGCCCTTCGCGCTGGTAGTACTGCTCCATCGCCGAGAAAGGCAGTGCCAGGCGGCCTGCGCTGCCGAACGGACGCAGGCGCAGATCGACGCGGGCGACGATGCCCTGCTCGGTCGGCTCGGCCAGCAGACGCACGAACTGCCGACCCACGCGCGCGAAATATTCGCCGTTGTCGAGACTGCGATGACCGTCGCTCTGGCCCGACTCGGCATAGCTGAGGATCAGATCGACGTCGGAAGAGAAATTCAGCTCGTTGCCGCCGAGCTTGCCGAAACCCAGCACCACCAGCCTCTGCGCTTCGCCCTCGACGTTACGCGCCACGCCGAAACGCTCCGCGATGTGCGCCTCTGACCAGACCAGCGCGCGCTGGAGCAGCGCCTCGTACAACGCGCTGGTATCGCCGAGCGTGTCGCTGAGCGCATCCAGCCCGTTGGCGTCGCGGAACACCAGGCGCATCGCCTCGGCATCGCGGAACTCGCGCAAGGCCCGCATGCACCCGGCCTCATCCTCGGGCAGATGCAGTTTTTCTGCGCGGGTCGCGACATCGCCCCCGCCACGCAGCCAGTCGAGCCCGGCCGCGCCGAGCAAGTGCGGCTGGCGCATCAGCACCTCGCCGGCGAAATCGCTGACCAGCAGCATGCGGCGGATGCGCTCGGCGACGCCGGCATCATCCTGAACCGTGACGCCGGCCGTGCGGCAACGGGCGATGATTTCGGCGTAACGCTCGGCCACCCGGCTCTCGAGCGATTGCGGCAACGGAATGGTGCTCATGCGCGCATTATCGCCTGCATGGCGGCGCACGCCAGCACCTGAACGGCCGCATACCGGCGTTTCGTTCGTGATCTGGCGTTCATGTCCGTATCGTTACATTTACACTTCAGTATGCTTGCAGAGATGCGCCACGACGGCGCACGGCAAGCCACGATGCGGGTTCGTCCATGACACATTCCGTACACATCAAGCCCCTGGCGCAGTGGTCGCCGTGGTCGAAGGCGGGGCTTCTCGTCGTGCTGTCGGCGCTGTTCGTGCTGGCCACGAGCCTGCTTGATGGCGGTGCCGGGGTCGCACCGCGCGCGCTATGGAGTTCCCCGGCCTGGGCGCACTGGTGGGCCGCGCCCTGGCGCATGATCGCCAATGCGCTGCCCGGCCTGCTGCTGGCACTGTTCCTGCTGGTGCTGATGCGCAAGGCGCTGCTGGCCTTCGTGCTCGCCCTCGGCGCGGAAGCACTGGTGTTCGGCGTCAATGCGCTCAAGGTCGCCAACCTCGGCTCGCCGTTGATGCCGGCCGATTTCCAGATGGTCGGACAGATGGGCGACGGCGGCGGCGAACTGCTCAGCGGCTACCTGCCGCACAGCGCATGGCCGTATCTGCTGATCCTCGGCGGCATCGTGCTGCTGGCAGCACTGATCCGCTACGAGCCACGGCTGCTACAGCGCCGTTCGCGCCACCGGCTCGCCGGCGGCATGATCGCGTTCGCGCTGCTGGGCACCCTCGCGCTCGGCCTTTCTTCCTGGTCCGTGGTCTACAGCCGCGGCACGCTGGGCATGCAGCCGTGGTCGGCCAAGGCCACCGCCAAGCACACCGGCCTGATCAGCTCGCTGATGCTGTTCCGCCTGCAGTACAGCGCGGAAAAGGACAAGCCCAACGTCGGCGACGCACTGCAGATGATGGCCAGCTACGACCCGGCGATCCAGCGCGCGAAATCCGCGGACAACGCGGCGGCCGACAACGACGGCAAGCCCGACATCGTCGTCATTCTCAGCGAGTCGTTCTTCGACCCGACCATCCTCAACGGCTATCCGCAGGGCACCGATTTCATGCCCAACCTGCGGCGACTGGCCCGGCACGGCGTGTCCGGCGAGATGCATTCGCCGACTTTCGGCGGCGGCACCATCCGCACCGAGTTCGAAGTGCTCACCGGCCTGCCGCTTCGCTACTTCCCGGATATCCAGTTCCCGTACCTGCAGATCCACAGCAAGACCATTCCCGGCATCGTGCGGCTGCTGAAGCAGCACGGCTACGAGACCCTGGCCGTGCACGGCAACGACCCGGGCTTCTGGAACCGCTCCACGGCGTTCAAGGCGCTGGGCTTCGACCGCTTCGTCTCGCAGAACGACTTCCCGCCGAACGATGCGGTGCACGACGGCAAGTACATGTCCGACAAGTCGTTCACCGACGAGCTGCTGCGTCAGCTGCCGGCCGACGGACCGCCGCGCTTCGTGCTCGGCATCAGCATCGAGGCACACGGGCCGTACAACCAGGATTTCGGCATCGACACCAAGGTGCGCGACGCCATTCCGGTGCCGCCGACGGTGACGGGACAGGCCAAGGTCGAGCTGCAGAACTACATCTACCACATCCGCCATGCCGACCAGCAGCTGGGCCGCCTGGCCGACACGCTGGCCCAGCGCAAGCGGCCGACGCTGATCGTGTTCTTCGGCGATCACCTGCCGGCCATCGTGCCGGCGTTCCAGCAGGCCGGCTTCCGCAACGGCCAGGGCTTCCTGGTACAGACCGTACCGTACCTGCTGATCGACACCTCGCGCCTGAAGACGGGCAAGCCGGTCGAAAAGAACGTGGCCGCGTGGGAACTGCCGGGCATGCTACTGGCGCGCACCGCGATCCACGACAACTACTTCGCGCTGACGCAGCTGGTCGCGCCGAAGCTCGCCGCGCTCACGCGCGCACCGGACGCGCCGAAACCGGACGAAGACGCCGATCAGAAGCAATTGGACAAGGGCATGACCAACATCGCCCGCCTGCGCCTGAAGGGCAAACTCGACGATGCGCTGTGGGCGAAGGCCGCGACGATGGCCTCGCCGTCGACGCCTTCGGAACACGCCCGGACCGCCGCCGACACGATGCCGAACGCCCAGCCGCAGGCGGCGACACCATCGGTCTCCTCACCCTGACCCCTTCGAACAGCGACCGGCGGACGCGGCTCGATATCCGCGTCCGTCGCCGCGATGACCGGGAGTCAGGCCACCGCGTAGTCGCCCATGCGCGCATCCAGCCGCACCGCCAGCGTGCGGTCGCCATCGATGAGCTGCAATTCGCCGTCCTGGATCAGGCACTGCCAGCGCATGCCGCGATCGCAGCGCGCGACCAGCTGCTCCAGCGTCGAGGCATCCACGTCCAGCACACACAGATTGCGGTGACGCCGCAGCGTCGCGCCGACGCGCGCCCACCACAGCTCTGCGGCATGCCCGCCGTAATTGATCACCACCACCTGCTGCGACCGACCGCAGGCCTTGCGCACGCGAGCCTCGTCCGGCTCGCCGACGTCGATCCACAGCTCGATCGCCTCGCTGTAGTCCTTACGCCACAGCGCCGGCTCGTCGTCATCGCTGAGGCCGCGACCGAACCGCAGCCGGTCATCGGCGTACAGCGCGAATGCCAGCAGCCGCACCATCATGCGCTGTTCAGTCTCCGACGGATGACGGGCAACGGTCAGCGCGTGGCTGGCGTAGTAATGCCGATCCATGTCGCTGATCGACAGTTCGGCCTTGTGGATGGTGGAGCTGAGCGCCATGCGCGTGGATTTCCCGGGACAATCCACCATTGTACGCCGCCACACCCACGGAAACCGGGCAAAGAAAAACCCCGCCGAAGCGGGGTTTTTCGTGTCGCAGGTCGAATGACCGGGCTTACATCATGCCGCCCATGCCACCCATACCGCCCATGCCACCCATGCCGCCGGCACCGGCGCCGGCATCGGCGCTGTCGTCCTTCGGCAGTTCGGCCACGACGGCCTCGGTGG
The DNA here is from genome assembly GCF_012395255.1 of Oleiagrimonas citrea. GTDB lineage: Bacteria > Pseudomonadota > Gammaproteobacteria > Xanthomonadales > Rhodanobacteraceae > Oleiagrimonas > Oleiagrimonas citrea. The sequence goes on from NZ_JAAZQD010000002.1 coordinate 445,795, forward strand.
TGATGGCCAGACCGGCGACCGAGGAAGCGTTCTGCAGCGCCGAACGCGTGACCTTGGTCGGGTCCAGGATGCCGAATTCGATCATGTCGCCGAATTCGCCGGTGGCGGCGTTGTAGCCGAAGTTGCCCTTGCCTTCCTTCACCTTGTTCAGCACCACGCTGGCTTCTTCGCCGGCATTGCTGACGATTTCGCGCAGCGGCGCTTCCAGGGCGCGACGGGTGATGGCGATGCCGTGGTTCTGGTCGACGTTGTCGCCGGTCAGACCCTCGACCGCGGACAGCGCACGGATCAGGGCGACGCCGCCGCCCGGGACCACGCCTTCCTCGACGGCCGCACGCGTGGCGTGCAGGGCGTCCTCGACGCGCGCCTTCTTCTCCTTCATCTCGACCTCGGTGGCGGCACCGACCTTGATGACGGCCACGCCGCCGGCCAGCTTGGCCACGCGCTCCTGCAGCTTCTCGCGGTCGTAGTCCGAGGAGGTCTCCTCGATCTGCGCCTTGATCTGGCCGATGCGGGTCTGGATCTTCTCGGCTTCACCGGCGCCATCGATGATGGTGGTGTTTTCCTTGGTGATGACGACGCGCTTGGCACGGCCCAGATCGTTGATCGTGGCCTTCTCCAGCTGCAGACCGACTTCCTCGGAGATGACCTGACCGGAGGTCAGCACGGCCATGTCTTCCAGCATCGCCTTGCGACGATCACCGAAGCCCGGCGCCTTGACGGCGGCGACCTTGACGATGCCGCGGATGGTGTTGACCACCAGCGTGGCCAGCGCCTCGCCCTCGACTTCCTCGGCGACGATCAGCAGCGGCTTGCCGGCCTTGGCGACGGCCTCGAGCACCGGCAGCAGGTCACGCACGTTGGAGACCTTCTTGTCGTGCAGCAGGATGAACGGGTCTTCCATCTCGACCTGCTGGCTCTGCTGGTTGTTGATGAAGTACGGCGACAGGTAGCCGCGGTCGAACTGCATGCCCTCGACCACGTCCAGCTCGTTGTCCAGGCCCGAGCCTTCCTCGACCGTGATCACGCCTTCCTTGCCGACCTTCTTCATGGCCTCGGCGATGATGTCGCCGATGTTGGCGTCGGAGTTGGCCGAGATGGTGCCGACCTGGGCGATCGCCTTGTCGTCGGCGGTCGGGTTGGACAGGTTCTTCAGCTCGCCGACGGCCGCGGTCACGGCCTTGTCGATGCCGCGCTTCAGATCCATCGGGTTCATGCCGGCGGCGACCGCCTTCATGCCCTCGCGGATGAACGCCTGCGCCAGCACGGTGGCGGTGGTGGTGCCGTCACCGGCGATGTCGGACGTCTTGGAAGCGGCTTCCTTGACGATCTGCGCACCGAGGTTCTCGAGCTTGCCTTCCAGCTCGATTTCCTTGGCGACGGACACGCCGTCCTTGGTGATGGTCGGGGCGCCGAAGCTCTTCTCGAGCACGACGTTGCGGCCCTTCGGACCCAGCGTGACCTTGACCGCGTTGGCGAGCGTGTTCACGCCCTTGAGCAGATGCGCGCGGGCGTCTTCGCCGAAACGTACTTCTTTAGCTGCCATGATGGTTCAACCTTTTTCGGTAATCAGTTATGGAAAATCGGAGGTAGGTGCCGGACGGCGTCCCCGCAGCGGTCGGCGCTCGGCATCGGGATGCGGCGCCGGACCGGAGGCGCGGAATCAGCCCTCGATCACCGCCACGATGTCGTCTTCGCGCAGGACCAGCAGTTCGTCGCCCTCGACCTTGACCTCGGTGCCCGAGTACTTGCCGAACAGGACCTTGTCGCCGACCTTGACCGCCATCGGGCGGACCTTGCCGTCGTCCAGGATCTTGCCTTCGCCGGCGGCCAGGACTTCACCGCGGATCGGCTTTTCGGTGGCCGAATCGGGGATGACGATGCCGCCTGCGGAGACCTTCTCCTCTTCCAGGCGCTTGACGATCACGCGGTCGTGCAGCGGACGCAGTTTGCTCATGACATTTCCACCAAGTCGTTGATGTTGAAGAAAATTTCACCGCCTTGTTAGCACTCGGCGGTGTTGAGTGCCAATTTTAGCGGCAGCCGATCCCGTTTTGAAGACCGCGCCGCCCTGTCACGCCAGATGGAGGACCCCTGCGACGCTTTCAAGGGCCGCCATGAAAAAAGTCCCCTGCACGCGCTGCCGCGGCTGCGTAGACTGGTCCGACGCTCACGCGACCGAATGCCATGACCGACGCCCGACTGCTGCTGTGCACCTGCCCCGACGAAGCCTCGGCCGCGCGCATCGCCCGCGCGCTCGTCGAGGCGCGCCTGGCCGCCTGCGTCAGCCGCCTGCCCGGCCTGACCTCCACCTACCGCTGGGAAGGCGCGGTACAGGAGGACACCGAAGTGCTGCTGCTCATCAAGACCCGCGCCGCGGCCGTCGCGGCCCTGCAGGCGCGCCTGCTCGAACTGCATCCGTACGACGTGCCCGAGCTGATCGCGCTGGACATCGCTGACGGCCTGCCGGCCTACCTGGACTGGCTGGGCGAAAGCGTCGCTGTAAGCGATTCGCCGCCCGCACGGTCATAATGACTACCTTACCCCGTACGCGAGCCCGCGCTACGAAGCGCGGACCGGAGTCCCCGATGCATCTTCTGTTCCGTCGTTCCGCCCTCCTGCTGCTGACTGCACTGCTGGCCCTGTGTGCGCTGGCGCCGCCGCTGGCCGCGCAGGAAGTCGACGGTCTGCTGCCCGTCGAGCAGGCCTACCAGGTCACCGCCGAAGTGCGCACACCGGGCACGATCCACCTGCACTGGACCATCGCGCCCGACTACTACCTGTATCGCAGCCGCATCTCGGCCAAGGCGTCTGGCGGCGCGGCCACACTGGGCTCGCTGCAGCTGCCCGACGGCCTGAAGGAACACGACGAATACCTGGGCGACATCGAGATCTACCACCACGCCATCGACGCCACGCTGCCCTACACGCTGCAGGACAAGAACGCGAAGACCCTGACGCTGGCGGTGAAGATGCAGGGCTGCCACGAGGTCGATCCGAAGATCTGCTACCCGCCGTACACCAAGACCCTGACCATGACGCTGCCCGGCAACGGCGCGGCCACCCCGGGCAAGGCCGGCGGCAACGATCTGCTGACCGCGATCGGCAAGAACTCCAGCGAGATGCTGACGGACGGCGGCAAGAACGCATCGTCCGGCGACGCCCTGCCGGCCGAGCAGGCCTTCCGCTTCGAGGCCATCGCCACCGCGCCGAACACGCTGCTGCTGCGCTGGAGCATGCCCAAGGGCTACTACCTGTATCGCGACAAGACCCACCTGGCGCTGCTGGACGCCGACGGCGCGAAGCTGGGCACGCCGCAGTGGCCCAACGGCACGGCCTACCACGATGAATATTCCGGCGACAGCATCGTCTACTTCGACCAGGTCGAGGTGCCGTTGCCGATCACGCGCGGCCGCGCCGACCACGTGAAACTGCAGGCGCAGTTCCAGGGATGTCTGGAGGACGGCATCTGCTATCCGGTGATGACCCGCACCGTCGACGTCGCCCTGCCGCCCGGCACGGGCACGAGCAGTCCGGGAACGACGGCCTCGACCGCACATGCGCCTGCGCCGGCCGCGATGTCGCAGTCGCTGCTGACCGTGCTGCTGCTGGCGCTGGGCGGCGGACTGCTGCTGAACCTGATGCCCTGCGTGCTGCCGGTACTGTCACTGAAGGCGGTCAGCCTGATCGAAGGCCGCGAAGGTCCGAAGGTCGCGCATCACCGCGCGCTGGCCTACGCCGCCGGCGTCCTGCTGAGCTTTGCCGTGGTCGGCCTCGCCGTCATCGCGCTGCGCCAGGCCGGCATGGCTTCGGGCTGGGGCTTCCAGCTGCAGCAGCCGGTGTTCGTGGGCGTGCTCGTCTACATTCTTCTGGCCATGGGCCTGAGCTATTCCGGCGTGGTGCATTTCGGTGCCGGGCTGGCCGGAACGGGTCAGTCGCTGACCGCCAAGTCCGGTCTGTCCGGCGATTTCTTCACCGGCGTGCTGGCGGTGGTCGTGGCCAGCCCGTGCACCGCTCCGGCGATGGGCGCGGCCCTGGCCTACGCCTTCGCCGCACCGTGGTACTCGGCACTGCTGGTCTTCCTGGTGCTCGGCCTGGGTCTGGCGCTGCCGTTCCTGCTGATCGGCTACTTCCCGAAGCTGGGCGCTTGGCTGCCCAAGCCGGGCGCATGGATGGAAACGCTGAAGCAGGTGCTGGCCTTCCCGCTGTACCTGACCGCCGCCTGGCTGGCCTGGGTGCTGGCCAACCAGCGCGGCGCGGACGGCGTCGGCCTGCTGCTGGTCGGCGCGGTGCTGCTGGCGCTGGCGCTGTGGTGGATCGAGCGCAGCCGCCATCGCGGCGCGCCGAGCAAGGTGCTGGCCGGCGCCCTGCTGCTGATCGCACTGGTGCCGCTGGCGCTGATCCATCGCGTGCCGACTCCCGCGGCCATGGCGAGTACTCACGCAGACATGGGCATGGTCGCGTTCACCCCGGCCAAGCTGGCCGAACTGCGCAAGCAGGGCACGCCGGTGTTCGTCGACATGACCGCCGACTGGTGCATCACCTGCAAGGCCAACGAGCACGCCGTGCTGAACACCGACGCCTTCCGCGACCTGCTCAAGCGAACCGGCACGGTCTACATGAAGGGCGACTGGACCAACGAGAACCCGGCCATCACCGCCTTCCTGAAGCGCTGGAACTCGCCGGGCGTGCCGGTCTACGTGGTCTTCGGCAAGAACGGTGCGGAAGGTGTGAAGCTGCCCTCCGTGCTGACCGCCGGCATCGTGCGCAGGGCCGTCGAGAAGGCGGCGCAGTAAACCGATGGCCCGCAGCCGAAGCGCCTCGCTGGGCATCGTGCTGTTGGCCGCAGCCGTCGGATTCGGCCTGTTCGGCGTGTACGTGTACGAATACGGCGTACCGCCGAAACTGCTGGACCGCCTGATGACCACGCAGATGGGTCAGAGCATCGCGCAAAGGTTGCTCACGGCCACCGCCCCGGCGCCACCGGCCGGCGTGACCGTGCGTGCACCCGGCGATGCTCTGCCCACTTGGACACTGCCCGATGCCGAGGGCCATCCCCAGCCCCTTGCGCAGTGGAAGGGCCGCACCGTACTGATCAATTTCTGGGCAACCTGGTGCATCCCCTGCCGCAAGGAAATGCCGGCGCTGACCGCGGCGCAGCGCGCGTACGCGGGCAAGGCGCAAATCGTTGGCATCGCGATGGACGACCCGCAGGCCGTGCGCGCCTTTCTCGCCGATCACCCTACGGGCTACCCGACCCTGCTCGGTGAAGGCGTGAAACCCGACCCCCGCGCCGTGCTAGGCAACACGCGCCTGGCCCTGCCTTTCAGCGTGCTGGTCGATTCCGATGGCCGCATCGTGCGCACGCACCTGGGCCCGCTGGGCGCCCGGCAACTGGCGCAGTGGCTTCGCTGAACCGTCTTTCCACGTCGACCTGAGCGCTCGACGGTCGCCCATCGCCCGACGGCTGGACCGCCGGACTCGTGTTGCGATCGCGTCACGAACGTCCCGCCATCGACCGCGAAGGCACCGGCACAGTGCGCCCACGGGCGGTTTCACGCGCCACCTGCGCCACTGACCCGGAATTTGTGACGCGAACGTCAAAGAACGTCGCCGAACTACGCCGAACTGGACAATTCGAATTCTCACGCGCACACTTGCGCCTTCGGCGATGCACGTCGCGTTCAGTGAATATCTTCGTGGCCAAGATTCTTGCCCTGCACGGCCCCAATCTGAATCTGCTCGGCGTGCGCGAACCCGAGCGCTACGGCACGCGCAGTCTGGCCGAGATCAACGCCGATCTCGCCGCGCGGGCCGAAGCCGCCGGACATGAATTGTCCTGGTTCCAGTCCAACGCCGAGCACGAGCTGATCGCCCGCGTGCATCAGGCCCGCGACGAGAGCGTGGACGCGATCCTGATCAACCCGGCCGCGTTCACCCATACCAGCGTGGCCCTGCGCGACGCGCTCGCCGCGGTGGAGATCGACTTCGTCGAGGTGCATCTGTCCAACCTGCAGACGCGCGAACCGTTCCGCCGTCATTCGTATTTTTCCGACCTGGCCGTCGGCGTGATCGCGGGCTTCGGCCCCGACAGCTACCGGCTGGCGCTGGAAGCCGTGTTCGCACGGCTTGCCGGCTGATCCCTTTCGACCTACTGCTGACAAGGTTCATCCCATGGATCTGCGCAAGATCAAGAAACTGATCGACCTGCTCGAAGAGTCCAACCTCTCCGAACTCGAAATCAAGGAAGGCGAGGAAGTGGTTCGCCTGTCGCGCGTGCCCGCAGGCGGCGTGACCGTCGCGGCCGCGCCCGCCCCCGTGGCTCCGGCACCGGCCGCACCCGCTCCGGCCGCCCAGCCCGCAGCCGCTCCTGCCGAAGCCGCCGACGACACGCCGGCCGGTCACCAGGTGAAGGCGCCGATGGTCGGCACCTTCTACGCCGCTTCCACGCCGGGCGCCGACCCGTTCGTGAAGGTCGGCCAGAAGGTCAAGGCCGGCGAGACGCTGGGCATCATCGAAGCGATGAAGATGTTCAACCAGATCGAGGCCGAAACCGCCGGTACCGTGGTCGCCATCCTGGTCGAGAACGGCCAGCCGGTCGAATTCGACGAACCCATGTTCGTGATCGCCTGACCCGCCGGGAACGCGCCATGCTAGACAAAGTCGTCATCGCCAACCGCGGCGAAATCGCCCTGCGCATCCTGCGCGCCTGTCACACGCTGGGGATCAAGACGGTGGCCGTGCACTCGACCGCCGACCGCAATCTCAAGCACGTGGGCATGGCCGACGAGGCCATCTGCATCGGCCCCGGGCCGAGCGCGCAGAGCTACCTCAACATTCCGGCACTGATCGCCGCGGCCGAGGTCACCGACGCCAGCGCCATCCATCCCGGCTACGGCTTCCTTTCGGAGAACGCCGACTTCGCCGAGCAGGTGGAGCGCTCGGGCTTCGTCTTCATCGGACCGAAGGCCGACACCATCCGCCTGATGGGCGACAAGGTCGAGGCCATCAAGGCCATGAAGGAAGCCGGCGTGCCGTGCGTACCCGGTTCCGGCGGCCCGCTGGACGAAGACGTGGAACGCAGCCAGCGCATCGCCCGCGAGATCGGCTATCCGGTCATCATCAAGGCGGCCGGCGGCGGCGGTGGGCGCGGCATGCGCGTGGTGCACACCGAAGCGCATCTGGGCAACGCCATCGCGACCACTCGCTCCGAGGCGCGCGTCGCCTTCGGCAACGACCAGGTCTACATGGAGAAATTCCTGGAGAACCCGCGCCACGTGGAGATCCAGGTGCTGGCCGACGGCCAGGGCAACGCCATTCACCTGGCCGAGCGCGACTGCTCCATGCAACGCCGTCACCAGAAAGTCGTCGAGGAAGCGCCGGCGCCGGGCATCACTCCGGAGCTGCGCGCCGAGATCGGCAAGGTCTGCGTCGACGCCTGCATCCGCATCGGCTACCGCGGCGCGGGCACCTTCGAATTCCTGTTCGAGGACGGGCGTTTCTACTTCATCGAGATGAACACCCGCATCCAGGTCGAGCATCCGGTGACCGAACTCATCACCGGCGTCGACCTGGTCCGCGAGCAGCTGCTGATCGCCAGCGGCGAGAAGCTCTCGATCAAGCAGGAAGACCTGGAGATCAACGGCCACGCCATCGAGTGCCGCATCAACGCCGAGGACCCGGACAACTTCATGCCCAGCCCCGGCACCATCAAGCGCTTCGAGGCCCCGGGCGGTCCCGGCGTGCGTGTGGACACGCACATCTACGACGGCTACAAGGTGCCGCCGACCTACGACTCGATGATCGGCAAGCTGATCGTGCACGGCCCCGACCGCGCCACCGCCATCGCGCGCATGCGCATCGCGCTGTCGGAGATGGTCGTGGAAGGCATCAAGACCAACGTGCCGCTGCAGCAGCGCATCATGGACGACGGCGGCTTCCAGACTGGCGGCCAGAACATCCACTACCTGGAAAAGCGCATCGCCGAGCGCAAGGAAAAAGCCATCGGCATGGGCTGAGCGCCGACCCGGCGCTTGCACACCGAACGGAACGCCGCCCTGCTTCGGGGCGGCGTTCGACCTTCCGGCCCCGCACGCTGCGGCGCCCCGACCTGCGACCACCGAACATGCCCTGGCTCGAACTTTCCCTGACCCTGCCCGCTGACCGCCAGCCCGAGTGCGAAGACGCGCTGGAAGAGCTCGGCGCGCTGTCGGTCACGCTGCAGGATGCCGACGCCGAGACACCGGACGAGCGAGCCATCTTCGAACCCGGCGTGGACCAGACGCCGCTGTGGAGCCGCGTGGTGCTGACGGCACTGTTCGAGGACGACGCCGATCGCGCATTCATCGCCACCGAACTGTGCCGCGTCCTGCCCGAACTGCAGCCGGCGCAGCTGGACTTCCGCGCGGTCGCCGACCAGGACTGGGAACGCGCCTGGATGGACCAGTTCAAGCCCATGCGCTTCGGGCGCCGTCTGTGGATCGTGCCGTGGAACGACGAAACGTTCGCCGAACCCGACGCCGTGGTGGTGCGCCTGGACCCCGGCCTGGCCTTCGGCACCGGCACGCACCCGACCACGGCGCTATGCCTGGAATGGCTGGACGGCCTCGACCTCGACGGCCGCAGCGTGACCGATTACGGCTGCGGCTCCGGCGTACTGGCCATCGCCGCCCTAAAGCTCGGCGCCGCCCGCGCCCTGGGCGTGGACAACGACCCGCAGGCGCTGACCGCGACCCGCGACAATGCCGAGCGCAACGGCGTCGGCGATCGTCTGGACGTCCATCTTCCCGAGGACGCGCCGGACGCGCCGGCCGACGTCTTCGTCGCCAACATCCTCGCCGGTCCGCTGAGTGAGCTCGCCGAACGCTTCGCCGCGCTGGTGAAGCCGGGCGCGCCGTTCGCCCTGTCCGGCATCCTCGACGGCCAGCAGCACGAACTGCTGGACTGCTACGCGCCGTGGTTCGAGGACCTGCGCACGCAGCAGCGCGAGGACTGGATCCGCATCGACGGACGCCGCCGCGCCTGAGCCGCCTCGCGCGCCGCGGCTTGGCATACAATCGAACCATGTACGCCCAGTGCCCCGAATGCCTGACCGTCTTCTCGTTCGACGCCGAGACCGTCGCGCAGGCGCACGGCACCGTCGCGTGCGGCAAGTGCGGCGCGACCTTCGACTGCCTGCCGACACTGACCGAGCAGCTGCCCGAGGAAACCTACGAGACGCTGCCGGTGCACCCGTCCAGCCCGGCGCCGCCGGTGCTGATGATGAGCGTGGTGCGCGCCGGTCCCGAGGACGCCGTGCAGGCGCCGCTGTTCGCGCACGCACCGCCTGCCGCAGAAGACGAGGACGACGCACCCGCCGGCATGCCCTCGTTCGCACGGCTGCAGCGCCTGCCGCAACGCACGACGCACCGCGTGGGTCGCTGGGTGGCCGTCTGCGGCGCGCTGGCGCTGGTGCTCGCGGCGCAGCTGGTCTGGGCTGAACGCCGCCCGCTCACCGCCAACCCGAACACACGTCCCTGGATGCAGACCCTGTGCGGCTGGCTCGGCTGCACGCTGCCGCCGGTCGCCGACCTGAGCAAGCTGGAACTGATCTCGCGTGATGTGCGTCCGCATCCCTCGGTGCCGGGTGCGCTCATCATCAGCGCCACGGTGCGCAACGATGCCTCGTTCACGCAGCCGTATCCGGTCGTCGCGATCACGCTCTCGGACCTGGACGGCAACCGCATCGCCATGCGCCGCTTCCGTCCCTCGGACTACCTCGACGACCCGGCGGCTCAATCCGCCGGCCTGGCCGCGGGCGCCAGTGCCTCGCTGGTATTCGAGGTAAAGGATCCCGGCAAGAAGGCCGTCGCCTTCGAGTTCAGCTTCCAGTAGATTCGCCGAGCCCTGCGCCCGATCACGGACATCGCCCGCTGTCGCGCTACAAAATAAGACGCGCGCCGAGTAGACTGCTGTTTCTCGCGCGCATGCCTTCGGCAGGATCGCCGACCGGCGGCGCGAGCCCGCAGCACGAACGAACAAGAACCGGCGACCTCGTAGCCGCCGCATATGGAGCATCCAGGGGAACATGCACGCCAACGCCGTCCGAATGCCTCGCATGGAAGTCGACACGTCCGACTCCGGCCGCAGCGCACTCAACGAATGCGTCAGCCGTACCGTCCGCCGTTATCTTGTGGACATCGGCGACACCCCCTGCGACGACGGTCTGTTCGCCCTGGTCATGCGCGAAGTCGAAGCCCCGCTGCTGCGCGAAGTGATGGACTTCCACGACAACAACCAGAGCCGCGCGGCCGTCGCGCTCGGCATCAACCGCGCCACCCTGCGCAAGAAGCTGGCCGCGCACGGCCTGCTGTAACGCGTCGATTCCGGCGCGACTCGTCGTCGCGCCCCGGTCGAGACCCGATCCGCGCACCGCGCTGTCCTGCCCGCGCGTCTGCATTCCGCCGCCTTGCGGCGATCGGTCATAAGCGGTTCGGAACCCTGCCGGCAGCGGCTATACTTGCCGTTTTCCCGCATCAAGGCCCGACCATGTTCGACGCAACCCTGACCCCGGTCCGACGCGCGCTGCTCAGCGTCTCGAACAAGAACGGCCTGGCTGAACTGGCCAGCGGCCTGGACAAGCTGGGCGTCGAACTGATCTCCACCGGCGGCAGCGCGCGCGCGCTGCGCGATGCGCACCTGCCCGTGCGCGGCGTCAGCGAGATCACCGATTTCCCGGAGATCATGGACGGTCGCGTGAAGACGCTGCACCCGAAGATCCATGGCGGCCTGCTGGGTCGGCGTCACACCGACGACGCGGTGATGAGCGAGCACGGCATCGAGCCGATCGACCTGCTGGTGGTCAACCTGTACCCGTTCGCGCAGACCGTCGCGCGACCGGACTGCACCCTGGACGACGCCATCGAGAATATCGACATCGGCGGCCCGGCGATGCTGCGCGCGGCGGCGAAGAACCACGACCGCGTGCTGGTGGTAGTCGACCCGGCCGACTACGCCGAAGTCATCCAGACCCTGCACGAACACGGCGGCACCAGCATCGCCCTGCGCCGCCGGCTCGCGGCCAAGGCCTTCGCCCACGCTGCGCAGTACGACGGCATGATCGCCGACTGGCTCGGCGCGCACACCGGCGAGGACGAGGAAGGCCCGTTCGCGCCGACCCTGCACATGGCGCTCGACCGCAAGGCCACGCTGCGCTACGGCGAGAACCCTCACCAGGGTGGCGCGCTGTACGTCGAGCGCGACGCACCCGCACAGGGCATCGTCGCCACCGCGAAGATCCTGGCCGGCAAGGAACTGTCCTACAACAACATCGCCGACGCCGACGCCGCGCTGGAATGCGTGAAGGCGTTCCAGAACGTGCCGGCCTGCGTCATCGTCAAGCACGCCAACCCGTGCGGCGTGGCGCTGGGCGCGAACATCGCCGAAGCCTACGACCGCGCACACGCCTGCGATGCCACGTCGGCCTTCGGCGGCATCATCGCCTTCAATCAGCCGCTGGACGCCGACACCGCGCGCATGATCGTCGAGCGCCAGTTCGTCGAGGTGGTGCTGGCGCCGAGCATCCCGGCCGACACCCTGGCCGTGTTCGCCGACAAGCCCAATGTGCGCGTGCTGGACACCGGCGCGTGGCCGGAACAGCCGGCCGCCACGCTGGACTACAAGCGCGTCGCCGGCGGCCTGCTGGTGCAGGACAGCGATCGCGACACCCTGCTGGCCGACGACCTGAAGGTGGTCAGCAAGCGCGTGCCCGACGCCGACGAACTGCGCGACCTGCTGTTTGCCTGGCACGTGGCGATGTACGTGAAATCCAACGCCATCGTCTACGCCAACAAGGGGCAGACCGTGGGCATCGGCGCCGGCCAGATGAGCCGCGTGATCTCCGCGCGCATCGCCGCGATCAAGGCCGCCGACGCCGGTCTGGATGTGCCCGGCAGCGTGATGGCCTCCGACGCCTTCTTCCCGTTCCGCGACGGCATCGACGCCGCCGCCGAAGCCGGCATCCGCGCCGTGATCCAGCCGGGCGGCTCGCGCCGCGACGAGGAAGTCATCGCCGCCGCCGACGAGCACGGCATGGCGATGGTGTTCACCGGCATGCGCCACTTCCGCCACTGATACGCAAGGCGCCCGGACAAGCCGGGCACCGATGCACTACACATTCTGTCCCGCCCCGGCTGCGCGCATGCGCTCCGGGGCGATGTCGTTACTGGCCGTCGCCAGCCTTCTTCTTGGCCGGACCGCCCCACTGGTAGATCGTGTAGTAGACCGGCTTCACCGGCGGCTGGCCGGCCTGACGCTGCAACACGCCCTCGCTGTTGGCCATGTAGGTCTGCGGAACGCCGTGGGCCGGAATCACGTGGATCATGTACAGCTTGCCGTTGATCCGGTACTCCTCGACCTTGTCCTTGCCCACAGTGCGCACGTCCACGGTCGGCGGCGGGTCACCGCGCAGGTCGCGCTGCGCGCCGCCACTGCCGACGGCCGGCAACTCGGGCAGACCGCGTAGGCCGCCCTTCTGCGCGCTCGACGCCGGCGCAGAGGCAGCCGGCGCGGCCTGCACGCCGGGATCGCTCATGCCCGGCGGCGGCGGCACCGGCGCGCGCTGATCCGCGTTCTGAGCCTGGACGGAGGCGCAGGCCAGCAGGGCCGTGGCACCGAGAACGAATAGCGTGGAATGACGTGACATGGGCGCACCTCCTGAATGCAGGCACAGGATAGCAGCGACCCGGGTGCGCGAACGTGAACGGGCCATGCGAGAATTCCCGCATGGCTTCCATGATTCTGATCGACGGGTCCTCGTACCTGTATCGCGCGTTCCACGCGCTTCCGCCGCTGACCAACGCCGAGGGTGAACCCACCGGCGCCCTGTTCGGCGTGGTCAACATGCTGCGCGCCACGCTGAAGGCCGGCGCCGACTACGTCGCCTTCGTGCAGGACGCATCCGGCCCGACCTTCCGCGACGAGATGTACGACCAGTACAAGGCCAATCGTCCGCCGATGCCCGACGACCTGCGCGGCCAGATCCAGCCGATGCTGGACATCGTCGAGGCGCAGGGTTTCCCGATCCTGCGCGTGCCCGGGGTCGAGGCCGACGACGTCATCGGCACCCTGGCGCGGCAGGCTGCGGACCAGGGCATCGAGGTAGTCATCTCCACCGGCGACAAGGATTTCGCGCAGCTGGTCGACCAGCACGTGACGCTGGTCAACACCATGACCAACACGCGCACCGACGAGGCTGGCGTGAAGGAGAAGTTCGGCGTCGCGCCCGAGCGCATCGTCGATTTCCTGGCGCTGACCGGCGACAAGGTCGACAACGTGCCCGGCGTGGACAAGTGCGGACCCAAGACCGCCGCCAAGTGGCTGGACAAGTACGGCTCGCTGGAAAACCTGATGCAGCAGGCCGACGACGTCGGCGGCAAGATCGGCGAAAACCTGCGCGCGGCGCTGGACCATCTGCCGCTGTCGCGCGACCTGGTCACCATCAAGACCGACGTCGAGCTCGATGTCGGCCCGACCGATCTGGCGCTGCGCGAAGCCGACGTCGAACGCCTGCGCGAGCTGTACACGCGCTATGACTTCCGCGCCGCACTGAAGGATCTGGACAACGGCGAGACCAAGGTCGAACCCTCGTCCGCTGCCGAGCAGGCCCCGGCCACGCAGACGCTGCGCGACGCCACCGAAGCACCTTCGGACGATGCGGCCCGCCCCGGCGAATACGAACTGGTCACGACCGAGGAACAGCTGAAGGCCTGGGTCGAGCGCCTCGAACACGCCGACCTGATCGCCTTCGACACCGAGACCACCTCGCTCGACGCGCTGCGCGCCGAGATCGTCGGCGTGTCGCTGGCGGTGGAGCCGGGCAAGGCCGCCTATATCCCGGTCGCGCACGACTATCCTGGCGTACCAAAGCAGCTGGACCGCGCCACCGTGCTCGCGGCGCTGAAGCCGGCGCTGGAGGATCCGGAACGGCCGAAGGTCGCCCAGCACGGCAAGTACGACATCAACGTGCTGGCCAGCCATCTGCTCGGCGAGCACAAGGTCGAGGTGCGCGGACTGGCCCACGACACCATGCTCGAATCCTACGTGTGGAACGCCACCGCCACGCGCCACGACATGGATTCGCTGGCGTCGCGCTATCTCGGCTACACCACCACCAAGTACAGCGAGGTCGCCGGCAAGGGCGCCAAGCAGATCGGCTTCGCCGAGGTCGACCTGGACACCGCCGGCCACTACGCCGCCGAGGACGCCGACATCACCCTGCGCCTGCACCACGCGCTATGGCCGAAGCTCGAATCCGAGGCCGGTCTGAAGGCCGTCTACACCGATATCGAGATGCCGCTGGTGCCGGTGCTGGCGCGCATGGAAAAGCGCGGCGTGCTGATTGACGTCGACAACCTCAAGCACCAGAGCCAGGCGCTGGGCAAGCGCATGCTGGAGATCCAGAAGCAGGCCTACGAGCACGCCGGCCGCGAATTCAATCTGGCCTCGACCAAGCAGCTGCAGGCCATCCTGTTCGACGAACTCGGCCTGCCGGTGAAGGTGAAGACCTCCAAGGGCGCGCCGTCGACCAACGAGGAAGCGCTCGACGCCATCGTCGACGAACACCCGCTGCCGCGCCTGATTCTGGACTACCGCGGTCTGGCCAAGCTGCGCTCGACCTACACCGACAAACTGGCGGAGATGGTCAACCCGGACACCGGCCGCGTGCACACCAGCTATCACCAGGCCGTGGCCGCGACCGGCCGGCTGTCCTCGTCCGACCCCAACCTGCAGAACATTCCGGTGCGCACCGAGGAAGGTCGGCGCATCCGCCAAGCCTTCGTCGCGCCGAAGGGCTGGGTGGTGATGGCCGCCGACTATTCGCAGATCGAGCTGCGCATCATGGCGCACCTGTCCGGCGACGAAGGCCTGCTGAAAGCCTTCCGCGAAGGCGCCGACATCCACCGAGCCACCGCCGCCGAGGTCTTCGGCGTGCAGCCCGAGGAGGTCGACAGCAACCAGCGCCGCGCCGCCAAGGCCATCAACTTCGGCCTGATGTACGGCATGAGCGCGTTCGGCCTGGCGCGCAACCTCGGCATCGACCGCGGCGAGGCGGCCGACTACATCGCCCGCTACTTCGCGCGCTACCCCGGCGTGCGCGAATTCATGGATCGCACCCGCGAGAAGGCGCACGAGACCGGCTTCGTGGAGACGCTGTTCGGCCGCCGCCTGTATCTGGACAATCTCAAGGCCCGCAACCAGGCACTGCGCGCCGGCGCGGAGCGCGCCGCCATCAACGCGCCGATGCAGGGCACCGCCGCCGACATCATCAAGCGCGCCATGCTCACCGTCGACGCCTGGCTGATCGGCCGCGACGACGCCAGCATGCTGATGCAGGTGCACGATGAACTGGTGTTCGAGGTACGCGAAGATGCCGTCGAGGCGATCCGCGAAGGCGTGACCGAACGCATGCAGGGCGCGGCCGACCTGGCCGTACCGCTGATCGTCGAGGTCGGCGTCGGTGCGAACTGGGACGAGGCGCATTGATCCGCCGCGCCACCGAAAATCCTCGGCCATGCCGAAAGTCATGGTCGAAAACGATCGCAAATCATTGATTTTAATATCAATGAATCGATCCTGAATTTTTTTCCGAAAACGTGCAACTTTCCCACACCAGCTGCATCTAATCCCATGAACGCACGCAATGGCGTTCACCTCACTCACCTCCCTGAGTGAACCCCCCGAGATAACGGGTCCTCCCCATGACCCTTATCCCAGCCCCGGGCGTCCCCCCCTGACTCCCGGGGCATTTTTATGTCCGGCGCGGAAACCTGAACAAACGGCGCAGCCCGAGGCACGGCTCCTGCCTGCGCGTTGCTATGATCGAGCCTTCGACAATCAAGGAGAACCAAGCATGCGTATCGCGCTGATGGTGATCGGCATCATTCTTCTCATCGCAGGCATCTGGGTACTGGCCGGACACGGGAGCTACAGCACCACCGAAACCGTCGTCAGCGTCGGTTCGCACGCACTCAAGGCGACCCACGACAAGGCCATTCCGCAGTGGGCCGGCATTGCCGGCGTGGCCGTCGGCGGTGTGCTGACCCTGGCCGGCCTGCTGCGCAAGCGCTGATCGGCGCCTCGCATCGCGCTCCGAAAAAGCCCGTCGCCACCGTGCGGCGGGCTTTTTGTTTGCGCCACAGGAACGGCGTACCCGGTCTCTGACGCTACAATGAGCGGATGGATGTATCGCACCTGCTCGATTCGCTCAACGCGGCCCAGCGCGAGGCCGTCAGCGCGCCGCCCGGCCACTATCTGGTGCTGGCCGGCGCCGGCTCCGGCAAGACCCGTGTCCTGACTCACCGCATCGCCTGGCTGGCCGAGGTCGAGCGCGCCTCGCCGTGGTCGATTCTCGCCGTGACCTTTACCAACAAGGCCGCCGGCGAGATGCGCGCGCGTCTGGACACACTGATGCCGCACGGCACGCGCGGCCTGACCGTGGGCACCTTCCACGGCATCGCCCATCGCTTGCTGCGTCGCCACTGGCAGGATGCCGGCCTGCCGGAAGGCTTCCAGATTCTCGACGCCGACGACCAGCAGCGGCTGGTCAAGCGCGTGGTCGCCGGCCTCGGCCTGGACGAATCGCGCTTCCCGCCGCGCCAGGCCGCGTGGCAGATCGCGCATTGGAAGGACGACGGCAAGCGTCCCGACAACATCGAGCACCGCGACCATCCCGCCACGCGCACGCTGGTGGAGATCTACACCGCCTATGAGGACGCCTGCCGCCGCGCCGGCCTGGTCGACTTCGGCGAACTGCTGCTGCGCGCGCACGAATTGTGGCTGAACAAGCCCGAGGTGCTCGAGCACTACCGCGAACGCTGGCGCTATCTGCTGGTGGACGAATTCCAGGACACCAACGCGCTGCAATACGCATGGATCCGCGTGCTGGCCGGCCAGACCGGCCAGGTATTCGCGGTCGGCGACGACGACCAGTCGATCTACGGCTGGCGCGGCGCGCGCGTGGAGAACATGCAACAGTTCCTCAAGGACTTCCCGGGCGCAAAGACCATCCGCCTGGAGCAGAACTACCGCTCGTCGGCCAACATCCTCAAGGCCGCCAACGCCATCATCGCGCGCAACGGCGACCGCCTGGGCAAGAACCTGTGGACCGAGGACGGCGACGGCGAGCGCATCGCGCTGTACGCGGCCTACAACGAGCAGGACGAAGCGCGCTTCGTCATCGAGCGCATCGCCGAGCACATCGACCAGGGCGGCAGCGCGGTCGACTGCGCGATCCTGTACCGCTCCAACGCACAGTCGCGCAATTTCGAGGAACAACTGATCCAGCGCGACCTGCCCTACCGCGTGTACGGCGGCCAGCGCTTCTTCGAGCGCGCCGAGATCAAGAACGCCCTGGCCTACCTGCGCCTGACCGCCAACCGTCACGACGACGCCTCCTTCGAGCGCGCGGTGAACACGCCGCCACGCGGCATCGGTCAGCGCACGCTGGACATCCTGCGCCGCCGCGCCCGCGCCGAGCGCAGCTCGATGTGGGACGCCTCGCTGGCCGAACTCACTGGCGGCGAACTGGCCGCACGTGCCAAGAACGCGGTCAAGGGCTTTCTCGAACTGATCGACGGCATGGCGCGCAGCTTCGCCGGCGACGGCGAGAACGGCGGCCTGACGTTGTCCGAACAGGTCGAGCACGCCATCGTGCACAGCGGCCTGCGCGAGTATCACGAGCGCGACGACGGCCGCGGCAGCGCCGAATCGCGCATCGAGAACCTGGACGAACTGGTCAATGTCGCCAGCCGCTACCAGCCCACGCCGGAAGACGAGGAATCGGGCCTGTCCGAACTGGCTTCGTTCCTCGCCCACGCCACGCTGGAAGCCGGCGAGGGCCAGGGCGGAAGCGGCGACGACTGCGTGCAGCTGATGACGCTGCACTCGGCCAAGGGTCTGGAATTCCCGGTGGTGTTTCTGGTCGGCATGGAAGACGGCCTGTTCCCCAGCCAGCGCTCGGTCGAACAGGAGGATCGCCTGGAAGAGGAACGCCGCCTGGCCTACGTCGGCATCACCCGCGCCCGCGAGAAGCTGATGCTTTGCTATGCCGAATCGCGCCGCATGCACGGCACCGAGATGCTGGCACGACCCTCGCGCTTCCTCGCCGAGCTGCCCAGCGAATTGCTCGACGAAGTGCGCCCGCGCGTGCAGGTCAGCCGTGGCGTGTCACGCAACCGCTTCACCACCGCGCCGGTCGACGACGACCTGCCGATCAAACTGGGCCAGGCCGTTCGCCACCCCAGCTTCGGCGACGGCGTGGTGGTCAGCGCAGAAGGCGGCGGCGCGCACATGCGCGTGCAAGTGAACTTCGACGACGCCGGCAGCAAGTGGCTGGTGTTGGCTTACGCCAATCTCACGCCGATCTAAATCCACGAGACGAAATCACCCCGTTTCCCGTCAACCACTTAAGCATCGGAAGCAAGATGTGTGGCACAAATGCCTTGCTGGATGCCGGCCACTTGAAGATAGCGCTCTAAAGCAAAATTTTTGTGGCTATTGAACCCCTCGGGAGCGAGTCCTTGACCGGAGGAGTACATGAGTCCCGCATATGGATCTGCATCGGCAGGGATATGAGGAACTGGGGCATGGCTGCTTTTACTCCCTTGAATGTACATAGCAACCCCACTGATAAGCCTTACCAACGCGATCCCATGCGCTCTGGCGAATTCAATTGCCCCATCTTGAAAAGGGGATGTGCTGACAAAAATTGCCTTACTTGCGCCCAGAGACTCTTGCTTTTGATGCAAGACTTGGACTAGCTCTCTTTTAATAGGGTTTTTGTGCTTTTTGCACTCAACAAGCGTCTTAAACGAAATACCACCAAGTGCCTTGAAGCGAACCACAACATCTATCTCGTATTCACCGTCCGCACCACTAAGCTTTTCACGATGAACGGCTGAAAACGCTTCAAGTTCGTGTCCGACAGACTCAAGCCATGCTTTCACCTGAAGCTCGTACTCTTCAGGAGTGACGTCTGATGCGTTCTTAAATTTTTTCATTGCCTAGCGCGCGTAACTCAAGCGTCACGCTCACCCGGCAACTGCGGCACGCCATGCGCATTGCGCAGTTCGGGATCGACCGTGAGCGCCACTTCACGCACGGCGTGCGCGCCGGGCAGCGCTTCGGTGGCTTCACCGCGGGTCATGCGCAGGGCGTTGCGGTAGCACTGTTGGGCCAGCAGCGGGTTGCCCTGGCCGGCGTAGGTCTCGCCGAGGGTTTCCCAGGCTTCGGCCGACGGCTCCAGCGACAGCGCCTGCGACAGGTACTGGCGCGCCTTGCCCCACAGTTGGATGCGTACGCACATGCGGCCCACTGCGGTCAGCAGGGTGGCGTCACCGGGATGCGCGTCGAGCCAGCCTTCGGCGCGGCGCAGGCGGCCCTCGATATCCTGTCCCTGCAGCTGTCCGTAGGCCGCCACCAGCGCCGGCGACCAGTTCCGGCGCAGCGCCGACTCGATTTCGTCCATGGCCGGAAGCGGCCGACCGAAGCGCGAGACCTGCTCGGCGTAGGCCGCGATCAGTTCCGGCTGACGCCGCTGCGCGCGGGACAGGTCGGCCCACAGGGCGTGCAGCGCATCGACGCTCGGCGCGCGCTGCAGCGCGGCACGCACCACGCGAAGCTGCAGTGCGGCATAGGCTTCGGCATCCAGCGCGCCGCTCTTGCGAAGGGGGTCCAGCGCGCCGCGCGCGCGGTCGACATCGCCGCGCTGCAGGGCGGATTCGGCCAGTTCCAGCCAGCCACCCGGCGGCAGGCGTCCCGCGTCCGCTTCCGGCGCCAGCAGCGCCAGCGCTTCCTCGGCGCGACCGTCCTCGCGCAGGATGCGCGCGCGCACCACGCGCGCGGCCTGCGGCGCGCTCTGTGTGGCCTGATCCAGCGCCTCCATCGCGCGCTTGATGTCACCGCGAGCATGCGCGGCCCGTGCCGCGGCCAACAGTGCCGGCGCGCGTTGCGGCGCATGACGCGCCGCGCGACCCAGGTCGCGTTCGGCTTCGCCATGACGCCCCTCGGCGAGCGCCAGCAGACCATCGTGAAAACGCTTGCGGCTGACCGCGCGCTGCCGACGCGTGACGGCGCCGAACGGCCAGCGCAGCAGACGCCAGCCCAGCGAGATCACGCCCCAGAACACCAGCAGCAGCACGATCGCCGTGACCAGCGTCGACTGCACCCGCCAGCCACGGATGCGGATCAGCACCTGGCCCGGGTCCTCGGCGACCCAGTGCCAGCCGAAGGCCGTGATCGTGACCACGATCGCCAGCAGCAGCACCCAGCGCCAAACCTTCATCGCTGCACTCCCTTGTCCGAAGTCGTCGCGGGGGCGGGCATCGCCGCGCCGTGCACGGCGCGCAGGTTGTTCAGCTCACTCAGCGCCGCGCCCAGTTCCGGCGCAGGGCTCGCGGTGCGACCGCGCAGTTCGGCGAGTTGCGCGCGCAAGGTGCGCACCGCCACAGCGTGACCGTCGAAGTCACGCTGCAGGCGCTGATCGGCCTGCGTCAGCGCACTCCGGTAACCGTCCGGGTCCCACGCCAGCAGCGCGGCCTGCGCCTGCGCCAGGTCCAGCGCGGTCAGGGTCTGTGCCAGACGGCGCTGGGCTGGCGTCACACCGTCGTCGCGCTGCACCTGCACCAGTCCCGCGAACGCGTGCTTGACGCGCGCCCAGAAGCCGTTGCCGGTTTGTTCGACCGGCGCATCCAGCGGCTTCAGCGGCAGCGTGTCGACCTGGCCGCGCAGACGCGCCAGGGTGTCGAGATCGCTCTGGCGCTGCCCGGGATGCGTCGCGGCCAGAGCCTGACGTTCGCGGTCGATGCTCTGGCGCACGGCCGCGTAGGCGGGGTCCTCGACCTCGGCCATCACGCGATTGGCCATGGCGTAGGCGTGCATCGCGCCGTCGGCGTCGTGGAACAGGGTGAATCGCTCGTCCGCCATGCGCAATAGCATCGCCGCTTCGTCCAGCCGCACCGCATCGTGGCCGGATTGCGCCCGCGCGGTCAGGCCGGCGACGGCGTTCTCCAGGCTGCGGCTGCGCTCGTTCAGGCTCTGCACCTGCCCACTCAGCGACTGCCCTTGCTGCTGCGCCGCCTGGGTCTGCTGCTGAAGCTGGCGGCCGCTCTGGTCCAGCGCATTCAGCTTGTCGCCCAGCGACTTCAATTGCGTCTGCACCGTCGACAGCGCGCGCGTGTCCTCGGCGCCGCCCTGCTGCAGGCGCCACACCCGCCAGCCGCCGTAGGCCGCGGCCAGCAGGGCAATCAGGGCCAGCACCAGGGCCAGGCCGGCCAGCCCCTGCCCGCGACGTGGTTTGCGCTCGCGCTTCTTCGAAGCGTCGGGAGCGGGAGCCGACGCCGGAGCCGCAGGCGTCGGAGCGGAAGTTTCGTGGTCGGAGTCGGATGCGCTCATACGCTCATGCTAGCCCGAGCGCGGCGCAACGGCCATATGGCGGTTCAGCGCGGGTGCCGGTGCGCGGCGACCGCGTCGAGCAGATCCCCGGCGGACGCCGAAGCCGCGCGCACCGGCTCGCCGAAACCGGCTTCTCGCGCATGCTGCTGCAACCGCGCGCTGCTGACCACGATCCGGCACGCCTGCAGATGCCGCACGGCGGCCTCAGGCAGGACCTGCATCAGGTTGTCCAGCGCCTGCGCACTGGTCACCAGCAGCCAGGCCGACGCGTCCAGCGCCTGCACCATCTGTACATGCCGGCGACCGAGCCGTGGCCGGACGCGCTCGTAGACATGCGTGATGCGGACCTGTGCGCCACGCTCGATCAACGCGGTCGCAAGCAGGTCTCGCCCGCCCGGCGCGGTGATCAGATTCACACGCAAACCACGCACGCTTTGCAGCCACGGATGTTCCAGCAGCCCCTCGCTGTGCTGGCTGCGCCGCGGCGGGGATTCCGCCTGCATACAACCGGCGCGCTGCAGGGCGCGCCGCGTGCCGCTGCCCACGGCCAGCACGCGCGCCTGCGTGTTGAGC
Source organism: Oleiagrimonas citrea (assembly GCF_012395255.1). Taxonomy (GTDB): domain Bacteria; phylum Pseudomonadota; class Gammaproteobacteria; order Xanthomonadales; family Rhodanobacteraceae; genus Oleiagrimonas; species Oleiagrimonas citrea. Next base: position 467,797 of record NZ_JAAZQD010000002.1, read on the forward strand.
GGCGCCAGACGCTGGGCGAAACGCACGGCAGCCGGACTGGTGAAGATCAGCAGATCGTCCCGCTGCGCCTGCCGCCAAGCCTTGCCCGCCTCGGCCTCGGGCATGGCGCGCAGGGACAGCCCCGGCAACAGGTGCGGTTCGCCGCCGCGCGCACGCACATGGCGCGCGAGCGCACGCGCGGTGCCGGACGGCCGCGTGATGACAATGTCGACGCCCGCCAGCGTCTGTGCGCAGGAATCCATGCCGTCGATGCTACCTGCATCGCGCATGCGCACGAAGCCGATTCTGCTTGCTGACTGTCGAGCGGCTCGGCACACTGACGCGCCTGATGAATACCACCACCGTCTCCGATCGCGCGCGCTCGCTGGAGCGCTTCCTTCTCGACAGCATCCCGCCGGCGCGGGCCATGCAACTGCAACTGCTCGAACACGATGCCGGCCGCCTGCTCATGGGCGCGCCGCTGGCCGCCAATGTCAACGACAAGGGCTGCGCCTTCGGCGGCAGCCTGACCAGCCTGATGACGCTGGCCGGCTGGTCATTGGTGGAACTGCTGCTGCGCGAGCACGGCCACGACTGCGATGTGTTCGTGGCCGACTCCCAGGTGCGCTACCTCAAACCGGTGTGGGAAGACCTGCGCGCCGAGGCGCAGTTCGCCGCGGAGGCCGACCCCGATGCTTTCCTCGACACGCTGGCATCGCGCGGCAAGTCGCGCATTCAGGTCGTGTGCCGCACCCTGACCAGCGAGGGCGAAGCCGCCACCCTGGAAGCACGTTTCGTTGCCCGTCTGCGCAACCATGAAGCGCATGCGGCACAATGACCCCTTGCTCGGGGAGGTGCGAACGATGAACAAGCGTTGGATGACAGGTGCGGTGCTGACGATTCTGCTGGCGCTGCTCGCACTCGGCGGATGCGCCACGGATCGCCGCAGCAGCAAGCTGCGCGATACGCTGACCGCCTACGGCGCAGCCGTGCGCTGGGGCAGCTTCGATCAGGCGCGCGCGTTCTTGGACCCCAAATACCTGGAAAAACACCCGCTCACGCACTTGGAAATGGAGCGTTACCACCAGGTCCGCGTCAGCGAATACGATGATGGAAGCGGCCCGATTCCCGTCGACGACACAACCGTGCGCCAGATCGTCCGCATCGGCCTGATCAACGTCAACACGCAGGCGCAGCGCACCATCATCGACCGCCAGACGTGGACCTACGACCCGGTCAAGAACCACTGGTGGCTGGAAAGCGGCCTGCCCGACATCACGCCCGGCCACTGAACCTCGACCGGCTCCTCCCCGGTCCGGACACCGTTCGACGCCCCGGTCGCCTTTGCGCCGCACCGCCGGCTCTCGGATAATGTCCGGCTCGACTCAACGCGCACTTCGCGCCCACGGACTTCCCCATGAGTGATTTCCTGCACACGTTGCCCGAATTCATCGGCAACCATCCCTGGCTCAGCCTGCTGTTCGTGATCCTGCTGGTCGCGATCATCGTCGGCGAGATCATGCGCCTGACGCGCAAGTACAAGGAACTCAATCCCTCCGAGGTGACCCTGCTGGTCAACCGCGAGGACGCGCTGGTCGTGGACATCTCGCCGTATGCGGATTTCGAGAAGGGCCACGTGCCCGGTTCGCGCCACGTGGCGATGAGCCAGTTCGACCCGGAGAACAAGGATCTGGCCAAGGCCAAGGACCTGCCGGTCGTGGTGGTCTGCAAATCCGGTCAGACCGCCCGCGGCGCCGCGCAGCGTCTGGTCAAGGCCGGCTTCACCCGCGTGCACACCCTGCGCGGCGGCATGTATGCCTGGCGTCAGGCCAACATGCCGATGGCGACCGGCAAGCGCTGAAGCGCACGCCGGTCCACGCGACACGCCGTCAGCGGTCGACGGCGCAGCGGCCAGACTGATACAGGCCGCCCTGGGTGAAATACAGCGTGCAGGTCCACGGCCGCGAACCCTTGCCGCTTTTCTCGATGGCCCGGTCAGCCGACGCGCGCGCCTGCGAACCGGCCTGATCGGCCGTGCTCCGCGCGGCATCGTTGGCGATGTCCTGCGCTGTGCCGTGCGAGGACATCGAACCGAACAGACGACTCAGCCCGTGCCGGATCGAACTGGACACGGCGCTGCGCGCCGCCGTGTGTCCCAGCGAACGCGCCGTGTCGTGCTCCGTGGCCGCCGGCGTGACGCCGCGCCAGCGCACGACCTGCCGCTGCGCGCCCTGCGCCTGTTCGGTGCCCATGCTGACCGGCTGTCCGAGCAGGGCGATCGCCTGCTGAAGACTGGTCGAGCCCTGGCGGAATGCCTGCAGGCTCGGCATGGCCCGAACCGGCAGGGATGCACTCCCCGCGACGGCCGCGGCCGGGATGAGCATGGCCAGGACGAACCCGCCCCGCCGAAACATGAGTGAATGCGCGCGCATGACCGATTGGCCTCCTTGTCGTGATCCGATGTTGCACCTGCGCCGCCCCCTGCCGGACGCGTTCTCCTAGATGTAATGCAGACGCGCGAAAAGGTCCGCGCGCTGCATCACAACGGACGATGCCGAACGACGCGCGCGAGCGTCACATTCCGTGGATGCCGGCGCGGGCATCGAGGATGCGCGCCAGCACCTCGGGCGCGTAGTCGAAGGAGTCGTAGTACAGCCGCGATTCCGGCAGACCGGCCTCGACGAAGGCGCGCCGGCCAGCGTCGATCAGCGCCGGCGGCCCGCACATGTAGACATCGTAGGCAGACAGATCTGGATGGTCCTCGAGCACGGCCTCGTGCACCAGTCCGCCGCGCACCCGCGCCTGCGCCGCCTGCTGCGGATCGGACACCACCGGATGGAAATCCAGCGTCGGCACCTGCTCGGCCCAGCGCGTGGGCAGGTCACGCAGGTACAGGTCCGCACCGCTGCGCGCGCCCCAGTACAGATGCATCGGGCGGCGCGTGCCCAGGTGCAGGAAGTGCTCGACCATCGCCTTGACCGGCGCGAACCCGGTGCCGCCGGCCATCAGGATCATCGGCCGCTCGGAATCTTCGCGTGGCACGAAGGTGCCGAATGGCCCCTCCACGCGCAGCACGTCGCCGACATCGAGCGTGTCGAACACCCAGGACGTGAAACCGCCGCCGGAGACGTGACGCACATGCACTTCCAGCTCGTCGCCCTCGTGCGGCGCTCGCGCCAGCGAGAATGCGCGACGCTTGCCGTCGTCCAGCAGTACCTCGATGTACTGGCCGGGCAGCCAGCGCATACGCCGATCGCCCTGCGGCATCAGGCGCAGACGCACCACGTCGGGCGCCAGACGATCCTTGGCGCTGACGCGCACGTCCACTTCGCGCCGCGGAATATCCTCGACCGAAGCCACCTCGCGTACTTCCAGGGTCAGGTCCGACAGCGGCACCGCCTGGCACAGCAGCGCAGCATGCCGCGCCTGCTCGGCGGCATTCAGTGCCGAGGGCGGATGGCGCGGATAATGGCAGCGGCCTTCGAGAACGATGGCCTTGCAACTACCGCACAAACCGGCGCGGCACGAATACGGAAGCGCCAGACCAGCGCGCTGCGCGGCCTCGAGCACGGTTTCGCCGTCGTCGACGGGAAACTGGCGGCCGCTGGCTTTCAGAGTGACGGTGAACGACACGGTCGATCCAGGTTCGATGAACGTACATTGTCGCCAATACGGCCCGCGCGCGACAATGCACCTCTTATTCCGCCCGCGGACACACACATGGCCTTGTGGAAACACGAACCCGACCTGGACCGGCTCAACGGCTGGAGCGACAACACCCTGATGCAGGTGCTCGGCATCCGCCTGACCGAAATCGGCGACGACTTCCTGCGCGGCACCATGCCCGTGGATGCCCGCACCCACCAGCCCTACGGCATCCTGCACGGTGGCGCTTCCGTGGCGCTGGCCGAGACCCTGGGCAGCAGCGCGGCCATGCTGTGCGTGGACCCGGAAACGGAAGTCACCGTCGGCCTGGACATCAACGCCAACCACATCCGCGCCGTGCGCAGCGGCACCGTCACCGGCACTGCGCGCGCCCTGCACATAGGCCGCACCACGCAGGTGTGGGAAATCCGCATCGAGGACGAAGCCGGGCACCTGGTGTGCATGTCGCGCCTGACCATGGCCGTGGTGCCCAAGCGTGCGATCCGCGGCGCGTGAGTCGACCATGACCGCCAACGAAGCGCCCTACGCCGGGCTGTCGCCGGACCTCGTACTGGATGCCGTCGACGCCACCGGCCTGCTCGCCGACGGACGCCTGCTGGCGCTCAACAGCTACGAAAACCGCGTCTATCAGATCGGTCTGGAAGACGGGCGCTTCCTGGTCGCCAAGTTCTACCGTCCGGGACGCTGGAGCGACGAAGCGATCCAGGAAGAGCACGACTTCAGCGCCGAACTGGCCGCCGCCGAACTTCCGGTAGTCGCGCCGCTGACCTTCGAAGACACCACGCTGCTGCGCCATGAAGGCTTCCGCTACGCGCTGTATCCGCGCCGCGGCGGTCGCGCGCCGTCACTGGAATCGGCCGACCAGCTGCAGTGGATGGGCCGCCTGCTGGCACGCATGCACGGCATCGGCGCACGCGCGCCGTTCCATCATCGTCAGCGCTTCGACCGCGAGCACCTGATCGGCCTGCCGTCGCGGGCCGCGCTGGCGTCGGGCCTGCTGCCCGCGCACCTTGAGACGTCCTACCGCGACGCCATCGCGCAACTGGACACCGCCGTCGCCGCGCGCTTCGAAGCCGTCGCGCCCCTGCGCACGCTGCGCCTGCACGGCGACTGCCACCCCGGCAACATCCTCTGGACCGACGCCGGCCCGCACTTCGTCGACCTCGACGACGCCCGCACCGGCCCAGCCATCCAGGACCTGTGGATGCTCGCCGATGACGAACGCGGCCTGCGCGAACTGCTGGAAGGCTATGCGCAGTTCGCCGATCTCGACCCGTCCGAACCGCACCTGATTCCGGCCCTGCGCGCCATGCGTCAGGCGCATCACGCCGGCTGGATCGCGCAACGCTGGCACGATCCGGCGTTCCCGGCTGCCTTCCCGTACGCCGCCGAGGCGCGCTGGTGGCAGGAACACATCGACGATCTGCGCGAAGCCACCGACGCGCTGGCCTGAACCGGCTATCCTGCGCGTTTGCTCCCGACGAGTCCGTTTTCATGCATCGAACCCTGCTGCGCCTGATCGGCATCCTGCAAATCGCCGGCGGCCTGTTCGGCCTGGTCGCCGAAGTCGAACGCCTGTTCCCCTGGGGCGGCATGCTCGACATGATCGTCGCGCTGATCGGCGCGCTGCTGTTCGGCCTGATGCTGGTGGCCGGCGTACTGCTGCTGGAGCATCACGCGGCCGGCACGCGGATGTCGCGCTGGCTGCAGCTGGCGCAGCTGCCGGTGATCGGCACGCCGTTCCTCAGCTACGCGCTGCACGCCGGCGCGCACCTGAATCTCGCCGTCATCATCCACCGCCCACTGGGACTGGCGTTCGGCGGCCACCTCGGCTCCTGGCACTGGCTGCTGGCGCCGGCCGGTCCGCACGACTGGCACCTGGGCGTCAACCTGGTCGCGCTGGCCGCGTGGTTGATCCTGCGCTGGAAGCGCGCCTGACGCGCGCTTCTTCGCCCCCTGATCGCGCGACCGGGCCACGTCCGCGAAACGGCGAAGTCCGCGGCGGCCGCGGCACGACTACAATACCCGGATGACGCACATCGACACGCCCACCATCACCCTCAAGACCGAACGCCTGCCGGGCCATCCATGGATCTGGTCGGCACAGGTGCGCAAACCCGAACAGCATCTGCCGCCGGGCACGGTGGTGCGCATCGTCGATGCGCGCGGACGCTTCGTCGGACACGGCTTCTGGAACGGCCATGCACGCGTGGCGCTGCGCGTGCTGACCACCGACGAAGCCGTGCACATCGACGCCGACTTCATCGCCGCGCGCATCGCCCGCGCCGTGGCGCTGCGCCGCGATGTGCTGAAGCTCGACGAGATCGGTAACGCCTGGCGCGTGGTCAACAGCGAGGGCGACGGCCTGTCCGGCCTGGTCGTGGACCGCTATGCCGACACCCTGGTACTGGAATACTTTGCCGCCGGCATGTGGCGGCTGCGCGAAGTGATCGAGGCCGCGCTGCGCGAGCACTTCCCCGGCGCGACGTTGTACGCCTTCGCCGAGCAGCACGTGCAGAAGCAGGAATCGTTTGACTGCCACAGCGGCGAGGCGCCCGCGCCCGTGCGCGTGACCGAACACGGCCTGACCTTCCACGCCGCGCCCGGCGCCGGCCACAAGACCGGCTTCTTCGCCGACCAGCGCGACAACCGCCGCCGCTTCGCCGAACTGGCGCGCGGTCGCCGCGTGCTGGACCTGTGCTGCAACAGCGGCGGCTTCGCCATCCACGCCATGGCCGCCGGCGCGCGCGAGGCCATCGCCGTGGATGCCGACACCGGCATTCTCGACATCGCCCGTGCCAACGCCGAGGCCAACAACGTTGATGTGCGCTTCGAGGCCGCCGATCTGTTCGACTGGCTACGCGCCGCCATCGACCGCGGCGAACGCTTCGACGCCATCGTGCTGGACCCGCCCAAGTTGACCCGCGACCGCCGCCGCGTGACCCAGGCGCTGAAGAAGTACTTCGCCATGAACCGCACCGCGCTGGACGCGCTGACGTCAGACGGACTGTTGCTGACGTGCTCGTGCACCGGCCTGGTCGGCGCCGACGACTTCCTCGACACACTGCGCCGCGTCGGCCTCTCGGCTGCACGCGACGTGCAGGTGCTGGACCTGCGCGGCGCGGGCGCGGACCATCCGGTCGCCGCCAACGTGCCCGAAGGCCGCTATCTGAAGGCCGCGTTCTGCCGGGTGAGCTAAGCTCGCACTGCGCGTCGCCATCGCGGCGCACGGGGAAGCGCGCGGTGAACGTCCGCATCGTCAACATCATGCTGGCCACGGTCGCCGGACTCGGCATCGTCGCACTGCTGTGCGTGCAGCGTGGCCGGCAAGTCCTTATGCAGCACATCGTCTGTGCGCCGCACGCGCGCTACGCTATCGTGCCTGTCCGTTCCGTCCGGATCCCAGCATGAACGCGCTTTCTCCGCACCGACGCCGCGCCGCGTTCGCCTTCATCTTCATCACCGTGCTGATCGACATCCTGTCGTTCGGCATCGTTATCCCCGTGCTGCCGCACCTGCTGGAGGAACTGACCGGCAGCATCGCGCACGCCGCAATCTGGGCCGGCGTGATCAGCACCATGTTCGCAGCCATCCAGTTCTTCTCCTCGCCGATCCAGGGCGCGCTGTCGGACCGCTTCGGGCGGCGTCCGGTGATTCTGCTGTCCAACCTCGGTCTCGGCATCGACTTCGCGCTGATGGCACTGGCGCCCTCGCTGTGGCTGCTGTTCATCGGCCGTGCGATGTCGGGCCTGACCGCCGCCAGCTTCAGCACCGCCAACGCCTACATCGCCGACGTCACCCCCGCGGAAAAGCGCGCGGGCGTCTTCGGCATGCTGGGCGCGGCCTTCGGCATCGGCTTCGTGATCGGCCCGGCGCTGGGCGGCGTGCTCGGCGACATCGACATCCGCCTGCCGTTCTGGGTCGCCGCCGGGCTGGCCGTACTCAACTTCTGTTACGGCTACTTCGTGCTGCCCGAATCCCTGCCGCCGGAGAAACGCAGCCCGCGCTTCGACTTCAAGACCGCGCACCCGATCGGCACACTGAAGTTCCTCGGCCGCCATCCGCTGGTGCTGGGCCTGGCGATGCTGGTGTTCCTCAGCCAGCTGGCGCACTACGTACTGCAGAGCACCTTCGTGCTGTACACCGATTTCCGTTATGCGTGGGGGCCGCGCGAAGTGGGCTACGTGCTGGCGCTGGTCGGCATCTGCAGTGCCATCGTGCAGGCCTGGTTGACCGGAAAGCTGGCGCCGCGCCTGGGCGAACGACGCCTGCTGCTGTATGGCCTCGGCTTCGGCGCGCTCTCGCTGCTGATGATGGGGCTGGCCGCCTCGCCCTGGCTGCTGGTGGCGTCGATTCCGGTAATGGCACTGTGGGGTCTGGCCGAACCGGCCACGCAGTCGATGATGACGCAGCAGATCTCGCCGGAGGAGCAGGGCCGCCTGCAGGGTGCGCTGAGCAGTCTGATGGCGTTCGCCGGCATCTTCGGCCCGACGCTGTTCACGCAGATCTTCGCCTGGTCCATCCGCACCCCGCAGTACAAGCTGCCCGGCGCGGCCTTCCTGGTCGGCGCACTGATCCTCGCCGGCTGCGTGCTGTTCGCCTGGCGGCTGACCCGCCGCATCGCGGTCTCGCCCGCGCAGACCGCCGGGGAAAGCGCGGACTGATTCGCAGAATCCGCCCGCGTTTCGCCTCATGCAGGCCGTTTCCGCGCCCGTTCAGCCTCGCATCGTAAGCATCGTGACCGGGCGGACCGGATTTGTCCCCGCCGCGCAGGATGCGCACCGGTCCGCTTCGTTCTCCACAGCGAGGTATCGGCATGCAGAAGATTCGCATCGAGTGCATCATGGTCGGCGGCCCGGAACATGGCCGTACGCTGATCGTGCGTCAGGACGCGGCGCGTCCGCAGCGCCCGGCCATCGTGGCCATGGACGGCGAGCTGTGCCGTTGCGCGGCGCTGCGACGCACGCACAACGGCGTCACGCGCTGCCTGCTGGTGCATCCCCATGCCAGCGGCCGGCAGATGCGCGACATGCTGACGGCCTACCGCACCACCCCCACCCTGGCGCGATCACGGAACCAAGCCCGCTCGCGCCAGTCCAAATCGCTAACCACCCCCCACATGGGAATGTCCTCGTGAGCACTTCCAATCCGGCCAAATGGATCACCATGGGTCTGCTGGTCGTCGTCGTGGTCGCCGGCGGCGGCTACTACCTCGTGACGCATCGCGGCCACAAACCCGCACCCGAAAATCTTCCCGCACCGGCGGCCTCCACCGCACCCGCACCGGTCTCGACCGCGCCGCAGCACCCAATCAGCCAGGCGGTGGCGCCGGCCTCGGCAAGCACCGCACCGCTGCCTTCGCTGGACGACAGCGACAGCCTGGTGCACGAGGCGGCGACCCGTTTCGGCGGCGACAAGGCCGCCGACCTGCTGACCGGCAAGGCGCTGATCCCGCACATCGTCGCCACCATCAACGCCCTGCCCGGGAGGCGTCTGCCGGCCAGCGTGCTGCCTGTGCACGCGCCGCGCGGCCACTTCACCGTGACCCAGGCCGATGGCAGCAGCGCCGTGATGGCCCCGACCAACGCGGCACGCTACGCGCCGTATGTCGACGCGCTGGAGAAGGCCGACACCGACCAGCTGGTGGCTTGGTATGTGCGCAACTACCCGCTGTTCGAGGAAGCCTGGCGTCAGCTCGGCTACCCGCAGAAGCACTTCAACGACCGTCTGGTGCAGGTGCTCGACCTGCTGCTGGCCACGCCTGATCCGGCGCAGCCGCCGTACCTGGAAGGCGCGGCCGGGGTGTACCGCTTCCAGAATCCGCAGCTGGAGAACCTCGCCGTCGGCCAGAAGATGCTGCTGCGCCTCGGTCCCGCGCGCGAAGCCAAGGTAAAGGCCAAGCTGCGCGCCATTCGCGCCGCCGTCACCGGGCAGCAGATGCCGGCCACCGAACCAGCTCCGTCCGCCAGCGCCGGCTGATCACTCCGCACGAATCGGACACGCGCCCCGCCCGTCGGGGCGCGCTCATGGGACAATAGCCGGCATCATGCTCGACGATGCCACCAAGGACGCCATCCGCGCCGCCTACGCGACACTGAAGACGGGTCTTCCCGGCTTCCGTACGCGGCGTTCGCAGGGCCGCATGGTGGCCGAAGTCGCCAAGGCGCTGGCCGAACCCGGCGGCGCGGCGGCCATCGAGGCGCCGACCGGCACCGGCAAATCCATGGCCTATCTGATCGCCGGCCACGCCGTCGCCCGCGCGCAGAAGCGCAAGCTGCTGATCGCCAGCGCCACCGTCGCGCTGCAGGAACAGCTGGTGCGCCGCGACATCCCGCAGTACCTCGCCGTGTGCGAGACCGAAGCGCGCGTGGCCCTGGCCAAGGGCCGCCAGCGCTACGTCTGCCCGCGCGATCTGCGCATGGCCACCAGCACCTCGGCCGACGATGCACAGGGTTCGCTCGGCCTCGGCGACGATCTCGCCGTATGGTCGCGCCCGCCCAAGGCCGAGGAAACCCGCGCGCTGGAAACCCTCGGCGCGACCTTCTCGGACGGCAGCTGGGACGGCGACATGGACGCCGCACCGGTGGAGATCCCGGACATGGTGCGGCGCATGGTCACCACCAGCGCCGGCGGCTGCACCGGCCGCCGCTGCGCGCACTTCCACCACTGCCCGTTCTTCGCCGCGCGCCGCGACGTGGCCGACGCCGACATCATCGTCGCCAACCAGGATCTGGTGCTGTCGGACCTGACCATGCCGCGCGAGGACGACGCCTGGGGCGGCGTGATCCTGCCGCGCCCGGACGAAACCCTGTACGTATTCGATGAAGCGCATCACATGCCGTCCAAGGCCGTCGAGCGCGGCGCGGCGTTCACCCATCTGACGCAGGCGGCCAACCAGCTGGTACGTCTGGACCGGCACGTGCGCGGCGCGTATTCGCACACCGAGAAGGAACGCCTCGGCGGCATGCACTACGAGCGCGGAAGCGAGCTGCTGGCCACGCTCGGCGACGCGCTGACAGCGATGGAGCGCGAGGTGAAGCTGCACTGGACGCCGGCCGCGCACGAGACCGAACCACAGTGGCGCGCCTCGCTGGGCGAACTGCCCGCGGCATGGATCGCGCAGGCGCAGTCGCTGATGCTGCAGACCGCCGAGATCCAGCGCTGGGTGCGCGCCGTGCGCGGCGCAGTCACCGAGATGGAGCACGCCGGTCCCGCCGGCGAACTGCTGGCGCGCGAGCTGGGCATCGCCCTGGAACGTCTCGGCCGTCAGCTATCGACCTGGACCGCGTGGTCGAACGACGATCCGTCCGACCAGCCGCCGCTGGCGCGCTGGGTCACGCTCGACCACGAACAGCAGGTCGTCTGCCACGCTTCGGCCGTGTCCGCCGCGCACTTGCTGCGCGAAGTGCTGTGGGAAAACGCCGCCGCCGCGGTGATGACCTCGGCCACGCTCAGCGCCGGCGGCCACTTCCGCGGCTTCGCCGACGCCGTCGGCCTGCCCGACGACGCGTTGACGCTAAGCCTGCCCTCGCCGTTCGACCTGGAACGCCAGGCCACGCTCGAAGTACCGCTGCTCGACATTCTTCCCGACAACCGCGAGGCGCACGCCGAGGCCGTCGCCGCCTGGCTGGAAACCGGCCTCGACTGGGACACCGGCAACCTGGTGCTGTTCACCTCGCGCATGAAGATGCAGCGCGTGCTGCAGCTGCTGCCCATCGACAAGGTGCGCAAGATTCGCGCGCAGGGCAGCAAGGCCAAGTCGCAGCTGGTCGCCGATCACGCCGAGGCCATCGAAGCCGGTCAGGGCAGCACGCTGTTCGGACTGGCCTCGTTCGGCGAGGGCCTGGACCTGCCGGGCAAGCTGTGCGAAACCGTGGTCGTCACACAGCTGCCGTTCGCCGTGCCCACCGACCCGGTCGGCGCCACCTACGCCGAGTGGCTGGAAGCGCAGGGCCGCAACCCGTTCCTGGAAGTCAGCGTGCCCGACGCCACGCGCCTGCTGACGCAGTACTGCGGCCGCCTGATCCGCACCGAAACCGACCACGGACGCATCGTGCTGCTGGACCGCCGCGTCATCGTGCGCCGCTACGGCCAACGCATGCTCGCCGCGCTACCGCCGTTCGCGCGCATCATTGAGCATACGCGGCCCCAGACGACCGTCTGAAACCACAGCGCACGCCCGACCGCCCACGCCCGACCGCATCACCTAACCGCACGGCCATCCCAGCAGGACCGTCATCTCCGCAGAGCCGTCATCCCGGCGAACGCCGGGACCCAGCGCCTGCACGCACCTCCACGAAAACGCTCGGTTCCGGCACGTGCCGGCATGAAGACCTTGGAGAACCAGCGCCACGAACCGCTGCGTCATACCGAACACACACGACAGCCGTCGACCACCTGACGCGCGCACGATCTTCCGCAGCCGCACAGCAAAAACCGGCATCCGGGCGCACACCGGAACCTGGCGCCTGCACGCGTCTTCACAAAAAGGCACTGGATTCCGGCGTGCGCCGGAATGACGACTGCGAAAACCCATGCGTCACGAACCGCGCATCATGTGGACGATGCCACACTGCCCATCTGCGCGTATCTCCTTATACTCGGAGATATAAACGCCAACGGATACCTGCGATGACCCTGCTGATCCTCGGACTGATCCTGTTCCTCGGCATGCACAGCGTGCGCATCTTTGCCGACGGCTGGCGCACGCGCATGATCGAACGTCTCGGCCCGATGCCGTGGAAGGCCATCTACGCGTTGATCTCGCTGCTCGGTTTCGTGCTGATTGTCTGGGGCTTCGGCCAGGCGCGGCTGCATCCCACGCTGCTGTACGCACCGCCGGCGATGCTGCGCCACCTCAACAGCCTGTTCACGCTGATCGCCTTCATCCTCTTCGCCGCCGCGTACGTGCCTTCGAACCACTTCAAGGCCCGGCTCGGCCACCCGATGCTGCTGGGCGCGAAGGTCTGGGCCTTCGGCCACCTGCTCGCCATCGGCTTCCTGCGCGACGTGGTGCTGTTCGGCGCATTCCTGGCGTGGGCCATCGTCGCCTACATGGCCGCAAAGCGACGGGACCGCAAAGCCGGCGTCACCTATCCGGCCGGCACCGCGAAGGGCGACGTCATCACCGTGATCGCCGGCGTGATCGGCTGGGCGGTGTTCGCGTTCTGGCTGCACATGGCGTTGTTCGGCGTGAATCCGATGGGGTGATGTGTTCGCACGCTTACCGGGCAGGCAGGAACAATCGAACCACCGACGCCACCTGCTCGGGCTTGTCGTACGGAACGCCATGCCCCGCATTCGGAATCTGCGCAACGCGAATGCATGCATGCATCCGCTGCAGCGCATCGGCCATCTCGCTCGTCACGATGCCGGACTCGGCGGTGATCAGCAGCGTCGGAATGTCGATGGCGCGGATCAGCTGGCGGTAGTCGGGATTCGGCGGGCGAAGCACTTCGAACGCTTCGATGCGTGTCCGCAATCGCGCATCCGCAAGGTGGTCGATGATTTCCTGCGAAATCGCTGTCGAACACTTCGACCTGACGCTGCGCGCTCAGAAAGGTCGGGTCCACCAGAACCACACCGCGCAGCAGGGCGGAGGCGCGACTCGCCACGAGCGCTGCCGTCATGCCGCCCATGGAGTGTCCCACCAGGACCGGCGATGCCAGCTCGAGCGCCTGGATGAATCCCATGACATCGCGGGCATGATCCTCGTATCCGTACCCGTGATCCGGCGCGCTCGAACCGCCGTGACCGCGGGCATCGGGCATCACCACGTCGTACGCACTCTCCAGCGCACGCGCCACGGGCGTCCAACACGCTCCGCTACCGATCAACCCATGCAGCAGTACCAACGGCGGCTTGTCTCCACCGGTTCGCAGGTATTGGATATCGATGCCGTTTGCCTCGCAGACATCACGCATCCAATGCGGCATGAAGAGTCACCTGGCTGGATCGGATGGACTGGCGCGAAGCACTCTTTTCCATGCAGGCGAAACGCTACGCATCAGCGCGTCTTGCCATGCGTCTTCGGCTGGATGGGTTCGTGTCCGTAACTGAGAATGCGCGTCGCGCCCCACTTGTCCGACGTTTGATGCCACACGATCAGGAACTGTGCTTCGCCGAAACACTTGTCGCTCTTGATCTCGCAGAACTTGTGCCGGCCCTGCTCGATCGCACCGTAGTTCTTGATCGGGAAGACTTCGAGAGTGCCGGGAATCAGTACGCGACGATAATGACCGCATACGTTCTTCTCCGTGTTGGCCATGTAGGCCTGGCGCGTCTAGGTCACGCCTCCCTTGTCGTGATAGAACTCCAGGTTCGGCGCCAGATAGCTCGCGTGCTTCTTCAGCTGCGCGGGCGAGCTGCAGTGGTTGAAGGAATCGAACAAGCCGGCATCGAGTTTCGACACCGTGGCGTACAGGGACTGCTTCGCAGCGGCGGCACGGGCCTGCTGCGGTAAAGCAGCCATGACCGCGCTCGACAAGGCAAGCGTCAGAACGAAACACGTCACCGGTGTGCGTCTGTTCACGTCATTCTCCTTGGCATGAACCACCATCTTAACGTCTGCGCAGAACGACATGACGCCCGAACAGCGAGGACTTCCAACATGGATGTCCATACGGTTATTCAATCGCTCGCTGACACACCATGAGCACAAGCATGTGAACCCGCACCACGACCTTTGTACGGACGTGCACGCCTGGGTCCACCCGCCAGAAATCAGTCCACGCGACCACCCAGCTCGACGAGCTTCCGACGATAGTTCTCGACTTCGCCATAGCCGGTCTCGACGGCAAGACGATAGGCACGCCGGTATTCGGCGAGCGCTTCGGATTTGCGTCCGGCCTTCTCGTAGGCGCTGGCCAGCCAGGCGTTGTTCCGCGGATAGCGGTTGTCGGCATAGGCCTTGGCATTGCGCCGAAGCACGGCAATCGCCGCTTCGTAGCGGCCCTGCTGCATCAGCTGCAGTCCCAACGGTACATAGATTTCCTGCGCCTGCCGCGCTGCCGCGCCGTACTTGTCCTGGATCATGTGTTCATGGGCCAGAAAGGCGTCGGTCGAGAAATGGTCGATGATTCCCTGCGGCAACCGCAGGTCGGCGAAGATGAACTTCACGCCGCGGTAGAAGATTCTGAGCGGCGCGGACATGTGACCTTCGCCATCGAATTCCCGGTACCCCACACGCACATTCGACGGACGCGCCGCCTTCACCGCATCGACAAAGCGCTTCAGCTCCTGGCGCATGCCCTGGCCATCCTCGGCACCGATACCGAAATACAGCGAGGTCTTCAGCTTCGGATGCGTCTCGAGAAAGGGACCGACCTCCTTCGTCATTTCCTCGTGGTTCCACCACAGCGCCGGCGACATGACGATCTCGGCACCGAACAGCTTCGGCGCCTTCATCCATGCATAGACGCAGAACAGTCCACCGAGAGAATGTCCGGCGAGCACCCGGTAACCATTCGTGCGGTAGTGCTTTTCGACGAAAGGAATCACCTCGTCCCGGAGATGCGCCAGCAGCTTCGCGGCATCGCCGCTCTGCGGATTTCCCGCCATACGCGACGGCGTCATGTCCAGCGTGCGGTCGACACTCTTGAGACCGACCAGGATCACCGGCGGCATGTCCCCGGAACGCACCAGCACATCGCGGGTACCAGCCGCGTGGCGGATGTTCTGCATGCCGTCCAGTAGATAGATCACCGGGTAACGCGCCTTGGATGTGTCGTAGCCGTCGGGCACCGAAACCAGAATCGTGCGCTCGTCGCCCAGCGCCGCCGAGGCGAGGTGAAATTCCTTCGCCAGCGTCAGCCGGCCCGCTGCCTTTACCGGGACCACTGGAGCCGCTCGCGCTGTCGCCCACAGACCGGCAAGAACAAGTACGACGAGAAAATGGAACGAAACGAAGTAACGCTTTCCCATGGAAACTCCCTGACCTGCTGCGGACAGGTCCGACATCCCGATGCAACCAGGCCGCGCACACTCGCTTGCAGCACGACTCCGTCCGCATTCGGGGAAACCCGTCAAAAAAACCGTTCGCCCGAAGGGCCAACGGTCGTATAGATGCCATCAAGCAGGAAAAGGTTTGCACCCGCCACACGCGACCGCATTGCGATACGCGTCGCCGTCCAGGTCATTCTCTTATTTCCCAAGAAAACTCCCCCGGGGAGGCGTCGACAGCACCTCCTGTGCTGACAACGAACTGGCGCACATCCCTGTGCCCCCTGGAGGCCTGATCCCCCGCCCCCCGACGCTACCGAATGGGATGGAGTTGCAGACCCGGACCTCACGGCACGAATTAATTGCCTCCGCTCCCTCTTCCTTTTGCCACTTTTTCCAATCGGACAAGACTCATTCGAGCTAAAGCAGGCCTGCTGAAACGGACGTTTCCGAATGCTTCCATCCGCCCATGTCGGGGCTCGAATGTCTCGACATGGGCTTCGCGTATCATGTCAATCCGACACGGCTTGTCGTGCACCTCGCACCATCAAGCACATGGACCTCACTCATCAACCAGAAAGGAATCGTATGAAGCACCCTCACTTTGCGGGCCTGCTCGCCGCGGGTTTGCTCATGACCTTATCTTCCGTGTCCGCATCGGCCACCGACATCTCCATCCAGCAGGATGTGAACGGACAAGCGCTACGCATCGTTGCATCGAAGGACCAGTACGCAGGCGCTATATATTCAGTCACCTATCGAGGCACTGAATACATCGATCACTACGATCATGGTCGAGAGCTGCAATCGGCTTCGTCTTTCGATGGCCTGGGCGAATGCTTCAATCCCACGGAAGCGGGATCCAGCAAAGACGGCACCGGTTCCTCAAGTACGTCGATACTGATAAGCGCCTACGCTTCAGGCAACACACTTCAGACCACCAACAACATGGCGTTCTGGATCTACCCAGGATCGAACTATGTCAATAGCTGTGGGCAAATGTGGTATGTAAGCCCTTTGTCTGGGCACATCTTCAGCAAAACCGTAACGATCGGGTACCAGGGCATACCTAACCTCATACGCTACAGCGCCTCGTTCACTCCTGCTGAAAACCACAACAGCGCCACCTTCGAGGCGGCGACAGGCTACATGCCCCCCAGCTTTTCCCAATTTCTCGCCTATAACCCCAAGACACGACATCTCAGTGTCTTGTCTGACGGCCCGGGCGAGCAAGCCACGCCCGTGATCTTGGCCACCACGAATGGCCTTAACGCCATGGGAGTCATATCACCCGGGCTACCTCAAGCCTCATATCCGAACCTAGGCTATGGGCGATTCCGTTTCCCCAGTACCACGAAATGGAACTGCGTCTATCGAGCAACGAATATCCTCGCAGGCGATACCTACACCTACAACTGCTTCATTGCCATCGGCACCGTCGACGAGGTCATGGCTGCCGAAAACCGGCTGGTACAAAGTACAAGCCAACCCTCTCCGTTGTTCCGCTTCTATAACGGAAAAGATCATTTACTGACCGCGATCTATACGGAAGGCGCCAGTGCGGGCTACCAATTCGAGGGCACGACAATGCATGTCTATCCGAATGCCATCGATAGCGGCATGGAACCCATATACCGTTGCCGCGAGGGCAACCACGATCACTTCCTGTCGACGCGTCAAGACTGCGAGGGACAACGCTACGAAGGTCAGTATGGATTCATTTCCAGCCATTCGCGCCCCGGCTACAGTGCCTTGTACCGACTTTACAACTCATCCGTGGGCGACCATATGTCGACCACCAATCCCGATGAAGGCACTAACCACGGCTATCGGGTGGAAGGCATCCTCGGCTACGTCAATTAGCGTATCGGCGAGACCGGATACAACAAGGATCGCGGCACGTTCATGAGATAAAAAAAGCCGCCCGGAAACCGGGCGGCTCAAGGCGCGTCCTGCGCCGGAGACGGGTGTCGGCATCGACGCCGCATCTCAGCGATCCTTCAGGCTGACGACCTGGCCCAGCACGCCGTCCAGGCCACCGAACACGGTCAGCTTGTCGATCTTCTCGGTGACCTTCTCCAGGGTCTCCAGTTCCTTCAGACGCATCAGCGTCGGGTTGTCCGCGATCAGGCGCGCAGTGTTCAGCGCGGAACGCGTCGCGTTGGCCTCCTCGCGGCGGCGGATGGTATTGGCCTGCGCCGACTTCTCCGCCTGCACCACCTCGTTGAGGATGGTCTTCATCTCGCCCGGCAGGATGACGTCCTTGACGCCCACGCCGAGCACCTCGATGCCAAGGTCGGTCACACGACCGCGCACGTAACCGAAGATGTCGCCGTCCAGCGACGCCTTGTCGCCGAGCAGCTCGTCCAGCGTCTTCGACGCCACGGCCTTGCGCAGACCGAACTGCAGCTCGCGGTACAGGTAGTCGCCATACTTGGCCACGCGGGTACGCGCGGCGACCGGGTCGGTCACGCGCACGCTCGCGGCCAGGTTCACGCGCAGGCTCACCTTGTCGCGGGTCAACAGTTCCTGACCCGACACCTCGATCGCCTGCACGCGCAGCTCGACCACTTCCACGGACACGTTCTTCTGGAAGTTCCAGAACGCGTACGCGCCCGGCGTCAGCGTGCGCCGCAGAGTGCCGTCGACGAACAGCATGCCGGTCGACTCCTGCGGCACCTCGCTCACCACCGCGTGACGCGACAGCACGCCGATCTGACGCAGACGACGCATCACGGCCTTGGGCACTTGCAGCTCGTCGCCGATGGCGATCCGCTCGATGCCTACGCGGACCGGACCCTTCCAGTACAGGAAGCGCGCACCCGGCTCCAGCACGCCGCGCAGACGGCCGTCGCAGGACACCAGACCGACCTCGTCGACACCGATGTCGGCCAGCAGGAAGTGCGTGTCCAGCTCGTCGCCAAGACGCTCGATCAGCACCTCGGCGTCCTTGCCGGTATAGACCGGCTGGGTGATGTCGTGAATACGCACCTCGCAGCGAGTGCTCACCCAAGTGACACCCGGCAGCAGGATGCGCTCCAGGCGACGGTTGCGGTACAGCAAACCGCGCTCGCCGTCGCCGATGACGATGCGCTTGATGAACATGACGTTTCTCCTTGTCATCATGCAGTCCGTTTTTCATCGTCCCGCGCGCCGGACTGCTCCGCGCTCGTGACGCCTGCCTCCCCTGCGGAGACGAAGAAGGTGGGAACGCCCCCGACACCGCCGCGGCGGAGGTCGGGCGGTCGTCCGCGATCCGCGTCGCGCGTCGTCCGCGCATCGACGTCGCTTCCCTGCGCGCGTCGACATGCGGCTCCGGCGCAACGTTCGTCGCGTCCGACGGCTCCGCCCCGGCCGAGGCCAGTGCTGGACGCGTCCACCGGCAGCCGCCGAAGCAACCGCGCGACAGGCGCGCCCAAGGAGCGTTCCCGTGTGTGGGACTTGCGTCCCGGGTGCCAAAGAGCGGGACTCGAACCCGCAACCTACGGTTTATGAGACCGTTGCTCTACCCATTGAGCTATCGATACAAAGGGCAGGAGTCGAACCTGCGACATCAGCAATCTGAATGCTGCGCTCTCCCAGACTGAGCTACCTTCAGCGTGTGACCGGCGCCACCGACCCTCGGCATACGCCACGGCAGCGCCGCGCGCACCGGCCGGGATGTACAACCCGGACCGCTGCGAACCGATGCCAACCGGTCACAGATGACTGTCTCTTGCCGAAACAGCCATTCGTTTGACGCGCATCCACGCGCCGAATTCTTTGCGAGAAAAATCCCTTGTCGCGCGAACGCCGGTAGAAACGAAAACGCCCCGGGGGCAGAGCCTTCCCGGGGCGTTCGCGGATACCGGGGAGATCGTGAATCGACCTCCTCGCGATGTGCGATCAGGTCAATGAATGCATCGGGCCACGTGCAAGCACGAACGGCACACGCCCGTCATCGCGCAGACGCATGACGGGCGTCTGTTCGATGCGAATCGCGTTGTGGTGCCAGCTGCACATGATGAATATCCTGATGAATCGCGCGCCGCAGATCAGCGCGAGGGCGGGCATCCTATTCGCGGTTGTTTTGAATTGCAAGCAACGCGTATCGAAAATATTTACCCGCAGAAGGGAAGCAAACCCGGAATCCGGCTTGTTCCACGGACCCAGCAATCCGCGCGAATGCAGGTACAGTCATCGATTCCATCGAACGAGTCCTCGGCCGCCATGAAGCCCCTTCCGCACATCGTCCTGGCCACGTTCGGTACGCACGGCGACCTGCATCCGTTCATGGCGCTGGCGCTCGCGCTGCAGCGACACGGCGCGCGCGTAACGCTGGCGGCGGCGAGCGAATATCGGGAGAAGGTCGAAGCCGAAGGCCTGACGTTCGCGCGGATGCGACCGGACATGCAGGCGGTCATCGACCGCCTCGGCTTGGACGAACACGAACTGACCTTGCGTATCGCCCGCCAACCGCAGTTCCTGCTGACCCACATCGTCATGCCAGCGCTGCGCGACGCCTACGAGGACATCATGGCGATCAGCGCCGATGCCGACGCGCTGGTCACGCACTCGGTGGCCTACGGCGCCAAGCTCGCCGCCGAGAAGCGTGGGCTGCCGGACTTCAGCATCGCGCTGCAGCCGATGGTGTTCTGGTCGGCCTACGATCCGCCGATCATCGCCAACGCCGAGAGGCTGTCGCGCTGGGTGTATCGCCGTGGCCCGACGCTGACGCGCGCTTTCATCGACCTCGGCAAGCGCGTGAGCCGACGCTGGGCGCGGCCCATCGACGCCCTGCGACACGTGCTCGATCTGCCGCCCGCCGACGCGCACCCACTGTTCGAAGGCGCGTTCTCGGATGATGGCGTGCTGGCGCTGTACTCCTCGCTTTTCGGTGCGCCGCAGCCGGATCATACAGCGCATACGGACATCGTCGGCTTCGCTTTTCATGACGGCGAGCGCGGCGTTCCCGCGACG
The DNA here is from genome assembly GCF_012395255.1 of Oleiagrimonas citrea. GTDB lineage: Bacteria > Pseudomonadota > Gammaproteobacteria > Xanthomonadales > Rhodanobacteraceae > Oleiagrimonas > Oleiagrimonas citrea. The sequence goes on from NZ_JAAZQD010000002.1 coordinate 488,341, forward strand.
CTGGATGCGGACACACAGCGGTTCCTCGACGCCGGTCCACCGCCGCTAGTGTTCACCCAGGGCACCTCCGCCGTGCATGACGCGGAAATCTTCGTGCGCGAAAGTCTGGCCGCGGTACGCACGCTGGGCACACGCACGGTGTTCGTGCTGGATGACGAACGCGTCGCGCGCTGGGCGGCGGGCGACCGCAACTGGTGGTACCGCATCTGGTCGACCAGCCCGACAACGCGGCGCGCGTGGAACGCCTGGGCGTCGGCCGTGCATGGCCGCGACACAGGTACCGCGCCGATCAGGCCGCCGTCACGCTCGGCGCCATGCTCGAGGATGACGCCCTGAACCACCGCGCCGCCGAAGTGGGCGCCATCGTGGCGCGGAAGGACGGCGCCGAGACTGGAGCGCAACGCATCCTTCAACGACTGGATGAGCACCCTCGCCGCTGAAGCCGGTTACCCCCTCCGGAAGCGACTCAGCTGGCGGCAGTCTTCGCCACCGCAAGCGCACTTGCCGCCGGCCCAAGCAGCGGTAGCCATTCGCGGATCTCATGCGTGGCGACCACACCCTCGATCATGAACGGATCCCGCTCGGCGATGGTCTGCACGGCGGCTAGATCGTCGGCGTGCATGATCAGCAGACCGCCGCGGACCTCCCCGGACCCCCAGGGTCCCGACGCCACGAGCGTGCCTGCGTCGACGAGACGGCGCAGGTGCGCGAGATGGGCCGGGCGTACGGCGTCCTGCCGTGCCACGTCGTCGGTGTATCGATAAAGAAGGATGAAGGTTGCGGGCATGACGCATGCTCCTGGAGCTTGGATGATCGAATCGGAAGGACGTGCTTCGGCCGGTGCGCTGCGCAATCGACTTCAACGCGTCTTCCGCACGGCCGCTGGGCACGGACTTGGCGCGGCGACCTGCGTCGGTCGGATTCGGCGGCACGCGCGACCGCCGTCCGCAACGGAAAACGGACGGCCCGGGGTCGGTGCATCACGCAGCACCGCGCACCCGGGCCGTCGGTCAGGACCTACAGGAACATCCCGCCGGAGGCCTCGATGCGCTGCCCGTTGATCCAGCGGCCGCCGGGGCCGAGCAGTGCGGCGACGGCATCGCCGATGTCGTCGACGTGTCCGGCGCGACCCAGCGCGGTATTGGCCGCGACGAAGGCGTTGAGCTCGGGATTGTCGCGCACCGCACCGCCGCCGAAGTCGGTCTCGATGGCGCCCGGCGCCAGCACGTTGACAGTGATGCCGCGTTCGCCCAGCTCGCGGGCCTGGTAGCGGGTCAGCACCTCGATCGCGCCCTTCATGGCCGCGTAGGCAGCAAAACCGGGCAGGGAAAAACGTGCCAGGCCGCTGGAGACGTTGAGAATGCTGCCGCCGTCGGCGAGGGTGGGCAGCAGTTTTTGGGTCAGAAAGAACGGGCCCTTCAGGTGCACGTTCATGAGCGCGTCGAACTGCGCCTCCTCGGTGTCGGCAAACAATGCATGGGCGCCGATGCCGGCATTGTTGACCAGGAAGTCGAGGCGCTCGCGTTGCCAGTGCGTACGCAGCGCCTCGGCGACCGTCTCGACAAAGGTGTCGAAACCGGCGCTGTCGCCAACGTCCAGCGGCAGCGCCACGGCGCGACGGCCGATGGCTTCGATGGCGGCGACTACGGCCGCGGCCTCGTCGTGGCGGCTGCGGTAGGTCAGGATCACGTCGGTGCCCTGTGCAGCCAGCTTCAGGGCCATGTCGCGTCCGAGGCCGCGGCTGCCGCCGGTGATGAGGGCGATGGGTGTGGAGGTATGCATGGCGATCTCCTGTCGGGGAATTGGACAGGCGTCAATCTATTGATCTTTAAAGAGACAATAAATCCATAAAATATGATTTGAATGTTCATATATTTTGAACAATTATGCCGCCATGAACCGACTCGACATCATGCAGGTCTTCGTGCGGGTGGCTGAACTGTCCAGTTTCACGCGCGCAGCCGACAGTCTGGGCCTGCCAAAAGCCAGCGCCTCGACCGCCGTGCGCAAGCTGGAAACGCTGCTGAACACGCAGCTGCTGCACCGGACTACGCGCCGCGTGCGCCTGACCGCCGACGGCGAGGCCTTCTACGAGCGCTGCAAGGAAGTCCTCGATGACGTCGACGATTTGCAGTCGATGTTCCAGCAGGGGTCGCAAGCGTTGCGTGGGCGTCTGCGCGTAGACATGTCCAGCGGCTTGGCGCGCAACTTCGTGTTGCCGCACCTGCCCGAATTTCTCGATGCCCACCCACAGCTGGAGATCGAACTCAGCGGCACCGACCGCTATGTCGACGTGATCCGCGAGGGCTTCGACTGCGTGCTTCGTGTAGGCCCGGTCGCGGACAGCGCGCTGGTGGCGCGCCAACTCGGGGTCTTGCCAGTCATCACCTGCGCCAGTCCGGCCTATCTGGAACGTCACGGCATGCCGCACACGCTGGACGACCTGGATGCACACAAACTTGTGCACTACGTATCCACGCTCGGGGCGCGTTCGCCCGGATTCGAATACGCCGAGGGCGGCAGCTATCGCAGCCTGCCGATGGCCGGCGCGTTGACGGTGAACAGTTCCGAGGCCTATGTCGCCGCCTGCCTGGCCGGCATCGGCCTGGTCCAGGTTCCGCGCCCCGGCGTGGCCGCGCTGCTGGAAAGCGGCAGCCTGGTGGAAGTGCTACCGCAGCTGCACGCCGAACCCATGCCGGTCACGCTGCTGTATGCGCAACGGCGCAACCTTCCGAACCGGGTGCGCGCATTCATGGACTGGGTCGCTGCGCTGCTGGCGCCGTCGCTGGACCGACCGGCACGACCGTGACCGCGCCGCACCCCTTGCCCGAACTAGATCGCGCCATGGCATCCGGATCGGTGCCTGCGTGCGCGCATGGCGCGTCGACATGACGCATATGATCGCATTCCTTGCTGCCGCCCATGGGTACATCCCTGTACCCCGTCCGATCCCTGGTACCGCGATTACTGCAGGAACACCGGCTGGAACGAGAACACGTTCTTGCTGTCCGGGTCGACCGTCATCTCCACCCAGCTGTTGTCGGCGTTGCCGAACACTTCCACACGGGTGAAGTTCGGCTGGGTCTGGCCGTTGTCCTTCACCATCGCCTTGTCGACGCGGAAGTAGTGCGAATCGCCATGCACCAGTACCACCTGGCCGTCGAAGTTTTGGGTCTCGTCGATCATGGCGTGGAAGAAATCGGCGAAGCCGTTGTAGCTCGGGTCCAGCGTTGGCAGGAAGGTATCCTTGTAGTTGCCGTCGGCGACATCGATGCCGCCATACATATCCGCCTGAATAGCGATCACGACACCGGCCAGGTGCCGCTTCCTGGCCACGGCGAAGGCGTCCGCCAGCCACTGCAAGTTCGCGGCATTGCGCGCGCGGTATTCGGCGGTGGCGGCGGCGCAATCGGCCGCGGTACGCATGGACTTCTTCGTGCACTCCTTGTCCGTAGCCACGAAGTTGTTGTTGCTGCCGATCACGTTGAGTGAAACAAACATCACGCGATCACGGATGAAGCGGCTGTTCTCGCTGTAGGCCTTCCCCGGTGCGCCCTGGCGATCGACCCGCATCGGATGCAGCCCCTGGCTGACGTTCTTGCTGAAGAACGTCTTGCGCAGGTAGGCGAGCCGTTCCAGCGGGTCGTAGCCGCCGTTGCTGGTGCGATGGCAGTCGGTCCATTCGTTGTCGCCCAGGCTGTAGATCGTCGGCGCATACACGCGGTCGAAGCGGTTGACCACATCCTGGCCAATGGCCTGATTGGTGCAGAGGCTGTGGCCGTTCTTGGTATCGCCGACGAAGATGGTGAAGTCCAGATCGTGGTCGTTCAGCGAGTCGATGGTCTGGTTTTCCTGCGCAGCCTGCACGGCCGGATCGTCGGCGTAGAACTGATCGCCCCACAGCGCGACATGGATCTTGCCGTGATCGTGGTCATGGCCGTGTCCATGGCCGTGACCGTGGGCATGCGCGAACAGGGGCAGGGCCAGTGCGGCCGCCAGCATCACGACATTCAGCTTGCTTCGAGAAAGCATGGTCATTCCCTTCCGTATGGGGTGGTTGAGTGATGAAGCGCGAGGTGCACTCGGAACCTATCGACGCTGCGTGACAGGTCGATGAACTTGGCTCGCGGCTGCGGCCGGGCGTGAGGGAATTCACACACTCCGGCAGCGGGCGGCTCGTAGGGCGGACACTGTCCGCCGCATTCCGCTGCGCTCCGTTTTCGAAGAGCGGTTCCGTCCGGCTGGCGCCGGTCGGGTCACTTCTATTGCTTGTCCAATAGAAGTAACCAAGACAAGGACACCCCAGCGTTCGCGCCCTACGCGCCTGCGGCGCTACGGGTCCGCTCCGGGCTCCGGGGGTTCGCCGACAGTACATCCTGTGCTGGCGACGAACTGGCGCACGTCCCTGTGCGCCACCCTGCGGGCCTGATCCTCCACCCTCCGCCGCTACCGAAGGGGATAGGGTTGCACGCCGGAAGCTACGGCAGCATTCACTTCAAACGGTTGTAAGTGAACCTGGAACCGTTATCACCTGGGCGGCTTTCGCACAACGACGCTAAACGCAGTGTGTTTACATCACCCGATGCACAGCATGCAGGTGGCCGCTATTCCACGGCAAAGGGACCAAATTCCTTGTAGTAACCGGTCTCTGGAATGTTTGCGCTCAGGGTGAGTTTTTTCTCTGCATCGACCTTGATCTTGATACGCACCATCAGTTTCCCAGCCGGACGCGGGGGAAGATTAGTCAGCACGGCATCAAAAAACTTTTTCGCTTCGCCCTCTCCCTTTTGTGCCAGCTGAATTTCCAATTCCTTCTGATTGGTCTCGGCGTTGGCAAAGGTGTCGGCGAACGTGACGGGAAGGCGGTGTGTCGCCGGAATCAGCGGAAAGAACTTGCCGCCCTGCGTCACGATACCGATCGTTTTCTTCAGGACCGGCGCGCGTGCCGCGGGCGCGGGTCTTGAAGAAGCTGCATCGCTTCGTGGTGGCCTGGACGCGGCGCGGACGTTTTCTTTCGGCTTCGTCCTGACTTTTGGACGGTCCAGGTGAACCGGCCCGATATCCTTTTCGGCGAGGGTGTTGACGTTGTAATTGGTGTACTTGTCCTTGGCCGTATCCACCAGGTATAGGCTGCCGGTGAGGATATTGTTTTTGTCCACCTTCAGCTTGACGCGCACTTCCAGCTCTCTTCCCGGTCGAAGACCAGGCCGACCATCAAACGTGGTCTCGTACAAGGTCCTCGATCCACCCTTGCCCCTTTCCGTGATTTGGACTTCGAGGGGCTTTTGGTCGTATTCGACACCCAATTTCCTTTCCCATTCCAGGGGAAGCCGCCGATCTGCCAAAATGGAACCCCGTCTCGTGCCGCCATACCCGGCCTGATGCACGGTAATGTCGATCGGCGACTTCAATACGGGACCAAATAATGCATTGGCCTCCAAGCAACTGCGGACGGGTATGGTCGGCCGATTCGGATCCGTCGCACAGCCCTGGTAGTAGTAATGGATGGCGTGTACGCATTTTTCCCGCTGTGCCATGAAACGTTGCCCTTGCGCGGAACAAGAGAACGTGGCATCCGCGTACTGCCCAGCCTCACCCACGAGCTGTCCCAGGGCCCCGCTCTTGGCCGGCTGTCCCGGCAACTTCGTGTTGAACCCCGGACAGGTGATCGCGACCCGCTCGGTGGTGGCATTGTTGGGCTTGCAGGCGCCGCCGGCCGGGGATTCGCGCCACACGTAGCGACAGACGTTATTGAAAATCGGCGGCGTGTTTCGCCGCGTGCAGGCGCCGAAGGCCTGGCAACCCTGCTTGGTGCCGACGCCCTGCGGACATTTCTCCCGGATATGACGGCACACCCCGACATCCATGCACAGACCCCCCAGGACCTTGCACTGCTTGACGGCGACCTCATATCGCCTCTGGCATGACATGTTGCCAGCCTGCGCGGTGACCGAGAGCAAGATCCCGGCCAGCAAGAATAGTTTCCTGAGCATCATGGTCTCCAGGCACATCATCGATCGAATGCTGCCGCCCCCGTGTCCTGTCGACGACCTCGCGCCCGCCCCACCGCAAAGGGGGCAAGAACGCTGCATTGGAAGCCACGCCGTCATGGCAAGGCCAGCGAAGAAGGGATCGTCGCCATGCTCCCCCGAGATGGCATACGCGAAGGTTCGTACGAACCCGTCCCCCTCCCCGAAGCGGTTGCCGGCGCATCGCGTGACCTGAAGACTGTGCGAGACACGCAACCCGGCCTGAAGCGAACCGTTCGGGCTTGAAGACCATCTTCCGGAAATCATTTTCCATATGCAAGACAGTCACTTGCATACTCAGCCTGAGGAGACGACCGCAGCATGGCCGATACATCCAACGCCGCTCCGTACCCATCCAGCGGCCCAAGAACAGTGCCGGGTACAGTCCCATACTCCATTCAATCGGGCGTAAGAGAACCTGGCCCCGTTCTTTGACGATGCCGCCTCATGATGCCTGCTGGACAGAGTGAGAGAATCGAAAGCATTTAATGCCCCCGACTCCTGTTGAAGGACGGCTCGTAAGGCGGGCACTGCGCGCTGTTTTCCGTTGCGTTTCATCTCTTAAGAGCGGTTCCGACCGGCTGGCGCCGGCCGGGTCACTTCTATTGCTTGTCCAATAGAAGTCACCAAGACAAGGACACCCCAGCGTCCGCGCCCTACGCGCCTGCGGCGCTCCGGGTCCGCTCCGGGTTCCGGGGGTTCGTTGACAGCACCTCCTGTGCTGACGACGAACTGGCGCACATCCCTGTGCGCCACCCTACGGGCCTGATCCTCCACCCTCCGCCGCTGCCGAAGGGGATAGGGTTGCACGCCGGAAGCCACTGCAGCATTCACTTCAAACGGTTGTAAGTGAACCTGGAACCGTTATCAACCGGAACCGTTATCAACCGAACCGTTATCCAGGACCATTGGGACTGCCCGCTCGGGAGATCCAGTTGCGTTAGGATTTGGCGAAGGGAACGGGGTTAAAAGGTAATGCCGGCTCCCGTCCATGGTCGGACTAAGGGAATAACCATGCCTGATACCGCAAGAATCCACATCCACGCCTTTCGAGTTTCGAAAACCGCCAACAGTGCTCACCTCGAAAATTTAATCGATAGGATCGGTCGCCACCGCCTAGAGGACCGAGTTAGGACAATCGTAACCTCCAGCGTCCGCATTGAAAGGGTAACCACGAGGCACAACGATGCGCCTCGGGAGACCTACAAGCTAATGGACTTCGTGAGGTTTCGTGATACGCATGGTCCGGGGAAAGCGTCTCGCGATCACGCAGTTAGTGACTTCGATTTGGGTCCGGACGAATATTTCGGTGAGGAAACAGCGGCGCTCTACGTACCTGAATCGAGATGGCTGCTTGTCCAGTACAACCATTTTGGCGTTCGTCCGAATGCCATGGCGTCATATTTCAGTTACTTCGACCAACAGCAAACCAACTCTTATGAATTAAGCATCAAACTCGACCCTGATGCTGAGCGGCGCTTCATGGAAACGAATGACGTCCGTCGCGTTGAGCTCGACCTAGATCTAACCCAGATGCGCGCGGCAGACAGGGATCGGGGGTTGGGACTTGGCACTGTTGCGCAATACGGCGCTAACCTCAACGGAGCCAAGCTGAAGCTTACCCTTTCCGTGGGCATGGACAGGAAACGTCGACTGGGCGGACAAGTTAAGGATGCCGTAACTGACATGATCCAGAACTCAGAAATGGTCACTGGGGCTCAAATCGCAGGGCGTGAGACCCCGGAAGGGCAAGTTGAGGTCATTGACCTGTTGGAAGAAAAGCTAACTGCGGAGGCCAGCATCACCATTGGCCCGGGTCGACGCTTAGACCAAGAGGAAAGATTCCGTGCCCTGATCTGGGCGCGTAACCACTGGAGAGACATCCTCAGATGACCGAATTGCAGCGCGAACGCTTGTTCCCTTGGCTGTGGGGCGTATGCTCCGCAGCGGCGCTGCTCGTGGGTCACTATGTCTGGGGGCTCCAGATGCCTACCGGCGATTCGTACAAGTCTGCGCTCTTGACCTTGGGTGGAATATTCGCGGGCTTTATGGCGACCTTGACCGCGTTGTTGTATTCGATGCGAGACGAGACATTCGAACGACTGCGAGATTCCAAGTACCTCAAAGATCTTCTGGATTACCTCCATGAGGCTCTATGGTCCAGCTTGCTGCTGTGCTTTGTTACGTGGGTATCGTTCTGGGTGCCCGATTCGTGCTGGTTCCTTCAAGTGGTCTTGGGGGGCCTCGCAGTCTTTACCATGGCTGCCATATTCAGGATTGCGAAGATCGCTAGTTCGTTGCTGGCTGACAGATAGCTTTCTGACACAAAGTTGATCCGGACTTTCCGTACAGATGTCCGTACAACGACAAAGGCCGCCCCGAGGGGTGGCCTTTGTCATAGCGTTCATTGGTGGGCGGTACAAGGATCGAACTTGTGACACCTGCCGTGTGAAGGAAGGGCGCGCCAAAGATGACGGGGTAGTTAGCTCGTGCCGTAACGTGCCGGTTTACGCCTCCCCTTCGATAGCGGCGGAGGGTGGAGGATCAGGCCCGCAGGGTGGCGCACAGGGATGTGCGCCAGTTCGTCGTCAGGTCAGGATGACCTGTCGACGAACCCCCGGAACCCGGAGCGGACCTGGAGGCCCGAAGGGCCGGAAGGCGCGGACGTTGGGGCGCCCTTCTTTGGTTCCTTTCTTGGGCGAACAAGAAAGGAACCCAGCCGGCGCCAGCCGGTCGGAACCGCTCTTCATCGAAGTCATGAACCGTCGAGAACGGTGCAGGAAGTTCAGGCCGCTTGAAGCTCAGCGCGCAACATCCGCGCCATCGCATGCCCCGCCTCACGCCCATCGAGCACGGCGCGCACGACAAGATCCGCCCCCCGCACCATATCCCCCCCCGCAAAAACCCGCGGATGCGCCGTCTGATGCGGCAACCGCCCGTCGCCGCCCGCGATGGTGCGCCCCGACGCCAGATGCTCTATGCCCGCCTGATCCATCCACTCGGCCGGATCGACCTGGAACCCGAAGGCGATGATGACCACATCCGCAGCCAGCACCTTCTCGCTGCCGAGCACGTTCTGCGGCCGCGCACGGCCACTGCCGTCGTCGACCAGTTTGGTCTCGACCAGGTCCACGCCCTCGACCTGCGTGTCGCCGACGATGCGCAGCGGCTGACGGTGGAACAGAAAGTTCACGCCCTCCTCGCGCGCGTTCTGCACCTCGCGCCGCGAACCGGGCATGTTGGCCTCGTCGCGGCGGTAGACGCAGCTGACCTCGGACGCGCCGAGGCGGATCGCGGTGCGCACGCAGTCCATACCGGTGTCGCCGCCGCCCAGCACCACCACGCGCTTGCCGGCCACGTCGAAGCGCGGGTCTAGCGGCTGGTGGTGCAGGATGCGGCGCACGTTGGCGATCAGGAACGGCAGGGCGGCATGCACGCCGTGCAGGTCGCGGCCGGGCAGCTCGCCATCGATGGCGCGGTAGGCGCCGGTGCCCAGGAACACCGCATCGAAGTCGTTCAGCAGATCGTCGAAGCGACGGTGAATGCCGATCTCGGTGTTGAGGTGGAAGTGCACGCCCATGTCCTCCAGCACGCGGCGGCGCTGGCGGATGACGTGTTTGTCGAGCTTGAACGGCGGGATGCCGAAGGTGAGCAGGCCGCCGATTTCCTCGTGGCGGTCGAACACATGCGCCTCGACGCCGTGGCGCACCAGCACGTCGGCGCAGGCCAGGCCCGCCGGTCCGGCGCCGATCACGGCCACGCGGCGGCCGATGGAACGCACGCGGCTGAGGTCGGGACGCCAGCCCTGGCGGATCGCCTGGTCGGTGACCCAGCGTTCGATGCCGCCGATGGTGACGGCGCCGAAGTCGCCCTGCTCCAGCGTGCACGCGCCTTCGCACAGGCGGTCCTGCGGGCACACGCGACCGCACACTTCGGGCAGCGGGTTGGTCTGGTGCATCAGCTCGGCGGCGGCGGTCAGGTGGCCGTCCTGCACCAGCTTCAGCCAGTCGGGAATGTAGTTGTGCAGCGGGCAGGCGTGCTCGCAGTAGGGGTTGCCGCAGTCGATGCAGCGACCGGCCTGCTCGCCGGCGTCGTCGGGCAGGAAGTCGCCGTAGATTTCGTCGTGACCCATCACGCGCACCTTGACCGGCACGCGGCGCGGCATCTGCCGCGGGATGTCGACGAAGCGGAACAGGGATTCGTCGCTCATGCGGCCCTCCGCAGTTCCTCGGCCAGCGCTTCCAGGCTGGCGGCGCGCGGCTTGACCAGCCAGAAGCGGTGCAGCACGCCGCGGAAGTCGTCGACCAGGCGCTTGCTCCACGCGCTTCCGGTGAGTTCGGCGTGGCGACGGATCAGGTTGCGCAGGTGCTGCATGTGGTGCTCGGTGCCTTCGGGCGTGATGTGGACGATGTCGACCAGCTCGTGGTTGTAGCGGTCGACGAAATCGCGGTCGAGGTCGAGAACGTAGGCGAAGCCGCCGGTCATGCCGGCGCCGAAATTGAGGCCGGCGCGACCCAGGACCACGACCACGCCGCCGGTCATGTATTCGCAGCAGTGATCGCCGGCGCCCTCGGTGACGGCCAGCGCGCCGGAGTTGCGCACCGCGAAGCGCTCGCCGACGGTGCCCGCGGCGAACAGCTCGCCGCCGGTCGCGCCGTACAGGCAGGTGTTGCCGAGGATCGGTGCCTCGTGGCTGGCGTAGCCGGCGTCCTCGGGCGGGCGCAGCACGATGCGGCCGCCGGCCATGCCCTTGCCGACGTAGTCGTTGGCCTCGCCGGTCAGGTCGATGTGCAGGCCGGCCGCGTTCCACGTGCCCAGGCTCTGCCCGGCGCTGCCGGACAGGGCCAGGGTCAGCGGGCGGTCGGCCATGCCGGCGTCGCCCCACTGCCGCGCGATGGCGCCGGACAGGCGCGCGCCGACAGCGCGGTCGGCGTTGCGGATGGCGTAGGCGAAGCGTCCGCCGCTGCCGACGGCGACCGCGGCGGCGGTGTCGGCCTGGATGGCCTCGACCAGGGCCGAGGTCTCGCGCACCGGATTGCGGCTGCGGATGCAGTACGGCTTCATATCGCGGTGGCCGTGCTCGTGGGCCAGCAGCGGTGCAAGGTCGATCTTCTCCAGACCGGCCAGCTGCGCGTCGATACGTTCGAGCAATTCGGTACGGCCGATGATCTCTTCCAGATTGTGCGCACCCAGCCGCGCCAGCCACTGGCGCACATCCTCGGCGATGAAGCGGAAGAAGTTCTCGACCATCTCCGGCAGGCCGACGAAGTGGTTGCGGCGCAGCAGTTCGTGCTGGGTGGCGACGCCGGTGGCGCAGTTGTTGAGGTGGCACACGCGCAGGTACTTGCAGCCCAGCGCGACCATCGGCGCGGTGCCGAAGCCGAAGCTCTCGGCGCCGAGGATGGCCGCCTTGATGACGTCCAGGCCGGTTTTCAGACCGCCGTCGGTCTGCAGCCGCACGCGGTCGCGCAGGCCGTGCTTGAGCAGCGTCTGGCGGGTCTCGGACAGGCCCAGTTCCCACGGCGTGCCGGCGTACTTGAGCGAAGTCAGCGGACTGGCGCCGGTGCCGCCGTCGTGGCCGGACACGGTGATGAGGTCGGCGCCGGCCTTGACCACGCCCGCGGCGACGGTGCCGACGCCGGCATGGCTGACCAGCTTCACCGAGATCAGCGCCTCGGGATTGACCTGCTTGAGATCGTGGATCAGCTGCGCCAGATCCTCGATGGAATAGATGTCGTGGTGCGGCGGCGGCGAGATCAGACCGATGCCCGGCTTGGCGAAGCGCAGCTTCGCGATCATCGAATTGACCTTGTGCCCGGGCAGCTGACCGCCCTCGCCGGGCTTGGCGCCCTGCGCGATCTTGATCTGCAGCACCTCGGCGTTGACCAGGTAGGCCGGGGTGACGCCGAAGCGACCGGAGGCGACCTGTTTGATCTTGGACATCTTCTCGGTGCCGTAGCGCACCGGGTCCTCGCCGCCCTCGCCGGAGTTGGAGCGCGCGCCGAGGCGGTTCATGGCGATGGCCAGGGCCTCGTGCGCCTCGGGCGACAGCGCGCCCAGACTCATGCCGGCCGAATCGAAGCGGCGCACGATGGCCGACAGCGGCTCGACCGCTTCCAGCGGCAACGGCGTCTCGGCTTCGATCGGGCGCAGCAAATCGCGCAGCGCCGACGGTGGGCGCTGATCGACATGATCGGCGTAGCGCCGGTAGGCCGTGGCATCACCGCTGCGCACGGCTTCCTGCAGCGAGGCGATCACGTCCGGGTTGTACATGTGGTACTCGCCGCCGTGCACGTACTTGAACAGGCCGCCTGCACGCAGCGCCACGCTTTCGTCCCACGCCTCGGCGGCCAGCTGGCGCTGGTCGCGGTCGAGGTCGTCGAAACTCGCGCCGCCGATGCGCGCGGGGGTACCGGGGAAGCACAGGTCCACCACCTCGGGCGCCAGACCGATGATCTCGAACAGCTGCGCGCCGCGGTAGCCGGCGATGGTGGAGATGCCCATCTTCGACAGGATCTTCAACAGCCCCTTGCGGATGCCGCGACGGTAGCTGCGGCCGACCTCGAACGGCTCGTCCTTGTCCTGGCGGATGAAACCGGCGCGACCGAGGTCGAGCAGGCTCTGGTAGGCCAGCCACGGGTACACCGCCGTCGCGCCGTAGCCGATCAGGCAGGCGAAGTGATGCGCGTCGCGCGCGGTGGCGGTTTCCACGATCAGGTTGCAGCGGCAGCGCAAGCCGACGTCGATCAGCCGCGCGTGCACCGCGCCGGTGACCAGCAGCGCGTGCACGGGCACGCTGTCGCGGCGCGGGTAGCGGTCGGTCAGGAACACCAGCGCCGCGCCCTCGCGCACGGCCTGCTCGGCCTCGTCGCAGAGGCGGCGAATGGCCGATTCCAGGTCCTCGCTGCCGGGACGGCACAAGTCCAGCGTGACGGTGTGCCCGACGAACGGCTCCACGGCCAGCAGCTGACGCAGCTTGCGCTGCGAGAGCACCGGCGAATTGAGCATGATCTGGCGCGCGTTCTCCGGCGCCAGCTTGAAGAAGTTGCCCTCGGGGCCGATCTGCGTGGTCAGCGACATCACCAGCCGCTCGCGCAGCGGGTCGATGGGCGGGTTGGTGACCTGAGCGAAGCCCTGGCGGAAGCGGTCGTACAGCGCGCGCACCTGACGCGACAATGCGGCGATCGGGGTGTCGTCGCCCATCGAGCCGGTGGCTTCCTTCTCGGTCTCGGCCAGCACCTTGAGCACGGACTCGCGCTCCTCGCGGCTGAGGCCGTACAGCTTCTGCAGGCGGCGCAATTCATCGACTGGCAGCGGCTGCGCGGCCAGGCTGGGATCGATCAGGTCCGATTCCAGATATTCCACGCCGGCGCGCAGCCAGTTGCGGAACGGCGCGCGCGCGGCGTTGACGGCGTCGATGTCGGCGTCGTGCAACAGGCGATGGCGCTCCAGATCGACGGCCAGCATCTGCCCGGGGCCGAGGCGGCCCTTGGCGACGATGGACGAAGTCGGCACATCGCGGATGCCGGTTTCCGAGGCCACCAACAACACCTGATCGTCGGACAGCGACCAGCGCGCCGGGCGCAGGCCGTTGCGGTCCAGCGCGCAGGCGGCGTAGCGCCCGTCGCACATCACCAGACCGGCCGGACCGTCCCACGGCTCGGTGTGCAGCGCGTAGTACTCGTAGAAAGCAGCCAGATCCTCGTCGAGGTTGTCGTTGGCCTGCCACGCCGGCGGCACCAGCACGCGCATGGCCGCGAGCATATCGAGACCACCGGCCAGCAGGATCTCCAGCGCGTTGTCGAGGCTTTCCGAATCCGAGCCGTGCTGGCGCACCAGCGGTCCCAGCTCGGTGAAATCGATGTGCGGCGAGGCCAGCACCGGCGCGCGCGCCAGCATCCAGCGGCGGTTGGCGCGGATGGTGTTGATCTCGCCGTTGTGCGCCAGCACGCGGAACGGCTGCGCCAGGCGCCACTGCGGTGTGGTGTTGGTGGAAAAGCGCTGATGGAACAGCACGGCGCGGGCACGCAGGGCCGGATGGTTCAGGTCCGCGAACACGTCGCGCAGACGCCCCGGCGCGGCCATGGCCTTGTAGGCGACGGCGTGCGCGGACAGCGAAGCCACGTAGCAGCCGTCGTCGTCGAACACGGTCTCGGCGCGGCGGCGCGCGCGCAGCAGGGCGCGCTCGAAGGCGGCGGCATCCATGTCGCCCGGCGCGTCGACAAAGACCTGGCGGATGCGTGGCATGGTCGCCGTCGCCAGTGGGCCGCAGGGTTCAGTGTCGACCGCGATCTCGCGCCAGCCGGCGACGGACAGGCCGGATTCGACCAGTGCGTCTTCCAGCGTCTGCGCATGGCGCTCGGCCTCGGCGCGCTCGAAGAACACCAGACCGGCAGCGAATTGCGGCGCCGGGTCAATGCTGTCGGCCTCGGCCAGCGCGCGCAGCCAATCCTGCGCGCCGTGGATCAGCACGCCGCAGCCGTCGCCGCTGACGCCGTCGGCGTTCACCGCGCCGCGGTGGGAAAGTCGTGCGAGAGCGACGAAGGCGTCGTCGACCAGTTGCGCGCTGGTGCGTCCATCCACATGCACCAGCAGGCCGAAGCCGCAGGCGTCATGCTCGAAAGCGGGGTCGTAAAGAGTGCGTGCGCGCGATTCGGTCAAGCGATACCTCGAAAACAGGCGGACCACCGCTAGCGTCCGGCCACAAAGGCAAGTCGCTCCTGAGCACGTACGTCGCGGTGCGTGAGGGGAACCATCACTAAAGCACAGGGACCGCGATACGTCAAAATGACGAATGGACGTATAGACGGCTCTGGTTTCAATAACCTGCGTGCGCATCGATCCCGATTCCGGCCTTCACGGACATCCTCTCGACCCGTACGTCTGGCACAGGCCGGCACTCCGGACGGTGTGCTAGCGTCAATCGGTCATGTCCCCGGGAATCCCCATGAAGACCCACACTCTGCTTTCCTGCCTGCTCGCGGCCGCGTTCGTGCCGGCCGCCGCTCACGCCGACCAGCCCGCCCCCAAGGCTTCGGACGCCACCAGCGCGAAGATCTCCGCGATCCTGAAGACGCTGGGCAAGACCACGCGCTTCGGCGGCGTGGCCGTCTCGCCGAATGGCAAGACGCTGGCCTGGACCTTCCACGACAAGGACGGCGAGCACCTGCAACTGGCCGACGCCAGGGGCCGTCACGTGCGCAACGTCGGCGTCACCGGCACCGACAAGGCCTGCCGCGACATCGCGCGCCCGCACTGGTCGCCGGACGGTACCCGCATCGCCTTTCTCGGCAACTGCGGCAACGACAAGCACCCGAGCCAGGCGGACATCTTCGTCGCCGACGCCGCCGCGTCGAAGCCCGTCGCCCATGCGGTGACCAAGCTCGATGGCTACGCACACGACCTGACCTGGGCGCCGAACGGCAAGCAGTTCGGCCTGCTGTACGTGGCCGGCGATCGCCACCGCGTCGGCGCCACCGCCGCCACCAAGGCGCGCGTGGGCGTGATCGGCGTCAGCAACATCTCGCATCAGCAGTTCAACGTCGTCGGCATGGACGGCGTGCCGCACGCGGTCACGCCGAAGTCGCTGTTCGTCTATGAATACAGCTGGTCGCCGAAGTCCGACGCCGTGGCCTTCGTCGCCGCGCCGCCGCCGGGCGAGAACAACTGGTGGGTGGCCAAGCTGTACGCCCAGGACACCGCCCACGGCAGCGCGCCGCGCGTGGTGGTCGATCCGGGCACCGTGAAGGGTTCGCTGCACGGCCTGCAGATCGCGCTGCCGCGCTGGTCGCCGGACGCCTCGCGCATCGCCTTCATCGGCGGCCTGATGAGCGATCAGGGCGCAACCGGCGGCGATATCTACGTGGTGCCGTCCCACGGCGGCGCGCCGGTCGACGTGACGCCGGGCATCCACACCTCGCCGTCGTGGCTGACCTGGACCGGCAACGACCATCTGCTGGTGGCCGCCATGGCCTCGGGCAAGACACGCATCTCGCGCTTCACCCTCGACGGCGACAAGCCCGCGCACGAGCAGCCGCTGCTGACCGACCCGTCCGGTCTCGGCGACGGCAGCGTGGCTTCGGCCGTCGCCGTGGCCGCCAACCACATGCGCTTCGCCTTCATCCGCAGCACCTTCGATCATGCGCCGGAGATCTACAGCGGTCGCTTCGCCACCGATCGTGACAACCAGCCGACGCGCATCGCCCAAGCCCCGCGCGCGGTCACGCACAAGAACAACGACCTCAAGCCGCTGTGGGGCAAGGCCGTGTCGGTGGAGTGGACCAACGAGGGTTACCACGTGCAAGGCTGGCTGCTGCTGCCGGCGAACTACGATCCGCACAAGACCTACCCGATGATCGTCAATGTGCACGGCGGCCCGGTGTGGAACGTGCGCTCGGGCTGGGGCGGCAACGGCCTGTACTCGGCGCTGGGCTACTTCGTGCTGATGCCGAACCCGCGCGGCAGCCTCGGCGAGGGCGCGGCCTACACCCAGGCCGTGCGCAAGGACATGGGCTACGGCGATCTGCGCGACATCCTCGCCGGCGTCGACAAGGTCGAGAAGCTGTACCCGGTCGACGACAAGCGCCTGGGCATCAGCGGCTGGAGCTACGGCGGCTTCATGAGCATGTTCGCGCCGACGCAGACGCATCGCTTCCGCGCCGCGGTGGCCGGCGCCGGCCTGTCCAACTGGCAGAGCTACTACGGCCAGAACATGATCGACCAGTGGATGCTGCCGTTCTTCGGCAAATCGGTCTACGACGATCCGGCGGTGTACGCCAAGAGCTCGGCGATCAACTTCATCAAGCAGAACAAGACGCCGACGCTGGTTGTGGTCGGCGAACGTGACGCCGAATGCCCGGCGCCGCAGTCGTTCGAGTTCTGGCATGCGCTGCGCGCCATGGGCGTGCCGACGCAGCTGGTGGTCTACGCCGGCGAAGGCCACGGCTTCCACAAGATGAAGGATCGCATCGACGTGATGAAGCGTTCCGCCCACTGGTTCGCCAAGTACCTCGGTACTGGCGCCGACAAGTAAGTTCCGGTCGCGAGTCCTGCGCCGCCCGGCGCAGGACTCGCCCGCCCGCGGCAAACGCGGCATGATGCGCGCATGGCTCGCGCCCACACTCTCAAAGCCGTCGACACCTCTACGCCCTGCCCCTGTGGCAACCTGCTCGGCTATGCACAATGCTGTCAGCCGTTGCACCGGGGCGAACCCGCACCCACCGCCGAAGCGCTGATGCGTTCGCGCTACAGCGCCTATGTGCTGCGCGACGAGGACTATCTTCTGGCCAGCTGGCACCCGTCGACCCGCCCGACCTCCTTACGTCTGGGCGTGCAGCAACCCACGCCGACATGGCTGGGGCTGAGCGTGAAGGCGCACGAAAACCAGGACGACGACCATGCCATGGTCGAATTCGTCGCCCGCTTCCGCGTCGGCGGCGGCCGCGCGCAGCGCCTGCATGAACGCAGCCGATTCCTGCGCGAGGACGGTCGCTGGTACTACCTCGACGGCGACATCCTGGGCGGCTGAAGCGCAGGACGGACTGCTTCCGCCATCCGCACGAACGTCGCGCGCTTCGGCATCTCGCGTGCACGGCGGACAACGCCCGCCCCTACGCTTTCACGCACAAGGGCAGCCTGCGCTCAAAATGCCTCGCGTTTGGTTACCGCCTCGATCCAGCGCTGCGCCACGACCGGCGTGGTCATGCACATGGCCTCATCGGTGACGGTGGTCACCGCGCGTTCCAGCAGGCGGATGTCGGCCTCGTGCTGGCGCGCGACGTGCGGGTCCTCGAAGAAGATCACGCGCTGGCAGCGCTGATCGAGGATGCGGTCGGCGATCTGTGCGTCGCCGCCCAGCGGACCGCTGTTGTAGCGCACCACCCACTCCTTGTCCTTCGGCCAGCCGCGCGACCAGGCCAACTCGTTGAGGCCTTGGCCGGTGGTGCCGGTGGCCACGCGGGTGGCGAAGCGCGACAGCAGATCGAAATGCGCGCCGGCGAAGTCGAACATTTCCTGCTTCAGCGCATCGTGGGCGATCAGCGCCACGGTCTGGCGCTCGAAGGCGAACAGGCGGTCGGCGGCCGGCAGCGGCTCCAGACCCGCGTGCATGCGCTGGCACTCGATGAAGTCGATGGCGCCGGCCACCGTCGACACGAACGGCTTGTGGTGGATCACGCACTGGCGCTTGAGCGCCGCGGCCTCGGGATAGTCCGACGACGGATCGACCGGATCGATCAGGTAGATCGCGCCGTCCAGCGTGCGCGTCTCGCCCAGGCCGACCACCTCGGCCACCAGCTTCATCAGGCCACCGTGGCGGCCGTACGGATAGCGCTTGAGCGGCGGATAGCCCTGCAGCATGCCCTCGCCGAGCATCGCGTCGTAGGTGCGGCCGACCACGTGCAGTTCCATCTGCAGCGCGCGGATGCTGTCCTCGCACACGCGCAGCCAGCGATACAACGCGGCGTCGCGGTTGGCGTGATGGAGCTGGTTGACGGCGAGACCGATGCGCATGGGATAGACGTCCATTCAGGCGAGCAAAGAGAAAGACTCCCCAACATGGTAGCCGCAATGCGTTGCGTGCAGGTGTCCGAAGCGGCTAGCCGAAGAACCAGTAGCACACGCCGATCGAGGCCAGCACGCCGGCCAGGTCGGCGATCAGCGCGCAGCCCACGGCGTGGCGCGCGCGCTGGATGCCGACCGCGCCGAAGTACACGGCCAGCACGTAGAAGGTGGTCTCGGTGCTGCCCTGCATGGTCGCCGCCAGCAGCGCCGGGAAGCTGTCGACGCCCGAGTGCTGCATGGTCTCGATCATCATCGCGCGCGCCGCGCTGCCCGACAGCGGTTTGACCAGCGCCGTCGGCAGCGCGTCGACGAAACGCGTGTCCAGATGCGCGGCATGCGCCAGCCAACGGATGCCGTCCAACGCGAAATCCAGCGCACCCGACGCGCGCAGCACGCCGACCGCGCACAGCATCGCCACCAGGTACGGCAACAGACTCTTGGCGACGTCGAAGCCGTCCTTCGCGCCCTCGATGAAGGTCTCGTAGAGTGGCACCTTGCGCCACGCGCCGGCGATCAGGAAAGCCATGATGATGGCGAACAGCGTCAGATTGCCCAGCAGCGAGGACAACGACGCCAGCGCCGTCGCGGACAGCGTCGCCAGCAGCGCCATGAACCCGCCCAACAGCAAGGCACCGCCGCCCAGCCAGGCCAGCACGACCGGATCCCACAAGCGGATACGCTGCATCACCGACACCGACAGCAACCCGACCAGCGACGAGGCGCTGGTCGCCAGCAGGATCGGCAGGAACACCAGGGTCGGATCGTGCGCGCCCTGCTGCATGCGATAGACGAAAATCGTCACCGGCAGCAAGGTCAGCGATGAAGCGTTCATCACCAGGAACAGGATCTGCGCGTTGCTGGCGGTATCGTTACTGGGGTTGAGCGTCTGCAACTCGCGCATCGCGCGCAGGCCGATCGGCGTGGCGGCGTTGTCCAGACCCAGCACATTGGCGGCGAAGTTCAGGCAGATCAGACCGACCGCCGGATGACCCGCCGGCACCTCCGGCATCAGCCGCCGGAACAGCGGCCCCAGCCACCGCGCCAGCGCATCGACCAGGCCGGCGCGCTCGGCGATCTTCAGGAACCCCAGCCACAGCGCCAGCGTGCCGAACAACAGCACCATCACCTGCACCGACAGTTTGGCCATCTGGAACAGGCTTTCGACCATCGCCGCCCAGACGTCGGCATGACCGCCGACCAGCCAGCTGGCCAGGCCGGCCATCGCCGCCGCCAGGAAGAAACCGAACCAGAGACGATTCAGCATGATGCCGTCCGCAGGGAGGTCACCGACACCCGCATGCGCTCAGCCGGCCAGCCGGATCGCACCGTGCACACCGGCGATGACCATCTGCGTGCCGATGACTGCCAGGATCAGGCCCATCATCCGCGTGATGACGCCGAGCGCGCTGGCGCCGATCAGGCGCACGAAGCGCTCGCCGAAGACGAACAGCAGATAGGTGATCGCGCACAACACGGCGAAGGCGACGATAGTCACCAGCATCGAAGTGACGCCATCGTCGGCCGCGAAGTTCATCGCCGTGGCGATGGTGCCGGGTCCGGCCAGAATCGGCATCGCCAACGGCGAAACCGCCACGCCGAGCTGCGCCTCGCGCGCGCCCTTGGCCTCATCGCTGCTGGGCTGATGCACCTTCGACCCGTTTCCCTGCAGCATGTGGAAACCGATCAGGAACACCAGCAGGCCGCCGGTGATGCGCAGCGCCGGCATGGTCATGCCGAACAGGTCGAAGATCAGTTTGCCGGCGACCGCGAACACCGCCACGATGACGAATGCCAACGCCAACGAACGGGCCGCGACCTTGCGCCGAGTCGCGGCATCGTCGCCATCGGTGAGTCCGAGAAAGATCGGCACGTTGGCGATCGGGTTCATGATCGCGAACAGCCCCATGAACACCGTGACCGCATAGGCCAGTTCGTGATGCATCCCCGTCATTGCGCGCTCCCCAGAGCAATCTCCATCCGCGCGCATCATAGCGTGCGAGCGCGGCGAAACCTCGCAGCTAGAAGCGGCCGGCCGCCTGCAACGCCGCGACCTCGTCATCGGTGAACAGGCGCGAGCGGATGTGGAAGCGCGTCCCGGTGCCGTTGTCCAGCGAGAACATGCCACCCTGCCCGGGCACCACATCGAGAGTGAGCTGGGTGTGCTTCCAGTATTCGTACTGCGAGGGACTCATGTAGAACGGCGCGCCGGCCACCTCGCCCAGCAGCACGTCGCGATCGCCGACGATGAAATCGTCCTGCGGGTAGCACATCGGCGACGACCCGTCGCAACAGCCGCCGGACTGGTGGAACAGCAACGGCCCGTGCTGCGCGCGCAGCTCCTCGATCAGGGCCGTGGCGGCCCCGGTGACCCGAACCCGCTCGGGCGGAAGCGATGCGGACATGCGGATACCCTTTTCGAAAGGTCGCCGACCGGCAGCGAAAACCCGGCCGGCGACCGCTTCCGATCAGAAGAAACCGAGTTTCTTCGGCGAATAGCTGACCAGCATGTTCTTGGTCTGCTGGTAGTGCTCCAGCATCATGCTGTGGTTCTCGCGACCGATGCCGGACTGCTTGTAGCCGCCGAACGCGGCGTGCGCCGGATAGGCGTGATAGCAGTTGGTCCACACGCGACCGGCCTGGATGCCGCGACCGAAGCGGTAGCAGCGATTGATATCGCGACTCCACACACCGGCGCCCAACCCGTACAGCGTGTCGTTGGCGATCGCCATGGCTTCGTCCTCGTCCTTGAACGTGGTCACCGAGACCACCGGCCCGAAGATCTCTTCCTGGAAGATGCGCATCTTGTTGTGACCGCGGAACACGGTCGGCTGGACGTAGTAGCCGTCCTTGAGTTCGCCGCCCAACTCGGCGCGCCCGCCGCCCGCCAGCACCTCGGCGCCTTCCTGCCGGCCGATGTCGAGGTAGGACAGGATCTTCTCCATCTGCTCGTTGGAAGCCTGCGCACCGATCATGGTCTCGGGATCGAGCGGGTTGCCCTGCTTGATCGCGTTCACGCGCTCGATCGCGCGTTCCATGAATTTCTCGTAGATCGATTCGTGCACCAGCGCACGCGACGGGCAGGTGCAGACCTCGCCCTGGTTGAGCGCGAACAGCACGAAGCCCTCGATGGCCTTGTCGAAGAAATCATCGTCTTCGCGGGCGACATCGTCGAAGAAGATGTTCGGCGACTTGCCGCCCAGTTCCAGCGTCACCGGAATCAGGTTCTGGCTGGCGTACTGGCTGATCAGGCGGCCGGTGGTGGTCTCGCCGGTGAAGGCGATCTTGGCGATGCGGTCGCTGGACGCCAGCGGTTTGCCCGCCTCCAGACCGAAGCCGTTGACGATGTTGAGCACGCCCGGCGGCAGCAGATCGGCGATCAGCTCGGCCCAGACCAGAATGCCGGCCGGAGTCTGCTCGGCGGGCTTGAGCACCACGCAGTTGCCGGCGGCCAGCGCTGGCGCCAGCTTCCAGGTCGCCATCAGCAGCGGGAAATTCCACGGGATGATCTGACCGACCACGCCCAGCGGTTCATGGAAGTGGTAGGCCACCGTGTCGTGGTCGATCTCGCTGATGCCGCCTTCCTGGGCGCGGATCGCGCCGGCGAAGTAGCGGAAGTGATCCACCGCGAGCGGCAGATCGGCGTTCATCGTCTCGCGGATCGGCTTGCCGTTGTCCCAGGTCTCGGCATGCGCCAGCAGTTCGAGGTTTTCCTCCATGCGGTCGGCAATGCGGTTTAGGATCAGTGCGCGCTCGGCCACGGACATCCGCCCCCAGGCATCTTTGGCCTTGTGTGCGGCATCCAGCGCGGCTTCCACATCGTCCTTGTCCGAGCGTGCGATCTCGCAGAACGGCTTGCCGGTGATCGGCGTGATGTTCTCGAAGTAGCGGCCCGCCTTCGGCGCGACCCACTGGCCGCCGATGAAGTTGTCGTAGCGCTGCTTGAAGGGCACCTGTACCGGCAGGTGGTGTTGTTCCAGCTTGGTCATGTCCTCGGCTCCCGTTGTGTGCAAGGTGTACAGGACAACGCACAGGTCGTGCCAACCACGCGCAGGAACGATTCGCACTTCGGAAGCGTGGCGAGCAATGCCTTCTATTACATGAAGTTATGAGCGCATACCGTTTCAAGCCGAGACAATCCGTCGCGCACTGCACTTGCGCCGGGCACGGATTGTGTGCTCTGTAGGGAGACAGTCGCCTGAGACACTGTCGCAGAATGCGACAGTCGGGAGTTCGCCATGCGCCGTACCCTCTCCACCGACAGCATCCGTTCCGCGCGCCGCCGCTTCTTCGAAGCCGGTCTGCCGCCGCGGGGACTGGTCTCCGACACCATCGCGCAATCCTGGAACCGCTGCCGCGCACTGGGTTTGGCCAGCGACGCACGGCTGGACGCCGGCCCGCTGGAACAGGCCGCCGTGCGCGCGCTGCGCGAGCGCTACGAAGAACTGTGCCGCCTGTGTCGACCGGAGATGGAAGCGCTGTACACCGACGCCCAGGCCACCGGCAGCGTGGTCATGCTGACGGCCCCGGACGGACTCATTCTCGACGCCATGGGCAGCGCGGACTTTCTCGACAAGGCCGCGCGGGTGTCCCTGCGACCGGGCGTGACCTGGAGCGAGGACCACACCGGCACCAACGCCATCGGCACCGCACTGCACGACAAGCGCGCGGTCGAGGTGCGCGGCGCGGAGCACTACTTCGGCGCGCACCGCGTGCTCAGCTGCTCGGCCTCGCCGATCCTCGACGGACGCGGTCGCATCGTCGGCCTGCTTGACCTGTCCGGCGAGGCCAGCGTGCATCACGTGCACGCGCTGGGCATGGTGCGCTTCGCCGTCGACCAGATCGAGCGCCGCCTGCTGGAACGCGAGCTGGCCGGACGCGAGGTCATCCGCCTGCATGCCGACGCCGCCCTGCTCGGCACGCACCGCGAGGGCGTGCTGGTGTTCGAGGACCACCACCTGGTCGCCGCCAACCGCTACGCGCTGGACATGCTGGGCGTGGACTGGGACGAGGTCGGCCGCTGCCGCTACAGCAGCCTGTTCGAATCGGCGCAGCCGCGAGGCCGGGGCGTGCAGGAACTGCGCGGTCCGGGCGGGATCGCGTTCCAGGCGCAGCGCGACGTGATCCCGGCGCGGCTGCCACGCACCGCGCGGCGCAGCGCCGCCCCGTCGACGCCGACCAAGCGGATCGCGCCGCTCTTCGACGACGCCATGCGCGACGCCCTGCAGCGCCACGCGCGCCTGCTCGATGCCGACATTCCCGTGCTGCTGCAGGGCGAGACCGGCAGCGGCAAGGAAGTCGCCGCGCGCGAACTTCATCGCCGCAGCCGGCGCGCCGACGCGCCCTTCGTGGCGATCAACTGCGCTGCGTTGCCGGAAAACCTGATCGAATCGGAACTGTTCGGCTATCGGCCCGGCGCCTTCACCGGCGCGCGCCGCGAAGGCGCCACCGGGCTGCTGCGCGACGCCGACGGCGGCGTGCTGTTCCTGGACGAGATCGGCGACATGCCGGCCGCCCTGCAGACGCGTCTGCTGCGCGTGCTGCAGGAACGCGAAATCACGCCACTCGGCGGCGGTCGCGCCACGCCGGTGGATTTCGCGGTGATCGCCGCCAGCCATCGCGACGTCGCCGCCGACGTCGAAAGCGGCCGCTTCCGCGCCGACCTGTACTACCGCATCGCACAGACCACGCTGTGCCTGCCGCCACTACGCGAACAGGCGGATCTGGCCGACCGCATCACGCAGCTGTGGCGCGCGCTCGGCGGCGACGACCAGAACATGCCGCTGGCGCCGCAAACCCTGCAGCACCTCGCCGCGCTGTCCTGGCCGGGCAACATGCGCCAGCTGATCGGCGCGCTGCGCACGCTGCTGGCGCTGGGCACGCCCGGACAGACCATCACTCCCGAGGACCTTCCCGCCAACCTGCAGCCGGCTCGGGAAACCGGCCGCGCCATGCCGACACGACTGGCCGACGGCGACGTTCCCGCCATGGAGCAACTGCAGCGCGAGGCGATGCGCGCCGCACTCGACGCCTGCCACGGCAACGTGTCCGCCGCCGCGCGCCGTCTCGGCATCAGCCGCAGCACGCTCTATCGCAAGCTCGGCGCCGACGCCACGCGCACGTCAGCCGGTTCCTGAGCACAGTTCCAGCGCCCGCTCGCCCTCGAAGACGCCCAGCGGCCCGAAGCGGCGCTCGCTCATCCACACCCGCCCGTCGTGCCCGACAGCGACCAGGGTACTGGCGCGCGTGCCGTAGTCGCGACCGCGGATGAAGGCCGCCGAGAGCATGCGCTCGCGCTCGATGCCGACACCGGTATCCGGCAGCATCGCGTCGGGCCATTCGCCGGAATCGGCCAGCGCCGCCCACAGCGGCGCGAACGCGTCGGTCTCCTGCTCGATCCACGCCGTCAATCGCTGCATCAACGCCTGCGTCTTCGGCCACGGCGTATCGAAATCGGCGTTGGACAAACCGTGCACGCCCGGTTCCACCCGACGCTGCTTGGCCTGCGGATGGTTGCCCAGGTAGCAGGCCTCCTCGGCGTCGAAGCACAGCAGGTTGAACGGACGGTAGGTCACATCACGGGCATGCAGGGCTTCGCCCCATGCGCGGCAAGGCTGCGTACTGCGCAGGTAGTCGCTGACCAGCAGTCCGCGCGACGCGCCGTCGCCACCGTGACCCGGATCACGCACATTGGTCACCGTGGCCACGCGGCCGTCCGCGCAGGCGCCCAGCCAAGTGCCGCCGGCGCGCAGATCGCGGCCCGCCGCCATGCCCGGCCTGCCATCCCAGGTCGCCAGCGGCGCGGTCGGGCGGGCATGGAATTCATCGCGATTGGCCAGCAGCAGCAACCGCCAGCGGGGGTGCGCCTGCCAGGCGAAAGCGATCAGACACATGCGCGAAGACTCCGTGAACCGAACTGTATTGTCGATGACCGCGCCGCCTTCCCGCCAGTCGCGACGCATCGCTTCCGGCCCGGTCGGCAGGCATAATCGAACGGCATGTCGTTCACCCGTCGCTTCCTCCGCCCCGGCGTCCTGCCGATCCTGATGCTGCTGGTTCTGCTGGCTGGCGCGCTGCCGCGCGTGGCGCACGCCGACGCGAACAGCCGGGAACAGGCGCAGGCCAAGGCCAAACTGGAAGCGGTGAAGAAGCAGATCGCGCAGCTGACCCGTGCGCAGCGCGACACCGCGACCCGCCGCGACAAGATCAGCGCCGAACTGGGCCAACAGGCCGACCGGCTCAATGCCGCCGCGCGCGCCGTGCGCGAGAGCGATGCCGCGATCGCCGCCAAGCGCAAGCAGCTGGATGCGCTCGACGCCCAGCGCAAGCCGCTGGACGCCAAGCTGCGTGCCCAGCGCGCCGCCCTGGGCGATCTGCTGCGCGCCGCCTACGCGCTCGGCCACGGTTCGGATCTGCGCCTGTTGCTGGGCGACGACGACATCGCCCGCATCGGTCGCGCGCTGGCGTATTCGCGCTACTTCCAGCGCGACCGCATCCAGCGCATCCACAGCCTGATGCAGGATCTCGCCAAGCTGCAGGACCTGCAGCAACGCATCGCCCAGGAGCAGCAGGCCCTGGAGCAGGAGCGCACACAGCGTCAGGCACACGTGCAGGCCCTGAGCGAAGCCCGCGACCGGCAGCGCGCGTTGCTCGCCAAGGCACAGGACCAGCTCAAGCAACAGGGCAAGCAACTGGATCAGCTCCAGCGCAACCAGAAGCAGCTCAACGACCTCATCGCGCGCCTGCGCAACGTGTTCGCCGACATCCCGCGCAAGCTGCCGGACGACACGCCATTCGCCAAGCGCCGCGGGCACCTGCCCTGGCCGGTGCGCGGCAAGCTCACGCGCAGCGGCGACGGCGTCACCATCGACGCCCGCCGCGGCAGCACCGTGCGCGCCGTCGCCCACGGGCGCGTCGCCTTCGCCAACTGGCTGCGCGGCTACGGCATGCTCATCATCGTCGATCACGGCAACGGCTGGATGAGCCTGTACGGCGACAACGAGTCGCTGTTGCGCGACGTTGGCGACTGGGTCGACGCCGGCGAGAAGCTCGGCACCGTGGGCGTCGAAACCGGCGGCCACGAAGGCGTATATTTCGGACTGCGGCACAAAGGCAAGGCCGTCAACCCACTTCCCTGGCTGACGCGACACCGATGATGGCAACGCACTGACCGGAGACCTTCATGCGCCCGACTGCGATGCGACTGCTCACACTGTTCACGGCGCTCTGTCTACCCGGCGTCGTGCACGCCTCCGACCCGCCATCCACGACCGCTCCCGCCTCCGCCGCCAGCACGATGGCACAGGACGACACCGTCGATCTGCGCGACATCCGCAACTTCACCCGCGCCTACGCCATCATCCGCCAGGCCTACGTGGAGAAAATCAGCAACCGCGAGCTGATGGACAAGGCCATCGCCGGAATGCTGTCCGGCCTTGATCCGCACAGCGCCTATCTGGGCCGCAAGGGACTGGACAACCTCGCCGAGGACACCAGCGGCCGCTACAGCGGGCTGGGCGTGGAAGTGGCGCAGGTCAACGGCGAGCTGATGGTGGTCGCGCCGCTCGACGGCTCGCCCGCCGCGCGCGCCGGCATCCGCCCCGGCGACGTCATCCTCAAGGTCGATCAGGCCCCGGTCGATCCCGCCGACATCAACGCCTCCATCGCCAAGCTGCGCGGCGCACCCGGCACGCCCATCACGCTCACCGTGCTGCACGACAAATCCGGCCTGCCGGTCGACGTGGCGATGACGCGCGAACGCATCGCCCTGACCAGCGTGACCCTGCGCGAGCTGGAGCCGGGCTACGCCTACCTGCGCGTCAGCCAGTTCCAGGAAGACACCAGCGACGACCTGCAGCGAAAGTTCGCCGCGCTGGTCAAGGCGAACGGTCCCCAGCGAGGCGCGGTGCTGGATCTGCGCAGCAATCCGGGCGGCCTGCTTACGGCGGCAGTCGGTGTCAGCGACGCCTTTCTCGACCGCGGCCGCATCGTCCGCACCCGCGGCCGCCTGCCCGATGCCAACATGGCATTCGATGCGCACGCGGGAGATCTGCTGCACGGCGCGCCGCTGATCGTGCTGGTCGACCACGGCACCGCCTCGGCCGCCGAGATCGTCGCCGGCGCGCTGCAGGACAATCATCGCGCACTGATCATGGGTCGACGCACCTTCGGCAAGGGCGTGGTGCAGACCGTCATCCCGATCGACGAAAACCATGCCATCAAACTGACCACCGCGCGCTACTACACGCCGGACGGCCGCTCGATCCAGGCCGAAGGCATTGCCCCGGACATCCGCATCGCCGACCTCGTCGCGCGGCAGGGCGACCACGGCCCGTCACTGATCGGCTCGGAAGCCGATCTGCCCAACCACCTCGCCAACGAGCAGCCGGACGTCTCCCGCCCGACGCCGATCAAGCCCGACGAGGACGGGGCGCTGGCGCGCAGCGACTACGCGCTGGCGCAAGCATTGAACGTGCTGAAGGGACTGGCGCTGAGCCGGCGACAGACGTCCACCACCACGCACTAGCGCGGCAAGAGCGTCACTCTTACGCGTCGGACGCGTCGTCGCCCGGACGCACCAGCAGCTTCGCGGCCAGAATCCCGGCCTCGAACAGCAGGTACATCGGCACCGCCAGCAGCACCTGGGACATGACGTCCGGCGGCGTCAGCACCGCTGCGGCGGCGAAGCACACCACCACCACGTAGGGCCGCGACTTGCGCAGCTTGTCCACTGAAAGCAGTCCGATCGCGACCAGGATCACCACCGCCACCGGCACCTCGAAGCACAGTCCGAAGGCGAAAAACAGCGTCAGCACAAAGCTGAGGTAGTGGTTGATGTCGGTCATCATCTCCACGCCCTGCGGCGTCACCGCCGTCAGGAAGCGGAAAGCCGCGGGCATGACCAGGAAATACGCAAACGCACACCCGGTGTAGAACAGCAGCACCGCCGACACCAGCAGCGGACGCGCCAGTCGCTTCTCGTGCCGGTACAGACCGGGGCTGACGAAGGCCCAGAACTGGTAGATCACCACCGGCATCGCCAGCACCAGGGCCAGCACGGCGGTCAGCTTGATGGGGGTGAAGAACGGGCTGGAGACCTCGGTCGCGATCAGGTGCCCGCCGTGCGGAAGGTGTCGCACCAGCGGCTCGGCCAGCTCGGTGTACAGCCATTCGCGGAACGGGAACAGCGCCACGAACAGCACCGCCACGGCGAGCACGCTGCGGATGATGCGCGAGCGCAGCTCGATCAGGTGGGAGATCAGGCTTTCCTCGACCTGCGGCTGCTCGGTCTCAGCGCTCATCGCGGCGCTCCTCGCCGGAGGCGGCGCGTGCCGTATCGTCCGGCTTCGGGGATGCATCCGCAGCGGCGGACTGCTCCGCGGGGCGCTCGGGATCGTCGTCCTCGCGCAGCGGCTGGCCCTTCATCGCGTCGGCGGCCTCGCGCACGCGATCGGCGCCTTCGCGCACCGTGTCCTTGGCCTGCTCGCTGGTCCGGCGGATGTGTTCTTGCGCTTCCTTCAGGTTGCGCTTCATCTCCTCGGCCTCGATCTCGCGCTCGACTTCCGCGCGCACGCTCTCCCAGCCGTTGCGCAGGCGGCGCAGCAGCGTGCCGACCGTGCGCGCGGCACCCGGCAGACGCTCGGGACCGAGCACCACCAGGGCCACCACCGCGATCAGCAGCAGTTCGCCGAAACCGATATCGAACATGAGGCGGGACGGAGCCGGTCAGTGACCGGACGTATCCTGCGAGGACTTTTCGCTCTCGCTCTCGCGCTTGGCGTCCGCCGCCGGGGCCGGGGCATCCGCCTTCAGCTTCTCGGAGGCGTCGTCTTCCTTGTCGTCGTCGCTCATGCCTTTCTTGAAGCCACGAATCGCCTTGCCCAGGTCGGAACCGATATTGCCGAGTTTCTTGGTGCCGAACAGCAGCACGATGATCAGCACGATCAGCAGCAGTTGGAAGGGACCTACGCTCACGGGGTTTCCTCAATCAAAACAGCACAGTAAAAGGGCGATCCGCCACGCGGATCGCCCGGTCCGGACCGCCTTCGCGTGCCGGGCTACTTCGCAGTGTACTCCTCCAGGCGGTCGCGGAAATCCACCACCGGATTGGGCACGTTGGTGACGCCGCCCTCGAAGATGCGGCGTGGAGTGATGCCGGGACCGTAGACGGCGGCGTCGGCGTCGTAATCGATGCGCAATACCGAACCGTTCAGGGACACGCCGGCGAACAGACCGCGCGAGCGCGAATAGGAGTAGATCTCGGCCTTGAACTGGGCATCGGTCGAGGCATGCGCGTTGCGGCCGACCGGGCCGGCGGCGGCGGCCGCGTCCACGCCCAGCGTGAACTTGCCGTCGACCAGCGAATCGACGCCGCGCTGGGTGCGGAACACCAGCACCACGTCGGTCGCGGACACGCCGGCCTGGAAACCAATGCTGCCGCCGGTCAGGCTGACGAAGACCGGGTTCGACCAGGTGCCGTTGGCCGTGCGCACCGAGACCAGACCGCGGCCGTGCTGGCCGCCGAAGATCAGACCGGCCTTGACCACGTCCGGCACCACCACGATGGCCTTGGCGTTGCGCAGCAGCTCCTGCGGAATGGCCTTGTCCGGCGCCTGCTGGATCTGCGCCAGCACGGTGACGGCCTTGCTGGCGCGCTGAAGCGCTTCGCCGCGATCGTCGGCATGCGCCGCCGCCAACGGAAGGAAGGCGCTGACCGCGACCAGCAGAAAAGCGTGAAAACGCTGCTTGGACATGAAAAGTCTCCGAACGCTGTAGAACTTCAAACGCACCGCCGGCTTCGTCCCGGCAAGCGCGCATGGGCTTGTGGCAGACTGCATCGAATCCCGCGCGAATCCTGGCCCGATGCAAGCATCCACGAACTATACCGGCCTGGCCGGCTATCGCCATGACAGCCTACCGGCGGCAGGTGTACTGCTGGTAAATCTGGGCACGCCCGAAGCGCCGACGGCCAAGGCCGTGCGTCCGTATCTGGCCGAATTCCTCGGCGACCCGCGCGTCATCGAGTACCCGCGCTGGCTGTGGATGCCGATTCTGCACGGCGTGATCCTGCGCGTGCGCCCGCCGCGCTCGGCCGAGGCCTACGCCAAGATCTGGACCGAGCAGGGTTCGCCGCTGCGCGTGTTCAGCGAATCGCTGGCTACCGGCATGCAGGCCGAACTGGGCCGACGCCACCGTGGCCCGATCCGGGTCGCCCTGGCGATGCGCTACGGGCAGCCGAGCGTGGCCGACACCATCGCCCAACTGCAGCGCGAAGGCGTGCGCCGGCTGCTGGTGCTGCCGCTGTACCCGCAGTACTCGGCCACCTCGACCGGATCGGTCCTCGATGCCGTGGCCGACACCCTGAAGACCCTGCGCTGGCCGCCCGAGCTGCGCATCGTCAACGACTACCACGCCGAGGCCGCCGTGATCGACGCGCTCGCCGCCAGCGTGCGCGCGCACTGGGACGCACACGGGCGCGGCGACAAGCTGCTGCTGTCCTTCCACGGCATCCCCGAGCGCTATTTCCACGCTGGCGATCCGTACTTCTGCCAGTGCCAGGCCACCGCGCGCCTGCTGCGCGAGCGACTGGGCATGGGCGAGGACGAACTCGTCGTCAGCTTCCAGTCGCGCGTCGGCCGCGAACGCTGGCTGCACCCCTACACCGACGAAACCGTGCGCCAGCTGGCTACCGATGGCGTGCGCAAGCTGGACGTGCTGTGCCCGGGCTTCGCCGTCGACTGCCTGGAGACGCTGGAGGAAATGGCGATGCAGAACCGCGACTTCTTCGTCGAAGCCGGCGGCGAGACGCTGCGCTACATCCCCGCGCTCAATGACCAGCCGGCCCACATCAGGGCGCTGACCGACCTCGCCCTGCGGCACATGCAGGGCTGGCCGGAAGTCGCCGACGACTACGATCCCGCGCGCGCCACCGCAACACTGGCGGACGCGCACCGCCGCGCATCCGCTCTGCGCGAATCATGATCGAACGCGATCTCGACGCCGCCGGCCTGGCGCTGAAGGCCTGCATCCACGGCCCGGCCGACGCTCCGCCCGTGCTGGCACTGCACGGCTGGCTCGACAACGCCGCCAGCTTCGAACGACTGGCGCCGCACCTGGACACCCATCGCCTGATCGCGCTGGACCTGCCGGGCCACGGCCGTTCCGCACACCTACCAGCCAGTCCGTTCGTGGCCTACGGCATCGCCGAATACGTCGCCGCCGTGCTCGCCGCGGCCGACGCACTGGCACTGCAGCAGTTCGACCTGCTCGGCCACTCGCTGGGTGCGGGCGTCGCCAGCCTGGTCGCCGCCGCCGCGCCGGACCGCGTGCGCCGGCTCGGCCTGATCGAAGGGCTCGGACCGCTCGCCGACGATCCCGCGCGCAGCCTGCAGCGCTTCCGCGACGCCACCGCGCGGCGACTGCGCCGCGGTACGCGTCGACTCAGCGTCTTCCCCGATGTCGACAGCGCCGTCGCCGCACGTGCCGCCGCCACTGATCTGCCCGCGGAGCAGGCGCAGGGCATCGTCGAGCGCGGCCTGATCCAAGTTGGCGATGGCTACCGCTGGTCCAGCGATCCGCGCCTGACCCTGCCCACGCCGGTGCGCATGGACGAAGCACAGATCCGCCGCCTGCTCGCAGGCATCGCCGCGCCGACGCTCCTGCTGCTTGCGCGCCCGCAGACGCCCTACCTGCCCGACACGATGATGCGCGAACGCGCCGCACACGTCGCCGACCTCCGCATCGAATCGCTCGATGGCCACCACCACCTGCATCTGGAACATCCCGAAACCGTGGCCACCCTTATGCGCGAACACTTCGCATAACCGCCCGCCATCCACCTCTACAATCGATACAGGCATTCCTGTGGAGCACGACCATGCGCATGCGTGAAGGCGAAATCCTGGAAGGCGGCTGCGACTGCGGCGCGATCCGCTATGCGATCGAGGGTCCGCCACTGTTCGTGCACGGCTGCCACTGTCGCTGGTGCCAGCGCGAGACCGGCAGCGCCTTCGCCATCAACGCCATGATCGAAACCGACCGCGTCGACGTGCTCGAAGGCGAGCCGCTGTTCGTGGACACACCCTCGGCCAGCGGCAAGGGCCAGCGCATCGCGCGCTGCCCGACCTGTTTCGTGGCGCTGTGGAGCCACTACAACGGCGCCGGCCCGCGCATGGCCTTCGTCCGCGTCGGCACGCTGGACGACCCGGACCGCCTGCCGCCGGACATCCATATCTTCACCGAATCCAAGCAGCCCTGGGTGGTTCTGCCCGAAGGCACGCCCGCCGTGCCGGTCTACTACGACCGTAAGGAACATTGGCCAACGGCAAGCCTGGCCCGCCATCGCATGTTGTTAGAGCGTGAAACATAGCTCGTGAGTTAAATTAAATAACTACGCTCAGACTTAATTCAAGAGCTATTTTTTTGCTAATAGATGCGCTTATAGTCAGACTCAAAATCGCCAAGTTCAGCAAGCTGATCCAAAACAGTGATGCTTGTTGAAACTAAAAAATTCGCTCGAACCTTGTCATCCCAATCTTCTACACCATGCTTACCACCATGAAAAGGATTGTTGCGAACAGTCTTAACTAACCGCACGACTTTCGCGAGATCAGACCTGCAGTCTTCAAGACCAACGCAATGCCATCCCAGCCCCCATTTGATTCAACCACTTGACGCTTTGGCGAAGATTCAATCAACGACTTAGCTTCAGCGGATAGATGGAACGCTTCTGCATGTCTTTCAACAAAGGTATCCCAGCCGGGCTCCGCCTTTGAGCCCGGCTTCTCGCACCTCAAATATCGATTTTCTTTGAGACAGAACTCAAATCGAGAAAATCGATAAAAGAATCTAAAGGCACACCCTGATAATTCGTTTGTAATTTCATCTTCGCGCATGAACTTCCCAATTGGAGCCATGATTCGTCGCAGCTCAGCACATTCCCGCGACGAAAAGCATCACTCTCGTCCTAACGGGGCACCGACTCAGAGCTCGGTTCGCTGTCATCCAGACCCAACACCTTTGCCCCCTGCTCGAAACGGATATCGACCGGAATGTCGGCCTGATCCAGTCGCTTCAGGTCAGACGCAAGCTGCGGGCCGACGACACCCATCGCGTCGCCCATCTTCTTCGCATCGGCGTAATCGCCGTCGCCCTGCAGGGTCAGGATGCGCGTGGTCAGCGCGGTCATGGCCTGGGTCATCTTGTCAAAATGCACGCGGTAGCGGCCGGTGTCGGCATCACGGGTGATCGCGCCGTGCTTGAGGAAGTAGTTGAAGCGCAGCATGTTGGCCTGGGCGTGGGCGTCGGTGGCACCGAAGCGGACCGAGCGCAGCATGCCGGCGAGGAAGGTGACGTAGTTGTCCATCAACTTCGACTTGTCCAGCTCGCCCATTTCGCCGAGCTTGCGCACCATGTACAGGCCGAGGATGTCGGCCTTGCCTTCCTCGAAGCTGGAGGCGTATTCCTTCAGCGCCTTGCGCACCGTGCCCTTGCCGTCGAGTGTGTTCTTGATGCCCAGGCCGTGCGCCACTTCGTGGAACATGGTGTTCTGGAAGAACGCGTCGAAGGTGACGTGGTCGAGCTGATCCTTGGCGATCAGCGTCGCCGCGATCGGCTTCATGATCTTGTCGAACTTCGCCTGCATCACGTTCTCCAGCTGCAGGCGGCGCGTGCCCTTCTTCAGCTGCACCTGTTCGTCGTTGGGCAGGTTGATGGCGATGGTCTTGGCACCGACATTGGCGTCGCCGGCGTAGTACACCGCGAAGTAGGCGTTGAGGTCGGCGTCGGAACCGGGCTTCTCGGCCTTGTACTTCGCCGGCACCGGCAGGTCGCGCTGCAGCTGCGGCAGGTACTTGGCGAAGCGCTTGAGCTTCTCGCTCCAGGCCTGGTCCTTGATGAGCACGTAGGATTCGTAGGCGGCCTTGTAGCCGAACAACTGGTCCTCGTAGGTCTCGATCGGGCCGATGACGATGTCGACCGGATTGTTCTTCATGTCCATCCAGGCGAAGTCGCTGGGCTGGTAGTCGTCGGTCTGCAGCGCGTCGGCACGCATCTTCAGATACTTGGCAAAGCCGGGGTCCTCGGCCAGCGTCGAGGCCTGACGCAGCAGGTCCGCCGCCTTGTCCAGCTGCGGCTTGTAGGCCACGTGGTAAGGCACCGTGACCAGCTCGCCGGTGTCCTCGCGGTGCAGCACCGGGCGCAGCAGCGTGTACAGGCTGGTCTTGTCCTTGAGCGGCGACTTGTCGAATTCCGCCTTGGTCATGTCGGCCGGATAGAACTGCGCGCCGGGCGGGCGCGGACCGACGCCGGCGACGAAGGGATGATCGGCGTTGAGCCGGTCCCACGGGCCGTAGTTGATGTCGAACAGCTCGCGCGTGGCGTCGTCGTGGATGCGCGCGCGCAGGGCGTCGGCGTTGGCCACGGACTGCTTCCAGTAGATCGGATTCATTTGATCGGCCGCCTGGATCAGCAGACCGACCATCTTCTTCTGCTTCGCATCGAGGTGCGAAAGATCCGCGGTCAGCTTCACCGTGGCGTAGTCGCCGAGATGACGACTGGCGTAACGGGCGCTGCTGGAGGCCGCGGCCGGCGCGACCGTGCTGGCCGCCGGCTTCGCGGCCGCCTGGTCCGGCGTCGCCGCGGGCTTGTCGTGACAGGCCGTCAGCAGCACCGCCGAAGCGAGCAGCAGGCCAAGTGCAGGAATGGACGTACGCATGGAACTCTCCCCCGAACATGGAGAGTCCAGTCTATCGGGATGCCGCGGTCGATACAGCCGTGCCCCGCCGCGCCGTAACGCGACGGGGCACGGACTCGCTCAAGCCGAGATCGCCAGGCGCTCGGAGGCGTAGACCCGCACCGTGGCCAGCACCGCCACCAGCGCGGTCAGGAAGCCGCTGACCAGCACCAGCCCGACCTGCACACCCGTGACCGAACCACCGCGCAGCAGCTCGGTGATGCCCAGCTGCTGACCCAGCAGCGGCACGGCGTACATCCAGTCGGCCGACTTCACCGGCATGAAGC
The DNA here is from genome assembly GCF_012395255.1 of Oleiagrimonas citrea. Taxonomy (GTDB): domain Bacteria; phylum Pseudomonadota; class Gammaproteobacteria; order Xanthomonadales; family Rhodanobacteraceae; genus Oleiagrimonas; species Oleiagrimonas citrea. Next base: position 523,947 of record NZ_JAAZQD010000002.1, read on the forward strand.
TGAGGATCATCGACGGCAGCATCGGCAGCAGCATCAGGATCGACAGATAGGTCTGCGCCTCGCGATAGCTCTTGGCGAAGGCCGACACCAGCGTCTGCAGCGAAGCGAACAGTCCCGCCAACGGCAGCATCAACAGCAACACCGTGCCGGCGAAGGCCGGCCCCAGATCGATGGCCATGCCCAGCTTGTCGGTCGGCAGAATGTAGCCGGCCAGATGGAACGCGACCAGACTCAGTACCAGACTGGCGGTGGCGAACGCGGCGGTCGCACCGAGCTTGCCCAGCAGGATGCGCCAGCGCGCCACCGGATTGACGAACAGCGGCTCCAGCGACTTGCGCTCACGTTCGCCCGCGGTCAGATCGATGGCCAGGTACATGCCGCCGATGAACACGCCGACCACGAAGAAGTACGGCATGAAGGCGAACAGCTGCCCGGCGCGCGACTGCGGCGTGGACTGGTCGCGCGTAGCCACCACCACCGGCGTCGCCACCGCGGGCGACAGACCGCGCGCCAGCAGGCGGATCGCACCCTGGGTGCGCGAATACCGTTCCAGCATGGTTCTTACCCGCTTGACCGGAGTGTTCGCGTCACGGCGCGAGGCGTCGTAGATCACCTCGACCTGCGCCGGATCGCCCTTGTTCCAGGCCTTCGGATAGCTGGCCGGAATACGCAGCACAACATCGGCCAACTGCTGCTTCACCGCGGCCTCGGGGTGCTCGATGGCCGGCTCGACCACCAGGCCGTACTGCTCCAGCGCGTGGACCAGATTGGGCGCGCGCTGGGCGCCGATCACCGGCACCTTGAGCGGCGTCTCGGCCTTGTCCAGTTGTTTCTGGATGATGACGTTCATCAGCATCACGAACAGGAACGGTCCCAGCAGCGGGCCCATGACGAGCGCGCTGGTGATGGTGCGGCGGTCGCGCAGGTTCTCGCGGACCTCTTTCAGGAATACGGTCAGGGTGGCGTTCATGCGGCCAGGCCCTCCTCGGTACCGATGATCTTCACGAAGGCGTCCTCGAGATTGGATTCGCCGGTCTGTTCGCGCAGTTGGTCCGGCGACGCGTCAGCGGCGACACGGCCGTGCGCGATCACCACGATGCGATCGCACAGCGCCGCCACCTCCTGCATGATGTGGCTGGAGAACAGCACGCACTTGCCCTCGTCGCGCAGCTTGCGCATGAAGGCGCGCATGGCGCGGGTGGCCATCACGTCGAGGCCGTTGGTCGGCTCGTCCAGGATCACGTGGTCCGGGCCGTGCACCAGCGCGCGGGCAATGGCAGTCTTGACCCGCTGACCCTGCGAGAAGCCCTCGGTGCGGCGGGCGGCGAAATCGCCCATGCCCAGCGCCTCGATCAGCGCCTCGCGCTGCTGCGCGATCGCGGCTTCGTCCATGCCCTGCAGACGGCCGAAGTAGTCGATGTTCTCGCGCGCGGTCAGCCGCTTGTACAGACCGTGCGCATCCGGCAGCACGCCGAGCCGCTTGCGCACCGCCACCGGGTCGACGGCCGGGTCGACGCCGTCGACCAGCACCTGGCCGCGGTCGGGCGACATCAGCGTGTAGAGCATGCGCAGCGTGGTGGTCTTGCCGGCGCCGTTGGGGCCGAGCAGGCCGGTGATCTCGCCGTCGCGCGCGCTGAAGCTGACGCCATCGACGGCTTTGACCTCACCGAAGGTCTTGTGGAGATCCTTGACCTCGATCATGGCGTGGCTCCGTTGAAATTGACGTAGGGGGGCGTGGGGCCGAGACGATCCAGACACTTCGCGTCCAGCGTTTTCGGATCGGGCTGGTCAATGAAGCGTCGGATCACCTTGGGCATGCAACCGCGCATAAATTCCGAGTGGCCCTGCCCCTTGAGCACCAGCTGCCGAGCGTTGTCGAGGTCGGTCACGATCTGCTTGCCCCATGCGGGCGGCGTCACCGGATCCAGTTGTCCCGACAACACCAGTGTCGGGATCTTTCCGCGCAGCGGCTGATGGAAATCGGCCGGGCGCGTGCCGTGCGGCCAGATCGCGCAGTTGGCCTTGAGTTCGCGTACGAACCCATCGCCCAGCAACGTGTCCTTGTCCTGCGGACGCGGGTGGATCAGGTCGGCGTCCTCCGCACAGGTCACGCTCAGACCCATGCCGGAATTGATGTCGCTGCCGAGATCGCCACTGACCAGCCGCTCCTGTCCCATCAGCGGACCCGGATCGCCGTGCGCCGCCGCATCGATGCTGAGCGGCAGCAGCGCGATGGTTTCCGGCGAATAGGCGAACAGGCGCACCACGGTCGCCAGCGACTTCTGATTGAACATGCGCTGGCTGGGCTTGTACGTGCGCGGATCGCGTACCGTGACCATGTGCGGATGGGCGCGCACGTCGGCCACCAGTTTCTGCAGCGTCCGGTACGGGTCGCCGTAACGCTTCTTGCACGCCGCATTCGCAGTGCACAGCGCGAAGTCCTTGCGCAGCGCGTCCTGCAGATGCTGGGCGATCAACTGACCCAGTGCGACCGTGTTCGGCACCGCCGAGTCCAGCACCATGCTGCGCACCGCGTCGGGGTGGCGCATGGCGTATTGCTGCGCCATGCGCGTGCCGTAGGACACGCCCAGCAGGTCGAACTTCGGCGCACCCAGCGCCTGCCGTACCGCTTCCAGGTCGGCCACCGCGTCGGTCGTGGTGTAGTAGCGCGGATCGGCCTTCTTCTCGACTTCGGCCAGGCACTTTTTCAGGTACGCGGCACGCGCGTCCGGGTCCTGGCTGTAGTCGATGTTCGGGTCGGCGTCCTTCTCGGTCTGCGCGCAGGTCAACGGGTTGGAATCGCCGGTGCCGCGCTGGTCCAGCAGCAGGATGTCGTGGTGCTTGTGCAGTTCCTCGAAGCCCTTGGCCGCCATCACGTATTCACGCGTGGCCGCCTGGCCCGGACCGCCGGCGAGGAACACCACCATGTCCGGATCAGGCACGGTCGCCGCGCTGCGCACGATGGCGAGCTTCAGGCCGATCTTGCGGCTGTGCGGGTCGGCACGGTTCTCCGGCACCCGGAACGGCGAGCACCAGGCCGCCGCGCGCCGGCCGGAACCCGGCCGCGTCAGTTCGCAGGGCTTGAAGGTCAGCCGGCCGCGCTTCCACACCTGCGGCTTGACCTCGACGTGCACGGGCTTGGCCGGCGCCTGCGTCGACGCCGCACCGGCGGGCGCCGACGCGTCGTGCTTGAACACCTGCCTGCCGCCGAAAATCGCCACCGCGATGCCCACGGCGATCGCGATGCGTACTCCTGGTTTCATCTTCACGCTTGATCCCCCGGATCAAAAATGGATTCGATCGACGACCCGAATACCCGCGCGATGCGGAAGGCCAACGGCAGGCTCGGGTCGTACTTGCCGGTCTCGATGGCGTTGACCGTCTGCCGCGAGACATCGAGGCGCTCGGCCAGATCGGCCTGCGACCAGCCGTGTTCGGCGCGCAATGCGCGCAGGTGATTGTTCATGGTTCGCCACCGTCGTAGCGGCGACGGATCCACCACACCGCCACGCCGTACACCGCGAACATGGCCGGCAGCACCAGCACCAGCGCGTTCTTCAGCAGCACCACGCCGGCGGCGGCCATGAAGCCGAGTGCCAGACTCACCAGACCGACGCTGAGACTGGCGATGGAAATGGCTTCCAGCTGGATACGACGTTCGAGTTCATCGCTGGCCAGCACCAGCCGCACCATGGCGCGCACCACGAAGGCCACCGGCAATACCGGCAGCAGCGCGATCAGAACCCGCAGGCCATTCGCATGCACATGCTGCAGCAGCGGCCACACCGAGAACAGGATCACCACATAGGCCACGATGGCCGGAAAGAACTCGCGCATATAGCGCCGCTGCGGCGCACGAAGGGGTTCGTCGCGGGTGTACAGCGAGAACAGCAGCCACACGCCGCCCAGCACCAGACCAAGGACGCCGAGCCGTTGCAGCGACGACCATGTGAACACCTCGCCCGCGATCCACGCGACCGTGCCGAGCGCCAATGCGGTCGCTCCGATGCGCCGCAACATCCGGCGCTTGCTGGTCCCCTCTGCCTTGCGCATGCCGATCGCTCTCCTTCGGAAAAGCCGTGACGACGGAACGGAGGATTCGGACGCCCTCCGTACAGCTCGCCCCGATGTCAAGCAAACTTGACATGTAGGAGTGTGCTTCGGCCCGCCGACCATGTCAAGCACACTTTACTTTTTCGGGAATGCCGTCTGCGCGACCTGGACGGCCACAAGACAATGGCGCATGACAATGGCGCATGCGACACGGGTCAGGACGTCGGCTCGCTCAGCGCGCATCCTGATTGCGTCGGCGCGATTCCGGCACAGAGAAAAGCGCATCCGGGAGTGGCGCTTCACGCACCGCCACGGCATGCATCTGGAGTGTCTGGTCGGCCAGATTGCGCCCTTTCAGTTCCAGCACCATGCCTGTCTTGGCATCGAGCCAGAAGGTGCCGCGATCCAGACCCAACGGTCCCTGCTGACCAGCGTGGCGAAAGCGCCACCCCACGGCCTCGCGACCGGCAATCCGACGCGACCCGATGCCATGACAGGCGAGATCCAGCGCGAAACAAGGCTCCCGCACCGGGAGGCGCACATGCTGCGAAAGGTGCAGCCAACCGGTCGGCAGCACGCGCCCGGAAGGCAGGCGAAGCAGGGTTCTGCCCCCGTTGCGGTAGATCCGTCCGCGAAGCCGCGAAGACGCCTTGAAATCGACACGCACCCGTTCGCCGGAGACGTAGATCGTTTCCACCAGCGTCCCGGGCCGTCCCATGTCACCGGAAGACTTGGGAATCGCCGTCCCGGAAAGCACCGCATCGACTCGTATGTCCGCCGCGTGCGCCTGCGCCGCGGCGGCAACGAACAGCGACACCAGAGCACACAGGCGAACCAACTGAATGACGACGCGACGCACGATGCGCACGACCGGCACGACGACAACCTCCCTGCGCCAACGCCGGTTCACGGACGTCGCGCCGCAGTCGACCTGGAGCCGGTAGCGGCGTGATGCCAGGGGTCCATCGTGTGACCGAGTTCGTCCACGGCGCGCTGTATGGCATCGGCATCCATCAACCCCATGATCCGGTAGTAGCGCTTGCCCGGATACAGCTCGAAACCGAGGATCGGCGTGGCCACGAGATCCTTCGCATGCATGGATTCCCGGGTGTTGGCCTCGACCTTTTCGATCGCCCAGGCCGGAACATTCCGTGGCACAGGCAATCCACCCTCATCGCGCTTGAAGTCGTAGCGCCGCTCGTTCGTCTCCAGCGCATCCACGGGGTTGGACGCTGCCAGGATGGCTGCCGCACGTTTCGTACTCATCGGATTGATGTAGGCCACCGGCACCCAGTGGATGCGCACGCGGTCGAGATACGGTTCGAGGACGCGCCACTGCCGGGCGCAGACAGGACAATTGGGATCGAAATAGACCAGCATGCGCTTGTCGCTGTCGGCCGGCCCCGTGTCGATGCCGGTCCGCTGCATCGAACGCGTCCAGAACGCCTGCATCTGCGTCCAGTCGACCTGCGCCGCGGGCGAATCGACAACCGCTGTCCCGGCATGCGCACCGCCCGAAGCCGATGCCTTCGGCGCGGCTTCATGCGGGCTCGAACAAGCCGCCAGCAAGCCGGAAGCCAACACGCACCAGACCATTCGTCGCACGAACTTTTTCACGGAAGCTCCTCCATGGCTTCACGAAACGGGCCGCGCCGAACGCAACAGCATCCGGCGCTTGAGCATGCCGTCCGCTCAGTCGTCGTACCCCGGTCCCATCACGGGGATCCGCTTGACCACGCGCATCGCCGACGCACCGCCGGACCTGGATACCAGGTACATGGCCAGGGATGCGTAGGAGCCGCCCCCGTTCATGCGGTTGTAGGAACGGAAAAGCAGGTCTTCGGTGCCGTCATGGTCGAAATCGCCGCGCGCAACCAGCGTGATGGCCTGGGTCCGCCCGTCCGGGTACGTGACGAACGCGTACATGCTGTCCTCCTGATTGCTGAATTCCATCTTCGCCTTGCGCAGAAAAGGACCGAGTGTCTTGTGACCATCGTCGCCCTGATCGGACGGCGACACCACGAAACGCATGCCCACGGGGAGGCGGTCGACATGTGCGCGGTCGAAGCGGAAGCCGGAGACATGACTGACGCGGGACGACTTTCCATCGCGAATCAGACGAGCCGCATAGCATTTCGCCGCCCAGCCCCGATAAATCATCCGATCCAGAGGCTGCACCAGCTCAAGCCCCTGTCGATCAGCGGAGAACAACTGTTCGCAATTACCGACCTCGGCTTTCTTCGCGCCGTCCTTGCCCACGGCGAACGCCAATGGATCGCCATCCGGATTGCGCCAGGCCTGCTGCAGCCACTGATTCCATTGGTCGACGCCTTGCGGCGATTTCGCGCTCCCTTTCAACACGAAGCCGCCATACACCTTGACCGGAAACGCATTGCCCGCTTCGGCGCAGCCCGTGGCCAGCACGGCGACCAGGAATATTTGCATCGACAAAATCAATGCACGACAAAAACCCCGATGCAAAAAGGGACGCAAAAAATCACTCGAAACGCATGTCATGCGATTAATTCGAGCCACTTCCACTTGATTTTGATTTCTTGCATTTCTGCTCGTCATTATAAGCTTCCATCAACAGGTTCTTGACGTAATCGTTTCGGCTTTGCTGCACGCCGCCGCGCTTGGATTCGGCCGCAGCCGTCTTCCAGTCCTTGGCTTTGACCGCTTTCGCGAACTTCTTGAATTTCTTGAGTCCTGCGGCGCCGAGATTGTAGATCATGTCGTACATGGCCGCCTGAACACGCGAAGGATACGTGTCGAAATCAGGGAACTGCTTGACCAGGTCGCCATGAAAATCACCGAGCTTGTCCTCGACAAACTGCTCGCGATCGCTTTCCTTCAAACGCAGATCGGAAATGCTTTTGTAATGATTGACCGTATAACACTGACTGGTATCGGTCTTGCACGCCGCCGGCTGCGTCTCCTTCTGCACGGCAGCAAGTCCGTCCTTGATCTGCTGCTTGGTTGCCTTGGCGCACTTGTGCGTGGCGTCGCAGATGCACGACTTGTTGGTTTTCCGGTCGCAGATATAGAACGGTAGCGCCTCGGCTTCCGATTCGGTCTTGCTCGACCCCTTGCTTTCGAGATTGTCGCCGATGCCGACCGTGACGTGACCCGTGGTGTCGATGTACATCCACGGCGAGTCGCCTTCGTACGTCTTCAGCTTGTCGGTTTCGTACTGCTTGGCCGTCTTGTTGCCGGGCAGCGGCGGATCCGGGTCGCATTGCGTCGGGCATCCGCTACCGCTTCCGGTACTGCCTCCGGACGCCGCGGTCGCATTCGTCTGTACCCCCGTGCACTGACCTCCGCCACCCGGCGGGTTCTGCGCCTGTACCGAGCAGTGGTTCGCCTGCTCGAAATCCTTGATGGCCTGATCCGCCGACTCGCCGTCCGGCACGATCAGACAGATATGCGGGCAGGCCGGAAGACTCGAACCCGAATCCAGCAGCCCCTGCGTGGACAGCTTGCCCGTGCCCACGCTTCGAACAAACGGATTCGAATACGGCACGGACTGCTGCATCACGGCCTTGTCGTAACTGCGCAGCCCCTGGCCGGACTGCCACGGCGACGCCTGCGCCGCCCAGGACCAGCACACCGTCAACGCCCACACGAAGGCGAGTCCCCACATTTTCACTCTGCTTTCCATACGGTCCCGCTCCATCGTGCTCACACGCATACGTGGTCCGGAGGCGTGCCTCCGCCACCCGAGCCGCCGCCCGAGCCACCACTACCCGACCCGCCGCCGGTTCCGCCTCCACCCGATCCGCCACTGCCACCGCCACTTCCGCCGCCGCTCGTGTCATCGGCGTTGGGCAGAAGATCCCGATCCCGGATCGGCGTCTGCATGCGCACGATGGCCTGGGCCACGATCGGCAGACTGTAGACGCTGTGGCAGCCTCCCGGCTCCAGGCAGGTGGCGGCGGACCGCACCGGGTCCAGATGGCCGATCAGGCGATCGATCACCGGCACGATCAGCGGATAGTTGTAGCGGACCTTGATCTTCAGCAGGTTGGCGTCCTGCACCGTCACGCCGGCCTTCGGGACGTTGCCGCGAAAGGCGAGGCTGTCGTTCGGGATCGCCTCGACGCCGTCGTACTGCGGTTCCTTCCAGGCGTCGAACATCTGCTGGGTCGGATTGACGATCTGAATCTTGCTCGCGCCCGTCGTGACATCCAGCCACGCCTTGGCGTATGCCTTCTCCGCCGCAGTGTTGCTCGGCTCGTGCGTGTACAACGGCAGCAAGCCGCGCGTGAGTCCGTCCTTCATCGCGGACATCTGCGCGAAATGCGTGGCGCCGCTGCGCGCGGCCTGCAACGCGGCGTAGTCGACCACAGACTTGGCGCGATAGAACAGCACCGCCTGCAGGATGCCGAGGATCACGGCCCCGAAGACCGGGATCACCACGACGGCCTCGACCAGGCTCTGTCCGCGCTGACGACGTTGAACCGTTGCAGCCTTCATGGCCCCTCTCCCTTGACTGGCCTCCCCATCGCGTTCGGCGCCTGCGCAGCCGTTGGCGTCCCCTGCGCGGGCGCGTGACCGGCATCGGCGCCCGCGATGTCTTCCAGCTTCGTGGCCATGTGCATGCTCTGGTCGCGCAACTCCGCATCGCGATCCGCCGTCCGCGCGCTCTGCACGAACGCCGCAGCGGCCTGATGCAGGTAGATCACGCCCAGGTTGTGCCAGGCCTTGGCGTGCTCCGGATCGCGCTGCAGTACGTGCCGGTAGGCTTTCATCGCCGCATCGGGCTGGTTCAGTCGCGCGTAGACATTGCCCAGGCGAAACCACGAAGCGGTGTCGTCGGGCATGTCGTCAGCCAGCTGCCGATATGCCTTGAGCGCAACAGCCAAGTCGCCTTTCGCGTAGGCCCCGGCCGCACGCTGCTGTAGCGCGACCTCCTGCTGCAGCGCGCGATGCGGCGCCGAAGCGCAGGCTGTCAGCATCAAGACTGCGGCGAGCGCCCCGCCGCATGCACGCAGTCGATTCATTGCATATGCCATTGCCAGGCCTCTCCTGTTTGCGGTTGCAGCGCCGCGATCCCGCCGGGTGCCAGTTCCACGGTGTGACGCGCGCCACGGCAACCGCGGAAACGGCCCGGGCGCAGATGCTCGTGCATGGCCAGCACGCACCCGTCGCGATCGAGAAAGACGATGTCCAGCGGATAGCGCATCCCGACCGTGTGCACGCTGCCGCACGGCGTCAGCCACAGTGCCTGGCGTGCCCGGTCGAGCAGCGCCGGCCGACCCAGCAGGCCGCGCATGCGGCTCCATGGTCGATCGGCGCGCCAGGCCTGTGGCACCAGCACGCTGCCATCGCGTCGGATCGTTCCGTGCTTCACAGGACACCCTCCTGTTTCATGCGCAGGAAGATGAAGTAACCCAGCACCAGGAAGATCAGCGGGAAAAAGAACATCACCAGCGGCATCATCATCTTGACCGGCGCTTCCAGCGCCAGCTTCTCCGCATACAGGAAACGCTCCTCGCGCCGCTGCGCCGCCTGCGCGCGCAGGGTCGCACCGAGACTGGCGCCGACCCGGTCGGCCTGGATCAGGGCGCTGGTCAGGCTGGAGATCTGCGACATGTCCATGCGCTCGGCCATGCGTGTGAGCGCTTCCGAACGCGGCAGGCCCGAACGCACATCGCGCAGAAAGCGCATCATCTCCTGCGACAGCGGACCGTTCGGCCCCTTGCGCGTGGCCTGCTCGATGCCGCCGTTGATGTTCAGTCCGGCTTCCACCGACATGGTGATGAAGTCGAGGAACGTCGGCAGATCCTTGATCACGCGCCGGCGTCGGCGCTTGCGCCGCTCGCTCAGCCACAGCGACGGGTACAGCCAGCCGATGACCAGCCCGAGCACCGTGGCGGTGACGTAGAGACCCACCTTGTCCTTGTCGAGCATGAGCAGCAGCACCCAGAAGAACGCCGCCGCCAGCCCCGCCCCCACCAGGCGCAGGCCGTACAACTGTTCCGGACTGAGCACGAAATCCTGTCCCGCGGTCTGCAGTTCGCGGTGCGCCTTTTCCAGCTTGTCGGGCGTCAGGCGCGGTCCCAGCAGATGGGTCGCCACGTTGACCAGCGGCCAGATCATGCGCAGCCCGTAGGGCAGTGGATCCTGATAGTCGCGGTCGGCCTCGGGCACCTCGCGGATAAAGCCATACAACGCCCAGAACGCCAGACCGATGCACCCGGCCGCCGTCAACGCCAGAATGAGAATGATCGGGTTCAAATGTCGATACTCATGATTTTGCGACACATGCGATAGCCGAGGTACTCCATGACCGCGGCGATCGCGAACACGAGCCAGCCCAGCGGCGTGTGGTACATGGCGCGCATGGTGTCGGGATAGGCGAAGGTCAGGAACGCGACCAGGGTGACCGGCATCATGGCCATGACGATGCCCTGCAGACGCCCCTGCGCAGTCAGCGAACGCACCTTGTTCTCCATGATGAGACGCCGGCGCAGCGTGTCCGCCAGCGAGGCCATGATGTCGGCGAGATTGCCGCCGACGTCGCGCGAGATGTTCACGGCCGACACGAACAGGCCCACGTCCTGGACCGGCACGCGATCGTGGAAGTGCTGCAGCGACTCGTCCAGCTTCACGCCCATGCGCTGCTGACGCAGGACCAGCGCGAATTCCTGCGACAGCGGCGGATCGACGTCGTGGGCGATGCTTTCCAGCGATGCCGTCAGGCCGAGTCCGGCGCGCATGCTGCCGGCCATCATCATCAACGCGTCGGGCAACTGCTGCTGCACTTTGTCGATGCGGCGCTGACGCAGCCAGCGATAGACCTTCTTCGGCAGCACGAACAGCACCACCAGGGCGATACCGGCCACCAGCGGATTGTCGGTGATCCACCACAGCAGCAGCGGCACGGCGGCCAGCGCCACGGCGTTGAGCCGGAACAGATGCCGCGTGTCCATGAACAGGAACAGGTCGGCGAGATTGAAGCGCGCCTGCTCGGTGAAGGTCTCCTGGTAGCGACCCCAGAATACCGTCGAACTGCGCAGCGCGAGGTAGCCGATCAGCGCCACGCACAGGAACACCGTCACCACGATCGGCAGCATGGCGGGATTCATCGATCGTCCTCCCCATCCGGCTTGAAGATCGACAGGTCGACCGGTACGCCGCGGTTGGCCAGCTCCTCGTAGAACTCCGGCACCGCGCCGGTAGCGTGAAAATGCCCGCGCACGCGGCCGTTGGGGCCGCCCTGGTCGCGCGCCTCGAAACGGAACAGGTCCTGGGTCTGGATGGTGCCGCTCTCGATGCCGGTGATCTCGCAGATGCAGGTGACCTTGCGCGAACCGCAGGGGAAGCGGCGCTGATGCACGATCAGGTCCGCTGCCGAGGCAATCTGCTCGCGCACCACCGACACCGGCAGGTCCATGCTCGACATCAGCACCATCACCTCCAGACGCGACAGCGCGTCGCGCGGTGAGTTGGCGTGGGCCGTGGTCAGCGAGCCCTCATGGCCGGTGTTCATCGCCTGCAGCATGTCCAGCGCCTCGCCGCCGCGGCACTCGCCGACGACGATGCGATCCGGACGCATGCGCAGCGCGTTGCGCACCAGATCGCGGATGGCGATCTCGCCCTTGCCCTCCAGATTCGCCGGACGCGCCTCCAGCGACACAAGATTGGGCTGGCTGAGCTTCAGCTCGGCGGCGTCCTCGATGGTGACGATGCGTTCGTTGTCCGGAATCGCGTTGGACAGAATGTTCAGCAACGTGGTCTTGCCCGAGCCGGTGCCGCCGGTGACGATGATGTTCCGGCGCTCGCGCACGGCCATGTGCACGAACTCGAGCATGTCCTCGCTGATCGAGCCGAACTGGAGCAGATCGTCGCCGGTCAGCTTGCGCTTGCTGAACTTTCGGATAGTCAGGCTGGGGCCGCGCAGGGCGACCGGGCTGATGACCGCATTCACGCGCGAGCCGTCGGCCAGACGCGCGTCGACCATCGGCGAACTCTCGTCGATGCGGCGACCCAGCGGCGCGACGATGCGCTCGATGGCGGCGAGCACCGCCTTGGCGCTGGTGAAGGTGACCGGCGAGGTCTCGATGCGGCCCTCGCGCTCGATGAAGATCTCGTCTTCGCGATTGACCATGATCTCGGTCACGCTGTCGTCGTCCAGCAGATCCTCCAGCGGTCCCAGGCCAATGGCCTCGTCCAGCACTTCCTTGGCCAGGCGACGGCGGTTGATGGTCTTCGGCAGGCGGTCGGCGAACTCACCCTCGATGATGTCCCGGATCAGCGCGGAGGTCTTCTCGCGCAGATCGCTGTCGCTCATGCCGCGCACATCGACCCGGCGCAGGTCCATCTGCCGCACCAGCGACTTGTGCACCTGGGTGCGCCACTCGAGCATGTCCTTGTCCACACGCACCGCGGGCAGGCCGGGCTTCTCCTCGACCGCCGCCGGCTTCGCGTGCTTGTGCTCGGGCACCTCGCCGGCCGGGCGCGCGTCCGTTTCCGCGACGGCTTCATCGGCGCGGGCATGATTGGCCGCCTTCTTCGGCGCCTCGACCGTCTCGGTCTCCACGGCACGGTCCAGCAGCACGCGCAGCTCGTAGGCGCCGATGCTGACCACGTCCTCGCGGTGCAGCGGGCCGTACTCGCCGTCCACGCGCGAGCCGTTGACCGCCACGGCCGCGCGTCCGCCGCAGACCTGGATGAACACGCCGCCGTTGCGGAACTCGAACACCGCGTGCTCGCGCGCGATGTTCCAGCCTTGCAGCACGACGAGATTGTCCTCGCCGCGCCCCACCCCACAGACTTCATTGAGGCAACGCACCTGCCGCGGCGTGCGGTTCTTGGTTTCGATCAGGACTTCGAACACGTGCGTCTCCTCACTCGACGATGTCGCGACCGATCGTCTTGCGGAAGTCGTCGCGCAGACGGTTGCTCTTGTCGATCATCTTCTTGTTCTCCGGCGAATCGGGATTGACCACGAACGGCGTCACGAAGATGACCAGGTCGGTGCGGTTGGCCTGGAAGTCCCGCGAGCGGAACAGCGCGCCGAGGATCGGGATCTGCCCGAGGCCAGGCATCTTGTCGAACGACTTGGCCGCATTGGCGTCGACCAGCCCGGAAATGACAATGGTCTGACCGGTATGCACATTGACTTCCGCCCGCGCGCGGCGGGTGATGAAACCGGGATAGCCGTTGACCGTGACACTGGGATCGATGCGGCTGATCTCGGTTTCCAGGTCCGTCGAGATGTCACCGGCGCTGTTGACGACCGGCTCGATGTGCAGCTTGATGCCGTAGTTCTTGTACTGCACCGAAGTCGTGCCCAGGCCCTGATCGACTGGAATCGGCACTTCGCCGCCGACCAGGAAATCGGCCACGCCGCCGCTGCGCGCGGCGAGCTGCGGTTCCGCCAGTTCCCAGGCGTTGCCGGTCTGCATCATCAGGTTGATCTTCGAGGCGATCGACGTCGCGATGCCAAAATAGGCGGCCGTTCCGGACACCTGCAACGGCAGATCGCTACCCATGAACTTGGTCGGCGTCCGGTACAGCGAATTGGTGCGCCAGTCGTGCACCAGCCCGCCGGTCGGGCCGTCGATGACCGAATCCCACTTGACGCCGATCTTGTTCATGGCGTTCTTGCGGAACTCCATGATGCGCACCTTCATCATCACCATCGGTTTCATCTGCACGGCGTTGGCGGTGGTGAAGTCGAGCACCTGCGGATACATCTTCTTGATCGCCGCGACATGCGCCATGTCGACCTGCGACAAATTGCTGCCGGTCAGCACGACCTTGCCCGCAATGCTGTTGACGGCGATAGCCGAGTCCGCGCCCAGCAGCTTGCGCACCAGCACCGCCGTCTGGCCGGCGTTGCCGGCGCCGATGTGCACGGCGACGCTGCGCTGCGAGCCGTCGCGCATCCACAGCTGCAGAGACGTGTCGCCGGTCTTGTTGGCGATCAGCACCATTTCCCGACGACCGATGGTGCGCACCTCCAGCAGCTTGCCGTTGCCGACCGCTACACGACGCAGCGGTCCCGGTGCCATGCGCACCAGCGCCTGACCGCTGTACATGGTCACCTGGTCGGCAATGACAGGCGTCGCGGTCACCTCGGCCGCCGCCGATGACGGCGGAACATGCGCGTACCCGAGCAGCGTCAATGCGGCGATCGCGAGAGCGCGTGTAAATCCTTTACGAACGTCCATGAATCAACCATTCCCCCCGATGATGAATTGAATGCCGCTTCCGCGCGCGCGTCGCTGCATGCGCAGCAGATCGGCCTTGCTGAGCAATTTCAGATGGAACGGCTCATTGCTGTTCGGCGGACGCAACATCACGCGCAGAGCGCCGACTTTCTTCGCGATGCCCACGCGCTGCGCCTCGACCGGCGTCAGTTCGAGCGTGAGATTGGAATAGTGGTCGTCGCCGCTGCCGTCACTGCGCACGCCCTTGGCGCGGCGGCCCGTCGCCAGTACCAGCACGTCGCCCAGCAGCGGACGGATTCGGTCGTGCTTGTCCTCGGATGTCAGCAGCATCAGGTCGATGTGATCGCCGGGCGTGATCAGTCCGGAGATCGAGTTGGTGCTGTTGACCTGGATCGAATAGGCCACCTTGCCCGGCGCGATGATGTTGGAGAAGTGATCGCTGAGCCGCTCTACCGCACTGGCCGGAATCGGCGCACCGTGCTGCAGCGGCGCGCGCAGCACCTGCCCCAGATAGTTGCGGTAATCGGCCGGCGTGATCGCGTCGGCCGGCACGAATTCGGCCGGCACGTCGCGAGCGGCGACGCCGCTCGCGCTCAGCATGTCGCCCTTGGCCAGATCGCGCACCGGCACCACCACTTTCACGGTGCGCTGCGGCGTGGTGTGCGTGCGCTTGGCCACCTGCGTGTTCACGTAGTGCACCGCCAGGACGCTGGCCATCACGCCCAGCAGAACAGCGACCCCCAGAAAAATGAAATTGCGATTGATCTTCGGCATGTCGAATGCAAGTCCGTCCTAGAACCAGGAAATGGAAAGTGTGTAGACAAAACTGGTGTACGCATCGCGCAGTGCATCCACGAGCTGGGTGACTGGCGCGGGGTTGCCGGACGTACCGACGAGGAGCACGAAAATCAGGATGCCGACCACGATGGCGTACTCGATCACCGCGCTACCGCGCTGCCGGTCCCGGCGCCGCGGACACCGTTTCCTGCGGATCAGCCTGTGCACCATTTCGCTCCCTCCCTCACGGCCGCTGCACATTGATGATCACCTTCGAATACCCGGAGCGCCCGCGCTCGGCGACCAGCGTCAAATGGCTGTCCCCACGCGAGTAGTGCTGCACGCAGGCATCCGGGTCCGTGCAGCGCTGCCGGCCATCGGGCTTCCAGCCGTCGCCCTCCAGGCGCTCGCGGAAATAGCCGGCGTTCTGCAGCGGCGACAGGGTGTTGGTCATGGCCACCGTGCGCGCCGGCACCGGGTCGTCCGGATAACGAATGTCGTTGAAGACCTTCGAACCCATCGGATGCGGCAGCCCCTTGCCGGGTTCGAAATGCTTGGGCGCATCGCCCACGTCGACGATGCCGATCTCGCCCTTGCTGCCGCCGGCGTAGTCGCTGACCTTGATCGTGATGTAGTAGTCGCCCTCGCGATGCCCGATGACTTTCGCCTCGCCCATCGGATTGACCACGGTCTTGCCGTGCCATGCCTTGCGATAGAAGTCGATGATCTCGGCCTGGCTCTTCTGCGAGCGGAACATGCGCGCCTGCATATCCAGACCGTTGAAGATCATGCGTCGCGCGACCATCGTCGACCGGGTCGCTTCCGGCACCGGAACCTTCGGCCAGGAAGCGGCCGCCGCGATCAACGGCCAGGCAAGCACGAGTGCGAACCATCGCTTACTTGGCATCCTTGTACTCCACCAGCTTGTCGTGCGGCATCACGTCGGGCGCAGTCTTGCCGAAACGGAATTGATCGAAACCGGGCGTGAAGATCCGGTTCACGATCGGAATCTTTCCGAGCACGTTGACGATGGTGCTGAGCGCCTTGTCGAACTTGTCGCCAATCAGCGCCGTGGGCACCAGTGGGCGGATGACGTTGCGCACGGTGCGCCGGTTGCCCGTGTCCACGCCCTTGCCGTCGAGGCTCTCGCCGCCGCCCGCCGCATCCCAACTGTCGGCCAGCACCACGGTCCTGGCCGAGAAGTCCAGCTTCTCGGTCGCCAGCGAACCCAGGAACGACAGCGGCGTGCCGTCCCGTCCGACAATCTGTTCAGGCTGGACATGCACCTCGGCCGTGACCAGGCCCTTCGTGTTCGGCGGCAGATTGCCCAGGTGCTTGGTCGCCTTGCCGATGATGTTCAGTCCCTTGTCCAGGTAGCTCGGCGAAGCCGCCTGCGAATACACCGAAAGCGTCACGCCTTCGGGCTTGAGCAGCGGCTTGTCCGCAAACGTGGTCAGCATCGGGTCACCCAGGGTTTCCGGCGCCTGCACGTCGCTCTGGATGGCGGCATCGGCCGAACCGAACTGGCGCGCAAGGATCACCGTCTGCATGTGCTCCTTCTGCGGCAGCGATTCGTCGATCAGCGCCGGATCGGCCGTGGCCGCCCAGGCGGCTTCGCGCGCCGCCGCCTGGGCACGCTGACGCAGGTGGACGTACTGGCCGATCAGCGCGATGCCGGCGGCCAGCGGCACCAGCGCGACGAGCATGATCGCCATCTCGGCCAGGCTCTGGCCGCGTTGGCGATGCCGGGCGCATCCTCGGCTTGCAGCGCCCTTCCAGTGTCTTGTCGATGTCCTTGCTTCCTGCACGACATGTCCCCTCGGGCCACAGCCCGCTTCGTTCAGCGCACCGTGTCGGGCACGCTGAATACACGTTCGTCAAAGGGCTTCCCTACCGTGATCGACTGCGTCGTCAGATAGGACCCATCGCCACCGTCAGCCGGCTTCTCCCACAGGTTGATGGCGTCGGTGTACGGCGAATCGCCATATGCGCCACCGGCTCCCGCCACATCGTTCGCCCCGTCGAAGCCCCAGTCTTCGGCCGCCGACAACGCGCAGTAGCGCCGTGTGGTGTCGACGTGCACGGTGCAGAGTTGGCCGTCCACCTTGCGCTGCCCTTCCTGCTTGCTGGTGCCGCCATAGCCGCGCTGATGCAGTTCGGCCATCACCTCGGCTTCCTCGTCCTTGTCGGCCTGGGTGACGGCCGCCTTCGCGCGATGCACCACAGGACCGCCCAGGTAGACAATGTGCGCATCCGCACCCTGGCCCAGCTGATGCTTCGCGCTGCTCAGTCCGGGCTGATAGAACCAGCGCTGGGACAGGTGCGTGACCTTGAACACACACGGCTGCTGACCGGAAAGCGTGAAACCCCAAGTATCGGCCTTCACGCTCAGACGATCGCCTTCGTACCAGGCCTCGTAATAGGTGCGCCCGAGCTTGCCCACGTCCTTCGCCGGAATCGGCGTGAACCCGCTGGCATGCCCGCAATCCGCGCTCGCCTGCTGATACTGGTGCTGCACCACGGGCTGGCCGTCACGCAGGGTCACCGCGGTCTGGCGCAGATGGATCGGCGGCGTCTTGCTGGCCACGTTGACGACCGCATCACTGGATGAAGGCGCGTCCCCGGCGCTGCATGCGCTGATGGAGACCAGACTCGACAGAAGGACAGCAAGGGCGATCGGACGGTACATGTAGTTCCTCGAAACAGATGGGTTGTTCATGGTCAATGCAACAGGCACGGCAACGGCACCGGTGTCACGCCGCTGCCGGCATACAGCACCTCGATGCCATGACGCACACTGCATGGCGTGTCCACCAGCCGCGCCTGCCAGTACGGGCTGAACAGGCTGCCGAGCTCGCGCTTGCCCGGACTGACCAGATTCGCGAACAGACTGCGCGGACGGCTGAAGTAGACCTGTGCGGAACCCACGGCCGTCATCTGATCGGCGAGGGTCTTGTCCGGCACTTTGAAGTTGGGCTTGGCCAGGGCATTGCTGCTGGCCGAAGTTGCCGGCGCATCCGTACTGCCCAGTCCGTCCAGGTTGTCACTGGTGTGCACGGTATTCATCGGCTGCTCGACCAGCACGGTGAAGATCGGCCCGACATCGTTGGCCTCCACACCATTGTCCGCGGCACTCTTTCCGTTGAGGTACGGCACGGTGGCCTTGTTCGGATCGATGTCGTCGTAATCCTGCAGCCCCGGCGCGGTGCCGTACGTCTTGATCCAGACCTTGTCCGAACCGCCCATCGCAGGGCTGCTCAGCACCAGGCTGCTGGCCGCATTGTTCCTGAGCGCACCCGAATACGGGTCGTAGTGCCGGTTGTCGGTCTCGTAGCCCGCGTTCCATCCACTACCACTGTGATAGCCGGGACTGGCCAGACTGCGGAACGATTCCTGCGGCGGATTCTTGACCGCGGCGCCGCCGCCCCAGGCCAGCGGCACATTGATATTGATCACGCACCCCCAGAAGCCGCACAGCCATTTGAACCGCACATTCAGCGTGTCGATGCCGACCCAGTTCTTGTAGTCGATGAGATCGGTTCCGCCGCGCTTCTTGATCGGGCCGATGCTGCCGTTGCGCTGCTTGGAGAATCCATCGCGCGCCTCCATCACCACGTTGGCGAAACGCTCGGCGCCGTCACGGTCCGCGCTGCGGGTACTGATGTGGTAACGGCGCGTGTAGGTGATGGCTTCCTGGATGCCCTTGAGCAGAATCGTGCGGCCCCGCCAGTCAAGCTGGGCCTTGCCATCGGTATTCTTCGCGATGATGTCGGGCACGATCTTCTGAGCCTCCCAGGCCTCGCCCACCGTGATGAGCCGGGATGCCTTCGAGTACGCGTCGTTGAGAATCGCGATCGCGGTCGTGGCCACCGAGAACACGTGCTGCATGACATCGCGCATCTCCTGCACGGCCGTCTTCACCTCGTTCAGCACGGTGACGACTTCCTGCAGTGCGGCACCGATCTCGGCGCCGACGATGCTGAAGTCGAACAGGATCGCGATGGCCTGCACCGCATCCTTGAAATTGTCGGTGCCGCGCAACGCGAAGTTCATCCATGAGTACCAGCTGACGAACTGTGCCACGGCCACTTCGTTGGCGACTTCCGCACGGTTCATGTAGGCGACGAGGTTGTACGCGCGCGCCTGCTGCACCGCCGCGCTGTAGGCGGCCGCATCCGCGGCATTCACCAGCTGCACTTTCTTGTTGACCGCCTGCCCGGTGTTGAACAGCACGATCACGCCGATACAAAGAACCAGCAACGCGATCATGCCCAGCACCAACGCCTGGCCGCGCATGCGCGATGCGCACGCGACCACGCGCAGGCGGTTCACGGCACGTGCCGTGAACACCGGAACTCCATTTCTGATCCGTGCAAGCATGATGTCCCCCTTCCCCGGGGCAACGCGAAAACAATGCCCCGCATCGCGCTGCATCCGACGCACGCAGTTCCCGTTCTCGCTTCTTCCTGAGTTCGAACAGTCAACGCGCTCCAACGCGCTCACTGCCCGTTTCGAATCGACGGAAACCCGCGCTCCCGACCCGCAAGTCGAGAACGTTCAGACGCAGCGTGTGATGTCTTGAGTAAAAACCGGGAGCGATATCCGCATTTTGCGCTGACCGACAGCCGAACCGCGGTCAGCGCAAAATCGCGCGGAGATCAGCCGCCACCGTCGCCGCTGTTCACATCGCTGTGATAGTTGGCGAGGTTCTTCGCGTTGTCGCCCTCGGTGGCCGCATTGCTGGCCTGCTGGCCCGCATTGTCCATCTGCGTCTTGCCCGAGTTGCCGGACAACTCCTGAGCCATGGCGCCGACTTGCTCGCGCGCGGTGTGGCCGAAGTAGGTGACCGCGCCGATGGCGGCGATGGCGATCAGTGCAGTGATGATGATGTACTCGGTCATTCCCTGACCGCGCTGCCGGACGCGGATTCCGTTTCGGCGTTCGCTGTGCAGTTTCATTGTTGCTTCCCCATTGCGTGTCCAGATTCCAAAACATCCCGCGAACCCCTCGCGAGACGAACTACTGAATCAGAAACGCCCCCTGTGCGATTCATCATGAATCACGTTTCACCTGGCCCCCTCCAGGGGCCTGGCGACTTCCAACCTACACCGCAATGGCTACAGTTCCGTGAAGACGCACAGGCCTGGTCCTCGATTTGAGGACCTCGTCGCAAAATATCGGGACAGCCACCCGGATGCAACTCTTCCGCGCGCAAGCGATGCGTAGACTGCCCGCGGCCCGCTTCGCACGACAGGATGTCCCATGCTCGTTTCCCATACATTCTCCGTCCATGTACGTCGCCTCGCATGGGTTTCGATCGCCGGATGGCTGCTCGCGTGCTGCGCGCATGCCGCATCGACGACCTCCGGGGACCTGCCCGGAAGTCATGACAGCAAAGTCATCCATCGATTTGCCGGTTCGACCATCGTCGGATACCAGGCGGCCGATTACGGCGAAGTCACGCTGCCGCTGGGCGCCTATCGCCATCACCAGATATCGAAATCCGAACCGGCCCGCG
The DNA here is from genome assembly GCF_012395255.1 of Oleiagrimonas citrea. GTDB lineage: Bacteria > Pseudomonadota > Gammaproteobacteria > Xanthomonadales > Rhodanobacteraceae > Oleiagrimonas > Oleiagrimonas citrea. Next base: position 544,476 of record NZ_JAAZQD010000002.1, read on the forward strand.
GCGAAATTCGTCGCATTGCATACATCGCGCCAACCGGTGTCTCGGCACTGGAAGTGTTCCACAATTTCCACCAGGCCATGCTGCAGGCAGGCTTTCACACGCGCTTCCGCTGCCATGGGAACAACGGATGCGGAAGCGGCTATGCCATGGCCAAGGCGATCTACGCCCCCGTGGCAAACCAGCTCAGCGGCGGCCTGCATCAGAAGATCCTGCGCAACAACACCTTGCTGGCCAGCGGTGGTGACGTATACGTGGAAACCACACGCCTGAAGAAAGCCGACGGCGTCCTGGACAGCGTGCTGCTGGTCAGTCACCAGAACGGCAGACCGACCGGCATCCTGATCCAGACGGCACGTCACGCCCCCATGAAGACCGGCGAAGTGAAGATCGACGCGGACGCGCTGGATCGCAGCCTGACGTCCTCCGGCCACATGGCCCTGCGCGGTATCCACTTCGCGCATGACCGCAGCACACTGACGAAGACCTCCGATCCGACGCTCTCGGCGATGGCCGAACTGCTCAAGCGCAAGCCCGCACTGAAGGTTTTCATCGTCGGGCATACGGACAATACCGGCACGCTCGAGCACAACCTGTCGCTATCCCGCCGCCGGGCACAGAGCGTCATGCACGCGCTGATCCAGCGATTCCACATCGCCGCGACGCGTCTCGCCGCCGAAGGCGTAGGTCCGTATGCGCCCGTGGCCAGCAACGCCACCGCAGCCGGGCGCGCCATGAATCGCCGCGTGGAAATGGTCGTGCGCTGATCGGCAACGCTCCTACTCACCTGGGACTCGGCCGCGCTCATCTCACGCGCGGCGAGCCATCCCGCCTCACTTCAACCATCCGCCACGCATGCACGGCCCCTGCGCCGCATGCCGGGTGACGACCGGGACTCGCCGAAACCGTGCCGGACTGGCAGCGCAACCGCGCCCTGCCCCTCATCCGCAAGTCCGCGCGCGAACGCTTCACTGGCCGCACATGCAACGACGACTCAAATCGGCATTTCGTCACAATTTTCATGATTTCACGACGACACGCCCACTTGCCCGAGCACGCGGCCCGACATCGCCTCCACGTCATTGGAGAACTCGGTCACAAATCCGGCCAGCGCGCACTCCGCGCCCAAAGCAAGGGCAGCTCGCCTCGCGTGAACATAAGTTCATAATTTATTTTAGAATGTCCGACTTTTGACGCGGAAAATCCCGCCTTGAAAGGCAAATCCCTCCGGCCGAGCGCTTCTCGGCGAACCTCGGAAAATGTGACGCGCTTCGCACATGAGGTGCCGAAGTTTGTCAGTTTTCTCCTACTTCGCCCTCGGACAGCGCCCGCACCGATCTCGAAAAATTCCAGCACATGCCTTGACATGTGATATGTCAACAATAACTGGCATAACTTTTGCTTTATGCCTTTTGCCCAACCAACACACCGGGGAAACCAGTAATGAAGATGAAGTACAGCCTTCTCGCCGCCGCCCTCGCTCTTGGCCTGAGCGGCGTCGCCAACGCCGACCAGAACTCGGGTCCGGACGGCAGCATCACCATCAACGGCAAGGTCATCGCCCAGACCTGCCAGGTCGACGGCAACGCCACTGGCACGGCGGACAACAAGGTCGTCAACCTGCCGGACGTGCTGACCACCGCACTGGCCAGCAGCGGCGACACCGCCGGCGACACCAGCTTCAGCATCAGCGTCACCGGCTGCGACTCGAGCCTGTCGTCCGTGCAGACCTACTTCAGCGGCGGCAACATCAACACCGGCGACGGCTACCTCGACAACATCGCCGCCAGCCCGGCCAGCAATGTCCAGGTGCAGCTGCTGAACGCCTCTGGCACCCCGATGGATCTGAGCGGCGCCGACGCCACGGCCCAGGGTTCGCAGCAGGTCGCCCTCTCCGGCGGCGCCGCAACGCTGAGCTACAAGGCGCGCTACTACGCCACGGGCGCCTCCAGCGCCGGTGCGGTGAAGTCGACCGTCGACTTCACGCTGATCTACCAGTAAGTCTGGCGTCCCTCGCTGCGGCGCACCGCCGCCGCAGCGACAGGGGGCACCGGGCGAAGAGTGAGCGCCATGCTCCCGTGATTTTTGTCTCATCCGGTACATGTCCCCATGAATTTTTCTTCGCGCATCCTGTGCATCCTCGTAGCAGCTCTCTGTTTCTGGACCGGCACCGCCCAGGCCAACGTCGTCATCGGCGGCACGCGGGTCGTGTTTTCGGCCAGCCAGGGTGAAACGACGCTTCGCCTGAGCAATCAGGGCAAGCAGCCGGCGCTGGTCGAAGCCTGGATCGACGAAGGCAACCTGCATTCCACCCCGAACAACACGCACGCCCCGTTCCTGATCACGCCGCCCCTGTTCCGCATGGAGGCCGGCAAGGACCAGAGCCTGCGCATCCTGTTCACCGGCCAGACGGACAGCCTGCCGAGCGACCGCGAATCGCTGTTCTGGCTCAACGTGCTCGAGATTCCGCCCAAGCCGAAGCAGGCCGCGGACAAGAACATCCTGCAGTTTGCCGTGCGTTCGCGGCTGAAACTGTTCTATCGGCCAGCCAATCTGGACGGCAATCCGCTGAAAGCGCCGGGGAAACTGATCTGGAAGGCCTCGACCGACAGCCAGGGCGTGCAGCTGACCGTGCATAACCCCACGCCCTACTACATCACCATCACCAAGGTGTCGCTGAAGAGCGGCGATACACAGGTCACGGCGAAGTCCGGCATGGTCGCCCCGTTCGGCGATCAGCACATCGCACTGTCCGATCTTCATCACGCGCCGGCCGCGGGAACGCACATTGCGTTCACCACCATCAACGACTACGGCGCCGCAGACGCCCACGAAGGGGCCATCGCCGCCCAATGAGCCGCCGTCGCGCCACGCACCCGGTCTCGCCAGCTCGCGGGCAGCTGCCCGCGCGGCTGGCCTTGGGCGTGGCGATGACCTCCGTACTGCTCGGCCTGTCCAACGCGTCGCTTGCTGCCGCGGCGGGACCGGCGAGCGCGGCCAACACCTCCGCCGAAGGCGGTTTTGCGGACTTCGACCCGAGCATGCTGTCCGGCGGCTCGCATAACGCCATCGACCTCCGCCGCTTCGAGCGCGGTGCCGTGGTGCTGCCAGGCATCTACAACCTCGATGTCTACCTGAATCGAGACTGGGTCGGCCGCCTCAACGTGCATTTCATCGCACCGAAACCCGGCGCCAGCGCGTTGCCCTGCATCACGCCGGAACTGATGGATCGGATGGGGCTGAAGCCGGCCGAGGGTGCACCCGCTTTCGGTCCGGATCACGCCTGCATGCAGATCGAGCAGCTGGTGCCCGGCGCCCACGCGCACTTCGACCAGCCCGACCTGCGCCTGGACATCAGCGTGCCCCAGGCCTACATGCACCAGCTGCCGCGCGGCTATGTGAACCCGTCCTCGTGGGACGCCGGCGTACCCGCCGCGCTGCTGAACTACAACTTCAATGCCTATCGCACCGACAGCAACGGCATCAGCCAGACCAGCACCTACCTCGGCCTGAATGCCGGCCTGAACATCGGCCCCTGGCACCTGCGGCAGAAGTCGACCGCAACCTGGCAGTCCAGCAGCAACGGCGCCCCGTCGCGCCAACGCTGGAACAACATCGCCGCCTATGCGCAGCGCGACCTGCCTTCGCTGCGCTCGACGCTGACCGTCGGCGACAGCTACACCGACGGCACAATATTCGACAGCCTCGGCCTGCGCGGCGTGCAGCTGGGCACCGACGACCGCATGCTGCCGCAGTCGCTGCGCGGCTACGCGCCGGTGGTTCACGGCGTAGCCGAGACCAATGCCAAAGTCACCGTGACCCAGAACGGCGTGCAGATCTACCAGACCAGCGTCTCGCCCGGTCCGTTCACGATCAACGACCTGTACCCGACCGGGTACGGCGGCGATCTTCGCGTCACGGTGACCGAGGCCAACGGCCGCACGCACAGCTTCTCGGTGCCCTACGCCTCGGTCTCGCAGCTGCTGCGCGCCGGCACCACCCGTTTCGACGTCGCCTTCGGCCGGCTGCGCAACCTGGCCATCGACCACGAGCCGAACCTGATCCAGGCCACGGTCCAGCACGGTTTCAGCAACCTGTTCACCGGCTATGCCGGCCTGCAGGGATCGCAGGGATACGCCGCGGCACTGGTCGGCGGCGCCTTCAACACCCGTTACGGCGCGTTCGCGATGGACCTGACCCAGGCCGGCACCACTCTTCCCGGCCACCGGGCCATGGACGGTCAGAGCATCCGACTTAGCTACAGCAAGCTCATCCCGACTTCGAGGACCGCGCTGACCGTGGCCGCCTACCGCTATTCCAGCAGCGGCTACCTGAGCCTGTCCGACGCCGTTCGCGCGCGCGACTACGCGCGCCGCGGCCTGAGCCTGACCCAGTATCTGCCTTCGGAGCAGACGACCGTCGACGGCGTTTCCATCATCAACGGCCTGACGCCGGCCCAGCAGGCCGCGCTGTCCGGCAACGCCTCCACCAGCTCCATCACTCCCGTAGCGACCGGCCTGATACACCGCCGCAACCACTTCACACTGTCGCTCAACCAGCAACTGGGCGGCGATGCCGGCTCGCTGTACGCCAATGCCTCGATCAGCGATTACTGGCAGCGCAGCGGCCACGACACGCAATTCCAGGTGGGCTACAACAACCGGTTCCGCGAGATCAGCTACAACGTCTCGGCCACACGCACGCGCGGTCCGCTGGGGCGGTACGACGATCAGTTCTTCGTCGGCGTCAGCATTCCGCTCGGCGAATCCGCGCGTGCGCCGAGCTTCACCCTGAACCTCAATCACGATGACGCGAACGGTTCGCAGCAGCAAGCCATGGTCAATGGCACCCTCGGCTCAGCCAACCAGTTCACCTACGGCGTCACCGCCTCGCATGTCGACAACGGCGCCGGAAGCGCCGGCTCGGTCAACGGCACCTATCGCGGCCGCTACGCCGTGCTCGGCGCCAGCTACGGAAAGGGAAGCTCGTATTCACAGGCGTCATTCAACGCCAGTGGCGCGGTGGTGGCGCACTCGGGCGGCATCACGTTCGGGCAGCCGACCGGCGACACCATCGGCATCGTCCACGCACCCGGCGCCGCGGGTGCGCGCGTCACCAATGCGCCCGGCGTGCGCGTGGACGACTCGGGCTATGCGCTGGTGCCGTACATGAACCCGTACCAGCTCAATACCGTCCGGCTCGACCCGCAGGGTCTTTCCCTGGGCGTGCAACTGGGCAGCACCAGCGAGCAGGTCGCGCCCTACGCTGGCGCTGTGGTCATGCTCGACTTCAAGACCCGCCAGGGGCGCGCACTGATCGCGCACCTGCATCTGGCCGACGGAAAGCCGGTGCCCTTCGGGGCCGAAGTCGTCGATGCCGAAGGGCACAACCAGGGCGTGGTCGGCCAAGGCGGACTCGCATTGCTGCGGGTGAAGGACAAGAATGGACGCCTGAGCGCGAAGTGGAAAGGACCGCAGGAATCCTCCCACCGCTGCCAATTCGAATACGCGCTGCCTGCCGACGCCAGCCGCCCGAATGCCCAGTCGGTGATCGACGTCACCTGCAACGCACATCCGGCCACGCCGTCCAGCGAGGGGAAATCATGATGCGCCACGCCACCACCCCGAACCGCTCCTCCGGACACCTGCGCCAGGCCCTGCTGCTGGTGAGCCTGCTGCTCGGACTGCTCTTCCTGCCGCGCGCGGCGCGCGCCGATTGCGGGTTCGTATCGGGCTCGGCCACCACCGTGACCTTCAACGCCGGCACCATCACGCTGACCCCCAGCACGCAGGTCGGCGCGGTACTGTGGACATCGAACTCGGCGAGTCCTGCCAATCCGCCCGAGCTCGCCTGCGACGGAAACACCAACGGCGGCATCTTCAACACCATCGCCGCGTCGACCCCCGTGAACGGTGACAACAGACTCTTTCCCACGGGCATCCCCGGCATCTCCTATCGCCTGCTGCACCCGGACTCCAGCACCCTGCTGGCGCTGTACCCCTACTACCCCACGGGAAGCGGCACGTTCAGCGTGCCCACCAACCTGCAGCTGGTCTACACCGGCCCGTACCTGCCGCCCGACAACAGCACACTGAGCGGACAGCTTTCGCAGTGGAAGATCGATATCTGCGACAACCCGCGCATCAACGGCAATCAGTTCTTCGGCTACTCCTACCGGGGATGTCGCGGCTCCGTATCGCCGCAGCCGGTCGAAACCTTCAACGTCAACGCCATCATCCACATCCAGGTGCCCACCTGCACGATCGATCCGGGCTCGGTCACCAAGTCGGTCACGCTGCCGTTCGTCAATACCCAGCAATTGACCGCCCAGGGCACCACCGCCGCCAGCACACCCTTCAGCCTGCTGCTTACGCAGTGTCCAAACGGCCTGCACGTGTTCATCACGCTCGATACCAGCACCCCACAAGCCGGCGCCACCGGCGTGATCGCGCCGACCACGGGAACGGGCTACGCGAGCGGCGTCGGCGTGCAGATCCTTCAGGCGGACGGTGTCACGCCGGTCACGTTCGGCTCAGCCATCAACACGGGCACCACGGCGGCCAGCAGCTACACGATTGACCTTTATGCGCGCTACTACCAGACCGCCACCACGGTCTCCAGCGGCAACGTCAAGGGCGTGGCCACCTACACGATCAATTATCAGTGACCCGATTCCGGGCGTGACGCCCCTGCCTGCACACCGAACCGCTCGACGCCACTATCAGGCGGAACCATCGCACGAACCGCGCCATCGAGCCGAAGCGGTCAACGCCATGCGATACCGGCAATGTCTGCGCGAAGTCGGCCCGGTCTTCGTCAACGCTATCCCGGACCGAACTGGCAGACTCACGACGCACATAGCTTGCAGCCCGCCGATCAGTCGCTTAGTGCGATCGACCGCGCCGTGACTCACTCGAAGCGCTGCACCACCAGCTTCATCGCGCCGCGATGCTGCAGATAGTCCGGGAAGTATGCGCGCACGCGACCGTCGAGGAGATTACCGGGCATCGGCATGACCTCCATCGAATACTGCCGCGCAGGCGCCCCCTCGGCCGGACGCCGGGCGCTCGGGCAGGCGTGGAGTGTCGCACCCTGCACCGAACCGGTCACAGGCAGCACGGGGCTGCACGTCGGCGCACGCACCCCGCCATGGAACGTGATCCGCCCATTGGCGGCCTGCGCCGCCGGCACCATCAACACAGCAAGACACATCGCACTCAAGGTGCGCTGAACCCATTTGTTCCTGCCAATTAGGTCGGGCATGTCCGTGTCCTCGCAACATCTTGGCGCTGGAAGCGCGAGTACAGGATGTAACCGTTTTCACTCGAAATTTCGTGACGAATTCCGCACAATTTTGCGAATAGACCTTTCGGTCGATGCCGTGTTGTGCGCTACGTCACGCTTTTTTTCGTGCCATGCACGTTTTCGGAAACAGATCTCAGATCCATGGCCATCCGATCTGGGGGATGCGAACTGCTTCACGGAGGCCGTCAAGGCGCCTAGCGCGAGGAAATGTACTTCTCGCGACGGATCTGACGCACCGAAAGGCCGCGTTCCTTCAGCTCGGCGAAGGCCGCATCGACCATGTTCGGGTTGCCGCAGAGATAGGCGATGTCACGCTCGGGATCGGGCTCGAATTCCGGCAGGATCGCCTGAACGTAACCCAGACGGTCGTGCGGACGCGGATCCGGCCGCGCGCCGCGGCTCAGGCAGGGATGGAAGTGGAACCCCGCGTGCTCGCGCGCGAACGCCTCGAATTCCTCGCCGTAGAGCAGCTCGGTCTCGTTGCGTGCGCCGTACAGCAGCACGACCTCGCAGCCGCGCTCGCGGATGAGCTTGCCGATTTGCGGCAGCATCGCGCGGTAGGGCGTGACGCCGGTGCCGGTGGCGATAAGCAGATAGCGCTGATTGGCGTCCTCGTCCATCAGGCAGAAACGCCCGTAGGGGCCGCTAGCCTCGATCTCCTGCCCATGCTCGAGTTCGCCAAGCAGCTGGGTCGCCGCACCGCCGTCGACGTAGCTGACCGCGATCTCGATGCGCTGCACCGATTCCGCGCCCTCTTCGCCCACGGTCGCGACCGAATAGCTGCGCTTGGTCGGCTTGCCGTCGTCGTAGTGGAAGTGCACCTGCAGGAACTGGCCGGGTTTGAACGACAGCGGCGCGCCGTCCGTGCGCTCGAAGGCAAGGTGACGGACCGTCGGCGCGAGCATGAAACTGTCGACGAGGCGAAGCGGGAAGTGTTCGATCATGGATTCGGCATGCCGGGAAACGCTGCGTGCACGGCACCGGCATGGTGCGTGTGGACAAGCCCGCTATCATAGAAGGCTATGCTCCGGCTGGAAACCGCCGCCCGGGAACGCGCTGCACGCGCTTCCGGGGGCCGAAACCGCGCCGGTTGCTTGATTTTCCCCGCACGGCCATCACTCTCGATGGCTTGAACCTTCGGAACCCCGCGCCATGACCCAAGCTCCGGCACTGGAAATCACCGATCTGCGCAAGACCTACGGCAACGGCACCGAGGCGCTCAAGGGCGTCTCGCTGACCGTGCAGCCGGGCGACTTCTTCGCCCTGCTCGGCCCCAACGGCGCAGGCAAGTCGACCCTGATCGGCATCATCAGCTCGCTGGTCAACGCCAGCGGCGGCACAGCGAAGATCTTCGGCGTGTCGATCCACGAGCAGCGCAGCCAGGCCATGCACTTGATCGGTCTGGTGCCACAGGAAATCAACTTCAACCAGTTCGAGAAGCCGTTCGACATCTGCGTCAACGCCGCCGGCTTCTACGGCATCCCGCGCGCCGAGGCGGTACGTCGCGCCGAGAAGTACCTCAAGGAACTGCGCCTGTGGGACAAGGCCCAGCATCCGGCGCGCTCGCTGTCGGGCGGCATGAAACGCCGCCTGATGATCGCCCGCGCGATGATGAACGAGCCCAAGCTTTTGATTCTGGACGAGCCCACCGCCGGCGTGGACATCGAGATCCGCCGCTCCATGTGGCAATTCGTCACCGGCATCAACGAGGCCGGCACCACGGTGATCCTGACCACGCACTACCTGGAGGAAGCCGAGCAACTGTGCCGCAACATCGCCATCATCGACCATGGAACCATCGTCGAGAACACCGGCATGAAGCAGCTGCTGGCCAAGCTCGACGTGGAGACCTTCGTGCTCGACACCGGCGAACTGCCGCAAACCCTGCCCAGCATCGACGGCATCGAACTGCGCCGCCGCGACGACCACACGCTGGAGGCGGAAATGGCGCGCGGGCACGATCTCAACTCGTTGTTCACCATGCTCGACCAATCCGGCATCACCGTGACCTCGATGCGCAACAAGGCCAATCGCCTGGAGGAACTGTTCGTGCGTCTGGTCGACAACGGCAAGCAGGAGAAGGCCGCATGAGTCATACCTTCGCCCACAACCTGGTCGCGCTGAGGACCATCGTCCGCCGCGAAGTCATGCGCATCGTGCGCATCTGGTCGCAGACGCTGATTCCGCCGGCGATCACCTCGACGCTGTACTTCATCATCTTCGGCACCGTGATCGGCAGCCACCTGCACAAGATCCACGGCTTCGACTACATGACCTACATCGTGCCGGGCCTAGTCATGATGAGCGTCATCACCAACAGCTACGGCAACATCACCAGCTCGTTCTTCGGCGCCAAGTTCCAGCGCTTCGTCGAGGAGATGCTGGTTTCGCCGATGCCCAGCTGGGTGATCCTGTCCGGCTACATCATCGGTGCGATGGTGCGCGGCCTGGCGCTGGGCGTGATCGTGATGCTGATCTCGCTGCTGTTCACGCACCTGCATATCGAACACCCGCTGATCACGCTGACCACGGCGATGCTGACTTCGATGGTGTTCGCGCTGGCCGGCTTCGTGAATGCGGTGTTCGCCAAGAAGTTCGACGACATCGCCATCATCCCCAGCTTCGTCCTGCAGCCGCTGATCTACCTGGGCGGCGTGTTCTACTCGATCGACCAGCTGGGCGAACCCTGGCACACCATCTCGAAGGCCAACCCGATTCTTTACATGGTCAACGCCTTCCGCTACGGCTTGCTGGGCGTGTCCGACATCCACATCGGCGTGGCCTATGCGGTGATGGTGTTCTTCGCCGTGGTACTGGGTGGCTTCGGTCTGTTCCTGCTGCACCGCGGCATCGGCATGCGCAGCTGAGGCGGCCCGCGAACACCCGCGAACCGCCTCGCCACACGGGCGTCCGCGAACGGTCAACCGCCGTTTCGGCCGCCCCGGCCGCCGCCCTTGGCGCCGCCCTGCTTTTGCATCATGCCGCCGCCCTGGCCCTGTCCCTGCATGCCGCGATGCATCGGCCGCATCGGCATGTCCGGCAAGGTCATGCCACGCGCCCGCGCGCGCTCCTGCATGGCCTTGTGATGCTCGGCGCGAATGCGCGTGCGCTCAGCCTGGGTCTTGGCCGACATCATGCGCTGCCGGTACGCGGCGCGCTCCGCCGGTGTCATCATCTGACTGCCGTAGATGCGATCCTGCGTGCGTGTCTGATCCTGGACACGGGTCTGATCCTGGCTGCGGGTCCGATCCTGCGTCTGCGCCATGACCAACGGCGTGACCGCCAACAGCATGGAAAGAAGAACGATACGTTTCATGACCTGAATCTCCCGATGGAAATCGAACACGACACAGTGCCTGTCGGGCACCGTTCGATAAGCATGCGCGCCGTACGCACGGAAAATCTTGACCCCGGTCAATTCCCGCGCCGAAGAGCGCTACGCGTTCAGCCGGCAGCATGAAAACCTCCGCGAACGGTTACCATTCGGCCATGCAGACCCCGCATTCCCCCCAAGAGGCTCCCAGCCTCGCCTCCCTGGCCGAGCATGGCTATGCCTTCGTCCAGGGCCCGGCGCTTCACGCGCTGCTGACCCACACCGGCGACCTGCGCGACTGGGATGCCTTCGCCGACAGCTGGAACCGGCTGCAGCTGGACACCTACATGGCGGACCAGGGCCGCTACCGGCGGCGCAGGCACGCCGCGTTCCGGATCGATCGCGAGCACGGCATCCAGGCGCAACCGCCGCAGCCGCACTTCCAGAGTATCGAATACAACCGCCTGAACGGCGGGATCGAGCGCTGGTACCAACCGGTGGAACCGGCCATCGCGTCCGGCCCGACGCTGACCACGGTGCTGAAATATGCCTGGTCGCTGTTCGGCACGCTGGCACCGACAGTGGCGGCCTGGCACGTGGAAGTCCACCAGTTCCGCATCGAGGCGCACCCCGACTGGGCCGGCCGACCGACGCCCGAGGGCGTGCATCGCGATGGCGTCGACTATGTGCTGGTGCTGCTGGTCGACCGCCGGAACATCGACAGCGGCACCACCACCATCCACGCTCCGGACGGCACCGAGCTGGGCAGCTTCACGCTGGCCCGACCGCTGGACGCCGCGCTGGTGGACGACGCCCGCGTGTTCCACGGCGTGACGCCGGTGACCCCGCACGACGCGAGCCGCGAGGCCCATCGCGACGTGCTGGTGGTGACGTTCCGCCGTACCTGAAAACGAAACGCCCCGGCCGCAGAGCGACCGGGGCGTTATCGATGCAGCGGTTACGACGGCTTACTTGCCGTTCTGCTTCGGCAGCGGCGCCAGGCTGAAGCTGATGGTGCTCATCTTGGCGTCCAGCGCCTTGACCACGTCATTGGTCAGATCGTTGGCTTCGTTGCCGCCCAGCACCGAGTCGCGGTCGACAAGGATGCCGCATCCGCGGCGCTTGTAGATGCCCGACAGCAGCGGGCCGATCTCGTTGCCAATGCGGTTCATCGCCTTGGCGCGGGTGATGCGCAGACGCTGGTCGTACTGCTGCGCTTCCTGCTGCACCGTGGCCATGCGCTGCTGCAGTTGCTTCTGCTTCTCCGCACGCTGCTGCGGCTGCATGCTCTGCGCCTGCTGCTGGAACTGCTGGATGTCCTTCTGCAGCGGCTCGCGCAGCTTCTTCACCGTTTCGCCCGCCTGCTGGGCAAGCTGTTGCATGCGCGCGCTGGCGGCCTGACCGACCTTCGACTGCGCCAGCACCTGATCGCGCGAAAGCATGCAGACGCCGGCCACCTTGCCGCCCAGCGAGGACTGCGCGTGGGCCGGGAGCGCCGGCAGCGCGAACAGGCCGGCCAGTGCGGCGGCGATCACGACACGATGTGAAAACATGGTAGTACCTCTTTGTGTTGAATTCGTCGGCGCAAACGCCGATTCCAATGCGTGCAAGTTGTTCAGCATAGCAAGAGCCTGGCCCGAAGCGGCTGAACCGCGATGATCGGACCGGCCCATGCTCACTTCTGTTTCTTGGCGTCCTTCGCCTCGCGCAGCGGAGCCAGCGACTCGAACTTGCTGGCATATTCGTCGGTGATCTCCTGCGCGTCGCTGCTGCTGGTGATGACGCGTGGCGTGATCAGCACGATCAGTTCCGTGCGGTTGCGGTGCCGGCTGGTGGTGCCGAACAGGCGGCCGATGACCGGAATCCGGTTCAATCCGGGAATGCCGGTGTCCGTCTTGCCTTCATCCTGCTGAATCAAGCCGCCCAGAAGCACGGTCTGACCACTCTGGACCGCAATCTGCGTGTTCAGTTCCCGCTTGTCGATGGGGAAATTGCCGAATTTGTCGGCAATACCGGGCTTGCTGACCACCTGATCCAACGTCAGGTAGACCAATCCGCCCGGATTGACGCGCGGACGCACCTGCAGGATGACGCCAGTGTCCTTGTAGCTGACCTGGCCCAGCGTGCTGAGGTCATTGTTCGAGCCCGTGCCGATGCCGCCGGCGATGTAGGTCTGGTTGACCGGCACCTGCGTGCCGACCTGGATCTTGGCTTCCTGGTTGTTCATCACCACCAGCGATGGCGCCGACAGCACCTTGGTGTTGCCGCTGGTCTCCATCGCGTGCACGGCAGCCTGCAGATTGTGGTTGACGAACGAGTAGAAGAAATTGTCCGTACCCGGCACGAAACTCGCACCGCCGCCGCCCAGCGCCCACTGCTGCTGGTTGCCCGGCTGGCCCGGGGTGAAGCCGCCGCTGCTGTTGGCCTGGCCGTTGATGAGGCCCTCCAGATACCACTGCACGCCGAAGCTGAATTGACCGGTCAGCTGCACCTCGAGGATGCGCGTCTCGATCTGCACCTGCAGCGGCACGATGTCCAGGCGCTGGATGGCCGACTCGATCTCGGCCCATTGCGAGGGCCGGCAACGCACCAGCAGCTGGTTGTTGGCGTCCACGGCGGTGATGCCGATGCCGCCCTTGTCGGCCTGGCCCAGGGTTCCGGTGGTGGCCTGCGCCTGCTGCCGCTGCGGCAGACCCGAACCGGAAAACGACGACGCACCGCCGCCGCTATCGCTCAGTCCCGAGCTGCCACCCAAACTGCTCGACGAATTCATGTTGCCGCGCCCCGAAGACGTGCTGCCACCCGTCTTCGAACCATCACCGTTGCCGGCGAAGCCGCCGATGGTGCCACTGCTCAGGCCCGGCCCAACCGACCCGCCGGTATCGGAACTCCCACTGCTGGAGGTGCCGTTGTAGATCTGGTTGAGGTAGTCGGCCAGGTACGTCGCCTGCACGTTCTTGACGTCGTACACGTACAGCTGCGGCTGGTTGCCGCCGCCGCGGTCGATGCGCTCGATCCAGTCGCGCACTTCGCTGAGGTAGGCCGGCTGCGGCGTGATGACCACGATCGAGTTGGTGCGCTCGATCGGGATGAAGCGCAGCATACCGGCCAGTGGCGTGTCGCTCTTCGGGCCGAACATCTTGTCCAGTTGGGGCATCAGCTTCGCGACATTGGCCCGCTGCAGACCGAACACGCCCACCGACATGCCCTTGAGCCAGTCGACATCGAAGGTGCGGATAGTGCGCTGGTAGTTGGCCAGCTCCTGCGGCGTGCCGCCCATCACCAGCAGGTTGCGCGCCGGGTCGACCAGCAGGAACGCCTTGTCGCGCGCGAACGGCTTCAGCAGCTTCTGCATCTGCGTGGCCGAGATGTAATGCAACGGGAACAGACGCGCCTGCATGCCGCTGCTGGGCGCAGCCGCGCCCAGGCTCGGCGAGATGTTGCCGGCCACGGCTTCCTTCGCCGGCAGCACCAGATAGCTGCCGTTCTTCTCCACCAGGGCGTTGTCGGTCCACGACAGCAGCGTCTCCAGGATCGGCAGCGCCTGGTTGCGCGCGACCGGCTGCGAGGTCGAGAACGTGATGCTGCCCTTCACGCCCGGAGCAATGGCGTAGTTGCGCTTGAGCAGATCGCCCAGCACCGCCTTGACCACGGCCTGGATCGGCTGATTCTCGAAGTTGAACGTCACCTTGCCCGCCGACTCGGCGGCCTTGCCGGCGCCGGCGCGCGTGTTGCGCACGAACACCCCGGTGCCCTTGGCGATCTCGCTGTTGGGCGGCGCCACGGGCGGATTCTGTCCGCGCAGGGGGCGCGCCGGCGGTTTCGGCGGCGGCTGGTCGACCCCGGCCATGGCTTCACGCTGCAGCGCGCTGTTGTCGCGCGGCTGCGGCAGGGTGCTGCACCCGGCAAGCAGGGCCACCAGCGCGGTCAGGAGGATGGCGATCGACTTTTGCATGGTTTTCATTGTCCCTGATTCTGTTGCGCCTGCATCTGGCGGCGCCGGGCTTCGATGCGTGCTTTCAGCGCCTGGATGCGGCGCTCCTTTTCGCGTTGACCGGCCTGGTCGCGCGCCGAAGACGCCGCTTTCCGGCCCTGCGGCGTTCGCTGGAACTGCAGGGCGCGCCCATGCGGTCCGGTTTGCGGCGGCGGCTTGTTCGACGACGACGGCTGGACCTCACTGGCCTCGGCCTTGCCGCCCCCGCCCGGCTGGCCGGGGCCGGCATTGGCATCGATGCTCTTGGCCACTTTCAGCTTCAGCTCAGTGCGCTGGCCATTGCCGGTGAACACGGCACTACGCGGCGAAAGCTTGGACAGCGTCCAACTGCTGTCGGCCAGCGTAGCGCCTTCGCGCACCTGCACGTCCTTGCCCGAGCGGTCGTGCATCAGGGCCATGCGCAGATCCGGCGTGATGATGATGCCGGTCAACTGCAGGTCGCCCAGGGCGACGTTGCCGCCGCCGCTGTCGCTTTCCGGCGCAGGCTTGCGGTCGGTGGTGAACAGCGGTTTTTCCCAGGTCGTGGCGAAATCCTTGAGCGGCGGCGCCGCGCGGCGCGCCACCGAAGCGGTCGGTGGCAGCTTCGCCGCCGGACCCGGTGCATCCCAGTGCACGGTGCGCCCCAGTCCCATGGACAGGGCCGCCAGCAGCCCCGCGCCAAGCGCGCAGAGCACGCCCAGCACCGGCGTCAGGCGACGTTGATCGGCGGCGTTCATGACTTGCCTCCCGCCGATGCCGGCTGGCGCAGGTAGCCGCTGAGACTGAACTGCACCTGCAAGGGCTGCAGACTGCCGTCCGGGCTGTGCACCGGGCTGCGGTAGGCGCTGAAGTTATCGATGAACAGGTAGGGCGTTCCCTCTTCGAGATCGTGCAGCACCCCGGCCAAGGCATGCATGCCGCAACGCAGGCTGATGTTCACCGTGACCTTGCGATAGGGGCCGTCGCCGGGGTCGCTCTGCACCGGCATCTTCTGCGTCACCGAGCACGGTCCAAGACCGGTATGCGCCGCGGCCACCTCGACCGCGTGCTGCATCAGATTGGCCGACGCCGTGCTGGGATCGCTGTCGGCCAGCAATGCACTGCTGGTCGCCTGCCCCTGCTGCAACTTGGCCAGGCGCTTCTGCAGATCGACGCGCTCGGCGATGATCGCCGCGTAGCGGTGCTCATCGGCGCGCAACTGCTGCATCTGGTCGGCCATGCCCAACTGCGGCGCGACGAACCACCAGTGCACCAGCAGCAGATAGGCCAGCGCCAGTGTCAGCAGCGCCAGAAACACAGCAAGCACGCGGCTCTCAACGGGTTTGAGCTGCATCGTCGCCCCCCTTGTCGTTCGGCTTGCCGGCGTCGTCGGTCTTCAGATGCGCAGTCAGGAAGAAACGCTCCTTGTGCGTGCGCGGATCGGTCTGGATCACGCCCTGGAAGCCCGGTTCGGACAGATACGGCGACTTCTTCAGCAGATCGACCAGTCGCGCGGCCTGCGGACTCTGCCCCTGCATCCCGACGCTGCCGTCGTTGCCGATGTTGAAGCGCTCCAGCCAGGTATCAGTCGGCAGGCGTTTGCTGACATCGTCGAGCACGGCCAGCACGGTCGGCGACTGCGATCGCTGGCGCGCCAGGAATCCGGCCGCGCCGGCGCTGGCGACCAAGCGCTGACGCAGCTTCATCACGCTGCGCGCCTGATCGTGCATGGCGTCGACGTGCGCCTGCATGGCGTCGATCACCGCGCGGCGGTTGTGCAGCCACTGGCCCATGGCCAGCACCACCAGCAACACGAACAGCGCGCCGAGCGCCAGATTCAGTCGCTTGCGCGGGTGCACGCGGCGTCGGCGCTGGTCCGGCGGCAGCAGGTTCGCGCCCAGGCGTCGGTCGCCATCCAGCGCATCGACGGCGTCGAGCTCAATGCCGGCCTCGCGCAACTGGGTCAGCATCGGCTCCAGACGCTGCCGCGGCGCCGCCACCAGCTCCACGTCGAGCGCATCGCTCGAGCCACCGATCGGTCGCTCGAGCGGGTCGAAATACACCTGATCGGCCGTGAACGGCGTCTGCCGATCCATTTCGTAAGCCACCACCTGACGCAGATTGGCGGTGGCCGCCGTCGGTAGTTTCAGATGCCGGCGCAGCACCGCCTGCGCGGGCAAACACAGCGCCAGGTGCAGATCCTGCGGGTCGATGCCGGCACAGGCTTCGCGCAGAGCGGCCTGCTGCTGGGCCGGAGACAGGCTGGCGTCGATCTGCACCAGCACCGCTTCATCGCCGGGCGCGCGCACCTGCCAGCGTGCGCCGTCCGGAAGCAGTATCCGCCATTGCGCGCCGCCGCTCAGGCTGGCGCGCCAGCGCGCCGGCAGACAGGCGCGCAACTCCGCGCCCCACCAGCGCAGGAATCCGGGCAACGGCGAACCGCGCCAGGCACGGCGCACCTGTTCGAGCTGCGGACGCATGGACTGCGCCAGAGAAACCATCATCCCTCCCGGATCATCATCAGCACGCACGACCCCCTCCGTGCGCATTATCCCCACACGCCAACCGTCGAAGCGGCCTCTGCGGCGCATGAACCCGGAACCATACTATGAGTGCGCGGTGTTTTGCTTGCACCGACGCACGAAGCACATCCGGATCGTAAAGCCTCCGACCGCGGCGGTGGACGGGAAGTTCAGCTGCGGTGCGTCGCCTGCACCGCAACGTGACGTCCTTCGCGCACCGGGCACGGCGCGGGACGCAGATCGAACATGACACCCCGCGCGGGAATCTGGTAGAACGTTCGGCCTAGGCGGCGCAGGGGGCGCCGCCCGTGAGGGATCACCGGGGAACCGCCATGATGTTTCGTCGCATCGCCATGATCGCGATGGCTTGCCTGTCGCTGTCCGCGTGGCGGCCGGCGCAGGCCGCCAACCAGCCGCTCAACGTCGACCAGGCCCGCGCGCTGCTGCGCTCGCTGCATTTCCGCCACGGCCACATCGAAGTGCCCGGCGCGCACGCCTCGCTGGAGCTGACGCCGGCCTTCAGCTACCTCGACGCCGCCGACGCGCGCAAGGTGCTGGAGCAACTGTGGCGCAACCCGCCCGACACCAGCGTGCTGGGCATGATCGTGCCGGGCGACAACGCCCGCAGCCTGGTCGCCGACGACGGCTATGCCGTGGTCATCACCTACGCCGACGATGGCTACGTGTCCGACAAGGACGCAGCCGACATCGACTACAGCGAGCTTCTGCAGAAGATGCAGAAGGCGACCCGCAACGCCAACGACGAGCGTCGCAAACAGGGCTATCGCACCATGAAGCTGGTCGGCTGGGCCGAGTCGCCGCATTACGACCGCAGCCAGCACAAGCTCTACTGGGCCAAGGACCTGCGCGTGGACGGCCTTTCCAGCGACGCCCTGAACTACGACATTCGCGCGCTGGGCCGGCACGGCTATCTCAGTCTCAACGCGGTGGCCCGCATGGGGCAGCTCGACAGCGTCAAGGCGGGCATGCAGCAGATTCTGCCGATGGTCGAATTCGATCAGGGCGCGCGCTATGCCGACTTCGACGCCCACACCGATCGTGTCGCCGCCTACGGCATCAGTGCGCTGATCGCCGGCACGCTGGCGGCCAAGGCGGGATTGTTCGCGAAACTGTTCGCCATGCTGCTGGCGGCGAAGAAGCTGGTACTGGCGGGTGTCGCGGCCGTGGCGGCCTTCCTGCGCAAGCTGTTCAAGCGCAAGCAGGCCTGATCCACACGACGCCCGCGCGGGGACAGGAAATGGTCATCACCCGGCGCTAGCATGGACGGCACGGCGACGCGGGTCGCCGACACATTCGCTCGGAGGACACCGTCATGAAACGCATCCTCGCCGCCGCGCTTGTCGCCGTGGGACTCATCGCCGGAGGCTGGTTCATCGGCCACGGTTTCGAAGCCGGGCGCACGCATCGCTCCGTCACCGTGAAGGGACTGGCCGAGCGCGACGTGAAAGCCGACCTGGCGCTGTGGCCGATCCGCTTCGTCGAGGCCGGCAACCACCTCAAGGCCGTGCAGACCGCGATCCAGCGCGACGACACCAGCGTCGACGCCTTCCTGAAGCGGCACGGCATCGGCGACGACGCCATCGACTTCCGCCAGCTCGAAGTCACCGACCGCGCCGCGCAGGCCTACGGCAACGCCAACTACCCGAACCGCTTCATCATCACGCGCACGGTGATGGTGCGCACGCCGAAGGTCGACACCGTGGCCAAGGCCTCGCAGGCCACCGGCGAACTGGTCGACGCCGGCGTAGTGCTGAGCGATCAGAACGGCGGCAGCGCGCCCAGCTACCTGTTCAACGGACTCAACCAGCTGAAACCGGCGATGATCGCCGAAGCCACGCGCAACGCCCGCGCCGCCGCCGAGCAGTTCGCACACGATTCCGGCAGCCATCTGGGCGGCATCGTCCAGGCCAACCAGGGCGTGTTCCAGATCCTGCCGCGCGACAAGGCGCCGATGCTGCAGGAACAGCGGCAGGTACAGAAGACCGTGCGCGTGGTCGCCACGCTGCGCTACGCGCTGCGCGACTGATCGCGCGCGGCCGGAGGTCCGACGGAACGGGTCTCCGCTTCAACGCCCCGCATGCCGGCGGGTGCGATGCGTGGGCGTGGCCGACCACGGATCGTCCGGCCACGGGTGCTTGGGGTAGCGACCTTTCAGTTCCTTCTTCACCTCGGGATAGGTGCGCTCCCAGAACCCGGCCAGGTCCTGCGTGACCTGCATCGGACGCCCCGCCGGCGACAGCAGATGCAGCGTCACCGGCACGCGCCCGCCACCCACGCGCGGCGTGTCGGCCAGACCGAACAGTTCCTGCAGCTTCACCGCCAGCACCGGCGGCGCATCGGGCGTGTAGACCAGCTTGTGCGTACGACCGCTGGGCACGGTCAGCGCCTCGGGCGCCTGGGCGTCGAGCTGCTGGCGCTGGCCGTAGTCGAGCAGCGCCACCAGCGCCTGCGACAGCTCGGCCGCGGACAGCGCATCCAGCTTGCGCTTGCCGTCCAGATACGGTCCCAACCAGGTCTCCAGCGTGGCCAGCAGGGTGTCGTCGGAGACATCCGGCAGGCCCGATTCCGGCATCCAGCCGCGCAGTGCCTGGATGCGCGCACGCAGGCGGCGTGCCGCGTCGCTCCACGGCAGGCTTTCCAGCCCGCGTTCGCGCACGCGCGCCAGCAACGCCGGCAGAGCATCCTCGGCGCGCACCGGCACGCTGCGGCGTTCCAGCACCAGGGCATCGAAACGACGCTCCTCGAAGGCCTCCACGGCCTCGCGATCGGCGTTCCAGCGCACGGCGCGCTGGGTGACGAAACGCTCGCCGTAGTCGCGCTGCAGCAACGCCGGATCGAACGGCGCGGCGGCGAAGATCAGGCTGTCGCGGCTTTCCAGACGCAGATCCAGCACCACCAGCCAGGGCTCGCCGAGCAGCGCCGTCGCCTCGTGCAGGCGCGCACCGCGACCGTTGCTGAGCTGATAGCGCAACGGCTGTCCCTCGACCTGCATCGCGATGCGATCGGGGAAGGCATGCGCCAGCAGATCGCCCACCGCATGACTGTGCGGCGTGCCGCTGGCCGCCGCGCGCGCGCCGATGCGCTGCCGCCAGCCGCGCGCCGCGCGCTCGATGGCCGCCAGTGCGCCGGCGTCGGCGCCGAACCGTCGCGCCGCCGAGGCCCCGCCATCGCGCCAGACGTGCAGGGCCTGGACGCGCTGCCGGAAATCGTCGTTGCGCGCATGCTCGCCACGCAGCGGCGAACGCGCATCGAGCAGCGCCAGCAGATCCGCCATCAGGCCGTGCTGCGCTTCGTTCGCACGCGTGACCGCCGCCGCCAGCCGTGGCGTCGCGCCCAGCGCATGCATGGCGCGCCCCAGCGCGGTAATGCGATGTTCGGCATCGAGCGCACCGAGGCGGCGCAGCAGATCGCGCGCCTGCGCCAGCGCGCCGGACGGCGGCGGGTCCAGCCACGGCAGCGCGTCGTGGCCCCAGGCAGCCAGCTCCAACGCCAGACCGGACAATTCGGCCTGAGCGATCTCGGCGATACGTTCGGCGTCCAACCGCTGGCTCTGCGGCCACAAGCGATAGGCGACGCCGGGTGCGACACGGCCGGCGCGGCCGGCGCGCTGATCGGCCGAATCGCGGGCGACGGTCACCGTGCGCAGCCGGGTGAAGCCGGAATTCGGATCGAACTGCGGCACCCGCGCCAGTCCGCTGTCGACCACGGCGCGGATGCCGGGCAGCGTGACGCTGGATTCGGCGACATTGGTGGCCAGAATCACGCGGCGACGCGCATCGTCGGCCGGCGCCAACGCGGCCTGCTGATCGGCCAGCGCCAGCTCGCCGTGCAGCGGCAGCACTTCGATGTCCGCGTCCAGCTGCTCATCGAGCAGCCGGGTCGCGCGGGCGATTTCGCGCTGTCCGGGCAGAAAGGCCAGCACGTCGCCCTCGATCTCGGCCAGCGCCTGCCGCACCGTGCGGGCGAGATGCTGTTCGGTCGACTCCTGCGCGCGCGCCGGCGGGTGCTCGATGCGCACCGGAAAGCTGCGGCCTGGACTGCTGATGCGCGGCGCATCCAGCCACTGCGCGATGCGCTCGCCGTCCAGCGTGGCCGACATCACCACCAGACGCAGGTCCGGACGCAGCCCCGCCTGCACGTCCAGCGCCAGTGCCGCGCCCAGATCGCCGGCCAGATGCCGCTCGTGGAATTCGTCGAACAGGATCGCGCCGACATCCTCCAGCGCCGGATCGTCCTGGATGCGGCGCGTCAGCAGGCCTTCGGTGATGACCTCGATGCGGGTCGCCGCGCTCAGCCGCGACTCGAAGCGGATCGCATAGCCCACGCGACGGCCCACCGCCTCGCCCAGTTGCCCGGCCATGAACGTCGCCGCCGCGCGCGCGGCGATGCGGCGCGGTTCCAGCAGCAGGATGCGCTTGCCGTCCAGCCACGGCGCCTCCAGCAGCGCCGGCGGCACCTGTGTGGTCTTGCCCGCGCCCGGCGGCGCCTCCAGCACCAGGCGTGTGTTGTGTTCCAGAGCCTCGAGGATCTGCGGCAACAAGGGAGTAATGGGGAATTTCATACCTGCGCAAGCGGGGACGGAGGGCGTTAAGCAGCAGCTTAACGCCCTCCGTCCCCGACCACTTACAATGTGCGTTTTTGCCAAGCCAGCCACGCATGGAATTGATCGACATCGGCGCCAACCTGACGCACGAATCCTTCGCGCACGACTTCGACGCCGTGCTCGAGCGCGCCCGCACACACGACGTGGCGCAGATCATGGTGACCGGCGCCAGCCGCGAGGGCAGCGAACAGGCGCTGGCACTGGCGAAGGCGCATCCCGGCCGGCTGTTCGCCACGGCCGGCGTGCACCCGCACCATGCAGTCGAGTACGACGCCGACACCGATGCCCTGCTGCGCCGCCTGGCCGACGAGGCCGAAGTGAAGGCGGTCGGCGAAACCGGCCTGGACTACCACCGCAACTACTCGCCGCGCGGCGTGCAGCTGGAGGCGTTCGAGAAGCAGCTCACCATCGCCGCCGAGCGCGGCATGCCGGTGTTCCTGCACCAGCGCGACGCACACGCCGATTTCCTGGCCCTGCTGAAGTCCTTCCGCGACGCCCTGCCGGCAGCGGTGGTGCATTGCTTCACCGACACCCGCGAAGCGCTGTTCGACTACCTGGACCTGGACTGCCACATCGGCATTACCGGCTGGCTGTGCGACGAGCGCCGAGGCACTCACCTGCGCGAATTCGTGCGCGAGATTCCCGAGGGCCGCCTGATGATCGAGACCGACGCGCCCTACCTGCTGCCGCGCACGGTGCGCCCGAAGCCCGATCATCGCCGCAACGAGCCGATGTTCCTGAAGCACATCTGCGAAGAACTGGCGCGCGACCGCGGCGAGACCCTGGAACAGACCGCAGCCCACACCACCGACACCGCGCGCGCGTTCTTCGGCCTCGAAGCGCCTGCTTCCTGAGCAGGCGCCGTTGCGCAAGAGGAAGGCGCAGCGACGACGGCGCGGGATCTGTTCTTGTTTCCCTCGCCGACGCAGAAACGACGTCATTGACCGGAAACCCGCGTAACAACCGACCATGCTGACAAAGCGACCGTCTGACTGACGCTGTCGTCTTCGCGCTAGACCTCGGCCTTGAACGTCCGCCCCAGCGACGGACCGCCGCCGACGTAGTGGCGGAACACGTAGAGCAGCGGGCGGAAGCGCTGCGGGTCGACATGATCGCTGCCGGCGAGCGTCATGTCCGCATGGGCGTGCACGCGCAGCACCTCGGTCTCGACGATGGCGAACCCGCCCGCCGCCTCGCGCCAGGCCGGCAGCGCGCGTCGGCGGATCTCGACCACGCGCGCCTCCATCTGCAGCGGACATTCCGCCACCCGGGGCGGAGCCACGATCTCCGAGGGCCGCGGCGTCAGTCCGGCCAACGCGAACTTGTCGGCGGCATACCGGTAGCCCGCCTTCCAGGACGGCACCGGATCGCACCCGGTGGTCGGCGCCAGCGCCTCGACCGCGCGCCAGGCATCGGGACCGGCCACGTTGAGCGTGCACTCACCCTCCCGTTCGAGATTCGCCAGTCCCTGACCGCCGCCGGCCAGCCCCAGCACGACGCGGTCGGCCAGCGCCCACGCCGAGGACATCGGCGTCAAGTTGGCGCTGCCGTCGGCGTTGCGCGTGGCGATGAGCAGGACCGGCGTACCGAAATAGAGCACGCTGGGACGAATGGTGCGGAGGGCGATCGAATCGGACATGGCCGCATGATGCGCGGTCGAGCGCGGCGGACGTTTCGGCGGCGAACGAATCATCGGTATGCGCCGCACGCGCTAGCATGGCGCGCATGGCCGTCGTCCCCACCCGTTACCAGCTCGCCGAGATCGGCAGCCTGCTCGCCGATCCTTCTCGGGCGGCGATCCTGCTGGCGCTGGCCGACGGTCGCGCACGTCCGGCCGGCGAACTGGCGCGGATGGCCCGGATCGCGCCGAGTACGGCCAGCGCGCACCTGGCGCGCCTGGTCGCGGGCGGCCTGCTTAGCGTGCTGCAGCAGGGACGGCACCGCTATTTCCGCATCGCCGACGACACTGTGGCCCATGCGCTGGAAACCCTGCCGCTGATGCGACCAATGCCGCGCGATGTCCCGGTACCCGCCAGTCAACGTCCGCTACAAGAGGCCCGCACCTGCTACCGCCACCTCGCCGGCCGCCTCGGCGTGGCGCTGCACGACCGGCTGCGCGAATGCGCGTGGATCGAGTTGGGCGAGCGTGCGGTCCATCTCAGCACATCCGGCTTGCGCGCACTGACCGATGCCGGCCTGCTCACGACGGAGGATTCGCTTTCGCTCGCGGGTCGGCAGTGCCTGGACTGGACCGAACGGCGATTCCACCTGGGCGGCCCGCTCGGGGTGATGCTGACGGCACGCATGCGGCAACGCGACTGGCTACGTCCGTGCAACGGTTCGCGCGCGCTGCGTCTGACGCCGACCGGGCGCGCCGGACTGAACGCGCTCGGCGTCGCGCTCGGCAGACAATGATGCTCAGCGCGGCGCGCGGCCCGCGCGAACGTGGAAGTCCCAGTGCACGACGCGGGTCGTCTCCGGATCGCCCCAGGCGCGGCGCAGCGCCTTTTCGATGGTGGCGACGGCATCCTCGCCCGTGGCCTTGCGATAGCGCTGGCTGCCCGACCATGAGCGCAGATAGGCCAGGAACTGTTCGGCCGTCCACGACGCCTGCATGGCGAAGACCGGCGTATCGACCGTCTCCAACGGCATCGGGATGTCCGCGTAGC
Organism: Oleiagrimonas citrea; assembly: GCF_012395255.1. Classification (GTDB taxonomy): domain Bacteria; phylum Pseudomonadota; class Gammaproteobacteria; order Xanthomonadales; family Rhodanobacteraceae; genus Oleiagrimonas; species Oleiagrimonas citrea. Next base: position 568,858 of record NZ_JAAZQD010000002.1, read on the forward strand.
CGGACTCGACCAGACGTCGCTCGGGCGGCCAGTAGGGCGCGGTGAGCTCGCCGTAGACGCGCTGCTTCAGGACGTCGATCTCCGGCGCGACATGGCAGTCGGCATAGGTCCAGGCGGCGAACAGACCGCCCGGCCTGAGTACCCGACGCACCTCCGCAAAGAAGCGCCCGGCATCGAACCAGTGCAGCGCCTGCCCGACCGTGACCAGATCGACCGACGCATCGTCGAGACTGGGTTGCTCGGCCGGCTCCACGCGATAGTCGATACGCGCGTGCGGCGCGGCTTGCGCGACCTGCTCGGCGCTGGGATCGGTCGCCCTAACCCGCGCGAAGCGCTCGGCCAGCGCCGTGGCCACCTGGCCGTTGCCGCAACCCGCGTCCCACGCCAGCGCGGTGCCCGGCGCCTGCACGGCGAGCCAGTCGAACAGCGCCGGCGGATACACCGGACGCGCCTGCCGATAGAGTTCGGCATGGCCGGAAAAATGGTCCTTGAAGCTCATTTACGAGGTACTCCATCCGTGCGCAGGGCAGCCGCAGCATCGCCCTGCAGTTCGGTCCAGTCGCCCGGCGCCAGATCGCCCAGCTCGACCGCGCCGACGCGGGTGCGCACCAAGCGCAGCGTCGGCAACCCGACCGCGGCCGTCATGCGTCGCACCTGGCGGTTGCGGCCCTCGCGAATCGTCAATTCGAGCCAGGCCGTGGGAATGTGCTTGCGGAAACGCACCGGCGGATCGCGCGGCCACAACCAGCCCGGCGCGGTCGCGCGCAGTTCGACCTGCGCCGGACGCGTCATGCCGTCCTTCAGCCGCACGCCGCGCTGCAGCTGCTGCAACGCCTGGGCGCTCGGCGTGCCCTCGACCTGCACCAGATAGGTCTTGGGTTGCTTGTGCCTGGGATCGGTAAGGCGATGCGCCAGCGGGCCTTCGTCGGTCAGCAGCAGCAGACCTTCGCTGTCGCGGTCCAGCCGTCCAGCCGCGTAGACGCCCTTCTGCGCGACGTAATCGGCCAGCGTGGGGCGTCCCTCGCGATCGGTGAACTGGCACAGCACGCCGTACGGCTTGTTGAGCGCGATCAGCATGCCTCGCGGGCGCACCCTTCGTGCGGGCGCGCCATACTCCGTCGCCGCAGCCGACTCATTGCGCGGAAGACGTCGCGGCCGGCAGCACCGGCTTGACGAAGCGCAGCGTCATGCGGTCCGACTCGCCGATGGCCTGGTACTTGGCCTTGTCCTGATCGCCCATGGCCAGCGTCGGCGGCAGCGTCCACACGCCCTTGGGATAATCCTTGGTGTCCTTCGGGTTGGCGTTGACGTCGCTCTTCGCGTCGAGTTTGAAACCGGCCTGCTCGGCCAGCTTGATCACGTAGTCCTGCGGCAGGTAGCCGCTGCCCCGGACCGAGGCCAGCGTGACGTCGGGCGCGGCGCGATGGTCGACCACCCCAAGCGTGCCGCCCGGCTTGAGCACGTCGTAGAACGCCTTGAACATGGCTTCGGCGGTGCCGGCCTGCACCCAGTTGTGCGCGTTGCGGAAGGTCAGGACCATGTCCACCGAACCGGGCGTGCCCAGATTCGGCGTCTTCGGATCCATGCGGATCACGCGCGCCTTGCCGAACACCTTCGGCGCCGAGGCGAACAGCGCCTTGAGCGTGTCGTCGTCCTGCTTCGCCTCGTCACTGGAGGACGGCATGAATTCGGCGGCGATGTACTGGCCGTTGTCACGCAGCAGCGGCGCCAGGATGCGCGCGTACCAACCGCCGCCCGGGGTGATCTCGATCACCGTCAGATCGGGGCGAATGCCGAAGAACTGCAGCGTCTGCAGCGGATGGCGATAAGTGTCGCGCGCCTTGTCCGTGGCCGGGCGCCAGGCGCCGGCGAGCACGGCGCGGATACGCTGGGCCGACATCTGGCTGGCCGTGGTCGGCGGCACGATCTGATTCGGTTGATCGTCGGCCATGGCCGAGGCGTTGGACGCCTGCGCCGACCCGGCCGCAGAGGCCGATGAGGCCGGGCTGTCGGACGACGCGCCCTGCTGCGCGGAGCCGCAGGCGGCGAGCAGGGCCGCCAGGCCCAGAATCCAAAGTTTCTTCATGACGTATCCCTCGACGACGTCGTTCCACCCCGGCCCCCGCCGCAGATTACCATGCCGCAATGCGCACACTCCGGCGCGCACGCGCTACATGACGCAAATTCAGTAGGGCCGCGGACAGACCGACTGCAGGCCGTCGACGTGCTCGTTCAATTCGGCGGCGATACCCTGCCACATCGGATCGAGGATGAAGTCGATGCCCTCGCGGCGGGCCAGTTTGGCGGCCGGAATGAAATCGGCGTCGCCGGCCACCAGCACGATCTGGTCGACCTGGCGCTTGTACGCCATCGAGGCGATGTCGATGCCGATCTTCACGTCGACCTGGGTCTGGCGCATGTCCAGTTCGTAGTGATCGTCGCGCAGATCGTCCCACGACAGCGCGCCTTCGCGCAGGCTCTGCAACGCGGCGCGCTTGAGCTGCCACTCGCCGCCACGATCGCTCAGACGACCCAGACGCAACGCCATCTTGCGCTGGCGACGCAAGTTATCGTGCAGGTCCCAGCGGAAATGCGCCATGCCGCTGTCGCCGAAGTCGATCTCGTTGCCGCTCACCGGACGCTGGAACACCTTGTCCAGCGGCTCGCAGTCGTAGAAAAAGATGCGGAACAGCGCATCCTTGGGCCGATCCAGCGCGCGGATGTGCTCGATGGCCATGGTGAAGGCGGTCTTGGCCACGACGCGCGGATCATTGGCGTCGCGATCGGTGTAGACCTTGCGGAAACGGGCGAGAAAGAACGCCCCGTCGATGAGAACGGCGGTCGAAGGCATAGAACTGGATGTCCATAATCGTGAATTGGGGTCTCGCGCGCGCGTCGCGCGCACGAAAAGAGGCGATATTACATAGGCCTGGACCGGAAGCGTCAAGGCATCGCAGCGCTTGCTGCCCACTGGCGCACACACGAATTTCGCTCCGATCTGCCTACGGCGCAGGCACCCGGCGCGCCGTTCAGCACCCCCTGCAATCTACCGAGCGGACCTCTTCTCCAGCTTATCGCCGAATCGCGGTCCGGGGCAGCGGTCCGCGATTCGGCGTCCAGACGTCGGCTCAGTAGCGGATGACCGAGCGGATCACCTTGCCCTCGTGCATCAGATCGAAAGCGCGATTGATGTCCTCCAGCGGCATCACCTCGGTGATCATCTCGTCGATCTTGATCTCGCCCTTGAGATACCGCTCGACGTAGCCGGGCAGCTGCGTGCGGCCCTTCACGCCGCCGAAGGCCGAACCGCGCCACACGCGCCCGGTGACCAGCTGGAACGGACGGGTGCTGATCTCCTCGCCGGCGCCGGCGACACCGATGATGGTCGACTCGCCCCAGCCCTTATGGCAGCACTCCAGCGCCGAGCGCATCACGTGCACGTTGCCGATGCACTCGAACGAGTAGTCGACGCCGCCGTCGGTCATGTCGACGATGACATCCTGGATCGGCGTGTCCGGGTAGTCCTTCGGGTTGACGAAGTCGGTCGCGCCGAGCTTCTTCGCCATATCGAACTTGTCCGCATTCAGGTCGACGCAGATGATGCGCGAAGCCTTGGCCATGACCGCACCCTGCACCACCGACAGGCCGATGCCGCCCATGCCGAAGATGGCCACGGTGGAACCGGGTTCGACCTTGGCGGTGTTGAGCACCGCACCGATGCCGGTGGTGATGCCGCAGCCGAGCAGGCAAACCTTGTCCAGCGGCGCTTCCTTGGAAATGTTGGCCAGCGAGATCTCCGGCACCACGGTGTACTCGGAGAACGTGCTGGTGCCCATGTAGTGCAGGATTTGCTTACCGCCGAGGGAGAAGCGCGAGGTGCCGTCCGGCATCACGCCCTTGCCCTGGGTGGCGCGCACCGCCTGGCACAGGTTGGTCTTGCCGGACAGGCAGAACTTGCACTTTCCGCATTCGGCCGTGTACAGCGGAATCACGTGGTCGCCGGGCTTGAGCGAAGTCACGCCCTCGCCGACTTCCTCGACGATGCCGCCGCCCTCGTGGCCCAGGATCACCGGGAACAGGCCTTCCGGATCCTTGCCCGACAGTGTGTAGGCATCGGTGTGGCACACACCGGTAGCGACGATGCGCACCAGCACCTCGCCCTTCTTCGGCTTGGCGACTTCGACTTCCTCGATGGACAGCGGCTTGCCCGCTTCCCATGCAACGGCGGCTCTGGATTTCATGGAGGATTCCTCTCTCGGGAAAGTGCACGTCCGCGCGCAACGCAGACGGAAAAGGGAACGTTGCACGGCGCCGGCGACGCCCATGCGTTTCGACGGCGGCCGCTACCGGCCGGCAGCGGCTCGCGATGCGCTCATCGTAACCGGGATGGCCGCACATGCCGACAGTCGTTTGTCGGTCAGGCGCGCTCGACCGGATAGCGTCCGTCGCGATAGCGATCGCCGTGATAGCCCTTGATACCCAGACGATGCGCCATGGCGCCCAGCACCGCGCCACCCTCGCGCACCCGCGCGAGCACGGTCGCGAAATCGTCGCGCGGTTGCCAGCCCAGCGCCTCACGCGCCCGGGCATTGTCGTAGACGCGATCCAGCGACGGCGCCATGCGCCAGTCCAGCGCCGCGTAGGCCTCACGCCAGCCGGGCACGCGGCGATCCATCACCGCGGCGGGGTCGCGCCGCAGGGCCGCCGCGTCCTCACGCCGGAACGGCGTGGTCGCGCTGATGATGTAGCGGCCGAAACCGAGCTGCGGCGCGCGCTCGATGGCGCACAGATGCGCGTCGACCGCATCCTCGATGGCGACACGTCGATGCAGGAATTCGTTGACCTTCAGGTTGGCGTCCGCGAAGGTCTCGCGCGACGCCGGCAGGTCGTCGGCCTCGGGAAAGAAGCGCGAGGTGCGCAGGATCAGACAATTCAGCCCCTGGTTGCGGTGCGCCAGCCGGCACAGATCCTCGGCAGCCAGCTTGGTCGCGCCGTAGATGTTCTTCGGCTGCGGCACGGTGTCCTCGGTGATCCACGCCGCCGGTGCATCGGGGGGCGGCGTCATCGCGTCGCCGAAACTGCTGGTGGTGCTGGTGAAGACGAACGCGCGCACGCCGACATCGACCGCGGCATCGAGCAGATTCAGCGTGCCGGTGATGTTGGTGTCGATGAAATCCTGCCGCGTGTGCGTGGCGATGTGCGGCTTGTGCAACGTGGCGGTGTGCAGCACCACGTCGATGCCGCCGACCGCCGCGCGCACGGTGGCGGCATCGGCGATGGAACCGACACGGTCCGTGCAGGGCGAAGCCACGCGATCCAGGCCCACAGCCTCCTGTCCGTCCGCGCGCAACGTGCGCATCAGGGCTTCGCCCAGATGGCCCGCACTGCCGGTCACCAGTATTCGCATGCCGTTTCTCCTTGTCGAAAGACATCGGCGCCGCACGAACCGCGCGACGCCGATGTTCCATGATGGATCAACGGTCCCGGCCAGACCGGACGTCGATCACACCGATTGCGACAACTTCGCCAGCGCGGCGTTGAAGGTCTTGCTCGGACGCATGGCCTGACCGACGCGGTCGAGATCCGCGTGGTAGTAGCCGTGCATGTCCACCGGCTGACCCTGCACCGCGTTCAGCTCGTCGACAATGGCCTGCTCGTTCGCCGCCAGCATCTCGGCCAGCGCGCCGAACACCTGCTTCATCTCGGCGTCGTCGTCCTGCGCGGCCAGGGCCTGCGCCCAGTACATCGCCAGATAGAAATGGCTGCCGCGGTTGTCCAGCTCGCCGACCTTGCGCGAAGGCGAACGGTTGGCATCCAGGAACTGGCCGGTCGCCTTGTCCAGCGCATCGGCCAGCAGCTTGGCGCGAGCGTTGTCGTAGGTCTTGCCCAGGTGCTCCAGCGAGGCCGCCAGGGCCAGGAATTCGCCCAGCGAATCCCAGCGCAGGTGGTTCTCCTCGACGAACTGCTGCACGTGCTTGGGCGCGCTGCCGCCAGCGCCGGTCTCGAACAGGCCGCCGCCGGCCATCAACGGCACGATCGACAGCATCTTGGCGCTGGTGCCCAGCTCCATGATCGGGAACAGGTCGGTGAGGTAGTCGCGCAGCACGTTGCCGGTCACCGAAATGGTGTCCTTGCCTTCGCGAATGCGCGCCAGCGAATGCTTCGTGGCCTCGACCGGCGACAGAATCTGGATGTCCAGACCGTCGGTGTCGTGGTCTTTCAGGTAGGTCTCGACCTTGGCGATCAGCTGCGCGTCGTGGGCGCGGTTCTCGTCCAGCCAGAACACCGCCGGCGTGTCGCTGTCGCGGGCGCGGGTCACGGCCAGCTTGACCCAGTCGCGCACCGGCGCGTCCTTGACCTGGCACATGCGCCAGATGTCGCCAGCCTCGACGGCGTGCTCGAAGACCACGTTGCCGTCGGCATCGGTCACCTTCACGGTGCCATCGGCCGGGACCTGGAAGGTCTTGTCGTGCGAACCGTATTCCTCGGCCTTCTGCGCCATCAGACCGACATTGGGCACGCTGCCCATGGTCGCCGGATCGAACGCACCGTGCGCCTTGCAGTCCTCGATGACCGCCTGGTAGACGCCGGCATAGGAACGATCGGGAATGATCGCCTTGGCATCCTGACGCTCGCCCTGCGCGTTCCACATCTTGCCGGAGTCGCGGATCATCGCCGGCATCGAGGCGTCGATGATGACATCGCTGGGCACGTGCAGGTTGGTGATGCCCTTGTCCGAGTTGACCATCGCCAGCGGCGGACGCTCGGCGTACAGCGCGTCGATGTCGGCCTTGATGGCGTTCTGCTGGTCTTCCGGCAGCGAGGCAATGCGCGCGTACAGATCGCCGATGCCGTTGTTGGCACTGAAGCCGATCTGCTTGAGCGCCTCGGCGTGCTTGTCCAGCACCGCCTTGTAGAACTCGTTGACCACGACGCCGAAGATGATCGGATCGGAGACCTTCATCATGGTCGCCTTCAGATGCACCGAGAACAGCACGCCGGACGCCTTGGCGTCGGCGATCTGCGCGTCGATGAAGACCGCCAGCTGCTTGCGGCTCATCACTGAGCCGTCGACGATCTCGCCTTCCAGCACCGGCACCGATTCCTTCAGCACCGTGGTGCTGCCGTCGGCGCCGTGCAGGGTGATCTTCAGCGCGCCGGCCTTGACCATCGTGGCGGACTTCTCGCTGCCGTAGAAATCGCCGTCGTCCATGTGCGCGACGTGGGTCTTGGAATCCTTGCTCCACGCGCCCATGCGGTGCGGATGCTTGCGTGCGTAGGCCTTGACCGACTTCGGTGCGCGGCGGTCGGAATTGCCCTCGCGCAGCACCGGATTCACCGCACTGCCCTTGACCTTGTCGTAGCGCGCGCGGATCGCCTTCTCCTCGTCGGTCTTCGGCTCGTCCGGGTAGTCCGGCAGCGCGTAGCCCTGGCTCTGCAGCTCCTTCACCGCCGCCTTGATCTGCGGCACCGAGGCGCTGATGTTGGGCAACTTGATGATGTTGGCTTCCGGCGTCTTGGCCAGCTCACCCAGCTCTGTCAAGTCGTCGGACACCTTGTGCTCGTCCTTCAGCATGTCCGGGAACTGCGCCAGGATGCGTCCGGCCAGCGAGATGTCACGCGTCTCCAGCGCCACACCGGCGGTGTCGGTGAAGGCGTCGATGATCGGCAGCAGCGACTGCGTGGCCAGGAACGGAGCTTCGTCGGTCAGCGTGTAGATGATCTTCGGGGTCTTGGACATGAGTGCTCGGGCTCTCTTGCGAATTCAGGGGGCGGCGCGACCCGGCGCGTAGCGCGGAACGGCGCGAATGCGCATAGGGACATGCGGGCGGATGCGGGCGTTGCAAGCATTCGACGCGACGCACGCCAGCGCCCATTGTCGCGGTTTCGCGCGGGCGGGGCAAAGCGACCAGCCATGGCGTCTTCTGCACGAGGCCGCGAACGAGCGCATGGCGAAGCACGCACGACTACCATGCAAGACACCACAATGGGCACGCCTGCGCAGGGTTCGGACTCCATGCCGCAGATCGACCGCGGATCAACAAGCGCCTTCAGGCCATGCGCAGCCGCCGTTGCCGACGGCGTTCGCGTCGCCGCGCGCGGAAGCCCTTCCAGCGTTCGGACAGACACGTGAAGACGAGGTAGATGGCCGGTGTACTGAGCAGGGTCAGACTCTGCGAAATGAGCAGGCCGCCGATCACGGCCACGCCCAGCGGGCGACGCAGCTCGGCGCCTGCGCCGAGGCCGATCGCCAGCGGCAGAGCCGCGAGGATCGCCACCATGGTGGTCATCATGATCGGTCGGAAACGCACGATGCAGGCCTCGAAGATGGCGTCGCGCGGCGACATGCCCTGCTCGCGCTGCGCGACCAGGGCGAAGTCGATCATCATGATTGCGTTCTTCTTGACCAGGCCGATCAGCAGCACCAGCGCCATCATCGCCACGATCGACAGCTCCATGTGCGCCAGCAGCAGCGCCGCCAGCGCGCCGGTGCCCGCCGAGGGAATGGTCGACACGATGGTGATCGGATGGATCAGGCTCTCGTAAAGCATGCCCAGCACGATGTAGACCGCGAGAATCGCGCCCAGCAGCAGCACCGGCATGCTGGCGGCGCTTTCCTGCAGACGGCGGAAGCCGCTGCCCAGATTCAGCTGGATGTCGCCCGGCAGACGCATGTCGCGAATGGTCTTGCGCACGGCCGCCATGCCCTCGCCCATACCCACGCCCGGCGCGAGATTGAAGCTGAGGTCCATGGTGGTGAACTGGTCTTCGTGCGTGATCTGGGTCGGCGCCAGCCCCGGCTCCTGCCGCGCCACAGCGGAAATCGGGATCATCGTGCCGTTGGTCGTGGTGACGTAGACGTGATCGAGCGCCGCTGGCGTGGCGGTTTGACTGGGCAGGGCATTGACCACGACCTGGTACTCGCTGGTATCCGAGTAGATCGTCGACACCTGCCGCTGGCCGAAGGCGTTGTACAGCGCATCGTCCACCGCCGCCGGCGTGACGCCAAGGCGGCTGGCCGTGGAGCGGTCGATGACGATGTTCTGGCGCAGACCGGATTCGTCCACGTCCGAACCGACGTCGCGGAAGATCGGATTCTTCTTCAATTCGTCGACCAGCTTCGGCAGCCAGACCTGCAGCTGCTTCAGGTCGTTGCCCTTCAGGCCGACGCTGTACTGCGCGCCCTGACTGGTACCGCCGCCTCCGCCGCTCCACAGGTCCTGGTGCGCGCGCATGCGCACTTCCAGATCCGGGAATTTGGATGCCTTGGCGCTGAGCCGCGCCACCACCCGCTGGGTCGAAACGCGCCGCCCCTTGCCCAGTGGCTTGAGCTGGATGCTGAATCGGCCACTGCTGCCGTGCCGCCCGCTGCCCAGATTGGCGCCGACGTACTCCACCGCGGGATCGGCCAGGAACATCTGTGTGATGCGTTTCTGGCGCGCCTTCATGTCGGCGAAGGACAGCGTGGCGCCGCCGCTGGCGCGGGCCCAGATCAGGCCGGTGTCCTGCGGCGGGAACAGGCCGGCGTGGATGCGGCCGAACAGGAACACGGTGACGAAGATCAGGATCAGCGGTGACAGCGACATCAGCAACGGATGCCGCAACGCCCAGCGCAGCGAGCCGCGGTAGACGTTGAGCATGCCGTCGTGGAAACGCTCCAGCACATGGCCGACGCGAGTGGTCTTGGCCGCCGCCGTCGGACGCAGGAACACCGCGCACAGCGACGGCGTCAGCGTCAGCGACACCACCGCCGAGACCAGAATCGCGGCGACCAACGTGACGGTGAACTCGTTGAAGAACAGCCCGATGAAGCCGGGCGCGAACATCAGCGGAATGAACACCGCGACCAGCGAGGCGGTGATCGAGACGATGGTGAAGCCGATCTCGCGTGCGCCCTTCAGCGCCGCCTCGCGCGGCGGCATGCCCGCATCGACATGCCGGATGACGTTCTCGATCATGACGATGGCGTCGTCAACCACGAAGGCGATGGCGATGACCAGCGCCAGCAGCGACAGGTTGTCCAGCGTGAAATGCAGCAGATACATGGCGATGAACGCGCCGGCCAGCGACATCGGCATGGCGATGGCGGCGATCACTGTCGGCGCCAGGCGGCGCAGGAACAGCGCCATGGTCAGCACCACCATGCCGAGACTGATCAGCAGGGTCAGCTGCACCTCGCGCACCGAATCGCGGATGGTCGGCGTGCCGTCGTAGTACGGCGTCATCTTCGTGCCCGGTGGCAGCAGCGTGCGCACGCCCGGCAGCGCGGCCTTGATGCTGTCGACGGTGTCGATGATGTTGGCGTCCGGACGCTTGAACAAGTCCAGTTCGATGGCCGGTTTGCCGTTGAACCAGGCCGCCTGGAAGCTGTCTTCGGCCCCCTGGTAGACGTGCGCCACATCTTTCAGGCGCACCGGCGTGCCGTTGCGCACGGCGATGATGAGGTTGGCGAAGTCCTCGGCATTGTGCAGCTGGTCGTTGGCGGTCACCGCCATGGTGCTGTGACCGTCGTCGAGGAAGCCCAGCGGCGAGGTCACGTTGGCCGCGGTCAGCGCGTTGCGCAGTTCATTGGACGACAGACCCATCGCGTTCAGCGCGCGCAGGTTCACGTCCACACGCACGGCCGGCTGCGCGCTGCCGGACACGTCGACGTTGGACACGCCCGGAAGCTGGCTCAGACGCGGTGCAAGCAGCGTGCTGGCGCGGTCGTAGAGTTCCGACAGCGGCTCGGTGTCGGAGGTCAGCGCGATCTGCAGCACCGGATCGTCGTTGGGATTGGCCTTGCGATAGACCGGTGGCGAGGTCAGGCCCGAGGGCAGATCCGGCTGCGCCGCGTTGATCGCCGCCTGCACCTGCTGCGCGGCCTGGTCCAGGTTCACCCCGCCCTGGAAGAACAGGATGACGAACATGCTGCCTTCGGAACTGCGCGAGCGCATGCGCTCGACACCCGGCACCTGGCCGAGGTGGCGCTCCAGCGGGGCCGCCACCGTCGTGGCCATGGTCGATGCGTCCGCGCCGGGTTGGCTGGCGGTGACGAAGATCGCCGGGAAGTTCACCTGCGGCAGCGCGCTGATCGACAGCAGGCGGTAGCAGACGATGCCGGCGATCAGCACGCCCAGCGCCAACAGCGAGGTGCCGATGGGGCGGCGAATGAAGGGCGCGGAGATGTTCATGTTCGATCGCCGCCGGTCACGCCGCTCCCTGCCGCTCGGCCAGACGCAGCGCATGACGCTCGCGACGCGCGGCCAGCCAATCGGCGAAACGCTCCATGTACAGATAGATCACCGGCGTGGTGTACAGCGTCACCAACTGCGACAGCAACAGGCCGCCGACGATCGACACGCCCAGCGGCTGACGCAGCTCGGAACCGATGCCTGTGCCGAAGGCCAGCGGCAGCGCGCCGAACAGGGCCGCGAAGGTGGTCATCATGATCGGCCGGAAACGCAGCAGACAGGCGCGTCGGATGGCGTCGTGCGCGTTCATGCCGGTGCGCTTCGCCTCGATGGCGAAGTCGATCATCATGATCGCGTTCTTCTTCACGATGCCGATCAGCAGGATGATGCCGACGATGCCGTCCACCGACAGGCTCATGCCGAAGATCATCAATGCCAGCAGCGCGCCGACGCCCGCCGGCGGCAGTGTGGAGATGATCGTCAGCGGATGGATGTAGCTCTCGTAGAGCACGCCCAGCACGATGTAGATCACCACGATGGCCGCCAGCAGCAGCAGGACCTCATCGCCGACCGAGGACGAGAATTCGGCCGCCTTGCCGATGAACTGCGCCTGCACCGACGCCGGCGCGTTGAGCTGATTCTCGGCCTTGTGGATGGCGTCCACAGCCTCGGACAACGAGTAGCCCGGCGCCAGATTGAACGAGATGGTCACCGCCGGCAGCTGGTTCTGATGGCTGATGATGAGCGGCGCGTTGTTGACCTTCGCGCTGACCAGACTGGCCAGCGGCACGTTACCGCCGCTGCCCAGCGGAATGCCGGTGTTGGACTGGCCGATACCGGTCGCCGTCGACGAGTTGGCCGACCTCACCATGCCGTAGCTGGTCGCGTTGGAACCGGTCAGCGCACCGCTGCCGTTGCTGCGCACGGTGAGCTTGTTCAGCAGGTCGGCGCTGTTGCGGAACTGCGGTGCCACCTCCAGCACCACGCGGTACTGGTTGAGCTGGGTGAAGATGGTGGAGATCTGGCGCTGGCCGTAGGCGTCGTACAGCGTGTCGTCGATGGTCTGCACCGGCACACCGAGACGGCTGGCCTTCTCGCGATCGATGGTCAGGTGCAGCGCACGGCCCTTGTCGGCCAGGTTGTTGTCGACATCGGCCAGCTGCGGCAGCTGGCGCATGGCGTCGGTCATCTTCGCCGCGTAGGTGGCCAGCTCGTCGCTGTTCACGTCCGACATCGCGTACTGATACTCGGTAGCGGCCACGCGCGTGTCGAGGGTGATGTCCTGCACCGGCTTCAGGTACAGCGCCACGCCGGGAATATTGGCCACGTCCTTCTGCAGCTGCGCGACCACGCTCTGCAGGTCGCCGCGCTCGCCGCGCGGCTTCAGCACGATACTGAGCTGGCCCTGGTTCAGCGTCGGATTCACCGAGCCGGCGCCGATGAAGGCGGCCACGCCGGACACGGCCGGATCCTTGCGCAGCGCGTCGGCAACCGCGCGCGTGCGCTGCTCCATCGCCTTGAAGGCGATGTTGTCGTCGGCCTGCACCACGCCGGTGATCATGCCGGTGTCCTGCTCCGGCAGCAGGCCCTTGGGGATGGCCATGTACAGGCCGACCGTGACCAGGACAGACAATCCGAACACCAGCATGGTCAATCGCTGATGGGCCAGCACCCAGTCCAGGCTGCGCTCGTACAGGCCCACGGTGCGCGACCACAGGGTGCGCTTGCCGGCCTTGGCCGCGCGCTCGTGCGCGTCGTCGCCCTCCGGCAATGCGTCGGCCTTCAGCAGGTAGGCGCACATCATCGGCGTCAACGTCAGCGAAACCAGCATCGAGATCGCCACCGCCGCCGTCAGCACCCAGGCGAATTCATGGAACAGGCGACCGGTGACGCCGGGCATCAGCAGCAGCGGCAGGAACACCGCGATCAGCGAGACGGTCAGCGACAGCACCGTGAAACCGATCTCGCGCGCGCCGAGCTCGGCGGCCTCGGGACCGTCCTTGCCCTGCTCGATGTAGCGCACGATGTTCTCGATCATCACGATCGCATCGTCGACCACGAAACCGGTGGCCACGGTCAGCGCCATCAGCGACAGATTGTCCAGCGACAGACCGGTGAACGACATCACCGCGAACGTGCCCAGCAGCGACAGCGGCACCGCCACCGACGGAATCACCGTCGCCCACAGTCGTCGCAGGAACACGAAGATCACCGCGACTACCAACAGCACGGTGAGGATCAACGTGAACTGCACATCGCGCACCGAGGCGCGGATGGTCACCGTGCGGTCGGCGAACACGCCCAGATGCACGCCGTCGGGCAGCACGCTGCGCAGCTGCGGAATCATCCGGTGGATGCGCTCGACCGTACCGATGATGTTGGCGCCGGGCTGGCGACGGATGTCCAGCAGCACCGCCGGCTTGCCGTTCGCCCAGGCCGCCAGCTGGTCGTTCTCGACGCCGTCGATCACCTTGGCCACGTCGCGCAGATGCACCGGCGCGCCGTCCTTGTAGCTGATGATGACGTCGCCGTATTCCTTGGCGCTGGACAGCTGATCGTTGGTGCCGATGGAATAGGTCTGGGTAGCGCCGTTGAGGGTGCCCTTGGCGGCGTTGACGTTGGCGCGGGTCAGCGCGCTGCGCACGTCCTCCATGGTCAGGCCGAGATTGCCCAGCTGCGCCGGATTGACCTGCACGCGCACCGCCGGCTTGACGTTGCCGGCAATCGACACCAGACCGACGCCGGATACCTGCGACAGCTTCTGCGCGATGATCGAGTCGGCGTAGTTGTTGACCTCGCGCAGCGGCAGGCTGTCGGAAGTCATCACCAGGGTCATGATCGGCGCATCGGCCGGATTCACGCGGTTGTAGACCGGCTGGTACGGCAACCCCCCCGGCAGCCTCGCGGCGCGCAGCGCGGACTGCACGTCCTGCGCGGCGACGTCGATGTCGCGCTTCATGTTGAACTGCAGCACGATGGTCGACAGCCCCGCGGAGCTGTCCGAACTCATCATGTCGATGCCGGAGATCTGGCCCAGCTGGCGCTCCAGCGGCGTGGTCACCAGGGTGGCCACGGTCTGCGCGCTGGCGCCCGGATACTGCGTCGTCACCACCAGCGTCGGCGCGTCGATTTCCGGCAGCGCCGACACCGGCAGGGCGCGGTAGCCGAGGATGCCCAGCAGCAGCACCGCCGCCATCAGCAGCGAAGTGGCGATCGGACGGCGAATGAAGATGCTAGAGAAGCCCACGCTATGCGATTCCTGCGATTGGGGACGAAATCCTGTCCATGAACGTTCTGCGCGACCGGATCAGCGCCGGCGCCGCCCGCTGTCCTGCGCCGCCTTCTTGATTTCCTCGGCGGTTGGCGCCTTGGGCACTTCGCCCGGCTTGTAGGCCTTGACCTTGCGTCCCGGCTTGAGGCGGAACTGGCCCTCGGTGACCACACGCTCGCCCAGCTTCAGTCCGCTGCCGATCAGCGACTCGGTGTCGCTGGCCTCGCCCGAAACCTGGACCGAACGCATCTGCACGGTGTCGTCCTTGCCGACCACATATACGTAGTCGCCGTCCGGGCCGCGCTGCACCGCCTGCGTCGGCACCACCAGGCCGTTGTCGACCGTGTTCACCTGCATGCGCACATTGACGAACTGGCCCGGCCACAACTCGTTGTGGGCGTTGGCGAACTCGGCCTTCAACTGGAAGGTGCCGGTGCTGGTGTCGATCTGGTTGTTGATGACCTTCAGCTTGCCGCCATCGGCCACGACATGGCTGTCGACGCGATCGAGCGCGGTGACCGGCAGACTGCCCTGCGCCGCCTGCGCGCGGCGCACGCGGTCCAGATCCTGCTCGGGCAGGGTGAACAGCACATTGATCGGATGCACCTGGGTCAGCACCACGATGGTGTCGCTGGTCGACAGCACATTGCCCGGGTCGGCCTGGCGGATGCCGGCCAGGCCATCGATCGGCGAGGTGACGTCGGTGTAGTCCAGATTGATCTTGGCGTCGCGGATGCTGGCGTTGTCACCGGCCACCGCCGCCTCGAGCTGATGCACGGTGTTGCGCTGCGTATCCAGATCCTGGCGCGAAATGAAGCCCTTCTTGATCAGGTCCTCGCTGCGCTTGAGATTGCCGCGCGCGGTCGCCAGCTGGGCCCGGTCCTGATTCCGCCGGGACACGGCCTGATCGTAGGTGGACTGGTAGGTGCGCGGGTCGATCTTGGCGATCACCTGTCCCTTCTTCACCGGGTGACCTTCATCGAACGTCAGCTTCAGCAGCTGGCCGCCCACCTGCGGGCGCACGCTGACGGTGTTCAGCGCCTGCACCGTGCCCAGCGCGGTCAGGTAGACCGGCACATTCTTCTTGGTCACCGGCACCACGGTGACCGGCACCGGGGCGTTGTCACCATTCTGACCGTCTGCCTTGGCCGCCGTCGGCGCACCATTCTTGCCGTCCGCTGCGACGTTCTTCGCACGGTGTTGGCACATGCTCAGACCGAGCAGGGCAAGAACGATGACGACAATGACGATCAGCGCGATTTTCCAACGCGACATGGAATTGCTCCGTTTATGAAATGCCCAGCGCGCTTCGATCCGCGCCCTGCATGAGTCCGTCCGCCACGACACGTCGCCGGACCGTTCCCCGCTCCCGCGGAAATGGTGTCGACGCGCACTGCAAAGCGGCCTTCTTGCCCATCCTTGCGCGTAGCATAGAAGGTCCTAAACGTTCTGTAACACTGCCAGTTGACACAGACGCGACATGACTGATGGCACAAGCCATCGGCGAATCGCTTCCGGGTGCGCTTTTTCCACCCCGCCCGGCCCGCTATACTCGCAACCTTTGCATGCGCTGAGCCGGCAGCTCTCCGGCCGTATTCAACACAATGAGGAACGACGAGTGAGCGGTCCTATCAGCAAATCCGACCAGAGTTTTCTGCGTCAGTTCTCCATGGTCATCTTCTTCCTGGTGCTGGTTGCGCTGGTCCTGATCTTCCTGGCCTGGCACATCTATAGCGATGCGCCGAAGGATGACGTTCCGGGCGCACGCCAGGTGACCGAGCAGCGTATCGCGCCGGTCGGCGGCGTCTACGCCGGCAAGTCCGGTTTCGCCGCCATGCAGGCCGCGCAGGCCGCTGCCGCCAAGGCCGCCGCCGCACAGGTCGCCTACGGCGGCACCACCGACGGCAAGACCATCTACGGTCACCTGTGCCACAGCTGCCACACCGCCGGCGTCGCCGGCGCGCCGAAGCTGGGCGACAAGGCCAACTGGGCGCCGCGCATCGCCCAGGGCATCGACACCCTCATCAAGCATGCCGAAGAGGGCTACACCGGCCCGGACGGCAACCACATGCCGGCCCGCGGCGGCAATCCGTCGCTGTCCGACGCACAGGTCGCCGCCACCGTGAAGTGGATGGTCAGCCAGTCCAAATAATCTTCGCGGGCGCGCATCGCGCCTGCCCGTGGACTTGAAATGCCGCCTTCGGGCGGCATTTTCGTATGCGGACCCGCTCCACCGCAGCGTGCAGCGGCTTTGCACAACATGACTGGCGACCCTTGCCGCTCTCCGGGAACCCGGTTATTAATCAAATTCAATCAGACACTTGTGGAATCGCGCTCCGCCCACCTCACGCACGCGGGCAACGGCGCGGTTATGATGTTGCGATGACCGAAACCACCCTATCCCCCGCACCCGAGACGTTTCCGGACGCGGCGTGCAGCTTCGCGCTGCGCGGTCCCGTCGGCCGGCTCGAAGTGGCCGTCGACCTGCCGGAAAGCAGTGCGCGCCGCGGTGTGGCCATTATCTGCCACCCGCATCCGCAGCACGGCGGCACCATGCACAACAAGGTCGTGACCATGCTCGAGCGCAGCCTGCGCGAATCGGGTCTGGCCACCGTGCGCTTCAACTTCCGTGGCGTCGGCGCGTCGGAGGGCGAGTACGACGAAGGCATCGGCGAGGGCGACGACCTGGCCGCCGTGGTCGACTGGGTGCGCAGCCGCCGCACCGACGATGCAATCTGGCTGGCCGGCTTCTCCTTCGGCAGCTACGTGGCGCTGCGCAATGCCGCGCGCCTGGGCGCCGACGCACTGATCACCGTGGCGCCACCGGTCGGGCGCTGGGACTTCGAAGGCTTCGAGATGCCCGCCTGCCCCTGGCTCATCGTCCAGGGCGAAGAAGACGAGGTGGTCGATCCGGACGCCGTGTTCGACTGGGCGGAAAAGTTGAAGCCCGCGCCCAACCTGGTACGCATGCCCGAAACCAGCCACTTCTTCCACCGCCGTCTGATGGACCTGCGCGGCGCGATCAAGAACGGCGTGCGCAGCTGGCTGCCGAGCGAGCGCGATGCCTGAGTTCGATCCGGCGCCGCACGCAGACGCCGACCACGCGATCCGTCCCAGCCAACGCTACCGCGAAGGCGTGGCCGCGCATCGCTGGGAGAGCGATCCGTCCCAGCAAGCCGCGCTGGTCGAGTTCGACCGGCTGCACGACGCACTCTGCGCACGCCCGCGTCCTGAACGCGGCGTACTCGGCCGCCTGCGCTCGCTGCTGAACAACGATGTGCCGGACGCGCCCGACGGCCTGTACCTGTGGGGCCGTGTCGGCCGTGGCAAGACCTTTCTGATGGACCTGTTCGTCGCCGGCCTGCCGCAGGGCGTGGCGTTGCGACGACATTTCCATCGTTTCATGCGCGAAGTCCACGAGGCCCTGCGCGAGCACGAAAAGCGCCAGCAGAGCGACCCGCTGCAGCAGGTCGCCGCCGACCTCGCCGCGCGTGCCCGCGTGCTGTGCCTGGACGAGTTCATCGTCGACGACATCGGCGACGCGATGATCCTCGGCGGCCTGCTACGCGGCCTGTTCGCGCGTGGCGTGGCGCTGGTCACCACCTCCAACACCGCGCCGGCGAACCTCTACGCCGACGGTCTGCAGCGCGCGCGCTTCATGCCCGCCATCCGCCAGATCGAGCAGCACTGCCGGGTGCTGGAGATGACCTCGGGCCACGACTGGCGCCTGCGCGCGCTGGAACAGGCGCCGATCTACCAGACGCCGCCCGGTCCCGAGGCCAGTCACGTGCTGCAGCGCATCTTCGCCGATTACGCCGAGGGCGTCGTCGCCGAGGGCGGCGAACTGCGCATCAACGACCGCCCGATCGCCGTGCAGCGCCGCGCCGACAACATCGCCTGGTTCGACTTCGACGCGCTGTGCGACGGCCCGCGCGGCAACGACGACTACATCGAGCTCGCGCGGCGCTTCCCCGCCGTGGTCATCGGCAACGTGCCGATCTTCGGTCTGTACAACAACGATCCGGCGCGGCGCTTCATCCATCTGGTCGACGAGTTCTACGACCGCCACGTGAAGCTGGTGCTGTCGGCCGCCGCACCGATCATCGACCTGTACGAGGGCGACCGCCTACGCGCCGAATTCGGACGCACCGAATCGCGCCTGATCGAGATGCAGAGCCAGGACTATCTGGCGCTGCCGCATCGCCCCGACTGATGCGCGCTCAACGCAGGTGACCGGCCTTCACGAAGACCGTGCAGCCCTTGTCGCTGGACACCGACTGCCGCGAGCCGCGCGGAAGCCGCAGCCAGGTGCCGGCCGGATAGGTGCCATCGTCGTCCCGCAGTGCGCCGCCCAGCACTAGCAGTTCGCAGCCGCCCGCATGTCGGCGCAGCGGCACGCGCGTGCCGGACGCCAGCCGTACAAGCGCAGCGCGCTCACCACGGAAACCGCCCAGCGGCATGATCTCCAGTCCGCGCACGGCACTCGCGCACCAAGGGCGTTCGGCAGTGTCAACGACGACCCGCTCGGATTCCAGCGGGTGCATGTGCCGCAGCTTGACGAAGATCGTGCAGCCTTCGTCGGTGCGCGGCGCGTGGCTGGAACCTGGCGGATTGCGCAGGTACGTGCCGGGCGGATAGTCGCCGAACTCGTCGCCGAAGGTGCCCTCCAGCACCAAAATCTCCTCGCCGCGCGGATGCGTGTGCGAGGGAAAGCGTGAATCGGGCGCGTAGCGCACCAGCGAGGTGGCGCGCGCGGCCTCGGCGCCATCACGCTCGATCAGGCGCCGCTCGACGCCGGCCGCGGGCGAAGGCGTCCACGGCAGCGCGAACGCGTCCACGCAGGCGCGCAAATCGAGATCGGCGTGCAGTTTCAGGGGCGCGATGACGGTCATGGCTCCACTATCGACGCGGGCGCGACGCCGATCAAGCGCCGCGCCCGCCTGCGTGGATCAGCGTGAAGGCGTGTAGCGTAGCGTCAAGTACGCCGTGCGGCCGGGCTGATTGAAGTAGTAGACCGTCTCGTAATCGCGGTCGAGCGCATTGGCCAGGCGCGCCTGCAACTGCCAGCGCGGACGGAACTGCCAGCTGGCGCGCAGATCGACCGTGGTGTAACCGCCCAGGCGATGCAGGTTGGCCGCATCGTCGTAGCGGTGGCCGTAGGCCGACACCGTGGTCCCGACCGAGAACGCGCCGAACGTGCGATCCAGGTCGATGCGTGCGCTGCGTCCGGCGCGGCGCGGCAGCCAGTTTCCGTCGTTCGGTCCGCCGTCACGGTTCTCCGGCTGCAGCCAGGTCGCGTAGCCGGCCACGCGCCAGGCGCCGACGTCGCCGCCGACCTGCGCCTCGGCGCCGCGGATACGCGCGCGGCTGATGTTGCCTGGCGTGAAGTGGCTGTCCAGCGCGATCAGGTCGCGGATGGTGTTGCGGTAGGCGTCCACGCGCCAGTGCCAGTGCGTGTGCACCGCGCCCAGACCCAGCTCGACGTTGCGCGACTTCTCCGGCTTCAGATTCGGATCGGCGCTCGGCGGGAAGCCCGGATACGACGGGTAGTACAGGTCGTTGAAGGTCGGCGCGTGGAACGCCGTGCCGTACGACGCTGTCAGCAGCAGACCGCCGTCGAAGTGATAGCCCCAGGCCAGCGCGCCGGTGTTGTGGTTGCCGAACTGCTGGTTGTGGTCACGGCGACCGCTGATCTGCACTTCGTTGGCGCCGAAGCTGGCCTGGTACTGCGCGTACGCGCCGACGTCCTCGCGCGCGGTACGCAGGTAGGCGGTGTCGCTGTCGATGTGCTCGTGCTGATCGTCGAGACCGACGGTCAACAACTGGCCGTCGCCCAGCGCAATGTCGTTCTGCCAGCCGAACTGGTTGCGCCGCGAATCGCCGTAGCCGACGAACGTGCCGTTCTTGTAGTTGCTGGCCTTGTCCAGGCTCTGGCCCGCGGTCAGCGTGACCGTCCAGGCCGCGGTCGGCTGCAGGCGCAGACGCGCGCCGGCCACCTGCTGCACGTGGCGGCTCTGGTTCTGGTAGCTGCCGTCGTATTCGACGTAGCTCTTGTTGCGCAGGAAGTTGCCGGCCAGTTCGGTGCCGTTGTCCCAGCGGTAGCCGGCGTTGAACAGGCCGTTCCAGGAGCGGTAGCCGTCGGCGTCCGGCTCGTTGGTGAAGCAACCGGCGAACACGGTGCCGGCGCCTTGCTTGCAGCTGTTGATGCCGCGCGTGTAGGTGCCGCCGACGCTGAGGTTGTACCAGGCGTGCCGCGTGCCGCCGGACAGACCGACCTGGCCGTCGCGATAGCCGTGCCCGCCGCCAGTGAGGCGGAACGACGGCGTGATGCCCTCGCCGGCCTGGCCGTGGCGGGTGAAGATCTGGATCACGCCGCCGATGGCGTCGGCGCCGTACAGCGACGAACGCGGGCCGCGCACGACCTCGATGCGCTCGATCTGGTCGACCGGAATCTGCTCGAACGCAGCCAGCCCGGCACTAACCGAACCGACGCGCACGCCGTCGATCAGCACCAGCGTGTGGGTCGAACTGGTGCCGCGCAGGAACAGCGATGTCTGCTGACCGATGCCGCCCGAATTGGCCAGGCTCACGCCCGGCAGACCTTCCAGCAACCCGACCAGCGAGGTCGGCTGCAGGCGTGCGATGTCGTCGCGAGTGAGCACGGTGACCGGCGCCAGCGTATCGTCCAGCGACACGTCGGTACGGGTGGCGGTGACCACCACCGGTTTCAGATCGCTGGAAGCGGGCATCGGCGATGCAGCCGTCGCAGCGGCCGATGCCGTCAGCAGGGTCAGAAACGCGAACGGCGCGCCCGGAATCTTGATGTACATGCAACGTCTCCTCGCCGTGCGCCCCGCGCGACGGCATGGTGCGGATGAAGGCGACACGAGGAAGAGAAAACGGACGGACGCGGAAACCCGGAACGGGCGCGGCTCGATCCGCCTTCGCCCTCCGCGAAGCCACCGGACAATGCGCCGCGGCGCAAGCCGCAGTCGCACGTATCGGGCCGGTCTCCGGGCTTGTGGCGGATCCTCCAACCTCGGACCCGGCGTGACCGCCTTCCCATGCCGCGAAGCACAGTGGCGGAAGGTCACGCCGCGGCATCCATCGATGCCGTCGCGCACTCACCGTTGCGGGGGCAGCGCCGGATTCACACCGGCTTCCCGTTTCATCCCGCGTCGCGAACACGCCGCAGGACACCCGAAACGAGGGCGCAGCGTAGCGCCCGCGCGCGTCGCGCACAAGCGCCATGCAGCACGGATCACGACCCGGAACGGCAACTGTCTGATTTGCGAAGCATCTCCATATTTCGCGTTGACCCACCCCGCAAAACCCCATATCTTGGGTTCGTCGGTGTTCGCCTCGCGGCGGACACAATAGGGAATCCGGTGTGAATCCGGAGCTGCCCCGCAGCGGTAAGCGGTATCGAACGCCTTGATGGGATCACTCCCGCGCACTGGGTCGCTGTACCCGGGAAGCGAAGGCCAGTAGGTGAGTCGCACGACTCGAGCCGCAAGCCCGAAGACCTGCCGACACGCCAGGCCGTCCGGCCGTCGCAGTCCGTGAGATGCGAGGGACCGAACCTAGAAGCCGCCTGGTGCGGGTGACCGCTTCCGCGGGGAGGCGCGTCGCTGAAGGGACCGGTCCGCCGGTCCGTTGGCGAGCGTGATCCGCATGGCGACACCCTCAGGCCCTGCGCGAGGGAGCAGGCGTTTGAGTCACGGACCCGTCGCGCTATCCCAGATCGGCGCGGCGGGTCCACCCATCCGGAGGTCCGCCATGGATCCACTCGACACCCTGCCGGAAACGGCTTCATCGCCCGTGGACGCGGCGTCTGCCGACGCGTCCGTCCCACCCGCATTTTCGCCGTCCACCGCCGCGCGCGGCACGGACGAATCCTTCCGCCTGACGCCGGCGCACAACGCCGCACAGATGCACGTCGCCAAGCGCAACGGCGCGCACGAGCCGGTCGACGTCAACAAGATCGTGCGCGCGGTGCAGCGCTGTGCCGACGGCCTGCACGCCGTCGACCCGATGCGCGTCGCGCACAAGACCATCGGCGGCCTGTACGACGGCGCCAGCACCCGCGAACTGGACGAGTTGTCCATCCGCACCGCCGCCGCGCTGACCGCCGAGGAACCCGAATACGGCCAGCTCGCCGCGCGCCTGCTGGCCGCCACCATCGACAAGGAAGTGCGCGGCCAGGACATCCAGTCGTTCTCGCAATCGGTCGCGCGCGGCGCCGAGCTGGGTCTGATCAACGAGCGCCTGCAGACCTTCGTCGCCGCCAACGCGCGCAAGCTCGACGACGCCATCGACCACGACGCCACGCGCCGCTTCGAGTACTTCGGCCTACGCACCGTCTACGACCGCTACCTGCTGCGCCATCCCGAAGCGCGCCACGTGATCGAGAGCCCGCCGTACTTCTTCATGCGCATCGCCTGCGCGCTGGGCGGCGGCGACATGGGCGAGACGCTGGCGCTGTACGGCCTGTTTTCCTCGCTCGACTACATCCCCAGCTCGCCGACGCTGTTCAACGCCGGCACGCGGCACGAACAGCTGTCCTCGTGCTTCCTGCTCGACTCGCCCGCGGACACGCTGGAAGCGATCTACGACAAGTACGCCGACGTCGCCAAGCTGTCCAAGTTCGCCGGCGGCATCGGCCTGGCCTACTCCCGCATCCGCTCGCGCGGCTCGCTGATCCGCGGCACCAACGGCCACTCCAACGGCCTGGTGCCGTGGCTGAAGACGCTCGACGCCTCGGTCGCCGCGGTCAACCAGGGCGGCCGCCGCAAGGGCGCGGCCTGCGTGTACCTGGAACCGTGGCACGCCGACATCGAGGAATTCCTGGAACTGCGCGACAACACCGGCGACGACGCCCGTCGCACGCACAACCTCAACCTCGCCAACTGGATCTGCGACGAGTTCATGCGTCGCGTCGAGGCCGGCGCGGACTGGTCGCTGTTCGACCCCAAGACCGTGCCGCAGCTGGTCGACCTGCACGGCGACGACTTCGACGCCGCCTACCGCAAGGCCGAGGCCGACGGCCTGGCCGTGCGCACCCTGCCCGCACGCGAGCTGTACACGCGCATGCTGCGCACGCTGGCGCAGACCGGCAACGGCTGGATAACCTTCAAGGACCGCGCCAACGCCACCTGCAACCAGACCGCCGTGGCCGGGAACACGGTACACCTGTCCAACCTGTGCACCGAGATTCTGGAAGTCACGTCCAACGATGAGACCGCGGTGTGCAACCTCGGCTCGATCAACCTGTCGCGCCACCTCGCGCGCGACGACGACGGTCGCTGGTCGTTCAACTTCGACAAGCTGGCCGACACCGTGCGTCTGGCCGTGCGCCAGCTCGACCGCGTGATCGACCTGAACTTCTACCCCATCGACACCGCGCGCGCGGCGAATATGAAGTGGCGTCCGGTGGGCCTGGGCGTGATGGGCCTGCAGGACGTATTCTTCCGCCTGCGCCTGCCGTTCGACAGCGACGAGGCCTGCGCGCTGTCGGCGCGCATCGCCGAGGACATCTACTTCCACGCCCTGGACACCTCCAGCGAACTGGCCGCCGAGCTCGGCGCGCACCCGGCCTTCGCCGACACCCGCGCGGCGCGCGGCCAGCTGCAGTTCGACCACTGGACGGACGCCGCGCCGCACGACGCCGAGCGCTGGCAGACCCTGCGCGAAACCATCCGGCACACCGGCCTGCGCAACTCGCTGCTGATCGCCATCGCGCCGACCGCCACCATCGCCTCGATCTGCGGCTGCTACGAATGCATCGAGCCGCAGGTGTCCAACCTGTTCAAGCGCGAGACGCTGTCGGGCGACTTCGTGGTGGTCAACCGCCACCTCGTCGAGGAGCTGAAGACGCTGGGCCTGTGGACTGCCGAAGTGCGCGACGCCATCAAGCGCGCCGAGGGTTCGATCCAAGGCATCGCGGCCATCCCCGAACCGCTGCGCCGCATCTACCGTACCGCGTGGGAACTGCCGCAGAAGGCGCTGATCGACCACGCCGCCGCACGCGGCGCCTACATCGACCAGAGCCAGTCGCTGAACCTGTTCATGGAGAACCCCAACATCGGCCAGCTGTCGTCGATGTACATGTACGCCTGGAAGGCCGGCATCAAGACCACCTACTACCTGCGCTCACGCCCGGCCACGCGCATCGCGCAGACCACCGTCGGCCACACCGCCGCGCAGACAAAGCCGGACGACAACGCCGCCGTGGTCTGCTCGCTGGAGAACCCGGAGTACTGCGAGGCCTGCCAGTGACCGACGCCTCCGTCTGACCCCTTCGTAGCCATGGACGAACCCGCCGCACGGATGCGGCATCACGGACGACCCGACGGCACGGATGCGCATGGACGACGCCTGCCGCACGAACGCGGCACCCGCCTCGGGTCGACCGACACGCACGCACAAGGAATGCCCATGAACCCTTCATCCCGCCTGCTCGACCCCGGCTTCGCATTGACCCTGCGGCCGATGCGCTACCCGCAGTTCTACGAGATGTACCGCGCCGCGATCCGCAATACCTGGACCGTCGAGGAAGTCGACTTCGGCATGGACACCGCCGACCTCAAGCAAAAGATGAGCGACGCCGACCGCCACCTGGTCGAGCGCCTGATCGCCTTCTTCGCCACCGGCGACACCATCGTTTCCAACAATCTGGTGCTGAACCTGTACCAGCACATCAACGCGCCCGAAGCGCGCATGTTCCTGTCGCGCCAGCTGTACGAGGAAGCGCTGCACGTGCAGTTCTACCTGACCCTGCTCGACACCTACCTGCCCGATCCGGAGGCGCGTCACAAGGCGTTCGCCGCCATCGAGACCATCCCATCGATCCGCGCCAAGGGCGACTTCTGTTTCAAGTGGATGGATTCGGTGCAGCAGCTGGATCGCCTGGAGACGCGCGAACATCGCCGCCAGTTCCTGCTCAACCTGATCTGCTTCGCGGCCTGCATCGAGGGCCTGTTCTTCTTCGCCGCCTTCGCCTACGTCTACCACTTCCGCGCGCGCGGCCTGCTGCACGGCCTGGCCGGCGGCACCAACTGGGTGTTCCGCGACGAATCGGGCCACATGGCCTTCGCCTTCGCCGTGATCGAGCAGGTGCGCAAGGAAGAGCCGGACCTGTTCGACGAAACCATGCAGGCCGACGTCGAAACAATGCTGGAGGAGGCCATCGCCTGCGAAACGCAGTTCGCCGAAGACGTGCTCGCCGGCGGCGTCGCCGGCCTGTCGCTGAAGGACATGCGCCAGTACCTCGAATACGTCGCCGACCAGCGCCTGCGTCAGCTCGGCATGACGCCGAAGTACGGGGTCGCCAATCCGTTCGACTTCATGGATCTGCAGGACGTGCAGGAAGTGACCAACTTCTTCGAGCGCCGCGTGTCGGCCTATCAGGTCGGCGTCGAGGGCGAGGTCGCCTTCGACGTGGCGTTCTGAGCATGGCTGCCACCGATACCGATGCAGCACCGCGCGAGGCGGTGCTGATGGAGATGGTGTTCCCGCACCACACCAACCACCTCGGGACGCTGTTCGGCGGCCAGGCGCTGGCGTGGATGGACAAGGCCGCCTTCATCGCCGCTTCGCGCTACGCGCGCCGGACCGTGGTCACCGGCCGTTCCGAGCAGGCCGACTTCCACGTGCCGGTGCGCCAGGGCCAGCTGGTCGAATTGCGCGCGCACGTCGCCGGCGTCGGCCGCAGCTCGATGCAGGTCGAGGTGACGCTGACGGCCGAGGACCTGCTCAGCGGCGACCGCCGCGTGTGCACGCAGGCGCGCTTCGTGATGATCGCGCTGGACGCGCACGGCTCGCCGACGGCCGTGGCCGGACTTCCCGATGCCCCCTGATGTCCACACGCATCCGTACGCCTACCGGGCGGCGCATAATTTCCGCAACATCCATCAGATGGGCATGTCCCGTCAGCCCGCACCAGCCTTACAAAAGGGCCTGCCCGGTTCCCCGGGCAGGCCCTTGATATCGACGCGGCCGACGTCATGCATGATGGCGAACGGCCAACGAACTCGCTCACCCTAAACCGCATGCCGACGATGACCTGTTGCCGTCGCCAGCAGCGCGAACTCAGTGATGACGCATCTTCTTCATCCACTCCGGCAGCTCGAAGTGGAACGCCGGCGGCGGCGTGTCGCCGGCGAGATGCTTCACGAAGTAGTCCCAGCGACGGCGCATGGCGTACATCGTGCCGGTCAAGCCGTAGCCGTGGTGCACGTTCGGGATGATGAGCATGTCGAAGTTCTTGTTGGCCTTGATCAGCGCATCGACCACCAGCAGCGTCTCGCCGGTCGGCACGTTGTCGTCGATGGAACCGTGCACCAGCATCAGATGGCCCTTCAGGTTCTTGGCGATGTCCTGATTGGCCTGGTTGTCGTAGTTGGTGGTGCCGTCCTTGTGCTTGACCAGCAGACCCTGGTACTTCTCGCCCCAGTCGTTCTCGTAGTTGCGGTTGTCGTGGTTGCCGCTCTCGGCCCAGCCGACCTTGAAGAAGTCCGGGTAACGGAACAGCGCATCCGCGGTGGCGTTGCCGCCGCCGGAATGGCCCCAGATGCCAACGCGCGACAGGTCGATCCACGGATAACGCTTGGCCAGTTCCTTGATGCCGGCCACCTGGTCGGGCAGCGTGTTGTCGCCCATGTCGCCGTACCACGTGGTGTGGAACGACTTGGAGCGCCACGGCGTGCCCATGCCGTCCAGCGCGATCACGACGAAACCGAGATCGGCCAGCGCCTGGTTGTCACCACGCGAGGCCAGGAAGCTGCGGCCGCGCACCGAACCGGTCTGCGGACCCGGGTAGATGTAGTCGACGATCGGATACTTCTTGTGCGGATCGAAGTTCGCCGGCTTGAACATCATGCCGTACAGCGTGGTCTTGCCGTCGCGCGCCTTGACCGTGAACGGCACCGGCGGCACCCAGCCCGCGGCCTTCAGGCGCGAAATGTCGGTCTTCGCGATGGTGGCGATGACATGGCCGTCGGCGGACGAGCGCAGCACCGTCACCGGCGGTGTGGTCGGCGTCGAGTAGCGGTCGACGAAGTACGTGCCGTCCTTGGACATGGTGATGTCGTGGTCGGCGTCTTCCGGCGTCAGCAGCACCGGCTTGCCGCCGTCCAGACTCACCTTCCAGAACTGGCGGTAGTACGGATTCACACCCGACGTGCGACCGACGCCGACGAACCACAGTTCGCGGTTCTTGCGGTCCACGTGACGCACCTGGGTGACGTTGCCCTCACCCGTGGTGATGGCGTGCAGTTCCTTGCCGGTCTTGAGGTCACGCAGGTACAGGTTGCCCCAGTTGGTGCGCTCGGAGAACCAGATGGCCTGGTCGCTGGCCGGCAGGTACTGCCAGTTCACCATGCCATGGCCGCTTTCGTAGAAAGTCTTGACCGAATCCTCGAACACGGTGCGCACGTCACCGTTGGCGGCGTTGACCACGTGGTACCACTCGTGATGACGGTCACGCGAGGTGGTGACGATGGCGAAGCTCTTGCCGTCCGGTGCCCACTTCACGTCGTCCCAGCTGCCGTCGCGGTTGCAGTCGATGTCGTCGCACAGGCTCGACAGGCGCTGCTGCGGCTTCATCTTCACGCGCACCATCTTGTGCGTGTCGACGTCGATCACCACCGGCTCGATCATGAACACGTGCTTGTCGCCCGGCAGCGGGTACTTCCAGGCATTGAGCTTGGGATGTCCGACCTGGGTGCGCAGGGTGTACATGTCGCCAACCTTGCGCTGGTCCTGCTGGTAGGTGACCACGTGCGTCGAGTCCGGCGACCAGCGCACGATGGCGCCGTTCGAATGCAACCAACCGGCGTTATCGGTGGCGTAGCCGAAGTTCTTCACGCCGTCGGTGGTCAGCGGGAATTCGTCGCCCGTCTTCAGGTCGCGCACCCACAGGTTCCAGCGGCGCACGAACACTTCCTTGGTGCCGTCCGGTGACAACACACCGGGCTCGTCGCGCGTGGCCGACATCTTCTTGCGCGACGCCTCGGTGCGCACGGCGCGCCCTTTCACGCAGACGTCCCTGGCGCCAAGTCCGCAGGCATACCAGCCACCGAAGGCCGAGACCTGCAGACGGCCGTCCTGACCGAAGCTCCAGTCGCGCACGGGCAGATGCCCGGCATCCACCGGCTTGCCGGACGCCGCCGCGAGACGCGTGGCCAGCTGCGCCGGATCGAAGGCGACGCGCGCCTTGCCGGTCGCGGCATCCATGCGCATGTAGGCGGTCTTGCCGCCGGTCTGTTCCCGATACAGAACGACGTGGTCGTTCTGCCAATGCACGCCGCTGACATCGTGGTCGATCAGCGGGTTGGTGTGAATCGAAAGTGCCTGCGCGGCCTGCGCGTAATCCTTGGCGTTCAGGGTGCGGCCCTGAGCGGCGGCGGCCGTGCAGGCCAGCGCCAGACCGAGGCCCAGCAGCGTACGGGAGGTACGGTTCAACGAATGCATGAAAATCCCCTTGGACAAACTGCGGACGCAGCGCAAGCGAACATCCTAGCGCGGACCGGCCCACGCCGACCCGTGCCATGAGTTGATCTGAACGAATGCCGCGCCCGCCGCCATATCGCCTCGCAGCAGCGCGTACAATGCGTCATTCCGTCCCGCCGAATCCGCCATGACCACCCCCGAAGACTCCCAGCTCGGCAAGGCCACCGCGTACCGCAACCGCTACGCGCCGGACCTGCTGTTCCCGATTCCGCGCAGCAAGGGCCGTGCGGAACTGGGCCTGCACGGCAACCTGCCATTCCAGGGCGTGGACATCTGGAATGCCTACGAACTGTCCTGGCTGGACCCGCGCGGCAAACCGGTGGTGGCGCTGGCCGAATTCCACGTACCGTCCGATTCGCCAGCGATCATCGAGTCGAAGTCGTTCAAGCTGTACCTGAACAGCTTCAGCGGCGAGCGCCTGGACGAGGCCACACTGGTCGAACGCCTCGCGCGCGATCTCGGCGAGGCCGCGGGCGCGCCGGTCGCCGTGCACCTGACCCCGGCGGCGGATTTCGGCGCCCAGCGCATCGAGGAACCGGAGGGCGTGCTGATTGATGCGCTGGATCTCGACATCGACGTCTATGGCCCGCCCGACCCGTCGTTTCTGCGCGCGGATACCGACGCCGCACCGGTACGGGAGACCCTGCTGTCGAACCTGCTGAAGTCGAACTGCCCGGTCACCGGCCAGCCCGACTGGGCCAGTCTGCGCATCGACTACGTCGGCGCGCCGATCGACCGCGAAGGCCTGCTGCGCTACATCGTCTCGTTCCGCGAACACCGCGAATTCCACGAGCACTGCGTCGAACGCATCTTCATGGACCTGATCCGGCACTGCGCGCCCGCGCGACTGGACGTCAGCGCACGCTATACGCGCCGCGGCGGCCTCGACATCAACCCGTTCCGCAGCAGCGAATCCGGCCACACGCCCGGCAACCCGCGCGGGGCGCGCCAGTGAACTGGCATGCGCTCATCGAACGGGTCGCGCACTTCATACTGACCTACGGCTTCCTCGCCGCGCCACTGGTCGGCGCGATCGCCTTCGCCGAGGGCATCGCCGTCGTCGGTTCGTTCGTCCCCGGCTCGACACTGCTGGTCGCCATCGCCACCAGTGCCGGCTCGCAGCATGTCTCGCTGACATGGCTGATCGTGTGGGCCACCCTGGGCGCGGTCGCCGGCGACCTGCTTTCCTACGAGCTGGGCCGCCGCCACGGTTCGCGCATGCTGGCGATGCGCCCGTTCGCCTACCGCCCGGAATGGACCGCGCGCGCCACCGACCTGCTGGCCCGCCGCGGCGACGTGGCCGTGTTCGTCGGTCGCCAGGTCCCGCCGCTGCGTGCGCTGATGCCGGTGCTGGCGGGCATGTCCGAACTGACGCTTCGCCGGTTCCTCCTCGCCGACGCATTCAGCGCCGTGGTCTGGGCCGGCCTGCACCTGGGCTTCGGTGCGATCCTCGGTCACTGGCTGTTCTCGCTGCAGTAGCCTGCTCCACAGCAGCGGTTCTTCAGAAACCGCCTGGCGCACCATTTCCGACCTCGGAAAACGGCGCGCTGAGTGCCCGAACGGCGCCGAATCATCCTCACCCTCGGGAGCACCTGCCTAGGCAGGTGTCCGGTTCGCGGGATTTGGCTAGCCTGAGCGCTCCCAACGACCCGCGACCGCTTCACGTATGGAAACCACCGCCGCGGCTCCGGCCGGCAAAGGCGCGCTGCCGCGCCAGATTCCCTACATCATCGGCAACGAGGGATGTGAGCGCTTCAGCTTCTACGGCATGCGCAACATCCTCACGCCGTTCCTGATCTCCAGCCTGCTGCTGTTCGCCCCTGAAGCCGAGCGTATCGGCATCGCCAAGGACGTGTTCCACACCTTCGTCATCGGCGTGTACTTCTTCCCGCTGCTGGGCGGCTGGATCTCGGACCGTTTCTTCGGCAAGTACAACACCGTGCTGTGGATGTCGCTGGTGTACTGCGCCGGCCACGCCTGTCTGGCGATGTTCGAGGACAACCGCACCGGCTTCTACACCGGCCTGTTCCTGATTGCGCTCGGATCGGGCGGCATCAAGCCGCTGGTATCGGCCTTCGTCGGCGACCAGTTCGACCAGTCCAACAAGCATCTGGCGAAGGTGGTCTACGACGCCTTCTACTGGATCATCAACTTCGGCTCGTTCTTCGCCTCGCTGCTGATGCCGATCATCCTGCGCGAATACGGTCCGACCTGGGCCTTCGGCATTCCCGGCATCCTGATGTTCATCGCCACGGTGATCTTCTGGTCCGGCCGCAGGAAATACGTGGTGGTGCCGCCGGTCGCTTCCGACCCGCACAGTTTCCTGAAAGTGGTGCGCACGGCGTTGTTCGCCAATGCGCCGGACAGGGGACGCCCGGGCCTGATCCTGGCCGTCACCGGCTTCACCCTGGCCCTGATCGTGCTGGCCTGGCTGGCCGTCGACGACTTCGTCATTGCCGTGCTGCTGGCGCTCGGGCTGATCATCGGCTTCGGCGGCGCGGGCGCGGCGATGCAGATGGAGCGCGCGCGCAGCGTGCATCCGGACAGTGCCGTCGACGGCGCGCGCGCGGTGCTGCGCATTCTGGTGGTGTTCGCCATCGTCACGCCGTTCTGGTCGCTGTTCGACCAGAAGGCCTCGACCTGGATCATCCAGGGCAACGCCATGGTCATCCCGCACGATCAATGGTGGTGGCCGAGCTGGCTGGTGAAAGAACCGGCGCAGATGCAGGCGTTGAACCCGATCCTGGTGATGCTGCTGATCCCGTTCAACAATCTCGTGATCTACCCGCTGCTGCGCCGCATGGGCGTGAAGGTCACCTCGCTGCGCCGCATCGGCGCGGGACTGGCGTTCTCCGGCGTCGCCTGGGTGGTGGCGGCACTGATCCAGCTGCACATCGACGACGGCGACGCCGTCTCCATCGCCTGGCAGATCGCGCCATACGTGCTGCTGACCATGGGCGAGGTGCTGGTCTCGGCCACCGGCCTGGAGTTCGCCTACAGCCAGGCGCCGCAGCAGATGAAGGGCGTCATCATGAGTTTCTGGCTGCTGTCGGTGTCCTACGGCAACCTGTGGGTGTTGATTACCAACGCCGCGGTGCGCAATGAGGCCGTCACGCACCAGATCGCGCAGAGCGGCATCGGCGAGAACGCATTCCTGATGTTCTTCTTCGCCGGCTTCGCCTTCCTCGCCGCCCTGGTGTTCGCGCTCTACGCGCGACGCTATCCGCTGCAGGATCACTACCGCACGGCGTAACCCCGGTCGACCAAAAGCACGCGAGGTGTACACCGTCGCGCGTGCTACGAAAGTCATGTTGTTACTTTATAACATCAGTTTGATAATGGCTGGACGGCGCTCTGCGCGCATCTCAAAGGGAGGCATCATGAAACGACTCGCTCTGACCCTGCTCACGGGTCTGCTGCTCGCCACGGCCGGATCGGCCATGGCCGACGAGGGCATGTGGACCATGAACCACTTGCCGATCAAGCAAATGCAGCAGAAATACGGCTTCACGCCCTCACAGCAGTGGATCGACCATGTACAGCGCGCCGCGCTGCGTCTGGCCGAGGGCTGCTCCGGCTCGTTCGTGTCCGCCAACGGCCTGGTGATGACCAATCACCACTGCGCCAACACCTGCCTGTCGCAGCTGTCGGACAAGAACCACAACTATATGCAGGACGGCTACGTCGCCAAGGACGACAAGGACGAGCCGAAGTGCCCGGACATGGAGCTGAATCAGCTCGAGAAGATCACCGACGTCACCGCCCGCGTGAACGCGGCCACCGCCGGCAAGGACGGCGCGGCGCGCATCAAGGCACAGCGCGCGGTCGACAGCGCCATCGAGAAGGCGTGCGTCAACGGCGATCCCGACACCTGGCGTTGCGACGTGGTCACGCTGTACCACGGCGGCCGCTATGCACTGTACAAGTACCGCCGCTACCAGGACGTGCGCCTGGTGTTCGCGCCGGAACAGTCGATCGCCTTCTTCGGCGGCGATCCGGACAACTTCAACTTCCCGCGCTACGACCTCGACGTCACCTTCTTCCGCGCGTACGTCAACGGCAAGCCGGCGCATACACCCGATTTCTTCCAGTTCGACCCCAAGGGTCCGAAAGCCGGTGAACTGACCTTCGTGGTCGGCAATCCGGGTTCCACCCAGCGCCAGACGCCGTGGACCTCGCTCGCCTACATGCGCGACAAGATCCTTGTCCCACTCTTCGGCTACCTGTCCGAGGAACGCGGACTGCTCTGGCAGTACAGCCGCATGGGCAAGCAGCAGGCCAAGGAAGCCCAGGATTCGCTGTTCGGTATCGACAACTCGCTCAAGGTGTTCAAGGGCTGGCTGGAAACGCTCAACAACGAAGCCTTCGTGGCCAAGAAGAAGCAGGAAGACGCTTCGCTGCGTGACTGGATCAACGCCGACCCGGCACGCGTGAAGAAATTCGGACATCCGTGGAAGATGCTCGACAAGGCCCAGCAGCGCGGCGCGCAGCTGCGCGAGCGCTACGCCATGATCGAACGTGGCCAGGGCTTCGGCAGCACCCTGTTCAGCGATGCGCGCATGCTGGTCCGCGCCGCCGCCGAACGCACCAAGCCCGACGCCGACCGTCTGCCGCCGTACCGCGACGCCAACCTGCCGGCGATGCAGCAGCGGGTGGAAGCGAAGACCCCGTTCTATCCGCAGTACGACGAGACCAAGCTGGCCTGGACCCTGGAGAAGATGCGCCAGGCCCTGGGCGCGGACGATCCGTTCGTGCACGAAGTGCTGGGCAAGAAGTCGCCGGAACAACTGGCCCACGAGCTCGTCTACAACAGCAAGCTCGGCGATCCTGCCGTGCGCAAGCAGCTGTGGAACGGCGGCGAGAAGGCCATCGAGGCCTCGCACGACCCGATGATCGAACTGGCGCGCAAGATCGACCCAGTCGCCCGCAAGCTGCGCAAGCAGTACGAGGACGAAGTCGATGCGCCGATGCGCAAGGCCTCCGAGGCCATCGCCCAGGCCCGTTTCGCACGGGACGGCGCGTCCAGCTATCCGGACGCCACCTTCACCATGCGTCTGTCCTACGGCACCGTGAAGGGCTGGATGGAGAAGGGCAAGGAAGTGCCGCCGTTCACGCACTTCGCCGGACTGTACAAGCGCGCCACCGGCGCCGATCCGTTCAAGCTGCCGGAGAGCTGGCTGAAGGCCAAGTCGTCGCTGGATCTGTCCACGCCGATGGATTTCGTCACCGACAACGACATCATCGGCGGCAACTCGGGCAGCCCGGTCATCAACAAGGAAGGCCATGTCGTCGGCCTGATCTTCGACGGCAACATCCACTCGCTGGGCGGCAACTTCACCTTCGACGACAGCGTCAACCGCGCCGTCGCCGTGGACACCGCCGCACTGGATCAGGCACTGCGCAAGGTCTATCACCTGCCGCGTCTGGCCGAGGAACTGGAAAAAGGGCACCAGTAAGCCCCATGCGCCCGCCGCGGAATGACTCTTCCGCGGCGGGCGTCACGCTCCTGCACGCTCAATGCGTGCGGGGCGGTTTGTAGTCCTTTCCGGGTTCCAGCGTGGTCACGTACGGACCGCTCCAGTCATGGTCGAAGATGCCGATGAGCGTTTTCGCCGGCCCGGCCCCATGCGCGAACACCGACGCGTCCACTGTGTTGTTGAAGTAGCTCCAGCCCCAGTTTCCGGTGCCGATGTACACACTGCGATCATCGGCCACCGCGTACTTGGCGTGCTCCACGCGGGCGTAGTCGATGAAGCCCTGCGGCGACGGTGGCAGATGACTGAACTTCACCGTGATGTGCGGCAGCACCGCCAGGCTCTTCAGATAGGCCTGCATGGGTTCGCGCAGGGCCCAGTCGGCGACGATGATGCGCACATCGACACCGCGCGCGGCAGCATCGCGCAGAGCCGCATCGACCGGCGTCCACCAACCCTTCGGGCCGTACTGCCGGATCGCCGTCAGCGTCATCACCTGCACGCGCAGCACATGGCGCGCGTCGTGGATCATGCGGACCAGCGCCGGCTGCTCGGCGCTGACGCCATGCGGAATCAACGATGGCGGGCTGAAGGCCGGAAAAGCGCTCAGGGCTTCGCCCGAGTTATCGTGCAACGTCACCGGATCGGCCGCTGTCACCGGCGCGAACGGCAACGAGCGTTCGGCCCGCTTCGCCAGTTTCGGCATGTCCGGATGCGCCGCCGCATGCCAGTCGAAATCGAAACTGGCCTCGAAGGTGCGCGCGAAGCGGGCATTGCGAATCCGCGCGCCGATCTCGTGAATCTGGGTCAGCGCGCGCCAGTCCCAGTTAGCGCTGCCGACGAACACCTCGCGACCGTCGACCACCATGTACTTGGCATGCAGGACGCCGCCGGTCAGCGCGTCCATCGGCAGCACGCGCACTTCGATGTTCTTCACCTTGCGCAGTCTGTCCACGCTGTCGCGGCTGTATTTCATGAACGTGCGATCGAGCAGGAATCGCACTTTCACACCGTCGCGTGCACGAGCAATCACGGCGTCCAGCACCGGCGCCAGCGCACTGCCCGGCTTGTTGGCGAGGTAGAACGCGGCCACGTCGATGCGCTTGTGCGCGCTGTGGATCATGTCCAGCCACACGGCCTGCGTGCGCGGCACGCCCGGCGCGCCGTAGTTCGTTGCCTCCGGCACGCTTTCCACTATCTGGAAGCCCGGCGTGATTTCCGGTCGTGCCGCCCCGGCGACGCATACAACGCCCCAGAGCAAGCCTGCTATGGTGATCGACCATGTCTTTCTTTGCATGTGCATCCGCCCCGATCTCTGCGCACGCGGCTGAACTTGCGCGGCCGCATGATGACTAAGAACTCAATGTACGTGATCGACCAGTGCCGCCGCCCACATGAACACCACGCCGCCGATCATGCCCACTGCGGGCGCGAGGCGGCTGCGTGCGTCGAGCCGCTGCCACACCGCCGGCAGCACGTCGACGCAGGCCAGATAGATCGTGCATCCGGCGGCGAACGCGAGACCGTAGCCGACGAACCCGCTCGCGCTGCCCAGCCCGAGTGCCAGCCCGGCGCCCAGCGGTACCCCGGCGGCCGCCAGGATCGACAACCCGAACGCGCGCACCGGCGCATAGCCCCCGGCGACCAGCACTCCGGCGTGCCCCACGCTGCGCGGAAGCTCGTGCAGCAGCACGGTCACCGCCACGAACACGCCCAGCGAAGTGTTTGCGGTGAAGGCCGCGCCGATGACCACGCCGTCGACCACGTGATGCAGCGCATCGCCGAGTACATCCATACGCGCGAACGCCGCCACATCACGGCTCGACGCCCATACGCGCACCAGGTTCTCCACACACACCAGCAACAGCACGCCAAGCGCGATCACGCCGCCGGCCGCATGGCCGGGCACGCCGTGGGACATCGCTTCCGGCAACATGTGCAGCAGACCGTCGCCGAGCAGCAGCCCGGCCGTCGCCGCCTGCATCCACGGCAGCCACGCCTGCACCCGACGCATCGGCGTCAACACGACCCAGCGCGTCGTCACGCTGGTCGCGGCCACCGCGACGCTGGCCAAGAGGGCGGGAATCCATGGGGGCATATCGGCTTGCCGCATCACTAAACGTTACGTTATAACATAACAATTTATCGCAAAGACACCATGAAGTACATCGCCACTCCCTTGCTGCTCGCGCTGACGGCACTTTCCGCCCTGTCCGCATGGAGTCTTGTTGTCGCATGGCATCCGCAACCGGACACCCTCTCACCGCGGACTGCCCAAGCGAACCCGACACAGCCGGCGTCTCCAGCCGTTCCGCTGGCGCCGCCGCCCCCGTTCACGCCGCCGGCCCGGCATCTCGCGCACAATGTCGCACTCGCCGCCGCGCATGCACGGCACGTTCCGGTCGCGAGTGTCCGCGCCCTGGTGGCGCGGCTGCGTCACCGCGACGTGCGCTGGACCACCATCCGCGCCGCGCTGGCTTACGTGCACCGCTACTGGGCGCACGCTGGCCGCTTGCCGCATCACGCACGCGTCGACATCCGGTTCGGCAAAGCGCCTACCGACGACCACAGCGCCTATCTCGCCCTCGCGATGCGCCACGGCGATCGCAGCCAGTGCGTGTTCCTGGTGCGTGAGTCGCACCACGGGCTGCTGCTGGCCGACGGCCACGGGCG
The DNA here is from genome assembly GCF_012395255.1 of Oleiagrimonas citrea. Classification (GTDB taxonomy): domain Bacteria; phylum Pseudomonadota; class Gammaproteobacteria; order Xanthomonadales; family Rhodanobacteraceae; genus Oleiagrimonas; species Oleiagrimonas citrea. The sequence continues at coordinate 605,961 of NZ_JAAZQD010000002.1, forward strand.
CATGCTGCAGGCGATCGATCTGCGCAACCCGGTCGTGCACACCCGCATCTCGTCCGGCTGGGGCTGGCGCACGCAACCCGTGCTGGGCTGGCACGAGTTCCACAAGGGCATCGACTACGCCGCACCGATCGGCACCCCGGTCCGCGCGGCCATGAGCGGCGTGGTCGATCTGGCGCGATGGCACGGCAACTACGGCCGCCTGGTCGAAGTCCGCCACCCGGACCATCTGGCCACCCGCTACGGCCACCTGTCGCGCTTCGCCAAAGGCGTCACCCGCGGCACGCACGTTCGGCGCGGGCAGGTCATCGGCTATGTCGGCACCACCGGACTGTCGACCGGCCCGCATCTGTACTTCGAGCTGTGGCGGCACGGACGGCGCATCGACCCCCTGCGCGCCGCACTGGTCCGCATCCACCCGCGCACCGCCTCGCACCGAGAGTTGCTGGCCTGGGTCCGGCATCAGAAACACCGGTCGTCTACCTCGGAACTCGCCGCGCCCTGACGAAGCCGGCCGCATCTCGCGTCGACGGTCTTGCAAGGACTCCCGTGCGTGGTCCGCGCCTGCGCGACACGCCGAGGACTAGACGAACCCCACCGCAGACCTCCGCGCACGTGCTCGGCGCGGACCACGGAAGTTCTCGCGAAGCGCGAGCTGAAACACAGCGCACCGCACCGCGCCACGAAATCCTGCACCCAGGCGCGCGATCCCCGCGCCTGCTCCGCCGCACCGCAGGAGCACGAATTCCATCCCAGGCGCAGCAACTGGATCGGGGGATGCCTGACATCGCCGCCGAACAGCGCGCGCTCCGCTCGAGGACAGCTCGATGGACATGTGCCCGACGCTGCGTCCCGACGTCGTGTGGAAACGAAAATGATCGTCCGCCGCGGAATGCACGACACGGTTTCACAACCAGAACGACACGCCCTGCACGGCATACAGCGAGAGGCTGCCCAGCGCGCCACCGATGACACACGCCGCCAGCACGTCGCTGGGATAGTGCAGACCGAGCACCACCCGCGACAACGCGACCAGCACCGTGAACGGCATCAGCACGGCGGCCAGCACGGGGTAATACGCCAACGCCACCAGCGTGAACGCCACAGCCTGCAGGGTGTGCCCGGACGGGAAGCTGAATTCGTCCAGTGGAGGCACGTGCGCGATCACCCCCGGACAGGCCCGGAACGGGCGCGGACGCTTGGTCCACCCCTTTAGGGCGCGATAGAGCAGCAACGCGGACAAGCCGGTCGCCGCCATGTGCACGGACGCCTGCAGTCCGCGCGCGCCGCCGAAGATCGCCAGCGCCGCCATCGACGCGTACCAGAACATGCCGTCGCCGAGCCGGCTGACGACGGCGAAGAAGCGTCCGATCGCACGCCGCGTGCCCCAGCGGTTGGCACGGCTGCACAGCCGTGCGTCCAGCGTCGGATGCGGCGCGACGGGGGGCTGGATCATCGGGTTCATGTGCGTGCTCCGCTGTCCCGGGGATGACCGCTGAAACCCAGCGCACGCGCCTGACGCGTCGTGCGCCCCGGCGCGCTGACGCCGAGCAGGAGGGCTTCGAAATCGGCGATCACGGCGTCAGGGTTCAGCGCGGCTACGCTGCTGCGCGCACTGGCGCGCATGTCCCGATACCGCTCGTCGCGAATCAGCTTGACGCAGGCCGCGGTGAATGCCGACTCGTCGCCGTCCTCGATGCAGTACCCGTTGTGACCGCTGCGCAGATGCTCGTGCGCAGCGCCGCTGTCGAAGGCGACCGTGGGCAAGCCGCTGGCCAACGCTTCCAGGATCACGTTGCCGAACGTCTCGCTGCGGCTGGGGAACACGAACAGATCGGCGCTGGCGTAACAGCGCGCGAGCGCCTCGCCGTGCTGCATGCCCATGAACACGAATTCGGGGTGCGCGCGCTGCACCGCCTCGCGCGCCGGGCCGTCGCCGACCCAGACGTAGCGCAAGTCCGGACAGCGCTTGCGCATGGCGTAGAAGGCGTGCACCGCCAGCGGCAGATTCTTCTCCGCCGCGATGCGCCCGACGTACAGCATCACCGGCGCCCGCGAACCGGCGCCCCATCGGGCACGCAACTCGGCGTCGCGATGCGCCGGATCGAACTGTTCGGTATCGACCGCACGATGCAGCAGGCGCACATTGTCCACACCCAGCCTCCGCAGCTCGCGGGCCAGTGCGTCGGTCGGCACCAGCGTCGCTGCGGCGCGCCGGTGGAAACGGCGCAGATAGCCGCGAACCATCGGTGTCAGCCAACCCACGCCGTAATGCGAAGCGTAGTGGTCGAACCGGGTATGGAATCCGGTCGTCGCCGGAATGCCCAGGCGGCGCGCACAACGCAGCGCACTGGCGCCGAGCGGCCCCTCGGTCGCGACATAGATCGCATCGGGTCGCCGCGCACGCCAAGCCCGAAGAAGTCGTCGATCCGCCGGCAGACCGAAACGCAGGCCCGCATAGCCGGGAAGGGCTGCACTCGGCGTGAGCATCGCGTCCGCCTCGGGCACGGCGTCCTTCGCCTCGCCGTATTGCCGCGGACGCACCAGCATCACGCGGTGGCCGCGCGCGCGCATGCCCTGCACCATGCTCTGCACGGTCAAGGCCACGCCGTTGGTCTCCGGCGGATAGGTTTCCGTAACGATGGCGATCTGCATGCGGCACGCCCATGGGGTCTCGTGTCCGCAGCATGCAGGGTTCATGTTGCAGCGACTTTATCCGCGCATGACGTTGATATGACTGAAAAATCGATGCCACCCCTTCCATTGGCGGTCATCACGAAGACATCCGAGCCGATATAATCGCCCCTCGATGGGCCGCGCCCCGCCGGCAAGACACTGCAAGGACACGAAGGTCTGCATGCCGAACTCAAGCTCTGCACACGCAAACACGTCCACGCGACGGGCCATGGCGCTGCTCGCCTGCCTGCTGGTTCTTCTAGGCTTCGCCTTCCAGGGCACGCGCCCGCTGTGGAGCCGCGACGAAGGTCGCTACACCGGCAATGCCCTGCAGATGATCGCCAGCGGCGACTATCTGGTGCCGGCCTACAACGCCGACCGCACCAACTTCAACAAACCGCCGATGACGGCTTGGCTCATCGCCGGCTCCATGCGCACGTTCGGGCAGAACACCTGGGCCGTGCGCACGCCTTATGCGCTGGCCTTCATCTTCACCGCCCTGCTGCTGGTCGGCATGGGACGCACGCTGATCCCGGACAAACCCTGGCTACCGGGACTGATCTATGCCTGCACGCTGTACCCATTCCTGACCGCGAACATCGTCAGTACCGATGTCTTCCTGACGCTCTTCGAGGCCCTGGCCGGCTTCGGCTTCGTCCGCGCCTTCCTGGACCAGGACGCGACGCATCCACGCAGATGGCGCGTGCTGATGTGGCTGGGCTTCGGCCTGGCTTTCCTGACCAAGGGACCGCCGGGACTGATGCCCCTGCTGGGCATGGTTCCGTTCGTCGCGCGACGCGACGGCTGGCGCGGACTCGGCCGCTTGTTCACGCCGCTCGGCCTGCTGGTCTTTCTGGTGACCGGCCTGGGCTGGTACGCCGCCGTGGTGCTGACGCATCCCGGTCTGCTCGAGCACTATCTGCGCTACGAGGTCTACGATCGCATCTTCACCAGCGTGCACGATCGCCACGGGCAGTGGTACGGCTGGATCAAGGTCTACGTGCCCGCCCTGATGCTGGGCACGCTGCCGTGGTGGTGGTCCCTGCTGCGCGGCCTGCGCCGCACGCTCGCACCGAGCCGGCTGCGCACGCTCTGGCGTGTGCCCGGACCGCGCCTGTTCCTGCTGCTGTGGTTCGTGCTGCCGCTGTGCGTGTTCATCCTCGCGCGCTCGCGCCTGCCGCTGTATCTGCTGCCGCTGTTCCTGCCGCTCTCGCTGCTGCTGGCCTACGTGCTGCGGACGCGCATCGATCTGCGCCGTCGATCCCAGCGCGTACTGCTGGTCGTGTGGGTGCTGATCCTGATCGGCCTGAAGGGGGGCGTCTCGCTCTACGAACACCCCAAGATCGACAACCGCCTGCGCACCCGCGAGCTGCTCGGCATCACCCGCGACATGCACTTCGATTCACTCGTCTTCGTGCGCAACAGCGACTCGGAAAGCGACGTCGACGAAACCACGCCGTGGGGCATGCGCATGTACCTGAACCGCCCCCTCTACGGCGTCGCCTGGCGCACCGAAGGCAGCCAGCAACGCGCCTGCGAGCTGGCCAAGCAGCACCCCGACGCGCTGTTCGTGACCGGGAGGTACATGCCGAACGGAGCGTTCCAGGCAGGACTGAAATCGGTGTGTCCAGCGCTGAAACCGATGCCCGCCGGGGTCTGGCGCAAGCAGAAACTCTGGCGATTCCGCTGAATCGAACCCGCACTCCCTCAGCACAGTTATCGCGAAACCACGTCACACTTGGTTCGACGTGGTGGTCACTCCGTTGACGACCCGCTCCACGATGATGTTGTGCCGACGCACGTACTCATTGAGCGCATCGAGCAGTTCCGCGTAGTCGTTGTCATGCCTCGAGAAATAGATCTTCCGGGTCTTGGGCCGGGTCATCGAGTGATCGCGAGGCATGATGTTGTACCCCGTCACAGTCACCTTGTTGCCGGACTTTCGCAGCGGAAAGACTTTTATTTTCGCCACGTTCCGCCAGTCGATGGACTGCACGATTTTTCCGAAAAGCGCCCTTGAGACAGCACCGTCATCCAGAACCATGTCCGCTCGCGCAAAGGCGTAAATTCTTCCTATGAATGTCAGAAAAGCAATCGCGAGAATCAGGATCGCGACCATTCCGACACCCACTCCACGCTCCTGCACGAGTGACACGACAAGCACCACCACGAATGAAACCAGCATGCATGCCAGAACGAGAAGCGGGAACCAGAGCCCTCCGAACTTGAAACTGCGGGAAGAGTTCGCGCCTGCGTCATCGCCCATGATGTCGGACACCTTTTTCCAGCCCTGATCCTACGGAAAGATTCCGTGCTCACTCCTGGCCCGAAAGTGTTGGGTTCGATGGCAACGCGGATGGTGCGCCGCTTCACGTGTCAGTGCTTCGCGAGAACCGCGGACACACTGTGACCCGCTCGCGAGTCCACCGGGCATGAGCGGAAAGCCCTGAAAAGATGGCGCGCTCGGCGGGATTCGAACCCACGACCCCTGCCTTCGGAGGGCAGTACTCTATCCAGCTGAGCTACGAGCGCGTTGGCGCGCATTGTAGCCGAGGCGTGCGGCTGCGCCTACGCCCCCGGTGCGGGGCCTTCCTGAAACGGCGCCACTATGCGGTTTTGACTGAGTCTGGATACGACGTGGCGCCCGGCATGGCCTGGGTCTACAATCGATCTTCGACGGAAGGGGATACCGTCGCCACGGATGCAATGTCAGTGGAAGAACCAAAGACGACACGGACGGACGGTCCGCGGATACCGCGCCCGCCCTTGCAGCGAGCCGCATGGTTCGCGATCACCTATGTATTGCTCGCTGCGATCTGGATCGCGGGTTCCGACGCCCTGCTTCACGGATGGATCACCGACCACGCTTTGCTAGTGCAGGCGCAGACATGGAACGGCTGGATCTTCGCACTGGCCACGGGCGCCTTGCTGTTCGGCTTGCTCTATCGCCTGTTCCGCCAGGACGCGGGCCTGCTGCAGCGCTACGCGGAGCAGCGCAGCGACGTACACATGCTCAACCAGTTCCGCGAGAGCGTGATCGACAACGCCAGCATCTGGATCAACGTGCTCGACTCCTCGGCCAAGGTGGTGCTGTGGAACAAGGCGGCCGAGCAGATCAGCGGGTACAGCCGCGACGAGGTCGTCGGCCGCAGCGACATCTGGGAGCACCTCTACCCCGACAGCGATTACCGGCAGAGCGTGGTCGCCAAAGTCAACGAGATCCTGGCCAAGGGTGTCGAGGTGGAGAACCTGGAAACCCGCATCCGCTGTCGCGACGGGCAGCAGAAGATCATCGACTGGAGTTCTCGCCGGTTCTTCGACCAGAAGAAAGAACTCGGCTCCATCGCCATCGGCCGCGACGTCACCGAGCACAAGCAGATGCAGCAGATGCTGCGCGCCCGCGACCGTCAGCTGGCGATCCTGATGGCGAACGTGCCAGGCATGGTCTACCGTCGGCGCTGCAACACCGAATGGACCCTGCGCTTCGTGTCCAGCGGCTGTCTCGGACTGACCGGCTACGCCGCCGACGATCTGGTCGAGAACCGCAGCATGTCCTACGCCTCGCTGGTGCACCCGGAGGATCGTGAACGCGTGCAGCACGAGACCCATCATGCGCTGCGCGAAAATCAGGCGTTCGCCCTCGAATACCGCATCCGGCATCGCAACGGCCAGCATCGATGGGTCTGGGAGCAGGGCCGCGCCGTGCAGGCCGAAGACGGCCCGCACCTGGAAGGCATCATCGTCAATATCACCGACCGCAAGCGCATGGAACGGCAACTGGAACAGCTGGCGGTGCAGGACCCGTACCGGCCTGCGCAATCGCCGCGAGCTGGAAATGGCCCTGCAGGAAGCCGTCGAACGTGCCGAGCACGAACGCAAGCCGCTTTCCCTGCTGTGGATCGACATCGACGACTTCAAGCAGATCAACGACGTGCATGGCCATCTCGCCGGCGATGAAGTGCTGCGCCAGGTCAGCCGCATGATCCGCGACCACCTGCGCACCAACGACCTGGCCGCACGCTTCGGTGGCGACGAGATCGTCATGGTGCTCCCGGGCATGGACGCGGTAGCGGCCACCCGCATCGCCGAGACGCTGCAGCAAGCCATGCAGTCCATGCCTCTGAAGCTGCCGAGCGGCGAAGCGGTCGGGATCACCCTGAGCATCGGCGTGGCGGCGGTGCCCGAACATGTGGCCACCGCGGAGCAACTGGCCGAAGCGGCCGACCGTGCCATGTATCGCGCCAAGGAATGCGGCCGCAACCAGATCTGCAATGCGCTGCCATTTCCGCCACCGCCGCAGCACACCGCGCCCCACGAGACCCGGGAGCCCTCATGACCCGCCACGGCATGGACGCCGCACACGCCTTCATCACCGCGCTCGACGCCGGCGTCATCGCCAGACCGGACACGCCGCGCGTCCGCTTTCCGCTTCGGCGCGGAGCCATCACGGACAACGGCGCCACGCCCTGGACCTGCACGCTCGGCCTGGGCAACCCCGCGCAGCCGCTGCGCTTCATGCTCGACACTGGCACCCTGAACACCTGGGTGACGTCGAGCGCCTGCACCACGCATGCCTGCCGCGCACACCGCGCCTTCGACAGCGCGGCCTCAAGCACCTTTCGCGCCAGCGGCGATTCGCCCAAATCCGTCGACTTCGGCCCCTGGGGCACGATGCAGGTCGAGCTGGGCTACGACATCTGCCATCTGCAGCGCGACGTCGGCGGTCAGGTCCGCACCACGCCGCTCGACGAGCCGATCAGCTTCTACCTGGCCACCGACTACAACGGCGTGCAGTTCGCCATGCTGGACAGCGATGGCGGCCTGGCGATCCCGGCCGTGCCCTCGGCACAGCCGAGCGCCCTGCTTGAACAGCTCACCCGCCAGGGACTCATCGACCATGCCATCGCGACGTTCGACGTCGATCCGCTGCACGGTCGCGGACAGTGCACGATGGGCGCGATCGACCTGCATCGTTTCGACCCAGGCAGCCTCAACGTTCTGCCGGTGCAGCCACTGGAAGGCGATCTCGCCTACCTGTGGAACGTGCCGATGCAGGCGCTGCGCTGCGGCAGCGGCGTGGTGGCCGAGGACAGCGCGCTGGTGCTGGACACCGGCTCGTCGCGCTTCAAGGGGGGCGCAGCCGTGATCGCGCGCTTCCAGAACGCCATCACCGACGGCGGCAAGCGCCCGCTGACGGTGCATGACGCGACCGCGCTGGCCGCCTATCCGGACATCGAGGTCGAACTCAACAGCACGGTCTACACGCTGACCCCGCCGCAATATTTCCAGCGCCTCGGCGCGCACCGCTGGGAAGCCGGCGTGCATGTGCTGGAAGGCCTGCCGGACGAAATGCTCGTGGTCGGCTCGGTGTTCCTGGACTGGGTCTACAGCATTTTCTGGTATCAGCCGTCGGATGCCGGACCGTGCATCGTGGCGCTGGCCACGCCCCGCCGGCACACGTCTTCGCGCGTCACCGGCCTGTGGAGAAACGGTTTCGGTTCGACGCTGGAGATCGGCCCACTCGACGCCGACGGCTGCTTCCGTGGCCGCTACACGTCGAGCACCGGCGCCAGCGGCGATTATCCGGTGGTTGGCGTCGCCGACCCGCATCCGGACGGCGACAGCGTGGCCATCTCGTTCGCGGTCAGCTGGCGCAGCCTGGAAGGCAAACCGGACCCGTCCTGGCACTGGGTGTCGGGCTTCACCGGGCTGCTGCAGCACAAGGACGGCCAGGACCAGATCGCCACCACCTATCTGCTGCAGCAGAATGCCGACGCGCAGACGCCGGACTGGATGGCCACCGCGATCTACCCGTCGACCTTCACGCGCATCGGCTGACCGGACGCAAAGAAAGACCCTCGCCGGTAACGGCGAGGGTCTTCGTCCATGCGCAAAGGCGTGCGACGCAATCGCTTTACTTGACCGCCTTCAGTGTGCGCTTGAGTGGTGTCAGCACCTGAGACAGGTAGTCCGGACGACCCTTGATGCGCTCCAGGCTCGGGTACTGCAGGCCGCCGTGATAGTTGATTTCGACGGTCTTGTACTCGTTGAAGTTCTTCACCAGGAGCTTGATCGGCGCCTTGCTGTCGACCGCCTGCTTGACGGCGTTCTTCAGTCCTTCAGTGCTGAAGTCCTTGCCGTCGACCGCGACGATGGTCATGGCCGGCGACAGGCCCGCCTTGAACGCCGGGCTGTCCCACAACACGTCGCGCATCTCGCCCTTGTTGTTGACGGCGATGCCCAGCGAGTAGGTCAGGTCAGCCATGTGGTAATGGCTTTCCAGTGCCTTCACCGCAGCGCTTTCCTCGTGGGTGTAGACGAGCTTCCAGCCCTCGGCCTCGAAGGCCTTGGACAGGTTCACGTGACCGGTCAGACGCTTGTTGAGGAAGGACTTCCAGTCGTACGGCGCGACCTTGTTCAGCGCGCTGACGATGTCGTCGAAGGTGTAGGTATTGATGTCCCATGCACCCGGGTCGACGCCGAAGAAGTCCCGCGCGAAGTTGTTGAGGTTGCGCTTGTTGCGGGTCAGATCGCGGATCTTCGCGTCCACCGCCATCCAGATCAGCTGACCGCCGGAGTAGTAGTCCTCGCTCATCTGGTAGCTGCGGTACGGCAGCGGCGCGCGCTGCGCGATGGTCGGATCGTTGGTGGTGTCGAGAATGTTGCGCCACTTCATGCCCGGCCGCCCGCGATCGTAACGCCCGCCGACGAAGGCCAGCATCTGCATGGCCTGCTTCTTGTCCCACAGACCCGAGCGCGCGGCCATCACGTAGCCGCTGTACTGGGTGAAGCCCTCGTAGACCCACAGACCATGATCGCGCTTGGGCACGTTGAAGTTCGGCGTCCACAGACGTGCCGGACGACGGTACTTGCCGTCCCACGAATGGTTGAACTCGTGCGCCAGCAGATCACGGCGCGCCCAGCTCTGCTTCCACTCGGTGAAATAGTTGGTCGAAGTGCCGTTCTCGCTGGAACGGTGGTGCTCCAGGCCGATACCGCTCATCTTCTTGCTCAGCGCGAGCAGGAAGTCGTAGTGGTTGAAGTGGAAGCTGCCGTACTGGCGCTTCATCTGCACCACCAGATTACGGTGCTTCTGGATGGCTTCCTTGCTCGCGTCCAGATCCTTCGGCTGGTCGGCGAACACGTTCAGGTGCACCGGCACCTTGCCGCCCGGGTTCAGATCGAAGCGCTTGTAGTACTTGCCGGCGAACATCGGCGAATCGACCAGGTTCTCGAAGTCGATCGGCTTGAACTCGATCTTGTTGCCCGACTGGCTGGCGGTTTCCAGCGCGGTGGCGAACTTGAAGCCCTCGGGCAGCGTGACGCCGGCCTGCACGGTGATGTCGCGGTTGAAGTAACCGGCCGGGTACAGCGCCACCGTGTTCCACTGCAGGTTCAGCATCTCCGGCGTCATCACCACGCGGCCCTGGCTGCGGTTCTGCGGCGACAGGTACTTGAACTGCACGTCCAGCGAGGACACGCCCTGCGGCACGTCGACGTGGAACGCGTAGACGTTGGCCGGGTCACGGGTCCACTCCAGCACCTTGCCGTTGGCCTTGATGACCAGACCGGCGAACTTGTCGATGGGGCCAGTCGGCGAGTGGTTGCCGGGAATCCAGGCCGGGTACAGCAGCGTGAACGGGCCGGAGCTGACCGGAATCGTCTCGCTGACATTGAAGATGCGGTGCGCCAGGTCGGTCGCGTCCACGTGCAGCTGGATCGTGCCCGGATAGGCGATGTCGCGCGGTGCCGGAATGGTGAATTCGTTCGGCGTCGGCTGCGGGCCGGCGCTGGCGTGCGCGGGCAGACCGGTCAGACCGACGGTGGCCGCCAGCACGGCGGCGGCGATGAAACGGATTTTCACGAGAGAGCCTCCTGTGAATCGTCGTGGGTCGCCCGCGCCGGATGCATGGCGCGGGCGGCGGGGAAAGGGGTTACTTGCGCGCCTTCAGGATCTTGTCGAGCCGATCCGGCGTGCCCTTGATGCGCTGCAGATGCGCGTAGCGCAGGCCGCCGTGGTAATCGATGGCGATCGTGCGGTACTGGTCGATGTTCTTGACCAGCAGCTTGATCGGCGCCTTGTCGGACTTGGCGGCGGTCACGGCGTGCTTGAGGGCATCGGTGTCGAAATCCTTGCCGTCGACGGCGACCACGGTCATGCCCGGCACCAGTCCTGCCTTGTAGGCCGGCCCGTTCCACTGCACATCGTAGACATGGCCGCTGCTGGAGACCGAGAAGCCGGCCGAATACGCCAGGTTCACGCCATGGCTGACCGCGGCCGTGGCCTTCTCCAGCCCCGACGGCTGGTCGGTGTAGACCAGCTTCCAGCCACCACGGGCAAGACCCGTCTCGGGCAGCTGATCGCCGGTGTAGTCCAGGCGCTTGCGCAGGAAGGTGTTCCAATCGTACGGCTGCACCTTGTTCAGCGTGTCGAGGACATCCTGATAGGTGTAGGTGCGCGTCACGTAGCTGCCGTTGTCCATGCCGTAGAACAGATGCGCGAAGTTGTCCAGCGACTTGCGACCGTGGCTGAGCTCGCGGATCTTGGTGTCCACATCCAGCCACAGCAGCTGACCTTCCGGATAGAAGTCGGTGCGACGACGCCAGTTGCTCCAGCCGCTGGCGCCGGCGTAGGTCAGCGGCGCGGCATCGGCCGTGTCCTGCAGCGAGCGCCACGTGCGACCGGTACGGTGCGCCATCGCCGCTGCGATGCCGGCGATCGAGTCGTGGTACTGCTGCGTCGTCCACAGACCCGAACGCGTGGTCAGCACACCGGCCCAGTAGTCGGTCAGCCCCTCGTACACCCACAGCAGGTCGTCACGCTTGACCATGTTGAAGTTCGGCGTCCACAGATCGTACGGACGACGGAACTTGCCGTTCCACGAATGCACCCACTCGTGCGGCATCAGGGTCGCCACACGCAGGTACATCGCTTTGCTGGTCAGGTAGTTGCTGGGCAGCCGGTCGTCGCTGGACTGGTGATGCTCCAGCCCGAAATGATCGACATGGTCGGACAGCGTCAGCAGGAAGTTGTAGTGGTCGTAGTGATGGCTGCCGAACAACGCCAGGATCTGCGTGACCAGATTGCGGTGATCGTCGATCTGCTTCTTGCTGATCTTCACACTGTCGGCCGTGTCGCCGACGATGTTCAGGTGCACCGGCACCTTCGCGCCCGGCGCCAGGTCCACGCGGGTGAAATACTTGCCGGCGATCAGCGGCGAATCGACGAAGTTGTTGAAGCTGACCGGCTTGAACGCCACCTCGTTGCCGGACCGATGGTCCACCCGCAGCGCACTGGCGAACTTCCAGCCCGTCGGCAGCTCCACAGTGGGCTGGATCATCACCTGCCGCGAATAGTAGCCGGCCGGGTAGAACGCCACCTGGTTGAATTCGATGTCTGCCAGCTCGTTGCTGGTCGAAGGACCCGCGCCGAACAGGCCGCCGTCGCCCGGCGACAGGAACTGGAAGCTGAGATCCAGCGCCTTCGCGCCCTCGGGCACCTTCAGATGCAGGGTGTACATGTCGGCCAGATCACGGCGCCAGTGCAGCTGCTTGCCATTGGCCTTGATGATGAGACCGGCGATGTTGTTGATCGGACCGGTGGGTGCATGCTCGCCCGGAATCCACTTCGGGTAGTACAGGGTGAAGTCCCCGGCCTTCGCGACCGGGATCGTCTCACGCACGTCGAAGATGCGCTCCGGCGCGCGGGTCATGTCCACGTGCACGCGCAGCGTGCCGCCCGGGTAGGGATGATCGCTGGGATGCTTGTGGTGCAACGGTGCAGCAACGGGCGACTCGGCACGAAGGGCCGGCGCCGCGAGCAGCGCGGCCGAAACGGCCAGCGCGGCAAGAAGCGGACGGAACGATACGGATGACATACGGACTCCAGGAAGACAGCCATGCAGACGCGTGAACCGCGCTGCCGGACGGAAACTGCGAAACGTGCCCTCGCGCGACGTGCGCAGGCGATGGGCGATTCCACCATCCTAGATCACACACGCGGCCGGCCCCGCATGCCAAAGGTCATGCAGCCGGCGAATCCGGAGGCCCGAAAACGGCGGACCCAAACGAAAACGCCCGCTGCCGCACGAAGCGACAGCGGGCGCGAAACACGCAGTTTCCCGGGACTTACTTGCCCTGGTTCTGCTCTTCGACCTTGCTGTGACGCATGCCGTAGGCCAGGTAGATCACCAGGCCGATCGCCATCCAGATCACGAAACGCCAGATCGTGACGATGTCCAGACCGCCGATCGGGTGGTACTCGCCGTTTTCGAACCACGGCCAGCCGATGATCAGGAACAGCGAGAAAATGATGCCCAACGGCGCCAGCAGCCACAGTGCCGGCGTGCGGAAGCGGCGCTCCAGCTCCGGCCTGCGGATACGCAGGATCAGCACCGAGGCGCAGATCAGGATGAACGCCGACAACGTGCCGATGTTGACCAGCTCGGCCAGCTCGCGGATCGGCAGGAAGCCGGCCGCCAGCGCGGTGAAGACGCCCAGCACCATGGTCGGACGATACGGCGTGCCGTACTTCGGATGGCTCTTGGCGAACCAGCCCGGCAGCAGACCGTCACGCGACAGCGCGAACCAGATGCGCGCTGCGCCCAGCATGAAGGCGAACACCACGCTGGCGATGCCGCAGACCGCGGCGATGTCGATGATGGCGCTGATCCAGTGCAGGTCACGCGCCGCGAACACCGCACTCACCGGCGCCTGGCTGGCCAGGATCATCTCGCTGCAGTGGCCGGCGGCTTGGCTCGGATCGACGCAGCCGTTGTACGGCACCATGCCGGTCAGCACCAGCGAGATGGCCAGATACATCAGCATCGAGATGCCCAGCGAGGCGACCACCGCCAGCGGCAGATCGCGTTGCGGATTCTTGGCTTCCTCGGCGGCCGTGGTCAGGGTGTCATAGCCGAATACCGCGAAGAACACGATGCTGGCCGCCGCCAGCACGCCGTTCCAGCCGTAGCGGGAACCGCCGCTGGCCGCCGCGTCATGCACTTCCGGCGGAATGAACGGAGTCCAGTTCGAGGTGTGCACGTAGAAGGCGCCGGCGACGATGACGATGGCCACGCCGATCACCTTCATGGTCACCACAATGGTGTTCAGGCGCGCGCCGATCTCGGTGCGCATGATCTGGATCCAGGCCATGCCCAGCGCCACGGCCACGGCGATGATGTTCACCACCCTGCCGCTGTCCGGATGCGCCGGATCGTAGGCACCCTGCAGCCAGATCGGCAGATGCAGACCGGTCAGGTCGGCGATCAGTGACTGGAAGTAGTTCGACGTACCCGCCGCGACCACGCCCACGATCAGCGCGTACTCGACCAGCAGGTCCCAGCCGATGATCCAGGCGGGCAACTCGCCCAGCACGGCGTAGCCGTAGGTGTAGGCACTGCCCGTGACCGGAATCATGCCGGCGAATTCGGCGTAGGACAGCGCCGCGCAGGCGCTGCCGATGCCAGCCACCAGGAAGCTGATGACCACGGCCGGACCGGCATTGAGCGCGGCCTCGTGCGGCGCCAGCACGAACACACCCACGCCGACGATGGCGCCGATGCCGATGGCGGTCAGCTGCCACACGCCCATGGTGCGGCGGAAATCGGTGCTGGCACCGGCGTCGGATTGCAACTGTTCGACAGATTTGCGTCGGATCAGTTTGGACCAGAATCCCATGCATTACCCCTTGGAGTGAGATGGATGTGGATACGGAATGTGATGTAGCGGGCCTTCGGCCTCACGCCACGCGGAACCACGGTGCCTTGTCGCGCCCTCGGCGCATTCCCCAGTGCGCAAATGTGCCCTCGCCGTGCCCGACACTGCGCGTCGCGGCACCGCTACATGACTCGGACCGAGCCGGCACCGCACTCGATCCGAAGAGGGTTGCACACCCATTGTTCACGCAACGCGACCCAACATGTCTTTCAGGCCGCTTTTGTTGCACAACAGTGCACAAACATACCAGAAAGAAATTCCGCTTGCTGAGCGGAAGAACCAGAAACCAGTCGTCTAACGTCCAGAAAAACCGCCGAAAAAGCTGCGAACGGCCGTCTACACCGCCGATAGGGACGAGGTGCTTCGGCCACGATGCACCCACCAGAGCAAGCAGACGCTGACCCCGGCCAAAACCAGCACGCCGCCGCGCGCCCAAGCGGGCAGCGACGCACCGAACCAGCTGGCCGATATCAACGCCAGCACCGCACTGCCCACCAGCCGCGCGCCTTCCAGACCACGCGCCCAGGCGCGCCCTTCCAGCACCCCGCCCAGCAACATCAACGACAACGCCATGTAGGCAAAATATGCCAGCAGCGTCGGTGTGCTCAGCTGCGCCTGCGTCATCAGGAACTGCAGCGCCATGCCCAGCAACAACAGGAATTGCAGCGCACCGTAGACCTTCAACGCCGCGGACATCGGTGGATCGTAGATCGGCCGTCCCAGCGCGAACGCCGGCTTCGGATACCGCGCCGCGACATCGGCCGGTCGCCAGCCCGGCCGGCGCAGCCAGACCTGCAGCCGGTCGCGCCAACGGCGCGCATGCACGGCATCGAGCCACGTCGCCCAGTACACCTCGGCGTTGGCCCACAGCGGATTCCAGCTGCGCAGCGGTGAACGCGTGCCGTACTGCGGCGGATCGTCGGCCCGCTCCGGCTGGAAAGTGCCGAACAGACGGTCCCACAGAATCAGGATGCCGCCGTAATTACGGTCCACGTAGCGGTCGTTGACGGCGTGATGCACGCGATGATTCGACGGCGAGGCGAACACGTAGTCGAACCAGCCCAGCCGGCCGATCTCCTCGGTGTGAATCCAGTACTGGTACAGCAGATCGATCAGCGCCACCACGGCGAACACTTCCAACGGCACGCCCAGTACCGCCAACGGCAGATAGAACAGCCAACCGAACAGCGCACCGCTGCTGGTCTGACGCAGCGCGGTGCTGAGGTTGTAGCACTCGCTCTGATGATGCACCACGTGCGCGGCCCACAGCACGTTGACCTCATGCCCCATACGGTGCAGCCAGTAGTAGCAGAAGTCGTAGCCCAGCAATGCGCCAGCCCACACCCACACGCTGTCGGCAGGCAGCTCGAACAGCGCCAGGCGCGTCGCGCACCAGGCGTAGATACCGATGGTCAGCGTCTTGGTGAACACGCCGGTCAGCTGCGAGAGGATGCCCAGCCCGATGCTGTTGATGGCATCGTTGAGGCGATAGCGTTTGTGTCCGCGCCAGGCGGCCACGGCCACTTCGACCGCCATCAGCAGGAAGAAGCCGGGAATCGCATACAGCATGATGACGGCGGCGGTATTCATGTCAGCCCTCCACGCCGCGCATGTCCGCCGACGCAACGGACGGCAGACGCACCGAATGCGCGATGCAGGCGATAGCGGCGTAGTAGGTGCCGAGAATCCACAACGACGCCAGCGGCAACGGGGCGTGAAAGCGATCCCATGCCAACAGTGTATCGCTGAGCAGGAACAGCGCCGCACCAGCGGCGGCGAAGCGCGCACCGCGAGCCTTCGCACCCTGCCCACGCCAGCGCCACGCCCGCCCGATCGCCTGCCCCGCCATGACGCCGATCACGGCGACGTAGGCCGACACCGGCGCGCGCAGCGTCGAAGGCAGATCCGGCCACAACGCGGCGACGACCGTCGCGCCGAGCGCCAGACAGAGCAGCGTCGCCGGCCACCATGCCGGCCGCCGCACGCCCTGCGCGAAGGCGACCAGGAACGTCAGATGCGCGATCAGGAAACAACCCAATCCGGGCAGGAAAGCGTTCCAGGGCGGCAGCAGGCAGATGTCGCCAAGCAGACACCACGCCAACCCGACGACGATCGCTGTGCGGTAGCACGACGACAGCGCCGTCGACACCGACCACGCGCCGACCAGGATCAGCAACGTGGCCAGCGGCTTGGCGGCCTGGTACAGCCACAGGCCGCGCTCGCCCAGCAGTGCGCCGACGATCGCCGCGACGACCGCCGGTACGATCAGCCATCGTCCTCGCGCCATCACCGGCTCAGAAGCGGCCGGACAGGCTGATGCCGTACGTCCGCGGCGCACCCGGAATGTACGTCGGCAGCCCGAACGTCGCGCCGGTGTTGCCGGCGTCGAGCAGATATTTCTCTCCGGTCAGGTTGCGACCCCATACGCCCACGTCCCAGGCACCGTGATCGAAGGTCATGCCCAGACGCAGGTTCAGCAGACCGTAGGCCTTCTGGTAGTAATCGGGATTGTTGTCGTCCTCGAAGTAGACCGCCGACTTCCAGTTGTAGCTCGGACGCACGTATAACCCGCGACCGCCGTCCATCGGGATGTCCCACAGCAGGGCCAGCGAGGCCGAGTTGTCCGGCGTCAGGCGCAACCGGTTGCCGGCCCACTGCTGCGGGTTGCCGTTCTTGTCGGTGTTGGCGAAGCGCGCGTGGATGTAGTTGTAGTTGAACAGCAGGCTGGCGTGGTCGCTGAGCTTGCCCTGCAGCGACATCTCCAGACCGTGCGCGTTGGCGCGGCCGGCGTTGCGCACGATGTAGCGCGCGTCCTGGTAGATGGTGCTCTGGAAGTCGCTGTAGCGGTAGCGGTACACGGCCACGTCGTACAGGAAACGGCCGTTGGCCGCATCGCCCTTCACGCCGGCCTCGGCGCTGAGCAGGATCTCCGGCGGCAACGTCTCGCTGCCGTCGGCGCTGACCTGGATCACGTTCGGCTTGCGCCCGCGCGCGACGCTGGCGTAGGCGTTGACGTGATCGCCGATCCGCCACGCGCCGACCAGACGCCCGACCACGCTGGTGAACGTGCCCTGCCCGGTCACCTTGCCGTCGGTGGGCGCGAACAGGTCGTTCGGCGTCACCGGCATGAAGCCGTTGTTGAGACCGAGAAAACCCAGCGTGCCCGGCACCGGCGTGTTGTAGACCTGATAGCCGGAACGGATGCGCTCACGCGAGACGCGCACGCCGGCGGTCAGATCGAAGCGGTCGGTGACGTGCCAGGTGCCGTCGGCGAACGCGTCCAGCGCGCGTGTGTTGCTGCTGTCGGCATAGCCCTCGCTCATATCGGTATTGAACGGCACCGGCATGCTGTACAGCAGCGAAGCCACCGGGTTGATCGACGGATACGCCGCCAGCTGCTGGTTCAGCAACTGCTGCACGTAGGGCACCGGCAGGTCCGTCGGCTGCCCCAGCAGCGCGCCCGGCACGTAGCCGGACGGGAAGAAGCGCGACAGGCCGTTGACGATGACATACGGGAAGAACTGGCTCTCGTCGAAGTGGATAGTGACGTGTTCCAGCGCGTCGTCCTGGAAGTAGCTCAGGCCGCCGAACGCTGTCAGCGCCCCGCCGGCGTCGTAGTTGAAGCGGAATTCCTGGCTGAACTGGTGCGAGCGCACATGCGTGTTGATCTCGACCAGATTGAACGGCGAACCGTCGGCGTCCAGCTTCTCGGCCGAATCCACGTGGCGGTAGCCGGTAATGCTGGTCAGGCGCCAATCGTCGTTGAGGCGGAAGTCGCCGAGCATGGTCAGGCCACCGAGCCGGCGGTCGATGCCCAGCTGCTTGCCGCGGTTGAGATCGGCCGGACCCCACACGTCGGTCGAACCGTAGCGGTTCGGGATCAGGCGGCTGTGGAAATCGGTGCCGGGCGGCGTATCGCGCTGGACGTTGCCGATCAGCGTGATGCTGCTGTCGTCGCCCACCTTGAACAGCAGACTCGGCCGCACCGCGATGGTGTTCTGACCGTTCAACCGGCCACCGCTGAGGTTCTCGTAATAGCCTTCGTGCGAGGCGCTGTAGACCGCCAGGCGACCGTAGACCCGGTCGCTCAGCGGCACATTGGCGAAGCCGCTGAACCGCATCGCCTGGTAGTTGCCGATGCTCAGATCGTAACCGGCCCGGGTCGCGTCGACCGGCTTGTTCTCGATCAGCGAGATCGCGCCGCTCTCCGCGCCGCGGCCGAACAGCGTGCCCTGCGGACCGCGCAGCACCTCGATGCGCTGCATGTCGAACATCGCCACGTTGGAGCCCTGCAGGCGGCTGATGTCGACGCCGTCCTGGAAGATCGACACGCGCGAGGTCTGCGTCGCGGCGGTGTCGTCCGAGGTCAGGCCGCGGATCTGGTAGCCGGGCGTGTTCGGACTCTGCAGCTCGGCGTTGAAGCCGGGCACGTAGTCGCTGAGATCCTGCGCGTTCTGGATGTTCATGTCCTTGAGGAACGTGCCCGAGTACGCCGACATCGCGATCGGCACGTCGGTGACCTGCTGCTCGCGCTTCTGCGCGGTGACGGTGATGCTGTGCAGATTCACCGCCTGCGGCGTCTCCGAGGCAGACGCGGCCGAAGCCGGGCCATTGTTCGTGGTCTGCGGCGCCGGCGCGTGGCCCGCCAAGGCCGCGCCCGTCGGCAGCAACAGCGCCAGTCCCACCGCCATCGTCAGCGCACGACGCGCCATCCGTGACGCCCGCGCGCCGGAATGCGAATGCCTCATCGAATGTCCTCCCCAAGATGGAAACGCGCCGCCGACGGATCGTGGTCGCCGACGTCGGATCGCGATGCGCTCCCCCCGGAACGCGCCACGCATGGATCATAACCAAAGCGCATACGCGGTGAAACGATCGTTTGTTCCGCGCCGAGCGCTCACGGGCGGTCGCCTTCCGCGTCGTGACTTGCGAGCGAAACATTCCGATGCTGTGATGGGCCGTCTTCCATCGACTTGCGCCCCATCATGTCCCTGCGCCGCATCACCCTCTCCTGGCTGAGCCTGCTGACCGGCCTGTGCCTCGCCACCGCCGCGTTCGCCGCCACCGTGCCCGCCGGCACCACCGCGCGCGTGACGCTGCTGGAAACCACCGACCTGCACAGCCACATCCTGAGCTACGACTATTACAAGCTGACGGCGGACCCGCACGTCGGTCTGGAGCGCACCGCGACGCTGATCCGCCGCGCCCGCGCGAAGTATCCGAACACGCTGCTGTTCGACGATGGCGACACCATCCAGGGCTCGGTGCTGGCCGATTACCAGGCGCTGGCGCATCCGCTGCCGTGCGACCGTGAACTGGCGATCTACCGCGCCATGGACACGCTCGGCTACGCCGCCGGCACCATCGGCAACCACGAGTTCAACTACGGCCTGCCGTTCCTGGCCCAGGTCACCGACCAGCGCATGCACGTGGCCGGCGTGAAGAACCGCCGCTGCGCCGGCCCGCACTTCCCGCTGGTGCTGTCCAACGTGTTCAGCACCGAAAACGGCCAGCCGATCTACCGCCCCTGGCGCGTGATCGAGAAGACCGTCACCGCCACCACACCCGACGGCAAGACCATTCGCGTACCGCTGCGCATCGGCGTGCTGGGCTTCGCGCCGCCGCCGATCATGCAGTGGGACAAGCGTCATCTGAAAGGCAAGGTCACGGTGATGGGCGTGGTCGATGCCGCGCGCAAGTACCTGCCGCAGCTGCAAGCACAGCATCCCGACCTGATCGTCGCCCTGGTCCACGGCGGCCTCGACGACAGTCCGTACACGCCGAAGATGGAGAACGCCGGCTGGTACCTGGCCAAGGACGTGCCGGCCATCGACGCCCTGCTGCTCGGCCATCAGCACCAAGCCTTCCCCGGCCCGCACTTCAAGGGCATGCCCGGCGTCGACGCCGAACGCGGCACCGTGCATGGCATGCCGGCGGTGATGGGCGGTTTCTTCGGCAAGGACCTCGGCGTGATCCACCTGAAGCTGGTGCGCAAGGACGGCCGCTGGGTGTCCGACCGCGCCGCCGCACGCAGCCAGGTGCTGCCGATCTGCACCGGCAAGACCGACTGCGTCCCCGCCGACTCGCACATCGCGCCGCGCGTGGCCGCAGTGCAGAAGGCCACCGTGGCCTACGTCAACACGCCCATCGGCCACACTGACTTCCGCATGACCAGCGTGTTCGCCGACCTCGGCAACGTCAGCGCGCTGAGCATCGTCAACGCCGCGCAGCGCGATTACGTGAAGCACTGGATCGCCGAGAACCGCCCGGACCTGAAAGGCGTGCCCGTGCTGTCCGCCGCCGCCGCCTTCCGCACCGGCTTCGGCGGTCCGGACGACTACACCGACGTGCCGCCGGGCGCGCTGACCCTGCGCAGCGCGGCCGATCTGTACTACTACCCGAACACCCTGGCCGCGGTGCGCGTCGACGGCGCCGGCCTGAAGGCCTGGCTGGAACACTCCGCCCAGCGCTTCCGGCGCATCGACCCGAGCCAGAGCGCACCGCAGGCACTCATCAACCCGAACTACACCGGCTACAACTTCGACCAGATTCAGGGCGGCGTACACTACCGGATCGACGTCAGCCAGCCGGTCGGCCAGCGTATCCGCGACCTGACCTTCAACGGCAAGCCGGTGCGCGCCGACCAGACCTTCATCGTCGCCACCAACAACTACCGCGCCAGCGGCGGCGGTCATTTCCCCGGCCTGGACGGCCACGCCACCGTGCTCGACGCACCTGACGCCAACCGCGAAATCCTGGTGCAGTGGATTCGCGCCCATCCGCACGTCACCCGCGCCGACTTCGGCCCGCGCCCGTGGCAGTTCGCGCCGCTGAAGACGAAGGGCCCGGTGACGATCATCGCTCCGACCGACGCGCTGAACGTCACCCGCGGCGACCACGTCGGCGCCGTGCGCAAACTGCACGACGACGGCAACGGCCTGGCCACCTACGCCATCGACCTCGACCCGCATTGATCGCCATACCGCGCCGCCCGCATGCGGCGGCGCGGCCTCGGTGCCGCCGCCATCGGCGCAAAAACCGGCGACGGCATCCCGCTTATGCCATTTGCTTCATTGACCGGCATACGCGCGCAGGATTAGGTTCGAGTCATGCACATTGACGCGCGCCCGCATCGATTCCTCGATCCTTCGGCTTCCGGCCGAAGCGCGGCGGCGGCGCGCACCACGACCACGACCATTACGACCACCGGTACCGGTACCACCGGCCCGGGGCAGGTGTTCGTGCGCGACTGATTCCATCACGCAAACGGCCCGCCCCGCACCGGACGGGGCCGTGACGCGACCCCCGACGATGCAGGACACGGGCCTCTCAGGGAGGCAACACCGTGAACATGCACGCATCGCAACTGGACCCCGACGGCCTGCAACCGCCGACGGCCGCGCCGACGCCCGCGCTGCGACGGCTGACCGTGGGCGTGGTCGGACCCGGCCGCGTCGGCAGCGCGCTGCTGGAGCAATTGCGCGCGGCGCGCGAGCGTCTGCGCCGCGAACAGCACATCGATCTGCATTTGCGCGTGGTCGCCGACAGCCGGCGCATGTGGCTGGACAGCGACGACGACGCGCTGAACGCGCGCCTCGGCGGCGCGCAGATCTGGCGACCGTCCAGCCTCGACGATGTCGCGGCCTGCCTGCACGGCGCGCCGGGCGCGGTGATCGTCGACTGCAGCGCCAGCGAGGCCGTCGCCGCGCGCTACGCCGACTGGCTCGCCGCCGGCCTGCATGTGGTCACCCCGAACAAGCTCGCGCCCAGCGGACCGCTGCCGCACTGGCGCGCGTTGCAGAACCTGGCCCGCACACAGCGCGTGCAGCTGCGTTACGAGGCCACGGTCGGCGCTGGCCTGCCGGTGGTGCAAACCCTGCGCGACCTGCTCGACACCGGCGACGAACTGATCGCGCTGGAAGGCATGCTATCCGGCACCCTGGCCTGGCTTTGCTACGCCTACGACGGCCAGCGTCCGTTCTCCGAGCTGGTGCGCCAAGCCCATGAACTGGGCTACACCGAACCCGATCCGCGCGCCGACCTGGACGGTCTCGACGTGGCGCGCAAGCTGGTGATCCTGGCGCGCGAAAGCGGTCGCGGGCTTTCCCTCGACGACGTCTCGGTGCAGTCTCTGGTGCCGGACTCTCTGCGCCACGTCGATCGCGAGCACTTCATGAATCACCTGCACCTGCTGGACGCCCCCATGGCGGCGCTGCACGCCAAGGCCACCGCCGAGGGCGCGGTGCTGCGGCACATCGGCCGCCTTGATGCGGACGGCCGCGCGCGCGTCGGTCTGGTTGCGCTACCCGCGGAACACGGCTTCGCGCAGGCACGCGGCGCCGACAACATCGTGCAATTCCACACCCGCCGCTACGCCGACACGCCACTGCGCGTGCAGGGGCCCGGCGCCGGCCCCGACGTCACCGCCGGCGGCGTGTTCACCGATCTGCTGCGCGTGGCCGCGGAGGCGCGCGCATGAACGCGGACATTCGACACGAAGCCTGCGCCTGGGCGCCCGCCAGCGTCGGCAACATCGGCATCGGCTTCGACATCCTCGGCCACAGCCTGGACGGCGCCGGCGACCGCGCCCGCGTGCGCCGCATCGACGCGCCGCTCGTGCGCATCGACGGCATCGACGGCTGCGTCACCGACCTGCCGCGCGAAGCCGCCGCCAACACCGCCGGCCAGGCCCTGATCGCCCTGCGCGAAGCACTGGACCTGCCGTTCGGCTTCGCCGTGCATCTGCATAAGGGCATCGCGCTCGGCTCGGGCATGGGCGGCTCCGCATCTTCGTGCGTGGCGGCGCTGGTCGCCGCCAACGCGCTACTGGATGAACCGCTGTCACGCGAGGCCCTGTACCCGTTCGCGCTCGACGGCGAGGCCGTGGCCAGCGGCGGCCGTCACGGCGACAACGTCGGCGGCATGCTGCTCGGCGGGCTGGTGCTGACCACCGAGCAACACCTGATCCGCCTGGACGTGCCCGACGCCTGGCATTGCGCGCTGGTGCATCCGCACGTCGTGGTGGAGACGCGCCGCGCGCGCGAAGCGCTGTCCGGAGCCTACGCCATCGGCGAGTTCGTCGCCCAGAGCGCGCACCTGGCGCTGGTGCTGACCGGCTGCCAGCGCGGCGACGCCGGCCTGGTGCGCGACGGCCTGCGCGACGTGCTGGTCGAACCGCGCCGCGCACCGCTGATTCCCGGCTTCGATGCGGTGAAGCGCGCCGCGCTGGATCACGGCGCGCTCGGCGCCAGCATTTCCGGCGCCGGCCCCAGCGTGTTCGGCTGGTTCGAGCGACGCGCCGAAGCCGAAGCCGCCGCCGTCGCCATGGCTCGCGCCTTCGCCGATCACGGTCTGGACAGCGACCGCTTCGTCGCGCCGATCAACGGCCCCGCCGCACGGCTCGAATCATGCGCATCCTGAGCACTCGCGGCGACGTGCCCGCCGTCGGCCTGAGCGCCGCCATCGCCGCCGGACTGGCGCCGGACGGGGGCCTGTACGTCCCCGCCGCGTTCCCGCGCGCGGACCTCGACGCGATCGCGCCTGACGCCGCGCTGGCCGATATCGCCGCCTGGCTGTTGCGCCCATGGTTCGCGGGCGACCCGCTGGCCGCGCACCTCGACGCGATCTGCCAGGAGGCGCTGTCGTTCGACACGCCGCTGCGCCCGCTGCCGTGGAATGACACCTACCTGCTGGAGCTGTTTCACGGCCCGACCGCTGCGTTCAAGGACATCGGCGCGCGTTTCCTCGCCGCCTGCATGCGCCGGCTGCGTGCGCCGGACGATCCGCCGCTGACCATTCTGGTCGCCACTTCCGGCGATACCGGGGCGGCCGTGGGCGCGGCCTTCCATCGCCTGCCGGGCTTTCGCGTCGTCATCCTGTATCCGGACGGTCGCGTGTCGCCGCGCCAGGCACACCAGCTCGGCTGCTTCGGCGACAACGTGCACGCCTTCCGCGTCGCCGGCAGCTTCGATGACTGCCAGCGCATGGTGAAGACCGCCCTCGGCGACACGGATCTGCAAGCACGCACACCGCTGAGTTCGGCCAACAGCATCAGCCTGGGCCGCCTGCTGCCGCAGATGAGCTACTACGCGCAGGCCGCGCTGCGCCTGCATGCCGAGTACGG
Source organism: Oleiagrimonas citrea (assembly GCF_012395255.1). Taxonomy (GTDB): domain Bacteria; phylum Pseudomonadota; class Gammaproteobacteria; order Xanthomonadales; family Rhodanobacteraceae; genus Oleiagrimonas; species Oleiagrimonas citrea. Next base: position 630,475 of record NZ_JAAZQD010000002.1, read on the forward strand.
CATCGCCCCCGACTTCGTGGTGCCAACCGGCAACCTCGGCAACGCGCTGGCCTGCGTCTGGGCGCGCGCGATGGGCCTGCCCATCGGCGACATGCACCTCGCTTGCAACGCCAACGCGGTGCTGCCCGACTTCCTCGCCGGCGCGGACTATGCGCCGCGCGCCAGCGTCGCCACGCTCGCCAATGCGATGGACGTCGGCGCACCAAGCAACGCCGAACGCCTGCGCTGGATGTTCGACGACGAAACCCTGCGCGCGCGCTTCACCGCGCAGAGCGTCGACGATGCCACCATCCGCAACACCGTGCGCACGTTCGCTGATGCGCACGATCTCATCGTGTGCCCGCACACCGCAACCGCACTGCATGTGCTCGCACAGCTTCGCGATGTGGACCCGACGCGCCTGCGCGTCGCCGTGGCCACCGCGCACCCGGCCAAGTTCGAAGGCGTGATCGAGCCGCTGATCGGTCGTTCCGTGCCGGTGCCTTCCACCCTGGACCATCTGCTGCGTCGCGCTGCCCATGCCGAACCGTTGACGGCGGGCGACGATGCGCTGCGCGCGGTTTTGCTCGATGGCGGTCGATGACACAACGTGGACAAGCGGTGTCTGCTGGCCGAACAGAGTATGAGGGTGTTCCCGCAGAAGTCGCTGGGTGACTTAACGCCACACCATGATGATCCGCACCACATCACGCTCTCACCACGCATATGCAATCTAGCCATATGGACGTCCATCCATCTACACGCACTTTTCGTTGACAGCGCCGAAAACCCTGCGTAGGTTCGGTAGACATGTCGCAGCACACGCGCCAGCACGAAAACGCCCCGACCGGCTTTGCCCCGGTCCGCGCGCTGCTGTCGTCACTGCGTGACGTCGCGCTCGTGCGCATCGAGCTAGCCCTAATCCTAGTCGTAGTCATTATTACCAGCGGAGGTGCGGGTTAAGGGCACGCGTCCACGATTAGCGCAACACGGACACAGTCAAAAACCCCGCACCCGGAAACGGATGCGGGGTTTTTTGTTGCCCTTGGCCCGCCCAGCGGAGCCTCGGATGAATCAACAGAATCACACATCGCCACGCGCCACCGACGACGACTCCGTTGCCGTCGACGATCATGTACGCGTTTTCGACACCACCCTGCGCGACGGCGAGCAGGCGCCTGGTTTCTCCATGAACCGCGCGCAGAAGATGCGCCTGGCGCACGCGCTGGAAGAGCTGGGCGTGGACGTGATCGAGGCCGGCTTCCCGCAGGCCTCGCCCGACGACTTCGCCGCCGTGGCGCAGATTGCCGGCGCGCTCCGGCACAGCACCGTGTGCGGCCTGTCGCGCTGCCTGCCCGGCGACATCGAGACCACCGCGCGCGCACTGGAACAGGCGAAGTCCGCGCGCATCCACCTGTTCCTGTCGACCAGCCCGCTGCACCGCGAGCACAAGCTGGGCATGAGCAAGCAGCAGGTGATCGATACCGCCGTCGACGCCGTGCGCCGCGCCCGCGCGCTGTGCGACGACGTCGAGTTCTCCGCCGAGGACGCGCTGCGCACCGAGCACGACTTCCTCGCCGAGATCTTTTCCGCCGTGCTCGACGCCGGCGCGGTGACGCTGAACGCGCCGGACACCGTCGGCTACACCACGCCGACCGAGGTCGCCGAACTGTTCACCTGGCTGCGCGCGCATGTGCGCGGCGCCGAGCGCGCGGTGTTCTCCGCGCACTGCCACGACGATCTGGGCCTGGCCGTCGCCAACAGCCTGGCCGCCATTGGCGCCGGCGCGCGCCAGGTCGAGTGCACCATCAACGGCATCGGCGAGCGCGCCGGCAACGCCGCGCTGGAGGAAATCGTCATGGCGCTGCGCGTGCGAGCGCCGCACTACGCCGTCGACACGCGCATCGATGCACGCCGTCTGTATCCGACTTCGCGCCTGCTGTCGCGGCTGACCGGCCAGGCGCTTCCGCGCAACAAGGCCGTAGTCGGCGAGAACGCCTTCGCGCACGAATCGGGCATCCACCAGCACGGCATGCTCAAGCATCGCGGCACCTACGAGATCATGCGCGCCGAGGACGTCGGCGTGCCGCCCACGCGGCTGGTGCTGGGCAAGCATTCGGGCCGCCACGCATTGCGTCAGCGGCTGGAGGAGCTGGGCTACACGCCCGACGAAACCCGCCTCGGCGCCATCTTCGACGCCTTCAAACAACTCGCCGACCGCAAGCGCGAGATCCACGACGGCGACCTGGAAGCGCTGGCGCTGGGCCGCGATCCGGACCAGCCCGGCCCGTGGCGCATCGAGCAGCTGCATGCGGCCTCGCATCTGCGCGGCGGTGCTTCGGCCTCGCTGAAACTGCGCCACGACGATGGCCATGAAGTCAGCGAAGCGGCCATCGGCGACGGCCCGGTCGACGCCGTGGTGCGCGCGGTCGAGCGCGCCACCGGCGAAGCGCTTCCGCTGACCGACTTCCGCATCCTCTCCGCCAGCGAAGGCGGCGACGCACAGGGCCAGGCCGTGCTCGTGGTCGACCGCGAGCAACGCCAGTGGCGCGGTCACGGCTGGTCCACCGACATCGTCGAGGCCGCCGCGCTGGCCGCGCTGGATGTGGCCAACGCCATCGCCCGCGACCACGCACGTCAGGCCCGCAAGACGTCCGTCGCCGAGGCGGCCCACGCATGACGCCGCGCCGCCTTTCCACCCCCGTCACCCCCACGCACAGCCCCGCGAGGACCCCATGAGCGACTCCACCCTGATCTGGCAGAACGGCGCGCTGAAGCCCTGGCACGAGGCCACGGTGCATGTCAGCGCGCACGCGCTGCACTACGGTTCCTCGGTGTTCGAGGGCGAGCGCGTCTACGCCACCCCCGACGGCCCGCGCTTCTTCCGCCTGGCCGACCACACTCGCCGCCTGTTCGCCTCGGCACGCGTGTACGGCATCGACATCGGCTACACGCCGGACGAGATCGACAATGCCTGCCGCGAGGTCGTGCGCGCCAACGGCATGGACTGTGCCTACGTGCGTCCGGTGGTGTTCCGCGGCGCGGGCGGCCTGGGCATCCTGCCCAAGGATGACGTGGTCGACGTCGCCGTGCTCGCGCTGCCGTGGGGCAGCTACCACGGCGACGCGCGCGAGCAGGGCGCGGACGTGTGCGTGAGCAGCTGGAACCGCGCCGCGCCGAACACCTTTCCCAGTTGGGCCAAGGCCGGCGGCAACTACCTCAACAGCCAGCTGATCGCACTCGAAGCGCGCCGCGGCGGCTACGCCGAGGGCATCGCCCTGGGCTGCGACGGCCTGCTTAGCGAAGGCGCGGGCGAGAACCTGTTCCTGGTGCTGAACGGCGAACTGGTCACGCCGCCGACCAGCGCCGGCGTGTTGGTCGGCATCACCCGCGACAGCGTCATCGCGCTGGCCGGCGAGCTGGGCATCCCCTTCGTCGAGCGCGCACTGCCGCGCGAGGCGTTGCTGTACGCCGACGAGATCTTCCTGTGCGGCACCGCCGCCGAGATCACCCCGGTGCGCTCGGTCGACGGCGCGCCCGTCGGTCGCGGCGGCGTCGGTCCGATCACGCGCGCGCTGCAGGACGCCTTCTTCGGCCTGTTCGATGGTCGCACCGAGGATCGTTGGGGTTGGCTGACCGGGCTGGACGAACCGGTTTCGGCAAGCCTTACGAGTAACTCCGAGCATCCGGGGTTTGCCTCCGCGGTCATCCATGACCGCGAAGAGCGAGAAGCGGCCGCCCATGGCCGCACTGTCCGAGAAGCGCCGGATTCGATGGAGGCCTCCGCATGACCACCCCACGCACCCTGTTCGAAAAAGTCTGGGACACCCACCAGGTCGTCGCCGAAAAAGCCGATGCGCCAGCCGTGCTCTACATCGACCTGCACCTGGTGCATGAAGTCACCTCGCCGCAGGCCTTCGATGAACTGCGCCGCCGCGAGCTGCGCGTGCGCCGTCCCGATCGCACCCTGGCGACGCTGGACCATTCCACGCCGACCCTGCCCGCGGCCGCCGACGGCACGCGCCCCTACGTGACGCCGCAGGCCGAGGCACAGGTGCGCACGCTGGAAAGCAACTGCGCCGCATTCGGCGTCGAGCTGCACGGCTGGGACAGCGACGCGCGCGGCATCGTCCACGTGATCGGCCCGGAACTGGGCGCGACGCAACCGGGCATGACCATCGTCTGCGGCGACAGCCACACCGCCACGCACGGCGCGTTCGGCGCGCTGGCCTTCGGCATCGGCACCACCGAGGTCGGCCACGTGCTGGCCACGCAATGCCTGCTGCAACGCAAGCCGAAGACCTTCGCCATCCATGTCGACAACGCCCTGCCGGCCGACGTCTCGGCCAAGGACCTGGTGCTGCACGTGATCGCCACGATCGGCGTCGGCGGCGGCACCGGCCATGTGCTGGAATTCCGCGGCCCGGCCATCGAGGCGCTGTCGATGGAAGAACGCATGACGGTGTGCAACATGGCCATCGAGGCCGGCGCGCGCGCCGGCATGATCGCCCCCGACCAAACCACCTTCGACTGGCTGAAGAACCGCCCGCGCGCGCCGCAGGGGGACGCCTGGAACCGCGCCGTCGCGCACTGGCAGACGCTCAAGAGCGACGACGGCGCACGCTACGACCGCGAAGTGCGCATCGACGCCGCCACCGTGTGCCCGACCGTCACCTACGGCACCCATCCGGGCATGGCCGCGGCGATGGACGCGCCCGTGCCCGCCGCCGCCAACGCCCAGGAAGCCCGCGCGCTGGAGTACATGCAGGTCCGCGCGGGCAAGGCGATGGCCGGCATGCCGGTCGACGTGGTGTTCGTCGGCAGCTGCACCAACTCGCGCCTGCCCGACCTGCGCGCCGCCGCCGAGGTGCTGCGCGGGCGCAGCGTCGCCGAGGGCGTGCGCATGCTGGTGGTGCCCGGCTCCGAATCGGTGCGTCGCGCCGCCGAGGCCGAGGGCCTGCACGAAGTCTTCACTGCTGCCGGCGCGGAATGGCGCGTGCCCGGCTGTTCGATGTGCATCGCCATGAACGGCGACCTGGCCCAGCCCGGCCAGCTGGTGGTGTCGACCTCCAACCGCAACTTCGAGGGCCGCCAGGGCAAGGGCGCGCGCACGGTGCTGGCCAGTCCGGCCACCGCCGCCGCTTCCGCCGTGGCCGGTCGCATCGCCGATCCACGCACGCTGATGAACGAGGAGCAAGCGGCATGAAGGCCAGAAGTGAAGAGCGAGGAATGAGAAGTGAGCAGAGCCAGCCGCGGCTCGGCCTTTCCTCACTTCTCAGTCCTATCCACTCACTCCTCGCTTGCTATCCCGGAGACGCCACATGAAGCCTTTGACCCGCATCCGCTCGCGCACCGCCGTGCTGGCGCACGCCAACATCGACACCGACCGCATCATCCCGGCGCGCTTCCTCACCACCACCGAGCGCACCGGCCTGGGCCGGCACGCCTTCGAGGACTGGCGCTACCGCGCCGACGGCAGCGACGACCCAGACTTCGAACTCAACCGACCCGAAGCGCGCGGCTGCCGCATCCTCGTCGCCGGCCGCAACTTCGGCTGCGGCTCCTCGCGCGAGCACGCGCCCTGGGCGCTGCTGGATTTCGGCATCCAGGCGGTGCTGTCCAGCGAGATCGCCGACATCTTCCGCTCCAACGCGCTGAAGAACGGCCTGCTCGCGGTGGTGGTCAGCGAAGCCGAACACCGTTGGCTGCTGGACCACCCCGGCGTGGAACTGTCCATCGACGTCGCCGGCAGCTTCATCGAACTGCCTGATGGCGGCCGCTTCGCCTTCGAGCTGGACGGCTTCGCCCGCCACTGCCTGCTGCAGGGCGTGGATCAGCTCGGTTTCATCCGTCAGCACGCCGACGCCATCGACGCCTACGAACAACGCGTGGAGCAGGCCGCATGAGGGTGTTCAGAAGTGAGGGGCGAGGAGTGAGAAGTGAGCAAGGCCACTTCCACCCTAGCCCATGCCCCTCGCTTTTCTCAGTTCTCACGCCTCATCACTCACTTCCCATCTCCAGGATCTAAACATGCACGCTCATCTCGTCACCCTCCCCGGCGACGGCATCGGCCCCGAGGTCACCGCCGCCGCCGTCGATGTGCTCAAGCACGTCGCCGCCCATCACGGCCACGATTTCCGCTTCAGCGAGCACGCCATCGGCGGCGCCGCCATCGACGCCACCGGCGCGCCGCTGCCCGACGCCACCCGCGACGCCTGCCTGGCCGCCGACGCGGTGCTGCTGGGCGCGGTCGGCGGTCCGAAGTGGTCGGACCCGAACGCCAAGGTGCGTCCCGAGCAGGGCCTGCTGGCGCTGCGCGCGGCGCTCGGCGTGTTCGCCAACCTGCGGCCGCTGAAGGTGCATCCGCGCCTGGCCGAGCGCTCGCCGCTGAAGACCGAGCGTCTGAAGGACGTCGATTTCGTGGTCGTGCGCGAACTCACCGGCGGCGCCTACTTCGGCGCCAAGACCCGCGACAGGGACCGCGCCACCGACGAATGCGCGTACACCGTGACCGAGATCGAGCGCGTGCTGCGCCGCGGCTTCGAGCTGGCCAGCCAGCGCGGCCGCCGCCTGACCTCGGTGGACAAGGCCAACGTGCTGGAGACCTCGCGCCTGTGGCGGCACACCGCCGAGCAGGTCGCGCGCGACTACCCGGAAGTGCATCTGGAGCACCAGCTGGTCGACTCGATGGCGATGCTGATGCTGACCCAGCCGTCGCGCTACGACGTCATCGTCACCGAGAACCTGTTCGGCGACATCCTCACCGACGAGGCCGCCGCGCTGGCCGGCTCGCTGGGTCTGCTGCCCTCGGCCTCGCTGGGCGATAGCCATGGCGGCCTGTACGAGCCGATCCACGGCTCGGCCCCGGATATCGCCGGGCGCAACGCCGCCAATCCACTCGGCGCCATTGCCAGCGCCGCGCTGCTGTTGCGCCATGCGCTGGGGCTGGAAGCCGAAGCCGCCGTGATCGAGGCCGCGGTCGAGCATGTGGTCGCGCACGGTCCGTGGACGCGCGACCTCGGCGGCACCGCCAGCACCACGCAAGTGCGCGACGCGGTGATCGCCGCACTGGATCTGGACGAGGACTGCAGGCCGGCGTTTCTCGCCGGCATGCGGGCCTGTGGCTGAGGGGCGGCGCATGCGAAGCGACACCATGAAGAAAGGCCCAGACCGCGCCCCGGCGCGCGCGATGATGCGCGCCACCGGCCTGGACGACGACGCCATCGGCAAGCCGCTGGTCGCCGTGGTGCACACCTGGTCCAACGTCAGCCCGTGCAACCTCAACCTGCGCGACCTGGCCAACGACGTCGCCGACGGCATCCGCGCCGCCGGCGGCACGCCGATCGAGTTCAACACCATCGCCGTCACCGACGGCATGGCGATGGGCACGCCGGGCATGCGCGCCTCGCTGGTCAGCCGCGAGGTCATCACCGACTCCATCGAACTGGCCGTCAACGGCCACTGCCTCGACGCCATGGTGGTGCTGTGCGGCTGCGACAAGACCATTCCCGCCGCCGCGATGGCGCTGGCGCGCCTGGATATTCCGGGCGTGGCGCTGTACGGCGGCAGCATCGGCCACGGCACACTGGGCGGCAAGTCGATCACCGTGCAAGACGTGTTCGAGGCGGTCGGCGCGCACGGTGCGGGCAAGATGTCCAACGCCGAGCTGAAGCAGGTCGAGACCCGCGCCTGTCCCGGCGCCGGCGCCTGCGGCGGCCAGTACACCGCCAACACCATGGCGATGATCCTGACCACGCTGGGCTTGTCGCCGGTCGGTTTCAACGACGTGCCGGCCACGCACGCGGACAAGCCGGACGTCGCGCGCCGCTGCGGCGCACTGGCAATGGCGTGCCTGGCGCAATCGCGCACGCCGCGCCAGCTGATGACGCGCGAAGCCTTCATCAACGCCGCGCGCCTGGTCGCCGCCACCGCCGGTTCCACCAACGCCGCGCTGCACCTGCTGGCGATCGCGCACGAAGCCGGCGTGCAACTGGATCTGGAGGACTTCAACGCCGCCTCCGAGCAGACCCCGGTGATCGCCGACCTGATGCCGGCCGGTCGCTACAGCGCGGTGGAGATGTTCGAGGCCGGCGGCGTCGCCGCCATCGCCAACGAACTGCGCCGCGCCGGCATGCTGGTCGACACGCCGACCGTCACCGGCCGCAGCCTGTTCGCCGAGCTCGACGACGCCCCGCCGGCGCAGGTCGCGCATGACCTGGTGCATTCGGTCGACGCGCCGATCAAGCCGCGCGGCGGCTACGCGATCCTGTACGGAAACCTCGCGCCGCAGGGCTGCATCCTGAAGCTGGCCGGCCTCGGCCAGGGCGGCTTTACCGGCACCGCGCGCGTGTTCGAGAGCGAGGAAGACGCCTTCGCCGCGGTGCAGAACGATCGCATCCAAAAGGGCGACTTCCTCGTCATTCGCAACGAGGGACCGGCCGGCGGCCCGGGCATGCGCGAGATGCTTGGCGTCACCGCCGCGCTGATCGGCCGTGGCCTCGGCAACGATGTCGCGCTGATGACCGACGGCCGCTTTTCCGGCGCCACGCGCGGCTTCATGGTCGGCCACGTCGCGCCCGAGGCCGCACGCGGCGGACCCATCGCCCTGCTGCGCGACGGCGACCGCATCGTCATCGATAGCGAGGCCCGCACGCTCAGCACCGACGCCGACCTCGACGCCCGCCGCGAAAGCTGGAACGCCCCGCCGCCGAAAGTCACCCGCGGCGCACTGGCCAAGTACGCGCAGCTGGTCGGCTCAGCCTCGGTGGGCGCCGTCACCAACGGCTCCACGCCCTACCGCTGGCGCACATCCGCCTGAAACCCGACGACCCCGCATCGATCCGCACTTCACTGGAGAACACCATGAGCACCGCCACCACCGACCTTCTGAAAGACGCCCGCATCGCCGTCCTCGGCTACGGCAGCCAGGGCCGCGCGCACGCGCTGAACCTGCATGAATCCGGCCTCGACGTGATCGTCGGCGCGCGCGAGGGCGGTCCGTCCTGGCAGCGCGCGCAGGACGACGGCCTGAAGGTCGCCACGCCCGCCGACGCGGTCAAGGACGCCGACCTCGTCGCCGTGCTGACGCCGGACATGACCCAGCCGAAGCTGTACGAGGAAGCCATCGCGCCGCACATCAAGCCCGGCGCGGCGCTGCTGTTCGCGCACGGCTTCAACGTGCATTTTGGCCAGATCACACCGCGCGAGGACATCGACGTGAACCTGGTCGCGCCCAAGGGCCCCGGCGCGCTGGTGCGTAGCGAATACCAGCGCGGCCGCGGCGTGCCCTGCCTGGTCGCCGTGGCGCAGGACGCCACCGGCCAGGCCGAAGCCAAGGCGCGCGCCTACGCGGCCGGCATCGGCGGCGCGCGCGCCATGCTCATCCAGACCGACTTCAAGGAAGAGACCGAAACCGACCTGTTCGGCGAACAGGCGGTGCTGTGCGGCGGCGCCAGCGAGCTGGTGCTGAAGGGTTTCGAGACCCTGACCGAAGCCGGCTACCAGCCGGAGATCGCCTACTACGAGGTGATGCACGAGCTGAAGCTGATCGTCGACCTGTTCTACGAGGGCGGCCTGGCGAAGATGCTGCAATTCGTGTCCGAGACCGCGCAGTACGGCGATTACACGCGCGGCCCGCGCATCGTCGACGAGGCCACCAAGGCGCGCATGAAGCAGGTCCTGACCGAGATCCAGGATGGCACCTTCGCCCGCGAATGGACGGCCGAATACGACGCGGGTCTGCCCAACTACAAAAAGTTCAAGCAGGCCGATCTGGAGCATCCGATCGAGAAGGTCGGCGCGCAGCTGCGCGCGCGCATGGCCTGGCTGCACAAGGACAAGCAGGCCGCGACCGCCACCGGCGAACCGATGAAGAAAGCCGGCTGATGCGCGGGCCGGCTTCCCGCGCGGAGGCCGGCCCTTGGTTTCGAAGATCCAGGGAATTTGCAGTGAACGCTTCCGCTTTGCCCGCCGAACAACCCGCTTCCACGCCCGCCACGACCGGCGCCGACATCGTCGTGCAGGTGCTCGCCGGCGAGGGCGTGGACGTGCTGTTCGGCTATTCCGGCGGCGCCATCCTGCCGGTGTACGACGCCATCTTCCGCCACAACGCCGAGCACGCCGACACCGATGGCAAGGAACCCTTGCCGCTGGTGGTGCCGGCCAACGAGCAGGGCGCGGGCTTCATGGCCGCCGGCTACGCACGCGCCTCGGGCAAGGTCGGCGTCGCCATCGTCACCTCGGGACCGGGTGCAACCAACACGGTGACGCCGGTGCGCGACTGCATGGCCGACTCGATTCCGCTGGTGGTGATCTGCGGCCAGGTCGGCACCGCCGCCATCGGCAGCGACGCGTTTCAGGAAGCGCCGATCACCAACATCATGAGCGCCTGCGCCAAGCACGTGTTCCTGGTCACCGATCCGGACCGTCTGGAGGCCACGCTGCGCACCGCGTTCACGCTGGCGCGCAGCGGGCGGCCGGGGCCGGTCGTCGTCGACATTCCCAAGGATGTGCAGAACGCCGCGCTGACCTTCCGTGGCGACGGCGAGCTGCCGCTGCCCGGCTACCGCGCGCGCATCGCCACCAGCGCCACCGGCGGACTCGACGACGACGCCTGCCGCGCCTTCTTCGACGCGCTCAAGGCATCCAGGCGGCCGCTGATCTACGCCGGCGGCGGCATCATCGCCGGCGAGGCCGCGCGCGCGCTGCGCGCCTTCGTCGAAGCCTTCGGCGTGCCCGTGGTCACCACGCTGATGGGCATCGGCGGCATCGACACCACCGACCCGCTGGCACTGCACATGCTGGGCATGCACGGCACCGCCTACGCCAACTACGCGGTCGAGGACTGCGACCTGCTGCTGGCGCTCGGCGCGCGCTTCGACGACCGCGTCGCCGGCGTGCCCGACGCCTTCGCCCCGGGCGCGAAGTTCCTCGCCCAGATCGACATCGACCCGGCCGAGATCGACAAGGTCAAACCCGTCGACTGGCACCACGTCGGCGACCTGACGCCAATGCTCGAACAACTGACCGTATGGGGTCGAGCACACGATGTGCAGCTCGATGTCAACGACTGGCACGCGCACGTCGCCGCGCTGAAATCGCGCCACGCGATGAACTACGACCGCGACCACGCGCTGATCCAGCCCTACGCCGTGCTCGAGGAAATCAACCGCCACACGCAGGGCCGCGCCATCATCACCACCGGCGTCGGCCAGCACCAGATGTGGGCGGCGCAGTACCTGCACTTCCGCGAACCGCGCCACTGGCTGACCTCCGGTTCGATGGGCACGATGGGCTTCGGCCTGCCCGCCGCTATCGGCGCGCAGTGCGCGCGGCCTGACGCGCTGGTCATCGACATCGACGGCGACGCCAGCATCCGCATGAACCTGGGCGAGCTGGAAACCGTCACCACCTACGGCCTGCCGGTGAAGATCGTGGTGCTCAACAACTGCGGCGACGGCATGGTGCGGCAGTGGCAGAAGCTGTTCTATCGCGGCCGCTTCATGGCCTCGGACAAGAGCCTGCACCGCAAGGACTTCGTCCAGGCCGTGCAGGCCGACGGCTTCACATGGGCCAAACGGTTGGACGACCCGCGCGCACTGGCCGCCACTGTCGCCGACTTCCTCGCCTTCGACGGCCCCGCCTTTCTTGAAGTGATGATCGACCCGGATGCCGGCGTCTACCCGATGATCGGCCCCGGCGCGCGCTACGCGCAGATGATCACCGGCGACTTCATTCCCTCGCGCGACGCGGACGGCGACAACGCGCCGTCGGTCACCGCCATGTTCTGACGGAAGCCTTCCGACGGAGAACACCATGAAACACACGCTCTCGATCCTGTTGCAGAACGAAGTCGGCGCGCTGGTTCGCGTGGCCGGGCTGTTCTCGGCGCGCGGCCACAACATCGACAGTCTGCACGTGGCCGCCACCCGCGACCCGGCCGTCTCGCGCCTGACCCTGACCGTCCACGGCGACGCCGCAAGGCTGACGCAGATTCTCAACCAGACCCGCAAGCTGGTCGACGTGCTGCAAGTCGAGCACCGCAGCGAGTCGCCTGAATCGCACGCGGCGTGACGCGGACGCGCCGTATCTATCTGGCCTCGGCCACGACATCCAGCTCGAACACGTGATTGTCGTCGTCGGTGAAGTACAACGCCGTCTCGCCACGAGCGAGCTGCACGCAGCGCCCCTGCGTCTTCAGCCGCTGCGCACACGACGCCAACTCGTCCGCGTCGACCGCGAAGGCGATGTGGTCGCCGTTGGTCTTCGCCGGCGGCTCGCCCGCCACCAGCGCCAGACAGACGCCGCCCAGATGCACGTGCGTGTCATGGTCGCCTTCGCCCGGCGTGACCCGCGCATCGTCGAACAGGGTCCCGAGCCAGGTGGCGGTGCGCATCGGATCGCGCACCATCAGCGCGATGTGATCGAGGTGTCGTGGCATGGGTCTGCTCGTTCCGTGAGTCGTACCTCGACGCTAGCACGGAACGCTTGACCGGCTCGTGACAGAACCCGCTCGAATGCCGCGCAACGCGCGGCTACACTTGCGCGCATGAATCGTCCGCCACGCCCCGCTCCCCGCCGCCGTCCGCCGCCGCGCGTCCCGCCGCGTGCGCGCACCAGCGTCCAACGCACCGAAGACAGCTCGCAGCGCGCCGGCCAGGTGTTGGGCTGGCTGCTCAAGTGCCTTCCCGAGCGCTGGCGTGCGCCGACCTACGACATGCTGGTGCTGACGCGCATGGACCGCCCAGTCGGTGCACTGCTGCTGCTTTGGGCCTGCTGGTGGGCGCTGTGGCTGGCGGCGATGGATTTCCCGCCGTGGAAGCCGTGGCTGATCTTTACCCTCGGCGTGTTCGTGATGCGTTCGGCCGGCTGCGCCATCAACGACTATGCCGACCGCAAGCTGGATGCGCAGGTGCAGCGCACACGCGAGCGACCCATCGCCGCCGGACGCATCACGCCGAAGCGCGCGCTGACCGTGTTTTTCGTGCTGCTGCTGGTCGCCTTCGGCCTGGTGCTGCTGACCAACCCGCTGACCATCAAGCTGTCCTTCGGCGGCGCGGCGCTGGCGGCGATCTACCCGTTCACCAAGCGCTACACGCACCTGCCGCAGGTGGTGCTGGGCGCGGCCTTCGGCTGGTCGATCCCGATGGCCTTCGCCGCCGTCGCCAACCACGTGCCGCCGCTGGCCTGGCTGCTGTTCCTGGCCAACGTGGTGTGGTCGACAATGTACGACACCGAGTACGCAATGGTAGACCGCGAGGACGACCTGAAGGTCGGTGCCAAATCCACCGCGATTCTGTTCGGCGAACTCGACCGCGTGATCGTCGCGATCCTGATGGCGACCTTTCTGCTGGCGATGGTCATGGTCGGCCACCGCGCGCAGCTGGCCTGGCCGTACTGGCTGGGCGTCGTCGCCGCCAGCGGACTGATGGTGTGGCAGCAGTGGCTGATCCGCGGCCGCGAGCGCATCCCTTGCCTCAACGCCTTCCGCAACAACAACTGGGTCGGCTTCGCGCTGTGGATGGGGCTGGCCGTGGCGCTGGCGATCCGCTGATCGCCGCCACGCCCGTTCAGCGCTGACGTGGCAGCGGCGCGCGAGCCAGCGCCCACACGTCGACACGTTTGACGCCGACCCGCTTGAGCACCCGCGCGCACTCGGACAGGGTCGCGCCGGTGGTCATCACGTCGTCGACCACCGCGACATGCGCCGGCAGCTTCGAAGCCATACGTATCTCGAAGGCATCGCGCACGTTGCGCCGGCGCGCCGTGGCGTCCAGCTCGGTCTGCGCCTGCGTCGCCCGCACCCGGCGCAGCACGTCGTGCCGCAGCCGCACGCGCTGCCGACGCGCCAGCACGCGCGCCAGCTCCAGCGCCTGGTTATAACCGCGCTCGCGCAGCCGACGACGATGCAACGGCACCGGCACGATCAGCTGCGGCTTCGCCGGCGGCGCGCGCTGCGCCCACAACTCCGCCAGCGTGCGCCCGGCGGCGAGCTGGCCGGAAAACTTGTAACGCGCCTCCAGCCGATCCAGCGGCCACGCATAGCGAAACGGCACCCATGCCGCATCCCAGCGCGGTTCCCGCCGCAGACACGCCCCACACTGCGCCGCCGGATGCTCCAGCGGCAACGCGCAGCGTGCGCAGCAGACCGCGTTGCCCGGCAAGTCCTCGCGGCACGCCGCGCACAGATCAAGCCTGTCGCCGGGCGCGCCGCAGAGCAGACAGCGAGGCGGCAGCAGACGAAGTGAAAGATGCGCGCCGACTCGGCGCAGATGGTTCAAGGCTTCCATGCCATACCCTTTTTGTCGTTCCAATCAAAAGCGCAATATGCAAATTTCAGAATTGCGCACTAATCCCCTCGATACATAAATATGTTCGGTCATTCCTGATCGTGACGATCAATTCCAGCTGCACCGAACCCGAAGCATCCGTAGGCAATTCACATGTTGCCACGGCAAACAAGAACGACTCACCCGGCTTGAAATACGCCACCGATGTCCTCGGTGGGAGGTCCGACTTCACGAGCGACGTTGCGCCCAACTCGTCCAGAGAAGCCTGAAGTTCCTGCTGAATCGCATCGGGGATCGGGCGACCGTATGCCAACGCGTAACCGTACGAGGAAGCAAGCCAATCGTACTGCCCTGCCCGAAGGCGTACCCCTGCATCTGCAGCAAGCGCTGCAAGTGACACCGAATCAGTTTGATCTTTTGAAAGTTCCATCCTTGAACTCATTTCGTCCACACTGAGGGGAAATTCCGGCGAGCTTGGACCGCAATGAGGGCTGGCGGCGTTCTTCCATACGCCTACCGCTTCGGCTTGAACAACGCCGCATCGATGATCGACCACAGGTGGATGATCCAGCCCAGCAGGAACCACCACAGCACGGCGGCCAGCACGAACATGACCAGGGCGATCAGCACGCGCCCCTGCAAAAGCTGGCCGAGGCCGGGGATGAAGAAACTGCACAGTGCGGCGATGACGTTGCCGGCGCTGCCTTGTCCGGTGCTCATGGGCGAATCCTCTCTCGTGGATGACGGTTTCGCTCGATCCTAGCGGCTCGGGCGCGACCTCCCAAGTGCCGCACTGTCAACTCCATACGCCGCGTTCAAGTTGACAGCCTCGGGCGCGCTTCCGACACTTGTCGCCTTTCCCGACACCGGAACCGTCCATGTCCGCCGAGATTCGCCACGACTGGAAGCGCGAGGAAGTCGCCGCGCTGTTCGCCCTGCCGTTCAACGACCTGCTGGCGCGCGCGCACGCCGTGCACGCCGCGCACCACGACCCGAACGCGGTGCAGGTGTCGACGCTGCTGTCGATCAAGACCGGCGGCTGCCCGGAGGATTGCGCGTACTGCCCGCAGGCGCAGCGCTATCACACCGGCGTCGAGGCGCAGAAGCTGATGAGCGTGGACGCCGTGCTGGAGCGCGCCAAAGCCGCCAAGGAGGCCGGCGCCAGCCGCTTCTGCATGGGCGCGGCGTGGCGCGAGCCGAAGGACCGCGACATTCCCAAGGTCGCCGAGATCGTGCGCGCGGTGAAGGGCCTGGGCCTGGAGACCTGCGCCACGCTGGGCATGCTCAAGGCCGAACAGGCGCAGGCGCTGAAGGACGCCGGCCTGGACTACTACAACCACAACCTGGACACCGCGCCGGAGTTCTACGGCGAGATCATCCAGACCCGCGACTACCAGGACCGCCTGGACACGCTGGAACACGTGCGCGACACCGGCCTGAAGACCTGCTGCGGCGGCATCGTCGGCATGGGCGAGTCGCGCAGCCAGCGCGCCGGCCTGCTGCAGACGCTGGCCAACCTGCCCGAGCATCCGCAGTCGGTGCCGATCAACATGCTGGTGCAGGTCGAAGGCACGCCGCTGGCCGGCACCGAGGCACTGGACCCGTTCGAGTTCGTGCGCACCATCGCCGTGGCGCGCCTGATGATGCCGGACTCGATGGTGCGCCTGTCGGCAGGCCGCGAGCAGATGCACGACGAGATGCAGGCGCTGTGCTTCTTCGCCGGCGCCAACTCGATCTTCTACGGCGAGAAGCTGCTGACCACCTCCAATCCGGAAGCCGAGCGCGACCGCAAGCTGTTCGAGCGCCTGGACCTGAAGCCGCTGCAGGTCACCGAGACCTCCGAGACCGTGCACGCCGACATCGTCGAGCCGGCCTGCGAGGCGCGCGCCGAATCGGCGGCGTGAAACCGCGCCGTGTCAGTCGCGCCCGTAACGGTAGAAGAGGTTCGGCTCGCTGACGATGTAGAGATGTCCGTGTCCGTCCACGGCAATGCCTTCGGGCTGCGGCGGATGGGCTTGATCCAGCGCGCGGCGTGCGATCCGTTTGCCGCCGCGCGCGATCTCGGTGACACGCCGGGACTCGTCGCTGAGCAACAGCAGATGCCCGCTGGACGCGTCGAACTCGATACCGGAGAGGTCCTTGCCCGGATGCGCGACCTTCAGCCATGCGCTGTGGTCGGTGATCGCCTGCACCGGGCCCTCGCGAAGCAGGCCGCACCACTGGAACAACCCGCGCGGACGCCGCTCCTTGACCATCCAGAAGCAATCGTGACGCGCGTCGTAGGCCAACCCTTCATAGCCGTCGTTGCCATGCGCGAACAGATCCAACCGGAAAATACGTGCATCCCGATGCCGGGCGCGCTCGATGCCTTTCGGCGGCAGCGCGAAGATCGCGATCTGGTTGCGGCCCTCCTCGGTCACCGCAACGCGACCGTCGGCGAGCAGCGCCACGCCCTCGGTGTCCTCGAAGCCGTCGAGCGCGATGCGACGCAACACGCGCCCGTCGGTGTCGAGCACCAGCAAGGTGGACGGATTGTTGACCACCGCCAGCAACCGGTCGTGCCGCGCGTCGTAGGCCAGTCCCGAAAGATTGTCGGCCACGCCCTGCACGCGCGCTTGCCTCTGCAACTGGTAGCCGGCCAGATCGCCCGTCGCGGACGATGCCTGCGCACTCGTCGCCACGAACAGCGCCAGCATCAGACAGATCAAGGCATGACGGCATGTCACGATGTGCGGCTCCCGTTGCACGCCCAGTGCGCGCGTGACCGGCAATGTAGCAGCGCCGGAGCCCGCGCATGAACCGCCCCGACCTGCTCGACCAACTGGCCCGCGCCACGCAGGAACGCGCACAACGCGGCCTGCACCGACGCCTGCGCGCCGTCGAGCACACGGCATCGGGCCGCTGCCGCCTCGACGGTCACGAATTCATCGTGTTCTGCAGCAACGATTACCTGGGCCTGGCCGCGCACCCGGACGTGATCGCCGCGCTGCAACGCGCCGCCGCCGAACACGGCGTCGGCAGCACCGGCGCGCACCTCATCAGCGGCCATCACCGCGCGCATGCCGAACTGGAAGAAACGCTCGCCGTGTGGACCGGGCGCGAGCGCGCGCTGCTGTTCTCCACCGGCATCATGGCCAACCTCGGCGTGATGCAGGCGTTGCTGGGTCGCACCGACACGCGCCAGCCGGGCCTGTGCCTGCAGGACAAGCTCAACCACGCCAGCCTGATCGACGGCGCGCGCGCCACCGCCGCCACCCTGCGCCGCTATCCGCACGCCGACGTCGACGCCGCCGCGCGCCAGCTCGCCGCGCACCCGAATGACGCCGCGCTGCTGGCGACCGACGGCGTGTTCAGCATGGACGGCGACATCGCGCCGCTGCGTGCGCTGGCCGCGCTGTGCCGTCGCGAAAGTGCGACGCTGATGGTCGACGACGCGCACGGTCTCGGCGTGCTCGGCCCACAGGGCGCGGGCAGCCTCGCCGACGCGGGGCTGACGCAGGACGACGCGCCGATCCTGATGGGCACGCTGGGCAAGGCGCTGGGCACGGGCGGCGCATTCGTCGCCGGTTCGGCCGCGCTGATCGACGGGCTGGTGCAGTTCGCGCGCAGCTTCGTCTACACCACCGCGCCGCCGCCGGCGCTGGCCGCGGCCACGCTGGAAGCCGTACGCATCGCCCGCGCTGCCGACGACCGCCGTGAACGGCTGCGCCACTTGATCGAACGCTTCCGCAACGGCGCGGCCCAGCTCGGTCTGCCGCTGATGCCGTCGACCACGCCGATCCAACCGCTGCTGCTGGGCGATGCCGAACGCGCCAGCGCCGCCGCGACCGCGCTGGAACAGGCCGGCTTCCTGGTCGGCGCGATCCGCCCGCCGACCGTGCCGGACGGCCAGGCGCGGCTGCGCATCACGCTGTCCGCCGCGCACCGCGACGACGACGTCGACCGCCTACTCGATGCCCTCGCCGCGCTGCCGCGCAAAACTCAGGCCGACCCTGCTTCGGATTCCTGCTGATGCTGCGCCTGCAACTGCCGCACCATGATCCGGCGCACCGCGCGCTCGAATGCGGGCGTGGACGCCTGCGCGGCCTGGTCGCCGAACAGGGCCTTGAGGTTGCGCGTCACCTGGACCGGCGTCATCACCAGGCCCCACGGAAAACCCCACCAGCCCAGCAGCAGGCTATAGACCGCGTGCCCGAGCTGCCGCTTGCGCGCGCAGTGACGGCAACAGATCGCCTGCGGGCTGCTCCACTGCGTCATGAAGACGAACGAATGCACCTTGTGGCTGACGCGCAGATCGACCGGTCCCGGCCCGTTGCACTGCGGACACGGCTCGTTGCGCCAGCGCTGCATCACCTCGCGCACCTGCGCGTCGGGGAGACTGCGCCCGAGGGCGATCTCCGCGTCGTAACTCGCACACCGCGCACCGCAGTACACGCGGTCACCGCTTCGCTTGCCGCCGAACAGAATCAGGCGACCGCACTGATCGCAACTGGCCATGTCGTGTTCCCCCTGTTGAAACGCTGCTCATCGCCGGGATCGACCGCAGGTCGACACCCGTCCCCATGCGCCGGCGCACGTCGCGCACGACGCCGGCCCGTTCACCTCTCGGTATCATAATCGGCTATGTCCTCTCTGTTCATCCAAACCCGCGGTCGCGGCGACACCCACCTCGTCCTGCTGCACGGCTGGGCCATGCACGGCGACGTGTTCGAGCCGCTGATCGAAGCGCTCGACGACCGCTGCACGATGCACGTGGTCGACCTGCCCGGCCACGGCCGTTCGCGCGACAGCGAGCTGCTGCTGGAACCCGAGGCCTGCGCCCGCGCCATCGCCGAGGCCACGCCGCCCGCCGTGTGGCTGGGCTGGTCGATGGGCGGCCTGATCGCGCTGACCGGCGCGCTGCGCCATCCCGATCATGTGCGCGGTCTGGCGCTGCTTTCGAGCACACCATGCTTCGTGCGCAAGGACGGCTGGCCGTACGGTATGGAGCCGGACGTGTTCGAGCAGTTCAGCGACGATCTCGACCAGGATTACAAGGCCACGCTGGATCGTTTCCTGGCGCTGGAAGCCATGGGCAGCGAGCACGCCCGCGAGGAGATCCGCAACCTGCGCGCGCTGGTGTTCGCGCATGGCGCACCAGACAAGCGCGTGCTGAAGCAGGGCCTGGCGTTGCTCGATCACAGCGACCTGCGCGCCGAGCTGGCATCCGTGGAGCAGGACAGCGTATGGATCTCCGGCCACCGCGACCGCCTGGTGCCCGGCGCGGCCATGGCCTGGGCGGCCGAGCAATGCGAGGGCCGCTACACCGACATTCCCCGCGCCGGCCATGCCGCCTTCATCGGTTTTGCCGACCAGGTCGTCGAGGCACTGGCCCCGCTGCTGGAAGGAGCGTCGGCATGAGCGACTTCCACCTCGACCGCGCACATGTGCGCCGCGCCTTCGGTCGCGCCGCGACCACCTATGAGAAGCACGACGTGCTGCAGCGCGAAGTGCTCGACGCCCTGCACGACCGTCTCGATTTCTATCTGGAGACGCCACAGCGCGTGCTCGACCTCGGCGCCGGCACCGGCCGCGGCAGCGCGCTGCTGAAGCAGCGCTATCCGAAGGCCGACGTCATCGCCGTGGACCTGGCCGTGCCGATGCTGCAGCAGGCCGCGCGCCACAGCCGCTGGCGGCGACGCTTCGCACGCGTGGCCGGCGAAGCCACGCAGTTGCCGCTGGCCGATCACTCCATCGACCTGCTGCACTCGAATCTGTGCATCCAGTGGTGCGACGACCTCGCCGCGCTGTTCGCCGAGTTCGTGCGCGTGCTCAAGCCCGGCGGCTTCATGGCCGTCACCACCTTCGGCCCCGACACGCTGCGCGAACTGCGCGCGGCCTGGGCCGAGACCGACCAGCAGTCGCACGTGGGCCGATTCCTGGACATGCACGACCTGGGCGACGCGATGATCAACGCCGGCCTGCGCGATCCAGTGCTGGACGTCGACCGCTACACGCTGACCTACGCCGAACCGGCCGACCTGGCGCGTGATCTGAAAGGCCTGGGCGCGACCCACGCCGACAGCGCGCGCCCGCGCGGCCTGACCGGCAAGGCCCGCTGGAAGCGCATGCTCGACCACTACGAAGCCATGCGCAACACCGACGGCCGCATCCCCGCCACCTGGGAAGTGGTCACCGCGCACGCCTGGGGACCGCCCAGCGGACAGTCGCGCCGCGCCGCAGGCGGCGGCGAAATCGCCAGCTTCTCGCTCGACCAGCTGCGCGGCTCGCGGCGCAAGCGCTGAACCCGGAAAACAAGACGGGCGCCCGAAGGCGCCCGTCCGTGATCCGTGCAAATCGAACGATTTCTCAGAACATGTAGCGTAGCGACGCGCCGCCGCCCCAGTCGGGACTGCCATCGGAGAAACCGGTCATGACATACGCCTGCAGACGCAGACTGTCGTCGAGGTTGTGGTTCCAGTAGCCGGTCAGCTCCTTCTGCGCGTAACCGCCGTCGGCGATGCGCTCGCGGTAGTAGTAGTACGCGCCGAGACTGTCCGACTTGCTGAAGCGGTAGCTCGCGCCGACGTTGGCGTTGGCACCGTTCTTCAGCTTGATGTACTGCGAGCTGCCGTAGTTCATGTAGCCGACGCCGCCGAACACGGTCCAGTGACCGATGCCCTTGTAGGCGTCCAGGTTCAGGCCGTAGTCGTTCTTGCCCGTGCCCAGGCCCTTGTTCTCGTCGGCGGTGCCGAACTTCACCTTCGCGCCCAGATCCATGCCGAAGCGGTCGGTCTGGTCGTAGAACAGGTTGTAGCTGGCCTTCGCCACCACGTCGCCGAGCCCGGAAGCGCTGCTGCTGGTCTGCGTGGTCGTCGTCGTGGTGCCGCCACCCGCATTGCCGTTGCCGCGCCCCAGACCCCGCGGATTGCCATTGTTGACCTTGCCCACGCCGGGCACGACGTTGCCGGTGCCGGAGATGTGGATGTAGGGCACGGTCAGCTTGAAGCGCCACTTGCCGGTGTCGTAGCCGAACGTCAGCGGCACCGACCAGATGTCGGTGGTGGTGTCGGTGCCGTATTTGCCGGAGGTGTAGTCGGCGCCGGCGGTGAAGCTGGGCGTGCCGGCCAGCGCCGGCATCGCGACGAATGCGGCCAGCAGGCCGAGACTAAGCGTCCGCATGCGGATCATGATTCTGTCCTTCGGGGGGTGGTGCGGCCGGACGCAGAGCGCCCGGCCGGTACTTCAGGGGAGACGATGGATGCATCGCGCGAAGGCGCGATCAACCGCCCGGACGGCCCGCGTGATCGGGCAGGTCGGGGCGCTCCGGACGTTCGGGACGGTCCGGCCTGCTCGGGCGATCGGGACGATCCGGGCGCTCAGGCCGCTGCGCGACGTCCGGGCGCGTCGGACGGCTCGCGGACGCCACGCTGTGGGCGTGATCGGACATCTTCGCGGCCACGTCGTCCGGCTTGCCGTGCGTCATGCCGGCCTGGCTGTGCGTGGTGTGCGACGCCGAAACCACGGCGCCCAGGTTCACACCCAGCGTCTGGGCGATCTGCCCCCAGCCCTGGCCGGACGCGCGCAATGCCAGCACGCCCTGGAGGTCGACGGTGCTGCCGTCGTCCAGCGTGACGGTGCCGCCGTTGAGCGCCGCTTCCAGCTGATCGGCAGTCGGATCGGTGATGCCGGCAGCGGCCAGGTCGGCCTGTGCCAGCGCCAGGCTGATGTTGACATTGCCATAGCCCATCGCGCCGGTGGCCGGCGTGAAGGTGGTGTCCGACGTGGTCGTGGTGCCGTCGCTGGCGGTGGTGGCGGTGCTCAGGGTGATGTCAGTACCGTTGCGCAGACCGTCGACCAGAGCCTGAGCGTTGCTGTCCGAGCCGGCCAGCGTCGTGTACTGGGTGACGATTCGCGTACCGCCGGCGGTATCGGTCGTGGTGGCGCTGCCGCCGTCGTCGGCGAAGGCCGCGCCACTGGCCAGCAGGGCCGTCAGCGCAGCAACCAGCAGCTTCCTGCCGGCATGTCCTCGTGTATGCATGTTCCCGCTCCCGTCATGTGTGGTGTCATCGGGGCCTGTCCTGCGGCCTGGCAACCGTACTTGGCGGCTGCCTTGTTTCCGTGACCCCATGTTCTAAGCCGAAGAAACCGAACGTTCCCTGACCGAATCGGGATTTCGGCAAAACGGCACGCGAACGAAACGCGATAGCGTGACGACCCCCGCAGATTGCGCAATGAGCGCCGGGGCCGTTCAGCCTTCGGCCACCTGCGCGTGACGGAAGCAACCGGCCAAGTGGTCATTGACCATCCCCGTGGCCTGCATGAAGGCGTAGCAGATGGTCGGGCCGACGAAGCGGAAGCCGCGCTTCTTCAGCGTCTTGCTCATGTGTTCGGACACCGGCGTGCTGGCGGGGACATCACTGTGCTGCCTCCAGCGATTGCGCACCGGCTCGCCGTCGACGAACGACCACAGGTAGCGGTCCAGGCTGCCTTCCTCGTCGATCACGCGCAGTGCGGCGCGGGCGTTTTCGCGCATGGCGTTGACCTTGAGCCGGTTGCGGATGATGCCCGGATCGCGCAGCAGCCGTTCCAGATCGCGGTCGCTCATCGCGGCCACATGGGCGATGTCGAAATCGCGATAGACCTCGCGGTAGTGCGCGCGCTTCTCCAGCACGGTGCGCCACGACAGCCCCGCCTGCGCGCCCTCGAGACACAGGAACTCGAACAGCATGCGGTCGTCGTGCAGCGGCGTGCCCCACTCGGTGTCGTGGTAGTCGCGCTCGATGGCGCTATTTTCGGCCCAGCGGCAGCGTTTCATGGGCGGCGCTCCTGATTCGGAACGCCAAGCCTACCCGGCCCGCCGCGCGGACGACAGGCGCGGCCGCCGCTGCGGCCGGCCCGTCCGCCGCGTTCGCTCAGTGATCGATGGCGAGCACCTGGCGGTTCTTCAACGCCGCGATCAGGACGCCGACCAGCATCGTGACGATGACGCCGAACACCATCAGACCGAGGTACAGGCTGTCGATGCTGTGGGCGCCGGCCGTATCCGGTTTGCCAATCAGCACGAAACGCGCTGCGGCCATGCCCGTGTAGTGCATGCCGCACACCGCCAGGCCCATCACCAGCGCACCGAACATCGACTGCAGCGCGCTGCTGCGCTTGTAGGCCATCCACAGAGCCGCCACCGAAGCCACGACCGCGATCAGGATCGACAGCGAGGTGATGGCGCCGTTGTAGACCGTGGTCGCGGGCATGCGCATGGCGGCCATGCCCATGTAATGCATCGCGGCCACGCCGATGCCCATGTAGGTGCCGGCCGTCAGCAGGTTCAGCCGCGAATGGTCACCGCGCGAAGTCAGCGACAGCCCGATGAGGCACGCCACCACGGCCACCAGCGCGGACAGGGCGGTCAGAATGGGATCGTAGTCCACAGTGACCGGCATCTTCAGCGCCAGCATGCCGATGAAATGCATCGCCCAGATGGCGCCGACGCCGACGACCAGACTGGCCAGGATCAGACGCTTCCAGCGCTGGGCCTTGTCGTGCACGTCCTGGATGCCTGCCATCAGGCGAAGTGCAGTGAACGAGCCGAGCACGGACACCACGTAGGACATCAGAACGAGCATGTAATCGTACGAATGATGGATCATGGGCAACCCCTGTTTCTTGTGTCATGGCCGCTCCCGCACTCGGGAGGGCACGGCACAGATACGCAGGGGCGCCGCGTCTGGATGCATGGTGCGTGCCGGCCGACTGGAACGCGCCGTCTCAGCCGAAAGGCAGCGCGTCCAGATCGACGTTGCCGCCGGTCAACACTACGCCCACCTCACGGCCGGCGAAGACTTCAGGGTGCGCCTGAATCGCCGCCAGCACCGTGGCACTGGACGGCTCGACCACCTGGCGCAACTCCCGCCACAGCAGGCGCATGGCTGCCAGGACCTGCGCGTCGGTCACGGTGAGCACCGCGACCCCGCACGCCTTGAGGATGTCGAAGTTGGGCGCGCCGACGGTCGCGCGCAGGCCATCGCACACGGTCTCGGGCACCACGTCGGCAATGCGCCGCCCGGCACGCAGGGAACGCGCGGCATCGTCCGCGCCGGCCGGTTCGGCCGCCAGCAGAGCGAGATTCGGGGCGATCCCGCGCCCGACCAGCGCGCAGCCCGCGGCCAGTCCGCCGCCGCCGACCGGCACCAGCAGCGTGTCCAGTGACGGCACAGCCTGCAGCAACTCCAGCGCCACGGTGCCCTGCCCGGCGATCACGCGCGAGTCGGTGTAGGGATGCACCAGGGTCGCGCCTGTGGCATCCACGACGCGAGCGGCCTCCGCCTCGCGCGCCGCCTGGGTCGGCGCGCAGCGGTAGATCCGCGCGCCGGCGGCCTCAATGGCCTCGACCTTGGCCCGCACCGCGCCCTCCGGTACCACCACGTGCGCGGGCAGACCGCGCGAGGCGGCCGCCAGCGCCAGCGCCTGGCCGTGATTGCCGGACGAATGCGTGACCACCCCGCGCGCGGCGTGCGCCTCGTCCAGCGACCACACCGCGTTGCACGCGCCGCGGAACTTGAACGCGCCGCTGTGCTGCAGATGCTCGCATTTGAAATGCAGTCGCGCACCGGCCGCGGCATCCAGCACCTCGCTGCGCAGGATCGGCGTGACCCGCGCCCGCCCCGCCAGCCGCGCGGCGGCAGTGCGCACATCGGCCAGCGTCGGCAGATTCGCGATTCGACCTTCGGACGATACGGACATGGGCTTCCTAAGTGTTTGTAAATGCCTGCCATGTTAGCCTTTGCGGCCCTCACCCACACCCCCTGACTGCACATGTCCGCTTCTGCTCTGCCCGTCCGACTGTCCGATTACGCCGCACCCGACTGGCGCGTTTCCAGCGTCGAGATGGAGGTCGATCTCGACATCGCCTCGAGCCGCATTCGCACACGGCTGACTGTGCACGGCGACGGTCAGCGCCCGCTGCGTCTGGATGGCGAGGATCTGGAGCTGCTGGAACTCAAACTGGACGGCGAGACACTCGACAAAGACCGCTACCGCCAGCACGACGACGCGCTGGAGGTCGACGGCGTGCGCGACGGCAGCGTCGTGGAAACGCTGGTGCGGGTAAAGCCGGCCGAGAACACCAAGCTCGAGGGGCTGTATCTGTCCGGCTCGTCCGAGGCCGGCTTCCTGCTGACCCAGTGCGAGGCCGAGGGCTTCCGCCGCATCACCTTCTTTCCCGACCGCCCGGACGTGCTGGCCACCTACACCGTGACCCTTCGCGCCAACCGCGCGCGCTTCCCGGTGCTGCTGGCCGGCGGCAACCCGGACGGCGCCGGCGAACTGGAAGACGGCCGCCACTGGGCGCGCTTCGTCGATCCGCATCCCAAGCCCAGCTACCTGTTCGCGCTGGTCGCCGGACGCCTGGAGAAAATCAGCCGCGACTACCGCACCGCCGATGGCCGCGACGTGACGCTGAATCTGTGGGCCGAGGCCGACGCCATCGATCAGTGCGGCTACGCCATGGACGCGCTCGAGCGCTCCATGCGCTGGGACGAGGAGACCTACGGCCGCAACTACGACCTGGACGTATTCCATGTCGTCGCCACCCATGACTTCAACATGGGCGCGATGGAGAACAAGGGCCTGAACATCTTCAACGCCAAGTACCTGCTGGCCACGCCCGACATGAGCACGGACAGCGAGTACCAGCACGTCGAGGCGGTCGTCGCGCACGAGTATTTCCACAACTGGAGCGGCAACCGCGTCACCTGCCGCGACTGGTTCCAGCTGAGCCTGAAGGAAGGTCTCACCGTGTTCCGCGAGCAGAGCTTCTCGGCGGACATGAACTCGCCCTCGATCAAGCGCATCGAGGATGTCTCGCTGCTGCGCCGCGCGCAGTTCACCGAGGACGCCGGCCCGCTGGCGCATCCGGTGCGGCCCAGCGAGTACCGCGAGATCAACAACTTCTACACCGCCACCGTGTACGAAAAGGGTTCCGAGCTGGTGCGCATGATCGCCGGCCGCCTCGGCGCCGAGCGCTTCCGCAAGGGCATGGACCTGTACTTCGACCGTCACGACGGCGAGGCCGCCACCATCGAGGACTTCCTTGCCGCCCTCGGCGAGGCGAACCGGATGGATCTCACGCCCTATCTTGCCTGGTACGGTCAGGCCGGCACGCCACGCCTGCGTGCGCTGGGCGAGTACGACGCCTCGCAACGCCGTTACACGCTGACGCTGCACCAGCGCACGCCGGCCACGCCGGGACAGCCGCACAAGCACCCGGTGCCGATTCCGGTCCGCATGGCCCTGTTCGATCGCGGCGGTCACATGCTGCCGCTGCACCTGCGGGACGAAGAAGGCGTGCCGAGCCGCGAATGCGTGCTGGAGCTGGACGGCGCCGAAAAGCAGTTCGTCTTCGAGAACGTACCGGAAGCGCCCATTCCTTCGCTGCTGCGCGGTTTTTCCGCGCCGGTCGTACTGGAACACGATTACGTACCCGAGGACCTGGCCACGCTGCTGCGCGCCGATCCCGACGGATTCAACCGCTGGGCGGCGGGCCAGCAACTGTCCGGCCGCGCCTTCGATGCGATGCTTGGCGGGGAAACCAGTTCGGCCGCGCTGCAGGCATGGTGCGATGCCCTGTGCGGGCTGTTCGAGGACGCCGATATCGATCCGGCGCTGCTCGCTGAATTGCTGATGCCGACCTCGGAGATCGAACTGGCCGAGCGTATCGAGCAGGATGTCGACCCCGAGGCCGTGCACGCCGCCCGTGAATCGCTACTCGACCACCTTGCTCGCCGCATCGGCGGTGAGCGTCTCGAGGATCGCTATGACGCGCTGCAATCGGTAGCCAGCGACGATCTCGACCCGGTCTCGCAGGCCCACCGTCGCCTGAAGAAGACCATACTTCGCCTACTGTTCTGCGTGCGCCCGGATGCCGCGCTGCGGCGCGCGGAAGCGCTGCTCGCACAGACCGGCAACATGACCGATCGCCTGCTGGCTCTGCACACCCTTTTGCAGGGACCGCACGCGGATGCGGCCGCCGCCGCGTTCCGGGAACGTCACCACACCCAGCCGCTGGCCATGGACAAGTGGTTTGCCGTGCAGGCGCAGATCCCCGGCACGGAAACGCTTCAACGCGTGGAGACGTTGCTGGACGACAGCGCCTTCACCCTGCGCAATCCGAACCGGGTCAACGCACTGCTGGGTTCGTTCTCACGGGCCAATCCGACCGGGTTCCATCGCGCAGACGGCGCGGGCTACCGTTTCCTGACCGCCAAACTGGCCGAGATCGATGCGTTGAACCCGCAGGTCGCGGCCCGGCTGGCGAATGCCTTCAACGGCTGGCGGCGACTCGAACCCGTGCGCCGCGAGGCCGCTCACGAGGCGCTCGCCTCCCTGGCCTCGGAGCATGCGTTGTCGCGCGACCTCGCCGACATCGTGCAACGTGCGCTGGAAGGCTGAGTCCACTGTCTACCTGCCGTTAACGTGTGCGGTTCTACAGTGAAACCGTGTTCCGCACACGTTCGACGCGCTCAGGGGGTGTCATGAAACGCATTCTTCTTCTCGCTGCCTCGGTCCTGGCTCTTGCCGCACTGGGCGGCTGCGTCACCCCGGCCTATCGCTACAGCGGCGGCAACGGCGGTTATTACTACGGTCAGGCCCCCACCCGCAGCCAGACCGTGATCTACGGCGGCAGCTCCGCCTACTACGGAGACCCGTGGTACACGCCTTATGCCTGGGGACCGGGCGTGCACACGCAGATCTACTACTACGGGGACGGCCACCGTCGTTACCGGCACGATGACCGCGACCGGCGCTACCGCGATCGCGATGATCGGCGCCATCGCGACAGCGACTACCGCCGCGACCACGACCGTTACCGCTCGCGAAGCGACAGCGACCGACGCCAACACGCGCAGCGCCGCACCTATCCGACCCGTTCCCGCAACGAGCATCACAGCAATCGCCTCGGTGCGGCTGGCCAGAGACTTTTGCAGCGCCAGCAGAGCCAGCAACGTCAACCTGCGCATCGCAGCAACCCGAAGCTGCTCCGCCGCTCGGTCGATGACCGGCGACGCCGGGAGCGTGAGTAAGCGGTTCGTCGGCTGCAGCCCAGAAAAGCAAAACGCCACGTCGGGATGCCGGCGTGGCGTTTTTGCGTGGCAGGCGGTGCGCCGAAGCGCATCGCCGAAATCGATGTGCGTCGAAACGATCAGGCCGAAAGGCGGCGCACGGCATCCTGCAGCTTGGCCAGGCGCAATTCCAGACGCTGCTTGCGCAGCGGATCGGCCTCGCTGGACTGCGTTTCCATCGCCAGTTCCACACGTCCCATCTCGATCAGGAGATCGTGATGCAACGCCATCGGATCGTTTTTACGTTCTTCACTCGAAAACATGGTCTATCCCCTGATGAACACGTGCCGCTTGTTCACGGATACGGATGCATCAATCGTGCCAAGCGCCCATGGTGCAAACGGCGCATGCCACCTAGCCTTTTTTCCTATGGCGACCTGACGCAGAGCGTCGTAAAGTGCCAACAACCGCACACCAAGTGCCCCATGTCCGGCATGGAGTCATTCTCGGTTCACGATGATTGCTCCATGATCGGTCCCATGAACGGTCAAGGCTGACGCAGGGGGCGCAGCCGATTAAGCCGTCAACGATCAAAAAGTTTCTGGCACCCGGCACACGGTCATCCTGGATTCCCCCTGTTCCTGAGGACCGCCGGGTGCCAGATCCTTCCTTTCCTGCTCGGGGCAGGGCTGTCGGACCTGACAGCAGGTGCTTCCCCTCGCCGGCACGCGACCGGCCCCTGAAACCAGTCTCAGCGCGCGCAGCGCAGCGCCTATGCCCGGCGAGGGTGCAGGGAACGATCATGCACGCTTCATGCCAACCTCCGGCATCACCCCTCTTCCATCGCGCAACAGGCTTCACCGCAACCATGGCTTGTCGTCATCAAGACGGCTAAAATACTGAACTTTCAGCTTTTCCGTCCGATTTCGCCATGCAGCATCCGCATACCTACGACGTCATCGTGATCGGTGGCGGCCACGCCGGCACCGAAGCCGCGCTGGCTGCGGCCCGCTGCGGCGCGGATACGCTGCTGCTGACGCACAATCTCGAAACCATCGGCCAGATGAGCTGCAACCCCGCCATCGGCGGTATCGGCAAAGGACACCTGGTGCGCGAGATCGATGCGCTCGGCGGCATCATGGCGCAGGCCGCGGATCATGCCGGCATCCAGTGGCGCACCCTGAATGCCTCCAAGGGACCGGCCGTCCGCGCCACGCGCTGTCAGGCCGATCGCAACCTCTACAAGGCCGCCATCCACCATGCTGTCGAACACCAGCCGAACCTGAGCCTGTTCCAGCAGGGCGTGGACGACCTGCTCATCGAGAGCGGGCGCGTGACGGGCGTGGTGACGCAGATGGGTCTGCAATTTCGCGCCCGCGCCGTGGTCTTGACCGTCGGCACCTTTTTGGCCGGCCGCATCCATATCGGCGAGAGCCAGTACAGCGGCGGACGCGCCGGCGACCCACCCGCTTCCGCACTGGCCAAGCGACTTCGCGAACTGCCGGTCGCTGCGGATCGCCTCAAGACCGGCACACCACCGCGCATCGATGGCCGCAGCATCGACTACAGCCGCCTTCAGGAGCAGCCGGGCGACACGCCGATGCCGGTGTTCTCCTACCTCGGCCATCGGGACCATCATCCCCGTCAGGTCAGCTGCTGGATCGCGCAGACCACCGAACACACGCACGACCTCATTCGCGCAGGGCTTGATCGCTCCCCGATGTACAGCGGCCAGATCGAAGGCACCGGACCGCGCTACTGCCCCTCGATCGAGGACAAGATCGTGCGCTTCGCCGACAAGACCTCGCATCAGGTGTTCGTCGAGCCGGAAGGTCTCGACAGCTTCGAGATCTATCCCAACGGCATCTCCACCTCTCTGCCGTTCGACGTGCAGCTGGCCCTGGTCCGATCGATCCCCGGATTCGAGCATGCGCACATCACGCGTCCCGGCTATGCCATCGAGTACGACTACTTCGACCCGCGCGGCCTGCTGCCTTCCCTGCAGACACGCGCCATCTCCGGACTGTTCTTCGCCGGCCAGATCAACGGCACCACCGGCTACGAGGAAGCCGCCGCCCAGGGACTCGTCGCCGGCCTCAATGCCGCGCGCCTGGTGCAGGAGCGCGATGCATGGACCCCGCGTCGCGACGAGGCGTACATCGGCGTGCTGATCGACGACTTGACCAGCAACGGCACACTGGAGCCGTACCGCATGTTCACTTCACGCGCCGAGTATCGCCTGCACTTGCGCGAGGACAACGCGGACCTGCGCTTGACCGACAAGGGCTTCGAGATGGGTTTGGTCACGCCCGAGCGTCACACTGCGCTATGCCGCAAGCGCGATGCTGTCGAACGCGAGCGCGCTCGCCTGCAAGCCCTGCACGTGGCACCCGGCAACGCGCTGGGCGATGCACTCGTCCGTGATCGCGACATCGCCTTGAGCCGGGAATCCAGCGCACTCGATCTCCTGCGCCGCCCCGAACTCGATTACGCGGCGCTGACCGGTGTCGACGGCTTCGGCCCGGGCGTCGAGGATGCCCAGGTTGCGCTGCAAGTCGAGGTGCAAACCAAGTACGCCGGCTATCTCGAACGCCAGCGCGAGGAAATCGCGCGTCATCGACGCAACGAACATACGGCGATTCCGGATGATTTCGATTACACATGCGTGCGCGGCCTGTCCGCGGAGGTGCTGACCAAACTGCAGCACGCACGTCCGACCACGATCGGCCAGGCGGCCCGCATCAGCGGCGTCACGCCAGCCGCCATCTCACTACTGTTGGTGCACCTCAAGCGTCGTCGGGCCGCCTGATCGAAGATGGCCACGCCACCATTCGGCAGCGCGGCCATCCTTTCATGCTCGCGACTCAGATGCCGTCCGCGGCATGCAGTGTCAGCTCCGCTTTCTGCTGCGCGCTGGCGCGATTCCACTTCTGCATGTACTCCGCCTGCTTGGCGTTCACGCTCGCCTTGTGCTCGGCATACCACTGGTCGGCGGCCGGTGTCTTGACGACGAAGCTGGTTTCACTCTTCCAGCTCTGGAACCGCTGGGACTGCAGCGAGTACTTCGCCGCCGGATCGTTATGGATCGGCAGCAGCGAGAAACGGGCCTTGAACACGCCCACGCGCGGCGAGACCAGCACGTAATAGGTCTTGCCTGCATCCAGCGTCGCATTCATGAAGTCGCCGTTCTCGGCCACCACCATGAAAAGATGCGTTCCCGGGTCGGCCTGATAGGCCAGCTTGGTCTTCGCCGAGACGACACCGATGAAATCGTCGCCCTGCTTGCCCGTGTCATAGACCGACGACTGGATCGCACCACCGAACGATGACGGCCGCATGAAAATGACCAAGGCTTTCCCCGGCTCTGGAGAAGGCGCCGCGCCCGGCGTCTTGGTCATCAGGCTCGACATGCAGCCACCCAGCATCAATGCCACGGCCAGCGCCGCAGTCATGCGTACGTACTTCTTCATGAATCCCCCTACCATTTTGATAAACGCAACCGTCCCGCACGTTGCTCCATGCCTCGTGCGCGTTGCGTCTTGCAAGAATATTCACAGGCTGGGGAAAGCGCAAACGCAGCCAAGCCGACGATTCCGCATCGCAACATGCGCTGCCGTACGGACTGGATTATCGTTACGATAATGTTGCAGCCACGCGCATCCACACGGGTGCGCCCACAAGAGCCGCTTGTTCAGGGAGAACCACGCAATGCCCCGTCTACGTCACCTCACCACGGCTATCGTCGCCACGCTGGCCTTCTCCAGCGCCGCGCACGCCGCCACCACCGATTTCAACAACATGGTCGTCTTCGGTGACAGCCTCAGCGACAACGGCAATCTGTCGCTGGCGCTGGGTTCCACCACACCTACGCGCTTCACCACCAACCCCGGCACGGTCGCGGTGGAGAACATTGCCAACTCCTTCGGCTTCATGCTGACGCCGTCCGTGACCGGCGGCACCGACTACGCGTTCGGTGGAGCCGGCATCAACAACAACTCGAGCGCCGGCCCGATCCCGCTTCTGGGCCAGCAGTTGGACATGTACCTGGCCGCGAATGGCGGCACCGCCGATGCGCATACGCTGTACTCGGTCTGGGGCGGCGCCAATGACATTTTCTACGCCACCTCCGGCGCGGTCGCCCCGAATCAGATCCCGACCATGGTCGGTGCCGCGGCCGTCGGCGAGGTCAACCTGATTGGCAAGCTGCATGCCGCCGGCGCCAACTATGTCCTGGTGTTCAACCTTCCCGACATCGGCAAGACCCCGTCCGGGCTTGCTGCAGGCGCCAGCGCCTCCGCCAGCCTGACCTCGCTTTCGCTGGTCTACAACGGCGCGCTGAATTCCGGCATCAAGCAACTCAGCGACCAGGGACTCAACATCATTCCGGTCGATACCTACAGTCTTTTCAGCGAAGTCATCGGCAACCCGCAGGCCTACGGTTTCAGCAACGTCACCGATGCCGCATGTGGATTGACCTCGACCTCGCTGCAATGTGGACCGCAGGGCTCCGGCCTCCCGTATACCTATCCCGACGGTGCGCAGGACTCCTACCTGTTCGCGGATGGTGTACACCCGACCACCGCAGCGCACCGGCTGCTCGCTCAGTACGTGGTGGCCGAGATCAATGCACCTCGCCAGATTTCGCTGCTGGCCGAAGCGCCGCTGGCTTCCAGCGCCGCACACCTGCGCACGGTGCGCACCAATGCGCTGGACTCGCTGAACGCCAGCAGCAGCCGCCTGTTCGCCAACGTCACCTACGGCAATCAGAACTTCGACGCCACGGACTCCTCGCCCAAGACCCACAGCAACAACGTGAACCTGACCCTCGGCGTGACTGCGCCGGCCGGTAATCACGTCAGTCTCGGTGTCGCACTGGGCGTCTCGCACAACCGTGCCGACGTCAGCGGCAACCATGGCGGCTACAAGCTCAACTCGGTCCAGGGCACCGGATTCGCGATGTATCACGCCGGTGGCGGCTACTTCGGCGGCTACATGGGCTTCGCTCAGCTCGACTACAACGATGTGCAGCGCCGCTTCCAGCTGGGCGCCATGCAGCGCACCGAAGCCGCCCGCACTGACGGCTCGCAGCTATTCACCGGCCTCATGGGCGGCTATGACTTCCATGCCGGCTCGCTTCGCACCGGCCCGTTCGCGCGTCTGGAATGGCAGAAGATCAAGGTCAACGGCTTCCAGGAATTCAGCGGCGACAGTTCTGCGATGTGGTTCGATGCACAGTCCCGCTTCTCCATGCAGCAGACGCTCGGCTGGCGACTGCGCGGCGACTGGGTCGTCGGCGAATTGACCATGCATCCGTATGCGGAAGTCTCCTGGACCCACGACCAACGTGCCGATCCGCGCAAGGTCGAGGCGGGCCTGATCGGCATGAACGGAAGCTTCGCGCTGACCGGCTTTGTTCCGGATAAGAGCTGGGCCAACGCCGATCTCGGCATCATGACCGAGTTCAGCCCGACGACCTCCGGCTGGATCGGTTATCAGGGCCGCTTTGCCGACAGCAATCAGAAGATCAATAGCTTCAACATGGGCCTCAAGATCAACTTCTGATCGCAACAGATCGAGCCGCTCCGCTCGGAGCGACTCGACTGATTCCGGCCGTCTGATTTCAGGTGGCAAAAAAAGACCGGACCATGATGGCCCGGTCTTTTTTTATCTGACTGTCGCTCGGGACAAGCCGAGCCGTCGTCAACGCTTCTTCTTCTTGGCTGGCGACTTGGCCTGTGCCAGCTTCAGCATCGACTCTGCCTGCTTCTTAAGCATGGTGGCATCGCTGTCCGAAAGCACGGTCGTCTTGCCCGAAGCCACATGCTCCTTCACGACCAAGTTGCCGTCCGCATCCCACCCGGCACGCATGATTTCGCTGGGGCGAGCATTCTGACTCGGCTTGCGCTGCATCACGACAACCCAGGGCTTGCCGTCCTTGTAGGCGAAATCGGTATTGGCGAAACCCTTGTCACCGTAATCGGTGTTTTCGCGCACGAAAACGATCTTGCCGCTGTCGTTGCTGCGGAAAGTCTGCCAACCGTGCGAAACGTCCTTCTCGAGCTGACGTCCGTTGCTGATCTCGTACGCGCCAAGATTCTTCTTCAGGTTGTCGAAGGCGCCCATCATCTTTTCTTCGGGCGTCTGGTTGGCGGCCAGCATGATGCTGACCTGCGACGTCGGCGCATCGCGCGTGATGACCGGCGACTGTACCGGCATGCTGAACGTGCGCTCACCGTCCACCAGCGAAACCTTGACCAGGTAGATGTGCGCCGGATTGATTTTGGCGCCATCGAAATCGAGTGTGAACTGCACCGGCATCTGCTTGACCGGAGAAATGTTCTTCGTGGCCAGCGGCTGAGCGCCCTCGGCCGAACCATCCACCAGCTGGATCTTCATCGTCGCCTGTGGCGAAAGCTCGCGCGGCTTCAGCAGTCCGACCGTACCCGAGACACTGTGCACAGCCTGCGCCGCAGCCTGATTCGGGTTCTCGGAGGAGTTCTTGTTACAACCGGCGGCACCGAGCGCGGCCAGCATCGTCAGCGTCAAGGCGATCCTGCGCATGGAGAAACCTCATTGGAAACGTTGTGGTAATAGGAAAAAAGCTGTCCTCACCAAGAGTTACAGAGTGAGCGACGCTTGATGGGGGAAGTTCCAAGCATAGCGGGAATATTGTGCGCAGGAAAGACAGCGATCACCGCGCTCCCGGTACGGCCGCATGGCGAGCCCAGAAAGCACCACCGCCTTCCCAACGATCCACACGTCACGACAACATATGAATCTGATTCACGTGCAGGGTTGAGTATGCTCCGAAACCACCCTATTCCGGCATCCACCGCACCCCTTCCCCGAAAGAAACCTTCATCGTCATAACTCCTAAATCATCTGGATGTCAGCCTCTTTGCACCAAGCTTGACTCCGACCATTCTCGTACCTTGTGCTTCTCCGACGAGCGGGGGTATGGACGTCCATTCATTCCATGCGCATGAATCCGGGATCACCCTTCGTGCAAAACCCACGCAAAAAAAAGCGCCGCCCCGAAGGGCGGCGCTCCAATGGATTTCCGAAAAAATCCGGGTCTAGCTGACTACTATCAGTAATCGTAGGAGACCGAGAGACGGATGTAACGCGGCGGCTCACGGAACAGCGGGTAGTGATAGTAGTTGTACTTCGTCTTCGGCGCGGCCACGAAGCTGGGCTCCGTCTGAACCGGCTTCTGCTCGTTGAGCAGGTTGAAGACATTCAGCTTGAACGCCAACTTGTGGTCAGCGAAGGCCGGGGTGTAACGCACGCCCACGTTGATCTGATGGGTCCACGGCGTGTGACCAGCGAAGCTGTCACCCGGGTGCACGATCTTGCCTGCGCACCAGTGGTAGTTACCCGTGCTGCCACGGTTGTAACCCGTCGGATCGCCGGTGGCGTCCGGGCCGAAGTAACCCAGGCAGGACTGCGGGGTACCCGACTGGATCAGGGCGACACCCGAGAACAACCATTCCGGCGTCAGCTGGTAAGCACCGCGGATACGGATCTGGTGCTTGCGGCTGTTCTGCAGCTCACCGTCCTGACCCTGCATCAGCTGCCAGGAATCCCAATCCTCGGTCTTGGAGACGTCAGACTGACCGAAGTCCGGACGCACCTGACCAGCCGTGTTGCCACGGGCATGGGTCCAGGTGTAATCGATACGGCCGAACCACTTGCCGTCGAACGGATGCTCCATGTACAGGTTGACCGAGTAGATCGTGCGCTTCGGCTTCTTCAGGAAGCCCCAATCCGAGGTCGACATCGGAACGTTCAGGTAACCCGGATCATTGTTCGGAGCAACACGGATGATGCTGGTCTTGCCCGGGTTGATCAGGCGGCAGTACGAAGCACCGTACAGCGAGTTGTCGTAGTTGGCCGGGTTCAGGCCCATCTTCGCGATCTTGGCGGCAATCCGGGTCGGATCGCACTCATCGTCGATGGTGGTCTTCAGATCACGATAGCTGAGCTTGGCACCGTACACCCAGTTGTCGCCCAGCTTCTTGTCGAAGCCGAGGTTGTACTGATCGATGTACATCGCCTTCAGGTTGGCCGCGGTGACTTCCTGCGGATCCTTGGCGCGACCGTACTCACCGTCCGGCGAGATCAGCGTCGGCGTGTACGGGGCGTACGGGGTCAGACCCGTCGGGACACCATTGGCGTCGATGCCCGTGTAGGTGAAGTACTGATACACATAGGTGGACGCATTGGCCGCACGCTCAGCCGCATTATTCGGCAGGGCCAGGTAGTAACGACCCGCATTGCCGTACAGCTTGAAGCTGGAATCACCATTCACGTCCCAGCTGAAGCCCAGACGCGGCTCCCACTGGTTCTTCTCATCAACGAACGGAACACCGTTGTTGTTGTAGTTCGTGTAGTGATCGTTACGCACGCCGAGATTCAACTGCAAGTTCGGCGTCGCCTGCCATTCGTCCTGCAGGTAGTAGGCCTTCTGACGCATCGACATGCTGGTCAGCGACTCGATGTTCAGGTAGTAGACCAGGTACGTGCCGTCCGAAGCCTGGTTGTAGACCCAACGCGTGCCGTCGGTCGGCGCACCAATCGGGTTGACCAGCTCGGCGGGGCCAGGGCCACCGGAGTAGAACGAACCCTGGTTGTGCGCGACATACGTCATGTTGTCGATGCCGACACCCAGGTTGTGATCACCCAGCACGTAGTTGAAGTCGACACGCAGACCCTTGGTACGCGACGAAGCATCGTCGGCATAGGACGTGGCGCGGTTCTGGTTGTTGATGATGCCGATGTTCGGATCGACATTGCTGCCCCAGTACGCCGGGTTCTGGCTGGTGGCGCGCGTGATCAGCGGCAGCTTGCTCTTGTTGCCGTAAACCGTCGGGTTCTGGAAGTCACCCTTGCCGTACAGCACGCTCAACGTAGCGTTGTCCGTGATGTAGCTGGTGTAGTGGGCGATCATGATCTTGGCGTTGTCGGCCGACTGCGTATTGACGCTGTTG
>NZ_JAAZQD010000003.1 GCF_012395255.1 Oleiagrimonas citrea
TGGAGCTGGTCGAGATGGAAGTGCGCGAGCTGCTTTCCAACTACGACTTCCCGGGCGACGACACGCCGATCATCACCGGTTCGGCGCTGAAGGCGCTGGAAGGCGACGAGAGCGAGATCGGTGTGCCGTCGATCGTGAAGCTGGTCGAGGCGCTGGACAGCTGGATTCCGGAGCCGGAGCGCGACATCGACAAGCCGTTCCTGATGCCGGTCGAGGACGTGTTCTCGATCTCGGGTCGCGGTACGGTGGTCACGGGTCGTGTCGAGCGCGGCATCATCAAGGTGGGTGAGGAAGTCGAGATCGTCGGCATCCGTCCGACCACCAAGACCACCGTCACCGGCGTGGAAATGTTCCGCAAGCTGCTGGATCAGGGTCAGGCGGGCGACAACGTGGGTCTGCTGCTGCGCGGTACGAAGCGTGACGAAGTCGAGCGCGGTCAGGTTCTGGCCAAGCCGGGTTCGATCACCCCGCACACGAAGTTCGAGGCCGAGGTGTACGTGCTGTCGAAGGACGAGGGTGGTCGTCACACGCCGTTCTTCAAGGGCTACCGCCCGCAGTTCTACTTCCGCACGACCGACGTGACGGGTGCCTGCGAGCTGCCGGAAGGCGTCGAGATGGTGATGCCGGGCGACAACGTGAAGATGAAGGTCGAGCTGATCGCGCCGATCGCGATGGACGAAGGCCTGCGCTTCGCGATCCGCGAAGGTGGCCGCACCGTCGGCGCCGGCGTCGTCGCCAAGATTTTCGAGTAATTGCAAGACCGCGGGACCGGAGCCTCGCGCTCCGGTCCCGAATCACGGCATCGGTGAGAAGCCGCTGTCATTCCAAGTTGTAGAAACGTTCTTTCGATAAACAGGACACGGTTATGGCGAACCAGAAGATTCGCATTCGGCTCAAGGCCTACGATCATCGTTTGATCGATCGTTCCGCCGGCGAGATTGTCGAGACGGCCAAGCGCACCGGCGCCACGGTTCTCGGCCCCATCCCGCTGCCGACCAAGATCGAGCGCTACACCATTCTTACGTCGCCGCACGTCGACAAGGATGCGCGCGATCAGTACGAGACCCGTACGCACAAGCGAGTGCTCGACATTGTCGACCCGAACGACAAGACCGTGGACGCGCTCATGAAGCTTGACCTCGCCGCTGGCGTGGACGTTCAGATCAAGCTCGGTTGAGCGATAGACAGGATACGAAGATGAGTATCGGACTGGTTGGCCGCAAATGCGGCATGAGCCGGATCTTCACCGAAGACGGCACGTCGATCCCGGTGACGCTGATCGAAGCGACGCCGAATCGCGTGACGCAGGTGAAGACCGAAGACAACGATGGCTACAGCGCCGTCCAGGTGACCGCGGGCGCCAAGCGCGCGTCCCTGCTGACGAAGCCGGCCAAGGGGCATTACGCCAAGGCCAAGGTCGAGCCGGGCCGTGGTCTGTGGGAATTCCGTGTCAGCGCCGAAGACGTTGCCAAGTACGAAGTGGGCAGCGAAATCAAGGTTGACGACATTTTCGAAGCCGGTCAGGTGGTCGACGTTGCGGGTGTGAGTAAGGGCAAGGGCTTTGCCGGCACCATCAAGCGTCACAACTTCCGTGGCCAGGACAACACGCACGGCAACTCGCTGTCGCATCGTGTCCCGGGTTCGATCGGTCAGAACCAGACGCCGGGTCGCGTGTTCCCGGGCAAGAAGATGTCCGGCCACATGGGTGCCGTGCGTCGTACTGCCCAGGGCCTGCAGGTGGTCAAGGTCGACGCCGAGCGTCACCTGATCGCGATCAAGGGTGCTGTCCCAGGTGCGACCGGCGGTGATGTCATCGTCCGCGCGACGGCGAAGGGTTGAGGAGAAACGGCATGGAACTGAATGTGACTGGCGCCAAGCCGATGAAGGTCTCCGAAGCCGTGTTCGGCGCGGAGTTCCGTGAACACCTGATTCATCAGGTTGTGGTGGCCTACCAGGCTGCCGGCCGTTCCGGCACCAAGGCGCAGAAGACGCGCTCGGAAGTCAGCGGCACGACCAAGAAGTCCAAGCGCCAGAAGGGCGGCGGTGCGCGCCACGGTGCGTTGACTGCGCCGATCTTCGTCGGCGGTGGCGTGACCTTCGCGGCGAAGCCGCGCAGCTTCGAGCAGAAGGTCAACCGCAAGATGTATCGCGGCGCGCTGCGCTCGATCGTGGCCGAGCTGAACCGCAAAGACCGCTTCAAGGTGGTCGAGGATTTCGGTCTCGATTCCGCCAAGACCAAGGCTATGGCTGCGAAGTTGGCCGAGCTGGAAGTCAGCGGTCGTGTACTGCTGGTGTCCGAGAATGCCAGTGAGGAACTGTATCTGGCGGCGCGCAACATCCCGTATGTGCACGTCGTCGACGTTGCCGCCCTGAATCCGGTCAGCCTTGTCGGTGCCGATTACGTGGTGGCGACGGTCGAGTCGGTGA
Source organism: Oleiagrimonas citrea (assembly GCF_012395255.1). Lineage (GTDB taxonomy): Bacteria > Pseudomonadota > Gammaproteobacteria > Xanthomonadales > Rhodanobacteraceae > Oleiagrimonas > Oleiagrimonas citrea. The sequence continues at coordinate 2,428 of NZ_JAAZQD010000003.1, forward strand.
AGAAGCTCGAGGAGTGGCTGGGATGAGCAACGAACGCATTCTCAATACGCTGCGTGGCCCGCACATCTCCGAGAAATCGGCGCTGCTCGGCGAGCACAACCAGTATGTTTTCGTGGTCGCGCCGGACGCGACCAAGGCTGACGTCAAGGCGGCTGTGGAAAACCTCTTCGACGTGACCGTCGAGCGGGTGAATATCGTCAACGGCAAGGCCAAGACCAAGTCGTTCCGCTTCCGCACCGGCAAGCGCCAGGGCAAGCGCAAGGCCTACGTCCGTCTCGCCGATGGCCAGACCATCGACGTGTCGGCGGCCTGATCCAGGAGTTGAATTTCGATGGCACTGATCAAACTCAAGCCAACCTCTGCAGGACGCCGTTCCACGGTGCGCGTGTCCACGCCGGGTCTGCACAAGGGCGCGCCGTACGCGGCGTTGACCGAGGCGCAGTCCCGCACCGGTGGCCGCAACCACCATGGTCGCATCACCACGCGTCATCGCGGCGGTGGTCACAAGCAGCTGTATCGCATCATCGACTTCAAGCGCAACAAGATCGGCATTGCCGCTCGCGTCGAGCGCCTGGAGTATGATCCGAACCGTACCGCGCACATCGCGCTGGTCTGCTACGCCGATGGTGAGCGCCGCTACATCATCGCGCCGAAGGGTCTGGAAGTGGGCGACCGCATCCTGGCCGGTAGCAACGCGCCGATCAAGCCGGGCAACAGCCTGCCGCTGCGTAACATCCCGGTCGGCACCACGGTGCACTGCATCGAGCTGAAGCCCGGCAAGGGCGCGCAGATCGCTCGCAGCGCTGGTGCCTCGGCACAGCTGGTCGCCCGCGAGTCGGCGTACGCCACCCTGCGCCTGCGTTCGGGCGAGATGCGTCGCGTCTCGATCGAGTGCAGCGCGACGATCGGCGAAGTCGGCAACAGCGAGCACAGCCTGCGCAAACTCGGCAAGGCCGGCGCAAAGCGCTGGAAGGGCATTCGCCCGACCGTCCGCGGTGTCGCGATGAACCCGGTCGACCATCCGCACGGCGGTGGTGAAGGCCGTACCTCCGGTGGCCGTCATCCGGTCAGCCCGTGGGGCACGCCGACCAAGGGTTACAAGACCCGTAACAACAAGCGCACGCAGCAGTTCATCGTGCGTCGCCGCAGCAAGAAGTAAAGGGAGACGATCATGCCGCGTTCTTTGAAGAAAGGTCCGTTCGTCGACCTGCACCTGCTGAAAAAGGTGGAGGTCGCCTCCGCCGCCAACAATCGGCGTCCGATCAAGACCTGGTCGCGTCGCTCCATGGTCCTGCCGGAAATGGTCGGCCTGACCATTGCCGTTCACAACGGTCGCCAGCATGTCCCGGTGCTCATCAACGAGAACATGGTCGGGCATAAGCTCGGCGAGTTCGCGGTGACGCGCACCTTTAAGGGCCATTCCGGCGACAAGAAGTCGAAATGACGATGGATAGCACGATGGAAGCCAAAGCGATCCTGCGCAGTGCGCGCATCTCGGCGCAGAAAGTGCGTCTGGTGGCCGACATGGTCCGCGGCATGCCCGTGGGCAAGGCCGAAGGCCTGCTCGAGTACACCAACAAGAAGGCTGCGCACCTGGTGCGCAAGGTGCTGCTGTCCGCCGTCGCCAACGCCGAAAACAATCTCGGTGCCGATGTCGACGAGCTGAAGGTGGCGCGCATCTTCGTGGATGAGGGCCCGACCATGAAGCGCATGCATGCACGCGCCAAGGGTCGTGGTTCGCGCATCCTGCGCCGTACCAGCCACATTACTGTCGTCGTCGGCGACTGATACGAGGACGAAAACGATGGGTCATAAAGTTCATCCCACCGGCATCCGCCTCGGCATTTCCAAGGACTGGAATTCCAAGTGGTATGCCAACAAGGGCCACTATGCCGAGTATCTGGCCGCCGACCTGAAGGTCCGCGATCTGCTGAAGACCAAGCTGAAGCAGGCCGGCATCTCGCGCATCCAGATCGAGCGTCCCGCCAACAACGCGCGCATCACCATTCACACGGCTCGTCCGGGTGTGGTGATCGGCAAGAAGGGCGAGGATATCGAGAAGCTGCGTCAGCAGGTGACCAAGGTGATGGGTGTTCCCACCCACATCAACGTCAGCGAAGTGCGCAAGCCGGAACTGGACGCGCAGCTGGTCGCCGAGTCGATCGCCAACCAGCTCGAGCGCCGCATCATGTTCCGCCGCGCCATGCGTCGCGCCGTCGGTAATGCCGTGCGCCTGGGCGCCTTGGGCATCAAGGTGCACGTCGCCGGCCGCCTGAACGGCGCCGAGATCGCGCGTTCCGAGTGGAGCCGCGAGGGCCGTGTGCCGCTGCATACCCTGCGTGCGGACATCGATTACGGTTTCGCCGAGGCGCACACCACCTACGGTGTGATCGGCATCAAGGTCTGGGTCTACAAGGGTGAGATCTTCGATCTGGAAGCCGCCGAGGAAGCGAAGGACGAAAAGCCGTCCGGTCGTCGCGAGGGCGGTGAAGGCCGCCGCGCTCGGGCTGCGAAGTAAGGAGTCACAGTCATGTTGCAACCCAAGCGAACCAAGTACCGCAAGGTGCACAAGGGCCGTAACCGCGGCCTGAGCAACAACTCGAACCTCGTCAGTTTCGGCGAGTTCGGTTTGAAGGCGACCACCCGCGGCCAGCTCACAGCGCGCCAGATCGAAGCGGCCCGCCGCTGCATCACGCGCTACGTCAAGCGTGGCGGCAAGCTCTGGATCCGCGTGTTCCCGGACAAGCCGATCACCAAGAAGCCCATCGAAGTGCGTATGGGTTCGGGTAAGGGCAACGTCGAGTTCTGGGTCGCCCCGATCCAGCCCGGTCGCATGCTCTATGAAATCGAGGGCGTCGACGAGCAGACCGCTCGTGAAGCCTTCCGTCTGGCGGCTGCCAAGCTTTCGGTGCAGACCCAGTTTGTGACCAGGGCGGTGATGTGATGGCTATCAACGACATTCGTGAAAAATCGGTGGAGGAGCTCAAGGAGCACCTGCTCGAGCTGCGCAAGGAGCAGTTGAACCTGCGCATGCAGCAGGGTTCCGGTCAGCTTTCCCAGCCGCATCAGCTGCGCCGTGTTCGGCGCGACATCGCCCGCACGAAATTCGTGCTGGGCGAGAAGAAGTAAGGACCGCCGACATGAGCGAGAATCAGAAAACAGCACGCAGCCTGCAGGGGCGCGTGATCAGCGACAAGATGGCCGATACGGTCACCGTCCTGATCGAGCGTCAGGTGCAGCATCCGGTCTTCGGCAAGATCATTCGCCGTTCCACCAAGCTGCACGTGCACGACGAATCCGGTGCGCGTGAGGGCGACGTGGTGCGCATCGAAGAGTGCCGGCCGCTTTCCAAGACCAAGCATCATCGCGTGGTCGAAATCGTTTCGCGTGCGGAACAGTAAGGCGAGGGTGCAGACATGATCCAGATGCAAAGCACGCTTTCCGCGGCTGACAACAGCGGTGCCCGTGAACTGATGTGCATCAAGGTGCTGGGCGGCTCCAAACGCCGTTATGCCCGCATCGGCGATGTCATCAAGGTGACCGTCAAGGACGCCATCCCGCGCGGCAAGGTGAAGAAGGGCGAGGTGTACAATGCCGTCGTCGTGCGTACCGCCAAGGGTGTGCGTCGTACCGATGGCTCGCTGATCCGTTTCGACGGCAACGCAGCGGTGCTCCTCAACAACAAGCTCGAGCCGATCGGCACCCGTATCTTCGGACCGGTTACCCGTGAGCTGCGCAGCGAACGATTCATGAAGATCGTTTCGCTGGCACCGGAAGTGCTCTGAGCGGAGGCCTAGACTATGAACCGTATTCAGAAGGGTGATCACGTCATCGTGACCACCGGCAAGAACAAGGGGCAGCGCGGCGATGTCCTGCGTATGGCGGGAGATCGGGTGTTCGTTTCGAACGTCAACCTGGTCAAGCGCCACACCAAGGGCAATCCGCAGGATCCCCAGGCTCCGAGTGGCATTATCGAGCGCGAAGCCTCGATCCACATCTCCAACGTGATGCTGTTCAACCCCGCCACCAACAAGGGTGAGCGCGTGGGTACCAAGACGCTCGAGGATGGGCGCAAGGTCCGCGTGTACCGCTCGAGTGGCGAGGTCGTGGACGTGTAAGGACGAAATCATGACGCGCCTTGAAAATTTCTACAAAGAGCAAGTAGTTCCGAAGCTGATCGAGCGTTTCGGCTACGACAACGTGATGCAGGTTCCGCGCATCACCAAGATCACGCTGAACATGGGCGTGGGTGAAGCCGTGGGCAACAAGAAGGTCCTCGAAAACGCCGTGGCCGACATGGCCAAGGTGTCCGGCCAGAAGCCGGTGACGACCAAGGCTCGCGTGTCCGTCGCCTCGTTCAAGATCCGTGACGGCTGGCCGATCGGTTGCAAGGTGACCCTGCGCCGCGCCCGCATGTACGAGTTCCTCGACCGCCTGGTGAACGTTTCGCTGCCGCGCGTCCGCGATTTTCGCGGCGTCAACGGCCGTTCGTTCGATGGTCGCGGCAACTACAACATGGGCCTGAAGGAGCAGATCATCTTCCCCGAGATCGACTACGATCAGATCGACGCGATCCGGGGCATGGATATCTCCATCACCACGACCGCCAATACCGACGAGGAAGCCAAGGCACTGCTCGAAGCCTTCAGTTTCCCGTTCCGTAACTGACCTTAGGTACAGACATGGCCAAGACCTCCATGGTTGAGCGCGACGTCAAGCGCGCCAAGCTCGTCGCGAAGTACGCCGAGAAGCGTGCGGCGCTGAAGAAGATCGTGCTGAATCCGGAATCCTCCTACGAGGAGAAGATGGAAGCGCAGGCGAAGCTGCAGAAGCTGCCGCGTGATTCCAGCCCGGTTCGCCAGCGCAACCGCTGCGCCCTGACCGGTCGCCCGCGTGGCGTCTACCGCAAGTTCGGCCTGGGCCGCAACAAGCTGCGCGAGGCCACCATGAGTGGCAACGTGCCCGGCCTGCGCAAGGCCAGCTGGTAAACATCGCTCGCCATAGCGGTTCAAGTACTGCTATACTCGCGGGTCTGCCCGGCACGGTCTTCCGTGTCCGGGCATTACAATCGAAGATTTCCGGTCAACGGATATCGGTGCACCCTCAAAGGTTTGACTTATGAGCATGACTGATCCCATTGCCGACATGTTCACGCGGATCCGCAACGCCCAGGCTATGGGCAAGGCGACCGTGAGCATGCCGGCTTCCAAGCTGAAGGCGGCCATCGCCGACTTGCTGAAGAACGAGGGCTACATCCTCGGCAGCAAGGTGGAGCAGGGCGATTCCAACAAGCCCGTTCTCGAAGTCCAGCTGAAGTATTTCGAAGGCCGTCCGGCCATCGAGCGTATCCAGCGCATCAGCCGTTCGGGTCTGCGCGTGTATCGCGGCAAGGACGAACTGCCGCAGATCATCGGCGGCCTGGGCATTTCCATCATCTCGACCTCCGCCGGTCTGTTGACCGATGCACAGGCCCGTACCAAGGGTCTGGGCGGCGAAGTGCTCGGCTTGGTGGCATAAGGGAGGATCGACATGTCTCGTATTGCCAATGCGCCGATCACCCTGCCGAAGGGCGTGGAATTCAAGTCCGATGATAGCGGCGTCACCGTCAAGGGTCCGAAAGGCACCCTGTCGCTGCACGCACTGCCGGGCGTCATCATCAACAACGAGGACGGCACCCTGCGTTTCTCGATCGCCGATGGCGGTGAGGTCAAGTTCGCGGGTACGGCCCGCGCCCTGGTCGCCAACATGGTCAAGGGTGTTACCGACGGATTCGAGCGCAAGCTGGAGCTCGTTGGCGTCGGTTACCGTGCCTCGATGCAGGGCAAGAGCCTGAACCTCAGCGTCGGTTATTCCCATCCGGTGGTCTTCGAGGCTCCCGAGGGCATCACCATCGAGACCCCGACCCAGACCGAAGTGCTGGTGAAGGGTGCCGATAAGCAGCGCGTGGGTCAGGTGGCCGCCAAGATTCGTTCGGTGCGCCCGCCGGAGCCGTACAAGGGCAAGGGCGTCCGCTATGCGGGCGAGCGTATCAGTCTGAAGGAAGCCAAGAAGGCGTAATGCCGCTGCGGGCCGTTCGGTCCGAGCGTTGTAAAGCCGATCCGTTTCCAGGAGTAGCAAGATCGTGGATAAGAATTCCGCCCGTCTGCGCCGTGCCAAGTCCACGCGCGCACACATCCGCAAGCTGGCCGTGCCGCGCCTGACGGTGCATCGCTCGGGCAAGCATCTGTACGCCCAGGTCATCGATGCGACTGGCGGCAAGGTCGTGGCGGCTGCCTCGACCCTGCAGAAGTCGATCAACGAGGGCCTGGAAGGCACGAAGAACCTGACTGCCGCGGCCGCGGTGGGCAAGGCTGTTGCCGAACGTTCCATCGCCGCTGGTGTCGACAGTGTGGCGTTCGACCGTTCGGGCCTGAAGTATCACGGTCGCATCAAGGCGATTGCCGATGCGGCGCGTGAGGCCGGTCTGAAGTTCTGATGTTTCACGGCACGTGGTTTCGGTCCGGCTGGCCACGTGCAGTGTTCGACCATAACAAGAACGACAACAACTCCAAGCGGCTGCGGCCGTAATCTACAAGTCCCGAAATCGTTTCGGGCACGACAGGAAAAGACATGTCTTCGAGTGATCGTGACAATTCGGACGGCCTGCTCGAGAAGCTGATCGCCGTCAATCGTGTGGCCAAGACCGTGAAGGGTGGCCGCCAGATGAGCTTCACCGCACTGACCGTGGTCGGTGACGGCGAAGGTCGCGTGGGTTTCGGCTATGGCAAGGCGCGTGAAGTGCCGCTGGCCATTTCCAAGGCCATGGATCGTGCCCGCCGCAACATGGTGAAGATCGATCTCAACAACGGCACCCTGTGGTATGCCATCAAGGCCAACCACGGCGCGGCGCGTGTGTACATGCAGCCTGCCGCCGAGGGTACCGGTGTCATCGCCGGCGGCGCCATGCGCGCTGTGCTGGAAGTGGTCGGTGTGCGCAACGTGCTGGCCAAGGCCGTCGGTTCGCGCAACCCGATCAATCTGGTTCGCGCCACGATCAACGGCCTGAAAGCGGTTGCTTCGCCGGCGCAGGTCGCGGCCAAGCGCGGCAAGACTGTGGAAGAGGTGCTGGGCAATGGCTAAGAGCAATGCAACCGTTCGCGTGCGCCTGGTGAAGGGCCTGCGCGGAGTGCAGCAGCGTCATCGTCTGAGCGTGAAGGCCCTGGGCCTGAACAAGCTCAATGACGTGCGCGAACTGAAGGATAGCCCGCAGGTGCGCGGCCTGATCAACAAGGTCTACTACCTGGTCCGGGTCGAGGAGTAAGCGATCATGCGTCTGAATACGATCAAGCCGTCCAAGGGCTCGCGCCCGGCCCGCACCCGAGTGGGGCGTGGCATCGGTTCCGGCCTGGGCAAGACCGGTGGCCGCGGCCACAAGGGTCAGCACGCCCGTTCCGGTGGTTATCACAAGGTGGGCTTCGAGGGCGGTCAGATGCCGCTGCAGCGTCGCCTGCCGAAGGTGGGTTTCCGCTCGCTGAAGAAGGCCGATACCGAGCAGGTATTCCTGTATCAGCTGGCCAGCGTGAAGTCCGACACCATCGACTTCGCCACGCTGCGTGAAGCGGGTCTGGTCAGCAATCGCGCCAAGAAGGTCAAGATTGTGCTGCAGGGCAGCATCGATCGCGCGGTCAAGCTGTCCGGCGTTCTGGCCACGGCCGGCGCCAAGGCTGCCATCGAGGCAGCCGGCGGAAGCGTGGAGTAAGGCGTGGCCGGTGCGCAGGGCAACAGCATGCTGGGTTCGCTCGGTCGCCTGACCGAGCTGCGTCAGCGCATCTTCTTCGTGATCGGTGCGCTGGTGGTCTTTCGTCTGGGGTCGTTCATCCCCGTGCCGGGTGTGAACCCGGAAGCGATGAGCAGCTTCCTGAATCAGCAGGGTGGCCTGTTGGGCATGTTCAACATGTTCTCGGGCGGTGCGCTGGGCCGTTTCTCGGTCTTCGCGCTGGGCGTGATGCCTTACATCTCTGCATCCATCGTGGTGCAGATGATGGGGTCGGTTCTGCCGAGCCTGCAGCAGCTGAAGAAGGAAGGCGAGGCAGGACAGCGCAAGCTGACGATGTACACGCGCATCGGCACCGTCGGTCTGGCTGCATTCCAGGCGTTCGGCATCGCCGTCGCTCTGCAGAAGCAGGTGGGCGCTGGCGGTATCCCGGTGGTCTACATTCCGGGACCCGGCTTCGTGTTGTCGGCCGTGATCGGTCTGACCGCGGGCGCCATGTTCCTGATGTGGCTCGGCGAGCAGATGACGGAGCGCGGTGTGGGCAACGGCATCTCGCTGCTGATCTTCGCCGGTATCGTCGCGGGTCTGCCTGCCGCGGTCATGCATACGCTGACCATGGCGAACAACGGTGAACTCTCGATTCTGCGCGTGTTCATGGTCATCGCGGTGGTGCTGGGCGTGACGGCGTTCGTGGTGTTCATGGAGAAGGCGCAGCGGCGCATCACCGTGAACTATGCACGACGTGGCGGTGGTCGTCAGGGTTACCAGAACCAGACCTCGCATCTGCCGCTGAAGATCAACATGTCGGGCGTGATCCCGCCGATCTTCGCGTCGAGTCTGATCATGTTCCCGGCCACGGCTGCCGCCTGGATGGGAACCAGCAACAAGTCGCACTGGCTGACCTCGCTGACCACTGCGTTGTCGCCCGGCGAGCCGCTGCACGATGTGCTGTATGCCGCGCTGATCCTGATCTTCGCGTTCTTCTACACCGCGATCGTGTTCAACTCGCAGGAAACGGCCGACAATCTGAAACGTTCGGGTGCCTTGATTCCGGGTATCCGCCCGGGCCGCAACACCGCCAACTACATCGACGGTGTGATGACGCGACTGACCACGGTTGGTGCGATCTATCTGGTGCTGGTCTGTCTGGTGCCGACGTTTCTGCAGAATGCATGGCATGTCCCGTTCTACTTTGGCGGTACGTCCCTGCTGATCGTGGTGGTCGTGGTGATGGACTTCACGGCTCAGATCCAGGCCCATCTGGTCAGCCACCAGTACGAAAATCTGCTCAAGAAAGCCAATCTCCGTCGCAACTGAGACTGAGCTATTGGCACGGGGAGAAAGCCGGGTTGCCGCGTGCGGTACCCGTAGGGCTTTCTGTTTGATGAAATAAAGGTTAGAATTGCGCGTTTACCGCGCACGTTACGTAATCGGAGAGAACAGCTCATGGCGCGCATTGCGGGTGTCAACCTGCCGGTCCACAAGCATGTCTGGATCGGTCTGCAGAGCATTTATGGTATCGGGCGTACCCGGTCCATGAAGGTCTGTGCCGAAGCCGGCGTGGAACCCACCACGCCGATCAAGTCGCTCAGCGAAGGCGAGATCGAAAAGCTTCGCGCCGAAGTCGGCAAGTACATCATCGAAGGCGATCTGCGCCGTGAGATCGGCATGTCGATCAAGCGACTGATGGATCTGGGCTGCTACCGCGGTCTGCGCCATCGTCGTGGTCTGCCTGTCCGTGGTCAACGCACCAAAACGAATGCGCGTACCCGCAAGGGCCCGCGTCGTCCGATCAGGAAGTAAACGGATTCCAAGTTATGGCAAAGCCGGTTAAGAGCAAGAAGAAGGTCAAACGCGTCGTTACCGACGCGATCGCCCATGTGCAGGCGTCCTTCAACAACACCATCGTCACCATCACCGACCGTCAGGGCAATGCGTTGTCCTGGGCGACCGCCGGTGGTGCCGGTTTCCGTGGTTCGCGCAAGTCCACGCCGTTCGCCGCGCAGGTCGCTGCCGAGCGCGCCGGTCGTGCCGCGCAGGACTACGGTGTGAAGACGGTGGAAGTGCGCATCAAGGGCCCGGGTCCGGGTCGCGAGTCCGCCGTGCGTTCGCTGAACGCGCTGGGCTACAAGGTTCTGAACATCACCGACGTCACGCCGATTCCGCACAACGGCTGCCGTCCCCCGAAGAAGCGTCGCGTCTAAGGAGCACATCATGGCCCGATATCGTGGAGCCACCTGCAAACTGGCGCGCCGTGAAGGTGCTGACCTGGGTCTGAAGAGCCCGGCCCGCGCGCTCGATTCCAAGTGCAAGCTGGAGAACAAGCCCGGCCAGCACGGTGCCAATCGCCGCATGCGCCAGTCGGACTACGCCGGCCAGCTGCGCGAGAAGCAGAAGGTCAAGCGCATCTACGGCGTGTTGGAACGTCAGTTCCGCAACTACTACGCCAAGGCGTCCTCGCTGAAGGGCAACACCGGCGAGAACCTGCTGCGTCTGCTGGAAAGCCGTCTCGACAACGTCGTCTACCGCATGGGTTTCGCGGTGACACGTTCGCAGGCTCGTCAGCTGGTCGCGCACAAGGGCGTCATGGTCAACGGCAAGAAGGTCAACATTCCTTCTTTCCAGGTTCGCGAAGGCGACGAGATCTCCCTGACCGAGCGCGCTCAGAAGCAGCTGCGCGTGCAGGAAGCCTCGACGCTGGCCGACAGCATGGACCTGCGTCCGATGTGGGTCGACGTGGACACCAAGAAGTTCGCCGGTGTGTTCAAGTCGGTGCCGGATCGCGGTGATCTGCCGTCCGACATCAACGAAAGCCTCATCATCGAGCTTTACTCGAAGTAAACCAATTACCGGAGCCGTACATGGCAGTTTCGTCTACAAGCGTGCTGCGGCCGCGCGGCCTCAGTGTCGAGCAGCTCGGCGCCAACCACTCCAAGGTGGTGGTTGAGCCGCTCGAGCGTGGCTTTGGCCACACTCTGGGCAATGCCCTGCGTCGCGTGCTGCTCTCCTCCATCCCGGGCTCGGCAATCATCGAGGTCGAGATCGATGACGTCCTGCACGAGTACACCACGCTCGAAGGTCTGCAGGAAGACGTGATCGAAGTCCTGCTGAACCTGAAGGACGTCGCCATTCGCCAGCACAGCGGCGATGAAGTCGTCCTGACCCTGTCCAAGAAGGGCAAGGGCGTGGTCACTGCTGGCGACATCACCGTCGATCACACCGTGGAAATCGTCAATCCGGATCACGTGATCTGCCACCTGACCAAGGACATCGCGCTGAACATGCGCCTGAAGGTCCGCAAGGGTCTGGGTTACCAGCCGGTCAGTGCACGTCAGAATCCGGACGATGAGGCCCAGCCGATCGGCCGCTTGCAGCTGGATGCGTCCTTCGCGCCGGTGCGCCGTGTGGCCTACGAGGTCGACGCCGCCCGCGTGGAACAGCGTACCAACCTGGACAAGCTGATCCTGGACATCGAGACCAACGGCACCATCGACGCCGAGGAAGCGGTGCGCAAGGCGGCTGAGATCCTCAACGACCAGCTGTCGATCTTCGGCGACTTCTCGCAGCGCGAGAGTGACGAAGGCGAGGCCGAGCAGGCCGGGTTCGATCCGCTGCTGCTGCGTCCGATCGACGATCTGGAGCTGACCGTGCGTTCGGCCAACTGCCTGAAGGCCGAGAGCATCTACTACATCGGCGATCTGGTGCAGAAGACCGAGGTCGAGTTGCTCAAGACCCCGAACCTGGGCAAGAAGTCCCTGACCGAGATCAAGGATGTGCTGGGTGCGCGTGGTCTGGCCCTGGGCATGAAGCTGGAAAACTGGCCGCCGCCGGGCCTCGTGCACGGCATGCAGCTGGGCTAAAAGTTGCTTCTTCCAAGGTTACGGAAGATTGTGATCTTGGCAGTGTTTATTCGTGCAATCGTCCCTGATTGCCGCAGTAGGACCAAGTCGGCCAGAGCGTGTAGTGCGCTCTGGCTGATGCATCAGAAGCGGCCATCCATGGCCGCACTTCTCGAAAGCGTCGTGCTTTTCGAGAATTTTGCGGTCTGCGGACCGTGTTTCTCTAAGGCCCCGATCTAATAGGGCTCATAGCGGGCAACCGCGGGTGTCGGACATAAGAGCCGGTCTCCCATAACGACAAACCAAAAGAGAATGCCATCATGCGTCACATGAAATCCGGTCGTAAGTTCAATCGGACCAGCAGCCACCGTCAGGCGATGTTCCGCAACATGTCAGCATCGCTGATCAAGCACGAGCTGATCCGTACCACCCTGCCCAAGGCCAAGGAACTGCGCCGCGTTGCCGAGCCGCTGATCACCCTGGCCAAGAATGACGGCGTCGCCAATCGTCGTCTCGCCTTCTCGCGCCTGCGCGACAAGGAAGCCGTGGGCAAGCTGTTCACGGATCTGGGCCCGCGCTACCGCGAGCGTCCGGGCGGTTACCTGCGTATCCTGAAGTGTGGCAACCGCGACGGCGACAATGCTCCGATGGCCTACGTCGAGCTGGTCGATCGTCCGGAAGCACCGGAAGCCGAATAAGCGACCGCATCACGAACGCCGGAAATGAGACGCCCCGGGAGCTTCAGCTTCCGGGGCGTCTTTTTTTTGGGACATTGCACTCTCGAGCGTTGGCATGCAGCTGACAAGCGGGCGGGGAATCGGTACCTTTGCCGTTCCATCGTTCAAGTCATTCGCCATGAATCCATTGCGCTGGTCTTTCCGCACGCTCTATCTCTTCGGCTTTCTCGTCTGCGCCGGCTTGATCGCCTTCGCGCTTTATGCGCAATACGTGATGCTGATGGATCCATGTCCGCTGTGCATTCTGCAGCGTGTGGCCTTCATTGCGCTGGGTGTGGTGTTTCTGATTGGTGGCCTGCATGCCCCCAAGGCTCGTGGCAGATGGTTCTATGCGCTGCTTGCTGTCGTGGCGGCCGGGGTCGGGGTGGCGATCGCTTCGCGTCATCTGTGGATTCAGTCGCTTCCGCCGGGCGCCGTGCCCAGCTGCGGAGCGCCGCTCGGCTATCTTCTGGATACTCGCGATGCGCATGGCGGGCTGCTCGGGGTGCTGAAGATGGTGCTGAGCGGGTCGGGCGAATGCGCCAAGGTCGAGACGATCCTCGGGCTGTCGATGCCCTGGTGGTCGTTGATCTGGTTTGTGCTGCTGGGACTCGGCGGTCTGTTCGCCGTACGCAGCCGCCGCTGAAAGCTTCCGCACGAATTTCGCTCATGCCCGCGCGGCATTTCCCTCAATGGGGGATAATGTCTACTCTGCATCCATGAACCATCGTGCCCGCGCCATGAACGTCAGCGACCGTAATCTGCAAGCCATCCGTGAACCCGAGAACTGGGCGGTGGACTCCTGGCAGTCGCGTGAGGCCATTCAGCAGCCGCATTACGAGGACCAGGCGGCGTTGGGTGGTGTGCTGGCCCAGTTGAACGAGCGCCCGCCGCTGGTCACGTCATGGGAAGTGCTGGCGCTCAAGCGCCTGGTAGCCGAGGCGCAGGAAGGTCGACGTTTCGTGCTGCAGGGCGGCGATTGCGCCGAGAGCTTCGCGGACTGCAACAACCGGGTTATCACCAATCGTCTGAAGGTCCTGCTGCAGATGAGTCTGGTGCTGGTCCACGGCCTGCGTCTGCCGGTGCTGCGCGTGGGCCGCTTCGCGGGGCAGTACGCCAAGCCGCGATCGACCGACACCGAGACCCGGGATGGCGTGACGCTGCCCAGCTATCGGGGCGACATCATCAATGCCCCCGCATTCGAGGCCGATGCGCGCCGCGCAGATCCGCAACGACTGCTGCGTGCGCATTCGCATTCGGCGATGACGATGAATTTCGTGCGTGCGCTGATCGACGGCGGTTTCGCGGACCTTCATCATCCCGAATATTGGGATCTGGCCTGGGTCGATCATTCTCCGCTGGCCAGCGAATACCGTCAGATGGTCGACGGCATCAGCGACTCGCTGCGATTCATGGAGACGCTGGCCGGCGAGGCGCTGGAGAGTTTCTCGCGCGTGGATTTCTTCACGTCCCACGAGGCGCTTCTTCTGCACTATGAGCAAGCGCAGACACGGCGCGTACCGCGTCAATGGGGTTGGTTCAACCTCGGTACGCATTTCCCTTGGATCGGCATGCGCACGGCGGCGCTGGATGGCGCGCACGTCGAATACTTCCGCGGCATTCGCAACCCGGTCGCGGTGAAGGTCGGGCCGACCATGCAACGCGATCATCTGCTGCGTCTACTCGAGGTGCTCAACCCCGAGGACGAGCCGGGCCGCCTGACGCTGATCCATCGCATGGGGGCGGGCAAGATCGCCGAGCAACTGCCTCCGCTGCTGGACGCCGTGAAGGCAAGCGGACGACGCGTGCTGTGGATCTGCGATCCGATGCACGGCAACACCGAGAGCACGTCCAACGGCTACAAGACGCGCCGTTTCGCCAATGTCGCCAGTGAGCTGGAGCAGGCCTTCGACGCGCACGCTGCGGCGGGGACGCGTCTGGGTGGCGTGCATCTGGAGCTGACCGGCGAGGATGTCACCGAGTGCATCGGCGGAGCGCGAGGCCTGGCCGAGGCGGACCTTTCGCGCGCGTACAAGTCGAACGTGGACCCGCGCCTGAACTACGAGCAGTCGCTGGAACTGGCGATGCTGATCGTTCGCAAGTCAGGCGGCCGCATCAGCGTCTAGATCCGTCGCGCGTATCGATGACGCGAATTCGGTCATCGCTTCATGATTGAGTCGGGATTGGTGCATCACTCGTGCTCGAAGACGAAGCCGGTGTCGTCGTGTTGTCGGCGGGTGCAGGATTTCCGGGAGCTGAAGCATCGCTGGGCGAGTTCGCGGAGGCTGCCTGAGCTGGTGCGGGGTTCGTTGCATGTTCCACCGAAGGGGGCGGATCGGGCGTTTCCTCCAGCACCGAGGGGAAGAAGTGCGGTCGACGCCGTGCATGGGTGTGCTGCTCGAAGCCGTAGGCGATGCCGATCAGCGTCGGTTCACTCCATTTTCCGGCAAAGAACACCACGCCGATCGGCAGGCCGTGCACGAAGCCGGCCGGGACCGTGATGGACGGATAGCCAGCGACGGCCGCCGCGCCATACCCTGCGCCCGTGACGTGATCGCCATTGACCAGATCGGTAACCCAGGCGGGTCCCTGCGCCGGCGCCACCAAGGCATCCAGGTGCTCGGCCTTGAGCGCTGCGTCGATGCCTTCCGGGCCTGCCAGTTCGCGGGCCCTGTTGCGTGCCTGGATGTAAGCCTTGTCGGTCAATGGTCCCATGGCTTCGGCCTTCAGGAACAGTTCCTGACCAAACCAGGGCATCTCGGTGTCTGCATGTGCCTTGTTGTAGGCGATGAGGTCGGCCAGCGAGTGCACCTTCAGGCGTGGCCGTGTCGCGAGGTAGGCATTGAGATCATGCTTGAACTCATACAGCAGCACGGTCATCTCGTCCTTGCCGAGATCATTCACATGCGGCAGCTTGACCGGGTCGATGACGGTGGCTCCGGCCGCACGCATCGCTGCCACGGCCTGGTCCAGCACGCGGTCGGTGGCGGGGTCGTAGCCGGCCAGTTCACGCACGACGCCGATGCGCTTGCCGCGTAGTCCGTTCGGATCCAGGAAACGGGTGTAGTCGGCGGCATGCAGGTCGGCTTCGCGCGTGGCCGGGTCCTGCGGGTCGCTGCCGGCCATGGCGGTCAGCAGGCGGGCCGCGTCTCCCACTGTGCGTGCCATCGGACCGGCGGTGTCCTGGCTGTGACTGATGGGAATGATGCCCGTGCGGCTGACCAGGCCCACGGTCGGTTTGATGCCGACGATGCCGTTGGCGGCGGAAGGGCAGATCACCGAGCCGTCGGTTTCGGTGCCGATGGCGACGGTGACGAAGCCGGCCGCGACGGCCGCGCCGGACCCGGAACTCGAGCCGCAAGCGCTGCGAGTGAGCACGTACGGATTGCGCGTCAGTCCGCCGCGACCGCTCCAGCCGCTGCTGGAGTGCGTAGAGCGAAAATTGGCCCATTCACTGAGGTTGGTCTTGCCCAGTAGCACCATGCCCGCCGCGCGCAGTTTCAGCGCGACGGTGGCGTCGCGCGGCGCGGGTGGGCCGGCCAGTGCCAGTGAGCCGGCGGTGGTCTGCATGCGGTCGCCGGTGTCGATATTGTCCTTCAGCAGGACCGGTATGCCGAGCAGCGGTGCATGCGAGTCCGGTGCGGCGGCGCGTTGATCGTCGCGCTGGCGGGCGATTTCCAGCGCATCGGGGTTGATCTCCAGCACCGCGTTCACATTGGGGCCGGACTGATCCTTGGCTGCGATGCGCATGATGAAATTGCGCGCCAAGGTTTCCGCACTGAGCTGCCCCTGGTGCATGCGCTGCTGAAGCACTGGAATCGAAGCGTAGATATTCGGCACGGGCGTTGCTACGGGCGCTGAGGCCGGCGTTTGTGCAGGACTTGCGTCGGCGGCCAGTGCAGAAAGTGCAAGGAATCCCGATACGATCCAGATTTTCATGCCATTCCCCCTGAGGAAATCGCGGCGTGGGCGATACGTGAGACTCAGTCTACAGGCGTTCTCGGTATGACTGAACGTTGCGGCGAAGGCTGCCGGGGCACGTACAATGGAAGGCCTTGCCGCGAAAAGGCGCCGTGCGCGCATTCGCTGCCCTCTGTTACGGGGATCAAGATGCCGCGTTTCGTTCTGACTGTTGCAATGGCGTTTTTGGCGCTCCTGAGCTGGGGCGCGTCGGCGAGCGGGTACACGCCCGCCTCGGTCCCGAACACGCTCAAGCAGCGCATTACGGCCTGCACCAGTTGTCATGGCGCGAACGGTGAAGGCGGCACGAACGGCTTCAATCCGCGCCTGGCGGGCAAGCCGGCCACCTACCTGTATCACCAATTGCTGAATTTCCGCGATGGCCGCCGCCACTATCCGCTGATGACCTATATGCTGCGGCCGCTTTCGGATGCCTATTTGCACGAGATCGCGACCTATTTTTCAGCGCTGGACACGCGTTACCCCGAGCGGCATCCGCCGCGTCTGTCGTCAACAGAGTTGGCGCGGGGGCGCACGCTGGTGCACGAAGGCGATCCGGGCAAGGGCATTCCTGCCTGCCAGGCCTGCCATGGCGCGCGCCTGACCGGTGTCGAACCGGCCATTCCCGGTTTGCTGGGGCTGCCGTACAGCTACCTCAGCGCGCAGCTCGGTGCATGGCGCAACGGCACACGCCGCATGCGCAACCCGGATTGCATGAAGCACGTGGCCGATCGCCTGGATGCGCGCGACATTCGCGCGGTGGCCGCCTGGCTCGCTGCACAGCCGATTCCGGCCGAGGATCGCGCGCAGGCAGCCAGCAGTCCTGGGCATGACCTGCCGCTGCGCTGCGGCAGCGTGGAGATTGGCGAATGATCGTGCGATGGAAGCGATACGCGGCGCTGGGCATGGCGCTCGTGCTCACGGCAGTCGTGCTCGGTGCGGCGACCGCCAGTGGCGAGAAGGACTCGTCGCATGGGCGAACCGGCCACGAAGCCGCGTCAGCCGTGCAGATCGCGCGTGGCAAGTATCTGGTCCGCGCCGGCGACTGCATCGCCTGCCACACGGCGCCGGGCGGCCAGCCGTTTGCCGGCAACCGCATGATTCCGACACCATTCGGGGTGATCTACACGGCGAACCTGACTCCGGACAAGGCCACCGGCCTCGGCGACTGGAGCGTGGACGATTTCTGGCGCGCCATGCATCTCGGGCGGGGGCGTGATGGCCGGCTGCTGTATCCGGCGTTTCCGTATCCGTCCTACACCAAGATCCGCCGCGCAGATGTCGAGGCCATGTATGCCTACCTGCGCACCCTGAAGCCTGTGCACAGCAGGACGAATCCCCCGGAGTTGTCGTTTCCCTACAGCTGGCGCCGCCTGCTGCTGGGCTGGCGTGCACTGTATTTCGATGCTGGCGAATACGTCGCGAACCCCAAGCGCACGGCGCAGTGGAATCGCGGCGCGTATCTGGTGCAGGGGCTGGGACATTGCAGCGCCTGCCACACGCCGCGCAATGCACTCGGAGCGCGCAAGAGCGGTCAGGCGCTGCGCGGCGGCATGATTCCCGAGCAGGGCTGGTACGCCCCTGATCTGGCTGCCGACGCCCACGGTGGACTGGCGGGCTGGAGCGAACAGGACATCGTCGACCTGCTGAAGACCGGTCGTTCGCGCAAGGGGACGGCGTACGGTCCGATGGCGGAAGTGGTGCAGAACAGCCTGCAATATCTGCGCAACAGCGACCTCCATGCCATGGCCGTCTATCTGCGCAGCCTGCCGTCCCGCCGGGCAGAAGATTCCGCCATGTCGAGCGATGCCGAACAACTGCCCGCCAAGACCGCGACAGCCCTGGTCGCGCGAGGACGCGTCATCTATCGGCGTGATTGCTCGGCTTGCCACCAGAAAGACGGCCGTGGCGTCGCGAATGTGTATCCGCCGCTGGCCGGCAACAGCGTGGTGCGCGCGGCCAACCCGGTCAATCCGGTTCGAGCGGTGCTACTCGGTGGATTCGAGCCGACGACCGCCATGTATCCGCGACCGTACTCGATGCCGCCGTACGCGCAGCGACTCAGCGATCGGGACGTGGCGGCCGTGGTCAGCTACATCCGTCAGGCGTGGGGCAATGCCGCCGCGCCGGTGTCGCCGAGCATGGTGGGCGAGTACCGCTCGATTCCGATCCACTGAGCCGGCGGCTCAGTCGGCGTGCAGCCAGTCCGAAAGCATCTGCCAGGGTTCGATGCGCCAGGCCGCGCGCGCCTGGCCGGAGGGCGAGGGCAGCACGAACAGTCGCGTGTCGCCGATGCGTTCTTCCTGCCAGCCGTAGTCGACCGGGTGGCGAAGCCAGGCGCGTGCGGCATTCTTGCTGGTGAAGGCGACAGCTCCCGGCGCGTGTTGGCGGATGCGCGTCTCGAAGGCTTCGATGTCGAATGCGTCGCGCGGTAATTCGTTGTCGTTGCCCGAGTGATGCTTGGCGAGGTCGGTGAGACCGACGCCCAGCGTGAGCAGGTCGGGGAATTCCGTAGGTGCGAAGCGACGGGGCGTGATGCCCACCTCGTGCAGCGCACGCCAGAAGGCGTTGCCGGGATGGGCGTAGTAGGCCGCCTCGCTGGCCGAGCGGCGGCTCGGCGCGGTGCCGCAGAACACCAGGCGCAGACCCGGTTGCAGCATGTCGGGGAGAATCGGCGTCGAGTCAGCGGGCATCGTCGAGCAGGAAGTCGGTGTACTGGAAGCGCTCGTCCCGCAGTACCGACTCGCCGCGCTGGAGTGCGATGGGTGCTTCGAAGGCGGGGCCGGCGAAGGCGAGAGTATGGAATTCGCCGTTCTCGCCGCACGGGTCGACGTCGTCGGGCAGGTCGTCGAGCAGATTGGCGTCGAAGGTGCGTCCGCAGAACGAAGCCTCCAGCTGCGTGGTGTCGACGCAGGTCAGCATGGCGCGGTGGCCCGAGTCCACGAAGCGGCGCGCCATGACTGCGGTGTCCGTCTGCCAGATCGGGAAGACGCCTTCCCACTCCATGCGCGCCAGCTGCTGCTCGCGGTAGGCGCGCACGTCTTCCAGGAACAGATCGCCGTAGGCACAGTGACGCAGGCCGGGCCAGCGTTCGGCGGCCGCGCGCAGGGCGTCTGCATGGGCCTGTTCGTAGGCTTCGTTGCTGCTGGGCCAGTCGATTTCTGCGGTCAGCAGCGGCAGGCCGAGCCGTTCGGACTGGCGTTCGAGCACGTCGCGGCGGATGCCGTGCATGGCGATGCGGTCGAAGGTGCGGGTGACGGTGGTGAGCAGGGCGACGGGCTGCCAGTCCGGATCGGCGCGCAGGGCTTGCAGCGCCATCAGACAGTCCTTGCCGCCGCTCCAGGCGAGCAGTACGGGCGTGGTCATGCGGGCCAGTCTACGGATTCGACCCACTAGTCGCGAGTCGTCGTCGATGGTGCAAAAACGGAAACGGCGCCGGCGATCGTTCGACCGCCGGCGCCGCGCCGTCTTTCTGGTGTCGAGCGTCAGGCTGCGCGCGAGGCGCGCTTGCGATCGCTCTCGGTGAGGTGCTTCTTGCGCAGGCGGATTTCCTTCGGCGTGACCTCGACCAGCTCGTCGTCGTCGATGAATTCCAGTGCCTGTTCCAGCGACATTTTCACCGGCGGCGTCAGCGTCAGCGCGTCGTCCTTGCCCGAAGCGCGGACGTTGGTCAGCTGCTTGGCGCGCAGGGCATTGACGGTGAGGTCGTTGTCCTTGGAATGGATGCCGACCAGCTGGCCCTCGTAGATTTCCACGCCGGCGTCGATCAGCATGCGACCGCGATCCTGCAGACCGAACAGGGCGTAGGCCGGCGCCGGGCCGGTGCCGTTGGAGATCAGGACGCCGTTCTGACGCTTGCCGATCGTGCCTTCCGACTTCGGGCCGTAATGGTCGAAGACGTGGAACAGCAGGCCGGTGCCGGCGGTCAGCGTCTTGAACTCGGTCTGGAAACCGATCAGGCCGCGCGCCGGGATCATGTATTCCAGACGCACGCGACCGCGGCCGTCCGGTTCCATGTTCTTCAGCAGGCCCTTGCGCAGACCCAGACGCTCCATCACGCCGCCCTGGTACTGCTCCTCCAGGTCGACCACCAGTTGCTCGTACGGCTCCTGCATCACGCCGTCGATCTCCTTGATGATGACCTCGGGACGCGACACGCCCAGCTCGTAGCCCTCGCGGCGCATGGTCTCGATCAGGATCGACAGGTGCAGTTCGCCGCGGCCGGAGACCTTGAACTTGTCCGGGTCGTCCGTGTCCTCGACCTTCAGCGCCACGTTGTGCAGCGTCTCGCGGATCAGGCGGTCGCGGATCTGTCGGCTGGTGATGAACTTGCCGCCGCTGACGTCCTTCTTGCCGGCGAACGGCGAGTTATTGACCTGGAAGGTCATGGAGATGGTCGGCTCGTCGACGGTCAGCACCGGCAGCGCCTCGGGTGCGTCGACCGCGCAGACGGTGTCGGAGATGCCCAGGTTCTCGATGCCGGAGATGGCGATGATGTCGCCGGCGCGCGCCTCGGGCACCTCGTTGCGCTCCAGGCCCATGAAGCCGAGCACCTGCAGCACCTTGCCCTGGCGCTTCTTGCCTTCGCGGTCGAGGATGCTGACCGGCATGTTGGTGCGCACGGTGCCACGCTGCACGCGGCCGATGCCGATCACGCCGACGTAGCTGTTGTAGTCGAGCTGGCTGACGCGCATCTGGAACGGGCCGTCCGGGTCCACGTCCGGTGCGGACACCTTGTTGACGATGGTCTCGAACAGCGGCGTCATGTCGCCTTCGCGCACGCTTTCGTCCATGCCGGCATAGCCCTGCAGGCCGGAGGCGTAGACCACCGGGAAGTCCAGCTGCTCATCGCTGGCGCCCAGACGGTCGAACAGGTCGAAGGTGGCGTTGAGCACCCAGTCCGGACGCGCGCCCGGGCGGTCGACCTTGTTGATGACGACGATGGGCTTGAAGCCCATTTCGAAGGCTTTCTGGGTGACGAAGCGCGTCTGCGGCATCGGGCCGTCGAAGGCGTCGACCAGCACCACCACCGAATCGACCATCGACAGCACGCGTTCGACCTCGCCGCCGAAGTCGGCATGGCCCGGGGTGTCGACGATGTTGATGCGCCAGGTCTCGCCCTGCGGATCGGTCCAGCGGATGGCCGTGTTCTTGGCCAGGATGGTGATGCCGCGTTCTTTCTCGAGGTCGTTCGAGTCCATCACGCGATCCGGGATCACCTCGCGCTCGGACAGCGTGTTCGACTGCTTCAGCAGCTGATCGACGAGGGTGGTCTTGCCGTGGTCGACGTGGGCGACGATGGCAATGTTGCGGAGCTTCTCGATGGACATGCGAAACCGGCCCGACCTGTCGGTCGCGCCGCCTTAGTGGTGGAGTGAAGCGCGTGATTATACGGGAAAACTAGCCGAAGCGATATGAACGGCAGCTTGCCGATATCTGCTGGCAGGTTGGCCCCTTGGGTGGGCTGGACGACCGTCCATCACGAGGACATCCGTCAGGCGCGTCGCGGCTACGACGAAGCGGGAAGCGATTGACCGGACGCCGTCCGCTGGGACGACGGCCGGTCGGTGCGGTTCTACTGGATCAGATTGACCTGATCGGCCGCGGTGTACCAAAGCAGGCCGTAATGGCCGTAGGGGTAGGTCAGGCTGCCGTCCTCGCCCCAGATCGACGAGGTGTGCACGCCGTAGACCAGGCAGGTGCCGCTCGAGCAGTTGATCTCGTCCGACCATGACTTGATCGAGTAGACCTTGTCGCCGAAGCGTTTTCCGTACAGGTCGTTGAGGAAGGGACTGTTGACTGACAGCCCCCACGAGCCGCAGGTGGCGTTCCAGACGTTGTACGGATACATGCCGCACGACCACAGACCGTGGAAGGCCCCGGCGATGCCGACAAAAGTGTCGATGTAAGGGCGCGCGCCCAGCTCGACGATCTCGTGCGCGGCCAGGGTCGCGCCCATGGAGTGGCCGATGACGTCGATCTTTCCGGTGCACGAGGCGGCGATGGCGTCGACGATGGCGTTGGCGACTGGAGTCTCTTCCGAACCGTTGTGGTCGTTGCAGGCGGCGCAGGTCTTGCTGCCCCAGTTGGGTGTGAAGATCTGTGAGGCGCTGTAGCCGCGCGCGAGCAGTTCCTGGCGCGTGTTGTCGAAGTCCGACGGCGAGCCGGTGTTGCCGTGCACCAGCACCACGTTGTCGTGGCAGCTGGCTGCGTGCAGCGCGCCGAGCGGCGCCAGAAGCAGCAGGGCCGCGAGACTCAGGATCAGGCGTTGGACGTGCATGATGATTCCTCCCTTGCATTGCCGAAGATTCCCCGCGTCCCCCAACGCGGGGCCGAAACAGCCGAGCTTGTCGTGCGCCGGAACCGGTGCGTGCGCAACCCTGCGATCCCTGTCCGTGTCCGCCTTCCTGCGTTTCCGTTCGGACGCGCGAACCGGCCCCGGCACGAGCGTTATGGAGGCCGTGCGCCTCCGGGAGATGCGGATGGCCGAAGCGGGTCGACGGCATGAGTGTCTGTGCGGTTTGTTTTTCCGCCGATGCCTGATCGATGGCATCGGCCACCGGTGCCCGAACCGTCGAGAATCGGTCCCGGTGCAGTTCCTTCTCCGCCCTGGTCTTTCCAGCCGTTCATGTGGCTAGACCAGTCCGGTCGTGTAGTACAGGGCAATCACCACGAACACGGCCAGCGTCTTGATGATGGTGATGGCGAAGATGTCCTTGTAGGACTGTCGATGGGTCAGGCCGGTGACCGCCAGCAGGGTGATGACCGCGCCGTTGTGCGGCAGCGTGTCCATGCCGCCCGAGGCCATGGCCGCGACGCGGTGGAAGACCTCCAGCGGAATGCCCGCGGCGTGCGCGTTGGCGACGAAGGTGTCGGCCATTGCGCCCAGGGCGATGCTCATGCCGCCCGAGGCCGAGCCGGTGACACCGGCCAGCGCGGTGACCGTGACGGCCTCGTTGACCAGCGGGTTGGGAATCGCGTGCAGCGCGTCGGCGACCACGCGGAAGCCGGGCAGGGCGGCGATCACCGCGCCGAAGCCGTACTCGGAGGCGGTGTTCATCGACGCCAGCAACGCGCCGCCGACGGCCGCCTGGCTGCCGGCCGCGAAGCGTTGCCGGACGGGGCGCCAGGCGAAGACCAGCACGCAGACGATGCCGACCAGCAGCGCGCCTTCCACAGCCCAGATGCCGGCCACGCGAGAGACCTGCTGCACCACCGGCTCGGCTTTGCCGACCACGGCGGGCGTGAACGACGTGGTCGCGCCGTACAGGCGCGGAATCAGGTCGGTGAAGATCTTGTTGGTCACGCCGACCAGCAGCAGCGGCAGGATCGCGATGATCGGGTTGGCCAGCTTGCCGCCCTCGAACGGCGCCGGCTCGTTGACCAGATTCTGGCCGTAGCCCTCGCCGGCGCGCGCGGCCTTGCGGCGACGCCACTCGAGATAGCTCATGCCGACGATGAGGATGAACACGCCACCGAGCGTGCCCAGCCACGGCGCGGCCCAGGCGGTGGTGCCGAAGAAGCTGGTCGGGATGATGTTCTGGATCTGCGGCGTGCCCGGCAGCGAGTCCATGGTGAAGGTGAACGCGCCCAGCGCGATGGTGCCGGGGATCAGGCGCTTGGGAATGTCGGCCTGGCGGAACAGCTCGGCGGCGAACGGATACACCGCGAACACCACCACGAACAGCGACACGCCGCCGTAGGTCAGCAGCGCGCACACCAGCACGATCGACAGCATCGCGCGACCGCGACCGAGCAGGCCGATGGTGGCGGCGACGATGGACTTGGAGAAGCCCGACAGTTCGATCAGCTTGCCGAACACCGCGCCGAGCATGAACACCGGGAAGTAGAGTTTCAGGAAGCCGACCATCTTGGCCATGAACAGGCCGGTGAACATCGGCGCGACCAGCGACGGGTCGGTCAGCAGCACCGCGCCCAGCGCCGCGATCGGCGCGAACAGGATCACGCTGTGGCCGCGGTAGGCCGCGAACATCAGGAAGGCCAGCGCCGCCAGCACGATCAAGAAACTCATGCGTCATCCCCCACTCGTGGAGGTTCCGAGTATCGGCATGCATCCCGGTCCGTCCCACTGGACCAAAGTACAAGTGTGACCGCGCGGGCTTGCCGATAGCCTCGTTGCACGCTGTCCTGAAGACCATTCTTGCGGGGGAACATCATGAAACGACAGATCCTTTGTGTGGCCATCGCCGCCGCCTTCGCCGCGCCGTTGTGCGTGCAGGCCGCGCAGCCGGCTGTTTCGCGCGATGCCGCGCCGGTCATGCAGAACGCGCCCGCGAATGCGCAGAACCCGAAGCAGACGGAGGCCGAGAAGAAGCGCGCCGAGGCCACCCAGCTGCAGACCGTCACGGTCACCGCGCGTCGTCGCAGCGAGAATCTGGAAAAGGTACCGGTCGCGGTCAGCGCCTTCAGTTCGGAGGACCTGAAGGATCTGCAGGCCAACAACATCGACGGGCTGCAGGGCGCGGTGCCGGGCCTGAACATCGTGCCGGGCCGCGGATCGTCGTCGTCGGTCAACGTCTTCATCCGCGGCATCGGTCAGCCGGACGCGTTGCAGACGTTCGATCCGGGCGTGGGCATGTACGTCGACGACGTGTACTACTCGCGTATCCAGGGCGCGCTGTTCGATCTGTTCGACGTCGATCACGTCGAGGTGCTGCGCGGTCCGCAGGGCACGCTGTACGGCAAGAATTCCACCGGCGGCGCGATCAAGATCATCACCAAGCAACCCAGCCAGACGCCGGGCGGTTCGGTCGAGGCCAAGGTCGGCAGCTTCGGCCGCCGGGAAGGACAGTTCTACTTCACCGGTCCGCTGAGCGACACGCTGGCGGGCAGTCTGGCCGGCATCTACACCAAGAGCGATGGTTTCGTCACCGATCCGACCACCGGACGCAAGTACAACAACGATGACACCAAGGCCGTGCGCGGCAAGCTGCGCTGGGAACCGAGCGATGCCTTCAACGCGACCCTTTCGCTGGACTACACCAAGCAGGACACCGCACTGACGCTGGGCCAGCCGACCGCACCGCTGTACGCGACCGACCTGCTGCTGGGGCCGGTGCTGCTGTACACGCCGCCGGGCGGCAAGTACGACTTCCACTCGCAGACGTCGTTCGGTCCGGGCAAGGGGCAGAAGCTCAAGCATCGGGGCGCGGCGCTGCACATGAACTGGAAGCTCTCCGGCGACTGGAACCTGAAGAGCATCACCGCCTACCGCAAGCTCGACAGCAATTCCTACATCGACATCGACGCTTCGCAGTTCCAGCTCGGCGATGTGCTGGTCGATTTCCACCAGAAGCAGTTCAGTCAGGAACTGCAGCTGCAGTACGACAACGGCGACAACCTGGAAGCGGTCTACGGCCTGTACTACCTCAATGAGAAGGTGCCGTCGCACCAGGAGGCCTATGCCAACGACTTCATCCAGTTCGGCGGTCTGCCGATCGATTTCCTGCGCACCATCGACGACGACCTGCGCAACAAGAGCTACGCAGGCTTCGCGCACGTGAACTGGACTTTCGCGCCCACCTGGACCCTGGCCGCGGGCGTGCGCTACACCAAGGAAACCAAGAAGTACTATCGCACCACCAGCGCGTTCTTCGGCGCACCGTTGCAGGCCTTCAGCGCGGACCCGCAGGCGGTCATCGACAACGTCAGCAAGTCATGGAGCGCGGTGACGCCGTCGCTCAGCCTGCAGAAGCAGTTCAATCCGCAGGTGATGGGCTACATCTCGGTCAACCGCGGCTTCAAGTCGGGCGGCTTCAACGGCCGCGCCAACGATCCCAACGAGGCGGCCGATCCGATCTTCAACCCCGAGTATGTGTGGACATACGAAATGGGTCTGAAGATGCGCTCGTCGGACAACCGCCTGCAGGGAAATTTGGCGGCCTACCGCTCCAACTACAGCGACTTCCAGGCACGCGTCTCGGACGTGGTGAATCCCGGTTCGCTGACGCCGAGCTTCGACTTTCCGGTGCTCAACGCGGCCAAGCTGCGCATCCAGGGCCTGGAGTTCGAGGGCACCGCGTTGATGGGTCGCGGCACGCGACTGTCGACCCAGCTGGCCTGGATGGACGCGACCTACCAGAAGTTCGACGATCACCGTCTGAATCCGAGCGATCCGCTGTATGACCCGAACCTGCACAAGCATGTGCCGTTCTCGCCCAAGTTCACCGCGCGCGTGGCGTTGACGCAGACCTTCGAGTTGTCCGGCGGCGCGGCGCTGACCTTCGGCGCGGACGCGTCCTATCGCAGCGATACCTGGCTGAGCGTCGACAACCGTCCGGGCCTGATGCAGAAGGCCTACACGGTGACCGGTCTGTTCGGTGTGTACGACTCGGCGAACGGCGACTGGCAGGTGCGCACGGGCGTGCGCAACCTGGGCGACAAGACCTACAAGACCGACGCGCAGGAATTCTCCAGCGTCGGCAACATCCAGACCGCCTACTACGCCATGCCGCGCAACTGGTACCTGAGCGCGCGCTACAACTTCTGACGCCAGGCCTGCGATCGTTCCCATGGTCTCCCCGGGGAACGGTCGAATCGGGACGTCCGGCCGGAGTCTGCCGGGCGTCCCCGGGCCGCACGGGTTCTTGCGTCATTGTGCCAATCGGCGCCATGCAGGGTTCGAGAGATGACTTCCATGACGATACGCGCGGGACTGGCGCTGATGCTCGCTCCGCTTCTGCTCGCTTCCTGTGTGCGCGCGCCGGACAACACACTGCCGAAGCTCAACGTCGACCCGGCTCGTGTGAAGGTGGCGGGTCTGTCCTCCGGGGCCTACATGGCCACGCAGTCGCACATGGCGTGGCCGGATGTGTTTTCCGGTGCGGCGCTAGTCGCGGGCGGCCCGTGGGGGTGTGCCAAAGGAGAGCTGGCGACGGCGCTCGGCACCTGCATGAAAGGCGTGCCGGCACCGGACGTGAAGGCGCTGGCGTCGCGTGCGCGTGCCGACGCGTCGGTGGGCAAGTTGGGGCCGTTGCGTGATCTTGCCGATGACCGCATCTACGTGCTGCACGGCAAGGACGACGACCGCGTCGCCGCAAGTGTCAGCAAGGCCGCTGCGCAGTTCTACGAGGCCTTGCGCGCGGAGGACTCGGCGCTGGCCTCGATGACGGTGATCTGGGACGGCGACCGGAATTTCGGACACAACCTGCCGGTCGCGGTGTCCGGCGAGGATTGCCGCGCTTCGGTGGAGCCATACCTGGGGCGCTGCGGCTTCGACGCCGCCGGCGAGATCTTCGACAAGCTGTACGGTCCGGCGCCGGCGAGCGCAAAATCGCCGTCGGGCGAACTGCTGCGCTTCGACCAGCACCGGCTGCGTCCGGACGGGCGCGATGCGTTTCTCGCCGACACCGGCTATGCCTACGTGCCGAAGGCGTGCCGGAGCGGTGCCGAATGCGGCGTGCTGGTGGTCTTCCACGGGTGCAAGCAGAACGCCGAGTCCGTGGGCGAGACATTCGTGCGCGAGGCCGGCTTCAACCGCTGGGCCGATGTCTATCACGTCGCCGTGCTGTACCCGCAGACACGCGCCAGCTACGCGCCGCTGAATCCGCAGGCCTGCTGGGACTGGTGGGGCTATTCCGGCGCGGACTACGACACTCGCGCGGGCGTCCAGCAGCAGTGGTTGATCCGCGCGCTGGCGGCGCTGGGCGTGGCGCGCGCGCAGGCGGACATCCAGCAGCCGTAGGCCACGGCGACGCGTTTGGTTATGCTCGAACGCCTGTGCTGTCGACGTGACGGGTCCATGCGGCGGCCGGGGGAGAGCATGCGACATACACGCGGCCAGAAAACCGGGTCATGCTGAGTTCCGGCGTCATCATCGCCGCCGGCGTGGTCTGGCTCGGGCTGCTGTTCGGCGTGGCCCTGTACGGCGAGCGTCATCCGCGTGTGTTCGAGAATCGCTGGGCCATCGTCTATGCGCTGTCGCTGGCGATTCACTGCACTTCCTGGACCTTCTACGGCACGGTGACGCAGGCCAGCCGGTCGGGCTGGTGGCTTCCGCCGACTTTCGTCGGCGCGATCCTGCTGTATGCCTTCGGCGCGGCCGTGCTGATGCGGCTGGTGCGCATGGCGCGGGACTACAACGCCGGTTCGCTGGCCGATTTGATCGCCGCACGTCTGGGACGGCACTCGGGGCTGGCGGCGCTGGTCACGGCGGTGATGCTGATCGGCATCGTTCCGTACATCGCGCTGCAACTGAAAGCCGTGGCGATGAGCTACGGCGTGCTCAGCCGCGACCGCTACGAGGGCATGCCGCCGTGGCAGGACAGCGCCCTGTACGTGGCGTTGATCATGGCGTTGTTCGCGATGCTGTTCGGCACCCGGCGCGCGGCGGCCACCGAGCACAACCGCGGCCTGGTGCTGGCGATGGCGTTCGAGTCGCTGTTCAAGCTCGGTGCGATGCTCGCGCTGGGTGTGATGCTGCTGTTGCCGATGCACCATCTGCCTGCGCTGGCCTCGACGCATGCGCCGGTGCCGCACGATACCAACGGCTTTCCCGCACTGATCCTGCTGGGCGCGCTGGCCATGTTCACGTTGCCGCATCAGTTTCACGCCGGCGTGGTCGAGTGCCGCGACGCGCGTCACGTGAACACGGCGCGCTGGCTGTTTCCGCTGTACCTGCTGCTGATCGCCGCGCCGATCCTGCCGCTGGCGCGGCTTGGCGATGCCTGGCTCGGGCCGGCGGGCGTGTCGTCGGATCTCTATGTGCTGGCGCTGCCGCTGGCGCAACAGCAGAACGGCTTGGCTCTGCTGGCCTTTCTGGGCGGATTGAGCGCGGCGACCAGTATGGTGGTGGTCGCGACGCTGGCGTTGAGCCTGATGGTCGCCAATCATTTCGTCGCGCCGTTGCTGGTGCGCGCGGGCTGGGGACGCGGCGAGCAGGGCGATCTGCGCCGCGAGGTGCTGACCCAGCGGCGCCTGGCGATTCTCGCCATCGTGCTGCTGGCTTGGGGTTATAGCCGCGTGCTGGCCGGCAACGACGCGCTGGCCGA
Source organism: Oleiagrimonas citrea (assembly GCF_012395255.1). Classification (GTDB taxonomy): domain Bacteria; phylum Pseudomonadota; class Gammaproteobacteria; order Xanthomonadales; family Rhodanobacteraceae; genus Oleiagrimonas; species Oleiagrimonas citrea. Next base: position 31,706 of record NZ_JAAZQD010000003.1, read on the forward strand.
CATCGGTGCGATCTCCTTCTCGGCCTTGGCCGAGCTGGCGCCGGCGACGCTGGTGGCGATCTACCGTCCACAGCTCGGCGCGCGCGCGGTCGGTGCCGGTCTGCTGGTGGGCACACTGGTGTGGCTGTACGCCTTGCTGCCCGCCCTGTTCACGCCGCAGCCTGCGTGGGTACATGCCGGGCCGTTCGGAATCGACTGGCTCGCGCCACAGCATCTGCTCGGCCTGTCTGGATGGAGCGGGCTGGGGCGTGCGGTGGTGTTGAGTCTGCTCGCCAACATCGCCGCGATCCTGCTGGTGGCGCGTTCGCGCTATGGCCGCGCGCAGCCGGCTTCGTCGGGCGGCGGCGTGGCGCTGCACGAGTTGCGCGCGCTCTCGGCACGCTTCCTGCCGCAGCAGGAGGTGGAGGATCTGTTCTGCGATGCGCCGGACCGGGTGCTGGCTGAACCGAAGCGTGTCGCCGCAGTCGAGCACGAGCTGGCGGCGGTGATCGGCGCGGCTTCGGCGCGCCTGTTGCTCGACGTGATGCGGCACCAGGGCAGCGAGGACCTGGACACCGTCGCCGCCATCGTCGACGAGGCCTCCCAGGACCTGCGCTTCAATCAGCGCGTGCTGTCGGCGGCGCTGGCGAACATGAGTCAGGGCATCTGCGTGGTCGATGCCGAGCTGTGCGTGGTGGCCTGGAACCAGCCGTACGCGGATCTGTTCGCGTATCCCGAACACCTGCTCGAGGTGGGGCGTCCGATACTTGAACTGATGCGCCACAACATTGCCGCCGGGCTTATCGGCGAAGGCGATGTCGAGGCGCGTTGCCAGCGACGTCTGGCGCATATGCGCGCCGGCACGCCACATCTGTCCGAGCGACACTTGCCCGATGGGCGCGCGATCGAGATTCGCGGCAACCCGATGCCCGGTGGCGGTTACGTGGCGACGTTCACCGACGTGACTGCGTTCCGCATGGCCGAGCGCGAGCTCAAGCGCAGCAACGAGACGCTGGAACTGCGCGTGGCCGAGCGCACCCACGCGCTGGCGCAGGCCAGCGAGGCGGCGCAACGGGCCAACGAGGCCAAGACGCACTTCCTGGCTGCGGTCAGTCACGATCTGCTGCAGCCGCTGCACGCCGCGCAGTTGTTCGCGCATACGCTGGAGGAGCGCCTCGGGGAGAGCCACCGCGAGACGGCGCGGCATCTGCACGGTGCGCTCGACGCCACCGAGCATCTGCTGGCAGGGCTGCTCGATATCGCGCGGCTGGAAGGCGGGCGACTGGCGCCACGCCCGCGTCCGTTCGCGCTGGCGGATGTGCTCGATCCGCTGGCCGCCGAGTTCCAGGCGCTGGCGGCCGAGCGCGGGATCCGCTTGCGGGTGGTCGGCACGTGCCTGTGGGCGCATTCTGATCCGCAACTGCTGCGCCGTGTGCTGCAGAACTTTCTCGCCAACGCCTTGCGCTATGCCCGCCGCGGGCGCGTGCTGCTGGGCTGCCGGCGGCGAGACGGCGAGCTGGAGCTGGAAGTCTGGGACACTGGTCCAGGCATCGAACGTGCCGAACAGGAGCTGATTTTTCAGGAGTTCCGCCGTGGCCGCGCCGCCAGCGGTCAGGGACTCGGGCTCGGCCTGGCCATCGCCGAACGCATGGCGGGCTTGCTTGGCCATCGCCTGACGCTGCGCTCCTGGCCCGGTCGCGGCAGTGTATTCGGCGTGCGTCTGTCCGCAGCCGAGCCCGGCTCGACGTCGCGACGTCCGCCCCCCGCGCTGACTGCAGAGGCGCTTCCGGCCGGTCGTGCGGTGGTCGTGGACAACGAACCGGACGCGCTCACCGCGATGCGTTCGCTCCTTCAGCCATGGGGATGGAGCGTGCATGGCGCGGGTACGTTGGAGGATGCCCTGGCAGCGCCGTGGACGCCGGATCTGCTGCTGCTCGATTACCACCTGGACGGCGGCGTCACCGGCCTCGATGCACTGCAGGCGCTGCGGCTTCGATTCGGCAGCGTGCCGGCGGTCGTGCTGACCGCGGACCGCGACCCGGGGCTGCGCCAGACCGTGCTCGAAACGGGGGCGGTCATGCTGTACAAACCGCTGAAGCCATTGGCGTTGCGTCAGGTACTCAAGCACCTCGTCATGGCATCCAGACCCTCGGCGGCCACGCAGAACTGAATGTAAGGCTCAGTCGGCGTGCGCCGGGTCGGCCAGGTCCAGCGAGCGCAGTAGCACGCCGGCCTGAGTGCGGTTGCGCACTTCCAGTTTCTCGAAGATCGCCGTGGCGTGCGCTTTCACCGTCCGCTCCTGGATGCCGAGGCGGTCGGCGATCTGCTTGTTCAGCAGGCCCTCGGCGAGGAGGCCGAGCACGCGGTACTGCTGCTCGGTCAATCGCGCCAGGCGCGCGGCCAGCTCGCTGTCGGATGGATCGCTGGGTGTGGCCGCGACGCTGTCGCTGAGATGTGGCGGCACCCATTGTCCGCAGTCGAGCACGGTGCGGATGGCGTTAGCGATCTGCTCGGGGTCGGCGCTCTTGGAGATGAAGCCGGACGCGCCGTGGTCCAGCGCGCGCCGGATCACACGCGGTTCATCGTGTGCGGACACCACCAGTACGGCCACAGCTGGATGCTGGCCGCGAAGCGCGGCCAGACCGGACAGGCCGCGGCTGCCGGGCATGTGAAGATCCAGCAGGACCAGATCGATGTCCGGTTCCTCGGCCAGCGCGTCCAGCGTGGCGGGCAGGTCGGGCGCTTCCTGGATGTCGCCGTCCGGGAGTGCGTGCAGCGCGGACTGCCGCAGCGCGGCGCGGAACAGCGGATGGTCGTCGGCAATCAGCAGGCGCGGCATGGGTGCGAAACGGTGGCGTGGCGACAGTCCAACAGCCTACTGCGCGGTCCAGCCGCCGTCGACGACCAGCGTCTGACCGGTGATGTTGCGCGCGGCGGGCGACATCAGGAACGCCGTGATGCCGGCCAGCTCCTCGATGCTGATGAACACGCCCTTGGGCATCGGCTTGAGCATGATCTCGCTGACCACCTGTTCCTCGCTGAGGCCGTTCTCGCGCGCCTGCGCGGCGATCTGTTTGTCGACCAGCGGCGTGTGCACGTAGGCGGGGCAGACGGTGTTGATCGTGATGTCGGCGTCGGCGGTCTCCAGCGCCAGCACCTTGGAGAAGCCGAGCAGGCCGTGCTTGGCGGCGACATACGCGGACTTGTAACGCGAGGCCACCAGCGAATGCACCGAACCGATGTTGACGATGCGGCCGTGGCCGCGTTCGCGCATGGCTGGCAGCAGGGCGCGCGTGATGCGGGCGACGCCAGTCAGCATCACCTGGATCAGCAGGTCCCATTTCTGCATCGGGAAATCCTCCAGCCTCGATACGTGCTGCAGGCCGGCGTTGTTGACCAGCACGTCGACTGGCCCGGGCAGGGCACCGAGCAGGGCATCGACGCTTTCGTCGCGGCTGACGTCCAGCGGCAGCGCATCGGCGCGGCCGCCGTCGTTGCGAATGCGTGCGGCGACCTGCTCGGCGGCCTCGGCGTCGAGGTCGGTGGCGAGAATGTGGTGACCGGCGGCGGCCAGTTCGGTGGCGAGACCGGCGCCGATGCCGCTGCCGGCACCGGTGATCAGGATCGTGGACATGCTGCTACCTCGGGACGTGCGAGCGGGATGGGCCCAGCCTAGCGATCCAGATGCGCCACGGCATGTGGACTTTCGTACCATGGTCAGCGCGGGAATTATGGCTAGGCTGACAGCATGCCTACGTTTGCCCGCTATCTGTGCACCGCCGCCGTGGCCGCCCTGACGGCCTGCTCGGCGCCCTCGACGCCTCGGGAGGAGGCCATGTCCCTCGATTTCCTGTCGGGTCCGGTCCGCGTGACCGATCATCGTGGCGACGACGACCTGCTCTCGGCCGGACTCGGCCTGAAGGGACTGGCCGGGGCGCCGACGCCTTTTGCCGAGGCCGACGCGCCGACGCCCGCGGAGTTGCGCCGCCGCGCCATCCTGATGAGCTGGAAGGGCATCGCCGATCTGGGGCCGCTAGGTGGATATGGCCGCGTCTACGGCGGTGTGCCGGACGTGCCCGGTCGCGAGTACACGGCCTTTGCGCGTCTGCCGGACGCACATGCGCCGCACCGGGTGTTGTTGCAGGCGCCCGACGCCTTCGACAAGCAGGCGCGGTGTCTCATTGTCACCGCGTCGTCCGGTTCGCGCGGCGTGTACGGCGCCATTTCGCTGGCCGGCGCGTTCGGTCTGCCGCGCGGGTGTGCGGTGGCCTATACCGACAAGGGTACCGGCTCGGGCTATTTCGACACCGCCACGGGCACCGGCGTGGCGCTGGACGGCACACGCGCCAGGGCCGGCGAGGCCGCGCTGGAATTCGAACCGCGCGCCTACGACGCCGATGCCGGCGTGGCCGTGAAGCACATGCATTCGGGTGACAATCCGGAAGCCGACTGGGGGCGCGACGTGCTGCAAGCAGCGCGCTTCGGACTGGCCATGCTCGATCGCGCCTACCCGGACCAGGCGCCGTTCACGCCGGAAAACACCCGCATCATCGCGGCCGGTCTGTCCAACGGCGGTGGTGCGGTGCTGCAGGCGGCCGGCCTGGATCACGACGGTCTGCTCGATGCCGTGATGGCGATGGAGCCGAACGTTCACCTGTCCGGCCGTGGACGCGCGCTGTATGACTACGCCACGGAAGCGGCGTTGTGGATGCCGTGTGCGCTGACCGATGCGCGTTTCGACGATGCACCGCTCGCACGTACCGAGGGCAAGCCGCCCGCGCACTGGCTGGCGCGTTGCGCGAGCCTGCATGCGCAGGGCCGGCTTCGTGCCGGCACGCAGACCGAGCAGGCCGCCGAGGCGCTCGCGCATCTGCACGCACAGGGCTGGACCGATGCGGTGCTGTCGACGGCGGCGAGCACCACCGCGTTCGACGCATGGCGCAGTGTGGCAGCGGGGTATGCCTCGGCCTATCTGCGCCGAGAGGTCGGGCAGATGCCCTGCGGATTCCGCTACGACGCCATGGATATGCGGGGACAGCCGACGACGGCCAATCCTGCGCTGCGCGCCGCGTGGTGGTCGGACGCTTCCGGCATTCCTCCCGGTGCGGGCGTCGGGTTGTTCGGCGGTCTGGATGCTTCGGCGGACCCGACGCTGGACAGCCTGGAGTGCCTGCGCGCGCTGTGGAGCGGCAGCGACGACGAGGCCGTGCGCCTGCATGCCTCGGTCGATGCGCTGGCGGCGCAGCTTCCGCGCGCATCGCTGCCGATCTGGGTCGTGCACGGCGCGGATGACGGCCTGATCCCGACCGCATTCACCTCCGAACCCTACGTGGACTGGCTACGCGCCGAAGGGCGTACTCCGCGCTACTGGAAAGTGCCACACGCACAGCATTTCGACGCGTTCCTGGCGCTGCCCGAATTCGGCGCCGCGCACGTGCCGTTGATGCCGTATGGCTACGCCGCCCTGGACGCGCTCTATCGCCATGTGGTCGCGGGCGAGGCGCTGTCCGATGCGCCGATGCCGAAACCCTCGCCGCGCGGGACGGAAGCATTGACGAGCCAGGCTTTGGACCTTTCGCCCTGAGGTCTGGATGGAGCGGTATACTTCGACGTTTCGTTCCCACGACGGATACCGCTCATGAGCATTACCGCCACGTTTCACACCAGCCGCGGCCCGATCCGCATTCGCCTGCATGACGACAAGACGCCGCTGACCACGGCCAACTTCGTCAATCTGGCCAAGCGCGGGTTCTATGACGGGCTCAGCTTTCATCGCGTCATTCCCGATTTCATGATCCAGGGCGGCTGCCCCGAAGGCAGTGGTCGCGGCGGTCCGGGCTACCGTTTCGAGGATGAGTTCGACGCCAGCCTGCGTCACGACAAGCCGGGCGTGCTGTCCATGGCCAACGCCGGTCCGGGCACCAATGGCAGCCAGTTCTTCATCACCCATGGCGCCACGCCGTGGCTGGACGGCAAGCACAGCGTTTTCGGCGAAGTCGTCGACAGCAGCGACCAGACTGTGGTCGATGCCGTGCAGCAGGGTGACGAAATCGAAAAGGTCACCCTGGAGGGCGACGTCGACGCACTGCTGGAGAAGATGAGCGAGCGCGTGGCCGACTGGAACACGGTGCTCGACGACCGCGGTTGACTCGCGGCGGACATCGCAACACGAAAAAGGGCGGCCCGCGGGTCGCCCTTTTTCGTATGCACTCGCCTGCGCGCTAGGCCTTCTTGGCCACCAGCCGATACAGGAACAACAGGATGATGGCGCCGACCACGCCGGCGATGAAACCGCCCAGTCCGCCGCCGACCATGATGCCGAGCTTGGCGGCCAGCCAGTCGCCGACGAACATGCCGGCGATGCCGAGAATGGCGGTGATGATGAAGCCGCCCGGGTCCCTTCCGGGCATGAGGAACTTGGCGACGATGCCGACCACGAGGCCGACGACAAACAACCATAACCAATGCATGTGCGTTCTCCCGTTTGTGGGTCACTGACACGCTGTTACGTGTGTCCACGGTCGCGGACGCCCCATTATGCACGGTCGTGTGCATACGTATGCACGCGCACAAAGGCTCCGGATCTGGCTACCTTTGGCAAATTGAGTGCTGCGCGCTGGCGGGAGGGCTGGTGTGTGGCATAGACTGGGAAAACGTTTACATAAGAACTCACGGGGAGACCACTCGATGAACGCAACCGTCGCGGCGCTACCGAGCCGCAAGACCACGTTCACCTATCTACTGGCCGCGTTGGCCGGGCTCATGTTCGGCCTCGACATCGGTGTGATTTCCGGTGCCGAGCAGTTCATCCAGGCCGAATTCCACATCAGCGACAACTACATCGAGTGGATCGTCAGCATCATGATGTGGGGCGCAGCCACCGGCGCCGCGGGGGCCGGCTGGCTGTCGTCGAGCCTGGGTCGGCGACGCACGCTGATCATCAGTGCGTCGCTGTTCGTGATCGGTTCCGTGCTGTGCGCGTTCGCATGGTCGCCGGCATTTCTTCTGGTGGCGCGGTTCCTGCTGGGCATCGCGATCGGCGTGGCGGCATTCACCGCGCCGCTGTATCTGGCCGAAGTGGCGCCGCAGGAGACTCGCGGTGCGATGATCTCGATGTACCAGCTGATGATCACCATCGGCATCCTGGGCGCATTCCTGTCCAATCTGTGGTTCAGCCAACATGGCGAGTGGCGCTGGATGCTCGGCGTCATCGCCATCCCGGGCGCGCTGTTCCTGGTCGGTGTGCTGAGGCTGCCGGAGAGCCCGCGCTGGCTGGTCATGCGTGGTCGTTCCGAAGAGGCGCGCGATGTGCTGAACCATCTGCGCTCAGACGACGCCACAGTCGAACGCGAAGTGAACGACATCCAGGAACAGCTGAAGATCCCGCAGCGCGGCTGGCACATGTTCCTGCAGAACCGCAATTTCCGCCGTTCGGTCGGTCTGGGCGTTCTGCTGCAGGTCGTGCAGCAGCTGACCGGCATCAACGTGATCATGTACTACGCGCCGCGCATCTTCATGCATGTGGGCTTTGGCGTGAACGCGCAGATGTGGGCCACGGTGATTGTCGGTGTGACCAATGTGCTGGCCACCTTCATCGCCATCGCCTTCGTCGACCGCATCGGCCGCAAGCCGATCCTGTACGCGGGGTTCCTGGTGATGGCCGCCGGTCTGGGCGCGGTGGGCACCATGATGAACATGGGCACGCTCACTCAGGGGCAGCAGATTTTCACCGTCTCCATGTTGCTGGTGTTCATCGTCGGTTTCGCCATGTCGGCCGGACCGCTGGTGTGGGCCATCTGCTCGGAGATCCAGCCGCTGAAGGGGCGTGACTTCGGCATCGGCGTATCGACCCTGACCAACTGGGTGGCCAACGCCATCGTCGGCCTGACCTTCCTCAGCCTGCTCAATGGCATCGGTGCCGCGCAGACCTTCTGGCTGTACGGCGGTCTGAATATTCTGTTCCTGCTGTTCACCATCTGGTTCGTGCCCGAGACCAAGGGCGTGAGCCTCGAGCAGATCGAGCGCAATCTGATGGCCGGCAAGTCCCTGCGCCGCATCGGCAGCTGACGGCTTCCGGGCTTCGCGATTCCGCGGGGCGCGCGAGGGGAAATCCGGAAGGGCGCCGCGAGTCGGCGCCCTTCGTTCATGCTTTCCGCGGCAATTCGGGGTGGGCGACCGTGTGATAAAATCGCCGTTTTCCCCATCCCGTTGCGTGAGGACGTCATGCCCAAGCTCGCCCAGCGCATGAGCCGTGCCAAGCCAAGCACGATCATGCTGATCGCCGAGAAGGCCCGCCAGCTCAAGGCCGAAGGCCGCGACATCATCAGTTTCTCGATCGGCGTGCCGAACTTCCTGCCCGGCCCGCACGTGTACCAAGCCGTGCGCGACTGGCTGGACAAGGACTCGGGTTCCTACGGTTCCAACCGCGGCAGCGCGGACCTGCTGGACGCGTTCCTTGAGCACATGAAGGGCGTCGGCCTGGACGGCTACACGCGCGAGAATTGCGCGGTGGCGGTGGGCGCCAAGCACATCCTGTACAACCTGGCCGAGGCGCTGCTGGACGACGGCGACGAGATGGCCTTTCCGACGCCGTACTGGACCAGCTACCTGGACATCGCCGAGATCCTCGGTGCCAAGGTCAAGCTGCTGCCGTGCCCGCCGGAACAGCACTACAAGCTGACCCCGGCGCAGCTCGACGAGGCGCTGGCCAGCAAGCCCAAGATCTTCCTGTTCAACAATCCGTCCAATCCGACGGGCATGGTCTACACCAAGGAAGAGATCGCCGCACTGGCCGACGTACTGGTCAAGCATCCGGATACCTGGGTCGTCACCGACGACATCTACAACCGCATGGTGTTCGATGGCGTCGGCTACCACAATTTCGTGCAGGCCCGTCCGGAACTGCGCGAGCGCGTGATCTTCGTCGACTCGATGTCCAAGACCTACGGCATGCCCGGCTGGCGCGTGGGCATGATGGCCGGTCCGAAGGCCGTCGCCGACGCGGTGGTGACGCTGAACTCCAACCACATCACCAACATTCCCGAGGTCGCTTCGGTGGCCGCGGCGGCCGCGCTGTCCGGCCCGCAGGACGTGCCGACCGAGAAGCGCGCCGAATTCGCCAAGCGCCGCGATCTGGTGGTCGACATCCTGAACGGCATCGAGGGCGTGAAGTGCCCGCGTCCGCAGGGTGCGTTCTACGCGTTCCCGGACATTTCCTGCGCGTTCGGCAAGAGCCACAACGGCAAGCGTCTGGAGAACGACGTCGACGTCTGCACCGCGCTGCTGGAAGCCAAGGGCGTGGCCTGCGTGCCGGGTTCGGCCTTCGGCGAGCCGCGCGGCCTGCGCATCTCCTACACCTGTCCGGCCGACGAGCTGGAGCCGGGGATGCAGCGCATCCGCGACTTCTTCGCCGAGCTGTCCTGATTTCCACGGTCGCGGAACGGCTTGGTTCCGCGACCGACTCTCGCATTCCCCTGTTCAACGGAGTATCGACATGAAAGCACCCGTTCGAGTTGCCGTCACCGGCGCCGCCGGCCAGATCGGCTACGCGTTGCTGTTCCGCATTGCCGCCGGCGACATGCTGGGCAAGGACCAGCCGGTCATCCTGCATCTGCTCGAGATCACCCCGGCTCTGGACGCCCTGAAGGGCGTGGTGATGGAGCTGAACGACTGCGCGTTCCCGCTGCTGGCCGACATCGTCGCCACCGACGACGCCAATGTCGCCTTCAAGGATGCCGATTACGCGCTGCTGGTCGGCGCGCGTCCGCGCGGCGCTGGCATGGAGCGCAAGGACCTGCTGGAAGCCAACGGCAAGATCTTCGGGCCGCAGGGCAAGGCGCTGAACGACCATGCCAAGCGCGACGTCAAGGTGCTGGTGGTCGGCAATCCGGCCAACACCAACGCGCTGATCGCGCAGCAGAATGCGCCGGACCTGGATCCGAAGTGCTTCACCGCCATGGTGCGCCTGGACCACAACCGCGCCATGAGCCAGCTGGCCGAGAAGACCGGCAAGCACAACACCGACATCAAGAAGATGATCATCTGGGGCAACCACAGTTCCACGCAGTATCCGGATCTGCATCACGTCACCGTCGACGGCAAGAACGCGATGGAGCTGGTCGACCAGGCCTGGTACGAGGGCGAGTTCATCCCCACCGTGCAGCAGCGCGGCGCGGCGATTATCAAGGCGCGCGGCGCTTCTTCGGCCGCCTCGGCCGCCTCGGCCGCGATCGACCACATGCGTTCGTGGGCGCTGGGCACCGACGAGGGGGATTGGGTCTCGATGGGCATTCCGTCGGACGGTTCCTACGGCATCGAGCCGGGCGTGATCTACGGTTATCCGGTGACCTGCAAGGACGGCAAGTACGAGATCGTCCAGGGCCTGGAGATCAACGATTTCTCGCGCGCCCGCATGGACGCGACGGCCAAGGAGCTGCACGAAGAGCGCAGCGCCGTCGAAGGCCTGTTCGCCAAGTAAGCACGGCATCGTGAGCACGATGAGAAAGGGCGGCCCGGTGCCGCCCTTTTTCATGCGTGAAACAGCGGGCGGCGGACACGGCGAGGCATGATGTGATACTGAAAACAGACCGCGACACAAAGCAGCCATGGAAAACCGCATGACGCATGCCCCGACCTTCCTCATCGCCGACGACCACCCGATGTTCCGTTCGGCGGTCGCGCATGCTCTGGGTTCCGAGTTCGACGGTGCCAGCGTGCGCGAGGCCGCCAGCCGCAGTGCGCTGGAGAAGATGCTGGAGGATGGGACGGAGTTCGATCTGATGCTTCTGGACCTGACCATGCCCGGTGCGATCGGTTTCTCTTCGCTGCTGTGGCTGCGTTCGGAATATCCGGATCTCCCGGTGCTGGTCATCTCGTCCAATGATCGGCCGCGCACGGTGCGTCGGGCGCAGCAGTTCGGTGCGGCCGGCTTCGTGTCCAAGGCGGCGCCGGTGGAGACGTTGGGAAAGGCGGTGCGGCACGTGATGCAGGGCGAATTGTGGTTCGAGGCCACCAGTGCCGAACGCAGCGAGCGCGATGCCGAATTGATGTCGCGGCTGGCCCAGCTCACGCCACAGCAGTTCCGGGTGCTGATGCTCATCGCTGAAGGCCTGCTCAACAAGCAGATCGCGGACCGCCTGGGGCTGGCCGAGAACACCGTGAAGATCCACGTCACGGCGGTGCTGTCGAAGCTGAACTGCCGTTCGCGCACGCAGGCTGCAGTGCTGGTCAAGACCCTCGACATCGACGAGGAAGACGATCTCGAATAGCCGTTCAGGACGCGCCCGAGGCAATGAGCAGCTGGCTGGCCAGTGCGCGCAGACGTGCCGGCGAGGCAGGCTTGGCCAGGAAGTGGAGTCCGGCTTCGCGAATCTTGCGGCGAACTTCGGCGCCGGTTTGCGCAGTCAGCACGATCACCGGCGGCCGATGGTTGAGCCGCGCGTACAGTGCGGGTAACAGTTCGGGGCCGCGGACCTTGCCCAGCTGATAGTCGAGAAGGATCAGGTCCACCCGGGGAAAGCTCATGTCCTGCAGCGCGTCGGCGCTGCGTGCGACGTGCACGGTGCATGACCAGCTCCCCAGCAGGGTAGCCAGGGCATCGGCATTCTCGCGGTCGTCGTCGATGCAGAGAATGTGACGCCCGGCGAGCGGCGAGTCGGACGGTGTCTCCACGGAAGCGTCGGGCGAAGATGACGACCCGCGGGAGGGGAATACGCGCGGCACCGTGACCGCGAACACGCTGCCGTGCTCGGGCCATGACCGCAGGCTCAGCGGATGACCGAGCAGTCCGGCGACACGTTCGACGATCGACAGGCCGAGACCGGCGCTGCGCTCGTCGGTGTCCAGACCGGTATCGAGTCGGGCGAACTCCTGGAAGATGGCCTGGCGCTTGTCTTCCGGGATGCCGACCCCGGTGTCCCAGACCTCGATGCGGAGATTTTCACCGCGACGCCGGCAACCGAGGAGCACCGAGCCGCGTGGCGTGTAATGCAGCGCATTGGAGAGGAAATTCTGCAGGATGCGCCGCAGCAGGATGGCGTCGCTGCGCACCCAGGCACGCGTGTTGACCAGACGCAGGGACAGATCCTTTGCCTGGGCGATGATGCCGAACTGGCGCGCCAGGGACTGCAGCAGCGGGGCCAGTTCGATGTCCTCGATCTTCGGCCGGATCACGCCGGCTTCGAGGCGCGACAGGTCGAGCATGCTGCCGAGTTGGTCGTCCAGTGCCTGCAACGCATGTTCGACGCGCTCCAGCATGGCGTGGTCGTCGGGCTTGTGCAGCGCCTTGTGCAGCGCGCCGGAAAACAGCCGTGCCGCATTCAGCGGTTGCAGCAGGTCGTGCACCGCCGCGGCCACGTAGCGGGTCTTGTTGCGGTTCGCGCGTTCGGCCTCGGCCTTGGCCAGGCGCAGCTCGCGCGTGCTTCGTTCCACGCGCAATTCCAGCGTGGAAGTCAGGGTGCGCAGGGCGCGCGCGGCTTTCTTGTAGGGGGTGATGTCGGCGTAGCTGGTCACGAAACCACCGCCCGGCAGGGGATTGCCGCGGATTTCGAGCACCGTGCCGTCCGGACGCTCGCGCTCGTACATATGCGGGCCGCCTTCACGCAGATAGTCCAGGCGCCGCTGGATGGCTTCCTCGACGTCGCCCGGTCCGAGCAGGCCGCGCTGGGCGTTGTAGCGGAATAGGTCCTCGATCGGCCTGCCGGTTTCAAGTAACCGTGGTGGAAAGGCGAAGATGTCGGCGTAGCGACGATTCCATGCGACGAGACGCAGTTGCGCATCGACCACACTGACGCCCTGCGGCAAGTGTTCGAGTTGCTGCGGTTGTCCGCGCGCGGCCGAGAGCGCGGCCTGGACCAGGCTGTCCTGTTCCGAGCGCAGGGCACTGGCGTAATGCGCGACGAGTCGCTCCAGTTCCTCGCGGGTGCGCTGGCGATCCTGCGCCAGGCGCAGGCGTTGATGCAGGAACATGCCGAACAGGATCACCGGCAGCCAGCCGCCGAGCGTGAGCAGCACCGCATGACGGACGGCCGAAACGACCGGCGTCGTACGTGCCAGCGAATGCAGTTCCCAGCCCTGCGCGGGCAATGGCCGCGAGCGCCAGAGCATGTCGTGCTTCTGCGTCGGCATGTCGAACCGCACCAGGCGGCCGCCGTCAGGCAGGCGCTGCTCGATGTGCATGCGTGCCGCCGGGCGCAGCTTGTTGCCGTACTGTCGGGTCTGTGCGATCCGCTGCAGCGTGGCGGCGTCCAGCGGCTTCAGCGGCCGGTATTGCCATGCTGCACGATTGGCGAGAAACACGACGCCATGGCGATCGCTGAGCAGGATGACGTCCTGGCTCGACGCCCACTCGCGGCGGATTTCGCTCAGCGTGATCTTGACCACGATCACGCCGATGCGTCGGCCCGCGTCATCGTGCAACGCCTGGGCGATGAAGTAGCCCGGCACCTGGGTGGATACACCGATGGCGTAGAAGGTGCCGTGGTCGTCGCGCATGGCACGCTGGAAATAGGGGCGGAAGGCGTAGTTGTGTCCGACATTGCTCGAAGGCTGGCGCCAGTTGCTGGCCGCGATGGCGGTGCCGTGGCGGTCGATGAGCGTCAGCGTGGACACGTGCGTGGCGCCGTTGGTGCGTTCCAGTTTGCGGTTCAGTTCGGCGGTATCGACGCTGGCGGACGGCGCTTCCAAAGCGTTGCGCAACGCCGGGTCCAGCGCAAGCGTCGAGGGCAGCACGCGGTAGCGGTCGATCAGTCGCTGCAGAGACAGCGCGCGCAGCTGCAGTTGTGCGCCCTGTTGTTCGGACAGCGCGTGCAGTGCTCGGCGATTCGCAAGCCAGCCGGCCACGAGCGCGCTGCCGGCAATCGCCAGCAGCAGCGCCGAGGCCAGCAGGATGCGTTTGAGGCGTCGATGCATGAGCGGGCGGTCGCGTGGACGGAGGCCCCTATCCTCGCATGGCCGAAGACCGGGGCGTGGCGACTAGCCGGAATGTGTTATTCGGTTCCGCCCGTGCCTGGACTACAACGTATGGCGTCGGGTGAACCGTGCACGCGGTTGCCCATTCATCGCCAAGCACGAGGGGCTTATGCATAGTTCATCGACAACACGAGCGCGGATCGGCGAACGCCGTCCGCTGTACAGGCAGTTGTACGTCCAGGTTCTGGTCGCGATTTTTCTTGGCGCGGTACTGGGCCATTTCTGGCCGGTGTTCGCGGAGTCGCTCAAACCGCTGGGCGATGCCTTCATCAAACTGGTGAAGATGATCATTGCGCCGGTGATCTTTCTCACCGTGGTCAACGGCATCGCCGGCATGTCCAGCCTGCGCTCGGTCGGCCGGGTGATGCTCAAGGCCATGCTGTATTTCCTGGGCCTGTCCACGCTGGCCCTCATCATCGGTTTGCTGATCGCGCACCTGGTTCATCCGGGCACCGGGCTGAATATCGATCCGGCCAGCCTCGATGCCGGGGCGGTGGGGCAGTACGCGACCCGCGCGCATGAAATGAGTCTGACCGGCTTTCTGATGGACATCATTCCGGGGACGCTGTTCGGCGCGTTCGTTTCCGGAAACATCCTGCAGGTGCTGTTCATCGCCGTGCTGTTCGGCATCGCGCTGGCCATGGTCGGCGAGCCTGCGCAACCGGTGGTCCGTTTCCTCGATGCGCTTACGCGGCCGGTGTTCCAGCTGGTGCATATCCTGATGAAGGCCGCGCCGATCGGTGCGTTCGGCGCCATCGCCTTCACCATTGGCCGATACGGCATCGATTCGCTGGCCAACCTGGCCTGGCTGGTGGGGACCTTCTATCTGACGTCGGCATTGTTCGTGGTGGTGGTACTCGGCGTGGTCGCGCGCTTGACCGGCTTTTCGGTGCTCTCGCTGCTGCGCTACCTGAAGGCCGAGTTGCTGCTTGTGCTCGGTACCTCGTCGTCGGAGGCGGCGCTGCCTTCGCTGATGGAGAAAATGGAGAAGGCCGGCTGCAGCAAGTCCGTGGTGGGGCTGGTGGTGCCGGCGGGTTACTCGTTCAATCTGGACGGCACCAACATCTACATGACGCTCGCTTCCATGTTCATCGTGCAGGCGACCAACATCCATCTTTCGCTCGGCCAGGAACTGGCGCTGCTGCTGGTCGCCATGATCAGCTCGAAGGGGGCTGCGGGGGTGACTGGCGCCGGTTTCGTGACCTTGGCCGCGACGCTCTCGGTGGTGCCTTCGGTACCGGTCGCGGGGATGGCGCTGATCCTTGGTGTGGACCGCTTCATGAGCGAGTGCCGTGCGATCACCAATTTCATTGGCAATGCGGTGGCCACGGTCGTGGTGGCGCGCTGGGAAGGCGGGCTTGACCGAGATCGCCTGCACGCGGCGCTCGCTTCCGGGACATCCGGTGAACGCGAACGTCTGCCCGCCGGCACGGAAGAAGCCGCCGACGCCATCTGAGCGGTACGCCGCCCGCCGTACCCGCCCTCCGTTCCTGGCACAGGATTCCGCGACGCAAGCCCGCCGCGGCAGGACCCACTTGCGCGAACGGGCGCGCTGCGGCGGAGGGCGAAGCGGAACGGCGGATCGAACAAACACAAGGCGCATGCCAAAGCCAGGAAACCTGGGGAGTCGCACCATGAAACGCACGAAACGAATCCTGCCCGTCGCGGTGATCGCGGCCCTGATGGGGCTGTCGACGCCCGCTTTTGCCACTGGGCACATCGACAATGACGAGCTGCTGCGCCTGGTCAAACAGCAGGCCGCGCAGATCAAGGCGTTGCAGGCGCGTCTGGCCGTGATCGAGGACAGGGAATCGCAGCCGTCTACCAGCAAGGACGGTGCCGCGCCGGTTCATGGCGCCGGAAACACCGCCGCCGCGACCGCCGCGCCGTCGGCGGCCGGGCATGCCGATTCAGTGCGCTGGGGCGGTCATGGCGAGGCCGGTCCCGTCTTCAGCAGCGACGACGGCTTCTTCACGTTCGCTCCGGCCGGTCGTCTGCTGGTGGACTACACCGCCACGCGCGGTTCCAGTGACCCCGGGCGCAATATCAACGGGTCCCGGGTCACCGATGCGCGTCTCGGCGCCAAGGGCACGATGGGCGCGCTCGGCTACTACGTGCAGGTGAAGTTCACCGACGGCAAAGCCGGTCTGCGCCAGGCATACCTGAGTTATTCGACGCCGCTGCTCGGCCACCACGCGGTGTTCTACCTAGGCAACTTCTTCAAGGATCTGGGCATCGACGGCTCCAGCGCGGCCGCGAACCTTCCCTTCATGTCGCGCGACGCGGCGACCATGGTGGGTGAGCCAGTCAACCGCTATTACGGCCTGGGCATGCAGATGCGCATGTACGGGGACAACTGGCATTACAGTCTTTCGGTCAGCGGCGATGCACCGGGGAATGCCAGCAACGGCAGCACGTCCGATTCGGTCGTCTACCTGACTCGCGCGCACTGGAATCCGATCAAGACCGATGCCGGGTTCATGCACGTCGGCGCCTGGTACTACTACGAGCATCTCAGCCCGGGCGTCGCCAGCATCAACGACCATCCGTCCATTGCCCTGGACTTCAACGAAAACCTGGACGTCAAAGCCGGTGCGGTTCCCGACCCGACCCAGGACCATGCCACGGGCTACGAGCTGGGCGGCGTCTACCGCAGTTTCTGGGCGGTGGGCGAATACGCCCGACGCAGCGTCGATTCGGCCAGTGTCGGTACGGCGCGGCGGCATGGCTCCTCGTTGTCGGCCGGCTGGATGATCACCGGCGAGAAACCCGGCTTTTCCAGCCGCGGCGGCAACTGGCAGTGGGTGCGGGTCAACCATCCGGTGACATCCGGTGGCTGGGGCGCGTTCGAGCTTGCCACGCGGGTCGATCATTACGACTACCGAGGCGGTGCACCGTTCGGCGGCGACGGCCAGAGCTACACGCTGGGCGTCAACTGGTACCTCAACGACTGGTCGCGCGTCATGTTCAACTACATCCGCTGGCATACCGACAACCGGATCGGCGATACGGGATCGGACTGGGGCCATTCGTTCGGGTTGCGCACGCAGCTGATGTTCTGACTGCGCATGGCGTGATCGGCGAGGGAGGCGGCTGCGGCCGCCTTTCTTCGTTCTTCCCGCAAGCGGCAGGGCGGTTTCGCCGTGCCCCGGCAACGTTCCGGGCGACATCGGACGTCCGCGAAATGGCGTATCCTCGCCGTACATGTCGGCTTGTCGGGTCGGCCCGTTATCTTTCAGGAGAAACGTTGCATGAAACGCGCACTGCTTTGTCTGCTTTTCCTGGTCGCGCTGCCAGCGCTCGCCGCGCTGCCCGATGGCGCCAAGGCGCCGATGTTCACGGCCAAGGCGTCGCTGGGCGGCAAGGTGTACAGCTACTCGCTGGCCAAGGAACTGAAGAAGGGGCCGGTGGTGGTCTATTTCTACCCGGCGGCCTTCACGCCCGGCTGCACTATCGAGGCGCACGACTTCGCCGAGGCGATGCCGAAGTACAAGGCGCTGGGCGCCAGCGTGATCGGCGTGTCGCACGACCCGATCGCCAAGTTGAAGAAGTTCTCGGTCAGCGAGTGCCGCAGCAAGTTTCCGGTGGCTTCGGACAAGGACGGCCACATCATGAAGGACTACGATTCGGTGCTGCCGAGCAACGCCGAATACGCCAACCGCACGTCCTACGTGATCGCACCGGACGGCACGGTGATCTACAGCTACACGGCCATGAATCCGGACAAGCACGTCGAGAACACCCTCGGCGCGATCCGCGCGTGGCGCAAGGCGCACGCGATGTGACCTCTGCGCGGCGACACCGCATGGTGTCCTCTGCGTGACCCGACGGGGCGGCTTCGGTCGCCCCATTTCGTCGATCGGGGCGCGAGCTTCGACAGCATGCATCGTTTTGCGCGGTCGCTGCGTATATGCATCAGATCGCCGTTTGCGGCGATCGCTTCATTGCATCGAGGAGGTTTGCAGCATGAAATACGGAATTTCGTTGTTCGTGGCCGTCATTCTGGTCAGTCTGGCGGGCACGGCGGTCGCAGCGCTGCCGGTTGGCGGCAAGGCGCCGATGTTCACCGCACAGGCGTCGCTGGGCGGCACGGTCTACACCTACTCGCTGGCCAAGGCGCTGCAGAAGGGGCCGGTGGTGGTCTATTTCTATCCGGAGGCCTTCACCAAGGGCTGCACCATCGAGGCGCATGATTTTGCCGAGGCGATGCCGAAGTACAAGGCGTTGGGCGCGACGGTGATCGGCGTTTCGCGCGATGATATCGAGGTCCTGAAGAAATTTTCGGTCAGTGAGTGCCGCAGCAAGTTCCCCGTGGCCGCCGATCCGGACGGAAGCATCACCCGCTCCTACGATGCGGTGATGCCGATCCTCCACAAGTACGCGCGGCGGGTGTCCTACGTGATCGCGCCGGATGGCACGGTGATCTATGAATACACGGATCTGAATCCAGAGCACCATGTGGCCAACACCCTGAAGGCGCTGCGGGCCTGGGATCAGGCCCATGGTCGCGGGAATGGCTAGGCCGAATCAGCAGCAGCCCGATCCAACCTGGACGGGCGGGCAGGGCGTGTCGCCGAAGCTGCAGAAAACGCAGCAGTCGCCCGGACGGGGCTTGAGCAGGGTGCCGCAGCCCCTACACGCGTAGAAATACACGCAGGCATTGGCCGGCATCGGCTCGGTTTCGGCATGGCCGCAGGCCGGGCAGGTCAGCGTGCTGGTGGCGATCACTCGGTGTTTCATGGCCCGATCCTAGCGCTGCGGCCATGCCGTTGCGACCGCCCGTCCAGCCGAATGCACTACAATGGCGAGCTCGAACCAGTCCACGGAGTATGTCCATGAGTGCACGAGTATCGATGGGCGCCGCCTTCCGCGCCGCACTCGAGACCGAGAGCCCGCTGCAGGTGATGGGCGCGATCACCGCCTATGCCGGCCTGATGGCCAAGCGCACGGGCTACAAGGCGCTGTACCTGTCCGGCGGCGGCGTGGCCGCCAATTCGCTAGGCATGCCGGACCTGGGCATCAGCACCATGGAAGACGTGCTGACCGACGCCCGCCGTATCGTCGAAGCTACCAACATGCCGCTGCTGGTGGACATCGACACCGCCTGGGGCGGAGCCTTCAACATCGCCCGCACCATCCGTTCCTTCGAGCGTGTCGGCGTGGCCGCGGTGCACATGGAGGATCAGGTCGGTCAGAAGCGCTGTGGTCACCGCCCGGGAAAGGAAGTCGTGTCCAAGCAGGAAATGGTCGATCGCGTGAAGACGGCGGTGGATGCTCGCACCGACGATGATTTCGTCATCATGGCGCGCACCGACGCCGCCGCGAAAGAAGGCATCGACGCCGCCATCGAGCGCGCCGTGGCCTACGTTGAGGCCGGCGCCGACATGATCTTCCCCGAGGCGATGAAGACGCTCGACGACTACCGCAAGTTCAAGGCCGCGGTGAAGGTGCCGATCCTGGCCAACCTGACCGAGTTCGGTTCCACGCCGTTCTTCACTGTCGACGAGCTGCGCGACGCCAACGTCGACATCGCGCTGTATTGCTGCGGCGCCTACCGTGCCATGAACAAGGCGGCGCTTAATTTCTACGAGACGGTGCGCCGCGAAGGTACGCAGAAGTCGGTGGTGCCGACGATGCAGACGCGCGAGGAGCTGTACGACTTCCTCGGCTACCACGAGTACGAGAAGAAGCTCGACGCGCTGT
The DNA here is from genome assembly GCF_012395255.1 of Oleiagrimonas citrea. GTDB lineage: Bacteria > Pseudomonadota > Gammaproteobacteria > Xanthomonadales > Rhodanobacteraceae > Oleiagrimonas > Oleiagrimonas citrea. Next base: position 51,356 of record NZ_JAAZQD010000003.1, read on the forward strand.
TCGCCGACGACAACGACTGATCTTTCGCGATGAGCGCCGGTCTGACCGGATGCTCTTCCAGCCACATGCAAAATACGAGGTTCCCAGCATGAGCGAGAACACCCAGCAGACCCAGCCCAAGGCCAAGAAGTCCGTGGCGCTGTCCGGCGTTGCTGCCGGCAACACCGCCGTGTGCACGGTCGGGCGCAGCGGCAACGATCTGCATTACCGCGGCTATGACATCAAGGATCTGGCGACCAAGTCCAGCTTCGAGGAAGTGGCGCACCTGCTGATCCACGGTCATCTGCCGACCTGGTCCGAGCTCAATGCCTACCGCGCCAAGCTCAAGCGCATGCGTGGCCTGCCGCAGCAGGTCAAGGGCGTGCTCGAGCGCCTGCCGGCCGCGACTCATCCGATGGACGTGTTGCGCACGGGCTGCTCGGCGCTGGGCACGGTGCTGCCGGAGAAGGACGACCACAATGTCAGCGGCGCGCGCGAGATCGCCGACCGTCTGATCGCCAGCTTCGGCTCCATGCTGTTGTACTGGTACCACTTCCGCCAGAACGGCAAGCCGATCGAGACCGAGACCGACGATGAGACCATCGCCGGCCACTTCCTGCATCTGCTGCACGGTGAGCCGGCGACCGAGACCCAGGTCAACGCGCTGGACAAGTCGTTGATCCTGTACGCCGAGCACGAGTTCAACGCCTCGACCTTCACCGCGCGTGTCATTGCCGGCACCGGTTCGGACATCTATTCGTCCATTACCGGCGCCATCGGCGCGCTGCGCGGACCCAAGCACGGTGGCGCCAACGAAGTGGCGATGGAGATCATCGCCCGCTATCGCGACGCCGACGAGGCCGAGGCCGACATCCGCGAGCGCGTGGCCAACAAGGAAATCGTGATCGGCTTCGGCCACCCGGTGTACACCATCGGCGATCCGCGTAATCCGATCATCAAGGAGATCAGCCGCAAGCTGTGCCAGGAAGGCGGCAACATGCGCCTGTTCGAGATCTCCGAGCGCATCGAGAACGTGATGATGGAACTGAAGAAGATGTTTCCGAATCTCGACTGGTACAGCGCATCGGCCTACCACATGATGGGCGTGCCGACGGCGATGTTCACGCCGCTGTTCGTGATCGCGCGGACCACCGGCTGGAGCGCCCACGTGATGGAGCAGCGTGACGACAAGAAGATCATCCGTCCGAGCGCCAACTACATCGGTCCCGAGGATCGGGCGTACACTCCGATCGAGAAGCGCTGATTCTGCGCAGGCGGCCCGCGACGAGCGGGCCGCCGCTTATCGCGGAGGCACGATGCATCGATTCATCGAAAGCATGGCCACGGCCCCTGTAGTCGTGGGCGGCTACCATCACTGGGGCGTGAATGTCTCGGTGGCCCTGGCCACGGCCATTGTGGTCGGTCTGTGTGTGCTGGTGCACTACGAAGGCCTTTCGCTGCTAACCCGCGGTCTCGCTCATCTGCGCGGCAAGGCACGGCGGCACATCCTGCGCGGCATCTTCGGCGTGCTGGTGTTGCACGTGCTGGAGATCTGGATCTTCGGTCTGGCGCTGTATGTGCTGTTGCTGATCGATCCGCTGTTCGGGCGGATCCACGGGATCGAACCGCACTCGATCTTCGACTACGTCTACTTTTCCGCTGTCACCTACACCACGGTCGGCTTCGGCGACGTGATTCCCTTCGGGCCCCTGCGATTCATGGTCGGGACCGAGGCCTTGGCGGGTTTTGTGCTGCTCACCTGGTCGGCCTCCTTCACCTTCGTGGAGATGCAGCGTTACTGGAAGCGCGACTGACGCGCGGGTTCGGGACGCCTTTTGACCGGCGTCAATGCACGGAGGCGCGGGTGGTGTGACAATGAAATCAACCCGTCACCGGAGGAGCACGTCATGTACAAGCGAATCCTGATCGCCACCGATGGTTCGGAGCGTTCCGAACGCGCCATCGAACAGGGCGTGTCGCTGGCCAAGTCGCTCGGCGCGAGCGTGGTCGGCCTCAATGCCATGCCGACCTATCGCGCATTCGTCGGCAGCGTGGGAGACATCACCAACACGCTGGAAGACGATTATCGCAGGGCAGCCGAAGAGCGCAGCACGGTTATCCTGTCCGATCTGGACAAGGCGGCGAAGGCTGCCGGCGTGCCCTGCGAGACCCATTATCTGTACGGGAAGCCGGTCCATCAGGCGATCATCGATGCGACGGACACCTACGATTGCGATCTGGTCGTGATGGCCTCGCACGGACGAGGCAGCGTCGGCACGCTGCTGCTGGGCAGCGTGACCCAGAAAGTGCTGATGCACGGCGAGCGTCCGGTGCTTGTGGTGCGCTGAAGCGCGTCGGATCTAGAGCGTCGCGGCTAGGCGCGTCCCCTGATCGATGGCGCGCTTGGCGTCCAGTTCCGCCGCGACGTCGGCGCCGCCGATGACGTGCGTGTCGACGCCGGCGGCGATCAGTGCATCGGTGAGTCCGCGGTTCGGCGCCTTTCTGGCGCACACGATCACGTTGTCCATCGCCAGCATGCGTTCTTGTCCGTCATGCGTATGTGCAAGCCGGCGTCGTTGATACCCAGGTAGGTCACGCCGCCGAGCATGTGCACGCTCTTCGCACGCAACGTGGCGCGGCTGCACCTTGTTTGGTTGTCGACACGGCCAGCTCTCGGTCGGCGATGTCGTTCCGATGGGGGGGGGATTACCGAAGCACCGCGTATTCTGCTGGGTACCGAAGTGTCGGTCGAGTTTGTGCTCATTGCCCGGATGGCCTCGTTCACTGATGTCGAAATGCAGCGCTACTGGAAGCGTGATTGATGTTTGATCGGCGTCAAGGCGCAGGACGGGTTCGAGTCGAACAATGGTCTTGCGCCCACAGTCGAGGAGGCGGTCATGTACAAACGAATCCTGATTTCCACGGACGGCTCCGAACATTCCAAACGCGCCATCGCGCAAGGCGTAACACTGGCCAGGTCGCTGGGGGCCAGCGTGGTCGGACTGAATGCGGCACCGAGTTTAAGCATTGATGCAAACAAGATGGATGACATCAGCCACTCCATGGAAGTCGAATACCGCCGCGCCGTCGAGGAGCAGTCCAGAGCGATGCTGTCGGAAATCGAAAAAGCGGCCGGCGAGGCGGGTGTGAGTTGTCAGACCCATTTCCTGTACGGCGACCCGGTGCATCGGTCCATCATCAAGGCGGCTGATGACAACCATTGCGATCTGGTGGTGATGGGGTCGCACGGGCGCGGCAGTGTCGGCACGTTGCTGCTGGGCAGCGTGACACAGAAGGTGCTGGCTCACGACGAGCGCCCGGTGCTGGTGGTGCGCTGAAGCGCACCGCGTCTAGAGCGTCGTCGCCAGGCGTGTCCCTTGGTCGATGGCGCGCTTGGCGTCCAATTCTGCCGCGACGTCGGCGCCGCCGATGACGTGCGTGTCGATGCCGGCGGCGATCAGCGCATCGGCGAGTCCGCGATTCGGCTCCTGTCCGGCGCACACGATCACGTTGTCCACCGCCAGCACGCGTTCTTCCTCGTCGATGCGTACGTGCAGGCCGGCGTCGTCGATGCCCAGGTAGGTCACGCCGCCGAGCATGTGCACGCCTTTTTCTTTCAGCGTGGCGCGGTGCACCCAGCCCGTGGTCTTGTTCAGGCGCCGGCCCGGCCGGCCTTCGCTTCGCTGCAGCAGCCACAGTTCGCGCAGAGGCGGTTCGGGCGAGCGCGACGTCAGGCTGCCAGGTTGGCGCATGTTCTCGTCCACGCCCCATTCCGCGTTCCAGCGATGCACGTCGCTGCTGGGCGAGGGCATGCCCTGACTCAGGAATTCGGCGACGTCGAAGCCGATGCCGCCCGCGCCGATGATGGCCGCGCGCTTTCCGACGGGGGCATTGTTGCGCAGCACGTCGATGTAGCCGAGCACCATGGGATGGTCGCTGCCCGGCAAGTGCAGCGCGCGCGGCGTGACGCCGGTGGCGACCACCACGGCATCGAAGTCGCGCAGATTCTCGACTCCGGCTTCGGTGCCCAGGCGCAGAGTGACGTTCGCGTCGCGCAGGCGATGGTCGAAATAGCGCAGCGTCTCGTGGAACTCCTCTTTGCCGGGAATGCGCTTGGCCATGTTGAACTGCCCGCCGATGGCGTCGGCGCGGTCGAACAACGTCACGCGGTGGCCGCGTTCGGCCAGGGTCGCGGCGCAGGCGAGGCCGGCCGGTCCCGCACCGACCACGGCGTAGCGGCGCGGCGTGGCGGCGGGTTCGATCTTCAGTTCGGTTTCGTGGCAGGCCCGTGGATTGACCAGGCAGGAAGCGCGCTTGTTCTCGAACACGTGGTCCAGGCAGGCCTGGTTGCAGGCGATGCAGGTGTTGATGGTCTCGGCACGGGCAGCGCGGGCCTTGGTCAGCCAGTCCGGGTCGGCCAGCAGCGGCCGCGCCATCGACACCATGTCCGCATCGCCGGCGGCGAGGATGCGCTCGGCCACGTCCGGCATGTTGATGCGGTTGGTGGTGATGAGCGGCAGCTTCACCTCCTGTTTCATGCGCGCGGTGACCCAACTGAACGCACCGCGCGGCACGCTGGTGACGATGGTCGGTACGCGCGCCTCGTGCCAGCCGATGCCGGTGTTGATGAGCGTCGCACCCGCCGTCTCGATGGCCTTGGCCAGGCGCACGATGTCCGGCCACGACTGGCCGCCTTCGACCAGATCCAGCATGGACAGGCGGTAGATCAGAATGAAGTCCGGACCGACGGCCTCACGGATGCGGCGCACGATCTCGATGGGAAAGCGCATCCGTCGCTCGGCGTCGCCGCCCCAGGCATCGGTGCGCTGGTTGGTGCGTTCGGCCAGGAACTGATTGATCAGGTAGCCCTCCGAACCCATCACCTCGACGCCGTCGTAGCCGGCCCTTTTCGCCAACTCCGCGCTGCGCACGAAATCGGCGATGGTGCGCTCGACGCCGCGTGCGGACAGTGCGCGCGGGGTGAACGGTGTGATCGGCGACTTCACCTTCGAGGGCGCGACGGACAGCGGGTGATAGCCGTAGCGGCCTGCGTGCAGGATCTGCATGCAGATCCTGCCGCCTTCGGTATGCACGGCCTCGGTGATCTTGCGGTGACGACCGACATGCCACGGCATCGACATGCGTCCACCGAACGGCTTCAGCCAGCCGGCGATGCTGGGTGCGATGCCGCCGGTCACGATTAGGCCGACGCCGCCGCGCGCGCGCTCGGCGTAGAACGCGGCCAGCTTGTCGAAGTCCGCCGCGCGGTCCTCCAGGCCGACGTGCATCGATCCCATCAGCACGCGGTTGGGCAGGGTGCAGAAACCCAGGTCGAGCGGGCGAAAAAGGCTGGGGTAGGTGCTGTCGGTCATCGGCACGATCGGTTCCAAACGATCGTTTGATTATGGCCGCGATCTGGAGCCGGGGCCAGCCCGCCCGGCGAATCGTCTATTCCGCTTGCGCGCGATGCTCGCGGCGCTCGGCCCATACGCCCAGCCCGCACACGCCCGCCACCAGCACGATGTCGAGCACCCAGCGCATCGCGTCGTGGGCATTGAACCAGTCGCGCAGAAGATGATCGTGGGTGATCATGCGCGCCGCAGTCCAGGCGATGGCCGCCGCGCCGACGTAGATGATGGCCGGGAAGCGCTGGATCAGTTTCAGGATCAGGGTCGAACCCCAGACCACCAGCGGCACACTGATCAGCAGGCCGATGATGACCAGGCCCAGGTGGCCCTTGGAGGCGCCGGCGATGGCCAGCACGTTGTCCAGCCCCATCAGCGCATCGGCCACGATGATGGTGCGCATGGCGGCCCAGAAGCTGGTGGCGACCTTCACATTGGGATTGTCGCCTTCGTCGCCCTGGCGCAGCAGCTTCCAGGCGATTGGCAGCAGCACCAGACCGCCGACCAGCATCAGGCCGGGCAGCTTGAGCAGGAAGACCACCATGGTCGTCATGATCATGCGCACGGCAATGGCGCCGGCGGTGCCCCAGGCGATGGCCTTCTTCTGCAGTTCGGGCGGCAGGTTGCGGGCCGCGAGCGCGATGACGATGGCGTTGTCGCCCGCCAGCACCAGGTCGATGAGGATGATGGCCACCAGGCCGGAAAGCAGGTCGGGGGTCGAGAATTCCATGCAGGCTCCGTTGCGCGTGGGACTCGTGCGGACACCGGCGAACACGCGCGACGGTCCGCTGGCTGGCACAAAAGTCTCGCTCGCGGCTCGGTGCCGCCGCGACGACCGGGGCGTTGGTGCCCGTGATGACGATCGTCGCGCTAGGGAGCTACTCCCCTTTGATGGAACCGATTGTCGGCAGCCGGTGCATGCGGCGTCAAGCCGGCCGAGGCGGCGAAGATGCCGGGCAGGGTACAATGGGCGTTTGATTCCCTTCAGCGAGGTCCGTCATGAGCGCCCCCGACATCCGTTCCGCCCAGCGTCCCGATCCCGATCAGCCGATGGTCGACATCGCCGATTACGTCGCCGACTACACCATTGATTCGACCGAGGCCTACGACACCGCGCGCTACATGCTGCTGGACTCGCTGGGCTGCGCCATGCTGGCGATGAAGTTCCCCGAGTGCGTCAAGCATCTCGGTCCCATCGTCCCGGGTGCGAACCTGCCGGGCGGTACGCGCGTGCCTGGCACCAGCCATGAGCTGGATCCGGTGCAGGGCGCGTTCGCCATCGGCACGCAGATCCGCTGGCTGGACTTCAACGATACCTGGCTGGCTGCCGAGTGGGGCCATCCGTCGGACAACCTGGGCGCGATCCTCTCGGTCGCCGACTACCTCAGCCGCAAGGCCGAACGCGAGGGCGGCGAGCCGCTGACCGTGCGCGACGTGCTGGGCTACGCCATCAAGGCGCATGAGATCCAGGGTTGCTACGCGCTGAAGAACAGCTTCAACCGCGTCGGCCAGGACCACGTGATCCTGGTGCGTCTGGCCTCCACCGCCGTCGCCACCAAGATGCTGGGCGGCGACAAGGACGCCATCACCACCGCCGTGTCGCACAGCTGGATCGACAACGGTGCGCTGCGCACCTACCGTCACGCGCCGAACACCGGGCCACGCAAGAGCTGGGCCGCGGGCGACGCCTGCCGTCGCGCCGTCACCCACGCGCTGAATGCCGCGCACAAGGGCGTGGTCGGCTACCCGTCGGCGTTGACCGCCAAGACCTGGGGCTTCTACGACGTCGCTTTCGGCGGCAAGCCGTTCGAGTTCGAGCGTCCGTTCGGCAGCTACGTGATGGAGAACGTGCTGTTCAAGATCAGCTTCCCGGCCGAGTTCCACGCGCAGACCGCCGTCGAGTGCGCGATGCAGCTGCACGGCGAGGTCGCCGACAAGATCGATCAGATCGAGAAGATCGTCATCGAGACCCAGGAAGCCGGTTGCCGCATCATCGACAAGACCGGCCCGCTGGCCAACTACGCTGATCGCGATCACTGCATCCAGTACATGGTCGCCGTGCCGCTGATCTTCGGCCGTCTGACTGCCGCCGACTACAACGACGACGTCGCCGCCGATCCGCGCATCGACGCGCTGCGCGCCAAGATGGAAGTGGTCGAGAACGAGCAGTTCACCAAGGACTACTTCGATCCGGACAAGCGCTACATCGGCAACGCCGTGCAGGTGTTCTTCAAGGATGGCACCAGCACCGACAAGATCTCGATCGACTATCCGATCGGACACCGTCGCCGCCGCGACGAGGGCATCCCGGTGCTGCTGAACAAGTTCGAGCAGGCGCTGCGCGGACACCTTCCGGCACGTCAGGTGGAAGCGATCCTGGACGCCACTGCCGACCCGGCGAAGCTGGATGCGATGCCGATCCACGAGTTCCTGGCGCTCTTCACAGTCTGAGGACGTTTTTTGCTCTGACTCGTTTATGAACGGGTTTGTCCGCCCACGTGGGATTTGTTTGTTTTTTGATAAACTGGCGTCAACCGCACGGAAGGAAAAATGCGGGACGCTATTAACGGATTCCCAAGGCTCAGTTGTGGCAGGCGCAATGCCACCGTGGGCGGGAGCGGATGCGAAAAGCAACGAAGTGAAGAGGAGATTCCACATGAAACACAAGGCTTTGTACGTGCTTGTCGCGTTGACGCTTGGAAGCGTCAGTGCCGCGCATGCCCAGGACGCCATGTCCTCCAGCGACAACGGTCAGGCCATGAGCAGCAGCTCGAGCATGAGCAGCGACTCCAGCAGCATGAGCAGCGAAAAGTTCGATGGTCGCTGGTACATCGCGCCGACCATCGGCGGTTACTACAACGATACCGACCGCAACACCAACAGCCGCCAGTTGTACTACGGCCTGGGCTTCGGCAAGTTCGTGAATCCGAATGTGTCGATCGATGCGTTCGCCGACTACACCAGCCGCGACATCGACTACAGCAGCGGTAAGTGGAAGAACCTGACCATGGGCCTGGCCGCGCGTTTCTACGGCGGCAGCTGGGACTCCTGGCGTCCGTACGCCCTGCTGGGTGCGATGGGCAGCCATCACACCAGCATGCTGGACAGCGGTTGGGCGCCGGCGGCCGAAGTGGGTCTGGGCCTGTCCAAGACCATCAACGAGAACTCGGACTTCCGCGTCGAAGCCGGTTATCGCTATGACTGGGATAGCAATTCGCAGGTCACCGATGGTGGCTACGGCGATTACTTCCTGGGTCTGAGCATCGTTTCGCGCTTCGGTCAGGCTGCCGCGCCGCCGCCGCCGCCGCCGGTTGCTCCGCCGCCGCCGCCGCCGCCGACCTGTGATCAGCTCGACAGCGACAACGACGGTGTCAACAACTGCGACGACAAGTGCCCGAATACTGCAGCCGGCACCATCGTCGGCCCGGACGGTTGCGCGCAGAAGGTCGTCATCGATCTGCGTGGCGTGAACTTCAAGTTCGACCGTCCGCACAAGGGCGAGACCGACATCGGTCCGACCCTGCAGAAGCCGACGTCCGATTCGATGGACATCCTCAACCAGGCCGTCGATACGCTGAAGCGCTATCCGAACGTCCACGTCATGGTTGCGGGTTACACCGACTCGATCGGCACCGAGGCCTACAACCAGTCGCTGTCCGAGCGTCGTGCGAAGATCGTCTATGACTATCTGACCTCGCACGGTGTCGACGCCAGCCGTCTGGACGGCCCGGTGGGTCATGGCGAAAGCAACCCGGTCGCCAGCAACTCCACCGACGAGGGTCGTGCGCGCAACCGCCGCACGGAGCTGCAGGCCGAAGACCAGCAGTAAGCCTTCAAGGCAAGTGGTACGAAAAAGCCCGGCGCATGCGCCGGGCTTTTTCTTTGTCCGCGTCCGCGCCACCGCTGCGGGACCCGAGACATTGCCGCGTGCCGGACTTCGATCTCGAGCCGATGGCGACCCGGATGGGGCTTTCGTTGCGAAATCGGGCCAAATGTCCCGCGGCGAGCGGAGCCAAAGAAGGGCACCAACGCTGCCTCCATGGCTTGCCGACGGGATCGTTGTTCGTTCTCCTGGAATCCATGCGAAAAGCCCGGCATGCGCCGGGCTTTTCGGGCCTCGTTGTGACGGAGTCGCGCGTGCTTCAGGGCCGCACGAAGCGATAGTGTCCGACCAGCCACTGCTGTCCCTGTTCGTAGCCGAACAGTTCGGCGCAGGCCATCCAGAAGATCCGCCAGCGCTGATGCCACAGGCGGGCGTCCTCGCCGTAGGCTTCGCTCAGCACTTCAAGTACCCGTTCCCGGCGCGCGTCCTGATTGGCCAGCCAGAGGTTGGCCGTGCGCGCGTAGTGCCGGCCGGAAAGCCGCCATTGCCGCTGCAGCGTCAGATGCTGCTGGAAATGCAGCAGGGTATCGGCTGCGGGCATCAGGCCGCCGGTGAAGAAGTGCCGGCCCATCCAGTTGTCTCCGCCCTCGGTCTCGAACGGGTACATCAGCTCGCGATGGCAGAAGATGTGCACAAACAGCTTGCCACCACTGCGCAGCCAGGTGCCGATGTTGCGCAGCAGGTGCTCGTAGTTGCGCATGTGCTCGAACATCTCGATCGACACCACGCGGTCAAAGGCGTCGGCGTCCAGTTCCAGGCGATTGACGTCGTCGGTGATGACGCGAACGTTGTCCAGACCGCGTTCGCGGCACTGCGCTTCGATGTGGCGGCGCTGCAGCCCAGAATTGGAGACCGCAGTGATGCGGGCGCGCGGATAGCGCTCGGCCATCCACAGCGTCAGCGAACCCCAGCCGCAGCCGAGTTCCAGGATGTCCAGGCCATCCTCGAGTTCGGCGCGTTCGCCGTACAGCTCGAGCATCGCGTTCTCGCCTTCTTCCAGCGATTCGTTGCCCCAGGGGAAATAGCAGCTGGAGTATTTCAGGCGCGGTCCGAGGCATTCGCGAAAGAAGGCCGGCGGCAGTTCGTAGTGCTGTTCGTTGGCGGCGTCGGTATGAATCGCCAACGGACTCTTGCGCAGCTCGTTCAACAGATCGTTGAAATGCTGCCACTGCAGTTCGACGCCGCCTTCCTGTTCTTCGCGCAGGCGTTGCGCGCACAGTCGGCGGATGCCGAGCCGGAGCAGGCTGTCCGGAACCAGGCCGCGTTCGGCCAGTCCGATCAGCCCGCGTTCGCGCGGCATGCGGTGGTTCGATGAGGTCAAAGCCATGCTGTCGCTCATGAGTGGGCGTCCTCCTTGGGTGGCCAGGGAATGAAGGCGCTGGTGCTGCGTTGATAGTCGCGGTAGTCGTCGCCGCGGCTGCGCAGGGCCTGCGCCTCGGTGTAGGGAATGCCGGTGAGGCGGTACAGAAAGATCAGCATCAGCACGGGGCCGCTCCAGGCCAGCCAGCCGATCGGCGAACCGATGGCCAGTAGCGGGTAGGCGAACCAGTGGGTCCATTCGAAGAAATAGTTGGGGTGGCGCGAGTAGCGCCACAGGCCGGCGCGACAGGTCTTGCCGCGATGCGCCGGATCGGCGCGGAAGCGCGCCAGCTGGCGGTCGGCCAGCGCTTCACCGCCGACGCTGACCAGCCAGATCGCGACGGCCAGGACCAGGGCCCAGCGCGGTAGCGGCTGGACGTGGTTCGCCGCCGCCAGGAACGGCAGCGAAAGCAGGGTGGTGAACCCGGCCTGGGCCATGAAGAAGGCCAGGAACTTGCCTTGGGCGTCGTTCCAGTAGTCGCGCAGGTAGGCGTAGCGGCCGTCTTCCGGTTCGCTGTGGACGCGCCGGAACAGGTGCACGAACAGACGTGCGCCCCAAAGGCCGCCCAGGATCAGCACGGCTAGGCGCGCGATCATCGAGCCGCTGCCGACAGCGGCGTACCAGGCCGCGCTGGCGGCCATGGTGCCGGCCCAGACCACATCGACGATGCCGGCATTGCGCGTGACGCGTTGACGCAGCCAGGCCAGCAGCATCAGCACGGCGGTGGTGGCGAACACCAGCAGAGGTTGTGCCCACAGCGGAAGATCAGGCATGGCGGACTCCGGAATCAGTAGTTGCGCGTGTCTCGATGCGCTGCGCTAGCCGCAGCATCAGGGGCAGGGCGAAGGCCCACATCACGGCCAGAGCGATCAGGCCGGGGAGCGGACCTTCACCGAATTGCACGGCCTGCCAGCCGCGCGCGGCGGCCAGGTAGGCCAGCGGTCCGCCGATGCCGCCGAACAGCGCGCTCAGCACCGGGCGGCGGAACAGGAAGCGGAAGGTATGTCGCAGGGTCAGTGCGAAGCTGCACCAGATGGCCGCGATCCACAGCGGAGCCAGGTGCGGCGACGGCACCGGCGCGGCGTAGTGCAGCAGGCCGCTGGCGGCCATCAGCGAATCCATGGCGCAGCCCAGCGGCACCATCAGAGCCATCAGTTGCAGGTCGCTGCGCCGTTCCGGATCCCGCAGCACCATCGCGGCGAAGGGCAGCATCGCCAGCGCCGCGGGCCACCACAGACCGCGTCCGGCACCCCATACGGCGATGAACCAGACGATCTGGTATCCGACAACGTTGAGCCAGATGTTCACGCGGACTCCAGGTCGGGCAGCCAGGAGGCGCGTCGGTTGCCCGGCCGCGTGAACAGCATCTGCACGTCGCCGATGGAACGTTCCAGGAATCCGCCTTCGCAATAGGCCAGATAGAACTCCCACATGCGCACGAATTGTTCGTCGTAGCCCAGTTCGCGCACGTCCGGCAGGCGTTCGAGGAAACGCTCGCGCCAGGCACGCAGGGTCAGTGCGTAACTCGGGCCGATGTCTTCCAGGTTGAACAGACGCAGGTCGCTGCTCTGCGCCGCCGACTGCAGCATCGCGCTGACGCACGGAATGAAGCTGCCCGGGAAAATGTAGCGCTTGATGAAGTCGACCGCGTTCAGCGCCTGCCGGTAGCGATGGTCTTCGATGGTGATGGCCTGGATCAGTGCCGCGCCATCGTGCTTGAGCAGGTTGGCGACGGTGCGGAAATAGGTGCCCAGATACTGGTGGCCGATGGCCTCGATCATCTCGATGGAGACCAGCTTGTCGTAGCGGCCTTCGAGGTCGCGGTAGTCCTCGAGCAGCACTGTGACGCGGTCCTGCAGACCGGCGTGCGCGATCCGCTGCCGGGCCAGATCGTACTGTTCCTGCGAGATCGTCGTGGTGGTCACCCGGCAGCCATAGCGCGAGGCGGCGTGAATAGCGAACCCGCCCCATCCGGTACCGATCTCGACCACGTGATCGTCGGCCTTCAGGTCCAACTTGCGGCAGATGCGTTCGAGCTTGCGCGTGGCGGCGACGTCCAGCGATTCGCGCGGATCGGCGTAGATGGCCGAGGAATACATCAGTGACGGATCGAGGAACAGTTCGAACAACGGATTGCCGAGGTCGTAGTGCGCGGCAATGTTGCGCTTGCTGCCACCGCGCGTGTTGCGGCGCAGGGCGTGCCAGGCGCGCATCGCGAGACCACCGAGACGAGCCATGCCGGTTTCCATCGCATCGAGGATGTCGCGGTTGCGCACCAGAATGCGTACCAGCGCGACCAGGTCGTCGCATTGCCACAGGCCATCGATCCAGGCCTCGCCCGCACCGACGCTGCCGTGGCTGGCGAGGTGACGGTAGAACGCCGGATCGCGCACGCGGATGGACGCGTGCAGGGTGTGCTCGGGAACGGCGGCAGGTTGCCCCAGTGTTTCCTCGCCGAGTGGGTCGCGCAGCGTCAGCCGGCAGTCCGTGAGCTGCGCCATCTGCTTCAGCAGGCGTGCGCGGAGCATTTTCTCCAGGCCGGTGAAGGGGCGGGACTGTTCCGAGTAGGCTTGGTCGATTCGCATGTCCATGGCTTCAGCTCCCTTGTTTGCGGGGATGGTCGTAGACGGGGGTGCGTTTCAGGAACAGGCGCAGTGCCTGCCAGTGAATCGCGGCAATCACTTTCAGCGTCATCAGCGGATAGCGCAGCAGGACCCGCGCCAGCCCGACCCGGTTCAGCGGGCGTCGGTGCAGCACGAGCGTTGCGTCGAATTCCCGCTGTGTGCCGTTCAGGACGTCCATGTGTACTGCGAGGTGGCGGCTGGGTGCGGTGAAGCGCCAGGCGTAGTCGCGTTGCATGGCCATGAACGGCGAGACATGGAAGGTCTTCGGGAAGTGCCAGTGCGCGGCGCGCGCGCTTCGCTGCGCGTGCTCCATCGGCAGCACGTAGGCGTGACGTTCCTTCCAGGGCGTGTTGGTGATTTCGGCGACGATGGTTTCCAGCGTGACGCCGTCCGCGGCATAGCAGTAGTAGAAACTGACTGGGTTGAAGATGACGCCGAAGTAACGCAGGTGGGTCAGCAATCGAATCGGTCCTTCGGGGCGCGCACCGGTCGACTCGGCGACGCGCCGGCGCACGGCTTCGTCCAGGGATAGATTGGTCGGTCCCATATAGTCCGAGCGGCGGAAGGCAGCGACGTTGGTGCCTTCCACGGACCACAGCCAACGGTCCTCGAACAGGTCGTCGAGTTCGGCCAGGTCGATGTACAGCATCGCCACGCGATAGCGGAATGCGTGCGGTCGCGGCGCGTGCCGGCGGTGCCGCACCCAGCCTTCGTAGATGCCGCTGGCGAGTGGTTCGGCATCGGCCGCAGGAGCCGTTCCGCGCGGGATGTGTCGCGGGGCGGTCGAGTCGAGACGTTCACGCTGCATCGTGTTCACGGCCAGTGCACTCCCAGTCCGTTGGCGACCTCGACCGCGCTGCGCATGCCGTCCTCGTGGAAGCCCCAGCCCCACCAGGCACCGGCGAACCACGTGTTGCGGCGACCCTGGATTTCCGCCTTGCGCTGTTGCGCGGCGACGCTCTCGTGGGTGTAGACCGGATGCTGATAGCGCATTCGCGCCAGTACCCGGTCCGGGTCGATGCGGTCGCTGCAGTTGAGCGAGACGCAGAATGTATGCGGCGCGTCGATCGACTGCAGATGGTTCATGCAGTAGCTGACGGTGCAGGCCGCACCGGAATGCTCGGGAATCAAGGCGTTCCAGGCCGCCCAGGCTGCGCGCCGACGCGGCAGCACAGCGATGTCGGTGTGCAGGACCGTATCGTTGTCCTGCCACGGGATCGCACCGAGGATCTCGCGTTCCTCGGCGCTGGGGTCGCCGAGCAGCGCCAGGGCCTGATCGCTGTGGCAGGCCAGTACCACCTGATCGAAATGATCGTCGCCGGCAGCGCTGCGCACACGCACGCCATCGCGGGCGCGCTCGACGCGATCGACCGAGCAGCCGATGCGTTCCTGTACGCTCCAGCGTGTGCGGAGCGCGTCGATATAGCGACTCGAACCGCCCTGGACCACGCGCCAGGGCGGGCGTCCATCGACCTGCAGCATGTGATGGTTGGCCATGAAGCGGACCAGATAGGCAGCCGGGAACGACAGCACCTTCGCTTCCGGCGAGGACCACAGCGCGCTAGCCATGGGCACGATGTGCTGGTCGCGAAAGGCGTCGCCGTATCCTTGCGCGCCGAGATACTCGCCCAGCGTCGGACCCGGCCCGTCCTGCTGCAGCAAGGCGGGCGCTTCGCGGTAGAAGCGCAGGATGTCGCGGACCATGCCGTGAAAGCGCGGCGAGAAAAGGTTGCGGCGCTGGCAGAACAGTTTGTTGACGCTGGTGGCGTTGTATTCCAGACCGCTGCGCTCGTCGTGCACGGCGAAGCTCATCCTGGTCGGCTGGCCGGCGACGCCGAGTTCCTCGAACATCCGGCACAGCAGCGTGTAGTGCGTGGGGTTGTAGACGATGAATCCGCTGTCGATGGCGTAGCTGCGACCGTCGATCTCGATGTCGTGGGTATGCGTGTGGCCGCCGAGCCGGTCGGCGGCTTCGTACAGCACGACGTCGTGTTCGCGCGACAGCAGCCAGGCGCTGGCCAGCCCGGCGATGCCCGATCCGATGACGGCGATGCGCGACCTCATGCGCGGGGCTTCCCGTGCGGACGACGCAGCCCGACTGGGACCGGCTTGAGCGCGCGGATCAGTCCGAACGCGGCCATCAGGCGCAGGCCGTAGTAGGTCGCGTCGATCTCCCACCAGCGGAATCCCTGGCGCGCCGAGCCCGGGAAGTGGTGATGGTTGTTGTGCCAGCCTTCGCCCATGGTCAGCAGGGCCAGCCAGAGATTGTTGCGGCTGTTGTCGCGGGTGGCGAAACGACGCGAACCGAAGCGGTGCGCCAGCGAGTTGATCGTCACCGAGGCGTGGAACAGGGCGACGGTGGAGACGAAGAAGCCCCACACCAGCAACTGGCCACCGGTCACGCCCAGCGCCGGGTGCGCGGCGTGCAGCCAGTCACCGAGGAAAAACAGGCCGGCGGCGAGGGCGACCGGCACCACGATGTCGAAGCGGTCGATCCAGCGCAGCTCCGGATATTTCGCCAGATCGGGGATCACCGACCAATCGGTGACGAAACCGCGCCGGGTCAGGAACCAGCCCATGTGGCTCCAGAGGAAGCCGCGCTGCACCGGCGAGTGCAGGTCGGCCGGCTCATCGGAATGGCGATGGTGATTGCGATGGTGCGCCGCCCACCACAGTGGTCCGCGCTGCACGGCGCTGGCACCGATCACGGCGAACACGAACTGCAGCCAGCGCGGGGCGCGAAAGGCACGGTGCGAGAAGTAGCGGTGGTAGAAGGCAGTGATCGCGAACATGCGGATCAGGTAGAGCGCCAGCGCCGTCCACAGCGCGAAGGCCGACACCCCGACGTAGAACACGCCCAGGCAGGCCAGGTGCATGCCGATGAAGGGCACGACCCGCGCCCAGTCGATGCGGTCGGCGTTGGCGTCGTGTTCGTCGACTTGCGCGCCGGTGTCGAACCACAGGCGGATCGCGGTCCACAGGCGTTGGTGCATGCGGTCGGGACGGGCGGTGGAGGGCATGAATCGGTTCCGTGTGACGGGTCTGTGGAGAGATACGCAGGGCGAAGCGGATCGGATGCAGCAGAAAACGCCGATGCGCCGGTTTTTTTCGACCTTGTTTCGGGTATGTAGACTGGGCGGGTCCCGCGAGCTCCGGCGGCTGCCGTCGAGAGCGCGATGCAACCGCAACGAGGAGACGCGATGAATCGCATTCGCCTGTGGCTGGATACCCTGCGGACCAGCCTGTGGTTCGTGCCGACGCTGATCGTGCTGGCGTCCGTGGTGTTGGCCTACGCGCTGCTGGCGGCCGACGCGGCGCTGCCGCCCGAGTGGTGGAAGCACTACGGTGCGGGGGTCAATGCGGTGATGGACGTGCGCATCCGCGGCGCCACCGCGATCCTGCAGATGATCGGTACCTCGATCATCACCATCGCCGGCGTGGTGTTCTCCATCACCATCGCCGCCTTCACTCTGGCCGCGGGTCAGTACACCTCGCGCGTGCTGCGCAATTTCATCGGCGATCGCGGCAACCAGACGGTGTTGGGCAGCTTTCTGGGCATCTTCATCTACTGCATGCTGGTGCTGCGTTCACTGTCCAGCGCCAGCGACGCCGCGCATGCACCGGCGCTGGCGCTGCTGATGGCGATGGTGCTGGCTTTTTTCGCCATCGGCATCCTGATCTATTTCATCCACCACATCGCCATCGGGTTGCAGGCCACCAATGTCGTCGCAGCCATCGCGCGCGACGCGTTGCCCTCGATCGATCACCATTTTCCCGAACGGTTCGCGCCGCCGGAGCAGGACAATGTCGATCTGGAGCGTCCGCAGGGGGAGCATCGAAGTACGCTGCGTGCACACCGCAGCGGTTATCTCACGGGGGTTTCCTACGCTGCGCTGGCGGAGCGGGCCGAAGCGTGCAAAGGATGGATTCGCGTGTACCGCAACGCCGGTGAGTTCGTTGCCGAAGGCGAGGCGCTGGCTGAACTGGTGACGCCGGAGCCGGTCGAGGACGAGCGCATCGATGCCATGCGCGCGGTCTGGTCGTTTGGCGATCAGCGCACGTTGGCGAACGATCCCGGCTACGGTCTGCGTCAGCTGGTCGATGTGGCTTTGAAGGCGCTGTCGCCCGGCGTCAACGAGACCACCACGGGCGTGATGTGTGTGAACTGGATCGGCGTGATGCTGCTGCGCATGGCCGAGCGTCGTCTGCCCGCGCAGATGCGCGTGCGCGACGGCTGCATCCGCGTCATCACGCAGGCACCGCAACTGGGCGACTTCATCGCGCTGGGGTTCGATCAGATCCGTCAGAACGCATCGGGCAACGTGGCGATCCTGCGTCGTCTGCTGGAAGTGCTGCTGGCGCTGTCGGCCAGCGTGGGCGCGCACAAGGCGCGCAAGCCGATCTTGCGTCAGGTCGAAGCCATCGAGGCCATGATGCACGACACCGTCCGCTGGGATCACGATGCCGAACCGCTGCGCAAGCTGCTGGATACGTTGCGCGAACGGCTCGAAGGCGATACCGAATCACACGCAGAGGGCAAGCCGGCCGGCGAATGACCCCGACCGGGCGCAACCCGCGTCGGTCCGGCCACGTCGTACCGTGGTGCGCGCGATCATGTCCTGGCCCGTGCTTTCCCGGCGATACCGCCTCTCTTCGGGTTGCGCTGAATGCCGGGACCTGCGGCTACATGCGGGGCGATGCGTTGGACAGGTGCACGTGTCGCGGCTTGGCCAGACGCTCGAATTCGACGTAGGGCATGCGCACCAGGTCGGTGTGCGTGCCGTCGTTGAAGGCGATCTCCTCGTTCCCGGCCAGACGTTCGTCGAGGTACACATCCATGTCATACAGATGACCGAACGGCGGCATCGCACCGACTTCGCAATCCGGGAAGCGGTCGCGGAAGTCGGTCTCGGTCGCCAGTTCGACCCGTGACGCGTCGGTGAGGTGTCGCAGGTGACCCAGCGGTACGCGGTGCGCCGCCGGCAGCACCACCATGGCCAGACGGCCGTCCAGTTTCACCATGACGGTCTTGGCCAGCATGTCGCCACGGATGTGGGTGCTGGCGGCGACTTCCTGCGCGGTGATCGCACGGGTGTGATGGATGACTTCGTAGGGGACGTGCTGCTCGTGCAGAAGATGATGGAGTCTTGTCTCGCTCATGGCGCTGCCTCCTCGGGGTCGCGCCGTTCCGCTGGGCGCGGCCGGGTTGCCGGCACACGCGGCGCGTTCCCTGCCCGCGACGGGGAACCGCGCCTTCGTCGCCCCTGCGGCGCGACTCCAGACCGGCTTCGTGTGGGAAGCCGGTCTGCGTTCCAGCTTACTCCCGCCCGCGGCGTTCGTGAATGCCGCGGGCGGCGGAGATTCAGCCGCCGATCACGCCCAGCGAGCGGCCGACGCGGGTGAACGCGTCGATGGCCTTGTCCAGCTGTTCGCGGGTGTGCGCCGCGCTCATCTGCGTGCGGATGCGCGCCTGGCCCTTCGGCACCACCGGGAAGAAGAAACCGGTGACATAGATGCCCTCGTCGAGCAGTGCGTTGGCCATGGCCTGCGCCTTGGGCGCGTCGTGGATCATCACCGGCACGATCGGGTGGTTGCCCGGCTTGATCTCGAAGCCGGCTTCTTCCATGCGCTGGCGGAAGTAGGCCGTGTTCTCGACCAGCTTCTCGCGCAGGTCGCCGGCGGCGTCGAGCATCTCGAACACCTTGATGCCCGCGGCCACCACGTGCGGCGGCAGCGAGTTGGAGAACAGATACGGACGCGAGCGCTGACGCAGCATGTCGATGATCTCCTGGCGGCCGGTTGTGAAGCCGCCGACCGCGCCACCCAGCGATTTGCCCAGGGTGCCGGTGAAGATATCGATCTTGTCCATCACGCCGTGCACCTCGGCCGAGCCGCGACCGGTCTTGCCGAGGAAGCCGGTGCAGTGGCATTCGTCGATGTGCACCAGCGCGCCGTATTTCTCGGCCAGGGCGGTGATCTCGTCCAGCTTGGCGACGTAGCCGTCCATCGAGAACGCACCGTCGGTGGTGATCAGCTTGGCCTTGCAGCCGGCCTCGTCAGCGGCCTTGAGCTGGGCTTCCAGGTCGGCCATGTCGGAGTTGGCGTAGCGGAAGCGCTTGGCCTTGCACAGGCGCACGCCGTCGATGATCGAGGCGTGATTGAGCGCGTCGGAGATGATCGCGTCCTCGGGGCCGAGCAGCGGCTCGAACAGACCGCCGTTGGCGTCGAAGCAGGCCGCGTACAGGATGGCGTCGTCGGTGCCGAAGAACTCGGCGATCTTCGCTTCCAGCTGCTTGTGCAGGTCCTGCGTGCCGCAGATAAAGCGGACCGAGGCCATGCCGAAGCCGTGCGTGTCCAGCGCCTCCTTGGCGGCGGCGATGACCTCGGCGTTGTCGGCCAGGCCCAGGTAGTTGTTGGCGCAGAAGTTGAGCACCTTGCGGCCGTCCGCGAGGGTGATCTCCGACGACTGCGGCGAGGTGATGATGCGCTCGTCCTTGTACAGACCGTCGTTGCGGATGCTTTCGAGTTCGGTCTTCAGGCGTTCGCGGATGGTGTAGGCCATGTCGGGTCTCCCATGCTCCAGTATGGCGAAAAAAGGCGTTGGTGCGAGTGACACACAGGATCGTCATTCCTGCGAAAGCAGGAACCAAGCGTCTTTCAACGCTGCGTGGAAATCGCTGGGTTACTCGCTGCGCTCGCCCCTCCGGGGCCGTCCTGCGGACGTTCTGCGCGCTGCGCGCTTGTCCGGCGTCCGCAGGGATGACGTCCCGATGGGTTGTGCGTAGGTACGGGTGTCACGTCCAAGAACACACGACTTTGCCGCAGTTGCCCGCCGCCATCAGGTCGAAGCCGTTCTGGAAGTCGTCGATGCCGATCTGGTGCGTCAGCACCTTCTGCAGCGGGAAGCCGGTCAGCACCATCTGCGTCATCTTGTACCAGGTCTCGTACATGCGGCGGCCGTAGATGCCGTGCAGGGTCAGGCCCTTGAAGATGATCTTGTCCCAGTCCACGCCCGCGCCCTGGGGCAGCAGGCCGAGCAGGGCGATCTTGCCGCCGTGGTACATGCATTCGAGCATGTCGTTGAAGGCGTGCGGGTTGCCGCTCATCTCCATGCCGACGTCGAAGCCGTCCATGTGCAGATCGGCGACCGCGTCCTTCAAGCGCGCCTTGGATACGTTGACCACGCGCGTCGCGCCCATGTCGGCGGCCAGCTTCAGACGGTAGTCGTTGACGTCGGTGACGACCACGTTGCGCGCGCCGACATGCTTGGCGATGCCGGCGGCGATGATGCCGATGGGGCCGGCGCCGGTGATCAGCACGTCCTCGCCGACCAGGTCGAACTCCAGCGCACAGTGCGCGGCGTTGCCGTAGGGGTCGAAAAATGCGGCCAGCTCGGACGAGATCGGGTCCGGAATCGGCCACAGATTCGAGGCCGGCACGGCCACGTATTCGGCGAACGCGCCGTTACGGTTCACGCCGATGCCGATGGTGTGCGGGCACAGGTGCTGGCGTCCGGCGCGGCAGTTGCGGCAGTGACCGCAGACGATGTGGCCTTCGGCCGACACGCGCTGGCCGACCTCGTAGCCGGTCACGCCGGGCCCCATGTCGACGATGCGACCGACGAATTCGTGACCGATCACCAAGCCCGGCTTGATCGTGCGCTGCGCCCACTCGTCCCACTTGTAGATGTGCAGGTCGGTACCGCAGATCGCGGTCTTCTCCACCTTCACCAATACTTCGTTCGGGCCGATCTCGGGCAGCGGCACCTGTTCCATCCAGATGCCTTCGGCCGCCTCGCGCTTGACCAGCGCCTTCATCGTCTGTGACATGCAAAAAACCTCCTGCGTAAGCGGTCATTATAAGGGGTCGCGCAATCCCCAGGCTGTTGATGTAAGTGTATGACTTTATTCAGGTTGTCATTGCGTCGACTTTCGGGCATAAGCGGTGATCCGGGCGGAAGATCCGTCCAGGTAAGCGTCCCGTGAGGGGACGCGAACACCAGGAGAATGTTGTGCGACGACTGTTGATTGCGGCCGCGCTGACCGCGAGCCTAGGCATGACCCAAGCCGCCCGTGCCGACGAGGGCATGTGGCAACCTTCGCAGCTGCCGAAGCTGGCCAAGACGCTGAAGGCCGAAGGCCTGAAGCTGGACCCGAAGACGTTGACCGACCTCACGGCGTATCCCATGGGCGCGGTGGTGAGCCTGGGTTTCTGCACCGGCTCGTTCGTGTCGCCGCAGGGCCTGATCGTGACCAACCACCATTGCGGCTACGGTGCGCTGCAGTACAACTCCACCGACAAGAAGAATCTGATCGAGGACGGCTTTCTGGCCGGAACCAAGGCGGCCGAGTTGCCGGGCGGTCCGAATCTGCACATCTACGTCACCGAGAGCATTCGCGACGTCACCGGCGACATCAAGGCGGCGATCCAGCCGGACATGACGCCACTGGACCGCTACAACGCCATCGACACCGCCGAGAAAACCCTGGTCAAGCAGTGCGAGACCAGCGAGGACTTCCGCTGCGATGTCTACAGTTTCTATGGCGGCTACCGCTACCAGCTGATCAAGCAGCGCGAGATCAAGGACGTGCGTCTGGTCTATGCGCCGCCGGAATCCATCGGCAAGTATGGCGGCGACGTCGACAACTGGATGTGGCCGCGCCACACCGGCGACTTCAGCTACCTGCGTGCCTACGTTGCGCCGGATGGGCGTTCCGCGGCTTATAGCAAAGACAACGTGCCGTACATGCCCAAGCACTGGTTGAAGGTCAATCCGAAGGGATTGGAGGCTGGCGACTTCGCCATGGTGGTCGGGTATCCGGGCCGCACGAACCGCTATCGCCTGGCCGAGGAAGTGGCGGACGCGATCGACTGGCGCTATCCGACGTTGCAGAAGGTCTACGGCGATCTGCTGGGCATCATCGAGAAGGCCGGCAAGGCGGATCCCAAGGTCGCGGTGAAATACGCGGGCAGGGTGGCCAGCATCAACAACGGCCTCAAGAACTTCGAAGGTCAGCTGGCCGGCTTGACCAAGGCGCATGCCGTCGAGGTCAAACGTGCGCGAGAGGCGGGGCTGATGCAGTGGCTGAATGCGCATCCGAGTGCCGAGAACCGTGCCCTGACTGCCGACATCGCCAAGCTGCGCACTCTGATTGCCGCGCAGCGTGCGAACCGCGAGCGCAATCTGGACACGTCGCTGGCGACGCGCGGCCTGCTCGGCACGGCCATTCAGTTGGTGCGCCTGGCCGACGAACGCGGCAAGCCCGATCTGGAGCGCGAGCAGGGCCTGCAGAAGCGCGACGAGCCGCGTATCAAGGGCCGTCTGGAACAGATGGCGCGACGGATGGATCCGGGCGTGGATCGGCAGATGCTGGTCTACGGCCTGCAGCGCTACGTGAAGCTGCCCGCCGACCAGCGCATGAAGGCACTCGATGCCTGGCTGGACGGCGCCCGCGATCCGGCCGCGCTGGAGAAGAAAGCTGCGGCGCTGTATGCCGGCACGTCGCTGACCACCACCAAGGGCCGTTTGAAGTGGTTCGGTGCCGATGCCAAGCAGATCGCGGCCAGCGACGATGCGATGATCGCCCTGGCGCGCGCTCTGATGCCGGAGCTCAAGCAGCGTGAGCAGGAGGAAAAGGCCATTGGCGGTCAGTTCCAGACGCTGCGTCCACGTTATATGGAGGCGATGCTGGCCTGGAACCGCGCTGAGGGTCGGCCGATCTATCCCGACGCCAACAGCTCGTTGCGCGTCACCTTCGGCACCGTGCGCGGCTACAGCCCGAGAGACGCGGTCGAGTACCTGCCGTTCACCACGGCTGAAGGCATCCTGCAGAAGGACACCGGCAAGAAACCGTTCAACGCGCCCAAGGCCGAACTGGAGGCCATCCGCGCCAAGGCCTACGACGGCTACGCCTCGAAGCGGACCGGCTCGCTGCCGGTCGACTTCCTGACCAACGTCGACACCACCGGCGGCAACTCCGGCTCACCGACGCTGGATGCGAACGGCGAACTGGTGGGGCTGTTGTTCGATGGCAACTGGGAGTCGGTCAGCTCCGACTGGTTGTTCAACCCGAAGCTGACGCGCTCGATCCACGTCGATGTGCGCTACATGCTGTGGGTGATGCACCACCTCGATCATGCCGACAATCTGCTGAAGGAGATGGGCGTGCCAGCCCGGCGCTGACGCGATCCTTCGGCGACAGGAGAACGGGCGGCGCGTGCGTCGCCCGTTTTTTGTGTCCGCATTGCCTACAATGCCGCGCATGTCCGCGACCGATACCCGCCCGCTTGCCATTTTCCTGATGGGGCCAACCGCCACCGGCAAGACCGATCTTGCCTGTGCGCTGAGCGACGAGTTTCCGCTGTCCCTGATCAGCGTCGATTCGGCGCTGGTCTACCGCGGGCTGGATATCGGCAGCGCCAAGCCGGACGCGGCCACGCTGCGCCGCTATCCGCACGCGCTGATCGACATTCGCGACCCGGCGCAGCCGTATTCGGCGGCGGACTTCCGCGAGGATGCGCTGCTGGCCATGCGCGAGGCGACGGAGCAGGGTCGGGTGCCGCTACTGGTCGGCGGCACGGGCCTGTATTTCCGCGCCCTGCAGCACGGGCTGTCGCCGCTGCCGGAGGCCGATCCCGGGATTCGCGCGCGCCTGCAGGCCGAGGCTGAGCGCGAAGGCTGGCCGGCGTTGCATGCGCGCCTGCGCGCGCTCGATCCACAGGCGGCGGCGCGCATCGGCCCGCAGGACGCACAGCGCCTGTCGCGCGCGCTGGAGGTCATCGAACTCAGCGGCCAGCCGCTGAGCACCCTGCAGCAGGGACCGTCCGCGCCGCATTTTCCGTGGCGCGTGCTGAAACTGGCGCTGCTGCCGGTCGACCGTACACGGTTGCATGCGCGCATTGCGGCACGCGTGGACGGTATGCTCGAAGCAGGCCTGATCGAGGAAGTTCGGTGCCTGCGCGCTCGCGGCGATCTGCAGCCGGAACTGCCGGCCATCCGCGCCGTCGGTTATCGGCAGACCTGGCAGTATCTGGACAGCGAGCTGCCGCGCGAGGAGCTGGCCGAACGCATCGTCTTCGCCACACGTCAGCTGGCCAAGCGGCAGACCACCTGGCTGCGCCGCGAATTCGACGCGCGTTGCCTGGACCCGGACCGGCAGGATGTACTCGCGGAAGCGCGCCGTTCCGTGCACAGATTCCTCGCGCATGCCGGGACGGGCTAGCCCCGAAGTCTCTTCCTTCTGTGCCGCGCCGTTCGTCGCGGTCATCGTCTTGGATGCGCCGTCGACCTGCGAGCCGTCTGTGTCACCTCTGCATCGGAAGCTTCAGCGTGGCCCGGGATGCCCGGACATGGCTCTGCACGTTACGCGAAGTCGCCTGCGCAGCGTGCGTTGCGCATCACCTTTCTCCCCCTCCAGAACATGCTTCGCCCGCCCTGATGAGTTCTGAAAGCTCTATAGCGAACGGCCGCGTTCATTTATGCCGAATACGTGCTTGCGCGAAAACGGCAGGGGTTTAAGATTCCCGTCAGTGCCTGTTTCGTCCGGCGAGGAAGCCGAACGGAACGGGCGGGTTGCGATCGGGGCTGCCGGAACGGTTCGGCATGCCATTTCGCCGGTTGCCTGCATCATGCCTTGCGCGCGTCTGCGCGCAGCGAGGCGAGGGGAGATAACAACAATGTCCAAGGGACAATCCTTGCAAGACCCGTTCCTGAACGCCCTGCGCCGCGAGCGCGTTCCGGTCGCCGTGTACCTGGTCAACGGCATCAAGCTGCAAGGCACGATCGAATCGTTCGATCAGTTCGTCGTTCTGCTGCGCAATCAGGTCAGCCAGATGGTGTACAAGCACGCCATTTCCACGGTTGTGCCCAGCCGCAATGTGCGTCTGGACGACCATGGCGCGCAGAACAACCAGCAGGCGGAATCCGCCGAAGCCTGAACCGCGGCCCCTGCGCGGGGCGCTTCGCGGCTCGATCCGCCTCCGTCGCGGGGCGCCGGCGTTACACTATGCGTCCCGCCGTCGATGCATTCCGCATCGCGGCACGCATCCTCAGGGTGAACGCCTCTGTTTGAACGTGAGAAAAAAGGCGAGCGCGCCGTCGTCGTCCTGCCGCATGGCCGCGGCGACGTCGACAGCGCCAGCCGCGCCGACGAATTCGTCGAACTGGTGAGTTCGGCCGGCGCCGAAGTGCTGGCGCGGCTCGACGCGCGCGTCGACCGTCCGAACCCGAAGTTCTACATCGGTTCCGGCAAGGCCGACGAACTGGCCGAGATCGTGCGCGGCGTCGAAGCTGATCTCGTGCTGGTCGACCACACGCTGACGCCGGTACAGGAACGCAACCTCGAAGCGCATCTGAAGGCGCGCGTGGTCGACCGTGCGGGCCTGATTCTGGACATCTTCGCCCAGCGCGCGCGTTCGCACGAAGGCAAGCTGGAAGTCGAGTTGGCCCAGCTCAAGCACCTGGCCACGCGCCTGGTGCGCGGCTGGACGCATCTGGATACCCAGCGCGGCGGCGCCATCGGCAACCGCGGCCCCGGCGAGACGCAGCTGGAAACCGACCGCCGTCTGCTTGCCGCGCGGGTCAAGATGCTGACCCAGCGTCTGGCGAAGGTGAACACGCAGCGTGAGCAGCAGCGCCGTGCGCGTTTGCGCAACACGGTGCCGCGCGTGGCGCTGGTCGGTTACACCAACGCCGGCAAGTCCACGCTGTTCAACGTCATCACCACCGGTGGCGTGTACGCGGCCGATCAGCTGTTCGCCACGCTGGATCCGACCGTGCGCCGCATCGAGGACCTGTCCTGCGGACCGGCCGTGATCGCCGACACCGTCGGCTTCATCCGCGAGCTGCCGCATGACCTGGTCGCCGCCTTCCGCGCCACGCTGTCGGAGGCGCGCGACGCCGATCTGCTGCTGCACGTCAGCGATGCCGCCGACGACGAGCGTGAACTGCTGGCGCAGGTGGTCAACGAGGTGCTGGCGGAAATCGGCGCCGGCGATGTGCCGCAGTTGCGGGTGATGAACAAGATCGACCTGACCGATGCCGAACCGTCGATCCAGCGCGACGGCGAGGGGGTGCCCCAGCAGGTGTCGCTGTCGGCGGTGACGGGGCAGGGCCTGGACTTGCTGCGCCAGGCGCTGGGCGAGCGGCTCGGCGGCGAGCGTGTTCGCGTCGAGCTGCAATTGCCGCTCAGCGCCGGCCGCATGCACGCACGCCTGACCGCGCTCGGCGCCATCGCCGAAGAGCACGTCGACGCCGACGGCTGGCAGCTGCGCCTCGACGCGCCGCGCAGTGTGCTGGCACCGCTGGCCGGTTCCGGCGACGAGGCCGCGCGTGCCTTGCAGGCGGCGATCGCGCCGCCGCAGGAGCCGGTCTGAACCCGCCGGGGCAGGGGCTTGCACGGCCTCGATCTGCTACCATTTGCATCGTTTCGTATTCCCGGCGTGCCGCATTGATCGCGGGTGCCGGATTCGACCCTTCGCAGCGATGCACGAACCCTTCATGACAAGCAGCCGGCGTGGACGCAATGCGCCGACCCACCGGCTGCCCGCAGGAGACGCCTGACCCATGGCCTGGAATGAACCTGGTGGCGGAAAGCAGCGCGATCCCTGGGGCCGCAACAACGGCTCTGGCGGCAATGGCGGCAACGGCCCCGATTTCGAGAAATTCCTCAAACAGCTGCGTGCACGCTTCGGCCGGTTCGGTCGCGGCGGCGGCGGATTGTTCACCATCATCGTGGCGCTGCTGCTGGCCTGGGTGGTGCTGTCCAGCTACACCGTCATCGACGCACGTCAGGTCGGCGTGGTGCTGCGCTTCGGCCAGTACTCGCGCACGCTGCCGCCGGGCTTCCATTTGAAGTTGCCGGCGCCGATCGAGCATGTCAGCAAGGTCTTCACGACGCAGGTGCGTTCGGTTTCCGACCGGGCCACCATGCTGACCAACGACGAGAACATCGTCTCGGTCGATTTCAACGTGCAGTACCAGGTTTCGGACGCGCGCAAGTTCTTGTTCTCCATGACCGACCCGGACGAGACGCTGAAGGAGGCCGCCGAGGCCGCCGTGCGTTCGGTGGTCGGCAACAACAACATGGACACGCTGCTGTCCGGGCAGGGCGCGGAACTGGTCGCCAAGACCCGTGAAGCGCTGCAGAGCACGCTGGACGGTTACCACTGCGGCATCGTCGTGACCGAAGTCAGCTTCCAGAACGTGTCGCCGCCGGATCAGGTGCGCGATGCCTTCGACGACGTCAACAAGGCGCGCGAGGACAAACAGCGCATCGAGAACGAAGCGCAGGCCTACGCCAGCCAGGTGGTCCCGGTCGCACGTGGCGCCGCCGCGCGCATCGCGGCCGAAGCGGCCGGCTACAAGGCTGAGCGCATCGCCCGTGCCACCGGCGACACCGAGCGCTTCAAGCTGCTGCTGGCGCAGTATCGCGCCGCGCCGCAGGTCACGCGCGAACGCTTGTGGCTGGAGACCATGGAAAGCGTGCTGGCCAACAATCCGAAGGTCTTCGACGGCAGCAACGGTCGCAACATGATCTATCTGCCGGTGGACAAGCTGTTCGGCAAGTCCAAGAACGGTTCGCAGCCGTCCGACGCCGTGAAGGGCGCGGCGGTCCAGTCCAGCTCGACCACGGGAGGTGGCCAGTGAAGATCGCAAGCGCCATCGTCGCCATTCTCATTGTCCTGGGCGTGTGGAGTTCGGCCTTCGTCGTGCGTGAGGGACAGACCGCCATCGTCCTGCAGTTCGGCCGCATCGAGCGCACCAACGACCAGCCGGGCCTGCACTTCAAGTGGCCGTTCGTGCAGCAGGTCATGCGCTTCGACGCGCGCATCCAGACCCTGGACGCGCAGCCCGAGCGCTACTTCACGCTGGAGAAGAAGAGCGTCAAGGTCGACTTCTACGTGAAATGGCGCATCGCCAAGAACACCACGTACTATCTGGCCACCGCCGGCGACCTGACCCAGGCGCGTCAGCGTCTGTCGCCGATCATCAAGGACGCGCTGCGTTTCGAGGTCAACGCGCGCCCGCTGGACGAACTCATCTCCGGCGGCCGCAAGGACATCACCAAGCGCGTGCGCGAACTGGCCGACAAGTCCACGCGCAAGTCGCTGGGCATCGAGGTCGTGGACGTGCGCATCAAGCAGATCGATCTGCCCAGCGAAGTCAGCGACTCGGTCTACAAGCGCATGCGCGCCGAGCGCACCAAGCTGGCCAACGAACTGCGTTCGACCGGTAAGGAAGCCGGCGAAAAGATCCGCGCCGACGCCGACCGTCAGCGTCAGGTGTTGATCGCCGATGCTCACCGCGATGCCGCCAAGGTACGCGGCGAGGGTGACGCGACGGCCGCGCAGATCTACGCCAAGACCTACAGCCAGGACCCGAAGTTCTACGACTTCTACCGCAGCCTGCAGGCCTATCGCCACGCGTTCGCCAACGGCAAGGGCGTGCTGGTGCTGAAGTCCGATTCCAACTTCATGCGCTTCTTCGACAATCAGGACGGCAACAAGCGCTGACCGGCGCGTCGTCATGCCGAAGGATTTCTACGCCGCGCTGTGCCTGGTGCTCGTGTTCGAGGGGCTGGTGCTGTTCGCGGCCCCGCAGGCCTGGCAGCGCATGGCGCGCCAGGCCGCGGAGATGGAACCGAAGACCCTGCGCCTGATCGGCGCCGCGGCCCTCGCTATCGGCGTCATCACGCTGCGGTTCGTGTTTTAAGCGTCGTTGACCGGCAACGGAGAAGACAGGATGGGCATCCCGGCAACCGCATCGCGACATGATCGAGCCTGCTCCATGCTTGTCCTGCGCGCGCGCGATGTCCGTTCCAACGCAAGATCCGAAGTTCGTCATCCCGGCGAAGGCCGGGACCCCGCGACTCCAGGATCAGACCACAACGCAACGTAGGGCGGACGCCGTCCGCCAACCGTGAAACTCAATCTGAAACCGCCCGGTACGGGCACTTCCAGTCAAAGCGAGAACATCGAGATGGGCAAGTCAGTCGTAATCCTGGGCGCGCAGTGGGGCGACGAGGGCAAGGGCAAGATCGTCGATCTGCTGACCGAGCGCGTCGGCGCCGTGGCCCGCTTCCAGGGCGGTCACAACGCCGGCCACACGCTGGTCATCGACGGCAAGAAGACCGTCCTGCACCTGATCCCATCGGGCATCCTGCGTGAAGGCGTGACCTGCCTCATCGGCAACGGCGTGGTGCTGTCGCCGGCCGCGCTGAAGAACGAGATCGCCGAACTGGAATCCAACGGCGTCGAAGTCCGCTCGCGCCTGAAGATCAGCCCGGCCACGCCGCTGATCATGCCGTACCACATCGCCCTGGATCAGGCCCGCGAGAAGGCGGCCGGCGGCAAGGCCATTGGCACCACCGGTCGCGGCATCGGTCCGGCCTACGAGGACAAGGTCGCGCGCCGTTCCATCCGCGTCGCCGATCTGATGTACCCGCACGAGCTTCCGGAGAAGATCAAGACCGCCGTCGAGTACTACAACTTCGTTCTGACCCAGTGGCTGAAGGCCGAGCCGGTCGACGAGAAGGAAGTCCTGGACGCCGCATTGTCCTGGGGCGAATACATCCGCCCGATGGTCGACGACGTCGCCACCGTGCTGCATGACGTGCGCGCCGAGGGCGGCAACATCCTGTACGAAGGCGCGCAGGGCGCGCTGCTGGACATCGACCACGGCACCTATCCGTACGTCACCTCGTCCAACACCACCGTCGGCGGCGCGCTCGCCGGCACCGGCGTCGGCGCGTGCGACATCGACTACGTGCTGGGCATCTGCAAGGCCTACGCCACGCGCGTGGGTAGCGGTCCGTTCCCGACCGAGCTGCACGATGAGATCGGCGCCTACATCGCCAAGGCCGGCAACGAATTCGGCGCCAGCACCGGCCGCCCCCGCCGCTGCGGCTGGATCGACCTCGTCGCCCTGCAGCGCGCCGTGCAGATCAACGCCATCAACGGCCTGGCCATCACCAAGTTGGACGTGCTCGACGGCCTGGAGACCATCAAGGTCTGCATCGCCTACGAATACCGCGGCAAACGCCGTGAGCTCGCCCCGCTCGACGCCGACGGTTGGGAAGAGTGCAAGCCCGTTTACCTCGAGTTTCCTGGTTGGGACCAGCCGACTTCCGGCGTGCGCGAATGGAACAAGCTGCCTGCGGCGGCGCGTGCTTATCTTCGCGCTATCGAGGAGCTTTCCCACTGCCGTCTTGCCTTGGTCGCAACCGGGGCGGATCGTGATGATACGATTGTGTTGGAAGATCCTTTTGCGTGAGCGGTAGTACAGCAAGACCCTGTGGACCCCGCCTCGGCGGGGTTCTTTTGTTTTAGGGCGAGGAAGGCTTAGCGCATCTGACGAAGGTCGAGTCACTACTTGATGAGGCGCACATATTTCTTCTGATTCTTGCGGGGGTGTATCCCAATTTTTTGTGGTGGTTGCGCGCTAGCCAAAGTGGTAGGGCTTGCATGTCTGCCCTCAAAGGCTGTATACAAAAAAGGTGTGGCAAAGGGTTTGCTCTGTAACATCTCCTGCCGGTAATACACATATATTCCGATCAAAGGCGGAAGTCGTTTTGTGGTCGGGGCATGCAGAATTATCAAAGCATTTTCAACGTGTCTGTTGAAAGGGCGGGGGTAGAGCATTTTGAATGTGCAAAGAGTATGGCTTCGCTCTTAAAGGATTAGGATAGGTGCGTACAGGAAGTATGAGCAGTAACTTAGCAAGGATGTATGCCGATGTCCTCTCCGCTCTTTAGGGAAGAGGTCGCTGCAGCTCAGCGTGAACGATGGCTGGGTACAGTGCTTCTTCGCCCTCCACGGTTCGGCTGGTTTTTCTTGGCCTTGAGCGCGTTGGTACTAATATCTCTGTCATTTCTCATCGTGTTCGGCGAGTACACGGCGCATGAGCATGTCCGTGGTGTACTTGTGCCCACCAAGGGAGTCGTTACGGTCAATGCGAGATCTTCCGGTGTCGTGGCGAAAATACTTGTCTCGAACGGGGCGCGAGTGCGAGCGGGGCAAGCTCTTGTGAAGATATCGCGTGATATCGACAGTGCGTCGATGGGGAATACATATGCTTCAATTATAAAGTCTCTAAAACAAAAAAAAGAAAATCTAGAGTCCCAGCTCAAAGCCCAGGCGGAGTCAAATGAGCAACGTAAAGGCGATCTCAAGTCACGAGTTCGCGCATTAAAGTTGCAGCTGTCCGAGTTGGGGCAGCAAGTTGAAATACAGCGCGTGCGAGCGAACAGTGCGCAGGATCTATACGAACAGTGGAAAAAAATCGGTGATACGGGCGTCGTCAGTAAGCTCAGAATTCTGAATCAGAGGGATACAGCTCTTGAAAGTATTAGCCAGTTGAAGCAGTTGCTGCAGAAAAAGTTGGAGTTGGCGCAGAAGCTTGCTGATAGCGAGTCTAAACTCCGAGGGCTTCCACTCGAGGCGGAGTTGGCGCATAAAAAAATACAGGAACAATTGTCGGATGTTTCACAATCAATATCATCCAATGCGGCGGAGCACGCTGTTGTGTTGAGGGCGCCAGTCGCAGGGGTTGTAAGTAACCTTTTTGCCTATCCGGGACAGAGTGTTGCTCAGAAACAAGAGTTGGTTGATATTTTACCCAAGGGCAGCAAGCTGCAGGCGGAGTTGGTCGTCCCTAGCAGTGCAATAGGCTTCATCAGAAAGGGGGATCGTGTTGTACTGCATTATAAAGCGTTTCCCTACCAAAGGTTTGGCCAATATTATGGTGGGGTAAGTTTTGTTTCGAATAATATATTGTCATCATCGGATATCGAGAATATTACAAATGAGAAGGCGAATGGAGGAATGTACCGTGTGATTGCCAACATAGATAAGCAGGAAATATACGCTTACGGACGGAAGCATTACCTGAAGTCTGGCATGGCGCTTGAGGCGGATGTAATTTTAGGTCGTAGTAAAATACTGTACTGGTTTGTTGGTCCATTACGACATTTACGATCAGGATTCAAGGATGAAGGTTAGTGGGGAAGTCGAATGTACGCGATATTAGACGATATTAAAAAGAGGCTTCTTTCGCGTAAGCGTTTGCCACTAATAATGCAGAATGAGGCGGCGGAATGCGGTCTGGCGTGTATAGCTATGATTGCGCGTTACCATGGACATGATGTGGATCTTGCTAGTCTTCGGCGTCGATTCAATAGCTCACTGAAGGGTATTAATTTACACGATTTAATTGAATTTGCTAACAAACTAGACTTAGATACACGTCCTCTTCGGGTCGATATCGATTCTTTGCGCTTTATATCGCTCCCATGCATATTGCATTGGGATATGAATCACTTTGTAGTCCTGCATGGTTTAGGCAAGAACAAATTCGAAGTATATGACCCTGCGCAAGGGGGGTGTGTATATACCGCCGATGAGTTAAGCGAGCACTTCACGGGCGTCGTGGTTGAAGTTAAACCTGCAGCTAATTTTAAGCCAGTGCATGAGCGGGAAAGTGTTTCTTTATTCAGTCTGCTCGGCTCAATAGTCGGCCTCAAGCGATCTGCTATATTGTTATTGGGCTTGGCGTTGGCGATAGAGATTTTGGGTTTATTGCTTCCATTGCAAATGCAATTGGTCATTGATCAAGTTTTAACCTCAACAGATACCGCTTTATTATTAACATTGGGTTTTGCTTTTTCGTTAGTGATAATTTTGCAGTCGGCCTTAAAGTTCGCCCGCGGTTGGGTTTTGACATGGGTGGGTGCCAGCATAAATGTGCAATGGGTAACCAATTTGTTTGGCCACTTATTAAAATTGCCTCTTGATTTTTTTCATAGAAGACATATCGGTGATGTCTTGTCCAGGTTTAATTCCGTGACGGCTGTACAGAACACGTTGACAAGCTCATTTATTGAGTCCGTATTAGATGGTTTGATGAGCATTGTTGCCTTGTTGATATTATTTTTATACAGTGGAAAGTTAACGGGAATAGTCGTCTCCGCGTTTATAGTGTATTTGGCAGCAAGGATGATTTTATATAAATATATGTGGAGAGTGCATGAAGAGCGAATCGTGTACCGTGCACGGCAGCAAACTGAGCTCATGGAGTCGGTTCGCGGCGTGCAGGCGATTAAGCTAGCCAATAAACAAGCTTTGCGAAATGCGAAGCTGATGAGTGCAACCTATGAGGCGGCTCGCCGAGATCTTAAGAGTCAGCGCATAGATATCGCATTCAATGCTCTGAGCAAGTCGATATCGGCGGGGGGGAGAGTATTTTTAGTCACAGTGGGCGCATATTTGGTCATTAAGGCAAATTTCACTCTCGGCATGTTGGTCGCCTTTTTAGTTATTGCGGACCAGTTCATGGTCAAAGGGGGGGCGCTTATTGATAAATTCATTGAGTTCCGTATGCTGAAATTGCATGCAGAACGCATATCTGATATTGCTTTGGCCGAGGAAGAGGCTTTTGCATCGAGTGCATATAGCGGGGCGGACCCGGATCCGACGCTAGTGATGGAATCTATTAGTTTTCGTTATTCAGACAGCGATCCTTGGTTATTCGATAGATATAGTCTAAAAATATGTGAAGGGGAGTCCGTGGCAATTATTGGCCCTTCTGGGTGTGGCAAGTCTACTTTGGCTAAGCTTATGCTTGGTCTATTGAATCCTTGCGACGGAAAAATTTCAGTCGGTGGTGTCGATATTCGAGTTCTTGGTATGAATCGTTACAGAGGTATGGTTGCAGTGGTGATGCAGGACGACAATCTTTTTGCTGGTTCTATTGCTGACAATATCTCTTTTTTCGACCAACAAGCGAACTTTGAAGATGTTTGTGAAGCCGCGCGTGCCGCTGGAATCTTCGATGAAATATCGGTGATGCCCATGGGGTTTGAGACTTTAGTGGGTGACATGGGGTCTAGCTTATCTGGTGGCCAGAAGCAGCGCATCATTTTGGCTCGTGCCCTGTATAGAAAGCCAAAAATATTGGTCCTCGATGAGGCCACGAGCCATCTAGATGTGCGCTTGGAAAAATACGTTAATAGCGCCATACAAAAGATGAATATGACGCGAATTGTTATTGCGCATAGGCCGGAAACTATAGCCAGTGCTGATCGTGTTATCGATCTTGGTGCTTTAGGTATGCAAAAAGTTTCTGTGCCGGAAGGAGTTGCGAATTTGGCATGAGCCTATTTCGCGACATGCAGGGCGGAAGGTCCACGTGCCTTTGCCATGCAGAACATCCTGGATGAAATGTGTCCAGGATAAGGATGCATTGCGAGCGTGCAATATGGTGTGGCTACTTGCCACAAGTAAATCGCTCACGATGCTTAATTTTGAAGCTTAGGAGATTAATATGAAGCCGTTTGTTTTGACTCAGCATGAGAAGGACTTCGCTGCAATCCGTGAACTGCGTGACGCAGAGCTTGGCCATGTGTCTGGCGGCCTGTTGAAAGCTAAGCAGCTGAATACCATCACTGTTACGCCTAACAGCGATGGTGGCGATGATGGTTCTGATGAATAATTGATTCAGGATCTGTAAGAAATAAGTGGGAGGGAGAACTCCCTCCCACTCTTTGTTTATTTTTCAGGGATTATACGTTATGGAAGCCGCGAAACCTGTTTTGGTAGTTTTGGGTTCGAAGGTTGATCCGCATGTAAGTCGCGTGTCAGCCTGGCTGGAAAATGATGGTTCTGTGGAAGTAAAGGTCATCGATTATCTGGATGATACATATTTCGAATTATCGATGGATGAAAGTGGGAGGTACTCTCTGTGTATAGATGGTGAGCCTCTTGCTGAAAATTATATAATTTGGAACCGTGTAAAAATTTTGCCTGGTTCAGAGCTATATCTGAAGGGAGATGACCAATCTGCAGGGTATGCAGCTCGTGAATGGCGCGCATTCTATTCGCTTCTATGCGGCTTTTGTGGTTCGCGAGTTGTGAACTCACTGCAATCTCGCATGTGCATGATTAAGCCTTATCAGCAAGCCTTGGCTGCGGAGTCTGGATTCCTAGTAGCGCCTTCCATGGTTACGAATAAAAAGAACTCCGTAAAGGATTTCTATTCGGAAAATTCCGAAAAAATAATCATGAAATCTTTGTCCGGTGCTAAAGTGAAGCCTGAGGGGGATGGGGGGGTTCCTTTTAACATCATGACGATGCGTGTCTCTTCTGAAGATTTGGATGGGGCTTCCGATGAGCAGATACGCTACTGCCCCCATTTTTTCCAGCGTGAGATTGTCAAAAAATATGAGCTGAGAGTGGTTGTTGTTGGCGATAGAGTCATTCCTTTCCGCATTGATTCTCAAAAATATAAGGCGTCGTCCCTTGATTGGCGGAAGGGGCATGTTTTTGATAATTTCAAACCTTGTGCAATCGATGATGAAATAACAAAAAAGATAAAGTTTTTCATGCGTCGTATGGGGTTTTTCTTTGGCAGTATAGATATTGTTGTTGACACTGATGGTCGGCACTGGTTTTTGGAGTGCAATCAAGACGGTGCATGGGGCTGGCTCGATGATATTGTCGATGGAGCTTTAACTAGAGTTTTTGCCACTGAGTTTATGCGCCTTTTGGGCGTGAATTTCACCTGCGATGAGGGTGACGTTGCCTTGGTGTAAGTGGCTTGATGGTATTGGCTCATTTTATTGTGTGAGATGAGTGGGGCGTGGGTTCAGTTGATCCTTTTAACTCCCATAGTGTTTAAAGGACGCCGCTTTGAAAGTGGTCCCCGGGCGGTTTTATTTTTTAGAGAGCGTGGGGCATGGTCTACTCGGTAATGTGAGCGGATGGCATCATAAGGAGCTTGTTCACCACTGCCTGGGAGCCGCGCATGTTCAACATAGCTGTCGTTTTGCTCGTGATCACAGCAGGCGTGGCCTACATCAATCATCGCTTCGTGCGCTTGCCGACGGCGATCGGGGTGATGGTGATTGCGCTGGTCGGGTCGCTGGTGCTGGCGCTGCTCAACGGGATGGGCTTCAGTGGCCTGCATGACTACGAGACGTCGTTGCTGGCGTCCATCGATTTTCCCGAGGTGGTGCTGAAGGGCATGCTGTCGGTGCTGCTGTTCGCGGCGGCGCTGGGGGTGGATTTCAGCGATCTGCATGCGTATCGGTGGCATGTGACGGCGTTGGCGGTGCTGGGGACGATTGCCTCGACGCTGCTGATCGGCGGGGCGGTGTGGCTGGCGTTGGGCTGGGCGGGACTTTCGCTGTCGCTGCCGTATTGCCTGATTTTCGGGGCGCTGATTTCGCCGACTGATCCGGTGGCGGTGGCGGGCATCATCCGCAGTGCCGGTGCGCCGCGCAGCATGGATGTGGTGATCAGCGGTGAGTCGCTGTTCAACGACGGTATCGGCGTGGTGCTGTTCGCCATGCTGCTGGGCATGATCGCGGACGGCGGTGTGCCGGATTGGGGTCACGGTGCGATGCTGCTGGCGCGCGAGGCGGGCGGCGGCCTGATCTACGGACTCATTCTGGGCTGGATCACCTACCGCATCCTGCGCACTATCGATAATTATCAGGTCGAGATTCTGATCACGTTGGCGGCGGTGCTCGGCGGCTATGCGCTGGCGCGCGAGCTGGAGGTGTCGGGTCCGCTGGCGATGGTGGTGGCCGGTCTGGTGGTCGGCGAGCACGGGCGCGAGTTCGGCATGTCCGAGCTGACGCGTAAGCACCACGACGAGTTCTGGGAGCTGCTGGACTGGATGCTCAATTCAGTGCTGTTCGTGCTGATCGGGCTGGAGTTCGCGGCGGTGACGTTCTCGCTGCAGGTGTTGCTGGTATCGGCCGGGATGATCGTGGTGGCGCTGCTGGCGCGGCTGCTGTGCGCGGGCGCGCCGATGGCGGTGCTGTCGCGTTACTTCAACATGCCGCGCGGTGCGTGGCAGGTGCTGACCTGGGGTGGGTTGCGCGGTGCGATCTCGATCGCGCTGGCGTTGTCGCTGCCGAGTGGCCCGTCGCGCGACCTGATCCTGAGCATGACGTACTACATCGTGGTGTTCTCGATCCTGGTGCAGGGGCTGAGCATCGGCAAAGTGGTGCGCTGGGCGACGCGCAAGGAAGTGGAAGAGGGCGCCGTGCCGCGAGAGGGTGTCGATCTTTGATCAGCGGCTGCCGCGGCTCCGCTGCTGCGGTGTGTTGTCGGAAAAGCAATGCTCGCCCTCTCCGATGTGCGGGCCGAACGGGTTCCCGCGCTCGTTGCGGCCTGCGCTGCAAAGCTTGATTCCAGAATGTCTCGGGTGATTCAGCCGGCGCGGTAGCGCTCACGGGACTCATGCACGCTGCCGTCGGTTTCCAGTTCCAGGTGATCGCGCAACCAGGCGGCGAACTCGGCTTCGCTCAGGCGGCCTTCGGCCAGGGACAGCATGTGTGCGTATTTCTCCTCGTCGCTGGCGACCAGTCGGGCATCGTTGAGCGCCAGGAAGACGCGGTAGCAGACATGCGCGGTCCGCTTGTTGCCATCAACGAAGGGATGATTGCGCGCCAATGCATGCGCCAGCGATGCGGCGAGATCGGCCAGGTTGGGAGGCGGTTCGCCGTAGGTGTGCATCTGCTGAGGGCGCGCCAATGCGGACTCGAGCAGGCTCTCGTCGCGTACGCCGTTGCCGCCCCCATGTTCGGCCAGTTGGCGGTCGTGGATGGCGAGGGCGAGCGGTTTCTCGATCCAGGTAATCATGACGGGTCCCCGCTACTGCGCCAGCTTGTGCAGAACCTGGCGGTCCTCGCGCATGATCTGTTCGGCCACTTCCATCTGTGCAGCCAGCTTGGGGTCGTACGCGGTCAGCTTGATGCCGTCGGGCGTTTCCACGGCGTAGAGTTCGTCGCCTTTCTGCAGGCGCAGCCGGGCCAACAGATCCTTGGGCAGGATCACGCCGGAGGAATTGCCGATGGCGGTGATTTTCAGTTTCATGAGATCGCTCCACACTCAGGTTATAACAAATGTTATACCTTCTTGGCGACGCTGAACAAGCCGGGCGATGAGGCCCCGCTGCGATGCGTGTGCGTGCGGCGTACGATGGCCGTACCTTCCATCGAAGGAGCGTGTCATGTCCGCCGAAAGCAGCAAAAGCACGGCCGATCGCCTGCGCGATACGCTGGCGCAACTCAAGGAAATGCGGCATTACGCCA
Source organism: Oleiagrimonas citrea (assembly GCF_012395255.1). Lineage (GTDB taxonomy): Bacteria > Pseudomonadota > Gammaproteobacteria > Xanthomonadales > Rhodanobacteraceae > Oleiagrimonas > Oleiagrimonas citrea. The sequence goes on from NZ_JAAZQD010000003.1 coordinate 89,704, forward strand.
AGAACAACGTCGAGGTGCTGACCGCCGAGTGGCTGGTCTTCGACGGCGAATTGTCGAAGCTGAAGAAAGCCGATGCGATCGCCGATCTCATGGATCGCCAGGGGCAGCTGCATGATGCGCTGCAAGCGATGATCGAGGATCTGGAGGGCGTGCTCGACAAGCTTCCGCCCGAGGAGCCTCCGGCGTAGCCGGAATGACGACGAACGCCGTTCGCACACCGTGAAGGAACGATTGGGGCGCGCATAAAAAAACGCGGACCCGAAGGCCCGCGCTGTCGGAAAACTCCGAAATAGAAACGATTTATGCCTCGGTTTCGGCTTCCTTGTAGGCCTCGACCGGGATGCATTCGCAGAACACGTTCTTGTCGCCGTAGACGTTGTCGACGCGGGCAACCGGCGGCCAGTACTTCTGCTGCTTGAGCACGGCCAGCGGGAAGGCGGCCAACTCGCGCGGGTAGGCGTGGGTCCACTCGCTGCCGGCGACCATGGTCGCGGTATGCGGCGCGTTCTTCAGCGGGTTGTCGTCGCGGTCGAGCTTGCCGTCCTCGATCGCGCGGATTTCCTCGCGGATCTCGATCATGGCGTCGATGAAGCGGTCCAGTTCGTGCAGCGACTCGCTCTCGGTCGGCTCGACCATCAGCGTGCCGGCGACCGGGAAGCTCAGGGTCGGGGCGTGGAAGCCGAAGTCGATGAGGCGCTTGGCGACGTCCTCGGCCTCGATGCCGACGCTGTCCTTGAACGGACGCAGGTCGAGAATGCACTCGTGCGCCACCAGCTTCTTGCGGCCGGTGTACAGCGTCTTGTAGTGCGGCGCGAGGCGCTTGGACACGTAGTTGGCGTTGAGCAGCGCGACCTGGCTGGCCTTGCGCAGGCCGGCGGCGCCCATCATGGTGATGTACATCCAGGTGATGGGCAGAATGGACGCGCTGCCGAAGGTGGCCTGGCTGACCATGCCGACATCGCCTTCGCCACCGAACGCGCGCGGCAGGAACGGCGCCAGATGCGACTTCACCGCGCACGGGCCGACGCCCGGACCACCGCCGCCGTGCGGGATGCAGAAGGTCTTGTGCAGGTTGAGGTGCGAGACGTCCGAGCCCCACTTGCCGGGCTTGGCCAAGCCGACCAGCGCATTCATGTTGGCGCCGTCGGTGTACACCTGACCGCCGTGCGCATGCACGATCTCGCAGATCTCGACCACGTCTTCCTCGAACACGCCGTGCGTGGACGGGTAGGTCAGCATGATCGCGGCCAGGTCGTTCGCGTGCTTCTCGGCCTGTGCGCGGATGTCCTCGACGTCGACGTTGCCGTTGGCGTCGCACTTGGTCACCACCACCTTCATGCCGCACATCTGCGCGGAGGCCGGGTTGGTGCCGTGTGCGGACTCGGGGATCAGGCACACGTTGCGGTGGCCCTCATTGCGCGAACGATGCCAGGCGCGGATCGCCAGCAGGCCGGCGTATTCGCCCTGCGCGCCGGAGTTCGGCTGCAGGCTGACGGCATCGTAGCCGGTGCATTCGGCCAGCATCTGCTCCAGCTCGGTGATGAGCTGGGCGTAGCCGGCGGTCTGCACAGCCGGTGCCAACGGATGGATGTGGGCGAACTCGGGCCAGCTCACCGGGATCATTTCCGAGGTGGCGTTGAGCTTCATGGTGCAGCTGCCCAGCGGGATCATGGTGCGATCCATCGCCAGATCCTTGTCGGACAGGCTGCGCAGGTAGCGCAGCAGTTCGTGCTCGCTGTGGTGGGTGTTGAACACCGGATGGGTCAGGAACGGCGTGCGACGCAGCAGGGTGGCGGGCAGGGCGTCGGGCGTGGCGGCGTCCAAGGCGTCGACGTCGCTGATGGTGGCGCCGAACAGGCCGGCCAGCGTCATGACTTCGGCGCGGGTGGTGGTCTCGTCCAGGCTGATGCCGACACGGGTGTCGTCGATGTCGCGCAGGTTGATGCCGGCGACAGCGGCCTTGGCGTGGAGGGCCGTGGCGTCAACGCCGGTGATGTGCAGGGTGTCGAAGAAGTCGCCGTCCACCTGGATGCCGGCCTCGCGCAGCGCGGCGGCGAGGATGGCGGTGAGGCGGTGCGTGCGGCGGGCGATGCGCTGCAGGCCTTCCGGGCCGTGGTAGACGGCATACATGCCAGCCATCACCGCCAGCAGCACCTGCGCGGTGCAGATGTTGGAGGTCGCCTTCTCGCGGCGGATGTGCTGCTCGCGGGTCTGCAGGGTCAGGCGGTAGGCCTTCTTGCCCTCGGCGTCCACCGACACGCCGATCAGGCGGCCCGGCATGTTGCGCTTGTAGGCGTCGCGGCAGGCCAGCCAGGCGGCGTGCGGGCCGCCGAAGCCCAGCGGCACGCCGAAGCGCTGGCTGTTGCCGATGACGATGTCGGCGTCCCAGCTGCCGGGCGAGGCGATCAGGGTCAGCGCCAGCAGATCGGTGGCGACCACGACCAGTGCGCCGCGTGCGTGCACGGCGGCAGTCAGGGCTGCGTGGTCGGCGATGCGGCCGAAGGTGTCCGGGTACTGCAGCAGTACGCCGAAACCGTCGTCCTCGGCGGCTTCGGCGGCCGGGCCGAAGCGCAGTTCGATGTCGAGGCTCTCGGCACGGGTCTTCAACACTTCCAGCGTCTGCGGGTGCACGCCGTCGGCGACGTAGAACACGTTCGACTTCGCTTTGGCCTTGCGCATGGCCAGGGCCATGGCCTCGGCGGCGGCGGTGGCTTCGTCCAGCAGCGAGGCGTTGGCGATTTCCATACCGGTCAGGTCGGCGACCATGGTCTGGAAGTTGATCAGCGCTTCCATGCGGCCCTGCGAGATCTCCGCCTGGTACGGCGTGTAGGCCGTGTACCAGCCCGGGTTCTCGAAGATGTTGCGGGCGATGACGGCGGGCGTATGCGTGCCGTAGTAGCCCTGGCCGATGAAGCTGCGCGCGACGGTGTTCTTCTTCGCGACGGCCTGGATACGGGCCAGCGCCTCTTCCTCGGTGATCGCGTCCGGGAGGTTCAGCGGTGCGGTGGACTTGATGGAGCCGGGCACGATGGCGTCGGTCATCGCTTCCAGCGAATCGTGGCCGACGGCCTCGAGCATCTGCTGGATTTCGGCGTCGTTGGGGCCGATGTGACGGGCGACGAAGGCGTCGCGCTGTTCGAGGTCGCGCAGGGAAGGCGTGGAGGGCTGGCTCATGGCGGACGGTCCGGAAGCTGGGCGGCGGTCGATGAGACCTCGCGGGCGGTTCCGGTGGCCGTGCCGGCGTGATTCGCCGGGCAGTCCGCTTTTGCGGACGTGACGCCAGAACGCATCCTGCGGATGTCTCGTTGCGCGCCCCTCTGTCCTTTTGCCTGAGAGTTTGAAAAGCGCGTCGCGCTTTCTGCCCCTTCGGCGCCGGATCGAACCGGTCTCTCCAGAGTGTTTTGCGGCGTGCGCGCCGGTGTTTCGACGGGCCGTTTCGCGGCGGTGGTACGGGAGCCTGAGCGATTACGGGCGTTGCGCCTTCGGCAGCGGGTTGCCCCGCTTCTCCCACCGTGGTGTCACAGGGCGCGATTATACAGGGCGCTGGCGTATTTTTCGCCAGCCTCCAACGCCTTTTTTTGCCTGCTCGTGTCCGCCGTGGTGTGGACAGGTTCATTCGGGCGCCCGCATCATGAGGCCCGATTCGCGTTCCATGGAGTCTCGGCATGGCCGACACGCCCTTCGACATCGCCCAGATCGATCATGTGGTACTGCGCGTGCACGATCTCGACCGCATGCGGCGCTTCTATTGCGAAGTGCTCGGCTGTACCGCCGAACGCTGGCAGGAGGAGATCGGGTTGCTGCAGCTTCGCGCCGGCAGTTGTCTGATCGATCTGGTCAGCGTGGATGGCGCCATCGGCCGCAAGGGCGGCGCGGCGCCGGGCGACGAGGGGCACAACATGGATCATCTGTGCCTGCGCGTGGATCCGTTCCACGAAAAACGCATCGTCGCTCATCTGCAGGCGCACGGTGTACGCATCGGCGAATCCGGTCAGCGCTATGGCGCGCAGGGCAGCGGTCCGTCGTTGTATCTGTATGATCCAGAGGGCAACATGGTGGAGCTGAAGGCGACCCTGGAGCGTCCCGGCGGCGAAGTCTGAATCGGTGCGGATCGCAGATACTAAAAACCCCGCTCGAGGCGGGGTTTTCAGGGCGGTACCGGGACTGTATTAGCGTCGCGTTACCTTAAAATGGTGCCCAGGAGAGGACTCGAACCTCCACGGTTTTACCCGCTAGTACCTGAAACTAGTGCGTCTACCAATTCCGCCACCTGGGCAAGGTGCGGGCAACGCCATGGGCGTTGCGGAGCCGCGTAAGATAGGCACCTGAAGCCCACTTGTCAACATCCGGCTGCGGTCTTTTTTTCGAAGACGGCGCCAATCATTCTCACAAGGATTTCCTTTGACCAAGAAAACAACACGTTCCGGCAAGATTCCCGGCAAAGCCGCCGGCGCATCGCCGAACGATCCCTGGGCCGAACGCGAAGCGCAACGCTACGCGCGCCCGATTCCCAGTCGCGAAGCGATTCTTGCGCTGCTGGAAGCGCGCGGCGAGCTGATGCGCGAGGAGACCATCGCCGAGGCGCTGGGATTGACCGAGGAGGTCGATCAGCAGGCCCTGGACAAGCGTCTGGGCGCGATGGTCCGCGACGGCCAGCTGCTGCGCACTCGCCGCGAAGGCTACGGCGTGGCGCGCAAACTGGACCTCATTGCCGGCGAGGTGCTGGCCAACGCCGATGGCTACGGTTTCCTGCGCCCGGACGATGGCAGCCCGGACCTGTATCTGTCGCCGTACGAGATGCGCAAGGTGCTGCACGGCGACCGCGTGCTGGCCAGCATCGTCAGCGTCGACCGTCGCGGCCGCCGCAAGGGCGCGATCGCCGAGGTGCTGGAGCGGCGCTTTTCGCGCATCGTTGGCCGTGTGATGACCGAGCGCGGCATCACCGTGGTGGTGCCCGACGACGACCGCGTGCATCAGGATGTGCTGATTCCGCCGGACCGCTGCAACGGCGCGCGCGCCGGGCAGGTGGTGATCGCCGAAATCACCGAGCCGCCCAATGCCAAACGCGGTCCCATCGGCGCCATCGTCAGCGTACTCGGCGACCGGCTCAAGCCGTCGCTGCTGGTCGAGGTGGCCATCGCCCAGCACGATCTGCCGCACGAATGGCCGCAGGCGGTCTTGTCCGCCGTCGAGAAGATGCCGGTGGACGTGCGCGAGAGCGACCTGGATGGTCGCACCGATCTGCGCGACCTGCCGTTGGTGACCATCGACGGCGACGACTCCAAGGATTTCGACGATGCCGTCTATGCCAAGCCCAAGCGCGGCGGCGGCTGGCGGCTGGTGGTCGCCATCGCCGACGTCGCTCACTACACGCAGCCCGGCACACCGCTGGACGAAGAGGCCTTCGAGCGCAGCACGTCGACCTATTTCCCGGGCTTCGTGGTGCCAATGCTGCCGGAAGCGTTGTCCAACGGGCTGTGTTCGCTGAACCCGAAGGTCGACCGCCTTTGCCTGGTATGTGACATGTCGGTCAACAAGCGGGGCGAAGTCACCCGCTCGCGCTTCTACGAAGGCGTCATGCGCTCGCATGCGCGCCTGACCTACGACGAAGTCTGGCAGGTCGTCGGCGAGCAGGACGCGGCGGCGCGCGAGCGTCTGTCCGCGCATGTGCCGCAGCTGGAGGATCTGCACGCGCTGTATCGGGCGCTGGACGGTCAGCGTCGCCGTCGCGGAGCGATCGAGTTCGATACTGCCGAAGCCAAGTTTCGACTGGACGGCAAGGGCGAGGTGAACCAGGTCGAGGTCACGCCGCGCAACGATGCGCACAAGCTGATCGAGGAATGCATGATCGCCGCCAACGTGCAGGCGGCGAAGTTTCTGGAACGCAAGAAGATGCCGGCGCTGTTCCGCGTGCACGCCTCGCCGCCGGCGGACAAGTACGAGGATCTGCAGGAATTCCTGCGCCAGTACAAGTTGCAGCTCCCGCCGTTGGAGAAGCTGCATCCGGGCGACTACGACAAGCTGCTGAAGAAGGTGCGCGACAAGCCCGAGTTCGAGCTGATCCAGTCGGTGCTGCTGCGTTCGATGAGCCTGGCCGTCTATCTGCCGCAGAACCACGGTCATTTCGGTCTGTCGCTGGATGCCTACGCGCACTTCACTTCGCCGATCCGGCGCTATCCCGATCTGCTGGTGCATCGCGCGATCCGTTACGCGCTGCGCAAGGGCAAGCCGAAGAACTACGTCTATTCCGACGAGCAGATGGCGAAGATGGCCGCGCACTGTTCGCAGCGCGAACGCCGCGCCGAGGAAGCCGAGCGCGATGTCGACGAGCGGCTGAAGTGCGTGTGGATGGAAAAGCACGTCGGCGAATCGTTCGATGGCCGTGTCACCGGCGTGACCTCGTTCGGGCTGTTCGTGGAACTGGACGGGCACGGTGTGTCGGGGCTGGTGCACATCAGCCAGCTGCCCAACGACTATTATCATTTCGACGCCAATCGTCGTCTGCTCAAGGGCGAGCGCACCGGTCGCACGTTCCGTCTGGGCGAAAGCGTGCGCATCCAGGTGCTTCGTGCCAGCATGGAGGATCGCAAGATCGACTTCCGTCTGTTCGAGGAGTCGGCGGGCAGGAGCGAAGGCCGAGGCCGGAACGCGCGTGACGCCGAGGCGTCGGCTTCGGCGTCTCGGAAATCCGGGAGAGCGTCCGGCGCCAAGGGCAAGCCGCGGACCAAGGCCGCGTCTGAGGCGACGGCTCCGTCGAAATCCAAATCCAAGGCGAAAGCCGCCCACAAGAAGAAACGTGCCGCGTCCAAGGGGGCGGCCGGCAAGCGCGGGAGCCGCAAGTAATGAGCAACACCACCTGGATCGTCGGCATCAATCCGGTCGACGGGGCCCTGGGACACGACGCCGAGCGCGTGCGCGAAGTGCGGGTCGAACGCGGTGCGCGCAACCCGCGCGTGGCCGAACTGGCGGCGCGGGCGCGCAAGCAGGGCATCGCCGTGACCGAGGTCGCGCGCGACCAGCTCGAGCGCGTCGCCGGCGGCGCGCGCCATCAGGGCATCGTGGCCAGCTACGCCGCGCCCGAGGCCTTGAGCGAGAACGATCTGGAGCGTCTGGCCGAGGAGGCCGGCAGCGAGGCGCTGTTCCTGGTGCTGGACGGCGTCACCGATCCGCACAACCTCGGCGCGTGTTTGCGCAGCGCGGCGGCGGCCTCGGCCACGGCCGTCATCGTGCCCAAGGATCGCGCGGTCGGCATGACGCCGGTCGTGCGCCGCGCCTCGGCCGGTGGCGCGGATCGCGTGCCGTTGGTGGCGGCGACCAACCTGGCGCGCGCGCTGCGCGTGCTGAAGGACGCCGGCGTGTGGTTGACCGGCTTCGCCGGCGAAGCCGAGACGGAGCTGTACGACATCGACTTGAAAGGTCCGTGCGCCCTGGTGCTGGGCAGCGAAGGCGAGGGTATGCGTCGCCTGACGCGCGAGACCTGCGACTTCCTCGCGCGCATTCCGATGCCGGGCGAGATGGAGAGCCTCAACGTGTCCGTCAGTGCCGGTGTCGCGCTGTTCGAGGCGTTACGTCAGCGGCGTGCGTGATTTCTGTAACGATCGTCACGACCATGGAGTGGCTGGCTTCCGATGAAGATTTCAAGTGTCGGCCTGATCCTTGTTTGCCTTTTCCTGCCAGGCTTGTGCCGATCCATGTCGCCGAAGGATGAGGCACAGCAACTCGTTGATGCGGTGCTTCCCTTTGCCGAGCAATCCTTGGCCAGGCATGGTGAATTCTTTCCCTTCGGGGCGGATCTCACCTTTTCCGGAAAGGTCGAGATGGCGATGGCTGGCGAAGGGGATGCACGCCCTGATTCAACACAAGCCATCGCGATGTTGCGCGCAGGCTTCGCGCAAAAGGCGAAAGCGGGGCGGATCCGCGCAACGGCGCTTGCCTACAATGCTCGTGTGCAGATGCCCGATGGGGCATCCAAATCGGATGTCGTGGTCATCGAGCTTGAGCACCGAGGGGGGTACACCGTGACGGTCTATTTCCCCTATACGCTGAGCGATGGAAAGGCCCGTCTGGGAACTGCTTTTGCCGCACAGGGGTCGCATCGCGTATTTCGAAGCAAAGGGTAGCCACGCGCTTTGTCGGAATATCGGATGCCGGGCCGGCTGAATCCGGTCTCTGGTGTGGCGCGAATGAGCAGGGCATCATGAGCGCAGAGTCATCACCGCAAGGAGACACGCATGAGCATTCTTCCCTGGCATGTCTGGATCGGCCTGGTCGGCGTGGCGCTGGTGCTGCTGGCGTTCTTTCTGCTGCAGGCGCAGCGGCTCAACGGGCATCGCATGATCTACCAGCTGATGAACGCGCTGGGTGCGCTGGGTGTGCTGATTTCGCTGGTGTTCGGCGAGTTCAACCTGTCGGCCTTCCTGCTGGAGGGCGCGTGGTTGCTCATCAGCATCTACGGCATGGTGTTCGGCGTGAAGACGCGCCGGGCGGCGCGCGATGCCAATCGTGACGCGCCCTGGTAGGCGCGTCACGGGAGTCTATTACTCGGTCGGAAGGGTGGGCTCGTCGCCTTTTTCGCGGGGCGCTTCCAGCGGCTCGCCCTTGACCACGAACCAGACGTTCTCGGCGATGTTGGTGGCGTGGTCGCCGATGCGTTCGATGTTCTTGGCCATGAACAGAAGGTGCGTGCACGAGGTGATGCTGCGCGGGTCTTCCATCATGTAGGTCAGCAGTTCGCGGAACAGCGCGTTGTAGGCCTCGTCGACGTCCACGTCGTCGCGCCAGACCTCGTGCGCCATCTCGGCGTCGTCTTCGCGGTAGGCGTTGAGCACCTTGCGCACGGAGGCCGCGGCCAGCTGCGACAGGTGCTTAAGGCCGTGCGCGGGCGAGACCGGCGCGACCATCGACAGCGGGATCGAGCGCTTGGCCACGTTCGCCGCGTAGTCGCCGATGCGTTCGATGTCCGAGGCCACGCGAAGGGCCGAGAACACCGCGCGCAGGTCGCTGGCCATCGGTGCGCGCAGGGCCAGCAGGCGGACCACGCCGTGGCTGATCTCGTGCTCCATGGTATCGATGGCATCGTCGTTGTCGACCACGCGCTGCGCGGCGCGCTCGTCGCGGCGTTCGACCACGTCGATGGCCGCCTCCAGCTGCGAAACCGCCAGTTCGCCCATGCGCACGATCTCGCCGCGCAGGCGCTCCAGCTCCTTGTCGTAACTCTTGATGATGTGATCGGTCGAAGTATTCATGGCAGCGTCTCGTGTGGTCCGCGCGGTAGGCGGGCAGCGTACTCGAATCAGCCGAAGCGGCCGGTGATGTAGTCCTCGGTCTGCTTCTTGTCGGGCTTGGTGAAGATTTTCTCGGTATCGCCGAACTCGATCAGTTCGCCCATGTACATGAAGGCAGTGTGGTCGGACACGCGTGCCGCCTGCTGCATGTTGTGGGTGACGATGACGATGGTGAAGGTCTTCTTCAGTTCCTCGATCAGCTGCTCGATGCGTCCGGTGGCGATCGGGTCCAGCGCCGAGGTCGGTTCGTCGAGCAGCAGCACTTCGGGCTTCAGGGCGATGCCGCGGGCGATGCACAGGCGCTGCTGCTGGCCGCCGGAGAGGCCCAGGGCGCTCTGCTTGAGCTTGTCCTTGACCTCGTCCCACAGCGCCGCGCTGCGCAGGGCTTCCTCGACGCGCTCTTCCATCTGCTTGCGCTTGAGCTTCTCGTGATGGCGAATGCCGTAGGCGATGTTCTCGTAGATGGTCATCGGGAACGGCACCGGCTTCTGGAACACCATGCCGACTTTGCTGCGCAGACGGTTCATCGAATAGCGCGGATCGAGAATGTTCTCGCCGTCCAGCAGCACGTCGCCGCTGGCGACCTGGCCCGGGTAGATCGCGTAGATGCGGTTGAACACGCGCAGCAGGGTGGACTTGCCGCAGCCCGAGGGACCGATGATGGCGGTCACCTTGCGTTCGGGGATGTCCATGCTGATCTGCTTCAGGGCATGGAAACCGTTGTAGTGGAAGTCCAGACCGCGCACCTGGATACGGGTACGCGACGCCGTCGTGGTCTGGGCGTCGGCCGTGGTGGGCGGAGTGGCGGCGAAGCTAGTCATGGTTCACCTTCTTGCGCGCGAAAAACAGTCGGGTCAGCAGGGACAGCGCCAGCACGAACAGCGTGATCAGCAGCGCGCCGGCCCAGGCGATGGCATGCATCGCCGGGTTGGGGTCGTTGGTGTACTGGTAGATGGACACCGGCAGGCTGGCCATCTTGTCCAGCAGGCCGTAGGCCATGTAGTTGTTGCCGAAGGCGGTGAACAGCAGCGGGGCGGTCTCACCGGCCAGACGTGCCAGCGCCAGCAGCACGCCGGTGGCGATGCCGGAACCGGAGGCGCGCATCAGCACCTGCACGGTCAGCTTCCACTGCGGGATGCCCAGCGACAGCGCCGCTTCGCGCAGGGTGCCGGGCACCAGTTGCAGCATTTCGTCGGTGGTGCGCACGATCACCGGCAGGCCGATCAGGGCCAGGGCCACCGCGCCGGCAAAGGCCGAGAAACTGACGGAGCCGTTGGTGATCGAGGTCATCGGCAGCACCACGATGACGTACACGAACAGGCCCAGCACGATCGACGGCGCTGACAGCAGGATGTCGTTGAGGAAGCGAATCACCGAACCCAGCTTGGTGCGGCGCGCGTACTCGGCCAGATAGGTGCCGGCCAGCACGCCGATGGGCGCGCAGATCAGGATCGCCATCAGGTCGATCAGCATGCTGCCGACGATGGCGTTGGCCAGACCGCCCTGGTCGGCGTAGGCGGTGATCTTGGTGAACAGCGGCACGCCGACGGCGCTGATGCCGCGGCTGATGGTGATCCACAGGATCCAGGCCAGGAAGGTCAGGCCGATCAGCGTGGCGATGCCGCTGAGGGTCAGCGCGATGATATTGGTCGCGTAGCGGCGGCGGTAGATGGCGGACATCTCAGTTGCCCTCCTTGCGCGACAGTCGGCGCAGCATCAGCCGCGCGATCATCAGCACGATGAAGGTGACCACGAACAGCAGGAAGCCGAGCGCGATCAGCGCCGAGCGGTGCGTGCCGACCGCTTCGTTGAACTCGTTGGCGATGGACGAGGAGATCGATGTGCCCGGCATCAGCAGCGAGGCCTGGATGTCGTAGGAGTTGCCGAGCACGAAGGTGACCGCCATGGTCTCGCCCAGCGCGCGGCCCAGGCCCAGGAAGATGCCACCGATCACGGCCGAGCGGGTGTAGGGCAGCATGATGTCCCAGACCACTTCCCACTTGGTCGAGCCCAGCGCGTAGGCCGACTCCTTCAGCCGCGTCGGCACGGTCTGGAAGACCTCGCGCATGACCGAGGAGATGAACGGGATGATCATCACCGCCAGCACGATGCCGGCCGTGAGGATGCCCAGGCCCAGCGGCGGGCCGTCGAACAGCGCGCCGATGATCGGCAGCTGGCCGAGCGTGGCGCTGAGTTTGGGTTCGACGTGATCGGCCATGAAGGGCACGAACACGAACAGGCCCCACATGCCGTAGATGATGGAGGGGATCGCCGCCAGCAGCTCGATGGCCGTGGCCACCGGCGTGCGCAGCCAGCTTGGCGCGATCTCGCTGAGGAACAGGGCGATGCCGAAGCTGATCGGCACCGCGAGCACGATGGCGATGATCGAAGTGACCAGTGTGCCGAAGATCGGTCCCAGCGCACCGTATTTGTTCTCGACCGGGTTCCAGTCCGATGTGGTCAGGAATTCCCAGGTATGGCCGAACAGCACTTCGCGCCCGCCCCATAGCGTGGAGGCAGCGGCGCCCAGCAGTGCGAGCAGCACGAGCAGTGCGCAAGCTTTCAGGATCAGACGGAAAATGCGGTCGTGACGAGCGTCGCGCTGGGCACGCTGGTCGCTTTCGCGAGGTTCGGCGGGGAGGCTGGTAGCGTTCATCGTGGGCTTGGCATTCCGCGATCCGTTAGACGAAAACGCGACACGCCGGAGGAACCCGGCGTGTCGCCTTGCTGGCTCGGTATCATCGTAACGATACCGGAGCTTGGGGTCTTACTTCGAGAACTGCGTGTTCCAGTAGTTCTCGATGCGCTTGACCAGGCTGTCCGGCAGCGGCACGTAGTCCAGCGACTCGGCCTGCTTCTGACCGTGCTCGTAGGACCACTTGAAGAAGTCGAACACGACCTTGGTGTTGGCGGCGTTCTTCGGCTTCTTGTACATGATCGCCCACGTGGTGGCGGTGATCGGCCAGGCGTTGGCGCCCGGAGCGTTGGTCATGATCAGGTGGAAGTCCTTGGCGTGCGACCAGTCGGCCGTCGCGGCAGCGGCGGAGAAGGTCTCGCTGTCCGGCTTCACGGTCTTGCCCGCGGCGTTCTTCATCAGCGCGTAATTGATGTGGTTCTTCAGCGCGTAGGCGTACTCGACGTAGCCGATGGAACCCTTCAACTGACCGACGTAGGCGGAGACGCCCTCGTTGCCCTTGCCGCCGATGCCCGTCGGCCACTTGACCGCGGTGCCTTCGCCGACTTGGCTCTTCCACTCGGGACTGACCTTGGACAGGAAGTTGGTGAAGTTGAACGAGGTACCCGAACCGTCCGAGCGATGCACGACATTGATGCGCATCGACGGCAGCTTCACGCCCGGGTTCAGCTTGGCGATGGCCGGATCGTTCCAGGTCTTGATCTTGCCCAGGAAGATCTTGGCCAGGGTCGGGCCGTCCAGCACCAGCTGGCCGGTCTTGATGCCCGGCACGTTCAGTGCCGGCACGATGCCGCCGACCACGATCGGGAACTGGCCGAGGCCCTTGGCATTCAGGTCGGCTTCGCTCAGCGGCTTGTCGGACGCGCCGAAGTCGACGGTACCGGCCTTGATCTGGGCGATGCCGCCGCCCGAACCGATGGACTGGTAGTTGATATGGTTGCCCGTCTTCTCGGCGTAGGTGGCCGACCACTTGGACAGGACGGGGTACACGAAGCTCGAACCGGCACCGGTGATGTCGGTAGCGCCTGCGGCCGCGCTGAACAGGGTAGCGGCAGCGACAACAATGGCGATGCGCGTTTTCATGGACTTGAACACGGTAACTCCTCGGTTTGCGGTCTGAAGGCAATGCCTGCCTGCTGCCTTTGTAGGTGTTGCGTGTTGCAATGAAATGAGCTTAGTGTTTCAGCTGTATGACAGCGCCTGAAACAAAGCGCCCGCATATCGCGAAAGGGTGTCATGTTTCATTCGAAGAAACATGATTTCATTGCACTTTTTATGCGGGCTGCGGCGAAGTGTCATCACTTGCCGTCGTCGGCGATATGCGTCGGTCCCTTGCCCGCGGTTTTCTCGTAGACGCCCTTGGAGACCTTGCGGTACTGGGTGAAGCCGTGCTTTTCGAGATGGCTTTCGCTGGTTCGGTGGCTGTTGCCGGCGACCACGGTGGGGGCACTGATGCGTTGGTGGACAGGTGCGCCGCAGTGCGGGCATTGCTGCAGCGGGGCGTCGCTCAGGCGTTGCAGCAGGTCGAACCCGGCGCGGCAGCGTTCACAGCCGCGTTCGGTCGATGCGATGTACTCATAGATGGGCATGATGCGTGGGCGTGAGCAGTCAGGACATGCGCAGGCCGACGTGGTCGCGCTCCAGATCCTGCAGTTCCTTCCAGCGGTTGACGATGGTGCAGAACAGCTGGGCAGTGCGTTCCGTATCGTATACCGCCGAATGCGCTTCGCGCGCATCGAAATCGAAACCGGCGGCCTGCACGGCGCGACTCAGTACCGTTTGCCCGTAAGCGAGGCCGCCCAGCGTGGCGGTGTCGAAGCAGCTGAAGGGGTGGAACGGGTTGCGCTTGTGATTGCAGCGGTTGACGGCGGCATTGAGAAAGCCGAGGTCGAAGGCGGCGTTGTGACCGACCAGCACCGCGCGCTGGCAGCCGCTGGCGCGGACCGCTTCGCGCACCGGCTTGAACACCATGTCCAGGGCTTCGCGTTCGGTCACGGCGGCGCGCAGCGGATGATCGGGGTCGATGCCGGTCACTTCGAGCGCGCGCGGGTCCAGATTGGCGCCCTCGAAGGGTTGGACGCGTGCCAGCACGGGCGGGTCGAAACGCAGCGTGCCCTCGTTGTCCATGCGTGTGACGGCCACGGCGATTTCCAGCAGCGCGTCGCGCTGCGGATCGAAACCGCCGGTTTCCACGTCCACGACCACGGGAAGGAACCCGCGGAAGCGATCGACCATGCGGGTCACGGGCTTGGAGGAGGTAGTGTCCATCGGCGCAGCATACCAGTCCGGTCAAGCGGACCGGACTGTGCCGCCAGCGGGGCGGTCAGCGCACGCGTGTCACGTGCACGCTCTCCCGCGCGCCATCCACGCTGAGCAGCCAGCTGCCCAGGAAACCCTTGCGCAGCGTGACCTTCGGGTTGTCGATGCTGTGCATGGTCATCTGGCTGTCCTCGCTGACTCGCCAGCGCTGACCGTTGGCGAGCGTGAAGACCGTGTAGGAATCCCAGCCGCGGAACGTGCCGGCGATGCGGGAGTGGATATCCGCGTCGCCGGTGTCGTCGTGCGATGCACGTGCGCTGCGTGCGGGTACGAAGTCGTCCATCGACGGGCCGCGCTCGCCGTGCGTCTGCAGCCAGGTATTGAGCGCCTTCAGTTGCGCCGGCGTCAGCTTGTCCAGTCCCAGGCGCAGGAATTCCGCATGCGACATGCGTTCCTCCAGCGGCGCCGATTTCGGCTTTGCCTGCGCATGGGCGACGGTGCAGACCGAAAGCACGGAAAGGCAGGCGACGAGGAACAGGGAAAGCGGGCGGGTTGCGATCACGGTGAACTCCTTGATGACACGCGTGCGGCGCGCAGTGCGTACGTGGAGCCTGCCAGCGCAACATGACAGTTCCTTTGCAGTGCGGTCCGGGGAGGTGTCGGGCGTTTCGCTGTCATCAATTCGTCATCTATCGCCAACACAACGGTCAAACTTCGCCGTCATGCTGCGCGGCATCACGGCGATTTAACAAGACCGTTGATGCTCATCGAGGGGTAGCACGACGCCGTGTCGTGCTCGCCGGCAGATTCAAACGAAGGAGTCCTTCCCATGCGTTGCAAACTCGTCGCCACCGCTATCGCCGTCGCCCTGAGCGCGGCCAGCGTGACCGCCCATGCCGCCACCGGTGACACCACCATCGGCGGCAAGATGTATTTCGATGTCACCCACATCGACCAGAAGAACAGCGATACCGGCAAGACCGACAAGACCGGTACCGGCACGGACGTCAAGCGTTTCTACCTCAGCGTCAGCCACCAGTTCGACGATGTGTGGTCGGCCAACCTGACCACCGACTTCAACTACGTGTCGAACGACGGTGAGACCAATCTGTTCGTGAAGAAGGCCTACGTGCAGGGCAAGTTCAGCGACGCCGCCGTGCTGCGCATCGGTTCGGCCGACATGCCCTGGATCCCGTTCGTCGAGAACATGTACGGTTTCCGCTACGTCGAAAACACCATTACCGATCGCCTGCATTTCGCCAACTCGGCCGACTGGGGCATCCACCTGGGCGGCAAGGTCGGTCAGCGCGGCATGTTCAGCTATGAGGCAGCGGTGGTGAACGGTGGCGGCTACAAGCACCCGGGTCGCAGCAAGAGCGTTGACTTCGAAGGTCGCGTGGCCATCATGCCCATCGATGGCCTGGTCATCGCCGCCGGCGGCTACTCCGGCAAGCGCGGTCAGGACACCCAAACCATGGGTGCGCAGAACACCGCTTCGCGCGGCGATCTGATGGTGGCTTACGCCAGCAAGCGTTTCCGTATCGGTGGCGAATACTTCAACGCCAAGAACTGGAACAACGTGATGACCCCGACCACCGACAAGGCCGACGGTTACTCGCTGTGGGCCAGCGTCGGTATCTCCGACGGCGTGACTGCCTTTGCCCGCTACGACAACGCCAAGCTGAGCAAGGATCTGGATTCGGCCAAGAAGGACACCTACTACAACGCCGGTGTCGAGTTCCAGGTGACCAAGGGCTTCAAGCTGGCCGCCGTGTACAAGCACGAGAAGGGCAACTACACCGCCGCCACGCCGCTGCCGATCCACGTCGCCAACACCAAGACCGACGAGATCGGTGTGTGGGGCGAAGTGAAGTTCTGAGCTTCACGAGGCTGCAACATAAAAGGACCACGATGGTCCCGCAGGCAGGACGCCTGCGTCGAGCAAGATTCCCATGGAAGGAGAAACGGCGGGCAGGCAGCCCGCCGTTTCCTTTTTCAGGCGTCGGCCTTGGTCTTCGACTTGAAGCGGCACAGGTCCGCGAGCACGCAGTTCGGGCAATCCGGTTTGCGCGTCTTGCACACGTAGCGGCCGTGCAGGATCAGCCAGTGGTGTGCGTCCTGCATGAATTCCTTCGGCACCACTTTCAGCAGTTTCTGCTCCACTGCGTTGACGGTCTTGCCCGGCGCCAGGCCGGTGCGGTTGGAGACCCGGAAGATGTGCGTGTCGACAGCGATAGTGGGTTCGCCGAAGGCGGTGTTCAGCACCACGTTGGCGGTCTTGCGGCCCACCCCCGGCAGCGCTTCCAGCGCGGCGCGATCGCGCGGCACTTCGCCGCCGTGCTGCTCGATTAGCATGCGGCAGGTGGCGATGACATTCTTGGCCTTGGCGTTGTACAGCCCGATGGTGTTGATATAGCGCTTCAGACCCTCCTCGCCCAGCTTCAGGATCGCCTGCGGCGTGCCGGCTTTCGGGAACAGCTTGCGCGTGGCCTTGTTCACGCCCACGTCGGTGGCCTGTGCGGACAGGATCACCGCGATCAGCAGCTGGAAGGGCGTGTTGTATTCGAGTTCGGTGGTCGGATTCGGATCGAGTTCGCGCAGGCGGCGGAACAGTTCCTCGACATCGGCTCGCTTCACGATGGGTTTCCTTTGCGTTTGGCCTTGGCGCGCGCAATGGCTTCCTGCACCGCGCTGCGGGTGATGGTCTTACGGATGCCGTTGTCGCCGGTCGCGGGTTCGGCCGGTGCGTGCATGGCCGCCTTGCGCGCGGCGAGTTGGGCCTCGCGTTCGCGGCGATTGCGCGCCAGCCGTGCTTCGCGCTGGCGGAAGTGTTCGCGTGCGGCGTCGGCGTGCGCCTGGTCGAGCTGCTCGGGCGGCATCGGGTCCAGCGCGATGCAGTCGACCGGGCAGGCCGGCACGCACAGCTCGCAGCCGGTGCAGCGGTCACTCAACACGGTATGCATCTGCTTGCTGGCGCCGAGGATGGCGTCGACCGGACAGACCTGGATGCATTTGGTGCAGCCGATGCAGTCGGCCTCGATCACCCGTGCCAGTGTGCGCGGCTTTTCGACGCCGTTCTCGGGGTTCAGTGGTTTCGCGGCGCGATCCAGCAGCGCGGCCAACTTCTCGATGCCAGCCTGTCCGCCGGGCGGGCACTGGTTGATGTCGGCATCGCCGGCCGCGATGGCCTCGGCGTAGGGGCGGCAGCCGTGGTAGCCACATTGCTCGCATTGCGTCTGTGGCAGCAGGGCGTCGATGCGGTCGGCGAGGTTCATGGAATCGTCAGTCACGCGGAAACAAGTCCGTTAGGATCGGTCCATTGTCGCCCAACGGAGCACGAGCATGAAATCGAGACTGTCCATCGCCGCCCTGATCTTTCTCGTGGCTTGCCTGATCGGTGGTTCATTGGTCGCCACCGGCGCCTTCGCGCGCTCCCGTTCGGGCGATCAGCCGCACACCGTCACGGTGTTCGTCGACGCCACGTTCGGCATGCGCAAGAACCACATGGCGCGCAAGCTGACCAAGTCGCACGCCGAGTACGCCGCCAAGGGCTATCACTTCGCGCAGATGGTGGCCTACAACGAGAACGGCGATCTGGAGGGGTTCTTCGTCACCTACGTGCGCAATTGATCGGCGACGCTACTTCAGCGGCTGCCAGTCCACTGGAACGGGGTAGCGGCGGCCGTCGTAGACCATCGTGCGACGACGCGTGCTGCGTTCGCTGCGCAGTTCGCGGCAGGCGCCGCCGGGGCCTTGGCTGCGATAGCGGATCGTGGTGATTTCCGCGATGTCGAGATTGGCCATGCCCTGAAAGCGTGACGAGGACAGGGACGGGCGTCGCTCGATGTTCGTGAAGCGTGCCTTGCAGGGACCGTCGATCTCGCCGTTGTGCTGGGCCACGACCAGGCCGTCGAGCACCAGCTTCAGTCGGTCGCCATCGAGCACGACCAGGGACAGCGTCGTTTCACCGAGTGGGCTGATGCGCGACCGGTTGGCGCGTTCGATGCGCAGGCCGACCGCTCGGGTGCCGGCGGCGAGGTCGTACGCTTTCCGTTCGAGGGAAAGTCGCTCGACTTCGATGGCGTCTTCATCCATGCGGTTCTTCAGCCGCAATCGTGCGATGAGGCGGTGCGAGGTCGGATCGGCGACCAGCAGTTCCAGGTCGCCGTTGCGGAATCCTTCATCCGGCGCATTCAAGGCCTGGGCCATCAGCGGCACGGCCAGCCAGGTCTGCGCAGGACGCGCCGCGCAGACCACACGGCGGCGGTCGATGTGATCGGGCGCAGCGTGTCGCGGGTAGGCGCGCTGCAGGATGGCGTCGACAGTGGATGCGTCGCAGGGCTTTGCGGGTGCGCCCGCAGCGTGCGCCGCCACGCCCGCGAACATCAGCAGCAGGCTCGATCCGAGCCGGACAGCGATGCGGGCGAGGCGTCCACGCATGTCGCGGAACTCAGCGCACCGAGGCGCCGGGCTTGGCTGCGGCGTCGACCTCGATCACGTTGAGATCCGCGCCGCCTTCGCCGGCGGACAGGATCATGCCCTCGGACATGCCGAAGCGCATCTTGCGCGGGGCGAGATTGGCGATGAACACGACGTTGCGGCCGATCAACTTCTCCGGTTCCGGATAGGCGGCCTTGATGCCGGAGAAGATCTGGCGCGTGCCCAGGTCGCCGGCGTCCAGTTCGAAGCGCAGCAGCTTGTCCGCGCCTTCGACGTGCTCACAGACCACGACCTTGCCGACGCGCAGGTCGAGCTTGGCGAAGTCGTCGATGCCGATAGTGGCCGACTCTTTCTCTTCGGCCTTGGCCGGCGCGGGAGCAGGAGCGGGCGCCGATGCGGCGGCGGGGGCGAGGGATTCCTTGGCGTCTTCGATCATGGCTTCGATTTTCTTGGCGTCGATTCGGGTCATCAGCGGCTGGAACGGAGCCAGCGCGTGGTCGGTCAGCGGTTCGCGCACATCGGCGAACGCGGCGGTTTCGGTGGCGAGAAAGGCTTCCGCACGCGCCACGGTGGCCGGCACGACCGGCTTCAGCCAGGCGCTGAGCAGGCGGAACAGGTTGATCGCCATCGAGCAGACCTGGTGCGTTTGCTCGCGCAGGCTGTCGTCCTTGGCCATCTTCCACGGCGCCTGCTCGGCGATCCAGGCATTGGTATCATCGGCTACGCTCATGATGGTGCGCATGGCGTGCGCGTACTCGCGCTTCTCGTACAGGCCGGCGCAGGCGTCCAGGCGCGTCACGGCATCGTCGTAGCGTTGGCGCAGCTCGGGATCGATGGTCGCGGTCAGCTTGCCGTCGAACAGCTTGTGCACGAAGCCGGCGCAGCGGCTGGCGATGTTCACCCATTTGCCGACCAGGTGCGAGTTGACGCGGTCCTCGAAGGCCTTGAAGTCCAGGTCCAGGTCAGCCAGCGTCGGCCCCAGCAGCGCGGCCAGGTAGTAGCGCAGGTAGTCCGGGTCCAGATGATCCAGATAGGTGCGCGCGTTGATGAAGGTGCCGCGCGACTTGGACATCTTCGCGCCGTTCACGGTCAGGAAACCGTGCACGTTGACCGCGGTCGGTGTGCGCAGTCCGGCACCGTGCAGCATGGCCGGCCAGAACAGGGTGTGGAAATAGGTGATGTCTTTGCCGATGAAGTGCACCATCTCGGTGCCGGCCTCGGCGGCCGCGTCGCGTTCGATGAAGGCGTTCTTGTCCAGGCCGTTGGCGTCGGCGTAGTCGCTGAAGCTGGCCAGATAGCCGACCGGCGCGTCGAGCCAGACGTAGAAGAACTTGCCCGGCGCATCCGGCAGCTCGAAGCCGAAATAGGGCTTGTCGCGCGAGATGTCCCAGCTGCGCAGGCCGTCGGTGAACCATTCCTCGAGCTTGTTGACGACCTCGCTCTGCAGGCCGCCGGCTTCGCGGCGTTCGGCCAGCCATTCGCGCAGCATGGACTCGAAGTCACCCAGGCGGACGAAGTAGTGCACCGAATCGCGTTCCACCGGGCGCGCGCCGGAGATCACCGAATACGGTTCGATCAGGTCGGTCGGCGCGTAGGTCTTGCCGCAGACCTCACAGGAGTCGCCGTACTGGTCCTTGGCGTGGCAGTTCGGGCATTCGCCCTTGATGAAGCGGTCCGGCAGAAAGATGTCGCGATCCGGGTCGTAGAACTGGCGGATCGACTTGGACTCGACGTGGCCGGCGTCGCGCAGCGCCTCGTAGATGCGCACGGTCAACGCGTGGTTGGTCGGGCCGTGGGTGCTCGAATAATGGTCGTAGCCGATGTCGAAGTCGCGGAAATCGGCCTGGTGCTGCGTGTTGCTCTCGGCGATCAGCTGTTCGGGCGTGATCCCCTCGCGCTCGGCGCGCAGCATGATCGGCGTGCCGTGGGCATCGTCGGCGCAGACGAAATGCACGGTGTTTCCGGCCATGCGCATGGCGCGCACCCAGATGTCTCCCTGGACGTGTTCGACCATGTGCCCGATGTGGATCGGACCGTTGGCGTAGGGGAGGGCGCAGGTGGCCAGGATGCGGCGATTCATGCTCACGTTCCGGTGCAGCGGGTCAAGCAGCACATTATGGCAGGGAGGGCCGAGCGCCGACCAGCGCGGGAGGCATGACGCAAACGCATGAGGCCGGAGCGGCGTGCGTCGCTCCGGCCTCGTGTGGGTGTCGCGAGGCGGTCAGCCCTGGTCGGCGCTTGTCGCGTCCGGGTGCATGTCGGGGCTGGCGGCCGGTGCGGGCGTCATCGCCGGTTTCGGCATGTCATGACGCAGCCAGATCTGGGTGCGCCCGAGCAGCGAGAAACCGATGTAGCCGCGAACCTTGAGCTTCTGGCCGCCGTCGACGAGTTCCATCTTGGCCTTGTAGATCTTACCGGTCTTGGGGTCGAGGATGCGTCCGCCGTCCCACTCGTCGCCGTCGCGGGTCAGGCCCCAGACGAAGGTCATGCCCTCGATGGGCTGATTGTGGCGCTTGCCGTCGCACTTCTTGCACAGCGGATGCGGGCCATCGTCGGACTTCAGCACCTGCAGGATCTTGCCTTCCAGCACGCCGTTGTGCTCGGTGAGCTGGACGATGGCCTTGGCCTGGCCGGTGTCGTCGTCGATGGTCTTCCAGGTGCCCACGGGCGAGTGGGTGGCGGCCAGGGCCGGAAGGCTGGCGAGCAGCAAAGCGGCGGTGGCGAGGGTTTGGCGCAAGGACAGCATGATCGTCTCCTCCCATACGTAGACGTATGGCTTCGAGCGTGCCCAGTGCCGGCGGCCAGGTCAAGCTGCATCGCGCCATGCGGCGAGGGCTGCTGCGATAGAAGTCGATGCCGGGTGCCATCCGTGCCTCTCCGGCTTGACGTCTGCGGCATAATGGAGAGTGAACTTCGCCTGTGAAACCTCCCATGACTGCTCTTGATCAAGACCGGGTTCGCAAGATCCTGGACGGTGTCGTCGATCCGCATACCGGCGCCGGCTTCGGCGGCTGTGTCCGCGCCGTGGGCGTGGACGGCGCGCGCGTGTCGGTGGATCTGCAACTGGCCTACCCCGTGCAGGGAGCGCGCGAGGATCTGTCGCGCCGGGCGCGCGAGGCGCTGGAAGCCGATGCCGCGATCGACAGCGCGGTGGTCTCGATCACCAGCCGTGTGCAGTCGCATCAGGTGCAGGGCAAGCTGGCGCCGCTGGCGGGGGTGAAGAACATCATCGCCGTGGCCTCGGGCAAGGGTGGCGTGGGCAAGTCCACGGTCAGTGCGAACCTGGCGCTGGCGCTGGCTGCCGAGGGCGCGCGGGTCGGTGTGCTGGACGCCGACATCTACGGCCCCAGCCAGCCACGCATGCTGGGTGCCGAGGGCCGCCCGGACTCGCCCGATGGCAAGACCATCGAGCCGAAGACGCCGCATGGTCTGCAGATGATGTCGATCGGCTTGCTGGTCGAGGAAGAGACGCCGATGATCTGGCGCGGCCCGATGGTCACGCAGGCGTTGACGCAACTGCTCAACGACACACGCTGGAACGCGTTGGACTACCTGATTCTCGATCTGCCGCCGGGCACCGGCGACATCCAGCTGACCATGGCGCAGAAGATTCCGGTGGCCGGCGCGGTGATTGTCACCACGCCGCAGGACATTGCCCTGCTGGATGCACGCAAAGCATTGAAGATGTTCGAGAAAGTCGAGGTTCCGGTGCTGGGTATCGTGGAGAACATGGCGACCCACGTGTGCTCGAACTGCGGTCACGAGGAGCACATCTTCGGCGAGGGTGGCGCGGCGCGCATGGGCGAGCAGTACGAAGTGCCGGTGCTGGGCAGCTTGCCGCTGGACATCCGCATCCGCGAGCAGGCCGACAGCGGCGCGCCGACCGTGGTGGCGATGCCGGAGTCCGACCTGACCGCGCGCTACCGCGAGATCGCACGCAACACCGCAGCGCGATTGTCGCTGCGGCCGCGGAACAAATCGCTGGGACTGGGCAAGGTGGTGGTGCAGGGCGCGCCGCCGCAGCACTGACCGGTTTCATTCTGGCGGCGTCTCGCGCGAGCAGGTATGTTGCGCGGATCGCCGCCGACCTTCATTGCACGGGACTTCGCACACGTGAGCATCAAATCCGACAAGTGGATCCGCCGCATGGCCGAGGAACACGGCATGATCGAGCCGTTCGAACCGGGTCAGATCAAGGATCGCGATGGCCGCAAGCTGGTGTCCTACGGCACCTCCAGCTACGGCTACGACGTGCGTTGCGCTGACGAGTTCAAGATCTTCACCAACATCAATTCCAGTGTCGTCGACCCCAAGTCGTTCGATGCCGGGAGTTTCGTGGACGTTAAGGCCGACGAATGCATCATTCCGCCGAATTCGTTCGCGCTGGCGCGCACGGTGGAATACTTCCGTATTCCGCGCAAGGTACTGACGATCTGCCTGGGCAAGAGCACGTACGCGCGCTGCGGCATCATCGTCAACGTGACGCCGCTGGAGCCGGAATGGGAAGGCCACGTGACGCTGGAATTTTCCAACACCACGCCGCTCCCGGCGCGGATCTACGCCAACGAGGGCGTGGCGCAGATGCTGTTCCTGGAGTCGGACGAAGAGTGCGAGACCAGCTACCGCGACCGCGGCGGGAAGTATCAGGGCCAGCGCGGCGTCACCCTGCCGCGTACCTGAGCCGCGCTACACTGCACACTGTATTGACGTTGCACCGTCGGAGAACATGCACATGAATCGAGTAAACCACCTGCTGTCGCGTGCCGCCCTGCTGGCGATGCTCGCCGCCGCCCTGCTCGTGAGCGCCTGCAGCAGCGGCGTGAAGGGTTCGGATGCGACCCAGGTCGCGAAGAATTTTCCGGTAACGGTGGAGGCGTACAAGAGCGGGCAGTTCCTGCTCGACGGCGCGGTGCTTTCGGCCATGGATCTGGGTAGCCATTTCGCCTACCTGCGCGATCAGGGCCAGCTGCCCAAGCGCGTGCTGCTCAAGCGCAGCGACAAAACCAAGATCCACAAGAAGCACCTGATGGCGATGGCGCGCATGGAACTCGATTACGGGTTTGCCGTGTACTACGAGAAGAAGGGCGAACTGATGCGCCTGGCGATTACGGACAAGAAGGACATCCCTCAGCTGCAGCAGCACGAGGACGGTCCTCCGCTGCCGGATCGCTTGAAGGGTCAGACCGCCCGCGGCGGAAATCATTTCCCGACCGGCAACTGAGCCAGTCTTCGGTAGACCGGGCAGCTCGCTAGGGCGAGGGTTTCAGCATCCCGGACAGGGCGCGGACGAGCGCCGACGCACGTTCCCGGTCATAGGGTCGGGACGTGCCGCTTCCCCACACCGGACCGGGCCAGGCGTCGTCGCCCTGCGTGCGCGCGACAACGTGCACATGCAACTGGCGCACGATGTTTCCCAGCGCGCCGACATTGAGCTTGTCCACCTGGACACAGGCGCGCAACGCGTGGCTGCATTGTCCGATTTCCTCGAGCAGCTGCATGCGCCGGTCGAGGTCGAGCTGGTCGATCTCTTCCAGGTCAGGCAAGGCCGGCACCAGAATCAGCCAGGGAAAGCGTGCGTCGTTCATCAGGCGAACGCTGCAAAGGTCGAGATCGGCGACAGGCAGCGTGTCCTGTTCCAGGCGTGTGTCGAGCGAAAAAGTCTTCATGAAGTGGGCTGTGCTCAGATGCTCTGCTGGCGGAAGATTCGGTTGCGGCCGTGCGCCTTGGCCTGGTACATGGCTTGATCGGCGGCGCCCAGCAGCGCCTTCAGCGTGCGTGGCTCGCACTCCGAAAGTGTGGCGATGCCGATGCTCACGGTGATCGGATTCTGCGCTTCGGGATTGATCTGCGCCATGGCGCGAGTCATGTGCTGCCGCAGGGTTTCGGCGATGCGCGCGGACTCGTCCGCGGAGAGGTCGAACAAGGCCACGAGGAATTCCTCGCCGCCGAAGCGACCGATCAGCTGTCCGGGTCCCAGGTGTTCGAGCACGCTGTGCGTGCCGGTGCACAGAACCTGATCGCCGAACAGGTGACCGAGGCGATCGTTGATCTGCTTGAAGTGGTCGAAGTCGATCAGGAGTACCGATACGTCGCGCCCGCGACCGATATGCCGCTCCAGCTTCTGCAGCATATGGCGTCGATTGCACACGCCGGTCAGCGGATCGCGCGTGGCCAGACGATACAGCTTGCGTGACTGCTCGCGCAGGGTGCCGTTGACCTCTTCGAGGGCATGGCGAGCGCTTTCGACCTCGCGGTGCTTGTGCGCGAGTTCGCGATTGAGCCGATAGGTGGCACGGTAGCGGTTCCAGATCACGGCGAGCAGGGCGATCAGGGACAGGGCCAGCGCTATGACCAGATCTCTTGTGCGGCGATGCTGCCGCGCGCGGGCCAGGTTTTCGGCATTGTCGCGGGTCAGCAGTTCAATGCGTTCATCGTAGTGTTGCCGTTGATAGAGACTCTTCAGCGCGGCGATGCGCTGCGCGCTGCGCGTGCCGACCAGGTCTTCGCGCAATTGCGTGTATTTGCGCAGCGCATGCAAGGCGCCAGCCTGGTCGCCGAGTCGGGTGGTGATGTGCTCGCGCAGATGCCAGGCGTCGGTCAACAGCGGCATCATGCGAGCGTCGTCGAGCAGGTTGATGGCTTCTTCGACGCGGGTGTTGGCCACTTGTACGGCATTGCCTGCGAGGTCGGTGCGCGCCAGCGTCAGCAGGGCTCCGGCGATCACCTCGGTTTGTGCGGTTTCGCGACCGGCTTGCAGGGCGGCTTGCAGTGGCGGGATGGCTTCGGCGTGACGACCGAGTCCGTTCAACGCGCGCCCCAGCTGCAGTCGGTCCAGCGCGACATAGGCGCGGTTCCCGAGACTTTGATCCATGCTGAGCGCCTGGCTGGCGTGAAGGCGCGCTTCGGCGTATTCCCCGATGTCGTTGAGGAAGACCGCGTAGCTGCCGAGCACGCTGGCCAGCGATGCGGGAATCGGGCGCATGCGTGCAGCCTCCAGCGCCTTCTGGAAGTGCAGGCGTGCCTGATCCGTGTCGGCCAGTTCGCGATACAGCAGCGCCAAGTTGCGGTAGGCGATATCGAGGTGCGCCCGATCCGGCTGTCGCAGACGGATCTGCAGGGCATCGTGCTGCAGGGCCAGGGCGCGGACGAACATACCCTGGTCACGTCGCGTGGTGCCGAGGTTGGCGAGCGACTCGGCTTCGCCTGCGCGATCGTCCAGTTTGCGGCGCAGTGTCAATGCGCGCTGATGATAGTCGGCCGCCTCGACCAGTCGGCCGTGCCGCCGCGCGGCCGTGCCCAGCAGGTTGTAGGCAATGGCGGTGTAGGCCGGAGCGTTCGCTTGCTCGGCCAAGCCCAGCATGCGGACGCCCAAGGCGTGCAGTTCGCGGTAGCTCCCATCCAGCGTGTGCAGCTCGCCCTGGGCATGCAATGCGGCCAGTTGCGTACGCTGATCGCCTCCCCGCGCGGCTTGTGCGTACAGGCGCTCCCAGGAGCGTTCCGCATCCAGCGGCGCGCCGAGCGCGGTCTGCAGCGTGGCTTGCAGATACAGGGCGTCGCGCTGCAGCGGCGGAAGGTCCCGCAACCATGGTTCGCAGGCGTCGATGAGCTGGATCAGAAGGGCGGAGGCCGGGCGTGCAGCGCGCGCAAAATCGACGCTGGCAGCCACCGGGTCGCTGGCGTCGGCATGGCTGCAGCACAGCATGCTCAGACCGATCAGCCACGCGCGAACACGTGCACGCAGTGGTGCGCGCGGTCGAGCGGGCAGGGCGAGAGTGGTGTCGTGCACGCTGCATCCCCTTCTAGGCGACTCGATTGTACTCGAGACGCAAGGCAGGAAGACCGGCCGAAACCCCTGTAGAATAAATCGTTTGCTTCCGCGCGACCAAAGAACGCTCATGTCGAGAGAACATCCGAAAGTCGGTTTCGTCAGCCTGGGTTGTCCCAAGGCCCTGGTCGATTCCGAGCGCATCCTGACCCAGCTTCGCGTCGAGGGCTACGACATCGTGCCCAGCTATGACGCCGCCGACGCCGTCGTGGTCAACACTTGTGGCTTCATCGATGCTGCCGTGCAGGAATCGCTGGACGCCATCGGCGAGGCGCTGCACGAGAACGGCAAGGTCATTGTCACCGGCTGTCTGGGCAAGCGCTCGGAACTGATCCGCGAAGCCTATCCGGAAGTGCTGGCGATCAGCGGTCCGCAGGACTACGCCAGCGTCATGGATGCCGTGCACACCGCGCTTCCGCCGCGCCGCGACCCGTTCGTCGATCTGATGCCGGACACCGGCGTCAAGCTGACGCCGAAGCACTACGCGTATCTGAAGATCGCCGAGGGCTGCAATCACAACTGCAGCTTCTGCATCATTCCGTCGATGCGCGGCCGCTTGGTCAGCCGTCCGGTGAACGAGGTGCTGAGCGAGGCCGAGAAGCTGGTGCGCGGCGGCGTGAAGGAGCTGCTGGTCATCAGCCAGGACACCAGCGCCTACGGCGTCGACACGCGCTACGCCGAGCACGTCTGGCGCGACAAGGCCTACCGCACGCGCATGACCGAGCTGTGCGAGGGGCTGGCCGAACTGGATGCGTGGGTCCGTCTGCACTACGTCTATCCGTACCCGCATGTCGACGAACTGATGCCGCTGATGGCCGAGGGCAAGATCCTTCCGTATCTGGACATTCCGTTCCAGCACGCCAGCCCGCGCATCCTCAAGCTCATGAAGCGACCCGGCAACATCGAGCGCACGCTGGAGCGCGTGCAGGCCTGGCGCCGCGAGGTGCCGGAGCTGACCCTGCGCAGCACCTTCATCGTCGGTTTTCCCGGCGAGACCGACGCCGAGTTCGAGGAGCTGCTGGACTTTCTGCGCGAGGCTGAGCTGGATCGCGTCGGCGCGTTCGCCTATTCGCCGGTC
Source organism: Oleiagrimonas citrea (assembly GCF_012395255.1). GTDB lineage: Bacteria > Pseudomonadota > Gammaproteobacteria > Xanthomonadales > Rhodanobacteraceae > Oleiagrimonas > Oleiagrimonas citrea. Next base: position 117,285 of record NZ_JAAZQD010000003.1, read on the forward strand.
GACGGTGCGGCGGCCAACGCGCTGCCCGATCCGATCGACGAGGAACTGAAGGAAGACCGCCTGGAGCGCTTCATGCAGGTGCAGGCGGAGATTTCCGCCAAGCGTCTGCAGCGCCGCATCGGACAGACCATGCAGGTGCTGGTGGACGAGGTCGGCACGGGCGGCGCGCTGGCGCGTTCGGCGGCCGACGCGCCGGAAATCGATGGCGTGGTGCGCATTGCCGACGGCCATGACCTGAAGCCGGGGCAGTTCGTGCAGGTGCGCGTGGAAGATGCGGATCAGCACGATCTGGATGCGCGCCTGGTCTGACGGTCAGGCGCCCGTCGCGACGGGCGCCTACGGCGTTTAGGCGGACGTCATGATCGGGCGTCCGCACTCCGGTACAGTCGGCTTATTCCACAAGGAGTTCTGCCGATGCACGCACGCCACGCCCGTTTCCTTTCCGCCCACCGCGCCATGTTCCTGCTGCGTTGGGCGGCGATGCTTCTGTTGCTGGCGCCTGTGCTGGGCATGGCGCAGGGCGTCTCACAGCGCCTGAGCGCGTCCGACCGCGCCGAGATTTCCAACTTCCAGCTCAATCAGGACGTGCTGGCGCGCTTGCAGGCGGTGACCGCCGATGGCAAGGCCATGCACGTCAAGAAGTCGCAGCTCGACATGAGCAAGGTGCATACGCTGGACGACATGGCCGATCAGCTGGTCTCCGTCGACCCGCGCATCAAGCCGCTGCTGTCCAAGCACGGCTTCACGCCGCATCAGTTCGTGGTCGCCAATCTGGCGCTGGTGGGTACGGCGATGGCGGTGCGCATGGAGCGCGATCCGAAGATGGCCAAGTACATCGACACCAGCAAGCTCAATCAGCACAACGTGCAGTTCTACAAGTCCCACGAGGCGCAGATCCTGCGCATGATGCAGCAGAGCCAGGGCGACCAGTAAGCGCATCCGGACCGGCGCGGTGCGAGGCCGCGCCGGTTCAGCGATCCTCGCGGTCGTAGCGGACGTCGATCACGATGTAGGTGGTCACGCCAGCGGGCAGATGGGCCTCGAATTCGTCGTCCACGCGCTGCTTGAGCGCGGCGCGCGCCAGCGGCGAGTCGATGCTGATATGACCCAGTCGCGCGTTCGTCTCGTCCGGCCCGACGATGCGATAGCGCACGACATCCCCGCTTTCGGCGTTCTCCAGTTCGATGTGCGCGCCGAAGAAAATGGTGTCCGTGCGCGTCGGCACGGCATCGGCGACGCGCAGCGAAGGAATGCGCTTGCTCAGATACCGCACGCGCCGGTCGATCTCGCCGAGCTGCTTCTTGCGGTAGGTGTATTCGGCGTTCTCCGAACGGTCGCCCTCGGCGGCGGCCGCGGCCAGCGCCTTGACCACCTCGGGGCGCTTGCGGTGCCACAGTTCGTCCAGTTCGGCCTTCAGTCGCTCGAAACCTTCGCGAGTGATGATCGCCGTCGAGCGCGGCGGAGGGGGGCGCCAGCGGCTCATGCAGTCGCTCCGCCGCGGTTCGGGTGCAGGTCGTGGGCGTGCAGGAACGCTTCGATCTCGGCGCGTTCGGGGCGATCACCAAACGCCTGCAGCAGCTTGTTCGCAAGCACGCCTGCTTCGGCGGCCTGGCCCATGCGCTCGGCCAGTAGACGCGCCGCCAGCAAGCCGTAATACGGTGCTCGGCCATCACGCGGCCAGCGGTTGGGGTAGCCGCGCGCCAGTTTCAGCGCCAGTTGCGTCATCCCTTGTGCTGCCGCGGCGTCGGCCAGGCGCGCGGCGCTCTCCGGTTGGTCGGGCATGAAGTTCGGATCCAGGTGGATGCATTCGGTGGCCAGACGCAGCGCTGGGCGCACCTGGTCCTCATTCAGCAACAGGGCGAGATGGCTCTGTGCGTAGCGCAGCAGCGCGTCGCGATCTCCGCGCTGGCGCAGCAGGTTGCGATGCGCCTCGAACAAGCTCGCGGTGGGATGCCGCTCGCGAAGTCGGTCGCGCAGCAGGCTTTCGGCGGTGCCGTGCTCGTTGTCGGCGATCAGTTCGGCCACGTCGCGCAGCAGATCGTCGTCTTCATTGCGGCCGCTGGCGGCGGACAGCACGTCGGCGTCGGGCTGATGGCCGAGCTCTTCGTGATGTTTGTGTATCAGCACGCCGAGCAGGTGGAACTGCAGCAAGCACAGATAGATCACCAGCGTGAACCACAGTGCATGCCCAAGCCAGCTGCCTGCGACGATGTAGCCGATGTAGCTGAGGTACTCGAGCAGGCCGACAAACACCGGCAGCAGATAGGCCGGTCCGAAGACATAGATGGCGCGGCCCCAGCGTGCCGGATGCAGCGCGCCGAGCAGGCTGTCCTCGAAGGCCAGCGCAGTGGCGATGACGGGGAGCAGCACGATGAAGGCCAACAGCACCAGCCAGGCCATCGGGTGCGGCATCAGGGCGATGTAGAGCGCGGTGTAGCCCAGCTTCTGCAGCACCAGCATGGTGATGGCCGGGGCATAGTCGCCGTACATCGTGATTTCCGGTGGATCGGCGTAGCCGTCCGCGGTGCGGCGCAGACTTTCCATCGCGTACAGGATGATGCTGGCCCAGACCACCTGGCCGGCCGCGAAACTGACCAGGCCCGGCAGCAAGTCGGTGAGGATGTGCGCGATGCTCAGCGCCACCAGCGTCGGCAGCGCCGCGTTGCGCAACGGATACAGTGGCGAGCGGAAAAAGCGCTCGCTCAGCGGCGTGCGGGCATCGACGATGTCTGGATGCGTGGATCGGGCATTCATGAGCGGCGCGACCCGCCGAGGATGCCGCCCAGCACACCGCGCAGAATCTGCCGGCCCAGGCCGCTGCCGACGCTGCGAAGCATGGACTTGCCCATGGCCTCGAGCATGCCCTGACGCCGCCCGGTGCCCAGCATGGCGTCGCGCAGCGCGCCGCCCCAGCCGCCTTCTTCGGCCTGGGCCTTGGTCTGTTTTGCGGCTTTTTCAGGTTCGTCGGCGGCTTTCTCGTCGGCGCGCCGGGCCAGCATCTCGGCGGCGGAGTCGCGGTTGACCGGCGTGTCGTACTTCGGTCCCACCGGCGAGCGCGAAGCGACCTGTCTGCGTTCGTCCTCGGTGATCGTGCCGATGCGGCTGACCGGCGCGACCACCAGCACGGGTTCGACCGGACTCGGCACGCCGCGGTCGCGCAGCGTGGTCGCCAGCGCCTCGCCGACGCCGAGCGTGGTGATGACCTCGGCCACATCCACCTTCGGATTGACCGGGAAGGTCTCGGCAGCGGCCTTGATCGCCTTGCGGTCGCGCGGTGTGAAGGCGCGCAGGGCGTGCTGCACGCGGTTGCCGAGCTGACCGAGGATGTCGTTGGGCACGTCGTCCGGATTCTGCGAGCAGAAGTACACGCCCACGCCCTTGGAGCGGATCAGGCGGACCACCTGTTCCACGCGCTGCAGCAGGGCGGGGGGGCACTCGTCGAACAGCAGGTGCGCCTCATCGAAGAAGAACACCAGCTTCGGCGCCTCGGCATCGCCGACTTCCGGCAGCCGTTCGAACAGTTCCGACAGCAGCCACAGCAGGAAGGTCGAATACAGGCGCGGTTTCAGGATCAGCTGGTCGGCGGCGAGGATGTTGATGACGCCGCGGCCGGACATGTCCTGGCGCATCAGATCGGCGAGGTCCAGCGCCGGTTCGCCGAAGAACTGCGTGGCGCCGTCCTTCTCCAGCTGCAGCAGGCTGCGCTGGATGGCACCGATGCTGGCCTTGCTGATCAGTCCGTACTGTGCCGAGATCTCGCTGGCGTGCTCGGCGGCGAACTTCAGCAGCGAACGCAGGTCGTCCAGGTCCAGCAGCAGCCAGCCGTTGTCGTCGGCGACGCGGAACGCCACGTCGAGCACGCCTTCCTGGGTGTCGTTGAGCTCCATCACCCGCGCCAGCAGGGTCGGGCCCATTTCCGAGATGGTGGTGCGCACGGGATGGCCGAGCCGGGCATAGAGATCCCAGAAGACCACCGGGTTGGCGCTGGGCGACCAGCCGTCCAGCCCCAGCTTGTCCAGGCGTGCCCTGAGTTTTTCACCGGGTGCGGGGGCAGGCTGGGACAGACCGGCCAAGTCGCCTTTCACGTCCGCCAGGAACACCGGTACGCCGCGCCGCGAGAAGCCTTCCGCCAGCACCATCAGGCTGACCGACTTGCCGGTGCCGGTGGCCCCCGCGATCATGCCGTGACGGTTGCCGAAGCGCGGTTCGAGTTCTACCGCGGCGGCGTCGTTCTTGCCGATCAGTATGTTGTCCATCTGTCCGCCTCCCGGCTCGTGAGTCTTCGATTCTAGTCTGCTTCCGGTCGATGAAAACCCATCGGTTCACTTGAGCCGTTGTCGGAGGGCAGATACGGTAACGGGCTTTACGCCATGCCTGTTGTGTAGTTCATGATCCGATTGTCTCGGCTTGCCCGGTTTCTGCTTCCGCTCACCGTTTCGGGAATCACGCTGCTGTCCGGTTGCGCCGGAATGTCGTCGTCCACGCGTGCCTCGGGTGCGGATGGTGCGGCGAGCGCGCCGGTGAACGAGCAGCAGGTCAATGCGCTGTACGCGCAGCTCGATCAGGCCAGCGGGCAGTACGAGGATGCGCTGCAGTTGGCCCGCAGTGGCGACAAGAAACAGGCTGATCAGACGCTGGACGAGACCTTGGATCAGCTCAAGGATGCTGCCGCGAAGTGCGGCGATACGCCCGGCTGCGATCCGCAGCGTTTCTTCTCGGTGTTCGACCACCTGCTGCGTCTGAAGGACGGCAGCTTCATCGCCGGCGACGAAGGTGACACGCTGCCGGACACGCCCGATGCGGGAGTGGCCGGCGATGCCTCTTCTCCGGTCATCCAGGCGTTGCCGCGCGCGCAGCAGAGTGTCACATTGCTGCGTGGGCACAAGCTGTCCGACCTGATCGCGATGAACGGTCCGGTCAAGGCCGCGCTGGAAGAATGGTTGACCTGGCTGCGTCCGCAACTCATGAACGCGTACGTCAACTACGAATACATGCGCTACGAGATGTGGCCGGCCTACCGCAAGGCGGATCTGCCCGAGGCCATCCTGTTCGGCATTCTGGCCAAGGAGTCCGGCGGCAAGGTGCATGCAGTGTCGCGTTCCGGAGCTGCCGGGCCGCTGCAGTTCATGTATTCGACCGGCCGCCGTTTCGGCCTCGGCACGGTCGACGGTTTCGACCAGCGTTTCGACCCGGCGCTGTCGGCCAAGGCCAACGCGGCCTACATGGACGAACAGCTGAAGGTCTTCAACGACAATCTGGAGCTGACCCTGGCGGCCTACAACGGCGGTGAGGGCCGCGTGCGGCGTCTGGTCGACGGTCGCGACAACATCAGCTTCTACGACCCGAAGATCTATTTCTCGCTGCCGGCGGAGACTCGCGACTACGTGCCGATGGTGCTGGCGGCGGCATGGCTGTTCCTGCATCCGCACCGGTATCACCTGAAGTTCCCGCATCTGGACGTGCGTCCGGGTCATATCGTGCTGCAGCGTCCGGCATCGTTGTCCGAGCTGACCGTGTGTCTGGGCGAGGCCGGGGGCAAGCAAGACGGCTGGTTCCGCGTGCTGCGCAATCTCAATCCGCGTCTCAATCCGCAGAAGGCGCAGCCCGAGGGCGCGCGCCTGAATGCGCCGAAGGTGCTGGAAAAGGCCTATGCGGCCAGTTGCACGGGTGGGCACTGGCCCGAGCTGGCGGCCGATCTGCATGCCGCGAGCGACCCGACGATGCCGGCCTGGATGCGGATGCGCCATTATCGCGTGCGTCGCGGCGACACGCTCAGCGGCATCGTGCGACGTCTGGGGTGCTCGAATCTGCGGACAGTGGCGCGCATGAACCATCTGCACCCGCCGCATTACGCGATCCGTGCCGGACGCAGGTTGAAGCTGCCGCGCTGCAGGCGCTGATATTGCCTGGCATGGCCCCCTCTCCCTGGCGGGCCATGCGCAGCGCGAACGCCGGGGAGATCAGGCCACGGCGGCAGAAGTCGAAGAGGAATCGGAAGCGGCGGATTCCGTCGTGGCGGTGGATTCGCCGAGCCGCTCCTTGAGTTGTCGAACCACGCGCATGACCTGGCGGTGCAGGTCGGCGGCGCCGGGTGCGTCAGAGGCATTCGTCTCGTGGTAGATCACTGCCAGCCAAAGCCCGATGCCGCGCATGCGCACCTGCGGATTGTCCGAGCGTACGCGGGTGATGCCGATGTCGGCGCCGGAGCCCCAGGCGGTGGTTTCGTCCTCGGGCGGGGTGCCGTACATCCACGGTGGATCGCAGCGCGAGGCGAGTTCCAGTTCGCGAGCCGTGATGCTGGCGACCTGACGCCCCATCGGGGCGGGCAGGGCGAAGATCGCGTTCTCGATCTCGCGCAGTTGGCGACCCAGCTTCATCATTCGAGTCATCGCGAGAATGCGATTGACGACCTGTATCGGCTTCACCCCGGTGTTCCTCCACGTGCCAACGCCAGCAGGCGCATATCAAGCGTGAAAGCCGAGCATAGCCAGAGCTGAGCGGGAAATCTATCCCTTTGCGTCACAAACTGACGCGTTACGTCAGTTTGAGGGCGTGGGTCTACACGTGGCCGATCCGTTGACGGACCTGGACCGGTTGCTGGCTGTGCAGCGCCGGATCCAGTTCGCCACTGCCTTCAGGCAGCAGAACGATGACTGTCGATCCCATGTTGAAACGGCCCATTTCCTGGCCGCGCGCGAGCCGGATGCCGCGACCGCTGGCGTCGCGATCGGTGATGCGGCTGGCATAGGGCGGGATGGTCAGACCGTCCCAGACCGTGGATACGCTCGAAACCAGGATCGCGCCGACCAGGATTACCGCGAACGGGCCGTGTTCGCCGCGGAAGTGGCAGATCAGGCGCTCGTTGCGCGCGAACAGGCGCGGAATCGCCTCGACCGCGAACGGTGCGACGCTGAAGATGCGCCCCGGCACGTGGCGGGTCGAGACCAGCTCGCCGTCCATCGGCATGTGCACGCGGTGGTAATCCCGTGGGGACAGGTACACGGTGGCGAAGTGACCGTGGCGGTAGGGGCCGGCTGCGGCTTCGTCGGCGAGCAGTTCGGCGGCGGTGTAGGACTGCCCCTTGGCCTGGAAGATGCGGCCCTCCTCGATACGCCCGGCCTGGCTGATGCGGCCGTCGGCCGGCGAGACGATGCTGCGCGGGTCGGCGTCCAGCGGCCGTGCATCCGGTTTCAGCTCGCGCGTGAAGAACTCGTTGAAGTGCGCATAGGCGCGAGGATCGGGCTGTGCGGCCTGACGCATGTCGACGCCGTATCGCCGCACGATCTGGCCGATCAGGAAGTTCTTCCAGGGCGCCCATGTCCAGCGCGTCGCCCAGTAGACGATGCGCGACAGGAAGCGGTGCGGGAGCAGGTATTGGAGCAGGACCTTGGATTTCATCCGCGAAGTATAGGGGCTGGGCGGCGCGCGCGGTCGGTTCGGTGCCTGTTTCGCGCGCCCGGCTCCTCTATACTTGTGCGTCGTTTTTCTAGGGCTGCGCCGCGTGACCGCCGAACTCGCCACCATCGTCGACTTCATCCGCTACGGCGCCAGCCGTTTCTCCGCTGCCGAGCTCATGTACGGCCATGGCCAGGACAGCGCCATCGACGAGGCTACGCAGCTGGTGCTCGCGGCGCTGCACCTGCCGCCGGATCTGCCGCCAGCCTATGGCGCCGCGACCCTGACCGCGCAGGAACGCACGGAAGTACTGGCGTTGATTCAGCGCCGTCTGCACGAGCGCGTGCCGGTGGCCTATCTGGTCGGTGAGGCCTGGTTCGCGGGGCTGAAGTTCAAGTCCGACGCGCGCGCCCTGGTGCCGCGCTCGCCGATCGCCGAGCTGATCCAGAACGGCTTCTCGCCCTGGCTGGATGGACGCGAGATCGAGCGCGCACTGGACATGTGCACCGGGTCGGGCTGCATCGGCATCGCCATGGCGGCGTACCAGCCGGACTGGCGCGTGGACCTGGTCGATGTCAGCGAGGATGCACTGGCGCTGACCCGCGAGAATATGGCTTTCCAGCATGTCGATGCGAATCGTGTCCGTGCCGTCCAGTCGGACCTTTTCGATGCGCTGGACGGCGAGCGTTACGACCTCATCGTTTCCAATCCGCCGTATGTCAGCCAGGCCGAGTACGACGCGCTGCCGGGCGAGTACGCGCACGAGCCGCAGTTGGGTCTGACCTCGGGCGAGGACGGACTGAACCTGTGCCTGCGCATGCTCGACGAAGGCGCCGAACACCTCACCGAGCAGGGGCTGATGATTGTCGAGGTAGGCAACAGCGAACATGCGCTGAGCGCATTGCTGCCCGAGGTGCCGTTCGTGTGGCTGGAGTTCCAGACCGGTCCCATGGGCGTGTTCGCGATCGAGCGCCGCGACCTCGTCGAGCATGCCGATGCGATCCACGCGGCCGCCGCAAAGCGCGCGAAGGCATAAGCGGGGCTTGCAAGCGCGCGCGGAACGACCGACGCTAGCGTATTCGCGCCACTCGAATCAGCCATGTCCAGCAACGCATTCGGCAAACTGCTCACGGTGACGACCTTCGGCGAAAGCCACGGGCCGGCCATCGGCTGCGTGGTGGACGGTTGTCCGCCGGGTCTTGTGCTCGACGCCGGCGATTTCGCGTCCGATCTGGCGCGGCGCGCCACGGGCAAGTCGCGCTACACCTCGCAGCGCCGCGAGGCGGACGAAGTCGAGATCCTGTCCGGCGTGTACGAGGGCGCGACCACCGGCACGCCCATCGCGCTGCTGATCCGCAACACGGACGCGCGTTCCAAGGACTATTCGGAGATCGCGCGCACCTTCCGTCCCGGCCATGCCGACTACACGTACTGGCACAAATACGGCGTGCGCGATCCGCGCGGCGGCGGACGCAGCTCGGCGCGCGAGACCACCATGCGCGTGGCGGCGGCGGTGATCGCCAAGAAATGGCTGGCCGAGCATCACGGCGTGCGGGTGCGCGGGCATCTTTCCGCGCTCGGCGAGCTGACCCCGCGCGCGTTCGACTGGGACGCGGTCGAGGCCAATCCGTTCTTCTGGCCCGACGCCGGCATGGTGTCGGAGCTGGAGGCTTACATCACCGCGTTGCGCAAGTCCGGCGATTCGGTCGGTGCGCGCGTGGACGTGGTCGCCGAGGGCGTGCCGCCGGGCTGGGGTGAGCCGGTCTACGGCAAGCTCGACGCCGAGCTTGCGTCGGCGCTGATGAGCATCAACGCGGTCAAGGGGGTGGAGATCGGCGACGGTTTCGCGGCCGTGTCGCAGAAGGGCAGCGAGCATCGCGACGAAATCACCGCCGACGGATTCCTGTCCAACCACGCTGGCGGCATTCTCGGCGGCATTTCCAGCGGCCAGCCGGTTCGCGCCTCGATCGTCCTGAAACCGACGTCCAGCATCCTGATTCCCGGCCGCAGCGTGGATCTCGACGGCCAACCCACCGAGGTGGTGACCAAGGGCCGTCATGACCCTTGCGTCGGCATCCGTGCCACGCCCATCGCCGAGGCGATGATGGCACTGGTGCTGATGGATCACGCCCTGCGCCATCGCGCGCAATGCGGCGACGTCGGCGACATCCGGCCTCGTATCGCCTGAATGTCGCCCCACGCCCGCCCGCACCCGTTTGTACGCTTCCCCTGAAAATCTCCGAGATGTCCTGAACCCATGAGTCGCAAGAGCAGCTACAACATTGCCGTCGTGGGCGCCACCGGCGCCGTGGGCGAAACCCTGCTGGCCCTGCTGGCCGAACGCGAAGTGCCCGTGGACACGCTGGTGCCGCTGGCCAGCGAGCGCTCGGCAGGCGGCACAGTCGAGTTCGGCAGCAAGGAAATCATGGTTCGCAATCTGGCCGACTATGATTTTGCGGATATCGATATCGCCTTCTTCTCCGCCGGCGGTGCGGTCAGTCGCGAGCACGCACCGCGTGCGGCGGCGGCTGGCGCGGTGGTCATCGACAACACCTCGGAATTCCGCAATGACGAGGACGTGCCGCTGGTGGTCAGCGAGGTCAATCCGCACGCCATCGCCGAATACGAGCGCCGCCGCATCATCGCCAATCCCAACTGCTCGACCATGCAGATGATGGTCGCGCTGGCGCCGATCCATCGCGCTGTCGGCATCGAGCGCATCAATGTGGCGACCTATCAGTCGGTGTCCGGGGCGGGGCGTTCGGGCATGGAAGAGCTGGGGCGTCAGACCGCTGCGCTGCTGAACTTCCAGAAACCCGAGATCGACAAGTTCAGCAAGCAGATCGCGTTCAATGTGATCCCGCACATTGACGTGTTCATGGACAACGGCTACACCCGGGAAGAGATGAAGATGGTCTGGGAGACGCGCCGGATTCTGGAAGACGCGTCGATCCAGGTGAACCCGACCGCCGTGCGGGTGCCGGTGTTCTACGGCCATGCGGAAGCCGTGCACATCGAGACCCGCGACAGGATCACCGCCGAGCAGGCGCGTGAACTGCTGGCGCAGGCGCCGGGCGTCGTGCTGATGGATCAGCGCAAGGACGGGGGATATCCCACGCCGGTCGGCGACGCCGCCGGCAAGGATCCGGTGCTGGTCGGCCGCATTCGCGAGGACATTTCCCACCCCAACGGACTGGACTTATGGGTGGTGGCCGACAACATCCGCAAGGGCGCGGCGCTGAATGCCGTGCAAGTGGCACAGATTCTGATCGAGGAGTACCTGTAAATGATGTCAGGCAAACGTTGGGGATGGATGCTGCCCGGACTGCTTCTGGCGGGCGCGTGCATGGCACAGGCCGGGAGCGGTTCGACGCAGACGCAGCTGAAGCAGATGCAGAAGAAGGTGGCCCAGCAGCAGGCGCAGGCCAAGGATCTGCAGCAGCAAGTCGAAGATCTCAAGCAGCGTAATGCATCCGAGCAGGCCGACCTGGCCAAGCGCGACCAGGAGATCGCGCGTCTGAAGGCGCTCCTGTCCAAGCAGAAGGGCGCAGCGCCCGCGACTTCGTCCAAGTAGGCGAAGAACTTCTCGTTTCATCGCTCCGGACACGGAATCTGGTGTGTCCGGGTTGGTGGAAATCGTATTTGTGAACTAAAGTTACGATATTGTTGTAAAGTCGCGTCGAGATTGCTGACGTGTCTTTGACGTCGTGAGTGGGGAGCACTCGATGAACCGGTCCTTGAAGCTGTCGATCCTGGTGGCTTTGACGTTGAGCAGTACCCAGGCGCTTGCGCTTGGTCTGGGTCAGATCCGTGTCAAATCCGCATTGAACAAGCCGCTGGTGGCGGAAATTCCGCTGCGCACCGATTACCCGGGCGAGGCGGACAAGATGCAGGTCTCGCTGGCCTCGAACGACCAGTTCGCGCGCGCAGGCCTGGACCGCATGAGCCTGACGGTCCAGCTCAAGTTCAAGGTCACCACCAATGCGGCGGGGCAGAAGGTCATTCTGGTGACCTCCGACCAGCCGGTGCGTGAATCGTTCCTCGATTTTCTGGTCAAGGTCACCTGGCCGCGTGGTCAGCTGCTGCGTGAATACACGGTGCTGCTGGATCCGCCGGAAGCCGTGGCCACGACGCGCCTGCAGGGGGCGGTTGCACCGTCTGCGCCGGCGCCCGCTCCGCGCAAGCCGGTGCCGAAACCGGCGCCGCCTGCGGCACCTGCACCGAAACTGGCGGCCCCTCGCGCTGCCAGCGCGCCGCCGGCACACAAGCCAGCACCAGCACCAGCACCTGCACCTGCACCTGCACCTGCGCCTGCGCCGTCCGCGCCGCAGGGCGGGCAGTACGGTCCGGTGCATGCCGGACAGACGCTGTGGGGCATCGCAACCAAGATGCGTGACGCCAATGTGAGCGTCAATCAGATGATGCTGGCTCTGCAGTCGGCCAATCCGGACGCGTTCTACAAGAACAACATCAACGCGCTGAAGCGCGGTGCGGTGCTGCGCATTCCGACGCGTGCCCAGCAGCAGGCCATGACCGCTGCGGCGGCCGTGGCCGAGGTGCGTCGACAGAATCGGGACTGGAGCGCGGCCGCTCCCGGGCATCCGACCATGATCGGATCCGCGGGTGGAGCGAATACGACGGCATCGAGACGATCGAATGCCGCGCGCGGCTCGGCCGCTGCGGGTGCGGGCGGCGATCAGCTGAAACTCGTGCCGCCCAGCCAGGGCGGCGAGAGCACCGGCGCGCGTGCCGGTTCGGCCAAGGGCAGTGATCAGGTCACGGTCGCGCAGCTGCATCAGGACATCGCGCGAACCAAGGAGGCGCTGTCCAGCGCCAAGCAGCAGACGGCCGATTTGCAGACGCGCCTGAAGAGTCTGAAGGACATCCAGGACAAGAACGACCGCCTGATGAGCCTGAAGAACGCCGAGATCGCCGAACTGCAGAACAAGCTTGCCGCCGCTGGCCAGCCGGTGCCGGGCGCGTCGAGCGCCATGCCGGCCATGAGCGGAAGTGTGGCCGGCGCCGCCAAGGCATCCACGGCCATGACGCCAGTTGCGGCCGCTTCGGTTGCTGCTTCGTCGAGCGCGATGAAGACGTCTGCGGCCAGCAAGCCGGTGCCCGCCAAGAAGGCGGCCGCCAAGCCGGCGCCGGCTCGTGCCGTGGCACAGCCCTGGTATGCCTCGCTGCTGGGGTCGCTGTGGGCGAAGGTCGCCGCCGCGATCGTGGTCGTGCTGGCTCTGCTGATGCTGCTGCTGCGCAGCCGGCGCGGAAAGAAGGTCGAGTCGGTTGCGGGTTCGTCGTCGCTGGCGGACCAGTTCGGCGATTCGCCGCTGGGCGATGCGCCGGCCGACGATTTCGACGAAGAGCAGGATGCACTGCTGCGCGAGTTGGCGGAGAGTCCCGACGACATCGGTCTGCATCTGGAGCTGGTGAGCCTGTACTACGCGCGTCGTGACGTCGAGCATTTCGAAGCGGCGGCCGAGGCGATGTACACGCACGTCAGCGATCCGCAGCAGCCGGAGTGGCAGGACGTGGTGACGATGGGCGAAGAGCTTTCGCCGGACTACCCGCTGTTCGCTGGCGGCGCCGAAGCCTATGCGCCGGTGGTGCCGGACGATGCGCCTTCCCAGCAGGATGAAGCGCCGCAGGATGCTGCGGCGGCCGAGGAGCCGATTTCCGAATACTCCTACGATTTCGACCTCACGCCGGAAGCGGCCGAAGCGCCCAAGCCGGAACCGGAGGCTCCCAGCGAGGATGAATACGACGCGCTGCCGCCTTTGCCCGGCGAGGAGACGCCTGCGCCTGTAGCCGACCTGGGCGACGAGATCGAAGGCTTCGAATTGCCGGAGATCGAGCCGGAACCGGAGGCCGACGTGTCGCCGGTGACCGAGCCGGACATGACGCTGGATCTCGAGTCCGTGCCCGGACTGGAGCCGGAGCCGGAATCCGCGCCGGAACGCGAGTCCGAGCCGATGATGGAGTCGTTCGATCTGGATATCGACGAGGAAGAGAGCGACGCACCGGCCCCGGGGCTGGGCGGCGATGCCGTCGACACCAAGATCGATCTGGCTCGCGCCTACATGGACATGGGTGACCCGGACGGCGCTCGCGCCATGCTCGAAGAAGTGCTTGCCGAGGGCAGCGGGCCGCAGCGCGATGTCGCGCAGAAGCTGCTCGACGAGCTCGACTGATTCCATCGCGCTCTGTGGATTTCGACGCCGGCCCGCCGACACGGAGCCGGCGTCGTTGTATTCTGGCGCGCTGATTCCGCACATCACGGTTACACATGCGTATTGCCCTGGGTATCGAATACGACGGCACCGACTTCATGGGCTGGCAACGGCTGAGCCACGGTCCGACCGTGCAGTCCGCTGTCGAGAAGGCAGTGTCGACCGTGGCCGACACCCCGCTCGACGTCACCTGCGCCGGCCGAACCGATGCAGGCGTGCATGCGCGCTGTCAGGTTGTGCACATGGATACCGAGGTCCAGCGCAGCATGCGCGGATGGGCGTTGGGTGGTTGCGCCAACCTGCCGCGCAGCGTGGCGGTGTTGTGGGCGCAGCCTGTGGCTGACGATTTTCATGCGCGCCATAGCGCTCGCGCCAGGCGCTACCGCTACAGCATTCTGAATCGCCCGGTGCGCGCAGCGCTGGAAGCGCGCTACGTGACCTGGGAGCGTCACCCGCTGGATGCCGAGGCCATGCATGCCGCAGCACAGGCCCTGGTCGGCGAACACGATTTCAGCGCGTTTCGCGCCATCGCCTGTCAGGCCCGGCATGCGCGCCGTGAGGTGCGCGAGGTGCGAGTCTGGCGCGATGGCGAACATGTGCATGTCGAGATCGAGGCCAACGCCTTTCTCTACCATATGGTGCGCAACATCGTCGGCTCGCTGCTGCCGATCGGTCGCCACGAACGTCCGGAAGCGTGGATGGCCGAGCTGCTTGCCGGCCGCGATCGCGATGTCGCGGGACCGACGGCACCCGCTTCCGGATTGACCTTCATCGGCCCGCGCTATCCTGCGGACTGGATGCTGCCCGAGGAAGTGACCCTGTGACACGTACACGCGTAAAGTTCTGCGGCATGACCCGGGTCGCGGATGCGGTAGCGGCTGCCGAACTGGGCGTGGACGCCATCGGCATGGTCTTCACGCCGCGCAGTCGACGCTGCGTGGCCATCGCGCAGGCCAAGGTGATGCGCGAGGCTGTGCCGCCCTTCGTGGATGTCGTGGCGCTGTTCATGGATGACGATCCCGTCTACGTCCAGAGCGTGATCGAGGCGGTGCGGCCGGATCTTCTGCAATTTCATGGCAGCGAAACGGTCGCCGATTGCACGCGATACGGGCGGCGTTATCTGAAAGCGGTGGCCATGGGCGAGGGGGCGGACGCCGCTTCGGCACTCTCGGCGCATCCACGCGCATCGGGCCTGTTGCTGGACGGCCACGCGCCGGGTGCGGTGGGGGGCAGCGGCCAACGATTCGATTGGTCGCGCATGCCGCGACGGCATGCTCAGCCGCTGATTCTGGCCGGCGGCCTCTCGTCGGAAAACGTCGGCGATGCCATCGCTGCGGCGAGGCCCTGGGGCGTGGATGTCGCCAGCGGCATCGAGTCGTCGCCGGGCGTCAAGGATGCGGCGAAGATGCATGCTTTCATGCAGGCCGTTCGCACTGCGGACCGGAAACGGGACGAGGCGTGAGGATCGAGGTGCCGGCGGCGATCGAGGAGCGCGACCTCGCGCACCGCCCGCTGACACCGGACGATCTGAAACATCGGACGCAACCGTTGGTGTTGCGCGGGCTGGTGTCCGACTGGCCCATGGTCGAAGCCGCGCGAGTCTCCGATACCGCGTTCGCCCGTCTGCTGGCGCAGGCGGATTCGGGCGAGGAGGTCGATGTCCTGCTGATGGCGCCCGAGGAAGAGGGCGTGATCGGTTACAACGCGGCGCTGGATGGCTTCAATTACGAACATCACCGTGTCCCGGTGACGCAGGGATTGAAGCGCCTGGCCGCCTACAGCCGTGAATCGGGCGAGGTGCCGGGACTTGCGGTGCAGAGCGCATTGATGCGGCGTTGCACGCCCTCGCTGCTGGAGACGCATCGTCTGCCGTTTCTGGCACCGGCCATCGAACCGCGCCTGTGGATCGGCAATCGCGTCACGACACCGGTGCATTTCGACGAGTACCACAATATCGCATGCGTGACCTGCGGCCAGCGCCGTTTCACGCTGTTTCCGCCCGAACAGGTGGGCAACCTCTACATCGGTCCGCTGGATTTCGCGCCGACCGGCGCGGCGATCAGCGTGGCGCGTCCGGATCGCCCGGACGATCCTCGGTATCCACGCCTGCGCGACGCCCTGAAGCATGCGCAACAGGCGGAGCTTTCGCCGGGTGATGCTCTCTATATTCCGCCGATGTGGTGGCATCACGTGGCTTCGTTGCAGCGCATCAATGCGCTGGTCAATTTCTGGTGGCGGCCGGTGCAGACCGAAGGCGCGTCGCCGCAGACCGGCCTCGGCGCCTTGCTGCACGCCATAGTGGCGTTCCGGTCGCTGCCGGATGCAGAGCGCGCGGCATGGCGCACGCTGCTGGATCATTACGTGTTCGACGATGCCGACCCGCTTTCGCATGTGCCGGATGCCCGAAAGGGCGTACTGGGCGAGCCGACGGCGGAAGACATTGCGGCGCTGCGCGAGCGCATACGCGACTACCTCTGAACGCGTGGTTGCCTCCTGAGCGTATAGGCATGGGGAACGACATGACGAGTCATCGACTGGCAAGGCCGTGCCACCATTTCGCGCTGTCGTGCCGGCCTCGTGGACCGTCGGGGCATGCCGCTCACTCAGTGCGTTTCGGTGAGCTGCGCATGCAGCCATCCAGCCAGACGCGGTATGCGCTCGTCGGGATGGCCGGCGCGTGAGCACAGCACCCATTCGGCCGATGTCGGCGTGAATCCCCATGGAGCCACCAGGCGACCCGCGGACAGGTCGTCGGCCACCAGTTGCTGTGGCGCGATGGCGACGCCGAGTCCCGCGACGGCGGCTTCGAGCAGGTAATACAGATGCTCGAAGCCCTGACCCATACGCAGCGCGTCGGTCTGCATGCCCTGCGCGCGCGCCCAGGTTGGCCAGGCCTGTGGCCGTGACGCGGTATGCAGCAATGGCTGTCGCAGTAACGCCCGGGGCGAGGCGTCCTGCGCGGAAAGCGCCTCCGCGATCACGGGCGCCATGACCGGACCGATGTGTTCGGTTGCCAGGGAGTGCACGGTCCATGCGTCCGGCCACGGCGGTTCGGCGATCAGCAATGTGGCGTCCAGGCCGTCCAGCGTCGGCCCGGGCGGTTTTTCGCTGGCGGACAGGTGCAGTTCGAGATCCGGCTGCTCGCGACGGAGCTGTTCCAGGCGCGGGATCATCCATCGCGCCAGGATGCTGCCGGGGCAGGACAGTACCAGTGCGGTGGCCTGAATCTCGCGGCGCAGCCGCTGGCGTGCGCCGCGCAGCAGTTCGAGGGCCTCGGTGCTGACGTCGCGCAGGTGCCGACCCGCATCGGTGATGACCAGGCCTCGCCCGCGGCGCTCGAACAGCGCGCACCCGAGATCCTCTTCCAGCAGTCGCAATTGGCGACTGACCGCGCCGTGGGTGACATGAAGCGCCAGCGCAGCTTGACTCACACTTCCATGCTTCGCGATGGCCTCGAATGCCCTGATGGCATTGAGCGGTGGGAGTTTGGCTTGAGAGATCATATGTGAGAAAAGCTTACATGTCGGCGATATCTTATCGCTTTTCCCGAACGCATGGGGGACGGTAGGCTGTGCTTCTTCCGCACATGCATGGCCCGATATCGATGAATGCTTCATCCCCCGTCGAAGACTTCCACGCCTGGCCCGATGCGCAGGGTCGTTTCGGCGACTACGGCGGCAGCTTCGTCGCCGAGACCCTGATGGCGCCCCTGGCCGAATTGACCGAGGCCTACACGCGTCTGCGCAGCGACCCCGAGTTCGTGGCCGAGCTGGATCGCGATCTGGCGCATTACGTGGGGCGTCCGAGTCCGATCTACTACGCCGAGCGGCTGTCGCGCGAGGTCGGCGGCGCGCGCATCATCCTCAAGCGCGAGGATCTGAATCACACCGGCGCGCACAAGATCAACAACACCGTGGGTCAGGCGCTGCTGGCTCGGCACATGGGCAAGCCCCGCGTGATCGCGGAGACCGGCGCCGGCCAGCACGGCGTGGCGACGGCTACCGTGGCCGCGCGGCTGGGCCTGAAGTGCGTGGTGTACATGGGCGCGACGGACATCGAGCGGCAGAAGATCAACGTCTATCGGATGAAGCTGCTGGGCGCCGAGGTGGTGCCGGTGACTTCCGGATCGAAGACGCTCAAGGATGCGCTCAACGAGGCGCTGCGCGACTGGGTGACGAATGTCGCCGATACCTTCTACATCATCGGCACGGTGGCCGGTCCGCACCCGTATCCGATGATGGTGCGCGACTTCAACGCCATCGTCGGACGCGAGGCGCGTGCGCAGATGCAGGAACAGTTCGGTCGTTTGCCCGATGTGGTCACGGCCTGTGTCGGCGGCGGCTCCAATGCCATGGGTATCTTCCACGCTTTCCTCAATGATCGCGACGTGCGTCTGGTCGGCGCCGAAGCGGCGGGCGAAGGACTGTCCAGCGGCCATCACGCGGCCTCGCTGGCAGCCGGTCGGCCGGGTGTGCTGCATGGCAACCGGACCTATCTGTTGTGCGACGACGACGGTCAGATCACCGAAACGCATTCGATCTCGGCCGGACTCGATTATCCCGGCGTCGGGCCCGAGCATGCGTTCCTGAAAGACGCGGGGCGCGCGGAATATCTGGGCATCAGCGACGACGAGGCCATGGAGGCATTTCATCGCCTGTGCCGCACCGAGGGCATCTTGCCGGCGCTGGAATCCAGTCATGCCGTGGCCCAGGCAATCAAACTGGCACGCGAACTGCCCAAGGACGGCCTGGTGCTATGCAACCTGTCCGGCCGGGGCGACAAGGACGTGCACACCATCGCCGCGCGAGAGGGCATCGAACTGTGAGCACTGCCATCGACAACCGCCTGGATCGCCGTTTCACCGCTTTGAAGGCGGCTGGGCGTACCGGACTCGTTCCCTTCATTACGGCCGGCGATCCCGCTCCGGAGCTGACCGTTCCGGTGATGCACGCACTGGTGGCCGCCGGCGCCGATGTGATCGAACTGGGCATGCCGTTTTCCGATCCCATGGCCGATGGTCCGGTCATCCAGCACGCCAGCGAGCGCGCCCTGCGTCACGGCGTGAGTGTGGCGCAAGTGCTCGAATGGGTCCGTGCATTCCGCCGTGACGATGCGGAAACGCCGGTGGTGCTGATGGGCTATCTCAATCCGGTCGAGATCATGGGCGTCGAGCGTTTCGCGGCAAGCGCGGCGGACGCCGGCGTCGATGGCGTCCTGCTGGTTGATTGTCCGATCGAGGAGGATGCGACGGCTGCACCGCTACGCGAAGCCGGTCTGCGGCGCATTCTGCTGACCGCGCCGACCACAGCCGAAGCCCGCCTGCAGCGGGCGTGCGAGTTGGCCGAAGGTTTCCTGTACTATGTATCGTTTGCGGGAATTACCGGTGCGGCCCGCCTGTCGGTGGACGCCATCGCCGAGCGCGTGGCGGACATCCGCAAGCGTTCTCGCGCACCGGTCGCCGTCGGGTTCGGAGTCAGGGATGCCGACAGCGCGCGGGCCATCGCGGCCTTTGCCGATGCAGTGGTGATCGGCAGCGCGCTGGTCGAGTCGCTGGCCGGGTCCGAGGACGCAGGGCAGGTCGAGCAACGGGTACGGACGTTCCTGGAGCCGATCCGTACGGCGCTGGACCGATGATTCCCGCAGCGAGCAACTGGATGTACGGGTCCGCACGAATCCCGGAGAGCGAAGATGAACTGGCTGCAGAAACTCATGAATCCCCGTATCCGTACGGAGTCCGGCAACAGCAAGAGCAAAGTGCCGGAAGGCGTGTGGGAAAAGTGCAAGGGATGCGGCGCGGTGGTCTATCGGCCCGAGCTTGAGCGCCAGCTGATGGTTTGTCCGAAGTGTGGGCACCATCATGCGATCGCCGCGCGCACGCGCCTGCAGGAGCTGTTCGATGAGGGTTCGACGGCGGAATTGTTCGCCGATCTGGAGCCGGTCGATCCGCTCAAGTTCAAGGACTCCAAGAAATACAAGGATCGCATCGTGGCCGCGCAGAAGGCCACGGGCGAGAAGGATGCATTGATCGTCCTGCGTGGCCTGCTGAAGTCGCGTCCGTTGATTGCCGCGGCATTCGAGTTCCGCTACATGGGCGGTTCGATGGGATCGGTGGTCGGCGAGAAGTTCACGCGCGCAGCCGAACGCGCGCTGGCGGAACGGGTTCCCTTCGTGTGTTTCACCGCGACCGGCGGTGCACGCATGCAGGAAGGTCTGTTCTCGCTGATGCAGATGGCCAAGACTTCGGCGGCGCTGGGGCGTTTGCGCGATGCTGGCGTGCCGTACATCTCGGTGCTGACGCACCCGACCACCGGCGGTGTGTCGGCCAGCTTCGCGATGCTGGGCGATCTCAACATCGGTGAGCCGAAGGCGCTGATCGGCTTTGCCGGACCGCGCGTGATCGAGCAGACGGTGCGCGAGACACTGCCGGAAGGCTTCCAGCGTTCGGAATTCCTGTTGGAACACGGTGCGCTGGACATGATCGTTGATCGTCGCGAGATGCGTGACAAGCTGGCCGACGTTCTTGCTCTGTTGACGCGCTCCGATCGCGTGGCTTGAGACTCGGCGCGTGTAGCGTCGATACCAACGCGTATTGGGGGGATACGCATTGGGGCACAAAGCGTCGTGCAATCGTCTTCATGGGCGATGTGCTTGAGCTAGATGGCGGTAAGTGCTAGGTATGAAAGCGGTTCGTTGTGCGGATTTGTGCCGCAAGGAGCATTTTTGCTCCGTTCGAACCCATACAGTGAGGTCGTCGCCATACGCAGTGTGCGATGGCGTCGGTCGGGTACATCCCGAGGGGAGGCTCATGTCGAAAGCTGAAGTCATGCATTTGCATTGTGGTGCGTCATGGAACGTACGCCCCTGTGCCGCTCGTTCCAGTCTGGGCGGGGGCGCTGCATGAACGCGATGATCTCGAACGAATGGCGCCGCGACATGAGCGATCCAGATCTGCATGCGCTCGGCAGCTTGCTGCGTGTGTGCGGCATGGCCGTCACGCCGCTTACGCCGGCACCGATGCGCGCTGTGTTCGGTTCCGACGAGCATGACGACAACGTGTTCAGCAGCGCGCGTTACGACTTTCCGCTGCGCACCCGCTTCCGGCTTCCCGAGGATCGTTTCCTGATTGCCTATGTCCATGCGGCGGGCGAGGGCAGCTGGGTCGGCGGCGAGAAGCTCGAGACCGGCATGGTGTTGGTGGGCATGCCGGGCAGCCGCGGTGAATTGCGCTTCGGTGAAGGCACCAGCTGGAGTCTGCTGGTTTCCTCGGGGCAGCATCTGCGCCGGGAGCTTTCACGCCTCGGCCATTACGCGGAGTCCACCTCCCGTCGCCTTCAACGCTTGATCCCGGATGAGGAATCGGAAGCCGGCGAGCGTCTGCGCAGTGCCTTCGAGTGCATGCGTCTGCGTTTCATCGATCAGCGTCGTGACATCAATCTCAAGGCGATGCTGGAAAATCTGAAATCGCATCTCTTCGGCGATGTGGCTTCGTTGTTCCCCGGCGTGCCTGACACGTCACGGACACGCCATTCGCACTACCTGGTACTGCGTCGCGTCGAGAACTTCATCGCCGCGAATCTGCGGCACGAGATCCGCCTTCGCGATCTCTGCGATGCCGGCTCGGCGAGCGAGCGAAATCTGCGCTATATCTTCGACGAATTTCTAGGAATTTCTCCTAACCACTACCTTTCCACCCTTCGTTTGTGCGAGGCCAGGCGGCATCTCAGTGAGGCTCAGCCTGAGCACAATACGGTGCGTGCAATCGCATTGGAATGCGGTTTGTGGGACCTCTCCCGCTTTGCCGAAAGTTACCGGCAACTGTTCGGCGAACTGCCCAGCGAGACCCTCAAGGTGTGCAAGACATCTTTGCCGGAAACGCGCACGCCCTACCTTTCCCCGAGTATCCAATACACCTGAAGGCCGGAGTGTCCGGCGCGTGCCGCATCACGTGGCGCGGATGACTGCAGGCGGTTCATACCCGTTTCGAGCAGTGCATACGGGTTGAGCTACCGACAGTCGACAACGGGCATGGATGTGCGTTGGTTGACGGAGGGGCGACATGGATGTGTTGGGCAGGATGCTTGACGGACTGCTGTGTCGATGGAAGCCCGTTCACGCGGGTCCTGTTCGTGATGCGGTGCGACTCCCCCTGAAGGATCGCGCGTGCGCCACGAAGGTGTCGGTACAGTCCCGTGCCTTGTACTGGGGAGTAGCGGTCGTACTCGGATTCACTCTGTTCATGGGGGCATTCGGTACGGCGAGGGCCAGGGATGGCCGACCTGCTTCATCGCCTTCTTCGGACAAGGCGGGCGAAACGACTGCCTCGAGGCATCTGAAGCTTGCCGACGATGCCGATATCCGGGCCGTACTGAAGGCCCGGTCCGTTTCTTCTACGCGAGATCTTTCCGACTTGTCCGGATACAGCGCCTTGCAGGCGGTACGAGCCGAGCAGTCGCCGTCGCGGCGGCCGGCTTCCAGCATGCGTTCGCGTCAACGCGTTCGCCAGGTTGCACGCGTCAACACGAAAAAGGATTCGCTGTCCGACAACGAGGACGATCTTCCTGGTGACCCGGCGCGGTCCGAGCGTCATGTCGCCGATGACTTGACTGCTTCAACGTTCTGGGGGCGCTCTCTCCGCAGTGGCGTTTTGTGGGTCTGCCTGTCTCCTTTGATGTCAGGGCGACGCAAACACTGGCCGCTGCGAGGTCGCCCGCTTCGCCGGTCGGCCGCAGTCGGTCAGTATCAGCTGGACAGCATGCTGCAGCGCATCCGGCGACATGGCGCGGTCGATGCCATGCGGGTGGCCGGATACACCGACCGCATCGGTTCGTCCCGCTATAACCTCGATCTCTCACGCAAGCGCGCGCAAAGCGTACGAACCTATCTCGTCCGCGAGGGCGTCCCTGGTGCGGTCATTCATGCACAGGGGGGGGCGAGCGCGATCCGCTGGTCACCTGTACGGACACCAATCGTGCGCGTCTGGTGCGTTGCCTGGCGCCGAATCGGCGCGTCGAAGTAATGGCCGAAGTCACTCAGCAACAAGGCCCGCCATGAGAGACGAGCCTTGCAGGAAATGATGCATGGATTCTAGCGAGCGTCGAATCAGGCCGACGCCTCGCGTGCACCACGCGAGAACGAGCGGCGCAGGCGCCCGAGCACGCTGGAGGTGGAGTTGACCGCGTCGCCCGTGTCGCTGTCGCCATCCGGAGCCACGTAGCCGGCCACGTAGTAGGCGTTGATGAAGGCGGCCACGTCCTCGACAGGCGACTTGGCCGCCTCGGCGATGGCTTCCAGTGTGGCTGGTTGCTTCATCATCGCCGTGGCGATGCGGAAGTGGCGCGGGAACTCGCGTTCGATCTGCGGCCAGCGTGTCAGGCGCCAGCTTGCCGACGGATCCAGGTGCGGTGCCAGTTTGCCGTGGCTTGCGCAAAGGGCGGCGAACCACAACAGGCGCACGATCGGCTGTTCGGGACCGGCATGCTGCACTTCGGCATCGTCGCTGCTGACGGAGCGGATGCGGCTGGCCGGCATGTCGAGAAGCTTCTCGATGGTTTTCAGTTGCGGCGGCGCACGGTAGATATTGTTGGCCGGGTCGATGGCCAGTTTGGCATCGCCGGCGTTGCCTTCGATGAGTACCGTATGGGTCATCGCGCCATCGAGAAGCATCGAACCCAGGGTCTCGTTGCGCGCCGGTTCGGCCGGGGCGCTCTGAACCGTCTCGGGCGCTGGCGTCGGGGTTGCGGGCTTGGTCGCGACGGGAGTCGGCTTCTCGGCGGGCTTGGGGGCCGGCTCGGCCTTCGGTGCAGCCTCGGGAGCGGAAGGCTTGGCCTCGGCTCGCGGCGCCGTGGATTCGCTGCGTTGCGGTGCGGGCGAGGTGGCGGGTGCGTCGGACTTGGACGGAGCTACGTTGTTCTGGATGTCCAGCAGCATCTGGATCAGCTTGTCGCCATCGAACGGTTTCTGCAGCAGCAGGTCGCAATCGCGCATGGAGGGCTGTTCGGTATACGCGGCGCAGAGTCGATCCTCGGCGACGGCACGCAGCCAGTCCATGTGGCCCCAGACGCTGTCCACGTCCACGATCAACAGATCGCTGTTGCCACCTTCGGACAGATTCCATTTGCCCAGCTTCGGCGATTCCAGGGCGGCAAGAACCTGCTTGGCGTCAGCCTCGGAAAGCCCGGACAGGGCGATGCTGTAGAAAGTCTTCAATGAAATTCCCCCTGCGAATGGCCGCGGGAAATGAGAGGCGGCCAAGCGATCAGACGCCACATTGTGGCCTTATTTGCGCTCGGGTCAATGGTGGGCGCTGGACAGCAGCGTGAATTTGTCCCAGAAAGGACCTGTCCTCGGCCACTCTAAGAAGGAGACGGGAACCATGAAACGATTGCTCTTGGGAACGATCTCGCTGCTTGTCTGCATCGGCGTCCAGGCGGCGCAACCCACCCTGCAGGCGCAATCCCGGCCGGATGACGCACGGGTGTACATCCTTTCGCCCGCCGACGGTGCCACTGTGCCGCGCACGTTCACGGTACGGTTCGGCCTGCACGGCATGGGCGTGGCGCCGGCCGGCGTGGATCGCAAGGACACGGGCCACCACCATCTGCTGATCGACGTGGCCAAGCTGCCGCCCGCCGGGCAGCCGATTCCTGCCGATGCGCACCATCGTCACTTCGGCGGCGGCCAGACCGAAACCACGCTGACCCTGACGCCGGGCACGCACACGCTGCAGCTGGAACTGGCCGACAGTCGTCACGTGCCGTTCGCACGGCCGCTGATCTCACGTCGGATCACGGTGCACGTGAAATAGGCGAGGGCCGCGCGCAGGCTTGGGTCTGGTATCCTGACGGGCTTGTTCCACGGCCCTTTGCGATCATGAGCGTGCGCACCCGATTCGCCCCTAGTCCGACCGGTTTCCTGCATATCGGCGGAGCCCGGACGGCCCTGTACTGCTGGCTGGAAGCCCGTCACCACGGCGGCCGCTTCGTGCTGCGCGTGGAGGACACCGATCGCGTGCGTTCCACCGACGAGGCGGTGCAGGCCATTCTCGACGGCATGCGCTGGTTGGGCCTGGACGCCGACGAAGGGCCGATCTACCAGACCGGGCGTCTGGATCGTTACCGCGAGGTCGCCGAGCAGTTGCTGAAGGCGGGCAAGGCGTACTACGCCTACGAGACGCCCGAGGAAATCGAGGCGATGCGCGAGGCCGCGCGCGCCAAGGGCGAGAAACCGCGCTACAACGGCTATTACCGCGACCGCAACGAGCCGTACCGCGAGGACCCCAATCGCGTCATCCGCTTCAAGAATCCGTTGAACGGATCGGTGGTGTTCGAGGACAAGGTCAAGGGCCGCATCGAGTGGTCCAACACCGAGCTCGACGATTTCGTTCTGTTCCGCTCCGACGGTTTCCCGACCTACAACTTCGCGGTGGTGGTGGACGATCTGGATATGGGCATCACCGAGGTGATCCGCGGTGACGACCACGTCAACAACACGCCGCGCCAGATCAATGTCTACGAGGCGCTGGGTGCGCCGGTGCCGACGTTCGCGCATCTGCCGATGATTCTCGGCGAGGACGGCCAGAAGCTGTCCAAGCGCCACGGCGCGGTGGGCGTCATGCAGTACCGCGAGGACGGCTACCTGCCGCACGCGCTGCTGAACTACCTGGTGCGGCTGGGCTGGTCGCACGGTGATCAGGAGATCTTCTCCATCGGGGAAATGATCGAGCTGTTCGACATCGCCGACGTCAACGCGTCCGCGGCGCGGTTCGACATGGCCAAGCTGGGCTGGCTCAACCAGCAGTACCTGAAGAACGAAGACCCGGCCAGCATCGCTCCGGAGCTGGAGTGGCATCTGCGCCGCATCGGCATCGATCCGTCGACCGGCCCTGCGCCCGCCGAGGTGGTGACGGCGCTCTGCGATCGAGTGCAGACGCTCAAGGACATGGCCGAGCGTGCGCGCGTCTGGTACGCGCCGATCGCCGAGTGGGACGAGAAGGCCGTGGCCAAGCATCTGAAGTCGGTCACCGCGCCGGCGGTGCTGGAGGCGGCGCGCGACGGTCTGCGCGCGCTCGATACCTGGAAGCCCGAACCCATCCACGAGCTGGTCAAGCAGATCGCCGAGCGCCTGGAGCTGGGCATGGGCAAGGTCGCGCAGCCGCTGCGTGTGGCGCTGACCGGAACCCAGGTCTCGCCCTCGATCGATCACACCGTCTATCTGGCGGGGCGCGAGGAAGCCGTGCGTCGTGTCGAGCATGCGCTGGCGCTGAGCCGCGCCGACTGATCGTGCGCAGGCGTCTCGCGATGCAGGGGGCAGGCCGTCATGGGTGAGCTCCTGCAACGCGCGACCCGCGGCGTCGATCTGTCCTCGCCGGATGCCGCCTGGCAGATTTTCCACAACCTGATGGTCATGCTGCCGTGGGCGGTGTTGCTGTGGTTCACGCTGCTCAGCGTTTTGCTGGGCGCCGTCGTGGGCTGGTGGCGCGGCCGCCTCTGGACCGGCATCGGCATCAGTCTGGTGATCGGACCGCTCGGCCTGCTCATTCTGTGGGCCTTGCCTTCCCGCCGGGGCCGCCCCACATCGGAAGACGAGTCACCGCCATCGCAATGATACGATGGCCCTCGGACAGGCAAGGCACGCGCAGCCATGAGCGTTTTTTCGCACAAGCCGCATCATCACGACCACGATGCCGAGCATTTCGTGGAGCAGGTCGTGCGTGCCAGCGAGGAGCGCGGTTTGCGCCTGACGCCGTTGCGTCGCGAGGTGCTGGAGCTGGTGGCCACGTCGGAGAAGCCCGCCAAGGCCTATGACCTGCTCGACCGCTTGCGTGAGCGGCACGGCAATGCCGCGCCGCCGACGGTCTACCGCGCGCTGGATTTCCTGCTCACGCAGGGCTTTATCCACAAGCTCGAATCCATCAATGCCTACGTGCACTGCCCGCATCCGGCGCAGTCGCATCAGGTACCGTTCCTGATCTGCGACAAGTGCGACAGCGCGGTCGAGGTCTGCGACGGGCGGGTCGCCGAGCTGATCGCCGCGCAGGCCGATGCGCTCGGCTTCACGCCGCAGGACCAGACCCTGGAAGTGCACGGCGTCTGCAAGGGTTGCCGAGAGCGCTGATCCCGTCGAGCGGGTGCTTGTTTCGATAGATAAAAGAGGGCGTGGCAGAGACTGCCACGCCCTGGGTCGGCGTGGGCGGGGAGAGAGAGGAGTGCCCCGCCGACGAGTGCCTGTACCGATGCCTGGTTTTGGGGAACGACCGATACATGTTGCAGGCACGAGGAGTGCCTTGGCACGCTCTATACGTTATAATGTAACAACGGCGGTGTAAATACTCCGTCTGAGGATTTATCGGCGGACGTGAAGTGTGTCGCTCCGCCCGTGTCGAGTCGGCCATGATCGGCGCGTTTCGATGCATGACTGTCTGGAGATCATGTAGATGCAGTGCGAGAACCCGAGCGTTTGCGATGTCGATTCCAAGTCCCGGGGTTGGTGGCTCGTTGCCGATCGTCTGGGTGCGACGGCCTCGTTCCTGTGCGCGGTGCACTGTGCGCTGCTGCCCTTCGTGATCGCGCTGCTGCCGTTGGTCGGACTCGAATTTCTGGCCGATCACGCGTTCGAGCGCGGTTTCGTGCTGTTCGCGGCCGCGCTGGCCACGACTACGCTGGTGACCGGAAATCGCAAGCATCGGCAGCGTCTGCCGATGGTGCTGGCTGTGCCCGGCCTGATTCTTCTGGTGCTCGGTGTGACCGTGGTCGACCTGTCCGCGCATACGACGCTGCACAGCATCATGGTCACCTGCGGCGGCCTGCTGGTGGCCTCTGCGCACGTTGTGAATCTGCGACTGGTTTATCGCGCACACGCCTTGCAGCACGCACACTGAACGACGGATGCGGGCGTGGATGCGCCGCGCTCGGCGACGCACTACCATGGAGTGAACTCATCACTCACCAAGGAGCGACGCACATGGGCAAGGGCGACAAGCGCACGCGCAAGGGCAAGATCTACCGCGGCTCGCATGGCAACACGCGTCCCCGCAAGGGCAAGACGACGGCAGCCACGGCTCCGGCGCCAGCACGCAAGGCCACACGCAAGAAGGCTTCCTGAGCTATTGCGCGGCACGTTTCGAGAAAGGCTCCGCCAGTCGGGGCCTTTTTCATGAGCGCGGTTTGGAACGGCCGATGTGCGTGCAGCTCCATCGTGAGGCGGCGTCTCAGCCGGTTTGCGTGGCAGTGCGCCCCGCGACGAAGATCCGGTCCGCGAGCGATCCACCGATCCAGTAACTCAGTTCGGCCGGGTGACGTGCATGCCACAGCACCATGTCAGCGCGTGCTCCGTTGCGGAGTACGCCGCGATCATGCAACCCCAGCGCCTGCGCGGCGTGTACGGTCGTGCCGCGAAGCGCTTCCAGCGGTGTGAGCCGGAACAGCGTGCAGGCCATGTTCGCAGCCAGGCGCAGTGAACGCAGCGGCGCGGTGCCGGGGTTGAGATCGGTGGCGACCGCCATGGGCACGTTGTGCTCGCGGAGTGCATCGATCGGCGGAAGTTTCGTTTCACGCAAGGCGTAGAATGCACCGGGAAGCAGCACGGCGACGGTGCCGGCGTCGGCCATGGCGCGCACGCCGTGTTCGCTCAGGTATTCGAGATGGTCTGCGGATAGTCCGTCGAACGATGCAGTCAGCGTGGCACCGTCCTGGTCCGACAGCTGCTCGGCATGCAACTTGACCGGCAGTCCCAGCGCGCGGGCGCGCTCGAACAGCCGCTGTACCTGGTCGCGGGTGAAGCCGATGGTTTCGCAGAAGGCGTCGACGGCGTCGATCAGTCCTTCCTCGGCCAGAACAGGAAGCATGCGGTCGCAGACTTCGGCGACGTAGCCTTCCGCATCCTCGGCGAATTCGGGGGGCAGGGCGTGCAGGCCGAGGAAACTGGTTCGCACGGTGAGGCCCAGCGCCTCGCCGATGCGTCGTGCGACGCGCAGCATGCGGCGCTCGCTGTCCAGATCGAGGCCGTAACCGGACTTGATTTCCAGCGTGGTTACACCGTCGGCGAGCAGCGCCTGCGCGCGGGGCAGGGACTGCTCGAACAGTTCGTCTTCGCTGGCCGCGCGCGTGGCGCGTACGCTGGAGAGAATGCCGCCGCCGGCGCGGGCGATTTCCGCGTAGTCGGCACCTTCCAGGCGCATTTCGAATTCATCGGCGCGATCGCCGCCGAAGACAAGGTGGGTGTGGCAGTCGATCCATCCCGGCGTGAGCAGGCGGCCTCCGGCATCGACGACGCGCGCGGCGTCCCGCTGACCGCTCGTCAGTTCGGCAGTCGGGCCGATCCAGGTGATATGGCCGTCGACGCAGCCGACGGCGCCGTCTTCGATGAGACCGTAGCCATCGTCGCGCGCGGCATCGAGAGTCGCGATGCAGGCGTGGGTCAGCAGCAGGTCGAAGCGGTCGCGGGCAGTCATGCGGCCAGCTTAGCGCCGTTCGGGATCGTCGGGCGGCTTGTCTTCGGGTGCCGGCGTTGCGGCGTCGGATGCGTCATCGGAGGTCTCGTCCTTGTTGGCCGGTTCCGCGGAGACTTCTTCGAAAGCGGTGGTGCGATTGGTGGCTTCCGGTGCGGCGGCCTGGCTGTCTTCGGTGTCGATGCCAGCGAAGTGTTCGCGCTGGCGCTCCTGTTCGGCCTTTTCCTCGGCTTCGCGCAGCTGCTTCTGACGTTCCTCGAAGTCGCGTACCAGCCGTTCGGCGAAGTCCTTGTACACCGGCGTAGGGCTGAACAGCGAGGCGGCGGCGCGCGCCAGCAGGCAGGAGGCCATGATCGGAATGATCATGCTCTGGTTGTCGGTCAGCTCCATCGAGATCACCGCCGAGGTCAGCGGTGCGCCGGTGACGCCGGACAGGTACGAACTCATGCCCAGCAGCACGACCGCAGCCACCGGCACGTGCGGCAGGAAGTGGGCGATGTTGTGCCCCAGGCCCGCGCCCACGGCCAGCGCCGGCGAGAACAGGCCGCCGGGGATGCCGGCCCAGTACGAGACCACGTTGGCGAGCAGCTTGTTGATGCCGAACCAGGCGCCGGCGGTTTCCGGCGCACCCTGCACGAAGGCGCGCGCCTGGTCGTAGCCGGTGCCGTAGACGTTGTTGTGCGAGATCAGGCCGAGCACGCCCAGCGCCAGGCCGCAGCCGACCGCGAACAGCACCGGCCAGCGGGCGCGCACGCGACCGATATAGGCCAGCGGACCACGCCGGCTGAGCAGCACCAGTCGCGCGAACAGACCGCCGAGCAGGCCGCCGACGATGCCCGTGGCCAGCACGGCCAGCCAGGCGTTGCCGAACGGCAGGTCGACGTCGACTGCGCCGAAGTAGGAGTAGTTGCCGAGTACGCCCAGCGAGACCACGCCGCCGACGATGACCGAGGTCAGCAGCAGACCCGAGAAGCGGTGCTCGAACGCGCCGGCCAGTTCCTCGATGGCGAACACCACGCCGGCCAGCGGCGCATTGAACGCTGCGGCGATGCCGGCCGCGCCACCGGCGAGAATGAATCGCGAGGCGGCCTTGGGGTCGGTGTAGCCGAAACGCCGGCCCAGCGAATGGAACAGGCCCGCGCCGACATGCACGGTCGGTCCCTCGCGGCCGATCGACGCGCCGACCATCATCGCCAGCAGCGTCATGAACATCTTGCTGACGGCGATGGGCAGGGCCAGCATGCGCTCGCGGAAACCGGCGTCCTCCACGTGCAGCGTGCCGATCACCTGCGGAATGCCGCTGCCGCGGGCCGCGCGCAGCTTGCCCTCGGTGGCCCAGGCCAGCAATCCGAACACCACCGGCGTCACGCAAAGTGGCAGCCAGGCCTTGTAGGCGACCATGCGCTGGAACAGACCGAACGACCAATCGCTGGCCTTGGCGAACACGATCGCGGCCAGCGCGACCAGCACGGCACCCAGCCACAGGGCGATGCGTCGTTTCCAGTGATGCGGGGCGAAGAACTCGTGACCGAGCAGCGCTTCGAGACGCGGATTGGTGGATTTGCGGGGGGCGGGGGCGTCGGGCATCCGCCCATTATCGCAAATCTTCGAGCCTGCGTCCGTGGCGGATCGCCGCGATTTTGTGTCGGGTTTGTCTTGCAGACAGGTTTTCGGACGTTCGGACCGGGTTGGGCGGCTCATGAAACGTCATCAATGGGCCTGCGGGGCAGGCGGGTGCCGGTTCGATCACGTTGAATGCAGCCGAATCATCGGAGCCGTTTTGAGTCCGTCAGGGGTGATGACTGCAGAGCGCTCCCGTTTTCTCCACTTGGTCGGCTGTGAAGGATGCAAGCGCACAGATTTCCATTGTGCGCCGGCGAGGGCTTCCATGTTGCTTGCTTGTATCGGCGCGCGTGGCGTACCCAGGCCTGTTCGAACGTCGTTCTGCCAAGGCGCGCTCAATCGTGCGTCATGTCGGGCAGGCCGCGCCGGCGCCAGCGCGTTTCGTACAGGTCGAAGCGGCGATCCTTGAGATTGGTCACCGTGCCGGAATTGCGGGCGCGTGCCAGGTTGTCCAGGCTGAGGTCGGCAAACAGCACGGTTTCGATGTTCGGCGTCGAGTCGGTCGCCACGCCATCGCGTGCGAAGGGGAAATCGCAGGGCGTGAGGATGCAGCTCTGGCCGTACTGGATGTCGAAGTTGTGCACGCCGGGCAGATTGCCGACGTTGCCGGACATGATGACGTAGCACTGGTTTTCGATGGCGCGTGCCTGGCAGCAGTAGCGCACGCGCAGGTAGCCTTCGCGCACGTCGGTGCAGAAGGGCACGAACAGCATCAGCGCGCCCTGGTCGATCAGGTGGCGTGCGACTTCGGGGAACTCGGAGTCGTAGCAGATCATCACGCCGATCGGACCGCAGTCGGTCTGGATCATGCTCGTGGTGTCGCCGCCGGTGATGCCCCACACATTGCGCTCGGACGGCGTCGGGTGCAGCTTCTCCTGCTCGTGCATGGTGCCGTCGCGCAGGCAGATGTAGCACACGTTGTGGATGTCGCCGTCGTCCATCCGTGTCGGATGCGAACCGCCGATGATGTTGATGTTGTAGCGCACCGCCAGGTTGCCGAAGAGTTCGCGCACCTGAGGCGTCCATTCGCTGAGCCGGCGGATGGTGTCGTTGGGCGACAGCTCCTCGTTCTCGATCGACAGCAGTTGCAGCGTGATCAGTTCGGGAAAGGTCACGAAGTCGGCGTCGTAGTCGGCGGCGATGTCGGTGAAGTACTCGACCTGCTGCGCGAATTCCTCGAACGAGCGGATACGGCGCTGCTGGTACTGCACGGTGGCCACGCGCACGGTCGACGGCATCGGCAGGCCGCCCGAGGCGTGCGGCACGTCGGGCTGGTCGTGCAGGGCGGGGTTGCGCCAGACCATGTGCGTGGCGTAGCCCAGCGACTGGTGATCGCCCGGTTCGTAGTTGTGCAGCAGACCGAGGACCTCGAAGCCGTTGCGCAGCTGGAAGCTCAACGTGGGGTCGCGGCGACGTCCCTCGATCACGGCCTGGACGTAGTTCTCGGCGCTGCTGAAGCGCTTGATGGCCTTGGACAGCCCGGGAATGCGGCCGCCGAAGACGATACCGCGCAGCTTCAGGTCGGTGCACAGCTTCTTGCGCGCGGTGTACAGGCGCTGGCCGATGCGCATGCCGCGCATCTGCGGGTGCACCACGACTTCCATGCCATACAGCCAGTCGCCCTCCGGGTCGTGGCGCGAGCCGAAGCCGCCACCGGTGATCTCGGTCCAGGTGTGCGGCTTGAGCGCGGTGCCTTCGTCGATGCGGAACGTGGCGCAGTAGCCAACGATTTCGCCATCGTATTCGGCCACGAACTGGCCTTCGGGGAAGTGGGCCTGCTGGCCGCGGAGCATTTCCGCCGAATGCCCCCATTCAGGGGTGTAGACCAGGGCGGTCAGTTCGACCAGTCGGGGCACGTCGTCCAGGCGCGCCTGGCGGACGAGCAGGCGGCGTTTGTCGCGAGAATTCGTCTTGGTCATGGGATGATTATGCCGCACACTGAGGCCCGAATTTTTAACCGTAGCCGGCTCACTGCGCCGGCGAGGAGTCGGCAATGGACAGGACGACACTGCGCGTCGACCAGTTGTGGCGCGATGGCGCCTGGCAGCATGACGTGCGCATCGGCGTCGAGGAGACGGGCATGCTGGGCGTTCCGGACGAGCACACGGAGCAGCATCTGGGCTGGGTGCTTCCGGGCATGCCCAATCTTCATTCGCATGCGTTCCAGCGCGCCATGGCAGGGTTGGCCGAACGCCGTGGCCCCGGCGATGACAGCTTCTGGACCTGGCGCGAGGCCATGTACGCCTTCGCTTCGCGAATCGGGCCCGATGATTTGAAGGCCATCGCGACGCAGTTGTACGTGGAAATGCTCAAGGCCGGCTACACGCATGTCTGCGAATTCCACTATCTGCATCAACGTCCGGATGGCCGTCCATACGAGGATGCCGCGGCGATGTCGCGCGCACTGATCGAGGCCGCCGACGAGGCGGGTATCGGCATGACGCTGCTGCCGGTGTTGTATCGGAGCGGTGGGTTCGACAGTCGTCCGTTGAACGAGCGCCAGCGGCGTTTCGGTCTGACGGTCGAGGCCTATCTGCGTCTGATCGAGCAGCTGCGCGCCGAGGAGAGTCCTATGCTGCGCATCGGCGCGGCGCTGCACTCCCTGCGCGCAGTGCCGGAGTCGGCGCTGCGCGAGGTGCTGGCGGCCGAGCCGTTGCGGCAGGGGCCGATTCATATCCACATCGCCGAGCAGGTCGGCGAGGTGCAGGACTGCCTTGCGTTGCGCAACGTGAGGCCGGTGCGCTGGCTGCTCGATCACGCGACGGTGGATGCGCGCTGGTGCCTGGTGCACGCCACGCATCTGGACGAGGACGAAGTGACCCGCCTGGCCGGGAGCGGGGCGGTGGCCGGTCTGTGTCCGACGACCGAAGCCAATCTCGGCGACGGACTGTTCGCGCTGGCCGATTACCTCGATGCCGACGGTCGTCTCGGGATCGGGTCGGACTCGCACATTTCGGTGTCACCGGTGGAGGAGTTGCGCTGGCTCGAATACGGGCAGCGCCTGCGCGCCAGGCATCGCAACATCGCTTCGCGGCAGCGCGGGGCCAGCGTTGGCGAGCATCTGTGGCAGGCCGCGTTGGCGGGCGGTGCGCAGGCATCGGACCTGCCGCTCGGCGCGTGTGAAATCGATGCCCGCGCCGACCTGCTGGTGCTCGACGAAGATGCACCGCAACTGGCGGCGCGCGACGGGACTTCGATGCTCGACAGCTTCCTGTTCGCCGGCAATGCGCCACTGGTGCGCGATGTCATGGTCGGCGGAGCGTGGGTCGTGCGGGATTTCCGTCATCGCGACGAAGCGCGCATCGCCGCACGCTATCGCAGCGCCGTCGAGGCACTGCGCGCTACAGCGTGAAGTGGAAGCCCTGCAGCGCTTTTTGCAGGGTCGCGAAAGCGGCGCTCTTGGTGAATGGCGGCGTCCGTGGCGGGCTGTAGACCTGCGGATTGGTGCCCGTGACCATCAGGTCGATGGCGATGCACGCTCCGTCGTGCACCAGACGGTAGCTGTGTGTGTGCATGTAGTGGTTCATGGCCGCATCACCTGCCTCGAAGTAGGTGAAACGGGCGCCGTTGACCGTGCGCGTGCCATGGTCCCCGCGCGCATTCGGCGGTGCAGTCAGGCAATCGTTCACGGCCTGCGGGTCGCGGCTGGCGCCGATGCGTAGCGCTGCGCGGGTGATGTCGTCGGAGCCGGGCACGATCAGGGCGACGATCGGATGTCCCGGGCTGCCCGGAGGCGCCCAGGCCTTCCAGGCGTCGTTGCGCATGTAGCCGTCGGCGAAACTGCGCCGCGCGATCATGTCCTGCGGGTAATCCACGCGGAAACCGTAGGCGGAACTCTGGAAGTGAGCGAGTGGGGCGCTGCGCGTGCTTACCGGAGACGCCTGGCTGGCGTCGTGTCTGGACGCGGCGTTCTGTGTCGCGGCCCGGTCGGGCGATGAAGGCGAGCAGCCTGCGAGCAGCGTGAGCAGGCCAGTGGCGAGAGAAATCCATGGGCGCATGATGTGCTCCTTGCGTGACGCGGTCCCAGTGTCGGCTTCGGTGTCCCGGGAGGTCAACCTTGGCGCATATGGATCATTCGCCGCCATTCAGTTTCTCGCGCATGAAATCGATGAACACGCGCAGCTTCGGTGGGACCTGGAACCGGCTTGGGTAGTACAGGTACCAGCCGTCGTACGGCGGCAGCCAGGTATCGAGCACGCTGACCAGCCGGCCGCTGGTCAGGTCGTCGGCGACATGTTCCTCGAACACCTGCGCGAGCGCCGCGCCCTGGCGCGCCGCTTCGACGATCGTGGCGTGGTCGTTGACGATGAGGTTGCCATCGACGTGCACATCGAACCAGCGGCCGGCGTTCACGCCGCCGCGTTCGGCGAATTCCCACTGATGAATCGGGCCGCCGGGACGGAAACGGAAGCGGACACAGTTGTGTGCGGACAGCTCGCGCGGATGCATCGGCGTTCCGTGCCGGCGGAAATACGCCGGCGAACCGACCACGCGCGAGCGGTTCGGTCCGCCCAGCGGTACGGCGACGACGTCCTTCTGCAGACTCTCGCCGAGGCGGATGCCCGCGTCGAGTCCCTCGTCGATGAGGTCCACCAGACGCGTCTCGACGCGCAGATCCAGCGTGATGTCGGGATAGGCATGCATGAACGCCGGTATCAGGTGGCTCAGAATCCGGGGATTGGCCAGCGTCAGGCGCAGGGTACCCGCCGGGCGCTGGCCGTGCTGGCGGGCGTTTTCCATGGCGTCGTCGATCACGGCCATGGCCGGCGCGATACGGGCGAGGAAGTCGCGCCCGGCCTCGGTCAATCCCACGCGTCGCGTGCTGCGCTGCAGGAGTCGCACGTCGAGTTTTCGTTCGAGATGGCGCAGGCTCTGGCTCAGGGCCGAAGGCGTGACATCCAGCTCTCTGGCGGCGCGGGTGAAGCTGCCGTGCTGGGCGATCAGCTGGAAGTTGCGCAGGGCGGCAGTGGGGTCGTCACGCATGCGAGAAGTCCAGAGCGGCATCGATGGAGATATCGATTAATTAGCATAACTTAACAGAACATCAAGAAATAGTCGCTTTTTACCGGCAATGCTTTTCGCGACACTGGCTGCGTTGTCCGTGCGGGATGCCGTGATCGGGGTTCTGTGCGGTTCGTCGATTCATTGCCGAGGAGGGCATCGCATGAAAAAGCGCACGCTGGGTTCCAAGGGGCCCGAGGTTTCGGCTATCGGTCTGGGCTGCATGGGCATGAGCGAGTTCTACGGCGCGCACGACGACGCCGAGTCGACCCGCGTCATCCATCATGCGCTGGATGCAGGGCTGAATGTCCTGGACACCGCCGATGTCTACGGCCCGCACACCAACGAGGTGCTGGTCGGCAAGGCCATCCGCGATCGTCGCAATGCGGTGTTCCTGGCGACCAAGTTCGGCATCGTGCGCGATCCGGATGACCCGACCAAGCGCGGCGTCAGCGGTCGTCCCGAATACGTGCGCGCCAGCTGCGAGGCGAGCCTGAAACGCCTAGGCGTCGATCACATCGACCTGTACTACCAGCACCGTGTCGATCCCGACACGCCCATCGAGGAGACTGTGGGGGCGATGGCCGACCTGGTGAAGGAGGGCAAGGTGCTTTATCTGGGCCTGTCCGAAGCGGCAGAGGCAACCATCGAGCGTGCGCACGCGGTGCATCCGATCACGGCAGTGCAGAGCGAATATTCGCTGTGGACGCGCGACCCGGAGAATGGCGTCCTGCAGACCTGTCAGCGTCTGGGCATCGGTTTCGTGCCGTACAGCCCGCTGGGGCGCGGCTTCCTGACCGGTGCGATCCAGCGTCCGGATGATTTCGATGACGACGACTACCGTCGCCACAACCCGCGCTTTCAGGGCGAGAATTTCCAGCGCAATCTGACACTGGTGGACAAAGTGGCCGAGCTGGCGCGCGACAAGAACTGCGCGCCTGCGCAGCTGGCGCTGGCCTGGGTGCTGGCGCAGAGCGAACACATCGTGCCGATCCCGGGTACCAAGCGGATCCAGTATCTGGATCAGAACATCGGCGCGCTTGATGTCGGGTTGTCGGCCGAGGAGTTGGCGACGGTCGATGCGGTCTTTCCGCACGATGCCGCGTCGGGCACGCGCTATCCGCAGGCGATGATGTCGCTGCTGCACGGTTGATCGGATGATGGCATGAAGCGGTGTGTTCCCGGTGGGCCGGAAGCCAGGACATTCAAGGAAATCGCATGGATCTTGCACTGAAGGGTTTGACCGCCGTGGTCACGGGTGGCAGTTCGGGCATCGGCGCCGCGATCGTGGAGGCGTTCGCTCGGGAGGGATGCCATGTCCGGTTCTGTTCGAGAACGGCCGAGAAGAATGCGGCGATGATCGAGCGGCTTGCACCGTATGGCGTTTCAGTCGATGCAGCGACGCTCGACGTGTCGGCGCCGGATGCTCTCGACTGGATACGGAGTCTGGGCGACTTCGATGTGCTCGTGCCGAACGTGAGCGCTTTGTCGGCCGACTGGGATGCCTCGTTGCAGCTCGACGTGTCGGCCACGGTCGATCTGATCGAATGCGCGACAGAGACGTTGAAGCGGAGTGCGCATCCCGCCATCACGTATGTCGGATCGAAAGCGGCGACGTTCGCGACCCCCGGCCTTGAAGCCTACGGTGCGGCCAAGGCGGCCATGGTGCATTACATGAAGTCCCTGTCCCAGCGGCTCGGGCCTTCCGGCGTGCGCGTGAACGTGGTGGCTCCCGGCGACACCCTGTTTGCGGGCGGCATGTGGGATCGGATACGCGGGCACGATCCGGTGCTTTACGAGCGCACGCGGACGGGGAATCCGATGCAGCGCTTCGCGGCGCCGGAGGAAGTGGCTCGTGCGGTAGTATTTCTGTCCAGCCCGGCCGCGTCGTTCGTCAACGGAGCGCATCTCCTCGTCGATGGCGGAGCGACGACCCATGTTCACGGTTGAAATGCGTAGTGCTTGAACGAGGCGAAGTGTCTGGCTTTTTCTTCCTTCCGCTCCATGCCGATCGGCGATGGGTAACGAAGTGATCCATGCATTCGAGCATGCGAGCGCGGAGGAAGGTTTCCACGAGGCCGAACCGATGCTCGGCCGGGAACATGTGCCGAGAGGCCGGAGACAGGAAAAGGTTGCGCATGAGCACACAGGGTAGCGATGAGACGATGCGCATCAGGCATGGTACGAAAGACTTCCGTCGCACCAATCTCGCCCTGTTCGCCGCCGGCTTCTGCAACTTCAGTCTGATGTACTGCGTGCAGCCGCTGATGCCGACGTTTTCGGCGACCTTCGGCGTGCATCCGGCGGAAGCCAGTCTTTCGCTGTCGCTGACCACCGGGGTGCTGGCCTTCGCGATGCTGGTGTGTGGAGCCTTGTCGGATGCGCGGGGACGCAAGCAGGTGATGAAGGTGTCGCTGCTGGCGTCGTCGCTGCTGACGCTGGTCACTGCGCTGATGCCGAGTTGGCACGGTCTGTTGCTGATGCGCACGTTGATGGGCCTCTCGCTGAGCGGCGTGCCGGCCGTGGCGATGGCCTACGTCAGCGAGGAGATGCATGTCGATTCGGTGGGGCTGGCGATGGGGTTGTTCATCGGCGGCTCGGCCGTTGGCGGCATGGGTGGACGTCTGCTGACCGGCGTGTTCACGGATGTATTCGGATGGCGCGCGGCCATTGCCTGCATCGGCGTCATCGGTCTGGCAGCGGCGCTGGTCTTCTGGCGCACGCTGCCCGAGTCGCGCCATTTCCAGGCGCGCAGGCTGCGCGCCGGCGCATTGGCGCGCACGCTGGGCGAATTGTTGCGCGAGCGCGGTCTGCGCTGGCTGTTCATCGAGGGCTTCCTGCTGATGGGCACCTTCGTCACGCTGTACAACTACATCGGCTATCGACTGCTGGCGCCGCCGTACAGCCTCAGCGTCAGTGCCGAGGGCGCGATCTTCGCGGTGTACCTGGTCGGCATTTTCAGCTCGACCTGGATGGGCCACGTCGCCAACCGCATGGGCCGGCGCAAGTGTTTCTGGAGCGCGTTCGTGCTGCTGCTCGCCGGCATGGGCCTGATGCTGCTGCAGCCGCTGGCGGCGGTGGTGCTGGGGCTGGCCGTGGTCACGTTCGGGTTCTTTGCCGGACACTCGATGGCGGCCAGCTGGGTCGGCCGTCGCGCACCGCATTCGAAGGCGCAGGCGTCGTCGCTGTATCTGTTCGCGTACTACATGGGGTCGAGCCTGGCCGGCGTCGCGGGCGGCCTGTTCTGGAGCCGGGACGGCTGGCTCGGCGTGACGCTGTTCACGGCGGTGTTGACGGTCGTGGGCCTGTTCGGCGCGCTGCGCCTGATTGCCATTCCGCCCCTGGCCACTTCGCGTAACACACCGATCCACGGCGGCGCCGCGCAGTAGAGGCGTCACTCTGGCCGGTCGTGCCGGCCGGTGCATCCGGGCTGCTGTCGCCGCAAGCGGCGACGGCTTTCGAAAAAGTGCGCCATGCCGTGTCTTGCATGAACGGGCTGCGTCGATCGTGGCGGCGACTGGCTCATGGACGAGATGGTGCGCTTTTCGACCTGCGCCCTATACTGTCTTTGCGCGGGCCAATGCCGCATCGACCCGCGCACGCCAATGTGCGAACACGGAACCGCGCCGATGATCGAGCCGTCCCCGCACGTGGCCCATGCGCTGGAAGCGGTCTTCCGCGCGCGTGGGCTGACCAAGATCTATCGCATGGGCGAAGTCGAGGTCCAGGCGCTTCGCGGTGTGGATCTCGATCTGTATCGCGGCGAGTTCATTGTGCTGCTGGGCCCCTCGGGCAGCGGCAAGTCGACCCTGCTCAACATCCTCGGTGGCCTGGATGCGCCCAGCGACGGTGAGGTCTGGTACGAGGGTCATCACCTGACCGGTGCCAGCGAGCGCGAACTGACGCAGTTCCGCCGCGAGCACGTCGGCTTCGTGTTCCAGTTCTACAACCTGATCCCGAGCCTGACTGCGCGCGAGAACGTGGCCATCGTCACGGAGATCGCCGAGCAGCCGATGGCGCCGGAGGAGGCGCTGGCCCGCGTCGATCTTGCCGACCGTATGGATCATTTCCCTGCGCAGTTGTCGGGCGGCCAGCAGCAGCGCGTGGCCATCGCGCGCGCCATTGCCAAGCGTCCCGCCGTGCTGTTGTGCGACGAACCCACCGGTGCCCTCGATTCGGCCACTGGCGTGCGTGTGCTGGAAGCGCTCGAACGGGTCAACGACGAACTCGGCACTACGACGGTGGTGATCACACACAACGTCGACATCGCTCGCATGGCCGGGCGCGTGCTGTATCTGGGCGATGGCCGCATCGTGCGCGAGGAGCGTCCCGCCCACCGTGTCCCGGCTCGGGAGCTGCGCTGGTGAGCGCGCTGACACGCAAGGGTTGGCGCGATCTCTGGTATCTGCGTGGGCAGGCCCTGGCGATCGCGCTGGTGATCGCGGGGGGCGTGGCGACGCTGGTGATGTCGCAATCGACCTACGAGTCGCTGACCGCGACCCGTGCGCAGTTCTATCGGGAAGGCGCGCTGGCCGATCTGTGGGCGCCGCTCAAGCGGGCGCCGGACACGCTGTTGCCTCGGATTCGGGCGGTTCCGGGCGTGCAGGCTGCGCAGCCGAGATTGCAGGCTGCGGCCACGCTGTCGCTGAAGGGATTCGGCGAGCCGGTGCGTGCCGAGGTGGTCTCGCTGCCGCTGCACGGCGGGCAGCCACTCCTCAATCGCGTGCAGTTGCGAAGCGGACGGCTGCCGGACCCCGGCGTCGACGATGAGGTCGTGGTGGGCGAGGCGTTCGCCAGCGCACACGAACTCCACACGGGCGATCGTCTGGACATGATTCTGCGTGGCCGTGAACGCCGGGTGCGCGTGGTCGGCATCGGCACGTCGCCGGAGTATGTCTATCAGTCGCCGCCGGGCGCGGTGTTTCCGGATTTCGAGCGTTACGCGGTGCTGTGGATGAACCGTCATGCCATGGAGCGGGCGCTGAACATGGATGGGGCGTTCAACAATGTCGTGCTGCGCCTGGAGCCCGGCGCGCGTCCCGCGGCGGTGATCGCCGCGCTCGATGCGCTGCTGGCCCGCTACGGCGGTATCGGCGCGTACGGCCGGCACGAACAGGTTTCTGCGCGCTACCTGGAAGAGGAATTGCGTCAGCTGCAGACCATGGCGCGCCTGTTTCCGGCAATCTTCCTGGGTGTGGCCGCGTTCCTTCTGCACGTGGTGCTGATGCGGCTGCTCGGTACTCAGCGCGAGCAGATCGGGGTGCTCAAGGCGTTCGGCTACCGCAACCGCACGCTGGCCGCACACTATCTGGGCATGGCCGGCGGCATTGCCTGTGGTGGCACGCTCATCGGCATAGCGCTGGGGGCGTTGCAGGGGCATTGGCTGGCCGGGGTGTACCAGGACATCTATCGGTTTCCCTTCCTGGCCTACCACCTCAGTTTGCGCGCCGTCGTCAT
Organism: Oleiagrimonas citrea; assembly: GCF_012395255.1. Lineage (GTDB taxonomy): Bacteria > Pseudomonadota > Gammaproteobacteria > Xanthomonadales > Rhodanobacteraceae > Oleiagrimonas > Oleiagrimonas citrea. The sequence goes on from NZ_JAAZQD010000003.1 coordinate 158,436, forward strand.
GGGTTTCGCGGTGAGCCTGGCGGCCGCCTGGGCCGGTGCGGCGATGGCGCTTCGCGCAGCGGTCCGCCTGCCGCCGGCCGAGGCGATGCGCCCACCGGCGCCGCCGCGATTCCGTCCCACGTTGATCGAACGCCTGGGCCTGCAGCGATGGTTGTCGCAGCCCGCGCGGATGGCGCTGCGGGATCTCGAGCGCCGACCGGGGCGCGCGGTGCTGACCGTATTCGGGCTGGCGATGGCTTGCGCGGTGATGATGGTTGGACGCTTCCAGGACGACGCCATCGAATGGATGGTCGACACGCAGTTGGGCGTCGCCCAGCGCCACGACCTGTCGGTGACCTTCATCGAGCTGACGCCGCGCCGCGCGATCTTCGAACTGGCCGCCTTGCCGGGCGTGCGCGAGGCGGAGCCGGTGCGCTCGGTCCCGGTGCGACTGGTGCACGGACATCGCAGCTACCGGACCGTGATCGAAGGGTTGCCGGACCCGGCGCGTCTGAAGCGGACGCTGGATACCCGACTGCAGCCGGTGCAGCCCGCGGGAGGTGGTCTGCTGCTGACCGACTATCTGCGCGGCATGTTGCAGCTTGCTCCTGGCGACGAGGTTGAGGTCCAGGCGCTGGACGGCCATCGGCGTCGCCGCTCAGTGCGCGTGGAGGGATTCGTGCACGAGTACATCGGGGCACAGGGATACATGAATCTGGATGCGCTCAATCGCCTGCTGGGCGACGGCGATGTCGTCTCGGGCGCGTTGCTCGGCGTCGAATCCGGCGCCGAGAGCGAGGTCTACCGGCGTCTGAATCGGCGATCCAGAGTGGCCGGCATCGGTTCGCGGCTGGCGTCGGTGCACAGCTTCTACACGACCATGGCCGAGAGTCTGCTGGTGTTCACGCTGGTGGCCGCGCTGCTGGGGGCGGTGATCAATTTCGGTCTGGTCTACAACGCGGCCCGGATCAGTCTGTCCGAGCGCGGTCGCGAGCTGGCGAGTCTGCGCGTGCTGGGCATGACCGGCGGGGAGGTCGGCATGGTGCTTCTCGGGCAGCTGGGATTGCTGGTGCTGCTGTCGCTGCCGTTCGGGTTCGCCGCGGGCGTGGGGCTGTGCTGGCTCATGGCGACGGGGTTCCAGTCGGAGCTGTTTCGCGTGCCGGTGGAGTTGTCCACCTCCACATTCGCCTTCGCGGGACTGGTAGTGCTGGGAGCCAGCGTGGTGTCGGCGTGGCTGATACGCCGTCGTATCGCGCGGCTGGACCTGATCGCGGTGCTGAAGACTCGCGAATGAGGGAGAGGGAACGAGTATGGGTCGTCGACACTGGATTGTGCTCACGCTGGCTGGCATCGCGGTGGCGGCTGTCGCATTCTGGGCACTGCAGCCTTCGCCGCGCCCGGTGGATGCGGCGCGGGTGACGCGCGGCGATCTGGTGCAGCGTTTCGAGGAGGAGGGACGCATGATGCTGCCGCGTCGATGGGTGCTCTCGGCGCCGATCGCGGGGACGCTGCGTCGCATCGAGTGGCTGCAGGGCGATGCGGTGAAGGCCGGTCAGGTTCTGGCCGTGGTGGATCCGGCGCGCGGGGTGCTTCTGGACCCGGCGAGCCGCGCACGCATCGAGGCCGAGCAGCATGCGGCGGAAGCGTCACTCGAGGCCGCCGGGCAGCGTCTCGCGGCGGCGCGTGCCGACGCCGATCTGGCCGAGCGGGACGTGCGACGCATGCGCGAGCTTTCCACCACCGGCGCAGTCAGCGTTGCGGCCCGCGAGGAAGCCGAGGCGCGGGTGGCCCGGGCTCGGGCCACGGTGCAGGCTGCGGTCGCTGAGCAACGCGCGGTCGCACAGCAGCGTGCCGCGCTTGCTGCCGTGCTCGGCGGGCAGGGGCGTGCCGGCGGGACCGCCGTCGAGATTCGCGCGCCGGTCACGGGGGTGGTGCTGCATCGTTATCAGCAGAGTGCGGTGCCGGTACAGGCCGGGCAGGCGCTTCTGGAGATCGGTGATCTGCGCACCCTGCAGGTCATGGTGCAGGCGCTGTCGCAGCAGGCGCTCGCATTGCGACCGGGGACGCCCGCGCGGATCCTGCGCTGGGGGGGCAACCAGGCACTGCCGGCACGGGTCGTGCGCATCGAGCCCGGCGGTTTCACCAAGATCTCGGCGCTGGGCGTGGAGGAGCAGCGGACCCAGGTGTGGCTCGAGATCACCGCGCCACGGGCGCAGTGGCGCGGACTCGGTGACGGCTTCCGCGTCGAGGTCGAATTCGAGGTCGCGCGTCGTCACGATGTGCTGCAGGTTGCGGCAAGCGCGGTCTTCCGGGACGGAAGGCGCTGGGCGGCGTACCGCATTGAGGACGGCCGCGCGCGGTTGGTCCATGTCGAGTTGGGCGCACGTGCCGATGACGCTGTGGAGGTGCTCGGCGGTCTGCGCAAGGGCGACGCCGTGGTGGCCTTTCCCGACGACCGTCTGCGCGACGGTTTGCGCTTGCGTGTGCTCGGCGATGCTCCGGGAGCGTGATGTGGCACGGGGTCCCGGCGGTGGTCGGCTGTGGCCGGGCATGCGACAATAGAACGCTCGGCCGCGCCGTTCTGCGCGCGAAAGCCGGTTTCCATTGACGAATATCTGTGTGGCGCGCGCCCCTGCGGATGCGCGTCTTCGTGCTGCCGCTCACCGCGGTGGCGTCGCGTGTCCCGTATCCGGCATGGCAAAGCGTCGTGCCGGGCGGCTGTTATCGAGTCCCCGATCGATGTCCCTGCCTGTTCGTGAAATCCGCAACAACACTCTGTCCGGTCTGACTGTGGCCCTGGCGCTGGTGCCCGAGGCGCTGGCCTTCGCGCTGGTCGCGCATGTCAATCCGCTGACCGGTCTCTATGCCGCCTTCGTGATGTGTCTGGTGACGGCGCTGTTCGGCGGTCGGCCGGGCATGATTTCCGGCGCGACCGGCTCCATGGCGGTGGTGATGGTGTCGCTGGTGGTCACGCATGGCGTGGAGTACCTGTTCGCTACCGTGGTGCTACTGGGGTTGATGCAGCTGGTCTTCGGCGCGCTGAAGTTCGGCAAGTTCATCCGCATGGTGCCGCATCCGGTAATGCTGGGCTTCGTCAACGGTCTGGCCATCGTGATCTTCATGGCGCAGCTGAGCCACTTCAAGGAGAAGGGCGCGGACGGTGCGCTGCACTGGCTGCATGGCACGCCGCTGCTGGTGATGCTGGGTCTGGTGGCGTTGAGCATGGCGATCATCTACCTGCTGCCGAAGTTCACGCGAGCGATCCCGTCGGCGCTGGCGGCGATCATCGCGGTGGCGCTGCTGACCCAGTTCGGCGGCATCGCCACGCGCACGGTCGGCGACCTGGCCTCGATCAAGGGCGGATTCCCGCCGTTCCACATCCCCAGCGTGCCGTGGAACTTCGACACGCTGCGCATCGTGTTCCCGTACGCGCTGATCCTGTCGATCATCGGCCTGACCGAATCGTTGCTGACGCTGAACCTGATCGACGAGATGACCGAGACCCGCGGCCAGCCCAACCGCGAATGCATGGCGCAGGGCGCGGCCAACGTGCTCAGTGGTTTCTTCAGTGGTATGGGCGGCTGCGCGATGATCGGGCAGAGCATGATCAACGTGAACGCGGGCGCGACCAGGCGCCTGTCCGGTGTGGTCGCCGGCGTCGCGCTGCTGTGCTTCATCCTGTTCGCCTCCGACCTGATCGAGCGTATTCCGCTGGCGGCGCTGGTCGGCGTGATGTTCGTGGTCTCGGAAAAGACTTTCGAGTGGGGCAGTGTGCGCGTGTTCGGCAAGGTGCCACGCGCCGACGCGCTGGTGGTGGTCGCGGTGACTGCGGTGACGGTGTTCACCGACCTGGCCATCGCGGTGGTTGTCGGCGTGGTGATCTCGGCGTTGGTGTTCGCCTGGAAGCACGCCAAGCACATCGGCGTGGAGACCTCGACCGATCGCGATGGCTGCAAGATCTATGCGCTGCACGGCACGTTGTTCTTCGCCTCGGTCAGCGGTTTCGCCGATCTGTTCACGCCGCGCGAGGACCCGAAGGACGTGGTTGTCGAGTTCAAGGACGCCAAGGTCATGGACCACTCGGCCATCGAGGCCATCGACGCCCTGGCCGAGCGCTATCAGAAGATCGGCAAGCGCCTGCACCTGCGCCATCTCAGCCCGGACTGCGCCGAACTGCTGCACAAGGCGCGCAAGATGATCGAGGTCAACGTGCTGGAAGACCCGAAGTACCATCTCGCCGACGACCAGCTGGGCTGATCGCCGGCGCGGGCGCGCCTCAGCGCGCGTCGGGTCGCAGCATGACCTTCATGGTGTCGTAGTCGCCGTCGTTCGGCTGCGCGGGCAGGCCGAGCAGGTGCGTCATCAGCGGGTAGACGTCGACGTTGGGGAATTCCGGCACCACCCGCCCATCATCACGGAACGACGGGCCGTGCGCGATGAACAGCGCACGCATCAGCGGATTGGCGTTGTCGTAGCCGTGCGAACCCATACTGGGTGTGTGCGTGGCCAGCCAGCCGCTGGTGCTGACGGTCCAGCCGGTCTGCGGCGAGCACACGATGGGCGGCACGCGCGGGTTGCTGCCGTAGTGGAAGCGCGCCGGAATGTTCTGCTTCTTCCAGCATTGCATGTGCGGATGCGGCTTCAGCAGCGCGGCTTCCACCGCGGTCGTGCGACCGGGCTTCGGAATCAGGCTGGCCAGTTCGCCCATCGACACCACGGTGACGTCGTGCATGTCGATCAGCTTGTCCATCAGGATCGTGTGGCTGGCCGGCGACGGAGCCATGCCGTGGTCGGACACCACGATGATGTTCATGTGCCGGTACAGGCCGCGCTGCTTCAGACCCGTGATCAGTTTGCCGATGGCCGCGTCGATGCGGTGCATGGCGGCGTTGACCTGCTTCGAGTCCGGGCCGTATTCGTGGCCGTCGTGGTCGACGCGGTCGAAATACAGCGTGAGGAAGGTCGGGCGCTTCTGCGCCGGCAGATCGAGCCACTCCAGAACCTGGTCCACGCGCTGCGTTGGCGTCAGCTTGCCGTTGTAGGGCCGCCAGTGATCGGGGCGGTAGCCGTGGATTCTGGTCGCCGAGCCGGGCCAGAACATGGTTGCCGTCTTCAGACCGTGCTTGTCCGCCGTCACCCAGATCGGTTCGGCCTCGTTCCACCAGCGCGGATCGGCCACGGCCTTGCGGTCGCCGAGGCTGAAGCGACCCAGCTTCGGATCGATCATGTTGTTGTTGACGATGCCGTGATGGTCCGGATACAGCCCGGTGACCAGGGTGTAGTGGTTGGGAAAGGTCAGCGACGGGAACGAGGGTTCCATCGCCTTGGCGCGGACGCCGGTATCGGCCAGGTGCTGCAGATTCGGCGTGATGCCGCGTTGCAGGTAGTCGGCACGAAAGGCGTCGATGGAGATCAGCAGCAGCGGGGCAGGGCGTGTCTGCGGCTGCAGGGAGGCTGAGCGCGGTGAAGGCCCTGCGCAGCCGGCAAGTACAAGGAAAAACAAAGATAAAACAAGGAGAAGGGTACGCTTCATGTCGTTCAGGATGGTGCAAGAAACCATGGAGTATGGTGGACAATCATGACAGTACGCATCTTTTTCCTCTGTGCTTTTTCGGCAACCCTGCTTCTGGCTGGCGCGTCACCGGCGCTGGCACAGACCCAGGGTGTGGAGCGGGTGCGCCAGCAGTCGCAGGTCAACCACCTGCGCGACACCGTGCGAGGCAACGCGCTGCGCGAGCAGCAGCGCCAGCAGACCAGCGCCACCACGGCGAAGGCCTTCCAGAATCCACGCGCGAAGTCGCAGCTGCAGTCTGCCGATCAGGCCCGCTACGACCGCTATCGCGCCCGGCAGCGCACGGCGATCGACGATTTCGCCAGCAAGCAGGCTGCGCAACCCGCGGACGATCAGCGCCGCACCGAACCGGCTCACGCTGCCAGCAGCCACTGACGGTCGCGGTCCCGTGACCGGCTGACGGATTCCGGCCCGGTCGGAAGCATGGCCTATACTCCGTGGCATTTGCGTACCCGGAGAACCTGCATGGCCGCACCGACCCGCATCGACACCGCGCGCGAGATCCATCCGCCGCGCGGTAGCGAGCTTTCCTGCAAGAACTGGCTGATCGAAGCGGCCTACCGGATGATCCAGCACAACCTCGACCCCGAGGTGGCGGAAAATCCGGCCGAGCTGGTGGTCTACGGCGGCATCGGTCGTGCCGCGCGCAACTGGGAATGCTTCGACGCGATCCTGAAGTCGCTGCGCGAGCTGAACGAGGACGAGACGCTGCTGGTGCAGTCCGGCAAGCCGGTCGGCGTGTTCCGCACGCATGCCGACGCGCCGCGTGTGTTGATTGCCAATTCCAATCTGGTGCCGGCCTGGGCCAGCTGGGAGCATTTCCACGAGCTCGATAAGAAGGGCCTGATGATGTACGGCCAGATGACGGCCGGTTCGTGGATCTACATCGGCTCGCAGGGCATCGTACAGGGCACCTACGAAACCTTTGTCGAGATGGGCCGCCAGAGCTATGGCGGCGACCTGACCGGCAAGTGGATTCTCACCGCCGGTCTCGGCGGCATGGGAGGCGCGCAGCCGCTGGCCGCCTCGCTGGCCGGCGCCTGCTCGCTGAACATCGAGTGCCAGCAGAGCCGCATCGATTTCCGTCTGCGCACCAAGTACGTCGACGAGCAGGCCGACGACCTCGACGATGCGCTCGCTCGGATCGAGAAGTACACCAAGGCAGGCGAGGCCAAGTCCATCGCCCTGCTGGGCAACGCTGCGGAAATCCTGCCGGAGTTGGTCAAGCGCGGCGTGAAGCCGGACGCCGTCACCGATCAGACCAGCGCGCACGATCCGGTCAACGGCTATCTGCCGCTGGGCTGGACTGTCGAGGAATGGTTCGAGCGTCGCCAGTCCGATCCCGAAGGCACCCGCGACGCCGCCAAGCGCTCCATGAAACAGCACGTCGAGGCCATGCTGGCGTTCCATGCGCAGGGCATCCCGACCTTCGACTACGGCAACAACATCCGTCAGATGGCCAAGGACGAAGGCTGCGCCAACGCCTTCGATTTCCCCGGCTTCGTGCCCGCCTACGTGCGTCCGCTGTTCTGCCGCGGCATCGGTCCGTTCCGCTGGGTGGCGCTGTCGGGCGACCCGGAGGACATCTACAAGACCGACCAGAAGGTGAAGGAGCTGATTCCCGACGATCCGCACCTGCACAACTGGCTGGACATGGCCGAGCAGCGCATCAGCTTCCAGGGCCTGCCGTCGCGGATCTGCTGGGTCGGGCTGGGCCAGCGCCACAAGCTGGGCCTAGCCTTCAACGAGATGGTGCGCAACGGCGAACTGAAGGCGCCTGTCGCCATCGGCCGCGATCATCTGGATTCCGGCTCGGTCGCCTCGCCCAACCGCGAGACCGAAGCGATGAAGGACGGCAGCGACGCCGTGTCCGACTGGCCGTTGCTGAATGCGCTGCTGAACACCGCCAGCGGTGCGACCTGGGTCAGCTTCCACCACGGTGGCGGTGTCGGCATGGGATACAGCCAGCATGCGGGCCAGGTCATCGTCTGCGACGGCAGCGAGGCCGCCGACAAGCGGCTCGAACGCGTGTTGTGGAACGATCCGGGCACCGGTGTGATGCGCCATGCGGACGCCGGTTACGATGAAGCCATCGACTGCGCCAAGGCTTGCGGTCTGAAACTGCCCATGGTCTGAGAGGTCCATAAAAATCGGCACGATCCGTCGTTTCGGCGATGGATCGTGCCGCTCGCGCACTCCATGACGGAGGGCGCCGGTGCACTCGAATCGAGTGTCCATCCATCACAAGGAGGTTTCGCCGATGAAATTGCGTTCGCTGATCGTTCTTTTCCTGCTGCTCTGGCTCGGCTGGGCTTTCATGGTGCCGAGGGTCTTCGACAACCTGGAAATCGCGGGCGGTTACGGCGACAGCTTCGGCGGCATTTCCGCGCTGTTTTCCGGACTGGCCCTCGCATTGGCGATCTACTCGATGGTGCTGCAACAGCGCCAGTCGGCCGAGTTCGAACGCGCCACGCTCGGTGCGTTGGCGCAGTAGTCCAAGGCAATCAAGCTGATCGAAGACGGCCTGCTCGCGCAAGCCAATCAGGCGCGTGTCACGGCGGTTCTGTATTTGATCGAATCGGAAGGAAAGCGCATCGACCAGTTGCGCGAATGGGGCGAGAAGAAGGGCGATGAAAATCGCTATCAAGGAGGTATCGATGCCGCGCAGCGACGCATCGATGAGTACCGGGAGCAACTGAAGCGATACGCCAGTCAGTGATGAATCGGCTCGGTGGCGCTGGATGAAGCGCTGTGCGGTCGATTCAGATCTACTCGCCGCGCCCTGCGGCCTTGGCGTCGTACATGGCCTGATCGGCTTCGCGCAGGGCGACTTCGGGATCGCCATCGGGGTGCAGTCGGGCATGACCGACGGAGAAGCGCAGGGCAGGGACGTCGGCGTCGGCCTGCCGGACCTTTTCGCGCACGCTGCGCACGCGCTCCTCGATGACCGTGGGATCCATGTCCTGCGCCACGACCACGAACTCGTCGCCGGCATAGCGGATCACGCGGTCGCCGGTGCGGAAAGATTCCTGTAGCGCGCGGGCGAAGCGGGTCAGGCTCGCGTCGCCGGTGTGATGACCCTTCACGTCGTTGATCTTCTTGAAGTCGTCCAGATCGAAGAACAGCACGGTCGCTCCGCTTCCACGTGCTTCATCGAACATCGCGGGCAGGGCGCGCCGGTTGAACACGCCGGTCAGGTGGTCGCGCTTCAACAACTGCTGCATCTGTTTCTGCGCGACACGCAACTCATTGTTCGAGGCGGTCAGTTCATGCTGGATCAGGCGGTAGGAAGTCAGCAGGCAGCCGAGTGCGATGATCCATTCGGCGGCGGTGTCGAAGGAGGAGTGTGCGGCCACGAGCACGGACAGTGCCGACCCAGCGGAGGGCGGCGTGGACCAGATGTGCAGCCCGTAGGTGTACACCGAGACCAGCGACAGCGCCGTGCGTAGGGTGAATCCCGCAGTGACCCAGCCGAAGCGCCCGCCATAGCGCAGCAGGTAGATCGTGCCGGCACCGAAGCTGAGTGCGATCACGCTTTCCTGGATGATTCCGAGTTGCTGCAGCGTCTGACTCGCGTAGGCGACGACCACAGCGAAGAGCGCCGTGGCCAGGGTCATTCTTACGTAGGTGGAGCGTTTCGCCGGGCGACCGACGAAATGGCTTACGCCGACAATGAGCAACAGCACGAACATGGTCTTGCAGAAGGTGTAGCCGATGCCGGCCAGTGTCCGGATCCAGCTCAGTTCGGGCCGGAAGATCCAGTAGGCGATGGTGACGCCGAGCGCACCGAGGTTGAACAGCCAGGCAGCGAGCCATGCGTTCAGTTCTCGTCGCCGCAAGGACATGGCCAACGCGATGAAGAACACCGCGATGATCAGGTTGGACGTGGTCTGGGCGATGGTGCTCCAGCGCCAGAGCAGAAGTTCCATCGGCAAGGGTGTTACCTCCTGCTGCCGCGCGAGCGTTCGGCATGGATCTGCCTGGAAGCATCCTAGTACGGATGCAGCATACCCGTCGATGCGGAAGTCTCGAGGTCGCTCGACCTGTCCGGCGCAGGTTGCCGATGCCTGAGGTGGCGGCGATCTCGCGGTCTGTGCATCAGCTTGGACGAGGAGCCTTGTGCCGCTCCTGCCATGCACGGACGGTGGAGGCCGGCAGCGGGAAGTAGCCGTTGGTCACCACGGACGGCCGCGCATCCGCGTCGGGTTCCAGATGCACATGCCAATCCTGCACGCGCCCGATGCGTAGACAGTCGTCGACGTCATAGAGGTCGTCCTTGTGCTGGAGCGTGTGTCCGACTAGCAGTGTCTGTCGGGCCTTGTCCTTGGCTTCGCTCTTGTTGCGCGCGCCGAAGAATCCCCAGGCATGGCGTTCGCCGAATTCGCCCGGGCGATAGCCGCCGATGTTGAGGAAGTACAGGTGCAGGCCGTTGTCCGCCGGCGTGCGTTCGAGTCGCAGACGATATCCCTCGACGCTTTCGAGGAAGCACCATGCATCCACATGCAGACCGTTCGGATCGCCGAACCAGCTGTCAAGCAATTGATCGTGCACGCTCTCGAGCGAGTCGCCGACGGCGAAAGCCACGTCGTGCAGTTCGGTTTTCGCCCGCGGTGCGGTCCCGCCCAGTACGCAGGCAATCAGTCGGTCGCTCATGAGTGAGGCTCGTTGCAGGGGGTGATCGATCCTACTGCAAGTGGGGCTGTGGCGCGGTGCCATCGCAGGTTGCGGCATGGCGTGTGCGGCGGTCCGCGAGCAGGAACGGCGAAGCACAGTGGAAATGCGATAATGCACGGCCTTGTCGCAGAACGATCGCATGCGTCGTCTGCGAGCGATATCTCACGCATGACCGAACAGGACCAGAATTCCGATGAGCAGCTTGCCGCCGTGCCCCCAGTGCGGGTCCGAATACACCTACGAGGACGGTTATCAGTACGTCTGCCCCGAGTGCGCGCACGAATGGTCGAAGGACGATGCGGTCGAAGCGCAGGACGACGGGCTGAAGGTGGTCGATGCCAACGGCAATCCCCTGCAGGATGGCGATGCGGTCACCGTCATCAAGGACCTGAAGGTCAAGGGTGCGTCGTCGGTGGTCAAGGTCGGCACCAAGGTCAAGAACATCCGGCTGGTCGAGGGCGATCACAACATCGATTGCCGGATCGACGGCATCGGCGCGATGAAGCTGAAGTCGGAGTTCGTCCGCAAGGCGTGATGGCGACCGAACCGTCACGGGTCGCATGACGGTTCAGGGTCGTTGGGACAGATGAACGCTGCAGTGGTCAGTCCGTGTTTCCGGCGCGTCGCGGCAGTACCCAGTCCGGCCGGATGAAGTGGCAGGTGTAGCCCGTGGGGTAGTGCTGCAGGTAATCCTGGTGCTCGGGCTCGGCTTCCCAGAAGTCGCCCGCTGGCGACAGTTCGGTGACCACCGGTCCCGGCCACAGACCCGAGGCGTCGACATCGGCAAGGGTGTCTTCGGCGATGCGTTTCTGTTCCTCGCTGGTGTAGAAGATTGCCGACCGATAGCTGCTGCCGACATCGTTGCCCTGACGATTCACGGTCGTCGGGTCGTGGATCTGGAAGAAGAATTCCAGCATGCGGCGGTAGCTGGTGACGGCCGGATCGAACAGGATCTCGATGGCTTCGGCGTGGTCGCCGTGGTTGCGGTAGGTGGCGTTGGGGACATTGCCGCCGGTGTAGCCGACGCGGGTGGCGATCACGCCGGGCTGCTTGCGGATCAGTTCCTGCATGCCCCAGAAGCAGCCGCCGGCGAGCAGCGCGCGTTCGGTGGTCATCGTGATGTCCTCATTGATCGGTGTCGAACAGTTTGCGGTAGTCGCCGTAGCCTTCCTGTTCCAGTTCGGCCACGGGAATGAAGCGCAGCGAGGCGGAGTTGATGCAGTAGCGCAGACCACCGCGGTCGGCCGGGCCGTCGGGGAAGACATGGCCGAGGTGACTGTCGCCATGGCCCGAGCGCACTTCGGTGCGGATCATGCCGTGGCTGGTGTCGCGATGCTCCACCACGTTGTTGCTTTCCACCGGGCGCGAGAAGCTCGGCCATCCGCAGCCGCTGTCGAACTTGTCCAGCGAGGTGAACAGCGGTTCGCCGGAGACGATGTCGACGTAGAGTCCGGCTTCCTTGTGGTCGTGGAAAGCGTTGCGGAAGGGATGCTCGGTGCCGGATTCCTGCGTCACGTGGTACTGCTCGGGCGTGAGCCGGGCGAGGGCTTCGGGCGTCTTGCGGTAGTCGGACATGACGGGACTCGCTGCTGTTTCGGGACAGGGTGCTAAATGGGGGCATCTCTGTGCAGCCCAAGGCCCAGGATTCGAGTGCGCACGGCAGGGCCGGCATCGATTCACAGGGCTGGGGCATCCAGGGCATGTCGTACACTGCGCACCGCACCCGGCATCTCCGGGCGGAACACGCACCATGCACGACACGCTTCTCGACAATCCCTTCTGGTCTTCGCTGCAGAGTCGTCATCGCGCGCTTGCGCTGTGCGCCGGCGATGTCATGCGCTATCCGTCCGAGTACGCGCCGTTCCTCGGTGTGGCCTCGCAGGATGCGGACGTCGAGGAGGCCCTCTCGGAACTGGTCGCCGAGGGCGAGACCTGGCTGCTTCTCGGCGTTGCGCCGAAGCTTTCGAATGCGTGGTCGCTGGAGACGTTCCGGCCCCTGGCGCAGATGGTCTGCGATGAGCCGCTTCCGGTCATCGAAGGACCCGAAGCGATCGAGCTGGACGAACGTCATCGCGACGACGTGCTGGAGCTGGTGGCGCTGGTGTATCCACATTATTTCCGCGAACGGACCACGGAGCTGGGCCGCTATTTCGGCATCTATCGCGACGGTCGCCTGGCGGCGATGGTCGGCGAGCGGCTCGGCACGTCGGATGCGCGCGAGATCAGCGCCGTGTGCACGCATCCGGACTACACCGGGCGTGGGTATGCGAGGCGTCTGATCGCCATGCTGACCAACGACCACCTCGAACGTGGCTGGACGCCTTTCCTGCATGTCAGCCAGGACAACATGCGGGCGCGCGATCTGTATCTTCAGATGGGTTATCGGCAGCGGCGGGAAATCGACTTCTGGGCATTGCGCAGCGCTTCGGGCACGGTCGCTCGGTCCTGATCGGACGGCGCGGAATCCGCTTCAGTGCGGGCCATGCGCTGTGCGCAAGCCGGCGGTTTCGTGCCGGTCCGGCAGACCGTTGCGTATGAGGGTCAGGCATTCCACGGCCGTGACCGGCTTGCTGAAGAGGTAGCCCTGCATGTCCCGGCAGCCGTGTTCCTGCAACATGGCGGCTTCCTCCGGCGTTTCCACGCCCTCGGCGATCATGCGGAATCCCATCGCCCGGGCCATGGCGATGATGGCCTGGACGATCGCGTATTGGCGCTCGTTGTCGTGCAGCCCGCACACGAATGTCCGATCGATCTTGATGGTGTCGAAATCGTATTGCGCCAGATACGTGAGGTTGGAATACCCCGTACCGAAATCGTCCACAGCCAGCCCGATGCCGAGTTCCTTGAGCTGATTCATCAACTCGACCGCCTGTTCCTTGTGCGTGAACATCTGGCTTTCGGTGAATTCGATCTCCACGCATTCGGCGGGGATGCCGGCGTCCTGCAATGCGTTGCGCGTGTGTTCGAGAAGGCGTTCGTTGTCCAGACGAGCCAGGGACACGTTGACCGAGACCGGCACGGTCCTGCCGCCGTCCCGGCGCCACGCCGCGATCTGCTGACAGACTTCGCGCATGACCCATTCGTCGACCTGCGTGATCAGGCCGGCCTCTTCGGCCAGTTCGATGAAGTGATCGGGCGGAATGACGCGGCCGTCCTCGCGCGTCCAGCGCACCAGTGCCTCCGCGCCGATGACCTCGCCTTCGGGCCAGCGCACCTTGGGTTGGTACACGATATGCAGACCGTTCTCCTGTAGCGCGCGTCGCAGCGCATGCTCGAGCGCCAGGCGTTGCTCGGCCTTCTCGCTCATGCTTTCGGTGAAGTAGCTGAAGCGGGAGCGGCCGCTCTGCTTGGCGTGATAGAGCGCGGTGTCGGCCTGCTTCATCAGCGTGCGCGTGTCGGTCGAGTCCTGCGGGAACATGGCGATGCCGATGCTGGCCGAGATGTGCAGTTCACGGTCCTCGAAGGCGATGACATTCTCGATGGCTTGGATGATCTTCTCGGCGATGCGCGCGGCGTCGCGGGGGTCGCCGAGCCGACTGAGAAGAATCACGAATTCGTCGCCGCCCTGACGGCTCACGGTGTCGTCGCCGCGCACGCAAGCACGTAGCCGCCGTCCGACTTCGCGCAGCACATGATCGCCGGCCAGATGCCCCAGGGAGTCGTTGATGTTCTTGAAGTGATCCAGGTCGATGAACAGCAGCGCACCCTGGGTGCCGGATCGAAGGCCGGCCAGCGTGTGCGAGAGACGGTCGTGCAGCAGCACGCGATTGGGCAGGTCGGTCAGGTAGTCGTGCTGCGCCAGGTGCGACATCTTCAGCGCCATGGCACGCGATTCGCTGACATCGTGGAAGACCATGATGCCGCCCACGACCTTTCCGTCGCGGTCGTGGATCGGCGAGGCCGAATCCTCGATCGGCGTCTCCATGCCATCGCGTCGACGCAGCGCGCTGTTGGTCTGCAGGGCGACGATGCGGTCCTCGCGCATGGCCACTTCGAGCGGGTTGAGCGGCGGGTCGCCGGACTCGGTGTCGATCAGTTGCACGACCTGGGCGAAGGACTTGCCGATCGCCTCATTTTCTTCCCAGCCGGTCATGTCCACGGCGATCGGGTTCATCATGGTCACGCGCATGCGTGTGTCGCAGGCCACCACGGCGTCGCCGATGGAGTCGAGCATCATGTGCGCGCGATCCATGGTCTTGTACAGCTCGGACTCGGCCCGCTTGCGCTCGGTGACGTCGACGCCGAGTTTGTACATGCCGCGCACCGTACCGTCGACAATGTGCGGAATGTAGGTCAGTTCGAACGTGCGGCCGGCACGTTCGATCTCGATATTGGCGCGCTTGCCTTCCAGGCATTCCAGCTGCTTGGGGCGCAGGAACTGACTGTAGTGCGGGCCGGCCACATCGGCCGCCGGTCGCCCGATGACTTCGACGGGGTCCAGCCCCCACATCTGCAGGTATCGTGCGTTGGCGAAGCGGTAGACCAGCTGATCGTCGAGGTAGGCGATCAGGGCCGGCACGTTGTCGGTGATCTCCTGCAGGCGCGATTCCAGGTCCTTGCGGTTGGTGATGTCGTGCGCCAGCATGAAGAAGCCGTCCACGCGGTCGCCCTTGATCTGCGGTGCATAGCGGACGTCCATCCGCTGCCCGTTGGGCATGGTGATCTCGAATTGCTGCGCTTCTCCGTTCAGTACCCGCGTGATGCGCGGTGCCATTTGGTCTGCGGTCTCCTGGCCGAAGATATCTGCCGGCGTCTTGCCGATCACATCGGATTCGCGCAGGTCGTACCACTCCAGGTAGCGCATGTTGACGAATTGGTAGCGGCCATCATTGTCGAGCTGTCCGATCAGTCCGGGAAGGTTGTCGGCGATGATCTGCAGACGCGAGGAAGTCTGCTCCAGTTGGTGGGTGATGCGCTTACGCCGGGCGAGGATCACGCTGATCAGCAACGGTCCGGTGGTGGACAGCGCCGAGAAGAAGATCAGTCCGCTTTCTTCAAGGTGCGCGATACCGGTGGCGGGTGGAATCAGGCCCTTGCTCTGCGCGGTGGCGATGATCAGCACGGCGGTGATGTTCAAACTGCAGGCGAGGGTGGTGCCCAGCACGCCGAGCCGATAGGCCACGAGCAGCAACGGGATCGACAAGACGATGAACGGGTTGCTCAGCTCCGTGACGGCGAGCACGGTGACCAGCACGGACAGCGGCGTCAGTATCCAGAACAACGCTGCGCGGTCGCCGAAGAGCAGGTGTCGCATGCGCGTGCCGTTGTAGGCGAGCAGCGGCGGCAGCAGGATCAGCATGCCCACGGCGTCGCCCAGCCACCAGCGCAGGAACGTCGGTCGCCAGGGTGCCTGGAAGTACAGATGCACCACAGCGCCACCGATGGCTGCAGCGGTCATCGGTGCCAGCACCACGGTGGCGGTCAGGCCCAGCAGGAAGAAGCGCTCGCCGAAGAGGCTGCCGCGCTTCAGACCGAACTCATGACACAGCAGGATGGCGACCGCGACTTCCGTCATGTTGGCCGCGCCATAGCCGAGTGAGGCGAGCCATGGCGTGCCCATCGCTACATTGGCGATGCAGGTGGCTACGAAACCCGCGCCGAGCGTAGCCGGCAGCGAACGCAGGTCTCGACGCAGCAGCAGGGCGATGAGCAAGGCGTTCGCGAACCAGGCCTCGGCCACGTACTTGGCCGTTTGCGACCAGGCGATCATGGCGATGGCCAGGATCAGGTAGGCCGTTGAGGCAGCGAGCAGGCGCAGCGCCGCTTTACGGGGCGTCATGTCGGTCACGAACGCAGGTCCTTGTCATTGAAGGGTTCGGACGACCATGGGTCGAAGCTAGCACAAAAAATGCTGTAGCAATGTGTGCTTACGGAAGTTTGTTCATGTTCCGGCGGGCGACGATCCTGTCCTGCGACGCAGACGGGGCGGTGCGCAACGGTTCGCGGCCGCATTGCCTATTGCGCATGACCGGAAGGTCGTTCGGGCCTTCTCAGGTGCACCGTGCGCGGATCGCGCGCAATCAGTCACGACGCAAGGTTTCGAGTTCGCCTTCGTCGCGCAGGCTGAACGGCGTGAAGCGGGTGCTTCGGTCGTAGGCGTCGACGCCTTCGCGGCGTTTGAGGAAACCGACCACAGCGTAGGTCAGCGGCGTGAACACCACCTCCACGGACACCTTCATGATCCAGTTGAACACGATCACCTTGATCAGCGTCTGGCCTTCCCAGATGCCCAGGAATGCCACCGGGTAGAAGGTGAGACTGTCCAAGCCCTGGCCGACGATGGTCGAGCCGATGGTGCGCGTCCACAGATGGCGGCCCTCGGTCCAGATCTTCATCTTCGCCATCACGTAGGAGTTGGCGAAATCGCCCAGCCAGTAGGCCAGCATGGACGCCGCGACGATACGACCGGTGTTGCCGAACACGATCTCCAGTGCCGGCTGCAGCGTCTTGTTGAACGGTTCGCCCGGGCTGGTTGGAATGGCCAGGATGGCCCAGGTCATCAGCGTGGCGAAGGCCAGGCCGCCGAAGCCGGCCCAGATGGCGCGCCGGGCGCGCGAGTAGCCGTATACCTCGGTCAGCACGTCGCCGAAGATATAGCTGAAGGGGAAGAACAGGTTGCCGGCGCCGAAGCTGACCGCGCCCAGCAACGGCAGCGTCACGATGCCCACCTTGGCCGGACCGATCAGATTGGCGCTGAGCAGCACGGCGACCATGCCGCCGACCATCAGGTCGTAGTAGCGGAAGCCGTGGATTGGTGTGGGCGCAGAAGCGGGCGAGGCGTCGGTCATGGGGGCGGCGGTGAGGTTGAAACTATCGAAGATAGCAGTCCGGGGGAGGTCCGCGGTGCGGGCGGTGAGTTTTCTGTACCGTTCCGTGTAGTATTGTGGCTTCTCTCACACTGGGAACGTGCGGATGCAGACTTCGTTGCCCCATGCTGCCGATGAGGCGCAGGCCGACGTCGCCGTGCGCGTGCGGGGGCTGGGCAAGACCTACGCCGGCGGTTTCACGGCCTTGCAGGATGTCGATCTGGACATCCGCAAGGGCGAGCTGTTCGCCTTGCTCGGCCCCAACGGCGCCGGCAAGACCACCCTCATCAGCATCGTCTGCGGCATCGTCAATCCAAGCCGCGGCACGGTCACCGCCGACGGCCACGACGTGACCCGCGAGTACCGCGCGGCGCGCGAGAAGATCGGCCTGGTGCCGCAGGAGCTGACCACCGACGCCTTCGAGACGGTGTGGAACACGGTCAGCTTCAGCCGCGGCCTGTTCGGCAAGTCGAAGAAACCGGCGCACATCGAGAAGATCCTGCGCGACCTGTCGCTGTGGGACAAGAAGGACAGCAAGATCATGATGCTGTCCGGCGGCATGAAGCGCCGCGTCATGATCGCCAAGGCGCTCTCGCATGAACCGGAGATCCTGTTTCTGGACGAACCCACCGCCGGCGTCGACGTGGAACTGCGCCGCGACATGTGGGAGGTCGTGCGCGGGCTGCGCGAGCGCGGCGTGACCATCATCCTGACCACGCACTACATCGAGGAGGCCGAGCAGATGGCCGACCGCGTGGGTGTGATCAACAAGGGCCGCATCATGCTGGTCGAGGACACCGCCGAGCTGATGCGCAAGCTCGGCGAGAAGCGCCTGATCCTGCAGTTGTCCGAGCCGCTGGAGCGCATCCCCGAGTCACTGTCTGCGCATCGGCTGGAGCTTGGTGCGGATGGACACGAGCTGATCTACACGTACGACGCCCAGGGCGAACGCACCGGCATCACCGGCCTGCTGCGTGAGTTGAGCGCGGCGGGCATCACGTTCCGCGATCTCAGCACCAAGCAGAGTTCACTGGAGGAAATCTTCGTCAATCTGGTGAGGAGCAGTCGATGAACCTGCGCGCGATCGCCGCCATCTACCGCTTCGAGATGGCCCGCACCCGCCGTACGCTGCTGCAGAGCATCGTCGCGCCGGTGATTTCCACTTCGCTGTACTTCGTGGTGTTCGGCTCGGCCATCGGCTCGCGCATCACCGAAGTCGATGGCGTCAGCTACGGCGCGTTCATCGTGCCGGGCCTGATCATGCTCAATCTGCTCACGCAGAGCGTGTCCAACGCCTCGTTCGGCATCTATTTTCCGAAGTTCACCGGCACCATCTACGAGATCCTGTCGGCGCCGGTGTCGTACCTCGAGATCGTGCTGAGCTACGCCGGTGCGGCGGCGACCAAGTCAATCATGCTCGGACTTATTATCCTGGTCACGGCGGCGTTGTTCGTGCCGCTGCGCATCGAGCATCCCTTCTGGATGCTGCTGTTCATGTTCCTCACCGCGGCGACCTTCAGCCTGCTCGGTTTCATCATCGGCATCTGGGCCGACAACTTCGAGAAGCTGCAGCTGGTGCCGCTGCTGATCGTCACGCCACTGACCTTCCTCGGCGGCAGCTTCTACTCGATACACATGCTTCCGCCGCTGTGGCAGAAGGTGACGCTGTTCAATCCGGTGGTGTACCTGGTCAGCGGTTTCCGCTGGAGCTTCTACGGACTGGCCGATGTCAGCGTGGGTCTGAGTCTGGGGATGATCGTACTGTTCCTGGCGATCTGTCTGGGCGTGATCGCCTGGATCTTCCGCACCGGCTATCGACTGCGCACTTGATCGCCGGTCCCTTTGCGAGACTTGGACGAAGACCTGCATTGCGGGCCTTCGCGGACGTCCCATGCGCACGAGTTTCTCGCGGAAAACCAT
Source organism: Oleiagrimonas citrea (assembly GCF_012395255.1). Lineage (GTDB taxonomy): Bacteria > Pseudomonadota > Gammaproteobacteria > Xanthomonadales > Rhodanobacteraceae > Oleiagrimonas > Oleiagrimonas citrea. Next base: position 177,387 of record NZ_JAAZQD010000003.1, read on the forward strand.
CATGCCTGGTGTGAATCACTACTGCCGATTTTTCATGACAGTCATCGCCTTGGGCGATCAATGGTTGCCCGGCATGGCACGCAAGGTGGTTTCGAAGTGCGTGGGATGCGTATTCATGGCATTGATATGAATGGGTTTATTCAAGTGCTGTGCATCGACGTGCCCGTGGAGTTCGGTGACGGGCAGGGCGGTGCCTCCGGCTGCCGTAGCGCTGCGTCGACGGCCCGCGGATTGAATTTTCTTCAGCCGTCCACACGCAGAACCTTGTTGGTCGTCCGTTGCGGATGACCGTCGTTCCCCACACTCACACTCGATCCAGGAGTGCATCATGGAATACAGACAGCTAGGCCGTTCCGGCCTGCGCGTTCCCGTTCTCAGCTTCGGCACCGGCACGTTCGGCGGCAAGGGCGAATTCTTCGAGGCCTGGGGTCGTACCGAAGTCGACGAGGCGCGGCGCCTGATCGACATCTGCCTCGAAGCCGGCGTGAACATGTTCGACAGCGCCGACATCTATTCCGCCGGCCGCTCGGAGGAAGTGCTCGGCGAGGCGCTCAAGGGCCGCCGCGACGAGGTGCTGATCTCGACCAAGGCCACGTTCCGCAGCGGCGACGGCCCCAACGACGTCGGCTCGTCGCGCTTCCATCTGATCGACGCCGTCGACAAGGCGCTGAAGCGCCTGCAGACCGATCGCATCGACCTGTTCCAGCTGCACGGCTTCGACGCCATGACGCCGGTCGAGGAGACGCTGACCACGCTGGACGATCTGGTGCGCGCGGGCAAGATCCGCTACATCGGTTGCTCCAACTTCTCCGGCTGGCATCTGATGAAGTCGCTGGCGGTGTCCGAGCGCCATAATCTGTCGCGCTATGTTGCGCATCAGGCCTACTACTCGCTGATCGGCCGCGATTACGAGTGGGAACTGATGCCGTTGGCGCAGGACCAGGGCGTCGGTGCGGTGGTCTGGAGTCCGCTGGGCTGGGGACGCCTCACCGGCAAGATACGTCGCGGCCAGCCGCTGCCGGAGACCAGTCGGCTGCACAAGACGTCTGGTGCCGGGCCACAGGTCGAGGACGAATACCTCTACACGGTCGTCGACGCGCTGGACGCCGTCGCCGAGGAAACCGGCAAGAGCGTGCCGCAGGTTGCCCTGAACTGGCTGTTGCAGCGTCCCACCGTGTCCACGGTGATTGTCGGCGCGCGCAACGAGGAACAGTTGCGGCAGAACCTTGACGCCGCTGGATGGAACCTGACGCCGGAACAGGTTGCGAAGCTGGATGCGGCGAGCGAGCCGGCCAAGACCTATCCGTATTGGCACCAGGCGCAGTTCACGGAACGGAATCCGTTTCCGACGGCGCGCCTGGACTGAACGTCTTCACGCACCACGCGAACGAAAAGGGCGAGGGGATTCCCCGCCCTTTTTCATATCTTCCGCGTGTGTTTCAGCGTCGATCATGATCGCGATCGCGTCTTCCGTGATGGCGGTTGTCGCGGCGCGCCGATCCGTTGTGTCGAGTGGATGCCTGCCTTTGTGCACGGTGCGACTTGGAACGTTGATGCGAGCGTGAGCCCGAGTACTGGTTCGAGCCACGATGCAGCACAGTGGGCGCGAGACGGCGCGATGGCGTGTGCTGCCGCTGGATGCGGCGGTGCTCGATACGACGGTGCTCGATATGACGGCGCTCGATGCGCGGACTCTCGTGGCGTCGCGTGTCATGGCGACGCTGCGGTACGCGATAGTAGCGGTCGCGATGCACGATGCGCGGCGGCGCGCGATGATGGCGGCGTGGCGGCGCATAGTGGCGCGGACGGTAGCGATACCAGTAGTTGCGCTGGTGATAGAACCGGTGATGACGGTAATGGCGATGCCAATAGTCGCCGATGACGAAGCGGATCACCGGAATGCCGATCACTGCGCCGTAGCCGTAGATGGACACCCAGCGCCGGTGATACGGATAGCGGATGAAGTCGCCCGCGACCCAGCCGCGATGACCGTAGGCGATGACATCGCACCAGGCCCAGTCGGCGGTGCATCCCTGGACATACAGAGGCGTGCCGGCCCGGACCAGATCGACAATCGGATAGCCGATATCCGGTCCGGCGCGCATGTTGATGGTGACATCGGCATAGGCGCGGGTGGCCTGCGCGGCGGCGGGAAGGGCCAGAAGGAGCGTGAACGCGAAAAGCCAGGCGTGACGTCTCATGGCGTTTCTCCTGCGAGGTGGATCAGACGCCGTGTCGTCGGGACACGGCACGGGCGGGACCGGTTTCCCTCGTGGGGAAGCGGTGCGCATTCCGTCGCGACGCATGTCCGCAGTACGAATCATGCCCTTGTCTACATGAACGGCGGCGTCTCGAGGCCCGTTGACCCAACGGGAGGTAGGGGTTGCGCTTCGTTCATGTTGGGATTCGCCCTTCGATGCTGGCATGCACGAATCCTGCAAGAACGGAGCGCGCGTGATTCGTGTCACACCTTCGTCGTGATGAGCGTGCATGATGAGTGTGTCGGTCGTGATCGCGACCGGCCGCCGTCGGTTTCCGATCCGTCCGCAGATGACATGGAATCGATGGCGTGAACGCGAGCCACCGGATGGGCTTGCATCGGGGGATATGCCTGATTACGAGAGGCAAACCGACCGGCAGGGAAGCCGCACATGTGTTTCTCATGCCGGAGTTAAAACTCCATATCACCATGAGGAGAACACGATGTCCGTACTCATGCACAAGCGCTTGCTCGCGGCCGCCCTGGCCGTCGTTGGTGTCACCGCAGTTGCCGGCGTGCAGGCCGCGTCGGAATCAAACGCGGCGCAGCCGCCCCAGGGCGTCAGCGATCAGCAGCTCGCGCAGATGAACCCGTCGATCCCGCTGAAGCTCGCGGCGCGCATCGCCGCCGAGTCCCATACCATGGGGTCGCAGATTCGCCTGCACGAAGGCACCTCGCATCAGATGCAGGTCAATGGCTACCTGTATGCCGCGGCCACCGGCTCCGTCGCCGGCATGGACGTGAGCGGCTATCAGGGCAATGTGGCCTGGAGCACCGCGTACAACAATGGCGCGCGCTTTGCCTACGTCAAGGCGACCGAGGGCACGTACTACACCAACCCCTATTTCGCCCAGCAGTACAACGGCTCCTACAACGTCGGCATGATCCGCGGTTCGTACCACTTCGCGCGTCCGGACACGACCAGCGGCGCCACGCAGGCGGATTATTTCGTCAATCATGGCGGCGGCTGGTCCGGCGACGGCAAGACCCTGCCGGGCGCGGTCGATCTGGAATACAACCCGTACGGCTCGACTTGCTACGGCAAGAGCCAGAGCGGGATGGCCAGCTGGATTGCCTCGTTCAGCAGCGAATACCACGCCCGCACCGGGCGCTGGCCAGTGATCTACACCAGCACCAGCTGGTGGTCACAGTGCGTGGGTACGGCCGGTAACTTCGCCGCCAACAGCCCGCTGTGGGTGGCGCGCTATTCGTCCAGCGTCGGCACGCTGCCGTATGCATGGACCTACTACACCTTCTGGCAGTACGCCGATTCGGGAACCTTCCCCGGCGATCAGGACAAGTTCAACGGCGCCTACAGTCAGCTGCAGGCGATTGCGAACGGCTGATCCGTTTCCCACGGCGTTTCGCGGCCTCCGTTCCCTGAAGACGGAGGCCGCTTTTTTTTCAGGGCGTGTACGTCACGGGCGTGGCTCGGTACAGCGCGGGAAGCTGCTGCCGCAGTTGCGTGATCTTGGGCGCGTCGTTGACCACGATGTAGAGCGATCGCGGATGCTGCCGCGCGTAGTCCTGGTGATACGCCTCGGCCGGATAGAACCCTTTCAACGACTGGATGCGGGTGACGATGGGGCGGTTGAAGACGCCGGCCGTACTGAGCTGCTCGACGTACGCCCGTGCGATGCGTTCCTGCTCTGCGTCGGCGGTGAAGAGCACGCCGCGGTACTGGGTGCCCACGTCCGGTCCCTGGCGATTGCGTTGGGTCGGGTCGGTGGCCACCGAGAAGTACACCCGCAGCAACTGTCCGTAGCTGATCTGTGCAGGGTCGTAGCGCACGCGGACCGATTCGGCGTGTCGAGTGTTCCCGCTGCTGACGATGCCGTAGCGGGCCGTCGACGCCTGTCCGCCCGCATAGCCGGCTTCGACGCGCTGCACGCCTCGGACGTGTTCGAACACCCACTGCATGCCCCAGAAGCATCCGCCGGCGAAGACGGCGGTGCGCGACGCTTCATGTGCCGAAGTCGTTGTATCGATGTGTGGAGGCGGGATAGCAGAAGACGTGTTGCGCGCTGGCGTGGAAGGTGCGCACGCGGCGAGTGCGGCTGCCAGTGTGACGCAGAACAGTCGGTGGACGAGGCGAGGGCGCGGGATGGCAATCATGGCGTGACTTGGTGTGCGGCTGTACTGCAGCAGACCCGTGATGAGCGAGCGAACTTACAGAACCTCGGGGCGATGGCGAGGGGCACGCGCGTGAGCGGCGCTGCGGCGTTCAGCGCTCATGCGTAATTTTTATCAGAATTTCAACATGTTCGGATGCGCGCAAAGGGACCGTGACGAGTAGGCTGGAAATGTGCCGGAATCCTTGCTCGACAAGGGCCGGCACACGCGTCTCACGGTGTCGCCGACGCCGGGACGTACCCGCTGCCGGCGCGCGCAGGAATGCGCAGGGGGCGGTTCTACTCATCCAATGGAGAGAATGATCATGAGCACGCAATTCGAACGCAAAGGGTCGTTGACGGAACTGAGCAGCTATCCGCAATGGACACAGGACATGGTGGCGACCTGCGAGGACGCCAAGCGCAGTGTAGTCGAGCACGAACTGTGGGACCTGATGCGGGATCACACGATGGCGTCGACGTCGACCCGGAACTTCATGGTCGGCATCTGGCCGGTCATCGAGCGGTTCCCGGGCTACATGTCGATGAGTCTGCTGAAGACGCAGTTCGGCCGCAGCGCGGGCGACAATCTCGCGCGTCGCTGGCTGGTGCGGAATATCCGCGTCGAGCAGAACCATGCCGAGTACTGGCTGCATTGGGCCGAAGGTGCCGGTGTGGCACGCGATGAGGTCCTCAACGGGCGTATTCCGCGTGGGGCCGATGTGCTGGCCCGCTGGTGCGAGGAAGTGGCCAGCAAGGACACGCTGCAGGCCGGCATCGCGGCGACGAACTACGCTGTGGAGGGGGCGACCGGCGAATGGTCGCAGATTCTCTACGACAGCGAGTCGTACCGCGAGAGCTTCCCGGAAGCCTCGCGGACGCGCAGTCTGCGCTGGTTGCAGCTGCATGCCGCCTACGACGACACGCATCCCTGGGAGGCGCTTGAAATCGTCTGTACGCTGATGGGAACCAATCCATCGGTTGACGAGGTCGAGCACATCGCGGAATGTGTGCGTCGTAGTTATGTCAGTATGCGGGTGCTCGCTGACATCTGCGTCGAGCCGAGCCGGGCGACGCAGGCGACAAACGAGGCTGCGGCGTAAATCGGCAGACACGACAGGCCGGTCGTCGTATGCTGTGGACGTTGCTGGGAGACAGGGACTGCGATGCGAATCGCTCGGGCCAGCTTGCAACAACCGCTCATACGGCGACTCATGCCCCTGGCATGGGGACTGGCCGTTATGGTGGGGCTTCTCCTGGCGCTTGCCTGGGGGGCCCTGAAGTTCCAGGTTGCTCTCGCCGGTTTTCTCAACGGCGAGAGCATCTGGTCCAAGGCCCAGAAACAGTCGGTGATCGATCTGGATGCCTATGCCGCGAGCGGTGATCCCGCCGAGTTGCAGCGCTTCCAGCAGCATTATTCGGTGCTGATCCACTATCGCTTCGCGCGAGAAGAGGTTCGGCACAAGCACTACGACTACGACAAGGTCGCCAATATTCTCCGCGAGGACAACGCGATGCCGGATGCGATTCCGGTCATCCTGTTCATCATGCGGTATCTGACCGATGCGCCGTACGTGCGCGATTCGCTGGCGGCCTGGCGTTCCACGGACACGCGCGTGGACGAGTTTCAGGAGATTGCCGATCGCCTGCAGCGTGCGTACGCGAAGGGCGAAGCCAGCAGAGCCTTCATCCAGCAGCAGCGCAGGATCATCGCCGAGCTCAATACCTACATCGAGCCGCGAACCAACGAGTTCTCGTTGATGATGGCGCGCGGCGCGGCATGGATATCGCGCATCCTGTTCGGCATTCTCGCCGTGACCGGTGTGCTGGCGGTGCTGGTGTGGCTGTGGCTGGCGCGGCGCATCCTGAGCGGTATTCGTGGCACCGAAGAGCGCTACCGCCTACTGTTCGATAGCGCGGCCGACGCCATGTTCATGATCGAGGATGTCAGCGGCGAGATACTGCAGGCCAACCGCATGGCTTCGGTGTGGACTGGGCGCAGCGAAGAGCAACTGCGCGGTCAGCCGTTCCTGGAGTTGTTCGAGGATAACGGGGCCAGGCACAAGCGCGACCGTCACGTCAGTGAACTCAAGCACGTCAAGGGCGGTTTGCGGCCGGTGGAGATGTCCAGCAACGTCGTCAACTGGGGGCATCTGAAGGTGCGCCAGGCGATCGTGCGCGACATCAGCGAGCGTCTCGACATGGCGCGTGAGCGCCGCATCGCCTCCGAAGCCATGGCCAGTGTCGCCGAGGGCGTGATCATCACCGACGCCATGCGCCGCATCCTCACGGTCAATGCCGCACACCAGCGATTGACCGGGTACCGGGTGAAGGAGGTCGAGGGCAAGCGCTTCGACGAGTCGCGGCGCATGCCGGACGGGCAGCCGTTGCCGCCGACCGTGTGGGTTGCCGTGGCCGAGGACGGTCACTGGAGCGGTGAAGTGCAGTGCCGCCGACGCGATGGCAGCGTGTATCCCGAGATGCTCAGCATCAGCGTGATACGCAATGTCGAGGGCGAAATCGAGCACTACGTCGCCGTGTGCACGGACATCACCGACAGCAAGGCGGGGCAGCGGCATCTGCAGTATCTGGCCACGCACGATGCGCTGACGGGCCTGGTCAACCGCACGGAATTCGAGCGCCGCATCGCCGAGATGCTGCTGGTCGCCGAGCGCAATCACCAGGCCGTGGCGGTGATCTTCATCGATCTGGACAACTTCAAGCTGGTCAACGACAGCTACAGCCATGCCATTGGCGACAAGCTGCTGACCGTGGTTGCGGAGCGCATTCACCGCCACTTGCCCGCGAGCGCTGTGGCGGGGCGCATCGGTGGCGATGAGTTCACGGTACTGGTCGGTCAGCTGAAGGCGCGCGAGGACGTCAGCTGGTTCGCGCGCCAGCTCATCGAGACCCTGTCGCAGCCGATGGTCGTGGATGGCTACGACATCGTCCTCAGCGCCAGCATCGGTATCGCTTCCTTCCCGCTGGACGGTTATGACGCCACGACGCTGCTGACCAATGCCGATGCGGCGATGTACAGCGCCAAGCAGGAAGAGCGCAATACTTATCGGTTCTATACGCCGCGCATGCGCGCAGACGCGAACCGTCGTCTGCTGCTGCTCACCGATCTGCGGCGTGCACTGGAAGAGAATCAGTTCCAGTTGCTGTATCAACCCAGCATCGCGTTCGAGAACAACGAACTGCTTGGCGCCGAGGCCCTGCTGCGCTGGCATCACCCAGAACGCGGTTACATCATGCCCAGCGAGTTCGTACCGATGGCCGAGACGCTGGGACTGATCCGGCACATCGACGAATGGGTACTCGATCGCGTCTGCCGGCAGGTTTCGCAATGGAACAGCGAGGGCGTGAAGATCCCTCGAGTGGCGGTCAACATCTCCGCAGGCTGGTTCTCGCATCCCGATTTCGTGCAGCAACTGACCAGCACTATCGAGCGCAACGGCATCGAGGCGCACCAGATCATGCTGGAGATCACCGAGAGCACGATCCTGCAGCTGGGCGACGCCACGCGGCAGACCATGAGTTCGCTGCACGAACTCGGCGTGGCCATCGCCATCGACGATTTCGGCACCGGCTATTCATCGCTGGCGTACCTGAAGTTGCCCGCCGTGGCATACCTGAAGGTCGATCGTTCTTTCGTCGACGGCTTGCCGGAAAGCGCGGAGGACGCCAGCATCGTGCAGGCGATGGTGGCCATGGCCCGCAGTCTTGGACTGGCCGTCATTGCCGAGGGTGTCGAGACCGAGGCACAACACGAGTTCCTGCGAGGAGTCGGTTGCGAGGAAGGGCAGGGCTATCTGTATTCGCGTCCGATCGAGGCCAAGAATCTTGGCGAGCTGCTACGCCAGGAAGCAAAGCCTGGCGTAGCGCGACTGTCCCTGGTGCCACCGAGCTCATCTTCCTGAGCCGTCGCATTTCAACGATGTAGCACGCCGGGACGCGTGTTCCGGCTTGCGGCTTCGCATGCATCCATGGAACGATCTGGCGCTGTATCCGCACGGGGAGATCGTACGTGAACACCACCGGCCATGGCGCCATGACGCCGCAATCCGAACTGACCCTCCGCGGCGTGATCATCGGCGTGCTGATCACGCTGGTGTTCACCGCGGCCAATGTGTATTTCGGTCTCGAGGCGGGCCTGACCTTTGCCACCTCGATTCCTGCTGCGGTGATCTCGATGGCCGTGCTGCGCAAGGTCAGCGACGCCACCATCCAGGAAAACAACATCGTGCAGACCATCGCCTCGGCGGCGGGCTGCCTCTCGGCGATCATCTTCGTGCTGCCGGGCATGGTCATCGTCGGCTGGTGGGCCGGTTTCCCATACTGGGAGACCGCGGCGATCTGCGGACTGGGCGGCATTCTCGGCGTGATGTACTCGATTCCGCTGCGTCGCGCACTGGTGACCAATTCCGATCTGCCGTATCCAGAAGGCGTGGCCTGCGCCGAAGTGCTCAAGGTCGGCGACAGCCACCGCAGCGCCGACGCCGATGCGGACGCGGCCGAAGTCGCCCGCTCGGGCTTCCGTGCCGTGGTAGTGGGAGCGCTGGTCTCGGCGGGCTTCGCCGTGGTCGAGGCCACGCGCATCTTCGCCAAGGATGTCAGCGCGTATTTCCATGTCGGCGACCGCGGCGCGGCGACCGGCTTCGATTTCAGTCTGTCCTTCGCGCTGCTGGCCGTCGGTCATCTGGTCGGCTTGTGGGTTGGCGTGTCGATGCTGCTGGGCACCCTGATCGCCTGGGGCTGGGCGGTGCCTCACTACACCCTGCTGGCGCACGCCACGGGCACGGCCGCCGAAGTCGCAGGTGCAGCCTTCGGCCAGAAGGTGCGGTTCCTGGGCGCGGGCACCATCGCCGCGGCCGCCGTGTGGACGCTGCTGAAGCTGGTCAAACCGGTCTATACGGGCCTGACCGACGCCATGCGCTCGACCAAGTTGCGCAAGAGCGGTCAGGGCGCCAGCCTGCCGCGCACCGAACACGACCTGCCGATCGGCATCGTGGCCGTGGTCACGCTGGTATGCATGCTGCCGATCGCCTGGCTGCTGGGTGATTTCAGCGTCGGCGCCGGGCTGGGCTCGCAGATGTGGCTGCTGGTCATCGGCGGCGTAGTGTTCATCGCGCTGATGAGCTTTTTCGTGGCGTCGGTGTGCGGCTACATGGCCGGCCTGGTCGGTTCCTCCAACAGCCCGCTGTCGGGGATCGGCATCTTGGTCATCGTGATCGCCTCGGTGCTGCTGGCGCTGGGCGTGCAGTCGAGCCTGCCGCCGGAAGCGGGCAAGGCGCTGGTGGCGTTCGCGCTGTTCGCTTCGTCGGTGGTGTTCGCCGGCGCGACCATCGCCAACGACAACCTGCAGGATCTGAAGACCGGCCAGCTGGTCGACGCCACGCCGTGGAAGCAGCAGGTGGCGCTGGTGATCGGCGTCATCGCCGGTGCGCTGATCATTCCGTTCGTGATGAACATGCTCAACCAGGCTTATGGCTTCGTCGGCGCGGCGAACGCCACCAAGGACGCCCTCGCGGCGCCGCAGGCGGGCCTGATCTCGGCGCTGGCCCAGGGCGTGTTGCAGCACAACATCGAGTGGAGCCTGATCTGGACCGGCGCCGGCATCGGCGCGGTCATCATCGTCATCGACGAACTGCTGGGCCTGCGCGGCACTTCCATGCGGCTGCCGCCGCTGGCGGTCGGTCTGGGTATCTACCTGCCGTCGGAGATCACCCTGATGATCGTGGTCGGCGCCTTCGTCGGCTGGTACTTCGACCGTCGCGCCGCACGTGCGCCGAAACCGGCTGCGACGCGTCAGTTGGGCGTGCTGATGTCTTCCGGTCTGATCGTGGGTGAGAGCATCATCGGCGTGATCATTGCCGCCATCGTCGTGTTCTCCGGCAACGAGCATCCGCTGGCGCTGGTCGGCGATGGCTTCGAGCACGCTTCGGTGTGGGTCGGCGGAGCCGCCTTTATTGCCGTACTGGCGGCCCTGTACATGTGGGTGAGCCGCCTGGGACGCCCGAACGGCGCACGCTGATTCGCGGTATCTGCGCATCCGGCCGGCGAGAGAGCTTCTTCCTCGCCGGCCGGATGCACGCCGTCCATTACTTCTCGACGGGGTGTTTCGGGATTTCCGCCTCGAGATCCATGGACGCCTCCCATTTGCAGGTGCGATTGCGCCCGCCATTCTTGGCGGCGAACATCGCATGGTCGGCCCGGTCGATGCTCAATTCGACGTTGAGCGAGGCGTCCAGTTCCGCCAGGCCAATGGATACGGTCACTTTGACGTCGGCGCCATTCACGGTGGTCAGCACGGAATCGGCCAGTTTCCTGCGCAGGCGTTCCGTGATGTCCCACCCCGCTTCGATGTTGGTGTAAGGCAGTACGATCAGGAATTCCTCGCCGCCGAACCGGAAGATACGGTCGTACGGACGCAGGATGTCGCGGATCACGCGGACGGAGCCGGCGAGCACATCGTCGCCGACGATATGGCCGTAGGTGTCGTTGACGTTCTTGAAATGATCGATGTCCAGCATGGCGAGGGTGCACGACTGCGACATGCGGAAGACCAGGGCCTGCATCTCGCGCAGCGCTGCCAGCATGCCGGTACGGTTTTCGGCGCCGGTGAGCGTATCGGTGCGGTAGAGGGACTCGTCGATCTCGCGATTCATCGACATCAGCTCCAGGCGCAATCGATCCAGTGCGCTGGCGAAGTTGTCGTATTCGGTGACTTCGATGGCATGCCCGGCGTCGACTTCCTGAAGCATGTGCGCGGCAATCTGATGCATGCGCTTGTGCTCGAACTCCATGGCCGTGAAGGCCTGGTGTTCGCGCAGATTCTCGGTGACGTCGCTGTAGTACCACTGGCCGAAACGGCAGAGCTTGTGAGCGTCGGGAGCCACGTCGCGCTGATCGTGGTTCAGACCGCACACGATCGTGCGGATGATGTCCTTGTGCCAGTGTTCGTGGTTGTACAGGGCCTGCTTCAGTTGAGAGGCCACGGACTGCAACTGCTCACGACCGATCGACAGCATATGCGAACTCCTTGCCCGGCGGGTGGACGTACAAGCGGAAGCTCGTGCAGTGTAACGAATGCCTCGATGAGATTTTTCGTTTCTTGCGTTGTCGTTCGAGAAGGGTGAACCGGTCGATGTCCCCGGCGCGCGTCTCAGTGATTATCCGGCGGGTCTGCGTCGACATGAATCTCCAGACCGTCCACGCTGACGCGCTGACCCGCACGGATCTTGCAGGTCTTGCGCAGCTCGACCTCGCCGTCGACCCGCACGGCGCCGCTGGCGACCAGAGCCTTGCCGGCACCGCCGCTGTCGCAGACGCCCGTGAGTTTCAGCAACTGATTGAGTTCGACATATTCGCCGCGCAGGTGGAAGTCTTCGCGCTGATGTTCACCCGTTGGCGTATCCGCGCTCATGTCCACATGCACGGCGACGAAGCAGAAAAAGGGAATCCGCGCCTGCGCCCAGCTCGCGGCAACTTCGTCGAGGATGTCCAGGAGCATGTCGAAGTCGTGCGGGTGGGCGTCGTGCAGTGCCTGGGCTTCGTCCAGCAGCAGGACATAGCCCTGGGCGGGCAGCCAGGACAGGTCAGCCAGCGAGTCGACCAATGCGTCCCAGTTGCGGCCGAACTCCGATGGAAATGCCAGCGCAACGGCCAGCGTGTCGAATAGGGCGGCCTTGTCGGCACAATCACCCAGGTCCACGCGACGCATGCAGATGTCGTCCGCGTGATCGGCCCGTGCGACCTGCTCCAGGTCGTCGTCCGTGACCAGATAGACCCCCGACTGATCCGGGTCGTCGAGATCGATGCGGGCGGCTTGGGTGTTCACGGTTGCACCTTGAAGGAACGGAAACTGCGGTAGTGGTCGTCGGTGTAATAGAAGATTTCGGGCGGAACTCCGCCCGTCACGATACGCCGTGCGCCGCGTGTGCGCAGGCCGGGCGTCGGTACGGTGTATTCATGGTAGTAGCCGCGCGGCTTGTCGGGCAGTAGGCGCTCGCGATTGCCGAAGACGACGCCGTCGCGGCGATACGGGAACGGCCCGCCGCGCCGGATACTCGCCACGGTTTGCCGGGCTTCGGGCGGCAGGAAAGCGGGCAGGGCGAGCGCGGACGACTCCGATTTCGCGACAGGCGTCGGTGATGTCGTTCGAGGGGCGTGCTCGGGCTGCTGCCACAGATGGAAGGCCAGGGCAGCGGCAATCAGCATCGCGACGAGTAGCAGGCGGCGCATGGCGGTCGTGTACGGTGACGGGGAGGCTCAGTCTACCGCCACGAGCGGGGTGTTTCGCGACGGTTCAGGACCATGACTTTCGGATGTGTGCACCCGCGCGCGTGCAGGTCCACAATGGGCGGGTTCATCAGGGAGCCTGTCATGATCCGAATTCTCCGCTCACTTGCGGTGCCGGCGCTGTTCGCGCTGCTGCTGGCGCCGGTCGCGGCCAAGCCCGCAGCCCCCGAGGCCCGCACCCAGATGGTTCGCGTCACGCTCGACGCTGCCATGAAGACGCCGACCTCCGGTCGCCTGCTGATTTTCGCCATGCCGCTGCAGGACGCGAAGGCTGCCGCGCACGGCGGTCCGCTGGAGACGGTCGACACCAGTCCGTTCGAACCGACCAAGACGGCGGTCGCGGCCATGGAAGTCGCGCATATCGCGCCCGGCGGCACCGTGCGGATGGACGCCGACGAAGTGGCCTTCCCGCGGCCGTTCTCGCAACTGGCGTCCGGTGAGTACGCCGTGCAGGCGGTGCTCGACGTCAACCACAACTACAACTACGGCGGTCGCGGCGAAGGCGACCTGGTCAGCAAGGTGGTGACCGTGCGTCTGGGCGGTGTTCATGCCGCGACCCCATCGCTGACGTTGAGCCGGGTGCTGCCGGCGCGCATGCAGCCGTGGAAACTGCCGGCGCGCGCGTCCGAAGCCGCGCGCAAGCGCATGCAGCCGTCGCTGGATGCCGCGAAGGCGCACAGCCGCGAGATCGATTTCGTCAGTCCCGCGCTGACCGCGTTCTGGGGGCGTCCGATCCACATGCGCGGCTGGGTACTGCTGCCGCCGGGCTATGCCGAGCACAAACAGCGGCATTACCCGACGGTGTACTTCACCCACGGTTTCAGCGCGAACCTGACCACGCTCACCTACAGTGCCGGGTCCGCCTGGAAACGGATGGCCGACGGCGAGACGCCGCCGATGATCTGGGTGTTCCTGGACCAGTCCGGCCCGACCGGCACCAACGAGTTCGCCGATTCGGTCAACAACGGTCCGTGGGGCACAGCGTTGACCACCGAGCTGATGCCGAAGCTGGAGTCGGAGTACCGCATGGACGGGCGTCCCAGCGGTCGTTTCCTGACCGGGCATTCCTCGGGCGGCTGGGCCACGCTGTGGCTGCAGGTGCGTTATCCGAAGATCTTCGGCGGTACCTGGTCGACCTCGCCCGATCCCAGCGATTTCCATGACTTCACCGGCCCGGATCTGTATGCCCCGCACGCCAACGTCTACCGCAAGCCGGACGGTTCGCCGTGGCCGCTGGTGCGCGACAAGGGCAAGGTGATCGCCACGTTCGAGCAGTTCGCCAAGCTCGAGCGCGTGCTGGGTCCCTACGGCGGTCAGATGGCCTCGTTCGAGTGGGTGTTCTCGCCCAGGGGCAAGGACGGTCGTCCCGAGCAGATGTTCGATCGCGCGACCGGCGACGTGAATCCGAAGGTGGTCGACTACTGGCGCGACCACTACGACATCGCCCATCGCCTCCAGGCGCACTGGTCGCAGCTGAAGCCGTATCTGAACGGCAAGATCCACGTCTACGTGGGCACCGCCGACACGTTCTACCTGGACGGCTCGGCGCACAAGCTGAAGGCGGTGCTGGATCGTCTCGGCGCGAAGGCCTCCGTCGACTTCATCCCGGGCAAGACGCATTTCGACATCTACGCCAAGGGTGGCGACCGCGAATGGCTGCACAAGGAGATCGCCTGGCAGATGTACCGGGTGGCGCGGCCGAAGGCGAAGATTCCACTGGAATACACCGCGACCACACCGTAAAACCACAGGGCGTCGCCGCGAGCCGGTGGCGCCCGTCTGCTTTCCCCAGGGCACAAGAACCATGCAACGATTCCCCCTCCTTTCCGTGTTCACGGCGTGCGCCGTGCTGCTCGCGGGCGCGGTCCACGCGGCGAGCACGCCTACCGCCCCGAATCCCGGCCGTTTCAATCCGCTGCAGACCTTCGCGCCGTTCGCCTACCAGTACCCGGTGAACCGCTACCGTTCGGCCAGCGGTATTCCCGGTCCGGACTACTGGCAGAACCGCGCCGATTACGCGATCCGCGCGACGCTGGACCCGGCGACGAAGATGCTCAGCGCCAGCGAGATCATCACCTACACCAACCACAGTCCCGACACGCTGCATATGCTGTGGCTGCAGTTGGATCAGAACCGCTACCGCACCGATGCGCGCGGCAATTTCTCCGGTAGCAAGGAGCCGGATTTCGCCAGCCACACCGACGGGTACCGGCTGAAGGCAGTCGAAGTCGCGCAGGGCGGGGCGTTCGAGAACGCGCACTACCAGATCAGCGACACGCGCATGCGCGTCGACCTGCCGCACGGCTTGAAGCCGAAGGACGGAACGCTGCGCCTGCGCATCGTCTACGACTACACCGTGCCGAGTCGCTTTGGCGGTCGCACCGACTGGTACGCGACCAAGAATGGCGATGTCTACGAGATCGCGCAGTGGTTCCCGCGCATGGCCGTGTACGATGACTTGCGCGGCTGGGACACGCTGCCGTACCTCAACAATGAGTTCTACCTGGAGTACGGCGACATCGACTACCGCGTCACTGTGCCGGCGAACATGATCGTGGCCGGTTCCGGCGAATTGGTGAATCCAGACGCGGTGCTGAGCAAGGCCCAGCGCGAGCGCTTGGCCAAGGCACGCGGCAGCGAGAAGACGGTGATGATCCGCACGCCGGCTGAAGTCGAGGCTGCTGCGCGCGCTCCGCAGCCGAAGGGCACCAAGACCTGGCACTTCCGCATGCACGACACCCGCGACGTGGCCTTCGGCGCCTCGGCTGCCTATGTGTGGGACGCGGCGCGCATCGACCTGCCCAGCGGCAAGCACGCGATGGCGATGTCGGTGTATCCGGTCGAGAGCCTGCACGGCAAGGGCCACTGGCAGGATTCCACGCAGTTCGTGAAGCACACCATCGAGTATTTCTCCAAGCGCTGGTTCGAGTACCCGTGGCCGAACGCTATCGCCGAGGCCGGGCAGGTCGGCGGCATGGAGTATCCGGGCATCGCCTTCGACTGGTGGAAGCTCGGCGGCAAGCCCCTGTTCGGCATCACCACGCACGAGGTCGGACATTTCTGGTTTCCGATGATCGTCGGCTTCAACGAACGTCGCGCCGCGTGGATGGATGAGGGCTTCAACACCTACGTCGACATGCGTGCCGCACTGGACTACGAGGGCGGCAAGTACGCGCCCAAGTGCGACGCCGAGTACGCGCCCAAGTGCGGCAATCCGGTCGATGAGATCCAGTCCGTGCTGGACGATGCCGATGCGCCGCCGATCCTGACCAAGCCGGACATGATCCGCGAGAAGTACCGGCACCCGGTGACCTACTTCAAGTCGGCGCTGGGTCTGAACCTGCTGCGCGAGCAGATTCTCGGTCCCGAGCGCTTCGATGTCGCGTTCCGTCGCTTCGTGCATGCCTGGGCGTTCAAGCATCCGACGCCGTCGGACTTCTTCCGCGCCATGGACAGCGGCGCCGGCGAGGACCTGTCGTGGTTCTGGAACGGTTGGTACCGGCACAACTGGTCACTGGACATGGCCGTGACTGGCGTTCGCTACATCGGCGGCAAGCCGGCCAACGGCGCTAGCGTGACGGTCGCCAATCTCGATCGGCTGGTGATGCCGGCGACCCTGCGCGTGACCTACGTGGACGGCACACATGTGGACGTGCGCGTGCCGGTGGCGACGTGGCTGCAGCACCATCGCTTCGATGTGCTGGTGCCGGGCGACAAGGCGGTGAAGTCGGCGACCATCGATCCCGATCACGCGATTCCCGACGGCCATCGCGGCAACAACACCTTCACGGTGCATTGAACACGACGCCGGCGCCCCTCGCGCCGGCGTCTTCGCATGAGGGTTAGACGGCGCCGCCCGGCGGCACGTCGCGGAAGTCGTGCGGCGGCGCCAGCTGGCGCGTGAAGCCGAACACGCCCTCGCGCACGATGCGGCTCAGGTGGATGTCGACCAGCGTGGTCTCGTTGGGCCGCAGCAGCGGCAGCAGGCTCTGCACGGACACGTCCAGCGTGGCGTCCCAGTACTCGACGAAGCGTTCGCCGCCGCGCGGACGCACATGCAGGCCGTACGGCGGACGCGGTTTCAGCTCGGGTCGCGCGATGCTGCCGTCGGCACGCGGAATCGGCGGACAGCCTTCCAGCACCGCATGGTTGAGGTAGAAGCACAGATTGCCCGGCTGGCGCGCATTGGCCTGGCGGTCGACCAGAAAGCCGGACGGCAGCTGATTGGGGTCGTTCTGCGGGCCGGCGGTCAGCAACATGTCGACGCTGGAGACGCGCAGGCCGGTGGAGTCGAACAGGCGTACCAGCGCCATGCAGCAGGGGTCGTGGATGTACTCGCGGTCGGGCAGCACCGGCACGTGCTCGGTCTCCAGGCGCTGCGCGGGCTGCTGGTGCGCGGCGTTCTCGCGGTCGAAGGCTTCGCGCAGCGCGTCGTACTCGCGAGCGCTGCGCACGCCAAGGCAGCGCAGGATCTGCTCGACCGTGGCGTTCGGCTGCTGGTCGTTGCGCACCGCGCCCATGATGCCCATGTCCGTCCCGGAGTGGGACGCATGCGGAATGATGCGGAAGGCGCACGGTTCCGAGCGCGCGGCCGATTCCAGCTCCAGCGCGCGCAGGCGCTTCTTCGCCGTGGGCAGCGGTTCGTCCGGTTCCGGGGCGGGCTGGCGCAGCACGACATGCGCGGCGTTGAGGTTGGCACCGGCCAGCCGCACCACACCGTCCGAACCGTTCTCGCCGGTGTACGGATTGATGTGATCGTAGAGCTTGCGGTCGATGGCGTCGCCGCTGAGCACGAACGGGTAGAGCGGATGGCGTCCGCGCGTGAGCTTGAGCGCGGGGTAGTCGTGAATCCAGCGCAGATTGAGCGCGCAGGATTCCGGGCTGCCCAGCTCCAGCCAGTCGAGCACGCCCTGACCGGGTTCGACGCCGTTGAACCAGGCCTTGATGCCGCCGATGCGGCTCTTGCCCAGGCGCGCCAGCGCCGAGCCGAAGTTGGCCGGCGCCAGCATGATGAGATGGCTGATCGGGCAACTGGACAGCCTGTCCGCCTGCACCACGAAGCGGTCCAGCCACTCGCGCACCACAGGACCGCCGGTGGAATGGGTGATGCACACGCAGCGTTGCTTGCCGCCGGCATCCGCGAGCACCTTGCCCAGGGCCGCGTCGAAGGCACGCGCGATGTCGTGCACGCGGACCTCGTCGCGGAAGCTCACGTATTCGCCCAGATGGATCTGCCGCACGTCGAGATCGGGACCGCCGCGACGCGAGGCCTCGGCCTTCAGCCGCGCCGGCAGTTCGCCGTAGGTGGACGTGCTGGTGACGCTCCATCCGTGCACGAAAACGACCAGTTGCTTGGCCATGGTCTGCCGTCCCTGCGAGTGAACCCATCGGCATCCTACTGCGACTGGACCGGGGTCGCCATGCGGCGGCGATCAGTGCGGCAGGACGTCGCCGTATTCGTCGCTGGTGTGCAGGCTGGCGTGTGTGGAACCGTGCTCGGCGCTGACATCGACGATCAGCGCGCCCCAGGCAGGCACGCGGAATTGCTGCGCGGACAGGCGTTCGAATTCGAAACCGAGTCCCTGCACCGGCTGCGGGTCGCGGTAGTCCAGCGTGATTTCGGCCGCTTCGTCACCCAGGTTGAACAGGCACAGCAGCGTCTGTTCGGCGTAGCTGCGGCGTAGCGCCAGCCAGGGTTCGTCTGCGTCCATCAATTCAGTGGTGCCAGCGCGCATGGCCGGCTGCGCGGTGTGCCAGTTCAGCAGTGAGCGCCAGTCGTTGAGCAGCGACTCGGTGTCGTGCTGCTGGCGCGCCACGTTGAGCAGGCGGTGCGAACGGGGAATGGGCAGCCACGGCTGCTCGCATCGGGAGAAACCGCAGTTCGCCGAATGGTCATTCCAGGGCATCGGCGTGCGTGCGCCGTCGCGGCCGCGGCCGTTGGTCTCGGCCAGCGGGTCGCGCAGCCGGTCGACGGGGATGTCGTCGGGAACGCGCGCTTCGGGCAGTCCCAGTTCGTCGCCCTGCCACAGGCACAGCGCGCCCGGCAGTGACAGCAGCAATGCCGCGATGGTGCGGCGGAAACCGTGCGGGTAGGGAAAGCGGTCGCCGCCCCAGCGCGAACTCATGCGGCCGAAGTCGTGGTTGCCGACGATCCAGCAGCTGCCGGTGGCGCCGAAGGTGTTCAGCGTCTTGCGCACGACCTTGCGCATGCGCGCCGCGGTCATACGCTCGTCGAACAGCAGGCCGGCGTGGTAGGCCATGTGCAGCAGGGTGCCGTTCTGCGTGTACTTGGCGGCCTCGGCGATGCTGTCCTCGCACATCACCACTTCGCCGAGCAGGGTGACGCCGGGGTAGGTGTCGACCAGTTCGCGCAGTGGTTTGAGGTATTCCAGCGTCTCGGGGCGATTGAAGCTGTTGACCAGTTTCTGCCGCGTGGCCGCGTTGGCGTCCTGGAAGCCGTCCGGCAGCGGATCGTCCTCGCCGCGCATCGGGTTGTCGCGCAGTTCCGGGTCCTGGGCGTAGAAGTTCACTGCGTCCAGGCGCATGCCGTCGATGCCGCGGTCGAGCCAGAACCGCGCGATGTCGAGAATGGCTTCGCGCACGTTCGGGTTGTGCCAGTTCAGCGCCGGCTGGCCCGGGAAGAAATTGGTGAAGTAGTACTGGCCGCGCTCGGGCACGAAGTGCCAGCCGGATTCGCCGTTGAACACCGCGGGCCAGTTGTTCGGTGGACCGCCGTCGTCGGCCGGGTCGGCCCAGATGTACCAGTCGGCGCGTTCGTTCTCGCGGCCGCTGCGGCTCTCGCGGAACCAGGGGTGCTGATCGGAGGTGTGGCTCCAGACCATGTCCAGCATCACGCGCAGGCCGCGCTGGTGCGCCAGGCGGAGCAGCCGGTCGAAGTCGTCCATCGAGCCCAGGCTGTGGTCGATGGCGCGCATGTCCTTGACGTCGTAACCGGCATCGACGTCGCCGGACGGATACAGCGGCATCAGCCAGATCGCGTCCACGCCCAGCGAGGTGATGTAGTCCAGGCTGCGGATGATGCCGTTGAGGTCGCCGCGGCCGTCGTCGTCGGAGTCGCGGTAGCTCCACGGCATGATCTGGTAGATGGCGGCGCCGTGCCACCATTCGCCGAGGGTCGGTTCGCGTTGCTTCTTTTCCCAGGCGTGGGCGCGGCGATTGATCGGCGCCTGACGCCACCAGGGAAGGTGTTCAGGTCGCATGGGGGTTCCCGGGTCGTCGATGGGGCGTCGACGCATGCGCCAATGTGTACATGACACGTGCGCCACGGGCATTCATACTCGAAAAGCTAACGGGAACCTCAGGGAGTCGCAATGCGCATCGATCCGCTCACTCGTCGTTTGTTCATGGTGCTGGCGCTGGCCGCGGGCACGTCGCTGGCCGCCGCCCCCGCGCTTGCGCGCGATGCCGCGCCGCCGGCCTCCACCGCCATGCCGGCCTCCGCGAACGCGCTGCCGGCGCAACTTTCCGACTTCACCGCCTACGTGAACGGCGTGCGCAAGCAGTTCGACGTGCCCGGCATCGCCGTGGCCATCGTCAAGGACGGCAAGGTGGTGATGGAGAAGGGCTTCGGCGTGCGTACCTACGGCCAGGGCGGCAAGGCCGATGCGCCGGTCGACGCGCACACCATCTTCGCCATCGCCTCCAATACCAAGGCGTTCACGGCGGCCTCGCTGTCGATGCTGGCCGACGAGGGCAAGCTGAACATGGGCGACCGGGTCATCGACCATCTGCCGTGGTTCCGCATGTCCGATCCGTACATCACCCATGAAATGCGCATCCGCGACCTGCTGGCGCATCACAGCGGCCTGAGCCTGGGCGCCGGCGATCTGCTGTACTGGCCGACCACCGACTACACCACCAAGCAGGTGATCCAGCATCTGGCGCACGTGCCGATCAAGAACGGCTTCCGCGAGCGTTATTTCTACGACAATATCCTGTTCGGCGTGGCCGAACTGGTGATCGAGAACGTCTCCGGCGAGAGCTACCAGCACTTCCTGAAGACGCGTTTCTTCGAGCCGCTGGGTATGCACGACACGCGCTTCAACTTCCACTACATCCAGCCGAGCGACCATGACGTCGCCACTGGCTACGCCAAGTATGACTTCAAGGATCTGAAGCCGGTGGCCAAGCTGGCCTGGGCCAACAACTCCGGCGCCGGCGGCATCTATTCCAGCGTGCACGACATGGCGAAGTGGATCATCGCCCAGCTCGCCGGCGGCGTGTACGGCAAGAACGCCGATGGCAGCGCCAAGCGCCTGTTCAGCGAGAAGCGCCACGAGGAGATGTGGTCGGTGCAGACCGCGATCCATCCGCGCAAGTCGAAGATTCCCGAACTGGCGGCCATCGCGCCCGACTACGCCGGCTACGGCGAGGGTTGGCACCTGTCCGAATTCCGCGGGCACAAGGTGGTCTACCACACGGGCGGGTGGCCCGGTTTCGTCTCCCGCGTGACCATGATTCCGGACATGAAGCTGGGCATGGTGGTGCTGACCAACCAGCAGTCCGGCGCCGCGTTCCAGGCCGTGACCTACCGCATCCTCGACGCCTACATGCATGCGCCGAAGACGGACTGGACGGCGGTCTACGCCAAGGCCGTGGCGCAGTCCAAGGCCAAGGCCGACGAGAGCTGGGCCAAGCACGAGGCCGCGCGCGACAAGCACAGCAAGCCATCGCTGCCGCTGTCCGGTTACGCCGGCACCTACCGCGATCCGTGGTACGGCGACGTGGACATCCGCAAGGAAGGCGGCCACCTGGTGATGCAGTTCAGCCACACCAAGCAGCTGCTGGGCGACATGAAACCGTGGCAGCACGATACTTTCATTGTGCGCTGGCGCGACCGCTCGCTGAACGCCGACGCCTTCGTCACCTTCGCATTGAATGCCGATGGCCACGTACGCGAGATGCGCATCAAGCCAGTCTCGCCGCGTACCGACTTCAGCTTCGATTTCCAGGATCTGCGCCTGAAGCCGGTGAAGAAGGACGACTGATCGTTCCGCTCCACCGCGTCCGGCTCATCCGGGCGCGGTGGAGCATTGGCTTAATCTTGTGATCCAGTTAGGCGCTCCCGGACGACACCAATGTCCTTTCGGGGCTTCTGCTGTGGAGGACTCCTGTGGCGTCTGGGCGGGAGAACGCGGTCATGACACGTTGATCATGAGCGTTCCTTCCTGCAGGGCCGGTTCGGGCTATATGAATCACTCCTTGCGTTGGGCGTTCGGCGGCTGCCGCGCCCCCGACGAAACGCGGTACAGTTGCACGAACAGGGGATGTTCCAGCAGCGCGCGTAATGGAGAACCTGGTAGTGACGGATGAACGGACACTGGCTTGCATCGGCTTGAACGGCTTCGAGCGGGCTCGTTTGCGTTTGCTGCTTGCCGAAGCCGGCGAGCGCGTGCAGGCGCGCTGGCGGATGGGCCAGCCGGAGCAGGCCGACTTGTTGATTCTGGCCCCCGGTTCGCTGGAAGCCGAAGCGGCCGCCCTGCGGGCGCGCGGACGCGGGGTGCGCTGCGTGCATCTCGGCGCGCCGGGTGATGTCGGCGACGAGTTTCTCCCGGCCGGATTCGGCGTCGACGATGTCGTGCGTGTGCTGAAGTCCGTGCGTGCCGCTCAGGCGCCGGTTCAGCGGGTCGATGCGCGTTCGCCCGAATTCTTCCAGACCGAGACCGGCGGGACGCTGGCCGACGACCATGTCATTCCCGAGGCCGTCGATCTGGAGCGTTTCCTGCGCCGCGACAGCGGCGAGCACACGCTGGAGAAGATCGTTCCCTATCAGCTCGAGGACACAACTTCGATCGAGCCGGTGGAACGCGTGGCTCCCTCCAGTCGTGCCCAGGCGCGCAGTAGCGAACGCGATCCGTTCGCGCGCAGTGCGTCTTCTTCGTCCGCAGCGTCTTCGTCGCTTTCCGGCGTGCAGGCGGACTACGGCACTGGCCTGAACATGAAGGACGAACACGATGCGTCGGGGCATCCGCTTTCGTTCTACCTGACGGGGCAGGCGTTGATGGCGCCGAGTCAGATCGTGCTGGAAGGCACCGAGCCGTTGATTCTCGACCCCAAGAATGGGGTCTACATGATCGTCGGCGATCTGGCTTCGGCGCGGCCCTATGCGACGGCGCATTGGCGGAGCGCCGATTTCGAGCGTCTGACCACGCGCGAGCTCGAACGCTGGCGGGCCCTCTGCGAGCCGCAGCCCTATCTGCGTCTGCGCTGGTTGATCGCCTTGTGCAACGGCGATGGTTGGTTGCCGCGGCATCTCGATCCCGGTGGCAGCTATCGCGTGCGCGAGATGCTGCATCCAGGACCGCACTTCGAGGCCCAGGTGCGCATTGGCCAGGTGCTGCGCGACTGGCTTCGCCTGCATGAAGTGGCGGCGCAGGCGGGAGTGGACATGCAGAGTGTCTTCGACACGGTGGCGGCCTACGATGCGATCGGCTGGCTGGAGTGGCGTCCGCGCGAGCGCTTCCGCTGATCGTCCCGCCGCCGGATGGATCGGCGTAGACTGATCCGTACGCGTCAGGCGACGAACGGAGGGCAGGACCATGTCGATGTTCGGGGATCTGGTCGGAAAACTGACCGGTAAAGAGGGTGGCGCTGCATTGATGAGCGTCGTGACTGCTTTGATCGAGCGTGCAGGCGGCCTCCAGGCCCTGCTTGGATTGCTGGAGAAGAACGGTCTCGGGGCGCAGATCGCGTCGTGGGTCGGGCAGGGCGCCAATCAGCCGGTGTCAGGCAGTCAGCTCGGCCAGGCGCTGGAGCAGGGCGGTCTCGGCTCGGTCATTCGCGATCATGCCTCGCAGCTTGGTCTGGGCGAGGATGCTCTCAATGACCAGTTGGCGAAATTGCTGCCGGAAGCCGTGAACCATCTCACTCCGGACGGTGACGCCGCGGTCGGCAAGGTCGACCTGGGTGGATTGGGCGCGCTGGCGGGCAAGCTGTTCGGGTGATGTAGCACCTGTCGCGCTCGGTCATGCGGCCGTGACAGGCGCATGCCTGCCGCGACCTGTGCACTTCAGTCCTTGTCGGGAGCGTGATTCAGGCATCGCCGCGAACGTCCTTGGCCGCCTTCTTCAGGATGGTGAGGATGCGGTCGGCCTCCTCGGTGCTCCAGTGTTCGCGACGCGCCATCAGCGCATGCTTCAGGTCGCGCATGGCCTTGCGGATGGACATCGGTGAGCGCATGCGCGACATGGTTTCGGCCGTCTCCTGCATGCGCTCCAAGACCGTTTCCACGGCCACGCGGTTTTCGTCCAGGAAAGCGCGTCCCGCATCGGTGATGGCGTAGCGCTTGCGTCCGCCTTCCTCGCTCTGTTCGATGCGCGCGTAGTCCATTTCCTCGAGCATGGTCAGGGTGGGGTACACCGCGCCGGGACTGGGGGCGTAGGTGCCGTCGAACATTTCCTCGATGGTGCGGATCAATTCGTAGCCGTGGCGGGGGCGCTCCTCGATCAGACTCAGCAGGACCAGCTTCAGGTCGCCGTGGCCGAACACGCGCCCGCCGAAGCGTCCGCCGCGTGGACCGCCGAAGTCGAAATCGTCGCCGTCCCGTCCATGTCGACCTCCGCCGTGGCGGCCTCTTCCCGAGGCTTCGTGACGGATTCCTCCGCGCTGGCCGCAGCCGTTGCCGAACATGCCGTGCCAGGGATGGAAGGCGTGACGGTGATGGTGATGATGCTCTCTCATGTCTTACTCCGATATATCTTAAGTAACGGTCTTAAGATATATCGTAAATGTGATCCAGGCAAGCCGAAGGCCCGCGTGATGCATCACGCGCTGTACGAACTCCAGATTTGCGATGGGTATTACTCGCCCAGGTTCTTGGCTTCGGCCGTGCCGAGGATCTCGCCGGGTACGCGCGTCGGCTTCTTCCGCGAGATCCACGGATGCAGGAACACGGTGGACAGGATGATGACCACGCCCAGATAGAACAGGCCGTCGAGTTGCCGTTGCTCGCCGAGGAACGGAATGGCCAGCACGATGGCGTAGACCGGTTCCAGGTTGGTGGTCATTTGCGTGGTGAAGGCCGACAAGTGCCGCAGTGCACCCAACGCGAGCGCGAAGGGGAGCAGCGTGCAGCCCAGGGAGAGCACCAGAAGCAGCAGCGTGTCATGCAGGTCCGGCACTGGGAGCAGCGCGCCGGTATGCGGAAGCAGTGGTGCCAGCAGTGTCAGGAAAGCCGTGCCCGAACCCAGCTCGATGCAGGTCACGGTCAGCGGGTCGGCATGTTCGACCATGCGCTTGTTGAACGCACTGAACAGGGCCACGAACAGCGCCGACAGCACGCCCACCAGCAGTCCTGTGCGCATGCCGCC
The DNA here is from genome assembly GCF_012395255.1 of Oleiagrimonas citrea. Lineage (GTDB taxonomy): Bacteria > Pseudomonadota > Gammaproteobacteria > Xanthomonadales > Rhodanobacteraceae > Oleiagrimonas > Oleiagrimonas citrea. Next base: position 202,391 of record NZ_JAAZQD010000003.1, read on the forward strand.
GGGGATGCCTCCCAGCACCAGCGCCACGCCGGGTACCACGCCGATGCCCATCAGCAGTTCGCGCGGGTCGAAGCGGCGTCGTGCAACCCAGGGTTCGATGAAGGCCAGGAAGATCGGTGCGATGGCGATGCACAGCGCGCCCACCGATGCGTTGGCCAGCTTGATCGCGCCGTAGAAAGTCAGCCAGTGCAGGGCGACCAGTGCGCCGATGCCGGCGTAGGCGCCGATCAGCTTCACGGGCATCGCGCGCAGGCCGCGCCACACGCGCGGGAACAACAGCAGTGCGACCGCCACGATCAGCATGCGCCACCACACCATGGGTAGTGCGGGTAGGGTGATCAGCTTGCCGAGAATGGCGGTGAAGCCCCACAGCAGCACGCAGAAGTGGATCTGCAGGTGGGCCTTGCGAGTGGTGGACAGCACGGTGCGCGCCTTGCATGAACGGGCGCCAAGCATGCAGCAAACCGCCGCGCGCGTGAAGCCAACGGCGGTGACCTCGGCTCACGCGTAGGCGATCATGGAAGACGTCAGCCGAAGGTGAAGGTGAAGGCGCGGAAGCCCGACTTCGGCACGTCGATGGTGACCACGTGGTCGCGGTAGTCGTTGCTGTCGAACAGCGTGTAGAGCCGGCTCTCGTGCACGGTCACATCGGGCTGCTTCTTGCCGTCGACCGTGATCGACAGCGTCACCGGCTTGGCGCTGGATGCCACCATGTGCAGCTTGCCGGACTGGAAGTGCAGCCGAATCTGCCCCTTGTCGCCAGTCAACTGGGCGTATTCGCCGCTCATGCGCCAGCGGCCGTCGAGCGCGTACTTGTTCAGCGGCAGTCGCGCGGGCGCCTTGTAGTCGTGACTGAACATCAGCGGCGGGATCGGGTTGGCCATGTTGTGCACCCGGTTGCTGCCCAGGTACATCTCCGGAGAGCCGATTTTCGACAGGTCGGCTGCGGACATGTCCTCGTGCGTCATCGGCTTCATGCCGAGCTGCTCGCGGATGGCGTTCTCGGTCTCCATGTAGTGGCCTTCGCCGAAGTGGTGCATGACCACTTTTCCGTTCTTGTCGATCAGGTATTCCGCCGGCCAGTAACGGTTGTTCCAGGCGCTCCAGGTCGCCATGTCGTTGTCCTGCGCCACCGGCCAGCCGATGCCGTACTTCTTCACCGCGGCCTCGACGTTGGCGGTCTTCTTCTCGAAGTCGAACTCCGGCGAGTGCACGCCGACGATGACCAGCCCCTTGTCCTTGTACTTGGCCCACCACGACTTCAGATGCGGCAGGGTGCGCAGGCAGTTGATGCAGGAGTAGGTCCAGAAGTCGACCAGCACGACCTTGCCGCGCAACTGCTGCATGGTCAGCGGCTTGCTGTTGATCCAGTGATCGATGCCGGTGAAGTCGGGAGCCTGCGCGGGCACCTGGGCGCGCGCGGCGGGCAGCAGCCCGGTCAGGGCGATGCAGGCGCCGAACAGGACTGCGAGCGGAGTGCGGAAGCGCATGGGCGTACCTCGATGATGTGAGCCGTCACGCAAGCAGACCGGCGCAGGGCCGATCCGCTTACACACTCAGTGCGCGAACTTCGGGTCGACGCGCACCGGCACGTCCAGCGAGCACAGCGAGGCATGGCCCGGCGGGTCGCGGTAGAAGGCGTCGTGACGATGCCGCTTGGCGTCGACGATGCGGGCGAAGGTCGCGCTGTCGGTGCGCAGCACCTGCAGGTGTTCGCGCTGCGCGGCGGGGACATCGGCGGCCAGGCGCACGCGCAGGATCGGCGTGCGCTGCGACGGCTTGGCGTAGACGCCGATGTTCGCATCATCACCGCGCGGCAGGCTGGACAGCAGCGGCATGCCCTGGACCACGCGGCCGGCCACGGCCAGGTTGTGGTCGATGCGCCGCGCCTGACCGATCACCGCGTACAACGTATTGCCGTTGCCGCTGGTCGGATCGACGTCGCGCGCCACGCCGACGGTGCCGTAGCAGTGCGCGATCCAGGTGCGGTGCGTCTTCGGATCGCGCGCGGTCGGGAAACCGTGCGAGAAACCGACCTGCGGCGCGTACACGTCGCCGTCGGGCAGGGCGGTGAAAGACATGGACGTGTCATAGCTGCGGTCGTACTCGGGCGGCAGGTGCGTCTTGGCCGTGCCCATCGACTTGGCCTTCTTCGGGTTGTCGCTGTCCGGGTCGCCCCATTGTGCGACGAAGTTGTCCTGCACGCGGTAGATGCTGGTGTGGTCGAAGTAGTGCTCGCGGACCAGGGTCTTGATGTTGGCGACATGCTTGGGCGACCACCATGGTGCGAGCTCGATCACCACACGACCATCGGGAAGGTCCATGTACAGCGTGTTGTCCGGATTCAGCGCGCGCCATTCGGAGGACTTGGACGCCTTGAGGATCTGCTGGATCGACGGCGTGTCCTTGCCGGCGGCCTGGGCGCTCGTCATGGCGGAGATCAGGCCGAGCAGGGCGAGAGCGAGTGAAATGCGAGGGCGCATGGCAGGGTTCCGAACGGGAAGATGAAGCGAAGGTAGCAAATCCGCGGACGATTCGCGTCGAGCAGGCAGTCATGGCACATTCGTGTGCGGAGTGTTTGCAGGAATCCTTTCGGCGCGCGCATTCGTCCGCCACGATCATTCGTCACAAGGAAGCGTGAAATTGAGGACATGGACCCGTCGTGAATTCATGATGCTCTCGTGCACCGCGACGGCGGCTGCCTTGGCTCCGCGCCGGGGACTCGCGAGCGCGAGCGTTTCGTTGAAGCCGCCACCGTTATCCAACCGCGCGCAGCGTCTGTACGACCATGCCTTCGTGCTCGACGCGAACAACTTCGCTTCGATCGGCGAGCTGCTGGACGAATCCGGTCTCGCGCACAAGCTGCATGCGATGCGTGCCTCGGGCATGACGGCGGTGAAGTCGACACTCGGTGGCGCGCAAGATGATTTCGATGCGACCGTGGCCGACATCGCCGCGGCGCAGGCGCTGTTCGACCGCTACCCGGACCGGTTCATCAAGGTGACCGGTCCGGCGGATCTCGATCAGGCCAAGGCGAAACGCCGCATTGCGGTGATCCAGTCCTTCGAAGCGGTCACGATGCTCGACGGAAAGATCGAACGCATCGAACTGTTCCGCGAGCTGGACGTGCTGGTCATGCAGTTGAGTTACAACCGGCGATCCCCGTTCGGCTGCGGTTGCCTGGATGGCGACGAGGACGGTGTCACACCGCTCGGCCGCAAGGCGATCGCGAAGATGAACGAGATCGGCGTGGCGCTGGATCTCAGCCATGCCAACACGCCGACCACCTCGGACGGCATCCGCCTTTCCTCGCGCCCGGCGGTCATTACGCACGCCGGTTGCCGCGCGGTGTTCGAACATCCGCGCAACAAGACCGACCGCGACATGCGGGCGCTGGCCGAGAAGGGTGGCGTCATGGGCATCTACATGCTGCCGTATCTGACCCCGGACACGCGCCAGCCCATGCTGGCCGACTACATGCGGCACATGCTGCACGCCTTGAAAGTCTGCGGTGAGGATCATGTCGGCATCGGCACCGATTCGCTGTTCTTCCCGCCGGATGCGAAGGAACTGCACGAAGTCGCGAAACTGGAGGCATGGCGAAGAAAGCAAGGCATTGCCGCGCCGGGCGAGAATCGGCCGCCGTATCTTCCTGACGTGGACACCACGAGAAAGCTGGCCTATGTAGCCGATGCGCTGCTTCGACATGGGTACGGTGAACGCGTCGTCGACAAGGTGCTCGGACGGAATTTCCGACGTGTGTTCGACGAGATCTGGACCGTGTAAATCAATGCTATGCGCAGACCGATGACGGCCGGAATCTCGTAGAAGAGGCATGGGGTGTGCGGGGCGGCTTGGCGGGCACGTGTGGATTCGGTGGGGTATCGAACACGCTTTGAAAGTGTGATCCAAATCATTCATCGCGAGGTCGTGACCGGCGTAGTATCGAAGTCGTCTTTCACATCGCAGATGTCACAGGGAACGACTGGAAAGACTTTTCTTGCAGAAGCCACAGGGAGTAGCTGTCATGCAGAATCATCTTGCGTTGTTGAATGAATCCATCGCGCTTTCTCGCGCGTTTGCCCGCATCCAGGCAAGGGAAATTGCCGCCACGCAGGACAAGGAAGACCTCTTCCTGACCATCGTGACCGATCCCGAACGCCCGGAACCTGAAATCGGGATCATGGGCTGATCCCGCTATCCGCTCGAAGCCGCGCGCTCCGCGGGTCGGGGCGCGCGGTTGTTTCGACAAGGACGACCGAACATGACGCACCGCGCTCTCTTGCTGGCGGACGATGCCGATCCGCACGCATCCGCCGTGGCGTGGGCGCTTCGCGAGCACGGAGTCGAGCCGATCTGGCTGCCCTCCCTGCTGGCCAATCGAGGCCCGCACTACACCTTCCATATCGATGCCGAGGGCATGCAGTTCCGCGATGGCACACTCGGCGGCGCTCCAGTCAGCGCCGTCTGGAACCGTCGTCTGCAGGACCCCGAGCCGCATTGCGCGGAGCCCGACCGTGTCTTCGCTACCTGGGAGTGGCGATTGTTCCAGCGCAATGTATTCAACATCGCTTCCAGCTACGGCGATGCTCTCTGGATCAATCGGCTTTCGGCTGCGCAACGCGCGGAATGCAAGCTCGTGCAACTGGCATGCTGCCGCGACATCGGTTTGCCGTTTCCCGAGACCATGGTCACCACAGATGCGGCCGAAGTGGATGCGCTGCGCCGCCGCTGGGGCAGGGTGATCTTCAAGAGTTTCTCCACGCACCAGTGGGAGGACGCATCGAGTGGCGAGCAGCATGCCGTGGGCGTGTCACTGATCGATGCCGACACGGACCTGCCCGCGGACGCCCTGGCGGTCTGCCCCGGCATCTACCAGCGCTACATCGAGAAGTCCTGCGACATCCGGGTGACAGTCGTCGGCGACCGCCTGTTCGCCATCCGCCTCGGTCGCAGTCGTGATCGCGGCTACGTGGACTGGCGCAGTCACAGCAACGATCCCGAGTTATTCGTCGAGGCGATCACGCTGCCATCCGATATCGAAGCGAAGCTTCGCACTCTGATGCGCTGGCTGAATCTAGTGTTCGGTTGCATCGACCTGGCCGTCGACCGCGAAGGCGGGTATCACTTCCTGGAAGTCAATCAGGCTGGCCAGTTCCTCTTCGTCGAAGACATGATCCCGGACCTCCCCGTGCTGCAGGCGGTCACCTCCATGATCGCCATCGGACGCACGGACTACACCCTAGATGCCGGCCCGCGCGTATCCATGCATGATTTCCGCGATTCGGATGCCTACCAGGCGCTCCGCGAACGCACACGGCAGAAAACGGCTTCGACTGCAGCGTTTACTGTGGAGTGAGGTGCAGGCAATGATTGTATTGTGCGCATCGTTTATGTGACGCGATTTTGGTTGCAAATGACTAGAGGGAGGCGCGCATTCTGACCCTGCTCTAGATCAGCATGTCCCGTTGATTCTGAAATAGGATCCCACGGATTCGCTCTCCCCGGCCACGCGCGCTACCGGCTACGCATGGTGCTGGAGTCCGGGTATCTGGTATGGATCAACATCGGGCTTTGCTGGGAGCATTTGTTCGGGTATGAGTGGATTGGCTGCGCGGGTTCGGTGAGGCTGTGATCAAGATCTCCGAGATGGGCCGTTAACTTGTTGAATTGTTTGCCGCCACAAGATCGCGTGATCTTGGATGGCGTCCCTCGCAAAATAGTCCATGTGTTTTTGTGCTGGATTGGCTGCTCCAATCTTCAAGATTGTAATGAATGCCTTGACAAATATCCTCATGGTGAGTAAGTGTGGCGGCATGGGGACGTTGCCCAGAGTTTGTGGCGTTTAAAAAGCCAAAAGTTAGTTGATCCCAAAAAAAGGAATTTTTGGAATGTCTTGCAAAAATCTATTGCTTCGTTTTTTTTGTGCGTTCTGCGCGCGAGGCGCCCAAGCGCTTTTGATTGCGCTTTTTATTTCTGTGTCGCTGTGTGGTCGCGTGCATGCGGATGATTATGGCTATCCGACAATAGGAGAGCAGTTTTACACGCAAAGCGGTGCGTACGGTGCTTGCGTTGCATTTTCTGAGTACTGGACAAATTTCTGGTTGAGTAGTGGCTATCCTAATGCCTTTTATGAGTGTCGTGCGCGCAGCCCATCCCGATATGCCGCATGGGGTATTGGTGGAAATAATTCTACATGGGGATGGGCGCTTCCTAATTGTTGTGGATACAATCAGATATTTACTTGGACCAGTCAGTTGCAGAATGGGCGGGTTCCGCAGAACGATATTGGAAAACCAAATTGTGCGTGTGCGGATCCGGTAGATGTTGCCTATGGAAATCGTTTTGAAGAGTATAGGGATGCTTATGTAGCTGGTATAGGTTATTTCAAGAGGTACTACAATTCACTGGCGCTGCAAACGTTAGGTTGGCATCTGGGTGCAAATTGGACGTACAGCTTTTCTCGCAGTTTGGATGTCACCGGCGCAAGTCCTCCGACATACATTTCTACTGGGTCTTATGCGCAAACATCGCAGGCTCTGTTATTTGTTTCTGCGATTCGTGATGATGGTCGGCAGGTTGCTTTCACATCTTCAAATAATTCATTCGGGCATGTATGGGTGCCGACTGATGCACATATACACGATCGGTTGGCCGAAACTTTTGATGGGAATGGTAAGCGTTCGGGTTGGACGTACTTCGATGCAGAAAAGCATGCTACAGAGACGTATTCGAGTGGTGGGCGTCTTTTAAGTGTCAAGAAAAAGAATGGACAAGTGGTCGCGCTTGCCTATACGGCCGTAAGTGGTCTTGTGGGTGGCGCGAGTGATGATGTTGTCGCAACAATCACGTCATCGTCTGGGCGTGTAATACAGCTTCATTACGATAGTTCGGGGTATTTGAGTTCGGTAACACTTCCTGATGGAAATTCGGTGACATATGATCAGGATTCAAATCATAATCTAGTCAATGTTTCCTACCCGGATGGTCATTCTGTTGGTTATATATATGACGAGCTTGCAAATACTAGCAATGCAGATTATCCCAATCTCATGACAGGGGTGTTGGATGAGGGTGGTGTTCGATACGCTACTTATCAATATTCCAATGTGAATATGTCGCCAATGTTGACGGAAAATGCTGGTGGTGCAAATTCTTATCAATCAAGCTTTAGTCTTTCTTCGAACACTAATACATTTACAACTCCGCTTGGTTTGCAAAAATCGTTCACGTGGGCTGTCATTAACGGAAAAACATATCCGACTACAATCTCAGATGCTTGCAGCGGCTGTGCAACCCGAACAACTTCTTTGGCATACGACATTGATGGAGACGTAGTTCAACGTACCGGTCCGGACGGTACCGTAACGAAGTGGGCCTACGACGGAAGCGGTAAAGGTCTCGTGGTTCAACAAGTAGAAGCATCTGGTGCGCCGAGTGAACGTACAACGAATACGGCATGGGATGAAACGCTACGTTTGCCGCTGCGCCGCACGGTTACAAACGCTAGCGGTACAGCAATCTCGGACACCGCCTGGGTCTACAACCCCCGCGGGCAGACACTCGCCAAGTGCGAGATCGACGATAGTCAGGCCAGCAGCTACACCTGCGCAGCGACCGGGACGCCCCCAGTCGGTGTGCGGCGCTGGACCTACACCTACTGCGATGCCGTCGACACCACGCAATGCCCGCTGGTCGGCCTGGTTCTCACAGCCACGGGTCCACGCACGGATCTGACTCAGACCACCACCTACAGCTACTACATGGACAGCGCCACGACCGGCTGCGACACGCCAGGCGGAGCCTGTCATCAGCCGGGCGATCTGCACACCGTCACCGACGCGCTTGGCCACGTCACGACCATCGACTCCTACGACGCCGACGGTCGCATTACCCGCACGACCGATTCCAATGGCGTGCACACAGACATGACCTACATGCCGCGCGGCTGGCTGGCCTCGCGCAGCGTGGGCGGTGCGACCACCAGCTTCACGTACACGCCCTACGGCGCCGTGGCCTCGGTCACCGATCCGGACGGTGTCACCACGAGCTACACCTACGACGACGCCCATCGCCTGACCGACATCACCGACGCGCAGGGCAATTCCATCCACTACACCCTGGACGCGGCGGGCAACAAGACCAAGGAGCAGGTGTTCGACAGCAGCGGTACGGTCCTGCGCACGACCTCGCGCACGTTCAACACGCTAGGTGAACTCACCGCCGTCGTCGACGGTTTGAACAACACGGTCTTCAACGCCGGATTCACGGACAGCTACGACGCAAACGGCAACCTGGTACACAGCGCCAACGCGCTCGGCACCGAAAAGGAAATGGGCTACGACGCGCTGAATCGTCTGGTCAGCGTGATCCGTGACTACAACGGCACCAACACGGACACCGCCAACACGCAGAGCACCATGGCCTACGACGCCATGGATCGTGTCACCGGCGTCACCGATCCGGACAATCTGTCCACGATCTACACCTACGACGGCCTTGGCAACCGCACCAGCCTGCAGAGCCCGGACACCGGCACCAGCACCGACACCTTTGATGCCGCCGGCAATCGCCTCACGCACACGGATGCGAAGGGGCAGGTCGACACGTCCACCTACGACGCACTGAACCGTCTCGCCACCCAGCAGTACGCCGACAGCACGCTGGACGTGACCTACCACTACGACGAGGCCGACAGCGTGACCGGCTGCAGCGGTTCGTACCCGGTCGGCCGCCTCACGCGTATCGTCCAGGGCGACACCACCACGACCTACTGCTACGACGCGCACGGCAACGTCACGAAGAAAACGCAGAACCAGAACGGCACCGTGGCGGCCGTCGCCTACGGCTATACCAGCGGCGATCGTCTGCAGAGCGTGACCTACCCGGACGGCACCGAGGCCGACTACGTCTACGACAGCGACGGGCGGGTGCAGTCGCTGAGCCTGATTCCGCCCGATCACACCCAGGCCACGGCCATCGCCGCAGTCAGCAACGTCAGCTACCTGCCGTTCGGCCCGATCGAAAGCTACACCCTGGGCAACGGCCAGACGATCACGCGCAGCTACGACGCCGACTATCGTCTGACCGACCTCACCAGTCCGCTGCTGAACCTGCACTACGCACGCGACGCCCTGGGCAACATCACCGCGATGGGCGATGCGCCGGGCGCGAATCCGGCTAGCGAAAGCTACAGCTACGATCCGCTGCAGCGCCTGACCGCCGTCACCGAGAGCGACAGCAGCACACTGGAGAGCTACACCTACAACAAGACTGGCGATCGCCTGAGCAAGACCGGCAACGGCCAAGCGACAGGCACCTATACCTACGCCGCCAACACGCATCACCTGATCCAGGCCGGCACGGATCCGTACAGCGTGGATGCGGACGGCGAAACCACGTCCATTCAGCGCGCCGGAACGACCTACAGCTTCACCTACAACGCCCGCCAGCGCATGGCGACGGCGCAGGACGGCGCAGGCACGCCGGTGGCCTACACCTACAACGCCCTGGGCGAGCGCATCCGCAAGACGGCGAACACGACCGTCACCGACCGCTTCCAGTACGACGAGGCCAGCCATCTGCTGAGCCGCAGCCGGACCGACGGCTCGCGGGACTACATCTGGCTGGGCAGTCTGCCCGTGGCTTTGGTGGATGAGCCGGCCGCTGGTGGCGCGAGTACGGAAAGCTACGTCGTCGCCGACGACCTGGGCAGCCCGCGTATGGTGGCGGATGCGAGCGGCAACCAGATCTGGAGCTGGGCCAAGCAGGGCAATCCGTTCGGGGAGCAGCAGCCGACCAGTGGGTCGGGGTTTGTGTTCAATCTGCGCTTTCCAGGGCAGTATTACGATCAGGAGGCGGGGCTTGCGTATAACCTGAGTCGAGACTATCTGGCGAGCGCTGGTAGGTACACTGAGAGTGATCCATTGGGGTTGCGCGCAGGATTAGATGCATATGCTTATGTCGAATCTCAGCCTATTGGTAGGTCAGACTTAGAAGGGCTTGCGAGCGAGGAAGGAGGAGGGGAGGCAGATGATCCTAAAGCAAGATGGAATGATCCCATTTTGCGACCATTGCAGCCGTACATACCGTTGGAAGGATATTTCTTTTGGCATTCTGGGGATCCCAGCTACCCTCCGAATACGCCTAGCGAATGTCCGAACCCGGATATTCCAAGCAATTCGCCAGATGACGGAGGGCCTTTTGGTATAATTGAAGATCCTCAGAATATTGCAAATATAAAAAAACTTCTGAAACAGCTGCTCTCACAAGAAGCTGGCTCGACGTTCAGTAGTGATGGTGGCCTAACGCCAGAATCAATCAATGGTTCCCGATTGATTATTCCTCCAGAAGATATCGGAAACCCATTGATACCTGAAGGTTATGGCAAATATTCGACAGGGACTTCGAGGAGTCCATCAGGAGATTTTCAGGTGCACTTCTATATGAATTCTGAAACAGGTGATATTTACTATGAGCGTGATTATAAGGCGGTTTACAGTCGTCAATTTGGTCCGCCTAAGTATAGAATACCGTTTAACTGATCATCGGGTGACTTGAAAAATGAAAGTAAAATGCATTAGATTTTTCGATTCTAGGCGCAGGTTAACCAATTCCTCTGAGTGGCTTGTAGTTGGTGAAATATACCATGTGATGTGCGTGAGGAAGATTGGTGGTGTGGGAGAGGATTATTTAATTTCTACTAATGAGGAAAGCCCTTCTCCGGCTTCTGTTGGATACTTTCCTTCAGAAAGTTTTGAAGTGGTAAGCGATACCATCCCCTCAAGCTGGGTGGAGGTGTCTTCAGGGGTGGGGGTTAAGAGTATTCCTGAAGCCTGGGTGAAGCCAAGGTTCTTTGAAGACTTTTATGGTGGTGATGAAGGTGCCTTGTATGTTTTTTTAAAAGAGATGGAGAAAATTTTACAAGATGACCCATGAGCAAAAACAGGGGTCACCATTTCGCCGCCCCCGTCAATAGAACCATAAGCGCCCGTCTCCCGTTGCCGGGGAGATCGGTGCCACGTAGGACTCGGTCCGACTTCCGCTGCGTTTCTTCTCGGCGCGAGGATCGCGCCAGTCACCGTTCTGGTTGTCAGCCAAACACTCGTCGGTCAACGCGGGATCCGTCCGAGACAGAGGTCAGAGTGCACTTTTTGTGCTGAGGGAAGCACACTAACGTCGGATGGATGGCTGTTTGGCACAGGCTGCCCGGGAATCTGGAAGATGAGCATCTAGCGGCATACGAATCTGCTGCGAGTGGCCGCGGGCCGCGTTGCCGTATCAGCGGCAGATTTACGATTCTCTACCGGTACACGCATCGATAGCGGCCCTGAAGTCCGATCCGAAGCGTTGTGTCGTCTCGTCGTCGCTTCTGTGCTGGAGCGACTCGATCAACGGTCGAAGTTCGGGGTCGCCGAAAAATGCGGCTGATTGGAGTGCCCAGCTCCCGTGGAACTCGCCTTCAAGTTCCTTGCGGAGCGCCGGCATCGCTTTTCGTTCGCCTCGGCTGGCAAGTCCGATGAGCGCTTCGCCCCGTGTCTCGGCGTCGGGATCTTCGAGTCGAAGCAAGAGCGCATGGCGAATCTCCGGCGTGTCGAGTTCGGTCATTTGCCCCAGGCCAAAAGTCGCCCAATCCCGGACGTCGACGTCCTTGTCTTGAGAAAGTTCGATTAGGCCCGCTATGGCGGCGGCCTCATCGTGGCCGGAGAGTCCGTGAACGATTCCGTATCGAACCCTCTCATCGACATGGCCCTTCAACTTCAGCAGGTGCGGGATCGCGCGTGAGTCGTTCCTGTGCCCCAGGCCGATAGCAGCGGAGCGGACGACCTCCGGGTTCGTATCTCCAAGCAGCAGGAGCAGTATGTCGACCGATGGAACGAGCAGGGTCCGCTCGCCCCAACCCATCTGACCAAGAACATCCGCCGCCAAGATCCGTTCTTCCTCGCAGGGACTCTGCGAGAGTCGTTCAGCGAGTTCGAGTTCCTCGTGGCTTCCACGACACTGGAGTGTGGCGATCGCGTCCCAGCAATCGTCCGAGTCGGGGGCGTGCAGTGCTGTCGTCAGCAACTCCGCGGTCGTCCTGGTGTCGCTCGCCAGCCGCTCGGCGCGCATCGTGTCCAATTTGGTTCCCTCCGCTTTCTGAGCGCTCATTATCGCGTACGTGATTGGACTCTGTTCCGAGGTTTATCTAGGTCGAAGCATCCACAACTATCTGATATAGAAGAATTCTATGCATGAGATCAGGCGCGATCTGTGTGTCATTTGCGCATACATATGTGCCATACCCAATGCTGGAGGCGCGAGCCCATGACTTCCGGCCGATAGACTATTCATAACTTCAACTTATACTTAGATTGTGTTTATAGAGAAATCCGCACCATGACCGACGCCAGCGCGCACGTGCAGAAGAAGTTCGAGAAGGAGCTGGCTTCCGGCACCGTCTCGCTGGTGCTGCTGTCCGTGCTGGCGCAGGCGGGGGAGCCGATGTACGGCTATCAGATCGCCAAGCGCCTGGAGGACAGCGGTGGTGTGCTGGGCGGCAAGCAGAGCACGCTGTATCCAGTGTTGCGGAATCTGGATGCCGCGGGGCTGCTGCAGAGCCGCATCGAGCCCTCGGTCAGCGGACCGCCGCGTCGTTACTACCGCATCACGGAGACCGGGCGAGCGGTGCTCGCCGCGTGGACCGCCACCTGGCGCGACACTCGCGATTCGGTCGATGCCGTTCTTGGAGGAACTTCCTGATGAATGCCCCTGTGCCACGCACCATTGCCGAATATCTGAAGCAGTTGCGCGCCGCACTGCGCGGCGCCGATCCCGCGATGATCCAGGATGCGCTGTACGACGCCGAGGAGCATCTGCGCGCCGAACTGGCCGAACGCGGCGACGGCGACGAAGTGGCGATGCTGGCCGAAGTGGTCGGCAGCTACGGCGCACCCGAAGAGGTGGCGGAGATCTACCGTGACCAGGAGGTCACCGTGCAGCGTGCCCTGCGCACGCCGCGAACGCCGCCGCGTCGCAGCCTGATCGGCCGCTTCTTCGGTGTCGCCGCCGATCCGCATACCTACGGCGCGCTGTTCTACATGGTGCTGGCGATGGCGACCGGCATCTTCTACTTCACATGGGTCATGGCGGGCGCCGGCATGTCCATCGGCTTCTCCATCCTGATCATCGGCATTCCGTTCCTGGTGCTGTTCATCGGCACCGTGCGTGCACTGTCGCTGGTGGAGGGGCGCATCGTCGAGACCATGCTCGGTGTGCGCATGCCGCGGCGTCCGGCCTATGCGGATCGCAGCCTGCCATGGCTCAAGCGCATCGGCGCGATGTTCACCGATCCGCGGACCTGGTCCACGTTGCTGTACATGCTGCTGATGCTGCCGCTGGGTGTGGCCTACTTCGTCATCATGGTGACCGGCATCTGCCTGTCGGTGTCGCTGGCGGTGGCGCCGTGGATCGCCTTGTTCGTGCAGCATGCGGAGATCGGCGGCATCTATGTCGACGGTCATGCGTGGCCGCCGCACGCATGGCACGTGTGGATGGTCCCGGTGATCAGCGTGATCGGCATCCTGCTGCTGTTTACGGTGATGCACCTGGCGCGCGGCATCGGCCATCTGCATGGTCACCTGGCCAAGCATCTGCTGGTGCGCTGCCGCGAATCGGACGTCTGAGCGCGCGGATTGGCGCTTGCCGGTACACTGGCGCGTTTCCGAACCCACGGGACGCGCCATGACCGGCAAGCAGTACGACCGCGCCTATTTCGACAAGTGGTACCGCGATCCGCGGCACGCAGGCGTGCCGCCCGCGGTGCTCAAGCGCAAGGTCGCGCTGGCGCTGGCGCAGGCGGAGTTCTATCTCGGCCGTCCGGTGCGCAACGTGCTCGATGTCGGCTGCGGCGAGGGTCCGTGGCGCGCCGTGCTGCGTCGCATGCGCCCCGGCATCGATTATCGCGGTCTCGACCCCAGTCCCTACGCGGTGCAGCGCTACGGGCGCAGCCGCCGCATCGGTCTGGCGAGTTTCGGTCAGTTGGCCGAGCTGCGCTTCGAGGAACCGTTCGACCTGATCGTCTGTGCCGATGTGCTGCATTACATGCCGGCGGCCGAAGTGCGTCGCGGCCTGTCCGGTTTCGCCGAGTTGCTGCGCGGCATGGCGTTCATCGAGGTGTACGCCAAGGGCGACGCCATCGAAGGTGACCAGGAGAACTTCGTCGCCCGCAGCGCGGCCTGGTATCGCCGCGCCTTTGTCGAGGCGGGACTGACGCCATGCGGTTCGCATGGCTATCTGGGGCCGGAGTTGGCCGGCACCGCCACGGCGCTGGAACGACTGTAGACGCCTACAGTTTGGACTGTGCCGGGTAGCGGATATTTTCGATGCCGGCGTAGTGATAGCGCCGCGCGTAGATCGGGTGCAACCGTTCGATCAGCGCATGTGCACGGTCGATGCGGTCCTGGTCCGGCGTGTAGACGAACAGGAAAGCGCCGCCGCGCTGTGCCAGTTTGCGGTCGTCCTGCAGGTAGCCGGTCTCGGTGCCGACGAGGTCGGCCAGTTGCGCGCGGAGGCGGTCGAACCAATTGGCGTCGTCCATGGATTCGAGTCGGTCCGCGACGAAGGGGCCGGAGGCCGTGGCGACGTCGTCTTCGGCGAAGCCGTCCTCGAGAAAACGCTGTCGCGCCCGCTCGGCGTGCGTGTCGACCTCGAATGCGGCCATGGTGTAGTGAAGCGGGTAGAACAGGCCGAACGACGAGTCGCTGTCCTTGAAGAAATCCCAGTGCTGTTTCATGGCGCGTACCCCACCAGTGGTTTCGCACCGTTCCAGTCTAGGCGCTCATGCTGAACCCACGCTGGCGTCGTCTCAGTGGTGGCCGGCGGCGATCAGCATGACCATGGCCAGCAGATTGTTGCCCGCGTGCACGGCCACGGCGCTGTAGACCGATCCGGTCTTCAGCCGGCGCCAGCAGCACACCAGGCCGACCAGACCCAGCGCCAGCAGCCCTTGTGGCTTCCAGCCGAGGTCGGGCAGGTGGATGGCGGCGAACAGGCTGGCGTCGATGCCCACCGCCAGCGCGACCGGCATGTGCCGCATCAGGGCCGGCAGCAGGATGCCGCGGAACAGGATTTCCTCCGCCAGCGGCACCACGCTGACCACGATCAGCCCCAGGCCGACCTTCATGGGCAGCGAGGTCTGCTGCATCAGTTGGCTGATGTCCTGGCCGACCGGGTGACCGCGCGACAGCAGGTAGGTCAGCATGCCACCGACGATGGCCGTGCCGAGTCCCAGCAGCACCTGCATGCTGAATTGCGCCGCCGGGATCGGCCGCACGGCGAGACCGCCGGCACCGGGTATGCGCCAGGAGTTGCGGTAGCCCTTGCGGAACACGAACACCGAGAGCAGGCACGACAGCGGCAGAATGATCAGCAGCAGCATCGTGCGCACGTTCGGGTCGTGCAGGGCGATTTTCGGATCGTGCACGCCGGTAGTGGCGATCTGCACGATCATGAAGACCATGCCGACCACGAAGCCGACGCCGGCCTGGATCAGGAAGTAGAGCGCGATGGCGCCCAGCGCCATGCGCAGGCGGGGCGCTCGCGGTGCGGGTGGGGTCGGCGGTGACTCCACCGCGGGCAGTTCGATCGAGTGATCTTCCATGTCGGGTGCTCCGTGACGGGGTGTGTCGTGCCCGGAAACGGGGTCAGGACAGCACCCACATGGCGCGCAGCACCGCGATCAATCCCCAGGCCGCCAGCACGACCGTCACCAGCAATCCGATGGTGAAGGGCACGTGGCGTCGCGCGGCGTCACGAAGATAGGCCGCGGCATACCAGCTTCGCGCCATCCACCAGATCAGGCCGAGGATGCCGGCGATGCCCGGATTGCCGTAGTGAGCGGCCAGCCACAGCGAAGGCAGGAACATCACGCTGGCCTCCAGCGTGTTCATCTGCACGCGCCAGGCACGCTCGAAGTCGGGATGGCCGCTGATGGCCGGCGCCTTGACCCCATGCTTGCCGCGCGCCTGACCGACCTTGAATGCAGTGAACAGCAGCAGGAATACGGTGAGCGCGGTGACCAGTTCGGGAAGCAGCGTGAGCATGGCAGTCCTTGTTCGATGACGTGAGCAGGATGACCCCGCATCCTACACGGTGAATGGGAGCTCAGGGACTCGGCTCGCCGAGTTGTTCGGTTTTCTCGGGCACCGGTTCGCGCAGGTGTTCCTCGACGCGTTCGGTGGGCAGACGCATCGACGTCGCGATCCACATGATGAGCAGCGAGAAAACCGCCACCACCAGGATGGCCCAGCCGAAACCGATGAGTCCGAGATTGCCCGCATGCTTGTTCAGCGCCGGGTATTCCCCGAGCCAGCTGATCAGTGCCAGTCCGGCCAGCCACAGCGGCACCCAGGCGCCGGACGCCAGTTCCAGGCGCGGCGTGTTGCCGCGACTGCGCCATTCGTGCAGCAGCAGCACGACGTAGCCGATCAGCACCGCGATCATCAATTTCCACACGGTGTCCCAGCCCGACCAGTAGACGATCAGGTTGGACGACAGGAAGCCGAGAAAGGCCAGGATGTGTACGGCGGGGAGACGGAATGGCCGTCGCTGCGCCGGCAGCTGGCGACGCATGGCGATCAGTGCCAGCGGCCCGGAGCCGAACGACAGCACCGTGGCCGAGGTGACGAAGCCGACCAGTTTCTGCCAGCCGGGGAAGGGCAGCAGGAAGATCATGCCGGCGACGAAGGTGACGATCACACTGACCCACGGCACACCGCGCTGGCTGACCTTGGCCAGCGCCGCCGGCGCGTTGCCGTTGCGGCCCATGGCGTAGGAGATGCGTGCGGTCACCGTGGTGTAGATGAGTCCGGTGTCGGCGGGGGAGATGAAGGCGTCGATGTACAGCAGCACGGCCAGCCAGGTCAGGCCCATGACCGTGGCCATCGCCGCCAGCGGACCGTAGGTCGCGGCGATGTGGTCCAGGCCGCCGCTGAAGCTGGTACCGATGTGCGCCCAGCCGTTGACCAGCGCGCCCGGCGGCAGCGCGCCGATGAAGGCGATCTGCAGCGCGACGTAGATGACGCCGGTGATCAGCACCGAGCCGATGATGGCGATGGGCACATTGCGCTGCGGATTGTGCGTTTCGCCAGCCAGTTCCACGCCCTGGCGGAAGCCGAGGTACGAGAACACGATGCCGGCGGTGGCGATGGAGGCGAACACGCCGCTCCAGCCGAACGGCATGAAGCCGCCGGCGTCGCTGTGGTCCTGCGCGCCGCCGGCGAAGTTGGCGCCGTCGAACGAGGTCATTAGGAAGGCGACGATCACCACCACGATGATGACGAGCTTCCACCACACCATGGCGTTGTTGAGACGCGCGAACCAGCGGATGCCGACCACGTTGATCAGACTGAACAGCGCCAGCATCGCGACCGCGACGGCGAAGCCCGCGCCGGTCAGCACCGGCACGCCGTCCTGCAGGTGCTGCAGCCAGGGCAGGTAGTTGGTTGAGTACTGCAGCGCGGCCAGGACTTCGATGGACGTGGTCGAGGCGACCGCCAGCCAGGTGATCCAGCCCAGCGTATAGCTGGCGAAGGAGCCGAAGGCGAAGTGCGGAAAGCGCACCACGCCGCCGGAGACCGGAAACATCGTGCCCAGTTCGGCGTAGCACAGGCCGATCAGGATGATCATCACGCCGCCGATGCCCCAGGCCAGGATCGAGGCTGGGCCGGCGATCTGCGCTGCGCTCAGCGCACCGAACAGCCAGCCGGAACCGATGATCGAACCCACGGCGGTGAACAGCAGGCCGATGATGCCGATGTCGCGCCGCAGGCGGTGGTCGTCGGTCGCGTTGGGGTCCACCGTGGTGGTCGCGTCGTTCATGCGTCTCCTCCCGTCGAGATCAGGCAAGGAGTGTCCGCGGCCTTCGCAGCCGTGTCGTGCGCGACCGTCGGGCGCGGGACACAACAGCCTCCGACTATGGACCGGATGTCCGGCGCGTACAAGCGAAGCCCGCACGCTGGCATGCCACAGGCAATCGAGCTACGGTGCGCAGACAATCCGGCGTAGTGGGGTGGCGGCATGCTCTGGCGCAAGGGTCGACGCAGCGACAACGTGGTGCGCTCCACTGGGGGCGGACGCGGGCTTCGAGGGCGGCCGATGAGCATCGGCGGACTGATCGTCATGCTGATTCTGGGCTGGATCTTCTTCAAGGATCCGACCGCCCTGCTCGGCGATGGCGGCACGTCGCAGAGCGGCGCCGATGCGCCGCAGACGAGCGCGCCGGCCGACGACACGCAGACCGAATTCGTGCAGCGCGTGCTGGGCAGCACCGAGGATGTCTGGAGCGGCGTCTTCCAGGGCCTGGGCGGGCGTTATCAACCGCCGCGTCTGGTGCTGTTCCGTGGCAGCGTGCGGACGGCGTGCGGTGCCGCATCGTCCGCGGTCGGGCCGTTCTACTGTCCCGGGGATCGTCAGGTGTACCTGGACGTGGGCTTCTTCGATCAGATGGGTTCGCAACTCAACGCTTCGACCGCGGACTTCGCCCGCGCCTACGTCATCGCGCACGAGGTCGGGCATCACGTGCAGAACCTGCTCGGCGTCATGCGCAAGGTGGACCAGGCGCGTGCGCGCGGTGCGGCGATGCAGGGCGCGGAAGGGTTGTCGGTACGGCAGGAGTTGCAGGCCGATTGCTTCGCTGGCGTCTGGGCGAACCGTGCACAGCGGCAGCTGCAGTGGCTGCAGCCGGGCGACATTGAAGCCGCGCTGGACGCGGCCAGCCATATCGGCGACGACACGTTGCAGCGGCGCGCGCGCGGACGCGTGATGCCCGACTCCTTCACTCATGGAACCTCCGCGCAGCGCGTGCGCTGGTTCCGGACCGGCTTTGCTGCGGGCGACATCGCGCGCTGCAACACCTTCGCCGCAACGATGCTGTAGACGGAATCAGTTCACGCCGTCGCTGGATGACGGGCGCGGACCGACGAAGCCGCCGCTGCGTCGCGAACCTTCCGCGCTGTCTCCGGTGGTCAGACCGTCCCAGGCCTGCAGCACCTCGCCGTTGCTTGCGTCGATGGTTCCCGTGGGACGCTGCGGATGATCGTCCGTGGTGACGAAGAAAGACACCTCGTACACCAGTCTGGGCGTTTCGCCGCGCGGATCGATGATCAGCTGCTGCCGAACGTTCTGCAGCTCCGCACCGGCGTCGAGGTCCTGGTGCCGACGCAGCGATTCGATGGCCTGCTGCGGAGTGATCTTCGCCTCGGGATGCGCGAGGCGTTCGGACAGGTGTCGCTCCAGGTCCCCGCGCACGCTGACGATGCGGCCCTCGGCGTCGCGTTCGACCACTACGCCGCGGTCGCGCACGGGAATGCCGTGGTAGGTCTGTTGCATGCGCTGCATCGTGGTGCCCTGCGCGGATGCGAGCGGTGCGCTCTGGGCGACCAGACCGCCATCCGCGCCGAGTCCGAGACGCTGGGCCAACTGGTGATCGTCGAGCGTGCCCAGCGCTGTCAGTGCCACGTGTTCGGATGGTGCCGCGCAGCCGGGCGTGACCATGGCGGCGCCGAGCAGGACGGACCAGAGGGCGGAGCGGGACATGCGTGTCATGCGTGGATCCTCCATGGCGTGCGGCAATCATGCGTGCATGATCGGGACGTGTCCCATGGTGGGCGCGCGGTCGTCGCGGCGCAAGCGTGATGTGCCGCAGGAGCGCGAATCAGTCGAGCACGCGGCGCGCGAAGGCGAAGTGGCGGCTCCAGTACGGGTTGTCCAGGTTGTCCAGACGCACCGTGCCGCCGCTGTTCGGCGCGTGCACGAAGCGACCCTTGCCGACATAGATCGCCACATGGCTGATGCGATGCATGCTGGTGCGGAAAAACAGCAGGTCGCCCGTGGCCAGTCGGTTCGTGCGCTTGATCTTGGGCGCAGACAGCCGCGACATCTCGCGCGAGGTGCGCGGCAGTTTCAGTCCGGCCGATGTGCGGAACACGTAATCGACCAGCCCGCTGCAGTCGAATCCGCTGTCCGGCGTGTTGCCGCCCCAACGGTAGGGTGTGCCGACCAGACCGATGGCATGGAACAGCACGTCCTCGGCCTGCCGTTCGGGTGGTTGCTCCGGAATGCCGGTCGCGACCGGCGCAGTCGCGTGGACGGCAGGCGTGCGATGCGGCGCGCTGGCGCAGGCGGCGAGCAGCATCAGCGCACCGACGCCCGCTGCGCGCGCGACGTACATGGAAAGGCGGTTGCGCGGCGATGCGGGCACGATCAGGACCGGGGCGGAACGTGTGGGCATGAAAAACCCCCGAAGCGGTGTGCTTCGAGGGTATCAAATCAAGGGCTTGCGTCAAAGACTTAAAGTCTTGCGCAAGAGTGGGGCCGTTTCAGCTCGCCATCTTGCCAACCAGCGTCAGTTTGGGACGCTCCGGGGCACTCGTGCGCGCGGCGGATTCCTTGGCGGCCTGGCAGTCGCGGATGATTTCGGTCTCGAACACGGCGGCGCGATGGCGCGCGGCATCGCCGATCTCGCGCGGCATGCGCGCCTGGTCCAGCAACTGGCACAGGATCTCGCGCTGGGTCGCGTCGAAACGGGGGTCCTGGTTGGCTTCGTCGAGCACCGTGGCCAGAACGCCCAGCCAGCCGCTGTCGGGAGCGCGCAGAGCAAGCAGGATTTCCGGGGTGGACATGTGCATGGCGAAAACTCCGTAGGAAACGTGTGGAGTCATGCAGGAACAATGCCAAGTGGTGGCGCAATATCGGCAAAAAGCCGGCATGCACGGCGACGATGGCCGGGTATCATGCCGGACATGGAGGCGACACCGACCGAACAGGGGCAAGCCGGCACGCAAGCGTCTTCGACGCCGATGTTCGAGCTGGATCGGGTCCAGAAGAGCTATCCCGGCGTCGTGGCGCTGGAGGATCTGTCGCTGCGTTTCGCCCGCGGTCGGGTCTGTGCCTTGATCGGCAGCAGTGGCAGCGGCAAATCCACCGTACTGCGTCTTCTGACCGGTTTGGTGCGACCCGATCGTGGCAAGGTGCGGGTCGATGGCAAGCCCCTGACTTCGGCGTCGTTGCAGTCGGCTCGACTGCGTCTGGGCTACGTCATTCAGGAAGGCGGCCTGTTCCCGCATCTCACCGCGCAAGGCAATCTGGCGCTGCAGCCGCGTTACCTGGGCTGGACGCAGACGCGCATCGCGGGGCGGTGCGCCGAGCTGGCCGAGCTGGTGCGTCTGCCGGTGTCCGTCATGCAGCGCTATCCCGCTGAGCTTTCCGGCGGGCAGCGCCAGCGCGTGGCGTTGATGCGTGCGTTGATGACAGACCCGCCGGCGCTGCTTCTGGACGAACCGCTGGGTGCGCTCGACCCCATCGTGCGGCACGAGCTGCAGTCGCAGTTGCGGACGATTTTCGAGACGCTCGACAAGACCGTGATTCTGGTCACGCATGATGTGGCCGAGGCGGCGTGGCTGGCGTCGCGTCTTGTGCTGATGCATGACGGACGCATCGTGCAGGACGGAACGTTGGCCGACCTGCAGCGCGATCCGGCGAGCGCGTACGTGCGGCGCTTTCTCGACAGTGCCCGGCGTCTTCCCGAGGCTTCGGCATGATGCGCCGGTTCATCGCGGCGATGGGGATGGCGCTGCTGGCCGTCGGTCTGGCGCGGGCGGCGAATCCACAGCCGGTTCGCATCGGCTCCAAGGCGTTCACCGAATCAGTGGTGCTGGGCGAGGTGGCGCGTCTGTCGCTGCGCGAGCACGGTCTATCGGCACGGCATCGCCGCGGCCTGGGCGGTACGCGCATCCTCTGGCGTGCGCTGCGCGAAGGCGACATCGACGCCTATCCCGAATACACCGGCACGCTGGTGCAGGAGTTGCTGCCGGGGATGCGCGCCAACGCCGGCATCCCTGTGTTGCGCAAGCGTCTGCGCGGACTGGGCATCGGCATCACCGATTCGCTGGGGTTCGAGGATCGCTACGCGCTCGGCATGTCGTCCGCTCGCGCTTCCGCGCTGGGCATCGCCACGATTTCCGATCTGCGCGCGCATCCGCGGCTGCAGTTCGGATTTTCCAACGAATTCATGGATCGCGACGACGGCTGGAAAGGGTTGCGTCGTGCCTACGGTCTGCCGCAGACGCAGGTGCGCGGCATGGACCATGATCTTGCCTATCGTGCATTGACCCGCGGCGCGATCGATCTCACGGACGTCTATACGACGGACGCCGAGATTCCTTATTACCACCTGCGCGTGCTACGCGATGATCGTCACTACTTTCCGCCCTATCAGGCGGTGTTTCTGTACCGCCTCGATCTGGCCCGGCGAGCGCCCGGTGCGATCGAGGTGCTGCGGCAACTGGCAGGCCGGATTGACGTGCAGGCGATGCAGCGCATGAATGCCGCCGTGAAACTGCATGGGCGCAGCGAGACGCAGACGGCTGCCGCGTTTCTCGATCTCGAAGCACCGGTGGTTTCGCAGGGTGTCGCGGCGCGGATCTTCCAGCGGACCCGCGAGCATCTGGTTCTGGTCGGCATCTCCCTGGGGCTGGCCCTGCTTCTGGCGGTGCCGCTGGGTGTGCTGGCCGCGCGCTGGCGCCGGCTGGGACACGCGGTGATGGCCTTGACTGGCGTGCTGCAGACAGTTCCATCGCTGGCCATGTTCGTCTTCATGATCCCGCTGTTCGGCATCGGTGCCGGGCCGGCGATCGCGGCGCTGTTCCTGTACAGCCTGCTGCCGATCGTCCGCAATACGCATGCCGGCCTGGTCGGTATCGAACCGTCGCTGCTGGAATCGGCAGCGGTGATGGGGTTGCCCGCTCGGGTACGTCTGCTGCGGATCGAGCTGCCGCTGGCGCTGCGTTCGATCCTGGCCGGCGTCAAGATCGCCGCGGTCATCAATGTCGGCACCGCGACGCTGGGTGCGCTGATCGGCGCGGGCGGCTACGGGCAGCCGATCCTCACTGGCATCCGTCTCGACGATCTTGGTCTGATTCTGCAGGGCGCGGTGCCGGCGGCGGTGCTGGCCTTGCTGGTGCAGGGACTGTTCGAAGGCCTGGAACGCGGACTGACGCCGCGCGGTCTTCGCCGGGTCGTGCCGGGCTAGCCATTCGGCCAGCGCGTACCGGTCGTCAAGCATGGTTAGAATGAAGCCATGGCAACGCAGCGTAGTGATGTCCTGGTCCTCGGGGGTGGCGTGATCGGCCTGGCCTGTGCGCTGCGCCTGTTGCAGGCCGGTGCGACAGTGCGCATCGTCGAGCAGGGCACGGTCGGCGGCGGTGCTTCGCACGGCAACTGCGGCACGCTCACGCCCAGCCATGCAATCCCGCTTCTAACCCCAGGGGCTTTGCGCCGCGCTTTCGCGCAGATGGCGCAGCGTGATGCGCCGTTGCATATCCATCCGCGTCCGGAACTGGCGCGCTTCCTGTGGCTGGCGCGTCTGGCGCGGCAGGGGCGCCGTGCACGCGCAGAGGAGGCGGCCGTGGCTCGCGCCACGTTGCTGCGCAGCTCGATGGAGCTGACGCAGTCGTGGATCGATGAGATGTCGCTGGCCTGCGAATTCAGCGCACGCGGGACGCTGTACGTCTATCGCGATGCGCAGGCGTTTCGCGCAGCAAGCGGTCACGCGCAATGGCTGGAGCGTCTCGGTATCGAGGCGAGAGCCTGCGACGACGACGAACTCCAGGCCATGGAGCCTGCTCTGAAGCCCGGCATGGCCGGTGCGTACTTCCATCCCGACGATGCACATCTGCGCCCGGAGGCGTTCGTTGCCGAACTGGCGCGGCGGGTGCGCGAGCTGGGCGGCGTGATTGAGGAAAGCGCACGCATCGAGCGCGTGCACGCGAACGGTCGCCAGGTCGAGGCCGTTCGCACGCATCGAGGGGTATATGCCGGTGAGCGCATGGTCATGGCGCTCGGCGCATGGTCGCCGCAGGTCGGCCGCATGTTCGGCATGCGCCTGCCGATGCAGCCGGGGAAGGGCTATTCGCTGACCTGGAGTCGCCCGTCGCGCGCGCCCTCGCGGCCGTTGATGCTGAGCGAGAAGGGGGTGTGCGCAGTTGCATGGTCGTCCGGATTCCGGCTTGGCGGAACCATGGAATTCAGTGGCTACGATACCCAGCTGAACGAGTCGCGGATCAAGGCGATCCGCCGCGCGGCCGACGCGTATCTGCACGAGACCTCCGGTCCGGTGCTGCAGGAAATGTGGTGGGGGTGGCGGCCTATGAGTGTCGATCAGCTGCCGATCATCGGCGAGAGCCGGCGCTGGTCGAATCTGATCTTCGCCACTGCGCACGGCATGCTCGGCATGAGCATGGCGGCGGGGACGGCGGAGATCGTCACGGCGCTGTGCCGCGGCGTCGCGCCGGACATCGACATCCGCGCCTTCCGACCGGCGCGGTTCCGGCTTTGAGCGGGGGCGACGCAGGAACGAGCATGCGCACCTTCGACTACATCGTGCTCGGCGCCGGTTCGGGCGGACTGGCATCCGCCTTTCGCGCCGCTCGACACGGCGCGCGGGTCGCGCTGCTGGAGCCGGGCTCGCTCGGCGGCACATGCGTGAACCTCGGCTGCGTGCCGAAGAAAGCCATGTGGTACGCCGCTCAGGCGGCCGAGGATGTGCAGCGTGCTCGCGAGTTCGGTTTCGATATCGCGCCCGGCGCACTCGACTGGTGTCACTTCGTCGCGCGGCGACAGGCTTACATCGAACGGATCCACGCCGTGTACCGGGATCGTATCCGCGAGGCCGGCATCGAACTCATCGCGACCCGGGGGCATCTGCGTGCCGCGGACCGGGTGGATGCGCAGGGCGAAACGCTGTGCGCGCCCCATGTGCTGATCGCCACCGGTGGTCGGCCGCGCCGGCTGGCCACGCCGGGTTTCGCATCGGGCATGGTGTCCGACGATTTCTTCGCGCTGCGTGAATGCCCGCACAGCGTGGCGGTGATTGGCGGGGGATACGTCGGTTGTGAACTGGCCGGTGTGCTGCATGCGCTGGGAGCCCACGTGGATCTGTATGCGCGATCGGTTCTGCTCAGCCATTTCGATCACGAATTGAGCGATGCCCTGGCCGACTCCATGCGCGCGCAGGGTATCGGGGTGCATCTGCATGCAGGTATCCCCGATGTGCGTCGCGAAGGTGGCGCGTTGCATCTCGACCAGATCGAATCGGGTGAGGCGGCGCCGTACGAACAGGTGCTGTGGGCGCTGGGCCGCGTCCCCAACAGTGACGACATCGGCCTGGGTACCGTGCCGCTGGCGCTGGACGCGGAAGGACACATCTGTACCGACGGGCAGCAGAACACGAGTGTGCCGGGAGTGTATGCGGTCGGCGATGTCACCGGCCGCATGGCGTTGACGCCGGTTGCTGTCGCCGCGGGTCGTCGGCTTTCGGATCGCCTGTTCGGCGCGGATCCGGAGGCGCATCTCGATTACCGCAACATTCCCAGCGTGGTGTTCGCGCATCCCCCGCTGGGGGCAGTCGGCGATACCGAGCAGCAGGCTCGGTCACGCTACGGCGATGCGGTGCGCGTGTATCGGTCGCGTTTCACGCCGATGGTGTCCGCGTTGTCCGATCACCCGCAGCGAAGCCTGATGAAGCTGGTGTGCGTCGGCGAAGAGGAACGCGTGGTCGGCGTGCATCTTTTCGGCCCCGGTAGCGACGAGATGCTGCAAGGGTTCGCGGTGGCCGTGAAGATGGGCGCGCGGAAAGCCGACCTGGACGCCACGGTGGCGATTCATCCGACGTCGGCCGAAGAGCTGGTTCTGCTCGGTTGAGTCTCACGCCCGCGCGTCGCGACCGGACGCGCTTGGAGAAAACGAAAGGTCATCGTTCATCGGTCTTGCGCCGAGAGTCGCCCGGCAGCGACTCGATTCACGCGACCTTTCCGGACGGAAGGAATTCCTTGCTGATGAGACCGAGCCGTGCGGAGCGTTTGATCGCCGAGTCCGGCTTCTGCGTCTTCTGCGTGGTGTTGTCGAGGGATTCGGCGCAGCCGTAGCAGCTGGCCGGCTGATTCTGTTCGCAGTACGCAGATGTGTTGCCGGCAGTCATGCAGGCGTCGTAGGTGCCCGGGCATGTCGAGCAGGAGCGTGCCGCGGCGGCATGTCTCGCGATCATCGACAGCGAACCGATCAGCACGATGGCGGCGAGAGCTAGAAATACATTCCGTTTCATGACTTCTTCTCCAAGCTGGCCGCTCCTTTACTGGAGCGCGTTCAGGGAATCACGCGGTGCGGTTCGTGCATGGGTGGTACGGATTACATTTCGAGCGTGGATGTCCCGTTTTCGGCATGTACGCGTTCGGCGACTTCACCCGACGCGCGGCGTGGACGCCGGTCGCCGACAGACGGCGATCCGGAACGTGTTCCGACTACCGTACCATTTCGTGCGAGGTGTTGGCGCGTCCTCCGTTCGACTGCGGGGAATTGCTGGCGTGCGGATTTCTTCGCGGCGGTGACAGTGGGGCGCGAGGTGGCCCGAGACGCCATGACGACGATGCATCCGAGTCAGGGGAAAACATACAAGGCCGCCTATCAGGCGGCCTTGCTTCTGGCCTTAGATCATTTCCCAGGCTGAAGGGATTCCTTGCTGACCATCGCGAGCAGGGCGGAACGGAGGGAGGATTCATCCGGTTTCTGCATCTTCTGCGCGGTGTTGGAGAATCCTGTGCAATACACCGAGCAGCCGGAGGGCAGGTTCGCCTGGCAGTAGGTCGGTGTATTTCCGTCGGCGATACACGTGTCGTAGAAATCCTGACAGTACGAACACGGATAGGCCGCAGCAGCGGGCTTCGCGGCCATCGACATGGATCCGATTACGGCGATGGCGGCAAGCGAAAGAAAGGCATTCCTTTTCATGGCTACATTCCTTGATAGCGGCTCCTTCACTGGAGCGTGGTAAGCAAAACATGCGTGGCTAGGTGTGAGGTGAGACGCATGTCGCGTCTTTGGGCCCGGCATGTTCTCATTTTGACAAGCATCGGCTCGATGCTATGCGCAAGGGCGACGAATGCATTGGGTCGCTACAATGCGCATATGCAAACATACACTCTGCATCAGGGCAGCGCACCGCTGCTTGTCAGCCTGCCGCACGACGGCAGCCGCATTCCCGACGCGATCGCCGCGCGCATGACGCCGGCGGCGCAGCGCTCGCCGGACACGGATTGGCACGTGGGGCAACTGTACGCGTTCGCGCGCGAACTGGGGGCGAGCATCCTGCAGCCGCACCACTCGCGTTATGTGGTCGACCTCAATCGACCCGCGGATGGCCATGCGCTGTATCCCGGACAGAGCGAGACCGGCCTGGTGCCGACCATCATGTTCGACGGCGAGCCGATCTACCGGGACGGCGAAGTGCCGGACGCCGAGGAAGTGGCGGCGCGGGTGGAGACCTACTGGCGCCCGTATCATCGGGCGTTGCAGGAGGAACTCGCGCGCCTGAAGGCGCAGCATGGTCGGGTGGTGCTGTGGGAAGGGCACTCCATCCGCGCGGTGGTGCCGATGCTGTTCTCGGGGCGGCTGCCCGATTTCAATCTCGGCACCAACGCCGGAGAGAGTTGCCGGCCCGATCTGTGCGCGGCGCTGGACGACGTGCTGGGCGGTCAGAATGCCTACACGCATGTGGTCGACGGACGTTTCAAGGGTGGCTACATCACCCGCCATTACGGATCGCCCAGTGAGGGCGTCGACGCCGTGCAGCTGGAGCTGGCGCAGAGCAACTACATGGACGAAGCGAGCTTCGAATACCTCCCCGAGCGCGCCGAACGCGTGCAGGGAATCATCCGCAGGCTGCTGCAGACCTGTCTGGACGACGCCGGCGCCTGATGCGCCGGCCGTGGGTCAGGGTGTAGCGCGGTTGGGGGCCGCGATGCACTTCAGCTCGATCGCGATGGGCGTCGGCAGCGCATCGATGCCCAGCGTGGTGCGACAGGCATCGACCCCTTTGAAGTACTCGGCGTAGAGGCGGTTGTAGGCGGCGAAGTCGCGTGCCATGTCGGTCAGGAACACGGTCACGTCGACCAGGTCCTCCCAGCGCGCCCCGCTGGCTTCCAGTACCGCGCGCACGTTGGCGAAGACCTGCTTGCACTGCGCCTCGATGTCATAGGCGATCAGTTTGCCATCGGCATCGTATTCATTGCCGGGAATGGCGTTGTCGTCCGGGCGTCGGGGGCCGACGCCGGACAGAAAAAGCAGATCGCCCACGCGACGCGCGTGCGGGTAGGCGCCGACGGGCGGCGGCGCGGTGCCGGTGCGGATGATATCGCTCATGCGTCCTGCTGCGCCCAGCGGGTCTGCAGGGTATCGAGCGCCTGCTTGTAGGAGGTCTCCATAGTCTCGAGGCTGGAGACGTCCAGGCCGAGGTCGTTGATATGCCCGTCGGAAAGCCCGTATACCCAGGCATGTACGCGCAGTGGCTGGCCGCGGGCCCAGGCTTCTTGCACGATAGTGGTGGCGCACACGTGCATGGCCTGCTCGATGGCGTTGAGTTCGCACAGGCGGTCGTGACGCTGCTCAAAGCTGAGCTCGTCGCCGAGCGCGTGGATGTGGTGGTTGGCGACGTCCTCGACGTGCCGCAGCCAGTTGTCGATCAGGCCCAGACGCTGTTTCTTGAGCACCGCGCCGACGCCGCCGCAGGCGTAGTGACCGACCACCAGAATGTGTTCGACTTTCAGCACCTCGACCGCGAACTGGATCACCGACAGCGCATTGAGATCGGTGTGCACGATGACATTGGCGACATTGCGATGGACGAAGATCTCGCCGGGCGGCAGGTCGACAATCTGCGTGGCGGGCACGCGCGAATCCGAACAGCCGACCCAGAGGAACTTCGGTGCCTGCTGCTTTGAGAGCTGCTCGAAGAAATGCGGGTCTTCAGCCTGGATGCGCTCGGCCCATTGCTGGTTGTTGGCGAGCAGTTCCTTGATGCGTGGCATGTTTTGGGCGCTCCTGATGGGAATGTTTCAGTCGTGAAGAAGAAGGGGGCGGGCCGTTACGGTGTGTGCGGCGTCGCGATGCAGACGTTCTTGGCCTCGGTGAAGAAGCGCAGCGCCTCGACGCCGCCTTCCCGGCCGACGCCGGATTGCTTGACGCCGCCGAACGGCGTGCGCAGATCGCGCAGCATCCAGCAGTTGATCCAGACGATGCCGAACTCGAGGGCGGCGGCCATGCGCTGGGCGCGATCGATGTCGCGCGTCCACAGCGAGGCGGCCAGGCCGTAGTCGGTGCCGTTGGCGATGGCCAGCGCGTCGGTTTCGTCCTCGAACGGGATCAGCGTGACGACCGGGCCGAAGGTCTCTTCCTGGTTGGTCGCGCAGTCGGCGGGCAGTCCTTCGATCACGGTGGGGGCGATGAACCAGCCTTCCGAGCAGCGTCCCGACGGGCGCACCGCCTCGCCGCCGCAGAGGATCGCGCCGCCTTCCTCGCGCGCACGCTCGATGCAGGCCGAGACCTTGTCGAAGTGCGCTTGGGAGACCAGTGCGCCGAGGTCGCTCGCCGGATCTTCCGGGTCGCCGGTGCGCAAGGCTTCGACACGTTCCAGGTAGCGCGTGCGGAAGTCTTCATAAATCGAGCGCTGTACCAGCAGGCGCGAGCCGCACAGGCAGATCTCGCCCTGGTTGGCGAAGCCCGAGCGCACAATGGTGTCGAGGTTGGCGTCGGACAGGTCGGCGTCGGCGAACACGATGGCGGGATTCTTGCCACCCATCTCCAGCGACACTTTCTTGAACTGTGCGGCGGTTGCCGCGGCGATGGCCGCGCCGGTGCGGGTGGAGCCGGTGAACGAGACCGCCTTTACCTTCGGGTGCGCGACCAGCGGCGCGCCGACGGCCGGACCCTCGCCGTGGACGATGTTGAGCACGCCGGCGGGCAGGCCGGCTTCCAGCGCGACTTCGGCCAGCATCGTCGCCGTACACGGAGTGATCTCGGATGGCTTGGCCACCACCGTGTTGCCGCAGGCCAGGGCCGGGGCGATCTTCCAGGTGAACAGGTACAGCGGAAGGTTCCACGGACTGATGCAGGCCACCACGCCGAGCGGTTGGCGCAGGGTGACGTTGAGGGCCTGGCCGGGCATGGTGTGGGAGGCGCCGTCCCAGGTTTCGACGGCGGACGCGAAGAAGCGCAGGTTTGCCACCGCACGCGGAATGTCGACGTGCCGGGCCAGCGACACCGGCTTGCCGCTGTCGCGCGATTCGGCGGCGGCGAAGGCGTCCAGGCGCTGCTCGACGAGGTCGGCCATGCGCCGCAGCAGCGCCGCACGCTCGCCGGTCGGGCGGTGCCCCCAGTCTGCGGCCGCGGCGGTCGCGGCGGCCACGGCGCGTTCGACATCGGCCGCGTCACCGTCGGCGCAGCGTGCGTAGGCCCGGCCGGTGGCCGGTTCATGCACGTCGCGCCAGCGGCCGCTCGCGGCCTCGACCAGGCGGCCGTCGATCAGGTGCGGGAAGCTCGGCGTATCCATGCCGCGAAGCTTAGCGACCTTTGGTCGCAGCGTCAGCGTTGACAATGCGGGCAGGTGAACATCGGCCCGCCGCTGAGCTCGCTGCGCATGATCGGCGTAGCGCAGCGCGCGGCAGGGCTGGCCGGCACGGTCGGCTCAGGACAGGCTGCGCGTGCGCCCACCGTCGACCGCGATGCACACGCCGTTGACGTACGCGGCAGCCGGTGTGCACAGGAAGGCCGCGACGGCTGCGACTTCCTCCGGCTTGCCGAAACGGCCGGCCGGCACCAGCGCACGCATGTTCGCGGCGACCGTGTCCTCGCTGACGTTCTGCGCCTTGGCGCGGCCGGCGATAAGGCTTTCCAGGCGACCGGTCTCGGTGAAGCCGGGCAGCACGCTGTTGACGGTGATGCCGTCGGCGGCCAGTTCACCGGCCAGGGTCTTGGCCCAGCTGGCCACGGCGGCGCGCACGGTGTTGGACACGCCCAGGTTCGGAATCGGTTCCTTCACCGAGGTCGAGATGATGTTGACGAGGCGTCCGTAGCCGGCTTCGTGCATGCCGGGGAGCACGGCCTGCAGCAGGATCTGCCCGGCCAGGACATGCTGCCCGAAGGCGCTTTCGAAGGCGTCGGTCGTCGCCTGGTTCGCCGGGCCCGCCGCGGGTCCGCCGGAGTTGTGGATCAGGATCTGAACGGGGTGCGTCGCCACGTGTGCTTCGAGCACGGCGGCCAGCTGCGCACGGTCGTTCATGTCGGCGATCAGGGCATGGTGATGCTGTGCCGCATGCGTGCGCGGCAGGGTTTCCGCCAAGGTTCGCAGGACGTCCTCGGAACGCGCCAGCACGGTGACATCCGCGCCCAGCGCGGCCAGCTCCATGGCGGTGGCGCGGCCGATGCCCTTGGATGCGCCGCATACCAGCGCGTGGCGGCCGTTGAGTTCCAACTTCATGCGTATCTCCTGACGGGCCGGAACCGGGTTTCCGGCGGAATTCAGTGCGCGGTGGTGGCCTGGATGACCAGCACGCCGATCCAGCATGGCCAGGCCAGCCAGGGCGCATAGCGCCAGATACGGTGCCAGCGGGTCAGTTCGGCGTCCTCGAACAGTTCGGGCACGTTGCTGCGCAGGACCTGCTGCAGCCGCGCCCAGGTGCGCACGCGGCTGGGGCGTCCTTCGTCGGGGCAGGCGATGATGCGCCACTTGTCGGCGTAGCGCTCGCGCATGATGCGGACGAAGCGCCACTGCGCATACAGGTGCATGGCGAAGCCGACCGCGCCCGCGACCAACAGCAACAGGTACAGTACGCTGAGAAAGGTGGAGTTCACGGCGTCGTGTCCTTGGACGAGGGCAGGATCAGCGAGCGTAGCGTGGAGAGCGCTCCGGACGAAGTCTTGGGGTCGGGCTTGGAGCAGATGGCCTCGGATGCGGCCTTGGCATAGCGCGGCGTCATCACGCCGACGTACAGCGGGCCGGTGGGGCCGTGCGCGATCTGGAAACTGCCGGTCGCGGCCATCTTCACCGGCGAGTCCGCGGAGAAAGCGGTCGGCGACTGTTCCCAGTAGGTGCTGCCGTCGAGTTGCTGTCCCGAGCTGTAGATCACCAGGTAGCGCGCATGCGGACTGTCCACGGTGAGGCTGCCCAGCGCGCCGGTGGTGGACTGGCTCCAGCCGATGTATTCGCACTGATCCACATCCAGGGTCTGCATCGGCCGGTAATCGGCGTCCAGCAGCACCGCGGACGGCGCGAACAGATAGCTCGAATGCAGCCAGCGGCCGGTCATTTCCGATTTCAGCACGACCTTGTACGGCAGGCTGTGTTTCTCCGGCAGCTTGAAGGTCAGGAAATAGCTGCGCGTGCCGTTGAAATCGGCCACGGGCAGATTCGACTCGATGTCGAACCGCTTCGGTTTCGCCGGCAGCTCGCGGTGGAACGAGAACTGCGAAAAGCGCGTGCAGCACGGATCGGCCTTCTGCAGGGCCGCCATCGCCGCGTCACGGGTACCCGGGCGCGGCGTGTCGTCCTTGGTCGGAGTGTGCGAGACGCAGGCGCACAGACCCAGGAACAGGGACGGGAGCAGAAATGGAAGCGGGCGTCGGAACGGCATGGCGGACGGTCAGAATTCGGCGCTTCCTGCGACTCGGGGATAGGGGATCGCATCGCGGATGTTGGCGATGCCGCAGATGTAGCAGAGCAGCCGCTCGAAGCCGAGGCCGAAGCCGGCGTGCGGCACGGTGCCGTAGCGGCGAAGGTCACGGTACCAGTCGTAGGTTTCGGGGTCGAGACCGAACTGCTGCATGCGCGCGTCGAGCTGTTCGAGGCGCTCTTCGCGCTGTGCGCCGCCGATGATCTCGCCGATGCCGGGAGCCAGCACGTCCATCGCGGCGACGGTCTTGCCGTCGTCGTTGAGGCGCATGTAGAAGGCCTTGATTTCCTCCGGGTAGTTCATCACCACGACCGGACGGCCGACGTGCTCCTCGACCAGGTAGCGCTCGTGCTCGGTCTGCAAGTCCACGCCCCAGGCGACCGGGAACTCGAACTTCTTGCCGGACTTCTTCAGGATCTCGATGGCGTCGGTGTACTCGATGCGTTCGAACGGCGCGTCGACGAACGCCTCCAGGCGCGTGATGGCTTCCGGGTGCACGCGCTGGGCGAAGAACGCCATGTCGTCGGCGCGCTCTTCCAGCACGGTGCGGAAGATGGCTTTCAGGAATGCCTCGGCCAGGTCGGCGTTGTCGTTGAGGTCGGCGAAGGCGATCTCCGGCTCGACCATCCAGAACTCGGCCAGGTGGCGCGCGGTGTTGGAGTTCTCGGCGCGGAAGGTCGGACCGAAGGTGTAGACCTTGCTCATGGCCAGGCAGTAGGCCTCGACATTGAGCTGGCCGGATACGGTCAGGAACGCCTCGCGGCCGAAGAAGTCCTTGCGGAAATCGATCTTGCCGTCGTCGTCGCGCGGCAGGTTGGCCAGATCCAGCGTCGACAGGCGGAACATGTCGCCCGCGCCCTCGGCGTCAGACGTGGTGATGATCGGCGTGTTGATCCAGTAGAAACCCTGCTCGGTCAGGAAGCGATGGATCGCCATCATCACCGTATGGCGCATGCGCGTGACGGCGCCGAACAGATTGGTGCGCGGGCGCAGGTGGGCGACCTCGCGCAGGAATTCCATCGAATGCTGCTTGGGCTGGATCGGGTAGGTCTCGGGATCGTCGACGAAACCCACCACCTCGACCTTCGTGGCCTGGATCTCGAAGCCCTGGCCCTTGCCTTGCGAGATGACCAGGGTGCCGGTGACGATCACGCTGGCGCCGGAGGTCAGGTGCAGGACTTCATCCTGGTAATTGCCCAGATCGGCCGGCACCACGGCCTGGATCGGCGCGAAGCAGGAGCCGTCGCTGATGTTTATGAACGAGAGTCCGGCTTTGGAGTCGCGCCGGGTGCGCACCCAGCCGCGGACCGTGACTTCGCTGCCTTCACCGGGCGTGCCGGCGAGAGCCTGCTTGACGCTGACCACCGTCATATCGATTGAAACTCCAGCTGGGACGCCGCATATCGGCGTCGAGAACAAGGCCGTCCATGATAGTCGACCTGCGGGTACGGTCGCGAGTCCGGCGACAAGGCCATCGGTCATAAGTGGCCGAGCGGGATTCGACGCTCCGTTGGGTTCCGGGCGGCTGGACGCGTACACTAGTAGACAGATTTCCGAGCACCGTCCCATGAATATCCAGATCACCGACAACGCACGCGAACGCATGAAGAGCTATCTGGCCGGTCATCCACAGGCCAGCGGCGTGCGTTTCGGCGTGCGCCGCACGGGTTGTTCGGGCTTCGGCTACGTGATCGAGCTGGCCGGGGAATCCCACGATGGCGACCAGGTGGTCGAGGTCGATGGTGTGCCGCTGGTGATCGACGCCAAGAGCCGGCCGCTGGTCGACGGCACTGTGATCGACTTCCAGCGTCAGGGGCTGAACACCAGCTTCGTGTTCCACAACCCCAACGCCACCGGCGAGTGCGGGTGCGGCGAAAGTTTCACGGTCGATCCGCAGGGCGACTGAACGCGGGCGTGATCCGCCGCGTCCCCGCGGATCAATAGCTTGCGCGCCCGTTCCGGGCATCCTACAATTCCGCTTCTGTCCAGGGCAGATTCGCTCTGGATGGAACCTTGCCTCACCGCTTAGGCGGGAGGCTGCCTGCCTCGCGCATGCCGCGAGGAGACATCCACAAGGAGACAACATGCGTCATTACGAAGTCGTGTTCCTGGTCCATCCGGACCAGAGCGAGCAGGTGCCGGCCATGGTCGAGCGCTACAAAGCGCTGATCGAAGAGCAGGGCGGCAAGATCCACCGTCTCGAGGACTGGGGCCGTCGTCAGCTGGCCTATAGCATCGAGAACCTGGCCAAGGCCCACTACGTGCTCATGAACATCGAGTGCGGCCAGGAAGTCCTGAACGAGCTGGAGTCGGGCTTCCGCTTCAACGATGCGGTTATCCGTCACCTGGTCATCAAGCGTCCCGACGCCGACACCGAGCAGTCGCCGATCCTGAAGAGCAAGGAGAAGGAAGACGCCAAGTCCAGCAGCCGCCGTCGCGACGATGACGACAGCGACAGCAAGGGCGACGACAAGTCGGATTCCGATAACGACAACGATCGCGACAGCGACGACTGAGCCGGGAGAGAGCCATGTCCAAGTTTTTCCGCCGCCGCAAGTTCTGCCGCTTCACCGCCGAAGGCGTGAAGGAGATCGATTACAAGGATCTCAACACCCTGCGTCAGTACATCACCGAGACCGGCAAGATCGTGCCGAGCCGCATCACCGGCACCAAGGCGCGTTATCAGCGTCAGCTGGCCACCGCGGTCAAGCGCGCGCGTTTCCTGGCGCTGCTGCCGTACACCGACAGCCACGACGCCTGAGCAACGTGCACCGCGCGCCGTCCGTTCGAGCGGGCGGCGCGTTTTACATTCGGACAACCGTCCAGGGCTGCGTCGCCTCAACGGCGCTAACGAATCGAGAGTCATCCCATGGAACTGATCCTGCTTGAGAAAGTGAAGAACCTCGGCAACCTTGGCGACAAGGTCACCGTGAAGCCGGGCTACGGCCGCAACTACCTGCTGCCGCAGGGCAAGGCCGTGCCGGCCAATGCCGAGAACCTGGCCGAGTTCGAGAAGCGTCGCGCCGAGTACGAAGCCAAGGCCAAGTCGCTGCTGGACGGCGCCGAGGGCCGCAAGGCCAAGCTCGACGGCGTCGAGCTGACCATCTCCGCCAACGCCAGCCCCGAGGGCAAGCTGTACGGCTCCGTCGGTCCGCGCGAGATCGCCGAGGCGCTGGAAGCCAAGGGCCTGGAAGCCGACAAGGGTGAGATCGTGCAGCCGGAAGGCGCGATCCGCGTCACCGGCGAGTACGAAGCCCACATCGTGCTGCACGCCGACGTGCAGGCCACGATCAAGGTGGTCGTCAGCGGCGAATAACCGCTCACGCCATCGTGGATGCGGACGGGCGCCCTCGTGGCGCCCGTTCTGTTTTGGGTCGCGCGTCGCCCATACACGCTTTTCCACAGAAGATCACAACTTATCCACAGACTTATTGTCTCGACATCTGCGACAGTGATTCGCATGATGAGATGTCGTCCGACAGGGATTCGAAAATGCCCATGCTGCCCGAACGCAACGAATCGCCTTCTATCGAAACCTTGCGCGTGCCGCCGCACTCGATCGATGCCGAGCAGGCGGTGCTGGGTGGACTGATGCTGTCGCCGGAGGCGTTCGACCGTGTCGCCGACCGGCTCGTCGAGGACGATTTCTACCGCAGGGACCATCGCCTGATCTGGCGCGCGATCACGGGGCTGGCCGACCGCGGCATGCCGTTCGACGCGGTGACCCTGGGCGACTGGTTCGAGGCCAACGAGCTGACCGAGATGATCGGCAGTCCGGGCTATCTGGTCGAGCTGGCCAACAGCACGCCGAGCGCCGCCAACATCACCGCCTACGCCGACATCGTGCGCGAGAAGTCGGTGCTGCGGCAGCTGATCGACGCCGGTACCACCATCACCGAGGACGGCTACCGGCCGGAAGGGCGCAGCACGCAGGAAGTGCTGGAGGCGGCCGAGCAGAAAGTGTTCCACATCGCCGAGGCCGGCGCGCGCGGGCGCAAGAGCACCGTGCCGATGCGCGAGGCGGTCAAGGACGCCTTCCGTGTCCTGACCGAGCGCTATCAGAACCGCGGTCAGCTGACCGGTCTGCCGACTGGCTTCAACGATCTCGACGATCGCACCGCGGGCCTGCAGCCGTCCGATCTCATCATCGTCGCGGCGCGTCCGTCGATGGGCAAGACCGCGTTCTCGGTCAACATCGCCGAGCACGCGGCGATCCGCAGCAAGAAGCCGGTCGTGGTGTTCTCGATGGAAATGTCGGCCTCGCAGCTGGCCTTCCGCCTGATCTCCTCGGTCGGTCGCATCCATCAGCAGAACCTGCGCAGCGGCGACCTGGCCGAGGAGGACTGGCCGCGTGTCACCTCCGCCATCACCATGCTTTCGGACGCCAAGATCTTCATCGACGACACGCCCGCGCTGTCGCCGGTGGAGCTGCGTTCGCGCGCGCGCCGTTTGCAGCGCGAGCACGGCAGTCTGGGTCTGATCGTGATCGATTACCTGCAGCTGATGCAGGTGCCCGGAAACAAGGAGAATCGCGCCACGGAAATTTCAGAAATTTCGCGTGGACTGAAGGCCCTGGCCAAGGAGCTCAGTGTTCCCGTGATCGCGCTGTCCCAGCTCAATCGTTCCCTCGAACAGCGTTCGGACAAGCGGCCGATGATGTCGGACTTGCGCGAATCGGGCGCCATCGAGCAGGACGCCGACGTGATCCTGTTCATCTACCGCGACGAGTACTACAACCCCGAATCGCCGGACAAGGGCAAGGCCGAGATCATCATCGGCAAGCAGCGTAACGGTCCGACCGGCACGGTGAAGCTGACCTTCCTGGGCCAGTACACCAAGTTCGAGAACTTCGCGCCGGAGAGCTACGAGGGCGCGTTCGAGTAACGCCGCTGCTCGCGTACATGCCGTAATTTCTGCATCCATGAGCCGTCTCGCCACCGCCACCATCCATCTCGGCGCGCTGCGCCACAATCTCGCTCGCGTGTGCGAGCAGGCTGTCGGCGCGCGGGTGATGGCCGTGATCAAGGCCGATGCCTACGGACACGGACTGGAGCGCGTGGCACGCGCGCTGAGCGATGCGGATGCGTTCGGTGTGGCCGCCATCGCCGACGGGCTGCGCTTGCGCGCGGCGGGACATCGGCAGCGCATCGTGGTGCTGTCCGGGCCGGACAGTCCAGCCGATCTGGCCGAGATGCGGCGGCTGAATCTGGACGCGGTGATCCATCATGACAGCCAGCTGGCGTGGCTGGCCGCCGATGCCGATCCGCGACCGCTACGAGTCTGGCTGAAGGTCGATTCGGGCATGCATCGACTGGGTTTTCCCGCCGCGCGTGTCGCGCAGGTGCACGCGCAGCTGGCGGCGATGTCCAACGTCGACGACGAAATCGTGCTGATGACGCACTTCGCCGCGTCCGACGAATTCGAGAATCCGCTGACGCACGCGCAGATCGAACAGTTCGAGCAGGCCGTCGCCGGGTTGCCCGGGCCGCGTGCGCTGTCCAATTCCGCCGGCGTGCTGGGCTGGCCTGGCGCGCGTGGCGACTGGGTGCGCGTAGGCGGGCTGCTGTACGGGCTTTCGGTGGTCGAGGGCAAGACCGGCGCCGACTTCGGCTATCGTCCGGCGATGACCCTGCGCACACGGCTGATTGCCGTGAACGAGCTGAAGAAGGGCGAGCGCGTCGGCTACGCCGCGACCTGGGCCGCGCCCGAGGACATGCGCATTGGCGTGGCCGCCATCGGCTACGGTGACGGCTACCCGCGCAGCGCCGGTTCCGGAACGCCGGTGCGCATCCGCGGCGTGGAC
The DNA here is from genome assembly GCF_012395255.1 of Oleiagrimonas citrea. GTDB lineage: Bacteria > Pseudomonadota > Gammaproteobacteria > Xanthomonadales > Rhodanobacteraceae > Oleiagrimonas > Oleiagrimonas citrea. Next base: position 240,728 of record NZ_JAAZQD010000003.1, read on the forward strand.
AGCGCCATTGTCGGTCGCGTGTCGATGGACCTGATCACGCTGGATCTGCGTGACGTGCCCGATGCCGAAGTCGGCGATGAGGTGACGTTGTGGAGCGCGAATCTTCCAGCCGAGCGTATTGCGGCGGCGGCGGGAAGCATCAGCTATGAGCTGACCTGCGGCATGACCCGACGCGTATTGTTCGTCGAAGACGACGCCTGATCGCAGTCGCTGCGTATCGCCTGCTGCGACGTACTCGCGCTATCGTGCCGCAGGTCCGCGCGGGAACCCTGTTCCGTCCGCGCCGTTTCAGAGCATTCACGAGGATATCCATGGCCAAGGCCAAGACCGCCTACGTCTGCGGCGACTGCGGCGCCGAATACACCAAGTGGCAGGGCCAGTGCGTGGCTTGTGGCGCCTGGAACACGCTGAGCGAATTCGTGGTGCAGCCGGCTTCGGCGGGCAAGAAGGAAAGCGTGGGCGCGCGTCGCGACGGCTATGCCGGCGCCAACACCGAGGCGGCCAAGGTGATGCCGCTGACCGAGGTCGCCGCCGAGGTCGAGTCGCGCACCCTGACCGGCATCGGCGAACTGGATCGCGTGCTGGGCGGCGGCCTGGTCGACGGCTCGGTGGTACTGATCGGCGGCGATCCCGGTATCGGCAAGTCTACGCTGCTCCTGCAGATGCTGGGTACGATCGGCGCGAAGCTGCCGGGCGTGTACGTCACCGGCGAGGAATCGCTGGGGCAGGTGGCCTCGCGCGCACAGCGGCTCGGCCTGTCGCTGGAACCGCTGCAGGCGCTGGCCGAGACCGGCATCGAGCGTATTCTCGACCAGGTCCAGCACAGCAAGCCGCGCGTGCTCATCATCGATTCGATCCAGACCATCTGGACCGACCTGCTGACCGCCGCGCCGGGCTCGGTCAGCCAGGTGCGCGAGTCGGCGGCCAAGCTGACGCGATTCGCCAAGCAGACCGGCACCAGCGTGCTGCTGGTCGGCCACGTGACCAAGGAGGGCGGTATTGCCGGCCCACGCGTGCTCGAGCACATGGTCGACGCGGTGCTGTATTTCGAGGGCGAGTCCGGCAGCCGCTTCCGCGTGCTGCGTGCGTTCAAGAACCGCTTCGGCGCGGTCAACGAGCTGGGCGTGTTCGCGATGTCCGACAAGGGCCTGCGCGAGGTGCCGAATCCGTCGGCGATCTTCCTGTCCGCACATGCCTCGCCGACGCCGGGCAGCGCGATCATGGTCACGCGCGAAGGCACGCGGCCGTTGCTGGTGGAAGTCCAGGCGTTGGTCGATCAGTCCTCGCTGGGCAATCCGCGACGTGTGGCACTGGGCCTGGAGCAGAATCGTCTGGCGATGCTGCTGGCGGTGCTGCACCGGCATGGCGGCGTCGCGGCCTACGACCAGGACGTGTTCGTCAACGTGGTCGGCGGCATTCGTGTGCAGGAGACGGCGGCTGATTTGCCGGTGCTGCTGGCCGTGCGCTCGTCGCTGCGCGACCGACCGCTGCCGGACAAGACCGTCGCCTTCGGTGAGGTCGGGCTGTCGGGCGAGATCCGCCCGGTGCCGAACGGCGAGGAACGGTTGAAGGAAGCGGCGCACCACGGTTTTCTGCGTGCCATCGTGCCCAAGGCGAACTTGCCCAAGAAGAAGCAAATCGGCGACATGCAGATCATCGGTGTGGAGCGCCTGTCCGAAGCCCTCGACGCGGCGGGCTGAGCCGTGAAGGGCCCTCCGCGAGCGGTTTCGATATCGGCGTGATACAGCTGGCGGTCAGGTCAGCGGGCGATGCAGGATCAGTTCGAGTACGAACTTCGTGCCGAAGAACGCCAGCATCAGCACGGCCATGCCGATCAGGGTCAGGTTGACCGCGCGCATGCCGCGCCAGCCGAACTTCCAGCGACCCCAGAGTAGGGCGCCGAACACCAGCCAGGCGATGATCGACAGCACGGTCTTCTGCACCAGGTGCTGGCCGAACAGGTTGTGCACGAACACGATGCCGGTGAACAGGGTCAGCGTCAGCAGGGTGAAGCCGGCGTGGATCAGGCGGAACAGCAGGGTTTCGGTCAGCGTCAGCGGCGGCAGCGCGCGCAGCCAGTGACCGAACTGACTGCGTCGCAGGGCGTGCTCCTGCACGGCCAGCAGGATCGCCAGGACAGCGGCGATGGACAGTACGCCGAAGGCGAGCAGGGCGACGGTGACGTGCAGCTTGATCTGCCAGTCCATCGGCATCGGCCGCGTGGGCGGAGCAAGGAACACGTCGACAGCCAGCAGCAGTGCACTCAGCGGAAACACGATCACACCGAGTCCGGCGACCGGGCGCGAGAGATTGACCAGCAGCGTCAGCGCCGACACCACCCAGGCCACCAGCGACAGCGCGGCGAAGAAGTGCAGATCCAGCGCGCCGCGATGGATGCCCAGCAACACGGCGGCATGCGCCAGCACGGCCAGCACCGCCATGCTCATGGCGGCGCGAGTCAGGGGCTTGCCCGTACTCAGCAGCGGCCGCGCCAGGGCGGCGGCGGCCCCGAGATACAGGACGATGGCGAGCAGCGCGGAAATGGTCTTCAACATGACGCGCAAGTGTCGCACAGCGATTCGGTCCCGTGAATGGCTTGCAGGCGGCGGCCGTGCAGGTGTCGTGGTTTGCGTCGTCGTCGGACGCGCTGCGCGGGTGATGACGGGTCGTTCCCGGAGGCACTTGCAATATTTAGATATTTGTCTAATTATCTAGATGTATTCGACGAGCGCTCTTCCATGAAACAGCAGGAAGTCTTCAAGGCCATGGCCGATCCGACACGACGCGCGATCCTGAAGCGCCTGCAGGATGGCGCGCTGACGGCTGGTGAGATCGGCGAGACCTTCGACATCACGGCGGCCTCGCTCTCGCATCATTTCGCTGTACTCAAGCGCGCCGACCTGGTGCGCACCGAGCGGCGTGGTCAGTTCATCGTCTATTCGCTCAACAGCACCGTGTTCGAGGATCTCGCGCGGATGCTTTTCGACCTGTTCCCCGGGCGGGGGCGGTCCGGAGACCAGTCATGAAATTCCATCGCAGTGTGTGGGTCACGGTGTCCTTCCTGATTATCGGTGCCGTTGCGGCCTGGTGGCTGTGGCCGGAGCTGCCGGCGCGTGTGCCGTCGCACTGGAACGCCGCGGGCGAGGTCGACCGAACCATGCCGCGCCTGTGGGCAGCGCTGTTCCCGATACTGACCGTGGCCGGGTTCGCGGCGCTGAGCTGGCTGCTGGCGTTCATTTCACCGAACCGCTACCGCGTCGGCGCCTTTGCCTCGGTCTATTTCGGCCTGATGTTGGCGATCCAGGGGTTCGTGCTGGTGCTGGGCATCTGCATGCTGCTGTTCGGCGCGGGCTACCCGCTGCCGATGCCGAAAGTCGCGGTGCTGGGCCTTGGAGCGTTGTTCACGATCCTGGGCAACTACATGGGCAAACTGCGGCGCAACTTCTTCATCGGCATTCGCACGCCGTGGACCATCGCCAGCGAAGCGACGTGGGAGCGCACGCATCGATTGGGTGGCAAGCTGTTCGTGCTGGCCGGCTTGACGATGCTGGTGGGGACGCTGTTCGGCATGCCGTTCCCGCTCGCGATGGGGGTGCTCCTGGTCGCCGGACTCTTTCCGGCGCTGTATTCCTACGTGATCTACCGGCGCGTCGAGGGACCGCCGCACGACTGACGCGATGCTGCGGCTCGCGACGTCCTCCATTTCCAGGGAGTCTTTTGATGAAACGTCTTGCCTTTCTGGCGGCCTGTCTTGTCGCCTTGCCGTCCTTCGCTCAGTCCGTTCCGAACTGCATGCAGCGCTCGCAGCAACTGCTGGATGCACTGAAGGCGCACAACTACGCGGCAGCCACCAAGCACTTCGATGCGCAGGTGGCTGCGGTGGTTACGCCCGATCGTCTCGAGCAGGTGTGGGCGCGCGGGCTGCCGATGCGCTTCGGCGACTACGACGGCCTCGCCAAGGGGCAGGCGCCGAAGCGGCAGCCCGACGGGGTGATCGTGACACCGTTGCACTTCGCGCGCGGTTGGTTCCACATGCGCGTGACCTGCAATGCGAAGGGCGCGATCTCCGGGTTCCGGTTCCTGCCTGGGCGGACCGCACGTCCGGGCGAGGCGGAACATGCCGGACCGAAGGCCGCGCATGGCGACTGGGGCACGAGCACGCCGATCGAGGTGACGTCGCCGTGGGGACCGCTACCGGGGTTGCTGACGCTGCCCAAGGGGAAGGGGCCGTTCCCGGCGGTGGTGCTGGTCGGCGGTTCGGGACCGCACGACTACGATGAGGCGATCGGCCCGAACAAGCCGTTCCGCGACATCGCGCGCGGACTGGCCGCGCATGGCATCGCCTCGTTGCGCTACGACAAGCGGACCTACGCCTTTCCGCAGCGCAGCGAGCGCGACATGCGCATGACCATCGACAAGGAGGTCACGGACGATGCGATCACGGCGGCGCATCAGCTGGCTTCCCACGCGAACATCGATTTGCGCCGCGTGTTTCTGGTCGGGCACAGTCTGGGCGCGATGCTGGCGCCGCGCATTGGTCGACGCGATCCGTCGCTGGCCGGTCTGGTCCTGTTGGCCGCGCCGGCGCGTTCGCTTCTTACGGTCATTGGTGAGCAAACGCGTGAACTCGGTCCGGGGCGCGGGCTGTCGCCGCAGCGCATCGCGAAGGCCGAGGCCGCACGCCGCGACGAACGCAAGTTGCTGGCCAGCGCCGATCCTGCGCATCCGCCGAAGGGGCGCTATCTGCATGCGCCGCAGAGCTACTGGATGAGTCTGCGCGACTACGACCAGGTCGCGGTGGCGCGCTCGTTGCACATGCCGATGCTGTTCTTGCAGGGCAAGGCGGACTTCCAGGTATCGCCCACGCACGACTTCGCACGCTGGAAGCAGGTGTTCGCCAACGATCCGGCCGTGCATTTCCAGGCCTATCCGGGGCTCAGTCATCTGTTCATGCACGCCGGCAAGACGCGCACGGTGGCCGATTACATGAAGCCCAGGCACGTGGCGCCGAAGGTAATCGACGACATGGCGGCCTGGATTCTGAAGCAGTCGCCGCGCACGGCGCATTGACGGCGTTCAGTCGCGCGGCGGCGCCGGCAGCCGCGCGTTGCGCTGGAAGCTGAAGATCAGGTTGGTCTCGATGTGCGCGACTTCCTTGCGCGTGGTGAAGGCGTCCAGGGCGAAATCGCGCAGGCGCTGGCTGTCGCGCACAGCCACGTGCACCAGGAAGTCGTTGCCGCCGGCCACGTGCCAGAAGCTGAGTACTTCCGGCAGCGTCTTCAAGTACGTGTCGAACGCGGCGACGTCGGTGCGCGCATGGCGTTCCAGGCGCACGCTGATCATCGCCTGCAGGCCGATGCCCAGCGCCTGCGGGTCGATTTCAGCGTGGTAGCCCTGGATCACGCCGCTCTCGCGCAGACGGCGCACGCGCTCCAGGGCGGTCGACGGCGCGACGCCGACTTTCTCGGCCAGCGTCTTGTTGGGCAGCCGAGCGTTCTTTCGCAGTGCGTCGAGAAGGGCGTAATCGATTCGATCGAGTTGCATGTTTCGCACCACTTGCGAAATTAAATTCGGTTCATGGATATATCAAGCTTTTTTGATTCTAGCATGGGGTCTTATTTTCGAACTTGAGGCCCAGGCCATGTCGCATCCCGAAACCCTCGGCGTCCACGCCGGCCGCGAAGACTTCGCCGAACTGGGTGTGCACGCACCGCCGCTGGATCTGTCGACGACCTATCCGGTGCGCGATCTCGGCGTCGGCACGGCCAGCTTCGACGCGCTGGTCGGCGGGCAGGCTAGCGCCGAGAACCCGATCTATGCGCGTCTGCACAATCCGACCGTGGCCCGCTTCGAGCAGGCGCTGGCGCAGTTGGAGGGCACCACCGACGCAGTCGCCTTTGGTTCGGGCATGGCTGCGCTGTCGGCATGTCTGCTGGCCGCCGGTCAGCGCGGCAAGCACGTGCTGGCGGTGCGTCCGGTGTACGGCACCAGCGATCATCTGCTCGATTCCGGTCTGCTGGGCATTCCGGTGCGCTGGGTGAAACCGGACGAGATCACCGGCGCCGTCGACGCGGACACCGCGCTGGTGATGATCGAGACGCCGGCCAACCCGACGCTCGAATTGATCGACATCGCCGCCGTGGTGAAGGCTGCGGGCGACGTGCCCGTGCTGGTCGACTCGACCTTCGCCACGCCGGTGCTGCAGCAGCCGGCGAAGCTGGGCGCGCGCCTGGTCATGCATAGTGCGACCAAGTTCCTCGGCGGCCACGGCGACGTCATCGCCGGCGTAGTGGCCTGCGACGACGACTGGGCGAAATCGCTGCGCCAGGTGCGCGCGGCGACCGGCGGTCTGCTGCATCCGCTCGGCGCCTACCTGCTGCATCGTGGCCTGCCGACGCTGGCGCTGCGCGTGGAGAAGGCGCAGGCCAATGCTGTAGAGATCGCGAAGCGCCTGCAGGCCCATCCGCTGGTGGCGAGTATCAGCTATCCCGGCCTGCGTGAAGACGTCAATGCGCGACTGGTCGGCACGCAGATGCGCGGACCCGGAAGCCTGATGGCGTTCGAGGTGCATGGTGGCCACGCGGCGGCGGCGCAGGTGATGGCGGCAGTGCGGCTGGCGACGCCGGCAGTGAGTCTGGGGTCGGTGGACACGCTGATCCAGCATCCGGCGGGTCTGACGCACCGCACTCTGGATGCCGGTACGCAGGAGGATTGCGGTATCACGCCGGGGATGCTGCGCCTGTCGGTCGGCATCGAGCACGTCGAGGACATCTGGAGCGACCTCGAAAGCGCTCTGGAAGCGTCCGTGGGCGCGAAGGTGGCTTGATCCAGGACGGGCGGTGCCCCGCCCGCAAGGTATTTCGGCACGATGATGGGCCGCTTTGATCTCGATCAAGGCGGCCTATGTCTTTTTATCTATCCTGAAAGTCGTATTGCAGCACATCGTTATTCATGTAGCGCGTGCTGCAATCCCGCCCCGTGAGGACGCCGTGGTCACCTTCCGCGTCTGCGTGCATATCGTCACGGGCAACGTTGCAGCAGCGGGTACACGCGGAAGTCGGGACGCGAACCACAAGCCATCGCGTCTTTTCGGGGAGTCGAAAAATGAATAGGCAAGCAGCAAGGGAGTGCCGGCCACGCAGTATCCGTTTTCTGGGCTGGTTGATTCTGCCCATGGTCTGGGTGCTGCTGCATGCCGGCCCCGCGTTGGCGGTGCCGTCCTACGCGCGTCAGACACATCTGCCCTGTTCTTCCTGCCATGTCGGTGCGTTCGGTCCCGAGCTGACGCCGTTCGGGCGCGAGTTCAAGCTCAATGGTTACACCATGAAAGTGGGCAACGACGCCAAGATTCCGCTATCGGCGATGATGGTCGAGTCCTTCCTGCACACCGGGCAGGTGCAGGATCCCGCCGATCTGGGCAAGCCCTTCAAGGGGAACAACAACTTCTCGCTGGATCAGGCTTCGGTATTCCTCGCCGGACGCATCAGCAAGCACGCGGGCGTGTTCGCGCAGGCGACGTATTCCGAGGTGGGCGGTCTGCTGGGTTGGGACAACGTGGACGTGCGTTACGCGCGGCCCTACAGCCACGGCAAGCACAATGGGGTATGGGGCATTTCGATCAACAACAATCCCACAGTCAGCGACGTGTTCAACAGTGCGCCGGCGTGGATGTTTCCCTACATGAGCTCGGATCTGGCGCCGGGCGCGCCGGCCGCGCCGATCATTCTGGACGGCATCGGCGGGCAGTCCATCGGTGCCACGGGTTACACCCAGATTGATGGCAAGTGGTATCTGGAGGCGGGCGGTTACCGGTCGCTGTCGGTGGCATGGACGAACAAGGTCAATGCCGGCTACGACGGCAAGCTTTCCGGCTTCGCCCCGTATGCGCGCCTGACCTACACGAAGGCGGTTCCGAACGGTGATTTCACGCTTGGTGGCTTCCTGTTCGACGTCAATCGCGGCGCCGTGGGCGAGGACGTGAACGGGCACGCGATCCCGCTGCCCGGTCCGACGGACGACTATCGCGATCTCGGTCTCTCGGGCGATTACGAGTATTACCGCGGCGACAACATCTTCACGGCCAACGCCCTGTACGTGCACGAGCGGCAGACGCTGAACAGCACGTTCCTCGATGGCGGTTCCACGCACCTGCGCAACACGCTCGACTCGTTCAACCTCAAGGGCAGCTACTGGTACCAGAACACCTACGGCGTGAGCCTGGCGCAGTTCGTCTACGACGGCAGCAACGACCTGGCCTTGTATGGCAACAATGGCTCGCCCAACACCGAGGGAGGCATCGTCGAGGTCGATTACAACCCGTTCGGCAAGTCCGATTCGTGGAAGCAGCCGTACGTCAATGTTCGCGTCGGTCTGCAGTACACCTGGTATACGAAGTTCAGCGGCCTGGTGCACAACATCGACGGCGCGGGGCGTAATGCCAGCGGCAACGATGCGACCTATCTCTACCTGTGGCTCGCACTCTGAGCGCCATCGCGACACGGCGTGAAACGAAAACGGCAGACCTCGAGGTCTGCCGTTTTCGTTCAGCAGCAGGGAAGGGGATTCAGGCCAGATCGAAGCGATCCAGGTTCATCACCTTGGTCCAGGCCGCGACGAAGTCCTGCACGAACTTCCCGGTCGCATCCGTGCTGGCATAGACCTCGGCCAGGGAGCGCAGGATCGAGTTCGAGCCGAACACCAGGTCGGCGCGTGTGCCGGTGTACTTCACTTTGCCGGTGGCCCGGTCCTTGCCCTCGTAGACGTCGCCGTTGCGGGTCCACTCGGTGGACATGTCGAGCAGGTGGACGAAGAAGTCGTTGCTCAGCACGCCCGGACGGTCGGTAAACACGCCGTGTTGGCTATCGTCGTAATTCGCGCCCAGTACGCGCAGGCCACCGACCAGCACGGTCATCTCCGGCGCGGTCAGGGTGAGCAACTGGGCCTTGTCGACCAGCAGGTGCTCGGCGTCGATGGCCGACTTGGCCTTCTCGTAGTTGCGGAAACCATCGGCGAATGGTTCGAGGTAGGTGAACGACTCGACATCGGTCTGCTCGATGCCCGCGTCCACGCGACCCGGCGCGAACGGCACCTCGATATCCAGGCCGGCCGCCTTGGCCGCCATCTCGATGCCCACGCCGCCGGCCAGCACGATCACGTCGGCCAGCGAAGCCTTGCCCGAGGCCTTCTGGATCTCTTCCAGCTTCGGCAGCGCCTCGATGGCCTTCTTGTTGACCGCCCAGTCCTTCTGCGGAGCCAGCCGGATGCGCGCGCCGTTGGCGCCGCCGCGCTTGTCGCCACCGCGGAAGGTCGAGGCCGAGGCCCAGGCAGTCGACACCAGTTGCGACACGTTCAGGCCGGAGGCGGCGATCTTCGCCTTCAGGTCGGCGATATCGGCCGCGGTCGGGTTATGCGTGGCTGCGGGCAGCGGGTCCTGCCACAGCATGTCCTCGGCCGGGACTTCCGGACCCAGATAGCGCGACTTCGGACCGAGGTCGCGATGGGTCAGCTTGAACCAGGCGCGGGCATAGGCTTCGGCAAAGGCGTTCGGGTCGTCGCGGAAGCGGCGCGAGATCTTCTCGTAGGCCGGATCGAAGCGCAGCGACAGGTCGGTGGTCAGCATGGTCGGTTTGCGCTTGGGCGAATCCGGCGTCGGCCCCGGAATGATCGCGTCGGCGCCCTTGGCCACCCACTGCTGCGCGCCGGCCGGACTCTTCTCCAGCTCCCACTCGAAGTCGAACAGGAATTTGAAGAAGTCGTTGCTCCACTTCACCGGCGTGCTGGTCCAGGTCACTTCCAGGCCGGAGGTGATCGCGTCCTTGCCGACGCCGCTGGCGTGCTTGTTGTGCCAGCCGAAGCCCTGCGCCTCGAGTGGGGCAGCTTCCGGTTCGGTGCCGACGTTATCGGCCGAGGCGGCGCCGTGGGTCTTGCCCAGGGTGTGGCCGCCGGCGATCAGGGCGACGGTTTCCTCGTCGTCCATCGCCATGCGCTTGAAGGTCTCGCGGATGTCGTGCGCGGCAGCGACCGGGTCGGGGTTACCGTCCGGGCCTTCGGGATTGACGTAGATCAGGCCCATCTGCACGGCGGCCAGCGGGTTGTCGAGATCGCGCTCGCCCGGCTTGCTGCTGGCGTAGCGGCTGTTCGGCGTGTCGCTGGTGGCCAGCCATTCGGTCTCGTCGCCCCACGACACGTCCTTGTCCGGTTCCCACACGTCCTCGCGGCCCGCGGCGAAGCCGAAGGTCTTGAAGCCGGTGGATTCCAGCGCGACGTTGCCGGCGAGCACGATCAGGTCGGCCCAGGAAATCTTCTGGCCATACTTCTGCTTGATCGGCCACAGCAGGCGGCGCGCCTTGTCCAGGCTGACGTTGTCGGGCCAGGAATTGAGCGGCGCGAAACGCTGCTGGCCGCGCCCGGCGCCGCCGCGGCCGTCACCGATGCGGTAGGTGCCGGCGCTGTGCCAGGCCATGCGGATCATCAGTCCGGCATAGCTGCCGAAGTCGGCCGGCCACCAGTCCTTGGAGTCGGTCATCATGGCCAGCAGGTCCTTCTTCAGCGCGGCGTAGTCCAGTTTCTTGAACTGTTCGCGGTAGCTGAAGGCGCCGTCGAGCGGGTTGGACTTCTCCGAGTGCTGGCTGAGCAGTTCGAGACGCAGTTGCTTGGGCCACCAATCCTTGTTGGTGGTGCCGGTGGTGGCGGGGTGGAACGGACACTTCGATTCGGCGGACATGGCTTCTCTCCTTGGGTGCGGATGGATCGACCGTTTTCGGACTTGCCCGTGCGTCGGAAACGTCCGTCGCGCGGCACCTGCAGGCTCATCGTGTCGAGATGGAGTGCGGCGGCGCGAGTACGGCGATCCTGGTCGGCGTGCGGGCTACTTGAGTCAATCTACGCCTGCGCAGCGATCAGTGGAATTCGATTGTTCCAATGCAATCCATAGCTTCTGGCTATGATCGTTGCGAAGCTGCAGCCGATCCATCACAGCATGCCAGAGGCTCCGTGACGCTACGCTGTCCGTGGTGTGACGCTCAGCCCAGTTGCTTCAGGCGATACAGCGCTTCGAGCGCTTCGCGGGGGCTGAGGGCGTCGGGGTCGAGTTCGGCCACGGCGCGGTCCACGGCCGAGGGCGCGGGCGGAGCGAATAGTCCCATCTGCGGTGAGGCCTCGCTCGATGCACGAGGCGGCGGTGCGGAAGACGCGACGTGCATGCCCTGTTCCAGCTGCTCCAGCGTGCGCCGCGCATCGGCAATCACCATCTTGGGCAGGCCGGCCAGAGCGGCGACCTGCAGACCGAAGCTGCGGTTGGCCGGACCTTCCTTCACCGCGTGCATGAACACCAGTTGCTCGCCGTACTCGACGGCGTCCAGGTGCACGTTGACCACGCCATCAATCTCGCCGGCCAGTTCAGTCAACTCGAAGTAGTGCGTGGCGAACAGGCTGAAGGCGCGATTGTGCGCGGCCAGGTGCACGGCCGCTGCACGGGCCAGGGCCAGGCCGTCGTAGGTGGACGTGCCGCGGCCCACCTCGTCCATCAGCACCAGGCTCTGTGCGGTGGCGTTGTGCAGGATGCTGGCGGTCTCGCTCATTTCCACCATGAACGTGGACTGGCCGCGCGACAGGTCGTCGCCGGCGCCGATGCGCGTGAAGATGCGGTCAATGGGGCCGATGCGCGCCGCGCTGGCCGGCACGTAGCTGCCGATGTGCGCGAGCAGCGCGATCAGCGCGTTCTGGCGCATATAGGTGGACTTGCCGCCCATGTTCGGGCCGGTGATGACCAGCATGCGACGGGCGTCGTCGAAGGCCAGATCGTTGGGCTCGAACGGTTCGTCGCGCACGCGCTCGACCACGGGATGTCGGCCGGCTTCGATGTGGATGCCGGGTGCGTCGTCGAGCACCGGCGCGCACCAGTTCAGCGTCTCGGCACGTTCGGACAGGTCGGCCAGCACGTCCAGTTCGGCGATGGCTTCGGCGGCGTCGCGCAGGCGCACGAGGTCGGTCGCTAGCGTGTCCAGCAGTTCCTCGTACAGCGCGCGTTCGCGCATCAGGCTGCGTTCGCGCGCGGACAGCACCTTGTCCTCGAAGGTCTTGAGTTCCTCGGTGATGTAGCGTTCGGCGTTCTTGGTGGTCTGGCGGCGCGTGTAGTGGGTGGGCGCCTTGTCCGACTGGGCCTTGCTGATCTCGATGTAGTAGCCGTGCACGCGGTTGTAGCCGATCTTCAGCGTGGCGATGCCGGTAGCGGCCTTCTCGCGCTGTTCCAGATCGACCAGGAACTGATCGGCGTGTTCGGAGAGTTGGCGCAGTTCGTCGAGTTCGGCGTCGAAGCCGTCGGCGATGACGCCGCCGTCGCGGGTCAGTACCGGTGGACGCTCGACGATCGCGCGCTGCAGCAGCGCGCAGGTGTCGGCGTGATCGCCGATGCGTTCGACCAGTTCGTGCAGCAGTGGACTGTCCAGATCGGCCAGCTTTTCGCGCAGCGAGGGGGCGGCAGCGAGGCCGTCGCGTAGCGTGGATAGGTCGCGTGGTCGCGCCGAGCGCAGCGCGACGCGGGCGAGGATGCGTTCGAGGTCGCCGATGGCGCGCAAGTCCTCGCGCAGCGGTTCGACGCGGCGTTCGTCGAGCAGCGCGCCGATGGCCTGGTGGCGCTTGCGCAGCGGTTCACGTCCGCGTAGCGGGCGGTGCAGCCAGCGCCGCAGCAGGCGCGCGCCCATCGGCGTCACGGTTTCGTCGAGCACGCCGAGAAGAGTGTGCTCGCGGCGGCCTTCGGGATGCGTGTCCAGCTCCAGGTTGCGGCGCGTGGCGGCGTCCATGGCGATGGTCTCGCCGGCGTTCTCGGCGGCCAGGCCGGTCAGGTGCGGCAGTGCGCTCTTCTGGGTTTCCTCGACGTAGGCCAGCAGGCAGCCGGCCGCGCCGATGGCACGTTCGAGGTTGTCGATGCCGAAGCCGGACAGGTCACGGGTACCGAAGAAGCGGTTCAGCTCGCGGCGTGCGCTGTCGCTGTCGAAGTGCCAAGGCGGCCGCTTGCGCAAGCCGGGCAGGGCGCTCACGCGGACATCCCAGCGCACGTCCTCGCTGACCAGGGTCTCGGCTGGAGCCAGCCGCGCCAGTTCCGCACCCAGCGCCTCGGCGTCGGCGACCTCGGTGAGCAGGAAGCGGCCGGCGGTCAGGTCGACCCAGGCCAGGCCGTAGCCCTGCTTGTCGGCGTGGATGGCCAGCAGCAGGTTGTCGCGCCGCTGCTCCAGCAACGCCTCGTCGGTCACGGTGCCGGGCGTGACGATGCGCACCACCTTGCGCTCGACCGGTCCCTTGCTCTTGGCCGGATCGCCGACCTGCTCGCAGATCGCCACCGACTCGCCCAGCTTGATCAGGCGCGCCAAGTAGTTCTCCACCGCGTGATACGGCACGCCGGCCATCGGGATCGGTTCGCCCGCGGACTGGCCGCGCTGGGTCAGGGTGATGTCGAGCAGACGCGCGGCCTTGCGCGCATCGTCGTAGAACAGCTCGTAGAAATCGCCCATGCGAAAGAACAGCAGCACGTCCGGGTGCTCGGCCTTGGCCGACAGGTACTGGCGCATCAACGGGGTATGGCCGGCGAGGTCGTCTTTGTTCATGCAGCGGGCGGCGTTCGGTGAATCGGAGGAGTCGTCCAGTCTACCCGCGACCGGACCTTGCCTGCATGCCCTGATGTGTTTTCCGTGCCGGGTCGGGTGGCGGTACGATCTGGGTTCGGCTGCACGTGGACGATGCGGCTTTCCCGATTCGGAGTGCACAGTGAACATCCCTTGCGAAGCCGATCTGCAGCAGCGCGCCCGCGCCGTGGCGGACGACCTGATGGCGGCCAATCTCATGCTGGTCAGCGCCGAATCGTGCAGCGGCGGCTGGATCGCCAAGATCCTGACCGATCTGCCGGGCAGTTCGGCCTGGTTCGAGTGCGGTGTCGTGGCCTATAGCTACGAGGCCAAGGAGGCACTGCTCGGCGTCAATCCGCGCACGCTGGAGGCGACCGGTGCGGTCAGCGAGGAGACGGTGCTGGAGATGGTCGCCGGTGCGCTGGCGCATCTGGGGGCGGGTGTCGCGGTGGCGGTCACCGGCATCGCCGGACCCAGTGGCGGCACTGAGGACAAGCCCGTCGGCACCGTATGGATCGGCTGGAAGCGGCGAGGCGGCTATGCGCGCGCCGAGCTGTTCCATTTCGAGGGCGACCGAGACGCCGTGCGGCGGCAGACCGTGGCGGCGGCGCTCGACGGCGTGCGGCAAACCCTGACCGCCTGAGTCGGACCGTTCCGGCACGCGCCGCGATCCGTCTGTGGGATACTGGACGAGTCGGCTGCGCTGCCTGTCGCAGCCACTGAGATACACGGCCGGCAAGCTGTCGGCAACCAACACCGTACCGAGGTACCGAAGATGGATGACAACAAGCGTCGCGCGCTTTCCTCCGCGCTGAGCCAGATCGAGAAGCAGTTCGGCAAGGGCGCGGTCATGCGCATGGGCGACCACACCCAGGTCGCCATCGAGACCGTGTCCACCGGTTCGCTGGGATTGGATATCGCGCTCGGCGTCGGCGGTCTGCCGCGTGGACGCGTGGTCGAGATCTACGGTCCGGAATCGTCGGGCAAGACCACGCTGACCCTGCAGGCCATCGCGCAGTGCCAGAAGGCCGGTGGCACCGCCGCCTTCGTCGATGCCGAGCATGCGCTCGATCCGAGCTATGCCGAGAAGCTGGGTGTCAACGTCGACGACCTGCTGGTGTCGCAGCCGGACACCGGCGAGCAGGCGCTGGAGATCGCCGACATGCTGGTGCGCTCGGGTGCCGTGGACATGGTGGTGGTCGATTCGGTCGCCGCGCTGACGCCGAAAGCCGAGATCGAGGGCGAGATGGGCGACTCCCACGTAGGCCTGCACGCACGTCTGATGAGCCAGGCGCTGCGCAAGCTCACCTCCAACATCAAGAAGACCAACTGTCTGGTCATCTTCATCAACCAGATCCGCATGAAGATCGGCGTGATGTTCGGCAGCCCCGAGACCACCACCGGCGGCAACGCGCTGAAGTTCTACGCCTCGGTGCGCCTGGACATCCGCCGCATCGGCGCAGTGAAGAAGGGCGACGAGGTGATCGGCTCGCAGACCCGCGTGAAGGTGGTCAAGAACAAGGTCGCGCCGCCGTTCCGCAAGACCGAGTTCGAGATTCTCTACGGCGAGGGCACTTCGCGCGAGGGCGAGATCATCGAGATGGGCGTGGAGCAGAACCTGATCGACAAGGCCGGTGCCTGGTACAGCTACAAGGGCGACCGCATCGGTCAGGGCAAGGAGAACGTGCGTCAGTACCTCAAGGATCATCCCGAGATGGCCAACGAGGTCGACGCCGAGCTGCGTGCCCGTCTGCTGGTTCCCGCAGGCGGCAAGCCCGCGGCGGATGATGCGAAGGAAGATTCGGTGGCCGAAGAGGCCTGAGCCGTCTCGGTTGCACCGTGCGGCCCGGACATGCCGGGCATGAGAACATCGAAGCCGCCGGCAATCCGTTTGCCGGCGGCTTCGATCATCTGGAGGGCGCATGCCGCTGGGGCGCAGGAAAAAAACCGACAAACCCAGACGCAGTGCTTACGACAAGGCGCTGGCGCTGCTGGCACGCCGCGAGCAGTCGCGCCATGAGCTGCAGGAACGTCTGCTGCGCGACGGTTATGCACGCGATGAGGCGCGAGAGGCGCTCGACCGCCTGGCCGAGGACGGCTACCAGGACGATGCGCGCTTTGCCGAGATGATGGTGCGCTCCCGCATTCTCAACGGCTACGGTCCGCGTCGCATTCGTGCGGAGCTTCGCACCCACCGGATCGGCGACGCACAGGTCGAGCGGCAACTGGCCGAGGCCGAGGTCGACTGGCTCGCCTCGGCGCGTACTCAGCTGCACCGCCGCTATGGCGAATCCCCGGTATCCGACTACGCCGAACGGGCCAAGCGCGCGCAGTTCCTCTTGCGTCGCGGCTTCGACGCCGCCACAGTAAACAGCGTTACCCGTGCCGATGTGGACGATGCTGTCGACAGCGAGGATTGATGCGATCCCCGCCGCAGGCGTCGCTTCGGCGTATACCCTTCATGAATTTCACACCGTAAGTGCATGAAAACAGCAGAGATACGCGCGCGATTCCTCGATTTCTTCCGTGACCGCGGCCACACCATCGTGCCGTCGGCCCCGCTGGTGCCGGGCAACGACCCGACCCTGATGTTCACCAATTCGGGGATGGTCCAGTTCAAGAACGTGTTCCTCGGCAGCGAGAAGCCGGGCTACGTGCGCGCTGCCGACGTGCAGCGCTGCCTGCGCGCGGGCGGGAAGCACAACGACCTGGATGCGGTCGGCTACACCGCGCGCCACCACACCTTCTTCGAGATGCTCGGCAACTGGTCGTTCGGTGATTATTTCAAGCGCGAGGCCATCGCCTGGTCATGGGAGCTGCTGACGCAGGTCTTCGGCCTGCCGGCGGACAAGCTGACGGTCACCGTCTACCAGACCGACGACGAGGCCTTCGACATCTGGAAGGACGAAATCGGCGTGCCGGCCGAGCGCATCATCCGCATCGGCGACAACAAGGGCGCGCCGTACGCCTCGGATAATTTCTGGCAGATGGCCGACACCGGCCCGTGCGGCCCGTCCAGCGAGATCTTCTACGACCACGGTCCGCATATTCCCGGCGGTCCGCCCGGTTCGCCGGACGAGGACGGCGACCGCTTCATCGAGATCTGGAATCTCGTGTTCATGCAGTTCGACCGTCAGCCGGACGGCTCCCTGCAGCCGCTGCCGGCACCGTGCGTGGACACCGGCATGGGGCTGGAGCGCCTGGCGGCGATTCTGCAGGGTGTGCACTCGAACTACGAGATCGACCTGTTTCAGCGCCTGATCGCGGCCGCCGCGAAGCTGACCGGCACTGAGGATCTGGAGAACAAGTCGCTGCGCGTGATCGCCGATCACATTCGCGCCTGTTCGTTCCTGATCGTCGATGGCGTTACGCCGTCCAACGAGGGGCGTGGCTATGTGCTGCGTCGGATCATCCGCCGCGCGCTGCGGCATGGCTGGATGCTGGGCGCCAAGGACGAGTTCTTCTGGAAGATGGTCGCGCCGCTGGTCGCCGAGATGGGCGAGCCGTATCCGGAGCTGGCCAAGGCGCAGGACGCGGTCGAGAAGACGCTGCGGCAGGAGGAACAGCGCTTTGGCGAGACGCTGGAGCAGGGCATGAAATTGTTCGAGGACGTAGTGGCGCTCGGCGGCGACAAAATCATCGCCGGCGAGGACGCCTTCCGCCTCTACGATACCTACGGTTTCCCGGTGGACCTCACGGCCGACATCGCTCGCGAGCGCGGCATGGAAGTGGACATGGCGGGCTTCGAGCGCGCGATGGAGGCACAGCGTGAGCGTGCGCGCGCCGCCAGCCGCTTCGAATCCAAGGCGCAACTGCCGGCCGAACTGGTCAGCCGGCTCGTCGCCACCGAGTTCCTGGGCTACGAGACCCTGACGGTAGCCGATGCCCGTGTCGTCGCCATCGTGCGCGACGGGCAGAGCATCGAGCAGCTGGCGGATGGCGAGGAGGGCACGATCCTTCTGGATCGCACGCCGTTCTACGCCGAGTCCGGTGGCCAGGTGGGTGATACCGGCGCGCTGCACGGCGCTGGCGGCGCATTCGACGTGCGCGACACGCAGAAGCTGGCTGGCGCCTATCACGGCCATGTGGGCCGCTGGAACGGCTCGCAGGCGCTCGCCGTCGGCGCGCAGTTGTACGGAGAAGTCGATGCCGCACGGCGTCAGGCCATCGTGCTCAATCACTCGGCGACGCATCTGCTGCACGCCGCGCTGCGCAAGGTGCTCGGCGAGCACGTCACACAGAAGGGGTCGTTGGTGGCGCCGGATCGCCTGCGCTTCGATTTCTCGCACGACCAGTCGGTCACGGCGGAGCAACTGCAGGAAATCGAGTCGCTGGTCAATGCCGAGATCCGCCGCAACGAAGCAGCCGATATCCGTCACATGGGCTACCAGGAATCCATTGACTTCGGTGCCATGGCGCTGTTCGGCGAGAAGTACGGCGACGAGGTCCGCGTACTGAAGATGGGCGACTTCTCGACCGAGCTGTGCGGCGGCACGCACGTATCGCGCACTGGCGACATCGGGTTGTTCAAGATCGTGTCCGAATCCGGCGTGGCGGCTGGCGTGCGGCGCATTGAAGCTCTAACTGGTGAAGGGGCCGAGGCGCATGTGCGCGAGCAAGAGGAGCGCCTCATCCGTCTGGCAGGGAAGTTGGGGGCCAGTGTTGGCGATGCCTACGAGATGTTGAGCAAAGTACTCGAGCACACGCGCAAGCTCGAACGCGAACTGGAGGCCGTCAAGGCACGCGCCGCTTCCGCGGCCTCCGCCGACCTGGCGTCCAGCGCGCACGACGTGAATGGCATCAAGCTGGTTGCAGCGCGTCTGCCCGGGCTGGACAGCAAAGCGTTGCGCGACGGCCTGGATCGTCTCAAGCAGCAGCTCGGCGATTGCGTCGTGCTGTTGGCGAGTGCGAAGGACGGCAAGGCGACCCTGGTCGGCGGCGTGCATGGCGCGGCGCTGGGGCGCGTCAAGGCGGGCGCGATGATTTCGCATGTCGCCGGACAGATCGACGGCAAGGGCGGCGGGCGTCCTGACATGGCGCAGGGCGGCGGGGTCGACTCGCCGGCGCTGGATGCCGCGCTGGAGGCTTTGCCGCAGTGGCTCGAGGCGCAACTCGGCTGAGAATGCGCGTGCCAGTCAAACATGCTGTCATAGCAGTAATTGCACGGAACTTGCGCGGCGGCTAGTATCGGTCGACCATCGGCCCCTGTTGAGGTCTGGTGGGAGCCGAAACGGTGGATTTCCGCCGTTCACGGAGCCGTATGTACAGGGGAGGGCCGTGACGATCGCGGATCGTCGCGATCGACCCGCGCAATCAGGGGTGAGGTGCGCGGTTCATGTTGGATCACGGCCCTTAAGGAGCCAGGAGTAACGAACTATGCTGATATTGACCCGACGAGTCGGGGAAACCTTGATGATCGGTGACGAGGTGACGGTTACCGTTCTCGGTGTGAAGGGAAACCAGGTGCGCATCGGTATCAATGCGCCCAAGCATGTTTCCGTGCATCGCGAGGAAATCTACCAGCGGATCCAGCGTGAGCAGGATCAGGCGGGTGCCCCCGGAGTCCCCCCGAGCGAGGAAAATGACTGACAAGGGTTTACGAAAGTATTCGCTTGCAGTTATCCTAGCCGGCTTCCGGTTGACGGAAATTTCAACGGAGAGATGCCCGAGTGGCTGAAGGGGCTCCCCTGCTAAGGGAGTAGAGGGTTAATCACCTTCTCGAGGGTTCGAATCCCTCTCTCTCCGCCAGTTTTGCCCAGGGTTCGCATGGCGAATCCTCCCGTTGCGATACGGGATTGCCTTGGTTGACTTGGCTGGATGGACATCCATCCGTCCAACGTTGTCGTCTCGCATCCGCGCGATTCGATAAATTTTCGACCAAAGTGAAATTAGCTGTTGACGAGCGGGGCCGGTTTGAGAATAATGCCGCGCTTCGCACAGACACCCGCAGCGCATCGCGGTTGTCGCAAAACTTGATAAGCGCCCGTAGCTCAGCTGGATAGAGTACCTGGCTACGAACCAGGCGGTCGGGAGTTCGAATCTCTCCGGGCGCGCCATTCAAGAAAGGGCAGTGTGTGACGCGGGTTGGTCTCGCGCTGTCCAGGACGGCAATTGGGTTTGCCGACCGACGGGACAAATCAGAACCGCAGAGATTCGCTCCGCGCTCTGGATCGGATTGACTGCACTTTGGTGCCCCCGTACCATGCCGAGGCTCCGCAAGCCGCAGGGCCTGGGACGGGATACGGGGTATAGCTCAGCCTGGTAGAGCGTTGCGTTTGGGACGCAAAAGTCGGGGGTTCGAATCCCTCTACCCCGACCAGAGTATCCGGACGCGTCAGGCGCCTGTAGCTCAACCGGATAGAGCATCGGCCTTCTAAGCCGACGGTTACAGGTTCGAGTCCTGTCGGGCGCGCCAAATTGTGGTCGTTCGAACTGTGGTGGGCGTAGCTCAGCTGGTTAGAGTCCCGGATTGTGATTCCGGATGTCGTGGGTTCGAGTCCCATCGTCCACCCCACTTTTTACAATGGGCCGTTAGCTCAATTGGTAGAGCAGTTGACTCTTAATCAATTGGTTGTAGGTTCGAGTCCTACACGGCCCACCATCTTCAAGCGGCTTGCAGCGATGCGAGCCGCTTTTTTTTGTACCGGGGGTTGGGTGTATGTGTGCCGCGTGCCAGTGCTGGCATGGTGTGCACGCGCTTTCTCTTGTGCGAAGGGTTCGCGACACCTTAAAATCTCCGTTTCGTGTACGGGAATCGTCGACTTGAGCTCGATGGCGGAACGAAAGCCGCAACGCGGCTCGGGCCGGTCGGCAGGGCGAAAGTGGCGGAATTGGTAGACGCACCAGATTTAGGTTCTGGCGGGGCAACCCTTGCGAGTTCGAGTCTCGCCTTTCGCACCATTCCCATTTCATTCCAACGGGTGGCACTGATGCCGCCAAGGCTTCCGTGTCAGGCGGGTTTCAGGAGAGGTCATGCAAGTTTCGGTTGAGAACGTCGGCAAGCTCGAGCGCAAGTTGACGGTGAAGATCCCGGCGGATCGACTGGAGAACAGGGTCAGCGAGCGGCTTGCCGAAATGGGGCGCACCGTGCGCCTGAAGGGCTTCCGTCCAGGCAAGGTGCCGAGCAACGTGATCAAGCAGCGTTTCGGCGCGCAGGTCCGCGGCGAAGTGCTGTCCGACTTGATCGGAAGCAGCCTCGGTGAAGCGTTCGAGCAGGAGAAGCTGCGCCCGGTCGCTCAGCCGTCGGTCGACACCACCGGCGAGGCCGAGGACGGACACATTTCGTACACAGCGACCTTCGAGATCATGCCCGAGCTGCCCGAAGTCGATGTGTCCAGCATCGAGTTGGAGAAGCCGACGGCGGAAGTGACCGACGCCGACGTGGATTCGATGATCGAGACGTTGCGTCTGCAGCGTCGCAGCTTTGATCCGGTCGAGCGTGCCTCCGAGGCCGGCGATTTCGTGATGTTCGACTACGACGCGCAGGCGGACGATTACCGCTTCCCCGAGGAAGGTCAGGAGCGCGCCGGCAGCGTGATCGGTGGCGGTACCCTATTCGAGGCCCTGGATGAGGCGCTGACTGGCCACAAGGCCGGCGAGAGCTTCACCAAGGACATCGCCTTCCCGGAAGATTTCGGCAATGCGCAGCTGGCCGGCAAGACCGCGACGGTCAATCTCAGCATCGCCAAGGTGCAGGCGCCGAACCTGCCCGAGATCGACGACGCCTTCGCCAAGGCCTTCGGCATTGCCGATGGCACCGTCGAGACCCTGCGCAAGGAAGTCCGCGCGAACCTCGATCGCGAGCTGAAGGCTGCGCTGGCCGGTCGCCTGAAGAACCAGGTCGCCGAGAAGCTCGCCGAGATGCACGACGACATCGACGTGCCCAAGGTGATGATCGATGGCGAGGCCAGCGGCATGGTGCGCAGCCAGCTGCCGGAAGGCCAGGAGCCGACTGCGGACATGCTCGCCGCCGCCGAGCCGATGGCGCGCAAGCGCGTGATCGCCGCGCTGCTGCTGGGCGAGATCGCCCGCCGCGAGGAGATCAAGGTCGACCACAAGCGCGTGGCCGAGACCCTGAGCGCGATCGCCTCGACTTACGAGGAGCCCGAGCGCGTGGTTGAACTCTACAGCGGTGACCCCCAGCTCATGCAGGGCCTGCACAACCGTGTCCTGGAAGACCAGGTGGCGGCGTGGGTGGCGGAGAACGCCAAGACCACCGAGAAGGAGCTTAGCTTCGACGAGGTGATGAAGCCGCAGCGCGGTTGATCGCAGACCGCGCCGTATCGACTGGGAGAACATCCGTGGACCCGATCCAGAATCTCAACCTCGTGCCGATGGTGGTCGAGCAGACCTCGCGCGGCGAGCGTTCGTACGACATCTACTCGCGCCTGCTGAAGGAGCGCGTGGTGTTCCTGGTCGGCCCGGTCGAGGACAACGTGGCCAACCTGATCGTGGCCCAGCTGCTGTTCCTGGAGTCGGAAAATCCGGACAAGGACATCAGCCTGTACATCAACAGCCCCGGCGGTTCGGTGACCGCCGGGCTGGCGATCTACGACACGATGCAGTTCATCAAGCCCAACGTCAGCACCATCTGCGTCGGTCAGGCGGCCAGCATGGGCGCGCTGCTGCTGACTGCCGGTGCGGCCGGCAAGCGATATTCGCTGCCGCATTCGCGCATCATGATCCATCAGCCCTGGGCCGGTGGCATTTCCGGTCAGGCCACGGACATCGAAATTCACGCCCGCGAAATCCTGACCATGCGCGAGCGTCTGAACGACATTCTTTCCAAGCATACCGGCAAGCCGGTGGACGACATCGCGCGCGATACCGAGCGCGACCGCTTCATGAGCAGCGCCGAGGCCAGCGAATACGGCCTGATCGACTCCGTGATCGATCAACGCGCGCTGGATGCGGCCAAGTCGTCCTGATGCAGCCTGCGATCAAGGCACGCGCGCCTGCGTTGCAGGGGCGCGGGGCTATGCTATTCTCGGCTCGCGGCCGGAAACATATCGGGAATCAAGAGCATGAGTGACGATCGGCAGGGCCGTTCCAGCGACAGTGGCAAGATCCTCTACTGTTCGTTCTGCGGCAAGAGCCAGCACGAAGTTCGCAAGCTGATCGCAGGACCGTCGGTGTACATCTGCGACGAGTGCGTGGAGCTGTGCAACGACATCATCCGCGAGGAGCTGGAAGAGAAGGCGTCCAGCGGGCGCACCCACCTGCCCAAACCCCGCGAGATCATGGAAACCCTCGATCAGTATGTGATCGGGCAGGACCGCGCCAAGCGCGCCCTGTCGGTGGCGGTGTACAACCACTACAAGCGCATGGAGTCGCGTCAGAAGGACGACGACGTCGAGCTGTCCAAGTCGAACATCCTCCTGATCGGTCCGACCGGCTCGGGCAAGACGCTGCTGGCCGAGACGCTGGCGCGTCTGCTCAACGTGCCGTTCACCATCGCCGACGCCACCACGCTGACCGAAGCCGGTTACGTGGGCGAGGATGTCGAGAACATCATCCAGAAGCTGCTGCAGAAGTGCGACTACGATGTCGACAAGGCGCAGTCGGGCATCGTCTACATCGACGAGATCGACAAGATCTCGCGCAAGAGCGACAACCCGTCCATCACCCGCGACGTGTCGGGCGAGGGCGTGCAGCAGGCGCTGCTGAAGCTGATCGAGGGCACGCTGGCCTCGGTGCCGCCGCAGGGCGGCCGCAAGCATCCGCAGCAGGAATTCCTGCAGGTCGACACCAAGAACATCCTGTTCATCTGCGGTGGCGCGTTCGCCGGACTGGAGAAGGTGATCCAGCAGCGCTCGGAGACCACCGGTATCGGCTTCTCCGCCGAGGTGCGCAGCAAGGAACGCAACGACAACATCGGCAAGGTGCTGTCCGGCGTCGAACCGGAAGACTTGGTGCGTTTCGGCCTGATTCCGGAATTCGTCGGACGTCTGCCGGTGATCGCCACGCTGGAAGAGCTGGACGAGGACGCCCTGGTGCAGATCCTGGTCGAGCCGAAGAACGCCGTCACCAAGCAGTTCCGCAAGCTGTTCGAGATGGAGGACGTCGAGCTGGAGTTCCGGCCCGAGGCGCTCAAGGCCATTGCCCGCAAGGCGCTCAAGCGCAAGACCGGCGCGCGCGGCCTGCGTACCATCATCGAGCAGGTGCTGCTGGACACGATGTTCGAGCTGCCGTCGCTGGAACACGTCAGCAAGGTGGTGGTCGACGATGCCGTCATCGAGGGGCAGGCCGAACCCTATCTGATCTACCGCGGCAATCTGCAGCAGTCCGCGGAAGGCACCAGCGGCGCGGCCTGACGCAGCGCATGATCCGCTCGCAGGCCTTGAGAAGAGGCGTGACGGACTCCACTTGACCCTTATGAGACCCGAGTTCAGGCTCGGGTCGTGCATATACGTGTCCAGGAAATCATTCATGACGCAAGTAGCCCAGTCCTCCACTGAACAGACGCTCGCATCCGTACCGGTTCTGCCGTTGCGCGACGTGGTGGTCTATCCGCACATGGTGATTCCGCTCTTCGTGGGGCGGGAGAAATCCATGCGCGCGCTGGAAGCGGCGATGGACGGCGAACGGCAGATCCTGCTGGTGGCGCAGACCGGCGCGGACATCGACGATCCGGTGCCCGGTGACCTGTACACCATCGGCACCGTGGCCAACGTCCTGCAGTTGTTGCGTCTGCCCGACGGCACCGTCAAGGTGCTGGTCGAAGGCCAGTCGCGCGTGGTCGTGGACGATTACCAGGATGCCGATGATCTGCTGCGTGCGAACGCGCATGTGATCGAGTCGATCTACGATCAAGGCGAGCGCGAACTCGAAGTGGTTTCGCGCACGCTGGTTTCGCTGTTCGAGCAGCTGGTCAAGCAGAGCCGCAAACTGCCGCCGGAGGTGCTGTCGACACTGTCGGGTATCGACGATCCGTCGCGTCTGGCCGATACCATCGCCGCGCACCTGTCCGTGCGCATTGCCGACAAGCAGAAAGTGCTCGAGACCATCGAGGTCGGCACGCGCCTGGAGCAGCTGGTCGGACTCGTCGATGGCGAGATGGATCTGCAGCAGGTCGAGAAGCGCATTCGCGGCCGCATCAAGTCGCAGATGGAGAAGAGCCAGCGCGAGTACTACCTCAACGAGCAGATGAAGGCCATCCAGAAGGAGCTTGGCGAGAGCGAGGACGGCACCAACGAAGTCGAGGCGCTGCAGAAGAAGATCGACGCCGCCGGCATGCCCAAGGAAGTGCTGGCCAAGGCCAAGCAGGAGCTGAACAAGCTCAAGCAGATGTCGCCGATGTCGGCCGAGGCCACGGTGGTGCGCAACTACCTCGATTGGCTGGTCGGTGTGCCCTGGAAAAAGCGTTCCAAGGTGCGCAAGGACCTGCAACTGGCCAAGGAAGTGCTCGACGCCGATCACTTCGGTCTCGAAGAGGTCAAGGAGCGCATCCTCGAATACCTGGCCGTACAGCAGCGCGTGAACAACATGAAGGGTCCGATCCTGTGCCTGGTCGGCCCGCCGGGTGTGGGCAAGACCTCGCTGGGCAAGTCCATCGCCAAGGCCACCAACCGCAAGTTCGTGCGCAACAGCCTGGGTGGCGTGCGCGACGAGGCCGAGATCCGCGGTCACCGCCGCACCTACATCGGCTCGATGCCGGGGCGCATCGTGCAGAACCTCAGCAAGATCGGCACGCGCAATCCGCTGTACGTGCTCGACGAGATCGACAAGATGTCGATGGACTTCCGCGGCGATCCGTCCTCGGCGTTGCTGGAAGTGCTCGATCCCGAGCAGAATAACGCTTTCAACGATCACTATCTCGAGGTCGACGTCGACCTGTCCGAGGTCATGTGGATCGCCACGGCCAACTCGCTGAACATCCCCGGTCCGCTGCTGGACCGCATGGAGGTCATCCGCATCCCCGGCTACACCGAGGACGAGAAGATCGCCATCGCACGGCGCTATCTGCTGCCCAAGCAGCTCAAGGCCAATGGTCTGAAGGACGACGAATTGAGCGTGTCCGACAACGCGCTGCGCGACATCGTGCGTTACTACACGCGCGAGTCGGGCGTGCGCAATCTCGAGCGCGAGATCTCGCGGATCTGCCGCAAGGTGGTGAAGACGCTCTCCCTCGAGGACGCGGCCAAGAAGGGCGGCAAGGACAACAAGAAGAAGGCCAAAGCCGCTTCGGATGCGGTATCCAAGGCCAAGCGCAAGGGCATCAAGATCGATTCGCGCAACCTGGACAAGTATCTCGGCGTGCGCCGCTTCGATTTCGGTCGCAAGGAACAGCAGAACGAAGTCGGCCTCGTGACCGGCCTGGCCTGGACCCAGGTTGGCGGCGATCTGCTGAGTATCGAGGCGTCGGTGGTGCCCGGCAAGGGCAAACTGGTGCATACCGGTCAGCTCGGCGACGTGATGAAGGAGTCGATCCAGGCGGCGTTGTCGGTGGTGCGCGCACGTTCCGAAGTGCTTGGCATCGATCCGGATTTCCACAGCCAGAACGACATCCACGTGCATGTGCCCGAAGGCGCGACCCCGAAGGACGGTCCCAGCGCAGGCATCGCCATGTGCACGGCGCTGGTGTCGGTGCTGACCAAGGTGCCGGTGCGCGCCGAGGTGGCCATGACCGGCGAGATCACGCTGCGCGGTCGCGTCCTGCCTATCGGCGGACTGAAGGAGAAGTTGCTGGCGGCGCATCGCGGCGGTATCACCACGGTCATCATTCCCGAGGAGAACCGCAAGGATCTGGCCGATATTCCGGACAACATCACCAGCTCGCTCGACATTCATCCGGTGCGCTGGATCGACGAAGTGCTCGATCTCGCCCTGGAACGGCCGCTCGGCCCGAAGGCCAAGTCCGGGTCCGGCAAGGAAAAAGAAGGCACGGCGGTGAAATCTTCGAAGAAGCCGTCGGGACGTTCCGCCCCTTCGCGCACGCATTGATTCATCGTTTTTGGACGAAGTCGATCTGCGGTCGAATGCATTCGCCCGGCGATACTTCGCCGGGCATTTTTCTCCCCTAGCTACAGCGGTTTGTCAAGAACACCAAGAATCGGCTGAAACCCTTGTCCCGACTTGTATTGCGGACCCTATGGGGCACTGGTATAAAGACCGTATCGCGGCGTTGTCGTTACCACGATCAGCGTTGCGTGTTCAGGGTCTGCAGGTTGGTATCGGGGGAGACCAGAACCCACTTTTCGTGTTGGCCGGCTGCTGCGTTGTTGGCAGGGCCTGTCAATAACTTGACCAAGGAGTAAATCAATGAATAAAGGCGACCTCATCAATTCTCTGGCCGAAGAAGCCGAGCTGAGCAAGGCCGACGCTACCCGTGCCGTTGACGCCTTCACCGAAGTCGTGAAGAAGGCCCTCAAGAAGGGTGACACGGTTTCTCTGGTCGGTTTCGGCACGTTCTCCGTGCGCAAGCGCGCCGCACGTACCGGTCGCAACCCGCGTACCAACGAAGTCATCAAGATCAAGGCTTCGAAGGTTCCGGGCTTCAAGGCTGGCAAGGGCCTCAAGGACGCTCTAAACTAAGACGTTTGTCGGGTGCTTAGCTCAGCGGTAGAGCGTCTCCTTTACACGGAGAGGGTCGGGGGTTCGATCCCCTCAGCACCCACCAGTGTTTCGCGAGATGACGACCTGCCTCGAGCGACACACTGACGTCCCGGTTCGCGGAGTGGTAGTTCAGTTGGTTAGAATGCTGGCCTGTCACGCCGGAGGTCGCGGGTTCGAGTCCCGTCCACTCCGCCACTTGTCGATCAAGGGCGCCTGCGAGGCGCCCTTGATTTTTCCGTCTGTCGAGACACGGCCCTGACCAGCGGTACAGATCCATGCTGCAGAACCTGCGCGAAAAACTTCACGGATGGCCCGCCATCATTCTGTTCGGGGCGCTGGCCCTGTTGCTGGCGAGTTTCGGATTGATCGGTTATGTGAGCCAGCAGGCCGACACCTTCGTCGCCAAGGTCGGCAAGCACGAGATCTCACAGCGCGACTACCAGGACCGCATGAACGCCCTGCGACGTCAGGCCACGGCGACCCAGGGGGCGAATTTCGATCCCTCCTACTTCGACAAGCCCGAAGTGAAACAGCAGGTGCTGGAGGCTCTCATCAAGCAGCAACTGCTGCTGCAGGCCAATGACGAACTCGGCTTGAAGGTGACCAACGCGCAGTTGCGCGACGAGATCGCCAACGATCCCAATTTCCAGGTGGACGGCAAATTCAACGCCGACACCTACACGGCTATCCTGAACAACAACGGCATGACGCCGCAGATGTATCAGGATCGCGTACGCTCCTCCCTGGCGACGAGCCTGCTGCCCAACGCGATCACCCATTCGGAGGTGATCACCAGTGCCGACGTCGATCGCTACGTGAGCCTGCAGACCCAAAAGCGTGATCTGCGCTATGTCGTTCTGCCGCGTCCCGCTTTGACCGACAGCACGGTCAGCGACAAGGAGATCGCGGACTGGTACGCGAAGCACAAGTCCGATTTCATGACCAAGGAGAGGGTCTCGGTCAATTACATCGAATTGAGCACGGATGACGTCAAGGCCGACAGCACGCCGGACGAAGATGCGTTGCGTCAGCGCTACGAGCGTGAGAAGAATCGATACCAGGAACCCGAACAGCGTCTGGTTTCCCACATTCTCGTCAGTGTGCCCAAGAACGCCACGCCTGCGCAGCAGAAGGCCGCGCTGGCCAAGGCCGATTCCATCTACAAGCAGGCGGAATCGGGCGTCGACTTCGCCAAGTTGGCGAAGAAGTATTCCGACGATCTGGGTTCCAAGAGCGATGGCGGCAGCCTGGGCTGGATCGAGCGCGGCGTGACCAACAAGGCCTTCGAAGACGCCTTGTTCTCCATGAAGAAAGGGCAGATCTCCAAGCCCGTGCTGTCGCCCGAGGGCTATCACATCATCGATCTTCGCGGCGTCCGGGCTGGCAAGGTGAAGCCGTTCAGCGAAGTGCGTGATCAGCTCGCGAAGGAAATGGAGCAGGGCGATCTGGAGCGCAAGTACAGCGAGCTTGCCGGCAAGCTGACCGACAAGGTCTATGCCGATCCCAGTTCGTTGACGCCGGTGGCGCAGGAGCTGGGGCTGAAGGTCCAGCATACCGATCTGTTCACGCGTGAAGGCACCAAGCAAGGCATCGCCTCGAATCCGAAGGTGGTCAAGGCCGCGTTCTCCGATCAGGTGCTGGTGCAGGGCAATACCTCCGATGCGATCGACTTGGGATCCAACCACATGGTTGTCGTGCACGTGCGCAAGCACGAGCCGTCGAAGCTGCAGCCTCTGGACAAGGTGAGCGGGCAGATCCGTGCCGATATTCTGGCTCAGCGCGTGGCCGAGGCCGCCAAGGCGCAGGCTGCCAAGCTGCTGGCTGAGGTGAGCAAGAATCAGGATATGTCCAAGGCGGTATCCGGGCTGGGCGTCGCCGTGCAGCCGCTGAAGGGAGCAGAGCGAACTCAAAAGGGCGTGCCGCAGAAACTTCTGGATGAAGCGTTCCGCATGCCGCACCCGAGCAAGAACGCCTCCAGCTATGCCAGCGTCGATCTCGGCAACGGCAGCTATGCGCTGGTGCGCCTCGATGCAGTGCATCCGGGCGATCCGTCGAAGATTCCCGAGGCGGTCCGGAACATGCTGCGTCAGCGCATGGCGCAGGCGTACGCGACCACGGAAACCAATGCGTTCATCGATGTTCTGCGTAAGAACACCAAGATCGAGACCGTCAAGAGCCGTATGTAAGTCTGGAATAATCTCGGGTTATTCCGGAAGCCTAATCAGCATTTCGGAAGCCAAGAAAAAGGGCCGCACAAGCGGCCCTTTTTCTTGGCTATAGAAGTGGCTAACCGGGTTCAGATGCCGGTCATGCCCAGCGTGCTGTATCCGGCGTCAACGTAGGTGATTTCACCGGTGATGCCCGAAGCCAGATCCGAGCACAGGAAGGCGGCGGCATTGCCGACGTCCTCGGTGGTCACGCTGCGGCGCAGCGGCGCGTTTTCCTCGACGTGGTCGAGCATCTTGCGGAAGTTACCGATGCCGGCCGCGGCCAGCGTCTTGATCGGGCCGGCCGAGATGGCGTTCACGCGCGTGCCCTCGGGGCCGAGGTTGTAGGCCAGGTAGCGCACGTTGGCTTCCAGGCTGGCCTTGGCCAGGCCCATGACGTTGTAGTTGTTCAGCGCGCGCACGGCGCCCAGGTAGCTCAACGTCAGGATCGCGCTGCCACGGTCCTTCATCATCGGACGGGCGGCCTTGGCCAGTGCCGCCAGGCTGTAGCTGGAGATGTCGTGCGCGATGGTGAAGTTCTCGCGCGTGAGGTTGTCCAGATACTGGCCCTGCAGCGCTTCGCGCGGCGCGAAGCCGACCGAATGAACGAGAATGTCGAAACCGTCCCAGTGCTGGCCCAGTTCCTTGAACACATTGTCGATTTGCGCGTCGTCGGCGACGTCGCAGGGCACGACGATGTTGGAGCCGAACTCCTGTGCGGCTTCCTCGACGCGGCTCTTCAGTCGGTCGTTCTGGTAGGTGAAGGCGAGTTGCGCACCCTCGCGATGCATCGCGTTGGCAATGCCCCAGGCGATGGACCGCTGACTGGCGATGCCGACGATCAGGGCACGCTTGCCGTGCAGGAATCCCATGGCTCCTCCGAATACGTTGTTGAGGCCCGTTTGAAACGGACGGGAATGGCAAGTTTAACCGAGGTTGGGGTCCTGAGCGTATCCGTTCGGTTCAGTTCGTGCGGTCGATCATCAGTACCTGTCCAGGTCTGAGTATCCCGCCGTGCAAGTGGTTGAGTTCGCGAAGTCGATGGATGCTGACGCCATGGCGATGTGCGATCTTCCACAGCGAGTCGCCGGCCATGACGGTGTAGGTAGTCGGCTGACGGGGGACGCGACCGTCGGCCACGGCATGGTGCAGACGTTGTGCCGCGGTCGCCGGCAACAGCACGCGCCAGGGGCCGTTGATCGGCATGCGCCCGTGCAGATAGGCCGCATTCAGTGCGCGCACGCGTTTGAGCGGGGTGCCGGACGCATGCGCCACGTCCTTCAGAAGGGTCGGTCCGGTCAGCGTTACGACACGCAGTTGTTGCGCGGCTGGCAGATCGGGCAACTGCACGTGGAATCGTTGCGGTTCGCGGATCACGCAGGCGATGGCCAGCAACTTGGTCAGGTGTTCGCGGGTGGTACGTGTGACGGCGAGATCCGGAATGACCGGCTCGGCCGGTGCGGGGCCTGCGCTGTGCAGGCGGCGGATGCGGTACTCGCCGGCGTTGTAGGCCATGTCGACCAGTCGCCAGTCCTGCCAGCGCTGGCCGTAGCCGTAGAGCAGCTTCATGACGGCGGCCGGGGTGCGGGTGCGATCAAGCCGGCCGTCGTAGTCGCGCTTGATCGGCAACCCCATCGCACGGGCCGTGATGGGCATGATCTGCCACATGCCGGCCGGGCGGCCGCCGCGGGGTGGGTAGGCCCGGTAGCGACTCTCCACCCATGGCAGCAGACTGAACTCGGCGGGTACCCCGGCTTTGCTTGCGGCCTGGTCGATGTAGGCGATGGTGGGGGTGACCGATTTCAGGTAGCGCTCGAAACGGTGCGGATGGCGTGTGAAACGATGCGCCCAGACGAGGATCTGTGGATCGGCATCGCAGCCCGGCATGGCGAAGCGCCCGCGCATGTGCGACCACAGGGTCGGCGGCGCAGCGGGCGTGAGTGTCTCGGGTGCACGGGTGGGTGATTCTGCCGTCGACGTGGCGGGTGCGGGGCGGGGCGACGGAGAAGGCATCGAGGGTCTGGGAGCCTGCGTGCTGCAGGCCGCGAGCAGCGACAGCAGCACGCAAGCTGCCGACAGGCGCAAGCTGGCGTTCATGCAGTGAAGTGATCCTTGGCGTGACGCAGGGCGGCAAAGCGCTGCACGCGGTCGTCGTCAATGCCCTGAGCTTGTGCCCAGGCCTTGATGGACGGCGTATCGCTGCGCAGGAACGGATTGCAGGCACATTCGTCGCGGAGCGGAACAGGAAGCGTCGGCCGCCCTGCCTCGCGCAGACGTTCGACTTCCTCGCTGCGCCGCGCCAGGTCGATATTGTGCGGATCCACGCTGCGGGCGAACGCGGCATTGGCCTGGGTGTATTCGTGCGCACAACAGACCTGTGTCTCGCCGGGCAAGGCGCGTAGGCGGTCCAGGGAGGTCAGCATCTGCGCGGGTGTGCCCTCGAACAGTCGGCCGCATCCCAGGCTGAACAGGGTGTCGCCGCAGAACAGCAGGCCGTGACCGTAATAGGCGACATGGCTGCGGGTATGACCGGGGATTTCGATTACCTCGAAGCACATGTTCAGAGCGGGAATGTTCACCGTGTCGCCGTCTTGCACGTGCTGGCTCGCACAGGTGATGCGTTCATCGTGCGGCGCGTGGACCGGAACCGGCTGCGTGGCGAGAAGCGCTTCGACACCGCCGATGTGATCGGCGTGGTGGTGCGTGAGCAGAATGGCCTGCAGCTTCAGTCCCTCGGCATCCAGTATGCGCTGAACGGGCGGCGCCTCGCCTGGATCGATCACGATGGCCTGGCCAGCTTCGTCGGAGAGCAACCAGATGTAGTTGTCGCGCAGGGCTGGAATGAGGCGTAATGACATGAAAACACGATGGTTCGGGCCGAATGCACGACTATAGCAGTGCGTTCCGATGACGCGCAGGGCGCTTCCATGCGCAGTCATGTCCAGTACACTAGCGGCGATGCATTTGATCGATATGGACCCCGATGCCCGTCCCCGAACAGGTCCTGTACGCCACGACCGCCATGCGCGCCCTGTTGCGGGCGGAAGAGGCTCTGTTGCGTGCATCCGTGCCGGCGCGTGCGGGCAGCTATGGTCTGTATCTGGGCATGCGTGATGGGGGCCGCGTTTGCGCCGAAAGCGCGGCACACTGGGTCCGTCTTCATTGTGACAACGAGCTGTGGCGCGGTTCGCTTCACGCCCGCCGTGACGAGGCGCTGCCGTTCGCGGAAGGAGCGTTCTCGGTAGTGGTCATCAGTCATGCGCAGCAATTCGGCGGTCACTCTCAGGCGCTTCTGCACGAGGCTGCGCGGGTGACGGCGCCGGGCGGAACGCTCGCCCTGAGTGGCATGCATCCATTCAGCGCGTGGGCGCCCTGGCTGTCATGGTGCATGCGTGGCGCAAGCCAGTCTCTGCAACTGCGTGCTCCGCTGCACTGGACGCGCTGTGTCGTCGAGCAGGGCTTCAAGGTGCAGGGCATCCACCGTTTCGGACGGATACTCCCGCGCGGCGAGGCGGTGCAGGGCATGGGTTCCGAACAGCTTGGCGGCGGCTACCTTGTGGTCGCCCGCAAACATCCAGCGGCGGCAACGCCCCTCCGATTCGCGCGGTTGCCCGAGCGCGTACGCGGGACAGGATCCTTGGCACCGGGCGCGCATCGGGAGTGCGCATGAGCGGCATGCCGCAAACGCAAGTGGAGATCTTCACGGATGGC
Source organism: Oleiagrimonas citrea (assembly GCF_012395255.1). GTDB lineage: Bacteria > Pseudomonadota > Gammaproteobacteria > Xanthomonadales > Rhodanobacteraceae > Oleiagrimonas > Oleiagrimonas citrea. The sequence goes on from NZ_JAAZQD010000003.1 coordinate 273,819, forward strand.
GCCTGCCTGGGCAATCCGGGACCGGGTGGATGGGCCGCGCTGCTGCGCAACGGCGAGGTCGAGAAGCTGCTCGATGGCGGCGAGCCTGACACGACGAACAATCGCATGGAGCTGATGGCGGCGATCGCCGGTCTCGAGGCGCTGAAACGCCCCTGCCACGTGACCCTGACCACCGACTCGCGGTATGTCATGCAGGGCATCGAGGAGTGGGTGCCGCGCTGGCGCGCGAACGGCTGGCGCACGGCTGGCCGCAAGCCGGTGAAGAATCAGGATCTGTGGCAGCGCCTGGTCGCGGCCAGCGAGCCGCACCGGATCCGCTGGAAATGGGTGCGCGGGCATTCCGGCCATGCCGAGAACGAGCGCGTGGACGATGCCGCACGTCAGCAGGCCGAGGCGCTGAAGGTGCGCGCGTGAGGGAAACGCTATGAGACAGATCGCTCTCGATACCGAAACCACCGGCCTGGAAGTGCAACAGGGACATCGCGTCATCGAAATCGGCGCGGTGCAGATTCTGGAGCGACGCGTCACGCGGCATACGTTCCACACGTATCTGAACCCCGATCGTGCGATCGACGAAGGGGCGCGCGAAGTCACCGGCATCGCCGATGAATTCCTGCTCGACAAGCCGCGTTTCCACGAAGTGGTGGATGACTTCCTCGCTTTCATCGAGGGGGCCGAACTGATCATCCACAACGCGGCGTTCGACGTCGGCTTCCTGAATGCCGAACTGAAGCGCGCCGGATCGCAGTACGGCAGCATTGCCGATCATGCCCAGGTGCTCGACACGTTGCAGATGGCGCGAGACCGCTATCCGGGGCAGCGCAACAACCTGGATGCCTTGTGTCGCCGCCTGGGCGTGGACAACACACATCGTGATCTGCACGGTGGTCTGCTCGATGCGCAGTTGCTGGCCGATGTCTATCTGGCCATGACTTCGGGGCAGGTGGCGCTGGATCTCGGGTTCGGCGCCAACGATCCGTCATCGAGCGGCCCATCGCTGGACGAGATCGCGCCTTTGCTCAAGCGCCCTCGCGTGCTTCGCGCCACGGCCGATGAACAAGCGGCCCACGAAGCGCGCCTGGATGCGCTCGACAAGAGTGCAGGCGGCTGCGTCTGGCGACGTTAGAGGAGACTCTGAAGCGGCTGCCCGTTTTGTCTTGCCGATCGGCGGAGCAGTCGATCCCGAGCGGGATGGCGCGGAAGTCCTGAAGCTGAGCCGAGGAGTCAGTTGTGCGCGATGCGCACCAGGAGCGCGGTGATGTTGTCGCGGCCTCCCGCCTGCAAGGCGTCCAGAATCAACTGATCGACACATTCCTGGGCCGCGAGGTCCGTGCGCTGCAGGCATTGCGCTAGCTGCTCGTCGTCCAGTTCCTCGGTCAGCCCGTCGCTACACAGCAGAAAACTGCCGCTGCCGTGCAGGTCACCGCGGCGCGACTCGATCTGCAGGTCGTCGGGGGCGGTCACGCCGAGCGCCTGGGTCACCACGTTGCGGCGCGGGTCACGACGAGCCTCTTCTTCGTCGATCAGGCCCTCGTCGATCTTCTCCTGCACCGCCGAGTGATCATGCGAGAGGCGCTGCAGCAGGCCATCGGCGAACAAGTAGATGCGGCTGTCACCGACCCAGGCCGCATGATAGTTCGCTTTTTCAAGACGCAGCAGCGCAATGGTGGTGCCCATCGGCTGCCCTTCGCTGCAGTATTCGGGATGCGCGATCAGAGTCTTGTCGGCCTGTCGGATCGCATGGTCCGGGTCGGCGTCGTGATGCAGGTCGTCGACGATGGAGTCACGTGCCAGGGCCGCGGCCAGTGCGCCATGGTGGTGGCCGCCCAGCCCGTCCGCGACCAGGAATACGCCGGATGCGGGGTCGGCGTAGTACGTGTCCTCATTGCGCGTGCGACGCAATCCGACGTGCGTGGCGTGTCCGAATTCGATCATGGGCGAATGGCGGCCGAGGGTGGGGGGGCAGGTGATGTTCGCAGCGTGGGTCTGAATGTATCGCATACGAGAGGGACCGGCTTGCGCCGGCCCCCGATCACTTCGTCTCCACGTATCGAGACCGAAGGCGTCTGCTTCAGTCCTTGAACGGAAGCGCGTGCTCGGTCTGTGCGGCGCTTCGTTGCGTGGAGTTGACGCATTGATCGTATTGAAACTCGCAATAACTCGGGCTGTAGCCCGCAGTGAGGCACAGGTTCAGCTGTTCGCCGCACGAGCTCGGCGGTGCGGCGTGCAGTGTCCGTCCCGGCAGAGCCAAAGCCGCCGCAGCCATGAAACCCGTGAGAAGCATAGTGCGCATGTGCATGATTTTCTCCTTAAAAAAAAGCACAACCCCCTGCTGTTCGATCGTATCAGCGCATGTTTTCCCTGGCCACTGATGGGTGAGTGATGTGCCAGGTGGTCGATGGCCCTTCGGCGCTGTGCCGTCGTCTGGACGAAACAGCACGACAGGGATGGAGCGGTGGATTTCGCTCAAGTCGACATCTGCAGCGTCAGCGACGGAGTCGATGGAGTCTTGCCTGCGGCACAAAAGCGAAACGCCCCGAGCGGGGCGTTTCGAAAGATCTGGCGGAGAGGGAGGGATTCGAACCCTCGATACGGGTATAAGCCGTATACACACTTTCCAGGCGTGCTCCTTAAGCCACTCGGACACCTCTCCGGAACGACCGTCACAGCGGACGCGCGACGGCCAAGAGGCGGAAGAATACAGGCACTGCGGCTGGCAGACAAGCCGACAGCGTGGATTTCAGCCGCTGTCCGGGTGTGGCGAATCGGGCGTCGGAAGTTCGATGGCCTGACCGGGCTCGACCACGGCGAAGCCGCGTGCGCGCAATGCCTCGCCGTCCTGCGCCGAACTGTAGTGATAAAGCAGCATCCGTTCGCGCAGATCGGCCGTGTATTCGCGTTCGATGTCGTCCACGCCGGAATGCGAAGGATTGCCGTGCAAGCTGCAATCGTGCGCGATGGGACCGCCATGCGACGCGACACTTTCGAGCACTTCCGGGATCGGCCGGGTATCTCCGGTGAAGGTGAAGCATCCGCGCAGGTGAAGGCCGTACGAGGTGCCCGGGCGGTGGTGACGGGTCGGGAATACGTCGAACCAGAGCCCCTCGTGCCAGAACCCGCGCGAGCAGGGCGTCAGGCGGAAGGCATCCCAGTAGTTGCTGCCGCCCTCTGCGGCGACGTTCGGGTAGTCGGCGACGCGTCCCTGCAGCAGCGGGACCAGTGACGCATGGGTGTAGATGATCGGTTCGGGGAAGCGTTCTTCGCCAAAGCGGATGCGTGTGAAAAGCGCCTCCATGCCGCCGACGTGGTCCATGTGTACGTGCGTGATGTACAGCGCCTCTGGCGCGACGCCGTAGGTTTCCCAGTAGCGTGGCACCACGTCCGGACCGCAGTCGATCAACAGGATCGGCTTGCCGTCGCGCTCGAGTACGGCCGCGGAGCTGCCCAGTGCCGACAATTCGGCCGCACCGGTGCCGAGGAAGCGCAGTGTCCAGTTCATTCGGTCGTCTCCCGTTCCCATGCCGAAGCATAGGCGTGCATGAGCGGCGTCCAGCATTCCTGCTCGAAGGCGGCTTCACCATCCCGTGCCGCGCCCAGTTTCACCAGTGAACGCCGCAGGCGCTGCAGGTTGGACTGCCGCCAGCCCGAAGCGGGACGGCGCAGTTCACCGCGATCGAAGTCGATAAGATACAGCCCTTCGGGCGCGACCAGCACATTGTGCGCATTCAGGTCTGCGTGCCACACGCCGTGGCGGTGGAAGCGCGCGACCAGGCGCCCGGTCTCTGCGGCCAGCGCGGTGTCCAGACGGCCTTCGGCGAGACAGGCGGCGAGGGTGCTGGCGCCTTCGATCTGCCGCGTGATGAGGTCGGCCGTGTAGTACATGCCGTAGCGCTGGTAGCGCGCGGCGACCGGCTGCGGCACCGGAAGGTCGAGCGCAGACATGTGCACCAGCAGACGGAATTCGGCGAAGCTTCGTGTGCGTTCGCGTCCGTTCCACAGGTAGCGGTCGCCGAGCAGCCGGGCAACCATGCCGCCCCGATGGAAATGGCGCAGCACGCAGGGACCGATGGGCGTGTCCACGAAACAGGCTGACGCACGACCGCCGCCGCGGGCGCGCAGACGACTGGCACGCTCCCAGGCATCGGGATCGAACCACGCGTGTCCGACTTGTGGAGCAAGGTCCGCGTCGAACACAATCGTGCCGACGGCGTCGGAATGAATGCGTGCGTCAGTCATGTTCTCGCTTTTCGTACGGCACGATACGTGCCGCCCTGGATACCTGTGCAGTCTATCAACTCGATGACCGATCGCGACGCCATTCGCCACCTCTGCCTGCTCCGTACGTCCGCCATCGGCGATGTCACGCATGTCGTGCCGTTGGTGCATCGCCTGCGCGCACATTTCCCGGGTGCGTCGCTGACATGGATCATCGGCAAGCTGGAACATCGACTCGTCGGCGATCTTCCCGGCGTGGAATTCGTGGTGTTCGACAAGGCGAGAGGCTGGGCCGGCATGCGGGCCGTGCGCAAGGCGTTGGGCGGGCGCCGCTTCGACGCGCTGCTGCACATGCAGGTGGCGCTGCGCTCGAACCTGCTGAGCACGCTGGTGCAGGCCGACCGACGCATCGGATACGACCGCGCGCGTTCGCGCGACCTGCACGGCCTGTTCGTGCATGAACGCATTCCGGCCCGACGCGGCGAACACGCGCTGGATGCGATCGGCAGCTTCGCGGAACCGCTGGGTGTGCCGCGCGGTTCGGTGCAGTGGGACATCCCGGTTCCGGAAGAGGCGCGCGAGTGGGCGCGCGAGCAGATCCCGATCACCGCGCCGACCCTGGTGGTCAGTCCGAGTTCCAGTCACCCGTTGCGCAACTGGCGCGCCGAGCGCTATGCCGCGGTCATCGACCATGCCGCCGCGCGCGGCCTGCGCGTGCTGCTGACGGGCGGCCCGTCGGTGGCGGAGCGGGCGATGGCCGACGCCATCCTCGTCGCCTGCCGCTCGCAGCCGGTCGATCTGACCGGCCGGGACACGCTCAAGCGTGCGCTGGCGCTGTTCTCGCGCGCGGACATGGTGCTGACGCCGGACTCCGGTCCCATGCATATGGCCAACGCCGTGGGCACGCCGGTAATCGGGCTGCATGCGGCCAGCAACCCGGCGCGATCGGGGCCTTACTCGGATCGCCGCTGGTGCGTGGACCGCTATGACGACGCGGCGCGCCATTTCCTGCACAAGTCGGTGCGCGACCTGCGTTGGGGCACCAAGATCGAGCGTCCCGGCGTGATGGACCTGATCGGCGTGACCGACGTCATCGAGCGCATGGAGGCGCTGATGAAGCATCTCGGCATCGGTCGCTGAGCGGGCTGAGCGACGTGGAGTGCTTCAGGAGCGATAGTCCTGGTAGGACTTCTCTTCGACCAGCTGCGAACCCAGTTTCAGGTTGATTTCGCGCTTGATGGCCGCGCGCTCGTCGTTGCGGAAGTACACCGAGCGGGCCAGTTCGACGAATTCGTCGTCGAAGGCCTGGGCCTTTTCCTTCACGCGAATCGCGTCCTCGATGTCCCACAGCGCCTCATTGACGGCCTTCAGACGCGCGCGCTCGTCGCGGATGTCCGTCGCGGAGGCATCGTCGTTGTTCCAGGTGGCCTCCAGCATGTCCAGTTCGGTGCGCACGTTGGCCACCTTGGCCGCATCGGCGATGCGCTCGGACTTGATCTGCAGAATGGTGATCTTGTCGATCAGTTCGCCATGGGAAACCGGTACCTGGATCAGGCTCATGGAAAGGGTCCTGTGCGGGAAATGTCGCAAGGATAGCAGCGCGGTCTTTCATGGTGCTTGCGGGCCATAAGTCGTCAACGTATCATTGCCGGCTCGCGCAGCCCGATGGTTGCGCGGTCGACCGTGGAGAGGTGGCAGAGTGGTCGAATGCGCCGGATTCGAAATCCGGTATACGGGTCTCCCGTATCGAGGGTTCGAATCCCTCCCTCTCCGCCACGTTCGTCGGCTCGAGCCGCGAACGTAACATTCGGAACGTTCGTCTTTGCCTCAGCAAATTCGCCGGTTCCGCCTATGGTGGCCCTGTTGGTCCCCCCGCGACGATACTTCGCAAATCCCGCCAGGTCCGGAAGGAAGCAACGGTAGTGGAGGATTCGGGTGCCGGGGTGTGGCTGGCAGGGTCGCCACCTTTTCAGCCCCCCGAAATGCATCCGTAGCGTTCCCGTGCTGACTTGCGCGGTGCGAGTTGGCACAATCGGTATCTGCTTCCCGACGGTCTCCGGCATGACGTATCAGGTACTGGCCCGCAAGTGGCGTCCACGCCGATTCACCGAACTGGTGGGTCAGGAGCACGTGGTTCGCGCTCTGTCCAACGCGCTCGACACCGGGCGCACGCATCATGCCTATCTGTTCACCGGCACGCGCGGCGTGGGCAAGACCACCATCGCGCGCATCTTCGCCAAGTCGCTGAACTGCGAACAGGGTCAGTCAGCCGATCCATGCGGGCAGTGCGCCATCTGCACCGCCGTCGACGAGGGGCGCTTCGTCGACCTGCTGGAAATCGACGCGGCCAGCAATACTGGTGTCGACGATGTGCGCGAGGTGATCGAGAACGCGCAATACGCGCCGACGCGCGGTCGCTTCAAGGTCTATCTGGTCGATGAGGTGCACATGCTTTCCAAGAGTGCCTTCAACGCCTTGCTGAAGACGCTGGAAGAGCCGCCGCCGCACGTGAAGTTCCTGCTCGCCACCACTGATCCGCAGAAACTCCCGGTGACGGTGTTGTCGCGCTGTCTCAAGTTCAATCTGAAGCGTCTGCTGCCGGACCAGATCAGCGGTCAGATGCAGCACATCCTCGAGGCCGAGGGCGTGGAGCACGATCCCGTATCCATCGGCGAATTGGCGCGTGCCGCCGACGGTTCGATGCGCGACGGCTTGTCGCTGCTCGACCAGGCTCTGGCCTACGGCGGCGGCGTGCTGAAGGCCGACGACGTGCGCGCCATGCTCGGCAGCGTCGAACGCAGTCAGGTGATGGGGCTACTGGAGGCGCTGGCCGCCAGCGATGGCGAGGCGTTGATGCGGCAGAGCGCGCAGATCGCCTCGTTCTCGCCTGATTTCGGCGGCGTGCTGAACGATCTGGCCGGCGTGCTGCATCGCATCCAGCTGCGCCAGTTGGTGCCGTCGCTGGAGGCCGATGCCGAAGCCGGCGACGACGATGCGGCACTGGCCACGTTGGCGCAGCAACTCGATCCGCAGGATGTGCAGCTCTATTACCAGTTCGCGACCCAGGGCGGGCGTGAACTGAATCTGGCCCCGGATGCGCGTACGGGGTTCGAGATGGCCCTGTTGCGCATGCTGGCCTTCGGTCCGTCTTCGGAGGGAAGTGCCGGACCCGAAGCCGGTGGGGCCGGGCGTCGCGCGGCATCGGCGGCACCGCGTTCCGCGCCGTCCACGCCATCTTCCGCTCCGAGGCAAGCCTCGGTCGCACCGTCCGCTGTCCCGGCGCCTGCGCCGCAAGCGCCGCCACCGGCCGTGCGCGAACCCGCGCCGCCGCCCGTCGCCGCTGCGCCGGTCTCGCTCGGTCAGGATGGACTTCCGGACTGGGAACAGCTGATCGAACGCGCCGAGCTGCGCGGTCCGATGCGGGCGCTGGCCATCAACGCGCGCATCCGCAGTTTCGAGAACGACACGCTGGAGCTGCTGCTCGATAGCAATCATGCCGAGCTGGCAGTGGAGCCGATGACCGGGCAGATGGCCGAGCGCATCAGCGATGCGATGGGTCGCCGTGTTCGTTTGCGCTTCGTCGGCAGCGCCGAAGGCGTCGGCGACACGCCGGCGACCCGCGCCGAAGCCCAGCGTCGCGAACAGCAGAGCGCCGCCGAGCAGTCCATGCAGGACGATCCGCTGGTGCAGACCCTGAAACGCGAATTCGGCGCCCGCGTGGTGCCGCAGTCGGTGCGCCCGCTGGACGGCTGAAGGCCGCCGCTGCACCGCCCCTTACAACGAACGAGAGGTCCAGAACATGCGAGGACAGATCGGCCAGCTGATGCAGCAGGCCCAGCAGATGCAGGAAAAGATGAAGCGCGCGCAGGAAGAGATCGCGCAGATGGAGGTCACCGGCAGCGCTGGCGGTGGTCTGGTCAACGTGACCATGAGCGGCTCGCATGAAGTGCGCCGCGTGCAGATCGACCGCAAGCTGTTCGCCGACGATCCGGAGATGGCCGAGGATCTGGTCGCCGCGGCGACCAACGATGCCGTCAACAAGGTGTCCGAGCTGAGCAAGGAAAAGATGAGCGGCATGACAGCCGGCATGAATCTTCCGCCGGGCATGAAGCTGCCGTTCTGATGATTCGGATGCCGTTTGCCACCTGCTGCGCGCGGCTTGTGTCGAGCGCTGCGAGTACGGATCGTCTTCCGGCTTTCGGGAGCCGCGCATGAGTGCGAGTTCGCCTCTGCTGGCCGAATTGGTCGACGCGTTGCGCTGCCTGCCCGGCGTGGGCGGCAAGAGCGCGCAGCGCATGGCCATTCAACTGCTCGAGCGCGACCGTTCCGGCGGTCGGCGTCTGGCCTCGGCGCTGGAGCAGGCCATGGAGCACATCGGCAATTGTTCGCGCTGCCGGAATTTCAGCGAGGACGAAGTGTGCGCCGTATGCGCCAACGCGGCGCGCGATCCACACATCCTGTGCGTGGTCGAGTCGCCCAGCGATCTGGCCGCCATTGAACAGGCCACCGGCTATCGCGGGCAGTATTTCGTGCTGTTGGGCCGCCTGTCGCCGTTGGACGGTACGGGACCGGAAGAACTCGGTCTGCACACGCTGGCCGCGCGACTGGAAGAGGGCGAGATCAGCGAAATGGTCATCGCCACGAACCCCACTGTCGAAGGCGAGGCCACCGCGCACTATCTGGGCAAGCTGGCCAGCGCCGCGGGCATTCGGGCCACGCGTCTGGCGCATGGCGTGCCGTTGGGCGGCGAGCTGGAGTACGTCGACCGCAGCACGCTGGCGCATGCCTTCGGCGGCCGTCAGGCCGTGGACTGAAACTCATGGCGGCGGACGATTTCGACTGGCAGGAAGCGTCCCCGGATGTCGACGAGTATCTGGCGCTCCGCGCCGCGGCAGGACTCAGTCCTTTCACGCACACGGCTGCCGAGCGGGGACTGGCCGGGGCCTGGTGCGCGGTATGCGTGCGCCGGGAAGGGCGCCTGGTTGGCATGGGACGCGTTGTCGGCGATGGCGGCTGTTTCTTCCAGATCGTCGATATCGCGGTGCATCCTTCCTTTCAGCGCCGGGGCCTCGGCGGCGAAATCATGCGGCGCTTGACGGAAACCCTGCGTACCCGCGCGTCGGACGGCGCATTCGTTTCCCTGCTGGCCGATCCGCCGGGCGTGCGTCTGTACGAACGGTTCGGGTTCCGTGCCAGCGCACCCGCTTCGGTCGGTATGTTCCGGCGATTCACCAAGGATTCTGGAGATTTCACATGAGCAACGACACCATCTTCGGCAAGATCATCCGCCGCGAGATTCCCGCGGACATCGTCTACGAGGATGACGAGGTGCTGGGTTTCCGCGATCTCAATCCGCAGGCGCCGGTGCACGTGCTGTTCATCCCCAAACAGCCGATCGCGACGCTGGACGCGGCGCGCACGCAGGATGCCGAGCTGCTCGGCAAGGTATTGCTGGCCGCCGCGAGTTATGCGCGCGAGGAAGGGCTTTCCGAAGACGGCTATCGCACCGTGATCAACTGCAACGAGCACGGCGGACAGACGGTGTATCACCTGCATGTGCATCTGCTGGGCGGCCGCCGCATGCAGTGGCCGCCGGGCTGAGGCTGAGCGCTTCGGCTTCGGTCAGGCTTGCGCAGGCATCGCGCTGCGTGCGTTGAAGTCCCGCACGCGATGATCCATCACCCGTCGCCACAGCGGCGGCACCAGCGCCAGCACGAACATGCCGGCATAGCCGGTCGGCAGCTGCGGGCTGTCGGCATGATGTCGCAGCACCTGATAGCGCCGCCGCGCGTGCGCATGATGATCGGAATGCCGCTGCAACTGGAACAGCAGCCAGTTGGTAAGCCGCTGGCTGGCATTCCATGAATGCAGGTGCGTGACGCGTTCGTAGCGGCCCTGCGCATCGCGGACGCGGCGCAGCCCGTAGTGTTCGACGTAGTTGATCACTTCCAGCGTGGCCGACGCGATGATGCCCTGGGCAATGAAGAACAGGGCGCCCGCCCATCCGGTCCATAGCGTCGCGGCGGCGAGCATCAGCAGCCACAGTAGCGACCAGCGCAGCATCTCGTTGTGCCAGGACAGGGGCGGCAGGCCGCGCCGCTGCAGTCGTTCGACTTCCAGCCGCCAGGCTGCGCGCGGGTTGTGGATCAGCGCGCGAAGCACGAATGGATACACCGATTCGCCGAGGCGTGCGCTGGATACATCCTCGGGGGTGGCGACGCGGACATGGTGGCCACGCAGATGTTCGATCTTGAAGCCGAAATAACCCACGCTGGTCAGCGCGATGCCGCCCAGCAGGGGCTCCAGGCGACCGGCCTTGTGGATGAGTTCGTGGGCGACATTGATGGCCAGCACGCCGCCGATAGTGCCGGTCGAGAGCAGCCAGCCGAGTTGACCGATCGGACCGAGCGGAAGCGTCGTGATCTGCTTCATGCAGAAAACCAGCAGTGCCAGCCATATCGGCACGCAGAGCCAGGTCAGCACGCGGAACCAGCGTTGCGCGTCCAGACGTTGTGCCTGGGCTTCGTCGACCGGGTTGCTGCGGTCGCGGCCGAGCAGCACGTCCAGCAGCGGGACCAGACCGTAGATGACCGCCAGCGGCATCCAGGCGGCCAGATCCGGTGCCACGCCGCCACGCATCAGCCACCAGGCTTCGAGCGGCAGAGCAGCGGTGAGAAATACGGCGAGGTATCCAAGGTCACGAACGCGCATGCCGGGCACTTCCGTCCGATTCGATGGTCCAAGCCTACACCGACCGAAGGCCGCCGGCATCCTGTCGTGGAGCCGGGCAAGCGGGTACCATGTCGGCAGGATTCACGGTCGCTCAGGCGGCCTTTTTGATGCCCAGGAGCAGAGGAATGCGTACGAACAATCCGGTGTTGCGCGACAAGACTTTCCAGGGGCTGTTCGCCGACGGCGAACGCATGACCATGAACGGCACCGTGGCCAAGACGGCCTTGTTGCTGGCGCTGAGCCTGGTCTCGGCGTTCTGGACGTGGAATCGTTTCGACGCCGCGCTGGCCGGGGGTCAGGTTGAGGCCGCCGTCGCCAGCATCACACCGTTCATGTGGGGCGGTTTCCTCGTCGGCTTCGTGCTGGCCATGGTTACGGTGTTCAAGCAGTCCTGGGCCGGCGTCACCGCGCCCTTGTATGCCATCGCCGAAGGCTTTGCCCTGGGCGGCATCTCGGCCTTCTTCGAGATGAGCTATCACGGCATCGTGTTCCAGGCGGTCGGGCTGACGTTCGGCGTGCTGGCGGTGATGCTCGTGGCGTACCGTGCTGGCTGGATCCGCGTCACGGACAAATTCCGCATGGGCGTGGTCGGCGCGACCGGCGCGATCGCGCTGCTCTACCTGGTCGACATCGGTCTGCGTGCCTTTACCGGGATGCAGGGCATCGGGTTCATTCATGAATCCGGCGCGCTGGGCATCGGTTTCAGCCTTCTGGTGGTCGGACTCGCCGCACTGAACCTGGTGCTGGACTTCGACATGATCGATCAGGCGAGCACACGGGGTGCGCCGAAGTACATGGAGTGGTATGGCGCCTTCGCGCTGATGGTCACGCTGGTCTGGCTGTATCTGGAGATCCTGCGTTTGCTGTCGAAGGCGCGGCGCTAAGCGGGCAGCGATGACGTTCGATTCAGACGGACTGTTCGCTGCGCCGGGGCGGGTCGGTGTCGGTCATGTCCGGCGCCGCCCGCGACGGACGCAGCACGGGACGCCGCGCGGTTTCCACCTGACGTTCGTCGACCACGCGGTTGCGTCCGCGTGATTTGGCGGTGTACATGGCTGCGTCCGCGCGTTCGACCAGGCTCGACAGGGTGTCGTTGGGTCGCCGCGTGGCCAGCCCGATGCTGACAGTCAGCAGATTGCCCCGATGATCCAGCGGAATCTCCAGTCGGTGCAGGCGCCGACATAGCCGCTGTGCGACGAGCAGGGCATTGTTGCTGTCGGTGCCGCTGAGCAGCGCGACGAACTCTTCGCCGCCGAATCGGCCGAGCAGGTCCTGCGGGCGTAATTCGGTGGCCAGGTTGCCGGCCATGGCGATCAGCGCCTGGTCGCCCGCGCCGTGGCCGAGTTCGTCGTTGAGCGTCTTGAAATGGTCCAGGTCCATGAACAGGATGGCGTGGGTCTGTTGCGTGTCCTGCATGTGCTTCTGCGCGGCGTCGATCCAGCCGCGGCGGTTCAGCACGCCGGTCAGCGGATCCTTGTCGGCCAGTTCGCGGGCGATGTGGTGATCGCGACGCATGGTCAGCGAGCGATCGGCCAGGCCGATGGCCAGCACCAGCGCTTCGATGGCGCCGGCCGCCAGACTGGCCTCGTTGAGCCATTCGACATGAGCGAGTCCGCCGCTGACCTGGATGCTGGTCAGCGCCGTAAGCACAAGCAGAGGCAGCCAGCCGAACAGGAAGAACAGGGCCGGGCGCGAACCGCGCAGCAGCGCCACGGAACCGGCCAGCACCATCAGCCCGGAGCACAGCGCGAGCAGCGGGTTGAACAGTGCGTGCATGATCTCGCGGGTGATCGGGAGATCGAAGACCTGGAGCGTGGCCAGCATCGTCATCATGCCGGCCAGGGCCAGCAGTAGTCTGCGCAGCCACGGCGCGTGCTGGCGCAGATCGCAGAAGCGGACCATGAACAGCACCGCGCTGATCATCGCGATGGCGGTCAGCGCCGAGCCAATCGAGAGCGCGATCGGCTGGATGAAGGCCAGATGCAGCGGCTGGAACACGAAGCCGGTCTGCACCGCCTGCAGGCCGGCATAACTGCATACATAGGCGGCATACCAGGCGAAAGTGGTGTCGCCGAGCATGCTGGAAAAGCACAGCGCCACCAGTCCCATCGCCAGCATGACGGCAAGGCTCGCACTGGCCATGACGATCCACAGGGTGTCCACGCGGCGGAATTCGGCGCGTGTCGCCAGAACAAAACGCACTGGCGTGTTGAGGTTGTCCGTGTGCTCGAACTTCAACAGGATCGGCGCCGTGCTGGACCATGCTTGCGGCAGGGCGAAGGCGATCCGTCCGTGGGCCTTCAGGTCCGGATCGAGCGTGGTCGGCGAGGTCGTGCTCAGTGGTCCGTCGCGGTCATACAGCGTGACGGACCCGAAAGGCGGTGACGGTATGCTCAGCACGCGCGCACCCTGCAGACCGGGCGCGCGAGGCTGAAGCAGCACCCAGGTGCCCAGGGCGCCGCGCGGGATGGTTTCCAGGCGTTGCGTATCGAAGACGTGAAACCGGCCGCTTTCGGCTTCCCGCATCACACCTGCCGGTGTATCGCCCGGCTGGGCTGCAAGCCAAGCGCCGTGCAGAAGCGCGGGGGGATCGGATGCGTGAACGCGCTTCGTGCAGGCAATCGCCACTGCGCCGATCGCCATGAAGACAAACAGCCAGTGCAGGCGGAGCAGTGCGATGCGTGCCGGTTTCGCCATCGAAGCGTCGGCGACGGAAGAAGCTTCCGATGTTGCATCAGAAGCGGCCGCCGGCGCCTACACCCCCTGTGTAGCGTGACTCAGGGCTTTGATTGTGCCGGCTTTTCAGGTGGATGTCGCCTGTCGAAAGGTCTAGGGACTCTCCGGATCGGCCTATGCGGACGGCTCGCTTTCCAGTGCAGTCAGCTGCGTGCGATGCGTCGTGCGCAGCCAGGATTCGGCTGCACGGAAAGGTCGCTACACCCTGGCCCCCGGTCAGGGAGTGATGGGGGAAGCCTTCCGAGTTGCTCGGAGGACTTCGTCGGGACGGCAGCCGCGCACATGGCGGGCTGCCGTCGGGAACGCATCCGATCAGTGCTTCTTGGGCGCGGGTCCCAGCACCACCTGCACCAGACGGTCGGGATGCAGGTACTTGCGGAATGCTGCACGGATCTGTTCGGCATCCAGCTTCAGGTAATGTCCGGCGGCGATCATTGGCTGATTCAGCGGTTCGCCGTGGATGCTCCAGGTCGCCAGCGAACGGGCGATGCGGTTGACGCTGGACACCTGCAGCGGGATCGAGCGGATCTCGTACTGGCGGGCGTTGGTAAGCTCGTCCTCGCTGACCGGCGTGTCGCGCATGGCGGCCAGGTTCTGGTGGATCAGGCCGTCCACCTTGGACACCTTCTCCGGATCGCTGCCGTAGTACACGTAGAACATGCTGCGCGAGCGGCCGATGTCGAGTCCGGAACTGGCGCCGTAGGCGTAGCCGTGGCGCACGCGCACGTCGACCATCAGGCGCGAGGCGAAGCCGTTGCCGCCGAGCACGTCATTGCCCAGGTCCAGCGCGTAGCGGTCGGCATTGTGCAGATCCATGTCCAGGTTCTGCGCCATCAGGACGGTGTCCTGCGAGGCGTACGGGTTGTCCACGACCTCGTAGTGCGCCTTGTTCAGCGGCACCTTGTGCGGCACCACGTCCGGCTTGTTGCCGTGTGCCTTCCATGCGCCGAAGTACTTCTCGACTGCGGCCTTGGCCTGCTGTGGCGTCACGTCGCCGACCACCACGATGGTGGTCATGTCGGGACGGTAGGTGCGGGCGTAGTAGTTCTTCACGTCGCCCAGGGTCAGTTTCATGACGTTCTGCGGCGTGGCTTCGCGTAGCGATGCGTCACCGGCGGGGAACAGCGCGCGCTTGAGCGCCTGGTTCATCTTGTAGCGCGGCGACTGCATGCGTCCGGCCAGTTCTCGGGCGATGGACTGCTGCTTGATGGCGAATGCCTTGGCCGGCAAGGCGGGGTGCAGCTCGTTGTCGGCCAGCAGTTGCATGCCGCGGTCGAAGTCGGCGCTGGGGACGGCCAGCGAGAAGCTGGGTCCTGCCGAGGCGCGTGCGGCGATATCGTCCAGCGCCTTGTGGAACGCGTCGCGATCGAGCGAGCGAGTGCCGTAGTCGAACAGCGAGGCCAGCACCTGGCCGACACCCTTCTGCCCCTTGGGTGCCTGCATGTTCTCGTTCTGGTCGATGCGGCCGTAGACGGTGACGGTCTTGCTGATCTTCTCCGGCTGCACGATGAGCGTGATGCCGTTGTCCAGCTTCATCTGCGTCGGGTTCAGCGTCCAGTGTGGCATTTCCAGCTTGTTCAGCGCCTTCTCGGCCCAGCTCGGCAGCGGCACGTCCAGCTTGTCGTTGCTGGCGAAGCTCTCGGTGCCGCCGAAACCGGCGCTCTGCGGCGGACGCTTGCCGTCGGGGTTGGGCGTGAGCACGACGGTCACGCGCTGATCCGGCTTCAGGTACGCGCGCAGCACGCGGTCGACGTCGGCGACCGTGACTTTGCGGATCTGATCCTCTGCCTGCTTGGGCGAATCCAGTCCCTGCCACGCCAGGGCCTGCGACCACGCACTGGCCAGACTCACGGCGCTGTTCTTGTTGAACTCGGCGTCGGCCAGCTCGGAGCGCTTGGCTGCGGCAACCAGGTCAGCCGGGGCGCCGTGCTTGCGCAGTGCATTGAGCACGCCGTCCATGTCCTTGCGCGCCTGGTCGGCGTTGCCGCCCTTGGGCACGCTGACTTGGACCACGCCGATGCCGCCGCGGGTGAAGGTCTGCGTGCCGGCGCCGGCGTCGAGCACTTTGCCGTCCGCGGCCAGCTTGGACAGCGGGCTGCGCGCGTTGTTGAGCACATCCATCAGCACCTGTGCGGCCGCGGCATCCTTGGTCTTGAGGCCGGGCATGCGGTACATGAACTGCACCGAGCCGGTGGCGTCGGGCGTGGTCTTGGTGATGGTGCGCGGCTTGAACGGCTTCAGTACGACGGGGCGACGCTTCGGCGTGGCGCGTTCGGGAATGTCGCCGAACAGCTGCTTCACCTTGGTCAGCGTGGTCTGCGGGTCGACGTCGCCGACGATGACGAAGATGGCGTTGTTGGGCACATACCAGTGGCGGTAGAAACTGCGCAGGACTTTCGAGTCGGTCTTGTCGAAGGTCGGGCGCGATCCCAGCGCGTCCTCGGCGTAGCCGGTGCCGGCATACAGCGTGCGCTCGGCTTCCTGGAACGCCAGATAACCCGGGTCGGAGATGTCGCGCGAGACTTCCTGCTCGATCGCGCCACGCTCCAGCTGCCAGTCCTTTTCGGTCAGCAGCGCGCCGTTCATGCGCGCGGCCTCGATGTGCAGCAGCACGTTCAGATAGGCCGACGGCGCCACGAAGTAGTACTGGGTGGCGTCCATGGTGGTGAAGGCGTTGTTCTGCCCGCCCATCTTGCCGGTCATCTCGTTGAGCTGTGCGCCGGTCAGGCCCTTGCTGTCGCGGAACATCATGTGTTCCAGTGCGTGCGCGGTGCCGGGGAAGTCCTTCGGCGTCTCGTAGCCGCCCGCCAGATAGGTGATCTGGGTGGTGACCATGGGCGAGAGGGTGTCGCGCACGATGACTACGCGCAGACCGTTCTTCAGCGTGGCGCGCAGTACGTGCTCGTGCGCGGCGGCCGCGGTCGGCTTGGCCTGGGCGGGGTGGGGGGCGGCAACGAAGCCGAAACCGAGCAGAACGCAGGCCAGCATGGGCCGCAGCGAGCGGATGGGCATGAAACACTCCCTGTGAAGGACGAAAAGACGAGAGCGCGGGCGACGGCCGTTCGGCGGGCGTCCTGGACGGACGCCGTTCGGCATATCCATCGCCGCATCCGGCCATCCTACGGCGCGGCTGCGGTCCCGCCAAGTCAACCGATGGCAGGGGTGGTCCGGTAACGCTTGAGTCTGGCGAGCGTGTCTGGTCCGCTCGCCGGGTCTGTCGTCAATGCTTCATGCAGCTGCCGCTTGCAGCTTTGGCGAAAGGATCCATCGACTGATTCAGGCAGCGCCGGGCCTCGCTGGGCGTCTCCGACGACGGCTGCACGGTCAGATGCACCGTGGTGGGTTTGCCTGGCGCGTAAATGCTGTTCTGCAGCAGCGGGTTCAGGGGCAGTGCAAAGCTGTCGATACCGACGCGACCGTAGGAAGCGCTCGACGCGAACGAGATCGAGGATGCGCTGCCCGGCACGCTCGACATGAGGATCGCGCCGGTTCCCTTGGCCAGGGTGGGCAGGATGTAGTTGCCGAGCAGGGTGCCGCTGTCGGCCAGGAAATCGGTCGAAGCGAGTGTGGCCGATACGCCGATGCCGCTGCCGGGTCCGGCATCGGCATAGGTGCCGGTCGTCTGATTCACGGTCGCGCCCTGGCCGGACACGAAACCGCTGAGCAGGAAGTTCGACGCATTCAGGCGTGCACTCGTCGTGCCGTCGTATGACTTGGTCGGGTTTCCGGTGAGCGTCACGGTGAGCGGACGAGCCGTGATGTCGGCGGTAGTGACGATGCCGGTCACGGTGTAGTCGGCGGAGGAGCTGCCCGACAGAGACAAGCCCGAGATCGTGACGGACTTTCCGGTCCCGGCATTGGCGTCAGCGAAGTTCGCCGTGCCGCCGCTGGTCACCAGATTGACGGAATCGCCGGCGACGACACCGGAAAGCGAGCCGAAGCTGCCGATGGTCGCGGCGGCGGTGCCGTCGTAGACCTTGTTGTCGACGGTCAGACCGGAGAGCGTCAGCGCTTTGGGATCGATGGTCAGCGCGCCGCCGACGTACGTGATGCGGTAGCCCTGCTGGTCGGACCACAAATCCGGATTGTAGCTGCCGACATGGACCGCGCCGGCGTACGCATCGCCGAGGCCGAACAGATGACCGGAGGTGTCCGCGCCCGTCACCGAGTAGGTCGGGTTGAGCAGACCGAAGGTGCCGCCGGTGTAGGTCTGGTGCTGATCCGGAGCGGTCACCGTGAGCGGGGTGAGGAACACGTTGAGCAGCGGCATGGTGTGGCCCTCATAGATCACCCACACCGGCGACGAGCTGAAGTCGAATCCGGTGAAGCTGGCTTGCTGCAGCATCTGCGTGCTGGTCAGTCCGGTGGTGCCACTGGTGGTGGCGCCCGAATAGGCGGCACCGATACCGGCGGTAGCGCCGGAGGTGTCGGTGTCCCAGTAACTGGTGCTGACTGTGCCGGAATTCTGTCCCACCAGCGCACCGACGTCGCCGGCGCCGCTGACGCTGCCGGTGGCGTAGCTGTTGCTCGTGGTGCTGCCGATCAGCATCGAGCCGACCAGTCCACCGATGGCGGTGGAGGCGACGCCACTGTTCAGGCCGGCCACGCTGTCGGTGGCGTAGCTGTCCTTGATGGTGCCGCTGCTCTGTCCCACCAGTCCGCCGGCGCCATGCTGGGCCACGGCCACGCTGCCGCCAATGGCGTAGTCATATTCCACTGTGCCGTCACTGCGACCGACCAGAGCGCCGACCAAGCCCAAGCCGTTGATGCTGCTGTTCAGCAGACCGACATCCCGCAAGGTGCCGCTGGAGTAGCCGAACAGACCCACGTAGTAGGTGCCTGGCCGGTTGACGGTGAGGCTGGAGATGGAGTGCCCCAATCCGTCGAAAATGCCGGTGAAGTGCGTAGTGGAATCACCAATAGGCACGAAGCCCGCGCCACTGTTCCAGGTGGAAGTGCCCGAGGCGTCGATATTGTTGCCCAGCACGTAGTCGAGGCCCAGCCCGGTGCTGTTCATGTTCTGCAACTGGGTGAGGCCGGTAATCACCTTGTACTGCGCGGGCGTGGCGCTGGTGTCCGTACCCAGGATCACCGAACCGCTGTAGGTGTCGAAACTTGCGTTGCTCAGCAGGTAAGGCGTGGTCTGGTTGCCGGCGTTGGCCCACATGCTGCTGTTGAAGCCCGAGGGTAGTGCGGCAGACAACTGCGCGGTCGTCAGGCCGCCACCGCCGGTGACGGTGGCGGCGTTGTTGCCGATACCGGTGGCGAGGCCGGTGCTGGTGTCCCAGTAGCCGTTGGTGATGACCGCGCCGTTCGAATTGCTTCCGACCAGCCTGCCGAAGTGGTTGGTGCCGCTGACGCTGCCGGTGGCATAGGCGTTAGTGATCGTGGAGTCCGCTGTATTGGAACCCACCAGTCCACCGACCTCATGGGTGCCGACGACGTTGCCGGTGGCGTAGACATCGCTGATCGTGGAGCTATTGGAATTGAGTCCGACCAGCCCGCCGATCTGCCACTTGCCGGTGACGTTGCCGGTGGCATAGGCGTTGTTGATCGCGCCATTGGAGTTATAGCCGACCAGCCCGCCAATGTCCTGTTCGTAGTTGCCGGAGCCGGTGACGTTGCCGGTGGCATAGACGTTGCTGATCGAGCCATTGGTGTTCAAGCCGACCAAGCCGCCCACAAGGGAATTGCCGGTGACGCTGCTGGTCGCGTAGGCATCGGTGATGGTGCCGAGATTTGCGCCGGCCAGTGCGCCCACACAGTAGGAGCCGGTGACATTGCCACCGGTGACACCGATATTGCGCACCACGCCGCCGCTGCCCACCACGCCGAACAGGCCCACATAGCTGGCGGACGGCCGGTTGATGGTGAGGTTGCTGACGGTGAAGCCCAGGCCTTCGAACACGCCTGTGAACGCATTGGTGAAGTAGTTGTTGCCGAACGGTACGAAGCCGGCGCCGCCGTTCCAGTTTGCCGTGGCTGAGGCGTCGATGGTGTTGCCCAGCACGTAGTTGAGGCCAAGGCCGGTGCTGTTGATGTTTTGCAGCTGAGTGAGGTTGAGAATGACGTTGTAGTAGGTCGGCGTGGCGCTGGCGTCCGTGCCCAGGGTCACGTGGCCGCTCACGCTGGGCAGGCTGGCGTTGGCCAGCAGATACGGTGTGGTCTGGTTGCCGGCGTTGTCCCAGTTGCTGGAGGCGAAGCCCGAGGGCAGGGCTGCGGCCAACTGCGCGGTGGTCAGGCCACCTCCGCCCGTCGCTGTGCCAGTGAGGTACCCGTAGCCGGCATTGGTGCCCTTGCCGGTGGTGGTGGTGTCCCAGTAGCCGTTGGTGATGGTGCCGAAAAGAGCGTCTTTTCTTCCGACCAGCCCGCCGACGTCGCTGCTGCCGCTGACCTTGCCGGTAGCGTAGACATTGCTCACCGTGCTGGCATACACGTATCCCAGCAGCCCGCCGACGATGGATCCGCCGCTGACGTCGCCGGTGGCGTAGGCGTTGCTGATCGACCCATTGCTGCTGTATCCGATCAGGCCACCGATTCGGATGCCGTTGCCGCTGACGTTGCCGCTGGCGTAGACGTTGCTGATCTTGGAGCTGGATCCAAGGTTGAGTCCGATCAGGCCGCCGACTTCAGAGTCGCCAACGACGTTGCCGGTGGCATAGGCATTGCTGATCGTGCCGGTGTTCTGGCCGACCAGCCCGCCGGTGTTGGTAGTGCCGTTGACGTTGCCGGTGGCGTAAGCGTTGCTAATGGTGCCGCTGTTGACGCCGACCAGTCCGCCGGCGCTGTCGTTGGTGGACGTTGTGCTCACCGTGCCGGTGGCGTAGGCGTTGTCGATGGTTCCGCCGATGGCGTACCCGACCAGTCCGCCGGCATAACGGATGCCGGTGACGCTGCCGCCGACCATGCCGATGTTGCGGATCGAGCTGTTGCTCGTGTAGCCGAACAAGCTCGCCGCGAACGCCAGATGGGCACGGGTGGTCAGGTTGCTGATGGTGTGGCCCAGGCCATCGAACCTGCCGGTGAAGGTGGAGCCGCCGCTGCCGTCGCCGATGGGGTCGAAGCCGTAGTAGCCGCCAAAGCCATCGGGGTTCCAGTTTGCCGTGGTCGAGGCATCGATGTCGGCGCCCAGGACGTAGTTGGCGCTCATGCTGCCGCCGGTCACCCCTTGCAGGGTCATGGTGCTGGGCGTGGTGCTGGCATCGCCCGCGGTGCCCAGGCTGGTGATGATGGTGTAGCCGATCGTGCTGCCAGACGTACCCATCTTGATGGAGAAGCTGCCCGTGTTGGCCAGGTTGATCGGCGCATGGACGATGTAGTCGGATGCCACGCTGTTGATGACGCCGCTGGCCGAGCCCTGGCCGTACTCCAGCGCCAGTCCGGCGGTGCCCGAGCCGTTCATCGCGGTGTTGACGACGATGTCGCGGTAGGCGTTCAGCGTGAGTGTGTTGGCGCTCCAGGCAACCGTGTCGTTGACGAAGATGTCGCCGTTGCCGGCGGTGCCGCCGGTGGTGGACTGGATGGTGACGTTGCCGCCGCCCAGCGCGGTCGATAGCGCCGCGCCGGTCATGTCGCCGCCGGATGCGGCGATGGTGAAGTCCTGCGGGTCGATCAGCCAGTGGCCGTCGGCGCCGGATGCGGCGTGGGAGGTGACGGTGGCGTCGCCGGCGATCTTGACGTGGGTGCCGGAGGTCTCGATGAATCCGCCGTCGCCTCCATTCGGGGCGGAGGCATCCAGAGTGCCTCCGACCTGCACGGTACCGCTGTCACCGCCCAGCAGTTCGATGGTGCCGTCGTGATCGGTCACCGTCTGTGCCTGGATCTGCCCGCTGTTGTTCACCACCGTCTGCAGCAGTGCGTCCCGCGCCTTGGCGCTCAGGATCACTTTGCCGCCGTCGGCGCGGATCAGGCCGCCGTTGTGGGCCAGTGCATTCAGTGCCGCGCCGCTGACTTCGAAGTTCAGCAGGTGGTTGCCCGTTAGGGTCAGCGAGACGCGATCGCCGGCACCGAGCGCCGCAGCGCCACCCGGCGTGACGATGCTGCCGTGGTTGCTGACGTTGGCGCCGAGCAGGGCGACATAGCCGCCATCGTGGGCGCGAAGACGGCCGTCATTGCGCACGCCAGCCGTGCTGGCGCCCGTGAAGTGGTAGTTGCCCGAGAGGAAATCCTGATTGGCGATGTCCAGCGTGGACGCCACGATGCCGCCCACGTCGACGCTTGTACCGGGAGCGAAATAGATGCCATTGGGATTGACCAGGAATACCTGGCCGTTGGCGTCGAGGTGTCCGTAGATCGCGCTCGGGTCGCTGCCGAGCACGCGGTTCAGCGCGACGCTGGAGCTGCCCGGTTGATCGAAGCGGACGGTGTAGCCCGACCCGATGTCGAAGGATTGCCAGTCGATGATGGCGTTCTGGCTGGTTTGGTGGACGGTGAGGGTGTCGTTGTTCTGTGTGATTGCCGCCTGTCCGCCGACGACCTGTCCGCCGACGGGCAGCGGCGTGGCGGGTGCTGCAAGGGCCGGTTGAGTCGCGGGCGTTGTGCTCGGCGACGTGCTGCTCAGGTTCGGGAGAAGCTGTTGGGACAGCGGTGGCCGCGCCAGGGACAGCGCCGGGGCAAGCCCGAGGGCCGCCAGCAGGGCGGAGCGGAGCGGGCGGATGCGCACGCGCCGTTCGCCGCGTCGCACGATACCTCCGTGCTTGCCGCGGGCGATTTCGCTCACCGCGACCAGCATGCCGAGGGTGTGATTCCAGACCAGTCGATAGATGTGATTCATGGATCGTTGCCTCGGATGTTTACAGGTCGATGCTCACGCGGCCCCAGAACTCGCCATCGGTACGGGTGCCGTCCGGGGTGCGTGTGTTGCCCAGGCCGTGGACGTAGGTCAGGCTGGCCTGGACGCGGCGTTCGAAGCGGTAATCCAGCCCCAGGCCGGCACCGCTCAGATGCGTGGACTGCGGTGAGCCGGAGGCCGAGCCGCGACGCCAGGCCTTGCCGGACTGCAACAGAAAGCTTCCACTCAGGTGCTGTGCGCCGACATCGAGCAGGGCGTGGGCCAGTCGCACGTCGAGCAGCACGCCGGCATCGCCGCCACCGGCGCTGACCGGTGCGCTCATGACGGCATACGGCCCGCCCAGGTAGAACTGCTGGCTGCCATCGAGCGGGTGGCTGGCCAGCTGGGCTTCGATGCCCGCGTTCAGCGTCCAGTGGGCCGGCAACTTCTGACTGCGCAGCGCTTGCAACTGGGCAACCCAGAAGGCACCACCGGCTTGCGGTCCGGAGCTGTCGGTCAGGCGGGCATCGGCGTTGTCCAGAGACAGATTGCCGTGGCTGATACTCAGGCCGCCGGAGGTGTTGCCGTGGGCATCGGCGCGCACGCCGCTCAGGCTCAGGCGGGTCATGCGGATGTGCGAGTGGCCGAGAGTGGATGCGGTGGCGTTATTCTGGTCGAAACCGTTGCGAAGCAGGTCCAGTCGAACCTGCAGCAGGCGTCCGGGGCGAAGGATCAGCGGGTAGTCCAGATCCACGCCAGCCTGGTTGACGCGTCCGCGGATGCCGAGTGCGGCAAAGTCGCCGCCCAGGCGATACAGCGTGCGCGAGCCGTAGACGCCGGCGCGCAGACCGTTGCGCAGATCGGGCGAAGTGAAGTTGAAGCCCCCGGCATGCAGCAAGCCGCCAGCGGAGGTCAAAGCATTGAAGGCGAGCTGCGCGCCGTGTCCGAAGGGATTGTCCAGATTCAGGTTGACGCCGCCGCGTGCGCGACCGGTGCTGGCGTTGCCGTAGTTGTCGGCGAACAGCTGGGTATGCAGCACCGGGGTGCTGTCCAGCTTGACTTGCAGGCTGCTGGTGGCCGGCTGCGCGCCGGGCACCAGGGTGCCGGCCACACGCACGCCGGGCGTGCGGTTGAGCAGCAGCAGACCGCGGTCGAGGTTGTCGTCGGTGATGGTCTGTCCGGAACGCAGGTCGAGCGTGCGGCGCGCCTGCGGCGAGGACAGGCGGGATGCATTGTCGATGCGGATGCGATCGAAGCGTGGCTCGATCACAACCACGCGCACGACACCGTTGCGGATGCTCTGGGCTGGCACGTAGGCATGTGCCAGCGGATACCCGCGCGCGCGATACAGATCGGTGATGCGCTGTGCGGCCTGCTGCAGATCGCCAAGGGTGACGGTGCGGCCATCGAGACTGCGCACCAGCGGTTGCAGGTCAGGAGTGGCAATGAGGGTATTGCCCTGGATCTGCACCTGATGGACCGGGATCGGCGTGGCGGAAGCCGCGCTCTGCTGTGCGGGCGCGGGCAGCTCGATCACCGACTGCGGTGCAGTGGGAAGCGAAGGCGGTGGAGTGGTCTGCTTGAGCACGGTGCCCGCGGGTGGCGCGGTCTGTGCCTGGAGAGCCGTGCTCATGCTCAGGGCCAGCAGTGTGGGCACAAGCAGGCCGGTCAAACGGGTGGCGGTCATCTTCGATGGTCCCTGTTCCAGAGCGAGCGCTGGAAGGGACCGTGTTGTCAGATCCGGACACACGCATAGGCCGCCTGCACCGGACGGAACCGATGAAAGCGCATGGTGAGTCCGTTATCCACCCCTTCCTCGAAGTGAAGAGGATAGCAAAACGCATGTGCGCCGTTGCAGGCTTCTTCGCCCCGGTCGTTCGTGGTCTGCCCGCGGCGGGAAAACGCACTGACTCACGAGGCGGCGATGGAGGACTTGAATAGTGGCGAAGGTCAGCGCAGCGACAACTTCGGAAATGGCAGACCGAGCGACGCCCAGGCCCGGGCCACGGCGTCCACTGCGGCATCGCCTCTGGCGATCCAGTCCGGGTGTTGCGCGGCCTTGTCGTGGACATGTACGGGTTCAGGGGCACCGCCGTCGCTGCTCCATGCCGCACGGTAGTCACGCACCACCGTCTCCAGCTCGGATTTGCCGTACGGCACGATGCGTATTTCATTGCGGTCGCCGAGGAACAGCCCGGAACCGGCCATGCGCAGGTGGAACTGGCTCCAGCTGGTCAAGACGGCATCGATGTAGGGCATTCGGGCGATTTCCTGCGCGCTGTGGCCCAGGTGCATGAGGTCGTTGATGACCCAGTGCTCGATGGCGCTGCGCGGCGCGGCCATCGGGAACAGGCCATCCGCGGGAAGTCCGCCGCCCTTTTCGTAGATGGAGATACAGGCCGGAACCGGGTGACGCACCGTCATAATGTAGTCGGCGCGCCCCTGGCCGAGCAGCATCTTGAAGCTGCCGGCCCAGGCAACCATCTTGTGCATCTTCTTCGGGACCAGCCAGAGACCGTCCTCGCGCTTTGCGGTCCGACGCTGGTAATACAGATGCGCAATTACCAGGAATTCGGCGACCTCGAAGACCGAGTGCTGCAGATGGTAGTAGGGGCGGTCGCCGGCCCAGTCGTACCAGGTTTCACGAAGGTCCGGGAAACCGTCGTGCGCGAGCGCTTCGGAGACATGGGTGTGTTCCAGTCCGATCGTGCGCAGCAGCTCCTTGGTCAGGTAACTGCCGCCGCTGCGCGGGTAGCCGATGACGAAGGCGAATCGGGTGTCCTTGAGGTAGTCACGCACTAGCGGGTAGTTGCCCGACAGCAGGGCGATGGCGATCTGCAGCGTGTCGTTAACGGCGCGCTTGCTCAGTGGCGTCTGCAGCAGGGACTCGTCGAAATCCGGCAGTGCAGCGGGGGTGGCCAGGAAATCCTCGGTCTGGTTGGCCCAGTCGTAGGAGCCGTCGGTCCAGTCGGCGTAGCGCTCGTTCATGTCCGCCAGGATGCCGATGAAGGCGGGCGAGGGCTGGAAGCGCAGCTGGATGTCGAAGTGCATGGGCGGGTTCCGGCGGGAGAGGCGCAGCGTTGTGCATCGGTCATGACGTGTCGGGTACACATGCCGCCACGCATGCTACCCGAGCCGGCGCGTCCGCATCAGCCCAATCCCCGGGCCTGGATGGTCATGTGTCGATGGATGCGCCGATGACCTTCGGCTCGGGATGCAGCAGGATGCCGAAGCGTTCCTCCACGCCACGGCGGACCTTCTGCGCCAGCGCCCACAGCTGATCGCCGCGCGCGCGGCCATGGTTGACGAGCACCAGGGCATGCCGGTTCGAGATGCCCGCATCTTCTTCGCGCAAGCCCTTGAAACCGCAGGATTCAATCAGCCATGCGGCCGACAGCTTCACGGCGTCGTCGGCAATCGGCCACTGCGGCATGTCGGGATGGTCACGCTTGAGCGCCGCGGCGGTTTCGGTATCCACCTGCGGGTTCTTGAAGAAGCTGCCGGCGTTGCCGATGACGGCCGGGTCGGGCAGCTTGCGGGTGCGCAGATGCACCACCGCTTCGGCGACGTGGAACGGCGTGGGCGTGACGATGCCCATGCGCTTGAGCTGATCGCCGATGCCGGCGTAGTCGAGTCGCAGTTCGCGCTTGCGCGGCAGGGCGAAGCGGACGGCGGTGACGATGTAGCGGTCCGGCTCGCGTTTGAACAGCGAGTCGCGATAGGCGAAGGCGCAGGCGGTCCGGTCCAGCGATACGACCTTCCGGGTGGTGCGGTCCCAGGCTTCCACGGCTTCGATGAATTCGGCTACTTCGACGCCGTAGGCGCCGATGTTCTGGATCGGCGCGGCGCCGACCGTGCCCGGGATCAGGATCAGGTTCTCCAGCCCGGCGAAGCCCTGGCTCAGCGACCAGCGCACGAAGTCGTCCCAGCGCTCGCCGGCGGCGACCGCGATGCGCGCGACGTCGCCGTCTTCCTCCACGTGCACGCCGCGCGTGGCCATCGCCAGCACCGCGCCATGGAAGTCGTCCGCGAACAGGATGTTGCTGCCTTCGCCGAGCACCAGCAGCGGCGTCGAGGTGATGGCGGGCAGCGCCAGCACGTCGGGCAGGCGCGCGGCATCGGTCAGTTCCAGCAGCCAGTCGGCGCGCACGTCCACGCGCAGCGTGTTGCGCGATGCCAGCGAAGCGTTCTCGGTGACGCGGTAGCCGCCCATGTCGACGGCGGGGTTCATGCTATGCATGGGTGTCCTTATTCGGTGTCGGCGTGGTGCTGGCGGCGGATTTCCTCGACGCATTCGCCGAGCAGCCCCGGGCCGCGGTAGATCATGCCGGAGTAGATCTGCACCAGGGCCGCACCCGCACTGATCTTGCCAGCCGCAGCGTCGCCGTCGAGGATGCCGCCGACGCCGATCAGTGGGATGCGTTCGGGCAGCCGTGCACGCATGCCCTGAAGCACGCGGTCGGCGGCGGCCCGCAGTGGGCGACCGGACAGACCGCCCGCTTCGTCGGCATGCGGCGCGCCCTGCACACCGCTGCGATCCAGCGTGGTGTTGGTGCAGATGACGCCGTCGATGCCGCTCTTCTCGAGCACGGCGGCCATGGCGTCGAGTTCCTTGTCGTCCAGATCCGGCGCAATCTTCAGCAGCATCGGCTTGCGCGCGTCGTGCTGGCTGCCCAGCAGCTCCTGCTCTTCGCGCAGGCGGCCGATGAAGGCTTCCAGCTGGGTGTCCTGTTGCAGATCGCGCAGGCCCTTGGTGTTGGGCGAGGAGATGTTGACCGTGATGTACGACGCCAGACCGTAGGCGCGGCGCAGGCCGTGCAGGTAGTCGTTCACCGCCTGCTCGTTGGGCGTGTCGCGGTTCTTGCCGATATTGATGCCGAGTACGCCGTCGTACCGGGACTGCTCGACATTGCGCACCAGCGCGTCGATGCCGGCGTTGTTAAAGCCCATCCGGTTGATGATCGCCTCGTGTTCCGGCAGGCGGAACAGCCGCGGTTTCGGGTTACCGGCCTGGGCACGTGGCGTCACCGTGCCGACCTCGATAGAACCGAAGCCCAACGCACCCAGGGCATCGAGGTGTTCGGCATTCTTGTCCAGACCGGCGGCCAAGCCGACCGGATTGGGAAAGTCGATGCCGAATGCACGTACCGGCAGGTCTTTCGGCGGCGGCGCGATGCGGTGCGCGAAGCCGCTGCGCTGCGCCACGCCAAGCGCATACAAACCCAGGCCGTGCGCGGCTTCCGGGTTCAGCGCGAACAGCAGCGGGCGGAACAGTTCGTACGGATTCATGGTTTCGGTCCGGTCCGGGTTCGGGGCAGCTTAGCGGGTCGTCGTCACGGCTTCAGCCGTTCAGCGACTGGCCGCCGTCCACGGCGAGGATCTGGCCGGTGATCCAGGCGGCCATCGGCGAGGCCAGGAATAGGGCCGCCTGCGCGATATCTTCGGGACGGCCGTAGGCGCCGAACGGAATGCGCGCCAGCGTCGCGGCGTAGCGTTCGGGATCGTTGCGGCGCACGTCGTCCCACAGGCCGCCCGGGAACTCGATCGAGCCGGGCGCGATGGCGTTGACCCGGATGCGCTCGGGCGCCAGCGCCTTGGCTTGCGAGGTCGTGTAATGACTGACGGCCGCCTTCAGCGCCGCGTAGCACGCGCCCTTGGGGCGCGGGTTCATCGCCGCGATGGAACTGGTGTGCAGGATGCAAGGGTGTTCCGACTTGCGCAGGAAAGGCAGCGCGTGGCGCGAGGCGCGCACGGCGGCCATCAGGTCGATGCGGAAGTCGGCTTCCCAACTGGCGTCGTCGTCGTCGTCGAAGCCGTAGCCGCTGGCGTTGTTGACCAGCACGTCGATGCCGCCGAGCGTCTGCGCGGCATTCTCGATCCAGCCCTGCACGGCCTGGGCGTCGCCGAGGTCGCAGGATTCGGTATGCACCGTGCCGCCGTGGGCGCTGAGCGCGCCGTCGACCTCGGCCAGCGCCTGTTCGCCGCGCGCACAGACCGACACCGCCGCGCCCGCCTGGGCGAAGGCCAGGGCGATGCTGCGGCCGATGCCCTTGCTGCCGCCAGCTACCAGCACACGGTAGCTAGAAAAGTCGAAGGTGGTGCGCATGGGAACTCCGAAGTCCGTACTGTCCAATCCGGCATTGTAGGACGCCTGCATGGCGAAGGCATGAAAAAGGGGAGCCGGACGCGTGTCCGACTCCCCTCGATGCCGTGCATGGACAGTTCGATCAGATCTCGAACTTGATGCCCTGCGCCAGCGGCAGTTCCGACGACCAGTTGATGGTGTTGGTCTGACGGCGCATGTAGGCGCGCCATGCGTCGGAGCCGGACTCGCGGCCGCCGCCGGTTTCCTTCTCGCCGCCGAACGCGCCGCCGATCTCGGCGCCGGAGGTGCCGATGTTGACGTTGGCGATGCCGCAGTCCGAACCGGTCGCGGACAGGAAACGCTCGGCGTTGCGCATGTTCAGCGTGAAGAACGCGCTGGACAGGCCCTGCGGCACGCTGTTCTGCAGCGCGATGGCGTCGTCCAGGTCGCTGTACGGGATCACGTACAGGATCGGGGCGAAGGTCTCGGTGCGGACGATTTCGGCGTCACCGGGCAGGCCGGTGACGATGGCCGGGGTCACGAAGTTGCCGGGACGATCCAGCTTCTCGCCGCCCGTGGCGACGGTGCCGCCGGCCGTCTTGGCCGCGTCCAGTGCCTTGGTGAAGCGCTCGACCGAGCTTTCGTCGATCAGCGGACCCATCAGCGTGGCCGGGTCGGTCGGATCGCCGATCTTGCTCTCGATCTGCTTGTAGGCCTTGACCAGCTTTTCGGTGACTTCCTGGGCAATGGATTCGTGCACGATCAGGCGGCGCGTGCTGGTGCAGCGCTGACCCGCGGTGCCGACGGCGCCGAAGGCGATGGCCGGGATGGCCAGCTTCAGGTCGGCGGTCTCGTCCACGATCATGGCGTTGTTGCCGCCCAGTTCCAGCAGCGAGCGGCCCATGCGCTCGGCCACGCGCACGCCGACCTTGCGGCCGACCGCGCACGAACCGGTGAAGCTGACCAGGTCGATGCGCTTGTCGTCGACGAAGGTCTGCGCCAGCTCGTTGCTGCCGTCATTGAACAGGTAGAAGATCTCCGGGAAGCCGCCGGCCTTGAGCGCCTCGTTGCAGATCTTCATGGTGGCGATGGCGGTCAGCGGGGTCTTCGGCGACGGCTTCCAGATGCAGATGTCGCCGCAGGCAGCGGCCAGCATGGCGTTCCACGCCCACACCGCGACCGGGAAGTTGAAGGCCGAGATGATGCCGACCACGCCCAGCGGATGCCACTGCTCGTACATGCGGTGACCCGGACGCTCCGAATGCATGGTCAGGCCGTACATCATGCGGCTCTGGCCGACCGCGAAGTCGGCGATGTCGATCATCTCCTGCACTTCGCCGTCGCCCTCGGGCTTGATCTTGCCGTTCTCCAGGCTGACCAGCGAACCGAGTTCGTCCTTGTACTTGCGCAGGGCCTCGCCGCACAGGCGCACGGCTTCGCCACGCTGCGGGGCGGGTGTGGTGCGCCAGGTCTGGAAGGCTTCGCGGGCGCGCTCGACGATGGTCTCGTAGTCGGCCGCGCTGGTGCCGTGCACCTTGGCGATGACCTCGCCGGTCGAGGGGTTGGTCACCTCGATCAGACCGGCGCTGGTATCCGTCGACCACTCGCCGTTGCCCAGGTAGGTGCCTGAATTGACGTCGGAAAGGCCGAGGGCCTTCAGAATCTCGTGCGACATACGTGCTCCTGCGTCGTTGACGGCGGGGATGCCCCGCGCAAAACGAACATTCTATCAGAAGCGTGCAAACGCGCCCGGCAGGCGGACGTGGCGACCCCGGCAGGATTCGAACCTGCGACCTTTCGCTTAGGAGGCGAATGCTCTATCCAGCTGAGCTACGGGGCCCTGTGCAGATCGCGGGCATTCTAGCGGCCCGAGCGCGCAAAACGGAAACGGTGATGCAGTGAAGCGTGGCAACGGGTTCGACCGCGTCGCGCGTGCGGTCGTTCAGGGAGACAGTTTCACGTTGCCGATGGCCCACAGTCCCTGTGTCGGGTCGCCGGTGGCGATGAAACAAAGGTCGTGCGCGCCGGTCAGGGGCGGCAGTTCGGCATGCAGGGTGGTTTGCAGCTTGGTCCTGGCGGCTGCGGCCAGCGGCATGCGTGCGATGCGCGGTCCGTCGCAGGTGTCGCGGTGTACTTCGAGCGCGCCGTGAGGTGCCGCGGTCGGGCGCTTGATCACGCCGGCGGCGTCCTTCCACAGCGCGTAGTTCCACGGCAGGTTGCCGACGGTCACGGCGAGGTGGCGCATGCCGGCGGTCGGGGCCTGCTTCCAGAGCCAGCACATGTCGTTGATGTCCATCTGGTAGAACGGACGCGGGCCGTGCAGCGGGCGGTCGTCCTCGATACGCAGCACGATCTTGTGGGTGCAGGTGTCGAGTTGGTCGCTGCGGCGGGTGCGCAGGGCGGTTTCGTCGATCCGCCGGGTACGCGGCGCGGCGAGGCGGAAGCCGTCGTCGGCGAAGGTGGCGGCGCGCAGCGTAGTGGCGGCGTGCCCGGGCAGCGACAGCGGTGCGTCGTAGCGTCTCGATTGGGCCGTCGGCATGTGGCCGTCCGTGGTGTAGTGGATCGCGCCCTGGCCGGTCTGGTTGGATAGGGCGACGTCGATGGTTCCATCGCTGCCAGCAGAAAGCGCGAAGCGCGGCGCCCATGCGCTGTCGGCGTAGTCGATACCCAGCGCGCGGTAGCGGGCCAGTTGTGCCGGCATGCGGTGCAGGAAGTCGCTCCAGTCGTGGCTGTCGGCGGGTGACCAGACGACTTCGGCCAGCGCTGCCAGCCGCGGGAAAATTGCGTGCTGGTCGCGGGCGAACGTCGGCATGTACTCGGTCCACAGGTCGAGCTGCGCGCCAAGCACGTGGCGCGCCTGCGACGCGTCGATGGCGTCCGGGATCGGGTTGAAGTCGTAGATGTCCTTCAGGCTTTCGACCTGCGGGCGGCCGGCGGGTTCGTCGGGCGCGTCGCTCTGCAAGTGATCGAGGTACAGCACGGGCGAGGGCGACAACACCACGTCGTGGCCGGCGTGGGCGGCTTCGATGGCGCCCTTCACGCCGCGCCAGGACATCACCGTGGCGTCGGCGGGCACGCCGCCTTCGAGAATCTCGTCCCAGCCGATCAGGCGGCGGTGGTGCGCGTCGAGGTAGGCGCCGATCTTTCCGATCATCCAGCCCTGCAGGGCGTTCTCGTCCTTCAGGCCGAGTTTCTTCATCTGCGCCTGCACGGCGGGCGAGGCCTGCCACTGGTCCTTGGCCGCCTCGTCGCCGCCGACGTGGATGTATTTGGACGGGAACAGCGCCATCACCTCGTCGAGCACGTTCTCGAGGAATTTCAGGCTGTGCTGGTTCGGTGCGTACAGCCAGGTGTTGATGCCCCAGTTGGTGGACACCGGCGGACGCTGGCCGGTGACGCCCAGTTCCGGGTAGCTGGCGATGGCCGCCTGCGCGTGGCCGGGGATCTCGATCTCGGGAACGATGGTGACGAAGCGCTGCTGCGCGTAGCGCACGAGGTCGCGCACCTGGGCCTGGGTGTAGAAGCCGCAGTAGGGCTTGTCCGGACTGCCGGTGAGCGCGGCGTCGGGGCCGACCGCCTTGCGGCAGGCGCCGATGCGAGTCAGTTCGGGATAACGCTTGATCTGCAGGCGCCAGCCCTGGTCGTCGGTCAGGTGCCAGTGCAGCACGTCGAGCTTGTGCAGCGCCATCCAGTCGATCAGCTTCTTGATATCGGCGACGGACTGGAAATGCCGCGCCGAATCCAGCATCAGGCCGCGCCAGGCGAAGCGCGGATGGTCGATGATGAGGCCGTCGGCGAGCGTCGCGGGTCCATGTGCGCCGGGCGTCTGCGTGAGCAGTTGCCACAGCGTCACGCTGCCGTAGAAGAGGCCCTTCGGTGCGCGCGCCTGGATGTGCACGTGACCGTCGCCGATGCGCAGGCGGTACCCGGAGTCGCCGGTGACTTCGGCGTCCCGGGCCAGTTGCAGGGCGATGGCGGCGCGCGGATCGGCGCGCGCAGCCAGGCGCAGATGCAGGCCGCGCGTGTGCGCGATCCGTGCGATGAGCTGCCGCGCAATGGCGCGCGTGGCCGAGGTGTCGGGCGTCACGGCCACAGTCGCGCCGTCGGCGATGCGCACCTGGCCGTGCGCGGCGGGCTGCATCCGCGCAGGGCGCGGGATGACCGACCAGGGTGAAGCAGCGGGCGGTGCGGCAGCCGTCCGGGCGGCGCAGGACAGGAGCAGGGCGGCGAGCAGCGGCAGATGGATTCCACGCGTCATCAGTCTGGTTCTCCTGGCGCGGTGCGCCGTGCGGTTGCGGTCCGTGCGTCCGTCATCATGCGGCATGCCCCGGTCCGGTCAAAGTTTCAGGTATAGCCGGCGGCGGTCCATGGTCCACACGATCAGCCACCACAGCGCCGTGAACGCCACGGCGAACGCGAGCGAGGCCATGCGCGGTCCGGCCAGTGGCGCGATCCAGTCGGCGAAACCGTATCGGTAGATCGGCGTCTGCCAGCCCAGTGCCGGCAGCAGGATCTGCATCAGCTCGGAGCCGGCGTAGGCGGCGATCGCGTTGACGCCGAAGCGTCGTCCCCACGCCGGCCAGCCGCGCGTGTCGATGGCGAGGTGAAACCCAAGCAGGGCCAGCGTCGCCCAGCCCGCCGTCCACAGCGTGAAGGATGGCGTCCACAGATTCTTGTTGAACGGCAGCCACCACGATGCCAGCCAGCCCAGTGTCAGGCAGGCGATGGCCAGCACAAGCAGCGGACGGATGCGTCGTGCACGCAGCCAGGCACCCGCACACAAGCCGAACAGGCTGGTGGCGAAGGCGGGCAGGGTACTGAGCAAGCCTTCGGGGTCGTGGCCGCGGCCGGTCGCCGGGTCGATGCTCCACAAGTAGTGTCCGAACACGGCGCTGTCGGTGCGGCTGACGATGTTGACCCACGGCGCCAGCGATCCGCCGAGCATTAGCAGGGCGGCATAGCCGATCAGCAGTGCCGCGATGACGCACCACCAGATGCGCGGGCGCGCATACAGCGCCAGCAGCGCGGTGCCGGCGAAGCACACGCCGATGCGTTGCAGCACGCCGGGCCAGCGCATGTCGCGGTGCGGCATCAGCCATGCGGCCAGCGCGTTGATCGCCAGCCCGAGCAGCACGATGCGCAGCGCGCGCCAGAGCGCCGCGTTGCGCAGGGCCGCGGGTGCATCGCCGCGCTCCAGGCGAGGCAGGAGCGCCAGAGCCACGGACACGCCCATGACGAACAGGAAGAAGGGAAAGATCAGATCGGTCGGCGTGCAGCCGTTCCAGGCAGCGTGTTCGAGCGGTGCGAACACATGGCTCCAGTCGCCGGGATCGTTGACCAGCAGCATCGCGGCCACGGTGCAGCCGCGCAGCGCGTCGACAGAGGCCAGGCGTGGCGGTTTCGGCGGCATGACGTCACTCCCGGTCAGGCGTCCGCGATCGTGCATCGCATGGCGGGCACTGGAATGGCCGGCGGCGTGAACGGCCGCCGGCACTGAAGAAAAAAGACGGGCCCGGCATGCATGTCCGGGCCCGCGGGGGAGGTCACGATGCCTCAGAACTTGAAACGGAGGTTGAGGTAGTACTGGCGGCCGTTGACGTAGAACGCGTACGGCTGCTTCCCGTAGGCGTCGTTGACGGTGTAGTACTTCAGCTTCGGGTTGTTCAGGTTCATCGCATCCAGCGATAGCGACAGCCACTGGTTGATGGTGTACCCGAGCGAGGCCGAAAGCGTGCCTACGCCGCTCTGGTAGTAGGCGTCGGTGCGGCTGACGCCGTCATAGAACGACGAACGGTAGGTGTAGCTCAGGCGCGCATTGAAGACGTCGTTCTCGAAGTAGCCCGACACGTTGGCGGTGTTCTTCGAGGTGCCCTGCAGCGGCTTGCCGTTGCCGGTGTGGGCCGCCGCGTAGGTGTAGTTGGCGGCGAAGCCGAAGTACTTGCCGATTGGCTGCTGGTAATTGAGTTCGACGCCCTTCACGTTGCCGTCGACGTTGTGCGGCACGCTGACCAGGTAGGTGCTGTAGACATCCTGTCCGGCGGTGTTGCTCGCCAGCATGTCCTTGTACGTGCGCGACTCGGTGCCGAAGTTCACGTAGTTCTTGAGCGACATGTTGTACACGCCGGCCGACAGCAGGCCGCGCGGCGCGAAGTACCACTCCAGCGCGGCGTCGAAGTTGGTCGAGATCAACGGCTTCAGATGCGGGTTGCCGCCGCTGCCGGTGTGGGTCAGGTCGTCGAGCGAGACGAAACCGGCCAGCGCTGAATAGTCAGGACGGGTCATGGTCTGCGACACGGCGAAGCGCGCCAGCAGATTGTCGGTCATGTTGAACTTCAGGTTGGCGCTGGGCAGGAACTTGTTGTAGCTGCCCTTGTACGTGTTCCAGTAGTAGTCGCCGAACAGCGAGCCGGTGATCGGCCCGGTGACGTCCGCTTCCTGCGGGCTGGTGCTGCTGTAGCTGATGTTCTCCTTGGTGTGCACGTAGCGCACGCCGACATTGCCGCTCCAGCGGTCACCCTGGAAGTTGGCCTGCAGATAGGCCGCGCCGTCCTTCTCGTTGACCTTGTAGATGTCGTTGAAATAGAAGCGGGCGACCGGATCGCGGTTGGCGTACTTGGCGTCGAACGCGGCCAGCTGCGCCGGCGAGTAGAACCAGATGTTGTTCGGATGGATGCCGCCCAGGTCACTGCCGAAGTCGCTCGGGTAGTTGGACCACGAGGTTGGATAGTTGGCCAGATTCTGCCAATCGCCCTTCGGTCCCTGGGCGATGCTGCGCAGGTTCTCGCGGGTGTGGTCGGCATAGCGCACGCCGAAGTCCAGCGAGGACAAGGTGCCGTCGTCGAAGTACAGGGAGCCGTCGATCTGGCCCCAATTCTCCTTGTCCTTGGCGTTGATGCCGTTCTCGCCGAAGATCCAGCCAGCCGAGGGCAGGATGCCGGAAGGCGAGCTGTTGTCGCCACCGAGTGTCCAGTTGATCGGCTTGCCTAGTCCCTGCATGCCCCAGGCGGCGCCGGCGCCGGCCTGCGTGCCCAGTTCGATCACGTCCTGGGTCGGGCTGGAACCTTCGCCGTGGGTGGTGCCGACCTGGCCCTTGAAGGTCAGGTTCTCGCTGGCTTTCCAGGTGGCGTCCAGGGTCAGGTAGTTCGACTTCGAGGATGCACCGGGACGCGAGATCTGGTCGTAGACGCCGTACGGCACCGTGCTGCCGGTCGGTCCGAAGTAGGACTGCTGCAGCACGTTGTTCTTGACCACGTAGCCGTTGGCCAGTCCTGCGCCGCTGGGCACGAACTGGCTGGCCCACATCATGTAGTTGCGGTTGTAGTTGTCGGCTTTGAGCTTGGTATAGAAGCCGTTGAGGTTGAAGCTCAGGTTGTCGCTGGCCTTCCACTCGATGTCGATGCTGCCGCCCTTGCGTTGGCGCTTCTGCGTGAACAGCACGGCGCCGATCAGGTTCGGGTAGTACACGCCGGCGAGGTCGGGATGGTCCATGGCGACCTGCGAATCGGGCGCGATCTGGCTATAGCCGCCGACCACTTCCTGTCCCTGGCGTTCCAGACTGCGTTCCTCGTAGAACGCCTGCGCCATGATGCCGAAGGTGTTGTCGCTGTTCTTCCAGTTGAACAGGCCGTTGAACTGCGGCTTGGTCTTGCCCGGCAGGTCCGAATACACGCCGCCGACGGACGCCTGCACGGTGACCGGCTTGTCGAACAGCAGCGGCGTGCGGGTGATGATGTTGACCGTGCCGGCGCTGCCGCCTTCCTGCAGTTTGGCCTCGGAGCTCTTGTGCACCACGACTTCGCTGACGATTTCGGCCGGCAGCAGGCTGTAGCTGACGCTGCGGCCGACGGTCTGGGTCTGGCTCAGCACGAACCAGTCGCCGGTACCGACGGTATGACCGTTGACCAGCGTCTGGGTCATGCTCGGGTTGGTGCCGCGCAGGCTGACGCGATCATTCTCGTCGAAGCCGCCCTCGCTGGCGCTGGCCGAGCTGATGTTCACGCCGGGTAGGCGCTGCAGCGTGTCGGCGACGTTCTTCGCCGGCAGCTTGCCGATGTCCTCGGCGGTGACCACGTCGACATGGGAGACGGCATCGCGCTTCAGGTTCAGCGACTCGGCTTCCGAATCGCGGATACCGACGACCGTGACGGCCTGCAGCTCCTGGATGTGCTTCTTGGCTTTCTGCTGCGCACTCTGACTCGATGCATCGGTCTGCGCCCCCTGCGCACCGCTGTTCTGGGCCAGGGCGGGTCCGGACAGCAGCAGCGCCGTCAGGATGCTCGCCGATAGGATGGTCTTGCGCTGGTTCATGATCTCCCCTCCAAGTGGTTTTTTTGCTGCTTTGTCGGACCCCCGCGACGGCTGTCTCCGCGGCCGGTCCCAATCAAGTGGACGAACCCGGTGCTCAGCCCCCGTCCTGGTGATCGAGATACCAGCCGGCGGCACCGATGACGCCGAGCTGGCCGTGCTCCATCAAACGAATCGGCACGCGTTGCAGGAACGCGCGCATGCGGCCCTTGTCGAGAAAGCGTTCAACGAAGGTGCTGCGTGCCAGATAACTGCGGATCTGCGGCAGGATGCCGCCGGCCAGCCAGATGCCGCCGCTGGCGCCGTAGAGCATGGCGAGGTCGCCGACGAAGCTGCCGAGCAGGGCGCAGAACACGTCCAGCGTCTGCCTTGCTTCGTCATCGCTGCCTTGCAGCGCCGCCTCGGTGATCTGTTCGGGCCGTTCCAGTCTGCAGGGCATCGCGCGCAGCGTGCACAGCGCCTGATAGAGGCGCAGCAGGCCGGGGCCGGACAGCACATGTTCGTAGGAGACGTGGCGATACCGGCTTTCCATCACGCCGAGGATCCCGATCTCCAGTTCTCCGCGCGGCGCCAGAGCAATCTGGCCGGCCTCCGTGGGCAGCACCAGCGGCTGGGGCTGCATCGGAAGGATGGCGGCCGAGCCCAGTCCGGTGCCCGGCCCCACGACGACTTGCGGGCCGGTTTTTTCGGGCAGCGGCGCGTCGGTCAGGGCCAGCGTCGCCGATGGCTCGATGTACTGCGTGGCGTAGGCGACGGCTTCGAAATCGTTGATCAGCGAGAGGTCGGCGAGGCCCAGCGCATCGCGCAGTTCATTCACTGCGACTCGCCACGGCAGGTTGTCGTTGACCACGACGCCGTCGATGGCGTAGCCGGCGCAGGCGAGGGCGCCGTGCGTGATCGCCGCATCCTCATGGCGCGACAGGAAGTCGCGCAGGATGGCGTCGAGACTCTCGTGCTCGGCGCAGACGTACTTGCGGTAGTCCAGTACGGCGACACGGCCGCTTTCGCTGCCGCCGCGCACCAGGCCGATGCGTGCATGGGTGCCGCCGACGTCTGCCGCGATGAAGGCCCGGGCGGCGTTGTCCACCGCTGGCATGACCGGCTGGCTTGCAAATTGCCCCACGCGATGTCCTCCCCGTGACTCTTTGCGTGTGCCGCGTATCGCTGATGATGCGCGGAGTGGGCCGAGTGTTGCGGAATGATGACAACGTTGTCAAGCATGTGCTTCGAGAGTCATGAAGTCGGGCTTCCCGGCGGGATGATGCGAATCATTCGGTTTCGCTCAGCAGGCTGGTTTCGCTCTGGATCAGGCTCGCTTTGCCGGTCATGGCCAGTCATGAAAGGGTTTTCGTGGCATGTCGGGTTCGACGGAGTGATCCGCTCTTCGCGTTCGAAGGGCGAAAGCACTTGACGGCGCACGATGACAACGTTAATCCTGATGCGGCTAGATCGGACATTCCGATCGTGGGAGGGGAGTGCATTTCATGACGGGCAATGTCCAGGGCGGCCGCGGCAGCCATTACGCGATGTCGATGTTCATCATCGGCGTGCTGTTCTTCATCTTCGGTTTCGTCACCTGGCTCAACGGGCCGCTGACGATCTTCGTGAAGCTGGCCTTCAATCTGGACGACGTCAGCGCGTTCCTGATTCCGGTGGCGTTCTACGTGTCGTATTTCGTCTGGGCGCTGCCCGGCGCGGCGGTGCTCAAGCGCACTGGCATGAAGCGGGGCATGGCGCTCGGGCTGTTCGTGATGGCGATCGGCGCGGTGCTGTTCGGTCAGTTCATCGACTGGCGCATGTATCCGGGTGCGCTGGTGGGGTTGTTCGTGATCGGCGCGGGCCTGTCCCTGCTGCAGACCGCTTCCAATCCCTACGTCAGCATTCTCGGCCCTATCGATAGCGCGGCGCAGCGCGTGGCGATCATGGGCATCTGCAACAAGGTCGCGGGCGCGCTCGCGCCGCTGGTGTTTGGTGCGCTCGTGCTCAGTGGCATCGGTGACTTCGAAGCCAAGGTGAAGGCCGCGCCGACGCCGCAGGATGCCGCACGGATGCTTGATGCGTTCGTGTCGCGCGTGTACTGGCCGTACATGGTGATGGCCGCGATCATGGCCGTGCTGGCGATCTGGGTGGTGCGTTCGTCGCTACCGGAGATCAAGCCATCCGGCGACAACCGCGAGGACGCGGCGCATGCCGGCCGCAGCATCTTCAGCTTCCCGCATCTGTGGTTGGGCGTGCTGTGCCTGTTCATTTACGTCGGCATGGAGGTGATGGCCGGCGACGCCATTGGCATCTACGGACAGGCGCTGGGGCTGCCGCTGGATGCGGTCAAGCACTTCACCTCGTTCACCATGCTGGCGATGCTGGTCGGCTACGTGGCCGGACTGGTGCTGATCCCGCGCTTCATCTCGCAGCAGAGCTATCTGGCCGTGTCGGCGGTGCTGGGCGTGCTGTTCGCCTTCGGCGCCTATGCGACGCAGGGCTATGCGTCGGTGGCTTTCGTCGCCGCGCTGGGCTTCGCCAACGCGATGATGTGGCCGGCGATCTTCCCGCTGGCGATCAAGCGGCTGGGCAGCCACACCGAGTTCGGTTCGGCGCTGCTCATCATGGGCATCATGGGCGGCGCGCTGATTCCGCAGGTCTTCGTGCATCTGAAGGAGCACATCGA
This sequence comes from Oleiagrimonas citrea, assembly GCF_012395255.1. Classification (GTDB taxonomy): domain Bacteria; phylum Pseudomonadota; class Gammaproteobacteria; order Xanthomonadales; family Rhodanobacteraceae; genus Oleiagrimonas; species Oleiagrimonas citrea. The sequence goes on from NZ_JAAZQD010000003.1 coordinate 313,326, forward strand.
CTTCCAGTTGGCATTCCTGCTGGTGATGGTGCCGGGCTACTTGTACATCCTGTTCTACGGCCTGCGCGGGCATCGCGTCGGCCAGCAGGAGACGGCCCCCGTGTTGGCCGCGGACACCATGCAGTAAACTGCGTCTGGCACTGTTCCGACGTCGGGAGCAGTGTCCCGATCACCATCGATAAGGAGTCCGGGTGCCAGCCACCATCAAAGACGTTGCCGAGCGCGCCGGGGTCTCGCTGAAGACGGTTTCGCGCGTGATCAACCACGAAGCGTCGGTCCAGGACGACACGCGGGCGCGCGTTCAAAAGGCCATCGAGGAGCTGAACTATCAGCCGGACCTGTCCGCGCGCAGCCTTCGCGGTGCGCGCAACTTCGCGTTGGGGCTGGTCTACGACAACCCGAATCCGTACTACATCATCGCGGTGCAGAACGGCGCGTTGTCGGTGTGTCGCGAGATGGGTTTCGGCCTGCAGATTCATCCCTGCGACTCCACCGCGCCGAAGCTGGCGCAGGAACTGACGGATTTGGCGCATCGCTCGCGCCTGGCGGGGCTGGTGCTGGCGCCGCCGATGTCGGAAGACCCGAAACTGATTCGCCATCTGGCCAAGGCTGGGGTGCACTTCGTGCGCATTCTGTCGGCCGCCGAAGATCCGGACGATGGCTATCCGTGCGTGTTCATCGACGACCGCGATGCGGCCTACGACATTACCGAACATCTGATCCAGCTCGGGCACACCCGCATCGGCTTCCTCTGGGGTGGCGAGGAGCATCGTTCCAGTCCGGAGCGCTACAAGGGCTACGCCGATGCGCTGAAGGACTACGGCATCGAGCAGGACAGAAAGCTGGTCGTGAAGGGCGACTATTCCTTCGACGACGGTTTCCGCGGCGCGCGCAAGCTGCTGGCGCTGAAGGAGCCGCCGACGGCGATCTTCGGTTCCAACGACGAGATCGCGGCCGGTGTGCTGGCGGCGGCGAAGTCGGCGGGCATGGACGTGCCCTACGATCTGTCGATTGCGGGCTTCGAGGACAGTCCGTTTTCCAAGCAGTCCTGGCCGGCGCTGACCACGGCGCGGCAGGCCACCGACGAGATCGCGCAGCACGCCACGCGTCTGTTGATCGCGCAGTTGCAGAAGAACGGCCGCTTCGAGGTGCACAACGAGGGCTTCAGCCCCGAGCTGGTAGTGCGCGGTTCCACCGCGCCGCCGCGGCCGCGCAAATAAGTCGGTAGCCAGGCCGATCGGTGCGTTCCGGCGCGCATGTCCCTTGCGTCTCTGCCGACACGCTGCCTACCTCCGTCATCCCGGCGCAAGCCGGGACCCAGTGACTTCCCCGGGGAGCAGCAGGCGCTGGATTCCTGCTTGCGCAGGAATGATGGTCGTGTGGTTTTTCCGAGTCTTGGGGCGTCTGTCGAGAGGCGTTGGTCGCGCGCATCCGGTGTGCCCATCGCCGCGCTGACGCCGATCTTTCATACGGGTGCGTCATCCCGGCGGAAGTTGGGACCCAGTGACTTTCCCGGCGAGCATCAAGGCGTTGGATTCCTGTTTGCACAGGCAGTGTGACGATGCGGCTGTTGGCGGTTTCGCACGTTGTCTAGTGCAGTGTGGCTGCATCCCGCGCCAGCTGCTCGATGGCGTTCCAGTCGCCGGCGGCGACGAGGTCGCGTGGGGTCAGCCAGGAGCCGCCGACGCAGATCACGTTGGACAGCGACAGGTAGTCGCGGGCGTTCTTCGTGCTGACGCCGCCGGTGGGGCAGAAGCGGATGCCCGGCAGCGGGCCGCCGAGCGAGCGCAGCATCGCCGTGCCGCCGGCGGCTTCGGCGGGGAAGAATTTCTGCAGTGTGTAGCCGCGTTCGAGAAGAATCATCGCCTCGCTGGCGCTGGCGGCGCCGGGGAGCAGGGGGACGGACTGCTCCTCGGCGGCATCGAGCAACGCGGGTGTGCTGCCGGGCGAGACGATGAAAGTGGCGCCGGCTTGGACGGCGTTGTCCAGGTCAGCGGGATTCAGGATGGTGCCGGCGCCGACGTGCGCGCCTTCGACTTCGGCGGCGATGGCGCGGATGGCGTCGAGCGCCGCCGGCGTGCGCAGTGTGACTTCGATGGCCGGTGCGCCGCCGGCGACCAGTGCGCGCGCCAGCGGCACGGCCTGGGCGGCGTCCTCGATCACCACTACTGGCACCACGGGGCCGAGGGTGAGGGTGGCTTCGAGCTGGGCGATGCGGTTGTTCATGGTCATGGCGTCGTGTCGTGTCGAAATCGGAATGGGCATCAGGCGTCGGCGGCGTGATGCGCATCGGGCGCGCCGAACACGCCGGCGCCGGCGTCGGCCGAGCCGACGGCGTTGCGCATTAGTGCGAACAGCTCGCGGCCGAGGCCGCTGTGGCTGGCCGACAGGTCGGCATGCGCGAAGTCGCGCGCGTTCCACTCGTCGGCGTCGACCAGCGCGTCGAGCGTGCCGGCGTCGGCGTCGAGGCGAATCATGTCGCCGTCGCGTACCTTGCCCAGCGGGCCGGCGTCGACCGCTTCCGGGCTGACATGGATGGCGGCCGGAATCTTGCCCGACGCGCCGGACATGCGACCGTCCGTGACCAGCGCCACGCGGTGACCGCGGCCCTGCAGCACGCCCAGCGTCGGCGTCAGCTTGTGCAGTTCCGGCATGCCGATGGCGCGCGGACCCTGGAAGCGGACCACGGCGACGAAGTCGCGGTCCAGCTCGCCGCGCTCGAAGGCGGCGCGCACGTCGTTCTGGTCGTGGAAGATCACTGCCGGCGCCTCGATCACGTGGCGGTCCTCGGGCACCGAGGACACCTTGATGACCGAGCGTCCGAGATTGCCCTGCAGCACACGCAGACCGCCGTCGGCCTGGAACGGCTCGCTGGCCGGACGCAGGATGTTGGTGTTGCCGCTCTGGCCCGGATCGACCCAGGTCAGCTGGCCGTCGGCGTCGAGCTGCGGCATCTTGCGGTAGGCCTGCATGCCGCCGCCCCAGACGGTGGTGACGTCCTCGTGCAGCAGGCCGGCGTCGAGCAGCGAGCCGATCAGGAATGGCATGCCGCCGGCGCTGTGGAAGTGATTCACGTCGGCGTAGCCGTTCGGGTACACGCGCGCCAGCAGCGGCGTGACGCGCGAGATGGCGTCGAAGTCTTCCAGTGTCAACGTGATGCCGGCGGCCGCGGCGATGGCGACCAGGTGCAGCAGGTGGTTGGTCGAACCGCCCGTCGCGTTGAGGCCGATGATGCCGTTGACGATGCTGCGCTCGTCGATGACGCGGCCGGCGGGCGTGTAGTCCTCGCCCAGCGCGCTGATGGCAACGGCGCGCTGCACGGTGGCGGCGGTCAGCGCATCGCGCAGCGGCGTGTCCGGATTGACGAAGCTGGAGCCGGGCAGGTGCAGGCCCATCATCTCCATCAGCATCTGGTTGGAATTGGCGGTGCCGTAGAAGGTGCAGGTGCCGGGCGAATGGTAGGACTTCGCCTCGGCCTCCAGTAGCTGCTCGCGCGTGGCTTTGCCCTCGGCGAACTGCTGGCGGACCTTGGATTTCTCCTCGTTGGGCAGGCCGCTGGGCATCGGGCCGGACGGCACGAAGATCGCCGGCAAGTGGCCGAAGCTCAATGCGGCGATCAGCAGGCCGGGCACGATCTTGTCGCAGATGCCCAGGTACAGGCCGGCGTCGAACATGTCGTGCGAAAGCGCCACCGCGGCGGAGAGCGCGATCACGTCGCGCGAGAACAGGCTCAACTCCATGCCGGCCTGGCCCTGGGTGATGCCGTCGCACATGGCCGGCACGCCGCCGGCGACCTGTGCGGTGGCGCCGGCTTCGCGCGCCAAGCGGCGGATCAGTTCGGGATAGCGCTCGTACGGCTGATGCGCCGACAGCATGTCGTTGTAGGCGGTAACGATGCCGATGTTGGGCGAGGCGTCGCCGCGCAGCGCGTCCTTGTCCTGCGTGCCGCAGGCGGCGAAACCGTGGGCGAGATTGCCGCAGGAAAGGTGGCGGCGTTTCGGGCCGTTGTCGCGCGCGGCGTCGATACGTGCCAGGTAGGCGGCGCGGCCGGGACGGCTGCGTTCGGCGATGCGTTCAGTGACTTCTTGAAGAACGGGATGCAGGTTCATGGCGTGTCTCATTTCATGCGTGTCGCGCAGCGTCGGCGGTGCGGCGCGCGGTTCGGTATCGGGTCAGGGGCACCAGTAGGTCTGCAGGTCGGGCGCGTGCTGCAGCACAGCGCCGATCGGCAGCTCCGCGTCATCCATGGCCTGTTCCAGCACGCGGCGCTTGGCGTCGCCCTCGATCAGCAGGTAGAGGGCGCGCGCCTGGACCAGGACGGGAAGGCTCAGAGTGATGCGCGGTTCGTCCGCGCCGGGTGCACGCATGGGCAGTACCCGCGCGGAGCCGTTCGGGTCCAGCGCCTGGCGCAGGTGATCGCCTTCGGGGAAGAAGGAGGCGGTATGGCCGTCCTCGCCCATGCCGAGCACGACCACGTCCAGCGGCAGGTCCAGCGCGTCGAGGCGAGCCGCCACGCGCGGCAGGCCGTTCTCCGGCGTCGGTGCGTGTGCATACAGCGGCAAGAACTGCGCCTGGGCCGCCGGTCCGTGCAGCAGGTGCTTGCGCAGCAGGCCGGCATTGGAGCGCGGATGTTCCGGCGGCACCCAGCGTTCGTCGACCAGGGTCACGACGACCTTGCTCCAATCCAGCGCGCAGCGCGCGAGCTGCTCCATGAAGCGTTTCGGCGTGCTGCCGCCAGATAGCGCCATGCCGGCTTGGCCGCGCGCGTCGATGGCGACGCGCAGGTCACGCGCCACGGTTTCGGCCAGCGCCTGGGCCAGCTGTTCGGCATGCTCGCTGGTGTGCCACGACAGGGCAGCGCTCCCCTCAGGGGGCGTGGCATCCGGTGTCGGCGAGTGTGTGTTCATCGCGGTCTACTGTCCGTCTCCGTCGTGCCAGGTGCGTCCGTCGCGCTCGATCAGGGCGACCGATGCGCTCGGTCCCCAGGTGCCGGCGGCGTACGGACGCGGCGAATTGTTGCTGTTTTCCCAGGCCGCCAGGATCGGGTCGATCCAGCGCCATGCGGCCTCGACCTCGTCGCGGCGCATGAACAGGGTCAGATTGCCGCGTACCACGTCCAACAGCAGGCGCTCATACGCGTCCGGCTGCTGCACGCCGAAGGCCTCGGCGAAGCTCATGTCCAGCGGCACTGCCTGCAGGCGCAGGCCGCCGGGGCCGGGGTACTTGGCCATCAGCCACAGCTTCACGCCTTCGTCCGGCTGCAGGCGCAGCACCAGCTTGTTGGCGCGGATCGCGCCGCTGCCGGCTTCGAAGATGGAGTAGGGGATGTCGCGGAAATGGATGACAATCTCCGACACGCGGTCGGGCATGCGCTTGCCCGTGCGCAGGTAGAACGGCACGCCGGCCCAGCGCCAGTTGCAGACCTGGGCCTTCAGCGCGACGAAGGTCTCGGTGTCGGAGGATGGCTGGCCCAGGTCCTCGAGGTAGCCCGGCGCCGAGCCGCCGTTGGCTGCGCCGGCGCGGTACTGGCCGCGGACGGTGGTCTGGGCGGCGTTCTCCGCATTGATCGGTTTCAGCGTGTGCAGGACCTTGAGCTTCTCGTCGCGCACCGCATCCGAATCCAGCGAGGCGGGCGGCTCCATGGCTACCATGCACAGCAGCTGCAGCAAGTGGTTCTGCACCATGTCGCGCAGTGCGCCGGCGGTGTCGTAGTACGGGCCGCGCTGCTCGACGCCGACGGTCTCGGCCACGGTGATCTGCACATGGTCGATGTGCGCGGCATTCCACAGCGGCTCGAACAAGACATTGGCGAAGCGCAGCGCCAGCAGGTTCTGCACCGTTTCCTTGCCCAGGTAGTGGTCGATGCGGAAGATCTGGTTCTCCGCGAACACGGCGCCGACGGCATCGTTGATCTCGGTCGCGCTGGCGAGATCGTGGCCGATCGGCTTCTCGATGACCACGCGTGCGCCATCGCCGTTCAGGCCGTGCTGGCGCAGGCGTTCGCAGATGTCGACGAAGATGCGCGGACTGGTGGACAGGTAGAACACCCGCACGTGGTCGTCGATGCGGGTCAGCTCGCGTGCGAAGTCGTCCCAGCCGTCGTCGCTGGTGGCGTCCAGCGGGTGGTAGCTGACCAGTTCCAGGAAGTCGTCGATCTTCGCGCCGAGGGCGTCGTCGCCGCCGACCGCTTTCTCCAGCGCCTCGCGCACGCGGTCGCGATATTCGCCGTCGGCCTGGTCCTCGCGGGCCACGCCGAGGATGCGACTCTGCAGGGGAATCTGCTCGTCGGCAAAGCGGCGGAACAGGGCGGGCAGCAGCTTGCGCATGGCCAGATCGCCGGTTCCACCGAAGATCACCAGGTCGAAGGCCGCAACGGGCTTGGCATGGGTGCTCACGAAGTCGCCTCGTGGGAAGAATGCATGCGATTAGCATACCACTACAAAACCACTTTGGCGCAAGTTACGGATTGGTTACGGTTACATGCTGTACCAGTTGCTTGATTGGTATTGCACTGGTATTTTGGTTGGCATGGAAAGCGCTCTGCTCGATGAATACCGGCGTCAGGCCGAGGACACGCACGCCCCGGCGTATCTGCGCCTGCGCCGTGCGATCCGCACCAGTGTCGAACGCGGTGCGCTCGGCCCCGGCCACGCGTTGCCGAGCGAGCGTGAATTGGCACGTCACTTGGAACTGTCCCGTGTCACCGTGCGCAAGGCGTTGGCCGGACTGGTCGAGGATGGTGTGCTGACTCAGCGCCACGGCGCGGGCACGTTCGTCGCCGAGCGCATCGTCAAGCCGCTGTCGAAACTGACCAGCTTCACCGGCGATCTTCGCGCGCGCGGGTTGAATCCGCGTTCGGTGTTCATGGAGCGCGAGGTCGGCGAGGTCACGCCGGAAGAGGCCATGGCGCTCAATCTCTCGCCGGGCGCGCTGGTGGTGCGGCTGTACCGCCTGCGCTACGGCTCGGACGAACCGCTGGCGGTGGAGCGTAGCGCCATTCCGCACGACATCGTCAACGATCCCGAGATGATCGAGGACTCGCTCTACGAAGTGCTCGAGAAACTCGGCTGCCGTCCGGTGCGCGCGCTGCAGCGCCTGCGCGCGGTGAATTTCAACGCCGAACAGGCGCGTCTGCTGGATGTGCCCGAAGGCAGCGCCGGTCTGGCGCTGGAACGACGCACCTTCATTGCCGACGGCCGCCTGGTCGAGTACACGCGCTCCTGGTACCGCGGCGATGCCTACGACTTCGTCGCCGAACTGCAGGGTGAATCATGAATCCGTCGACGCCCGCCTGCGTCGCCGCGCGCATCTGCGCGCCCGAATCGAGGACATCGATGCCGTGAACGAGCAAGCCGCGAATCCGCAACAGACTTTGATGCACCAGGAAGCCGCCGAGGCGCCGCGCGTGATCGAGCGCCAGCTGGCCGAGAATGACGCCGTGGTGCGCGAACTGGCGACGCGCCTACGCGCTGCGCCGCCGCGCTTCATCGTGACCTGTGCGCGGGGCAGCTCCGATCATGCAGCAACCTTCGCCAAGTACGCGTTCGAGACGCGGCTCGGTCTGGTTACCGCGTCGGCCTCGCCCTCGGTCGAGTCGGTATACGCTGCACCGCAGCAGCTTCGCGATGCGCTGTTCGTGGCCATCTCGCAATCGGGCAAGAGCCCGGACCTGCTGCGCAACGCCGAGGCGGCGCGTTCGGCCGGCGCGCACGTGGTCGCGCTGGTCAACGTCGAGGACTCGCCGTTGGCGGAGATCGCCGACACGGTGATTCCGCTGCGCGCCGGTCCCGAACGCAGCGTCGCCGCGACCAAGAGCTATCTGGGCACGCTATCCGCGATCCTCCACATCACCGCGCACTGGAGCGCCAACGCGGCCCTGCACGATGCACTGACTGCGCTGCCCGATGCCATGGGCAGGGCGTTCCGGCAGGACTGGTCGCCGCTGGTCGAAGGACTGCGCGATGCCCGCAATCTGTTCGTGCTCGGGCGCGGCTACGGCTACGGCGCGGCGCAGGAATCGGCCTTGAAGTTCAAGGAGACCTGCTGCCTGCATGCCGAGGCCTTCAGCACTGCCGAGGTCAAGCACGGTCCGATGGCGCTGGTCGGCGCCGATTTCCCGATGCTCATGCTGGCGCAGGACGACGGCACGCTACGCGGCGCGCTGGACGTGGCGCGTGAATTCCGCGAGCGCGGCGCGCGGGTCTGGACCGCCGCGCCGGGCGACCGCCACGACGATGCCTTGCCGATCGTGCCCGCCGCCGATCCGCTGTGCGCGCCGCTGCTGGCGGTGCAGAGCTTCTATCGCGCGGCCAATGCGTTGTCCATGGCGCGCGGGTACGACCCGGACGTGCCGCCGTACCTCAACAAGGTCACCGAAACCGTCTGATCGGTCGGCGCATCCCCGGCGCCGGCCCGCATCCGTCCCTCCCCACACCGTTCCAGTTCGAGATCCACGCCTCATGACCACCGCCTTCATCAACGGACGCATCCTTACCAATCACGGCCTGCAGAGCGGTTGTGCCGTGCTGGTCGAGGACGATCGCATCGCCGGCCTGGCGTTGCCATCCGACCCCCGCGTACGCGCCGCCGAACGTCACGATCTGGAAGGACGCTATCTGCTGCCGGGCTTCATCGATTGCCAAGTCAACGGCGGCGGCGGCGTGCTGTTCAACGAAGCGCCCACGGTCGAGGGCATCCGCGCCATCGGCGAGGCGCACCAGCGTTTCGGTACCACCGGCTTTCTGCCGACCCTGATCAGCGACGACGTCGACGTGATGCGCAAGGCCATCGCCGCCGTCGACGAGGCCATCGAAACGGGTGTTCCGGGCGTGCTCGGCATCCACATCGAGGGTCCGTACCTGGCGCCCGCGCGCAAGGGCGTGCACGACGCCGACAAGTTCCGCATTCCCGACGAAGAGGAATTGGCGCTGGTCAGCTCGCTCAAGCGGGGCGTGACCGTGCTGACCCTGGCCCCGGACCAAGTGCCAGTCGAGAAGATCCGTCGCCTGGTCGAGGCCGGCGTGATCGTCGCCGGCGGCCACACGGCTGCCGACTACGCGACCACGCGCGCGGCGCTCGACAACGGCGTGCGCGGATTCACCCACCTGTTCAACGCCATGACGCCGTTCACCAGCCGCGAGCCCGGCGTGGTCGGCGCGGCGCTGGAAGACCCGGACAGCTGGTGCGGCCTGATCGTCGACGGTCACCATGTGCATCCGGCCAGCCTGCGCGTGGCCATCGCTGCCAAGGCTGCCGGCAAGATGTTCCTGGTCACCGATGCCATGCCGCCGGTCGGCGCGCACGATCCGCACTTCGTGCTCAACGGCGAGACCATCACCGCCGAGGACGGCATCTGCCGCACCGCCGACGGCGTGCTGGCCGGTTCTGCGCTGGACATGGCCAGCGCCATCCGCAATTGCGTGCAGCAGCTCGACCTGCCGGTCGCCGAAGCGGCCCGGATGGCCGCCACGTACCCCGCCGATTTCCTCGGCTTCGAACGCACCCACGGCCATATCAGCGCTGGCTACCGTGCCGACTTCGCCGTGCTCGACGAGCATTTTTCCCTGCAGGAAACCTGGATCGGCGGTCGACGCCTTATCTGACGGGCGGATGTCCGCACGATGCCGGTCGCGCCGGTCATCGGCGCGAAGAGCGGCCCCGTCCGGGCAGTTTGCGCATGGCTTTCTTTTCCGGTGACTGGTTCCACTCCGGATGCTGCTCTGCAGCTTCCGCTAACGCCCGTCGCCAGGCCAGGTACTGCGAGGGAGACGGCAACAGCGGTGTGTGTGCGAGCTCCCAGTGGATGCCGTTGATCGGGTCGTCGAAGAACACCGCGTAGTAGCCGGGCGAGTAGATCGGGTAGGCCTGTGGCGCGTCCGTCACGGGTATCGCGTTCGGCAGCAGGAAGTCGCGATGAAAGGCATCTACTTCGCTTCGGCGTTTGGCCCATAGTGCGATGTGGTGGATGCCGACAGCGCGTTCGGCATGCTCCAGTCGATGCCCCGATTCCGCCGGCTGCACGCCAATGTAGCTGTGCGGGAACGGGAATCGCGCCATGTAGTAGGTCGAGCGGTAACCGAGGTCGAGCGTCCAGAAACTGCGGTAGCCGAGCCAGCCGAACATCCGGTCGTAGAAGCGGACCGAATTCTCATAATCGAGTACCGAGAATTCGACGTGATGTATACCGCGCCATCGCATGGCTGCCGCCTCCTATACATGTCGATCAAATGTTCATCCTGACTCGAATCATCGTATGCGACGCCGATATGCGCATGGATTGATCTTGGTCAAGATCTGCCCCCTTCTGCCAGCGTAGGCTGATTCCGTTACTCGCATTAGACGGTTCGCCGCGTTCCGAGGCGATCCAGGAGGCATGCAACATGTCCGACTTGAAAACTGGGCCAACGCCCGATCATGGCAAGACGCCGTTTCCGCCCGCGTTGTTGAGCGGTGATCACTGGATCGAGGAACTTCATGACGGCCATCATGTGCTGATCCGTCCGATTCGCGCCGAAGACCGCGAGCGCGAGCGCGTCTTTATCGAACGGCTTTCACCAGCGGCCAAGCACTATCGCTTTCTTGGTGAGATGCGCACGCCGGACGAGCGTCTGCTGGATCTGATGCTCAACGTCGACTACACGAACACGATGGCCTTCATCGCCCTGGTGCACGACGACGGTGAGTTGCGCGAAGTCGGCGTCAGCCGTTATGCCGCATCCGGCGATTCGCGCCATTGCGAGTGCGCGGTGACCGTGGCCGAGGACTGGCAGCATCGAGGGCTCGGCGTGGCGTTGATGCGCCATCTCATCGACATGGCGCGCCGCAACGGATTCAAACAGATGTTTTCCGTGGATGCTGCCGACAACGAGCCGATGCGCGAGTTGGCCGAATTCCTCGGGTTCCGCCGCAGCACGGACCCGGATGACGCTACGCAAGTCATCTACACGCGGGATCTCTGAAGGCCGACGGAATGCATCGTGCACAGTCGCAGGCGCGGGTCGAAGCGTGTCGGGAGCCGTCTCCGGATGGCGTCGTCGGGAGCGATATCCTCGCGGTGGTCACGACGACCGCGCCGTGGAGTGCGGCCGCCGAGGTGGCCGTCGCACTGGCGGCGCGTACCGGCGGCGAACTGACCGGCTGCCGTATCGATCCGGAGTGGCGCGAGCTTGATGCTGCGGAGTCCATGTCGATACCGGTGCTGGGTTCGGGCGCGTGGGACGACGATGCGCAGCGTCGCGATGATCGCGCTTTTGCGGAGTTCGCCCGTGAACGCGGTGTGGATGACGCGGCTTGGTGCACGGCACAGGCCGGTATCGCGCAGACGTTGCGGCAGCTCGGCGCGTGGCATGACCTGGCCGTGCTGGAGCGTGACATGGTCACGCCTGAACGCGTGCCCGACGTACTCGGTGAAGCCATGCTGGGATGCGGGGTGCCGTGCCTGTTGCTGCCGGATGGCAGGCGGCTTCCATCATGGCCGTTCGCGCGGGTGGTGATCGGCTGGAACGGCAGCATGGAAGCCATCCGCGCACTGCATGCAGCCCGCGGACTGTTGATGGCGGCCGATGCCGTGCATGTGCTGGATGGTGCGGTGGTCGAGGACGAAGTCGGTCGCGGACTGCCTCGTTTCGATCCGTGTCGCTATCTCGCGCGGCATGGCATCACGGCGTCCCGCAGTCGTGTATCGACCGACGTGGGTTCGGCGGGAGAGGTCCTGCTGGACGCTTCCGTGCGGCTGCATGCCGACCTGCTGGTGATGGGAGCCTACGGGCGTTCTCATCTACGTGAGCGGGTGGTGGGTGGAGCCTCGCGCTACGTGCTGGAGCATGCCGAAATTCCGCTGCTGATGCGGCACTGAGCAAGGCATGACACCGAACGGTTGCTCGAATTGTTATGCATCGAGCCGTATGCAAGGTGAGCGTGAACCATGAGCCCCACGGCGGTGGGATGTGTTCGCGATATTGCATGTTGTACGGTAAGGTCCGTGCCCAGAGCAGTACGGAGGAATGCTTGTTGAATTCGAATCGAATTCCGCCTGCGGCGTCGGCCGCGGAGCTTCTTCGTGATCTCGGCGTGGCCCGCTCCGGGCCATCGACTGCGCGGAAGTCGGGGGCCGAGAGCAAAGCCGGTGAGGGCGCTTCGAACAGCGAGGCTATGCGTGATCTGCGTGGACGGATCGCGCGGTCCGTCGAGGGTGTCGACTTGGACGATGCTGCGTCGGTCGCACGTGCTCGTCAGGCCGCGATTCGGGAGATTCTTCTCTGGGAGTTCGGAGACCGACTCTCGGAAGATCCCGAGTTCGGCGCGCTTCAGGATGCGGTGGAGGCTGCGATGCAATCCGGCCGAATCGGCACGGAGCGATTCCTGGATATGGTTCGGGCGCTCCGGAAGAATTGATTGCAAGAAATTGTTTTAATTATATATTTTATCCTTCTTATACCGTGAAAATGGCGCGTTTCCCGATCGCGCGAAGTGCGTGATGATTGGCACCAAAGCGGAAATCTTCATCCTGAAGAATTCTGTTGACATTTATCCTGAGTTCATTTTAGGCTCGATCAAGTCGGGGTGGCGCATACCAAAAAAACAGCGCCGCGTTTCGATGAAGTCGGCTGATACCAGCCAGAACATTCTCAGGGGGCAGTACCTAAAGCGATCTGATTCGAGCCAAATGGCTCGATGGATGGGTTTGGGCTGAAAGGGAAGTCATGAGTCGTGTCGAGCGATTGAAGTCTTTTTACGAGCACGATCCGCAAAACTCCGCGTTGATCTGTGATCTGCTCGATGCATACATGCAAGACGGCGTGTTGCAGGAATGCATTCGATTCCTGGCCGATCTGCCGGACCATGTGCGATCCCAGCCGGGTGTCCGTTTTCGCGAAGCGCGCGTGGCGATGCTTCGCGGAGAGCTTGAGGACGCGGCCTCTCTTTTGCAGTCGCTGCTTGATTCCGGGACCGATGCCTGGGCCATTCGCCACGATCTGGCGCTGGTGCAGTCGCACATGGGGGATCCCGAGGCGGCTTTGCAGACCCTGTCTCCACTCCTTTCCGACTCCCGGACCGACTCGAGCGTGCGTTTGCTCGAAGCGCGGTTGCGATACAGCAAGGGCGAACTCGATACGGCGCTCGAGGTCACTGAGAACGTGCTACGCGCATCCCCCGACGAGGCGGATGCGCAGGGGCTGCGCGCTTTGCTGCTTTTCGATATGGGCGAGATTTCGACTGCGCGCGAAGCGGCCGAACGGTGCCTTTCGACGCACCCGGGACAGTCCGATGCGATGCTGGTTGCGGGAACAGTTGCGCTGTGGGATCAGCGTCTGGACGTGGCCGAAACTGCCTTGAGCGAGGTGGCGCGCAATCCGGCTTTTGCCGGTCGCGCACTGTCCGGCCTCGGTCAGTTGCACATGGTGCAGGGAGAGCTGCCCAGGGCGATCGAGACCCTGGAGCTTGCTGTACAGAGGATGCCCGGTCATATCGGAACCTGGCATGCCCTGGCGTGGTGCCAGTTGCTTTCCGGTGACGTCGGCGGTGCGCAGCGAAGCATCGAAAAGGCTTTCGAGCTGGATCGTTCGTTCGGTGAGACGCATGGTGGCTTCGCTATCGTGCATGCGCTTCATGGACGCACCGAGGAGGCCGAGGCGGCGATCCGTCGAGCGCAGCGCCTCGATCCGAACGGACGGAACTTCCTCTACGCCAAGGCGCTTCTGCTGAGGGCCGAAGGCCGCAACCAGGAAGCGGTGCTCATTGTTGCCGGCGTGCTTGAGAGTGTGCCGAGTATGCAGGGCCAGGATCCTGCCGCGGTGCTCGACCGACTCGCCGCCCGCATGGAGCGGCGAGACTAGGAAGGCACGGCATGGACGCTGATCTCGCAATGCACCTGCTCGCGGAAACGCTGCTGACCGCAGCCAAGGTTTCTGCCCCCATCCTGCTGAGCACGCTGGCTGTAGGACTCATTATCTCCATTCTGCAGGTCGTCACGCAGATTCAGGAGATGACCCTGACCTTCATCCCCAAGCTCATCACGGTGGTGGTGGTCTTCCTGTTCGCCGGCGCATGGATGATCGACATCGTAGTCGGTTTCGCCCGGCACCTGATCGATATCGCGGCAGGGATCTAGGCATGGATGACATGACCCCGACCCTCGCTCGTTTCCTTCTGGCCGGTTCGCGTTTCGCGCCGTTGCTGCTGGTAAAAGCCGCATCGCCGCTGGCGTGGGTTCCGTTGTATGTGCGTCTGACGCTGCTGCTGATCGCATCGCTTTTCGCCGTGGGCATCGTCGTGCCCGTGCAGGCGGGAATTCCTGGGCTGGATCAGCCGGTCGCTCTGCTTGTCGTTCTGCTCGGCGAATTCGTCTTCGGTTTCGGTCTCGCGCTGGCGGTGATTCTTCCCGCTGCAGCCGTCGGGTTTTCGGCTCGCGTGATCGATGTGCAGTCGGGCGTGTCCGCCATGACGATCCTGAATCCCTCGAATCCGTCGGCGGAGGCCATGGCCGGCACGGCGATGCAGTGGGTGGTCACGCTGATCTTCTTCGCGCTGGGCTTCCACCTGCTGCTTCTGAATGGCTTCTATGCCTCGATGAAGCTGGTTCCGTTGGGCGCCGCCGGCATGTCGGTGACGCCCACGCTATTTCTGTCCCTGCTGGGGCGGCAGTTCCTGCTGGGGCTTTCGGTGTCGGCGCCGGTGATTCTCGGTTTGTTCGCGGTGGATGCGGCCGTCGCCTTCGTCAGTCGTTCCATGCCGCAGGCCAACATCTACTTTTTGGCGCTGCCTCTGAAAGTGGCCGCGGCATTCCTGTTGCTGGCCATCGTTCTGAAATTCGCTCCGCAATGGATCGGGCGGATGTTCGGTGATGCGTTCACCACGCTTGGCCTGGATGCGAGGCCGTAGTCATGGCAGAGCAGGAGCAGGATCGTACCGAAGAGCCGACGCCGTACCGGTTGCAGGAGGCGAGAAAGAAAGGGCAGGTGCCGCGCAGCACCGACCTTGGCAGTGCCATCGTGATGGTGGCGTTCTGCTTTGCGTTCAGCGCGGCGGCCGGCAACGTGGCACTGGCGTTGAGCCAGGCTCTGCGCCGATCCATTCTACTGGCGGGCAACTCCCCGGAGCTCGGAAAGGCGCTCGTGCATTGGGTGGGCGCTGCATTCGATCCCGCATGGCAGGCCCTGACGCCAGTGCTCCTGGCGGTGCTGGTGGCGGCGGTGGCAGGGAATGTGTTGCAGACCGGTGGCGTGTTCACCACGCATCCCATCAAGCCTGATTTCACGCGCCTGAATCCCGCGCAGGCCATGAAGCGCCTGTTCGGTCTGAAGACACTCTGGGAGCTGGGCAAGCTGGTCGTGAAGACCGCGCTGCTGTGTGCGCTTGCGTGGTATGCGCTGCATCGGCTGGGTGTGGTGGTCAGTGCCAATGCATTGGTCAGTCCGATGGAGCTGCCCCGTTCGCTTCATCGCGTATTCGTGAGCGTCTCGATCTGGATCGTCGGCATCTTGCTGGCGGTGGCCTGCGCCGATCTGTTGTTCTCGCGCAAGGAGTTCGTGCGCAAGTTGCGCATGAGTCGCCGTGACATCAAGGACGAGATCAAGAAGCGAGAGGGTGATCCGTCCGTCAAGTCCAAGCGGCGCAAGCTGGTTTCCGAGTTGCTCAAGCGTTCGCGCTCGATACAGCGCGTGGCCGATGCCGACGTGGTGATGACCAACCCCACGCATCTCGCCGTGGCGTTGCGCTATCGCCCCAAGACCATGCTTGCTCCCGTGGTGCTCGCCAAGGGAACGGACCGTGCCGCGGCCCGCATGCGCGAGTACGCCGCCCGACACCGGGTGCCGGTGCTGCAGTCGCCGAAACTGGCTCGCGCGCTGTTCAAGCAGTGCGGGATCGATCAGCCGGTGCCGGCCAGCCTCTTCACGCAACTTGCGCCCGTCTACCGATGGTTGATGGCGCGAGACAGGAGCCGATTCCTCTGATGAAGAATCTTTTCGAACAATTGCTGGGAAGCAAGCGCGACCTCGCTTTGGTGCTGGCGATGATCGGAATTCTGATCATCCTGTTCATGCCCATTCCGCCTGGGTTGCTCGACTTTCTGCTGATCCTGAATCTGAGTGCCGCCCTGCTGGTGCTCCTGATCACCTTCTTCACCGAAACGCCGTTACGTTTTTCCACGTTCCCGTCGCTGTTGCTCATCACGACATTGTTCCGGCTGGCGCTGAACATCTCGGCGACGCGTCTGATTCTCGGCCATGGCGAGGCCGGTCGCGTGATCCATGCGATCGGCTCATTCGTGGTAGGCGGCAATTACGTGATCGGCCTCGTCGTCTTCCTGATTCTCGTGGTGGTCCAGTATGTGGTGGTCACCAACGGCGCCCAGCGCGTGGCCGAAGTGGCGGCGCGATTCACGCTCGACAGCATGCCCGGCAAGCAGATGAGCATCGACGCCGACATGAATATGGGGCTGATCGACGAATACGAGGCGCGCGACCGACGCGCCAAGATCGAACGCGAGGCCAGCTTCTACGGTGCGATGGACGGCGCGACCAAGTTCGTCAAGGGCGACGCCATCGCCGGCATCGTCATCATCCTGATCGACATCGTCGGCGGTCTTGCCATCGGTATGGCGCAACACGGCATGACCTGGGCCGACGCCGCGCATCGTTACACGTTGCTCACCGTTGGCGACGGCATCGTCACGCAGATTCCGGCGCTGGTCATCGCCGTTGCGACCGGCATCATCATCACGCGCGCGGCGACGGATGCGCAGCTGGGTACGGAAGTCGTGCGTCAGGTGCTGTCCAATTCCCGCACGCTGTTCATCGTTGCGCTCGCACTGCTGGCCTTGCTGGTACTGCCCGGTCTGCCGGCCCTTCCGGTGGCCCTGGTGCTGGCAGGTGTGCTCGCACTCGCGATTTTCACGGTGCGCGAAAAGCGTGCGGAAGTCTCCGAACAGATCCTTCCCGAACAACCTGCCGGAGCGGAAAGCGAGGAAGACATCTATGCGTTGCTCCGCATCAATCCGGTAGAACTGCACCTCAATGCCGCGCTGATGCGTGGGTTGGAGGAGCGGTCGGTCGAGCTGTCCGAACAGATCGCCAATTTCCGCAAGAAGTTCGCGCTCGACTGGGGCTTCGTTCTTCCCAAGGTAGTGATTCGCCAGGATCACCCCGTGGGGACCGACAGCTACGAGATTCACGTGCAGGGCGCCCGTACCGGGCGAGGGCAGCTGCAGCTCGATGCGCTGCTTGCCATCAGCCCGGGCGGCAAGCGGGCGAAGCTGGAAGGCGAAGCGACGAAGGATCCGGCCTACGGTTTGCCGGCGGTGTGGATTAGTCCGGAGCAGCGGCAGTTTGCCCGTGGTGCGGGATACACGCTGGTGGACCCGGAAACGGTGCTGCTGACCCATCTGGGCGAGGTGTGCAAACGCCAGATGCCGGAATTGCTCACGCGGGCGGAAACCGAGCGTCTGATCCAGCCGGTGCGGGAAAAGATGGGCACGCTGCTGGACGAACTGGTGCCGGCGGTCATGTCGTACAGCGACATCCAGAAGGTGTTCCAGGAGTTGCTACGCGAGCACGTGAGCATCCGCAACGTCGGGACCATTCTCGAAGTGCTGGCCGATGCCGGGAAGACGATCAAGCAGCCCGACGGTCTGGTCGAGCGCGTGCGCGAGCGGCTCGGGCCGGAAATCTGCCAGAAGCTCTGCGACAACCAGGGCGTGTTGCACGTCCTGACGCTGGATCCGGCGCTCGAGCGCTCGATCATCAGCACGGCGCGCACGTCCGAAGGCCATGCGCTGCTGCTGAACGACGCCAAGCAACTGGATGCGCTGCTCTCGAACATCGCCAAGCAGGCGGACGCGATGATGGCGCAGAACCTGTTCCCGGTTCTGCTGTGCCAGAGCGTGATTCGTCGTCAGGTCCGCAAGCTTCTGCAGCGTGCGCTGCCGCACGTGGCGATTGTGGGCATCAACGAAGTTTCATCAACGATCTCGGTGCGTTCGTTCAGCGTGGTAGCTGCGAACGTTGCCGAGGCGGCTTGAAGGAGAAGTCATGGACAGCACGCTTTCCGGCATCACCAGAGCCCTCTCGCGTGACGTGGAGGCGCTGGATGTAGTCAGCCAGAACATATCCAACATGCGCACGCCGGGTTATCGCGCCGAGCACATCACGCAGGATTTCGCGCAGCGGGTGGCCCAGGCGCGCCTGCAGCTCGATCTCTCCGATGGCGCGATCGAACAGACCGGGCGTCAGCTCGATGTGGCGCTGCAGGGAAACGGCTTCTTCATGGTCGATGCGGGGGGGCAGAGCCTGCTTTCCCGCGACGGTCAGTTGCAGGTCGATGCGAACGGCATCCTGACCGATGCAGCGGGTCATCCGGTGCTCGGCGAGTCGGGACCGATTCAGACGGATGGAAACCCGATCTCGATTCGTAGCAACGGCGAAATCGTTCAGGCCGGTCATGTCATCGACCGCATCCGCATGGTCGGGATCGGCCAGCCGGAGCGACTGCAGGGGGTCGGCAACGGACTCTATGCCTACGACGGCGAGATCGTCGACTGGAACGGCATGATCCACGCCGGCGCGCTGGAGGCCGCCAACGTCAAACCGGGCGAGGAAATGATCCGACTGATGCAGGTGACGCGCCACGCGCAGACCCTGCAGCACGCCGCGCAGGCATACGACCAGGTTCTTCAGACCGGCATCAGCCAACTCGGAAAACAGGGGTAGGACTCATCATGATCGATGCTCTTTACATTGCCGCCTCGGGTTTGCAGGGCGAACAGACTCAGATCGACACGATCTCGAACAACATGGCCAACATGCAGACGCCGGGATTCAAGCGTTCCCGGGTCAGCTTCCAGAACATCGCGGCGATCACGCCGCAGGAAGTCGCGGCCGGTCAGCAGGCGCTGTCCGCGGGAGAGGGCACGGAGACGCTGCCCGTGCACGCGGACTTCACCGACGGCACGTTGAAGCAGACTTCCAACCCGCTCGATCTCGCCGTGCAGGGGAAGGGCTTCTTCGAGGTCACGACCGAGGCGGGCGATCGCCTGTACACCCGTGACGGCCAGTTTCACGTCGACGCCCAGGGCTACCTGGTCACGGCGGGAGGCAACCGGCTCTCCAGCGATCTGCAGATTCCGCCGGATGCGAAAGACGTCAAGATCGACACGAACGGGCGCGTGATGGCGACGCTCGGTACCGATACCGAACCGACCGAGCTGGGCCAGATCGAACTGGCCGTGTTCCCCAGTGATTCGGGCTTGCAGCCGGTTGGCAACAACGCGTTCATGCCCACCGCCGATTCCGGTGAGCCGAGCATCGGGCGTCCCAACCAGTCCGGTTTCGGGACGGTGCACCAGGGCATGGTGGAGCAGGCCAATGTCGACATGGTTCACGAGATGACGTCGCTGGTGCTGGCGCAGCGTGCATATCAGCTCAACGCACGTGTGCTCCAGGCTGCGGATCAGATCCTGGACACGATCAACAACCTGCGCCGCTGATGCTGACGAACCTCCTGGCCATGCTGATGCTCGCGACCTCGGTCCATGCCTCTGCCCCGAACGGTGCGCATTACCAGACCGTGCCGACGGCGCGCCTGGTGCGCAGCGCGCGTGCCGTGCTGCCGGCGAAGCCGGTATCGACGCATGCCTCCGTGATCGGTGCGCCGAAGGCTCTGCGCGTTCCGCGCGGCAAGGTCTCGCTGCGTGCAGTCCGGCCTTCCGGGCATTGGCCGCGCGCGCGTGTGGCGGTGCCGGTGCGGGTTCTTGTCGATGGCGTCGCACGCGGGCAGGCGACGATCTGGTTCGCAGTCCGTGCACCGGCTTCGGGATGGGTCTTCCGAGGCGACATGCCCGCGGACGCCAAGGTGGACGCATCGGATGTGGTCACCGGCGATTTCGATCGTGCACGCATCCACAGCGTTCCGGTGCAGAACATGAGCCGCCTTTCGGATATGCGCCTGAAACACGCCGTGATGGCGGGCATGCCGGTCGTTCAGGGCGATTTCGAAGCCGTGCCGATGGTCGACGCACAGTCCCGCGTGGAGGTCCATCTGGCCATGGGCAACATCCGTATGGAAGTGAAGGGGCAGGCGCTGGCCTCCGGTGGACACGGAGACGTGATCCCGGTGCTGGTGCACGGCGCCAGTGCGCCGGTGCGCGCAAGAGTGCAATCGCAAGGAGTGGTCCAAGTTGTTCAATGAATCCAAAACATCTGTCCGGATCGGGCTCTGTCTGTTCCTGCTCGTTTCGTCGGGCGCATGGGCGCAGCAGCGCGCCAGCACGGATACGCCGCCGGGTTCACTGATCCAGCCGGATTCGTATCGCAGTCTGGTGGCGGACCGTCGCGCACATGAAGTCGGTGACATGCTGACCGTGCTGATTGTCGAGACGGCCCGGGCCAGCGCCAGCGCGAATACCAACGCGGCGAGTGGCGTTCGGCTCGACGGTCAATTACAGGCGCATCGTCTGACGCACGATTACGGTCTCGGACTCTCCGGTTCAGATGCAGGGCAGGGGCAGACCACGCGCGCGGGTGTGCTGCAGGCGCAGCTCGCCGTTCGCGTGACGGCGGTCGAGCCGGGCGGAATTCTGCATGTGCGCGGAGAACAGACCGTCGTGATCAACGGCGAGAAGCAGCGCATCGCCCTGACCGGGCTGGTGCGCGAAGCAGACATCCTTGCGACGAACGAATTGCCCTCCGACCGCATCAGTGACGCGAAGATCGAGTTCACGGGACACGGCGATGTCTCCGCGTCGCAGCGGCAGAGTTTCATCTACCGGTTCATGAAATGGCTGAGGTTGCTGTGATGCGTCGATGCACAATTCTTCTTGCGCTACTGCTGGTCGGCGCAGCGAATGCCGCGCTCGGCGCGAGCGGGCCGGTGCGATTGAAGGCGATCGCACGCATCGAGGGCGCGCGAGACAATGCGCTGACCGGATACGGCATCGTCATCGGCCTGGCCGGTTCCGGCGATTCCCGGAAGAACCTGGTCACCAGCCAGTCCGTGGCCAACGCCCTGAGTCACTATGGAATCAAGATCAGTCCGCAGGACCTTTCCACGCGTAACGTCGCCGCGGTGATGGTCACGGCCACGCTTCCCGCGTTCGCCGAGTCCGGGCAGAAGATCGACGTCGAGGTGTCTTCTCTCGGCGACGCCAGAAGCTTGAGTGGGGGCATGTTGTTGTTGACTTCACTCAACGGCCCGGACGGCAAACTCTATGCCTTGGCGCAGGGTCCGGTTTCCGTCGGTGGTTATCTGGTGCGTTCGTTCGGGAGCCGGGACCAGCAGAATCATCCGACCGTCGGCCGCGTGCCCGATGGCGCCACCATCGAGCGCGCGGCACCGCTGGGACTTTACGGCGACGGTCAATCGCTCGATGTCGTGCTGTATCAGCCGGACTTCGTGACGGCAGAGCGTGTCGCCAATTCGATCAATGCGCATGTCTCCGGTGTGCGCGCCGAAGCGATTCACGCGGGAAAGATCGAGGTGCATCTGGATCATCCGCGCAAGAACGTCGTCGGACTCATCGCGTCCATCGAGACTGTGCCGGTCACGCCGGATTCGGTCGCGCGCGTGGTCGTCAACGAACGCACCGGCACGGTGGTTTCCGGCGGTGACGTCAGTATCGGCGCGGTGACGGTCTCGCAGGGCGATCTTCGCATCGTCGTGCAGACGCACTACCAGGTTTCGCAGCCGGATGGAGCCTACATTCGCCCGTCGGGTGCGATCGGTACGGCCGTGGTGCCCGACACGCACATTCATGTCGGACAGCCGGAGGCGCGTGAAGTCTCGATTCCGGGAGGCGCGACGGTGGCGGATCTGATTTCCGCATTGCGCGCCGTGCATCTATCCACCAGGGACGTCATCACCGTGCTGCAGTCGATCAAGGCGGCTGGCGCGCTGCATGGCGAACTCGTTATCCAGTAAGGAGGGGCATATGGACATCACTACCGAAGCGGTTCGTGTCGGACTCGGCATGGCGCAGGCGCAGGCCTGGGCCGCGAGCGCCAACATCGCGGGCGTCGACGTGCCCGGCGCGAAGGTATACCGGACGGATTTTTCTGAGGCGCTCAATGCGCTCGATGCCGCATCGCGGGATGTAGCCGGTGCGGGGAAGGCCCTCTCCGGCATGAGCTACGAACGGATCACGGATGGTATCGAGAAGGATCCGTCCCGCAGCGCGGATCAGGTCCGACTGGACGATCAGGTGGCGCAACTGAATATCGCCAACACCACGTATCGAACGTTGATCAACGGCCTTTCAAGGCACTACGCGTTGATGCAACTGGCCATCAAGGGGGAGTGATTGCATGAGTATGGATGCGTTGTACGCCGTCAGCCGGTTCGGTCTCAATTACGAACGGCTTCGATTGCAGGCGGCCACCCAGAACATCGCGATGTCCGACGTGCCGATGCGTCCGGGGACTTCCGCGCACGCGATGCAGGTCAATCTGGCCCCGGACTTTTCTCGGGTGCTGGATACGGGAGACGCCTCCCGGATGTCGCTGCATGCGCAGGACGTCGCGCTGAAGAAAGTCCACGACCCGTCCAATCCGATGGCGGACGCGGACGGCATGGTGGCGTATCCGAAGATCGACCTTGTCGCGCAGATGGGCACCTTGCTCTCTGCCAGTCGCGCCTATGAAGCCAATGTTCGCGCCTTCAACGTCCTGCACGACATGACGCTGACCGCACTCAACCTGGGAGAACGCTGATGATGATCGATGCCGTGAACGCCGTCGGCGGTGCCGGGGCACTGAGCGTGGAACGGACCACTTCGGCGGCCAGCCCAGAGGTCGGATTCGACAAGATGCTGGGCGACGGACTGCACAGCTTGAACACGAAGATCAATGCCTCCGACGAGGTGCTGCGCGCCATGGCTGCCGGCAAGGACATCCCCGTGCACGAAGCAATGATGGTCATGGAACAGGCGCAGATGAGTCTGCAGTTCGCCGTGCAGGTGCGTAATCGGCTGGTGAGCGCCTATCAGCAGATCATGCAGATGCAGATCTGATTTCGAGTATTCAGAACATGGCACAGTTTTTTCAGAATCTTTCGACACGCGCGCGCATCGGTTTCGCTGCGTTGGTCCTCGTCATTCTCGTGGCCGCGGGCGTTGCGATCTGGTGGACGATGCAGTCGACGTATTCCGTGCTGGCGCAGGATCTTCGTCCTGCCGATGCGACGGAAATCAGCAGCGCGCTGTCGAAGTGGGGTATTCCCTATCGTTTCGAGAATGACGGCAAGAATCTGCTGATCCCCTCGGATCAGGTCTATCAGACGCGCATCAAGCTCGCCGAGCAGGATATCCCGCATGGTGGCGCTTCCGGCTTCGAACTGTTCAAGGACTCCGACTACGGCGTAACCGAGTTTGCGCAACGGGTGAACTATCAACGCGCGCTCCAGGGCGAGCTGGAGCGCACGATCGATTCGATGCGGGAGATCCAGTATTCGCGCGTCCACCTGACGATTCATCATGCGGGGCTGTTCGATACCGGCAAGGAGGCCTCGAAGGCGGCCGTGACCCTGGTGCTGCGTCCTGGCCAGAGCATTCATCAGCGTCAGGTCCGCGGCATCCAGCGCCTGGTGGCCTCGGCCGTGGAGAGTCTGAAGCCGACGGCCGTGACCATTCTCGATCAGAGCGGTGCGGTGCTTTCCCGTTCCGGCGACGGCGTGCAGGGCGTGGGCGACTTCGGGGACCGGATGGCCCAGCAGACGCGTATCGAGAACGAGCTGAAGGCGCAGGCGACTTCCTTGATCGAGCGCGCGCTCGGGACCAGGAAGTTCACGGTGTCCGTGGCCGTTCGATTGAATTACGACAAAGTCCATACCGTTCGCGATCGGCTGCTTGCCAATGGCAAGAGCGGTCGGGGACTGCTGGTGAGCGAGAAGAGCGATACCCGCCCGGGCGGAAGCGAGGTCAGCGGCAAGTCGCATCGCGACATTCATAGCCGTGAAGTCACCTATGCCCATGGCAAGGAGAGTCAGGATGTCGTGCAGGCGCCCGGGCGCATCGAGAACATCTCGGTTGGCATCGTGATTCCCGGGGGGCTCGACAACAAGCAGGTCGTGGCGCTGGATCGCGTTGTCTCGGCCGGCCTCGGCATGGATGCGGCGCGAGGGGACCATATCGACATCGCCAGCGTGCATCCCGTGAGTGCGACCATGCCGGCGCATGCCGCATCGGCAACGTCGTCGAATCGGTTCGCGGTTTCGGCCCATGCTCCGGTCATGAAGTCCCAGAGGCACGTACGCGCCGGGGTCTGGTCCGCAGTTCGCGATTGGCGCGCATGGGGTATGTACGCCGCATTGGCGGTGGTGCTGGTCCTGCTGATCATGGTGATCTTCCTGGCGCGGCGCAGCCGCGGCAAGAAGCGGATGTCGCCGGAAGAGCGCGATCGCGTGCTCGACCAGATCCGGCAGTGGTGCAGGGAGCCGGTGGCATGAATCCGCTCGAGGCACGCAAGGCCGCTCTCGCGCTGGCCGCCATGCACCGGTCGGACCGGGCCTGGATCCTGCGCCGCCTGCCTGCGGACGAAGCAGCCCAGCTGCGCAGCATGAGCCGCAAGCTGCGGTCCATGGGTGAAGTCACGCCCGAGCTGGTCTCTTGTGTGCAGGAGGAGCTGGACGACGGAAGCGTGTACGCCGTGCCGCCGCCGCCGCAGGAACTCCTTCTCGCCCTGCGCGATCTTTCTCCGTACTGGGCCGCCACGGCTTTGCGCGCCTGCGCGCCCGATCATCTGGACATGTATGCAGCCAACTGCACGCCGGAACGGGCGGCTTCGGTGCGCGCGTGTTTCGAGTGCTTGCCCGATCGTTTGCCGAAAGGCTATGCCCACGCGGTTGCCGAGCGGATGCATGCGCGGACTTCCGCCAACGATGCGGTCCGGGAGGGAAGCGAGTCATGATCCGCAAGGTGGCGGCATCCCGGGTCGAATTCGGCGAGGCTCCGCGCGAGCTCGCGCGTGACGGCGGGCCACGCGTCGTGCCGACCGAGCCCCTGCAGCCGGTTGAGTATGATGCGGCCGAGACCGAGGCGTATCGCGCGGCCTATCTGGAAGGGTTCGACGCCGGCTATGCCGATGGCGACAAGGAGGCGCGCGGCAAGCTCGAGGCGGCCGAGCAGGCATGTCGCGAGGAGCAGGCTGCGCTCGAAGAAGTCAGAACGCAGTGGCGCGAGGCCTTGAGCAATTCTTCGGCACAATTCGAAGCGGCGCATGAATCGGTGTTCGCCGATGCCGAGGCGCTCGCCGTGGAAATCGCCTTCACGGCGTTGTGTCGCATCCTGGGCAACATGCAGAAAAAGCGCGCGGTCGTGGAGCGCATGTGCCGCAAGCTGATTGCGGAGCGCAATCTGTCGTCGCCGCGCGTGTGCGTCTCTCGCGAGGATTTTCCGGAATTGCCCGAAGCCGACGACGGCATCGAATGGGAAATTGACTCGACGCTGGGGCCGGGGGAGTGCGTCGTGCGCACGGCCAAGGGCGATGTCGAGGCCAGTCTGCAAAGCCAGCTTGCCTCGATCATGCAGGCGCTGCTTGCGACATTGAAGCCGAGAGGCGTTGGCGCATGATGCTTTCCCGGGCCAGCGTGGATGCCATTGCGAATGCCGAGCTTTGTGCATTCCGTGGCGAACTGGTCGCGAGTGCCGGCAGCGTGCTCGAGGCGCGCGGACCGGATGTATCCATCGGCGAACTGTGCCTCATCCGTGACGAGCACGGCGGGCGCGACATTGAGGCGGAAGTGGTCGGATTCCGTGAGGGTCGCGTACTGCTCATGTCCTACGGCGATACGCATGGACTGTCGGCGGGTGCACGCATTGTCGCCATGGGCGGGCGTCGCGACGTGCCGGTCGGCGAAGCCATGCTCGGTCGTGTGCTCGATGCCTTCGGCAAGCCCCTCGATGAAGGCCCGCCGTTGCATTACGAAACCCGCAACCCGGTTTTCCGCGAACCGCTCAATCCGATGCACCGGGAGCCGATCAGCGAGGTGCTGGAAACGCGCGTGCGCGCTATCGACGGGTTGCTGGCAATGGGGCTGGGGCAGCGCGTGGGCGTGTTCGCAGGCAGCGGCGTGGGCAAGAGCACGTTGCTGGGCATGCTCGCCACCCAGGCGCAGACCGATATTTCGGTGATCGCCCTGATCGGCGAGCGTGGCCGTGAAGTAGGCGATTTCGTGACGCAGGTTCTCGGCGAGGAGGGGCTGCGCCGCGCGGTGGTGATTGCCGCGACAGCAGATCAGCCGCCGCTGGTGCGCGTGCACGCCGTGCATGCGGCGCACGCGGTGGCCGAATATTTCCGCGACAAGGGCAAGAACGTCATGCTCATCCTCGACTCGATGACGCGCTACGCCATGGCGCAGCGAGAGATCGGGCTGGCCGCCGGTGAACCGCCGACGTCCCGGGGATATCCGCCTTCAGTCTTCAACCGCTTGCCGGCGATCGTCGAACGATGTGGGAACGTGCGCGAGAAGGGATCGATCTCGGCGATTTACAGCGTTCTAGTCGAGGGCGACGACATGAACGAGCCGGTGGCCGATCACATGCGCGCCATTCTCGACGGCCACATCGTGCTGTCTCGGCAGTGGGCGGATCGCGGCCGTCTTCCGGCCATCGACCCGCTGCGCAGCGTGAGCCGCTTGATGAACCAGCTTGTCGACCGGTCCGCACGGGAAGTGGCGCGAAAGACGCGCCTGCTTCTTTCGAAGTTCGAGGAGGCCCGGGACCTGATCGCCATGGGCGCCTACAAGGAAGGGCATGACGCGGAACTGGATCATGCGGTGAAGATCTCGCCCGCGCTGGAACGTTTTCTTTCCCAGGAGCCGGGGGACAGCACGCCGCGCGATGAGGCCATGCAGCAACTCGCGGATCTCGTGTTGAATGAGGAGTCGGCCGCATGAGCATGCGACGAATACGGACTTTCCGGGCCATGCAGCGCGTGGCGCGCGTGCAGGAGGCCGAAGCCATGCTCGAACTGGCGCTCGCCGTGAGCGAGGAACACGCACAGGAAGAGGTGGTCGATGCCGCCACGGAGCGCGTGAACGTGGCGCAGAAGGTCGCCGGAGAGATCATTCGCGAATCCTCGACGCAGATCGGGCGCCTGGTGCTGATGCGCGAACTGTGCGACCGGCTCGGTGAGCGTGTCGATCACGAGTCCGCATCGCTGAGTCTTCTGCGTGAGGTCAGCGCGGATCGCGCCCAGAAACGTTCGTCCCTGCATCACTACCGCAGCCGGGTCGAGGAAGCCGGGGAGGCCGCGGCCATGGAGGATCATGCGTCCAAGGCGCGTTCCCAGGCCGAGACTGCGATCCAGGGCTGGATCTTGAATCGTTATCTCGGAGGGCTGTGATCGATGCATGCCTCGATCATGAAGCACGCTTTGGAACTCTCCCGCGATCACGGCGGCGAACAGCGTGCGAACACGCATCCCGTGCGCGACCGGGAGGATACGCAGGATTTTCGCGATCATCTGCAGGCCCGGCACGGGCAGGCAGACGCGAGCCGCGGGGAGCGGATGCACGAGTCACCGTCATCCTCCACGCCGGAAGCGAACATGATCACCGCGCACGATGTGCTGGCGCGGGAGTTTGCCGGCACTGCTTCGGTTCCCTTGCGCGATATGCGCAGCGGTCCGTCTCTGCCCGGTGCGGCGCGCGTGTACCTGCAGCACTGGTATGCGAATGGCTATCTGTCGGTGATCCCGGTGGCGGAGCGGCCCGCGGCCGCGGTACAGCCGCCGGCGGCGAAACCGCAGCAGGTGTCATCTGTCTTCATGCAACCGCGTTCCGGTGCGGTCCGCTTCGCCATGTCCGATTCGGCCCCGCCGGTTTCGGCAAGCGAAATCTCGTTCACCGGCATGGCGGTATCGCTGCAGCGACAGGACGGTCTGGAGCAGGGCGAGGAGGGGCGTGTCGTGCGCAGTGTCGTACGGGATTTCTCCGCAGTCGTTTCATGGCCGGAGCGGATGCTCTGGCACTCGCGCTCCCGCGACGGTGGATGGACGCTCTGGGTCCGTGACTACCGTCTGCAGGATACGGAGCGCAACACCTTCGTCGCGCAGTACCGGTCGCTCTCCGAGCAACTCGGTGCCACGCCCGAGCGGGTGATGGTCAATGGCAGGCAGGCATGGTCCCGATCGGGATCTGGGTCGTTATCACAATAAGGAGGGGGCGCTTATGTCCGTGGACGCAATCGGCGGGATTCTTGGCAACCAGGATACCTCGGTCGGAAAAAATTCGAACATCAACGAACAGGATTTCATCAAGCTGTTCGTCAATCAGCTGCAGTACCAGGATCCGATGCAGCCGATGGACAACAGTCAGTTCCTCACCCAGCTGGCGCAGTTCGTCGGCATCCAGCAGCAGCAGGAAACGGTGCAGGGACTGAACAATCTGCTTTCGCTGAGTGCGAATGGGCAGGCCGTCGGACTGCTCAACCAGAACGTCGCGTTCACCGGCAACAGCGGTACGTCGACGATCGGTGCGGTCAGCGCCATCCAGTTCAGCAGCAGCGGCGTCACGCTGTCCGTCACCACGTCGGGCGGCAACGTCGTGACCGGCGTCAAGCCGTCGCAGATCACGCAAATCACGCCCTGAGGTTCGTCATGCCTTCATTTCAAGCGCTCTACAACAGCCTGTCGGGATTGTTCGCCTTCTCCAAGAGTCTCGACACCATCAGCAACAACGTCGCCAACCTCAATACGCCGGGGTTCCAGGGCAGCGAGTCCTTCTACGAGAACGTGATGGACGAGGACGGGGTCCGGGTCGACGGAAGCGGCATCAACACCGCCCAGGGACAGATGCAGCAGACCGGAAACGCCACCGATGTGGCGATCAAGGGTACGGGCCTTTTCGTGCTGCGCGACACCAGCACGGGCGAGATGTACTACACCCGCGCCGGCCAGTTCACGTTCAACAGTGACGGTTACCTGGTCGACACCGTGCAGGGCTATCGCGTGCAGGGACTGGACGCCGACGGAAAGCTGGTCGACATCAACATCAGCAACATGAAATCGCTTCCGGCGGAGGCGACCAGCCTGGTCAAAGTCAGCGGCAACCTGCTGGCGCAGGACTCCACCGCCAGCATCTCCAGCATCAAAATCTACGATGCCGAGGGCACGGCGCACACCTACACCGCGCAGCTGACCAAAAACAACGGCACCGCGACAGGTAGCTGGCAGGTGTCGGTGCTCGATGGTTCCGGCACCAGCGTCGGGAGCGGTGAAATTCGTTTCGACGGCACGGGTGCCATCCAGAGCGGTTACAACACGGTCGATCTCAGCCTGACGCTCGCCGGGCAGTCCCAAGATGTGACCTTGAGCTTCGGTGCGCCGGGGACGACCAACGGCACCACGCAGTTTTCGGGCTTGCCCAGCAGCCTGACGGCCACGCCCGATGACGGTCATGGCGTGATCGGCGTGTCCAGCCTGAGCTTCGACGAAAGCGGTGTGCTCAATTTCACCTACACCGATCAGGAGAAGAAGACGGGGCCGCAGCTGGCGCTGGCCACGTTCGACGACAACACCTCGCTGCAGCGCCTGAACGGTCGTCTGTATCAGTCGCCGCCGAATCAGGATCCGCATATCGGCGCAGCCAACAAGGGGCTGTTCGGCACGATCTCGGGCAGCACGCTGGAAATGTCCAACGTGGATCTGTCGCAGGAGCTGGGCGACATGATCGTGATCCAGCGCGGCTACCAGGCAAGCTCGCGCGTGATGACGGTGTCCGACCAGATGCTGCAGCAGCTCTACAACGCCACGCGTGGTGGTTGATATGCGTCGTTTCGGTTGGATTGGCGAAACCCGTCGGCAGCGCCTCGCCGAGGCCGTGCAGGATCGCATCAGGCAATGGATGCAGCGCTGGGGCGCCGCGCAGGACATCGATGCGCCCGTGATCACCATGCTCGAAGAGGCGCCGGACACAGAAGGCCGGGAGCGATTCATCGCACGCCACGAGTCGGCCTGCGCACACACTGTATGGGATCGCGCGACCTGGAGGCGACTGGCCTGTCTGTGGATGGATGTGCCTGCCGATGCGGCCGGCGAGCCGTTTGCGCGGGAGCTTTCGCGCAAGGCCGTCGAGGATCTTGCCTCGTGCATCTTCGGTCGTGATGCGCACGCGCCGGATGCCTTCGAAGAGGCATCCGGTGAAGACAGTGCGGAAGCAGATGCCCCGGCATGGGGCGGCGTCTGGATGCGCGTGGCGTTCGAGCGCCAGGTTCTGGACATGCACCTCAATCGGGCCGCAGTGGACACGCTGGTGCCAGTGCTTGCCGCGAATGCGCGGGAATGGCCGCTGGTGCCGAGAAACGCCTGTCTCGACGCGACCGGATTGCCGTTGCAGATCGTGCTTCCCGTCGGCGAGGCCGCGCTGCGTGAAGTCGTGGATCTGTCGGTGGGCGATGTCCTGCTGACCGAGCGCAAGCTCGATGCGGCTGTGGATGTGAGGATCGATGGTGGCGAAGCCGTCGGAAAGGCCCGGCTGGGCGCACGGCAGGGCCGTTTTGCCGTGGTTTTGGGAGAAGACAAGGCCGAGGGCCTGGAGAAGCAATGAACATGACACGAGTCGAATCCATTCAATTCGAGGAGCTGGACGAGACCAGCGCGACCGGCGAAAAGCCGATGGTCAAACGCGACGTCGATGCGCTCGGCCATGTCGCCGTGCAGCTGGACGTCGTCGTCGGCAACGCCGTGTCGACCATCGGCGAGTTGTTCCAGATGGCGGAAGGGCAGGTGCTCAAGCTGGATCGCGGGCTGGACGAACTGCTGGAACTGCGCTTGAACGGCAAGACGTTTGCACGTGGACAACTGGTGGCGTCCGGCGATCACTTCGGCATCAAGATCGTGGAGCTTGCGTGAAATTGGCGATGTTGAACCGCATCGCGGCGTCCGCGCCTGCACCGGCCATCCCGTACCGCACCGATGCGGTGGGCTTTTCGGGCACGTTGACGACTGCGCTGACGGTCACGGTCGTGTTGCTCGCGCTGATCTTCCTGGCGCTTCTGTGGGCGCGGAAGAAGGGCTGGCTGCAGCGCTGGACGCGCACGCCGCTGCGGACCGAGAGCGAGGATCTCCGGGTCGCGGCGCGTCTGCGTCTCAGCCCGGCGACGCATGCCTACGTGCTTCGACACGGCGAACGCGAATACCTGGTCGTGGAATCCTCGCAGCGCGTGCAGGTGATGGAACACGGCGAAGGGGAGGCCGGTCATGCGGATTGATCGCCGCCTCTTCCTGCTGATCCTGGGGATCGTGCTTCTCTGCTGCGTCTGCCCGGTCGCGTTGGCGGATCCGTTGCAGGACGCGCTGACGCGCGCGGCCGGCGACGACTATTCGTCCATCCTGCGCTCGTTCCTTCTGCTGACGGCGCTGTCCTTCCTGCCCATGGCCCTGATCAGCGTGACTTCGTTCACGCGCATTGCCGTGGTGCTGTCGCTGGTGCGGCGTTCGCTCGGTCTGCAGCAGACGCCGCCCAATGCCGTGCTCATCGCGCTGGCCCTGTTCCTGACCCTGTTCACTATGATGCCGGTGTTCTCCGTGGCCAAGACGACGGCGCTGGATCCGTACCTGGCCCACAAGCTGCCGGCAGCGGCCGCGGTGAAGGAGGGCTTCAAGCCGTTCAAGACCTTCATGATCCGGCAGACGCGCGAGGCCGACCTGCTGGCGGTGGTGAAGATGGCAGGCAAGTCGCCGCCGCGCACCATGGACGACGTGACCGCGCTGGAACTGGTGCCGGCCTTCATGCTCAGCGAGCTGCGCACCGCCTTCCAGATCGGTTTCGTGATCTTTCTGCCGTTCCTGCTGATCGATCTGGTCGTCGCCGCGATCCTGATGGCGCTGGGCATGATCATGGTGCCGCCGGCCACGATCAGTCTGCCCCTGAAGATTCTGCTGTTCCTGCTCATCAACGGCTGGACGTTGATCGCGCAGGCACTTCTGGCGGGTTATCACGTGCATTGACGGGGGGCGATTGGAGCAGGAAGAGCGCCAGTTGTGGGAGCAATGGATCGCCGACCGCGATATCGAAGCGCGCAATGCGCTGGTCGTCTACCATGCGGACTGGTCGCGGCTCGTCGCCCGTGACGTGCTGGTTCGCGTGCGTGTCGCCCAGGCCGACTGGGCCGATTTCGTGCAGAACGCGACGATCGGCCTGATCGAGGCCGTCGAGCGCTTCGATCCCGGCATGGGTGTCTCGTTCCGAAGTTATGCCCGGCATCGTGTGCGGGGCGCGGTCTTCGACGGACTCAAGGATTTGCGCAGTGCGGCGTATAGGCCGTATCAGCCGAAAAGCGCTCAGGTCCTCGGCGATCGAGTGCAGTCGCTGACCGAGGGCGAAACGGAAGACGATCCGGTCGACGCCTTCGTCCGACTCACCATCTCGTTGGGCATCGGAGTGCTGCTGAACTCCGATTCGATTCCGCAGGAAGCCGAAGGCACCCCGTACACGCACGCTGAGCGCAGCCAGATGCGATCGATGGCCAGCGATGCGATTGCCCGTCTTCCCGTCCGGCAACGTGACATCGTGCGTTTGCACTATTTCCAGCACATGCCGTTCGTCGACATCGCGGAGATGTACGGCGTCAGCAAAGGCCGCATCTCGCAACTGCATCGACAAGCGCTCGATCGATTGCGGGACGCTTTGCGGGTGAAGCGGGAGGCGTTGGCCTGCTAAGTGAGGCAGGGCGTTTCCGGCGGCTGGTGTGCTGATCGATACCGCTGTCGGCGATATCGGTGACGTAGTACTCGTAGGCGGTGACGTTGCCAGCCTTGTCGTAGCCGGCGTTGCGATAGATGGTCTCGTCGGTCAGGGAGAACGAACTGCCGTTGCCATCGGCACTGCTCCAGGTGGTCTGGTTGACGGCGTAGTCGGCTCTCACCAGTTCGTTGCGCAGGTCGTAGTACGACTGCTGGAGTCAAGGTTTGCCGAGGGTGTCGGTATCCGTGCTCAGCGTGGTGCGGGTGATGGCGTTGCCCGCGGCGTCGTAGCCCAGCTTGTAGGACTCGGCTTCGCGCTTGAGCAGGATGTGCCCGTTGGACAGCTTGCCGTCGCTGATGACTACGCGGTTGTCGGCGTCATAGGTGAACCAGTAGGACTGGATGTTGGCGGTGGTGCCGCGTTGGCTTGCAGCCCCGATGACGACGCCGCTCTAAACCGGCGGCTTCATCTGGCCGATACGTATGTCTTTCTTTCAGGAAAGCGCATGCTCTTGCTGCTGGTGTCATTGCTGGTCGTGCGGTTGTGCTGCGCACGTGTACGCGAGGGGATTCGAAGCCGGCGTCGATGCCGCGCATCTCGCGCGGTTGGACGCGTCGTCCACCGCGATGCCGAATGCACCGTGCGCACACGCGTCAAGCCAATCTGGGTGCGTGAGGAGATCATCACGCTGGCGGCACGTTCGAGGCTGAGCTGTCGCAAGTTGGCGGATGTGTTCAATCGTCGGCATCGGGATCGAGGCATGCGCGTCAGCAAGACCTTCGTCGCCGATCTGCTCAAGCGCCATACGACGCAGATTGCGCGATCACGGCGTTGCCTCAAGCAGCGCCGTTACCAGCCAGGACCGCGCAATCGTGTCTGGGGACTGGATGGCACCGGCAAGACGGATGGTACGGGAGCAGGGCACTTTCTTCTGGGTTTGATCGATCACGGTACACGGAGGTGTCTGGTGCTCGATGCGTTGCTGGACAAGAAGGCGACGACAATTCTGCGACAGCTGCGCATGGCGATCCGGCGTTATGGGAAGCCCAAGGCCATCCGCACCGACAACGAGGCGATCTTCCTTAGCCGCGACTTCACGTCGGCGCTGCGTGCGCTGGGCATCCGGCATCAAACCATCGAACCGCATTGCCCTTGGCAGAACGGACGCATCGAGCGTTTCTTCGGCACGCTCAAGGAAAAGCTCGACTGCTGGGTTGTCGCCGACGTAGGTGCACTACGTGTTTCCCTGGCGGCCTTCCGTTTCTGGTACAAGCACGTGCGCACGCATCAGCACCTGGGCGGATGCACGCCATCGGAAGCCTGGGAGGGCATCGATGTACAACGGCCACCCCGCAAATTGCTGTGGTTCGAGGGGTGGGGCGGACTGTTGCAGGGCGAATACCTGCAACGCTGAGCCGGATTATCCCGCCAAAATCACTGTCCGCAACGCGGACCGGATGCGGCTGCGCGTGTTGTCAAAAAATGACCGATCGAGGCGTCCACGCTCCCGTTTTGGAGGGCGGCGCAGACGGATTTCACGGCTTCGAGCTCGCTCGACGCGTTGCCTGATCGAAAAAATGGCTTCTTGGGTTGCCTGCAACGGCTATCCGGACAGCGGACAGCACACCGTGTTTGGAACATAAAAGAACGGCTCCGATTAGGAGCCGTCTATTTTCCTACATATCGAAACCAAACCTTTCTAGTTCGTCGCGCATTTTCACTGAAAAATCGATTATTTGCTGCTTAGTGAATTTGGAGTATGTTGGCAAAGAGCTTTCTGGGATATTTTGCAGCAACGCAGCACCGCATGCGATGACATACCTAAGCTCATCCACGGTAAGCGTTACTTGCACAGCCTTTACTTCGGACACTTCAATATCTCCCATTCTGCACTGGATCAAACGCCGGCACGTTTACATTACGTGGAACTTGAGTGTTCAGGTAATTGTCCCAACCCACCCCGTATTCTGGCCTGAACGCCGTAGCTTCACCTCGTTGCCCACGTATGACGATCGTTTGTGTGGATTCGTCAAGATAATACACCGTCCCATCAGACGCATATCTCGTCTGCGTGGCCGGGTTCCCCACTATGTCTTCAACGAAGTTCGCATACTGCTGTCGTGTAGAGATACCTAGATCTGCAAACTCTCCACCTTGAACCACGTGCTTATCAAATGCGTGCCCGCTGGCAACCTCATCGCCGATGAGTCGGGAGTTCAGCTGAGATCCGGTAGCTGCATTTGCTTGCCCGCCTGAAGTTAGCGGCCCCGCACCTGCCGTGTCTGGAACCTCCAACCACCAATTTTCTGGCTGATTGTACAGTTGGAGGCTACTAACTTCACTACTCAATGCGGATCGTGACGAAGACAGGCTGAGGCTTACGGCATCCTCCGAAAGAAGGGCGCTCTCCCTGCCGAGCGTGAGGTTGAAGCTCGTCGGCCACTCGGAGAAGAGAGATCGTCCTGACAACGCGGCATCTTCAAGGAGCGACTCCGAACCGCCACTCATCACCGTCGTGATTGCAACGGCCGCCGAGTTCAGTCGACCGTCGTAGATCTCATTGCCCATCTTGACGTCTCCGGTAACCGGATTGACGCCTTGTTCGATGCCTCCGTAGTTTGAGCTTGTGTACCAGTCTGCAGCCAGGTCTCCGTAGCCGACTAAAACATGCTTGGCGATTTCGTCCAGAAGGTAGTTCTGCGGCGCCATTACCAGGTTTACTGGTTGGGAATCTTCGGCAATGGCCTTGTTGAGATCGTCGTACATCACCATGCCGTTGGTAAGCGGGGTCCCCCGCACTTCCTGGCGTGGTCTATTCAGCACGTCAAGGCTGCCTAGCGTGCATTGCTCGCCCAGTAGATGAGTGTCTAAGAGAGCAGGCTGGTAGCTGTACGGGTTTTTACGGATAACGAACGACTGGTCGAGCATGCGTTCGACGGTTGGATCGATCGAGACGCTCGTAGGCGAGGCCGGCGGGACATCGAGCGCAGTTGCCGTGACGTTAATAGCGGACAATTCCGTTGCTGTTGCAGGGCTTGGCTCCTTGGGCAGAAGGGAGCCTTCCTGTCCGGCACCGGCCTGACTGGTGTCGACGTAGGACAGCAACGGACCTCCATAGGCGGCTTCCCGCATCCGGGCAAGCTGATCACTACGCTGGCCGAGTTTGATGGATTCAGAGATAGCAGCGTTGCCTAGCGCATTGCCAAAGGCATCTTCTCCGATGGAGTTCCAGCTTTCGACACGATGATCGCCCAGCGCCGAAGTCAATTCGTGTTGCAGGCCACCGGAGGCGTATCCACCCAGAACGTTGGCTGTGAAGTCATGCGAACCATCGCCGATATGCTGCTGCAGCTTGTTCTTGAGACCTACTTGGGCCACCACACCGGAACTGATTGACGAGCTGATCAAACCGGCCCAGCTGAACTGCGTGGGTTGGTGGGCAACGTAGTTTCCGGCTACGCCCGCGGCATAGCCGCCCGCACCGAAGACATAGTTGCCAGCTGGCTTGAATTCGTACTTGCCGGCAAGCGCGTTTGCGTGAGCGACATCTCCAAAGGTATCCGAATGGGCAAGTCCGAATCCGATACCTGCCGTGACTGCGCTGGTTACTCCGCCACTCAGGGCTTCTTTCCACGAGAAGCCCTGGTGGACACCCGTGGCGTCACCCGCGACTTGACCGGCAATATTGCCGGCGACTCCTCCCACGAATGCCGCGCCAACCGTGGCACCGATACCGAGGCTGCTGGTCCCGGCCAGCACAGAGGCGCCCAAGGCCCAGGTGGAGCTTGCTGCTGCTGCGGTGCTTGCACCGGCTGCTCCGACGGCGGCTCCTGCCGTCGCGCCTGTACCTGCAGCAACGGAGCTGAATGCCTCGGCAGCCAGTCCCGCTGTGTAAATGCTGACGACAACGATTACGGCGATGACGATGATCGTCGCCAACGTGCTGCAGTGATGACTCGGCGGCGGCGGCGGCACGTGCGGCAGCGAGGGGGTGGTGCTGCCTTCGATGCGCTGTGCGTTGTAGGGGCGGAAGGTGCTGGCGTCGTTGCTGTGGGTGGTGATTTCGGGGATGACCAGGTTCTGCCCGGCGACGAGGTCGTCGTTGGAGGACAGGGCGTTGGCCTGGGCGATGACGTACCACAGGCTGGTGTTGCCGTATTCGGCCTGGGCGATGCTCTGCAGCGAGTCGCCCAGTTCGACGACGTAGCCGCTGGTGCCGGCGTTGGTGTTGCTGAAGGCGGTCAGGCCGTCGAGGACGTCGATGTTGCCGGCCTCGTCGATGGCGCCGACCTGCTTGCCCTGGACGTAGGTGTAGTGGTTGCGCGATGCGCCGCCGCTGTCGGCGAAGGTAGTGCCGACCTGGCTGTCGTCGCGTCGACGCAGGATCTGTCCGTTGGCGTCGTAGGCGAATACGCGGGCGCTGGTCTGGCTGCTGCCGTCGCTGAGGTGGATGGTGTCGGTCAGGGCCACGCGCTCGCCGAAGTCATCGTAGTAGCTGGTGTCGGTGGCGGGCAGGTAGTTGCTGTTGGTGCTGGTGCCGTCGGTCTTCTTCTCCAGGTAGGTGTCTTTCTTGATGTAGGAGACGGTGTAGCGGCTGGTGCGCTGATCAAGGCCACCGTTGGAGATGTCGGTGACGTAGTACTCGTAGGCGGTGACGTTGCCGGCCTTGTCGTAGCCGGAGTTGCCGCTGGCGTCGCGGTAGGTGGTCTCGTCGATCAGGGAGAACGAACCGCCGTTGCCATCGGCGCTGTTCCAGGTGGTCTGGTCGACAGCGGGCAGCGGGTCGGTGGGGGCGCCGGTGGAGGAGCTTCCGTCCCAGCCGGCGGGGTGGCCGAAGTTCTGCTCCTGATACAGGCGGCCATCGTGATCGTAATGATCGACGGTGGCGGTGGAAACGTCGCCGCCGACATCGATGGGGCCGGGGTAGCCGTCGGGGTCGTACTTGGCGTAGTACTGGAAGCCCGGGTCGATCAGGGTGCCGAGCTTGAAGTAGTGCACCACGGCCAGCTGGTGGCCGGCGATGTCGTAGGTGCGGGTTTCCTCCAGTCCCGTGGCGGCGCCGCCGGTGGTCTGGTCGATGGCGTAGTCGGCTCTCACCAGTTCATTGCGCAGATCGTAGTACGACTGCTGGATCAGGGTGTCGCCGAGGGTATCGGTATCGGTGCTCAGCGTGGTGCGGGTGATGGCATTGCCCGCGGCGTCGTAGGCCAGCTTGTAGGACTCGGCTTCGCGCTTGATCAGGATCTGCCCGTTGGACAGCTTGCCGTCGCTGATGACCACGCGGTTGTCGGCATCGTAGGTGAACCAGTAGGACTGGATGTTGGCGGTTGTGGTGGTGCCGCCGGATGTGCCGCCCGACGTGCCGCCGGATGTACCTCCAGATGTACCTCCGCCGCCGCCGTCACTGGTGTCCGGCGGTATGCGAATCAATTGCGTGGAGACGCCCCCGCCACCCGCGGACTGTCCTGAGCCCTGGGGGCTGCTGGCTGTGGTGGCATATGGGAACAGTTTCGGGTTGCGCAGCGCATTGGCATGGGCTGCGAAAGTGGCCGACACAGAATGTCCGAGACTGTCGGTCGCCGTTACGGTAACGGTTTCGTCCTGTTGGATGATGTCCAGTGTGGCCGTGAACGTGCGAGTGCTGGCATTGAAACTGAGCCAGCCGCTGGCGTTGGATGAGTAGGTCAGCGAATAGCCTTCCGGACTGCTGAAGGTTCCCGAGGGGATGGTGTAGGTGTAGCTGTCTGTTCCGAAAGTGACCGTGGATGGGATGCCGCCGTTGTAGACAGGTGGCGCAGCGGCTGTGACCGTGATGCTGAATGTGCCGCTGATCGTACTTCCATGGCCATCGTTGGCCTTGTAAGTCACTGTGCGGGTTCCGGTGCTGGTCGGTGTGCCGCTGATGGTGCGAGTGGATGCATTGAAGCTCAGTCCCGACGGCAGATTGGACACGCTGTAACTCAGCGAGTCGCCGTTCGCATCCGTGGCTGACGGAATGTGGAAGGAACTGATGGTTTTGGCTTGCTGGAAGGTCTTGTTGGTGACGCTTCCGGACCAGGTTGGCGCTACATTGTTGATAGTCAAACTAAACGTTGCGGACCCCGTGTGGCCCAGCGCATCTGTGGCGATGACCTTGATCGTGTAGGTGCCAGACTTCACTGTACCAATGCTCAGGGAACTTCCGCTCCAGGTCACCCCACTCGGTAGCCCTGAGCCACTGTAGGTCAGACCTGCACCGTACGGGTCGCTGAAGGTGTTGCTCTGCACGATGGTGATCGAGCCGCTGCCCGGGTTCTTGGCCGAGGGGTTGGCGATCGCATTGATCACGGACGGTGGGGCGACGGTGTTGTCGAGATTGAACTGCGCCGATGCCGTACCACCTTGGCCGTTGGTAGCGATGACCTTCAAGGCATAGCTGGTGTCGCGAGTGGTGTACTCCCCGGGTATCTCCGTGGTGCCGTAGTTCAGTGTGGTCGGCACGCCCGAAATCGTGCCGTTGGTGGCGTTGATGGACAGCCCGACGCGACTGATGTCTACCCACGCAGCGGGTGTGTCGCTGGTGACGTAGTCTTCGAGTTTGGGGTTGAAGTGCGTATCCGTGTGTTCGGGGACATACACTTCCGCGGTGTAGGTGAGCGGTCCGCCGTCGGGTTCGGTGAAGGCGCCGCTGGCCGGGATGCTGATCGAGCTGCCGCCGATCTCGCCGGTCTGGGTGGTGTAGGTGCCGTTGTAGACCGGTGGCGGCTGGATGTATTGCTGAATGGTGAGCGAGAACGAGGCGCTCGCCGATTGCCCCTGGGGATTGGTGGCCGTGATGGTGGGCGTGTAGGTGTTGCCGACCGCATCAGAAGGCACGGTGCCGCTGAAGGTCCGCGTGGAGGCGTTGAAGCTCATCCAGGTGGGCAGATTGGATGCGCTGTAGGTGAGGGTGGTGCCGTCCGATTCGGTGAAGGCATTGGACGGAATGGTGTAGCTGAAGGGGCGGCCGTTGAAGCCGGTCTGATTGCTGACTGTGCCGCTGTGGTACTGGGGCGGCGTGGCCGCGACGGTCAGTGTGGCGGTGTTGTAGCCGACGGCACCGTTCGACGCGGTGGCGACCACGCGGACCTGATGGTCGCCCAGACTGCCGACGGGAGGCGTGCCGCTGAAGGTGCGGGTGCTGGTGTTGAAGCTCAGCCAGCCCAGTCCGTCGGACAGGGCTTTCCACTGCCCATTGCCCGAGTCGTAGTACTGCGCGCTGTAGGTGATCGAAGCGCCGTTCGCATCGGAAGCGGTGGAGGAGCTGAAACTGAGCGCGGTGCCGATTTTTCCGGTGGGCGGCGACAGGCTTTCGCCGAAGGTCGGCGCCACCTTGGGCACGGTTACCGTGAAGGTGATCGCGGAGCTGGAATTGCCATTCACGTCCGTCGCGACGACCTTGATGGTCCAGGAGCCATCCGAACTCGCGGTGCCGGTCAGCGTGCCGTTCGCTGCATTGAAATGGATCCAGGAGGGCAGCGGCGAGCCGTTCTGCTGGGTGACGGCATAGGTCAGGCCGAAACCCAGCGGATCGGTGAAGTGGTCGTTGAGCGATACGGAGAGATTCGAGCCTGGCTGCACGGTCTGCGTGCCGATGCTCGAACCGGTCGGGTCGCCCGTGGCGGTGGATACGGCCGTATCGCCAGAGGGGTAGGCGCTCTGCACGAACACCGCACGTCGATTGCCGACGGCGTCGTAGTTGTAGACCTCGCGCATGAGTCCGGTGCCGCTGTCCGGATTTTCGTTGGTCACGACCGAGATGCGATTGTGGCTGTCGTATTCGGTGAATGTCGCATTGTGCAGGGTCTGACCCGCAGCATCGGCAGTTTGCGTGATCGAGGCGGTCTGGTTGCCGCTGCTGTCGTACTGGTAGCTGGTGGTCGAAGTCTGCGCGGAAGTGGTCTTGGTGACTTGTTTGAGCTGACCGTCGGCGTAGTAGCTGTACTGGATCGTGCTGCCGCCGCTGGCGTCGTTGACCGAGGTGAGGTAGCCGGGGTCGCCGGACTGCCCGGGTGTCCAGCTGCTGCTGACGCTCGTCAGCAGTCCGGTGTAGTCGTTATAGGTGTAGTTGTAGGTGGCCCCGCTGAGGTCGGTGTGCGTCTGCACGCGCCCGAAGTAGTCGTAGGTCCACGACATCGTCTCGTTGTTGGCGTTGGTCTCGGAGAGCTTGTTGCCGTTGACGTCGTAGGTATAGGTCTCGGCCACCCCGTTGGTGCGCTGGATCGGCGTCTGGCTCTTGAGGACGCGTCCCTGGCTGTCGTAGGTGTAGTAGCTGGTCGTGCTCAGCGTGTCGCTGACCTTGACGGTGACCTGGCGGCGGTTGCCGTCCTGGTCGAGTGTGTAGGTCTGCCGGGCCTGCTGGATACGCTTGGACGAATCGCCGGTATCGTTGATGAAATCGCCTTCGGCGGTGACCTGGTCGACCTTGTTGTAGGTCTTGTAGGTGATGTGGACGACCGAGCCCTGTCCTGTGACAGTTTGCACCGAGGGCGTCTGCACGGCCAGCGCGCGGCCCAGTCCATCGTAGGCCGTGTAGGTGGTCGCGTTGGTGGCGTCGGTGACTCGGGTCTGCTGTCCGGCCGCATCGTAGACATAGTTCGTGCTGTGGCCGTTCTCGTCGGTCACGCGCATCAGGCGGCCGTTGACGTCGTAGTACCACTGCTTGACCGGATTTTCCTTGGTGCGCACGCCACCGGCCGAAACCACGAGGACGTTGGGCTCGACTTCCTTGATCAGGTGATTCTGACTGTCGTAGCTGTAGGTGGTCGTGGCGATGCCTGATTCGTAGTCATTGACGGTCGTCAGCACATTGCCCCAACGATCGTACGTGTGGGTGACGTGCGAACTGCTCTCGCCGGTCGACGCGTTCGTGTTGGGATGGATCTCCTCGATGCGGCGACCGTCGAGATCGAGCTTCCAGGTGTTCCAGACGGAGTGATGCTGACTGTCGACCCACCAGGCTTCGGATAGCTGTGCGCCGTCGAGCGCACGTGTGTAGGAACGCGAAGCGCCGGTTTTGGCGTCGATGCCGATGACCAGATAGCCGGCATGGTCGTAGGTGTACTGCGCCTCGAGATTGCTGCCGTCCGCATTGGGAACCACGTCGCCCTTGGCGGTGACTTCGCCGAAGGCGTTGTAGTGCACGTATTCCGCGCTGTCGTTCTGGTTCGCGGCCTGATTCGAGCGATGCGTGACGGTACCGGTGCGCTGGTTGTCGGCGTCGTAGGTCGAGGTGGTGGTGACCGTGATGCTCGTGGTGCCGGTGCCGGTGGCGGCGTTCTCGGTCAGGGTGTACCAGCTCTTGGTCCGGTTGCCGATCGCATCGTAGGCGCTGTAGCGCGACACCCCGGTGGCGTCGACCTCGATGACCTGACGACCAAGGTTGTCGTAGTGGTCGTGCGTGGTCTCGGTCGTGGTGCCGTCGGTACGCGCAGTGGTGACCGCATTGCCCAGGGCGTCGTACTGGACCGTGGTGACCGGCGCGACGTTGGTGTACAGCGATGCGCTGGAGAGGTTCAGGGAGCTGTTGTTCTT
The DNA here is from genome assembly GCF_012395255.1 of Oleiagrimonas citrea. Classification (GTDB taxonomy): domain Bacteria; phylum Pseudomonadota; class Gammaproteobacteria; order Xanthomonadales; family Rhodanobacteraceae; genus Oleiagrimonas; species Oleiagrimonas citrea. The sequence goes on from NZ_JAAZQD010000003.1 coordinate 355,548, forward strand.
GAGCTGGGTCTGCCAGTCCGAAACCAGCACCTTGCGCGTCGGCTCGGTGACCTGGATCACCCGGCCCAGTCCGTCGTAGATCGTGCTGGTGACGCGTGCCGTGATGCCGTCGCCGACGGTCATCGACGTGACGCGGCTCTCGCCGTTGTACTCGAAGGTGGTGACCAGGCTGTCGCTGCCGTTGCCGACGGCGCCGTTGACGTAGGCGTAGTGGCCGGTCTGGGTCTGGACGTGCTTGCGGCCGAGCAGGTCGTAGGTGGTCGTGGTGGTGCGGTCGTAGCCGATCTGCGCATCGCCGGCGCCGGGCAGGCCGGGTGCGGTGGCGGTGCTGATGCCGGAGGTGGAGATGGCGCGGGCATACTCGGTAGTCGTGCTGACCTGACCGGCGGCGTTGTAAGCCCAGGCGGTCACGTAGCCCATCGGGTCCACGCTGAGGGTCTTCTGATCGAGCGCGTTGTAGTAGTTGTAGGTCGTGGCCCAGACCGGCTCGGCATAGTTCGCATCACCCGGAGAGCCATAGGCGTCCTGGATCAGCACGGCGGTCTTGGTCAGGTTGCCGTAGGCGTCATAGGTGTACGTCGTGGTGGGCTGAGCATGGCTTGCGGTGAGGAAATGCGGTCCCGTGGCGAAGCTGTAGTCGATGGCGTCCAGCTGCACCTGCGTCTTGCGGTTGAGCTGATCGTAGGTCGTGGTGACGTGACGATCCTTGCTCGCATCGACAGGCGGATGCCCTTGCATCAGGCTGTCGGTCAGCGTCTGTCCTTCGGTCCATCCGCCGATGGCACCCTTGTCCAGTGCGGTGGCGTAGCGGGTGACCTGGGTCGTGTTGCCGAAGGCATCGTAGGCGTAGGCGGTGACGTAGCCGTTGCCGTCGATGTCGTAGGTCAGCTGGCCGTCAGTGTCGTAGACCTTGTATTCGTAGTGCCCGTTGGCGTCCTTGTTGACGGTGGCCTCGCCGAAGGCGTTGTAGGTCACGGTGGCCGTGGTGCTGCCGGTGCCGCTGGTGGCGTGGAAGGTGCCGGCCGTGTCGACGTAGCCGGCGTCGGGGTAGGTGGTCTGGACCTGATGGCCGGCGGCGTCGTAGGCGTAGCGGATCGTGCGCGCCTGGGCGGTGCCGTAAGCGTCGGTACGGCTGGTCACGTTGCCGTTGCCGTCGTAGGTCAGCACCGTGGTCAGGGATTCGTGACTGGTGCTGGTCGCGTTGCCGCTGGTGTAGACGGTGACGTCGACCGGCGGGCTGATCTGCTGGATCTGACGCCCGGCCGTGTCGTAGACGTAGGTCCAGGTATGACCGTCGCGATCGGTACTGGCGGTCTTCAGGCCGGTGGCGTCATAGACGTAGGTGGCATTGACGCCGAGGGCGTCGCTGGTGGTATGGATGCGTCCGGCGTTGTCGTAGTCGGTGCTGGACACCCGCGTGCTACCGGCATCGTTGGCCGCCGCGACCGCGGTGCCCACGTCGGCCTCGCTCAGGCTCGCCGGTTCGGCGATGGCGTGGAGGTAGGTCAGTGTGTCCGTGACCTGGCCGTCGGCGTCGTAGCGCTGCTCGACCACGTCGTTGGCCGCATTGATGGTGTAGCGCAGCTGACCCGCTTGATCGTACACGTAGCGGGTCCGCTGGCTGCTCGCGCTCTGCAGCTGCTGCGCGACACCGCTGGTGCTGAGCTGGTCGGCCAGACTCTGATTGGGGTCCAGCGTCAATGTGGTGCCGTACTTCAGTGAGGCCACCACGCGGCCGGCGGCATCGTACTGCTGCTCGGATACCACGCCGACCAACTGGCCGTTGACCTCGACCTGACGCACGCTAAAGCGCGCTTCACCGGCCGCATCGTACAGGGTCAGGCTGGCTTCGGCGGTGGCGTCGGTGTTGCCCGCCGTGCTGAGGGCGCCCGCCATGCTGCTGTAGGCCTGACCGCTGGCCAGGGACTGCTGCAGGGTGCTGTCGATGCTGAGGGCGTTGGCGTAGGCCAGTGTCTCGCCGACCTGGCCGTTGGCGTCGTAACGGTATTCGGTTACCCAGCCCTGCTGACCATCCACGGTGTAGCGCAGTCGGCCGTTGTCATCGTAGACCTTGTAGGTGAGGCGGTCATCGCTGTCGGCGGTGGCGTCGGCGGCCACGGCGGCGACGCTGGGCGCGGTGCCCAGGGCACTGAGCTGACTCGCGGTCAGTTGCGTGGCGTAGGCGCGCTCACTGATCAGACGACCGTCGACGTCGTAACTGCGCTGCACCAGCGCGCCAGTGGGATCGATGCTGTATTCGAGCTGGTTGGCCTCGTTGTAGACCCGGCGCGTGGTGTGGCCGTCGGCGTCGGTGGTGGCGACCAGGTTGTCGTCGGCGTCGTAGACGTAGCTCGTGGTCAGGCTCAGATTGCCCGGATCGACGATGGTCTGGATGCGCCGTCCCAGATCGTCGTAGACGTACTGGGTGGTGCGCGCCGCAGCAGTGCCGGCGCCCTCGGTCACGGACAGCTGGTGACCGGCGCCGTCCCAGGTGTAGGTGGTGGTCAGCTGCAGATGGCTCTGGCCGTCGCCGTTGTCGGCATCGACCACCTGGCTGACGAGGTGACCATCGGCGTCGTAACTGTAGGTGGTCAGCACGTTGTTCGGGTCGGTCACGCTCAGCGTGCGGCCGACGCCGTCGTAGGTGTAGGTGGTGACCTCGTCCAGACCGTTCGGGTCGACGGTGCGGGTCAGCACGTGGCCATCGGCATCGTAGGTATAGGCGACCACGTGGCCGGTGGCGTCGGTGGTCTGCTGCAGGTTGCCCACGGCATCGTAGGAGTACTGCAACGTGTGGCCCAGCGCATCGGTGCGGGTCAGCACGCGACCATCGCCGTCGTAGGTGTAGGTGGTCTGATCGCCGGCGTTGTCAGTAACCGACAGCACGTCGCCGTAGGCGTCCTTGTGCGTGCTCGTGGTCACGCCCTCGGGCGTGGTGACGGTGACGGTGTGAGTGGTCAGGTCGTACGCATACTGGGTGATCTGACCGCGGGCGTCGGTCTGGGACACCACGCGGCCGAAGGCGTCGTAGCTAGCCTGGGTCTGGCGCAATTGGCCGTCGACGGTCTGGGTGGTGCTGATTTGCCGACCGAGCTGGTCGTACGTGTAGGTGGTGACCGTGCCGCGGCCATCGGTCATCGACGTCACGTTACCGAAGGCGTCGTAGGTCCATGACTTCGCGCGATCCAGACCGCCCGCATCGTCCACCTCGGCGACGCGCTGGCCCATCGCGTCGTAGGTGTAGGTCGTGGTCGTGCTGTTGGACGCGGACAGGGCCTGACCGGGCTCGCTGCGCTGCTGCTGCACCTGGGTCACCTCGCCGAAGGCATCGTAGGTGTAGGCCGTCAGGTAGCCGCGGGCATCGGTGGTCGAGGCGACCTGGCCGTCCAGGGTGTAGGTGGTCGTGGTGGCCGCATCGTGGCTGGCATCGGCGATGGCCAGCGCACGGGTGTCCAGGGTGCTCAGCGTGGTGGTGGTGTCGACCGGATCGGTGGACAGGTCCAGCAGCGCGGCATAGCGCGTGGTGCCGGTGGCCTGGCCGAAGGCGTTGTAGGTGACGTGGATGACCTCACCGCGCTGATTGGCGGTGCCGTTCACGGCCAGGCCGCGCACGGTGTAGGTCAGGCGACCGTCGGCATCGTAGTAGTACCAGGTGGTGTTGCCGTCCGCGTCCGTGGCCGAGGTCTTCTCGCCGTCGGCGTTGTAGGTGTAGGTCGTGGTGATGTCGGCGGCGTCGGTCCGCGTCAGGACATCGCCGAAGGCGTCGTGGTCGAGCGTAGTGGTGTGCACCTGACCGCTGTTCGGAGGCGTCACTGTGACGACATGCATCTGCCCGGCGGCGTTGTAGTCGTAGTGCGTGAGCGTGCCGTCCGCATCGGTATGGTCAGTGAGGCGGCCGTCGGCATCATAACTGTCGAGCTGTTGTTGCGAAGCGGAGCCGTTGACCAGGTTGAGCAGATCAGCAGTCGTTTCCTGGCCGGTCAACGCAGAGAGCTGAGCGGCGCTGAGTGCCTGTTTGTAACGTGTCGATGTGCGGTTGTGCAGTGTTTCATCGCGCTCCCAGACGGTGAGGTCGCCGGCGGCATCGACTTGTGCGACCCGCTGGCCACGCGTGTCGTAATAGTTGCGCGTGATCTGGTCGCTGGCGGTGTTGCTGACGTCGCCCAGCAAGGCCGAAAGTGTCGGCGTATCGCCCAGGGCGGAGAGCTGATTCGCGTCCAATGGCACGGCATAGGACGTCGTGCGCACTACGTGACCCTGAGCATCGTAGGTGACGGTGCCCACGGCACCATTGGCGTCGAGTGTAGCGACCACGCGGCCGGCGAGATCGTAGAACGTGTGTGTGGTGCGATCGTCACCCCCAGGGCTCAGGTCACTCTGCAGCGTGGACCAGTCTGGTGCAGCGCGCAGGGCGTCCAATTGTGCGCTGGTCAATGCGGCGGCGTAGCTCGTGGTGCGGACCCGGTTACCCACGCCATCATGGCCATAGGTGGTGATGTTGCCTTGCGGGTCCACATCGGCCATGTGTTGACCGGCTGCGTCATACAGGCTGAGTACGATGCGATCGTCTGTCGATGCATTGGGCGCGATGGTGTCGATATCGGCCGGCATCGAGGCGCTCAGTGCGCCATTGTCGAGCCAGGTGGTCGTGTCTACGCGTGTGGCATAGGAAATGGTTTCGACCACGTGACCATCGGCGTCGCGTACGTGACGCGTGACGGCGCCGGTGGCGTCGACCGTGCCGCTGATCTGGCCGGCCGCGTCGTAGAAGGTGTAGCTCACTTCACCGCCCGGAGCCTGTACGGCGCGCAGGCGGCCTTCGGCGTCGTACAGATAGTGCGTGGTGCGGGTAGCTTCACCGCTGACCGATTGGGTCACCGTGACCAGTTCGCCGGCACTGTCGTATATGCGCGTGGTCACCAGACCGTTGGCCTGCGTGACCTGGATCGCGCCCAGGTCGTCCTGGTACAGATAGTTGGTCGTGGCGCCGGTGGCATCGGTGCTGGCTTGTAACCGGCCCAGCCCGTCATAGCTGTAGGACACCGTATCCAGCGTGGTGCGGTCGGCGCCACGCTCGGTGATCTGCTGGCACAGCAGCCCGCGCGCATCGTAGACGTAGCCGGTGATCGCGGTGCCGGAACTCTGCACGCCGTTTCCGCTGGCATCGACTTGGTCCCAGGTCGTCTGCTGAGTCAGCCGCCCGGCGACGTCGTAGCTGTAATCCATCCGCGTGGTGCGGGTCAGGTCCTGGTTGGCCGCCCAGGTGGTCATCGTCGCCAGATCAGGTGCGGTGACACTGTCCAGGCCGCTGAGATCGTAGGCCGCTGCGGCGAAGCTGCGCGTCATCTTCACCTGACCGACGCCATTGCCTTCGCCGGTGGCGTAGTACTGGGTTTCCTGCACGTCGCCGTCGGCATCGATCACAAACCGCAGGCGGTCCTGGTCGTCGTAGGCGTAACGCGTGGTGGCCGGATCGCCGGGCTGACCGTTGCCGGCGGCGTCGGTGCCGTCCGGGTCCGGGGTGCGGTAGACGGTCTGGGTCAGCAGCTGATCGTCGGCGTTGTAGGTGCGGGTGACGGTGTTGCCGTCGGCATCGCGCTCGAGCACGCGGTTGCCGTGCGCGTCGTAGCCGTAGATGGTGGTGTGGCCCAGGGCATCGGTGATTGAGGCCACGCGCCCATCGGTGGTGTAGGTGTAGCTGGTGACCTGGCGCTGACCGTTGACTGCCGGCGTAGTCACCGAGGTCAGGTTGCCGTCGGCGTCGTAGGCGTAGGTCCATGCCTGGCCGCTGGCATCGGTGACGTCGGTGGTGCGCGCGGTCAGGTCGTAGCTGAAGCTCAGGGTCTGCGCATCGGCGCCGCTGCCGGTGGTCACGGTGGCGATGCGGTAGGCGCCCTGAGTGTCCTGGGCGTAGGTGTAGCTGACGGTCACGCCATCGCTGCGGGTCAGCGAGGCCACGCGCAGACTGTCGCCATCGTAGGTGTAGGTGGTGGTGAATGCGCTGCTGTCGCCGGTGTCGTCCGGCGTCAGATCCGTCGTCACCGAGGTCAGGCGGTTCAGGCTGTCGTAGCCGTAGGTGACGCGGCTGCGCGTCACGGCCGTGCCGCCGCCGGGCGGGATTTCCAGCGTCGACAGGGTCTGCACGCGACCCTGGGCATCGTAGCCCAGCTCCAGCGCCTCGCCGTCGCTGCCGGTGATCGCGGTCAGCTGGCTGCCGTTGTAGCTGAGCGTGTAGCTGGCACCGGTCGTGAGATCGGTCAGGGCGGTCAGCGTGCCCGTGGAGTCATAGGTTTCCTGTTTGAGGGTGCCGCCAGCGGTGTAGGTCCAGTTGGTGCTGTCCCAGGCCAGGGTGTCCTCGGCGCCGGTGTCGTCGGTGCCCACGTACAGGCCGCGCGTGGCGTCGTAGGTGAAGACTTCTTCCTCGCCGTCGCCACCGTCGCGCGTGACCGTGCTGCCGGCCGTGTTCACCGTGCCGGTGACGTTGCCGACGCGACGCTCCAGACCGAGCATCCAGGCGGCCGATCCGAGGTCGCCGGTGGTGCCGAGGCTGTTGTAGGTGCGCGTGAGGCTGGCGGCCAGGCCCTGCATGACCAGGCTTTCATCCTGATTCTGCAGGATCAGGTTGCCGGTTGCGACGTTGACGTAGCCGCGCCCGCCGTTGGTGCCGGCCATGGCATTTCCGCCGGCTGCCTGGCCCCATTGTGACAGCGAGGTGCCCAGCAGGCCCAGACCATTCCCTGAAACGACGGCAACCATGTTGTTCCCCTTTCTTATGTGTAAGACATGTACGAGTAGGCTGCAGCGTCCTGTTCTGCAGCGTTCAGGTCTTATCGGGGGAAGGAGAAAAAAGTTTAGGGGGCGAGGTGGTTGTTGCGTTCGCTACGCGTTCGGGGCGTGGCGTGCCAGTGTGGTGTCCATGGCGAGTCGGTCACGCATTCACCAGCACGGCGGCACCATGAAAGCGGCCGTGACGGAGGTCATCGAGTGCGCGGTTGGCTTCGGTCATCGGATAGCGGGTGACGTGCGTGCGGATTTCGGCTTCGGCGGCCATGGCCAGGAATTCCACGCCATCTTCGCGCGTGAGGTTGGCGACGGAGACCAGTTCGCGCTCTTCCCACAGCAGGTCGTAGGAAAACGCCGGAATCTCGCTCATGTGGATGCCGGCGCAGACCACGCGTCCGCCCTTGTGCACGGCCTTCAGGGCGGCAGGAATCAGGGCGCCGATCGGCGCGTAGATCAACGCCGCATCGAGCGGCTCGGGCGGCGTTTCGTCCGAGCCGCCGGCCCAGACCGCACCCAGGCGATTGGCGAATGCCTGCGTGTCCGTATCGCCTGGACGGGTGAACGCGAAGACCGAACGGCCTTGCCAGACCGCCACCTGGGCGATGATGTGTGCTGCGGCGCCGAAACCGTACAGTCCGATGCGGCGCGCGTCGCCGGCGATCTTCAGCGAACGCCAGCCGATCAATCCTGCGCATAGCAGCGGTGCCTGCGCGGCGGCGTCGCCGTGCTCGCACATGGGCAGAGCGAAGCGCGCGTCGGCAAGGACATGCGTGGCGAAGCCGCCGTTCCGGGTATACCCGGTGAACTGCGGGTGGTCGCAGAGGTTCTCGCGTCCAGACCGGCAATAGGGACACGCGCCGCAGGTGTGGCCGAGCCACGGCACGCCGACACGGTCGCCCGGCGCGAGCGCTTCGACGTTCGCACCCACGGCCTCGACGCGACCGACGATCTCGTGGCCGGGAACGATCGGCAGGCGTGGGTTCGGCAGTTCGCCGTCCACGACATGCAGATCGGTGCGGCATACGCCGCAGGCGTGGATGCGAACGCGGACTTCGTCCGGGCCGGGATCGGGCGTGGGTTGCTCGGTCCAGGTCAGCGGTTCGCCGATACGGTGCAGGATCATGGCGTGCATGGGTATCACCTCCGCGTCATGCCGTTGTCGATACCGACATGCGCTTCGTCCCGTGCGTCCTTGTTGTGAGCAAAAGCCACGGACAAGCTGGGCATGGCGTCGGTCCGTCACGGGGTCAGGATATCGCCACAGCGGGTTCGCGCCATAGGGGCCCGAGCCATGCGTATCGGCGATATGCTTGCTGCGCACTCGTCGATATCCCCGTGAACGCTCTAGAATCGATTCTCATTGTGCAGACCTCGAGGTGAAGGCCGCCATGCAAGCCGAAATTTCGATGCCAGGAAACGCGGAGCGTGTGCATGCTCACGCGTCGGACAGGCGGACGTGCGGTTTCTCCGTTTCGTGCGGGGGCGGTGCATGAGTGCGACCGGGGAGGCTTCGGACATGTCTCGCGAGAAGGGCGTCTCGCCGGGTCTGAAGGCACGCCGTCTCGGCATCGATACGCATCATGAGCCGGTGGTGGTGTTGCGCGCCGACGCGCCGGTGTGTCGAGCCGAGGGCTTCGAGGCCCACGCCCGCATCGAGGTCGTGGGACGACACGGGAGCATCATCGCCACACTGAATGTGCTGACGACTGGTGAACTGCTCGCCGTCGATGAAGTGGGACTGTCCGAGTCGGCCTGGTTGCGGTTGAAGCCGGAGGCGGGCGAGTGCCTGCGCTTCCGTCACCCCGCACCGACCGAGGCCATGAGCCACATTCGCGCCAAGATCGATGGCGGCGAACTCAGCGAGCGGCAGTGCGACGCGATTGTCCGCGATGTCGTGGCTGGCCGCCTGAGCAACGTGGAAATCGCCGCGTTCCTGGTCGCGTGTGCGGATGGTCGCATGCATGCGCGCGAGGTCACCGGTCTGACCCGCGCCATGGTGAACACGGGCAATCGGTTGTCCTGGCCACAGCAGCAGGTCGTCGACAAGCACTGCATCGGCGGACTGCCGGGCAATCGCACCACGCCGATCGTGGTGCCCGTGGCGACTGCGCTGGGTCTGGTGATGCCCAAGACCAGCTCGCGCGCGATCACGTCGCCGGCCGGCACGGCCGATACGCTGGAGACACTGACCCGTGTCGATCTGAGTCTGGAGGACATCCGTCGCGTGGTCGAAGCCGAAGGCGGCTGCATGGTCTGGGGCGGGGCCGTGTCGCTCAGTCCGGCGGACGACTTGCTGATCCGGGTCGAACGCATGCTTGATCTGGACAGCGAGGGACAGCTGGTGGCGTCGGTGCTGTCGAAGAAGGCGGCGGCCGGTTCCACGCACGTGCTCATCGACATTCCGGTCGGGCCCACTGCAAAGGTTCGCAGCCAGGCGGAGGCGGAATCGCTGCTCGCGTCGCTGCAGGCCACGGCCACAGACATCGGCCTGACGCTGCGCGGCCTGCTCAGCGACGGAAGCCAGCCGATCGGACGCGGCATCGGTCCGGCGCTTGAGGCCCATGATGTGCTCGCAGTGCTTGAAAACCGTCCCGACGCGCCTGCCGACTTGCGTCGCAAGGCTCTGGAAGTGGCCGCCGGGGTGATCGAGCTGGGCGGGCTGGCGCAGGGCGCGGATGCGCTGGCGATGGCGGAGCGGACCTTGTCCGATGGTCTTGCCTGGCGCAAGTTCCAGGCGATCTGTGAGGCGCAGGGCGGTCTGCGTGAACCCGGGCGTGCGCCGTTCACGCGCGTGATTCCGGCGTTGCATGCCGGCACGGTTTCGCGCATCGACAATCGCCTGCTGGCGCAGGTGGCCCGATTGGCCGGCGCGCCTCAGGCCGGCACCGCCGGGGTCTATCTGGAGGCACATGTGGGCGTCGCGGTGGAACGCGGGCAGCCGCTGTTCACGGTGCATGCGGAGTCGCGTGGCGAACTCGAATACGCCATGGATTTCGTCGACCGTCATCCATCCATCGTGCATGTCGAGGTGCGCGCATGATCGTGTTTCACGCCATGCCCGGAAACGGGACCATGGCCGCGCATCTGGCGAGGGAGTTCGGCGGCGAGGCGCGGATCGCCGATGTCGACGTGCATGCGTTCCCTGATGGCGAGAGCCTGGTTCGCGTGGAACCGCCTGACGCGGAGACCGACGCGGTGCTGGTCTGCACGCTGGATCATCCCGACACGGTCACTGTGCCCTTGCTGATGGCTGCCGCGACGCTGCGTGAACTCGGCGCGCGGCGCGTTGTGCTGGTCGCGCCGTATCTGGCCTACATGCGTCAGGACAAGCGTTTCGCGCCGGGGCAGGCGGTTTCGGCGCGCATCTACGCGGCCTGGCTGTCGACACATTTCGACGACCTGGTGACGGTCGACCCGCATCTGCACAGGATTGCGCGATTGGACGAGGTCTACACGTTGCGCAGCCGCGTGGTGCATGCCGCGCCGGTGCTGGCCGCATGGATCCGGGAACAGATCGACGATCCCTGGATCGTGGGACCGGACGGCGAGAGCGCGCAATGGGCCCGGGATGTCGCCGCCCGCATCGGTGCGCCGGTGACGGTGCTGGAGAAGACCCGCTTCGGCGATACCGATGTGGCCGTCACTGCGCCGGAAGCGCACGCGCATCGGCATCGCACCCCGGTTCTGCTGGACGACATCATTTCCAGCGGACGCACGCTCGCAGCCGTGGTCGAGCATCTGCACGCCCAAGGCATGCGCGATGCCGTGTGCGTCGCGGTGCACGGTCTGATGGCCGGTGACGCGCGCGAGTTGCTGCGGAAAGCGGGCGTCGCGCGCGTGGTGTGCACCAACACAGTCGGCGATGCGCGTGATGCCATCGACGTCAGTGCCGCGATTGCCGACGGCCTGCGCGACCTGCTGTTCAACATGGAGGAGGGCAACACATGATTCGTCTCAGCAGCCACGGGGCCGCCAAACAGGTGACCGGGTCGTGCCATCTGATCGAGTCCGATCGTGCGCGGGTACTGGTCGATTGCGGCATGTTCCAGGGCGGTCGCGAACTGGAGGAAGAAAACGCCGAACCGTTCGCGTTCGACGCTTCGCAAATCGATGCGGTGGTGCTCACGCATGCGCACCTGGACCACTGCGGGCGGCTCCCGTTGCTGCGCAAGCGCGGATTTCGCGGTCGGGTGTATGCAACCGATGCCACGCGTGATCTGACGCGGTTGCTGCTCATGGATTCGGCGGGGCTGCAGGAAGAGGACACCCGGCGCGCGCGGCGTCGCGCCTCGCGCAGCGGAGAGAAGGTGTCCGAGCCGTTGTACGGCCTCGCCGACGCCCTGCGCACCATGGATCTTTTTGCGCGTCCGGTGGCCTACGGCGAAACGCGCGAGGTGGCGCCGGGCATGCGCGCGACCTTCGTCGATGCCGGACACATCCTCGGTTCGTCCTCGGTGCAACTGGAGATCGAGGAAGAGGGCAAGCGCGTGCGGGTGCTGTTCTCGGGCGACATCGGCAACCCCGGGCGACCGCTCCTGAACGATCCGGCCCCGCCTCCGGAGCCGCCCGACTATGTGGTCATGGAGACCACGTACGGCGACCGCGATCATCGCCCCTGGCAAGCGTCGGTGGATGAGCTGGTCGAGGCGGTGTCCTCGGCCTATCAGCGCGGTGGCAATGTGCTGATTCCGACTTTCGCGCTGGAGCGTTCGCAGGAGATTCTCTATGTCCTGTTCCACGCCATCGAAGAGGGTCGCCTGCCACGCCGGCTCCCGGTGTTCCTGGATTCGCCGATGGCGATCTCGGCAACGCAGATCTTCATGGAGCATCCCGAGGCGCTGCGCACGGAGTTCGCAGAGGAGCTTTCCCGGATCGATCCGCTGGATCTGGGTGGCTTGCACATGACGCGAGAAACCGCCGAGTCGATGGCCATCAACCGCATCCGCGGCGGCGCCGTCATCATGGCTGGTTCGGGCATGTGCACCGGCGGCCGCATCCGGCATCACATCCGGCACAACATCTGGAACGAGAACAGCAGCATGATCTTCGTCGGCTATGCGGCCTCGGGCACGCTGGCGCGTCGGATCATCGACGGTGCCGGCCGCATTCGCTTGTTCGGCGACGATATCGTGGTGCGGGCGAAAATCCACACGATCAATGGGTTTTCCGCGCATGCCGGTCAGAGCGCGCTGCTCGACTGGCTGCAGCGCTGCGGCAAGCCGAAGAATGTGTTCCTGGTGCACGGCGACTATGATCGTGGCATGCAGGCGTTCGCTGCGCAGCTCGACCGGATCGGCCAGCCCTGGCACATGTCGGGCATGGGTGAGCCGATCCTGCTGGATGCTTCCTGACGCGTGCCGCGGCGCACGTCAGGAGCTAAGGCTGGGTTGACCGACGTCAACGCATGCCGGTATGCGACAGCGGATACTGTCTCCATTCCGAAAGAGGACACTGACATGTACAAGCACATCCTGCTTCCCACGGACGGTTCGGACCTCTCCCTACGCGCGGTGGACGCCGGCATCCAACTGGCGGCGAAGTTGGGCGCGAAGGTCTACGGCCTGCATGTGGCGATGCCGTATCCGGCGATGAGCTACATGACCGAGATCATCACCATCAGCGAGGCGACCTACAGCGAGGAAGCTGCCGAGCGCGCCGAACGCTATCTGGCCGAGATCAAGAGTCGTGCCGATACCGCCGGTGTGACCTGCGAAACCCACTACACCTTCGACGAGCACCCGGCCAAGGTCATCATCGATACCGCCGAGAGCAAGGGCTGCGACCTGATCGTGCTCGCCTCACACGGCCGCCGAGGCTTCGACCGCCTGCTGCTGGGCAGCGAAACGCAACGTGTGCTGGTCGGTTGCGAGCTTCCAGTGCTGGTCTACCGCTGATCCGTTTCAGCACAACGAAAAAGGCCGCCCTTGCAGGCGGCCTTTTTCGTCGAATCGATTGGTGGAGCGGAGGAGGATCGAACTCCCGACCTTCGCATTGCGAACGCGACGCTCTCCCAGCTGAGCTACCGCCCCACGTGAGCGGCGCATTCTAGCAGCGTGCGGAGGCGTCGCCAATAGGGGGCGTGAAGATATTTATTGGTCGGGCAGGCGGGCCATCAGGCGGTCGTGCAGCAGATCCGTGCGCCAGCCAGTCAGGGCGCGGGGCCAGTTGCGGGTGGCGATCAGTTCTTCCAGCACCTTGCGCGGCGCGAGCAGCCCGGGCGGAAGGTCGATCGATTCGGCCAGGGCATGCACGTCGTGTTTCATCTCCGCGAGGACGCGCTTGCCGGCGCCGTCGAGCGGCGCGGGGATGGCATCGGTGGCCTCGATCTCGTCGTCGGTGACCGGACGACGCAGCAGTTCCAGCAGTTCGGTGCGCTGCGGCGCGCGCAGGGCACGCTGTCCCTGGGTGAGGGCGGCGATGGCTGCGTCGCTGTCCGGACGTTCGTCGACCAGAGCCATGATCTGTGCGTCCTGAAGCAGCCAGGGCCTCGGCTTGTCGAGTGTGCGCGCCGTGTTCTCGCGCCACAGCAGCACGCGGCGCAGCAGGGCCTGCTTGTCCGGCGACCAGAAGGCGCCGCCGCGCAGGGCGCGTTGCGGCTGTGGATCGATGCCGCGATCGGAGGCGCGTTGCTTGAGCTGTTGGCAGTCGTGCTCGAACCAGTCGAGGCGATCCCGTGCTTCGAGTTCGCGCTGCAGGTGCTCGTGGATGGCATGCAGATAGACCACGTCGAGCGTGGCATAGCGGCGCTGCGAGGCCGTCAGCGGACGCTGCATCCAGTCCGAGCGCGTCTCGCCCTTGTCCAATTGCACGCCGGTTACGTGTTCGACCAGGGCGCGATAGCTCATGCCCAGGCCGAGGCCGCAGAAGGCGGCGGCGAGCTGGGTGTCGAACAGGCGCGCGGGGCCGCCAGGAAGCAGCGGCGCCATGACGTCGAGGTCCTCGCTGGGGCTGTGCATGATCCACAGTGGCGCAGCCGCGCGGTCCATGTTCGCCAGTGCGTCGCCGATCTCGAAGGCGAGGGGATCGATCAGGGCGCGGCGTCCGTCGTGTCCGAACTGGATCAGCGCCAGTTGAGCGTAGTAGGTGTTGCGGCGCATGAACTCCGTGTCCACGGCCAGCAGACCGTCGACGCTGGCGAGCCACGCATCGAGCTGTCCGCGGGTATCAATCCATTCGGCCTCGGCCGCAGCCGTGGAGGAGGTGTTCTGGTTCACGATGAAAGCTTCCGCAGCGCGTTGCGCGGAGGATCGTTGCCCTCGCGCACGGGTTTGCTTAGGGTGGTCCGACACGATAGCAGGCCGCCCGGTGCTTGGCATGTTCCACGGACCGGGTACCATGCGCGCAACGGTCCTCCCATCGTCCGGCCAGCGAGAGCCTCCATGCCCAACAGCAAGTCCGAACGTCGTCAGCGCGCCATGGGCGGCGCGATCGGCGTGAGCCTGCTCGGACTGGCCATGCTGTATCACTTTTTTCCCGCCTTGCTGCATGTGCCGGCCGAGGCCGACCGTCCGCAGCGGGCGGCGCGTCCGGGTGGCCCGATGGCACCGCCGCTGGGGTTCGACCGTCGTCCGCAGGGCACGCAGAGCGCGTCGGTGCGCATCAATGAACTCGATGCGGGACCGCCGCTCTCGCTGGCGCCGCGCGCCGTCATTGCCGCCCGGTTGCGTCCGGCGCCTGCATCTTCGGCCGCGGCCCAGACCGAGACGCCTGCGCTCACCGATCTGCTGACGCGTGCCGCGGATGCGCTCGGCAAGGGCAATCTGAGCGGCGATTCGGACAGCGCGATGAGCCTGTACATGCAGGCATTGAAGTTGCGTCCCGACAGCAACCGTGCGCGTGAGGGCCTGGCGCACGTGCAGCAGCGCCTGATTGCCGAGATCGAGGACGATCTGTCCAGCGGTGATGCCGATGCCGCGCAGACCACGCTGCAGGTGCTGCAGCAACTGCCGAACGCGGGGGCGGAAAGCCAGCGTCTGCAGCGCAGCCTGCAGACGCTGCGCCAGGTGCGCCCGCTGCTGGCGCATGCGGCCGACCTGATGGGGCAGGGCCACGACATGCTGCCGGCCGACGACAACGCGTTGGCTGTCTATCGCCAGGTACTGGGCATCGATCCGGGCAACCATGTGGCCCGGCAGGGCCTGCAGCGCATTCAGCGCAAGCTGCTGGACCAGGCGTTGGGCGCCGTGGCGCAGGACGATTTCGACGGCGCCGACGCGGCCCTGGCACAGGCCGCGAAGATCGATCCCAATGCCACCGCGTTGCAGGATACGCGGGGCCGCATCGAGGGCATCCGCCGGCAGCGCGCGGAAAGCCGGCTGCAGCAGGCGGGCACTGCGCTCGATGGCGGCGATCTGGCGCTGGCGCAGAAGCTGCGCGATCAGGCGTTGCAGATCAGCCCGGACGTGCCCGGCGTCAATGCCTTCGATCAGCGTCTGCACAACGCGCGCATCTACGCGAACTACCGGCCGGGCCAGACCTTCCGCGATGCCTACGTGGACATCAGCGGGCATGCGCCGACCATGGTGGTGATTCCGACCGGCAGCTTCATGATGGGATCGCCGGACAGCGAGTCGGGACACGAACCCAACGAGTCGCCGCTGCACAAGGTCGACATCAAGCACGGTCTGGCGGTGTCGCGCACAGAGATCAGTGTTGCCCAGTTCCGCGAGTTCGTGCGTGAAAGCGGCTACGTACCGGATTCGGTGCGCCTGCACGGTTCCAACATCTACGACGGTCGGCGCGGCACGATGCGCGATGACAGTGATGCGACCTGGCAGGATGACTACGCGGGGCGTCCCGCGCGCGGCGATCACCCGGTGGTGAACGTGTCCTGGCGCGACGCCACCGCGTATGCCGCCTGGCTGTCCAAGCGCACTGGCAAGACCTATCGCCTGCTCAGCGAGGCCGAATACGAGTACGTCATGCGCGGCGGCACGACCACGCCGTACTGGTGGGGCAGTGGGTCGCCCACGCGCGAGGTCGAGAATCTTCCGGGCAGTCGCGATCGATCGCCGCTACGGCGAAGCTGGACGCATGCCTTCCGAGGCTACCGAGACGGCTACTGGGGCGACGCGCCTGTCGGACATTTCGCACCCAATCCGTTCGGTCTGTACGACATCGACGGAAATGTTTCCGAATGGGTGCAGGATTGCTGGCACGACAACTACACGCGCGCGCCGCGTGACGGCAGCGCCTGGGTCAATCCGGGGTGCAGCCTGCGCATGGTGCGTGGCGCATCCTGGGGAAGTTCGCCGGAACAGGCGCGTTCGGCCTTCCGCGTTGCGGCCGAGCCGACCACGCGCAGCGGTCGTGTCGGTTTCCGCGTAGCGCGCGAGTTGTAGCCGCAAAAACTCGCACCTCCCATCGTCGTCCTGACGCGGCATGAGGCCGTGCTAGGCTCTGCGGATTGTCCTCAGGCTGTTGCGACTCGGGGGTCCCATGGCATTCGCCACTTTGCGCTCGCTCAATACCGAGCAGCGTCACGCTGTTCTGGCCAGCTTCCTCGGATGGACGCTGGATGCCTTCGATTTCTTCCTGCTGGTGTTCGTGCTGGACGATGTGGCGCGCAGCTTCGGTTCAGACGTCGAGGCGGTCTCCTTCGGCATCCTGCTGACGCTCGCGGCACGCCCCATTGGTGCGCTGCTCTTCGGCCGCCTGGCCGATCGTTTCGGTCGACGGCCGGTGCTGATGGTCGACGTGGCGCTGTTTTCGGCGCTGGAGTTTATCTGCGCCTTCGCGCCTTCTCTGACGGTATTGCTGGTGCTGCGTTTCCTGTTCGGCATCGCGATGGGCGGCGAGTGGGGCATCGGCGCGGCGCTCGCCATGGAGAGCATTCCGGCGAAGGCGCGCGGCGCGGTGTCGGGACTGCTGCAGAGCGGCTACCCGTTCGGCTACTTTCTCGGCGCGTTGGCGTACTGGATCGTCACCGACGTGCTCGGCTTCAGCTGGCGAGGCATGTTCGTGGCCGGCGCGTTACCTGCGCTGCTGGTGCTGTATCTGCGCATGAAGGTGCCCGAGTCGCCGGCGTGGAAGGCCAACGAGCAGCAGCAGCGCCGGCAGAATGTGTTCGAGGCCATGCGTGGCCATTGGGGCCTGTTCGTGTTCATGATGGTGCTGATGGGCGCCTTCAACATGTTCAGCCACGGATCGCAGGACATGTATCCGACGTTCCTCAAGCAGCAGCTGCATCTGGGCGCGGGAGCGGTGACGGTGCTGACCATGCTGCTCAACGCCGGGGCCATCGTCGGCGGACTCTCGTTCGGTGCGTGGTCGGAACACATCGGCCGGCGTCGCGCGATCATCATCGCTGCGCTGCTGGCGATCCCGGTGGTGCCGCTGTGGATGTTCGGGGATCAGATCGCCACCTGGATGGGCTGGACGGCGCCGATCGCCTCGCTGGCGCTGCTCGGCGCGGGGGCATTCCTGATTCAGGTGATGGTGCAGGGCGCCTGGGGCATAGTGCCGACGCATCTGAACGAGCTGGCACCGGGCACGGTACGCGGCACGCTGCCGGGGTTTGCCTACCAGTTGGGCAATCTGCTGGCTGCGGCCACGGCGACGGCGCAGGCGGCGCTCGCGACGCGCCTGCAGGGCGACTATGCGTCGGTCATGGCGGTGTGGCTGGTAGTGGTGGCCTTGGCACTGGCGGCGCTGGCGTGGCTCGGCCCCGAGGCGCGCGGACAGCGATTCGATACACACGAAGCATGACGGCGGCGCGCTTCGCGGCTATGATCCGACGCTTTCCCGACGGGTTGGATCGCAGCACATGAAAGCCGGCAAAGACAAGGTGGTGTCCTTCCACTACACGCTGACCGTGGATGGCGCGGAAGCGGAAACCTCGCGCGCCCAGGAGGCGCCCCTGCAGGCCCTGCTCGGCCGTGGGCAGCTGATTCCCGGCATGGAGCGCGCCATCGAAGGGCGCGAGGCGGGCGAAACCTTTGCCGTCGACATCGCGCCGGAGGACGGATACGGCGAGCGTCGCGAGGATCTCACCCAACGGCTGTCGAAGAAGTACTTCCACCAGGCCGCGCGGCTCAAGCCCGGTATGACCACGGTGCTCAGCCTGAAGGAAGGCGGTCAGCGCGCGGTGACGGTGAAGAAGGTCGGCATGAGCACCATCGACGTGGATCTGAACCATCCGATGGCCGGCAAGGCGCTGCATTTCGACATCGAGATCGTCGAGGTGCGCGAAGCCAGCGAGGAAGAGCTGGCGCACGGTCACGCGCACGGCCCGGGCGGCCACGAGCACTGAGCGCCGTTCAAACGGTACCGACGTAGCGTCGCAGGACCGAACGCACCGCGCCCAGATACCCGCGCCCGAACAGGTTCAGGTGATTGAGCAGGTGGTAGAGGTTGTACAGCGGCGCGCGTTCGCGCCAGTCGCGCGCCAGTGGCGCGCGCTCGGCATAGTGTTCGAAGAAACGGGGGCCGGGGTCGCCGAACAGGGTCAGCATGGCCAGGTCGGCCTCGGCCCAGCCGTAATATGCGGCGCCGGCATCGATCAATGCCGGTTCGCCGTTGCGGCAGCAGTGCAGGTTGCCGCTCCACAGGTCGCCGTGCAGCAGTACCGGCGCTTGTTCAGGTACCCATTCGGTCAGTCGTTGGCATAGGTGTTCGATACGCGTCAGGTCCGCGTTGTCGATCAGGCCGGCATCGTGCGCGCGCTGCGCCTGCGGCTGCAGACGGCGCTGGGCGAAGAAGCGATGGCCGTCGGTATCCGGCGTGTTGTCCTGCCATCCGTCGCCGCACCATCCCTCGTGCTCCAGGCCGAAATGCGGCCCCTGTGCCGCGTGCTGGCGCGCGAGGCCGTGGGCGGCGCGAATCTGGAAGTCCTTCGCGGGCATGCCGTTGCCGAGATCCTCGATCAGCATCGCGTGAGGCTGTTCGGCATAGATTCCCGGTACGCGCATGCCACCGGCCTCGTGCAGCAGGCGCAGCCCATTCGCCTCGGCCTGCAACAGCGAGGCGGGGCGATCCGGTCGGTGCTTCAGCCAGGCCGACCGGCCATCGCGCATGCGCACGCGATGCAGTCCGTGGTCGGTGGGGACCGCGCCGTCGATGCATGTCGCGATGGACGAAGGGATGCTCATGACGGGTATCAGTCAACGGCAGATGACGGCGGCATGCAAGTTACGCGGTGGAAGCGGTCGAGGGACGGATATTCACGAGTGTGACCACGGTCTCTGGGTCCGTCGCCGACCGCACCGGTATACTGAGATGCGCGAATACGGTGCATGCTCGCCGCGATCGCACAGGGGGAATGCCGGATCGTGGACAAGCACATCGACTTCCAGTCCTCGCCGCGCGTGGCCGCAGGCCGCGCGCAGGGCGGTCGTACGAGTCAGCAGGATGCCTTCGTCTGCCTGCATGATGCCGCCGAGGACACCCTGCTGCTGGTGCTGGCCGACGGCATGGGCGGCGATGGCGCGGGAGAATTGGCGGCCGACGGCGTGGTCACGACCGCGCGTCGCCTGTGGAACCAGAAGGCGTGGCTGCAACAACCGGCCGCACTATTCCTGGAGCATCTGTGCATGGAAGCGCACGAGGAACTTCATCGCCGCCGGCTCGGTCTGAGCCAGGGCGAACCGCATTCGACCGTGGTGGCGTTGCTGCTTCGCGACGATCGCGCCAGTTGGGTGCATGTCGGCGACAGTCGCCTGTATCTGTTCCAGGGGGCACGCTGCCTAGCGCGGACGCGCGACCACAGTCTGGCCGAATGGCGTGTGCAGCGCGGTGAGCTGCTTCCGGAGGACGTCGCGAGCCACCCCGATCAGCACAAGCTGCTGCGCGGTCTGGGTGGCGACGAGCCGCCCGAGGTCGATCACGGCGGCGCCATGCTGCATGCGGGGCAGTCTTTCGCGCTGTGCAGCGACGGCGTCTGGGAAAACCTTACTGCGCAGGAGCTCGGGCGTCTGGTGACCCGCGACGATCAGTCGGAAGCGCTGCGCGAGGCGCTGACGTTGGCGGTCGAGCGAGGCGGTCGCGAAGGCGACAACGCGGCCCTGATTCTGGTGCGCGCGATGGATGCAGGACGTCTGCATCGCGCCGCAGTCAGTTTCTGGCTGCATGTTTCGGATCTTTTGAAAGGCCGTCGCCGCGATGCGGCGGCCTGATGCCATGAAAGGCATGGAGCACGTGGGACGTATGACATCGAGATCGAGGTTTCAGGGGCGATGCCGTCGCGTGGCGCGCGTTGCGCCGGCATGGATCGCATGCGCATGGCTGCTGGGAGGCTGTGCGCAACTGCAGACGTTCAAGCGCAACGTCCTCGGTATTCACAAGCCCGAGGTCACGACCACGACGAGGCCCGCGGCGGCCAGACCACCGGTTGCGGTGCGGCATCCGGAATCGGTCGTGCCACTGAAGACGATCATCATGAAACAGCTTCAGGTTGGGCACTACGCAAAAGGGCGCAAGCAACTGCGGCGGTATCTGGAAGTGCATCCCGATGATCGCTATGCGCGCGATCTGTGGCGGCAGCTGACCGTGAATCCGAACAAGCTCCTGGGCGCGCACTCACGCATGCATGTGGTGCAGCCGGGCGAGTCCTACGGCACGCTGGCGGCGAAATACCTGGGCTCGGCGACGCGCTTCCTGGCGCTGGCCCGCTACAACCACGCTGACAATCCGTCGGTCCTGCAGCTCGGGCAGAAAGTCCGCGTGCCGGCCGACAGTCCGGCCAAGGTGCGCGCGACGATGGCCGCCGCGCCGGTCGAGAATCCCGAGCCGGCTTCTTCGAATGCCGCCGCCGCACCGGACGATGCCAGCGGGCCGGTCGACCGCGCAGAGCAACTGCAGTCGCAGAGCCTTGCGCTGCTCCACGAGGGGCACAAAAAGCAAGCGCTGGATAGGTTGGGGCAGGCGCTCGACCTGGATCCGAAGCTGAAGCCTTCCGGCCATGACGCAAGCACGCTGCGCAAGCAGCTGCTGACGTCCTACCACCAGCGCGCGATCGTGCTGTACCGCGATCAGAAACTGGATCCGGCGATTGCGCTGTGGAACCGGGTGCTGGCTATCGACCCGAACTACGAGCCGGCAATCGTCTACCGCGCCCGTGCGCGAGAATTGAAGAGTCGCCTGAAACAGCTCTGAGCGAGAACACGGGAAACGTTCAGGTTTCCGCGTTCTCGGGCGTTTCCTCGGGAACGGGGAGGATCTGCGTAGTCTGCACCGCGCGTTCGGCAGTGCGCCGTGGAGCATGCCGGTCGGAGGCACGCAAGCGTGCGTGCAGTGACTGGTTCATGAGATTGAAGGCCGTGAACAGGCGTCCCAGTTCGTCTCGGCGAACTAGCCGGATGCGGTATTTGAAGTCGCCGCGCGCGACGCGGAGCATGGCTTCGCTGAGCAGGTCCAGCAGAATCAGCGGACGACGGAACAGCCAGTAGGCGGCTCCGATCACGGCGATCAGCGTCACACCGAGCACGATCGCGATGACCCACAACGTTGTGTGCTGGGCGGCGACCAGCGGTGCGCTGCTGACGCCCAGACGCAGGTGACCCACGACCTTGTCCTGATAGCGGATCGGCGTGGCGAACAGCAGCATGGCGTCGCGTTCGCCGTGGACATGGCTGTGGTAACTGTCGACTTCGTCCTCGCGCGACAGGTAATCGTCGGCATTCAGCGCGGGCAGGGGTTTGCCGACCTCGCTGCGAATCGTGCTCGCGATGGTCTGGCCGTCGCGCCCGGCGATGGCGATGTAGTGGATCTGGCGGTTGCGGGCGATGTCCTCGACCAAGGCGCGTGTCGCGGCGCGGTCGCCCAGGAGGAGATTCTCCGCCGATTCGTGCGCGATCATACGGCCGAGCGAACTGCCGTAGTCCAGTCCCAGTCCGGTCACGGCGGTTCGCTGCTTGCCGTAGATCGCGGCCAGTCCGACCAGCAGCACCAGGGTGAGGGTGACGCCCAGCATGCTGGCCCAGCGCACCCGCAGCGAGATGATGCGACCGGTCAGGGGGTTTTCCTGCAGTCGTGTGTACTCGCGCTGCGCCAGCTTCAGATCGTCGATGAGTTCGCGGGCGCTCTGGTAGCGCGCATCCGGTGCCTGAGCCAGCAGGGTGCGCACGATGCCGATCAGAATCGAGGGCGTGGACGGATCGCGCGGCTCGATGGACGGCTGCGGGTTGCGTTTGCGCTCCTTGATCAGGCGCTGCACGTCGCCGGTTTCCTGCCACGGCAGCTTGCCGGTGACCAGCCAGAACAGCACCACGCCCAGCGAAAACAGGTCGCTCCGCGCATCCGCGCGATGGCCTTCCAGTCGTTCCAGCGCCATGAAGGACGGCGTGCCGCCGATGACGCGCCGCTGTTCGCCGCCTTCGGCGTCGCGCGGCACGCCGCGGCGTTCGGCGATGCCGAAGTCGCTGAGCTTGGCGTGCTTCCAGCCCTCCATGAACATGATGTTCTCGGGCTTGATGTCGTGATGGACGATGCCTTCGCCATGCGCATAGTCCAGCGCGTCGGCGATCTGCACGGCCATGTTCATGATGACCGGAAGCGACGGCGGTCCCTCTTTTTCCACGCGTGTGGAAAGCGCGTCGCCGGTCAAGCGCTCCATGGCGATGTAGGGGCGGCCGTCATCGGTCTCGCCGGTATCGAAGATCGTGACCAGGTGCGGGTGGTTCAGATGGCCCGCCGCGCGTGCCTCGACCTGAAAGCGCCGCCGGTAGCCTGCGTCGGCGGCGACCTCGCGATGCAGGCACTTGATGGCCACCCTGCGTTCGATATCGGGGTCGAAGCCCGCATACACGACCGCCGAGGCACCTTCGCCGAGGATGCCCTCGATGCGGTAGCGGCCGACCTGTGCGGGCAGGGCTTCGTCGATCATCGAATCAGTGGGCGTACAGCCACCAGGCCAGGGCGGCGAGCCCCGCGACCACCAGTACGCCGGCGACGATGCGCAGCGTGCGCAGGCCGCCGAGCGGGCCGTTCTCGCGCGTGCGGAACACGAACTCCACCTGGCCGAAGCGGATGCGGTCGCCGTGCTTGAGCACAGCGTCGTGGACGCGTTGATCGTTGACGAAGGTGCCGTTGGTCGACAGCGTGTTCATGATCACGTAGTGCCCGTTCTGATTCATGATCCAGGCATGCGAGGACGACACGCTGAGGTCGTCGATGACGATGTCGCTTTCTTCGTGCCGGCCGATGGTCTGGCGGCCCGCCCGCAGCGAGAAGCGCTTGCCCTCCATGCTGTCGCTCGCGCCTTGCAGCACGGGACGGTTGGCGCTGGCGCGGTCCAGTGCATCGTAGTGCGGGCCGCTGGCGGTATGGCGGCGCAGTTCCTCGGCGGAGAACAGCTGCGTGCCCTGCGGACCGGACGTGCGAGCGTGAGCGCCGCGTCGAGACGGGTCGGCGTGATTGTTCATGTGGCATCCCCCTGGACAGGTTGACCAATATACCTGTCTTGCACCGCCTTTCGCTGTGCCGCAATGCTGAATCGTCCAGCTTGGGACCTCGTGCACATTTGCTCGATGAGGCCGGCATGCTCGCATTCATGTGCGGACCGAGGAGCGTGAGGATTTCCATGGTCGAAAACGACAAAACCCGCCGGGAGGCGGGTTTTGTCGCGAATCGACGGGTTCGTCGTTCGAAATTTGGTGCCGAAGGTGGGACTCGAACCCACACTCTGTTTCCAGAAACGGATTTTGAATCCGTCGCGTCTACCAGTTCCGCCACTTCGGCGCGGTCGGCGAGTATGCCGCAAATCAGTGCAGTTGGTCGAGTGACAATGCGCGATCGCCGCGTTCGTACCATTGACCTTCGAGCGGCGCGAATACCGCGCACTGGGTCATCGGACCGGAATAGATGTGCAGACTCACCGCGACATCGTCTGCACTGGGATTGCGGATGGTGTGATATTCGTGCGGTGGAATCAGGCTTCCGGCGGAGCCGGGGCCGGCCTGGATCGCGCCGACGGAGTTGAAACGGTAGCGGCGTTCCTCGTGCTCCAGCAGTTCGTACTGGGTGATCTCCAGCGCGCCGCGCCAGACGCCTTCGACGCACCACATGCCGCTATGATCGTGGATCGGAGTGCCCTGGCCGGGGCCCCAGGTCATCGCGGTGACGCAGTAGCCATGTTGCTCGCTGCGGTACAGCTCCCGCCGTGCGTAGTGCTCGGGATGCGCCTCGAACACGCAGGCAGGAAGTTCGACTTCCTGTTCGCGGATCAGGCGGCACAGCGTGTTGCGCAGTGCATCGGTGATTTCGGTCGTGGAAGCGTGGCTCACTGCATGGTCGAGTGCATCGACCAGGGTGCGGCAGCCGGGGAATTCGAGAGCGAGCATACGCGGAGTCATTGCTGGAAACGGTCGATCCATTCTAGCAGTGCTGCGCGTAGCGAACAGTCGAGCGCGGGCAGATGTTCGCACTCAGGGATGCTACCCTGTGTCGCTTGACTACCTGTCATGACAGTTATTGTGGCCGAATCGCATTACCAACCGCCCAATCAGGTGCTGACGACGCTGGGTCTCTCCCTGGCCACGTTCATGCGTGTCCTGGACACGACCATCGCCAACGTATCGCTGCCGACTATCGCCGGCAATCTGGGCGTGAGCTACAACCAGAGCACCTGGGTCATCACCTCGTTCACGGTATGCATGGCGATCTCGCTGCCGCTGACGGGATTCCTGGCGCGGCGCTTCGGCGAGGTGAAGCTGTTCGTGTGGTGCACGCTGCTGTTCTCGATCACCTCGATGCTGTGCGGTTTGTCCGAGAGCATGGGCATGCTGCTGGTGTTCCGCGCCATCCAGGGCGCGGTGGCCGGGCCGATGTACCCGATCACACAGAGCCTGCTGATCGCGGTGTATCCGCCGGAAAAGCGCGGCATGGCGCTGGCGCTGATGGGCATGGTGACGGTGGTCGCACCGATCGTCGGCCCCACGCTCGGCGGCTGGATCACCGACACCTATTCGTGGCCGTGGATCTTCTTCATCAACGTGCCCATCGGCATCTTCGCCAGTGTGGTGATCGGCGCGCAGCTGGCTGGCAAGAAGGAAGTCACCGAGCGTCCGCGTGTGGACTACATCGGTCTGATCGCGCTGATCATCGGTGTCGGTTCGCTGCAGATCGTGCTGGACAAGGGCAACGATGCGGATTGGTTCAATTCGCCGTTCATCGTGATCATGACCATCGTCTCGGTCGTCGCGTTGATCGTGTTCGTGATCTGGGAGCTGACCGACCGCGAACCCATCGTCGATCTGCGCCTGTTCCGCCATCGCAACTTCGCGGCGGGTACGGTGCTGCTGATCCTGTCGTATTCGACTTTCTTTGCCATGGGCTTGCTGTTGCCGCTGTGGCTGCAGCGCACGCTGCATTACACGGCGAGCTGGGCAGGTCTGGCCGGCGCGTCCATCGGCATCATGCCGGTGCTGCTCACGTTCTTCGTCGGCAAGTACGCGCCGAGGACCGATCTGCGACTGGTCGCCGCGGCGGCTTTCGTCGTGCTGGGGCTGACCTGCTTCGCGCAGTCGCAGTTCTACGTCGGCGTCGACTTCATGCACGTGGCCCTGGTGCGCGGCTTCCAGGGGCTCGGCGTGGCGCTGTTCTTCATGCCGGTGTTGACGATCCTGCTGTCCGACCTCAAGCCCAACGAGATCGCTTCCGGTTCCGGGCTTTCCACGTTCCTGCGCACGCTGGGCGGCAGCTTCGCGGCGTCGATCACGACTTTCGTCTGGGACCGACGCGCCGTGGTTCACCACGCGCAGCTGGCCTCGCACATCACGCCCTACAATCCGACGGCGCGCGCCGCGCTGGAGGAAATGGGCAAAGGCGGACACGACACGCGGGCGGCGTTGATCCTGAACAGCGAAATCACGCGGCAGGGATTCCAGATGGCCTTCAACGACATCATGCACGTGCTGGGCTGGGTGTTCATCGCGTTGATCGCGGTGTTGTGGCTGACCAAGCCGCCGTTCCAGGCCAAGTCGAGCGCGGCCGCGGCCGAGGATTGAGCAGGGAACGGCGGCGCTGCCCGTGGAAGAGGGCGGCCGCGGAATGCGATTCCACTGTTCCGGGGCCGTGCATGGATGGACGGTAAGCGTTGCGCGGAGCCGCGTCCGGCGCTTGAGTGGCCTGCCGTGGCGCTCGATGTCGCGTCAGGAGCCGGGTCAGCGTGGTAGACGATCGAGGAAGCCGCCGATGGCGGGACCGTAGTGCTCGATGTCGACCAGGAACGCATCGTGTCCCTGCGGCGAATCCAGCGCCACGAACTCGACGTCGGCTCCGGCATCTTCGAGGCCCTTGGCGATCTGTTCCTGCTGCTCCAGCGGGAACAGGATGTCCGTCGTGACACCGATGACCAGTGCGCGTTCGATGCAGATGCGCTTGAGACCCTCGTGCACGCTGCCGTCGCCGTATTCGGCTACGTCGAACCAGTCGCTGGCGCGCGAGAGGTACAGGTAGCAATTGGGGTCGAAATGGCGCACGAACTTGCGCGAGTGGGCTTGCAGATAGGACTCGACCTGGAACTCGAAGCCGAACGGATTGCCGGGGCGCTCCTCGGGATCCAGCCGGATACGTGCGAACCGGCCGTTCCACTCCATGGCCGAACGATAAGTGATGACGCCGAGCTTGCGCGCGATGCTCATGCCACGTTCGGGGTAGTCCTCGTCCGAATAGCGGCCTTCGTTCCAGTTGCGATCCAGCCGGATCGCCTCGCGCTGCAGCGAGCGGATGGCGATGGCGAAGGGTTGCGCCTGCGGTGCGGTGTCGACACTGATATGCGTGCTCACTGTGCCCGGATGCTGCAGCATGTAACCCAGTGCCGCCATGCCGCCCATCGAGCAGCCGATCAGGCAGGCCAGCCGTGTGATGCCCAGACTCTCGATCACGCAGTGCGCGGCGTTGGCGACGTCTTCCAGCGTCAGTTCGGGAAAATCCAGGCGGTACGGTTCGCCATTGTCCGGGTTGATCGAGGCCGGGCCGGTCGAGCCCTTGTCGCTGCCCAGCGAGTTCACGCAGACGACGAACCAGCGGTTCGTGTCGATGGGCTTGCCCGGGCCGATCATTGCTTCCCACCAGCCATCCGAGGGGTCGTCCTCGTTCGACGCGGCGTGCGCGCTGGGCGATAGACCGGTGAGGATCAGGATGGCATTGCCCGCATCGTCATCGAGCGTGCCCCAGGTTTCGTAGGCCACATGCGCGTCATGCAGTTCGCCACCCCGCTTCATGGCGAAGGGCGAGGGCAGGTCGTGATAGCGGCGAGCATCGGCCATGCGAAATCCGGTTCGGCGGCAAAGCGGGCACTGTATATCGAGAGGCTGGGGAACCCAAAGCACCGTGGATGAAGCGCGCCGAACGGGGCTTGTCCCGCTCGGCTTCAGTGCACGTGGTCGATGGTCACGTCGACGGGGGCCGCTGCATGGGTCGAGATCGGTCCCGCGCTGCCCTCGAGATCGCCGGCGGTGGCCGTCGGCTGACCGCTGTGCGAGATGCGAGCGGTCACCGTCACCTCGGGCACGCTGGACAGGCGCATGGCCGGAGTCATGCCCATGCCATCGGTGAGCATCACCGTGGTCGGCAGTGCGGAAGCCTTCAGGCGAATGACGGCCAGCGGCATCGGCGGGCCACGCTGTGCTTTGGCGAAGACATACAGGGTGTCGCCGGGCTTCACATGATCACGAAGCTTCGGGTCCAGGCGCACGCGCACGGCAATGTGCGCGCCTTCGTCCGCCTTCGCAGCAGCGGCAGCGCTTGTCGACGATGCCGGAGACGAGAGCAGCGCCATGGCCTGTTTCTGCGTCTTGCCGGCGGCGCGCGCATTGGCCATCGCGATCTGCTCCTTCACCGCCTGCGCCACTTTGGAGCCGGGTTGCAACAATGCCTGCAGCCGTCGCCAGGTCAGCACGGCGTCGGCGAAATGGCCATGCTGGTAGTCGCTGATACCCAGCAGCCACAGCCCGCGCTGATTGCGCGGGTCGGCCTTGACCGCCCGTTGCAGTAGCGAACGGGCCTGCCCCTCGATGCGATGATCCGCGCGCGCCATCGCGTCGACCTCGACCCAGGCGATCATGATGTCGGCATTGTCGGGAGCCAGCTTGAGCGCCTTGCCGTAGGCATCGCGCGCCAGCGCCGGACGCTCGGTGCCGGCGTAGGTGCGGCCGAGCATCAGCCAGCCCTGCAGGTTGTCCGGGTGCTGTTTGAGTTCCGCGCGCAGCTTGGCGACGGCCTGGTCCAGCGTCATTTGTGGCTGCAGGGCGCTCTTGTTCAGCGCAGCCGGCGTGCCGACGTGCAGGTACAGGCCCAGTGCGGCCAGCGGCAGGGCAAACAGCACCAGCAGCGAGAGAACCAGCGCGTGACGCGGCTGCCCGCTGCGGCGGCCGCGACGCAGCATCGGCACCACGACCAGCGCCAGCGCGAGCAGGACCATCAGGGTGGCGACAAGGATGAATTCGGTCTTCACGAAGTCGGCTCCTGGCGACGGTCGGTGGAAAAACGGAAAGGCATCACCAGTCCTCGTCGTCGATGGGCGGCGGAGTCGCAGGGGCGGAGCGCGCACGCTTGCGCACGGTGAACAGCACGCCGGCGGCGCCGAGCAGCACAATCAGACCCGGACCGAACCACAGCAGCCAGGTGGACGGTTTCAGCGGTGGGTCGTACAGCACGTAGTCCGAGTAGCGGTCGACCAGATACTGCTTGATTTCGTCGTCGCTGCGGCCGTTCTGCATCTGCTTGTAGATGATGTGGCGCATCTGCTGCGCCAGTTCGGCCTGCGAGTCGAGCAGGCTCTCGTTCTGGCAGACCAGGCAGCGCAGTTCCCGTGTCAGGTGCTGAAAACGCAGCTCTTGCGCGCGGTCCTTGAACTTCAGCGGGTCGATGGCGTGCGCGGCGAAGGTCACGCACAGGCCCAGCAGCAGGAGCAGAACGTGCCGGCGTTTCATGGCGACTCCTGTTTTGGTGCGGCGTGCTTCAGCGCCTGGATCTTCGGTTCGAGCACGTCGGCGATGACCTGCGGCGTCAGCGGGCCGATGCGCTTGTAGCGGATGATGCCGTCGGCGTCGATGAGGAAAGTCTCCGGCGCGCCGTAGACGCCGAAGTCGATGGCGGTAGCGCCACTGCGGTCGGTGACGACCATGCTGTACGGATTGCCGTGCTGCGCTAGCCATGCCTTGGCGGCGTCCGGATCGTCCTTGTAGTTGTAGCCGATCACCGGAACGCCGAGCTGGCGCGCTTCCTGCATCAGCACCGGATGTTCCTCGCCGCAGGCGATGCACCAGCTGGCGAAGACGTTGACCAGGTAAGGCTGCCCAAGCATTTCTGCCTTGCTCACGCGCGTGGACGGATCGTCCAGCAGCGGCAGGCTGAAGGCAGGCGCGGGCTTGCCGATCAGCGGTGAGGGCACTTCGCGCTGGTCGTGGCGTGTGTTCCACCACAGGCCGAAACCGAACAACACGGCCAGCAGTGCGAAACCGATCAGGGGCAGCGCGCGGTTCATGCCTGCGAGGCCTCCGCCTGCGGGTCCGCATTGACACTCGGCGCCGGGCGATCCGACGAGGCTTCGCGCCGCAGGCGGAAGCGTCGATCCGCGGCGGCGAGGAAACCGCCGAGCATCATCAGGATGCCGCCGCCCCATAGCCAGCGCACGAAGGGCTTCACGTAGATGCGCATGGCCCAGGCGCCGTTGTCCAGCGGTTCGCCGAGGGCGACGTACAGATCGCGCATCGGGCCGGCGTCGACGGCGGACTCGGTCTGCACCTGGCCGCGCTCGTAGGTGCGCTTCTGCGGGTGCAGCACGGTCAGCGGCTGGCCGTTCTTCAGCACCTGCACGGCGCCCTGGTCGGCTTTCCAGTTCGGGCCGGTGGTGTGTGTGACACCCTGGAAGCGGAAGCCGTAGGCGCCGATGGTCTCCGTCTGGCCGGGCGCCATGCGGATGTCGTGCTCGACGCTCAGCGCGGTGGTCAGCAGGACGCCGGCGAGAAACACGCCGACGCCGAAGTGCGCCACCAGCATGCCCAGCATCTCCGCCGGATAACGGCGTCCGCGCGGCGCTTCGCGCCAGCGCTTGCGGGCGAAGGCCAGCACGCCGTAGAACACGTAGATCGAAGCCAGCCCGCCGAGGATCGCGCGCCACGACGGCACGCCGCTCATGCGCGCGATGAACAGCACGCTGGCCAGCACGACCGCCGCGATCGCGGCCTGCAGCCCGATGCGCAGCAGCAGCCGGCCTTCGGCGCGGCCCCAGCGCGCGAACGGTCCCAGCGGCAGCAGCAGAATCGCCGGCGCCATCAGCAGAATGAACAGCGAACCGAAGTAGGGCGGACCGACCGAGATGCGGCCCCAATTGAAGGCGTCGCCGATCAGCGGGAACAGCGTGCCCAGCAGCACCATGGCGGCGGCGCTGGTCAGCAGCAGGTTGACGATCAGCAGCAGCGTTTCGCGCGACAGCGGCGCGAACGGCTTGCCGCCGGCCACCTTCGGCGCGCGCAGCGCATACAGCAGCAGCGAGCCGCCGATGACGATGCACAGGTAGATCAGGATGAACACGCCACGTTTGGGATCGGCGGCGAACGAATGCACGCTGGTCAGCACGCCCGAGCGCACCAGAAAGGTGCCCAGCAGCGACAGCGAGAAGGCGAAGATCGACAGCAGCACCGTCCACGCTGGCAGCGAGCCGCGCTTCTCGGTGATGGCCTGCGAATGAATCAGCGCCGTGCCGACCAGCCACGGCATGAACGAGGCATTCTCCACCGGGTCCCAGAACCACCAGCCGCCCCAGCCCAGTTCGGCATACGCCCACCAGCTGCCGGCGACGATGCCCAGCGTCAGGAAGCCCCAGGCGACGTTGGTCCACGGCCGCGCCCAGCGCACCCACTGCTTGTCCAGGCCGCCGCCGAGCAGCGCTGCGATGGAGAACGCGAACGCCACCGAGAAGCCCACGTAGCCCATGTACAGCACGGGCGGATGGAAGGTCATGCCGGGGTCTTGCAGCACCGGATTGAGATCGGCGCCATCCATCGGCGGCGGCAGCAGGCGCGTGAACGGGTTGGAGGTCAGCAGGATGAACAGCAGGAAGCCGACGCTGAGCAGACCCAGCACGCCCAGGACGCGTGCGTGGAAGACTTCGGGAAGCCGCGTGCCGAAGAGTGCCAGCGCCAGCGTCCACAGATTCAGAATCAGCATCCACAGCAGCATGGAGCCTTCATGTGCGCCCCAGACCGCGGCGAAGCGGTAGTACCACGGCAGCGCCAGGTTGGAATTGCTGGCGACGTAGGCGACGGAGAAATCGTAGGTCAGGAAGGCGTAGGCGAGCACGCCGAAGGCCAGCGCCACGAACACCGCCTGGCCGATGGCGGCCGGGCGCGCCACGGCCATCATCGCCGGACTGTCGCGCCAGGCGCCGATCAGCGGCAGCACGCCCTGCAGGGTAGCCAGAAGCAGCGCCAGGACCAGCGCGAATTGTCCGAGTTCGGGCAGCATCAGGAGCCTCCCTTCGGATGCGCCATGTGCTTGGGATCGGCGCGTCCCGCCGCCTGCGCCTTGCGGATGGCGTCGGCTACTTCCTTGGGCATGTAGGTCTCGTCGTGTTTGGCCAGCACCTCGGTGCCGACGAAATGGTGGCCGTCCATGTGTCCGGTGACGATCACGCTCTGTCCCTCGCGGAACAGGTCGGGAAGAATCCCGGTGTAGACCACCGGCATGTCGTGGAACCGGTCGGTGACGGTGAATTGCACCTTCAGCGAGTGGCCGTCGCGCACAACGGAATGTTCCTTGACCACGCCGCCCAGGCGGAACTGGTGGTGCGGAGGCGCCTTGCCGGCATCGATCTCCGTCGGCGAGTACAGATAGTTCATGTTCTGCTGCAGGGCGAACACGGTCAGGCTGATCGCCACCGCGGCGGCCGCGATCACGAGCAGGACGATGATGAGTCGGCGTTTGCGCTTGGGATTCATGAGTCGAGTGGCGTCATGGTCGGACCGGAATCGTCCGACGGGGAGCGTTGTGCGGCCTTGCGAGCCTCGCGCGCCTTTTGACGCTGCATGCGCGCATGCAGTTCCCGCAGCACGCGGCGACGGCGCAGATTGGGCGCGAAGAAGTCGATCAGCAGCACGACGAAGAACACGGCATAGGCCGGCCAAACGTACGCGGCGTAGCCGCCCATGTGCAGGAAGGCTTCCATGTCAGCGGCCCTCCCGCTCGGCCAGGGCGCGCACCCACTGCTTGCCGCTTTCCAGCGACAGCAGATCGGTGCGCACGCGACCGCACAGGCTGGCAGCCCAGTAGAACTTGCTCGCTAGCATCATCACCAGCAGCGGCCACAGCATGTCGGCTTCCATCTTGGACGGGCCGAATAGGCGTACCGTGGTGCCCTGGTGCAGGGTGTGCCACCACTGCACGGAGTAGTGCACGATCGGCAGATTGATGACGCCGACCAGCACCAGGAAAGCGGCCGCGCGCGCGCCCTGACGGCGATCCTCGAAGGCGTGGTACAGCCCGATCACGCCCAGGTACAGGAACAGCAGCACCAGCTCGGAGGTCAGGCGCGCGTCCCAGGTCCACCAGGTGCCCCAGGTCGGGTAGCCCCAGATCGAGCCGGTGACCAGAGTGATGAAGGTGAACGCCGCGCCGATCGGCGCCGACTGCATGGCCACCGATTCGGCCAGTTTCAGTCGCCAGACCACGGCAATGAAGCCGGCCACGGCCATCACGCCGTAGATGAACAGGCTCATCTCCGCGCTGGGCACGTGGATGTAGATGATCCGGAAGGCGTCGCCCTGCTGGTAGTCGGCCGGTGCGGTGACCAGACCGCCATACAGGCCCACGGCGGTCAGGATCAAGGCCAGCGCGATGCACCACGGCCGCAGCACGGACGCGAACCGGTAGAAGGTCGGCGGCGAACTGAGCTGATGCATCCACAGCGGAATCCATTTCATGTCAGCGCACCTTCGCGACGTCGTCCATGGTGGAAGGAGGGGGTGAAATCATGCATCGATGGCGATTCTCAGGGCGGCGGCGCAGGCCAGCGGCGCCAGGATCAGCATCAGTGCCAGCGCGGCGCCCAACCAGGCGATCGGCGCAATCCACGGGAGTCCCTCTTGGGCCGCGGACACGGCGCCGGCAGCGAAGATGACCACCGGCACGCAGAGCGGCAGCAGCATCAGCGCCAGCAGCATACCAGAGCGTCGGGTACCCGCCGTCAGCGCCACCAGCACCGAGCCGAGCAGGCTCAGCAGTGGCGTCGCCACCAGCAGGGCGAGGACCAGCACCGCGTTGGCGTGCGCGGGCAGATGCAACATCGAGGCCAGGATCGGCGCGATCACGATCAGCGGCAGCGCCGTCGACACCCAGTGCGCGAGGATCTTCATGCCCAGCAGCAGCGCCAGTGGCTGCGGCGCCAGCATCAGCTGCTCCAGCGAGCCGTCCTCCAGGTCCGGCCGGAACAGGGCGTCGAAGGCCAGCAGCATCGCCAGCAGCACCGTGACCAGCACCACGCCGCCGGCCACGCGTGCCAGCAGGTCGTCGTTCGGACCGAGCGCGAAGGGGAACAGTGTGGTGACGATCAGCGCGTAGAGCACCGGCAGGGCGATGTCGCCTCGACGGCGCCAGGCCAGCAGCAGGTCGCGGCGCAACACAGCGACGCAGGCGGCACGCAACGAACCGGGCATCATGCGCTCAGCCTCAATCGGCGCGGTTCGCCGTGCAGGAACGTGACCGCGCCGTGGCTGGTGACCATGGCCGCGCCGCCTTCGGCGACATGGCGCTCGATCAGGCGGTTGACCAGGGCGATGCCTTCGCGGTCGAGGTTGGCGAACGGCTCGTCCAGCAGCCAGATGTCGGCGGGCACGAGCAGCAGTCGCGCCAGCGCCGAACGTTTCTTCTGTCCGGCCGAAAGCTGGCGCACGGGTTCGTGTTCGTAGCCCTGCAGGCCGACGGTGTGTAGCGCCTGCTGCGGCGTGATCGCTTCGCGGCAGCCGTAGAGGCCGATGGCGATGCGCAGGTTTTCCAGCGGCGAGAGATCGGCCTTCAGCCCGAGGTGGTGGGCGAGAAACAGCAGGCGACCGCGCGCCAGGTCGCGATCCAGCGGCGCGCCATCCAGGTACAGCGTGCCCTCGTCGGCGTGCAGCAGGCCGACGACGACGCGCATCAGCGTGGTCTTGCCGCTGCCGTTGTCGCCCTCGACCAGCACCACTTCGCCCGCGCGAAGCGCGAAGTCGAGCGGGCCGAACACCGGCTCGTCCTGACGCAGAAACGTCAGATCCCGTGCCGCGAGCAGGGCGGATGGCGAGTTCTCTGCTGTCATGGCGATCCCGCAGTCAATCGCGCGATTGTCCCAGCGGGCGCGGTGCCTGTCCATGCGACGGCTGGCCGCGTTGTCGAAAAGCTTTTCCGAAGCGCTGCACAGACTGCTGGCGGATGGCCCGTTCCGATGTTCTGGTCCCGGACATCATGGGAGGGTCCGCTCGGGTGGTCCGATGGCGGCGCAGCGTTCCTCCAGGAAGGCACGCAGCCGATGCACCGCCGGGCTGAGCAGTCGGCGGTCCGGACTCACCAGGTGCAGTGGGGCAAGGTCTCCACGCCAGGTCGGGCACAGGACCACCAGCCGTTTCGCAGCCACGTCGGCGGACACATCCAGCCAGGACTTGTACGCGATGCCGAGACCGTCCAGCGCCCAGCCGCGCACCACGTTGCCGTCGTCACTGACTCGATCGCCGTGGATGCCGACGTTGCAGACGCGACCGTCCGGCGCGGTGAAGCGCCAGTGCGTCCGCAATTCGTCGCTGAGCAGGAAGCGCAGACAGTTGTGCTCGCTCAGTTCCGCAGGCGACTTCGGCGTGCCGGTCCGAGCCAGGTAGTCGGGCGATGCGCACAGCACACGCCGGTTGTCCGGCGCCAGCGGCAGCGCGATCAGGGACGAGTCGGGGGGCTCGCCGTAGCGCAGCGCGACATCCACGGGCTGGCGGTACACGTCCGCGAGGCGGTCCGACAGCTGCAGTCGCAACTGCAGCCGCGGATGCTGCTGAAGAAAGGTATCCAGCCATGGACGCAGGCGCTGGCGGCCGAAATCCGAAGGCGCGGAAATGCGCAGTTCGCCGCGCAGCTCGGCACGGTCGCCGCGCAGTGCTTCGCGCCCCTCGTCGAGACTGCGCAGCGCCTCGCGCGCATGCTGCAGAAAGCGCTCGCCTTCGAGCGTCAGTCGCAGGCTGCGTGTGGAACGCACGAACAGCTGCGCTTCGAGTTCGGCTTCCAGTCGCTTCAGCGCCGCGCTGGCAACGGCCGGACTGGTGTCCAGCGCGCGGGCAGCGGCGGAGAGGCTGCCCAGCTCGGCGGTGCTGAGGAAGAGGCGGAGGTCGGCGAGCGCTTTCATATTCAAAAAAATATTGAAACTGAAACTCTGTATGCGCTGTTTTTCATGCCTGTGCAAGTTTTCATACTGAGCGCCCCTGCTCGCCGACACCGTTTCCCATGTTTGCCGAAATGCCTTCCACGCCCCCTTGGCGCTTCGATCACGTCCAGCTTTTCGCCGGCGCCGAAAGTCCGCTCGATCGCTTGTTCATCGAAGTGATGAGCTTGCGGGAAGGCGCCCGCCCGCCGTTCCCGTTTTCGGGGCAGTGGCTGTACGCGGGCAATCAGGCCGTGATGCACGTGATCGCGGACCGGCATGCGGGCAAGGCCGTGCGTTTCGGACACATCGCGTTCCGCACCGAGCTTGCCGCCGAGGCCGTGGTCGAACGACTGAACCGAGCCGGGTTTGTCCACGACGTTTCGATCGTGCCCGCATCCGGCGATGCGCAGTTGTTCGTGTCGCTGCCGGGAGGCTTGGTCGTCGAGCTGGATGCACCGGTCCGGTCCAGATCAGCCTGAGTTTTCGTTCGCTTCCACTTCCTTATCCATTCCCGATGACGAGGAATCATCATGTCCGATTCGCCCCTGTTTGAACCCTTTTCGCTCGGAAGCGTGTCGATGCCGAACCGCATCGTCATGGCGCCGATGACGCGCGCGCGCAGTACGCAACCCGGCGATGTGCCCAACGCACTGAACGCGACGTACTACGCGCAGCGCGCCAGCGCGGGACTGATCGTCAGCGAGGCCACGCAGATCTCGCCGCAAGGCAAGGGCTATTCGTTCACGCCGGGCATTCACAGCCCGGCTCAGGTGGACGGTTGGCGCGGTGTCACGGATGCCGTGCATGCCGCAGGCGGACGCATGTTTCTGCAGCTGTGGCATGTGGGTCGGATGTCGCATCCTGATTTCCACGACGGCGCGCTGCCGGTCGCACCGTCGGCGGTGCCGTTCGAAGGGAGCATCTGGAAGGTCGATCCGGCGACCGGCGAAGGCGGCATGGTGGCGTGCCCCGTTCCGCGCGCGCTGACTCGCGAGGAGATCGCATCCATCGTAAACGACTTTGCCGCCGGCGCGCGCCGCGCTATCGAGGCGGGCTTCGACGGGGTGGAGATCCACGGCGCCAACGGTTACCTGATCGACCAGTTCCTGCGCACGTCCTCGAATCGACGGGAGGATGAGTATGGCGGTTCGCGAAGCGGTCGTCTGCGTTTCCTGCGCGAGGTCGTCGACGCGGTGGTCGATGCGGTCGACGCATCGCGCGTCGGCATCCGCCTTGCCCCGTTCCTGACGGCGCGCGGCATGGCCTGTCCGGACATCCTGCCGACGCTGCTGGAGGCGGCCGATCATCTGCAGGCGCGCGGACTGGCTTATCTGCATCTGGTCGAGGCCGACTGGGACGACGCGCCGCAGTTCACGGAGGCGTTCCGGAAGGCGATCCGCGCCCGTTTCGGCGGCGCGATCATCGTTGCTGGAAAGTACGACCGCGCCCGCGCCGAAGCGATTCTTCGCAGCGGGTATGCCGACCTGGTGGCGTTCGGGCGTCCGTTCGTCGCCAATCCCGACCTCCCGCGGCGCCTGGCCGAAGGACTTCCTTTGGCGGATTTCGATCCGGGCTCGCTGTTTGGCGGCGATGCCCGTGGATACACCGATTACCCATTCCTGCAAAGGGCCGGCACAGAGCAGGCCGAGGAGATTTCAGCATGAAAGCCATTGGTTACCGTCAACCGCTTCCGATCGATCACGCGGACGCCCTGATCGATCTGGAGCTTCCCGCGCCCGAGCCGGGGGCTCGCGACCTGTTGGTCGAGGTGCATGCCGTGTCGGTCAATCCGGTCGACGTCAAAGTACGCGCCAAGAGCGCGCCCGGCGAAGGGCAGGACGCCAGGGTCCTGGGCTGGGATGTGGCCGGCGTGGTGCGCGAGACCGGGGCCGACGTGTCCCTGTTCAAGCAGGGTGACAAGGTCTGGTACGCGGGTTCGATCGCGCGTCCCGGTGGCAACAGCGAGCTGCATGCCGTCGATGAACGCATCGTCGGCCGGATGCCGAAAACGCTGGGTTTTGCCGAGGCGGCCGCGCTTCCGCTGACGGCGATCACCGCCTGGGAGCTGCTGTTCGATCGCCTTGGCGTGGCGCGCGACGGCGGCGAAGGACAGTCGTTGCTGATCGTGGGCGCGGCCGGCGGTGTCGGTTCGATCCTGGTGCAGCTGGCGCGCACGCTGACGCGGCTGCGCGTGATCGGTACGGCCTCGCGCGCACAGACGCGCCAGTGGGTGGCCGAACTGGGCGCCCATGACGTGATCGATCATGGACGTCCGCTGTCCGAGGAGCTGGCACGCATCGGTGTCGCGAGCGTCGGTCGGATCGCGAGTCTCACGCACACCGATGCGCACTATCCGGAGCTGGTGAAGGCGCTGGCGCCGCAGGGCCAGCTCGCGTTGATCGACGACCCGGAACATCTCGATGCCATGCCGCTCAAGACCAAGTCGGCATCGTTGCATTGGGAAATGATGTTCGCCCGGTCGCTTTTCGAAACGCCGGACATGATCGAACAGCACCATCTGCTGAACGCGGTATCCGAACTGATCGAAAGCGGTCAGCTGCGCACCACGCTCGGCGAACACTTCGGCGAGATCAACGCCCGGAATCTGCGCCGTGCGCACGCATTGATTGAGCGCGGCAGGGCAGTGGGCAAGATCGTGCTGGAAGGGTTCGGCGGTTAGGTCGGAGCGGTCGAATGCGCCGTTCGCGGTGCATCGCAGGATGATTGCCCGCGAGTGCCATGCATGTCAGGGCCGATCATCGATCGCGGGAAGGCATGATGTGAGACGAACGCGACGCGAGAGCGTGTCGTGTTCTTCTCTCAGGGCCGCTCGTCGACGGTGTGCTGAACCCATTGCGCCCAATGCAGTTCAGCACACGCCGCGCCGCGACCGCGCACGATGGCGAGTTGATTGAAACGCTGCATCAGGGAGTCGAGAAGGGCGAAGTCTGCACCGATCACGAACAAACTCGGTTCGCGCCAGCTGCCGAGTGCGCCACAGGCGGCGCGGAGTGTGGCGTCGGGCGCCTCTTTGCGCAGCGCATCGCGCAACTGGCGCATGGCCCGGCGATTACTCTCGCGCGGCCGAGTCCGGCCGTGCGGGTTGCACGCTGTCACGAAGCCCCATGCCGTGTCTGGCTCTGGCAGCATGTTCAACAGCGCCTGTGGCAGGGGGTTGTCGACTCGGATCACGGCCACGCCACCCTCCCCGAGACGCACGCGATAACTCGTACGCCGGAAGATTTCATTCAAGGGGTGGGAGGACGGCATGGTCTCTCAGCCACGCAGCGCCGGAAGCGGCGGCAGGGTGGCGCGCAGGGTACGCTCGGCGGCATCGAGATCGAGGCCGTCGAGAGACGTGCGCGCGCCCAGCAATTGATCCAGCAGCGCGCGCTGGGCGCGGCCGCGCTCGAACGCGTAGGCGTAAGGCAGGTGGGTGAACGTGACCATGCGGTAGCGCGGCATGAAGTGCGTCGGCGCGCGCGCGGCGAGCTGCTGGCCCAGCGCGCGTTGCAGCAGGTAGTGCGGGTCGGCGACCGAGTCGCGCATCTCGATGTAGTTTTCCAGCGCCATCGCGGCGATGGCGTCGGTGTCGGGCTTGCGCTGAGCCTGGAAAGCGGCGAACACCGCTTCGACATCGGCATCTTCCGCATCGGCGAGCATCGGCGCCAATGCGGCCGCATCCTCGAATCCGGCGTTCATGCCCTGACCGTGGAACGGCACGATGGCGTGCGAGGCGTCGCCGATCAGCAGCGCCTTGCCGCCCAGATGCCAGCGGTCCAGATACAGTGTGCCCAGCGTGCCGACTGGATTGGCGTCGAAGTCCGCGCGCAGCGCCGGAATCAGCGGCAGTGCGTCGGGGAACTGTTCACGGAACAGGGCTTCGGCTGCGTCGGCGTCGGTCACCGTGGCGAAACTGGGCGCGGCGCCCTCGTTGGGCAGGAACAGCGTGACGGTGAAGCTGCCTTCGTCGTTGGGCAGGGCGATGCACATGTAGCCGCCGCGCGGCCAGATGTGCAGGGCGTGGGGTTCGATCGCGAATCGACCTTCCGCATCGATGGCTTCGGGACGCTGCCCATCGGGGAATTGTGCCGGCGGCGGGATTTCCAGTTCCTTGTAGCCGTGACCGAGCATGTCGGTGCGCTCGCCGAGCGCTTCCACCCGTGACATCGCTGCGCGTACCGCCGAACCGGCGCCGTCCGCGCCGATGGTGATGGGGGCACCGATACGGCGGTGCGTGCCGTCGGTATGCCGCAGCTCGAGTTCGCCGAGCGCGAAGTCCGCGTCGACCAATGCCTGATCGAAATGCAGCTCGGCTCCGGCGCGTTCGGCTGCATCCAGCAGCAGCATGTTCAGTCCGCCACGCGACACCGACCAGATCACCTCGCTGTCATCCACGCCGTAACGTTGCAGGTTGGTGTGTCCATCGTGGTCATGGATCATGCGTCCACGCATCATGACCGCCTGCTTCATGACCGCGACTTCCAGGCCCGCCGCGCGCAGGGCATTGAGGCCGCGTTCGGCCAGTGCGAGGTTGATCGAGCGCCCACCGAGGAACCCCGCCTGGCGCGGGTCGGGACGCTTCTCGATCAAACGTATTTCGCGGCCACTTCGGCTGAGCAGCGTTGCCAGCAGCGCGCCGACCAAACCGGCGCCGACAATGGTGATCGGGGAGCGATGCATGCGCGAATTCCGTGCGGGTCAGTCCGTGACTGTCGGCAAGCGGCGCGCGTTTTGCAATCCCCGTGCGCGTCGCGGTTCAGCGCGAGCGTTGGGAAGTGGGCTTGGCGGCGTCCGGCGCGGCCGCTTCGCGCAGGCCGTCCTGCATCAATCGGCACAGCTCGATGTTGCGATCGATCAGATCCTGAAGCGTCGCGCCGGATGCTTCGTCGAGCGCCGAGTCCAGTTGCGCGCGAAACTGCTGCTGCTGGTCGATGAAGATCTGCAGGCTGCGTTCCAGATACGGTCCCATGAACCCCTGCAGGTCGTCGCCGTAGAAGCCGATGATGCGGGTCAGCAGCGGCGTGGACAGCATCGGCTGTCCGTGTTCCTCGTGTTCGGCGATGATCTGCAGCAGGACGGAGCGGGTCAGGTCCTTGCCGGACTTGGCGTCGCGAACCTCGAACGATTCGCCGTCCAGAACCAACTGGCGCACCTCTTCCAGCGTGATGTAGCTGGAGATTTCGGTGTCGTAGAGACGCCGGTTGGGGTACTTCTTGATGGTGCGCGTGGTCTCGGCCATGCGGCGAAGCTAACAGAACATATTGCGCTGCACCAGTCGCTACGGTTTGCTGCGCGAATGCCATGCAGAAGCTGTTTCTGCGCTTCAGGATGTCCCGGGCCAGGGAGCGCTGTGGCGGTGCGGGATGCGTCGTGGGTCGAAGGCTGCGAGCGCGTTCTGTAACAGCGTTCGGAGGTCGCCACCGGATGGTTCGGGCTGACCGAGAAAAGTCAGCGCGTGGCGCAGGGTCGGGAGCGGGTCGGTGCGGTCGAGCGGCAGGTCGCGCGTGCTCTTGGAGAGTTTTCCGGCGTCCTCGCGCAGAGCCAGCGGCAGATGCAGGTAGCTCGGAGTCGGCAGGTCGAGTTGCTGCTGCAGGAAGATCTGGCGCGGCGTCGAGTCGAGCAGATCGCATCCGCGCACGACCTCGGTGACGCCCTGGTGTGCATCGTCCACCACGCACGCCAGATGATAGGACCAGCAGCCGTCGGCGCGGCGCAGCACGAAGTCACCCACGCTCTCGCGCAGATTCTGTTGCTGGGTGCCTTGCACGAGGTCCTCGAAGGCGAACGCCCGGTCCGGCACGCGAATGCGCCAGGCTGGCGGTCGGTCGTCCTGCGGCGGCGTGATGCAGTGGCCGTCGCGATGCAGGCCATCGACGGCGCTCAGGTCGCTGCGACTGCACCAGCAGGCGAAAACCTCTCCATGCTGCTGCAGGTGCTCGAAAGCCTGCAGATAGGCGGTTTCGCGCTGCGACTGATACAGCACAGGTTCGTCGGCCTGCAGTCCGTAGTCATGCAGGGCAGACAGGATCGATGGTGCCGAGCCGGGCACGACGCGAGGTGCGTCGAGGTCGTCCACGCGCAACAGCCAGCGTCCATCGCTCTGGCGGGCGCGCAGCCAGCTTCCCAGCGCCGCGACCAGCGAGCCGGCATGCAGATCGCCCGTCGGCGAGGGGGCGAAGCGTCCACGGTATGTCATGCGCCGATGATGCCAGTGCGGGACTTGAAAGTGCGCGTCGCCGCCCCGATTGCAGCGTTCATGTCAGCCGGGGAGGGGGTTCCCGGCGCCCACTTTCCACGTTTCACCGGAGCCTGATACGCATGAACGCGAACGCCACCGAGACCCGCAAGTTCGAAGCCGAAGTCGCCCAGGTGCTGCATCTGGTCACGCACTCGCTGTACTCGCACAAGGAGATCTTCCTGCGCGAGCTGATCTCCAACGCCTCCGACGCCTGCGACAAACTGCGTTTCCAAGCGCTGTCCGATGCCGCGCTGAAGGGCATGGACGCCGACCTGCATATCGACGTGCTGTGGGATCCGGAGGCGCGCACCATCAGCGTGCGCGACAACGGCATCGGCATGACGCGCGAGGACGTCATCGCCAACATCGGCACCATCGCCAGTTCCGGCACGCGCAAGTTCCTGGAGAACCTCAGCGGCGATCAGAAGGCCGACGCACGCCTGATCGGCCAGTTCGGCGTCGGTTTCTACGCGGCCTTCGTGGTCGCCGACAAGGTCACCGTGCACACCCGTCACGCCGGCGCGGACGCCGCGGACGGTGTGAAGTGGGAGAGCGACGGCAAGGGCGAGTACCTGCTGGAGAGCGAGGAACGGGCCGAGCACGGCACCACCGTGACGCTGCACCTGAAGGCCGACGAGGACGAGTTCCTCAAGGCCTGGCAGCTGCGCTCGCTGGTGCACAAGTACTCCGACCACGTGGCCTTCACCATCCGCATGCCCAAGGACGAGGACGGCAAGCCGACCGACGAGCTGGAGACGATCAACGCCGCCTCGGCGCTGTGGACGCGGCCGAAGAACGAGATCGAGGACGAGGAATACGTCAACTTCTACAAGAGCATGGGCCACGACTTCAACGACCCGCTGGCCTGGACCCACAACCGCGTCGAGGGCACGCAGAGCTTCACCACGCTGCTGTACGTACCGTCGCAGGTGCCGTTCGATCTGATGATGGGCGGACGCGACGAGCGCAAGGGGCTGAAGCTCTACATCAAGCGTGTGTTCGTGATGGACGCCGCCGAGCAGTTGCTTCCGGCCTACCTGCGCTTCGTGCGTGGCGTGGTCGATTCGGACGATCTGCCGCTCAATGTCAGCCGCGAGATCCTGCAGCAGAACCGCCAGGTCGACCGCATCCGCGGCGCCTGCGTGAAGCGCGTGCTGGATCTGCTGGACAAGCTGGCGCGCGACGAGGGCGAGAAGTTCGCCACCTTCTGGGGCGCGTTCGGCAACACGCTGAAGGAAGGCGTGGTCGAGGACCCGGACAACCGCGAACGCATCGCCGGTCTGCTGCGTTTTGCCTCCACGGCGGGCGAGGGTGCGGCGCAGACGGTATCGCTGGACGACTACATCGGCCGCATGCAGGCCGGGCAGGAGGACATCTGGGTCATCAGCGCCGAGACCCACGCTGCCGCTGCGGGAAGCCCGCAGCTGGAAGCGCTCAAGGCCAAGGGCATCGAGGTACTGCTGCTGTCGGACCGCATCGACGAATGGATGCTGAACTCGCTGACCGAATACAAGGGCAAGCGCATCCGCAACGCCGCCAAGGGCGAACTGCCGCTGGACGAGAGCGACAAGCAGAAGCAGGAAGAAGCCAGCAAGGAGGCCGAACCGCTGCTGGAGCGCATCAAGACGCTGCTGGGCGACCGTGTCGGCGACGTGAAGGTCTCGGCGCGTCTGGTCGATTCGCCGTCGTGCCTGGCGCTGGCCGATCACGAGATGGCGCCGCATCTGGCGCGTCTGCTGCGTGAGGCCGGTCAACCCGTGCCGGACAACAAGCCAGTGCTGGAAGTGAACCCGGCGCACGCGCTGCTGAAGCGCTTGCAGGGCACCGAGGACGATGCGCAGGCGGGCGATCTGGCGCTGCTGTTGCTGGAGCAGGCCGAGGTCGCGGCGGGCGCGCCGCTGGCCGATCCGGCGGCGTTCCTCAAGCGCGTGAACCGACTGATCGCCTCGTAGCACGCCGTTTTTCCCGAGCGCGCGGGGCGACCGCCGTCCGCCCCGCGCAGGAATCGTGCGGGGTCGGGCGGACGCCGCCCGTTGATCGTGCGAGGATGCATTCCATTATCCGCAGAGGTTGCTCCATGCAGAATCAGATCCAGAACAAGTCCGACGCCGAGGCCGACAAGGGCGGCAGCCGCGACGCGCAGGTCGACAAACTGATGTTCCAGTCGCGTTTCGTGATGGTGTTCGGCGAGATCAACCATCGCCAGGCGCAGCGCGTGTGCGAACGCCTGCTGGCCATGTCGGAGGAATCGGACAAGCCGATCCGCATGCTGGTGTCCTCGCCCGGCGGTCACGTCGAATCCGGCGACGTCATCCACGACATGATCCGCTTCGTGCGCGCGCCGGTCATCACCATCGGCAGCGGCTGGGTGGCCAGCGCCGGCACCCATATCTTCCTGGCGGCGGAGAAAGAGAACCGTCTGTGTCTGCCCAACACCCGCTTCATGATCCACCAGCCCAGCGGCGGCGCGGGCGGTCCGGCCTCGGACATCGAGATCCAGGCCAAGGAAATCCTGCGCACGCGTGAGCGTATCGCGCGCGTCATCGCCGAAAGTACCGGCCAGCCTTATGACAAGGTGCTGGTCGACGTCGAGCGCGATTTCTGGATGGATCCGCAGCAGGCGATCGAGTACGGCGTGGTGTCGAAGGTGATCCGGCACCATTCCGATCTCGGCATCGAATAAGCGAATGCTTCATGACGACGGCGCGCGGCGGATGTTCCCGCCGCGCGCCGTTTTTCGTTCCTTCCGCGCGAGAAAGCGCGCTGGATGGACCCGCCTATGGATCAGTCTTCGTAGTTCGCCGGCGCCGGATTCAGATGGCCGCAGGCGTCGCAGGTGCGCGCTTCGCGTGAACCGTAGAAGCGGTCGAAGATCGGCGGGAAGTCGTTCTCGATGCTCTCGAGCATGAAATACTCTTCGTAGAGCTTGTGGTTGCACTGTTCGCAGTACCACAGCAGGCCGTCCTTCTCGTGCGGCAGACGCTTGCGCTCGATGACCAGGCCGATGGAGTCCGCCATGCGCTGCGGTGAATGCGGCACGCGCGGCGGCAGATAGAACATCTCTCCGGCGCGGATCGGCAGGTCGCGCGCTTCGCCGTCGTCCTGCACCTTCAGCACCATCTCGCCCTCGATCTGGTAGAAGAATTCCGGACCCTCGTCGTAGTGGTAGTCGGTGCGCGCGTTCGGGCCGCCGACGATCATGACGATGAAATCGCCGTCGACGATGCACTTGTTGCCGACCGGCGGTTTCAGCAGGTGCCGGTGTTCGTCGATCCATTGCTTGAGGTCGAAGGGCGGGGTCAGGGCCATGGTGTGGACTCCGTTGCGGGTGCCCACGGTAACGTCCAGACGATGTGTTGCAAAGTCTGGACCGTCGAGGACGAATCCCGTGCAGCCGACGTCGATGCAATCGGGCGCGACCTTGTTGCGCGCGGGCCTTGCCTGCTACATGCATGAAGACGAAAACGCCGGCGAAGTAGCCGGCGTTTTCGTGCGGACGGAGCATCGCGAGGTGCCTCAGGCGCCGCCGATGGAGCCCTTGGCGATCACGGGGCCGGTCGGCTGGCCGGTCGGCGAGCCGCCCTTGGGTTCGAGCGAGACTGCGAGCAGGGCCTTGTCGCT
Source organism: Oleiagrimonas citrea (assembly GCF_012395255.1). Classification (GTDB taxonomy): domain Bacteria; phylum Pseudomonadota; class Gammaproteobacteria; order Xanthomonadales; family Rhodanobacteraceae; genus Oleiagrimonas; species Oleiagrimonas citrea. The sequence continues at coordinate 400,502 of NZ_JAAZQD010000003.1, forward strand.
CAGCTGCTTCACGAGCGTCAGCGGCAGGTCCATGCTGTTGGTCTTGTCCGGCGTGAACACGCCTACCGAGATCGGCTTGTGTCCTGGCGGAATCAGCCACAGCTGGGTCGAGCGATTGTCAGCAATGGCCTGCGGTGTGGCCGGCACCAGGATCATGCGGTGATGGGTGACATCCATCGTCGCGGTCCAGCCGGCGATGCCGTTGTTCTGCTCGATCTTGGCGACCATGAAGGTGGTCGGCGGAGGCGTCGAGGCGGTCTGCACGGGCGTCGGCGCCGGCGAGGGCGTCGGGCGCGGCAGGGTGACCAGCAGCACGAGGCAGGCGGCGGCGACAGTGCTGGCGCCGATACCGATCCAGTGCCACAGGCGCAGGTTGTTCCACAGGCCGCCGCTGGCGGTCGGTTCCGGCGCGCTGCGGGCCATCACGCTGCCGCCCAGGCCGAGTTCGGCCAGGATGCGCGGCCACACGTAAGCGGCGGGCTGGGTGGCGGCGATTTCCTCGGCCAGGGGCGCGAGCCGCTCCTGCCAGGCTTCGACGGCGGCGGCCAGTTCGGGATCTTCCCGCAGTTGCCGTTCGACCTCGCGTCGCTGTTCGGCGTCGAGCACGCCGAGCACGTATTCCGCGCCGCGAAGCTTCTCGTGTCCGTTGGTGTCGGTGGTCGTGGTCATCGTTCCAGGCAGGTGCGCAGTTTGATCAGGCTACGGCGAATCCAGCTTTTCATGGTGCCGAGGGGGACCGAACACCGGTCCGCCAATTCGTTATACGTAGCGCCGCTGAAAAAAGCTTCACGCACCGCGCTGCGATGTTTGTCTTCGAGTTCGTCCAGGCAGTGATCGAGACGCTGATGGTCCTGGCTGGTCTGCGCGTGCGATGGGGGCGTGGGCGCGTCGTCGGCGAAACCGTCGATCATGCTGTCGTCGCCGACCGCCTCGCGCCGCTTGCGCAGGCGGTCGATGGACTTGTTGCGGCTGAGCGTGATCAGCCAGGTCATCGCGCTGGCCTTGGAGGCGTCGAAGCTGGAGGCGCGTCGCCACACCGTGGTGAAGACCTCCTGCAGCGTGTCCTCGGCTTCGCCGCGGTCGCGCAGCATGCGCAGGCACACGCCGTAGAGCTTGCTCGAACTGTGTTCGTAGAGTTTCGCGAAGGCGCTTTCGTCACCGCGGCCGGACAATGTCAGCCATTGTGCGAGCTGCTCCCTGTCGAGCGCGGCATCGGGACTCTGGACCATGCAGTCATCCTGCTTCGTGCAAGTGATGTGTGGGCGTACGTGCCGCGCGCCGCGGGCACCGGGTCAGCATGGCATCGGCGCTGAAGCGGCGCAACACGCCGCTTCGCATGCGTCGTTCAGACTTCCAGCGAGGCGAGGTCGCCTTTCTGTTCCAGCCAGGCCTTGCGGTCGCTTGAACGCTTGCGCGCCAGCAGCATGTCCATGATCTGCGCGGTGCCTTCGTTGTCGTCCACGGTCAGCTGCACCAGTCGGCGCGTGTCCGGATGGATGGTCGATTCGCGCAACTGCGACGGGTTCATCTCGCCGAGGCCCTTGAAGCGGGTGACCGAGACCTGGCCTTTCATCTTCTCGCGCTCGATGCGTTCGAGCAGGATGCGTTTTTCTTCCTCGTCCAGGCAGTAGAACACCTGCTTGCCCACGTCGACGCGGAACAGCGGCGGCATGGCCACGAACACGTGACCCTCACGGACCAGGGACGGGAAGTGCTTGAGAAACAGCGCCGACAGCAGGGTGGCGATGTGCAGGCCGTCGGAATCGGCGTCGGCGAGAATGATGACCTTGCCGTAGCGCAGACCGTCGAGATCGTCCTTGCCCGGATCGCAGCCGATGGCGATGGCGAGATCGTGGACTTCATTCGAGGCCAGCACGCCAGTGGATTCGACTTCCCAGGTGTTGAGGATCTTGCCGCGCAGCGGAAGGATGGCCTGGTAGTCCTTGTCGCGCGCCTGCTTGGCGCTGCCGCCGGCGGAATCGCCCTCGACCAGGAACAACTCGGTGCGGGTCAGGTCGCTGGATGCGCAATCGGCCAGCTTGCCGGGCAGGGCGGGGCCTTGCACGATCTTCTTGCGCACGACCTTCTTGGCAGCCTTCAGGCGCGCGCTGGCGTGGTCGATGGCCAGCTGCGCGATGCGCTCGCCGTCCTCGACATGCTGGTTCAGCCACAGCGTGAAAGCGTCGTGGATGGCATTCTCAACCAGCGAGGCGGCGGGTCGCGAAGACAGGCGTTCCTTGGTCTGGCCGGCAAACTGCGGGTCGCGCATCTTCACGCTGAGCACGAACGACAAGCGTTCCCAGACGTCTTCCGGCGCCAGTTTCACGCCGCGTGGCAGCAGGTTGCGCAGATCGCAGAACTCGCGCATGGCGTTGGTCAGTCCGGTGCGCAGGCCGTTGACGTGGGTGCCGCCCTGCGCGGTCGGAATCAGATTGACGTAGGACTCCTGCACCAGTTCGCCTTCGGGCACCCAGGCAAATGCGGTGTCGACGGTTTCCTGCTCGCGTTCGGCATGCTGCACGAGCAGTTCCGCGGGCAGGGTCTCGATGCCGCCCATCTCGCTCTTGAGGTAGTCGGCCAGGCCGTCCTCGTAGTGCCATTCGACGGTCTCGCCGCTGGCTTCGTCGGTGAGCTTGACGTTCAGGCCTGCACAGAGCACGGCTTTGGCGCGCAGAAGGTGCTTGAGCTTCGAAAGGGAAATCTTTGAAGAATCGAAGTATTTCGGGTCCGGCCAGAAGCGCAGCGTGGTGCCGGTGTTGCGTTTTCCAACGCTGCCGACGACTTCCAGTTCGGAGGCGCGGTCACCGTCGGCGAAGCCCATCTTGTACTCGTTGCCGTCGCGGCGGATGGTGACGTCCAGGCGCGTGGAGAGCGCGTTCACCACCGACACGCCGACGCCGTGCAGACCGCCGGAGAAGGCGTAGTTCTTGTTCGAGAACTTGCCACCCGCATGCAGCCGCGTGAGGATCAGCTCGATACCGGGCACGCCCTCTTCGGGATGGATGTCCACCGGCATGCCGCGGCCATCGTCGCGCACTTCCACCGAGCCGTCCTTGTAGACGGTCACCTCGACATTCTTGGCATGGCCGGCCAGGGCCTCGTCGACGGAGTTGTCGATGACTTCCTGCGCCAGATGGTTCGGGCGCGTGGTGTCGGTGTACATGCCGGGCCGGCGCTTGACCGGATCCAGGCCCGAGAGAACTTCGATGTCGGCGGCGTTGTAGCGACTGCTCATGTTGCGGTGGTCTTCGATCCGGTCGGTGGGTGGCGGTGCAGCATGGCCAGCGCCGTGCATGCGGTCAAGTGTGCGGCAAGTTCGACCTCCTGTCTGCTTTCTGAATAGGACGCGGCGCGGTTTAGGTGCGATTGAGGCGCGACTTCCCAGGGTGCGGCCCGTGGTTCGACGCATCGGCGCCGCCACCGAAATTTCATCCAGCAGGAGGTTTCATCATGAACAAGCTACTTGGCAGTGTCCTGATCGCCAGCGCCGGTTTCCTGGCCGCCCCGGTCTTCGCGCAGGTGGCGGTCGGCGGCGGCGCGGCGGCCCATGTCGGTGGTCAGGTCGGCGGCCTCACGCAGAGTGCGGCCCGGGCCAGTGGTCATCTAAGCGTCCAGGCCCAGACCCGCGCCGCCGATGCCATGCAGCGTGCGCAGATGCAGACCCGCCAGGCCAAGCAGCGCGCGGCGCAGGCCAAGGCTAGCGCCGATACCACGGCTGCCGAGGCGCGCCGGCATGCCGAGCATGCCGCACAGGCCAGCGCTGATGCGGCGGATCGTGCCGGCGGTGCCGTGAGTACGTCCGCGGTGCCGCGTGCCAGCGCCACGGGTGAAGCCCGCATGTCCGCGCAGGGCGGGACGGGTTCCGCTCACGCCGGTATGCATGCATCCGCCCGTAGTTCCGTACATGGCGGTGCCAGTGCCGATGCGCGACTGCATGGCGACGCCGCGGCGGGCGGCGGTCACTGATCCATGCGTTCCGCGCCGGTTGCGCCCCGGCGGATCGATGCAGCGCATCCACAGAAGATGCATCCGCTTGATTGCGCCCGGCCTTGCGCCGGGCGTTCTTTATGGGTGATTCCGGCGTCAGACCGCAGCGCAGCGCGTCTCCAGCCAGGCGCGATCGGCGGGGTCGTCGAGCAGGGGCGATAGCGCCTCGGCGACGCGGGCGTGGTAGTCGTTGAGCCAGGCGCGCTCGCTTTCGTCGAGCAGTGCGAGGTCCAGGGCGCGGGTATCGATGGGACACAGCGTCAGCGTTTCGAATTCCAGGAAGGTGCCGAACTCGGTGTCCTTCCAGGTGCGCACGACGGCCAGGTTCTCGTGACGCACGCCGTGGCGGCCCGGACGGTACAGGCCGGGTTCGATCGACGTGATCATGCCCGGCTGCAGCGGAACCAGTGCGCCGCCCGGTGCCGGCGGGCGGATACCGTGCGGTCCTTCGTGCACGTTGAGGAAGTAGCCGACGCCGTGGCCGGTGCCGTGTCCGTAGTCACCGCCGTCGGCCCAGATCGGCGCGCGCGCCAGGGCGTCGAGCTGCGGGCCGCTGGCGCCGGACGGAAACCGTGCGCGGCTCAGCGCGATGGTGCCTTTCAGCACCAGGCTGCAGTCGCGGCGCTGCTCCGGCGAGGTTTCGCCGAAGGCCCACATACGGGTGATGTCGGTGGTGCCGCCCTCGTACTGGCCGCCGGAGTCGACCAGAAGCAGGCCGTCCGCGTGGAGCTCTGCATGGTGCTCTTCGGTGGCGTGGTAGTGCGGCAGCGCACCGTTGGCCATGTAGCCGGCGATGGTGCCGAAGCTCTCGCTGACGAACGCGGGGCGCGCGGCGCGTTTTTCGCGCAGGATGTCGGCCACGTCCAGTTCGCTCACCGTTTCGTCGGCCTGCAGACGGCGTTCGACTTCGCGCATGCCCTGGACCAGCGCAGCGCCGTCCTCGCGCATGGTGGTGCGGATGTGCGCGATGTCGGCGTCGCTCTTGATCGCCTTGAATGCGGTGGAGGGATTGGCGCGCTCGATCAGACGCGCGCGTTCGGGCAGGCCGTTGACGATGTCCACAACCACGCGTGCGGGATCCAGCATGACGCCAGCATCGTTCGGCAGCGCGGCCATGGCTGCTGCGGTCTCGGCATAGGCGCGCACGACGATGCCGTCTTCCTGCAGCGCGGTGCACAGAGTGTCGTCGAGCTTGTCCGGGTCCACGAACAACGTGCAGCGCTCGCGTTCGATCAGCAGGTGCGCCAGGAATACCGGGTTGTATTCGACGTCGCGGCCGCGCAGTCCGGTGATCCAGGCGATGTCGTCGAGACTGGAAAGCAGATGGTGGCTGGCCTGCGCGTGCTCCATCGTCTCGCGCACGCGCTGCAGACGTTCGCGGCGATCGCCGTCGCACCATGCGGCGGCCTGGGCGCGGACCGGCGCGTGCGGCAGCGCGGGACGGTCCTTCCAGACGGTGCCGGGCAGGTCGAGGTCCGTGCGCAGGCGCGCGCCGGTCTTCCGCAGCCGTTCGCGCAGGCTGCGCGCGCTGGATAGCGCGATGCTGTCGCCGGCCACGGCCAGCGTCTGGCCTTCGCCGAGTTGATCGAGCAGCCAGTCCACGTGCTCGGCGGTGTGCGGTACGCGCAGGCGCATGAGCTCGACGCTGGTGCCGGCCAGTTGCTGTTCGGCCTGTTCGAAGTAGCGCGAATCGGTCCACAGACCGGCGAAATCCCCGGTCACGATCAGGGTGCCGGCCGAGCCGTCGAAACCGGACAGCCACTGCCGCGCCTGCCAGTGTTCGGGCAGGTATTCGGACAGGTGCGGGTCGGCGCTGGGGATCAGACAGGCCTGAATATCGTGCTCGCGCAGCGCGGCGCGGAGGGCGGAAAGTCGGGAAGGAATCTGCGTGTTCATCCGCGAATGCTAGCAGCCGAACTGTGTCGTCGGCAGGGCCGGAGGTCCCGTGCGGCGGGTCAGATGCGGGCACCCAAGCCGGGCTGCAGGCGCTCCAGGAACGCGCGCTGCAGCGGCGCGGCCTGTGTGGACGAACGGTACAGCACCTTGAGCGGGCGACGGATATGCAGCGACTTCAGGCCCAGTTCGCACAGCCCACCGTCGCGCAGTTCCGCGTGCATGCAGATGCGCGGCAGCCAGGCCACGCCGCCGCCGTGGATCGCAGCCTGCTTCAGGGCTTCGGTGTTGCCGAATTCCATGATGCGTGGACTTTCCTTGATGCCGCGCTCGCGCAGCAGGGTGGTGATGACTTCGCGCGTGCCCGAACCACGCTCGCGCATCAGCAATGGCTGCCGGGCGATGTCTTCGATGGTCGGGCGACGACGTGCGAGCAGCGGGTCGTTCTTGGCGACGACCGGCACCAGTTCGTCTTCCTCGAACGTGATCGCGGACAGTCCTTCCAGATGCAGCGGACCTTCGATGAAGCCCAGCATGAAGCGCAGATCCACCACGCCGCGCGAGACCTGCTCGGTGTTGCCGACGAACAGCGTGATGTCGATGTCCGGGTGCTGCGTGCGCATGCCGGCCAGGATCCTGGGCAGCACGTAGGTGCCGATGGTGTTGCTGGCGCCGAGCGTGAGCCGTCCGCTGCGCGCCTCGGCGATTTCTCGAATGGCGGCCTCGGCCGCGTGCTCGATGGCGAACAGGCGCGTAGCGTGCTCATGCAGTACCCGGCCGGCCTGCGTCAGCCGCATGCCGCGCGGGACCCGTTCGAACAGGGGCACGTTCAAGCGTTCTTCGAAGGTCTTCAGTTCGCGCGAGAGTGCGGGCTGCGAGATATGCAGACGGCGTGCGGCTGCGCTGATGCTGCCGGTTTCGGCAATCGCGTGGAAGATCGACAGATGATGGAGATTCATAACAATAATCTATACATATCTTGCTTTATTTGCATTGGATGCATTGCTTCATCTGCGTGATGATCGAAGGCACATTGATTCCACGAGGAGGTGTGCCGTGCGTAGAGACCGTCTTATCCATGTCGCGACGATGCTGTTGTTCGCCGTGATCGCGCTGCCGCTGCAGGCGTCCGCCGCCAGTAACAGCTTCTGGAAGACCCCGACGATCCAGGGCTACGGCAAGATCCACTACCTGGCCGATGCGGCCTATCAGCCGGATCCGAAAGCGACGTACAAGATCGTGTTCGCGCTGACCAAGGGCGCGAAGTCGCCCGATCAGGTCAACGGTTCGCTCGATCATGTGGCGCGTGCCGTGAACCTCTACGTGGCGGCCGGTGTGCCGCTCGACCATCTGAAGTTCGTCGCGGTCGCGAGTGGCGCGGCTACGCCGCTGGTGCTGGACAACGCGCATTACCGCGCCAAGTTTGGCGTCGACAATCCCAACCTCAAGCTGATCGAGGAGCTGCGCAAGGCCGGCGTCGACGTGTCGGTGTGCGCGCAGGCCGTGGCCGAGCATCACTTCCAGTACGGCTGGGTGTCCAAGCATGTCACGCTGGCGCTGTCTGGACTGACCACGACCACCGTCCTGCAGCAGCAGGGTTACGCGCTGAGCCCGCTCTGAGCGACGCCTTCGTCAGGAGACCGCAACCATGACATCGCGTATCGCACGACGCGCCGTGACGCTGGTGCTGGCCGTTTTCGCGGCGGCCGCAGGCATCGCGCCGGCGACTGCCGCAGCACAGACCGCGCAGCAGACCATGCCGCTGGGCGTGTTCCCGCCCTGGCAGGACGGGCGCAACAACGACAGCATCCAGCGCGGCCTGGAGTTCACCATTCCGCAGGTCGACAATCTGGCCGATTTCCACGGCAACCCGGGCACGGCGCGGCTGGTGCTGTACGTGGCCGGCAACTACTACTTCGCCATGGCGCCGCTGGTGCACGCCTTCGAGCGCATGCATCCGCAGTACAAGGGGCGGCTGTACTGGGAGACCATTCCTCCGGGACTGCTGCAGACGCAGATGCAGGCTGGCGGCACGATCACCGTCGGCAACATGACCTGGACCGCGCCGCCGGACGTGTACATGGCGGGGCTGGGGCGTGTGAAGAAAATGGTGAGGGACGGCGCGCTGGACGCGCCGGTCGTGCCGTTCGTGACCAACGACCTGACCATCATGGTGCCGAAAGGCAACCCGGCGCATATCCGCAGCCTCGCCGATCTGGCGCGTGCCGATATCAAGCTGGCCATGCCCAATCCGGCCTTCGAAGGCATCGGCAAGCGCATCGAGAAGGCGCTGGTGAAAGCGGGTGGACCGGCGCTGCTGAAAGCCGTCTACACGGACAAGGTGAAGGCCGGCAGCACCGAGCTGACGCATATCCATCATCGGCAGACGCCGTTGTGGATGATGCAGGGGCGCGTGCAGGGTGGCGTGACCTGGCAGTCCGAAGCCCGCTTCCAGGAAATGGTCGGTCACCCGATCACGCACGTGGACATTCCCGACGCGCACAATGTCACGGCGATCTATGCCGGTGCCGTGGTGCACGGCGCGCCGCACGCCGAGGCGGCCCGTCAGTGGCTGGCCTTCATCCATTCGTCACAGGCGCTGGGCATCTTCAAGCGTTACGGCTTCAAGGCCTACGATGAGGGTGCGCGCTGACGCGCAAGGGGAGTGGACATGTCGATACGAACGCAACGGCGCCGTTTCGCGAAGATCGCGACTGCGCTGACCATCCTTGCCGGCGTGGCGGCGGCCCATGCCGCCACACCCGACGCGGCGCGCATCGCGCAGGTCGGCAATGGGCGCGGTGCGGCACCGTGCTCGGCCTGCCACGGCGCGCACGGCGGCGGGCAGGATGCTGCGGGCTATCCGCGGCTGGCTGGGTTGAACAAGGCGTATCTGCTCAAGCAGCTCGATGCCTTCGCCAGTGGCTCGCGGGCCAATCCGGTCATGCAGCCCAACGCCAAGGCGCTCAGCGTTGCCGAGCGCGAGGCGATGGCCGCGTATTACAGCGCCATGCCGGTGCCGGCTTCCGCGCAGCATCGCGATGCCAAGCCGGTGGCCGACGACGATCCGGGCGCGCAGCTGGCGCAGTGGGGCCGCTGGAGCGAGAAGGTGCCGGCTTGCGTGCAGTGTCACGGTCCGCACGGTGTCGGTGTGGGCGTCAGTTTTCCTCCGCTGGCGGGCCAGCCGGCGAACTACCTCGTCGCCCAGCTCAAGGCCTGGAAGCAGGGCACGCGCAAGAATGATCCGCTGCAGCTGATGCAGCACGTGACCTCGAAGCTGAGCGAGCAGGACATGCGGCACGTGGCCGCCTGGTTCGCTGCGCAGCCAATCAACGCCAGGGGAGAGACGCCATGAATCGGATGATGCATTCGATGCATGCCTGGGCACCCGCCTTCGCCCTTGCGCTGGCCGCCTGTTCCGGGTCTTCGCAGCCTTCGGCGTCGACGAGCGCAGCGTCGTCCACGGCCGCCGTGCCGGCGAAGGCGGCGACGACGTCGACCGCCGCTCCGAAGCAGGCAGTCGCCAAGACCTTCACACCACCGCCGATCGACGCCATTCCGGACACGCCGTTCGGCAAGATGGTGCGCGAGGGCCGGGCGATCTTCATGGACACCCAGACTCATGCCAAGGCCTACGTCGGCAACGGGCTGAGGTGCAGCAACTGTCACCTGGACGCCGGTCGCCTGGCCAATGCCGCGCCAATGTGGGCGGCCTGGGGCATGTACCCGACGTACCGCAGCAAGAACGGGCATGTGAACACCTTCGCCGAGCGCCTGCAGGGCTGCTTCCGCTACAGCATGAACGGCAAGGCGCCGCCGCCCGACAGCCCGGTCATCGTGGCATTGGAAAGCTACGTCTACTGGATGTCCAAGGGGGCGCCGACCGGTGTGGCGCTGGCCGGCCGGGGCTACCCGAAGAAGGGCTTCAAGCCGCCGCAGCCGCCGGACTATGCGCGCGGCCAGCACGTGTTCGAAACCAACTGTGCGTTGTGCCATGGCAAGGACGGGCAGGGCCAGAAGGCGGCGGGCCGCTACGTGTTTCCGCCGCTCTGGGGGCCGCAGTCGTTCAACTGGGGCGCGGGCATGCACAAGCTCGACAACGCCGCGGCCTTCATCAAGGCCAACATGCCGCTGGGGCGCGGCGGCATGCTCAGCGATCAGGACGCCTGGGACGTGGCCCTGTTCATGAACGCGCACGAACGGCCGCAGGACCCGCGTTTCACCGGCAGCGTGGCCGAGACGCGCAAGAAGTTCCATCACAGCAAGATGTCGCTGTACGGCACGGTGGTGAACGGTCATTTGCTCGGATCCGGTTCCCCGCGCTGACCGGCGCGGTCATCGGGCGGCACGCGAACGGCGGAGGCCGGATTTCCGCCGATTTCGCGTGCGCGTCCTATCCCGGTGCTGAACTTCGGGCCCGTCTGGACTCGCAGCATCGCGGACGACTCTGTAGAATGGCCTTTTACCAGCACGAGCCGTCGTTCATGACCCCTCTGATCTTCGTTACTGGCGGTGTGGTGTCCTCGCTTGGCAAGGGCATCGCGGCGTCGTCGCTGGCGGCCATCCTCGAGGCGCGTGGCCTCAACGTCACCATGATGAAGCTCGATCCCTACATCAATGTGGATCCGGGCACCATGAGTCCCTTCCAGCATGGCGAGGTGTACGTCACCGACGACGGCGCCGAGACCGATCTGGATCTGGGCCACTACGAACGTTTCGTGCGCACGCGCCTGACCGGCCGCAATTCCATCACCACCGGCAAGATCTACGAGAGCGTGATCCGCAAGGAGCGCCGCGGCGACTACCTGGGCGCGACCGTGCAGGTGATTCCGCACATCACCGACCAGATCAAGCACTCGGTCTACGAGGCCACGCGCGGTCACGATGTCGCCCTGGTCGAGATCGGCGGCACGGTCGGCGACATCGAGTCGCTGCCGTTCCTGGAGGCCATCCGTCAGCTGCGCATCGAGCACGGTCCCGAGAAGTGCCTGTTCATGCACCTGACGCTGGTGCCGTTCATCAAGGCCGCGGGCGAGATCAAGACCAAGCCGACGCAGCATTCGGTCAAGGAACTGCGTTCGATCGGCATCCAGCCGGACATTCTGGTGTGCCGCTGCGAGCAGCCGCTGCCGGACGGCGAGCGCCGCAAGATCGCGCTGTTCACCAATGTGCCGGAGAAGGCCGTCATCAGCGCGGTCGATCTGGACGTGATCTACAAGTTGCCGTCCTGGCTGCACAAGCAGGGCCTGGACGACATTGTCGTGCGTCAGCTGGGACTGGAGGCCAAGCCGGCCGACCTGTCCGAGTGGGAGGCCACGGTCGAAGCCGTCGAGCATCCGCACGATGAAGTCACAGTCGCCATCGTCGGCAAGTACGTCGAGCACAAGGACGCCTACAAGTCTCTGGGCGAGGCGTTGCGTCACGGCGGCATCAAGCAGAACACCGCCGTGCATCTGAAGTGGCTCGATTCCGAGCAGATCGAGGCCGAAGGCGCCGCCGCGGTGCTGGGCGACGTTGACGCCGTGCTGGTCCCGGGCGGTTTCGGCAAGCGCGGCTTCGAGGGCAAGGTGCAGGCGGCGCAATACGCGCGCGAGCACAAGGTGCCGTACTTCGGCATCTGTTATGGCATGCATGCGGCGGTGGTCGACTTCGCCCGTCATGTGGCCGGCATCGAAGGCGCCGACTCCAGCGAGAACGACCGTCACGCCAAGGACCCGGTGATCGCCCTGGTGACCGAGTGGACCACGGCCAGCGGCGAGGTCGAGACGCGCAGCGAGCAGTCCGATCTGGGCGGCACCATGCGCCTGGGCGCGCAGGAGGCCCGTCTGAAGCCGGGCACGCTGGCGCACAATCTCTACGGTCGCGACGTGGTGCGCGAGCGTCATCGCCATCGCTACGAATTCAACAACCGCTACCGCCAGCAGTTCGAGGACCTCGGCATGGTGGTGTCGGGCAAATCCATGGACGATCTGCTGGTCGAGTTGGTCGAACTGCCGCCGCAGACGCATCCGTGGTTCCTGGCCTGCCAGGCGCATCCGGAATTCACGTCCACGCCGCGCGACGGGCATCCGCTGTTCATCGGCTTCGTGCGCGCCGCGCGCGAATTTCACGCCGTGCGCACCGGTCAGCAGCTGGCCGACGCACAGGAGGCCTCGGCATGAAGTTGTGTCATTTCGAGGCGGGTCTGGACCGGCCGCTGTTCCTGATCGCCGGGCCGTGCGTGGTCGAATCCGAGCAGCTGCAGGTCGACACCGCTGGCACGCTCAAGGAGATCACCAGTGCGCTGGGTATGCCGTTCATCTTCAAGTCCAGCTTCGACAAGGCCAACCGCTCATCCGGAACCAGCTTCCGCGGCCTGGGCATGGAAGAGGGCCTGCGTATCCTCGGGGAGGTCAAGCGCCAGGTCGAGGTGCCGGTGCTGACCGACGTGCACGAATACACGCCGTTCGACGAGGTCGCGGCCGTGGTCGACGTGCTGCAGACGCCCGCGTTCCTGTGCCGGCAGACCGATTTCATCCAGAAGGTCGCCGCCGCCGGCAAGCCGGTGAACATCAAGAAGGGCCAGTTCCTGGCGCCGTGGGACATGAAGCACGTGGTCGAGAAGGCGCGCGCCGTTGGCAACGAACAGATCATGGTCTGCGAGCGCGGCGTGAGCTTCGGCTACAACAACCTGGTCTCGGACATGCGCAGCCTCGCGGTGATGCGCGAGACGCAGTGCCCGGTCGTGTTCGACGCCACCCACTCGGTGCAGTTGCCGGGCGGGCAGGGCGCGAGTTCGGGCGGACAGCGCGAGTTCGTGCCGGTGCTGGCGCGCGCGGCCGTGGCGGCCGGCGTGGCCGGCCTGTTTGCGGAAACGCATCCGGACCCGGACAAGGCGCTCAGCGACGGCCCGAATGCCTGGCCGCTGGACCGTATGAAGGCCTTGCTCGAGACGTTGATGGAGCTCGATGCCGTGGTCAAGCAGCGCGGGTTCCTCGAACAGCACTGACGCATCGGCCGGAGCGAACATCGGTACATGACAGGGGGGAGAGCCACATGAACGAAAGCATCGCCATCCAGCCCGTTTCGACCTCGCCGCCAGATGCCCCGCGCAAGCATTCGGGGCTGGGTATCGCTTCGTTCGTGATCGGCCTGGTCACGCTGGTGATGATGTTCGGCGTGTTCCTTCTTGCCGTAGCCATCAACGTCCACAACGGCGGCGTCGCCCCCGACGAGCATGCGCCGCAGACCGTCATGCTCGGACTGCTGGTCATACTGACCGGCCTGATCAGTCTGGTCGGCCTGGGGCTGGGCGTGCCGCCGTCGTACAGAAATCCCGCCGCCGCACGTTCGGCATCATTGGTCTGTGCCTGAACGCGGCGGTGGTTCTGCTGATTCTTCTTCTCCTCATCATTGGTCTGACCGCAAGCTGACAGGAAACCATGAGCACAATCATCCAACGCATCCACGCCCGCCAGATTCTCGATTCGCGCGGCAATCCCACTCTCGAAGCCGACGTCACCCTGGCCGACGGCAGCATGGGGCGCGCCGCGGTGCCTTCGGGTGCCTCCACCGGCACGCGCGAGGCGGTCGAGTTGCGCGACGGCGACAAGGGTCGCTATCTGGGCAAGGGCGTGACCAAGGCGGTCGACAACGTCAACAAGGTGATCGTCGACGCGCTGAAGGGGTTCGATGCGGCGGATCAGAAGAGTCTGGATGACAAGCTGATCGCGCTCGACGGCACCGAGAACAAGGGCAAGCTGGGCGCCAATGCGCTGCTCGGTGTGTCCATGGCGGCCGCGCATGCCGTGGCCGCTTCGCGCCGCGTGCCACTGTGGCAGTACCTGGCCGGCGGTCGTTCGGTGGAGCTGCCCGTGCCGATGATGAACATCATCAACGGCGGCGCACACGCCGACAACAATGTCGATGTGCAGGAATTCATGGTCATGCCGGTCGGGCTGCCCAGCTTCAGCGAGGCGCTGCGCGCCGGCGCCGAGATCTTTCATGCGCTGAAGAGCGTGCTGAAGGGACGCGGATTGCACACCACGGTGGGCGACGAGGGCGGCTTCGCGCCGGACCTGCGCTCCAACGAGGAAGCCATCGAGACCATCCTCGAAGCCATCGGCAAGGCCGGCTACAACGCCGGCGGCGATATCTGGCTGGGGCTGGACGCGGCGTCCTCCGAGTTCTACAAGGACGGCAAGTACGACCTGGCTGGCGAAGGCAAGGCCTACGATTCGGCCGGCTTCATCGACGTGCTGGCGGGCTGGTGCGACAAGTACCCGATCCTCACCATCGAGGACGGCATGGCCGAGCAGGACAACGCTGGTTGGAAGGCGCTGACCGAGCGTCTGGGCAGCCGCATTCAGCTGGTCGGCGACGACAACTTCGTCACCAACCCGAAGATCTTCCGCAAGGGCATCGACGACGGTATCGCCAACGCCATCCTGATCAAGGTCAACCAGATCGGCACGCTCAGCGAGACGCTGGAGACCATTGCCATGGCCGATGCGGCCAAGTACGCAGCGGTGATTTCGCACCGCTCCGGCGAGACCGAGGACACCACCATCGCCGACATCGCGGTGGCGACGACGGCCACGCAGATCAAGACCGGCTCGTTGTCGCGCAGCGATCGCGTCGCGAAGTACAATCAGCTACTGCGGATCGAGGAGCAGCTGGGCGATGCCGCGCGCTACGCCGGACGCGACGCGTTCCCGAACCTGTCGTCCTTCCCGGACGCATGACGGAACACGGGCCGCTGCCATGCTGCGCTGGATCGGACTGCTGCTGATCGCGTTTCTGCTGATTCTGCAGTGGAAGCTGTGGGTCGGCGCCGACGGCATCCGCGAGGTGCACGCGCTGCGCGCCAGTGTGGCTGCGCAGCGCGAAGAGAACGATCAACTCACGCGTCGGAATCAGGCGCTGGAGGCGGACGTGAAAGACCTCAAGCACAATGGGCAGGCGGTCGAGTCGCGCGCGCGCTCGGAACTGGGGCTGATCAAGCCCGGAGAGACCTTCTACCAGGTGGTCGAACCGGCCTCGGCGAGCAGTTCCGATGCGCACTGACGAGGCCCTGTGGTGCGTGGTGCCGGCTGCCGGCCATGGTCGGCGGTTCGGCAGCGAAGTGCCCAAGCAGTACATGCCGCTGGCCGGTCAGCCGCTGATCCTGCGCACGCTGGAGCGGCTGGCCGCGCATCCGCGCATTGCCGGCCTGATGGTGGTGCTGGCCGAGGGCGACACGGCGTGGGCAGGCATCGACACGATGGACGGCAAGCCCGTGCTCACCACACTTGGCGGCGCCGAGCGTGCGGACTCTGTGCTGGCCGGGCTGCGCGCCTTGCCGGGCGATGTGAGCGCGGATGCGTTCGTGCTGGTTCACGATGCGGCGCGTCCCTGTGTCCGCGCGGCCGACATCGAGCATCTGGTGGTTCGCGCCTCGGTCGGCGAGGGCGGGCTGCTGGGCGCGCCGTTGCGCGACACGCTCAAGCATGCCGATGCCGGCGGGCACAGTTGCGGCACCGAACCGCGCGATGGTCGCTGGCGCGCGTTCACGCCGCAGATGTTCCGCCGTGGTGCGCTGAGCGACGCGCTGACGCAGGCGCTGGCCGATGGCGTGGCGATCACCGACGAGGCCATGGCGATGGAGCGCGCCGGCATGACGCCACTGCTGGTCGAGGGCAGCGAGGACAACATCAAGGTCACCACCCGCGCCGATCTGGCGCTGGCCGAGTTTCTGCTTCCGCGCACGCGGTAAGGCAAGGATTTCAGACATGCGGATCGGACAGGGCTTCGACGTGCACGCCTTCGCCCCCGGCGATCATCTGATGCTGGGCGGGGAACGCATCGCACACACGCACGGCGTGGCTGCGCATTCGGATGGCGACGTGGTCATCCACGCTCTGTGCGATGCCTTGCTCGGCGCGCTGGCGCTGGGCGACATCGGGCAGCACTTTCCGCCGTCCGATCCGAAGTGGAAGGATGCCGACAGTCGCGATTTCCTCGGCGCCGTCGCCGGCATGATCGAGGCTCGCGGCTATCGTCTGTGCAATGCGGACATCACCGTGATCTGCGAGCGACCGAAGGTCGGTCCGCATGCCGATGCCATGCGCGCCAATCTGGCCTTGGATCTGGGCGTCGACGTGTCGCGTATCAGCATCAAGGCGACGACCACCGAACGTCTGGGCCTGACCGGTCGCGGCGAGGGCATTGCCGCCATGGCGGTCGCCTTGCTGGAGCCGTGCGGCTGACATTTGCGCCGAGGTTGCGCGCAATAAGCGCCGTCGCCGCCCATGCGCGCGCCCCAAGCCAGGTCGCTGCTGGTATCATGTGCGGATACACCGGCACAACGTCGGAACTTTCAGCTATGGACGTACCCAGTCAACCTCCCAGTTTGAACGTAACGTTCTCCTTGACCCGGTAACTCCGAAGGCGCGCTCCGCCCTCGGGGACGGAGCGTGTCATGAGCGAAGTCGAAACTCGCAAACCGCAGAGCCGCCTGCAGGAGCAGTTCGCGCAGATCAACGATTTGTTGCAGCGTCAGCGTCAAGCTGAGGAACTGCTACGTCGTCACGGTGGCGAACACAAGCGCGCCGAAAGCCTCATGCAGCGGCAGAATCGCGCCGAACTGCAGCGCTGCCTGGACGGCCTGCATCCGGCCGATATCGCCTACATCCTCGAAGCGCTGCCGCTGGAAGACCGTCTGGTCGTATGGCAGCGCGTGAAGGCCGACCGCGACGGCGACATTCTGCTGGAAGTGTCCGATGCGGTGCGCGAAAGCCTGATCGCGGACATGGACGAGGGCGAGATTCTCGCCGCCATCGAGCCGCTGGATTCGGACGAACTGGCCGATCTGGTAGAGGATCTGCCGCCCGAGGTCCTGCCCGAGCTGATGGCCAGCCTCGATCCGCAGCAGCGCGAGCAGGTGCAGTCCGCGCTGTCCTACGACGAGGACCAGGTCGGCGCGTTGATGGACTTCGAGATGGTCACGATCCGCGAGGACGTGACGCTGGAAGTCGTGCTGCGCTACCTGCGCCGCTTCGACGAACTGCCCGAACAGACCGACAAGATCTTCGTCATCAATCAGGACAGCGTGCTGACCGGCGTGCTGCCGTTGAAATGGCTGGTGGTCAATTCGCCGGACAAGAGTGTCGGCGACGTCATGGCGCGTGACGTCAACACCTTCCTGCCGACCGACGACGCCGACGACGCGGCACAGGCCTTCGAGCGCTACGATCTGATCTCCGCGCCGGTGGTGGACGGCGAAGGGCGCCTGATCGGCCGTCTGACCATCGACGTCATGGTCGACCGCATCCGCGAGGAGAGCGAATCCGAGGCGCTGGGCCGCGCCGGTCTGCGCCAGGAAGAGGACATCTTCTCCTCGGTCTGGGCCTCGGTGCGCAACCGCTGGTCGTGGCTGGCGATCAACCTGGTCACGGCCTTTCTGGCCTCGCGCGTGATCGGCCTGTTCCAGGGGTCGATCGAGAAGCTGGTGGTGCTGGCCACGCTGATGCCCATCGTCGCCAGCATCGGCGGCAGTTCGGGCAACCAGACCATCATCAAGATCGTGCGTGCCATTGCCACCGATCAGGTCGGTCTCAGCGCGATCTGGCGATTGCTGCGCAAGGAACTCGGCGTCGCTTTCTTCAACGGTCTGATCTGGGGCGGCGTGATCGGCTGCGTGGTCGCGCTGATGTACCACGACATTCCCCTGGGCCTGGTGATGACTGTCGCCATGGTGCTCGAACAGATGCTCGCCGCCGTGATGGGCGTCGGCATCCCGATGATGATGCTGCGCCTGGGACGAGATCCGGCGATGGGGTCGAACATCTTCCTGGTGTTCATGACCGACAGCGGCGGCTTCTTCATCTTCCTGGGGCTGGCTTCGATCTTTCTTCTGCATTGAGAGCACGCGAAGTGGGTCATGAGCCGTGATGCTCGAAGGGCATCTCGCTGCCCCGGATTCCGTTTCCCGTTTCTCGCTGCACACTGCTTGAATCCCTTATGACGAACACGAACCACGAACTTCCCCATGCCCACGGCGGCCCGCCGCTGACTGCACGCTTGCGTGCGAAGCCCGAGGACTTCGTGGTCGAGGAAATCCTCGGCTACGACGCGGACGGCGAGGGCGAGCATGTGCTGCTGACTGTCGAGAAGCGCGGTCACGACACGCAGTGGGTGGTGCGCGAACTGGCGCGCTTCGTCGATATCTCGCCCGTCGGCATCGGCTTTGCCGGTCTCAAGGATCGCCATGCGGTGACGCGTCAGGCGGTGTCCGTGCATCTGGCCGGCCGCGACGAGCCGGACTGGTCGGCGTTCCCGCACGAGGGTGTGCGCATTCTCGAGAGCGTGCGCCATCGCCGCAAACTCAAGCGCGGCGCGCTGTCCGGCAACCGTTTCGTGCTGACGCTGCGCAATGTGGAGGGAGATCGCGATGCGTCCGAACGCGTCCTCCAGGCCATCGCCGAGCGCGGCGTGCCCAACTACTTCGGCGACCAGCGCTTCGGTCGCGGCGGCGCGAATGTCGACCGCGCGCGAGCCATGTTCGCCGGCAAGCGCGTGGACAAGCGCACGCGTTCGCTGCTGCTTTCGGCGGCGCGTTCGGAACTGTTCAACCGCGTGCTCGCCGGACGCGTCGCGGATGCGTGCTGGGATACGCCGTTGGACGGCGAGATCTGGTCGTTGGCCGGCTCGCGGTCATGGTTTGGCCCCGAGCCGTTCGACGACACGCTGGCCGACCGGCTGGCGCGTGGCGACATTCACCCGTCCGGCCCGCTGTGGGGCAAGGGCGAGCCGCCGACTCAGGGCGAAGCCGGTGCCCGCGAACGCGCGGTAGCCGAAGCCGAGCCCGAACTGGTCAACGGCCTGGTCGCCGCCGGTATGGATCAGGAGCGCCGGGCGCTGCGACTGCTGCCGCAGCAGCTTTCCTGGGACTGGCTCGACGACACCTCGTTGCAGCTTCGTTTCGCCTTGCCGGCCGGCAGCTACGCCACGGTCGTGGTGCGTGAATTGACTCGCCAGGCATGAATACGTGCGGCGGGGCGTCCCGCCGCGACTGTAGATTTCCATGACGGGGCCGCGTGACGACGATCACGTGCCGACAGCCGCGTCAGCGCTTATTCCGCACCATGAAACGGCTCAGTCACGATGTCCCAAATGGCTTCGGGTCCTGCCTGCGTCATGTCCTTGCCGACTTCCCGGCGGACGCACTCGCGCAAGGGCGGGGGCATGCAGGGGCGCAGGTGTCCTAGCAAGTCCGGCGTCGCGATCAGCATCAGGTGCTCGAAACGATGCTGCACGCGGCCATCTTCGAGTACGGATGCGAGTTGGCGCGCGAAATTTTCGGCTGCCTTCGTCGCCGGTTCGGTATGCGGTTCAATGGCGTGACGCGCGGAGCCGGTGCGGTCGAAGGTTCTCGGTGGACGGTTTTCGCCGCGCGAGCCGGCCGGTGCGCGTCCTTCGGGATTGAGGAAATCTTCCTTCTCCGTCAGGTCGCGCTGTTCTTGATCGAATTCGAACAGGCGCGCACGAGCACGGCTGGCTACAAGAATCCAGGTTTTCGACATGGCTTGTCTCCTGGTTCGTCTGGGTGATCGTCAATGGGTCGTGGATGCCGGCCCGTGCATGCCCCGCCGCTCGTTCACGAGCGGGTCTCCATTTCGTGGATCTGCTCTCGCGCCAGGGCGTGGGATAGATCGTTCAGGTGCATGCTCAGCGCGACGAAAATGTCGTCGGCCGACAGCAATCCTGCCAATCCGCCGTTGCGGTCGAGGACTGGAAGTCGCCGTACGCCACGCGTGCGCATGGTCTGCACGGCATCGAAGAGTTCCTCGCTCTCGGTGCAGGTCGCCAGCTGTCGCGTCATGATATCCCCGACCGAGAGCGTATCGGCGTCGGCATCCGCGGCGATGACCGAGACCACGATGTCGCGATCCGTGACGATTCCGATCGGAATGCGTTCGCCATTCGGCTGATCGACCACCACCAGCGTGCCAACGTGCTGTTTGCGCATCAACTGCGCGGCATCGCGAACGGAAAGGTCCGCATCGACGTGGACGACGTCGTGAGTGCAGATGTTGGCAATACGCATGGCTGGTCTCCCGTGTCGCGATTCGTCGCCTGCAATTTGGACTGTTTCCGGTTCGGACGACTTGATGCCAGTCAAAAAGCGGGACGGGCGCGGACCAGGGGCGGGGTATTAACGCAGCAGCACGACCGTGGCGCCGGTGCCGCCCTGGGCGGGGCGGGCCGAGGCGAAGGCGAGCACGTCGCTGCGGCGGCGCAGCAGGCGGTCGGTCAGCCCTTTCAGCACTGGGCCACCAGGACGCGAGCGCAGTCCCTTGCCGTGCACGATGCGCACGCAGCGCCAGCCTTCGGTGTGGGCTTCGTCCAGCAGGTCGAGGATGCTGGTGCGCGCCGCCTCGGCATTCATGTGGTGCAGATCGGTCTCACCCTGGATGCTGAACTGGCCGCGCTTGAGGCGGCGCAGCAGTTTCGGCGAGTGGCCCTCGCGCAGGTAGCTCAGTTCCTCGCCGATCTCGATCAGCGCCGGGTCGTACTCGGCGCGAAGCAGATCGCCGGCAACGGCGGCCTCGTCAGCCTCGCGCATGTGCGCTCGCGGACGGGGGCGGGGCTTTTCCGGCGCGGGCGCCTCGGTTTCGATGCGGCGCACCGGGCCGACCGCATCGCGGAACAGCGCGATGTCGTCGGTACTCGGCTCGGGCGGGGCGCGGCGGCTCATGGGCCTATCCTAGCGCGGGGCAGCCGCAGGCTGAATCGGCTAGAATGCGAGACTGTTTCCCGGCGTCGCGCACGCCGGTCTTTCTGCTGGAAGATGGTCCCCGATGCGAGTTCTAGTAAGCAATGACGATGGCGTGGATGCACCGGGCATCCGTGTCCTGGCCGAGCGCCTTTCCACCATCGGCGAAGTCACCGTGGTCGCACCCGACCGCGACCGTTCGGGCGCCAGCAATTCGCTGACCCTGGACCAGCCGATCCGCGTCCTGACGATGGACAACGGCTACCATCGCGTCGCCGGCACGCCGACCGACTGCGTGCATCTGGCGCTGTCCGGGCTGCTCGACAAGCAGCCGGACATCGTGGTGTCGGGCATCAACAATTCCGCCAATCTCGGCGACGACGTGATCTATTCGGGCACCGTCTCGGCGGCGATGGAAGGGCGCTTCCTCGGCCTGCCGGCGATCGCGGTGTCGCTGGTCAGCGAGGATCATCGTGGTCGTAACTACGAATCGGCGGCGCGTGCGGTGCTCATCATCATGCAGCATCTGCTGAAGGACCCGCTGCCGGCGGACACCATTCTCAACGTCAACGTGCCCGATCGACCGTGGTCGGACATTCATGGTTTCGAGGTCACGCGGCTGGGCAAGCGGCATCCTTCGGCGCCGTGCATTCGCCAGGAAGACCCGCGCGGACGCCCGGTGTGGTGGATCGGTCCGGCCGGAGAGGTCGACGACGACAGTCCGGGCACCGACTTCAACGCGGTCAGTCGCGGTTATGTCTCGGTGACGCCGATCCATACCGACCTGACGCGTTTCCAGGCGTTGGACAAGATCAGTGGCTGGGTCGGAGCGATGAGCCACGAGCTGCACGACGAGGACGCGGCATGAAGACGCATGCGTTGCCAGCCGAGGCCTTGCGCGGCGAGGGACTGACTTCGCAGCGCGCGCGCGACCGGCTGGTGGCGCGTCTGCGCGAAGAGGGCATCAAGGACCTTCGCGTGCTGGAGGCCATTCGCCGTCTGCCGCGTCACCTGTTCATCGACGAGGCGCTGGCCTCGCGCGCCTACGAGAACACCGCGCTGCCCATTGGTCATGGCCAGACGATCTCGCAGCCGTGGGTGGTGGCGCGCATGACCGAGGCGTTGATCGAGCGCGGCATTCCGCAGCGCGTGCTGGAGATCGGCACCGGTTCCGGCTACCAGGCCGCCGTGCTGGCCTCGATCGTGCCGCAGATCCACACCGTCGAGCGTATCGAGGAACTGCTGCGCAAGGCGCGTCGCCGCTTCCGCCAGCTCGGGATCGAGAATCTGCGCTCCAAGCATGACGATGGCAATCTCGGCTGGCCCGAGGAGGCGCCGTTCGACGCCATCATCCTCACTGCCGCAGGCGAGGGCATTCCGCAAGGATTGTTCGATCAACTGGCCCCGGGCGGAGTGCTGGTCGCGCCGGTGGGGCCGAGCGGGGCGCAGACGCTGCTTCGCCTGACGCGTGATGCGGAGACCGGCGAAGTGGTGCCGGAGGATCTGGGACAGGTCAGTTTCGTGCCACTGCTGGGCGGGCTGGTCTGAGTGGTCGCATCGATGTCCCGGCACGTCCGGTCCTGGAAGGAGTATTCGCACTGATGCGTCTTTTTGGTCCCCTCTACGAGCGCGCCCTGCGCTGGTCGAAGCATCCGCATGCGGAACGCTATCTGGCCGGACTCAGTTTCGTCGAAGCGTTCATCTTCCCGATTCCACCCGAAGTCATGCTGGCGCCGATGGCGCTGGCCAAGCCCGAGCGTGCGTTCCGTTTCGCTTCGGTCAGCCTATTGTTTTCGCTGCTGGGTTCGCTGGTCGGTTACGCCCTGGGCCACTATGCCTTCCAGGCGCTGCATCCGGTGCTCGACGCGCTGCATCTGCTGGCACCGATCGAGCATGGCGTGGACAGCCTGCGCAGCCAGATGAACCAGCACTGGCTGGGGTTGCTGCTGGTGTTGCTGCTGGCCGCGCTGCAGCCGGTGGTGCCGATGAAGTTCATTACCTGGGCCTCGGGCATCGTCGGTGTGCCGCTGATTCCGTTCATGTTGTGCATGGCGCTGGGGCGCGGCAAGCGGGTGTATCTGCTGGCGATGCTGATCCGCCTGTTCGGCAAGCGGGCGGAGGACATGCTGCACCGTCACATCGAGCGCATCGGCTGGGCCGCGCTGGTCATTCTCGCGGCGCTGGTGGTCTGGTGGCTGCTGGCACGATGAAATTGCCTGTGCGCCCGGCTATGCTGACCCGCATGCATGCCAAGAACGTCGCCGCCAGTCTTCTCGTCGCCTGTCTGCTGACGGCCTGCGTGGTACCGCATCACTCGGTGGTGATCGAGTCTCCGCACGGGCCGGAAACGGATGCCAACGGCGTGCCTGTGCATGCCAGCGGACCGATGACGGATACGCACTACACGGTGGTTCGCGGCGATACGCTGTACAGCATCGCTTTCCGGGCTGGCGTCGACTTTCGCGATCTGGCGCATTGGAACGGCATTCCGGCGCCGTATGTGATTCATCCCGGCCGACGCCTTCGCCTGACACAGCCCGTGCGTACGGTGGGTGTGCCCAGCCGGCCAGTCTTCAAGCCGGTGTCTCCGTCGTCATCACATTCGACATCGAGAACGGTCGCGCATCACGTACCGTCGCCGGCCAACAAGACCGCGCATGCCGCAGTCGAGGTGGCGCGAGCCGTCAGCACCACGGTTCCGGTCGCGGGTGAAGCCACGCCCCCGGATCGTGCGCCGGTATCGGCCAAGGCCGTGCCCGCCGCTCCGTCGCGCAGCACTGGTGGAGTGACCTGGCGCTGGCCCGCGGACGGTGCACTCGTGAATGCCTTCAATCCCCATGACCCCATTCCCGGCATCGAGATCGCCGGAAGGGCCGGCGATCCAGTGCGGGCGGCGGCCGACGGTGTGGTGGTCTACAGCGGCAATGGCCTGGTCGGCTACGGCGAACTCATCATCATCAAGCACAACGACACTTACCTGTCCGCGTACGGGCACAATCGCAAGCGACTGGTACGCGAGGGAGAACGCGTGCGGGCGGGGCAGGTCATTGCTGAAATGGGTTCTACCGGTGCTTCGCGCAACGAACTGGAATTCCAGGTGCGCAAGAATGGCAAGCCGGTCGATCCGACGCATTACCTGCCGTCGCGATAGTTCATTCGAAGCGCCGGCGGTATCTGCGGTACGGACATGAAAAAGCGCGCCCTGGTATCGGGCGCGCTTTTTTTTCGATCGCGTTTGGCGAGTCAGGCCGGCACGGCTTTCGGATTCGGGCCGTATTCGTTGGAGCCGGTGCTGTCGAGCAGCATGAACACCAGCAGCACAATGCCGCCGATGATCGGAACCAGGCTGATCAACACCCACCAGCCGCTGCGCCCCGTATCATGCAGACGGCGCACCGTGACGCCCAGCGACGGAAGAAACACCAGCAGCGAATACAGGCCGGTCAGGAAGTTCAGGCCGTGTTTGTTGGATTGCATGCCGAGCACCATCGCGATCACCGTCAGAAGAATGTAGGCGATGATGTTGAACAGCGTGAACATCCAGTATTCCTTGCGCCGCGCGCGGCCGGAGAACACGAAATATTTCTTGAGAACGTCGAAGTACCAGTTCAAGGTTCATACCCCCATGAGCATCCGATGGATGCGTTGGCGACTGCAGGCCCGACGATGCCGGGCTTTCCCCCTGGGCAGGCCGGTCGCGTCGACCTGCTCGTCGATGGTCGCAGCATGCGGCATGCGCGGCAACTGGGGCATGCAATGCGCGAAGGGACTGGTGTTGCCGCACACAGCGCGTAGAGTGGGGCTTTCACGAACACGACAGCCATCATGATTACGCGTGATCCCGAAGCGTTCCTGCACGCATTCGCGGCGTTGCCCTACACGGCGGCGCGGCCAGCGACCGCACGAGCGGCGTTCATGGTCGCGCCGTCGCATTTCGGTCTCGCCGGGGAGTCGGCGCAAGACAATGCCTACATGCGGATGCAGGATGTGGTCGATCCGCAGCGTGCGGCACGTCAGCATGCCGCGCTGGCCGAAGCGCTGCGCGACGACGTCCCCGTCGTGACTTTCCCGGGTATTCCGGACGCGCCGGATGCGGTGTTTCCCAACAACGTCTTCGCGACGCGGCCGGGTGCATTGGTGGTCGGGCGCATGCGTCACGCGGTGCGCCGCCGGGAAGCGCTACGCACAGACATCCGCGGATTTTTCCGTGATGTGCTCGGATACGAGGAAATCGATCTGTCGGGGCCGTCGCAACCGGTGGCCGAGTTGACCGGTTCGCTGGTGATCGATCATGCGCGCGGCGTCGGATTTTGCGGTCTTGGCGAACGTTGCACCGAGGCCGGTGCGGCGGCCATGCATCGTGCGTTCGGACTCCAGCTCACGTTCTGCTTCGATCTGGCGCCGGGCGAATACCACGCCAATGTGCTGATGACCGCGCTGGCCGGACGTGGCGTGCTGCTGGTGCCGGACGGCTTCCGCGATTCCGCGGCTGCCGAGGCTGTTGCGCGTGCCTACGAGGGGCGCGTGGTGATGCTCGAGGCCGCGCAGAAGGAACGATTCGCCGCCAACGCCATCACGCTGGATCCGCATCGGGTCTGGATGAGCGGGACTGCCGCGAGCAGTCTCTCGCCTGCGCAATGCGCGCAACTGGAAAGGCTGGGATTCCGGATCGGGGCGGTCGAGCTGGATGAGATCGAGAAGGCCGGTGGCAGCTTGCGCTGCTGCGTGGCGGAGATCTTCTGAGCGCCCAGGTGCGTCGCGCGGACGGGTTATCATCCAGGGCGATCCATTCGCACGAGCCCACGCATGACCGCCAAGCCGTACGCCACCGTAGCGCTGCCCGCGCGCGAATCCATGACCGACGCCGAGCGCGAACAGCGAGCGGCTGCGTTCGCCGAGACCATGGCGCAGCGTCGGACCGTGCGCGATTTCGCGCCCACACCGGTTCCGCGCACGATCATCGAGCAGTGTCTGCGTGCAGCGGGCACGGCGCCCAGCGGTGCGAATCAGCAACCCTGGCGGTTCGTGGCCGTCAGCGACCCGAACATCAAGCACCGCATCCGCGAGGCCGCCGAGGCGGAGGAACGCAGTTTCTACGAGCACCGTGCACCGGAGCAGTGGCTGGAAGCGCTGGCGCCGCTGGGCACGGATGCCGACAAGCCGTTCCTGGATGTCGCGCCCTGGCTGATTGCGGTGTTCTACGAGCGCTTCGCGCTGGACGCGGAGGGCAACAAGCACAAGCGCTACTATCCGCACGAATCGGTGGGTCTCGCCACGGGACTGCTGATCGCGGCGCTGCATCAGGCTGGATTGGCGACGCTCACACACACGCCCAGTCCAATGGGATTTCTCAACGAAATCCTGGAACGTCCCCGCAACGAGATGGCGTACTTGCTGCTGGTGGCCGGCCACCCGGCCGAGGACTGCCGGGTGCCGGATATCGAGCGCCTTCCGCTGCAGGATTACACGCGCTTCATGTAGTCAACCGCGCCGCGGACTGCGTTCCCCGGATAGGGTTCCGCTGGCATGAACGCGGGGCGGAATGCCATCCGCCCCATGTATCGACATCTGAGGGTGATCAGTGACCGTCGCTGGTGATCTGCATGTCCTCCCCGATCAGTCGGCGCTTGATGAGTCGGCTGAACAGGGCCAGCACCACGCCGACACCGATCGAGATGGCGGCAATGGTCAGGTAGATGCGCGGCATTTCGCCGACGTCATGCGCGCTGAAGCGGCCCGCGATCAGACCGGCCAGCAACTCGCCGAGCGCCATGAACAAGAACCAGGTGCCCATCAGGCGGCTGGCGTAGCGCTTCGGTGAAAGCTTGGTCGTGGCCGACAGGCCGACGGGACTCAGGCACAGCTCGCCGATGGTGTGCAGCAGATAGGTCAGGGTCAGCCACATCGGCAAGGCCTTGTGGCCGGCCACGACGATCCAGGCCGCGCCCATCATCACCAGGAAGCCGATGCCGATGAAGACCATGCCCAGGGCGAATTTCATCGGCGTCGACGGATCCAGCTTGCGTCGTCCCAGCCAGACCCAGAACCAGGCGAAGAACGGCGCCAGCAGCAGGATCAGCAATGAGTTCTCGCTCTGGAACCACGAGGCCGGGAAGGCGTAACCGAACACATGCAGGTCGGTGTAGCGCTCGGCGAACAGGTTGAAGTTGGAGCCGGCCTGTTCGTAGCCGGCCCAGAACAGCGCCTGCACCAGGAACAGGATGGTCAGCGCGGCCAGCCGTTTCTTCTCCACGGCGCTGAGCCGGCCGAAGAAGAACAGCCACAGCAGGAAACCCAGGCCCAGCAGGAGGATCACGATGCCCGACCACAGCGCCAGCGGCACCGGTGCATAGACCACCGCGCCGCTGTAACCGAGGCCGACCACGACCACGATGACCGCCACGCCAATCCACAGCGCGCTCCAGGAACGCTTCAGGAAGCGGTGCTGGCGCGCGGGGTCGTCGTAGGCAGGCAGGGCATGCGTGCCTGCGCCGCCGAGGTTGCGCAGCGTCAGGCGGTACTGGATCAGACCGAACACCATGCCCACGCCAGCGGCGACGAAGCCGTAGTGCCAGTTGATCTTCTGGCCCAGATAGCCGCAGATCAGCGGACCGAGGAAGCCGCCTAGGTTGATGCCCATGTAGTACAGCGAGAAACCGGCGTCGCGACGGCTGCCGCCTTCGGGGTACAGCTCGCCGACCAGGGCGCTGGCGTTGGGCTTGAGCAGACCGGTGCCGAGCACGATGAACACCAGGCCCAGGAAGAAGGTGCCGCGGCTGGGGATCGCCAGCGTGAAATGGCCCAGGGCGATGATCAGACCGCCGTACCAGATGGAACGCTGCTGACCGATCAGGCGGTCGGCGATCCAGCCGCCGGGCAGCGAGGTCAGGTAGACGGCGGCCGTATACAGACCGTAGATCGCGGTGGCGGTCTTGTCATCCAGGCCCATGCCGCCGGTGCTGGTCGCCGCGACCATGAACAGCACCAGCAGTGCGCGCATGCCGTAGAAGCTCAGGCGTTCCCACATCTCGGTGAAGAACAGCGTCATCAGGCCGCGCGGATGGCCCATGATGGTGGATTCGCCGGTCGGCGCGGTGTCGGTCATGTTGCGGGATTTCCGTTCGTGCGTATCGGCCAAGCGTCGGTCATGCGCTGTCGTGGCGTCAACTGGGAGGCCGTGCGCTGTGTGTGTCCGGGATGGTCTGACAGTCGTCACTTGTCCGCCCACGATGCGCCGTCTACGCTTGGTTCCGACTTCCGATGGAGCATTGCCGTGAACGACGACAGCAACAAGCCCGCGCCGCGGTCCTCGCAGAGCGTGGTGACCGGTCTGGTCGTGATCGCCATCGGCGTGTTCTTCCTGCTGCGCAATCTCGGTATCGAGATGCCCTGGATGGACCTGCCCAACTGGTGGGCGCTGTTCATTCTGGCGGCCGCGCTGGGGCCGTTGCTGCAGGCGGTCAACCGCTACCGGCACCAGGGACATTTCGACGGCACCACGGGACGCTACCTGCTGACGGCGCTGGTGATCGCCACCATCGGCCTGATGCTGCTGCTGGAGGTGCGCTGGCACCTGTGGTGGCCGGTGTTCATCATCTATGGCGGATTGTGGATGGTGCTACGCGACCGCGGCGACGAGTGACACATCTCTGGGATGCGTTGACGGATGCGCTCGGCTAGGATCGCCGTTTATTGACGGACGCATCGTGCAGAGGAGCCGCGTGCAGTACCAGCATATTCTCGACCAGATCCACGAGGAGATCGCGCCGACTCTTCCGCAGGGGCGCATCGCCGACTACATCCCGCAATTGGCGTGCGTGGACGAGCGCAAGTTCGGCATGGCGATCTGCGATGTCGACGGTGGTTTCGCCTGGGTGGGCGATGCCGACGAGCGATTTTCGATCCAGAGCATTTCCAAGGTTTTCACGCTGACCCAGGCGATGCGCACGGCAGACGCGCAGCTGTGGCGGCGGGTCGGGCGCGAGCCGTCGGGCACGGCGTTCAATTCGCTGGTGCAGTTGGAGTTCGAGAACGGCATTCCGCGCAACCCGTTCATCAATGCCGGCGCGCTGGTGGTGACCGACATCGTGCTTTCGCACCTGGGCGACGCCAAGGCGGCGCTGCGCGAGTTCGCACGGCGGCTGAGTGGCGCGGACGATATCGACTACGACCTGCGCGTGGCCGATTCCGAGGCGCGTCTGGGCTACCGTAACGCCGCGCTGGCCTACTTTCTGAAGAGCTTCGGCAATCTGGAGAATCATCCGGATCAGGTGCTGGACGCGTATTTCCATCACTGCGCGCTGTCGATGAGCTGTGCCGAACTGGCGCGTTCGTTCATGTATCTGGCGCGCCACGGTCTCAATTCCGATGGCGAGGTCATCTCGTCGAGTCAGGCCAAGGCGATCAATTCGCTGATGCTCACGAGCGGCACCTACGATGCCGTGGGCGCGTTCGCCTACAGTGTCGGTCTGCCGGCCAAGAGCGGCGTTGGTGGCGGTATCGTCGCGGTGATGCCGGGCATGTTCAGTCTGTGCGTGTGGGCACCGGGTCTGGACGGGCGCGGCAATTCGATGGCGGGAAGCCGTGCGCTGGAGCGTTTCGCCGAGCTGAGCGGCCAGTCGATCTTCTGATCGGCACCGTCGTCGCGTTGCGGCGGCGCGCATGACGCTAACGGCACGATTCGGGTATGGTGCGGTCAGGCACCGACAGGGGGCATGCATGCAATACAGGCAGGTATGCAGTCGCAGCGGTTTTCACAGGGTATGTGTACTCGTGCTGGCGCTGCTGTGCGCAGGATGCGGACCGACACCCGGCCGTCTCTCGGATATCCGCGAACGCGGCACGCTGATCGTTTTGACGCGCAACGCGCCGACGACCTACTACATCGGCCGTAATGATCGGCCGCAGGGGACCGAATACGAGTTGGTGAAGGATTTCGCCCACTCGCTGGGCGTGAAGCCGAAATTCGTGTTCAAGAATTCGATCGCCGAGCTGCTGAAGGCGCTGGACGACGGCGAGGGCGACATGATCGCCGCGGGGCTGACGCGCACGCCGCTGCGGCACCGGCGTTTCGAATTCGGTCCGGATTACCAGCAGGTGACCCAGCAGGTCGTTTGCCGGCGCGACGACGCACAGCCGGATTCGGTCGCCGAACTGGCCGACGTCGACTTGGAGGTGGTCGCCGACAGCAGCTATGTCGATCGTCTGCGCGCGCTGCGCAAGAAGCATCCCGGACTGCACTGGCGGGTGAACGCCACCGAAGGCACCGAGCAGCTGCTGCGCAAGGTCTGGGCGGGCAAGCTCGCATGTACGGTGGCCGACTCGGACATCGTCGCCATCAACCGGCGCTATTTTCCCAATCTGACGGTGGCGTTCGATCTCAGTCCGCCGCAATCGCTGGCCTGGGTGCTTCCGCGCGGCTCCGATGCGCTGCGCAAGGCGATGGACGGCTGGATGACGAAATACCGCGACAGTGGACGTCTGCAGCACCTGATGAAGCATTACTACGGTCTGGCGGCCGTGTTCGACTACGTGGACACGCGCACCTACGTGCGGCGCATCGAAAGCGTGTATCCCGAGTTCGCCGGGTTGTTCCTGCAGGCGGCGGATGTCTATGACTTGCCGCCGATGATCCTGGCTGCGCAGTCGTACCAGGAGTCGCACTGGAGGCCCGATGCGATCAGCTCGTCCGGCGTGCGCGGCATGATGATGCTCACGCGCAACACCGCCAGCGCGCTGGGCGTGAAGAACCGGCTCGATCCGGCCGCGAGCATCCGTGGCGGCGCGCGCTATCTGGCGCGGATGCGGCGACGATTGGGGCCGAACATCCGCAAGCAGGATCGGATCTGGTTCGCTCTGGCCGCGTACAACGTCGGGCTGGGGCATGTGCGCGACGCGCGGCGGCTGACCAAGCGGCTGGGACACGATCCCGATCGCTGGGCAGACGTCAGCAAGGTGTTCCCGCTGCTCAGCGAATCACGCTACTACCGCTCGCTCCCGCACGGTTACGCACGCGGGCTGGAGCCGGTTCGCTATGTCCACCGGATCCGCAATTACGCTGACATTCTCCGCTACCGGCTGAATATGGTGGACGAACCGGAGAATCTCGCGCTCGATGACGATCAGTAGCGGCGCCAGGTCATCAGGCGACCGCGGAACGGCGCATTTTCCTGCGGGTCGAAACGCATGCGCTGCTGTTCGAGGGCGTATCCCTGTTCGATCAGCATGCGCGACAGGCGGTTGGCGTGGCCCCGTCCGGGATCGGTGATGATGATCTCGGCTTGCGGTCGCGCGTGCTGCTTCAGCACGTCGGCCAGCAGGGCTACGTGCTGGGCTTCGTACAGGATGTCGCTGCCGATGATCAGGTCGAAGGTGCCCAGTTCCGGCGAGGGTACCTGCCAGTCGAGCGCATGGAAGGCGATGTCGGGCAGCTGGTTGCCACGGCTGTTGATGGACAGGAACTCGGCGGCCAGCGGGTGGTAGTCGCTGGCGGTGATGTTCGCACCACGGCGGCTCAGCACCAGGCTGGACAGTCCCAGACCGCAGCCCAGTTCGAGAATGCGCTTGCCCTCGATCTCGTGGGCGCACATGTGGTCGGCCAGGACGCGTCCGGCGGGCCACAGATGGCCGAACAGGCTCCATTGCGCCGAGGAGATACCGATGCGTTCGGCGGCGTGATCGGGGTCGTCGAACTGCTGCAGGTCTTTCAGGGCCTGCAATCGGTAGCCGTGACCGCCGAGATCGATCTGGAGTTCGCGCGTGAGGTATCCCGACATGAGACGCTCCTGAAGAAGACGGACACCCCGCAGTGGGGCGGTAAGCAAAAACGGAGCGAAACGGGGACTGCGCGCGGCGGACCGGCGATTCGCAATAGATTGTGCAACGGCTCGATTCTAGCCGAAGTCCGCCTCCCGCGCCGGTGTGGGGGCCGCCGTACAGCGTGGGGCGCTCATGCGAGCCAGTTGCCATGGCCCATCCGAGCCACACCGCGGCGGCCCGTACGCAGACTGATGCTCAGGTCCAGAACGTTTTCTCGACCGAACTCGTCGACCTGTAGGGAGACGCGGAACCTGCTCATCGACGATGGCCGTGTCGGCGGCGCATCCGATGTCATCAGCCAGCTGTCACTGAGTGCGTGATCTTTTTGCCTTGACTGGGTGGTCTGTGCTCCCTGTCCGAGGGTTCTATGCATAGAGGATCAGGTCGGAGCAGCGTAGCTGGGATTCAAGGCGCAAGACACGGAAGGCTGGCTCGAACCGGGGGGCAGCGGGCAGGCGTTTGCCCCGATGACCGGCCCCTCGTTCAGGTCACTGCGCGGTACCGCGCATGCTTCACGCAGTCGCCGACGGAGTTTCATTGCGCTGTGGAAAGGGGTGCTGCCAGGCGTCGAGCGTCTCCAGTCGCGCGTTCCAGCGTTGCACGGCCGGGAACGCGTCCAGCGGCAGCTGCATCGACTGCGCGTACGGCAGGGCGACCGCCACGGCGAAGTCGGCCACGCTCAGGCGCTCGCCGACCAGCCAGGTGCGTTCGCTCAGATGGGCGTCCAGGACGGCGGCGTGGGCATGGAAATGCTTCATCGCGCGCTCGACCTTGTCCGGCGCGGGGGGCGCATCGGCGAAACGCCGTTTGACGATGTGTTCGAAGTACAACTCGCCGCAGGTACGGCCGAAATGCTGCTTGTCCCAACTCAGCCAGCGCAGGATCTCGATCTGGCGTTCGGCGTCGTCAGGCCACAGGTCGGCGCCGGCGCGCCGCGACAGTTCGCACATGATGGCGTCGGCTTCCCACAGCGTGCGTTCGCCATCGACCAGCGTCGGCACCTTGCCGTTCGGATTCAGTTTCAGATAGTCCGGCGTCTTGTGCTCGCCGCGCGCCAGATCGAGGTAGACGTACTCGACCGGCGCATCGAGATGGGCCGCCACGGCACAGGCTTTTCGCGGCGAGAGTACGTCGGAATAGTAGAGCTTCATGCGGGCGACTCCTGGTTCTGCGGTTCGTATGACGAGTTCGGCAAGGGGGCGATGCAGGGACCGCCGGCCAATTGGTGGAGGTTGTGCACGGTGGTCTCGCCGAGTTCCTCGACCAGCGATTTCTGCACCGCTTGCCAGGTCGGCAGCGCTGTTTCCAGTGTGTGCCGACCGTGCGCAGTGAGCGTGGCGATTCGGCTGCGCGCATCCTCGGGATCGGCACGCAGGGTCAGCAAGTCGCGCTGCGCGGCGACGGCCAGATTGCGGCTCATGGTGGTGCGCTCGATATCGAGCAGATCGGCCAGCGCGCCCACGCTCTGCGGGCCGGCAAGGCGCAGCGCGGCGAGGATGGTGAACTGCGTCGCGCGCAGGCCGTGCGCGCGCAGCGCCTGGTCGAAACGCCGCGTGATGCGCCGTGCGGCGCGGCGCGAGGCGAGGCAGGCGCAACGCGTGGTTTCGAAGAGGGAAGTGCGATCATCCATCAAATATGTATATACACATATTTGCCCCAAAGCAACGGAACGAACGGTCGAGTCGTGAGCCGTCAGGTGCCAGGAAGCGTTCGCAGGTGTCGCTCGATGGCGAACACGTGAGTGTCATCGTCGCCGAGTTCGCGCAGGGCGTCGGCCAGCCGCAGCAAGTAGTCGCGGTTGCTGCCGCTGGGGCCTTGCGCCTGCGCTATGTGGCGGGCGATATCGGCTTCGCTGGCGGGTCCCAGGTAGGCCGCATTGTCGTCGCTGGCGATGTAGACCAGACCTTCAGCGTGGTCGCCGTCATCGAACGTCATCTCCGTGGTGAAGCGCAGATAGCCGTTCTTCTCACGCACGTCGAGGTGCGTGAATACATCGGGACGGATGCGGTAGGCCATGCCCGCGCATACGTTGCCCGTCTCCGGGACCAGCGTGGCCACGCGACCGGGCGCGTCGGGCGTGCCGCGGTGGTCGTGCGAACCCTGCCAGAAGCGTCGCGCCCAGCCGCGGATGCGTGCCGGGCGGCGCTCGATGTACGGGAAGTCGGCCTTGTAGATCAGCGAGCCGTAGCCGAACAGCCACACGTTATCGTGTCCGCTGAAGTCATGCCGGTGCCGGTTGGTTTCGGTGGTGTCGTGGGACATGCGGCAGAACTGGGGACGCGATGCGGTGGATCAAGGCGAGGACGGCGAGGCGGCGTCCGGTTTGGGCTTGCCGACGAACAGCAACGTCTCGTTGTCGCGCGTGACCATCTGCAGGCGCGGCGCGGCGGTGGTGCGGATGAGCGACAGCTGCGGCGTCTGCTGCAGCACATGCAACGCGGCCTTTTCCATGCGGTTCAGTGCCGGATCGGCGCAGGCCATCATGGTGTGCAGCAAGCCGTCCACCTTCAGTGCGCCATCCTGCACGCGATAGGTGCCGCCGATGGCGTTGCAGGCGTGCTCGACGTGCATCTGCGTGCCTTCAAACACGATCTGCAGCGGCGGATGGCCCGCGGGCATCAGCGCGTCGAGCGGCGCACCGGCCGCGGTGCGTGCCTCCTGCAGCGTCCAGACATAGCGCGGCAGGTCCTGACCCATGCGCGCGGTCGAGGCTTCGGGATGGTGCAGGACCGGCGTGACGACCGGGTGATCGGCCTGCTGATGCGAACAGGCTGTCAGCGGTAGGGCGATGAGGGCGGCGGCGATCCAGTAGGGGGTGAGGCGCATGGTCCGTGGCTCCTTGGTCCGTGATTCTTCCAGCGTACATCCTTCTGCGTCACGGCAGCTGAATGCGGCTGGATTCGTTCTCCGCGAGTCGACAGACTATGCGTCATGGGAATAGCCATTGTCTGGTTCCGCCGGGACCTGCGCCTGCAGGATCATCCGGCCCTCGCCGCCGCGGCCGCGCGTCACGAACGCGTGCTGCCGGTGTACATTCATGCACCGGACGAGGAGGGCGAGTGGGCGCCCGGCGCGGCCAGCCGCTGGTGGCTGCATCATTCGCTCGACGCCTTGCAGCGTGACCTGCATCGTCATCGCGGCGAACTGCATTTGCGCGCCGGTCCCAGTCTGCAGACGCTGCGGGCGCTGATCGAGTCCAGCGGCGTGGAAGCGGTGTACTGGAACCGGCTCTACGAACCGGCGCTGGTGGCGCGCGATACCGAGATCAAGAAGGCGCTTCGCGAACAGGGTCTGCATGTCGCCAGCTTCGACGCGGCGCTGTGGCGCAATCCGTGGCAGGTGCTGACCAAGCAGGACGAACCGTACCGCGTGTTCACGCCGTTCTGGCGCAATCTGCGCGCGCAACTCGGCGACGATCCGCCGCTGGACACACCCAGCCCCCTGCGGCTGGAAAAGGCCGAAGGCAGCGTGACGCTGGACGCGCTGGAACTGTTGCCGCGCTTGGACTGGGCCGACGGTTTCGGCGCGCACTGGACGCCGGGCGAGCGCGGCGCGAGCGACATGCTGGAGCGCTTCGCCGACGATGCCCTGCGCGGGTACGGCGAACTGCGCGACCGGCCGGCGCGCACCGGCACCTCGCGTCTTTCTCCGCACCTGCATTTCGGCGAGATCACGCCGCGCATGGCGCGGGCCGCGCTGCGCGAGCACGCTGATGCCGAGGGGGCGGACAAGGGCCTGGAACCCTACCTGCGCGAACTCGGCTGGCGCGATTTCGCGCACCATGTGATGTACCACTTCCCGCACAGCGTCGAACGCAATCTCAACGAGCGTTTCGACCGTTTCGCCTGGGTCGAGGACGACGCGGCGCTGGAGCGCTGGCAGCAGGGCCGCACCGGCGTGCCGCTGGTCGACGCCGGCATGCGCGAACTGTGGGCGACCGGCTGGATGCATAACCGCGTGCGCATGATCGTCGCCAGCTGGCTGACCAAGAACATGCGCCAGCACTGGCTCAAGGGTGCGCGCTGGTTCTGGGATACGCTGGTCGATGCGGACCTGGCCAACAACAGCCTCGGCTGGCAATGGGTGGCCGGCAGCGGCGTCGACGCGGCGCCGTATTTCCGCATCTTCAATCCGGTCACGCAGGCGCAACGCTTCGACGCCGACGGCGAGTACATCCGCCGTTGGGTCCCCGAGTTGCGCGACGCGCCGAAGAAACTGCTGCACGAGCCGTGGGCGCAGGACGGGTTCGCGTCGTCCTGCGGCTACCCGCTGCCGATGCTCGACATCAAGGCGTCGCGCCAGCGCGCGCTGGACAGTTACCAGGACATCCGCGACTGAACCGTGGGCGGGTCACTCGTGACTGTGGCCGGATGTCGCCGCGTCGCCGTCCTCGGTGGGTGGTTCGGGTTCGCTCGGGCTGCGCTTGAGTAGCATCGATAGCACTGGCGGCGTGACCACGGCGGTCAGCAGCGACATCGCCACGATCACCGCGTAGACGCGCTCGCTGAATACGCCGGCAGCCAAGCCCAGCGCCGCGATCACCACGCCGACTTCGCCGCGCGGCACCATGCCGAAGCCGACGATGGTCGCGCCGCGCTTGCCCAGCGCCAGTGCGCCGAGGAAACCGCCCAGCAATTTGGAAAGGATCGCGATGACGGTCACCACGATCAGCATCCACACAGCGTCCCAACTGGCCAGTTCGTTGAGGTTGATCTTTGCGCCGGTGACCACGAAGAAGAACGGCGTCAGCAGCGCCAGCAGCGGTTGCATGCGCTTTTCCAGGGTCTCGCGCTGCTTGGTCTCGGAAGCGATCATGCCGGCCAGGAACGCGCCGATGATGGCGGCCAGGCCGAATTTCGTCGACAGGAAGGCCAGGCCCAGACACAGCGCCAGGACGATGGTCAGCGGCGAATGCGAGCTGATCGGCTTGTCCAGCCAGTAGGAGCGCCGCCGCGCCATCTGCGTGCCGGCCCAGCCGAAGATGGCCAGGAAGCCGATCGCGCCCAGCAGCGTGAACAGCAACGACTGCACATTGATCTCGCCGCCGCCCTGCAGCGAGGACACCACGCCCAGCAGCAGCATGGCGAGGATGTCGTCGATCACCGCCGCACCGAGAATGACGCGGCTCTCCGTGCGCCGCAGTACGCCCAGTTCCTGCAGCACGCGCGCGGTAATGCCGGCCGAGGTGGCGACGAAGGCCGCGGCCACGAACATCGACTTGACCCAGGCGAAGCCCGACCCATGCGCCCACAGCACGCCGGCAATGAACGGCACGATGACGCCGAGCACGCCGACCAGGAAGGCGCTCTTGCCGACTTTCTTCAGGTCTTCCAGCCGGGTTTCCAGGCCAACCGAGAACAGCAGCAGCACCACGCCGATTTCGGCCAGCGCGTCGAGCGGCTGGCCGGCAGCGATCTGCGCCGGCGCGATCCAGCCGAGCAAGGACGGGCCGATGATGCAGCCGGCGGCGATCTCGCCGACCACACCCGGCATGCGCAAGCGCTGGGCGATTTCCGAGCCGACCTGGGCGGCGACGAAGATGATGAAGAGCGTCAGCAGGATGTCACTGGCGTGATGCATGGCGGAACGATTCCGTCAGGAGTGGCGTTGCCCCGATCCTACATGAGCGAAGGCCGCCAAAACATGCGCGTTCGGCCGCACGGCGCGCCCCCAGATTGGGGATGCCTGCGGTCGTCGGTGGATGTAGCGCTCAGGACACGCCGAACAGATGCATGGCGTCGAAGGCCAGATGCACCAGCACGCTGGCGACGAAGCCCAGCGCGATGGCCCAACTCCACTTCAGGTGGGTGCGGAAGGTGTACAGACCTCGTGACACGCCCATCAGCGCCACACCCGCGGCCGAGCCGACCGACAGCAGGCTGCCGCCGACGCCGGCCGTCAGGGTGATCAGCAGCCACTGGCCCAGATCCATCGGCGGGTTCATCTTCAGCACCGCGAACATGATCGGGATGTTGTCGATGATCGCCGACAGCAGGCCCATGCCGGTGTTGGCCAGAGTGAAGCCGATGCCGCCGTAGAGCAGGCGCGAGGCCATTTCCAGATAGCCGATCGCGGCCAGCCCGCCGACGCAGGCGAACACGCCGTAGAAGAACAGCAGTGTGTCCCACTCCGCGTTGGCGATGATCTTGAAGATCGAATAGCCCTTTTCCTCGACTTTGACCTGGCCGTTGGCCAGGGCGTAGCGGCGCAGACGGCGGTCGATGCGTGAGGCCACCAGGTTCAGCAGCGCCAGGCCGGTTAGCATGCCGAATGCGGTCGGCATGCCCAGCCACTGCTTGCCGACCACGGTCATGAAGATGGTCAGCGCGAAACTGATGCAGATGCCGATGCCACCGTGCTTGATGTGCGCCTCGCCGGACAGGCCCTCCGGCTTGCCGCGCGGCACCGCGAAGTTCATCGCCAGCGCCGGCACCAGCCAGTTGACCAGCGACGGCACCAGCAGGGCGAAGAAGTCGGCGAACTGGGCCTTGTGCGCCTGCCACACCATCAGCGTGGTGATGTCGCCAAACGCGCTCCAGGCACCGCCGGCGTTGGCCGCCACGACCAGGTTGATCATGGCCAGGGTGATGAAGCGCGCGTTGCCCGCGCCCAGCGCGAGAATCACCGCCGACATCACCAGCGCGGTGGTCAGATTGTCCAGCATCGGCGACAGGAAGAACGCCAGGGTGCCGGTGATCCAGAACAGCTGCCGGTAGCTGAAATGCCGCTTGGTGATCTGCGCGCGCAGCGCCTCGAACACGCCGCGTTCGCCCATGGCGGTGACGTAGGTCATCGCCACCACCAGGAAGAAGAACAGTTCCGAGTAGTCCAGGAACATGCCCTCGAAGGCGATCTTCACCGGCGAGGCCGCGTCGTGACCGGCGCCGACCTTCCACGCCAGCATGCCCCAGATCAGCGCGGCGGCCAGCAGCACCGGCTTGGACTTGGCGATCTGGATGCGTTCCTCGGCGACCACGGCGGCGTAGGCCAGCACGAAGAACAGCAGCGCCAGCCAGCCGATCGGATGGTGGGTCAGGTGGAAGTTCGCCTCGGTGGATTCGGCCATGGCGGCCGTCGGCGCGAGCGCCAGGGCGAAGAGGGCGATGATCGAGCGCATGCGGGGTCCTTGCATTGAATCGTCGCGTCCGCGCGCGGACGCGGGACGCAATGCTGCAAAGGTACGCGGTTTGCCGGTTCGCTGTCAGCCTGCGGTGTGCGGGCAGGTACACTTCGCGGGTCATTGAAGGAAAGTGCATCGATGTCGAACGATTCTGCCCACGCCGATCCCGCGCAGCGCGTCGAAGCGCTGCGCAAGCGCCTCGAAGACGCCAACTACCGCTATCACGTGCTCGACGATCCGGATATTCCCGACGTCGAGTACGACCGCATGCTGCGCGAGTTGGACGAACTGGAGACCGCGCACCCGGAACTGGCGAGTCCTGATTCGCCCTCGCGCAAGGTCGGCGCGCGCGCCGAAGGCGGTTTCGCCGAGGTACGTCATGCCATGCCCATGCTGTCGCTGGGCAACGCCTTCGAGCAGGAGGGCGACGACGACGCCACGCGCTTCGCCGAGGTCGGCGATTTCGTGCGCCGCGTCGAGCAGACCCTGGGCCGCAAGGACCCCGTGTTCTCGGTGGAGCCGAAGCTGGACGGTCTGGCCATCAGCCTGCGCTACGAGCACGGCGTGTTCGTGCAGGGCGCCACGCGCGGCGACGGCGAGACCGGCGAGGACGTCACCGCCAACCTGCGCACCGTGCGTGCGATCCCGCTGCGGCTGCGCGGCGAGGGCTGGCCGGACGTGCTGGAAGTGCGCGGCGAGGTCATCATGCTGCGCAAGGATTTCGAGGCGTTCAATGCCTGGGCGCGCGAACACGACGTCAAGCCACTGGCCAACCCGCGCAACGGCGCGGCCGGCTCGCTGCGCCAGCTGGACCCGGCCAAGACCGCGCAACGGCGCTTGAGCTTCTTCGCCTACGCGGTGGGTGTCGTCGAAGGCGGCGAACTGCCGGCCACGCATTCGGCCACGCTGCAGCGCCTGCGCGACTGGGGCTTTCCGGTATCGCCGCTGGTCGACACCGCCATGGGCTTCGAGGGCCTGATTGCTTATTTCCGCCGCATTGGTGCGCAGCGCGACAGTCTGCCGTACGACATCGACGGCGTGGTCTACAAGCTGGACGACTACGAAGGCCAGCGCGAACTGGGCTTTGTCTCGCGCGCGCCGCGCTGGGCCATCGCGCACAAGTACCCGGCGCAGGAAGAGATGACCGTGCTGGAGGACATCGAGATCCAGATCGGCCGCACCGGCGCGGCCACGCCGCGCGCGCGGATGCAGCCGGTGCAGGTCGGTGGCGTCACCGTCACGCACGCCACCCTGCACAACGCCGACCAAGTGGCGCGGTTGGACGTGCGCATCGGCGACACCGTGATCGTGCGCCGCGCCGGCGATGTCATTCCCGAGGTTGTGCGCGTGGTGCCCGAGCACCGCTCGCCGGACGCGCAGCCGTGGCGCATGCCCGAGACCTGTCCGGTATGCGGCTCCGAGCTGCTGCGCGAGGACGACAAGGCGGTCTACCGCTGCACCGGCGGCCTGATCTGCGCGGCGCAGCGCAAGGAGGCGCTGATCCATTTCGCCTCGCGCAAGGCGATGGACATCGACGGGCTGGGCGAGCGCTACGTCGACGCGCTGGTCGAACTCGAGATCGTGCACACCCCTGCCGACCTCTACGGCCTGACAGTCGAGGATTTCCTCGACATGAAGCGCCGCGCCGACGAACGCGACGGCACCACGCCGGAAACCGTCAAGCAGGGCAAGATCGCCACCAAGTGGGCAGAGAATCTGGAGGCGGCGATCCAGGCCAGCAAGCACACCACGCTGGCGCGTTTTCTGTTCGCCCTGGGCATCATGCACATCGGCGAAAGTACGGCAAAAACTCTCGCCAAGTGGTTGGGATCATTGGAAATGATCGAGGCCATGCCGGCGCAGATCCTGCGCGTTCTGCCTGACGTGGGCAGCGAGGTCGCGACTTCGATCGCGGCCTTCTTCCAGCAGTCGGGCAACCGCGACGTGCTCGACCAGCTGCTGGCGGCGGGTATCGAATTCAGCGACGTCGGCCCACCGTCGCCGCTGCTTGGCGAACGGCTTGACTTCAAGGTGCTGCTGAATCAGGCCGGCATACAGGGATTGGGACCGACCAACGCCGCGCGTCTGGCCGAGCAGTTTCCTACCCTGGACGCGTTGATCGAGGCGGGTCCCGCGCACTGGAGTTCGGCCGGCTTGCCGAAACCGGCGGTGGCCGGACTGGAAAATGTCCTGGCCGACGCGAAGCGCGTGGCGCGGCTGCGCAAGGCCGAGGCCGCGATGCGGCGTCTGCTCGACGCCGTGCCGGCGTCCGATGGCGCCGAAGAAGCCGATCAGCCGCTGGCGAATAAGACCGTCGTGCTGACCGGTACGCTGTCGACGATGACCCGCGACGAGGCGAAGGAAAAGCTCGAAGCGTTGGGTGCGAAGGTCAGCGGCAGCGTGTCGAAGAAGACCGACTTCGTGGTTGCCGGCGAGTCGGCCGGTTCCAAACTGGCCAAGGCGGAGTCGCTCGGTGTCGCGGTCTGGGACGAGGCGAAACTGCAGGATTTCCTGACCGAGCACGCAGGTGCGCAGGCGTGAGACATCATGACTGATCCGCAACCGGCGACGCCGCTGCGCGTCACGATTTCCTGCGCCGACCTGGACGCTTCGCTGGCGTGCTACACGGACGAGCTGGGCTTCCGGCTGGACATGATCATGCCGGCCGATGCACCGCGCATGGCGGAACTGTCCGGATACGGCCTCTCGCTGGGTCTGCGGCGCGTTGAGCACGCAGCGCATCCCGATGATGCCGAAGGCGGAGCGGAGACCATTCCGGCAGAGCGAGATGCCGTCGCTTCGACCGACTGGATCGTCGGACGCGCCGGGATGCAGTACCGCGACCTGATTCCGGGCCGGTGGGACGGGCGCGTCATCGCCTCGCATATTCGCATTCCCGAAGGCGGGCCGGTGCCCGATTACGTGCACTATCACCGGGTCGGCTTCCAGATGATCTTCTGCCGTCGCGGCTGGGTGCGCGTGGTCTACGAGGACCAGGGGCCGCCGTTCGTGATGCAGGCGGGCGACTGTGTGCTGCAGCCGCCGACGATCCGGCACCGTGTGCTGGAGGCGTCGCCGGGACTGGAAGTGGTGGAGGTCGGCTGCCCCGCCGAGCATGAAACCTGGCGCGATCACGCCTTGACGCTGCCGACTTCGGAGCGGCGTCCGCAGCGTTTGTTCGGCGGGCAGCGTTTCGTGCGCGCCGTGGCGACCGAGGCTCATTGGCAGGCTGCGTCGGCGTCGCACTGTCTGTATCGCGACACGGGTATCGCGGAGGCGACCGACGGCGTGGCCGATGTTCGGGTCCTGCGCGCAAATTCGGAGCAGGCATGCAGCGCGCCGGCATGGCTTCCGGAAGGCGGTGCGCGGTTCGTGTTCGTGCTGCGCGGGCGGCTGCGTATCCATGGCGTGGACGGTGCGCTGCGGGAACTGTCGGCCGACGGAGCATGCCTGCTCGTCGGTACGGATGCGTCGAAGTTCGAGGCCGTTGACGCCGATACCGAATGGCTGGATGTCTGCCTGTCGCCGCAGGCGCTGCAATCCTGACTGACGGTTCGGTGGGCACGACGGCGCGCGGCATCCGTGCCTTCCGGCAGACGTCGGCGGATCTGCATTCGGCTAGGCTGATCTGCGATCTATCAGGAGGATGAATCGGTGTCTGCTCACTGGATGACCTATGCGATGGCGGTGCCTCTCGTGGCGCTGCTGATCTGGCGCCGCATCAGCCGGCAGTTCGGCCGTCAGCCGGTGCGTCGCAAACGCATGCTCGCGCGGATCGCGATCCTGGCCGTGCTGGCCGCATTGCTTGGTCTGAGCGGACTGCGCGATCTGCACCTGCTGGAAGGGCTGGTGGGCGGCGTCGCACTCGGCGCCGTGGTCGGTCTGGTCGGATTGCGCCTGACGACCTGGACCGTGGATCCGCAGCGCGGCGATTGCTATATCCCCAATCGCTGGATCGGCGCGTTGCTGACCGCCGTGCTGCTGGGACGACTGTCATGGCGCTTCATCGTGGTCTGGCCGCAGGTCGAGGACAGCGCGCGTGCCGCCGGCATGACGCCGATCCAGCATGCCTCGACGCCGTTGACGCTGCTGGTGTTCGGTCTGCTGGTCGGGTACTACATCGTTTACTACAGCGGGTTGCTGATGCATCACCGCCGCTTTCTGCGCGAACGCAGCACCCGGCGCAACGAGGCGGCGCCCATGCCCGAGCCGCCCGCCTGATGCGTGGACCGCGCTGGGGTCAGTTCTTGTCGCGATCGTCCAGATTCGCGCGCCGCGCGGCGACGGTCGCCAGCGACGCCCAGTCGCGTTCGCCGCCGCCGCCGGCCAGCGCTTCCAGCAGCGCCTCGCGCGCCACGCCGGCGAAGGGCAGGGGCACGCGAGCGTCGTCGCCGGCTTCGAGCGCCAGCCCGACATCCTTGAATCCCAGACGCACCGGGAAGCCGGCGGGTTCGTAGCGCGATTCGGCGATCAGCTTGCCGTAGCCCTGGTAGGCCGGCGCGGCGAACAGCGTCTGCGTCATGATCTCGAGGAAATCGGCGGCCTCGATGCCGTGGGCGCGGGTCAGCGCCGAGGCTTCCGCCATGCTCTCGATGGCCGAGGCCAGCATGAAGTTTCCGGCGATCTTGGCCACGCTGGCGCGTACCGGATCGTCACCGAGCGGCCAGGTGCGCTGGCCGACGGCATCGAACAGAGGCTGCACGCGCTCGAGGCTGTTGCGGTCGCCTGCGCACACGACATGCAACTTGCCCGCCGCAGCCATGTCGGGACGGCCGAACACCGGCGCGGCGACATAGTGCACGTCGCGCGCCGTGTGCAGGTCGCTCAGTTCGCGCGCCAGTCGCACCGAGATGGTCGCGTGGTTGACGTGCACGCCGCCGGTCGGCAGCGCATCGAGTACGCCGCCATCCAGCAGCACGGCGCGGACGGCCGCATCGTCGGCCAGCATGCTCAGCACCACGCCCCCGGATGCGACCTGCGCGGGCGTTTCGGCAATGTGTGCGCCCTGCGATTTCAGTGCGTCCAACGGTGCCTGCGAGCGGTTCCAGACGGTCACGGTGTGTCCGGCGGAGAGCAGGTTGGCGGCCATGCCCTGACCCATGGCGCCCAGTCCGATGAATCCGACGTGCATGAGGGACTCCTTGCGATGCGTTGCGGGGAAACCCGGATTATTTCATGCGGCGTCTGTACGTACGGTGGATCGGTGTGGCGTCTTTCGACCAGACGTCGGTCGAGCGGTACGTGCCGCCGATGCATGATCGATCCGCGCGTGCATCGGCGCGCGGCGATCCACACTCATTCTCCGCGAAGCGTTAGCGCCTGTTCGCGGATGCGCTGCATTTCCTGCGCGTCGCGGCGCTGCAGGTTGCGCACCTGCAGTTTCATGCGTGGGTGTTCGGCGAAGCGCTCGCGATGCCGGTCGAGAAAATCCCAGTACAGCACGCTGACCGGGCAGGCGCGCGGACCGGTGGTGTCGTCCGGTCGGAAGCGGCAGTGTGCGCAGTAGTTGCTCATGCGCTGGATGTACTTGCCGCTGGCGATATACGGTTTGGAGGCCATGATGCCGCCGTCGGCCCATTGCGACATGCCGATCACGTTGGGCAGTTCTACCCACTCCACGGCGTCGACGTAGATGGCCAGGTACCAGGCGTGCACCTGGCTCGGCTCGACGCCGAGCAGCAGCGCGTA
Organism: Oleiagrimonas citrea; assembly: GCF_012395255.1. GTDB lineage: Bacteria > Pseudomonadota > Gammaproteobacteria > Xanthomonadales > Rhodanobacteraceae > Oleiagrimonas > Oleiagrimonas citrea. The sequence goes on from NZ_JAAZQD010000003.1 coordinate 444,742, forward strand.
CAGTCCGGTCACCATGAGCCGCTGAATGTGGTGGGCGTACCCGGTCTCCAGCGTGTCACGCAGGCTCGCACGCAGACAGTGCATGTCGGTGTCGCCGGTCCAGTAGAAATCGGGCAGCGCGACGTGCGTGTCCAGCGCGTTGTCGCGGGCGTGTTCGGGCATGCGCTGCCAGTACAGGCCGCGCACGTATTCGCGCCAGCCCAGGATCTGCCGGACGAAGCCCTCGACCGCCTCGATTGGCGCGTCGCCGCGTTTCAGCGCCCGGCATGCGGCTTCGCAGACTTCGCGCGGACCGAGCAGCTTGAGGTTCAGCGCGGCCGACAGTCGGGCGTGGTAGAGCGCACCCCGCCGCGGCGGGAGGCCGTCCCACATGGCATCCTGCCAGCGTCCGAAGCAGGGCAGGCGATGCGCGACAAAGTCCTCCAGTGCGTCCAGCGCCTGGGCGCGGGTCACCGGCCAGGCGAAGTGCTCCAGCGAGCCAGGATGGCGGGAGAACGCATCCTGCACCGTCGTCAGTACCTCGCGCGTGAGCGCGTCCGGTTCGAAGCCGAGGTGGTCGGGCAGATCCGAAGGCGGCCCGTCGCGGCCGAAGGCGGAGCGGTTGTCGTGATCGAAATTCCACTGTCCGCCGACCGGCGTGCCGTCGTCCTGCATCAGGATGTCGTGTTCGCGGCGCATGCGGCGGTAGAAGTGCTCCATGCGCGGCTGCCGGCGTCCCTGCATCCAGTGCTCGAAATCGGCGCGGGGGCACAGGAAGTGGGTGTCTTCGCGCAGCGCCACCTCGATGCGTCCTTCGAGGCGTCGCCGCAGGTCGAGGAGCGCTTCGCGCAGGCGCCATTCACCGGGTTCCACCACCAGCACCCTGCGCGGCTGCAGGCGTTCCAGGTCCTGTTCCAGCAGTGCGATCAAGCCGAACTCGGACGCGGGGTCGAGTTCGGTGTAGTGCACCGTCAGGCCCTCGTCGCGCAGCGCATCGCGGAAATGGCGCATGGCGGAGAGGAACAGCGCGATGCGCGCCTTATGGCTCCAGACGTGCGTCGCCTCGGCCGCACATTCGGCCATCCACACCGCGTCCTTGTCCGCATCGATATCCGCCAGCGCGGGGGAGTGCCTGTCCAGTTGGTCGCCCAGTACGACGACGAGATGGCGCATGACTACTGCTCCGTATGTCCGGTTCGCATCGGGATGGCGAGATCGGGCCCCGGATGGGGCCAACCGCACCCGAAAGAGGCGATGATGCCCGATTTCACGCGTTGTGTTTTCGCGTACGCGAGGGGATCTCCCTCATTCGAATCGGCTGGCGGGATCGTATTTTCTTGCGTGAGCGAGGGGTGGGCCCAGTACGGTCTATGGGTGGTGTGCGTATTGCAAATAGTGCCTATCCGGTCACAAAACCGATTTCGTTTCGAAGGCTAACTAGAGTCGCAAGAACGTTCGACAGGCGTCATGCCCTGCATGGCGTGTCATGCATGACCGTGCCGTTATCAGGATGATGAAGGGGGTGCGCAGTGGAGAACGAGTACCCGAGTGACGCTGCGCCCCACGCAGCGTCCGAGCATGACCGGGATGTGCGTGTGCGCCCGCTTTTCCGCCATCGCGATCCTCTGTGGCGGCTTCCCCGCAGCGCCGGACCCGCAGGCGCGGTTTCCCCGATTTCCCCGATATCTTCCCCTCCCGATCTTTCCGAATCCATGCCAGCGACCGATTCCGGCGTGAGCGGTCTAGGGCCCGTGTTGCAGTCGCTGCGCGAGGGTGCGGCCCGCGGGACCGGACAGGCCACGCTTCTGCACGGCGCCGTCGCGGTGTTCCACGTCGATTTCAAGGCACAGCGCGTTTCCTGTCTCGGAGCCGGACCGCCGGAGGAGCGCCGGCTAGGTCAGCATCTCGCCGCGATGGCCCGCGAGGTTCGCCTGAGCGAGAGCGTCGACCCGAACGTGAACGAGCGAGTTCGCGACCGTCGTAGTCAGGCGCTTTCCAGCCTGCTCTGGGATGCGGCGCTGGACGCCGGACCAGAGCACCGGATTGCCGAGATCGACGCCGATACCGTCGTGCGGCTTCGGCGCTGGCCGGGATTTCACCTGCTGGCCCACCGTCACGATCACTTCCGTCTCTGTTCGCTGATGCTCAGGCGTCCCAGCAGTGCGCGCGAGTGTGTCGACATGCTGGGCATCGACATGGAGCAGACCCAGGCCTTCGCCCACGCTGCATACGTGGCCGGGTGTGCGGAGCTGCGGCCCGCCGAAGCGTCGTCGGCGCATGCGGCGAAGGTCGGCTGGCGTCATGGCGGTTCGCGCCTGGCGGATTGGTGGCGCAGCGTGCGCGAAGCGCAGAGGGCGGCTTCGTGAGGGAGCACAAGATCGTGGTGCTCGGTTCGATGGGTGCGGGAAAGTCCACGCTGGTGCGCGCCATTGCCGCGGGCAACATCGTCGATACGGATGTCGCCAACACCGATCCGAGTTCGGACAAGCTGACCACGACCGTGGCGCTCGACTACGCCGACATCGCACTGCCGGACGGTGACCGTCTGCGTCTGTACGGCGCGCCGGGACAGACGCGCTTCGATTTCGTCTGGCCGTCCCTGCTGAAGGGCGCGGCCGGCGTAGTGATCATGGTCGACGCCACGCGCGAACCGGTGAAGGCGGAAGTGGAGCGCTACCTGAGCGTGGCGCGCGACGCCGGCGACATGCCGATCGTCATCGGCCTCAGTCGACTGGATCTGGTCGAGGAGGGGGCGGAGCGCGTGCTCATGGATGCCGAAACCGCCATCGACGGCCGCGTGCCGCTGGCGCCTGTCGACGCACGCAACGAGGAACAGGTGCTGATGCTCATGGACATGCTGGTCAGCGAAATCGAATCCGCCGAAATGGGGTGCGCATGAAATCCACGGCAAGGGATACGCCGGTAAGCACGCAACACGCCGATCTGCAGAAACATCTCGATACCCTGGCCAGCGGACTCGTCGGCATCCGCGCGGCGGTCGTGGCCAGTGTCGACGGTTTCGCCATCGCTCATTCCAGCACTTCCCAGGTCAGCGAGGAAAAGCTCGCTGCGATGACCAGCTCCATGCTGGCGCTGGCTTCGGCCATCGGCCGCGAGCTGGCGCTGGGCGAGTTGCAGGCGCTGATGCTCGACGCCGAGAACGGCAAGGTCCTGATGCTGGCGATCAGCAGCGCGCGCGAACCCTTGCTGCTCATGGTCGCCTGCTCGCAGAAAAGCGTGATGGGCAAGGTCCTGTGGGCCGCCCGCGAATGCGCCAGGGAAATCGCGGCGACGCTTTCCTCGGCCTGACAACGGTCACGATCGTTCGTGGCGAACATTCAACCGAAGAAGGGGAACGAAGATGTCCAATCTGTCCGAATCGCTGCAGGAACTGCTGTCCATCGACGGCGCACAAGCCGTGTCGCTGGTCGATTACAGCAGCGGGATGCTCCTGGGCGAGGCCGGTTCGGGAATCGACATGGAAGCGGCCGCCGCGGGCAATACCGAGGTGATTCGCGCCAAGATGCGCACGATGGATGCCTTGAAGCTGGATGACGAGATCGAGGATGTACTGATCTCGCTGCACAAGGCGTATCACATCATCCGACCCATCGCCTCGAAGGATGGGTTGTTCCTCTATGTCGTGCTGGATCGGAACAAGTCCAATCTCGCGCTGGCCCGTCGCAAGGTGCTGGAGGTCGAGAAGGGGCTCGAGCTGTAATTCACCGGCTGTTCGCAGCGCTGCGCCGCATGCGGGCGTAGCGCTGGGACGGTGCAGGGAATGTGCCGCCCCACGCGAAATCCATCGCGCGGGGCGGACGCCTCCATTCAGTGCTTCGAGTCGACCGTGGTCTTCGGAAGAACCGTGAACGTGATGGACGACGGGTAACGCGCGTCGTGATGCACGGCGTTGTGGGCGACGACCCAGTGCGTGCCCGTCTCGTTGTTGCCGCCGGTGTTCAGGTTGCGGTCGAAGCGGGGAAAGTCGCTGCTGCTGATCTCCACGCGCAGGCGATGGCCGGGCAGGAAGGCATCGGCGATGTCGCTTGGCTGAAAGCGCACCTCGTACACCTCGCCGGGTTTCATCCAGACCGGTGGCTTGTTGTATCCGTTCCGGTAGCGCATGCGCTGGATGTTGCTGGTGAGATTGTAGGCCTTGCCGTCCGGGTAGACGTCCATGACCTTGTAGGTGAAATCGGTGTCCCGGGCGTCCGAAGACACGTAGAGCGTGACGTCGATCGGTCCGGTCGCGACCATGGTCTTCTTGAACGGCGCGGTCTGATAGACCAGGACATCCTTGCGGTTCTCATACGGCGTCTGGTCCACCGCACCCCACTGCTTGAACTTGCCGATGCAGCATCCGCCATGCGTGCCGACAGGGTCCGCCGGGTCGTAGGTGAAGCGATCGGGGAGGTCTTTGATCACCGTGCTCGCGGACAGCGTGCCGTCGCTCGCTTTGTCACCGCTGCGCAGGTAGAAGGTCCGTTGCGTCGTGCCCGCCGGCGGCCAGGTCTCGGCATGCATCCACACGTTCTTGCCGAGCAGGTAGTACATCACCTTCGGCTGCTTCTTCAGGATGCCGTTGTGCTCGCCTTTCAGGAAATGGTCGAACCAGGCGTAGATGAGTTTGTCATAGTCGAAGCGCGCATCGCCGACATCGAGCTGTCCGATCTTGGTGTGCTTCTTCGACAGCGAATAGGCGCAGTGCAGGGAAGGGGCGATGACGGCGTACTGCTCGTTGGCGACGGGTTTGGGCGCGGTGCGTCGCACGAAGTTGTACGCGGCCAGATTCGGCGACACCGAGACGTCGTACCAGCTCATGAACCACAGGCCGGGTTTCTTGATCGGCATGCTGTCGTTCCACAGGCCGCCCTTGTACCAGGCCGGGTCGTTCGGTGTGCGGTCGATCATGTCGCCGCCGGTTGCGACCGGCATGTGATCGGCGTAGATGCCTGGTGGACCGCCGTAGTGCTTGATGATGTCGCGAACCGGGAGGTGCCAGAACGCCTTCTCCCAGTCGACGTCGAGGTAGTGGGGCTGCAGGTCGTACATTTTCGCCGCCCGGATCCGGTCCGCCTGCGACATGTTGTGCGGGAACATCGGCCGCAGCGGATTCTGCTCGTAGTAGAGCCACTCCGTGAACAGCATGCGGTAGGCGCCGCCGCGGAACCAGTTGCCCTGTTCGTAGTACGGACCGACTCGTCCGACGCCCGCGCCGAAGCCCTGCACGTTGAAGGTGGTGTAGGCAGGGTCGTTACGCGCGACCACGCCCAGCTGCCATTCGGCCGAGGACGAACAGCCCATCGTGCCGATCTTGCCGTTGGACCAGGGCCGCGACGCCAGCCATTTGATCTCGTCGGAGCCGTCCGTGGTCGGTGCGCCGAGGATGTCGTAGGTGCCTTCCGAGAAGAACTGGCCGCGCTCGCTGACCAGCGCGAAGGCGTACCCGTGGCGGACCGCTGTGACGGCTTGTTCCAGGTAGGGGCCGGGAGCCTTCTGGGTGACGTCCCAGTAGTTGGTGTTGTATGGCGTGCGCCAGAAAATGACGGGCACTTTGCCCTTGGCGTGTTTGGGACGATAAATGTCAGCGGACATCCGTTTGCCGTCCCGCATCGGGATCATCACCTTGCGGTCGATGATGGCCATGCGTTCCAGGGTTTTTTCCGCCGCCTCGCGCTTGGCGATGCGCCGGGCCTTGGCGTCGTCCTTTTTCTTCGTGCTGCTCGTGGATGCATGGGCCGGCACCCAGGGGGCCGCGAACAGTGCAATCCATGACGCGGCGACAAATACGCGTAGAGCCTTGACGGTCCGCATGCAAAATCCTCCCCTTGAAGATGTCCCGACTATAGGCAACATTCCCACCCGCTGCACGCGGGGCGCTCCGGAGCGTCATGCACGTGGGGGCGCAGCCGTTGCGCGGTTTTCGGCAGGGTGGAGCAAACATCGGGGATGTGCCTTTAGTCCCGTAGACCGGGGGGAGGGGTAGCGGTACGGTATATCTTCCCCATCCAGGGTGATCGCATGGTCCTCTTCGCGGAGACATGCATCATGAAAACCAAAGTCTTGGTTCTGGCCGCCGTGTTCCTGCTGGTCCCCTTGGCGGTAGTCGCTGGAGAAAGCCCGCTTCATGGCATCTGGAAAGTGGATGCGAATACGATCCGGGCCTCTCATCCGCATGCATTCGTGATCAAGGACGGCATCTACGAATGCCAAAGCTGCACACCGTCCTTCAGCCTTCCGGCAGACGGCGCCTTCCATGCCGTTCCGTCCGATCCCCGACGGGATGAGATGGCGGTTCTGGTGATCGATGCCCACAAGGTGCAAATCACCGAGCGCAAGAACGGCATCATGGTCGCCAATACCCTTCGCGAGATGAACGGAGACAATGCGCTCGCTGAAGTGACCTATCAGGATTTTTCGGGGAAGAACCCCGTGATCAGCAAGTTCCGTCATCATCGCGACGGCATGGCCTCCGGTGATGCGCACCCGGTCTCGGGGAACTGGCACAAGGCCGTATACACCAGCGTCTCGAACAGCAGGCGCGCCTTCACCTACAACGTCAACGGCCGTCGCATGGAGATGAACGATCCGCGCGGCCACGCTTTCGTCGCGCGCATGGACGGCAGCGAAGCGCCGTACACCGGCTCGCATCTGGTCAGCAGCGTCTCGGTGGAGAAACTGGCGCCGCATCGTGTGCGTATGCAGACCCGGCACGAGGGGCAGGTAGTCGGCATCACCACCGTGCACGTGCTTCCCGGAGGGAACATGATGCGAGTCGTGAAGGAGAGCCCGGTGGACGGCAGCCGACTCAGCTATGTGGCGATGCGCGTGCGATCGACTTCGCTGACTTCTGACCTGGCTCCGATGGGCGGCATATCGCCTGGATCGTGTGACGCAGGTGGTTGCGCCACCGTGCGCTGAAGAGTGCGGGATGAAAGTACGCGGTGTGAACTCGCCTCAGTGACCGCGTATGCACGTACTGCATCGATTTTGTGCAGAAGGCCCGGCGGACGAAGAGATTCGCCCGCCGGGTTTGCATGCGCGCGAGCAGCGATGCGGGTAGACCGATTGTTGTGCCTCGTCGGCAATCGTCATTTTTTCGGGTCGGGTCGCGCGATGGCGCAGCTCCGATCATGCAGATTATCGCTGTTGCCGTTGTTCTTGTGATTTTCCGGGGTGGCGTCCGCTTCGGCGCGTGTGCTGAGCAGGATGAAACCGGGGGTTCCGTCGACACGTCGCGCACCGGCCACGACCAGGCTGTGCCACTGCATCTGATCCTTGTCGCCGAGATGTCCGGCCAGCGCCGCGAAGGGGTTGATGGTGAGGCGTTTGCCTTCCACCCAACGTGCGATGTAGCGCCTGCCATGGGCGTCGGGAAGACGCATCGGCAGCATGTTCCATGTGCGGGTCAGATGCGGTAGCGCGTGCTGCAAGGCTTCCCGCACGGACGGTTTCACGCAGTCGACATGGATGTGCAATTGGTTCTGTGACCGGCCGTGGGCGGAATTGACGACCAGCGCGATATCCTCGCGCGGAACAGGACGGCCTAGCGCCGCCTCGGTATACATGCGCGCGAGCCAGGCATCGGCCAGGTAGTTGGGCGCGTCGGGACGGAGGAGTTTCGGACTCTCGATGCCGGTGATGCGCGCCAGCGGCAGCACAAGGTACTGATAGCGTCCTGCGCGATCCTTGAAGACGGCATAGCCGCGCGATGGATGCTCGGCGTCGACCACTGCGGTGCATGGGGCCGGCGGATAGATGCCCTGGGTCGCCGTGGGCATGCAGCGATCATGAATGAAGTGCCAGAGAATATCCGGGTTTTCGCGGTGCGGTGGGGCAGCGGTGGTCGCAGGCTTCGCGGTCGCGCATGCCGCGCACACGAGAAGGGCGAGCAGGCCGGGGAGCAGCGGTCGGAATCGATGGAAAAAGCGTCTGCGCATGAGGTGCGTGAATCGTTGCATGGCGGGGGTATTCGCGATGAGGGGCTGTTCCGAAGCGCCGGCATGCCTGGCATTTCAGTGCGGACGCAAGGTGTTCGACTATATTGCAAACGTCTGAATGCAGGAAACGCTGTCTGATGCCTCCTTCACGCCAAATCTCCGTGCCATGCTTCCGTCCCCCGGGGCGAGCATGACGTTGCCGGTTTCCGCACGTCGCGAGGTTCTGTCCCTGAGTCAGGCTCGGGCGTTGCATCTGGCCGCGCAAGGTTTGCTGCACCCGCCCGTGCGCCGCGCCCGACGCGAAGATGTGGTCACCGCGATCACGCGCATGCGCATGCTGCAGATCGACAGTATCCACGTGGTGGCGCGCAGCCCCTATCTGGTGCTGTTTTCACGTCTGGGCGGTTATCCGCAGGAATGGCTCGACGAAGCGCTGGCCGATGGGCGGCTTTTCGAGTGCTGGGCTCACGAGGCCTGTTTTGCGCCATCCGGGGACTTCCCGCTGCACGAGGCGGCACGCTCGTTGCGCGAGCGACATTGGGCATTTCGCAGCGCTCATCGTATGCGCCGTGAGCATGGTTCCACCTTGCACAAGTTGCTCGAACAGGTGCGCGAGCAGGGGCCCCTGCGCGCGGGAGAATTGGAGAAACGGCAGCCGCGGACGCCCGGATGGTGGGAATGGAGTATCGAGAAGAAGGGACTGGAAGCCTTGTTCGCACTGGGCGATGTCATGGTGGCGCGACGTGAGCGGTTCCAGCGCGTCTACGATGTGACCGAACGCGTGCTTTCGAACATGGTCGTGCCGGATTCGGAGGCATGGACGCCGGACCGCGCGCGCATGTGCATGACCGCCGATGCCATTCGTGCGCTCGGCATCGCACGACCGTCATGGGTGGGCGACTATCACCGCCAGGGCAGGGTGCCGGATTCCTTGCTGCAGGCATTGATCGACCAGAACGAGGTATTGCAGGTCGAGGTCCGCGGCTGGGATGGCCCGGCGCTGGTGCATCGCGATCATGCGTCGCTGCTCGGACGTGTCGCGGCGGGACGCCTGCGCGCCACGCACAGCACGTTGCTGTCGCCTTTCGATCCGGTGGTCTGGGACCGCACCCGGGCGCGCGAACTGTTCGATTTCGACTATGCGCTGGAGTGCTACACGCCCACGCACAAACGCCGCTACGGCTATTTCGTGCTGCCGCTTCTCCACCGCGGGCGACTGGTCGCACGCGTCGATGCCAAGGCGCATCGGCGGGAAGGGGTGTTCGAAGTGCGCGCCTTGCACATGGAAGCTGGCGTACGGGCCAGTGATGGCGTGCTGCGGGGCATCGCAAAAGCGCTGCGGAATTGCGCGCAGTGGCACCGCACTCCGCACGTCGTAGTGACGGCCAGCGATCCCGCAACGATCAGAACGGCCCTCGAGCCCTTGCTGAGTCGGCCTTCGTAGGCCGTGCAGTTGCCGGCGGCCTGTCCGAGTCTTGCATGCGTCCGGCTTTGCGCCCATATCTCTCTAACATTACGAATTCTGGAGCGGGCATGCGTTCGTTCGGCAGTCAGTCACGGGGCGAGCGCCTGGAGCGTTTGCATGATCTTCCGCAGTGGGATGGTGAACGTCTGCGCAATGTGCATCCGGTGCTTCCCGGACTTCGCGATGCCGACGCCACACGTCCCACGTTGCGCGATTTCCTGCGCACGGACGAAGGTCGGCGGCCTCCGCAGCCGTTGCCGTCGATGGATCCGCGCGAGGCATGGGCCCGTCGCGCCGACAGCCGACTGCGCGTGACCTGGCTGGGACATTCCACGGTCCTGATCGAAATCGATGGATACCGCGTGCTCACCGATCCGGTGTGGGGGCAGCGTGCCTCGCCTTTCCGTCTGCTCGGTCCCAGCCGTTTCCAGCCGGTTCCGGTGAGTCTGCGACAGATGCCCGAGATCGATGCCGTGGTCATCTCGCATGATCACTACGATCACCTGGACTATCCGACCATCCGCGCGCTGGCGAAATCGAGTGTGCCGTTCATCACCTCGCTGGGCGTCGGCGCACACCTGGAAGCCTGGGGCATCGCTGCCGAGCGCATCACCGAGCTGACATGGTGGCAGCGTCATCGCGTACCAGGCACGGGACTCAGCGTGACGGCCGCGCCCTCGCAGCATTTCTCGGGTCGAGGGCTGAAAGATCGCAATATGACGCTGTGGTCCTCGATGGTGATCGAAGGCGAACGGCACCGGGTTTTCTTCAGCGGCGACACCGGTCTGACGACCGAGTACGAGGCCATCCGCGACCGTCTTGGTCCGTTCGACCTGACCATGCTGGAAGTGGGCGCGTTCCATCCATCCTGGGGCGATATCCACCTGGGGCCGGACAATGCGCTGACTGCCCATCGCATGCTGGGTGGCGGTGTCCTGATGCCGGTGCACTGGGGCACCTTCGCCTTGTCGACGCACGATTGGGACCAGCCGGTCGAAACGCTTCTCGCGCAGGCCGACCCGAACCATTCGCACTTGCTGCTTCCCCGCTTGGGCGAAGCCGTGCAGCCGGCGGAGCGTCGTCCGGCCGAGGCATGGTGGCGGACGTCACAGCGGTCCGACGCACCGGGCGCAGAAGCAATCTCCACTCCTCCGGATAGCGCGGCGGAAGCCTCGGAAGCGGACACGCTGTCCGGCAAGGTGCCCTGGCCACTGGATTGATCCGGTCGTTCGCGGTGTTCGGATGCGCCTGGCGCTTCAGGAGACGGGTCTGTTTCCCGTATCGGCGTCCGTGCAGAGTGATGCAGTCCCTGATGTGGGCAATGCGCCGCTGAGAGCGATCGCGACTCCGAGCAGGCAGAGAATCGCCACATAATGCGCCGGAGCCATCGCTTCGTTGCGCAGCCAGAATGAGACGGCCAGGGGTGTGAGTCCGCCGAAAAGAGCGTACGCGACGTTGTAGGCGAAGGAGATGCCCGAGAAGCGCACGGCTGGCGGGAAACTGCGCACCAGGGCGACGGGTACGGTGGCGACCATGCCCACGAACAGCCCCGTCAATGCGTAGAGCGCGGTGAGATGCGAGGTGCCTGCGGCCAGGGCGGCGAACAGCAGGTAGGTCGTCGCGGCCAGACCGGCTGCGCCCGTGCCCAGTGTGACGCGAAGGCCGAAACGGTCGACGGCCAGGCCGGTCAGCACGCAGCCGAGGGTCAAGGCCAGGGTCGCCGCGGTGTTCGCGCGTAGAGCGGTGGCGGGAGTAATGCCGAACAATTTGGGCATCAGGGCGGGAAGCATCAGGATGACCACCACGATGGCTGCCGTCAGCATCCAGGTCATCAGCATCGACATCACGATGGCGCGGCGGTGATGACGCAGGACCACGCTCAGCGGCAGGCGACGCTCCAGCGCCTGACGTTCGCGCATGGCGCGGAATACGGGGGTTTCGGCCAGATAGCGTCGCAGCACCACGGCGAGAACGCCGAATACGCCGCCGACCAGAAACGGGATGCGCCACGCCCAGTGCAGCACGGCATCGTCGCCAAAGGCGCCGTGCACGACATCGGCGATCAGCGATCCGAGCAGAATGCCCGCCGTCAGTCCGCCGGTCAGCACACCGCAGGCCAGGCCGACGCGCTGGGGTGGAACATGCTCGGAGACGAACACCCAGGCGCCCGGCACTTCACCGCCCACAGCAGCCCCCTGCAGCACCCGCATCGCCAGCAGCAGCAAGGGGGCGGCATAGCCGATGGATGCATAGGTCGGCAGCAGTCCGATCACCAGTGTCGGCAGCGCCATGAGGAGCACGCTGAGCATGAACATCCGCTTGCGGCCGTGGCGGTCGCCGAAGTGCGCCATCACGATGCCTCCGAGCGGTCTCGCCAGATAGCCGGCGGCGAACAGACCGAAGGTCTGCAGCGTGCGCAGCCATTCGGCGGTTTCCGGTGGGAAGAACAGTTGGCCGATCGCGCCGGCCAGGAACACGAAGATGACGAAGTCGTAGAATTCGAGCGCGCCGCCCAGCGCGGAGAGCGCCAGCGTTTTCACATCCTGTCGCCGCAACAGGCCGGATGCTTCGGTGGCGCAGGTTGTTTCCGCGCTCATGTCCGGATGTGCTCCGCAGCGTAGCGGTTCGTCATCGTGCCCATGCCTGAACTTCCCCGTTGAAAAGGCGTTCCGGCAAGCATAGCGAAGGCGGCGTGTGCACGTCGTGGTTCAGCCAAGTGCGCGTGCGTATCGGTCAGGCTGGTTTACTTCGTGCGGCAGCACGCGTCGCTCGTCGCCATGCTTGGCGGCATCGTGACGTAGTGACTTGGCTCATCGTGAGCGCGCGGGAAGCGCCGCGGCGAGCTTTTCGACGTGCCACCGATGAGCTGCCGACTAAAACCACGCGTTCGGCAGAGCTGGTTCGGACATTCATTTCGTCATGTATGCATGATCTCGAAACGAAGTTTCTTTCCAGAAAATCGAATCGCGTTATCCACTTTTGTGGATAACGCATTCCTGGATATTTCTTGACACGGAAGCACGCGCGACCCTATATCTGATGAGCGTTGTGATGCACGCGCAATGCGTGCCGGGCCGGAGCATAGGGGGGAAAAGTGTGCTGCACGGCCATGCACAACGTCGAGGAATTTCATATTCACCAGCGGAGGGGCACCATGATTCGGGGTACGTTATTTTCCTTGCTGTTTGCTTCGGCGGCAGGCATGGCGGGGCTTCTTGTCTCGCAGCCGGCGCATGCCGACACGCAACAACTCGGTCCTACGGACGAGACCATCACCACCACTATCGTCTTCGGCGTTCGCCATGAGGAGCAGCTGAAGCGCTATATCCAGGAAACCGTCACGCCGGGAAGTCCGCACTATCGCGATTTTCTCTCGTTGCGCGAATTCGTGACGCATTACGCGCCGTCTCCGGGTCAGCTGCGAGTGACCCAGCGATATCTGGAGAGCTACGGCCTCAAGGTCGACAAGGTTTTCAAGGATCATCTGGCCATGACGGTCAGCGGTCCGTCCAGTGCGTTCGAACTGGTCCTGCAGACGCAGATGGACAATTACAAGGAGGATGACGTCCGTCATCATCCGCATCGCCGGCATCATTTCCATCGTCCGCGGCATCAGCCGCACATGCCGCGGTTGCTGCTCGACAACGACGTCATCGCCGTCGTCGGCCTGAGCAATGAATATCAGTTCAGACCGATGCACGCCTCGAAGGCGCATATTACGCATGCCGATGCGCTGCAGCTTGTCCCGGGCAGCAACACCATCGCCACCGGCGTTCCCGGGCAGTACACCGTTGCGGACGTGGCCAATCTGTACAACATCAACCCGATGTACGCCGAAGGCACTACCGGTTCCGGCGTCACGCTGGGTATCGCCACCTACGCGGATTTTCTGAAGGACGATGCATACGCCTACTGGAACCTGATCGGTCTGCCGGGCAAGGCCGACCGCATCACCAAGATCCATGTCGATGGCGGCGGCGATTTCGGCGCAGATGCGGGTTCCGGTGAAACTTCGCTGGACGTGGAGCAGGCCGGTGGCCTGGCGCCGTATGCCGACATGATCGTCTACGATGCGCCGAACGGCAGTCAGGGCGGCATCGACATGTTCTATCAGATCGTGTCTGACAACCGTGTCGATACCCTGTCCTACAGCTGGGGCCTGCCGGAGATTTTCTACTATCCCGAGCTCAACGGCGGCGTCGATTACACCAACACCATGAAGGCGTTGAATCAGGCGTTCATGGAGGCTGCGGTGCAGGGCATCACGCTGTTCACCGCCAGTGGTGATTCGGGTGCCTATGACACCAATCGTTCGCTGCCGGCGCCGTATTTCACTACGCCGTTGACGGTCGACTGGCCGGCCAGTTCGCCCTACATGACGGCGGCGGGCGGTACGACCGAGCCGGTTTCGCTGACCGGTCGCTGCGGATCGGGCACGTACCCCATCGACGTCCAGGGCGAGCGCGCCTGGTCGTGGGGCTATCTGGCCGATTTCTATCAGACCTGCTATGGCCTCTCGCCGATCGAGGCCGGGGTCTTCTCGGAAGGTGGCGGCGGCGGCGTCAGCGTGTACTGGCATCGACCGTGGTACCAGTACGGCATCGCCGGTGTACGTCGTAGCGAGCCGGGACAGAGCATGACCGAGCTGGACGTGAATCCGACGGTCGATTATCTCGACCTGCGTGCCGGGTATGCGGGTCGCAACGTGCCGGATATTTCCATGAACGCCGATCCGTTCACGGGGTACCTAGTCTATTCCAGTGCTGACGGTGGTCTGCTTCAGGGATATGGCGGCACCAGCTTTGTGGCGCCTCAGTTGAACGGTGTGGCGGCGCTGGTCAATCAGCGCAATGGCGGTCGGATCGGTCTGCTGGCGCCGCAGCTTTATCAGATGCTGCGTCGTTACGGTTACGGCCCGGACTCGCCGTTCCACGACATCACCGACGGTGACAACTGGTACTGGGAGGGCGTGCCCGGCTATGACCAGGCTACCGGTGTCGGCACGCCGGATGTGGCTCGACTGGCCGTGCTGCTCAGTACGCACAATGGCCATGGCCATCATGGCCATGGCGGTCATCATCACGGTCACTGAGTGACATCGTCTGCACTCTATGCGCCCGTCCGATTTGGACGGGCGCATTTTTTGCAGCACCGGTATTCCCGCGTTCAGTCCGCCAGCGTGATGCCGGCATCCTCGAGCAACGCACGTAGTTCCCCCAGTTGCGGCGCATAGCGTCGCCAGCGGCCGACTGCGCTGGTATAGATCGGGGCGCGCACTTGCCAGGCATTGGGCGTGTTCACCGGGGCGGCGTTGTTTTCCGAATGCAGGCAGGCTTCATCCCAGGGCAAGTCGCAGAATGCCAGGGTCCGGCGTATCTCGGTTTCCGGATCTTCCACCAGCGATTCATAGGACACTTCCAGCAAGCGTCCCGGCAGCACTTCGTTCCAGTGCCGCATCAGGCGATCGAACTGGATGTAGTAGCGGCCGGTATCGAGCAGATCGAGCGAGTAATCGTAGAAGCCCGACTCCAGCCGGAAGAGCTGGCGGAAATTACCGAGGCAGGTGTCCAGTGGGTCGCGTCGCAGGCACAGGATGCGAGCCTGCGGCAGGGCGCGCGCGATGAAGCCGGCATAGAGGAAATTGTGCGGCATGTTGTCGGTGAAGCGCGGCGCGGCGTCCGTACCGGGGCGGGTGCTTTCGATGTAATCCTCGCCCAGTTGTTTCCAATCGATGTGCCGGGTGGTAGCGGCGATGTCCGGGGTGGACAGCAGCGCGACAGGGCTGCCGGATGCGCGTTGCAGCACCGTCGAAAAGTTTTGCAGTTCGCCGGCGGAATACACCTGCGGGTGGCTGGATAGGATGCGGTCGAGGAGGGTCGTGCCGGTACGCGGCATGCCGACGATGAAGATCGGTGCGTGGGCGGTCCCGTCTTCTCTGGAGCTTTCCATGCGATCGGGAAAGGCGCGCACGAGCGCGTCGAACATGCTTTTGTCGCGTTCGGCCGAAGCCGGGCGTGAGCTTCGCGCGGCGGCCTTGCCTCGCGCAAAATGCGCAAAGGCCTGCGGGTAGTCGGCCAGATCCTCATGCTCTTTTCCCAGCGCCATGTTGAGGAAGATCTGTGCACCGAGATCTCTGTCATGTTGCCGGATGAGCGACTGCAATCTTTCCAGGTGCTGACTTTCAGGCGTCTGTCGCTGCAATTTGGACAGACTCAGATGCGCGGCCCAATGGCGCGGATCGAGTCGGATGCAGGCTTCCAGTTCCTGTTCGGCACGCTTCACCTCGCCCTGGGCGGCAAGCGCGTAGCCAAGGTCGAAGTGGAAGGGAGCGAACGACTCCTGCCGTGCCAGTGCGCGCTCGAAAGCCGTCACGGCGGAGGCAATGGCATGGGCCTGCATGTACACGTGTCCGAGCATGTTCAGGAGGCGCGCGTCCTGGAGATCGCGCGAAAGGGCCTCGTCGGCCGCCGCGCATGCCTCGGGAAGCCGTCGGGCCAAGGCGAGTGAGCGGGCGTAATACGCGAAATAATCCGCGCGTTGCGCGTCGAGTTCCACGGCCTTGCTCAGTGCGTCCACGGCGTTGGGCACATGCTGCATTTGCAGGAAGGCCACGCCGGCCATGAAATGCAGTTCCGGGTCTTCCGGAGTGCTTTGCAGCAGGCTCGCTGCACGATGCTGCACCATGGGCCAGTTTTCTTGCCTGAAGGCATTGATCAGACGCGTGCGGGTTCGGGAGGAGTCGATCATGGTTTCTCAGGTGGCCTGATGGATGGTCTCAAGTCCGGATGCGGGCGGCGAGGCGTCTTCTCGCCGAGCATGCCGCAAGGAAGGTCGTAGCGGCAATGTCCGCCCCCAGTGTGCTCGAACACCTTCACGTGAACCTGATACCGTTCCCTCCGATTTCCAGCAGGGACAGATCATGCCCGTAGCCCCCTCGACGCCATCCGAGGCGCTTGATGACGACAACGGCTGCGTACGAGTGCGCGGCGCTCGCGAGCACAACCTCCGGCAGGTCGACGTGGACCTGCCGCGCGATGCCCTGGTGGTCTTCACCGGGGTGTCCGGTTCCGGCAAGTCGTCGCTGGCCTTCGGTACCGTGTATGCGGAAGCGCAACGGCGCTACTTCGAATCGGTCGCGCCGTATGCGCGGCGGCTGATCGAGCAGGCCGGCGTGCCGGATGTCGATGCCGTGGATGGGCTGCCGCCGGCGGTGGCGCTGCAGCAGCGACGCGGGGGCAGCAGCGCTCGGTCCTCGGTGGGCAGTCTGACCACGTTGTCCAATGCGCTGCGCATGCTCTACTCACGCGCAGGCCATTACCCCGCCGGTCAGGCGTTGCTGGAATCGGATGCCTTTTCGCCAAACACACCAGCCGGCGCCTGCCCGGATTGCCATGGTCTGGGCAAGGTCTTCGATGCAACCGAGGCGTCGATGGTGCCCGATCCGTCGCGAACCATCCGTGATCGCGCCATTGCCGCCTGGCCGCCGGCCTGGCAGGGCAAGAACTATCGCGACATCCTGGTCACGCTGGGTTACGACGTGGATACGCCGTGGCGTGATCTGCCGCAGGCCGACCGTGACTGGATCCTGTTCACCAAGGAACAGCCCGTGGTTCCGGTGTACCGCGACACGGCGCCGGAGGACGCGCGCGCTGCCTACGCTCGTGGCGAGGCCGGCAATTACAAGGGCACTTATGTCAGCGCACGCGAATACGTGATGCACACGTTCGCGACCGCGACCAGCGAGAGCATCAAGAAGCGCGTGGCCCGCTACCTGGTGTCCCGTCCGTGTCCGACCTGCGGCGGTGGTCGTCTGCGGCGCGAAGCGTTGGCGGTGACGTTTGCCGATATGGATATCTCGACCGCTTCCCAGTTGCCCATGCGTCAGCTTGCCGAGCGTCTGCGTGCCGCCGAGAACGCGGCGGACGGCGATGCCGGGGCGCATCCGGAAAGACAGTTGGTGGCCCGGCGTATCGTGCAGGATCTGTGCGAACGCATCGCCACGCTGGACGATCTGGGTCTCGGCTATCTGTCCCTGGACCGCAGCACGCCGACGCTGTCGCCCGGCGAGTTGCAGCGGTTGCGCCTGGCCACGCAGCTACGCGCCAAGCTGTTTGGGGTGGTCTATGTGCTGGACGAACCCTCGGCGGGCCTGCATCCGGCCGACACCGAGGCGCTGTTGCGTGCGCTGGCGAAGTTGCGCAGCGGTGGCAATTCGGTCTTCGTGGTCGAGCACGAGCTGGACGTGATTCGTGCGGCCGACTGGCTGGTCGATATCGGCCCCGACGCAGGCGAACAGGGCGGTGAGGTGCTGTACAGCGGACCGCCGGAGGGCCTGAAGGATTGCGATGCATCGCACACGCGCCGGTACCTCTTCGATGCCGGCGAGGCGTCCCGTCGCACGCCACGCGAACCCGTCGCCTGGTTGCGGCTGGAAGCGATCACACGCAACAACGTGCAGGATCTGGACGTAGGTATTCCGCTGGGTGTGATGACGGTCGTCACCGGGGTTTCCGGAGCTGGCAAATCCAGTCTGGTCAGTCAGGCGCTGGTGGAGCTGGTCGGTGCACACCTTGGCGTGCAGGCGGAAGCGACGGACGAGAGCGACGAACTTGCCGCCGGCGACATGCCGCCACCCGCGGGAGGCCGGATGGTCGCGGGCATGGACATCGTTACGCGTCAGGTTGTCGTAGATCAGCGTCCCATCGGCCGCACGCCGCGCTCCAATCTGGCCACGTATACCGGCTTGTTCGATCACGTGCGCAAACTGTTTGCCGCCACGCCCGAGGCACGTCGGCGCAAGTACAACGTCGGCCGCTTTTCTTTCAATGTCGCCAAGGGGCGCTGTTCCACTTGCGAAGGAGAGGGCTTCGTATCCGTGGGGCTGCTGTTCCTGCCTTCGGTGTTTGCGCCGTGCCCGACCTGCCACGGTGCGCGTTACAACGAGGACACGCTGGCCGTGACCTGGCGCGACAAGAACATCGCCCAGGTGCTGGATCTCACGGTGGATGCCGCCGCCGAATTCTTCGGCGATGAAGTGCCGGCGCTGGCGCGCGCCTTGTCGACGCTGCGCCAGGTGGGACTGGGCTACCTGCGGCTGGGGCAGCCGGCGACCGAACTCTCCGGCGGCGAGGCCCAGCGCATCAAGCTGGCCACCGAGCTGCAGCGCAAACCGCGTGGTCACACGCTGTACGTGCTGGATGAACCCACGACCGGACTTCATCCAGCCGATGTCGATCGCCTGATGCAGCAGTTGCAGGGTCTGGTCGACGCGGGGCACACGGTTCTCCTGGTCGAGCACGACCTGCGCGTGATCGCGGACTGCGACTGGGTCATCGACATGGGGCCGGGGGCCGGCGACGAAGGCGGCGCTGTCGTGGTGCAGGGGACGCCTGCAGAGGTGGCCGCTTCCACGCACGGCAAGACGGCTGGTTACCTGGTGCGCGCGCTTCGAGATGGACGATGAAGGAACATCACTGAGCACGAATGGCTTTCGAGTCCCTGTTCGTGCAGGACGCGGATGCCTATTCTTTCCCACTTGCCGCGAGTCACGTTGTTACCGTGCCCATGCCCTTGCTTATTTTTTCGGCAGCGGCGCGAACGAAACTCGCTTTTTCGGTGTACTGGATTTTTTCGTCTGCACACTGGGCGCTGAGATGCTTGTATTGAGCGCGGTATTCCTGCGCGTCGTGCTGTCCTGGGATGGCGTGACGTCGTGGAAGTTCGTCGTGTTCTTGCGGTAGGTGTGCGTTTGCGATGTCGTCGTCTTCATTTGCTGTCCCCCCGACAATTCATGCGGAAACTGTTGATGCACTGGATGCATGGTTCCTGGATCGGTCGAACTCACGTGCGTGAGGTCCGCGCTGCTGGGCGCGAGGCGTTGCACGGGGATTTTGTTGGGCAGCTCGCGTGTGCCGATGTTGGCCTGGGAGGTGGTGTCACTGGTGATCGGTTTGGCGAAAGGATTGCTTTTCGTGCCGGTTACGTGGAGTGAACCCTGTGGTGCCAGCAGCGAACCCGCAGTCGTGAGTGGGTCGTAGGCGTAGGGGTTGATCGCGTGGATTTCGTCGAATTGAGAAAGCCCTGTGGAGCGTCGAATCGTGTCCGGAGCATTGGCATCGCCATAGACTTCGTACGAGATCTTCGCGGAACTGTTCCTGCGTGGATTCGTGGCCAGTTCGTCCTTGTAGTCGACGTTGTAGACCGGCCGCATGAAAGATGAATTTTTTCGGGTCAGGTGTGCCGGTGTCATCGGGTGATTGCCGTGCCCGATGTTCAGCACCGCCATATCCAACTCGTCGACTTTCACGCGCCGGCCCTGGGATGTGGTCACGAAGCCTCTGGTGGAAGGCTTCTTCTTGCCGTCGTTGCTCCGGTCCATGGCGCTTTCCTTGGTGAGTGCTGAGGCTGTCGATTTTCCGTTTCCGGGCAGTTGTCGCGAGAAAAGAGCGGATTGTCAATGATTTCGGAGAAATGTCCTTGTTCCCGCGAGTGCGCTCGGAGACCGGGTGACAGCCTTGCCGAGGCGCATACAGCGTAGTCCAGGAAGGCAATGGCCGATGGCTCCCCCAAGCCGTCGGCATGCACGCATCGAGAGCGTTTTCGTGTGCATCGTCGGACGGTCTGCTCGCCCAGGCGGTGATCGAAAGAGACGCCGCCCCTGTTTTTCCGTGCCGGAACAGTGCACCCTGACCGCCGTCTCTGCCCGCACGATCACGGAATCCCCATGCACGACGATGCATTGCAACGCCATCTGCTCGAACTGTTCGCCCGGCACGACATCGAGCTGGAGCCGGACGAGGAGGGCTGGCTGCTGAGCCTGGATGGCTGGCCTGCGATTCGTGCGACCTGGCACGATGAAGGGCGGCTGGATATCGATGTGGCGCTGTCGGAAGAAGGGCGCATCGAAGAGAGCCTTGCCGGTGAGGGCGATGGCGAGGCCGGTCTTAACGATGCGCTGGCGCGGTTCGAGTCCGGCGTGCTTCCGGTGTTGCTAGCTGCCTGCTGGTATGTCACCGACGAACGCACGCTGGGTCTGGCTCGCTGGGAGTTGGGGTTGCGCGAATGGGATGTCTTTCTGGGACGGTGGATGGTGCGTGGTGCGCTCGCCTCGGCGGATATCCCCGATGGCGTCGCACCGGCCATCCAGGCCGCAGTGGAGCGTGAAGCATTGTCCCCCGGCCAGCATGTCCTGCGGTTGTTCCATGCGCACGATGATGCGTCGACGTCGCACAGCGAGGCGCTGCTCGACAATGCGCCGTGGGCTGCCGGGACACAGGCGTTGGCGGCATGCGAGTGGCCGGCGGATCGCGACGCCTATCGCGCGCATCAGGTGATCGTGCTGGATGTATGCGACTACTGAACGGTCTCTGTGCCGGAGATGAGATCGCGGGCGGGGCAGCCGCGACGTTCCAGGCACGAGGTGTCGATTCCACCCGGAATATGAACGGACCCATTTTTTCGATTGCTATTTGGGCCGCATGCGCTTAATCTTTCGCCGCTGAGTTTCAAGGGTCACAGTGAATCGTGGCCCGATGTTGTAGATCCAAGTCACACTACATCGTTGAACCCTTTTCCTCCTTGCGACCAGCTTCCTGCCGCGCAGCGGCTTTTTTCTTCCGTTCCAAGGAGTACATACGATGTCTCAGACCGAAACCGGTACCGTCAAGTGGTTCAACGACGCCAAGGGCTTTGGCTTCATCAGCCGTGAAAACGGCGGTGAAGACCTGTTCGTGCATTTCCGCTCGATCCAGGGCTCGGGCTTCAAGAGCCTGCAGGAAGGCCAGAAGGTCTCCTTCGTGGTCACGCAGGGTCAGAAGGGCCTGCAGGCCGATCAGGTTCAGGTTCTCTGATCCTGTTCAACCTGTGAAGAAAAAGCCCGGCCATGTGCCGGGCTTTTTTGTGCCTGTGTGTTCGATTTGATCGGCGGAGGTCTGAAAGGGCTTTCCGAACGCACCATGTTTTCAGTGGGCCGTTGCGCGGATGAACCAGGTGCTTGAAGGGGCCCACACGCCGTCGTCCCGGGCATAAGAAGCGAAGGTTTCACGCAGCGCTGCGACGACCTCGTCCGTGCATGCCGTGCCCTGTTCGCCGGCGAGGCGAATGATCTCGCCTGCAGGCCCCAGCGCCATGGCGAAGGCGATGGCGTCGTCCAGATCGCGGCCGATGCAGATGTCGCAGTCGTGACGCTCCAGCGTGATGTTCGAGAATCCGGCGCCGCCCAGCATGTCGCTGACCATGTCCGCGCCGGCCATCGAGAAGGGGCCGGGACCGCAGTGAACCTGGTCCGTGTCCTCGTGCGACACGACAGGAACGATCGCCTTCACGTGCAGTTCCGCTTCATGCAGCCAGGGGTTGTCCTCGCGCTTGCGCCAGACGATCTGCGTGAAGGTGCCACCCGGCTTCAAGGCCCTGCAGATGTTGCGCATGGCCGCACCCGGCATGGCGAAGAACATCGTGCCGAAGCGTGCGAAGGCATGGTCATAGGGGCCGCCCAGGTCATCCCACTCCACGTCGCGGATCTGGAAGTTCGCGTTCTGGACGCCGTTGTCCTGTGCATCCTGTTGCGCTGCGCGGATGAAGTTCTCGGCGCAATCCACGCCGGTCGCGCTCCCTGCGGGGCCCACGCGCTGCGCAATGCGTAGGGTGCTGTCGCCGAAGCCGCAACCGACGTCCAGTACGTGAGCGCCTTGCGGATAGGGATGCCTCTGCAGCGCGGCATCGCTGTGTTGCGAAAGGCCGTCCACGAGCAAATGCCTGAATCGGACGAACTTGTCGAACAGAATCGTGTTCCAGGCTTCGATAATGATGCTGTTGCTGTCGTTCATCGCCGTCCTCGCTCTGACAGGAGGTGCCTTCGGAGTCGCGATCAAGCGACGGTCCGGCGGCGGCTGCAGACATCATCGCGCGCAAGGCTGGGTGCGATGCGCAGACGTGTGCAATGTGTACGCGTATCGGTACACGGCCGCGTGTTCGTTATCCTGCGACCGGCAACAAGTTGCAATAGACCGTTCGTGCATGGCTGTCAGCCATGTCCGGGCGGCGAACGAACCGTGCTTGCGGCCGGTGGTCCGGCGTTCTTTTCAGGATTCCTGCGTGTAGAGGCGGAGTCCTTCGTAGGGCTACTCTCTAAGCATCGCCAGGCGACTCTCCAGGCCGCCGACGTGGATCTCCAGCTTGTGACCATCCGGATCGAGGAAATAGAGCGAATCCCCCTCGCTCCGATTGTCCCTCCAGCGTGCGGCGCCGTATGCCTGAATGCGTTCGCTGCAGCGGCGAAAGGATGGCTTGTCGATCGTGAAGGCGAGGTGGGTGTATTCCGGAAGCGGGCCATCGCGCGTTTGGTCATCTTGCGACAGGCAGATCCACTCGTTGCCGGCCAGCAGATAAGCACCGCGCGTCCATCGAGCCATCGGCTTCAATCCGACGACTTCGACATAGAACTGGAACGAACGCGCCAAGTCGCCTACCGCCAGCGTGACGTGGTTGATGCCAAGGATTGCGTGCATGCTTTTCTGTCAGTTGAAGATAGGGTTCCGGCCCTTTCTGGCCGCGGCGATCAATGCGTCCGGTCGGGCTTGCGGCGTGATTTCTTCGATCTCCATTTTTTGGGGGAAAGTATGAATCTGGCCACTCTTTTCATGACGGGACCGTGCCAAGCTGATGTGTGAGGGGTGACGGAGATACGGTATGAAACCGATCGGTTTGCTGATGGGCGCGTGCCTGTTGGCCGGACTGACCGGCTGTACGGTCCAGCAGTTGTATGCGAGCGGGCAGTCCTGGCAGCGCAATGAGTGTTTCAAGTTGATCGACAGCGTCCAGCGCAATCAGTGCCTGGCGCAGACGTGGATGCCCTACGATCAATATACGCACGAGTTACACCAAGATAACGTCGAGCGCGCGCAGTTGGCGCGACCCTGATCTCTGCGTCCAGTGCAGTCCATGCATCGAGGCGTGGCTTTTGCTCTGTGCAGAAGTCGCTCTCTGACACGCCTCCGACATTCGCCGATATCGACGAGCTAAATCCGTTTCAATAGGTGATGAGGCGCTCATTTCAGGGGGGCATATTGCCCGTCCAAGTTTTTTTGATAAGTGTGGCAGGGCAGGACTGTTCATGGATGCGGTCTTGCTCGATACGGAGGACGGTAATCCGACTCTTGTATATGGACGTATATACATCCAGTTCTTATATAGCTAAGGATTCCAGTGCAATGAAAAAACAAAAGTTTATTGTGCATGCACTCGCCGTTGCGATCATCTTTGCTGGAGCGGCTTTCACTACGCAGGCGATGACGGTCTCCAATGCAAACAGCGTCAAGAATGCCACCGTGCAACGTCTGCCGAAGTGTCCTGTTGGCTATGAATCCTGTCCGGCATTGAATAATCAGTGCGTAATCATGGGGACGTGCTCGACTACCACGAACTGATCGCCTGGATTTTTGCAGCGACGGGAGCGGTAGCCCTTTGTACCCTCCAACAGAAAGGCGGGCGATGTCCGCCTTTCTGTTGGCTGGCGCAATCATCATGGATGATTCGCAACGTGGCCTGCCTGTCCCGCTCCGGACGTTTACTTGATCGCTTTTTGTTCGTTGATCGCGCTTTGAATGGACTGGAGTTGCGCGGATCTGGTTGCGGAGTCGAGTGCGGAGATGGGTAGCCGGGGCGGGGGCGCTGGGTGGAACTTGTCCCAGTCGTAGTTGGCTTGGCTTTGCGCAGTTTTCTTGTCGGAATGTGGTGAGCTTTCCAGCGTCTTCACGCGCTCGGCCAGACTGGCAATATTTCTATCCGTCTTGTTTACCTGCTCGAACAGCTTGTTGACCTGATTCGTTTGATCGGCACTTGCTTCCAACTGGTTCTTC
Source organism: Oleiagrimonas citrea (assembly GCF_012395255.1). GTDB lineage: Bacteria > Pseudomonadota > Gammaproteobacteria > Xanthomonadales > Rhodanobacteraceae > Oleiagrimonas > Oleiagrimonas citrea. The sequence continues at coordinate 468,981 of NZ_JAAZQD010000003.1, forward strand.
AGCATCTGGTTGATCTGAACCTGCTTCTGAAGCCTTTCATCCGCTCTCCTCAGCTCGTCGGTAGCGTTGCTCATCGATGTGTACAAGCCGATCACGATGGCAACGCCCACGCCGATAACCAGGCCTTCGCCAAGCTTGGCGAGGATCCTCTTGAGTGTTTCATTTGATGATTTCATCGTTGCCGTCTCCTCGAGGTGCCGTGCCCCTGATGTCATCCTGTGCGTTAAGTCATCTTCTTATTCGCGAGCAAATCGAACCGCTGTAAACGTATCTGTTGCGGCTGCTGGTGCGGTGAACGCTTTGCATGGAGTTTTTTGTCGAATGCATGCGTTGATGTGGTGGTTGGGTGAGAAAATCAGGCTTTCCCGGAACGCATTGCGCCCGTGATTCCGCCTGCTGGCACGGAAATGGTGACGAAGACATCGTTCGTGCATCAGCCTGCCGGGACCAGCACATTCAGCACCAGGGTGGCGTGGCTGAACGCGGCATCGCACATGAAGCCATCGTGATCGGTGGCGTGGAATGCAGCCAGCGCTCGCGTCATGTCCGGCGTGATCGTGAAGCCATTGTTCGGTCGCGTCCCGTGCAGCCACGCATTCACTGTTTGCGTCACATTCACATGGTGCGGGTGAACGTTGGGCCCCGGGTGCGGGCGCGCCGGCCGCGATGGGATGAACCTGCGGGGTCCGAGCGAACCGCCGCTGTAGTAGATGCCTTCGCTCCATCCTTCGGTGGCCTCACCGATATACATCACCTTGCATTGCTCGGCGGTTCCACGGCCGATCGGCGGGTCCAGGGGAGACAAGCCGCCGGATAGCTCAAGCAATGCGGAACCCACTGCGGCATTGCGCGGCACGCTGGAGAGGTCGAACTGCACTGCTGCCTGGGATGTGGTCATCCAGCGTTCGTGACAACTCTGTCCACGATGGACGCGAACCACGTAGCTGGCCAAGTCGGTTACCACGGGTGGGGAAAGATGAGCCTCTCTGAGGAACTCGTTCCATGTATAGGAAACAATCGGCGTCCGGTTCAATGACGGCCAGCAGATACCGAAACGCTCATCCCGAACGGATCCCTCTATCGTGGCGGTCTGGCTGGCCGGAATCACGATCTGCCGCTGTTCCAGTGGTGGGAGATGGATGCAGCTGGGCAGTACGCTCAGCGCGACAACTGCAGGCATCAAGCGAACAAGAAATCGAGAACCGGTCATGACGAACTCCCTTCGTGATGATGTCATTCGCCCGCTGGACGGCGAGACGAAAAGTCGTTGCATCGCAGATTTCCCCATGGGGCCGATGCCGCATCCATGGGTTCGGACGTTGCGAGGCGATGACCTCGGGACGGTCCGAAAACTCAGGGGCGACAATTTCCCCGCGCCCCATGCACGGTCAGCGAGGCGCGGACACGATAGTGAACGTCGCTGCCCCGCAGGTCGAAGCTGAGATTGCGCGTTCTGCCGGCCAGCGAGAGGATGTCGCGCATCGACAACGCCACCGTGGCCAGTCCGAAGTTGTCGTCCTCGTTCTTCCACGAGAAGGTTTCGTGCCACGCACCGGTATCGCGACTCATCTGCACGGCGCCGTCCGCGCGAAGCGAACGATCGAGCCGTTCCTGGGCAACGTTGCGCCAGTCCGCCAGACGGTCCTGTACCCACCGGTTGCTGGAGAAATCCTTTTCCCAGCCACGCACGGCGATGCCGAACACGGTACGCATTTCATCCAGATCGGCGTGTGGAATGGGGCGGATGCCTGTCGTGTAGAAGGGCAGGTCGTTGGTCGGGATGGGGTTGGGGATGGAATGGACACCGACGTTGTCGCCGAGCATCGGCGACACGAAGCCGTCGATGTGCGCGCTTGCCCCGGGCAGGTCCGCATGATCGACGACGGATCCATCCATCTTGACCATTAACGCCATGAAGTAGGGTTCGTCGGCCTCGAAGAACCATTCCTGCTGATCGATGATTTCCAGCGAGATCCAGCGCAGTTCGATCTGCAGGTCGTCCTGGCGGGTGAACGCGTTTCCGCCGAAGCCGCCGGTCTTGTGGGTGATGCGGATATGCCGTTCATCGACGATCTGCATATCGAGTGCGCCGGTCTGATTCACTTCGCCTTTCGGCACATCGGCCCATTCCCCCTGGATTCGAAGACCCTCGCGCTGCCCCATGAACACGTTGACCCAGCGTCGTCCCGGCTCTTCGTCGGAATGCGGCTCGGCCTCCGGGTTCTCGCCGACCCAGGCCATTTCGCCGGTGCCCGATACCTCGCGGATGTAGTACGTGCCGTGATCGTCGCCGATCCAGACTCCGGTCAGATTCTCCAGGCCCGAGCCGACGAAACCCGGTTGGACGCGCGCGACAGAGCGGTTCACCGGCGCATTCACTTGCATCGTGCGCAGTCCGGAAAGACCGAACGGTCGCGATTGCCGCAGAATGGAAACGAGGGGAGGGCCGGCAAACACCGGCCGCATTTCCAGGTTCAGGGGACCGTGGTTGCAGGTCAGACCCTTCGGGACGTCGATGAATGTGCCTTCCCAGCGATCGTCCGCCGCTTCTCCCGGAATGAAGCGACCCTTGAAGACCTGTGCCCATTGCAGCGTGTCGTGTTCGCCGAACCACCACATGTCATCGATACCGGCTTCGCGGTCGGTCACCTGATGTACGTAGTAATCGCCGTTGTCGTTGCCGCGGCCGAAGAATCGTTCGGGGAAAAAGATCGATGGCATGGGAGGCGTCTCCTTGACGTATTCGGAGGACGAAGGCGATATCGCCGGAGCAGATGTCCTTCGTCTCTCTTCCAGATGCCGCGTTCAACCGTTGATTGGCGGCGGCCATGTCATGGGAGTATTCGCCTGCGGTGACGATGCAGGTATCGGGAAACGCCTACTTCCTAAGCACTAGATTTGGGCCAGGAGCTGAAGCTGCGTGCCCTGATGCGCGGAAGAAGGGGTGTATTCGACGACGTTGCCGCCGTTTCCGAGGCTGTGGTCGGAGTTGTCCTACAAAAGCGATCGGCTTGAGGGTGCTTTCGCGATGAAGTCCGCATCATGCACAGGGGTGCTTCGGTCGGGCTGGTTTTGGACGAGAGCTTCGGCACGGAGATGGCTCGGCGACATGGCCGGGTCCTCTGACAACTACGGGCCTGCAGTCCCGAAATCCAGCATCGCTTCGTCCGTGCTGCCGCTAGGTTTCATTCTTTGTTGGTGATGTGATGCATCGCCTCCGTCCCTTTTTCTGCGATCCTCGCGCCGCGATGAAACGCAGCGAAAGGCGGGCCGATGTCTACGTGGCACCGATTCCGGCAATGGGGAGACGGGCGTTTGGGTTCCATTGGCGGAGAAGGCGAAATGGCGACCCCGTTAGTTCGGAGGTGTGCCTGTCCCCGTTATGGTCTCTTCGTCGTCGTCGCTCAGCAGACCGACGTTGTCCAGTTCATGATCTCCTTCGGTCGGTGCCGGTCCCTCCAGGCGCACGCGCAAGGCCAGGTCGGTATGTGAATCGGCATGGGAAAGCGCATCGGCATAGCTGATTCGTCCACTGGCGTACAACTCGTACAACGAGTCATCGAAAGTCAGCATGCCGTGCTGTCCGCTCTGCTTCATCGCCTCCTTGATCGAAGACAGTTCGCCTTTCTCGATCAGTGACGCCACGTAAGGCGTCGACAACAGGATCTCCACCGCCGGCACGCGTTTGCCGTCGGTGCCGCGCAGCAGGCGTTGCGAGATCACCCCCTTCAGGTTCAGCGACAGGTCGACGAACAACTGATGATGGGCCGAATCCGGGAAGAAATTGATGATGCGGTCCAGCGCCTGGTTGGCGTTGTTGGCATGCAGCGTCGACAGGCACAGGTGACCGGTCTCGGCATAGGCCATGGCCGCCTGCATGGTCTCGCGGTCGCGGATCTCGCCGATCATGATCACGTCCGGCGCCTCGCGCATGGCGTTCTTGAGCGCGCTGGCGTAGCTCAGCGTATCCAGTCCGACTTCGCGCTGATCGACGATCGAGCGGCGGTGCACATGTTCGTATTCGATCGGTTCTTCGACGGTGAGGATATGCCCGCTGCGGTTGCGGTTGCGGTATTCGATCATCGCCGCAAGCGTGGTCGACTTGCCGGATCCGGTGCCGCCGACCATCAGCACCAGGCCGTTCTGCAGCATGATCAGGTCGTGCAGGATGGGCGGAAGGTTCAGTGCCTCGATGCCCGGGATGTTGTTGCTGATATAACGCACCGCCACCGCGACATGGCCGCGCTGGCGGTAGATGTTGATGCGGTAGCGTCCGATGTCGGAGAGGGACAGCGCCAGGTTCATTTCCATTTCGTGCTCGAACTGGCGTTGCTGCTTCTCGCTCATCATGGCGTAGGCAATGTCGTGCACCGCTGCCGGGTCGAGTGGATCCTTCCCGAGGTAGCTGGTTTCGCCGTCAATCTTGATGCTCGGTGGCGCTCCCGCCGAAAAGATGATGTCGGAGGCCTGGCGTTGCGCCATGAGGTGCAGGTATTCGGTCAACTCGATGCCCATGTGCTCTGACTCCTTGAGTCGCTGCCACGATACGTCGATTCCCCGCTAGGATGACACGCTGCAGTCCCGTAGAAAAGCCGACTCGGCGCGTCTATCAGGAAGTGATTTCAACCACTTGCGGGTGAACGTTGACCCACTCTCGACCGCTGGCTTCATGGTGTCAGGGACGGCGATCGGTGCATTTTTCATGGCCAATTCAAACGGATGCAGGTGTATCCGCCACCGTTTCTCCGCTTTTTCAGATGCCTGAGGCGAGAGCGTTTGGCAAGGAGCGGCAACGGCTGCGGTGTTATCGATGCACTGTTTCATCGCTTCTGTGCTTTTGGGCCCAATGAAACTCATTGTCCCCAGCACCATTTTTTTCGCCATTTTTGATGGCGGACGCTTTATTTGATTGCTACCCCGCGAAATAGCGCGTACAGTGGCTGCGCTGAGTTTCAAGGGTCACACTGAATCGTGGCCCGATGCTGTAGATTCAAGTTGCACTACATCGTTGAACCCTTTTCCTCCTTGCAACCAGCTTCCTGCCGCACAGCGGCTTTTCATCCGTTCCAAGGAGCAAAATCATGTCTCAGACCGAAACCGGTACCGTCAAGTGGTTCAACGATGCCAAGGGCTTTGGCTTCATCAGCCGTGAAGACGGCGGTGAGGACCTGTTCGTCCACTTCCGTTCGATCCAGTCCTCGGGCTTCAAGAGCCTGCAGGAAGGCCAGAAGGTCTCCTTCGTGGCCGTCAAGGGCGACAAGGGCATGCAGGCCGATCAGGTTCAGATTCTCTGACCCGATCCGTCATGCAAGAAAAAGCCCGGCCATGTGCCGGGCTTTTTTTGTGTCCGAACAGCCACTTTGCGGCGGGGCTGTTTTCCCGTCCCGCTCTTCTCGAACATCTACTGGGCCGTCGCCTCGGAATCCGGTGCCGCTTCGTCCTGCACCGTGGTGGATGATTCCTCGGAACGCATCAGGCTGCGACGTTTGAGCAGGAATACGATGGCCCCCACGGGCAGTCCGACGCTCAGAATCCAGGGGCTGTACAACTGCGCTTGAGCCCCCGCGCCGAACAGCTGGATGGTGAGGAGGTTGAAGTGCAGGGCACCAGTGGTCCAGTTCAGGGACAGTGACGTCACGCCGAAGAGGATGAACACGATCCACAACCATTTACGCCGGCGCATCGGGGTGCGGATGCAGCGAATCAGGGCGTAGAGAACGAGGAGTGGAACGCCGATGACGGCGGCCAGCATCGCGAAGTATCCCGGGCCCTTGCCGTACAGCGTGAAACAGTTGGCGTGTTCCACCGAATCGGTAAGCGGGTTGATCCACATGCCCGTGATCATGCGGCCGCGCTGGTCGACATGCTGCGTGACGGTGATCAGCACCCAGGCATGGCCGGGGTACTGGTATTCGTAGATCAGTCGGGATGTTTTCCCGTCATTGTCACCGTTGAGCTTGCTCATGTGCCAGGCGCCAACCAGCTTGTGAGACAGCGGTTTGCCCGAGGGCAGCATATCCGCCATCTTCTTCAGCTTGGCCCGGGCGTCCGCTCCGATCTCGGTCGGGTCGAAGCGCTGCAAAAGCGTATCCAGATGACCTGTTTGCAGGTCATGAATGGCCTCTAGCGCCGTCTGCTTATCCGGCTTGCTGGTGAATCCATCAAGCATCGCCTGCTGACTACAGCCGGAGAGCGAGACCACGATCGACATCAGAAGCAGGAGCATGACGCCGAGGTGAGGGTGGAATTTGACGCGCATAGATACTTCCCTGTGGTGTGATCGCGAACAGTCGCTCTGAGCCGTGCCAATGCTCGAAGAAATTGTCCCTGGCACCTTTTATTTCGCTAGTACTCAAAACTGATTAATTTTGCCTGACGCCGTACTCTGATTTAGGAAGGCTTCAGTCTTGATTTTTGGAAGGATGTATAGTGGGGAGATAGTTGTCAACAGCTGACGGAAGGTGTTATGCCACTGGTAAGAATTGATTTAAACGAAGGGCGTTCGGATAGTGAAATAAAAACTATCATGGACACCATTCAAGATTGCGTTGTCGACGCCTTCAATGTGCCCAAAAGAGATCGCTATCAGATAGTGACCGAACACAAATCCGGACGTATGGTGCTGCTCGATACAGGGCTAGGGTTTGAACGTAGCGAAGACGCGATAGTCATTCAGGTCTTCACCAGCCCTCGTGCGACGGTAATGAAAACGAAGTTCTATAAAGAGGTCACCGAACGGCTTGGCAGCGCCATCGGGCTATCGCCTAAAGATATTCTCATCTCAGTCACCACCAATACAGATGTCGACTGGAGTTTTGGGTTTGGAGAATCTCAATACCTAACGGGTAGCTTGTGATAATGATTGAGTTGCAATAAATATCATCGCACACTTATCGCCTTGGCCCAAGAAAAGTACTAACAAAAGCCCACGCCAGTGGGCTTTTTCATCTGCTTGATATTCAAGGGTAAGGAGTTGTCCCGGGCAGGCGCCTTTTTGGTTGACAAGAAATTGTCCCTGGCACCTTTTATTTAATCGGAGTGTTGGGCTCTTCGGAAAGTGCATCTGGAGCCGTTTTTTATATCAATACCTAACGGGTAGCTTGTGATGATGATTGAGTTGCATTAAATCTAATTGCGCACTTATCGCTTTAGCCCAAGAGAATTACTAACAAAAGCCCACGGCAGTGGGCTTTTGCGTCTACTGGATGTCCAAGGGGTGGGGAATTGTCTCCTGCACCGCTTTTGCAATCGGTTGTAAGTGATTCTGGCGTCATTTTTTTGTTTCTTATTGCGCGGGTGTGATTTCATTGGCCATGTACGAAAGAAGGGCTGTGGTTTTAGGGTAAGTGTTTGGGTCAAGTGTTACATTTCTATCAAAGTGCCAGTTCATGATCGCAATGATTGGCGCGGATTGGTGGTTCCAGATGAAGTCCCAATAAATCTGAATCTGATCATGAAGCTGTTGATCAGTCATGCCAAGAGACGCGGTGGACGGGGGTACCATCACCCATTTTTGGCTGGATGGATTACTGGGTGGGGCGACGTACGTGTACGTTGACCACATATCGCTATCCGACCAGTGATAATTATCAATGCCAATCCAGTCTGGCCTGCTGTTGTATGTTGTTGGGCATCCAGTGGATGGCATTTGGTTTTGAATTTCACCTACATATTTTGCTGTGTGTGCTTGATTGTACGAAAGCACCGTAAATACGGGGATGTTCAAGCCATAATGTTGCATGGCTTCTCTTAGGGTGCAGATATAACTCGGGTACCGGTAGCTGACATAATTTCCATTTTCCTGCAAAGCTTTATTGTCAAATGGCTCATCGATAAAGTAGATGGCGGACGGCTTATACGTCGCCTGCTTGATTGTCGCCACAATATTCCATATGTTTTGCCATGAACCTAATGACGTGCATTGCTGGTCGTTGATGGCTCCGGGGCAGATATCTGTCCATAACGATCCGCTGGTTGTGCCAGATCCTGCATTAATGCCAAGTGCGCATGTGCCTGATGCGCAGGCGCTATCATCGAGTGTTTCGGTACGATGGACCACATTTAGGTTTGTTTTACTGAATCCGGTTGTGTATATAGCGTTTTTAGCGCTGCTAGGGTTCATTGCTGGTTGGGTGAATTGATAATAATCAAGCCAGTCGTAACCATAAAACTTAATTTTTTGTGTTGGACTTGTTGTGCTGGATGGGGCGGTGGTGGTGGTTGGAGGGTTGTCGGGCGGGAGTGCGAATAATGCTTCGCTATAAAGCAGTGACAAAGATAATAGTGCCAATAGTTTGGTGCGCATAATTTTTTTCATTTTCAGTTCCTTCATGGTTTATTTTTTCCAGAGGCGTGGTTTCATTTATTTTCAGAGGTTCTCTGTAAGGGGCGCCCTATTTTCGGATGCAGGAAGTAGGTGATGACTGATTTCAGCCAGCATTCGTCATTCGTATGACAGTCACTAGCCTTCATATTCTGCGTCCAGCCCCTGTCGCGATGAGATTCCCCGATCAGCGACCGAAGGACACAATGTCCCAGTATCTCCATCCATCGCGCACGCTGCAATCAGGGAAATCCTACAAAAGTGCAGACCAATGCGCGATAGACAGGCAAAGAAAAAGCGGGCCGAAGCCCGCTTTTTCAATCACTTGCAGCCGAAAGTTCAGGTTTTCTTGTGCTTCGCTAACCGCAACCAGGTATCCACCACGGTATCGGGATTCAGCGAAACCGACTCGATCCCCTGATCCATCAACCATTCCGCCAGATCCGCATGATCCGACGGCCCCTGACCACAGATACCCACATACTTGCCCTTGGCACGCGCCGTGGAGATGGCCATCGCCAGCAACTTCTTCACCGCCGGATCCCGCTCATCGAACAGGCTGGCGACGAGGCTGGAGTCGCGGTCGAGGCCCAGGGTGAGCTGGGTGAGGTCGTTGGAGCCGATGGAGAAGCCGTCGAAGATCTCCAGGAATTCCTCGGCCAGCAGGGCGTTGGACGGGACTTCGCACATCATGATGATCTTCAGCGGCTTTTCGTCGCCGCTGTGTGCGCCTTGCTTGAGGCCGTTCTTTTCCAGCACCTCGACGACCTTGCGGCCTTCGTCCAGCGTGCGCACGAACGGGATCATCACCCAGACGTTGTCCAGGCCCATGACCTCGCGGACCTTCTTCACGGCCTTGCATTCCAGACCGAAGGCTTCGCTGAAGCTGGGGTCGACGTAGCGGCTGGCGCCGCGGAAGCCGATCATCGGGTTTTCTTCGTGCGGCTCGTACTTGTCGCCGCCGATGAGGTTGGCGTACTCGTTGGACTTGAAGTCGGACAGACGCACGATCACCGGCTTCGGGTAGACCGAGGCGGCGATGGTGGCGATGCCCTCGGCCAGGCGGTCGACATAGAACGCCACCGGGCCGTCGTAGCCGGCGATGCGTTCGTCGATCTTGGCCTTCACGTCGGCGGACTGCTTGTCGTATTCCAGCAGTGCCTTGGGATGGATGCCGATGTGGCTGGCGATGATCATTTCCAGGCGCGCCAGGCCGATGCCGGCGTTGGGCAGCATGCCGAAGTCGAACGCGCGCTCGGGGTTGGCGACGTTCATCATGATCTTCAGCGGGGCCTCGGGCATGTCGCCCAGGTCCGTGGTGATGCGCTCGAAGTCGAGCAGGCCTTCGTAGATGTAGCCGGTGTCGCCCTCGGCGCAGGACACGGTGACTTCGGCGCCGTCGGGGATACTCTGCAGCGCGTTGCCGGTGCCGACGACGGCGGGCACGCCCAGTTCGCGGGCGATGATGGCGGCGTGGCAGGTGCGGCCGCCGCGGTTGGTGACGATGGCCGAGGCGCGCTTCATGATCGGCTCCCAGTCGGGGTCGGTCATGTCGGCGACAAGCACATCGCCGGCCTGGAACTGGTTCATCTGCTCCAGCGAGCGGATGACGCGGGCCTTGCCGGCGCCGATCTTCTGGCCGATGGAGCGGCCTTCGACCAGCACGTTGCCTTTCTGCTTCAGCTCGAAGCGTTCGCGCTGGGTGGCGCTGGCGCGGGATTTCACGGTTTCCGGACGGGCTTGCACGATGTACAGCTTGCCGGTGTTGCCGTCCTTGGCCCATTCGATGTCCATCGGACGCTGGTAGTGCTTCTCGATGGTCAGGGCCTGGCGCGACAGTTCCTCGACGTCGGCGTCGGTGATGCAGAAGCGGCTGCGCAGATCGGCGGGCGTCTCTTCGATGCGCACGCGCTCGCCGTCGGTGTCGGAGTAGACCATGCGCTGCTGCTTGGAACCGAGCTGGCGGCGCAGCACGGCGGGCTTGCCGTCGCGCAGGGTGGGCTTGAAGACGTAGAACTCGTCCGGGTTCACGGCGCCCTGCACGACCATCTCGCCGAGACCGTAGCTGCCGGTGACGAAGACCACGTCGCGGAAGCCGGATTCGGTGTCCAGCGTGAACAGCACGCCGGAGGCGCCGATGTCCGAGCGCACCATCAGCTGCACGCCGGCGGACAGGAACACGTCTTCGTGCTTGAAGCCGTGGTGCACGCGGTAGGCGATGGCGCGGTCGTTGTACAGCGAGGCAAAGACTTCCTTGACCGTGTGCAGCACATCGTCGATGCCGGACACGTTGAGGAAGGTCTCCTGCTGACCGGCGAAACTGGCGTCGGGCAGATCCTCGGCGGTGGCCGAGGAGCGCACGGCGACGGCGATGTCGTCGGAGCCGGCCTGTTCGCACAACTTGGCATAGGCGTCGCGGATGGCCTGGGCCAGGTCGTCGGGCAGGGCGGTGTCGACGATCCAGCCGCGGATCTCCTTGCCGCCGGCGACCAGTTCATCGACGTTGTCCACATCCAGGGTTTCCAGACGCTTGCGGATGCGCTCGGCCAGACCGCTCTTCTCGAGGTAGGTCTGGTAGGCGTCGGCCGTGGTGGCGAAGCCGCCGGGCACGGACACGCCGAGCTGGGCCAGGTTGCCGATCATCTCGCCGAGCGAGGCGTTCTTGCCGCCGACCTTGGCAAGGTCGGTCATGCGCAGGCTGTCGAGCCAAAGCACCAGGTCACTCAAAACGGGAACTCCCTTGGGGTGAACGGACGCAACGCCCTGAAAACGGGTGAAACGCCATGAAAAGAATCGGTATTGTCGCCTGCCGGACCGTCTACAACAAGGTTTGCGGCGGCGTGCGTTCAGGACACGGGCGGTGCCGAGCGCGGCTCCGGTAGACTGCCGGGCACGTCTTCCAAGGAGTTTTCCGCGCATGCGTCGCACGGTGTTCTTCATTTCCGATTCCACCGGCGTCACCGCCGAGACCATCGGTCATTCGATTCTGGCCCAGTTCGAGGGCATCGACTTCGACGCCCATCGCCTGCCGTTCGTGGACGATGCGGACAAGGCGGCGGCCGCGGCGCTGCGGATCAAGACCGCCTACGCCAAGAGCGGCATGAAGCCCATCGTGGTCAACACGATGGCGGATCAGGCGTTGTGCAGCGTGGTGGCGGGCAGCGGGGCGTTGATGATCGATCTGTTCGCGCCATTCATGGGGCAGCTGGAGCAGGAGCTGGGCACCAAGCGCTCGGGCGCGGTGAACCGTTCTCACGGTCTGGTCGACACCAATCGCTACGACCGCCGCATCGACGCCACCAACTACGCGCTGACTCACGACGACGGCATGAGCACCAAGTTCGACGACGCCGACGTGATCCTGGTCGGCGTGTCGCGTTCGGGCAAGACGCCGACCTGTCTGTACATGGCGCTGCAGTACGGCGTGAAGGCGGCCAACTATCCGCTGACCGACGACGATCTGGAGCAGGACCATCTGCCGAGTTTCCTGCGGGTGCACAAGCCGCGCCTGTATGCGTTGAATATCGACGCCGAGCGTCTGGCGCAGATTCGCTCCGAGCGGCGGCCGAACAGTCGCTACGCCAGTGTCGAGCAGGCGCGCTGGGAACTGGGCAGGGCGCAGCACATGTTCCTGACGCACAACATTCCGCAGATCAACACCACGCACCTGTCGATCGAAGAGATCGCCTCGCGCATCCTCAGCCACATGGGGCTGGAACGGGACGTGTTCTGAACCTGTGCGTAAGAGCATGTCCGGTCTGTCGCGGCATCGACCGCGGCGATGCTAGCATCGGGCCATGAGCGAGATTCTCGACCGTCCGACCAGCGTTCTGCCCAGCCGCTTCGGTTATCTGATGGGGCTGTATACGGAGAACTATGCGCGCCTGGCGCGCCTGTTCGCGCCGCATCGGCTGGAGGCCGGGCACTATGCGTCCGATCCCGGCGACGGCCTGCAGGTGCACATGCACGTGCTGGAGCGTCATCGCTACACGCTGGAACTAGACCTCAGCTACGGCTTCGTCGATGAGCGCACGGGGTTGCCGACGCCGTCGGCACAGTTGCGCATGTACACCGATGCCAAGCAGGCCGAGGCCTGGCACTGCGAACCGGGCCGGCACCTGTGGCAGGTGCTGGGTCCGTTTCCCGAGGCGCGCACGGTGATGCAGCATCGTCTGCGCATGAACAGCTTTCTCAATCGCTGGCTGGAATACCTGGCCGACCAGGGGCATTCCATCGGCACGCTGCAGCGCATCGACGAGACGCCGAAGGTGCGTTACGCCTGAGTTCCGGGCTTCGGCCCGGGGCATGCACTCCGCTTTGTTCAGTGACGCCGTGCGGTCTGGTCGTGTGGCGCGCTGCGTCGTGCGTGCGCCGTCGTGCTGCATTCGTGCGCCGTCGTGCGTGCGCCGTCGTGCTGCATTCCGGGCAAGAAAAAAGCCCGCGCGAGGCGGGCTTTTTTCTTCAATAGTGGCGGAGCGGACGGGACTCGAACCCGCGACCTCCGGCGTGACAGGCCAGCATTCTAACCAACTGAACTACCGCTCCGCGTTGTGTTTCCAGCTTTCATCCCTGTTGCCAAACTTGGCGTCCCCACGGGGATTCGAACCCCGGTCGCCACCGTGAAAGGGTGGTGTCCTAGGCCTCTAGACGATGGGGACAGGGTTTAGTGGTGGAGCCAGCCGGGATCGAACCGGCGACCTCTACAATGCCATTGTAGCGCTCTCCCAGCTGAGCTATGGCCCCGCCGCTGGAAGCGCGAAAGAATAGAGATGTGCCCCCTCTTCGTCAAGCGTTTTCGTGCAAACAATTTCAACTTTTTTTCCGGGGGCGCCGAAAGCACTGTCGCAAAAGGGATTCCGGCAAGGTTCGGGGAGTGTCCGGCATACTGCACGCAAGACCTCGGGGAGCATCTATGCACGACATCGGCTTCATTCGCGACCTCGCCATCGTGATGCTGGTCGCCGGCGCGGCCACGCTGATCTTCCATCGACTGCGTCAGCCGGCGCTGTTGGGCTACATCCTGGTCGGTGTGCTGATCGGTCCGCACACACCGGGACCGCTGGTCGCCGATCCGCGCACCATCAACGACATTTCCAATCTCGGTGTGGTGCTGCTGATGTTCACGCTGGGGCTGGAGTTCAGCGTGCGCAAGTTGCGCAGCGTCGGCGCGGGCGTGCTGGTGGCGGCGGTGGCGGAGGTCGGCCTGATGCTGTGGTTCGGCTACAGCCTGGGCGAGTGGCTGGGCTGGTCGCGCATCGACGCGCTGTTCCTGGCAGCGATGGTGGCGCTGTCCTCGACCATGGTGGCCTCGCGCATGCTGGCCGAGGGCAAGCTGCGGCATCAGCCGTTCGCGCGGCTGGTGGTGGGCGTGCTGGTGGCCGAGGACGTGATGGCGGTGGTGCTGCTGACTGTGCTGACCGCCGTGGCGCTGGGCGGCACGGTGGCCGCCGACGCGATCAGTGTGGTCTGGCATCTGGGGCTGTTCGTGGTGGTGGGCCTGATTCTGGGATTGCTGTTGCTGCCGCGCCTGGTCGATCACGTGGCCGGATACGGTCGTGACGAGGTGCTGCTGATCTGCGTGCTGGGTATCTGCTTCGGTGCCTGTCTGCTGGCGGCGAGTATGGGTTTCAGCGTAGCGCTGGGCGCGTTTCTGGCTGGCGCGGTGGTGGCCGAGTCGCGCAGCTCCGGTCGTGTGGTGCACCTGGTCGAGCCATTGCGCGACATGTTCGCGGCGTTGTTCTTCGTCGCCATCGGGCTGAAGATCGATCCGGCGATGCTGTACCACTACATCGGTCCGGCGCTGATCATCGCGGTGGTGGTGGTGCTCGGCAAGACGTTCGCGGTGAGCCTGGGCGTGTTCCTGACCGGACACGATGCGCGCACCTCGATGCGCACGGGACTCAGCATGGCGCAGATCGGCGAGTTCTCCTTCGTCATGGCCACGCTGGGCGTCTCACTGGGTGTGGTCAGCGACTTCATCTATCCGGTGGCCGTGGCGGTGTCGGTGCTATGCATGGCGATGTCGCCGTATCTGGTGCGTTCGGCCGACCGCATCGTCGACGGCATGTCGCGTGTAGTGCCGCGTCCGATGCGCAGTCTGGCGCGCAGCTATAGCGAATGGCTGGAGAATCTGCGGCCGGTGGACGAGAACGCGGTGATCGCTGCGATGTTCCGCCGCTTCCTGTGGCACATCGGCGTGAACATCGCGCTGGTGGTGACGTTGTTCGTGATCGGCGCGTACGTCAATGCACACAACTGGCGGTTCTTCTCGCAGTTCGGCATCGATCGCGACACGCGGCATTCGGTGATCTGGGCCTGTGCGCTGTTCCTGTCGCTGCCGATGCTGATCGCGGTGTACCGCAAGTCGGACGCGCTGGGCATGCTGCTGGCCGAGCTGGGCATCCGCGAGCGTTTTGCCGGGCAGTACACGTTTGCGATCCGCAACGTGCTCGCGCGGATCATTCCCTTGCTGACGCTGGTGGCATTGGCCTTGCTGGTGGTGGCCCTGAGTTCGGCGATTCTGCCGCCGCGCGGTGTGGCGCTGATGCTGATCGTCGCGGGTGTGCTGGCAGCGTTGGTGCTCTGGCGCGGACTCGTGCGCCTGCATGCGCGTCTGCAGGCGGCATTGAAAGACACATTGAGTCCGGATGGCCCCACGGCATTGCCGTCGAAATCCACTGAAAAACAGGATGGTGCCGGCGCAAGCTGATGCGGAATGTCGCGGGACGTGTGATCCCGCGCCGGAAAAAGGCGTTGCGGCACGCCGCGCAGGAACCTTTGTGGGGCACGTTTGTCCATTGTCGCGCGCCGTTGCCAAGCCGGCTGCAAGACCGGCACAATGCTCGGCCTGTCCGTGTCAGGGGAGGTCGATTCCGATGGCGCCGGCACAACCACACACGAGGGAGTATCGAATGAAGCATTTTCCGCGTTATGCGATGACGGCCGTCGCCGTTGCCGCGCTGGCCATGTCCACAGGTGCGTTCGCGCAGACGGGCGGCAAGTCCAAGGCTGCGCCCAAGGTCAACAAGAACGAGGCCAGCTACGTGGTGGGCTGGGATCTGGCGAGCCAGCTGCCGCCGATCGTCCGCGACGAGATCAATCCGTCCATCGTCGCCAAGGCCCTGCAGGACGCGCTGTCCGGCAAGAAGCCGCAGATCGACGAAGCCAAGGCCAAGCAGGTGCGTGAAGCGTTCGTCACCGAGCTGCGCAGCAAGGCCAAGGCCGAGTACGAGAAGATGGCCACCAAGAACAAGCGCGAAGGCGCCGCGTTCCTGGCCGCGAACAAGAAGAAGCCGGGCGTGAAGACCACGTCGTCGGGCCTGCAGTACAAGGTCATCAAGCAGGGTACGGGTCCGCATCCGGGTCCGAAGGACACCGCGGACATCGAGTACGTGGGCACCTTCATCGATGGCAAGAAGTTCGACGCTTCGGCCGACCACAAGGGCGGTGGCCCGACCCCGATTCCGCTGTCCAGCGTGATCCCGGGTTTCCGCGAAGGCCTGGAGCTGATGCAGGTCGGTGGTCACTACAAGCTGTACATTCCGTCGGACCTGGCCTACGGCGAGCAGCCGCAGAACGGCTTCCCGCCGAATGCCACGATCATCTTCGACGTGAAGCTGGACAAGACCACGCCGCCTGCGCCGAGCAGCGGTGGCAAGGGCGACAGCGGCAACTGATCAAGTTCCGTTCGACCTTGCAAGTGTTCGTACGGGGCGCGGAACGATCCGCGCCCCGTCTTGTTTCCGGCGTCGTGGAGAGGCGTGCGCTGGTCCCCGTCCCGCGGGCTGCCTACAATGTGCAGTCTGTTCCAGTCAGTGGATAAAGAGCCATCATGAAAGTGACGATCTTCGGTACCGGCTATGTGGGCCTGGTCACGGGTACATGCCTTGCCGAAATGGGCAATCACGTAGTCTGTGTGGATGTGGATGCAGACAAGGTGGCCGGCTTGGAGCGGGGTCAGATCCCGATCTACGAACCGGGTCTGGAACCGATGGTGACGCGCAACCACGCCAGCGGACGCCTGCGCTTCACGACCGAAGCGGCGCCGGCCATTGCTCAGGCCGAAACGATTTTCATCGCCGTCGGAACGCCGCCGGATGAGGACGGTAGCGCCGACTTGCGCTACGTGCTCGAAGTCGCTTCGACGATCGGCGAGCATCTCGATCACTACGCCGTGGTTGTCGATAAGTCCACGGTGCCGGTCGGTACGGCCGACCGTGTGCGCGCCACGTTGCGCGCTGCGCTCGATGCACGTGGCGCCAAGGTCGAGTTCGACGTCGTTTCGAATCCCGAGTTCCTCAAGGAAGGCGATGCGGTCAACGATTGCATGCGTCCGGACCGGATTGTCATCGGCAGTTCCAGCGACCGGGCGATCGCGCAGCTGAGCAAGCTGTACGCACCGTTCAATCGCAATCACGAGCGTCTGGTGGTGATGGATGAGCGTTCCGCCGAGCTGACCAAGTACGCGGCCAATGCGATGCTGGCGACCAAGATCAGCTTCATGAACGAGATCGCCAACATCGCCGAGCGCGTCGGTGCGGACGTGGAACAGGTGCGTCTTGGCATCGGCTCGGACCCGCGCATCGGTTTTCATTTCATCTACCCGGGCGCGGGCTACGGCGGTTCGTGTTTCCCCAAGGATGTGCAGGCGCTGGAACGCACGGCGAAGGCGCACGATTACACTGCGACGCTGCTGGAGGCCGTGGAAGCCGTCAATGCGAAGCAGAAGCACAAACTGTATGAACTCATCGAGCGTCACTTCGAGGGCGATCTGAAGGGTCGGACCATCGCGCTGTGGGGACTGGCGTTCAAGCCCAATACCGACGACATGCGCGAGGCGCCCAGCCGCTATCTGATGGAGGCGCTGTGGAAGGCCGGTGCGCGCATTCGGGCCTTCGATCCCGAGGCGCGCGACGAGGCGCGGCGCATCTATGGCGAGCGCGAGGATCTGCTGCTGTGCGATTCCCTGCAGGAGACGCTGGACGGCGCCGATGCGCTGGCCGTGGTCACTGAATGGAAGGCTTTCCGCAGCCCGGATTTCGAAATGCTTGCCGAGCGCCTGGGTGAGCGCGTGCTGTTCGACGGCCGTAATCTGTACGATCCGGAGCAGGTCGAAGAAGCGGGGCTGGCCTATTACGGCATCGGTCGCGGTCGTTCCGCGCAGGTCAGCCGCAGCTGAGTGAGCAGACCATGACCCAGGAATCCGAACGCTTGCAGGACATCGAAGTCCGCCTGACTTTCCTCGATGATGCGGTCGGCGGTCTGTCCGAGGCGGATGCCGACCTCAGCCAGCGACTGCTGGCGGTCGAGCAAGCATTGCGCGCGTTGCGCAGCGAGGTTACTGCATTGCGTGCCGCGGTCGGCCACGACGCACATAGCGAGCCGCCGCCGCCACACTACTGAAACGCCGGCCTGCTTGGATGCAGGCTGGGACGTCATGATTGAAAGGGTGCCATGTCATGGCCGATTCGTTGCGAGATCAACTGCTCAAGGCCGGCTTCGTCAGCAAGGCGAAGCCGAAGCCGGAGCGTCGCGAGTTCAGCAAGAAAAAACGCGGTGGGAAAAATCGCGGTAGTGCCAAATCTGCTTCGGCATCGGAGTCGGCTTCCGGTGAAGTCGATCTTGCGCGCGCCTATGCGATGCGCGCAAAGGCCGAGGCTGGCGAGCGTCGGCGCGAGAAGGCCGAAGCCGAGCGTCTGGCGCGAGAGCGCAAGGAGCGCAAACGCAAGCTGCGCGAAGTGCTGGACGGCGCGATCCTGAACAAGGCCGATGCCGAGTTGATGCGTCATTTCGAGTACGGCGGAAAGATCCGTCGCGTGCATGTCGATAGCGATCAGTTGGCGCGACTCAATGCCGGCGAACTGGCGGTCGTGCAGCAGGGAGGACGCTATCTTCTGGTTGCGCTGGATGTCGCGGACAAGGTGCGCGCCTTTGCGCCCGAGCACATCGCATTGCAGGTCGATCCCGAGACCGAGAGCGGCAAGGGCGACGACGGCGTGCCGGACGACCTGGTCTGGTGATGTGCGGTCGGCGTCCCGTGTGGACGCCGACTCTCCGGTTCAGACGTCCGAGCGTTCGCGCAGGAGTGGACTGTCCCACCCGTCGCGCGGACGGAAGCGATCTCCGTGACTACGCGCGAGGGTCTCGAGCCGATTGCGCAATTCGTCGGCGCCTGTTTCGCGGATGTACTGGATCGGACCACCGAGGAACGGTGCGAAGCCCGTGCCGAAAATCACGCCGGCATCCAGCAGGTCGGCCTCGTCGACGACCTTGTCGTGCAGGCAGGCCACGGCTTCGTTGACCATCGGAAGAATCATGCGGTCGGTGATGTCGTCGGCGGGCTTGTAGCCGGACTCGACCTCCGGCTTCTGCGGCTTGCCGTCTTCCCACACGTAGAACCCGCGACCGTCTTTCTTGCCGCGCTTGCCGTCGTCGAGACGGTCCTCCATGCCGTGTGGAATCTGCAATCCGAGGAAGGGCGCCAGCTCCTTGCCCACGGACACGCATACATCCAGCCCGACGGTGTCGGCCAGTTCGATCGGACCCATGGGCATGCCGAAGCGACGCGCGGCCTTGTCCAGCACGGCGCCGGGGACGCCCTCGCCGAGCATGCGGATCGATTCCAGCAGATAGGGCATGAGGATGCGGTTGACCAGGAAGCCCGGCGTGCCGGCCACGGCCACCGGCAGCTTGCCGATGGCCTTGCAGAAGGCCAGGGCGCGCTTTTCGGTCTGCGCGTCCATCTTGTCGTGCCGCACGACCTCGACCAACGGCATCTTCGCCACAGGATTGAAGAAGTGCAGGCCGAGGAAGCGTTCGGGATGTTTCAGGCCGCTGCGCAGTTCATCGAGCGGAATCGAGGAGGTGTTGCTGGCCAGCAGCTCGTTGGCCTGGAACTGGGGTTCGATGTTCGCATAGAGCTTCTGCTTGGCTTCGGCGTTCTCGTAGATGGCCTCGATGACGAGATCGGCGTCGGCCACGCCCTTGCCTTCGACGTCCGCGCGCAGGCGTGACATCGGTTCGGCGGCTTTGTCTGCGGACTTCAGCTTCTTTTCGTACAGCGCGCGGGCACGATCCAGTGCCGGCTGTACATATTTCATTTCGCGATCCTGCAGCGTGACCTGGAATCCCTTGAGTGCGCTCCAGGCTGCAATGTCGCCGCCCATGACGCCGGCGCCGACTACGTGCACGTGCTCGATGCCATGTTCGGTATCGGAGCCGAGCTTCTTCAGTCGTTCTTGCAGGAAGAACACGCGGATCAGGTTGCGTGCGGTCGGCGTGGCGGCGAGCCGGGTCACTGACTTGGCCTCCAGGCGCAGGCGCTGACTGATATCACTTCCGCCGCGGCGCCAGACTTCGATCAGTGCGAACGGTGCCGGGTAATGCTCCTTGCGCACCTTGGCGGCAGTCTGTTTGCGCACCATCGGTGCGAGGATCTGCCGTGTCGGCCAGATATTGGTGGCCCAGGCCATGAAGCGTTGCGGAAAAGGTCGCTTGCGCGGACGGTGCACAAGCTTGCGCGCCATCTCCATCAATGCATCGGCCTCGCACAGCGCATCGACCAGACCGGCGGCGCGAGCGCGGCCTGCCGAGAAGGGGCGACCAGTGAGCATGGCCGGCAGCGCCTGCGGTGCGCCGATCAGACGCGGCAGACGAGCGGTGCCGCCCCAGCCCGGATGGATGCCGAGCATGACTTCGGGCAGCCCGATGCGCGTGTTCGGGGCGTTCACGGCCACGCGCTGATCGCAAGCCAGCACCAGTTCTGTGCCGCCACCCATGCAGGCGCCGTGAATGGCGGCGACGGTGGTGCAGGGCAGGCGCGCCAGTTTCTGGAAGACCTTCTGGCCGTTGCGGATGTTGTCGAGCACGCTGTCGTGGCGTGCGAACTCGATGAATTCGTGGACGTCGGCGCCGACCGCGAAGCCGGCGGACTTGGCGGAATGGACGATCACGCCGCGCGGCGCTTCGATGGCCAGCCGCTCGACGATTTCGTCCAGTTCCTCGATCACCGCGCGCGACAGTGCATTGACGCTGCTGTCGGCCCGGTCCAGGGCCAGGGTCACGATGCCGTCGTCGTCGCAGCCGGTCTGCCAGTGCTTGAAGCGCAATCCCTCGAACATGAGCTCTGTATCGCCAGCGGAATGGGACGATCACGATACCGCGAGGTTTCCGTGAATGCGAGATGCTTCACAGCGGTGCTGAACCTGTGGCGTATACATGTCCGGGGAACCCGTGCGCATCGGGCTAGCATCGCTTATGCTGCGCAGGCGACGCGGCCGTGTGGATGGGGCGCAGGTGCTGTGTCACGCAACATTGGAACGAACCATACGATGGAAGCGGCAGGACTCCAGCCAGGCATAGACACTCTCGACCGCATCGTCGACGCCGAGTCGACGCTTGTGGTGCTGCGTACCGATCAGCCCGAGGTGTTGGTCGAACAGTTCAGGCAGATTACGCGTCGAAGCGGGCAGAGCGCATATGTGTGGTACCACGACGGCGGTCTGCACAGCCTGCGCGAAGGCGGTGTGCGGGTTCCGGGATGTCGGCGCGTCGGCGACACGCTGCGTTATGTGCTGCAGAGCATGCATTTCGGCATCTATCTGATGATCGGCGTGCAGGGGCCGCTCGACCGCGCCGAGCAGACGCTGCTTCGTCAGCTCGAGCGGCGACGTTCGGAGCAAGTGCGACGGGTGGTATTGCTGACCAACGACGACGCGTTGATCGAATCGGTCGACGGATTGGCGACGGTGATCGGCGGAGCCGTGGCGGGTGCGCGGCCGCGGTTGCGCGACGGACGCTGGGTGGTCTGACTATGTTCGCCAAGTTGGCACCGCATGTTCTGATTGTGGCCGCGGACCGCGATGATCGCCGTAGACTCTTCGATGCGCTAGACGGACAGGGGCTCGCGGCGTTGTACACCGCTCGCGACGCGCGCCAGGCGCGCAATCTGCTGTCCGAAGGCTCCGAATTGCAGGCGGTGATTCTGGATTTCCACGGCGAGGCACACGAGAACGTCGCGCTGTGTGCACATCTTCGCAGCCTGCCAGAGGCAGCTGGCGTGCACATACTCGGCATCCTCAGTGCCGATCCGCAGCAGCGATCCTGGGGGTACCAGCATGTTCCGCCCGGTGTCGATGACTGGCTCCGGAGTCCGATCGATGTCGGGGAAACACGTGTCAAATTGCTGACCCTGTTGTCCGGGAAGGACCGCAAGCCGGCCATTGTCGGTGCCGGCGCGATGGGCGATTACCGCTTTGCCTTCGATTGCGATGACAACGAATTGCTGGTCCTGGATGCCGACAACGGCGAGATCCTGGACCTGAATCCGTCCTTCGAACGCAGCTCCGGCTACGGGCGTGAACAGCTGCGGGGCAGGGATGCGGCGCCCCTGCTCGGCCTGAGCGAGAGTCAATTCGCAAAGATGCGCGAGGTGGTGGAGAAGGACGGCGTGGCTCGCCGCCGCTGCAATCGCGGGCGCGCGAACGGCGAGTCGGACGTGGTCGACTTGACCATGCAGCCGGTCACGCGCGGCGGTCAGCTCGTGCATCTGGTCAGTCTGAGGGATCGCCGCGAACTGGAAGCTGCGCGCATGGCCATGGGGCTGCTCGCCCGCATGCAGGCCACGGGCAAGGGCGAGGATCGCATGGCCGCCTCGGCCCGACTGTTGGCGGATCTGCTGCAATTGGACTACGTGGCGGTCTACTCGGCGCGCCCCGAACTCGAGGACGGCCCGCAGTTGCTGACGCGTGAGCTGCGCCGCCAGTTCACCAGCGATGCGCCGGACCCGCTTAACGGTGGCACGTTGAAGCTGGTGTTGGACGGCCGCCCGGTGCTGCTGCCGGCGAT
This sequence comes from Oleiagrimonas citrea, assembly GCF_012395255.1. Classification (GTDB taxonomy): domain Bacteria; phylum Pseudomonadota; class Gammaproteobacteria; order Xanthomonadales; family Rhodanobacteraceae; genus Oleiagrimonas; species Oleiagrimonas citrea. The sequence goes on from NZ_JAAZQD010000003.1 coordinate 491,149, forward strand.
CAGCCCGCAGGTGGCGCAGAATGACGATTTCATCGCCAGGATGGGCTTCGGCGCATTCGCCGGATTGCCGCTGCTGGACGAACGCCGCAATGTGCTTGGCGCCTTGCTGATCGGTTCGCGCGACTCCTGGCGCGGGCGGCCGCTGCTGGCCGAGACGCTGCGTGTGGCCGCGGCGCGCTTCGGCTTCGATCTGGAGCTGCAACGCGCACGCGAGCAGGGACGCGCCAAGGGCCTGCAGGACGGCCTGACCGGACTGCCCAATCGCCTGCTGTTCAACGACCGCCTGGAAACCACGCTGCGTGAAGCACGCCGCACCGGCGAGATGTTCGCCGTGCTGTTCGTGGATCTGGACCGCTTCAAGAGCATCAATGATTCGCTGGGACATTCCGTCGGCGACAAGGTGCTCAATGCCGTGGCGCAGCGTCTGCGCAAGTCGGTGCGCGGCTCCGATACCGTGGCGCGCTATGCCGGCGACGAATTTACGGTGATCCTTCGCCACATCACCCAGCGCGACGACGTCAAGCGCATCGCCGAGAAGATCGTCAACCTGATGGAAGTGCCGCTGACGCTGGAAGGTGATTCCGAGCTGCGCATGACGGCCTCGATCGGCATCAGCTTCTATCCGGACGACGCCACCACGGCCGACGACCTGCTCAAGTACGCCGATGTGGCGATGTACAACGCCAAGGGCATGGGACGGAACAACTATCAGGTCTACCAGGCGGTTTCGGAGGAGTCGAGCCAGCAGCGAATCGCCCTGGAAAGCAATTTGCGCAAGGCCGAGGACAACGGCGAGCTGCGTGTGTACTACCAGCCGCAGATCGACGTCGAGTCCGAGGACATCGTCGGCATGGAGGCGCTGGTGCGCTGGGAGCATCCGGAACTGGGCATGATCAGTCCCGGCTTCTTCATCCCGCTGGCCGAGGAAACCGGTCTCATTGTCGGCATCGGCGAATGGGTGCTGCGCACGGCCTGCGCCGACGCTTATGCCTGGCAGCAGCGGTATGGCCTGCAGCTGCGCGTCGGCGTGAATCTGTCGGCGGTGCAGCTTCGCCAGAAGAGCCTGCCCAAGATGGTCGCCGACGCGCTCGCTTCCAGCGGACTCGATCCGAGCAGCCTGGAGCTGGAAGTGACCGAGAGTATCAGCGTGAAGTCGGTCACCAACCTGATGGAGAATCTGGACGCGCTGCACGAGATCGGGTGCCAGATCGCCATCGACGATTTCGGTACCGGGCACGCTTCGCTCGATTATCTGCGGCGTCTGCCGGCGCGGCGTATCAAGATCGACCAGAGCTTTGTGCGCAACATCGGCGTGGACCCGGATGACGAGGCCATCGTCAAGGCCACCATCGACATGGCGCACAGCCTGAAGCGGGATGTGGTCGCCGAGGGTGTCGAGATCGAGCCGCATCTGCGTTTTCTGCGAGAACAGCACTGCGACGAGGTGCAGGGATATCTGTTCTGCCGTCCGCTGCCGGCGCAGGCCTTCGATCGCATGATGGCCGAGCGGCAGCGTCTGTACGGGCGGCGTGCCGAAGGCGGCATGGCCGGTTGATGGTCGTGCGCGGGGCTTCTTGACGACCCTGGCGACCGCCCCCATCCTCGTTAGCGAACTCCGGCCGGATTTGCCGGTCATAGTCAGGGTTGCGCGTATCGGCGCTCATGTCGATGCCGGGTGAACACCTGATACGGGCGCAGTCCCGCAGGGGACTGCAGAGGAGAATGGCCCGGCATGGGCGAAAACGAACTGGACCGCGCGCTCGTCGAGCGCGTACAAAATGGCGACAGGGGCGCGTTCGACCTGCTGGTGCGCAAGTACCAGCACAAGGTGATCGGGCTGATTTCCCGTTACATCTCCGACCGCAGCGAATGCGAAGACGTTGCGCAGGAGGCGTTCGTGCGCGCCTGGCGCGCCCTGAAGTCGTTCCGCGGCGACAGTGCGTTCTACACCTGGATGTACAAGATCGCCGTCAACACCGCCAAGAATCACCTGGTTGCACGCGGGCGGCGTCCGCCGGCCGATGACATCGCCGTCGAGGACGCGATGTACGGTCCGACCGCGGAGCGTCTGTACGAGACGGCCACCCCTGAACGCGAAATGATGCGCGAGGAGGTGGAACAAACCGTGTTTTCCACTGTCCAAGAACTGCCGGACGAGCTGCGCACGGCCATCACCCTGCGGGAGGTGGACGGTCTCAGCTATGAGGAGATCGCTGAAGCCATGGATTGCCCGATCGGCACCGTGCGCTCCCGTATCTTCCGGGCCCGTGAGGCCATCGACCGGCAACTGCGGCCCCTGCTGTCCCATCGTGAGGAATCGTAAAGATGAACGAAGCCCACCGTGAGAACCTCTCCGCCTTGACCGATGGCGAGCTTGCGTTCGATCAGGTTCGCTTCCTGCTGCGGCGCGTCGAGCACGACGCCGAATTGCGCGCGTCGTGGACCAGTTACCACGTCGGACGCGATTGCCTGCGTGGCGAATTTTCCGGGGCGGCGCGCGTCGATTTCGCCGACCGTGTGATGGCTGCGCTGGATTCGGCGCCGTCTTCCGCCGCGGTCGGTCACGGCTCGCGACGATGGTTGCGCTGGTCCGCCGGCGGTGCGATTGCCGCCAGTGTGGCCGCCGTGGCCCTGATGGTTGCGCAGCCGCAGACCTCGTCCCCCGGCGACGCAGCCGCAGGCGGTCCGGCCATTGCCGCAGCGAACACGTCTTCGGATGTTTCCGCCAACACCGTGATGCGCGCCCCTGAGGTGCCGAGCTGGTTGTCGATCACGCCGATGGCGGGTCAGCTCAGTCAGCGCGCATCGGCCAGCACACTGGATGGTCAGTTGCGCGGTGACACGTTGACGCCTGCCACGTACCAGTTGAGCGGCGATGCACTCATCCCGACCACGTATGCAAGGCGGGCGGCGCCGTACATGAGCATGCGCGGTTATCCGGCGCACGAGGCCGCCAATCCCCGCCAGTACGGGCGGGCGGATGTCGGCGGCTGGGTCATCCCGATGACGCCGAGCTCCGAATCGCCGACGAAGGCGCACTGACGCAAACAACGGGACGGCGGCGTGCGCCGTCGTCCTTCGCGTTCTCGTGACGCCATTTCCCAAATCGAAGAACCCCGCGGACCATGCGTTCCGCTGGTCGACCCGTTGTGGCCATGTGCGACATGGCATCTGTTTCGACGAAACCATCCAAGGAGGCAACCACCCCATGAGAGCCATTACGATGCGTCTCGGCGCCACCTTCGGTCTGCTGATGCTCGCCATCGGCGCCCAGGCCGCGCAACTGCCGGATTTCACCGGCATCGTCTCGAAGAACGCGCCTGCGGTGGTGCATGTCGAGGCCAAGTACGACGGCGGCAAGTCGCCCTCAATGCAGATGCAGCAGCAGGGCGGTCCGGATCAGCAGCAGATTCCGGAGATTCTTCGTCGTTTCTTCGGCGGCCCGATGGGGCCCCAGGAAGATCCCGCGCACACCTCATTGGGTTCGGGCTTCATCATCTCCAGTGACGGCTACATCCTGACCAACGACCACGTGGTCGACGATGCCGACTCGGTGACGGTGCGCCTGCAGGACCATCGCACCTTCAAGGCCAAGGTCGTGGGCTCGGACAAGCTCTATGACATCGCGTTGCTGAAGGTGAAGGCGCACGACCTGCCGACCGTGTCCATCGGCGATTCGAGCAAGCTCAAGCCGGGGCAGTGGGTGCTGGCGATCGGCTCGCCGTTCGGCTTCGACTACACCGTGACCCAGGGCATCGTCAGCGCCGTGGGACGCAATCTGGGGCGCCAGGACCAGCCCTACACCTCGTTCATCCAGACCGATGTGCCGATCAATCGCGGCAACTCCGGAGGTCCGCTGTTCAATCTGGATGGCCAGGTGGTCGGCATCAATTCGCAGATCTATTCCAACACCGGCGGCTACATGGGCGTGTCGTTCTCGATTCCCATCGATCTGGCCATGAATGCCGTGCAGCAGCTCAAGACCAAGGGTCATGTGTCGCGGGGCATGATCGGCGTGGGCATCCAGAATGTCGACCAGGACAAGGCCAAGGCGCTGGGCCTGGCTGATGTGCGTGGCGCGCTGGTGCGTACCGTCAATCCGGGCAGCCCGGGTGATCGGGCCGGACTGAAGGTCGGCGATGTCATCACGGACTTCGACGGGCGCGTGGTGAACACCGCTTCGGATCTGCCGCCGATGGTAGCGGCCACCGCTCCGGGCACCGAGTGCACGCTGAAGGTGATCCGTGACGGCAAGACGCGCACAATCAAGGTCAAGCTCGGCGAGCTGAAGGGCAATGGTGACGGGCCGTCCGCCGGTTCGATGGGCAGCAGCAGTTCCAAGCTAGGCTTCAGCGTGCAGTCCATGACCGACGATCAGCGCCAGATGCTGGGCCTCAAGCGCAGCGAGGGCGGCGTGGTCATCGACCATGTCGATGGTCGCAATGCCGCCGAGGCCGGGTTGCGCCCCGGTGACGTGGTGCTGATGGTCGGCCGCAAGAAGGTCTCCACGGTGTCCCAGTTCGACAAGGCCATCGCCGAGTACAAGCCGGGCAGCACGGTGATGCTGCTGGTCCGTGATCGAGGCGGCAATACGGCATTCGTTACGGTCACGGCGGCCAAGCCGGGCAGCGAATAAGCGTTGTTCCCGCGCACCGCCGCCCCTTGCGGCGGTGCGCATGGATACGGCGTTCCATGCGATAATCGACGCCTTGCACCGTCTGCGTCCGCGGGCGGTGCCTTGCCATGTGCACACGGCAGCATGGCCCAAGCCAAGCACGGATTCCATGGATCATATTCGCAACTTCTCCATTATCGCCCACGTCGATCACGGCAAGTCGACGCTTGCCGATCGCATCATCCAGCTCTGCGGCGGTCTGACCGAGCGCGAGATGGCCGAGCAGGTGCTCGATAACAATCCCATTGAGCGCGAGCGCGGCATCACGATCAAGTCGCAGGCTGTGTCGTTGCCGTACACCGCGCGCGACGGCAAGACCTACCAGCTCAACTTCATCGATACGCCGGGCCATGTGGACTTCTCCTATGAGGTCAGCCGTTCGCTGTCGGCGTGCGAGGGCGCGCTGCTGGTGGTCGACGCCGCGCAGGGCGTGGAGGCGCAGTCGGTGGCCAACTGCTACACCGCGGTGGAGCAGGGCCTGGAAGTGGTGCCGGTGCTGAACAAGATCGACCTGCCCACGGCCGACCCGGACCGCGTCAAGGAGGAAATCGAGGCGGTGATCGGCATCGAGGCCGACGACGCCATCGCGGTCAGCGCCAAGACCGGCGAGAACGTGACCGACGTGCTGGAGGCTATCGTCCAGCGCATCCCGCCGCCGAAGCCGGGTGATACCGACAAATTGCAGGCGCTGATCATCGACTCCTGGTTCGACAACTACCTGGGTGTGGTGATGCTGGTGCGCGTGATGCAGGGTGAACTGAAGCCCGGCAGCAAGATCCAGGTGATGTCGACCGGCCGCTCGCACGGTGTCGACGAGGTCGGCGTGTTCACACCCAAACGCAAGAAGCTGGGTCGGCTGGGCGCGGGCGAGGTCGGCTGGGTCAACGCGGCGATCAAGGATGTCCACGGCGCGCCGGTCGGCGACACGCTGACCCTGGCCAACGATCCGGCGGACAAGCCGCTGCCCGGCTTCCAGCAGATGCAACCGCGCGTGTTCGCGGGACTGTTCCCGGTCTCGGCCGACGACTATCCGGACCTGCGTGAGGCTCTGGACAAGCTGCGCCTCAACGACGCCGCGCTGTTCTTCGAGCCGGAATCCTCCGAGGCCATGGGCTTCGGTTTCCGCTGCGGCTTCCTGGGCATGCTGCACATGGAGATCGTGCAGGAGCGTCTGGAGCGTGAGTACGACCTGGACCTGGTCACCACCGCGCCGACCGTGGTCTACGAAGTCGAGAAGACCGACGGCGAAGTGATCAGCCTGGACAATCCGGCCAAGCTGCCAGCGTCGCCGCAGATCACCGAGGTCCGCGAGCCGATCATCGTTGCCAGCATCCTGACGCCGCCCGATCACGTGGGCGCGATCATCACGCTGTGCGAGGAGAAGCGTGGTGTACAGAAGGGTATCCAGTACTTGGGCACGCAAGTGCAGATCAGCTACGAACTGCCGCTGGCCGAAGTGGTGCTGGACTTCTTCGACCGCCTGAAGTCGGTGTCACGCGGCTACGCCTCGATGGAATACCACTTCCAGCGGTTCCAGCCCGGCCCGTTCGTGCGCGTGGACGTGCTCATCAACGGCGAGCGTGTCGATGCGCTGAGCCTGATCGTGCACCGTGTGCAGGCCGAGACCCGCGGTCGGGACCTGGTCGAGCGCATGAAGGGACTGATTCCCCGACAGCAGTTCGACGTCGCCATCCAGGCGGCCATCGGCGGGCAGATCATCGCCCGCTCGACGGTCAAGGCGTTGCGCAAGAACGTGCTGGCCAAGTGCTACGGCGGCGACGTCAGCCGCAAGAAGAAACTGCTGGAGAAGCAGAAGGAAGGCAAGAAGCGCATGAAGCAGGTGGGTCGTGTGGAGATTCCACAGGAAGCCTTCCTGGCTGTGCTGAAGGCCGACAAGTAGACGATGCAGGGAAATAGGGCACAATCGGCGGCAGGAGTGCCGGCGGTTTTCCCGGCATTCCATGGCAGGGCGAGTGTGATTCCACGCGCCGCCCGCGTGATTTTCAGGAAATAGGCATGGCATTCGATTTTGCGTTGACGCTGCTGGTTCTCACCGTTCTGTTCGGTCTGGTCTGGGGGCTGGACCGCGCTTTCCTCTATCGTGCGCGCAAGCGCCGCGCCGAGGAAACGGGCAAGGACTATCGCGATCCGTGGCCGGTGGACTGGTCGCGATCGCTGTTTCCGGTGGTGCTGCTGGTGCTGGTGCTGCGTTCGTTCGTGGCCGAGCCGTTCCGCATTCCCTCACCCTCGATGTATCCGACCTTGAAGGTGGGCGATTTCATTCTGGTGAACAAATTCAGCTACGGCCTGCGCCTGCCGGTGTTCCACACCAAGATTCTGAAGGTGGGCGAGCCCAAGCGCGGCGATATCGTGGTGTTTCGTCCGCCGTGGTCGCCGGATCAGGACTGGATCAAGCGTGTCGTGGGTCTGCCTGGCGACAAGGTCGTGGTGCGCGGCGAGCAGGTCTTCGTCAACGGCAAGCGCGTCGAGACGCAGCCCATCGGGCCCTATGCCGGCGACGTGTCGGACAAGTACGACCGCATGATCATGAGCAAGCAGGGCATGGTGCTGGACGAGAATCTGGATGGCGTGCATCACCACATCATCGAGACGCCGCTGGCGCATTTCGCGCCCAACGTGCCCAATGGCGACAATCCGGTCACGGTGCCGCAGAATTGCTATTTCGTGATGGGCGATAATCGTGACGACAGTGACGATAGTCGCTACCACGGCTGCGTGCCGGAAAAGGACCTTGTCGGCAAGGCCTTCTTCATCTGGCTGAGCCTGCATTCGATGAACCGCATCGGAACGGTATTGCATTAACTGGCATCAGGGCGGCCCGGCGGGCGCCGCATAGGGGAGACCGAAATCATGAAATCCAGGCAGAAAGGCATCACGCTGTTCGGCTTTATCTTCATCATTCTGATCGCGGGTTTCTTCGCGTACATGGCGATGAAGCTGTTCCCGCCGTACTACCACTACATGGGCGTCGAGAAGGCGATGAAGGAAATATCGCAGGAGGACCTGACCGGCAAGAGCCGCGACCAGATCCGTCGCGAGTTCATGTACAAGCTCAGCTTCCAGTACGCGGACGATCAGTTCGGTTCGAAGAACGTCCGTTTCGAACAAAATAGCGGTGGTTCGACCACGCTTCACGTTGTGTACGACAAACGCGTGCATTTCATCTACAACATCGACTTCCTGATGCATTTCGAGAAGAGCGTTCCGTTGTCCGGATCGGTCGAGTGAGCGTGTGAAGCTGGATCATTCCTTTCGCGACCCGGCTCTGTACGAACTGGCGCTGACTCATCGGAGCATCGGCCGGCCGAACAACGAGCGTCTGGAATTTCTCGGCGACGCGTTGCTGGATCTGGTGGTCGCCGAGATGCTGTTTGAAGCCCACCCGAATGCAAGCGAAGGCGAGTTGACACGCTTGCGTTCGGAGTTGGTCAATGGCAAGCGACTGGCCGGCTTGGCACGCAAACTCGAGCTTGGCGACAAGCTGCGTCTGGGACCGGGGGAACTGAAGAGCGGTGGATATCGACGTGATTCGATTCTTGCCGATGCCTACGAAGCCCTGATTGCGGCGGTATACCTCGATGCAGGCTTCGATGCCTGCCGGCGCGTGGTGCAGAAGCAGTTCGCTGCACTGGTGCAGGACACGCCACGTTCGCGCAAGGATGCCAAGACGCGTCTGCAGGAGTGGCTGCAGGCGCGCGGGCTGACGTTGCCGACCTACGAGCTGCTTGCCGCGCACGGCGAAGATCACGCCCGTATCTTCGAGGTCGCATGCACGCTGCAGCAGCCCGACACGATGCGTTTCGAAGCCCAGGGCAAAAGCCGTCGCGCGGCTGAACAAAGCGCGGCCCAACAAGCGCTTGTACGACTCGAGCGCGGAGACACGAAATGAATGATTCCGCCGAGCAGGATTTCCGCTGCGGCATGGTGGCCCTGGTCGGGCGCCCGAACGTGGGCAAGTCGACCTTGCTCAACGCCCTGATCGGTTTCCGGTTGAGCATCGTCAGCCCGAAGCCGCAGACGACGCGTCACCGCATTCTCGGTATTGCCAACAGCGACGACGGTCAGATTCTGTACGTGGACACGCCTGGCCTGCACCGCGGTGCGCGCAAGGCCATGAACCGGAGCCTGAACCGTGCCGCGCGCGCGGCCATCGCCGAGGTCGATGTGGCGGTTCAGGTCGTCGAGGCCGGACGATGGACCGACGAAGACGAGGCTGTCTACGCAGCGCTCGCCGAGCGTTCGGTGCCGTCGCTGCTGGCGATCAACAAGGTCGACAAGCTGCGTGACAAGGAAGCCCTGCTGCCGTTCGTGGCCGAGTTGTCCGAGCAGCACAGTTTCGATGAAATCTTCTACGTCAGCGCGCTGAAGCGCAAGGGTCTCCAGGATCTGGAGAAGGGCATTCTTTCGCGGTTGCCGTCACGCGCGCCGATCTTCGGTCCGGACGACGTGACCGACCGGAGCGAGCGGTTTCTCGCCGCCGAAATGGTGCGCGAGCAACTCATGCTGCGGCTGGATCAGGAGCTGCCGTATGCGACCACGGTCGAGATCGAGCGCTTTGCGGATCGCGAGGACGGTCTGGCGGAGATTCATGCCGTGATCTGGGTCGAGCGCGACAGCCAGAAGGCCATCGTCATCGGTGCGCGCGGGGAACAGCTCAAGGCTGTCGGCGCGGCCGCACGGCGCAGCATCGAGCGTGTGTTCGGACGGCGCGTCTTTCTCAAGCTCTGGGTCAAGGTCCGTGCCGGCTGGGGCGACGACGAGAACGCGCTGAAACGCTTCGGTTACACCGACTGATCCTCTCGGCGGTCGTCCTGCGCTAGCCTAGCGATTCCGCTTTCGGACTTCGTTCCCGATGCTTCTCGTCCAGCAGCAGCCTGCCTATGTACTGCATGCGCGTGCCTACCGCGAGACGTCTCTGCTGCTCGAGTGCCTGACGCGCGATCATGGGCGTCTCGGCGTGGTGGCGCGAGGCGTGCGCGGTCCACGCTCGCGTTTGCGCCGGGCCGACCTGGAGCCTTTCCAGTCGCTGGAGCTGGACTTCACTTTGCGTGGTGAGCTGGCCACGCTGCGCGGCATCGAGCCGGTGGGCCGGTTGCTGCGATTGAAGGGCGATGCGCTGCTTTCGGGTCTGTACATCAATGAACTGGTCGTGCGCATGTGCGCGCGCCAGGATCCGCAGCCGATGCTGTTCGATGCGTATGCCGATACGCTGTCACGACTCGACACTGCGCAGGCGCCAGGTTGGCCGCTCCGGCGTTTCGAGCGGGATCTTCTGAATGCGCTGGGGTATGCCATGCAGCTTCGTCATGAGGCGGATGCCCGAACGCCGTTGGATCCGCAGGCGCTGTATCGCTATTTCCCGGAGACCGGCGCTCAGCGTTGCGCTCCGCAGGCGCCGCAGGCTGTACGGGGCGAGGATCTGCTGGCGCTGGCTGCCGATCGCTGTCCGGAGCAGGATGGCCTGCGCCGCCTGCGTGGATTGATGCGCGAGGTGTTGCGCTTTCACCTAGGTGGTACCGAGTTGCGTGCCTGGCGGATGTTGCGTCCTGGCCCACCTTCGGCGAGTTGAGTCGACCTCAGTCGCTGGACGGCGCGCGTTCTTGCAGCGCCAGCAAGGTTCCCGCGAGTCGTTCGCGGAAATGTTCCAGCGCCGCATCGCGGCGTTCCGGCGTGGCGGACGAAAGTTGTTCGCATGCACGCGCCAGCGGCAGCGCACCGCAAAATCCGCACGAAGCGCGGAGACGGTGCAGGCGCTCGTTCAGCGCCCCGCGTTCCTGGATCAAGGCGTCGAGCTGTGCGGACAAGGTCTCGAGTTCTTTGCGGAACAGACCGCGCAGCGCCTGTAGCGTGTGCGCGTCACCGCTGGCGTCCAGGGCCGCGGTCTCGTCCAGCAAGGGAGGAGCATGCGGTAGCAGGGCTTGCACAGCCTGTTCGAGCTCGTGAACCTGCAGCGGTTTGCGCAGGACTTCACGAAAACCGCTGGCGCGAAGCTCGCGCTCCATGTCCGGTGTGACTTCGGCGCTGCTGGCAATGGCGGGTACGCCGTGCGAGGCCGAGGTGGTCTCGCTCGACAGCGCGTCGAGAATCTCCCGCGCGCCGTGGCCGGGAAGGCGGCAATCCAGCATCAGCAGGTCGTAACGGCGCTCGCGTGCACACGACAAGGCCTGTGTCCCATCGGCACAGGATTCGACGTCCAGCCCCAGCCCACGCATGGCCTCCGCCATGAACAAGGCGCTGACCGGGTCGTCCTCTGCGAGCAGGACGCAGGCGGGCGAAGCGGTTGCTTCGTTGACGTCGGGCATGGTCGTTGATGTGACGTTAGGGAAGAGTTTGGCAGAATGGCCTGCGATGAACCTGCGATCAAGCCGTAATTACTGCGCATGCTGGATGCTGTTGGCGATCTCCCTGCTGGGAGCGCACACGGCACGGGCCGCGACGTCGGTACAGGCGGCCTCGGTCGTGCTGCCGGGTGTCGCGCTGAAGCAGGTAGACGGAACTCTCGCTCCCGATGCGGATGGGCAGCTCGCCTTGCACCTGAGCATCGCCAGCGCCGATGTCGATGCGCTGGGCTGGAAGCATGTCGGGGTCGATTTGCAGGGAACGTTGATACGCAGCCGCTCGGATACCTGGTACTGCCAGGGCCGCCTCACGCTGCGCGGTGCGCCGGGAGGGATGCTGCGCAAATCGGGGCGCTTCGGTCTGATCCTGGATATCGGGGCCAACACTCTGCAACTGGATCTCGGAGATGGAAAGAACGAGACGGTGTCCCTGGCGTTGCCGCTGGATCAGACCACCCATGTCCAGGCGCAATTCATCCATGTTCCGCTGGCCTGGCTGCAGGGGCCGCTGTCGCATGCCTGGTCGGGACGCCTGAAACGGGGAAGCATCGACGGCACGATGGCCATGGATTTCTTTCCGGATGGCCTCCAGGGTGCGGCGTCGCTGCAGTTGAGCAAGGCCAGCTTCGATGGCGGCTCGGTCGCGGGCGAGGGCGTTGGTCTGAAGGGGCGCCTGAAGATCGACGTCAATGCCCAGCGCAGTCAGATCGGCGTAAGCGGCACGCTGCGCGGTGGCGATCTTCTGCTGGGGCCGGTCTACGCAAATCTTCCCGCTCATGCGACGCAGTTGGCGTTCGACCTGACGTCTCAGGGCGGCAGCATGCGCGTCGATCACCTCAGTTTTTCCGATCCGCGTACGCTGTCCCTGGCCGGCGGCTTCATCTTCGGGGCGGATGGCAGTCTGCACAGCATGACGTTGAATCGTTTCGGCGCACGCTTTCCGGCGGCGTACCAGCGTTACGGAAAGACCTGGTTGTCCACGCTGGGGTTGAATGACCTGAAGACCGACGGCGGCCTGAGCGGCGCCCTGGTGCTGGGCGCGAACGGCATGCGCGCACTGCGTCTGCAGGCTGACCAGTTCGATGTGCGCGACGGCGCAGGCCGCTTTCGTGTCCATGGCCTGAACGGTGAACTGGACTGGAACCGCAGTGGTACGCGACCCGCCACGGCAATGTCCTGGAAGGGCATGGATCTGTATCGCATTCCCCTGGGGGGCGGCACCAGCCACTGGCGCAGCGAGCGTGGCGTGTTGCGCCTGACCTCCGGCGTCACGGTGCCGGTGCTGGGTGGTCAGCTCGGCATTCAGCAATTTGCCTGGCAGCCCGGAGCCAGCGAGGGCGACCGTGTGGACATGACTTCGACCGTGACCGGGGTGGACATGGGCAAGCTGAGCCACGCCTTGGGGTGGCCGCGTTTCCACGGGACGTTGGCCGGTTCAATGCCGGGTCTGAGCTACGTCGAAGGCAACATCCGTTTGCAGGGCGGATTGGCGCTGAACGTATTCGACGGTTTCGTCGATGTCACCGATCTCTCGTTGAAGCATCCCTTCGGCGACACCCCGGAGCTGGCGGCCGACGTCAGCTTGCACAAGCTCAACCTGGGCGCCATGACCGACGTATTCGATTTCGGCAAGATCACCGGCGAACTGCATGGCGGCATTCGCGATCTGCGCCTGGTGGATTGGGCGCCGGTCGGCTTCGATGCGCAGTTGCTGGCCGACTCTGGCGGTCGAATCAGCCAGCGAGCCGTGAACAACCTCACCTCGGTCGGCGGGGGCGGTATCGCCGGTGGCCTGCAAGGCGCCGTGCTCAAGCTGTTCAAGAGTTTCCGCTACGACCGGATCGGCCTCCATTGCAAGTTGGAAGGCAGTGTGTGCCGGATGGGCGGTCTGGAGCCGAAGGACGGCGGATACTTGATCGTGGACGGCGAGGGTCTGCCTCATCTCACTGTGATCGGTCATCAGCATCGCGTCAGCTGGCCGACACTGGTTTCGCGTCTGAAATCCGCCATTGAAGGCGGTGGTCCGAAGGTCGAGTAAACCCTTTCGGCGCGTGCGCCGGCAGGGCTTTTTGTGGGACCATGCATCCATCTTCAGGAGAACTCCGTCATGCGTAAGCTCGTTGCCCTTTTTGCCGTGCTGATGCTGACCGCGCTGGTCGGTTGCGTCACCATCAACGTCTATTTCCCCGAGGCGGCGGCGCAGAAGGCGGCCGACCAGTTCATCGGTTCGGTCATCGATCAGGGGGCGCAGGCGGCACCGGCGCCGAAGAATGGGGCATCCTCCGGCATGGAATCCAAGCCGGCCGAGGGCGGACCTTCGGCCAGCGTGATCGATCTGTTGATTCCTGCCGCCTATGCGGCGGGCAGCACCCCGGACCTGCGGATCCATACGCCTGCCATCGATGCGATTCATGCGCGCATGAGCAAGCGTTTCCGCGAGTCGCTGAAGTCGCTCCTCGACGAGGGTGCCATCGGATTCACCCAGGATGGTCTGGTCGCGGTGCGCAGCCTTTCCGCGGCGCCGCTGGCGCAGCGTGCAGGGGTGAAGAGCACGGTCGCGGCCGAGAACAAGGACCGCAATCAGCTCTACACCGCGATTGCCAAGGCCAACGGTCATCCCGAGTGGGCTTCACAGGTTCGTGAGACCTTTGCCCAGTTGTGGATCCAGCGTGCGCACGCCGGCTGGTACTATCAAAACAGCGCTGGAGTCTGGAAGCGCAAGTAACGCGTCCCGCGTGGGTCGTCCACTCCTTTTCCATCGCCCGGGTCGTCGCCCGGGCGTGTTTTTTGCCCATGAAGAAACATACCCAAGTCGAAGTCGATATCACTGATCTGAGTCATGACGGACGCGGTGTCGCGCACGTCGACGGCAAGGCCATGTTCGTGCGCGGCGCACTGCCGGGCGAACGCGCCACGGTGCGCGTGACACGCAGCAAGCGTCATTTCGACGAAGCCGATGTCGAGACCCTGCATACCCGCAGTCCGGAGCGTGTCGAACCGCGCTGCGCGCACTTCGGACAGTGCGCCGGCTGCAGCTTGCAGCATCTGGACCCTGCCGCGCAGATCGTCGCCAAGCAGCGCGTGCTGGCCGAGAATTTCGAACGCATCGGCAAGGTGGAACCCGAACGCTGGCTCGATCCGCTGCATGACGAGCCCTGGCAATACCGCCGCAAGGGGCGGCTTTCGGTCAAGCACGTGCTCAAGAAGGAGCGGGTGCTGGTCGGTTTCCGTGAGTCCAATCCGCGCTTCGTCGCCGACATCCGCCGCTGCGAAGTGCTGCATCCGGCCCTGGGACCGAAGATCGAGGCCATCGGCGACATGCTGTCGACGCTGCAGGCTGCCGCGCAGATCCCGCAGATCGAGTTCGCGGCCGGCGACGAGGCCGTGGCGCTGGTCATCCGTCATCTGGAACCGTTGAGCGACAGCGATCAGGAGAAGCTGATCGCGTTCGCGCGCGAGCACGGCTTCGCGATCTACCTGCAGCCCGGTGGATTGAGCAGCGTGCACCCGCTGTGGCCGGAGGCGCCGCACCTGTCGTTCACGCTGCCCGACCACAACGTGAAACTGGATTTCGAGCCGCTCGACTTCGTGCAGATCAACGGCGGCATGAACCGTCGCATGATTGCTCTGGCCTTGGAGCTGCTGGACCCGCAGTCGACGGATCGCGTACTCGACCTGTTCTGCGGGCTGGGCAACTTTACGCTGCCGGTCGCACGCCGGGTGGCGCAGGTCGACGGCGTCGAGGGCGATACCGAACTGGTGCGCCGAGCCGGTGCCAACGCGCAGGCCAACGGTATCGACAACGCGCAGTTCCATATGGCCAACCTGTTCGAGGATCACCGCAAGGCGGCCTGGGCGCGACAGGACTGGGACAAGCTGCTGCTCGACCCGCCGCGCGCCGGCGCCGACAAGGTGCTGGAGTTCCTGCCGGGCAAGGCCACGCATCGTGTCGTGTACGTTTCCTGTCATCCGGGTTCGCTGGCGCGCGATGCGGAGATCCTGGTGCGCAAGCACGGCTTCCGGCTCAGCGCGGCCGGCGTCATGGACATGTTCCCGCATACCGCCCACGTCGAATCCATCGCCCTGTTCGAGCGCGACTGATGGCGACCGAGATCGAGCGCAAGTTCCTGCTCGATGGCGAGGCCTGGCGGCCTCTTGCCGTGCGCAGTCAGCGCATGGAGCAGGGCTATCTGGTCGATGCCGCGGCGATGGAAGGCGGTTTTGCCCGTTGCTCGGTGCGCGTGCGCATCGCTGGCGAATCGGCCTGGCTCAACGTGAAGTCGGCGCGGCTCGGCATCGAGCGCGCGGAATACGAATATGCGTTGCCGCTGCCGGACGCGAAAGCCATGCTCAGGGATCTGTGCCGTGGACGGGTGGCGAAGACCCGCCATTTCGTTCCGGTCGATGCGTACACCTTCGAGATCGACGAGTTCGAGGGCGAGAATCAGGGGTTGATCGTCGCTGAAGTGGAGCTGGAGCGCGTTGATGCCGAAGTGCCGCGTCCGGCCTGGCTTGGGCGTGAGGTCAGCCATCTGGCGCGCTACTACAATGTTCATCTCATCGCGCATCCGTATGCGCGCTGGTCAACGCGCGAGCGCGCGGGAGAGGAAGACTGAGATGCTGCTGATCGGAACGTCGGGAACCACGTTGACGGCGCACGAGCGCGATCAGATCCGTTCGCCGATGGTGAGCGGACTGGTGCTGTTCAAGCGTAACTTCGCCTCGCGCGAGCAGGTTGCCGCGCTGGTCGCCGAAGTGCGCGCGGTGCGGCCGGACTCCGATTTCGTCATCGCCGTCGACCAGGAAGGCGGCGTGGTACAGCGCTTCCGTGAAGGATTCACCCGTCTCCCGGCGCTGGCCACGCTCGGCGCCATGCACGACCGGGACCCGGAACAGGCGCGCGCGCTGGCCGAGGAGCACGCCTGGGTCATGGCCAGTGAACTGCGTGCCATTGACGTCGATATCAGCTTCGCACCGGTAGTCGATCTGGCGCGCGGCAACCGCATCATCGGCACACGCGCGCTGCACGAGAATCCGGAGGTGGTCTCGTCGCTGGCCGACGCCTACATCCGCGGCATGCACATGGCCGGCATGGCGGTGACGATCAAGCATTTTCCCGGACACGGCACGGTGCTCGAGGATACGCATATCGAGTCGGCCGTCGATCCACGTTCTCTCGACGACATCCGCGAAAGCGATCTGCTGCCGTTTGCCGAGAGCATCGCGCTCGGTGTCGAGGCAGTGATGATGGCGCACATCGTGTATCCGCAGGTCGACGCCGCGTCGGCGGGGCAGTCGAAGGTCTGGATCGGAGAGGTTCTGCGTCACGAACTCGGATTCCAGGGGCTGATCTTCAGCGACGACATCAGCATGGTCGGCGCCGGTCAGTCCGGCAGCCTCGAACAGCGCGTCAAGGCGCATGCCGAGGCGGGATGCGACCTGATCCTGGCATGCCAGCCCGACGCGGTGGATGCGGCGATACAGGCGGCGCAGACGCTGGCGCTGGAGCCGTGCTCGGCCGACCGCGTGGCCACGCTGCGCGGTGCGGCGGCGGCGACCTGGGACGATTTGACTGACAACCCGCAGCGCGATGTCTTCATTGCGCGTCTGGACGCGCTGCGCAACGAGGAGGTACAGGCGTGAGTGATGCATCCACGATGTCGTTCGAACAGGCGCTGGAAGCGTCGGATGTGCTGTTCGACCGCGAGACGCTGCAACGGGCGATAGCCGAGGTCGGTGGACGTCTGGATGACGCGCTCGACGGTGAGCGGGCCGTGTTCCTCACGATCATGCAGGGTGGCCTGATCTTCGCCGCGCAACTGGCGCTGTCGATGCGCACCGATGTCGAATTCGACTACGCGCACGCCACGCGCTACCGCGGGGCGACCCGGGGGCGCGACCTGCAGTGGCTGCGCAAGCCGGAAGCGCCGATGCAGGGACGCACCGTGCTGCTGGTCGACGACATCCTCGACGAGGGGCATACCCTGCAGGAAGTGCGCGAGGCGTGCCTGGAGATGGGTGCCAGACGCGTACTTGTCGTCACGCTCTGCACGAAGCTGCACGACCGCCGGGTACCCGGCATGCAGGCCGACTTCAATGGCGTCGACGTGCCGGACCGCTATGTATTCGGCTACGGCATGGATTATCACGAGCAAGGGCGGAATCTTCCTGAAATCCGTGCCTTGCGTACCCCTTCCTGAGTTCGTCGAATTAGTTCCTCAATATGAGTACATCACGCATCGCATACGCCGTGATCGGCGGGACCGGTCTCTATCAATTGCCGGGCTTGGAGAATATCGAGCGGGTATCCGTGGATACGCCCTACGGCAAACCATCGGGCGAGGTCGTTTGCGGTGATTTTCACGGACGCCGTTTCGCATTTCTGGCGCGTCATGGCGAGAACCATTCCGTGGCGCCGCACCGGGTCAACTATCGCGCCAACGTGCATGCGTTGCATCAGCTCGGCGCCGGGGCGGTCATCGGCGTCAATGCGGTCGGCGGCATTCGTGACGACATGGGGCCGCGGGTTCTCGTGATTCCCGACCAGATCATCGATTACACCCACGGTCGTCTGAGCAGCTTCTGCGATGTCGAAGGTGCCGAAGTGCAGCACGTGGATTTCACCGAACCGTACACGTCGGCGTTGCGCGAGGCACTGCGCGAGGGCGCTTCGCGCGCAGGAGTGACGGTGGTTGATGGCGGCTGCTACGGCGCGACACAGGGGCCCCGTCTGGAAACGCGCGCTGAAATTGCCCGCATGCGTCGCGACGGTTGTGACCTGGTCGGCATGACCGGCATGCCCGAGGCGGTATTGGCGCGGGAGCTCGAACTCCCCTATGCATGCCTGGCGCTCGTGGCGAACTGGGCGGCCGGTTGCGGCGATGCCGTTGAAATCAGCCTGGAAGAGATTTTCGCGCATCTCGATGCGGCCACGGCCCACGTTCCGAAAATACTGGCTACATTGCCGTAAATGACCGGAATAAAATGAAAATGCCCGAACAGCGATAAAGTCGATCGGATTTTTTGCCGAATACCTGCATGTTTCCCACTTGCGCCAAGTGTGGAAACGTGGTGATACTGCATAGGTGTTGCGTTCGGGGCGTGCCGGGGGGTACGTGGGACGTAGCGCTTCCGGTTCATTCGAGAGGTTCGAGCAATGCGTTTTGGTACGGTGAAATGGTTCAATGACGCCAAGGGTTTCGGCTTTATCGCACCCGAGGACGGCGGGGAGGACGTATTCGTCCATTATTCGGCGATCGCGGCAGAAGGCTTCCGAAGCCTGAAGGAAGGTCAGCGAGTCAGCTTTGAAGTGGTGGAGGGTCCCAAGGGCGCGCAGGCGTCCGGAGTCACGGAAGCGGTTTGACCGCACCGGTACAACGACACCAAATGCTTGAAACCCCGCGCATGGCGCGGGGTTTTTTTATGCCGGAGCTTGCGCCTCGGGGGCCGTAGATCAGGCGGCGAACTGCAGTCGTGCCAGTTCGGCGTATAGCCCGCCTTCGCGCAACAGGCTCTCGTGTGTGCCCTGGGCGATGATGCGCCCGCCATCCATCACCACGATGCGGTCGGCGCGTTGCACGGTCGCCAAGCGATGGGCGATGACCAGCGTGGTGCGTCCCTTTTCCAGATGCGCCAGAGCTTGCTGGATGGCCGCCTCGGACTGTGCGTCGAGCGCCGAGGTGGCTTCGTCCAGCAGCAGAATGGGCGCATCGCGGAGGATCGCGCGGGCGATGGCCACGCGTTGGCGCTGCCCGCCGGACAGGCGCACGCCGCGCTCGCCGAGTTCGGTGTCGTAGCCGTCCTCGAGTTCGCGCAGGAAGCTGTCGGCCTCGGCGGCGATAGCCGCTTCGCGCACGGCCTCGTCGCTGGCGCCGGCGCGGCCGAAGCGGATGTTCTCGGCCGCGCTTCCGCCGAAGATAACGGTTTCCTGCGGCACCAGCGCAAACGCGCCGCGCAGATCGGGCAGGGCCAGCGCGCGCAGATCCACGCCGTCCAGGGTGATACGACCGCGTTGCGGATCGTAGAAACGCAGCAGCAGCGCGAATACGGTGCTCTTGCCGGCTCCGGACGGCCCGACCAGCGCAACGGTTTCGCCGGGCTGCACCTGGAGATCGAAATCGTGCAGCGCGATGGCGTCAGGGCGGGTCGGATAGCGGAATTCGATGTCCTGCATGTGCAGCGCGCCCTGAGCGCGTGGGCTCGGTAAGGGCGTGGGGGTCGGAGGCGAACGCACTTCGGGGATTTCGTCGAAGAGTTCGCCGATGCGCTCCATGGCGCCGGAGGCGCGCATGACCTCGCCCCACACGCCGCTGACCGAACCGACCGATCCGGCGGCGAAGATCGCATACAGCACGAACTGTCCCAGCACACCGGCGTTGAGTTCGCCGGCCAACACGTCGCGCGCGCCGGCCCACAGCACCAGTGTGATGGCGCCGAACACCAGGGTGATGACGGCGGCAGTCAGCCCGGAACGCATGCCGATGCGCCTGCGGGCCGTGGTCAGGGCGCGCTGGATCGCACCGCCGTAGCGTTCGCTCTCGATCTCCTCGCGCGCGTAGGCTTTCACGGCCTGGGCAGCGTTGAGGGTCTCGTTGGCAATGGCGGCGGCGTCGGCCAGACGATCCTGGCTGTGGCGCGACAGACGTTGCACACGGCGGCCGAAAATCAGGATCGGCAACATCACCGCAGGGATCACCAGCGCGGTCAGGCCGGCCAGGCGTGGACTGGTGATGATCATGGCGACGGTTGCGCCGATCAGCATGACCACCGAACGCAGCGCAACGGAGATCACGGATCCGACCAGCGTCTGCACCAGTTCGGTGTCGGTGCCGAGGCGCGAGATCAGCTCGCCGACGCGTGATTTCTCGTAGAAACCCAGATCCAGTCGCACCAGATGGTCGTAGAGCTTGCTGCGCATGGTCGCCAGCGAGCGCTCGCTGAGCAGGGTGATGCAGTAGAAGCGCATGGCCGTCGCGATGGCGATGACCAAGGCGACGCCGAACAGCGCCATGAACGTGCGGTTGATAACCTGCGGGTCGGCTCCGTTGAAGCCGTGGTTGATCATGTGGCGCACGGCCACCGGCAGGGTCAGGTTGGAGCCGGAGGACAGGCCGAGAAAGATCAGCCATCCGACCACCAGTCGCCAATGAGGACGCATGAACGGCCACAGTCGGCGTAGCGATCCGAGATGGCCGCGTCTGGTTTTCTTCTCGTCACGATTCGGGGAGGGAGTCGTATTCATGGGGTGTCGCGATTCCTTTCGTCGAGATGCCGTACGCGGCTCTGACCGCGGCTGAGATCGGCCAGCAATACTTGCAATGCATCGAGATGGCGCGTCGCCACCTGTGCGGTCACGGTGACGCGTTCGGGGCCGAAGTCCTCGTGCTCGATGCCCAGATGCCAGTCTTGTACACGAGCCTTGAACAGCGGAAGTTCGGCATAGCCCAATTCGAATTCTACTTGTGTGGTGTCCACGATCGGCGTGCGCGAAGCCTGGCGCAGGCACTCGGCTGCGGTGCCGCCGTAGGCGCGGATCAGACCGCCGACGCCCAGCTTGATGCCACCGAACCAGCGTGTGACCACGGCGACCACGCCGTCCAGCTCCTGTCCTTCGATGGCTTGCAGGATCGGCTTGCCCGCACTGCCGCCCGGCTCGCCGTCGTCGCTGAAACGGTAGTCCTGGCCGATGTGGTACGCCCAGCAGTTGTGGTTGGCCGTCGCATCGGACACGCGTTCGATGAACGCGATGGCGGATGTCACGTCCGAGATGGGCGCGACCTGGGCAAGGAATCGGCTCTTGCGAATCTCGTCCTCGTGCCGATGCTCACTGGTCAAGGTGAAAGTGTCGCTCACTGGGGTTCGGTACCGTTGGACGGGCTGGGTGCGTACGGTACAAGATCGGACGGCAGCGGCGCTCCGGGGAAGCGTTCGGTGATGGCGCGCACCAGCTGGCGGGCGCGGCTCTTGTCGTTGCGTGCGAGGGCCAGTCGGGCCTCATCGATCAGCCGTTTCGCGGCAGGAGGCGTTGTCGCTTTTTTCGGCGATGCCGTGCCGGGCAGGATCTCAGACTGCGTCCGTCCGGCGACCTGTGGCTCGGCGGAAGCCGTGGGTGCGGGTTGTGCGATCGCAGCGGCCTGCCGCGACGTTTTGTCGGCCGGAAGAACCCGCACCGGGATGACCAGCCGCTCTTCCATCGCATCGGATGCGGCCATCGTGGACGGCGTGGGCGCGCGATCCGCAGCGTTGCTTTCACGCCCGCGTGGAACCTGGTTCGCCAAGACCTTGGCCTTGGGCGCGGCCGCTGCGGGAGGTGGAGGCGCTGCGGCCGGTGCGTGACGCTCGCCGGGCAGGATGCGAACGGCGATGACCTGACGCTTCGAATCCGCCGCGCCCGCCGCTGTCGGTGCCGCAGGTTTGGCGGCTTTCTCCTGCAAGGCGGCCGGGGCTTGCGTCCTCGTGACGGTGTCCTGGCCGTTCGAATGCATGTACCAAGTGAGTCCGGCTGCCATGACCAACGAGGCCGCGCTGCCGAATGCAACGAACAGACCGCGATAGGTCCGCCGCTGCGGCTTGGGCGCCACGGCACGACGCGCGGCATCGAGCACGCGCGCGTCCAGCGCCGCATCGGGTTCGATGGCGGGGAGTTGCCGATACAGCGAGGCCAGCTCGCGCTCTTCGCGGTCCAGCATCGGGTCGCTGTTCGGTGGCGTTGGCGTGCTCATGGTGTGACCAGTTCGCGAATGCGTTTGAGGGCATAGCGAAGGCGCGATTTTGCAGTTTCGCGCCCACAGCCCGTTATGGTGGCAATTTCCTCCAGACCAAGTCCCTTTTCCATGCGCAGCAGGAAAACCGTGCGCTGTTCGTCGGGCAGGTGTTCCAGCGCGCGTTGCAGGCGACGCCGCTGTTCGAAGGTGGACAGCGCCTGTTCCGGCTGTTCGCCCTCGTCCGCGACCTGCATCCGCAGAATCCGTTCGTTCTCCTCGCCGGAGGCCTGCGGCCGCTTGCGGCGGTAGCTGTCGATGACCAGGTTGTGCGCGATCTGGTAAAGCCAGGTCCGGAACTGCGCTTTGGGCCGGTAGCGCTCGCGTGAGGCGATGACTCGACTCCAGGTTTCCTGGAACAGTTCATCGGCCGTATGCCGCGTGTCGACGCGGTACAGGATGAAGCGATACAACCCGCCGCGATGACGTTCGTAGAGGATTCGGAATGCCTCTGCATCGCCCGCGACATAGGCTTGCATCAGTGCGTGGTCATTGTCGCGGCGTTCGTCCATGAACGCCGAGGGTACGGTATTTGCGAGCAAGCGGCATCCGCTCCTAGCGATACATGACTGCGGTTCGGACGGTTCCAGTATCCGTGTCTTGCGGCGTGGCTGCGGTGGTCTGAAGGCCTTCGGCCAGTTCGACCAGGCGCACGAAGCCGGCGCGGTCCCCGCGCGGATCGTCGCCGCGTGCGGCGCGGGCGAGGGCGGCGATGTCGTGGAGCGTGTAGCCATCGAGTTGCTTGCCGCCGCGCAGCGCATCGGCGAAGGCAGCCACGGCGGCGGCGAAGCGTAACCGTCGACTGGCCTGCCCATGCACGTCGCGGTCCGTGATCGGGCGCTCGATCAAGCGACTGCGGGTCTGTTCCGGCTGCTTGTAGCGCAGGCGGAGCCAGGCGATTTCGCGACTGCTGGCACGCGTTTCGCGATCCTGTGGCGCGTAGCGCAACGGATCGATGCGCGCGGCCACGCTCCCGGTGGGTGTGATCTCGTACAGTGCGGTGACGTTGGCTCCGGCACCAATGTCGCCGGCATCGACCTTGTCGTTGTTGAAGTCTTCGCGGCGCAGCTTGCGCTTCACGTAGCCGATCAGGCGGTACTCGGACACGCGCGCCGGGTTGAACTCGACCTGCACCTTCACGTCCTTGGCGATGGTCAGCAGCGTCTGCGCCATCTCGTCGACCAGCACGCGCCGGCCTTCGCCGAGCGAGTCGATGTAGTGGTGGCTGCCGTTGCCAGCGTCGGCCAGGCGCACGGCCATGGCATCGTTGTAGTTGCCGGTGCCGAAGCCGAGTGTGCTCAGGGCGATGCCACTGCGGCGCTTGTCGGCGATCTCGTCGGTCAGCGCCTGCACGCCGGTCCGGCCGACATTGAAGTCGCCATCGGTGGCCAGGATCACCCGGTTCACGCCGCCCTTGATGAAGCCCTGGCGCGCCTGTGCATAGGCCAGTTCGATGCCGGCCTGGCCGTTGGTCGATCCGCCCGGCTGCATGGCGTCGATGGCGGCGAGGATGCGTGCGTGCTGGTCGCCAGGCGTGGAGGGCAGAGCAATGCCCGCGCTGCCGGCATACGTGACGATGGCGACACGATCGCGATGGCGCAGCTTCGGCACGATCTGGCGCAGCGAGGCCTTCAGCAGCGGTAGCTTGTCGGGACTGGTCATCGAACCCGAGGTGTCGACCAGGAACACCAGGTTCGCGGCCGGGATGTCTTTCGCCGGCACGCGATAACCCTGCACGCCGACCAGCAGCAGCTGGCGCTCCGGGTTCCACGGGGCGGGCGCGATCTCGGTGGTCACACTGAACGGCTGGCTCCGGTTCTTCGGTGGCGTGTAGCCGTAGTCGAAGTAGTTGATGAATTCCTCGGCGCGCACGGCGTCGTGCGGAGGCAGGCGCCCCTGTTCGATCATGCGCCGCACGTTGGTGTACGAACCGGTGTCGACGTCCAGGCCGAAGGTCGAGACGGGGTGCTCGGCGACGCGCTGTACGGGGTTGTCTTCGTAGTGCGCGTAATGCTCGCGGTTCTGCATAGCGGGCGGCTGCCAGCCGTATACGGGCGGGGTAGCCATGACATTCGTTCGCAAAGCGCGTTGCGGCATCGGTACGGCGGGAGCGATGGCGTCAGCTTGCATCTCCGCCACCGGCGGCGGAGGCGGCGGCGCCACGGCATCGGCGACGTTGGCGGCGGGTGGGGTCGGCTTGAGTTGAGCCGTCTTGTCACGTTCCGCCGCGGACGGCGGGCTGGTGGTCGAGCAGCCGGTCAGCACGACCAGCAGGGCAGTCAGCAACAGGTAGAGCATCGATTTCGCGTTCATGGCGCATGGCCTCCGGTGCAGGTCATGGAGTGGAACGCACGATGCCGCGTAACGGGGTTAAGCGAGGTCGAATCGACCGAGGACGGACTGGCCGACGGATGATAGGGCGGTCCGACAGGTCATAAAAAAACCGGCGCACCGCGATGGGTGCGCCGGTCGGTGTGATGCACGTGTGTCGAACTCAGGCGTCGCGGATGACCATCAGGCGCAGTTCGCTCATGTCCTCCATGGCGTACTTGATGCCTTCGCGGCCCAGGCCGGAGCGCTTGATGCCGCCGTAGGGCATGTTGTCGACGCGGAAGCTGGGGATGTCGCCGATCACCACGCCGCCCTGTTCGAGGCGGTCCCAGGCGCGCATGGTGCGGGTCAGATCGTTGGTGAACACGCCCGCCTGCAGGCCGTAGTCGGAGTCGTTGACGCGGTCGATGGCCTTGTCGAAATCGCTGAACGGTTCGAGCAGGGCGACCGGGCCGAAGGCCTCCTCGCAGCTGACCTTGGCGTCGTGCGGGACGTTCTCCAGCACGGTGGCGTCGAGCATGCTGCCGTCGCGCTTGCCGCCGCACAGGACCTTGGCGCCATGTTCCTTGGCCTCGTTGATCCAGCCATGCAGGCGCTCGGCGGCGTCTTCGGTGATCATGGGGCCGAGGAAGGTGTCCTTCTTCTTCGGGTCGCCGGCCTTCAGTTTCCGGGTTTTGGCGACGA
Source organism: Oleiagrimonas citrea (assembly GCF_012395255.1). Taxonomy (GTDB): domain Bacteria; phylum Pseudomonadota; class Gammaproteobacteria; order Xanthomonadales; family Rhodanobacteraceae; genus Oleiagrimonas; species Oleiagrimonas citrea. The sequence continues at coordinate 515,958 of NZ_JAAZQD010000003.1, forward strand.
ATTTGCGCTTGAGCTGGTCGTAGATGGATTCGTGCACGAGGATGCGCTGCACGCCGATGCAGCTCTGACCGGATTGGTAGAACGCACCGAAGATCAGCCGGTCGACGACGAAGTCGAGGCGGTCGGTCTGATCCTCGTCGACGATGCAGGCGGCATTGCCGCCCAGTTCCAGCACGACTTTCTTGCGGCCGGCCTTGGCCTTCAGGTCCCAGCCGATCTGGCCGCCGGTGAACGACAGCAGCTTCAGGCGTTCGTCCTCGACGAACGGCGCGGCCTTGTCGCCGGTCACGGGCAGTACCGAGAACGCGCCCTTGGGCAGATCGGTTTCGGCCAGCACCTCGCCGATGATGAGTGCGCCGACCGGCGTCTTCTCCGACGGCTTGAGCACGAACGGGCAGCCTGCGGCGATCGCCGGCGCGACCTTGTGCGCGACCAGGTTGAGCGGGAAGTTGAACGGCGTGATCAGCGACACCGCGCCCAGCGGCATGCGCTTGGTGAAGCCGCGGTAGCCCTTGGCGCGTTCGGAGATCTCAAGATTGATGACCTCGCCGCCGATCTGCGGCGCCAGTTCCGCGGCGATGCGGAAGGTGTCGATCAGGCGCGTGACTTCGCCCTTGGCGTCATGGATCGGCTTGCCGGCCTCGACGCACAGCGCCTTGGCCAGTTCGTCGCTGCGCTCGGTCATGCGCTTCACGCAGTGATTGAGTACGGCCTGGCGCTGATAGGGCTTGAACTCGCGCATCGGCTTTTCGGCCTTCACCGCCGCAGCGATGGCCTTCTCGATGGCCTTGTCGTCGGGCAGGGCGACGCGCGTGGCGATGCGGCCGGAGAACTTGTCGCGGACTTCCAGATCCGCGTTCGGCTGCATCGGTTTGTTGGCGAGGTAGTAGGGGTAGCGTTTCTGCATGGGGAATCTCCTTGAATGCAAAACGGGGGATGCGTTGCGGGGCGCGCGCGATGTGTGGACCGCGCGCGCTTCGATGGGATATCAGGCTTTGAGCTTGGCCGAGCGCTTCTTGATCTCTTCGTCGAGCACGGCGTGGTTGACCGAGTAGTCGATGGCCAGATCGACGACGTGCACGCCGCCCTCGCGGAAGGCGCGTTCGAGCGTCGGCGCGAATTCGTCGGCGCTGGATGGGCGATGACCCCTGGCGCCGTGGGCTTCGGCGAAGGCGACGAAATCGGGGTTGCCGAATTCCATGCCGTATTCGTCGAAACCCATGTCGGCCTGTTTCCAGCGGATCATGCCGAAGCCGTTGTCCTGCAGGATCAGGATCACCAGGTCCATCTTCAGGCGCACGGCGGTTTCCAGCTCCTGCGCGTTCATCATGAAACCGCCGTCGCCACAGATCGCCATCACGCGGCGATCCGGGTGCACCATCTTCGCGGCCATCGCCGAAGGCAGACCGGCGCCCATCGAGGCCAACGCGTTGTCCAGCAGGATGGTGTTGGACTGGCGTGCGCGGTAGTAGCGCGCGAACCAGATCTTGTACATGCCGTTGTCGAGACAGATGATGCCGTCGTCCGGCATGACCTTGCGCACATCGTCGACGATGCGCACCGGATGCACCGGGAAGCGGTCGTCCTCGCGGTGTTCGGCGAGCTGTTTGTTGAAGGCGTCGCGCACGGTGTCGAAGAAACTGAAGTCCCAGCGTTTCTGCGGCTCCAGCGCTTCGGTCAGGCGCTCGACGGTGTGCGCGATGTCGCCGACCACCTCGATCTGCGGGAAGTACACCGCATCGACCTCGGCCGAGGAAAAGTTGATGTGGATGACGGTGCGCTTGCCGCGGCGCATGAAGAACGGCGGCTTTTCCACCACGTCGTGGCCGACGTTGATGATGGTGTCGGCGGCGTCGATGGCGCGATGCACGAAGTCGCCGTCGGATAGCGCGGCGTTGCCCAGCCACAGCGGGTGTTCCTCGTCGACCACGCCCTTGCCCATCTGCGTGGTGAAGAAGGGAATGGACAGTTTGTCGATGAAGGCGCGCAGGGCCTTGGCCGTGCGCTGACGGTTTCCGCCGGCGCCGATCATCAGGACCGGATGCCTGGCCTGGGTGATGGCCTCGGCAGCCTGTACCAGCGCGGCCTCGTCGGCGGATGGACGACGTGCGTACTCGGTGGGCAGCAGGATCGGGTCTTCGATGTCGTCGCGGGCGACGTCCTCGGGAAGCTCCAGGTGCACGGCGCCGGGCCGCTCTTCCTCGGCTTGGCGGAAGGCCTCGCGAATGCGCGCCGGGATGGTCTGGCCGGACACGATCTGCGTGGTGTACTTGGTCAGCGGATGCATCATGTCGACCACGTCGACCAGCTGGAACATGCCCTGCTTGTGTTGGCGGATCGGTTTCTGGCCGGTCAGCATCAGCATCGGCATCGCGCCCAGCTGGGCGTAGGCGGCGGCGGTGACCAGGTTGGTCGCGCCGGGGCCGAGGGTGGACATGGCCACGCCAGCCTGGCCGGTCAGGCGGCCGTAGGTGGCGGCCATGAAGCCGGCGGCTTGCTCGTGGCGGGTGACCACGAGACGGATGGAGGAATCACGAAGGGATTCGACGATGTCCAGGTTCTCTTCACCGGGAACACCGAAGATGCACTGGACGCCTTCGGCTTCCAGCGCTTTGACGAATAGGTCCGAGGCTTTCACGCGCGCTCCTTTCCGGAGATATCCGGAGGACGGCGTCCGGCCCGGATCGTGCCGGGCGCCTGGTTACTTGGGGATGTGCTTCACCGGCAATATGCCGTCGCGAAGTCGAACTTCAAGTGTGGCATCCGGCGCCACACTCTGCACTGAACGCACGGTCTTGCCGTGTTCGTCGAACACGATTGCATAGCCGCGGTCGAGCGTGGCCAGCGGGCTGACGGCGTGCAGGGCGCGGCGCATGGACGCGCAGTCGCGCTGCGTGCGCTCGAGTCGATGCAGCATGCCGGCCTGCAACCGGCGATGCTGTTCGTGCAGGCGCTGTTCCAGAAGCGGAATCTGCCGGCGCGGATGCTGGGTGCGCAGACGCAGGGCGGCATGTTCGACCTGCTGTTCGGCATCGTGCAGGGAACGCTGCATGCGCTGCGTCAGGCGTGCACGCACGGCGCGCAGGCGCTCCTGTCCTTGCTCCAGACGTGCCTGCGGCCGTTGCGCCTGCATGCGCGTCATGAGCTGGTCGAGCTGCTGCGTCGCGGTCTGCAGATGTCGTGCGAACAGTAGCTGCAGGCGTTCGCGCTGCCGGTGCAATGACTGCAGCAGATCGGCTCGGTCGGGCACCAGCAGTTCGGCCGCAGCCGACGGCGTGGGGGCGCGCAGGTCGGCGACGAAGTCGGCGATGCTGAAATCCACCTCGTGTCCGACGGCGGACACCACCGGTACCGCGCTGGCATGGATGGCGCGTGCCACGGCTTCGTCGTTGAAGGCCATCAGGTCCTCCAGCGAGCCGCCGCCGCGGGTCAGCAGGACGACGTCGTAACGTTCGCTGGCGGAGGCCTTGCGCAGCATCGCCGTGATGGCCGGCGGTGCTTCGCGGCCCTGTACCGGCACCGGCAGTACGTCGACGCTGGCCAACGGGAAACGGCGTTCGAGCACGCTGAGCACGTCGTGGATGGCCGCACCGCTGGCCGAGGTGATCACGCCGATGCGGCGCGGGAAGCGGGGCAGGGCACGTTTGCGTGCCTCGGCGAACAGACCTTCGGCCTGCAGTTTCGCCTTCAGCTCCTCGAAGGCCCGGCGCAGCGCACCTTCGCCGGCTTCCTCCATGTGTTCGACGATCAGCTGATAGTCGCCGCGCGGTGCGTACAGACTGACGCGGGCGCGCAGCAGCACATGCATGCCGGCTTCCGGGCGGAACTTCAGCCAGGTGCTCTTGGGCTTGAACATGGCGCCACGAATCTGCGCGCCGGCATCCTTCAGCGTGAAGTACAGGTGGCCGGACGCGGGTCGCGCGACATTGGACAGTTCGCCCTCGATCCAGATGCGCGGCAGGGCGTCTTCCAGCAGGTCGCGCACGAGCTGATTCAGCGTCGTGGGCGTGAGTATCTCGGAAGCGGAGCCGGGGCGTTGAGTGGGCATGCGGGGGACGGCGGCGATGCGGGAACGGGGCCGCTCACCCTAGCATGGTGCGTCGTCGTCGGCGTCGATCAGTTGTTCCTTGCGCCGCTGTCGATACAGGCGATATCCGCGTGTCGCCAGGCCCAGCCCGAGCCAAAGAAGCATCAGTGCCAACGGCCACCCGAGCACGGCCGGCCAGATCAGGGATACGACACCCAGCAGCATCAGGGTTGCGGCGCCGATGATCAGCGGCGTGGCCTCGGCACTGCCCAGTACCCGGCGTTCGGTCAACGCGGCGCCGACAGTGTTGGCCAGACGCAGGCTGGCGGCGGCGGCCCGTCCAGAGCTGCCGCCGGGGCGGCGTGGCCGGCGCGGTCGTTCGGATTGCTCATGCACACGCGTGCCGCGGCGGCGGCGACGCGGGGCGAGCACGATCTCGGTGGCGTTCTCCAGATCCTTCTCGTAGCGCTCCTGCATCTGTGCGGCGAACGTCTCGTCCTCGACCGCAACGTCGATTTCGCAGTTACCCAGCCAACTGGCCAGATTGAGATTGGACGAGCCGACCCGCGCCCACTGACCGTCGGCGACGGCGGTCTTGGCGTGCAGCATCGAACCGTTCCATTCGAACACGCGCACGCCGGCCTCCAGCAGCGGGCGATAGCCGGCGCGCGAGAAACCCGCGACCAGGGGGATGTCGCTGGAGCCGGGCACAAGCAGGCGTACGTCGACGCCATCGCGTGCTGCCGCGGCGAGTTGCTGCACGTACGGTGCGATGCCGACGAAATAGGCATCGGTCAGCCACAGGGTCTCGCGGGCCATGCCGGCGATGGTCTGGTCGAGCCGGTAGACACCGGCCGTGGCCGGACGCGTCGCGATGATGCGCAAGCTGGTGTCGCCACTGCGTGCTATAGCGTCGGTGTCGCCGATCAGGGTTTCGTCCAGCGGTATGCCGAGCGTGCGCCAGTTGTCGGCGAAGGCGCGCTGAAGGGCGGCCAGCGCCGGTCCTTGCAGGGCGACGCCGGTATCGCGCCAGGGCGGCACGTTGCGTCCCGGCTTGCCCAGCCATTTCTCGCTGATGCAGACCCCGGACAGAAAGCCGATGTCGTCGTCGATGCACAGCATCTTGCGGTGGTCGCGGCTGAGCATGGCGAGCGGGCGTGTCCACTGCGGCGGCGCGTAGACGCGCACCTGGCCACCGGCCGCGATCAGCGGACGCCAGAAACCCGACCGCGATTGCCCAAGGCAGCCGAGCCAGTCGCGGATCACGTGCACGGCGACGCCGGCTTGGGCGCGTTCGATCAGCGCATCGCGCAGCATGCGGCCGATACGGTCGTCGCGGATGATGTAGTTCTCCAGCAGGATCGAGCGCCGGGCGCGTCCGATGGCCTCGATCCAGGCATCGAAATGCGCCGCGGCGTCGATCAGCAATTCGATGCGGTTGCCGTCGATGCGTTGCGCGCCGGCCGCGCGACTGAAGGCACGCTCGGCCATGTGGCGCACAGCGTTGGAGGCGGCAGTCGAAGACGTGGACATGGCAGGAGTCTACCGCGAGCGACGCGAGTGAGAGAGCGCTGTGGGGCAGACGGCGTGCGCATGCTTGAACCGTGTCGCGGCCATGCCATGATGGATGCCCCGCGAATGGATCACGTTCATGACCCAGCCCGAGACCGTCGAAAGCGTCGAGTCCTGCGTCGAGCACATCCTGCAGCGTTGCGGCATGCATTGGCGCGTGGCGGCGCCGCTGGGGCTGGGCAAGCCCAATGCGCTGCTCAATGCGCTCTACCAGCGCGCGTGCGCGGACGAGCGCCTTTCGCTGACGCTGTTCACGGCGTTGTCCCTGACCCGGCCCGATGCGGGCGATGGCCTGCAGGCGCGATTCCTGAAACCGTTTCTTTCGCGTCATTTCGGCGATGACTATGTCGACCTCGACTACGCGCTCGACATGTGCCGCGGGCGATTGCCCGGCAATGTCCGTGTGCATGAGTTCTATCTGCAGTCCGGCGCCTATCTGCGCGCGGACAGCGTGCAGCGCGAGTACATCAGCCAGAACTACACCCATGTCGCGCGGGATCTGGTGGCGCGTGACATCAATCTCGTCGTGCAGCTGGTCGCTGTGCGCGCCAGCGGCGATGGCGTGCGCGTGAGTCTGGGTAGCAATCCGGATGTCACGCTTGACCTGCTCGATCGGCTCGATGCCGCCGGCCGCCCGCGACCGATGCTGGTTGCAGTGGCGCATCCGGACATGCCGTTCACCGGCGGCGGCGCCGAAGTGCCGGCCTCCATGTTCGATCTGCTGCTGCGCGAAGAAACGCCACAGCCGTGTCTGTTCGCCTTGCCGCGCGAGCCGGTGGACGACACCGAATATGCCATCGGCATCCATGCCAGCGGGCTGGTTCGCGACGGCGGCACGTTGCAGATCGGCATCGGCTCGCTGTCCGACGCGCTGGTACAAGCACTGACGCTGCGCCAGCGCGAGAATGATCGCTACCGCGCCATGCACGCTGCGCTGGACGCTGGCGGCGAAAGCCGCGCGCTGGCGCAGTCGCTGGGTGGATTGTCGCCGTTCGAGTTCGGTCTGTACGGCGCCAGCGAGATGGTCATGGACGGCTTCATGCAGTTGCACCGGGCGGGCATTCTCGGGCGGCGTGCCTACGACGACATGGCGCTGGAGCAGGCGGTCGCCGACGGTCGTGTCGCTTCGCCGCTGCCGCCGCATGCCGCCGATGCTTTGCACGAAGCCGGCGTGCTGCCGGACCGCATCGACGAGAAACAGATGGCGCGTCTGAAGCGCTTCGGCCTGCTGCCGTTCGAGGCGCAGCTGCAGGCCGACGACGTGATGTGTCCGGATGGCCGTCGTCTGCCGCGCCGGCTCGACACGTCCGACGCGCGGGTCGTCTGGAGCCGCATGCTCGAAGGGCGGACGTTGCGAGATGGTCGTTATCTGCGCGGGGCGTTTTTCCTCGGTTCGCACGATTTCTACGCCTGGCTGCGCGCGCTGGACGGTGAGGACTGGCACGGACTGGACATGACGCGCGTGTCCGACGTCAATCAACTCTACGGCGGGCGCGAGAAATTGGATGCGCTGCAGCGACGGCATGCGCGTTTCTTCAACATCTGCATGATGGCGACGCCTTTGGGCGCGGTGGTGTCCGATGCGCTTGAGGACGGGCGCGTGGTCAGCGGCGTGGGCGGCCAGTACAACTTCGTCGCCATGGCGCACGCGCTCGACGATGGCCGTTCCGCGCTGATGCTGCGCAGCACGCGTACCGCGCACGGCCGGCTGCATGCCAACATCCGCTGGAACTACGGGCACACCACGATTCCCCGGCATCTGCGCGACCTGGTCATCACCGAATACGGCATCGCCGATCTGCGCGGACGCTCGGACGAGGAGTGTGTCCGCGCCATGCTGGCAATCAGTGACGCGCGCTTCCTGGACGGCCTGGTCGCCGAGGCGAAGGCAGCGGGCAAGCTGCCGCGGGATTTCATCGTGCCCGATGCCTGGCGGCGCAACACGCCCGAACGACTGCGCGATGCATTGCGTCCGTTCCATGCCGAGGGGCTGCTGCCGACCTTTCCGCTGGGCTGCGACTTCACCGAGGTCGAGCAGCGGCTGCTGCCGGCGCTGGGCTGGCTGCGCGATCATGCTGAAGGTTGGGGCAATCGTCTGCGTCTGCTCCGGGCGGTGCTGGCGCCGGGCAAGGCTGTGGCCGGTGAGGCCGAAGCGCTCCAGCGCATGGGCTTCATGCAGGGTGGCGGCATCGGCGAACGCCTGCAGCGGCGCTTGCTGCAGACGGCGTTGCGGCGAAGCGGCCGGGACCAGGCTTCCCGCCCTGGATGAGTCGCTGGGTTCCTGCTTGTGCAGGAATGACGGGGGGATTCTGCTCGGGAGGTGCGGTCAGGCCATGTGTGGCGAGGGTTGGGTGCGCTGCGCGATACCTGAGTTCCTGTTTAGCGCAGGCATGACGAATTGCAACCGGCGCAGTAAGCGGCACGAGGGCGTCATCCCGGCGAACGCCGGGAACCGGCGCCTGTCTGACGACATGTGCGGAGCGCGGACAGGATTTTCGGATCTGCCGCAGGTATCCGGGCGATCGGCCGCGTCGCCGCATCGGTTATCCTTGGCGTCCTCGCATACTTCGATTCCGACCATGTCCGCCGTCCCCGAGCATTCCTCCGAAATCACGCCCCGCAACGCCGAGTCCGAGCCGCGCCGTCACAGTGTCGGTGTACGCATCGGTCCAGTGCAGGTCGGCGGTGGCGCGCCGGTCGCGGTGCAGTCGATGACCAATACCGACACCGCCGATGTACAGGGCACGGCGAAGCAGGTGGCGGAGTTGGCGCGCGCCGGTTCCGAGCTGGTGCGCATTACCGTGAACAATCCCGAGGCGGCCGCTGCGGTACCACGTATCCGCGAACGCCTGGACATGATGGGCGTGTCCGTGCCGCTGGTCGGCGATTTCCACTACAACGGCCACCAGTTGCTGGAAGCCGAGCCGGCCTGCGCCGAGGCGCTGGCGAAGTACCGCATCAATCCGGGCAACGTCGGCTTCGGCAAGAAGAAGGACTCGCAGTTCGCCGCGATCATCGAGAAGGCGCTGGAATACGACAAACCGGTGCGCATCGGCGCCAACTGGGGTTCGCTGGACCAGTCCATGGTCGCCGTGCTGATGGACGAGAATCACCAGCGCGCGAAGCCGTGGGACGCCGCGCACGTGGCGCGCGAGGCACTGATCCGCTCGGCACTGGATTCGGCTGCGCGGGCCGAGGAACTCGGTCTGTCGCGCGACCGCATCATCCTCTCGGCCAAGGTGTCGGGTGTGCAGGAGCTGATCGCCGTCTACCGCGATCTGGCCGCGCGTTCGGACTATGCGCTGCACCTCGGTCTGACCGAGGCCGGCATGGGCTCGAAGGGCATCGTCGCCTCCAGCGCCGCGCTGGCGGTGCTGCTGCAGGAAGGCATCGGCGACACCATCCGCATCTCGTTGACGCCGGAACCCGGGCAGTCGCGCACGCAGGAAGTCATCGTCGCGCAGGAACTGCTGCAGACCATGGGCCTGCGCGCCTTCACGCCGCTGGTCACGGCCTGTCCGGGCTGCGGGCGCACCACCAGCACGGTGTTCCAGGAGCTGGCCAAGGCCGTGCAGGAGCATGTGCGCGCGAAGATGCCGGAATGGCGCGTGAAGTACGACGGTGTGGAGAACATGACGCTCGCTGTCATGGGCTGCGTGGTCAACGGGCCGGGCGAGTCCAAGCACGCCAATATCGGCATCTCGCTGCCGGGTACGGGCGAGGCGCCTTCGGCGCCGGTGTTCGTCGACGGCAAGAAGACCGTGACCCTGCGCGGCGAAGGCATCGCGCAGGAGTTCATCGGTATCGTCGAGGACTACATCGGCACGCATTACACCGCACGCGGCGATTGAGTCGCGGTCCGACATGGATGAGGAAACCCGCATCCGCGCGCTCTGGGACGCCAACGCGGCGGCCTGGACCCACGCGGTGCGCAGCGGCGGCATCCGCAGCCGCCGCGTGGCGACGGATGGCGCGATCCTCGACGCCGTGCTCGCGCGGCATCCCCGCACCGCGCTGGATATCGGCTGCGGCGAGGGATGGCTGGTGCGCGCACTGGCAGCCCTGGACATCGACGTGCTGGGTGTGGATGGCGCCCGCGCGCTGATCGAACAGGCACAGGCGGCCGGTCCCGGCCGGTATCGGGTGCGGACCCAGGAAGCTCTGGGCGAGCATGGGCTGGACGCGCGCTTCGACGTGGTGACGTGCAATTTCGCCTTGTTCGGCAAGACCGTGGTCGAGCGTCTGTTCGAACGCGTGCCGGAATGGCTGCAACCCGGCGGGGCGTTGATCATCCAGACACTGCATCCCGACTCGGTCTGCGACGGCGCGGAGGCCCGGGACGGCTGGCGCAGCGGGTCGTGGCAGGGTTGCGGCGACGGATTCGGCGATGCGCCGCCGTGGTACTTCCGCACACTTGCGAGCTGGACAGCGTTGATCGAGGCCAGCGGGCTGCGCGTGGTCGAGTGTCGAACGCCTCGCGACCCCGAGGGTGGCCGGGCGCTGTCGCTACTGCTGGTGGCCGAGGCGGCCTGATCGCCGCGCCGACGAGATTTCGATAGAGTGTCTTGTTGGTGTGTGTCAGGGAGATGCGCGCCGACGTCGCGGTGCGCCGCGATCGGACAAAACAACAGGGGGGAATACGGATGTTGAAGCGTGCACTTTTCGGACTGGTCGTGCTCGGGGCTTTTCTGCTCTGGCATTTCGGCAGGAACGCGACCATGCCCTCGCTGGCCGAGGAAGCTCAGATGGCTCCGCCCGCACAAGCCACGTCGGTCACATTCAAGAAGGATTCCTGGGCGTGCACCGCCGAGGAGTTCAAGCATCAGGTGCTTCAGGACAAGAGCTACTACGCCAGTCCGGTGGTGATCAAGATCGTTGGCGGCGCACCGCAGTTCTGCCGCGAGATCAACACGAGCCACGGATATACGCTGGTGAAGAGCGACGCGGCGCCCGGCCCGTGTCCCGATCACAGTTGCGTTGCTTTCAGAGCGGAGGTTCGGTTCAAGGGGCGTACCTACCCCTGGGTGCTATATGCGCCCAATAGCTTCATTGCATCGTCGAACTGAGACGTCTTCCGGGTACGGATGCGTCGCGAGCCGCCGCGATTGCCGTGCGCGCGGTCACGGGTTGGATTTCGCCGTTCGCAGCAGGTCGTCGGCGAGGCGCGGTGGAGTCGGGCGCCAGATGTCCGCAGTGAGCGGTTGCGACGCCAGCGCTTCGGCACGGGCGACGAAATCCTTGCGTGGCCATTCTTCCGCGCCGAGCGAAAGCAGGTGCGGGTTGCTCACTTGCGCGTCGAGCAACGGTGCGCCGCCTTCACGCAGCAGTGCGGCGAGCGCGCACAGCGCCATTTTCGAGCCGCCGCTCTGTGCGCTGAACATCGACTCGCCGCAGAAAAGCCGGCCCACGGCCACGCCGTATACGCCACCGACCAGGGCGTCGTCGTCCCATACTTCCATGCTGTGGGCGTGGCCGAGGCGGTGCAGGACGCTATAGGCCTGGATCATCGCAGGGCCGATCCAGGTGCCGTCCTGACCGGGGCGTGGAGCGGCGCAGGCTTCGATGACCCGGTCGAAGGCCTGGTTCACGGTGATCCGCCAGCCTTTGCCGCGGACCTGGCGCCGCAGACTGCGGTTGGGACGCAGGCGTTCGGTACGGAACACACAGCGTGGGTCCGGCGACCACCACAGAATCGGATCGCTCTCGCTGAACCAGGGAAAGATGCCGTGGCGATAGGCGGCCAGCAGGCGCTCCGGACGCAGGTCGCCGCCGACGGCGAGCAGGCCGTCGGGGTCGCGCAGTGCGCGAGAGACGGGCGGGAAACGCGGTGGCGAACCGGGTTCGATGAATGTGAGCGGAAGGCGCGTCATGACACCGTCATGGTGCCACGACGCGGAATGGTGCGCTTCAGCTACGGCGCACGAAGCTGCGCATGGTCAGTCCCTGCGTGGTGCGGAACTGCGTGGGTCGCGCCATGCCCGGATCGGCGGCGATGAACACGAAACGGTCGTCGTCCAGTTGATAGCTGGCCAGGATCGGCTGGCCGGCCTCTTCGCCGATGGCGTCGACCCAGGTGATGGACTTGGGCGTGGTCGTGGCGTCTAGCGTGAAGGTGCCGTGCAGCATGAGTGTGCCATCTGGAGAGCGAGCTTCGAAACGATGGCCGTCGATGAGGTTGATGACACCTGCGCCACCATAGGTATCCGGCGGGTCGATGACGCCATTATCCTCGACGCCGACCTGCACCCATTCGCCTTGCAGCAGGGCAAGGTCATGTTCGCTGGCATTCGAATGATCGTTTTTGTTCTCTTCGTTCATGCTCATGATGCAATCAGTCCTTGAAATGTACGGCGCATTCTATGCTTCGGCGTACGGACTGTGTGCGCGCAGCTCCTCGGCATAGACCTGCATCTCCTCGTCTTCCTCACGCAAGGCACGCGCCACGGCCGCGCGGAATCCCTCGTGGACCAGGAAATGGCGTGAGTGCGTGCGGGTGGGCATGAAGCCGCGCGCCATCTTGTGGCGGCCCTGTGCACCTGGTTCGAAACGTTGCAGTCCGTGCGCGATGGCGTGTTCGATGCCGAGGTAGTAGCACAGTTCGAAGTGCAGGCCGGGTACATCGACGCGGGTGCCCCAGTAGCGGCCGTACAGCGTGTTTTTGCCGCGAAGGAACAGCGCCATCGCGAGGATGTCGTCGCCGTGCCGCGCCAGCGCCACCTGCACGCTGTCGCCGAGCGAGGCTGCCAGATGGCGGAAGAAGTCGAGCGTCAGCGCGGCGTGGTTGCCTTTCTCGTCGAAGGTGGCTTGGTAGAGCGCGTGGATCTGCATCCATTCGGCGTCGCTGAGGCGGTTGCCGGCGACCATCGCGCAATCCAGTCCGCTGTCGGCGACCTGGCGGCGCTCATGGCGGATGTTCTTGCGCTTCTTGTGCTTGAGCGCGGCGAGGAAATCCGCAAAGTCGCCGTAGCCGCGGTTGTGCCAGTGGTACTGGATGTCGTGGCGCGGCAGCCATGCATCGTCGAAGGCGTCCAGGTCATCGTCGGTCAGGAAATTGGCGTGTGCCGACGACAGACCGTGGCGGCGCGCTTCCTCGGCGAGAGCGTCGATCAGCGCGCGGCGCAGGGCCGGCGCTTCGTCGCCGTCGGCGACCAGCAGGCGCGGCCCGGGGATGGGCGAGTAGGGCACGCCCAGCAGCAGTTTCGGGTAGTAGTCGCCACCGGCCTGTTCCCAGGCATGCGCCCAGCCCCAGTCGAACACGTATTCGCCGTGCGAGTTGCCTTTCAGGTAGACCGGGGCGGCGCCGATCAGGCGCTCGCCGTCGTGCAGGGTCAGGTGATGCGGTTGCCAGCCCCACTCGCGACGAATGCAGTCGTGGCGTTCCAGTCCGGCGAGGAAGGCGTGCGAGACAAACGGGTTCGCCGCGCCGGCTAGCGCATCCCAGGCCGAGGCCTCGATGTCGTCCAGGGAATCGTGGAAGCGGGCCGTGAGCATGCGGTCAGGATAGCGGGACCGACCGGCGCATCGTGATGCGCCGGTCGGTCGACAGACGGCGGATCAGCCGTTGAGGTTCTGCTGATCCAGCCAGCGCTCGGCGTCGAGCGCCGCCATGCAGCCGAAGCCGGCCGAGGTGACGGCTTGACGGTAGACCTGGTCAGCCACATCGCCGGCGGCGAACACGCCGGGCACCGAAGCCATCGTGGCCATGCCGGCCAGACCGCTCTTGATGGTGATATAGCCGTTCTTCATGTCCAGCTGACCGTCGAAGATGCCGGTGTTCGGGGTGTGGCCGATGGCCACGAACATGCCGGTGACTTCCAGGTCGCGGGTGCTGTCGTCCTTGGTGCTGCGCACGCGCACGCCGTTCACGCCGGAATCGTCGCCCAGCACTTCGTCGACGGTGTGTTCCCAGACCATCTCGATCTTGCCGGCGTTGACCTTCTCGAACAGCTTGTCCTGCATGATCTTTTCGGCGCGCAGCGAGTCGCGGCGGTGCACCAGGTAGACCTTGCGGCAGATGTTGGCCAGGTACAGCGCTTCCTCGACCGCAGTGTTGCCGCCACCGATGACCGCCACGTCCTGTTCGCGGAAGAAGAAGCCGTCGCAGGTGGCGCAGGCCGACACGCCCTTGCCCTTGAAGTGCTCCTCCGAGGCCAGTCCGAGGTACTTGGCGGTGGCGCCGGTGGTGATGATGAGCGCGTCGCAGGTGTACTCGCCGCTGTCGCCCTTGAGGCGGAACGGGCGCTGGGTCAGGTCGGCGGTGTGGATGTGGTCGAAGATCATCTCGGTCTTGAAGCGCTCGGCGTGCTCGGCCATGCGCTGCATGAGTTCCGGACCCTGCACTCCATTCTGGTCGCCGGGCCAGTTGTCGACGTCGGTGGTGGTCATCAGCTGGCCGCCCTGTTCGAGACCGGTGACCATTGTCGGCTTCAGGTTGGCGCGGGCGGCGTAGACCGCGGCGGTGTAGCCGGCGGGGCCGGAGCCGAGGATCAGAAGACGGCTGTGCTTGGGGGTGCTCATGTATAATCCTTGGGGTTTGGTACGGCGTATCGGGTCGTGCCCGCCAGCTCCATTCGGAGCGCTTTCCGCCATGCTTCCACGGTGCCTTCGACGGTACCGCGGCGTTGCGGGTTGGTGCTGCGGAGTGAAACAGAATGGGGAAGGCGGCGCGGCGATTCAAGACGTACCGGTCGGTGCGCAGCGCGAACCCGCGCGGCGCGTCCTTTTTCAGCAGAAGTTCTTGCGAGGTTGTTCGTCCCATGCGTATCGGCATTCCTTCCGAAACCAAGACCCTCGAGGGCCGTGTCGCCCTGGTGCCCGCCGCGGCCGGCGATCTGGTCCGTCGTGGCCACGAGGTCTTCATCCAGTCCGGCGCGGGCGAGAAGAGCGGCTTCTCGGACGAGGCCTACACCCAGGTTGGCGTGCAGATCGCGGCCGACGCCGCGGCGCTGTATGCGGCCGGCGAACTGATCGTCAAGGTCAAGGAGCCGATCGCGGGCGATCTGGAGCATCTGCAGAAGCATCATCTGCTGTTCTGCTACCTGCACCTGGCCGCCGAGCCGGCGCTGACCGAGCGTCTGCTCGAGATCGGCCTGACCGGTGTGGCCTTCGAGTCGGTGGAAGAGAACGGTTCGCTGCCGCTGCTGACGCCGATGTCGATCATCGCCGGTCGCATCGCCACCCAATGCGGCACCACCCTGCTGCACCGCCCGAACGGCGGCAAGGGCAAGCTGCTGGGCGGCCTGGCCTCGGCCGAGCGCGGCAAGGTGGTGGTGCTGGGCGCTGGTGCGGCCGGCGGTGCATCCGCTGCGCTGGCGGCGCAGGCCGGCGCCAACGTGGTGGTGTTCGATAAGCGCCAGGACCGCATGGCCGAGATGATGGCGCTGGGCCACAACGTGACTGCGCTGTATGCCTACGAGCAGGCCGTGGCCGAGCACGTGGCCGACGCCGACCTGGTCATCGGCGCGGTGCTGATCCCCAGCGCCAAGGCGCCGCGCGTGGTCACCGAAGACATGGTCAAGACCATGGAGAAGGGCAGCGTGCTGGTGGACATCTCCATCGACCAGGGCGGTTGCTTCGAGACCTCCAAACCGACCACCTGGGCCGAGCCGACCTACGACGTGCACGGTGTCACGCATTTCGCCGTCACCAACATGCCGGGTGCGGTGCAGCAGACCTCCAGTCAGGCCATTTCGGCGGCGATCCTGCCGTACGTGCAGCGCCTGGCGGCCGGCGTCAGCTGGCGTGAGCATGAACCGCTGCGTGCGGGCATCAATGTCGAAGGCGGCGAAATCGTGCATCCTGCCTTGAGGGCCGATGCGTAACGCCCGTGTCCCGCGCTGGGCCGGTGTGTCTGCCACGCGGCACCGGGTTCGGCGCGGGCGATTCGGGGCATGAACAAGTGCGCAGGACGTGCTATAACGTTTCCTGAAATTTCATGCAGTTGCCCTGATTTCTTGAGGTAGTACACCACGTGGCACGCAAGACCAGCGCCAAGGCCAAGGGGAAAGCGCAGGAACCGGAGAGCGGTCTCAACGAGGACCTGCGCCGGCGTCTGCGCGAAGCCGGCGTCCTGTTGTTGGTGCCACTGGCGGTGTATCTGCTGCTGTGTCTGGCGACCTACAGCGCACAGGACCCGAGCTGGTCGCACGCGTCCGAGGTTGACGACATTCACAATCTGGGCGGCATGGTCGGCGCGTGGATCGCCGACCTGCTGCGCTATCTGTTCGGTGTCGTCTCCTACGCCTTTCCGCTGCTGTTGCTGGCGCTGGGCCTGAAGGTTCTGCGCCGCGACGTGAACGCGGAGTCGGTGACGCCGTACGAGCCGGCGCTTCGTCTGGTCGGTTTCGTGCTGTTCTTCATCGTCGGGCCGGGGCTGGCGGCGCTGAACTTCGGTCACTACCGTGCCGCGCCGGCTGGAACCGGCGGTGTGCTCGGCGAGGCGGTCAGTCATGGTCTGGGCAGTGCCTTCGGTCAGGGCACGCCATTGTTGCTGTTCGCGCTGCTGTTGATCGCGATCACGCTGGCAACGGGCCTTTCGTGGTTCCGTGTGATGGATGTCATCGGCCGCGGTGTGCTGGCGTTCGGTGCCTGGCTGGGTGCGCGTCTGCGCAAGGCGCCGGACATGCTGGCGGCCCGTGCGGCTCGCGCCGAGCGCACGGCGGTCAAGAAGGTCGAGGCGGTGAAGCAGGCCAGGCGCGAACCGATCCGCATCGAGCCGATCGAGCCGCGCGTGGAGAAGAGCGAGCGCGCCACGCGCGAGTCGCAGATTCCATTGTTCAAGAGTTCCTCTGCGAAGGGCGAACTGCCGCCACTGTCGCTGCTGGACGAGCCGCCGCCGCAGGGGCCGGGCTACAGCGAGGAAGCGCTGGAAGTGCTTTCGCGCCAGGTCGAGCTGAAGCTGAAGGATTTCCGCATCGAGGCGCGCGTGGTCGGGGTCTATCCCGGTCCGGTCATCACCCGTTTCGAGCTGGAACCCGCGCCGGGCGTGCGCGGCAGCCAGGTGTCCAATCTGGACAAGGACATTGCACGCGGCCTGTCCGTGGTCAGCGTGCGCGTGGTCGATGTGATCCCGGGCAAGAACGTGATCGGCCTGGAGATTCCCAACACCAAGCGCGAGATCGTCTATCTCTCGGAGATCCTGCGCTCGAAGGAATACGACGCCGCCAAGAGTTCGTTGTCGCTGGCGCTGGGCAAGAATATCGGCGGTCGGCCGGTCGTGGTGGATCTGGCCAAGATGCCGCATCTGCTGGTGGCCGGCACCACCGGTTCGGGCAAGTCGGTCGCCGTCAACGCCATGGTCCTGTCGCTGCTGTACAAGGCCAGCAAGGACGACGTGCGCCTGATCATGATCGATCCGAAGATGCTGGAGCTGTCGGTCTACGAGGGCATTCCGCATCTGTTGGCGCCGGTGGTCACCGACATGAAGGAGGCCGCCAACGCGCTGCGCTGGTGCGTGGCCGAGATGGAGCGCCGTTACAAGCTGATGGCCGCGGTCGGCGTGCGCAATCTGGCCGGATTCAACAAGAAGGTCAACGAGGCCGAGAAGGCGGGGCAGCCCTTGCTGGACCCGTTGTTCAAGCCCAATCCGGAACAGCCGGAACTGACCGCCGACCCGCTGCAGCCGCAGCCGCACATCGTGGTCATCATCGACGAATTCGCCGACATGATGATGATCGTCGGCAAGAAGGTCGAAGAGCTGATTGCGCGTCTGGCGCAGAAGGCGCGTGCCGCCGGCATCCACCTGATCCTGGCCACGCAGCGCCCGTCGGTGGACGTCATCACCGGCCTGATCAAGGCCAACATTCCGACTCGCATCGCGTTCCAGGTCTCGAGCAAGATCGACTCGCGCACCATTCTCGACCAGTCCGGCGCGGAGACGTTGCTGGGCCACGGCGACATGCTGTATCTGCCGCCGGGCACGGCCACGCCCGAACGCGTGCATGGCGCCTTCGTCGACGATCACGAGGTGCATGGCGTGGTCGAGTGGCTGAAGTCGCAGGGCGAGCCCGACTACATCGAGGGCGTGCTGGAAGACGTGCAGACGCTGGGCGATGGCAAGGTCATCAGCGAGTCCGGTTTGCCGCAGGATGCCGATGAAGGCGGTGGCGGCGACGCGGCGCTGTACGACAAGGCCGTGGCCATCGTCACGCAGACGCGCCGCGCGTCGATTTCTGGTGTGCAGCGGCATCTGCGCATTGGCTACAACCGCGCCGCGCGGCTGATCGAACAAATGGAGGCCGACGGCGTGGTCAGCGCGCCGCAGCACAACGGCACCCGCGAAGTGCTGGCACCGCCGCCGCCGCGCGATTGAGGCGCTTCAGCCTCGCTTCAAATCATTTCGCTCAAGCTGAACGCATCCTTCTTGTTTCTGCAGGTTCGTCCATGAAGATTCGCTTCGCCATGCTGCTGTTGATCCTGTGCCTCGCGCCGTTCGCTGCGCAGTCCGCGCAGACCGCCCGGGCCCGTCTGGACGCCTTTGCGCACAATCTGCATGCCTTGCGCGGGGACTTCACGCAGACCCTGACCGACGCCAATGGTCGAACCGGTCAGACCAGTCGCGGCACCGTGGCGTTGCAGACGCCGCGATTGTTCCGTTGGCAGACCAAGACGCCGTATCAGCAGTTGATCGTCGCCGACGGCAGTCGCGTGTGGACCTACGACCCGGACCTTGAACAGGTCACGGTGCAGCGGCAGAGCCTGCGCGAAGCGCACAGTCCGCTGACGGTACTGACCGATCCGTCGCGCGTGGACAAGGAATTCACGGTGACCGAACTGGGCACACGCGACGGCCTGCAATGGTTGCAGCTCAGCCCGCGGGACAGCGCGCAGAATATCCAGTCGGCGCAGCTCGGTTTCGATGACAAAGGGCTTGTGGAGATGCGCTTCACGGACCGTCTGGGCGCGGAATCGGTGATTCGCTTCAGTCATTGGCAGCGCAATCCGTCGCTGCCTTCATCGTTGTTCACCTTCACCCCGCCGAAGGGCGCGGACGTGGTCGGCGACACCAGCGGCATTCCCGAAGTGCGTCCGCTGGGTGGCTCCTGACCCGGTTCCGGGACGCACGTACAGGGGAGTGCGATGATTCGCCGTCTGCCGCGCTGGGTCTGGTTCGGGGGCACGCTGCTGGCGCTGCTGGCCGGCATGGTCAATGCCGTCGGCTATCTCAGCTTCGATCACCAGGCGGTCACGCACATGACCGGCACGACGACGCTGGTCGGCGTCAGTGCGGTGGAAGGCAATCATGCCGGCCTGATTCGCTACCTGGGCGCCATGCTGGCATTTCTGACGGGCGCGGCGACCAGCGGCATGATCGTGCGCGACACATCACTGCAACTCGGACAGCGCTATGGCGTCGCACTGGTGATCGAGTCGCTGCTGCTGTTCGCCGCGGTGCCCCTGATCCATGCACACGCAAATGCGGGGTTATGGGTCGCTGCAGCGGCCTGCGGACTGCAGAACGCGATGGTCACCACGTTCAGCGGCGCCGTGGTGCGGACCACGCACGTCACCGGGATTCTCACCGACCTCGGCTTGCTGATCGGCCATCGTCTGCGCGGATTGGCGATCGACAATCGCCGGTTGCGTCTTTACCTGCTGTTGTTCGGGGGCTTTCTCAGCGGTGGTTTCGTGGGCGCGTATGCATTCGGTTTCTGGCGCGAGCGGACGCTTTTTTTGCCGGCAGTCCTCGCGGCGCTGATCGGGTTCGGTTACATCCTCCACCGTCGTCGCAGTCTTCGCGCTGCACGCAGACCGAAGATCTCCAAACGCTGAAAGCGACTCGTCAGGAGGCGGCCTTGCAGCGATTGCGGCCGCTGTCCTTGGCTGCATAGAGCGCTGCATCGGCCCGTGAAATCCACTGCTGCAGCGACTCGCCTTCGCGCAGCGCCGCGACACCGATGCTGACGGTCACGGTGATCTTGCTTCGCTGGTGGTGAATGGATGTCTGCGCCAGCGTCTCGCGTATGCGTTCGGCCATCTGCATGCTCTGTTCCAGCGAACTGTCCGGCAGACAGATCACCAGTTCTTCGCCGCCGAAGCGAGCCGCAAGATCGGTTTCGCGGCAATGTGTACGGATTACGCTGGCGACTGCGCGGATCGCGGCGTCGCCGGCAAGGTGTCCATAGGTGTCGTTGACTTGCTTGAACCGGTCCAGATCGAGCAGGACCATGCAGGCGTGTCCCGATTCGGCCTTCGCGCGCACTTCTTCGGCCAGTTCCAGGAAGCGGCGACGGTTGTACAGGCCGCTGAGTTCATCGGTGCCGGCGAGCTGGTCCAGACGGAGGTTCGCAGCTTGCAGGTCGCGGGTGCGTTCGTCGACCTGCTGCTGCAGCCGTTGCGCCTGACGGCGCAGATACAGCGTGCGCAGATGGACCAGCACGAAGATCAGGAGCAGCGCCAGCACCGCAATGGCCAGTCGGAATGGCAGCGTTTCGTACCAGAGCGGCCTGACCACGACCGGGAACGAAGTCGTTACGACATGGGGGTACATGCCGTGTGTCCGGGCGCGCAATTGCAGGGTGTACCGGCCATGAGGGAGGTTGGTGTAGATCGCGGCTGGCGGCGTTCCCTTCGGCGTGTGCGTCCAGGTTTCGTCGAACCCCTGCATGCGATAGCTGTAGGCGGTTTCGCGTGGCGCATGGTAGTCCAGCAGGGCGAATTCCGCGCGCAGGCTGCGACCACTGCGGTCCACGGTCAGGGTCTGGCCGCTGTGCGGCAGTTCGGCCGGCGGCACATCGTGTCCGTTGAGCGTGGCGGCGGTGATCGACAATCGTCCCTGTGCGCCGTCATCGGATTGCACCCGCGGGCGCACTACGCTCAACCCGCCCAGTCCGCCGAACAGCAGTCGACCATCCGCCTTGGCGGCGGCGATGTAGATGTAGCTGGCGATATGCAGTCCGTCGCGAATGCCGAGATTGCGCGCATGGCCGGTATCGGGATCAATCTTCGCCAGCCCGTTGGACATGCTGACCCAGGCCGCGCCATCGTCGTCGATCAGCACGGCGTTGATCTTGTCGCTGGCCAGGCCCTGAGCCTGATTGATGACACGGAAGTGGACCGGCGCGTTCGGCCGATAGTGATCGATGACGGCCAGACCGCCGAATGTGCTCACCCAGATCCGCCCACGCGCATCGCGTGCGATACCGCCCACGTAGTTCTGCGGCAGGCTCTCGGCGTCTCCGTCGTGGTGTCGCAATGAACGAAAGCCGGTGTCCGCTCCGGCGCTCTTCGCGATGCTGATGCCGCGCGTGGTGGCATACCAGATCTCGTCGCCCACCTGCACGATCTGACGGACTGTGTCACTGGCCAGGCTATGCGGGTCGTTCGGCTGATGCATGAAGTGTGTCAGCCGACCGTTGCGAAAATCGTAGCGGTAGACACCTTCGTAAGTGCCGATCAGCAGATAGCGGCCGGCACGCAGCAGCGTCAGTACCGGTTTGTTGTCGAGCTCCGGCAGTACGGAATCGTGCACGGCGAACGTCTTCGGATCGATGCGTGCCATGCCCTGGGAACCGACCCAGATGCTTCCATCCGGTCCCTCCGCGAAGGCCTGCACGTCGCGATGCGCCTGACTGCCTCCGAGATGCAGGTGGCGAAGATGCTCGCGGTCCGCGGGGATGAGATCGATCTTGCCCATACCCAGGCCGAGCCATACCCGGTTCTGGTTGTCGACATAGATGCCGTGGACGTTGGGGTCCGCCAGTGCACGGGGTTGAAGCGGCGACGAAAGAACCGCGAAAGCGGTGCGCGCATGTCCGTTGCTCCGCGCCACGCCGAGGTCGGTCGCGACCCAGCGATTGCCGGTCGCGTCCTCCAGCAGTCCGCGCACGGTGTTGCCAGGCAGGGAAGAGGCGCGTGCGGGGTCGTGATCGATATGCTGGCTGGTGGCCGCGCCTACGCGATAAGCGACAATGCCGGCGCCATCGGTGCCGATCCACATCGTGCCGTCGTCGGTTTCGAGCATGGCGCGTACGGTCGGGCGGCGTGCGCCGGCATCGTAGCCGCTGAAATCGGGAACGGGGTGCCAGCGTCCACTACGGTCGCGGTAGACCGCGCCGGACTGCCCGCTGCCTGCCCAGATGCGACCTTCGCGGTCCTCGGTGATCGACCAGATCTGATCGTCGAGCACGGTCGTCGAGACGGCATCGTCGTTCGCGCTTGGCCGCACGAACTTGCGCGTGCCGGCCATGCGTTCGAACAGTCCCCGGTCGTTGCCGACCCAGAGGTTTCCGGCACGGTCCTCGAATACGCTGAAGTTGCGCGGCGCCAAACGCTTGCCGAGCGGGACGTGACGAATCGTATCGGTATGGGTGTCGAGGCGGTCCACGCCGCGATCGGTGGCGATCCAGACGATGCCGTCCCGGCCCTGCGAGAGGTCGTAGATCTTGGCGTCGGAGGTGCCGTTCGGACCGATCGGGTAGGTGTGGAACGCATTGGTGGCGGGATCGAAAACGGCCAGGCCGCCGGCGTTGGTGCCGACCAGGATGCGTCCATCGGGCAGCGCGAGCAGGCTGCGCACGTAGCTGTCCGGAAGCGCCGACGCCTTCTTTCCGTCGGTATCGAAACGTTGCATCCGGTAACCGTCGTAGCGCACCAGCCCACCCATGGTGCCGATCCATATCAGTCCGTTGCGATCCTGGGCGACGGCAGTGGTCACCGAATGCGGCAGGCCCTCGTCGATGCCGATATGGGTGAACCAGGGCGTATCGAAGGCCGACCAGGACGCGGCAGGCGCCGCCATCGCCATGCCGGCACGGCACAGCAACAGCCAGCCGGTCAGGGCCAGCAGGAGAAATGTGCGCATGGGGGAATTCATGCTGCGCCCATGTGCGAACAACAGGCGCGAACGCGGGTTGTATCGGCCTTCAAGCGAATGAATCCCCGGCTTTCTTGACGAATCGAGTCCCCGCATCATACAGGGGCGAGGGCGCGCCCACACTGTCTGTGCCATGGCCTACAGGCCGTGTTGAGCGAACGCGTAAGGTGCGCTCGTCTTCGCGGCGAAGACGTCAGGGGGCTGAGCGATGACGATCAATGACATCTTCGGACACGCGGATGGTCGCGGTGCTGCGGTCGAATCTCTATGATGCCGCCATGGTGCAGCACAAAACGCCCTCGATGCCGGGCCTGTTCGCCGAGCCGGAAGGCCTCAAACCCCTGGCCGAACGCATGCGGCCGCGTTCCCTGGACGAGATCGTCGGCCAGCGTCGTCTGGTGGGCAGCGACAGCGTGCTGCGGCGAGCTCTGGAAGAGGGGCGCGTGCACTCCATGGTGCTGTGGGGGCCGCCAGGGTGTGGCAAGACCACGCTGGCGCTGCTGGTGGCGAAATACGCCGATGCCGAATTCCGCGCCATTTCCGCAGTACTTTCCGGTCTTCCGGACGTGCGCAAGGCGCTGGCCGAGGCCGAGGGCCATTTCGCGCAGGGGCGCCGGACGGTGCTGTTTGTCGACGAGGTCCATCGTTTCAACAAGGCGCAGCAGGACGCTTTCCTGCCGCATATCGAGAAGGGCGTGATCCTGTTTGTCGGCGCGACCACCGAGAATCCGTCCTTCGAGCTGAACTCGGCACTGCTGTCGCGTTGCCGCGTGCATGTGCTGGAAGCGGTCGCGCAGGACGACATCGTGCAGGCGCTTCGGCACGCGTTGGACGACGAGGAACGTGGCCTCGGCACGCAAGCGCTCGACGTCGAGGACGACGCGCTGCGGATGATCGCGCAGGCTGCGGATGGCGATGTGCGTCGCGCGCTGACCCTGCTCGAGATCGCCGCCGAACTGGCCGAGGACGGTCGCATCGGGGACGCCACGCTGAAACAGGTGCTGGCCGATCGCACGCGTCGTTTCGACAAGGGCGGCGAGCAGTTCTACGACCAGATTTCGGCGTTGCACAAATCGGTGCGCAGCTCTGACCCGGACGCGGCCGTGTACTGGCTCACGCGCATGCTCGACGGCGGCTGCGACCGCAGCTATCTGGCCCGGCGCATGACGCGCATGGCGGTCGAGGACGTCGGTCTGGCCGATCCGCGCGCCTGGCGCATGGCGCTGGATGCGTGGGATACCTACGAACGTCTGGGCACGCCGGAGGGCGAGCTGGGGCTGGCGCAACTGGCGATCTACCTGGCCATCGCGCCGAAGAGCAATGCGGCCTACAAGGCCTACAACCAGGCGCGCGCCGCGGTGGGGGAAACCGGCACGCTGGAAGTGCCGATGCATCTGCGCAACGCGCCGACCAAGCTGATGAAGGGGCTCGGTTACGGCAAGAACTATCAGTACGACCACGATGCCGAGGGCGGCGTGGCGCTGGATCAGCAGTGCCTGCCCGATGCGCTGGACGGGACGGCCTTCTATGAGCCGGTCGAGCGCGGGCTGGAAATCAAGGTCAAGGAACGGCTGGATGCGCTGCGCGAGGCGCGGCGCAAGGCGCGCGGCGGCTGACTGCCGTCACCGAAACGGTCAGGGCGCGTTTCCCGCTCGCGCCGCTGTCGATGCGTTCCGGGTGGCATCGGGGGTCAGGGTGATGTCGCCAAACCAAGCGTGCGCGTTGCCGCCGGTGTTGTCCGAATCCGCGGCCAGCGCAATGCCTGTGATGGGCGGGGCCTTGTGCCCGAACGCCGCGCGGAAGTCCGCAGCGAGGTCGCGCGTCTCGGGCTGCCAAGCCCCGGCATGGCGATTGCCGCTCTGCAGCACGATCGTGCGCACACCGCTGAAGAACGGACTGGGTGCAATGGTGCCGACGGCATGGCGGTTGTCCCACACATAGCACAGCGCGGCGGTGGGCAGTGGATGGCCCAGGACATGCTCGGCCAGGCTGAGTTTCATGCGCTGATACAGCGAGAGGCTGCTTCGCGGCACGGCGAAGAACACGTATACGCGCGCGGCGGAGTCATCGCCGGAGCGCCGCGTCATGTCGGCGGCGGCGACGCTGTGGTCGACCTTCCAGCGCCAGCTCAAAAGGGTGGAGGCGGGCAGATCGAGTTTGTGGGCGACGGCGGCGGCATTCTTGTCGGTGTCGATGCTGAGTACAGTTTTTCCGTTCTCCCGCATCAGCGTGGTCGGCGCGGCCGGACGATGCCGCGACATGGCGTAATCGCGCCATCCCGAGGGAAGCGCTGTGCCGGGTGCATCGGTGGAGAAGCGCAGGGCGGCGCCGGCATGGGGCGCGGGAGTCAGTGCGACCGACGTGCCAAGCAGCAGGGAAAACAGGATCTTCAAGCGTTTCTCCGGGAGGATGCGTGGGTTCGCGCCGAATCGTGCGGTTGGGTGACTGCCCCCTCATCGTGCCGGCTGGCGCGTGCATGCGCGGTGAATGGTAACGCGGCCATCGCCGTGACGACTTTTTGCAGCGCGCAAGGTTTGCGCGATCCCTTGGCCTGCCGCGATAATCGTCGTTCCTGCGATAGGTAAAGGATGTTCCCATGCTCGATCCGGTGCTGCTGCGCTCGCAGCTTGCCGAAACCGCTGCGCGCCTGAAGTCGCGCGGCTTCGATCTCGATACGGCTGCGGTGGAGGCCCTGGAGGCCGAACGCAAGCAGTTGCAGACGCGCACCCAGGAACTGCAGGCCGAGCGCAACACGCGTTCGAAGAGTATCGGCAAGGCCAAGGCCGCCGGCGAGGACATCGCGCCGCTGCTGGCCGAGGTGGCCGGGCTGGGCGATCAGCTCAAGGCCAACGAGCAGGCTCTGGCGGATGTGCAGGCGCGGTTGTCCGACATCGCGCTGGGCATTCCCAATCTGCCCCATGCCGCCGTGCCGGAGGGCAAGGATGAAAACGACAACGTCGAGCAGTCGCGCTGGGGCGAGCCGCGCGCGTTCGATTTCGAGGTCAAGGACCATGTCGAACTCGGTGAGCGTCACGGCTGGCTGGACGGCGAGGCCGGCGCCAAGCTCTCCGGCGCGCGTTTCACCGTGATGCGTGGCCAGCTGGCGCGCCTGCATCGCGCGCTGGCGCAGTTCATGCTCGATGTGCAGACCGAGCAGCATGGTTACCTCGAATGCAACGTGCCGGTGCTGGTGAACAGTGAGAGCATGCTGGGCACGAGCCAGTTGCCTAAGTTCGAGGAAGATCTCTTCGTCACGCAGGTCGGCGACTCCAAGCGCTACCTGATTCCCACCGCCGAAGTGCCGCTGACCAATCTGGTGCGTGACAGCATCGTCGACGCCGACGCGCTGCCGATGCGCATGACCGCGCACACGCTGTGCTTCCGTGCCGAGGCTGGCAGCTACGGCAGGGACGTGCGCGGCATGATCCGCCAGCACCAGTTCGAGAAGATCGAGATGGTGCAGGTGGCGCATCCGGCGCATTCCTACGATCAGCTCGAGGAGATGGTCGGCCATGCCGAGAAGATCCTGCAGCTGCTGGATCTTCCCTACCGCAAGATGCTGCTGTGCACGGGCGACATGGGCTTCGGCTCGGCCAAGACCTACGACCTCGAAGTCTGGCTGCCCAGTCAGCAGGCCTATCGCGAAATCTCCAGCTGCTCGAACTTCGAGGATTTCCAGGCACGCCGCATGCAGGCGCGCTGGCGCAATCCCGAGACCGGCAAACCGGAGCTGGTGCATACCCTCAATGGTTCCGGTCTGGCGGTCGGCCGCTGCCTGATCGCGGTGATGGAAAACGGGCAAAATGCCGATGGTTCGATTACCATTCCCGAGGCCCTGCGTCCGTACATGCGTGGCGCATCGACCATCACGTAAGTCAAAGAAGAAATCATGGAGACCAAGGATCGCTGGCAGCAGGGATTGGCTATTGCGGAGCTGGCGGTCATGATCGCGGGCATCCTGCTGTATTCGCAGCTCTGTGGATTCGCGCAGCCGTGGCAGTTCCTCGGTTTTCTGGTCGGCCTGGGGATTCTGGCGCTCTGGGTGCGTCTTTCGCGGGTCAAGCTTCGGCGTCAGCTCGCGGTCGTGCTGCTCCTCGCGGCATATGCATCGTTCGTGCCGATGCTGCTCGGCGGGGAAGTCTCGCGCCGGGTGTTTTTCTTCGGCATGATGCTGCCGACGACGGTGTTCGGCGCAGCGATCTACTTCGGCGCCTTGCGCAGGGTACAGCGCAAGCGCCCGCTGGGGCCGCCGAACGACTGATCGGCACAGGCCGATGTTTCGGCCCGGCATCGCATGACATATGAAGTCGTGCGATGCCTCGACAATGCAAACGGTGAGGTGGCCGAGCGGTTTAAGGCACCGGTCTTGAAAACCGGCGTGGTAGCGATACCACCGTGGGTTCGAATCCCACCCTCACCGCCATCGATGCAAGTCGCTGATTGCCTGTCTCGAAAGGAACGCATGAAAAAGCCGCGGCGGACATGGGGCCGCCACGGCGAGGCACGTGTGTTTGCAGCCAGAATCAGGCCGCGCGGCGCGTGAGGCCGTGAATGGTGTTGCGGGCCTGCTCGAGGGCCTTCTGTTTCTGTTCCGGTCCCATGGCAATGCCTTCGGCACGCACGATGTCGATGTCGGTGATACCGATGAAGCCCAGGAAGCCGCGCAGATAGTTTTCCTGGAAGTCCATGGCGGCGGCAGGGCCTTCGCTGTAGATGCCACCTCGCGAGGACGCGATGATGACGCGCTTGCCGCCGGCCAGTCCTTCGGGGCCGTTTTCGGTATAGCGAAACACCTTGCCGGGTACCGCGATGCGGTCGATCCACGCCTTGAGCTGGGTGGTGATGCCGAAGTTGTACATCGGTGCACCCATCACCACGATATCCGCGTCGAGGAATTCGTCGAGAATCTCTTCGCCCAGCGAACTCGGTTCGCGGCTGACATCCACCACTGGCTGCCAATGCGGGATCGGGTCGGCGGCCAGGTCGCGGTAGACGATGTTGGCGTCGGGATGGGTGTCGCGAAGGCTGGCCACGATGTCCGCTGTCAGTTGGCGGCTTACCGAATTTGCGCCGAGGGCGCTGGCGTCCAGATGCAGAATGTTCATGGAATGACTCCGAGAGGAAGTGGGTTCTATCTGCGAACTATTCTGGTATCTGGACAATGACTCCGGAAGAGGGCATAAACGAACATATCGTTCATCAAGGAGAACAGTCGTGGAAGACCGCGACGGTGCACTGCACGACCTCAACGACCTGTATTTCTTCGCCGCGGTCGTCGAGCATGGCGGTTTTTCGGCCGCCGGGCGCGCATTGGGGATACCCAAGTCGCGCCTGAGCAAGCGAGTGTCGCAACTGGAGGATCGGCTGGGTGTGCGTCTGCTGCAGCGGACCACCCGCCGCTTCGTGGTCACCGAGGTCGGCGAGCGCTTCCACGCGCATTGCCGCGCGGTGTTGGAAGAGGCTCAGGCGGCGCAGGACGCCATCGACGAACTGCGCAGCGAGCCGCGCGGCGTCGTGCGCGTGACCTGTCCGATCTCGCTGTCGCAGACGGTGATGGCGAAACTGCTTCCCGAATTCATGAACCAGTATCCGAAGGTCCAGGTTCGCCTGATCTCCACGGATCGCCGGGTGGACCTGATTGGCGAGGGCATCGACATTGCCGTCCGCGTGCGTGCCAAGCTGGACACTGATGCGACGCTGGTGATGCGCACGTTCGGCGAGTCGCGCATGCTGGCCGTGGCCAGCCCGAAACTGCTCGATGAGCTGGGGCGTCCGCAGCGTGCGATGGATCTGTCGAAGCTGCCCGCATTGTCGCCGTTCGAGCATGATGCGCCGCAAGTCTGGCCGTTGACGGACGGCAGCGGAGCGAGTATCGACGTGCCTATGCAGGCGCGACTGATCACCGGCGAATTCTCGGTCCTGCTCGCGGCAGCTTGCGCCGGCATGGGCGTGACCATTCTGCCGGAGTGGATCGTGGCACCGGCCATGGCTCGCGGCGAACTGGAAGCCGTGCTGCCGGGCATGGGCACCGTGCCCGGCACCATGCATTTCGTCTATTCCAGTCGACGCGGGCTGCTTCCGGGCGTGCGTGCGCTGGTCGATTATCTTGCCGAACGTCTGCCCAAGGCGGCCGAGCAGAACCACATGGACTGCCGCAAGATGCGCGCCGGATAGGGCGTACGGAGCGTCCTTCGGCATACGGGACGCATGCTAGTATCGATAGCATTTCGGTCCTTCGCAGAGACGTTCAGCGCATGCATATCGAGACCCGGTTGCCGAAGGTCGGTACCACCATCTTCAGCGTCATGAGCCAGCTGGCGCTGGAGTACAAGGCCGTGAATCTGGGGCAGGGGTTCCCCGATTTCGAGCCGCCTGATGCGCTGTGCGAGGCGCTGACGCGCGCGATGCATGAAGGCCATAATCAATACGCGCCGGGTATCGGCGTGGCTCGTCTGCGTGAGCAGATCGCGCGCAAGACCGAGCGTTCCTACGGTCGTCGGGTCAGCGCCGATACCGAAGTCACCGTGACCTCGGGCGCGACCGAGGCGATCTTCGCCGCGATTGCCGCGACGGTGCGTGCCGGCGATGAAGTGATCGTGTTCGACCCGGCCTACGACTGCTATGAGCCGGCGATCAATTTGCAGGACGCGCGCGCCGTGCATCTGCCGTTGTCGTTGCCGGATTTCTCCATCGACTGGCAGCGCGTACGCGATGCGATCACGCCGAAGACGCGCATGATTATCGTGAACACACCGCACAATCCCAGCGGCGCGATCTTCAGCGAGGCCGATCTCGACGCGCTGGCCGACGTGGTCCGCGATACCGACATCGTGGTGCTTTCCGACGAAGTCTACGAGCACATCGTGTACGACGGCGCGCTGCACCAGAGTGTGCTGCGCCATCCGGAGCTGGCTGCACGTAGCTTCGTGGTCAGTTCGTTCGGAAAGACCTGGCACTGCACCGGATGGAAGGTGGGCTACTGCGTGGCGCCCAAGCCGCTGTCAGTGGAGTTCCGCAAGGTGCATCAGTATCTGACGTTCTGCACCTTCAGTCCGGCGCAGTTCGCGTTCGCCGAGGTGCTCGAGAAGATGCCCGAGCATGCCGACCAGCTGTCGGCGTTCTATCAGGAGAAGCGCGACCGTTTCCGCGCACTTCTGGCCGGTTCTCGACTGAAGCTGCTGGACGTGCCGGGCGGCTATTTCCAGCTGGTGGACTATTCCGAGATCCGCGACAGCGACGACATCAATTTCAGCGAGTGGCTGGTGCGCGAGTGCGGTGTGGCGGGTGTTCCGCTGACGCCGTTCTACGAAACACCGCCGTCGTCGCGCTTGTTACGGCTGTGTTTTGCCAAGAACGACGCCACGATGGAAGCCGGCGCCGAGCGGCTGTGCGCGCTGTGAGCATGCAGCCGCTGCGCCTGACGCTGGTGCAGGCCGATACGCGCTGGCACGATGCCGCGTCCAATCGCGCCTACTACCGCGAGTTACTGCACCGCCATGGTGAAAT
Organism: Oleiagrimonas citrea; assembly: GCF_012395255.1. Taxonomy (GTDB): domain Bacteria; phylum Pseudomonadota; class Gammaproteobacteria; order Xanthomonadales; family Rhodanobacteraceae; genus Oleiagrimonas; species Oleiagrimonas citrea. The sequence goes on from NZ_JAAZQD010000003.1 coordinate 545,876, forward strand.
CGGCGATCTGGTGGTGTTGCCGGAGATGTTTCTGACCGGTTTCACCAATGAGACCGATTCGCAGGCCGAGCCGCTGGAAGGTCCGGGGCTGGACTGGATGCGCGCGCGGGCGGCGGAATGTGACGCGGTGGTGACCGGGTCGCTGGTGATCCGCCGCGAGGACGGCCAGAGCGTGAACCGGTTGCTCTGGGTGCGGCCGGACGGCTCGTTCGCGCAGTACGACAAGCGGCATCTGTTCCGCATGGCGGGCGAACATCATCACTACGCGGCCGGCGCTTCGCCGTTGACGGTCGAGTTGCACGGCTGGCGTGTGCGGCCGCTGGTCTGCTACGACCTTCGCTTTCCGGTGTGGTCGCGCAATCGGCGCTGCGCCGGCGCGCGCGGCGGCATGGATTACGATGTGCTGCTGTACGTGGCCAACTGGCCGGCGCCGCGGCGCACGGCATGGCGCACGCTGCTGCGCGCGCGGGCGATCGAGAATCTCGGGTATTGCGTCGGCGTGAACCGGGTCGGCACGGACGGCAACGATGTTCCCTATGCCGGCGACAGCGCCGCGATCGATCCGCTGGGCGAGTCCCTTGTGGATCTCGGTGAGCAGGAGTTGGTGGTCACGGTGTCGCTGGATCCCGAGTCGCTGATGTCGCATCGCCAGCGCTTCCCGGCCTGGATGGACGCCGATACGTTTGCTCTGGGCGATCCGGTGGGAACCGACGGCGATACGACAAGCTAGTCCAGAAGCGCGAGCACGTTTTCCGGCGGCCGCCCCAGGGCGGCACGATTTTCCTTGAGCACGATCGGTCGTTCGATCAGGATCGGATGCTCGACCATGGCGGCAATCAGCGCTTTGCGATCCAGGGTCGTGTCGTCGAGCCCCTGTTCGGCATAAGCGCTCTCGCCGGTGCGCATCAGGTCGCGCGGCTGCATGTCCAGTGCGTGCAGAATGCGGTCGAGTTCGGCAGCGTCGGGCGGCGTTTCCAGATACAGGCAGACGTCGGGCTCGATGCCGTGTTCACGTAGCAGGGCCAGCGTGGCGCGGGACTTGGAGCAGCGCGGGTTGTGCAGGATGCGGACGGTCATGGCGGACTCCGGGTTCAGCGATTGCCGCTGCGGTTACCGCCGCTGCCGCCACGGCCGCGCCCGCCGCCGGGCTTGCCGCCACCGCCGCCGCCACTCTTGCGGCGTCCGGCGTTGTTGCCGGACGGCTTGCCACCACCGGGCTTGCCACCGCGCGGCTTGCCGGTCGTGCCGTTGCGGGTGTCGCCGGCGAACCAGGTGCGCACCGAGGGAAGTTCCTGCCCCGGCGCGACGCCGCGCTTGTTCTTGCTGCGGCGGTTGTTGCCGCCGGTCTTCTCGGGACGCGCCACGTTGCCGTTGACGTCGCCGCCCTTGCCGCGACGCGGGCCTCCGCGTCGGCCGCGCGAGGGCGCATCGTCGCGCACGCGATCGAAAGCGGTCAGCTCGCGAGCTTCGTTCTGGTAGTTGCCGGTCCAGGCGCGCGGCTCGGATTTGCCTTCGGGGTGGTATTCCTTCACATGGCGGCTGGCACGACGCTGATGCAGGACCGGACTCAGCGTGAGCGTCGGCTGCGGCGCACCCAGACCGACCTGCTTGCGCAGTTCCTGCACGGCGGTATCGTCCAGGGTGTCGCAATCGCCGCGGCGCAGAGCGCGCGGAAGTTCCACGCTGCCATAGCGGATGCGCTTGAGGCGGCTGACCAGGAAGCCCTGTGAATCCCACAGTCGGCGCACCTCGCGGTTGCGGCCTTCGCGGATGACGACGCGGAACCAGCTGTGGCTGCCGCCGCGGCTGATGACGGCGATGTCGTCGAAATGTGCCGGTCCGTCGTCCAGTTCCACGCCGGCCTTGAGTTTCTCGAGTGTCTCGTCCGGCACTTCGCCATGCACGCGGCACAGGTATTCGCGTTCGACGCCGCTGCTCGGATGCATCAGCGCGTTGGCCAGTTCGCCGTCGGTGGTCAGCAGAAGCAGGCCGGTGGTGTTGATGTCCAGGCGGCCGACCGCGACCCAGCGCGCGCCCTTCAGGCGGGGCAGCTGTTCGAACACGGTCGCGCGGCCGTCGGGGTCGTCACGTGTGGTGAGGACGCCCTCGGGCTTGTTGTAGATCAGCACCTCGACATCGCTGCGGTTGTCGGTGGATACCACGTATTGCTTGCCGTCCAGGACGATGCGGTCGCCCGAGCGCACGCTGGCGCCGATGGTCGCGGGCTCGCCGTTGAGCTGCACTTCGCCTTGCTGGATGCGCTGTTCGAGCATGCGGCGCGAACCGAGTCCGGCGTTGGCGAGGACCTTGTGCAGGCGCTCGCTGAGGTTGGATGTGGCGGTATCGCCGCTGTTTCGCTTGAGGGTAAGAAGGGTACGGCTTTGCGCGCTCATGCGCGGTTCTCCTCGGTATCTGTTTCGGCGGCGACCGGTTCGTCGTCCGCGTGGGCCTGCGCCTCGTCGGCGGTGGCTTGGGGTGCAGTGGATTCGTCGACGGTCTCGATCTTCTCGATGTGATCGTCGGCGGCGTCTTGTTCGGTATTGGAGGACGTGTCCTCGGTGGATTCGCCGGTTTCTTCGGCGCTCTCGTCATTTGCGGGTGCGGCGCGCTCGGAGGATTCCTCGCCGACATCGGCATCGGACTCGGTTTCCGCACCCGGTTCCGCGTCGGGCAGGGCGGCGTGCGCGGTGGCCTCCTTGTTATCAGAGTCCTTGTCGCCGTCCAGGTTCAGTTGGGGGTCGAACTCTTCCATGTCGCGGATCTCGGCCAGCGAGGGCAGCTCATCCAGCGAGCGTAGATTGAAGTAATCCAGGAATTCGCGTGTGGTGCCGTAGAGACCCGGTCGTCCGGGTACGTCGCGATGGCCGACCAGGCGGATCCATTCGCGTTCCTCCAGCGTCTTGATGATGCTGGAGGACACTGTCACGCCGCGCACCGATTCGATTTCACCGCGGGTGATCGGCTGACGGTAGGCGATCAGCGCCAGGGTCTCGAGCAGGGCGCGCGAGTAGCGGCTGGGACGCTCGGTCCACATCTTCGCGACCCATTCGTAGACGTCCTGTCGCACCTGGTAGCGGAAACCGGACGCGACTTCGACCAGCTCGACGCCGCGTCCCTCGCAGTCCTCGCGCAGAGCTTCGACGGCCTTGCCGATCTCGCTGTTGGCGATCTTCTCGTCCTCGTCGAAGAGGGCGCTCAGGCGCGCGATCGACATGGGCGTGGACGAGGCCAGCAGCGCGGCTTCCAGAATGTTCTTCAGTTGCTTGAATTCCATGAATTTACTCGTCGGAACTCGTGGCCGAACCGGCCTTCAAGTAGATGGGCGCCAGCGGCGCGTCCTGCATGATCTGGACCAGGCTTTCCTTGGCCAGTTCAAGAATGGCGAGGAAGCTGACGACGACGCCGAGGCGTCCTTCGTTGGGGTCGAACAGGCTCTCGAAGCGATGGAATGCACCGTCGCCGAGGCGGGAGAGCAGGTCGCCCATGCGCTGACGCACGCTCAGCGGCTCACGTTCGATGTTGTGACTGCCGAACAGTTCGGCGCGGTGCATCACGTCCTTCAGCGCCAGCAACAGTTCGCGCATCTCGACCGGCGGCGGCATGCGGATGACGTTGCGGTCCGTCACATGGGCGTGCGCAGTGCTGAAGTCGCGCTCCATACGCGGTAGTTCGTCGATGTCCTCGGCGGCCTGCTTGAATTGTTCGTATTCCTGCAGGCGGCGAACCAGTTCGGCGCGCGGATCTTCCTCGGCACCTTCCTCGGCAGGCGGTCGCGGAAGCAGAAGGCGCGATTTGATCTCGGCCAGGATCGCGGCCATCAGCAGATATTCGGCGGCCAGTTCCAGCCGCATCACGTCGCGCATCATCTCAATGTACTGCATGTACTGATGCGTGATTTCGGCGATGGGAATATCGAGGATGTCGATGTTCTGGCGTCGAATCAGGTACAGAAGAAGGTCCAGTGGCCCCTCGAAAGCTTCCAGGATCACTTCCAGCGCATCGGGCGGGATGTACAGATCCTGCGGCATTTCCAGCACCGGCTGGCCATGCACGAGCGCCAGGGGCATTTCCTGTTGCTGGGGTACGGCCGTGAACGGCTGCTGCGGCGGCACGGGCGTCGGATCGGCTTGAACTGGCTGGTTGGTCATCAGGGTGCTTGAACCCTTGGCAATCCGGCTGGGCCGGTTCGTTGCATGAGCTGGCCACGGCACGGCCGGGGCATGGCGTATCGATAGATCAACGCACGCCCGATGCGGGCGTCGTACCTGGTCGTGTCAGGCAGTGTGCGGTGAATTCCCATGTTCAGAGCCGCAGCGAACCCGTTCGAGGCGGCGATCCCAAACGGGTCGGTCGCGCGCACTCGGCGTCGCGTCTGCGCAATTGTTCAGTGGGAACATTGCGCGACAAGCTCTTCTATTACGAAAAACGTGTGGTCCGGTCGAGCTGTCTTGGCATGCTTCGACGCGGAATCCATTACTCACCCGTAGGACTAGAGTATAGCCTGCATAGACGCAAGTCCAGTACTCTTCTGGGGTGCCCGAATCGGGTTGACGCGTAGCGACCAACGCTGACCCGGAGGGTCGCCGTGTGTGCTGCAAGGTGGCATTAGACGATGCCTGGATTGGGTTTTTTCCCGCATTTTATGTGATTTTCGTCACAAATATGAGCAGAATTGGGTCATCGGTATCGATGAAGGCGCCCGTACAAGGATGCTGGCCTGGTTGTTGCTTGGGGACTCAGTGCCGAAGGCGTATTACCGCGCGACGTTCGGACTGTTCAATGAAGGGCTCGGGATGACTGAAAACACGAATAACGGGATGGATGCTCAAGGTCGACGTGTGCGGCATGCTCGCATGCGCATCGAGACCACGGTGCTGCTCAATCGCGGCACGGAATCGTTTCCCACCGAGCTCGAGGATATTTCGGCTACCGGTGTGCGCCTGCGCAAGCCTTCGCACTGGAACGGCGAAGTCGGTCAGACGTGGGTGGTCGACATGATCTTCGGCAGCAACTTGCATATCCATGTCGATGCGCGGGTCATGCGGATTTCCACGCAGTGGATCGGTCTGGAATACTCGCGGATTCCCGAGAACAAGCAGGAAACCCTGTGGAGCCTGCTGGGCGGTTACGCCGACAAGCTCGAGCCCTGGGAAGAAGAAAACCTCTGACGCGTCGTGTACTGGCCGTGCGTATCAGCGCGGCCAGGGCGTGCCGTCGCGATGACGGTACACGTCGTCCGTGGCATCGATGATCATGTCGATGTCCGGGTAACGGCAGATATCCTGCGCGCTGCGAGACCCCACTTCGAGACAGATTGCCGTGGCCTGCGAGCGATTGATCAGCTGGTGGCCGTCGCGCTCGCCTTTCGGGAAGGCCGCGCAGTCGCCTGCGTGCAACACGGTTTCACCCTCATCCGTGACCAGCACGACCTCGCCCCGGACGATCCAGACGAACTCGTCCTCGTCGCTGTGCCAGTGGCGCTGACTGGAATGCACGCCGGGCGGCAGTTCCAGCAGGTTGACGCCGAAATCCGTCAGGCCTCCGGCTTCGCCGAGCCGTTGACGCACACGGTCCGCGCAGGCGGCGTCATGCGGCGGCGGATAGGAAGAGCCGGTATGGGCAGGGATGCGGTCCAGGTCGAGTTTGGGCATGGAGTGTTTCAGGATGCGGCCGGTTTTTCCTCGCGCAGCTCGCGGCGCAGGATCTTGCCGACGTTGCTCTTGGGCAGTTCGTCGCGGAACTCGATGAACTTGGGCCGCTTGTAGCCGGTCAGCTCGTCATGGCAGAACTGCTTGAGCGCTTCCGCCGTCAGGTCCGGGTCCTTCTTGACCACGAACAGCTTGACCACCTCGCCGGAGTGCTCGTCGGGCACGCCGACGGCGGCGACCTCGGCCACGCCGGGGTGGTCCATGACCACGTCCTCGACCTCGTTCGGATACACGTTGAAGCCGGACACCAGGATCATGTCCTTCTTGCGGTCGACGATGTAGACGTAGCCTTTCTCGTCCATCTTGGCGATGTCGCCGGTGTGCAGCCAGCCGCTGGACTCGAGCACCTTGGCGGTTTCCTGCGGGCGCTGCCAGTAGCCCTGCATGACCTGCGGACCCTTGACCATCAGTTCGCCGACTTCGTTGAACGGTAGGCGCTCTCCCTCGTCGGACCAGATCTGCACTTCGGTGGACGGGATCGGCAGGCCGATGGAGCCGTTGTATGCGGGAATGTCGAGCGGGTTGATGCAGACGGCCGGCGAGGTCTCGGTCAGACCGTAGGCCTCGGCCAGTGTGCAACCGGTGACTTTCTTCCAGCGCTCGGCGACCGCGCGTTGCACGGCCATGCCGCCGCCCAGGGTCAGATGCAGGCGGGAGAAGTCCAGGTCCTCGAAACCGGGCGTGTTGAGCAGGCCGTTGAACAGCGTGTTGACGCCGGTCAGCGCGGTGAAACGGACCTTGCCCAGTTCCTTGACGAAGCCGGGCATGTCGCGTGGATTGGTGATCAGCACGTTGAGACCGCCCAAGCGCATGAACACCAGTCCGTTCGCCGTCAACGAGAAGATGTGATAAAGCGGCAGGGCGGTGATGATGACTTCCTCGCCCTCGGTGGCCTGGTCGCCGATCCAGGCGCTGGCCTGGAGCATGTTGGCGATCATGTTTCCATGGCTGAGCATCGCGCCCTTGGCGACGCCGGTGGTGCCGCCGGTGTACTGCAGGAAGGCGAGGTCGTCGTGGCCCAGTTCGACGCGGTCGAAGCGGCCGTCGCCGCCGCGCGAAAGCGCATCGCGGAACCGCACGGCACCCTCAATGTGGTAGTCGGGCACCATCTTCTTCACGTGCTTGAGCGCGAAGTTGATCAGCGTGCCCTTGGCCAGTCCCAGCATGTCGCCGATGCCGGTGGTGACGACGTGCTTGATCCCGGTCTCGGCGATCACTTTCTGCAGTGTCGCGGCGAAGTTGTCCAGCACCACGATGGCGGCCGCGCCGGAGTCTTCCAACTGGTGCTTGAGCTCGCGTGCCGTGTACATCGGGTTGGTGTTGACCACGGTCAGGCCCGCGCGCAGCGCGCCGAACAGGGCGATCGGATACTGCAGTACGTTAGGCATCATGATCGCGATGCGGTCGCCCTTGCGCAGACCCAGGTCCTTCTGCAGGTAGGCAGCGAACTGCGCGCTGAGGCGATCGATGTCGCCGTAGCTGAGTTCGCGGCCGAAATTGGTGAAGGCGGGGCGGTGGCGGAAGCGCTCGAAGGCTTCCTCGATCACGGCGACAACGGACGTGTACAGTTGGACGTCGATGGTTTCCGGTACGCCGGCCGGATAATGGGCCAGCCAGGGACGTTGTTCACTCATGATGCCATGCAACCCCTTTCGTAATGGACGCCGGCGTCGTGCGCGCCGGTCGGACAATGCAAACGATCGTTTGCATTGGAGCATAGCCCCCCGGAGGCGGCAACCCGCCGAACGGTGTGGGCAGGCCATAAGGCAGTACGGAAAAGGCCGGTGGCTGGCAGTATGCGTGCTGCTCGCGCTGTTGTCGGCCTGTCACCGCAGTCCGCCGGAGCAGCAGGTGCGCGCAGCCATCCAGCAAGCGGTCGAGGCCGCGCGTTCGCGTGATGCCGGCGCGCTGGACGATCTGCTGACCCCGGATTTCGTGATGCCGGACAGTCGGTTCGATCGCAGACGTCTTCTCGGTCTGCTGCGCGTGGCGAGACTACGCAATGAAAAGGTGTCGGTGCTGCTCGGTCCGGTGGATGTCGAGATGCGGGGCGAACGCATCGTGGCGACGTTCACGGTGACGCTGGGCGGCGGCGGCCGGCTGATCCCGGAACGCCTGGGTGTCTATCGCGTGGAAAGCGCCTGGCGCGAGGAGGGCGGCGATTGGCTCTGCTACAGCGCGCGCTGGAAACGCACGCTGTAGCCGGATGGGGCCGGATCCGATGCGACCGTGCAGCGTCGCATCGGATCCGGGGAAACGTCAGCGCAGTGTGACGTCGCCGCTACCGGTACTGATGCGACCACGTCCGGTGGCAGCGCCGACATCGGCGCGGAAGTAGCGGCGACCGGATTCGACGTTGCGCAGTCCCGCCCAATTGACGTCGATGTCGGAACCGCTGATGTCCAGGCGCACGGCCGGCGGTGTGCCGGTCTTGAGGGTGATGTCGCCCGATCCGCTGCGCAGGGTGAAGTCCTGCATGGCGGACAGGTCGCCGTACAGGTCGATATCGCCCGATCCGGCTTCCACGCGGGCCTTGGCGACTTTCGCCAAGTCGTTGAGTTTCACGTCGCCGGAGCCGGTCTCGACCCGCAGGTTGCCGGCCAGCTTGTCCAGCGTGACATCGCCGGAGCCGGTATGCAGTTCGACGCGCTGGCCGCCGAGGTGGCCGCCGTTGATGTCGCCGGAGCCCGTATGGACTTCGGTGCTGCCGTCGATGCGGTCGAGTTCGAGGTCACCGGAACCGGTGTGCGCCTCGACGGTGCCGTGCACATCGGCGACCTTCATGTCGCCGCTGCCCGAATGGGTCGACAACGAGCCGGTCAGGTCGGCGATGGCCATGTCGCCGGAGGCGGTCTTCAGCTCCAGGTCGTTGCGCAGGTGGCCGGCGTCGATGCGGCCGACGCGATTGTCGATCCGCGCCTTCACACCGGCGGGCAGGGCGACATCGAGGTCGACGTGCAGCGGCACGCCGTGGTCCGATCCCTGATACACCCGCACGCGCTCGTTCTGGTAGTCGAACGAGGACGAGGAGTGGTCGCCGACGCCGATGCGGAAACCGAGCACCTTGATGTCGTGATCCTTGGCGCGGGTCGGATTCGTGGGGATGTACCGGTAGCGGTCATGCTGCCCGACCGGGTAGTCGACGTGCACCAGCACGTTCCCCGATTGCTGGCTCACGTCCAGGCGGATGGTGTCGGCCAGGGCGCGCGCGGCGGCCATGTCGTCGCCGCCGGCCACCACGGTGGCCGTGATTTGCACCTGCGAACCGTCATTCGGATGGATGGCGACGTGGCCGGCAAGATTCTCGACATGCACGGCGCTACCAGTGGGCACGCTCACGGCGCGGTCGAGTTTCTTGGTGAAGGTCTGTGCCGGTGCGGCCAGCGCGGTGGCGGCCGTGCCGCCGAGTACGAGGGCGGCAAGCAGGCCGGAAAAAAGGCGGGGGTGTCCCATGGCGATCTCCTCTACGCTGCGGGGGAACATCTCTGTTCTTGTACTGCCGATGGGGGCCGCAGCGCAGTGCGGAAGGTCATGCGCTGGAGCTGAACGGCAAAAGAAAACCGCCGGCCCGTAGGCCGACGGTTCCTTGGATGCAGCGGAGCGGGAAAGGGTTTAAGCCGCTTTCTTCGCCGCCAGATCGCGCAGCACGTACTGCAGGATGCCGCCGTGGCGGTAGAAGTCGCGCTCCTTCGGCGTCAGCAGCATGACGCGGACGGTGAAGGTCTTCTCGCCGTTCTCGCCCTTGGCGACAACCTTGGCTTCCTTCGCGTTGGCGTCCTCCAGACCGGTGATCTCGAAGGTCTCGGTGCCGTCCAGGCCCAGGCTCTTGGCACTGTCGCCGTCCTTGAACTGCAGCGGCAGCACGCCCATGCCGACCAGGTTCGAGCGATGGATGCGCTCGAAGCTCTCGGCGATGACCGCCTTCACGCCCAGCAGCAGTGTGCCCTTGGCAGCCCAGTCGCGCGACGAGCCGGTGCCGTATTCCTTGCCGGCCAGCACGATCAGCGGGGTGTTCTCTTCCTTGTACTTCATGGCCGCGTCGTACATGGCCATCTGTTCGCCGCTCGGCACGTGCTTGGTGTAGCCACCCTCGACGCCGTCCAGCATCTGGTTCTTGATGCGGATGTTGGCGAAGGTGCCGCGCACCATCACGTCGTCGTTGCCGCGGCGCGAGCCGTAGGAGTTGAACTGCGCCGGCTGCACGCCGCGCTCCATCAGGAAGCGGCCGGCCGGGCTGTCCTTCTTGATCGCGCCGGCGGGCGAGATGTGATCGGTGGTGATCGAGTCGCCGAACAGACCCAGGCAGCGCGCGCCGTGGATGTCCTCGACCTTCTCCACGTCCATCGTCATGCCCTCGAAGTAGGGCGGGTTCTTGATGTAGGTGGAGGCGTCGTCCCACGCATACTGCTTGCCGTCCGGCGACTGGATGGCGTTCCAGCGCTCGTCGCCCTTGAACACGTCGGCGTAGCTCTTGGTGAACATGTCGGCGGTGACCGAGCTGGCGATCAGATCGCTGATCTCCTTGTTGGTCGGCCAGATGTCCTTCAGGAACACGTCATTGCCGTCCTGGTCCTGACCGATCGGATCCTTGTCCAGCTCGATATCGAGCGTGCCGGCGAGGGCGTAGGCGACCACCAGCGGCGGCGAGGCCAGGTAGTTCATCTTCACTTCGGGATGCACGCGGCCTTCGAAGTTGCGGTTGCCCGACAGCACCGAGGCCACGGCCAGGTCGCCCTGGTTGATGCCCTGGCTGATCTCGGCCGGCAGCGGGCCGGAGTTGCCGATGCAGGTGGTGCAGCCGTAGCCGACCAGGTAGAAGCCGACCTTCTCCAACTCGTCCATCAGGCCGGTGGCTTCCAGGTAGTCGGTGACCACCTTGGAACCCGGGCCGAGCGACGGCTTGACCCACGGCTTGGCGGTCAGGCCCTTGGCGGCGGCCTTCTTGGCGACCAGGCCTGCGCCCAGCATCACCGCCGGGTTGGAGGTGTTGGTGCAGGAGGTGATGGCGGCGATGACGACCGCGCCATCCTTCAGTTCGAAGTGCTTGCCGTCCTTTTCGACGGTGACCGAGCCTTCGCTCATGGTGCTGGCCGGATTGCCGACGGCGGTATCGCCGCCTTCGTTGGCGAAGCGCTCGGCGTCGCCGTTCTTCGGCTTGCGGTTGGCGGTCAGCGGACCGACCACTTCATGGAAGTTCTTCTTCACGTCGGTCAGCAGCACGCGGTCCTGCGGGCGCTTCGGACCGGCCATGGACGGCTTGACCTCGCCCATGTCCAGTTCCAGCGTGGCGGTGAACTCGGCGTGCGGGGTGTTGGCGTCGTGCCACAGGCCCTGGGCCTTGGCGTAGGCCTCGACCAGCGCGACCTGCTGGTCGCTGCGGCCGGACAGACGCATGTAGTTCAGCGCCTCGGCGTCGACCGGGAAGATGCCGCAGGTCGCGCCGTACTCGGGCGCCATGTTGGCGATGGTGGCGCGGTCGGCCAGCGGCAGGTGCTGGAGGCCCTCACCGAAGAATTCGACGAACTTGCCGACGACGCCGTGCTTGCGCAGCATCTGCGTCACGGTCAGCACCAGGTCGGTGGCGGTGGCGCCTTCCGGCAGTTTGCCGGTCAGCTTGAAGCCGACCACCTGCGGGATCAGCATCGACGACGGCTGGCCCAGCATCGCGGCCTCGGCCTCGATGCCGCCCACGCCCCAGCCGAGTACGCCCAGGCCGTTGATCATGGTGGTGTGCGAGTCGGTGCCGAACACGGTGTCCGGGTAGGCCCACAGCTGGCCGTCGACGTCCTGGCCCATGACCACGCGAGCCAGATGCTCCAGATTCACTTGGTGCACGATGCCGGTGCGCGGCGGCACCACCTTGAAGTTGTCCAGCGCCTTCTGGCCCCAGCGCAGGAAGCCGTAGCGTTCCTGGTTGCGCTCGAACTCGATCTTCACGTTCTCGTCGATGGCGCTCTCGCTACCGAACTTGTCGACCTGCACGGAGTGGTCGATGACCAGCTCGGCCGGCGACAGCGGGTTGATGAGTTCGGGATCGCCGCCCAGGTTCTTCATGGCGTCGCGCATGGCGGCCAGATCGACCACGCAGGGCACGCCGGTGAAGTCCTGCAGGACCACGCGGGCGGGGGTGAAGGCGATCTCGGTATCCGGCTCCTTCTTCGCGTCCCAGGTGGCGACCGCCTCGATCTCCTTGGCGGTGACGTTGGCGCCGTCCTCGTTGCGCAGCAGGTTCTCGAGCAGGATCTTCATCGAGTAGGGCAGGCGCTTGAGATCGAAGCGCTCGCCCAGCTTGGCGAGACTGGCGTAGGCGTACGACGTGCCGTTGACGTCGAGGGTGTCGCGGGTCGAGAAGGAATCGTTCATAACTGCTCCTGGCTTGAATCGGCTGCAGGTTTCCGGCACGCGAATCACGTGCCGGCGACCGGAAAAGACCTTAATTATCGCGCAAAACCCGTGAACGGCGCGAATACGAGTGCGTTCGCGTCGACCTCGGCGGGGCCGGGTGGCCGCTAAGCATGCGGTCGGCGGGCTACAATGCGATGAACTCCGCGTGCGTCGACGACGGCTGCGGAGCGCGCACAGGATGCGGCCGAACGTTGCGCCGCACAAACGGATTAGATGGCATGCAGCATGCGAAGATTTCGATGGCCCTCTCGGCCGTGTCCTTGCGCGACCTTGCGCTGGTGCAGGCGGTCGCCCGTGAGGGCAGTTTCGCGCGAGCCTCGGCGCGCATGCACATCAGTCCCTCCGGCCTGTCGCATCAGATTCAGAAGGTCGAACAGGCGCTGGGCGCCACGCTGTTCGAACGCGGCAGTCGCCATACGCTGCTGACGGCGCTGGGGCGGCGTCTTCTGGCGTATGTCGACGCCGTGCTGGATGCGGCCGAGGGCCTGGAGCGCGCTGCGCAGGACGGCGAGGCGGCCTTCGGCGGCGAACTGCGTCTGGGGGTTCCGGCCACGCTGGGGCCGTATCTGTTGCCGCATCTGATCGAGCCGTTTCCGCAGCGCTTTCCGGGCGCGCGGCTGGCGCTGTCGGAAGGCAAGCTGCGCGGATTGCTGCGGCGGCTGCGGGAAGGCGAGCTGGATGCGGTGATCGCGCCGCGAACCGTGACCGCGAACCGTGGTCTGGGTTCGTGCGAGATGTTCTTCGAGCCGTACGAACTGTTGCTCAATGCCAGTCATCCGCTGGCCGAACGGGACTGCATCGCGCTGGGGGAGCTGAATCCCGACGACGCCACCTTCATGGCCGAGGGGCACGATGCCGACGTGCAGGACGCGCTCGGTGCGCAGGACGTCGATGGTGTCGAGGAGAAGATCCAGGACGTCAGTCTGGAAAGCCTGGCGACCCTGGTGGTTCTGCGCGGCGGCTACGCGCTCGTGCCGTCGCTGGCGCATGCGAGGTTGGCTTCGATTCCCCGACTTGCGCTGGCGCGCATCGACGGTACGCCGCCCGGGCGCGAGATCCGGCTGTACTGGCGTCAGGCTTCGCCGTGGCAGGCGGATCTGGAGGCGTTCGGCGCCTTGATCCGGCACCTGGCTGCGTCGATTCCTGCGTTGCGGGTCGACGGTGACACTGCGGCGGATGCAGCACAGGCGTGAGCGAGTCGCGGGTACGCGACGATTCCGTAGACAGGCAGGAATCCGGGCATTGTGCTTGGCGCTGAACGTCAGTCCGTGGCGTCGGGACGCGCCAGTCCTGCGCGCAGCGGATCCAGGGCCGCACCGTAGCGTTCGGCGCGCGCGGTGTCGCGCCGAAGCGGCTGGCGGACTTGCGCGGCGCTGGCGGTGCGCACGCTGCGATGGGCGTTATGGAAATCCAGGCAGGCGTTGTCGAAGGGCAGGCCGCAGGCGTCCAGCAGGGTGCAGATCTGTGCCTCGGGTGCATCCAGCAGGTCTTCGTAGCGCTGTAGCACGATGCGTTCGGGTTCGTGCGCGCGCCAACGGTCCATGGCGTATTCATAGTCGCGCAGGTAGGCGGCCAGGTCGGTCAGGTCGTTGCTGAAATGCGGCAGGCGGTAGAACTGCTGCTTGAAGCACGACCAGCCGGTCTCCAGCGGGTCGCGGCGCGCGTCGATCACCACCGCGCCGGGCAGCATCGCGCGCAGCAGACCGGTGTAGAGCCAGTTCTCCGGCATCTTGTCGGTGTGCCGGGGACGTTCGGTACGCCAGCGGGCGGTGCGCGCGAGGTAGTCGCGACCCAGACGCGCCCAGTCGTCCGCATCGGCTTCGCCGAGCCACTGTGGGAATGGTTTCTTGCGGCGCGTGTTCTCGGCGGCGAGCACGGCGCCGAGGTCGGGCAGTTCGCTGGCGCCCTCGACGTGCGGATGCGCGGCGAGGATCTGTTCGACCAGTGTCGAGCCGGCGCGCGGCATGCCGACGATGAAGATCACTTCGCGGCCGCGTTCGGCGTCCTGGCTTTGCGCGATGTGCGCATCCTGCGCGACCACGCCTTCGACCAATCGGTGGAAGGCGTGGCGGTTCCATGTCGCCAGCGACTGCGATTCGCGGTTGGCCTGCGCGATGGCGTCGAAAGCCTCGGCGTAGCGTTCGCGGTCCTCGTGCAGCTTGCCCAGCGCATGACGCATGGCGATGCGGTCGGGCGGTCGCGCGGCGGGATGCTTCAGCGCCGCGTTCAGCTGCAAGGCATCGGACTCGCCGAGCGGGCGCGTCTTCATGTTGGACAAGCCGCGCCAGGCATCGCCGTTGGCCGGGTGCAGTTTCAGCGCGGCGCGGTAGCTGGCGTCGGCGTCGTCGAAGTGGCCCAGATGCACCAGCGCGTCGCCGAGCAGTACGTGCGCGGGCAGCATGTCGGGCGCCAGGCGCGTAGCTTCCCGCAGAGCCTCGATGGCTTCCTCGGTGATGCCTTCCTGCTGCAGGTTGCGTCCAAGGTTGAACCAGGCGAGCGCGAATTCCGGCCGCAGTCGGCAGGCTTCGCGCCAGTGCGCGAAGGCTTCCTGTTTGCGTTCGAGTCCGTACAGGGCCGAAGCCAGATCGCTGAGCGTGGCGCTGTCGTCGGGACGCTGAGCCCGCGCCTGCTCGAGTAGCTTGGCGGCCTCGGCGAAACGCTGCTGGCGATTGCGCAGGATGCCCAGCAGGCGGAGCGCTTCGGGGTGATTGGGCGTTCCCGCGAGCACCGCGACCAGCAACTGCTCGGCCTGGGTCGGTGCACCGTCACGGATCGCGCGCGCCGCCGCGTGCATGCGCGGTACGGCGGATGCGGGCAAGCCCTGCATCCGCGGGTCATGATCGGGCGGAGCGGAGGTGCGCGTCATGCCCTGCGTGCGCCCGTCGCGCTCAGCGCGGCAGTTCCCAGATGCGGAAGCCGCCGTGGAAGGCGTTGCCGTTCTCGCCGCGCAGCACACCGTCCGGGAGATCCTTCAGGTGCCGCACGTTGCCGCCGCCGAGCATCACGTAGTCGGGCATGAAAGCGTTGCGCATCACCTGGATCAGCTCCAGCACGTTGTCGGTCCAGGCATCCTTGTCCTCGTTGTAGAACTTGTCGCTGACGTAGTGCTCGTAGGTGTGCTTGCGCCACGGCATGTGCGAGAGCTCGGTTGGTTGCAGCACGCCGTCGATGATGAGGGCGGAGCCGAGTCCGGTGCCGAGCCCCAGGAACAGCATGCGGCCGCCCTGGTAGCTGCCCAGTGCCTGCATCGCGGCGTCGTTGACCACGCGTACCGGACAGTTGAAGGCGCGGCGGAAATCGAAGTCTTTCCAGCCCGCGCCGAGGTTGATCGGGTCGGTGCGAAGGCGGCCCTGGATCACCGGCGCGGGTACGCCGAGGGTGACGGCGTCGTAGCGCCAGTCCTCGACCAGCGGCAGCAGCTTGTCCATCATCTGCTGCGGGGTGAGGTCCGGGCCGGACTTGAAGCGGCGCATTTCGTCGCGGTCGGAGATGCGCATCTTCACGTGGGTGCCGCCGATGTCCAGCACCAGCACGGTCGGCGTGCCCGGGCCCTGGTTCTCGGCCTGCGCGCGTGCCTTGCGGTACCAGCGGATCGCGGTGTTGGTGGAATCGTCGTGGGACAGGCGCTTGCGCGGCGACTCGATTTCCTCGGCCACTTTCTTGGCCAGCACCTTGCCCAGTTCCACGCCCCACTGATCGAATGGGTTGATGTCCCAGATCGCGGCCTGCACGAACACGCTGTGCTCGTACAGTGCCACCAGCGCGCCCAGCGTGGCCGGGGTCAGGCGCTGGGCGGTCAGCAGACTGGACGGGCGGTTGCCCTCGAACACCTTGTGCGGCGCCAGCGCGGCCGGCACGCCCTCGTCGCGCACTTCCTTCAGCGTCTTGCCGAAGGCCAGCGCTTCGGCCTGGGCGATGACGTTGGCGAGCAGCAGGTCGTGATGGCGACCGCTGGGGTTCAGCGACTGACCGAAGGCGATGAAATCGCACGGAATCAGGCGCGTGCCCTGATGGATCAGCTGATAGAACGAATGCTGGCCGTTGGTGCCGGGCTCGCCCCAGAACACCGGGCCGGTGGCGACGTCCACGGCCTTGCCGCCGCGTGTGACGCGCTTGCCGTTGGACTCCATGGTCAGCTGCTGCAGATAGGCCGGGAAGCGCTTCAGGTACTGCTCGTAGGGCAGCACGGCGACGGTCTCGGCGCCAAAGAAGTCGTTGTACCAGACGCCGAGCAGACCCATGATCGCCGGCAGATTCTCTTCCAGCGGTGCGTTGCGGAAATGCTCGTCCATGGCGTGGAAGCCGTCGAGCATCTCGCCGAAGGCGCGCGGGCCGATGGCGATCATGGTGGACAGGCCGATGGCCGAATCCATCGAGTAGCGGCCGCCGACCCAGTCCTCGAAACCGAAGGTGTGCATGGCCGGAATGCCGAACTTGCGCACCGCCTCGCGGTTGGTCGACAGCGCCACGAAGTGTTTCTTCACCGCCTGCTTGCTGCCGGCGGCGGCCAGCAGCCAGTCACGCGCGGTGTGCGCGTTGGTCATCGTCTCCAGCGTGGTGAAGGTCTTGGAGGCGACGATGAACAGCGTCTCCTCCGGCTCCAGGTCGCGCACGGCTTCGGCGAAGTCGGTGTGGTCGACGTTGGAGACGAAGCGCATGCGCAGCGTGCGATCGCTGTAATGGCGCAGCGCCTCGTAGGCCATCACCGGCCCCAGGTCGGAACCGCCGATGCCGATGTTGACGATGTTGCGGATGCGCTTGCCGCTGAATCCGGTCAGGTCGCCGTTGCGCACGGCATCGGCAAACACCGCCATGCGGTCGAGCGTGGCATGCACGCCGGGCACGATGTTCTTGCCGTCGCACTCGATCACGCTGCCGGCCGGCGCGCGCAGGGCGATGTGCAGGGCGGCGCGGTGCTCGGTGTTGTTGATTTTCTCTCCAGCGAACATGGCGTCGCGTCGCGCTTCCACGTCGCACTCGCGAGCCAGCGCGAACAGATGCTGCATGGTCGCGTTGTTGATGCGGTGCTTGGAATAGTCCAGCCGCCAGCCCGCGGCTTCGGCGCTGAATTTCTTCGCGCGTTCGGAATCGCGTGCGAACAGATCACGCAGACGACGCTTGCGCATGCTCTCGTAATGGCGTTCAAGGGCCTGCCAGGCGTCTTTCTTGCGTAACGTGCTCATGGGTCTCCAGAGGGATCGTGCGTTGTGCGGGGATACAAGAGGACAAAAATGCGACAGAACGGCCCCGGGATCAACCGCTGTCCAGCGTTGCGCCGGTCAGCAGGCCGCGCGCGAGCATCGCGGCCTGCTTGCGCTTGAAGATCAATTGCCACTGTCGGCCGCCGATCTGACGCCAGAGCACGGCCGCGCGAACGGCCGCCAGCAGCGAGGCGCGGATGCGTTCGACGACGTTCTGCTGCTGCAGCAACAGCGGCGAGCCGCTGACCATCACGCGCGGGCGCAGCGTAGAGATGGTCGCGGTGTACAGGTCGGCCAGGCGCGCGGTCACTGTGGCGTGCGTGCAGCCGAAGTGGTCGGCCTGACGTTGCGCCTGGACGATGCCTTCCTGCAGTTGCTTGACCAGCCGTTGACGGCCGGACAGCGTGCGTTCGACGCGCAGCACGGTGACGGCCATGCGCGCGATGGCCAGTTCGTGGCGGGTGTCGTCGAACTGCTCGGTCAGCGTGCGTAGCCCCATACGCGCGCCGGCGATGCCGCCGAACACGTCGGGCACGCTGTCGGCGTCGATGCGGAAAATGCTGGCGAGGGAATGCTCGAGCGCGGTTTCGTCGCAGCTGCCGCGCGTCGCGAGTTGATGTGCCAGTGCGCAGCCCTGGAAGACGCCGGCCAGCGCCAGGACGCGATCCTCGTTCATGCGCGGCTCCCGGTGAAAAGCGATTGAAGCGTGGTGTGGCGCGGCAGAGGCAGCGTCATCCGGATCGTTCCTTTCATGCGTGAGTGGTGGGCGCGGACCATCCGCCGAACGCGGCATCGGTCGCTTCGATGATGCCGCCGCCGAGGCAGGCCTCGCCATCGTAGAACACGATCGACTGGCCCGGTGTCACAGCGCGCTGCGCGTCCTCGAACACGATGCGCGCCTCGTCACCGTCGAGTCGGACGCGGCAGGGCTGGTCGGTCTGGCGATAGCGTACCTTGGCGGTGCAGGCGAAGTCGTCCGCCGGCGCCGTGCCGGCGACCCAGGTCAGCGAGGAGACGCGCACGCGGTGGGACTGCAGCCAGTCGTTCTCGCCGCCCTGGGCGACATAGAGAATGTTCTGCCGTACATCCTTGCCGACCACGTACCACGGTTCGCCGGATGCGCCGCGCCGGCCGCCGATGTTCAGGCCGCTGCGCTGTCCCAGCGTGTAGTACATGACGCCGTCGTGTTCGCCGACGGTCTCGCCGTCCGGCGTCTGCATCGGGCCGGGGCGGGCCGGGATGTACTGCGCCAGGAAGCTGCGGAAGTCGCGCTCGCCGATGAAGCAGATGCCGGTGGAGTCCTTCTTCGCGTGCGTGGGCAGGTGCGCGGTCTCGGCCATGC
This sequence comes from Oleiagrimonas citrea, assembly GCF_012395255.1. Lineage (GTDB taxonomy): Bacteria > Pseudomonadota > Gammaproteobacteria > Xanthomonadales > Rhodanobacteraceae > Oleiagrimonas > Oleiagrimonas citrea. Next base: position 564,532 of record NZ_JAAZQD010000003.1, read on the forward strand.
GGCGCACGTCCGGCTTGGCCATGTCACCGATGGGGAACAGCGTGGCGGCCAGCTGCTCTTGTCCCAGCGCATGCAGGAAATAGGTCTGGTCCTTGTTCGTGTCCGCCGCGCGCAACAGACGCCATTGGCCATCGCGCTGGTCGATGCGCGCGTAGTGACCGGTGGCGATCTTCTCCGCGCCCAGGTCGCGGGCGTGTTCAAGGAAGGTGCGGAACTTGATCTCGCGGTTGCAAAGCACATCGGGATTGGGCGTGCGTCCGGCGCGGTATTCGGCGAGAAAATGCTCGAATACGCCATCCCAGTATTCGGCGGCGAAATTGCGGTTGTGGAAACGCAGGCCGAGCGCAGCGCACACGGCGACGGCGTCCTTGCGTTCCTCCTCGGCGCGGCAGGGACCGTCGCGGGTGTCTTCTTCCCAGTTCTGCATGAACAGGCATTCGACATCGTGGCCCGCTTCGCGCAGGCGCAATGCGGCAACCGAGGAGTCGACGCCGCCTGAAAGGCCGAGCATCACTTTCATGCGTGGGTCGTGTCCTGGTCGAGCAGGCTGGTCACGGCGCTCAGCGGCAGTCGCTGGCCGCCCAGCCAGGCGTCGATGCTGCGCAGCACGAGTGGACTGCGCAGACGCTCGCCCAGCGCCTCGATCTCGTCGCGGCGCAGCCATTGCGGGCCGATGATGCCGTCGTCGAGCACATGGTTGGGGCGATGCCGCAGCGCGCGGCCGGCGAAGCTGAAGCGCACGATGTGTTCGCGGTGCTGCGGGCTGTACCACTGGTGCACGCCGATCAGATGCTGAAGCTCGATGTCCCAGCCGGTTTCCTCCAGCGTTTCGCGAACGGCGGCATGGGTGAGCGCCTCGTCCGGCTCCAGGTGGCCGGCGGGCTGGTTGTAGCGGATGGCACCGCTGACCGATTCCTCGACCATCAGGAAGCGGCCGTCGTCGTCGGCGACGATGCTGGCCACCGTCACGTGCGGGCACCAGATCGCCGGCGCGGGGGCTTTGGCATCGTTCATGCTTATGGCGTTTCGTCGTAAGGGTGTGGAAAAACGCCATTGTGCCATCACTTACGCCACATGGCCCGGATCGCTTGCGCGCGTCGGGCCTGCGTATAATGGAGGCGAAACAGGACGATTCTTCAACCATGGCCCATTCTTCCGACCACGATCACGATCACGAGTACGACCACGGCGTCGCTGTCGAGTCTGCCAAGCCGAAGCTCGGCAAGCCGCCGATGTTCCAGGTGGTGCTGATCAACGACGATTACACGCCGATGGATTTCGTCATCGACGTGCTCCGCGCGTTCTTCGCGATGGATCAGGAGCGTGCGGTGCAGGTGATGTTGCACGTACATACCCGCGGCAAGGGCGTGTGCGGTGTTTTTTCTCGCGAGGTGGCCGAAACCAAGGTCACGCAGGTCAATGAGTACTCAAGGACCCATCAACATCCGTTGATGTGCACTATGGAAAAGCTCTGAGCGACCCCATTTTGAGCGTATAGCCCCGCCTGCGGGCGGGCCGCAGAGTCCAACCAGGAGACGATCCGAATGTTCAGCAAGGATCTCGAGCTCACCATTGGCCATTGCTATAAGTCGGCGCGTGAGCAGCGCCACGAGTTCATGACCGTGGAGCATCTGCTGCTGGCGCTGCTCGACAACGCCTCGGCAACCACGGTTCTGCGCGCATGCAATGTCGATCTGGGGCGCCTCGGCGAGGCACTCAGCAAGATCATCGAAGAGACCGTGCCCGTGCTGCAGGACGGCGACGAGCGCGACACGCAGCCTACGCTGGGTTTCCAGCGCGTGCTGCAGCGGGCGGTCTACCACGTGCAATCCTCCGGGCGGAAGGAGGTCACCGGCGCCAACGTGCTGGTGGCGATCTTCGGCGAGAAGGATTCGCATGCCGTGTATTTCCTGCATCAGCAGGAAGTGACGCGTCTGGACGTGGTCAACTACATCTCGCACGGCATCGCGCGCATCGGCGACGACAGCGAGGCGCCGCCCGCGGCCGAGCAGCGCGAGGGTGAGGAGGCGGCTGCCGAGAGCGGCAACAATCCGTTGCAGGAATACGCCAACAACCTCAATGAGCTGGCCGAGGAAGGTCGCATCGACCCGCTGATCGGCCGTCAGGAAGAGGTCGAGCGCACCATTCAGGTGCTGTGCCGCCGGCGCAAGAACAATCCGCTCTACGTCGGCGAGGCCGGCGTCGGCAAGACCGCGCTGGCGGAAGGTCTGGCCAAGCGTATCGTCGAGGGCGATGTGCCCGAAGTGCTGTCCGACAGCACCATCTGGGCACTGGATCTGGGCGCGCTGGTCGCCGGCACGAAGTATCGCGGCGATTTCGAGAAGCGTCTGAAGGCGGTGATCGGTCAGCTGAAGAAGGAAAAGAACGCGATCCTCTTCATCGACGAGATCCACACCATCATCGGCGCCGGTTCGGCGTCGGGCGGCACCATGGACGCCTCGAACCTGATCAAGCCCATGCTGGCCTCGGGCGAGCTGCGTTGCATCGGTTCGACCACGTTCCAGGAATTCCGCGGCATCTTCGAGAAGGACCGCGCGCTGGCGCGGCGCTTCCAGAAGATCGACATCGTCGAGCCGAGCATCGCCGAGAGCGTGGAGATCCTGCGCGGTCTGAAGGAGCGCTTCGAGAAGCATCACGCTGTCGAGTACAGCGGCGAGGCGCTGCAGGCCGCCGTGGACCTGTCGGTCAAGCACATTCCCGACCGTCTGCTTCCGGACAAGGCCATCGACGTCATCGACGAGGCCGGCGCCCGCCAGCGCCTGTTCCCGGAGAACGAGCGCAGCGACCGCATCGAGGTCGCCGACATCGAGTTCATCGTTGCGCGCATGGCGCGGATTCCGGCCAAGCAGGTTTCCGCCTCCGACCGCGACGTGCTGAAGAACCTGGAGCGCAACCTGAAGATGGTGGTGTTCGGGCAGGATCCGGCCATCGAAGCCCTTTCGGCCTCGATCAAGATGGCGCGTTCCGGTCTGGGCGACCCGAAGAAGCCCATCGGCAGCTTCCTGCTGGCCGGTCCGACCGGTGTCGGCAAGACCGAGGTCACCAAGCAGCTCGCCATGCAGCTGGGCATCGAGATGATCCGCTTCGACATGTCCGAGTACATGGAGGCGCACTCGGTGTCGCGCCTGGTTGGCGCGCCTCCGGGCTACGTCGGCTTCGATCAGGGCGGCTTGCTGACCGAGGCGGTCACCAAGCATCCGCACTGCGTGCTGCTGCTGGATGAGATCGAAAAGGCGCATCCGGACGTGTTCAACATCCTGCTGCAGGTCATGGACCGTGGCGTGCTGACGGACACCAATGGTCGCGAGGCCAATTTCAAGAACGTGATTCTGGTGATGACCACCAACGCCGGCGCGCAGCTGGCGTCGCGGCGGACCATCGGCTTCGTCGAGCAGAACCATTCGCCGGATGCCATGGAGACCATCCGCCGCACCTTCACGCCGGAATTCCGCAACCGCCTGGACGCGGTGATCCAGTTCAGCTCGCTGGACTTCGAGCACATCCTGCGCGTGGTCGACAAGTTCCTGATCGAACTGGAGACGCAGCTCAACGAGAAGCAGGTGGCTGTCGACGTCAGCGCCGAGGCGCGGCGCTGGCTGGCCGAGCGCGGTTTCGACCCGCAGATGGGGGCGCGGCCCATGGCGCGCGTGATCCAGGAGCACATCAAGCGCCCGCTGGCCGACGAACTGCTGTTCGGCAAGCTGGCCGATGGCGGCAAGGTGAAGCTCAGCGTCGCCGATGGCGAACTGTTGGTCGAGACCGAGGCCGGAGAGAAGCTGCCGGCAACGGTGAGCTGAGACGGCAAGCATCCGCATGGGTGCGCTAGGCCCGGGTGCGATCCGTCGCGCCCGGGCTTCTTTGTCTGCGGATGCGTCGTCGTCGGATCGATGGTTACGTGAGGGGCGGGCACGAGAAAAAGCCCGGGGTGCTCCCAGGCTTCGTCGTGGCTCGATTGCGTCGGCCGCGCGGACGAAAGTCCGGCGGCTTACTTCATGCGGTAGGTGATACGACCCTTGGTCAGGTCGTACGGCGTCATTTCGACGCGCACCTTGTCGCCGGTCAGGATGCGGATGTAGTGCTTGCGCATGCGACCGGAGATGTGGGCCGTGATCACGTGGCCGTTCTCCAGCTCCACGCGGAACATGGTGTTGGGCAGGGTCTCGAGGACCTTGCCTTCCATTTCGATGACGTCGTCTTTGGCCATAAATTCTTCAGCGAGCGGGCCGGTACGGCCGCGTAAGCCGTACATTTTGCCACGCGAGGCCGCTCGATCAAAGACGCAAACGCGCGGCGGGGCGGTCAGGGTGTTTTGGCGGGGCCGAAATACTCGTCCAGTTTGGCGTGAATCTCGTTCTCGATGCGCGGCTTGAGGGCCGACACCAGCATGCCCAGGCGCGCCTGCACATGCACGTCGTGGGCACTCACGGCGATGCCGCCATCGACGCCCATGTGGCTGAATCGCAGGGTGTCATCGTCCCAGCCGGTGTCCACGCCGAACTTCTCGCGCATGCGCTGCGCGACCTTGTCCACGGCGGCATGTGCCTGTTCCAGACCCAGTGAATGAGTACGGCGGATGTCGATCGAAGGCATGGCGTGTCCGTGACGTGGAAGCGGTTGATGCGGGCGCAGAGCATAGCCGATGCGGTGTGCATGTGCCGCTGGACGGGTCAGTCAGCGGCGGTTGCACGACGGTCTGCGAGCTTAGAGGTATCATGAGCATTGCAAGCAACGGGGCAACGCACGTCGGCGCCGGACGGGATCGTTTCGATATCCGTCCCATGTGCGCGCACGACGGCAACGGGTCGGCCAACATGCGCATCGAATTCGCCAATGCCGAACATCCGGGTGTCGACTGGAACCGTCGCACGTTCCGTATCGGCAGTGCCGCCGACAACGATCTGGTGATCCATGCGCCGGGCGTGGCCGCACATCATCTGCAACTGACGCACGATGCGCGCGGCATGGTGCTGACGGTGACGCCAGGCGCCGGGCGCGTGTATCTCAATGCGCGTCAGGTGCGCGAGCGTGCGCTGCTGCGGCCGGGAGACAGCCTCGGCATCGGCGATACCCGCCTTCGCCTGTGCCGGCCTGCGGCGGTTGCCGATTCGGACGTGCGCATCGGGCAGGCCAGTCTGCGCGCGGTCGCCGGTCCGCTGTCCGGACGTGCGCAGCGTATCGATGCGCGCCTGGATCTGGGTAACACGGGCCGCTGGCCGCTCGGCATCGCACAGGCTCCCGATGCTTGCGTTTCGCTGGTGCGCGAGGACGGACGCTTACTGCTGCGATGCGTGCAGTTGCCGGAATCCTGCCCCGTGAGCGTCAATGGCGAATCCGCACGCGAAGCCGTCCTGGGCGATGGCGATCAGATCTCGCTGGGGGCGCATCGCTTTGTCGTGGATGCCTGCGAGCTACGCCCCGACACGCCGGTGGAAACACCGGACGAAGACAACGTCTTGCCCGAGGACAGCGTGGGGCCGAGACGGGAAGTGTGGTGGCTGATCGTCACGGCAGCAGCCCTGGCGCTGGCCATTGCCGCGTTCCTGTTCGTGCGACTGTGACCTCCTGACCCGCATGTGACGAATGGGCATGTCGACAGGCTTGCAGCCTGCCCATCGCGAGCCATAATCGGAATGTGCGGCTGCGAGCCGCGTTTTTTTCGAAAGGCGAATTGCAAACATGACCGACCCCGTCCGACCGTGGAACTTCAGCGCCGGTCCCGCTGTGCTCGCACCCGAAGTGCTGGCGCAGGCGCAGCGCGAACTGCTGGACTGGCGAGGCACCGGCGCATCGGTCATGGAGGTGTCGCATCGCGGCCGTGATTTCATGGACATGGCCGAGGAAGCCGAACAGGACCTGCGCACCCTGATGGGCATTCCCGACCGCTATGCGGTGCTGTTTCTGCAAGGCGGCGCGACGCAGCATTTCGCGCAGCTGGCCATGAATCTTGCCGCCCCCGGGGACAGCGCCGACTACGTGGTCACCGGGCACTGGAGCCAGAAGGCCGTGCGCGAGGCCGAGCCGTACGTGCGGACGCGCGTGGCGGCCAGTACCGAAGCGGACGGCTTCCGCCGCGTGCCGTCGGTCATCGACGTCGACCCGGGCGCGGCGTATTTGCACTACACGCCCAACGAGACCATTCACGGCACCGAGTTCCATCGGATTCCGGAGAGCGGCGACGTGCCGCTGGTGGCGGACATGTCGTCGGACATCCTGTCGCGGCCGCTGGATGTGTCGCGCTTCGGCATGATCTACGCCGGGGCGCAGAAGAACATCGGGCCGTCCGGCCTGGTGCTGCTCATCATCCGCGAGGATCTGCTGCAGCGCACGGGCCGGCCGATGGCGGACATCTTCCGCTATGCCCGGCACGTCGAGCGCGACTCGATGCTCAACACGCCCAACACCTGGGGGTGGTACCTGGCCGGTCTGACCTTCAAGTGGATCGCCGCGCAGGGCGGTCTGGACGTCATCGGCGAACGCAACCGGGCCAAGGCCGAGGCGCTCTACGCGGCTATCGACGGTTCCGGTGGGTTCTACCGCAACGACATCGACCCGGACTCGCGCTCGCGCATGAACGTGCCGTTCCGCCTGCACGACGAGGCGTTGAACACGCTGTTCCTGGAGGAGTCGTCACAGGCCGGATTGCTGGCGCTGAAAGGGCATCGTGCACTGGGCGGTATGCGCGCCTCGATTTACAACGCGATGCCGATGGCGGGCGTGAAGGCCCTGATCCAATTCATGCGCGATTTTGCGCAGCGCCACGGATGAGGGGCGTGCAATGAGCAAACCGGCCACCGACAAACCGACCTTCACTCTGGTGCAGGCGCGCGAGCGTATCGACGCCATCGATCGCGACATCCAGGGCCTGATCGCCGAGCGCGCGCAATGGGCGCAGCAGGTCGGCAAGGCCAAGGGCGCGCTGAAGGCCGCCGTCGACTACTACCGGCCCGAGCGCGAGGCGCAGGTACTGCGGCGCGTGGTCGACCGCAACGACGGACCGCTCTCCAATGAGGAAATGGTGCGGCTGTTCCGCGAGATCATGTCGGCCTGCCTGGCGCAGCAGGAACCGTTGAAGATCGGCTTCCTCGGCCCGCAGGGCACCTTCAGCGAGCAGGCCGCGCGCAAGCATTTCGGCCATTCCTCGCATGGACTGCCGCTGGGCAGCATCGAGGAAGTGTTCCAGGAGGTCGAGGCCGGCAACGCCGATTTCGGCGTGGTGCCGGTGGAGAATTCCGGGCAGGGCACAATCCAGGTCACATTGGACATGTTCCTGACCTCGGAGCTGAAGATCTGCGGCGAGGTCGAGCTGCGCGTGCATCAGTATCTGCTTTCGCGCACCGGCCGCATGGAGGACATCGAGCGTGTGTACTCGCATCCGCAGTCGCTGGCGCAGTGCAAGTCGTGGCTGCGGCAACATCTGCCCCATGCCGAGCGCGTGCCGGTGTCGAGCAATGCCGAAGCCGCGCGCCGCGCGCGCAACGCGGACGACGCAGCCGCCATTGCCGGCGAGAGCGCGGGGCTGGTCTACGGGCTGAAGCCGCTGGCCGGTCCGGTCGAGGACCGGCCGGACAATACCACGCGCTTCCTGGTGCTGGGTCGCGAGCTGTTCCCGCCCTCGGGCAACGATCGCACCTCGGTGCTGGTGTTCGTGAAGGACCAACCGGGCGCGCTGGCCCACGTGCTGGGGCCGCTGGCCGCGCACGACGTGACCATGAATCGCATCGAGTCGCGACCAGCGCACGGTCGCAAGTGGCAGTACGCGTTCTTCATCGACATCAGTGGGCACGTCGAGGACGAGGCGGTGCGCGCGGCGCTGAAGGAGATGTCGCCGTTCGCCCGCGAGGTCAAGATCCTCGGCTCGTACCCGGTCGCGGTGCCGTGAGTTTCGATCCCGAGCGCCTGGCGCAGCCGGCGATCCGCCGTCTGCGTGCCTACGATCCCGGTCACGATCTCCCGCGCCTGCGCACACGTTTTGGCGCGGTGCTGGCCGAACTGGGCTCGAACGAGAATGCGCTGGGTCCCAGCCCCGCAGCGCTGGAGGCGGCGCATGCGGCGTTGAGCGAGACGTACCGCTATCCCGATCCACGCTGCGGTGCCTTGCGCGAGGCGCTGGCGCAACAGCACGGCGTGACGCCGGACCAACTGGTATTCGGCAACGGTTCGCACGAACTGCTGATGCAACTGGCGCAGATCTTCGCCGGCGCGGATGCGGCCGTGATGCACGCGCAGTTCGGTTTCGCGGTGTTCCCGATTGCCGCGGCCGCCGCGGGTGCGCCTGCCGTGTGCGTGCCGGCGTTGCCGCGTACGCACCCGACGGCGCCGCTCGGGCACGATCTGGATGCCATGGCGGATGCGTTGCGCGAGGACGTGCGCCTGATCTATCTGGCCAACCCGAACAATCCGACCGGCACCTGGTTCACGCACGCGGCGCTGGAAGCCTTCCTGCAACGCGTGCCGCGCGACACGTTGGTCGTGGTCGACGAGGCCTATGGCGAATACATGCAGGCGCCGGGACTGGATACGGCGATCGCGTTGCTCGACGCCCATCCGAACCTGATCGTGACGCGCAGCTTTTCCAAGGCGTACGCGTTGGCCGGTCTGCGCATCGGTTACTTGTTGGCGCACGCGTCGGTAGCGGCGGTGTTCGAGCGGCTACGCGAGTCCTTCAACATCAACCAGGTGGCGCAGGCCGCGGCGCGCGCGGTGCTGGACGATGCCGCGTATCTGCAGTCGGCGATCGACATCAACGCGGCCGAGCGTGCGCGGATGGAGCGTACGCTGTCTGAGCGCGGATTCGCCACGTTGCCTTCGCAGACCAATTTCCTGCTACTCGACCTGGGCGAGGATGCCCAGGTCCTGGAGCAGCGCCTGTTCGATCAGGCCGTGATCGTGCGCCCGATGGGCGGATACGGTCTGCCGCACACCCTTCGGGTCAGCGTGGGATCGCGGGCCGAGAACGACCGATTTCTGGAGACTCTGTGATGCAAGCGCGACGGGACTGGATCGCCGGTCCGGCGGGACCGGTGCACGGCACCTTCGATGTACCCGGCGACAAATCGGTTTCGCACCGCGCGGTGATGCTTGCGGGCATCGCCGAGGGCGTGTCGCACGTACGCGGTTTTCTCGAAGGCGAAGACACGCGCGCCACGGCGCGCATCATGCAGCAGTTGGGCGTGCGCATGGAGACGCCGGCGCCGGGACAGCGCATCGTGCATGGCGTCGGTCTGCATGGGCTGCGCGGCAGCGATGCGCCGCTCGACTGCGGCAACGCCGGCACCGGTATGCGTCTGCTGGCGGGACTGCTGGCCGGCCAGGCCTTCGACAGCACACTGGTCGGCGATGCTTCGCTGAGCCGGCGGCCGATGCGTCGTGTCAGCGATCCGCTGCAGCAGATGGGCGCGGTCGTGGAAACGCGCGAAGGCGGGCTGCCGCCGTTGACTCTGCGCGGCGGACATTCTTTGCATGGCATCGAGTACGCTCCGCCGATGGCCAGCGCGCAAGTGAAGTCGGCAGTGCTGCTGGCCGGGCTGTACGCGCAGGGCGAGACCGTCGTGCGCGAAGTGCGCCCGACCCGCGACTACACCGAGCGCATGCTGGCCGCCTTCGGATGGCCGGTGCAGATGGAGCCGGGCTACGTGCGGCTTCGCGGTGGAGCGACGCTGCAGGGCGGTGAGGTCGTGGTGCCGGGCGACTTCTCCTCGGCGGCGTTTCCGCTGCTGGCGGCGGTCATCACGCCCGGTTCGCACTTGCGCCTGCGCGCGGTCGGCCTGAATCCGCGCCGCACGGGTCTGCTCGAGGTGCTGCGCCGGATGGGCGCGGACATTACCGTGCACGAGGCGCGCGAGGAGGCCGGCGAGACGCTGGCCGATCTGGAGATCCGTCACGCGCCGCTGCGCGGCATCGACGTGCCGGTCGAACATGTCAGCGACATGATCGACGAATTCCCCGCGTTGTTCGTTGCCGCCGCCTGCGCCGAGGGTGTGACCCGCGTGCGCGGCGCGGCCGAGCTGCGGGTCAAGGAATCTGATCGCATCGATGCCATGGCGCGCGGTCTGCGCACGCTGGGCGTGACGGTCGAGGAAACGCCGGACGGCGCGGACATCGTCGGGCAGGGCGAAGGACGCTTCGGCGGCGGCGAGATCGACAGCCACGGCGATCACCGCATCGCGATGAGTTTCGCGGTCGCGGCTTCGCGCTCGGCCGAGGCGGTGCACATTCTCGACTGCGCAGCCGTGGACACGTCCTTCCCCGACTTCGTCGCGCAAGCGGGGCAGTGGGGTCTCGACCTGCGGGTGCGCGAGACGCGCTGAAGATTCAGCGCGCCGCGTCGAGCGTGAACGACGATTGCAGTGTGGCGGTGGAATCGCCGCCCACGTAGAGGTCGTAGGCGCCGGGTTCCGTACCCCAGGAGCCGTCGCCCCGATCGAAGGCAAGGTCGGAGGCACGCAGCGTGAAGGTGACTTCGGTCGATTGTCCCGGTGCCAGCATCACGCGCTGGAACCCTTTAAGCAGACGCAGCGGCGGGCTACGGCTGGCGACTTTGTCGTGCACGTACAGTTGCACGACATCGGCGCCGCGGCATATGCCGGTGTTGCGCACCCGTACGCGCACGTGCAGGACCCCATCGGGGCGCAGGTGGCTGCGGTCCACATGCAGATCGCTGTAGTCGAAGTGCGTGTAGCTCAAGCCGTAGCCGAATGGATACAGCGGCGAGTTCGGCACGTCGACGTAGTGGCTGCTGTAGTGCAGGGCGAGGTCGCTGCTGTCGTCGTAGGGACGGCCGGTGCGCGTGTGCGCGTAGAAGATCGGCACCTGGCCGACATCGCGCGGGAAGGTCATCGGCAGCTTGCCGGAGGGATTGATCCGGCCGAACAGCACGTCGGCCACGGCCAGACCGGTCGCGTCGCCGGGCACCCAGGCTTCGAGGATCGCGTCGGCATGATCGTGCAGCCACGGAATGGCCAGCGGTCGTCCGTTGATCAGCACGGCCACGGTGGGTGTGCCGGTCGCGATCACGGCCTTGGCCAGTTCGAGTTGGCGGCCGGGTAGGCCGATTCGCGAGCGGCTCAGTCCCTCGCCGAACAGGTCGTGGCTTTCGCCGAGCACCAGCACGGCGACGTCGGCCGCGCGCGCGGCCCGCACGGCGTCGGCGATGCCGGCATCGTTGCCGCCCAGTACGGAGACGCCCTGTGCAAAGCGGACGTTGTCCGCATGCGTGGCCTGCTGGCGAAGGCCGGCCAGGATCGGAGTTACGTCCCGCGCGCGTCCGGCGGCGGGCATCTGGCCGAGCATGGTGGTTCGGTCGCGGGCCAGCGGGCCGATGACGGCGATGCGGGCGTCGCGCCGGAGCGGCAGCAGGCCGTGGGCATTCTTCAGCAGCACCATGGATTGCGCCGCGGCCTCGCGTGCCAGGGCACGATGCGCCGGCGAGCGCGTCACGCGGCGCGCGCGCGCCGCGTCGTCATAGCGGTATGGATCGTCGAACAGGCCGAGGCGGTACTTGGCTTCCAGCACCCGGCGCACGGCGCGGTCGAGCACGCGCATCGGTATCTTGCCGCTGCGCACCAGGGCCGGCAGCTGCTTCAGGTAAGTGCCACTGTGCAGGTCGATGTCGACCCCGGCCTCGAGCGCCATGCGGGCGGCCTCGGCGTCGTTGGCGGCCACGCCGTGCAGGGTCAGTTCCGGGATGGCGTCGAAATCGGACACGATCAGGCCTTGGAAATCCCATCGCTTGCGCAGCAGACCGTTCAGCAGTGCGCCATCGGCGGTAGCGGGGATGCCGTTGAGCGTGGTCAGCGAGGGCATGATCGCGCCGACGCCGGCCTTCACCGCCGCGCGGAACGGCGGCAGGTAGACGTCCTCGAGCTGGTCTTGCGGAATGTGCGCGGCGTTGTAGTCACGTCCGCCCTGCGCGGCGCCGTAGCCGACGAAGTGCTTGGCCGTGGCCATCATGGTGTCGGATGCGGCCAGGTTTGTGCCCTGGAAACCTCGAATCTGCGCGCGCGCCATGGCCGCGCCGAGGTATGGGTCTTCGCCGGAACCCTCGACGCCGCGCCCCCAGCGCGGATCGCGGGTGATGTCGACCATGGGGCTGAAGGTCCAGTCGACGCCGACAGCCGTCGCTTCCTCGGCGGCCGCGCGGTGCACGCGTTCGACCAGCTGGGGATTCCAGGTCGAAGCCAGCGCCAGCGGCACCGGAAAGATGGTGCGGAAGCCGTGATTGACGTCGCCCATGAACCACAGCGGGATCTTCAGGCGCGACTGCATGGCCAGCTTCTGCATGCGACGTGTGTAGGCCAGAACATCGGTATCCGGCAGGACGCCGTTGGTGCCGCCGAGGCGACCATTGCGGATCAGCGTCTGCAGGTTGTCGGCTCCCTTGCCCATGATGCTGAGCTGTCCGATTTTCTCCTCCAGGGTCATGCGGGACAGCAGTTTGTCGACGAAGGCGTGCATCGCAGCGTCGTCATGACGCGGCGGCGCGGCATATGCCGGACGTGTGCCGCTGGCGAGGGCAACGAGGGCGAGCAGGGCGCTGCAGGCGAGCAGGCGCGGAGCATGTCCAGAATGCATGGTCAAACTTGGATGTGGGATGGGGAAGCCCCATCATATCGGTCCATTGATGCATGACGAGTGCGTCTGCGCACTGTCTGCGGAAATGACCGTGGCCGGACGCGCTAAGCTGGAATGAATCACTGCGGGGATCTGCATGCCTTCCGAATCCGTTCCGTTCATCGTCGCCATTCCCGCGCGCTACGCGTCCATGCGGTTGCCGGGCAAGCCGCTGCGCAGGCTCGGCGATCGTCCGCTCATTGCGCATGTGGCCGCTCGCGCGCTGGATGCCGGTGCACGTGAGGTGGTGGTGGCGACTGACGATGAACGTATCGCGGCGGCGCTGGAGACCATGCCGGTCACGGTGTGCATGACCGACGCCGACTTGGCATCCGGCAGCGATCGCATCGCGGCTTGCGCCGAGCAACGGGGCTGGGATGACGACGACATTGTGGTGAATCTGCAGGGCGACGAACCCTTCGCGCCGGTCGGCGGTCTCCGTGCGGTGGTCGACGCGCTGGCCGGGAGCGACGCGCCGATGGCCACGCTCGCGGTCGAGCTGGACGATGTCGAAGCGCTGCTCGATCCGAACTGCGTGAAGCTGGTACGGGCGGCGGACGGTCGCGCGCTGTATTTCAGCCGCGCGCCGATTCCGTGGCCGCGCGATGCGTTCGCGTCGCATCGCGAGTGTCTTCCGGCGGGCATCCCGTTTCTCCGGCATATCGGTCTGTACGCGTATCGCGCAGGCTTCCTGCGCCGTTTCGCGCGGCTGTCACCGACGCCGCTGGAGCGCGCCGAGTCCCTGGAGCAACTGCGCGCGCTCGAACACGGTCACGCCATCCAGGTAGCGCTGACGCCGGAACCGTTCCCGCCGGGTATCGACACGGAGGACGACCTGCGTCGCGCCGAACGCCATCTCCGGGAGATCGCATCGTGAGTGAAGGGCAAGGCGTCCTCTTTGTCTGTCTGGGCAACATCTGTCGCTCGCCGCTGGCCGAGGCCGTGGCGCGCCTGGAGTTCGAACGCGCGGGGCTGAACCTGCCGGTCGATTCCTGCGGCACCGGCGGCTGGCACGCCGGTGAGGGTGCCGACCCACGCTCGGTTCGCGCTGGCGCCGAAGCCGGATACGATCTCTCGCCGCATCGCGCGCGGCGACTGGAGGACGCCGATTTCACGCGCTGGCGCTGGCTGCTGGCGATGGATGCAGCCAACCTCGACGAGATGCGTACGCGCTGTCCGTCGTCGCTGCACGGCCGCCTGGGCCTGTTCCTGGATGTGGCCGGCGTCCGTGCGGAGGGCGAAGTGCCCGACCCCTACTACGGCGGGCGCGAAGATTTCCGCGCTGTGCTGAACCTGGCCCGCGACGGCGTGCAAGGATTGATCGAACGCCTACGTGTCGCCTGATGCGCAGAAGTCCTCCCATTCGATCCGATACCTAGATTCGATATCTCCGATGTCCGCTCCATCTTCCAGCACCTTCGACGGCAAGGCGTTCGTTCGCACCCTGACCACATCGCCCGGCGTCTATCGCTATTACGGCGCCGACGATGAGCTGCTGTACGTAGGCAAGGCGGCGAATCTGAAGAAGCGCGTGGGCAGCTACTTCCTGAAGCCGCGCATGGAACCGCGCATCGCCTCGATGGTGTCGCAGATCGCGCGCGCCGAGACCACCGTGACGCGTACGGAAGCCGAGGCGCTGCTGCTGGAATCCCAGCTGATCAAGGAGCTCAAGCCGCGCTACAACATCCTGCTGCGTGACGACAAGAGCTACCCGTACATCTACCTGTCGAGCACCGACGAGTATCCGCGTCTGGGCTTTCACCGTGGCGCACGCAAGGCGCCGGGTCGATACTTCGGACCGTTCCCGAGCGCCTGGGCGGTGCGTGAAAGCCTCAACGCGATGCAGAAGCTGTTCAAGGTCCGTCAGTGCGAGGACAGCTATTTCAGCAACCGCTCGCGACCATGTCTCCAGTACCAGATCGGACGCTGCAGCGCGCCGTGCGTGGAGTACGTGACACGCGAGGACTACGCGCGCGATGTGCGCCACGCCGAGATGTTCCTGGAGGGTCGCAGTAGCAGCGTCATCGAGGAGTTGAGCACGGCGATGGAGGAGGCCAGCACCGCGTTGGACTTCGAGCGCGCCGCGGCTCTGCGCGACCAGGTGGCCGTGCTGCGTCGACTGCAGGCGCAGCATCACGTGCAGGGGGCCAGTGCCGACATGGACGTGATCGCCTGCCGCATCGAGGGTGGCGTGGCGTGCGTCAGCGTGCTGTTCTTCCGCAACGGTCTGTCGCTGGGGTCGCGCGACTTCTTCCCGCGTCTGCCGCTGGACGCCAGCGAGGCCGACGTGCTGGAGCAGTTCATCGCGCAGTACTACGTCGACCGGCCGGTCCCGTCCGAGCTGGTGTTGAGCGCGACGCTCGAATCGCGCGAGGCGCTGGCCGAGGCGCTGGGGCAGCGCAGCGAGCATGCTGTCGCGATCAAGCAGGCCGTGCGCGGCGAGCGGGCGCGTTTCCGCGACCTGGCGCTACGCAACGCCACGGCGGCGCTGACCTCGCGCCTGGCGAGCCGGCAGACCCTGAGTTCGCGTTTCGAGGACTTGGCCAAGCTGCTGGAGCTGGACGCGCCCCCGCGCCGCATCGAGTGCTTCGACATCAGTCATACCCGCGGTGAGGCGACTGTGGCGTCCTGCGTGGTGTTCGGACCCGAGGGGCCGGAGAAGTCGCACTATCGGCGTTTCAACATCGCCGGCATCACGCCCGGCGACGACTACGCCGCCATGCACCAGGCGTTGACGCGCCGCTTCCGCCGGCTGGCCGAAGGCGAGGGCGCGCGGCCGGATATTCTGCTGATCGATGGCGGTAGCGGCCAGGTTGCGCAGGCGCTGGATGTGCTGGCCGAGCTGGGGCTGGGCGACATCCGCGTGGTCGGCGTGTCCAAGGGACCGGCACGGCGCGTGGGCGACGAGAACCTGATTCTGGCCGACAGCGGTCGTACGCTGCATCCGGGGTCCGCATCGCCTGCGCTGCACCTGATCGACGCCGTGCGCGACGAGTCGCACCGCTTCGCCATCAGCGGGCACCGCAAACGCCGTCAGAAGGCGCGTCAGCGCAGTGTGCTGGAAGATGTGCCCGGCGTCGGGCCGCGCCGTCGCGCGGCCTTGCTGCGGGCCTTTGGGGGGCTGGGTGGTGTCGAGGCCGCCGGGGTCGAGGAATTGATGCAGGTCGGCGGCATCCACCGCGACCTGGCCGAGCGCATCTACGCCGCCTTGCATGGCTGACCGTTCATGCAGGGGCCGATGATGCTTGCGTATGCTGTCTTGAAACAACGGGAATGATTCATCCGATGCGTATCAACCTGCCTACCTGGCTGACCCTGTTCCGCGTGATGCTGCTGCCGATCATGGTGCTGGTCTACTACTCGCACGATCTGCTTCCGTGGATTCCGTGGCGTATCGCCAATGTGACGGCGGCCGCGATCTTTCTCGCCGCGGCCATCACCGACTGGTTCGACGGTTATCTGGCGCGACGCTGGAACCAGACATCGGCGTTCGGCGCCTTTCTCGATCCGGTGGCGGACAAGCTGATGGTGACGGTGACCCTGTTCCTGCTGGTGCAGAGTCATCCGACCGCGTTGCTGGCGGTGACAGCCGCGATCATCGTCGGGCGCGAGATCGGCATCTCCGCGTTGCGCGAGTGGATGGCCGAAATCGGCATGCGCTCGCACGTGCGCGTGGCGATGCTCGGAAAGATCAAGACGGTGATGCAGATTGTCGCCATCGTGGTGCTGCTGCTGGAGCACGACAAGGACGCCGAGACGCTGCGCAACTGGTACGTCGGCGAGACGTTGCTGGTGCTGGCGGCGGTGCTCACGATCTGGTCCGGACTGGTCTATCTGCGCGCTGCATGGCCGGCGTTGCGCGGTGATTCGTCGGCGAAGTGAATGCGTGCGACGCCGCGAAAACGACGTTGTGAAAGAAAATGATCACACAAGGGTTGACACGCTTCCGCGAAACCGTAAGATACGCGGCTCCCGGGCGGGAATAGCTCAGTTGGTAGAGCACGACCTTGCCAAGGTCGGGGTCGCGAGTTCGAGTCTCGTTTCCCGCTCCAGTTCTTCTGCAAAACCTCGGTTCGCCGAGGTTTTGTTTTTTCCGACGTACGCAGCTAAGCTGCGCGCGGAGCGTCACCGGCCAGGTGGCAGAGTGGTTATGCAGCGGCCTGCAAAGCCGTGTACGCCGGTTCGATTCCGACCCTGGCCTCCAAGCTCTCGACGCGCTACTGGCGCGTCATCGAAGACCCCGCCGCGAGCGGGGTTTTTCGTATCCGGGGAAGCCGCGCCACAAGCTACGCGTCGATTGCAGTATGCTCGGCGCTTCGCGTCTCCCTCCGGGCCCGGCTGGCGAAACTGGTATACGCAAGAGACTTAAAATCTCTCGGCCGCAAGGCCATGCGGGTTCGACTCCCGCGCCGGGCACCATTTACTGTGCGGAAGATGTTCCGGGGCGCAGTGGTCAGTCGTTGGACGATCAGGGGTAGCTCGACGATGAGTCGAAGATCGACGCGGCCTCTCTAGTCCTGACTGCTCCATGCAGCAATTGCTGTAAGGACAGGAACGAGTCGCTTTACCGGGGTGTTCGCCGGATGGCAGCGCGGTTCAACGCTGAGGGCCAAGCGATGGCCGTCGCATGCCTTCGCCGTCCGGTTCCAGCGTCGAGTGCGTCCTGCGGTTGAGCGGCTCTTGGGCGCATGCGTGCTCTGGAATCGCTGCCGCATGCGGGGAGTCCAATGAAACCATGCGTTGATTTGCGTCAGGCGGGCGGGAGTACGACAGTTCTTCACGTCTACCGCCAGGCTATCCATCCAATCGGATGTACTGGTGTGCGACTTCCAGTCTGAGGCGTCGGTTGTTTGGGGAGCACGATATGCAATGGGCTAGCGCATGCATGACTGTATCGATGGCGATGTTCCTCGCATCGGCTCACGCGGCACCGCCAACGAGCGATGCGCAGATTCGTCGTGCAATCGTTCGTGCGTCCATTGCGCGTTATCCGGGGCGTTGTCCCTGTCCGTACAGCAGGGATCGGGCAGGGCGGCGCTGTGGGCGCCGTAGCGCGTATCTGCGTCCCGGCGGCTATGCGCCGCGCTGCTACCCGCAGGATGTTCCTGCGCGCGAAGTGCGTGCCTATCGCAGGAAGGCTGCGGACAAGAAGTAAGTGGGGGTGGATTCACTGTGCCGATGCGGTGGATTCGTCGCGCTGCTCGTGCATGCGGACGATGACCTTGTCACCGCTGCCGCTGCGTTCCCCGCGAGCGAGGGCCAGAGCCAGACGCACGGCGGAGATGCGATCGGCGCATTGCGCCGTGGCGACGGTATCGCGGCGGATGAGCCAGCCCCCGTCGCTGGGTTCAATCAGATAAATATGCGGTGCCATGTTGCGCGTACCCCCCAGGGAGCGCCCCGTTATCCGCGCATTATCCCTTGCGAGTGGTACCACGCCTGTCAGGCAATGCCGATACATGTTGTAAGGGCGTGCATGCGTCCAGTTCGGCTGCAGGCGTCATTTTTGCGCATATTCTGACAAATCAGTTGCTTGCGCAAGTCGTTCGAACCTGTTTCTGGCCTGAAGTTCGCGGCCGTTGTCGATGTACCGTATTCTTGTAGGCGTCGTCTTACAGCGTATGCTTGCATTGCACGGTGGCGGTCTCTACCGTTTCGCGGGATGCAGATTCCGCATCGTGCAGGGGAGGGTTCCGATCGTGATCAAGGTAGTGCTGGTCGACGACCATGAGCTGGTGCGCACAGGGTTTCGAATGATCCTGCAGCAGCAGTCCGACATGGTCATTGTCGGAGAGGCGAGCACGGCGGAAGACGGGTTGCGTCTGGTGCGCGCCGAGAAGCCGGATGTCGCCCTGGTCGACGTGCACATGCCGGGCATGAGCGGTGTCGAAATGACCGAGCGCGTGGTCCGCGCCAAGTTGTCGACGCGCATCGTGGTGTTGACAGTAGTCGAGGATGTGCGTTTTCCCCGGCGACTTCTCGAAGTGGGCGCGTTGGGATATCTGACCAAGGGCTGCAGTTCCGACGAACTGGTCGCGGCCGTTAGACAGGTTGCTCAGGGCAAGCGCTATCTGGCGCCGAACATCGCACAGCAGCTCGCGCTGGCCACGCTGGACGGCGAAGGTTCGCCGTTCGATGCATTGTCCAGTCGGGAGCTGGAAGTGGCGATGATGCTGGTTCGCGGTCTGCCGCTGACGGTCATTGCCGAACATCTCAGTCTCAGTCCCAAGACCGTCTCGACCTACAAGCAGCGCCTGCTGGACAAGTTGAAGGTCGATCACGTGATCAGTCTTGCGCATCTGATGACGGCGCACGGCATCACCGATGCGCGCGCACAGGCCGGCGTCGAGTAGGGCGTCTCGTATTTTTCCGCTTTGCCTCATTATCGAGTTTCTCTGGCAGGTCGGAATGCGACCTTGTGCGGCAGTTCGCAGAATTTTTTTGTTCAACTTGATCCGGTTTGGCGTGGCCGGTTCGTGAAAACCAATCAAGAATATAATTTAAGATGCTGAATTTATTTGTTTTTATATAAGGGTCTCGTCGTGAGATTCTTTATCTAGGCCGATGGCACGGTTGTTGCTCCCTCCCGAGGACCGGGCGTTACTCCTTTCCGAACGAAAGGAATGCGTCGGAGTCACATCGCGAGAGCAGGGGGCTACCTTTGTCCTTCGAGATCATCAACAAACGTCAGAATGAACTGCGCTACGTCGAGCAGACGTACCACATGCGCATGCTGGGACTCGCTCTGGGCCTGTTCCCGGTCGGCGCGGTGCTGTTTGCGCACCATGCTCCGGTCTGGCAGTGGGTGCTGCTGGCGGTCTATGCATTGCTCTGGCCGCAGGCGGCCTATCTGATAGCGCGCAGTTCGATCATTCCTGGAAAAACCGAATTCCGCAGCACCCTGGTCGATGCCACGATGGCCGGGCTATGGCTGGCGCTGATTCATTTCAATGCACTGCCCAGTCTGAGCATGATCATGATCATGGGCATGGCGCTGGTGTCATCGGGTGGCTGGCGACTGATGGTGCCGGGCGTATTTCTTATGGTGCTCGGCATTCTTCTCGGCATTCTGCTGGACGGGTTTCAATGGTTGCCGCACTCCAGCGACGGGATTGTACTGCTGACCATTCCCTTGCTCGTGATGTATCCGGTGGCGGTGAGTGCGGCCACCTATCGTCTTGCGCGTCATGTCGGCAGGCAGAATCAGTTGCTGAGTCAGCTGAGCCGCACCGACAGCCTGACGACATTGCCCAATCGCCATCACTGGCAGCAGGCTCTGACACTGGAGTTCCAGCGTTTCCTGCGCACGCATCGCCCGGCGACGCTGGTCATGCTGGATCTGGACGGCTTCAAGCAACTCAACGATACCTACGGTCACACGGTCGGTGACGATGTGTTGCGCCGCGTGGCCGATCTTCTGCACGAAAACAGCCGCAACATCGACACGCCCGGTCGTTTCGGCGGCGACGAATTCGGTCTGGTCATGCCGGAAACCGATCGTGATGGCGCGCGCATGCTGATGGAGCGCATCCGACGCGAGATCGAGCGCGAGGAGTTTGATGTCGATACGTCGCTGCGGGTCACGGTCAGCATCGGCTTGGCCGAGATCACGCGCGTCATGAGTGACCCGATGGACTGGATCAAGGCGGCTGACGACGCGCTGTATCTGGCCAAGGAGCAGGGCCGGAACCGGGTCTGCACTGCGCCGTATGCCGCGCCGACGGGGGCGTTGGGCTAGTGCGATATGCGGCTCGGCATGCGCGACCCGGTCGCGGTGCCGTATAGTCGGCGACTTTCCGCATAAGGCGAATGTCTGCCCATGATCGTCACCGTGCTTCTCATCGTCGCCACTTGCGTGGTTTCGTTCTACGCCTTCAAGCGTCAGGGGTTGGCGATGGAGTTGGCCATGTGGCCGCCCGGTGTGCGCGGCAAGCGGCAGTACTGGCGCTTCCTGACCTACGGCTTCGTGCATGCGGACATGCAGCATCTGCTGTTCAACATGATCACGCTGTTCTTCTTCGGGCGCGCCGTGGAAATACTGCTGGGCAGCTACATCGGTCCGTTCGGCTTCGCCTTGTTCTACTTGAGCGCCCTGGTGCTGGCGATCCTTCCCAGCTACCAGCAGCACCGCAACGACCCGCGCTACATCAGCATCGGCGCTTCGGGCGCGGTGTCGGCGGTCCTGTTCTCGTTCATCCTGTTCCAGCCGTGGTCGATGATCCTCGTGTTCTTCTTCCCGATTCCGGCCATCGTCTATGCCGTGCTCTACGTGGGCTTCACGATCTACATGGATCGCCGCGGCGGTGACAACGTGAACCACAGCGCCCATCTTTGGGGCGCGGCATACGGCGTGCTGGTCACGCTGGCGGTGGCGCCGAATGTGCTCGACACATTCCTGGCACAGTTGTTCCATCCGCACTTCGGCATCTAGGGCGATTTGCTGTCTTTCCCTGCGGGAACAGCGCTACCTGATGCGCTCGGCGAGGGTAGCGGCACGTTTCCGTATTCGGTGATCAACCGGGCGATCGCATCGATGTCGCGCGTGGCGCGCCCAGCAGTCGGACGGCCGTCGGTGTTACGTGGGCGCGCGTAATCGTTGAGCATGATCGAGAACGCCAGCGGTTGCCCATTGGCGGAACGCACATAGCCGGAGAGTGTGTAGGCGTATCGCAGCGTGCCGGTCTTGGCGTGCAGGTTGCCCGCGGCGGGCGTCCCGCGCATGCGGTAGCGCAGCGTCCCGTCGACGCCGGCGACCGGCAGCGCCTGCTTCAGGTCGTTCGCGAAACGCTGACGGTCGAGCCAGCGCAGCAGGCGCGTGGTCGCCTCGGGCGTGACGCGGTCCTTGCGCGAGAGGCCGCTGCCTTCCTCGAAGAACGCGCTGCCGGCGGCGATGCCGGCGTCACGCAGCATGGCACGCATGGCACAGATGCCCCAGTAGGCGGTCAGCGTCGGCGGATGGCGCTGACCCAGGCAGGTGCCGATCTCGGACTGGTGCTTGCCCGAGGCCATCAGCAGAAGCTGCGCGTAGAGGTTGTCCGAGTGCTTGAGCATGTGCCGGATCAGCGTGCCCAGCGGTGCCGAACGCACATCGGTGATGCGAACCAGGCCCTTGCCGTGCTCATCCTCGCCGGGGTGCGGCCAGTGCTGGGTACGGATGCGTCCGGTGAAACGGATGCCGTGCCGGGCCAGCGCATCGGCCAGCAATCCGCCGGCCAGTCGCGCCGGATCGGGGGTGGCGAGATTGAAGACGCGAGGCTTGCTGCTGGGTGGACGCGCGCCGAATACGTAAAGTCGATTGGAACCGGGAGCACGGTACAGGCCGAGCGGATCGTATTCACCGGGCGCACTGCGGTGCAGCGTGTTGAGAATGCGTACGTCGGCGGCCAGGGGGTCGACGCTGGCGGTGCAGCAGGCACCGTTGCCGCCCACGCGCAGCGTGAAGGTATTGCCCTGAACGCTCAGCGCCGACACCGGCGCGGCGAAGCCGCTGAGTAGGTCGCTGGCTTCCCAGCCGGCGCCGAACGGCGGTCCCGCGTAATAGGTGTCGTCGGCAATCAGGTCGCCGGTGATGCGTTTCACGCCGCGTGCGGCGAGTACGGTGGCCAGCTTGTCGGCCCAGTCGGTCGGGGTCTGCGTGTCGGAACCCATGCCCAGACTGGGATCGCCGCGACCGTACAGGATGAGGTTGCCGCGAAGCGTACCGTTGGCCGAGGGCGCCCGTGAGGCATACAGAGATGTGTGGAACCGGTAGCGAGGCCCCAGCGTGTGCAGGGCCAGCGCAGCGGTATAGAGCTTGGCGTTCGAGGCCGGGATGAAGAGCTTGTCGGCGTTGCGGCGATAGAGCGTGCGACCGTCGGAAAGGTCGATGACGTCGATGCCCCAGGTCGCGTGGGCGAATCGCGGCTGAGCAATGTAGGCCCCGATGGCATCGGCCATGCGCTCTCGAGCGCTGGGCATGGAGGTCGGCGCAGGCATGGCCGGCGCAGCGGCGCTTCGCGGCGACGCGGGGATACTTGCCGCGCGGGCTGGTGCGGCGGTAGTCGTCGGCGTGCTGGGTGCGGGCGGTGCAGGGCGCGGCGGTTGCCCGCTGCAGGCGGCGAGCAGCAGCGGCGTGCAGACCAGGAGTCGGCCGAGTCGTTGGATCGTGATGGGGGCGAGTGTGCGAATCATGGCGTCCGTGCGGTCTTCCATGCCGTGGGGTCAAGTGGGGGCCGCTTCGGTGTCGGGCTCGGCCAGAAAGGCGAGCGCCTCGTCGCAGCGACAGTCGAGTTTCAGTTCCAGCAGCGGATCGGCCCGGTTGCGGCCCAGGTTGACGGCGGCGATCGGCAGGCCGCGTCGCGCCGCGGCCGCAGCGAACCGGTATCCGGAATACACCATCAGGGATGAACCAATCACGAGCAGCGCATCGGCGCGTTCGAAATGCTGCATGGCCTGCTGCAGGCGGTGGCGCGGAACGTTTTCGCCGAAGAACACCACGTCGGGTTTCATTATGCCGCCGCATTGCATGCACGCGGGGATCGAAAACGTGTGGAAGTCGTCGCGTTCCAGATAGGCGTCGCCATCCGGCGCATGGGTGGCTTCGAGATCAGACCAGGCCGGGTTCTCGCGCTCCAGGCGCTGCTGGTAATCCGTGCGCGCGACTACCGCATCGCATTGCAGGCAGCGCACGCGGTCGAGCCGGCCGTGCAGATCGATCACTGCGCGGCTTCCGGCCGCCTGATGCAGGCCGTCGACATTCTGCGTCACCAGCATCTGCACGCGTCCGGTGCGCTCCAGCATGGTCAGTGCATGGTGTGTGGCGTTGGCGCGGGCGGCGCTGAAATGCCGCCAGCCGATCATGCTGCGCGCCCAGTAGCGCGCGCGACCGACCGGCTCGCCGGTGAAGACCTGGTAGGTCATCGGCGGCGGACGTTTCCAGTCCCCTTCCAGATCGCGGTAGTCGGGAATGCCCGAGTCGGTACTGCACCCGGCGCCGGTCAGGACGAACAGGCGGCGGTGGCGCTCGACGAAGCGGCGCAGGGATTCGCTGGCGGCGGACGAAGGGGAGGCGGCGACCGCATTCATGGTGCAAGCCTAACGCGTTGCCGTGTCATCGCCTACAGCTTCCTGAGGACGATTGTGTCAGGATGCGCCAAACTCGAGGAGCCGCCATGAACGACACCGTCTACGCTTTCGACGCGCGCGACATCCACGGTGCGGAGCGCCGTCTGGAAGAATGGCGCGGGCAGGTCCTGTTGATCGTCAACGTGGCGTCCAAATGCGGATTCACGCCGCAGTACAAGGGGCTCGAAGCCCTGCAGGCGCGCTACGCGGACTGCGGATTCAGCGTGCTCGGCTTTCCCTGCGACCAATTCGGGCATCAGGAACCCGGCGATGCGCAGGAGATCCTGGACTTCTGCAGTACGACCTACGATGTCAGCTTTCCCTTGTTCGAAAAGATCGAGGTCAACGGCGCCAACGCCCATCCGCTCTATGCCTGGCTCCGTGCGGAAGCGCCGGGCGTGCTGGGCAGCGCCGCGATCAAGTGGAATTTCACCAAGTTCCTGATTGACCGCGAAGGCCGGCCGCTGCGTCGCTACGCGCCGGCGACGACGCCCGAGCGTATCGAGGCGGACCTGCGCGTGCAGTTGGAGGCCTAGCCGCGCTCAGGCCCGAACCGGTCGCGTCAGCCAGCCGTCCGCAGTGCGGGCGATGCGTCGCGCGACCCAGGCCATGACGCCGCCGCGTACCAGCATGAAGGCGAGGAACGCGATCCACAGTCCGTGGTTGCCCAGCGGGTGCAAGAGCGTGGCGGCGGCCAGGAACACCAGCGCCGCGACCAGCATCGCATTGCGCATTTCCGTCGCGCGCGTCGCACCCACGAACAGGCCGTCGAGCAGATAGCCGGGAAATGCGATCAGCGGTAGCACGGCCAGATAGGGTAGGTACGTGTAGGCGATTTCGCGCACGGCAGTGATGTCAGTCTGCAGGTCGACGAACAGGTGGCCGCCTAGGGCGAAGACGGCCACGAATAGCAGGCTTCCGATCAGGGACCATCCGCCCGCCACCACCAGCGCCCGGCGCAGTGTGTCGCGCTGCCGTGCACCGATGGCGTGGCCGGTCACTGACTCGACGGCGTTGGCCAGGCCGTCCAGCGCGAAGGCTGTCAGCATCAGCCCGTTCAGCAGCAGCGCGTTGGCCGCGACCACTGAGCCTCCCAGGCGCGCGCCCAGCGTGGTCATGGCGAAGAACACGCCTTCCAGGGCGATGCTGCGCAGCAGAATGTCGCGGTTCACGCCGAGCAGCGGCCGCCAGCAGACCCAGCGCCGCAGTTCGTCCAGATGCAGATGGCCCGGGAAGCGGCGAAGCTGGCCGGCGATGCGGGTCAGGCCGAGCAGGCAGCCGCTCCATTCGCCGATGACCGAAGCCAGCGCGATGCCGCGCACGCCCCAGCCGAAGCCGAGCACGAACAGCAGGTTCAAGCCGATGTTCACCAGATTGGTCACGATCAGTATCTGTACCGTCACCCGCGCGTTCTGCGCGCCCAGGAACCAGCCCGCCAGCGCGTAGCTGGCCAGTGCAGCCGGCAGTCCGGCCAGTCGCACGTGCAGGTAGGCGGCGCCAAGGCCGCGCAGATCCGCCGACGGATCCATCAGCCGCAGTACGGGCGACAGCAGGGGAGCGGCGGCGAGCAGCAGCAGGCTCGACAGCGCCAGACTCAGCAGCAGGGTCTGCAGGAGGATCCGTCGCAGATCGTCGCCGTCCTCGCGCCCACTGGCCTGCGCGCTGAATCCGACCGTACCCATGCGCAGGAAGCCGCACAGGAACACCGGCAACTGGTAAATCGCGCCCCCCACAGCCACGGCCGCCAGCTGACTGGCGTGCGAGAGATGTCCGGCCACGGTGCTGTCGGTCAGCGTCACCAGCGGAACGGTGACGTTGGAAACGATCATGGGAGCGGCGAGCGCCCAGACACGCCGATGCGTGGGGCGATGCGCCCAGTCGGCGCGAAGGTTCGTCATGGCGGGCAGGTTCGTCGGCGAAGCGGTCATTGTTCCATCCGCAGGCGTATTCTGCCCAGCACGTTTGCAGTACCGGCCCCGATTCCCTTACGCTGGGCGGTTCTGGCCGGCGTCTGATGCGTCGGTACCATCCATTCGCATCAACGAGGTTCATCCATGCAGATTGCCGACCGTACCGTCGCATCGTTCCACTACACCCTGACCGGCGAAGACGGCCAGGTCATCGACAGCTCCCGCGAGCGCGGCGAGCCGCTGGCGTACCTGCACGGTGCCGGCAACATCGTGCCGGGCCTGGAGAAGGCCATGGCCGGCCGCAGTCAGGGCGATGCCTTCAAGGTGACCGTCGAGCCGCAGGAAGGCTACGGCGAGCGTCACGAGGAAATGATCCAGGTCGTGCCCAAGAGCGCGTTCCAGGGTGCGCCCGAGCCGAAGCCGGGCATGCAGTTCCAGGGCCAGGGTCCGCAGGGTCCGGTTATGGTCGTGGTGACCGCGGTCGAAGGCGACCAGGTGACCATCGATGGCAACCATCCGCTGGCCGGCAAGACGCTGAACTTCGACATCGAAGTGACCGAAGTGCGCGAGGCCAACGAGGAAGAGCTCAACCACGGTCACGTGCACGGCGCGGGCGGCGAGCACGAATAATCGCGCACGCACGACGCATCGTCACAAAGAAAAGGGCGGCCGTTTCGATGGCCGCCCTTTTTCGTGTCCGGCCGGGGACTGCGCCGGGGAAGGGGCCGGTCAGTACCAACCGAGCAGAGACACGCCCAGGCCCACGTAGGTCGCGCGGTGGTTGTAGTCGATCAAGCTCTCGCCGTAGCCGTTGAAGACCTGCACATAGCCGCGCAGATTGTCGTGGATGGGAAATGCCCAGGTGAATCGCAGCGCGCCATGCGAGCGTTTTCCCGTGCGCAGTGAGTGACGCGCCATCAGGGTCAGTTCGTTGGCGCCCCATTCACGCACGATCTGCACGTCGGCGCGGCCCATGTAGTCGCTGATGTCCGGGTTGTCGTCCTTGTTGCGCTGTTCGTGGATGCGCCACCAGGGACGGATCATGATGGTCCAAGGGCCGCGTTCGAAGCCGATATCGGCGATGATGCGGTTCCAGCTGCGCGAAAGCGGATTGCTGCGCCCGTTGGACTGATGGTTGATGCCGATGCCCAGCAGACGCCCGTTCCAGCCCAGCACCTTGTAGTGCGTGTCGAACACCAGCATGGCCTCGGGCTCGTAGTTGGTCTCGCGGAACGGTCGCGAGATGAGGCTGTTGTAGACCTGCCAGTGCGAGGCCTGCGTATACGCCAGCCAGAGATCGCCGCGCTGGCCGAACACGCCCTGCCAGACCTTGGTCTTCAGGCTGACCTGGAACTTCGCTTCAGTGTGATCCAGCGCCATCGGCGTATTCACGCTGTGATCGGGCGAGGGTGAATGCGGTGTGGTGTTGACGCTGGTCATGTAGAACGCGGGCAGGACGTAGACCGGCTTGTAGCCGCGGATGCCGAAGGTGCCGAGTTTGCTGTCCCGGTTCAGTTCCCAGCGGCTGTCGAGCAGCGACACGCGCGGCTTGTCCTGATCCTTCTCGGTTCGCGACGTGAACGCGGAATGCTCCGTACCGAAAAGACGCTGCAGGATCGAAGGTTTGGTGGCAGGTGTTTCAGCATGCGTTGTCGAATCTTCTGGCGAGACCGGATGATCCGTCGCAGCGGCTGTGGTGTCCTCGTCGCTGTCCTCGCTCTGTACTTCTTGTGCGGCTGCTCCGTGTACTTGCTGGCGGTGTACCGCGCGGTCGTAGCAGGCAAGACGCAAGGAGTCGCTGGCGATCCCGATGCAGGCTTTCGGGTCTTCCGGATGTGTCGTCTGTGCGTGCAGGATTGCCGGGGACAGTGCGCAGAGCGCGAACGGAAGCAGCAAGGAGAGGCGGGTCCGTGACATGGGGCAGGAATCGGCAGGATTGTGGGAGGTCCGGGCACACTCGGTCCGCATGAACCAGGGGCAATCACGCGGCTCGATTTGGCATTTGGTTCGCGGTATTCGCCGGCAGTATCGCATGAGTCCGAATTGGGCCATGCGTATGCATATTCGTGCCGTATCTATGCGGTTTGGTGTATTGCGCGGGGTCCATAGATATCGGGTATGCTACGTATCGCTGTGTCTGCGTGGTCTCGTGTGGCCCGATTCGGTTCCGGCTTCTGCCTTCCGCATCGCTCCATTTCACCTCACCTGCATACCCAGTCCATGGCCGGCGAATGGGCCGGCGCGTTTACAGGTAATTTTGGAGTTAGTCATGTCGGATCGTGAGATCGGCACCGTTAAGTGGTTTAACGACGCCAAGGGCTTCGGTTTCATCAGCCGTGAAGAAGGCCCGGACGTTTTTGTCCATTTCCGTGCCATCACCGGTACGGGCTTCCGTAGCCTGCAGGAAGGCCAGAAGGTTTCCTTCAAGGTCGTCGAGGGCCAGAAGGGTCTGCAGGCCGAGGAAGTGACCGCAGCCTGAGTCTTTCGGCGGATACCGCCGGACCTCGATCGCTGTGATGAAGGGCCGGCATGCGTCGGCCCTTCGCTTTTTCATCGGACGGATTCCGGGCATGGATGGAAACGACTACTCGATGCGTTCGCTACAGGTGCTCTCGGCGGCGGGGATCGGCAGCGATTTGTTGCTGCGCACTCCGGCTCGCAGCGACGGGGTGTGGTTGTACTGGTTGCCGGCGATGGGCGTGCCCGCGCGCAACTATGCGCCGCTGGCAGAGGCGCTGGCAGCGAGAGGAGTCGGGCTGGCCCTGCACGAGTGGCGAGGACTCGGCTCCAGCAGTGTGCGTGCGGGGCGGAACGAAAACTGGGGATACCGCGAACTTCTGACGCAGGACGTTCCGGCCGGATTGGCGATTGCGCGCAAGGCTTGTCCGGAGGCGCGATGGTTGATCGGCGGGCACAGCTTGGGCGGGCAGTTGGCCAGTCTGTTCGCGGGTCTGCAGCCTGAAACCGTGGACGGACTGGTGCTGGTCGCGAGCGGTGCGCCGTACTGGCGTTGTTTCCCGCGATGGAGCGTTCCGTTGCGGTTGGCCTACGGTCTGGCGCCCGGCATCGCGCGCTTGCGCGGGCATTTCCCGGGTCGCCGGATCGGCTTCGGCGGAAACGAGGCGCGCGGTGTCATTGCCGACTGGGCGCACAGTGGACGCCGCGGACACTATGCCGCGCGAGGGCTGTCCTGGGATCTGGATGACGCGCTGCAGGCGCAGAAGGCGCCGGTCCTCGCGCTGCGGCTGGTCGACGATGCCTTCGGCCCGCGCGCATCCTTGCAGTATCTGCTCGACAAGATGCCGCGCGCGATCAGTGAGACGCATGCGCTGGACGCCGAGGATCTGGGCAATCGCCCGGATCACTTTTCCTGGATGAAAACGCCCGATGCGGTCGCGCGGCACATCGCCGACTGGAGCGACCGCTTGCGCTGACTAGCCGTCCACCGCCGCGCTACCATGGCGGCGTATTCCTGCCTGGACGAGCACATGTCGAACGACGTTTTCACCCGCATCGAGCCGAAGACGCACGACCTCGGCGACGGTTTCATGGTGCGGCGCGTGTTGCCGCATGCGCAGGCGTGTTCGGTCGGGCCGTTTGTGTTCTTCGATCACATGGGGCCTGTCGATCTGCCTCCGGGCAAGGGCATGGATGTACGGCCGCACCCGCATATCGGGCTGGCGACCGTCACCTGGCTGTTCGACGGCTGTATTCGGCATCGTGACAGCCTGGGCAGCGATCAGGAGATCCACCCGGGTGAAGTCAACTGGATGACGGCCGGTCGTGGCATCGTGCATTCGGAGCGCACGCCGGACTGGAAGCGCGACGAGGGCGGTCGGATGCATGGCATCCAGACCTGGGTCGCCTTGCCCAAGGCGGATGAAACGGTCGCCCCGGATTTCCATCATTACGCTACGGACCAGTTTCCTGCGCTGGAATTGCCCGGTGCGCGCCTGCGCCTGATGGCCGGTAGCGGCTGGGGCGCGCAGTCGCCGGTGAAGGTGTTTGCGCCGACCTTCTTCGCCGAGGCGCATCTGCAGACCGGTGCCGAGCTCGAGCTGCCGCCCGAGCACGAGGAGCATGGGGTCTATGTCGTCGAGGGCGAGCTGCGGTTCGGCGAACAGCGTCTCGATGCATTCGACATGGGCGTGCACCGCGGTCCGGACGCCCCGAAGCTGCAGGCGGTGACGCCGAGCACGGTGATTCTGGTCGGCGGCGCGCCGCTGGATGGGCCGCGGTTCGTGTGGTGGAACTTCGTCGCCAGCGAGCGCTCGCGGATCGATCAGGCCGGTCGCGACTGGAAGGATGGCCGTTTCGACACCGTGCCCGGCGACGACGAGGAATTCATTCCGTTGCCGGAGAAATGAACATGAGCGAGTTCACCAGCTTCCGGGCGTTCTATCCGTACTACCTCTCCGAACACCGCAATCGCACCTGCCGCCGTCTGCATTTCATCGGCAGTCTGTGTGTACTGGGATTTCTTGCGTTGGCGTTGATCAGCGGGAACGCGTGGTGGCTGCTCGGCATGCCGCTGGCCGGATACGGTTTCGCATGGGTCGGCCATTTCGTCTTCGAGCACAATCGTCCGGCCACGTTCCACCATCCCTGGTACAGCCTGGCCGGAGACTGGGTGATGTTCTGGCAGCTGCTGACCGGGCGCATTCGGCTCTAGCGCCCGGCGTGTCGTTCAGCGGTAGGCTTCGTGGCAGCTCTTGCAGGTGCCGCCGATGTTGGACACGGCTTTCTGCAGGGTGGGGCAGTCGGCCGGCGCGGCCTGCAGAGCCTGTTCGATCGCGTCGTCGAGTTTCTTCGCATGCGCCTGGAAATCCGGCTTGGCGCCGACATCGTTGGCGAAAGCCGGCACAATATCGGCCTGTATCGATGCGAGGCGCCGCAAGTGCAACTGCGTGGCGTCGGCCGGGCACTTGCCCTGGCGAACCGCTTGCCCCAGCGCACCGAGATGATGCTTCATCACGTTCATCACGCCGCGCGGATAGGCGTCGCGCATGTGCATCACGTTACTGACCCTGAAGGCACCCACTGCGCCGACAACCAGACCCAGAATCAAGAGCAGAACAGATCGCATGAAAATTTCCCGGTTCAAGAACGGACGTATCGCATGAGCGCCTCATTCGAGCATGACCCGGCGTCCGTGCCAAGCACGATTTCCTCCGCGGATGACGATGCCGCCATGCGGGAGCGCGTGCGCGCGGAGCGCTTCCAGGGCGTGGACCGTCTCTACGGCCGTGGCAGTGTGGAGCGGTTGTCGGGCAAGCATGTCTGTGTCGTCGGCATCGGCGGTGTGGGTTCATGGGCGGTCGAGGCGCTGGCGCGCAGCGGCATCGGACGTCTGACCCTGATCGATGCGGACGAGGTCTGTCTCAGCAACACGAACCGGCAACTTCCAGCCCTGGACGGTCAGTACGGGCGATCGAAAGTGGCCTTGATGGCCGAGCGTGCGTGCGCCATCAATCCGTATATCGAGGTGGAAGGCATCGAGCGGTTTCTCACGCCGGGCTCGCTGGATGAATTACTCGACCGCGGCTACGACCTGGTGTTGGATGCCTGCGATGCTTTCCGTGTGAAGCTGGAAACCATCGCCTGGTGCCGTCGCCGCAAGCTGCCGCTGGTGGTGGTCGGGTCGGCCGGTGGGCGTGTGGACCCGACTCAGGTGCGGGTGCGCGATCTGTCGCGTACCGAGCATGACGCCATGCTCAGCCTTATTCGCAAAAAGTTGCGGCAAGATTTTAATTTTCCGAGAAATTCTAATCGTTATTTCGGCGTTCCTGCAGTGTATTCTCTGGAAAACGTGCGGTATCCGCAGGAGGATGGAAGCGTCTGCGGGACACGTCCGAGCGGCGACGAGGGTTTTCGCCTGGATTGCGGTGGCGGTCTGGGCGCGGCCACGCACATCACCGGCGCGTTCGCCTTTGCCGCCGTGGGGCGGGTTCTCGAACTGCTGCTGCAGGAAAAAACGAATGCGTGAACGTATCTTGCAGGCATAAAAAAACCCCCGACAGCCAGGGGAAGAGCTGTCGAGGGTTTGTTGGACCGGCGCCGATTGGGGGGAGGGGATGGAGCCGATCCCTCGATGACCGATGCGAAGCAGGCGGGTCATCTGCGGTCGCCATCACGGCGATACGGAACATTAGATGGTCCTGCATCGCGATTAGTTCAAGCCGATGTTCCGATCGGTTCAGCCGCCGTTTCTTTTTTGCCGGCGGGGCGGACTCAGCCCTGGGCCTGCTTGAGCATCTTGCGCGCGTGCGCCTCGGTCTCGCGGGTGATTTCGATGCCGCCCAGCATGCGCGCCAGCTCCCGGCTACGCTGCTTGCCGTCCAGGGACTCGATGCGGGTACGCGTGGTGTCGTCCTCGCTCTGCTTGCTGACCTTGATGTGTGCGTGGCCCTGCGCCGCGACTTGGGGGAGATGCGTCACACACAGGGTCTGGCAGCGGTCGCCGAGCGTGCGTAGCTTCTGGCCGACGACCTCCGCCACCGCGCCGCCGATGCCGCTGTCGACCTCGTCGAAGATCATGCAACCCACACTGTCCATGCCCAGCGCGGCGACTTCGACGGCGAGACTGATGCGTGCCAGTTCGCCGCCCGAGGCGACCTTGCGCAGTGCCCGCGGCGGCTGCCCTGGGTTGGCGCTGACCTCGAATTCGCAGCGTTCTGCGCCGAGTGCGTCGGGATCGTCGCCATCACGCGGCGTGAGCGAGACTTGAAAGCGGCCTCCGGCCATGCCGAGTTCCTGCATCAATGCCGTGATCTGTTCGCCCAGCGTTGCAGCGGCCTTGGCGCGGGCCTTGCTCAGCTCGGCGGCGGCCTTGGTATAGCGGCTCGCGCATTCGTCGCGCTCGCGCCGCAGGCGTTCGAGAGTCGCGCCCGCGCCTTCCAGTTCCTCGAGTTCGGTCGCCAGCGTCTCGGCTTTCTGCTGCAGCTCTTCCAGCGGCAGGCGGTGACGTCGCCCCAGATCGTGCAGGCGGGCCAGGTGCTGATCGACCTCGGCGAAGCGCTCGGGATCCATGTCCAGGTCGCTGGCGTAGTGGCCGAGGCCGTCGATGGCCTCGCCGAGCTGGATCTCGGCGTTTTCCAGTAGCGCGGCCAGTGGTTCCAGGCGACTGTCGAGTTCGGCCAGGCGGGCCAGTTCGGCCTGCGCGCGTCCGACGGCGCGGCGCGCGGCGAATTCGCTGTCGCCGTCGAGCAGCTCGCTGAGTCCGTTGGCGCCTTCCAATAGCCGGCCGGCGTTGGCCAGGCGGCGGTGGTCGGCTTCCAGCTCCTGCAGGTCCTCGGGCGCGAGGCTCCAGCGTTGCAAGGCCTCGACCTCGTGGCGCAGCAGGGCAATGCGCTCGTCGCGATCCTCGCCGCCGGTCAGTGCCTCGATGCGCCGGCCGCAGTCGCGCCAGGCGCGAGTCTGTTCGGCCACACGCTCACGCAAGGGGGCCGCCTGCGCGAACGCGTCGAGCAGGGCCAGTTGATGCGTGCGGGAGAGCAGCGCCTGGTGTTCGTGCTGACCGTGGATCTCGACAATCAGCGCCGCCAGCTCCGACAGCTGGGTCAGCGTGGCCGGCCGCCCGTTGATCCAGGCGCGGGAGCTGCCTTCGGCCTTGAGCACGCGGCGCAGATTGCAGTGCCCGTCGTCGTCCAGCTCCTGCTGGGCCAGCCAGTCCCGCGCGGCGGGCAGGGCGGACAGGTCGAATTCGGCCGAGAGCTCGGCACGGTCGCTACCGGCGCGGACCAGCGCGCTATCGGCGCGGGCGCCGGACAGCAGCATCAGCGCGTCGACAAGCAGGGACTTTCCGGCACCGGTCTCACCGGTGACCACGGTCATGCCGGGGCCGAAGCCGATCTCGGCTTCCTCGACCACGGCGAAATTGCGCACGTAAAGCGAGCTGAGCATAGACAAACCCGGACGATGACGTCGCTGATTGTAGCGATACGCGTCTCATATCTGCAGACAGCGGACGATCTTCAATCGAGGCGAGGTGGACACGAGGGGCTTGCAACGCTCGCGTTCAACCCTTATTCAGTCCACAGGTATCCACGCAAACCCGGTTTTTCATGAGCCCATCGCACGGTCCGGATCTCGACGCACGCTCCCGCCGCCTTCTGCGCGCGCTGATCGGCCAGTACCTGACCGACGGCGAGCCGGTCGGTTCGCGCACGCTGTCCAAGTCCTCGGGACTGGACGTGAGCCCGGCGACCATCCGTAACATCATGGCCGATCTGGAGGAATCCGGGCTGGTGGCGTCGCCACACACGTCCGCCGGACGCATTCCCACGCCGCGCGGGCTGCGCCTGTTCGTGGACAGCCTGCTCGAGCTGCGTCCGCTGACCGGCGAAGACCTGGCGCGCCTGCGCCAGCAGCTTCCACCGACACCGAACAGCTCGCTGGATCTGTTCAACAGCACCTCGTCGCTGCTTTCGGCGATGACCCATTTCGTCGGTCTGGTAACTGTGCCGCGACATTCGGATTTCTCCCTTCGCCACATCGACTTCGTGCCGCTGGAAGGCGCGCGTGTACTGGTCATTCTGGTGTTTGCCGACAACCAGGTGCAGAACCGCGTGGTGCAGCTGAGTGAGCCGTTGAGCGCGGGAGCGCTGGAACAGGCGGCGAATTACCTCAACAGCGAATTCGCCGGGCTGCGTCTGGACGAGATCCGCACGCGCCTGCTGGCCGAGCTGAAGGCCGCCGGCCACGAATTGAACGAATTGCTGAGCAATGCGGTGGAGCTGGCTTCGGCCTCGTTCGCGCCGCAGGCCGAGGCCGACATGGTGCTCAGCGGGCAGACCAACCTGATGGGCTATCAGGAGCTGTCCGACCTGGATCGCCTGCGCGAACTGTTCGAGGCCTTCCAGCGCAAGCGCGATCTGATGCAGTTGCTGGATGTGTGCGCGAAGGCCCCCGGCGTGCGCCTGTTCATCGGCGAGGAGTCGGGTTACGCCGCGCTCGACGGCTGCTCCGTGGTGACCGCCACCTATGGCACCGAGGGCCGCGTGCTGGGCACAGTAGGCGTGATCGGACCGACCCGCATGGCCTACGATCGCGTGATTCCCGTCGTGCAGGCGACCGCCGGATTGCTCGGCGATGCCTTGAATCGCGTCACGGCGACCCTATAACCCTCGCCAGAGCGGTCGTTTCCGCACACCAACCCAAACCGAACCGGCCTGCGGCGCTGTCGCGGGTCCTCATGAAGTTGCCTCTGGAGCCATGATGGAAGACACCAAGCCGAACGCACCGGACACGGCGCCCGATCAGGAGCCGTCCAGCACGTCGCAGGACGGCGAGACCTCGATGCAGGAGCTGGAAACCCTGACCGCCCAATTGGCCGAGGCCGAGCGCAGCGTCGCGGACATGCGCGACACCCTGCTGCGCGAGCGTGCCGAGATCGAGAATCAGCGCCGCCGCCTGCAGCGCGAGCTGGAACAGGCCCGCCGCTTCGCCAACGAGCGCGTGCTCTCGGACCTGCTGCCGGTCTGCGACAGCCTGGAGCAGGGCCTGGCCGTGCAGACCGAGGAGGTCGCGCCACTGCGCGAAGGCATGCAGCTGACGCTCAAGTCACTGTTGAAGGTCGCCGAGCAGAACGGCCTGAAGGCGATCGACCCGCTGCACAAGCCGTTCGATCCGGAACAGCACCAGGCCATGAACATGGTCGAGACCGATCAGCACGCCCCCGACACCGTCGTCGCCGTGCTGCAGAAGGGCTACGTACTCAACGACCGACTGCTGCGCCCGGCGCTGGTTGCGGTCGCCAAGGCGCCCAGCGCCTGAAAAACCGTGCCGCGCGCGTCTTGAATCGCCGCGCGGCATCCCCCACCTAGAAATCAACGGCGGCCGCGGGGGCCGCATCACAGAAATTTTCGGAGAGTGAAGACCATGGGCAAGATCATCGGTATCGACCTCGGCACCACCAATTCGTGCGTGGCGGTGATGGAGGGTTCATCCACGCGCGTCATTGAGAATTCCGAGGGTGACCGCACCACGCCTTCCATCGTCGCCTTCAGCAAGGACGGCGAAGTGCTGGTGGGCGCCTCGGCCAAGCGTCAGGCGGTGACCAATCCGGCCAACACCTTCTACGCGGTCAAGCGTCTGATCGGTCGCAAGTTCAAGGACGCCGAAGTGCAGAAGGACATCGACCTGGTGTCCTACAAGATCTTCGAGCACGACAACGGTGATGCCTGGGTGCAGACCTCCGACGGCAAGAAGATGGCGCCGCCGGAAGTGTCGGCCAAGGTGCTGATGAAGATGAAGAAGACCGCCGAGGACTTCCTGGGCGAGCCGGTCACCGAAGCCGTCATCACGGTGCCCGCGTACTTCAACGATTCGCAGCGTCAGGCGACCAAGGACGCCGGCAAGATCGCCGGTCTGGAGGTCAAGCGCATCATCAACGAGCCGACCGCGGCCGCGCTGGCCTATGGCCTGGACAAGAAGGGCGGCGACCGCAAGGTGGCCGTGTACGACCTCGGCGGCGGCACGTTCGACGTGTCGATCATCGAGATCGCGGAGGTCGACGGCGAGAAGCAGTTCGAGGTGCTGGCCACCAACGGCGACACCTTCCTCGGCGGCGAGGACTTCGACCAGCGCGTCATGGACTACCTGGTCGAGGAGTTCAACAAGGACCAGGGCATCGACCTGCGCAAGGACCCGCTGGCCCTGCAGCGCCTGAAGGACGCCGCCGAACGCGCCAAGATCGAGCTGTCCTCCAGCCACCAGACCGAGGTCAACCTGCCGTACGTGACGGCCGACGCCTCCGGTCCCAAGCACCTGAACATCAAGCTGACCCGCGCCAAGCTGGAAGCGCTGGTCGAGGACCTGGTCAAGCGCTCCATCGATCCGTGCCGCACCGCGCTGGATGACGCCGGTCTGCGTGTGTCCGACGTCGACGAGGTGATCCTGGTCGGTGGTCAGACCCGCATGCCCAAGGTGCAGGAAGCGGTCAAGGACTTCTTCGGCAAGGAGCCGCGCAAGGACGTCAATCCGGACGAGGCCGTGGCCGTGGGCGCGGCGATCCAGGGCGGCGTGCTGGGTGGCGACGTCAAGGACGTCCTGCTGCTCGACGTGACCCCGCTGAGCCTGGGCATCGAGACCATGGGCGGCGTGTTCACCAAGCTGATCGAGAAGAACACCACGATTCCGACCAAGGCGTCGCAGATCTTCTCCACCGCCGACGACAACCAGACCGCGGTCACCGTGCACGTGCTGCAGGGCGAGCGCGAGCAGGCCCAGTACAACAAGTCGCTGGCCCGCTTCGACCTGGCCGGTATCGACCCTGCGCCGCGCGGCATGCCGCAGATCGAGGTCAGCTTCGACATCGACGCCAACGGCATCCTGCACGTGCACGCCAAGGACAAGAAGACGGGCAAGGAACAGAAGGTCGAGATCAAGGCCGGCTCGGGTCTGTCCGAGGAAGAAGTCGAGCGCATGGTCGCCGACGCCGAGTCGCACCGCGAGGACGACAAGAAGTTCCAGGAACTGGTCACCACGCGCAACAAGGCCGACCAGATGGTGCATGCCACCCGCAGCGCGCTGAAGGAGCACGGTGACAAGGCCGGCGACCAGATCGGCGGCATCGAGGAGGCGCTGTCGGATCTCGAGAAGGCGATGGAAGGCGACGACAAGGACGCCATCGAGTCCAAGATGAGCAAGCTCGAGCAGGTCGCGCAGCCGCTGTTCGCGGCGGCCCAGGGCGCCGGTCAGGCCGGTCCCGAGGCGGCCGGTCAGCAGGCCCCGGGTGGCGGTTCGGCCCAGCCCGAGGACGTGGTCGACGCCGAATTCACCGAAGTGAAGGACGACGACAAGAAGAGCTGAGCGAAATCGGGCCGGACGGCGTGACCGTCCGGCCCTCTTCGTTCGTGGGGGCACGGTGAACAAGGGGCGACTGGAAGCATTCAGCGACGGCGTGCTGGCCATCGTCATCACCATCATGGTGCTGGAGATGAAAGCCCCGCATGGCACCGACCTAGCTTCGCTGCTGCCCGTGCTGCCGGCTTTTCTCAGTTACGTGCTCAGCTTCGTCTACGTCGGCATCTACTGGAACAACCATCACCATTTTCTGCAGGCCGCCCGGCATGTCAGCGGATCGGTGCTATGGGCCAATCTGCATCTGTTGTTCTGGCTGTCCCTGTTTCCGTTCGCGACCGCATGGATGGGTGAGAACCATTTCGCCACCGTACCGGTGGCGTTGTATGGTGTCGTGCTGCTGATGGCCGGCCTGGCCTGGCAGCCTTTCCAGTTCACCTTGATTCGCGCCAACGGCGGGCGCGATGGGGAGATGGCGCGAATGCTGCTGTCACGCCGTGACTGGAAAGGTATCCTTGCGCCGCTTCTTTATGCCTGTGCGATCCCGCTGGCTTTCGTCAGCGTCTGGTTCTCGGGCTTGATTTACATCCTCGTTGCCTCGATGTGGTTGGTACCCGATCGACGCATCGAAGGCTCAATGAAACATCGCTCATGAGCAAGACCTGTTACTACGAAACCCTGGGTGTCGAGCGCAGTGCCGACACGGCCACGATCAAGAAGGCATTCCGTCGCGTGGCGATGAAATGCCATCCCGACCGCTGTCCGGACGATCCCGAGGCGCAGGAGCGCTTCAAGGAGGCCAAGCAGGCCTACGAGATCCTGTCCGACGCCGACAAGCGAAGCATGTACGACCAGTACGGCCATGCGGCGTTCGAAGGCGGCATGGGCGGCGGGCACGGCGCTGGCGGATTCGGCGACATGGGCGACATCTTCGGCGATATCTTCGGCGACATCTTCGGTGGCGCCGGTCGTCGCGGCCCGCAGCGCGGTTCCGATCTGCGCTACATCCTCGAGATGGACCTGGAAGAGGCCGTGTTCGGCCTCGAGAAAGAGATCAAGGTTCCGACCCTGGTCGCCTGCGACGACTGCCAGGGCAGTGGCTCGGAGGACGGCAAGCTCGATACCTGCGGGACCTGCAACGGTCACGGTCAGGTGCGCATGCAGAACGGCATCTTCTCGATCCAGCAGCCCTGTCCGCATTGCGGCGGTAGCGGGCGTTCGATCAAGAACCCGTGCAAGACCTGCAAGGGCGAGGGGCGCTACCGCAATACCCGCACGCTGTCGGTGAACATTCCCGCCGGCGTCGACACCGGCGACCGCGTGCGCCTGACCGGGCAGGGCGAAGCCGCCCCGGCGGGCGGGCAGGCCGGTGACCTGTACGTCGAAGTGCGCGTGCGTCCGCACAAGATTTTCCAGCGCGAAGGCAACGACCTGCATTGCGAAGTGCCGATCCGCTTCACCCAGGCGGCGCTTGGTGCGACGCTGACGGTGCCGACGCTGGAGGATGACGTCGAGATCAATCTGCCGCCGGAGACCCAGACCGGGCAGACTTTCCGTCTGCGCGGCCGTGGCGTGAAGTCGC
The DNA here is from genome assembly GCF_012395255.1 of Oleiagrimonas citrea. Taxonomy (GTDB): domain Bacteria; phylum Pseudomonadota; class Gammaproteobacteria; order Xanthomonadales; family Rhodanobacteraceae; genus Oleiagrimonas; species Oleiagrimonas citrea. The sequence goes on from NZ_JAAZQD010000003.1 coordinate 603,559, forward strand.
CGCGAGGCGGCCGGGTCGGCGACCTGATTTGCCAGGTGGTCGTGGAAACGCCGGTGCGCCTGACCCGCGAACAGCGCGAGTTGCTGGAATCGTTTGAGGAAACCTTCGGCGGCGAGCACAGCATGGAGCATTCCCCGCGCGCCAAGAACTGGTTCGACGGGGTCAAGGATTTCTGGTCCCGCGTGACTTCCTGAAACTGCGAATCCGGCGTTTGCGCCGCGTCCTGGACGCGTTAGGATGGCCGGATTCCGAATCGGCGCGAGCGCCAGGGTAGTCATGAATCAAGCACTTCGCATCGCCATCAGCGGCGCCTCCGGACGCATGGGGCGCGCGTTGATCGCGCGCAGCCGCAGTGATCGCCGTGTGCGCGTGCAGCGCGCCGTGATCGATGCGCGATCGGAGCTCGTTGGACATCCCCTGCAGCAGCCGGCCACACCGGAGTCGCTGCGGTACAGCAACGGCTGGGAAGGCGCTGGTGCGTTGGATGCGGTGATCGACTTCAGCACGCCGGTCGGTTTGGGCAACGCACTCGATTACTGTCTGGCCGAGGGGGTCCCCCTGGTGGTCGGCACTACCGGTTATGACGCGGCACTGCGTGATCGCCTGACGCATGCGGCCGAGCATATTGCCATCCTGCAGGCTGCCAATTTCAGTCTCGGCGTCGCCGTGCTGCAGCGTCTCCTGCGCGACGCTGCGCGGGCCTTGCCCGAGTGGGATCTGGAAATCATCGAAGCGCACCATGGCCGCAAGGAGGATGCGCCATCCGGAACGGCTATCGCTCTGGGCGAAACGGCGGCCAAGGCGCGCGGCACGACGCTGGACGAACAGGCCGTCTATGCGCGAGAGGGGCATCCCGGACCTCGCAAGTCCGGCGAAATCGGTTTTTCCGTCATCCGCGGCGGCGACATTGTCGGCGAGCACATCGCCATGCTCGCCGGAAACGGCGAGCGTCTTGAGCTTGCGCATCGCGCCACGGATCGCGGCATTTTCGCTCGCGGCGCGCTGGAAGCTGCAGTATGGCTGCCGGGTCAGCCGGCGGGCCACTACGGCATCGCCGACATGCTAGAAGGTCGCCTGCAGGGCGTCTGATTCCCGCGGTTCGACCTGCCGACGCGCCGGCTCGGGGAATCGGCGTGACCCTCTGTACGCCGTTGAAGCCATGTGACGCATGCGATGCTGCCGTATGCGTTCGCATGTTCGTGTCGACGTTTCTGTCGTGGACTCAGATTGCGATATTCGGGAAACCATTTGCGCTCGAACGGCGAGTCGGTGCGCGTATGGGTTCGGCGTCCATCGCGGATGAAGGCGCAGTCGTTTAGCGAGTCGAAGCGAAGGTGCTCTGAGGCTATCTGAAGCCCCCGCTGAACAGCAGTCCGAAGCAGGCCGCCACCAGCAGCAGTGCCACAGCCAGCAGCGAAGCCAGTCCCAGCAGAAGTCCCTGGCCGGTGCGTGGAATGCCTTTCGCATAGAACACCGCCGCGGCGACGCCGACCAACAGCTCCGGAATAGGCAGGAAGGTGGCCGCGCGAAACGGCATCAGCAGCAGGTGTCCCAGAATCATGATCAGCCACGCCAGACCGATGCCGGCGGCGATGGAGCCGCGGCGCTGCGGCGGCGAGGGCTCGCCCTGCGGTGGGACGGGAGGCGGCTCGGGAGCGGGCGGATCGAGCTCGATATCGCTCATGCGGAGACATCCTCTTCGACAAGATAGGCGCGCTCGACTTCCTCGCGCAGGTTGCGCAGGCGGTCGGCGAGATCGTCGCGATAGAACAGATTGAACGTGTCGAACGGCACGATGGTGCCGTCCGGCTGCGCGATGTGGACGCAGGACTTCTTCACCGCGCGCAGGTCGAAGCCATGGGCATCGATGAACTGCATGATGAGCACGCGGAACACATTGCGGTAGCCCAGATCGGCCGGCGCCTGCACTTGAGGCAGGCAGCACAGCAGGTCGGACAGCGAGCAGGCCTGGTCCTCGGGTGAGTGATTGGTCGCGAACAGTTCGAAGACATGCGCACGAAGGTCCTCGTCGCGCTCGACGACGATGGTGTTGCGGCCTTTTTCGACCAGCGTCTGTGGCGACACGAAGCGGGTCAGCGGCACGGTCTCGTCGCCCAATTTCAGAGCATAGGCCATGGCCAGGCAGTCCGGATTGCACGGCACCGGGATCAGGTCGTCCGATTCGAACAGCGGCGACTGTTCGAGGATGCGGCGGCGCACCTCGCTGAGCGTCAGGCGGTCGGTGGCTGGATCGTAGTGCTCCAGCCGGCCGGCGGCCTGGATCGGCTGGAAGGTCACGCCGCGCACGCAGGGCTGCTTCAGGGCAAAGTCGATGATCTCACCCAGCTCGCCGTCGTTGAGTCCTTTCTTCACCGTCACCACGAGCGTGGTGGAAATGTCGTGGCGATTGAGCTGTTCGAGCGCCTTGAGGCGAATGTCGCGCAGCTTCGCGCCGCGCAGATCCTTGTGCACGTCGTCGCGCAGCGAGTCGAACTGCAGGTACAGCTCGAAACCGGGCTGGTAGTCGGCCAGACGTGCGGCGAAATCAGGTTCCTTGGCAATGCGCAAGCCGTTGGTGTTGACCATCAGGTGACGGATCGGGCGTGCGCGTGCGGCGTCCAGAATCTCGAAGAACTGCGGGTGGAGCGTCGGTTCGCCGCCGGAGATCTGCACCACGTCCGGTTCGCCCTCGTTGGCGACCACGGCATTGAGCATGCGTTCGACGGTCGGCAGATCCCGGAACCCGGGCCGGTGCGGGCCGCTGTCGGCGTAGCAGATCGGGCAGCGCAGGTTGCAGTGATCGGTGATCTCGATCAGGGTCAGGCAGCTGTGCTGCATGTGCTCTGGACACAGGCCGCAGTCGTAGGGGCAGCCCCAGCGCTGAGGGGTGTTGAAGCGTTGCGGCAGTTCCGGGGGCTTGATGAAGACTTCGCGGCAGCGTCGGTAGTACGCCGCGTCGTCGGCGATCAGCACGCGCTCGCGGCCATGCAGCGGGCACCATTTCTCCAGGTACACGCGCTCGTCCTTGATCAGGATCTTCGCCTCGACCCGTCGCAGGCATTGCGTGCATACCGAAACGGCGCTGTCGTAGAACAGGTACGGCCTTACCTTCGCGCCCAAGTCGCTTTTCTCCCCATCACCATGGTCTGCACGATACGCGGAACGGCACGCGCGTAGTAGAGCAGTCCGGCCACGCACAGCCACTGCAGCCCGGTCAGCCCCAGCGGCCAGATATAGAACACCGGCTTGATGAACTCGACCAGCAGGCGGAACGCCAGATAGCCGATCATGAATGCGCGAAAGCGATCGCCGGGCAGGGTGAAGCGATGCCAGCGAGCGCGAATCCAGGCGTATTGCGCCAGCAGGAAGACGATTTCGTAGAGTTGGGTCGGATGCCGTGCGATGCCGTCGCCGAAGTCCACACCCCAGGGCAGGGTGGTCGCGATGCCGTAGGTGTGATCGCCCAGTCCGCCCAGGAAGCAGCCGATGCGGCCGATGCACATGCCCACGGTCAGCGGCAGCACGAAGTTGTCGCCGGTGGACTGACGCACGCCCCAGAAACGCTTGACGACCTCGACGCCGAGCAGTCCGCCGAGCAGGGCGCCGATGATCGACTTGCCTTCCAGCAGATGGCGCCAGTCGGGAAAGTGGGCGAATGCGGTCAGGGGATCGTCCAGCCAGTAGGACATCTTCGCGCCCAGCGCTGCGCCGACGATGGCGCCGACCGCCACCACGGCCATCAGGTCGCGGTCGTGCACGCTGCCGTCGACCCCGCGTCGGCGCTGCCACAGATAGGTCTGGAATCCCGCCGAGTAGGCGAGCACCTCGAATACCGTGTGCCAGACGACGGGCGTCATCGGACGGCGATATCCGACGGCGACGTCATCCGCGTGCGCCCAGTTGCGTCAGCTCCTGACGCGCCGCGCGGAGCCAGGGGCGCTCCTTGCGGCGGTAGTAGGCGGGCATCGAGCGGGCTTGCTTCAGCTGTGCCGCGAACACGTCACGCGCCTCGGCATGGCGTTCAGCGCGATGCAACAGGTGACCGTAGCGGTAGCGACCCTCCTCGCCGGGATAGCTGCGCGCCAGCACGCTGTATGCCTGCAATGCCGCAGCGGTATCGCCCAGTGCTTCGAGACAGCGGGCGTGCAGCAGATCGCCTTCGTGGGATGTGTAGTTCGGATTGGTCCGTGCGAGGGCGTCCAGGGTGTCGCGCGCGGCTGCGAAATCGTCCTGGCCGCCCTGTGCCCGAGCCAGGCCGAGCATGAAGTCAGGGTCCTCGGCATACAGTCCCTTGAGCAGGCCGCGGTAGAGTTCCTCGGCGTTGGTGTAGTCGCCGAGTTCGAGGCATTCCTCGGCCAGGTGTCGGCGATTGTCGATGGTGTCGCTCGTTTCCAGGCGTCGTTGCAAGGCGCGCCGACGGCGTGCCGGGTCGAGGGTCTGCATGGCCTTGCGAGCGGCCTTGCGGCCTCCCGGATTGCTCTGGAGATCCGGAATCACCGCAGCCAGCACGTAGATCGCGACGCCCAGATACGAGGCGATCAGCAGCAGCCAGATCCAGTACAGGGAGCGACCGCTGCGGATCACGTGGACAGCGCAGGCGATCTGCAGGGCAAGGGAAACCAGAAAAAGAGCGGGCATCGCGGATCCTTGGCGGTACAGGCTTCGCTGTCTCGCTCAGTCGCGATGCGCGGCGTTGCGGTCGCGGCCGGCGCCGAGCTTCTTGTCGAGGCCGCCGAACAGCTTCTTGAACAGGCGCGAGAACTTGCCGCGCTTGGTCTTGCGCAGCTTGGCTTCCTCGCTGACCAGCCAGGCGACCTGGATCACCCGGCGCTCGCCCTCGTATGGCAGGTGACCGTGGAAGGAGTTCTCCGAACGCTTGAAGACCGCGAACTTGCCGTACAGGGGCTGCAGTTCAGGCACCAGCATGGCGTCGATGTCGTCGATCTTCTTCAGGAATCGCAGGCAGCCGTCGCTGGTGTCGGGCCACGACTCGTTGAGGTAGAGCAGGGCGGTGGCGACCTTGGACTTGCTGTCGGTGTGGATGGTGCCGTGACGGCGGTTGAGGTGCCGGCACAGCGTGACCAGCGTGGGGTACTGGCCGAGGTTCTCGATGCCGAGCCGCGTGCCGATCGCGCTGGCGATCTCCGGTGCGGTCAGTTGCTCGATGACGGTGTTGATCGTCGGTCCGCAGTCGGCCGGGTCCCATGGAAAGAAACCGGCTTCGTCGTAGCGCGGGAAATCCCGCTCGAGCTCGCCTCGCGCCGCATCGGGAAGCTGCTCGTGCGCGATCAGGAAGGAGAACGGTTCCGAGCAGACCGTGGTGTCGGCGCGTTCGAGGCGGGCGGGATCGATCAGTGTCGTCGTCATGGGGCATGCACGCGAATCGGAAAAGGCGTGGAGAACGGGGCTAGTCGTGGCGAAGCGGCTTGTCGGTGAACAGAAATTCCTTCATCTGGTCGGAGAAGAAGCCGTCGTGACGGCGAATCCATTCCAGCACCATCGCGGCGTGTTCCTTTTCCTCGTCGCGGTTGTGCTCGAGGATGGCCTTCAGCTCCTCGTCCTTGCAGGCGCTGGCGCGCTGGTTGTACCAGTCCACGGCTTCCAGCTCTTCCATCAGGGACACGATGGCGCGGTGCATGTCGCGCACTTCGTCGCTGAGTTCCTCGATCGGTTCGTGGTACTGGTCGCTGGCCATGCGCGGCTCCTTGTGCGTGCAGTGAATTGAATTTGTCCGGACAGTCTAGCGCCAGACTCCGGTTCCACGGCAAATGCAGCGGACATTCATCCGAACAGGTGGACATCGCCGGTGCCGGCGCTTAACATTGTGGCCCGCCCGAAAACCCTTTTTTCGCGAGTCCCTCAGGCCAGTCACACCGGCCTGCGGGTTTTGCTGCACCTGCTGAAGGCGGCCCCCGATGACCCCAGCTCTGTTAGTTCTTGAAGACGGTAGTGTTTTCCGCGGCCACGCGGTCGGCGCCACCGGTTCCACCGTCGGGGAGGTGGTGTTCAACACCGCCATGACCGGCTACCAGGAAATCCTCACCGATCCCTCCTACGCTCGTCAGCTGGTCACGTTGACCTATCCGCACATCGGCAACACCGGCTGCAATGCCGCCGATGCCGAATCCGACCGCATTCAGGCTGCCGGCCTGATCGTGCGCGACGTACCGCGCCGCGCCTCGAATTGGCGCAGCGAAGAAAGTCTGTCTGCCTATCTGGAACGTTCCGGCGTGGTGGCCATTGCTGGCATCGACACGCGCCGCCTGACACGCATCCTGCGCGACAAGGGCGCGCAGGCCGGCTGCATCGTCGCCGGCGATGCCATCGACGAGGATTCGGCGCTGGCGCAGGCGCGCGCCTTCCCCGGCCTGAACGGCATGGATCTGGCCAAGGAAGTCACCACGGCGTCAAGCTACGCCTGGTCCGAAGGCGTGTACGACCTCGATCGCACGGCCTTCAATACCACCGAAGCCCGCTTCAAAGTCGTCGCCTACGATTTCGGTATCAAGCGCAACATCCTGCGTCTGCTGGCCGAGCGCGGCTGTGACCTCACGGTGGTGCCCGCGCAGACGCCGGTCGAGGACGTCCTGGCGATGCAGCCAGACGGCGTGTTTCTGTCCAACGGACCCGGCGATCCGGCGGCGTGCGAGTACGCGGTTGCCGCCGCGCGCACGCTGCTGGACAAGAAGATCCCGCTGTTCGGCATCTGCCTGGGACACCAGATCATGGCGCTGGCCGTGGGCGCGAAGACGCTGAAGATGAAGTTCGGCCACCACGGCGCCAACCATCCGGTGAAGGATCTGGACGACGGCCGCGTGCTGATCACCAGCCAGAACCACGGCTTCGCCGTCGATCCGGATTCGCTGCCCGAGCAGGCCCGTGTCACGCACCAGTCGCTGTTCGATGGCTCGCTGCAGGGCTTCGCGCTGACCGACCGGCCCGCGTTCTGCTTCCAGGGACACCCGGAAGCCAGTCCCGGCCCGCACGACATCGACTACCTCTTCGACCGTTTCGCCACCCTGATGCAGGAGGCCCGCTGATGCCCAAGCGCACCGATATCCAGAGCATCCTGATCATTGGCGCCGGCCCGATCGTCATCGGTCAGGCCTGCGAGTTCGACTACTCCGGCGCACAGGCCTGCAAGGCGCTGCGCGAGGAGGGCTATCGCGTCATTCTGGTCAACTCCAATCCGGCCACGATCATGACCGACCCGGAGATGGCCGACGCGGTCTACATCGAGCCGATCACCTGGCAGACCGTCGAGCGCATCATCGCCAAGGAGAAACCTGACGCGGTGCTGCCGACCATGGGCGGACAGACGGCGCTGAACTGCGCGCTGGAACTGGCTGACCACGGCGTGCTCGAGAAGTACGACGTGGAGCTGATCGGCGCTTCGCGCGAAGCCATCCGCATGGCCGAGGACCGCGAACTGTTCCGTAACGCCATGAACGAGATCGGCCTGGAGTCGCCGCGCTCGGAAATCGCGCGTTCGATGGAGCAGGCCTGGGAAATCCAGGAGAAGCTGGGCTTCCCGAGCATCATCCGTCCGTCTTTCACCATGGGCGGCTCCGGCGGCGGCATCGCCTACAACCGCGAGGAGTTCGAGGAGATCGTCAAGCGCGGCCTCGAACTGAGCCCGACCCACGAAGTGCTGATCGACGAATCGGTGCTGGGCTGGAAGGAATTCGAGATGGAAGTGGTCCGCGATCATGCGGACAACTGCATCATCGTGTGCTCGATCGAGAATCTCGATCCGATGGGCGTGCACACCGGCGACTCGATCACCGTGGCGCCGGCGCAGACCCTGACCGACAAGGAATACCAGCGCCTGCGCGACGCTTCGCTGGCGGTGCTGCGCAAGATCGGCGTGGACACCGGCGGCTCCAACGTGCAGTTCGGCGTCAACGCCGAGACCGGTCGCGTGGTGGTCATCGAAATGAACCCGCGTGTGTCGCGTTCGTCGGCATTGGCCTCGAAGGCGACCGGCTTCCCGATCGCCAAGGTTGCGGCGAAGCTGGCGGTTGGCTACACGCTGGACGAGCTGAAGAACGAGATCACCGGCGGCAAGACACCGGCTTCGTTCGAGCCGGCCATCGACTATGTGGTCACCAAGATCCCGCGTTTCGCCTTCGAGAAGTTCCCGGCCACCAACGCGCGCCTGACCACGCAGATGAAGTCGGTGGGCGAGGTGATGGCCATCGGCCGCAGCATGCACGAATCGCTGCAGAAGGCGCTGCGCGGACTGGAAACCGGCAAGAACGGTCTCGACCCGACCGGTCTGGACCTGAACGACGACGAGGATCTGGCCACGCTCAAGCGCGAGCTGCGTCAGCCCGGGCCGGAGCGCATCCTGTACCTGGGCGACGCCTTCCGCGCCGGCCTGTCGCTGGACGACGTGCACGCGCTGACCGCGGTCGATCCGTGGTTCCTGGCGGCGATCGAGGACATCGTCCTCGCCGAGGGCGAGCTGCGCGAGCAGGGGCTGTCGTCGCTGGACGCCGCGCGCATGCTGGAACTCAAGCGACTGGGTTTCTCCGACGCGCGCATGGCCACGCTGCTGGACACCGACGAGGCCGCCGTGCGCCACCTGCGTCGCACGCTGGACGTGCGTCCGGTCTACAAGCGGGTGGATTCGTGCGCGGCCGAGTTCGCCACCTCGACCGCCTACATGTACTCGACCTACGAGGAAGAGTGCGAGTCCGATCCCAGCGACCGCCGCAAGATCATGGTGCTGGGCGGCGGACCGAACCGCATCGGCCAGGGCATCGAGTTCGACTACTGCTGCGTGCACGCCGCGCTGGCGCTGCGCGAGGACGGGTTCGAGACCATCATGGTCAACTGCAACCCGGAAACGGTCTCGACCGACTACGACACCTCCGACCGTCTGTACTTCGAGCCGTTGACGCTGGAAGACGTGCTGGAGATCGTCGACAAGGAGAAGCCCGAGGGCGTGATCGTGCAGTACGGCGGGCAGACCCCGCTGAAGCTGGCGCGCGCGCTGGAGGCGGCCGGCGTGCCGATCATCGGCACCAGCCCGGATTCCATCGATCTGGCCGAGGACCGCGAGCGTTTCCAGCAGCTGATCGACCGGCTGAATCTGAAGCAGCCGCCCAACCGCATCGCCCGCAGCGCCGAGGAAGCGCTGACGCTGGCGCGCGAGATCGGCTATCCGCTGGTGGTGCGTCCGAGCTACGTGCTGGGCGGTCGCGCGATGGAGATCGTCTACGCCGACGCCGACCTGGAACGCTACATCCGCGAGGCAGTGCGCGTGTCCGAATCCTCGCCGGTGCTGCTGGACCGCTTCCTCGACCACGCGGTCGAGGTCGATGTCGACATCATCGCCGACGCCGAGGGCAACGTGCTGATTGGCGGCATCATGGAGCACATCGAGGAGGCCGGTGTGCATTCCGGCGATTCCTCGTGCTCGCTGCCGCCGTACTCGCTGACGCCGGCGCTGCAAGACGAATTGCGTCGCCAGGTCACGCTGCTGGCGCGCGAGCTGAAGGTCATCGGTCTGATGAATACCCAGTTCGCGGTGCAGGGCGGCGAGACCGTGTTCATTCTGGAAGTGAACCCGCGTGCCTCGCGCACCGTGCCGTTCGTGTCCAAGGCCACCGGCCAGCCGCTGGCCAAGATCGCCGCGCGCTGCATGGCCGGCCGTGATCTGATCGCACAGGATGCGACGCGCGAAGTCGTGCCCGACTACTATTCGGTGAAGGAAGCGATCTTTCCGTTCTTGAAGTTCCAGAACGTCGACCCGATTCTGGGACCCGAGATGCGCTCGACCGGCGAGGTGATGGGCGTGGGGCGCGATTTTGGCGCCGCCTTCGGTCGCGCGCACGAGGCCGCCGGCATCCGCAAGCCGCCGCTGGGCAAGGTGTTCCTGTCGGTGCGCGACGCCGACAAGGATCGCCTGCTGTCGATCGCACAGGACATCCACAAGCGCGGATACGGTCTGGTCGCCACACGCGGCACCGCGGCCTTCCTCAACGACCACGGCGTGACCTGCGAGCACATCAACAAGGTGCTGGAAGGCCGTCCGCACATCGTCGATCTGATCAAGAACGGCGAGATCGTCTATATCGTCAACACGACCGAAGGCAAGCAGGCGATCGCCGACTCGTTCTCCATTCGTCGTGAGGCGCTGCAGCAGCGCGTCACGTACTCCACCACCATCGCAGGCGCGCGCGCCCTGCTGCATTCGCTGGATTCCCGCGACGGCGGCAGCGTGCACAGCCTGCAGGAACTGCACAAGGAGCTTGAAGCATGAACCGTGCTCCCATGACCAAGAAAGGCGCCGAGCGCCTGCGCAAGGAACTGGAACGCCTCAAGGGCCAGGAACGTCCGCGCGTCATCGAAGCCATTGCCGAAGCGCGTGCGCACGGCGACCTGAAGGAAAACGCCGAGTACCATGCGGCCCGCGAGCAGCAGAGCTTCATCGAGGGCCGCATCAACGAGCTGGAAGCCACGCTGTCCACGGCACAGGTGATCGACACGAGCACGCTCAATGCCGGTGCCAAGATCGTGTTCGGCGCCATCGTCAATCTCGAGGACGAAGACAGCGGCGACGAGGTGACCTACCAGATCGTCGGCGACCTGGAAGCGGACATCAAGCAGAACCTGATTGCCGTGTCCTCGCCGATCGCGCGTGCGCTGATCGGCCGGCTGGAAGGCGACAGCATCGAGTTCGAGGCGCCCAAGGGCGTGAAGAACTACGAGATCATCGCCGTTCGCTACGAGTGAACGACGGGTCGGCCGGCGGAGCGCATAGACGGTGATCGCCTTTCGCGAATTCGGCCTGCGTCGCGGTCCGCGCGCACTGCTCGAAGGCATCGACCTGACGCTCCACGCCGGCTGGAAGGTCGGTGTGGTCGGCCGTAATGGCTGCGGAAAGTCGAGCCTGTTCGCGGCCATCCGCGGCGAGCTGGACAGCGACACCGGTTCGATGGAGATCCCCTCGGGCATCCGCATGGCCTCGGTGGCGCAGGAAACGCCGGCGCTGCCCGACGCGGCCATCGACTACGTGCTGGGCGGCGATGTCGAGCTGGCGGCGGCGCTTGATGCCGAGGCGCGCGCGCAGGAGGCTGGCGATCATGCCGCTGTGGCAACGGCGCATCAGCGCATCGAGGCGCTGAACGGCTACGACGGCCGCGCTCGCGCTGGACGACTTCTGCACGGCCTCGGCTTCGCGCCGGACACGCACGAGAAACCGGTGGCGTCGTTCTCCGGCGGCTGGCGCGTGCGTCTGAATCTGGCCCGTGCGCTGATGGCGCCGTCCGAGCTGCTGCTGCTGGACGAGCCGACCAACCATCTCGACCTCGACGCCGTACTGTGGCTGGAGAACTGGCTGCGTCACTATCCGGGCATGCTGCTGGTCATCTCGCACGACCGCGAATTCCTCGACGGCGTCGTCTCTCACGTGCTGCACCTGCACACGGGCACCGGACGCCTGTACACGGGAAACTACACCGCGTTCGAGCGCCAGCGTGCCGAGCAGCTGCGCCAGCAGCAGATCGCGCACGAGAAAGAGCAGGCCGAGCGCGCACACCTGCAGTCCTTTGTCGACCGCTTCCGCGCCAAGGCCAGCAAGGCCAAGCAGGCGCAGTCACGCATCAAGCGTCTGGAAAAGCTGGCCGGCACCGAGGCCGTGCGCGTGGAGCGGCCGTTCCATTTCCGTTTTCCCGAACCCGGACGGCTGCCGACCTCGATGCTGGGACTGGACCAGGCCGACCTTGGATATCCGTCCCGCGAGGGGCAGGGCGGCGCGGCTTGCATCCTGCGTGACACGACTCTGCGGCTCGAAGCCGGTGACCGTGTCGGGCTGCTGGGCATCAACGGTGCGGGCAAGTCCACGCTGGTGAAATCGCTGGTCGGCGACCTCGCCTTGCTGGACGGCGAGCGTAGCGCGCACAAAGACCTGCGTATCGGCTACTTCGCCCAGCACACCGTGGAGAGCCTGCGCGCCGGCGCCAGTCCGTTCGATCATCTGGCCGAACGCGCACCCGGCGTGTCGCAGCAGGAGCTGCGCGACTGGCTCGGGCAGTGGCAGTTCGCCGGTGACCGCGCATTCGAGCCGGTCGACGGATTCTCCGGCGGCGAACGAGCGCGGCTGGCACTTTCGCTGATCGCCTGGGACAAACCCAATCTTCTGCTGCTCGACGAGCCGACCAACCACCTCGACCTGGACATGCGCGAGGCGCTGGTCGATGCGCTGGAAGACTACGAAGGTGCCCTGGTGCTGGTCTCGCATGACCGCCATCTGCTGGGACTGGTCTGCGACCGTTTCTGGCGCATCGACGAAGGCGCGCTGCACCGGTTCGACGGCGACCTCGATGACTATGCCCGGTGGCTGCGCAACCGCGATACCGGAACCGACTCGTCGTCCGAGGCCTCGTCGGCGCAGCCTTCGGCGCGTGAGCGACGCCGCGCGGCAGCCCAGCAGCGCGAGCGTGCTCGCCCCTTGCTGAAGGCGGCACAGGCGGCGGAAAAGCGCATGCAGTCCATCGAACGCGAGCTGGCCGAGATCGAATCGCGCATGGCCGACCCGGCGCTCTACACCGAGCAGCCGCGCGAGGCGGCCGAACTCGGCAAGCGCCAGGGCGAACTGCGCGCCGAGCACGATACGCTGGAGACCCAGTGGCTGGAACTGCATGAGCAGATCGAGGCGCTGCAGGCCGAGCCTGCGCAGGCATGATCCTGTCTTCTGAGCGATTCCGGAACTAGCCATGCTGCATGTGTTGCTGCCCAACTTTGCCCATTGCGGTCAGGATCGTTTGCTTCGGACCTGGCTGATTCGCGGTGACCGATTGCCCGATGCCGCGCACGGCTATTCCGCAGCGCTGGGCGCGCACTTTCGCTGGCCCTCGGGTGATCTGCCGGCGGGCGCTCTGCTGCGCGAAGCCGAGCGGGGGGATGCCGAGGGAGATACCTGGCTATGCGCCGATCCGGCCTTCGTGCAGCCCGACATGACCGGAGCACGCATGCTCGCATGCGGCACGCTGGATCTGACCGCCGAGGAGGCCGAATCGCTGGCGCGGCCCCTGCGACCGCTGTTCGGCGATCGCGGCTTTCTGCTTGAACTGACTACGCCCTCGCGTTGGCATCTGCGTATGCCGAGGGATGCCCAGCCGCCAGCCTTCGCCGCGCCGGATCGAGTGCTGGGCGACGATCTGCTGACGTATCTGCCGCAGGATGCGCGTCATGCGAGCTGGCGCGAGTTGTTCAACGAGGCACAGATCCTGCTGCACCAGCATCCGCTCAACGCCGAGCGCCGCGCACGCGGCCAGATGCCGGTGAACTGCCTGTGGCTGTGGGGCGGTGGACGCCTGCCATCCTGGGTCAAGGCCGACATCGAGCGTATCCACACGCATGATGCGCTGGCTCGCGTGCTGGCCGAACGGGCCAGGGTCGCGGTCGCGGATGTGCAGGATTTCGACCCCGATGCCGCCGGCGACGTGCTGCTGGATCTGGAAGCCGGACTGCGTCCGGAGGCGCACTGGCCGTTGCTGGAGCGGGCGCTGAAGCGGCACAAGGCCATGCATCTGGATTTCGCCAGCGGCGAACGCATGCTGGTGCGCCACGCCCATCGCTGGCGCATCTGGCGGAAGGTGGCATGAGACGGACGACGCTGCGCCAGCGACATTGTCCCGATCTGCGAATCGACTGGCCCGATACGCTGCACCCGGTCCTGCGACGCGTCTATCTGGCTCGTGGCGTGGCGTCCGCGGAACAGATCGACCACGCGCTGACCGCCCTGACGCCGCCGCAGGCGCTCGGCGGACTCGATGCTGCCGTCGATGTCCTGGCGCAAGCCATCGCAGAGGGGCAGCGCATCGTCATTGCCGGCGACTACGATTGCGATGGCGCGACCGGCATGGCGGTCGCCGTGCGCGGGCTGCGCATGCTCGGCGCAACCCGCGTCGGATTCGTGGTGCCCAATCGATTCGAGCATGGCTACGGTCTCAGCCCGGCGCTGGTGGGTTCGCTAGGCGAGAGGCCGGACGTGCTGGTCACGGTCGACAACGGCATCGCCAGCGTCGCCGGCGTGGCCGCGGCGCGCGAGCGCGGTATCCGAGTGGTCGTGACCGACCATCACCTGCCGGGTCCGCAGTTGCCGGAGGCCGACGCCATCGTCAATCCGAACCTGCCCGGCGACGCCTTTCCCAGCAAGGCGCTGGCCGGCGTCGGCGTAATGTTCTATCTGCTGCTGGCACTGCGCGCTCGGCTGGAACGTGAAGGCCGGTTCGCGGCCGGCGCGCGGCCGAATCTGGCCGCGCTGCTGGACCTGGTCGCGCTGGGCACGGTCGCCGACGTGGTGCCGCTGGACCGCAACAATCGCGTGCTGGTCGAAAACGGTCTGCGTCGCATCCGCGCCGGTCGCGGCTGCGCGGGCATCCAGGCGCTGGTCGAAGCCTCCGGGCGCAGCATTGCCACCCTGACGGCTTCGGACATGGGGTTCTCCGTGGGGCCGCGCCTGAACGCAGCCGGCCGGCTGGAAGACATGACCCTGGGCGTGGAATGCCTGCTCACCGACGATGCGGCGCGCGCGCGCGAGCTGGCGGAACTGCTGTCGTCGATCAATGCCGAGCGCCGTCAACTGCAGGCCGGCATGGTGGCCGAGGCCGAGCGCATGGTCGAGCGCACCGATGTGCCGGATGCGACCGGCGTCGCACTCTACGACGAGGGGTGGCATCCGGGCGTGGTCGGCCTTGTGGCCTCGCGCCTGAAAGAACGGCTGCATCGCCCGGTCGTGGCGTTCGCGCCGTCCGATGTCGGCAGCGACACGCTGCGCGGTTCAGCGCGCTCGATTCCGGGCTTCCATGTTCGCGATGCGCTGGCCGAGGTCGACGCCCGGCATCCCGACTTGATGGGCCCGTTCGGCGGCCATGCCATGGCGGCCGGACTCAGTCTGGCCGCGGATCGCTTCGACGCCTTCGCGCAGGCCTTCGACGATGTCGTCCGCGACCGCATGCAGCCCGAATGGCTGGAGTCCGTGCTGTGGACCGATGGCGAGCTGGGGGCGGGTGAGATGAATCTGGAACTGGCGCGCGTCCTGCGACTGGCCGGTCCGTGGGGACAGGCGTTTCCGGAGCCGCTGTTCGAGAACACCTTCGAATGCCTGCGGCGCCGGCCCATGGGCAGCACCGGTGCGCATGCGCGCTTCCATCTCCGCGATCCGCGAGACGGCAGCATGATCGACGCGGTGATGTTCAATATCGATCCCGAACTTCCCGACGTGCCAAACCTTCGCGCGGCCTACAGTCTGGTCGTCAACGACTGGCAGGGCCGGGAAACACCTCGTCTGCTATTGCGCCACATCGAGCCGGCGTAGGCACACCTGCCGACAGGAATCCCGCTGGCTTGCGCCAGAAGCCAGCGACCTGGCCGTGCGGGATCGGACATAGGTTCCATTGCGCGAAGCAGGGCTTGTCCGCATGCTGGATCGGCGATTCGTTGCGATGGAGGCTTCTGTCATGAACACGCCAGACGTTCAACCCACGCATGTCGCGCGTTGCTTTTGCGGCGCGGTCGAACTCGAACTTCGCGGTGAACCCGCCGACGCCGGGTACTGCCACTGCGAATCCTGTCGACACTGGTCGGCGGGGCCGGTCAATGCCTTCAGCCTATGGCCGAAGGAGGCAGTGCATGTGCGCCAGGGCGAGGACCGGTTGGCGCATTACGCCAAGCATCCGCGCAGTGTCCGTCATTGGTGCTCGAACTGCGGTGGTCATTTGTTCACCGAACACCCGGAGTGGGGACTGATCGATGTGTTCGCCGCCGTGATCGAGGATTTCGATTTCGTGCCGTCCGTGCATGCGAACTATCAGGAAACCGTGCTGCCGATGCACGACGGTCTGACCAAGTTCCGCGATTTTCCCGAACCCCTCGGTGGCAGCGGGGAGATCATCGCGGAGTAGCGCGGGTCCACGCACGAAAGCGGCGCTGGCAACGCCCGGCCGGGGCGGCGTGCACTAGGCCGGGCGGAGTCACGCGGTCACTTCGCGTGCCTTTTCACGCTGTGCTTCTTCCTCGGGCGGGAAGTGATACCAGTCGACGTGCGGTGAAACCTTTTTGCAAACAAGGCATTGGGTGGTTTCCCAGTGGTGTCCGCAGCCGGGGCAGCAGCCGCCGGTCCAGAAGGTGTTCCAGCGGGTGCCGCAGCCGCCTTTCGAGCGTGCGCAGATCCAGCGGCTGTCGCCGCGTGGGTGCCACTGGCAGGCGGGGCAGTAGATTTCGGGTTCGCGTGTCATGGTGATGCGGTGCTGGGCTGACTGCACCATGATGCAGTCTGTTGGGGGCTTCAAGAGCGTTCCGTCTGGCTGGCGCCGGCCGGGTTCATTTTCTTGCTTGCCCACGAAAACGACCGAAGGGAGTGCCCGTGGTGCGAACCAAAAGAAGGGCACCCCGCGTCCGCGCTCTCCGGAGCTTCGCTCCTCCAGGTCCGCTCCGGGTTCCGGGAGTGTTTCGACAGCACATCCTGTGCTGACGAAACACTGGCGCACATCCTTGTGCGCCACCCTTCGGGCCTGATCCTCCACCCTCCGCCACTACCGAAGGGGAGGGGCGCAGGCTGGGTTCTTCGGCAGCGATTAATTGCCTCTGCCTCTATATTCACCCTTGCTCCGGCGCGGCTTGCTGTAGCGCTTGCCTGGAGTTCCTGTGTATTGGTCAACGGACTTTCGACCATCTGAGGTCTCTACGGTTACTGCGAAATGCCGACCCAGGATTGGATCAGTGCCAAATCGAGCGGACATGGTTTTGATTTCAGACACCTCAATACCATGCTCCTTCGCCAACTTCGGAAGCCGTTCCGAAAAGCGCACAATTGCTTGGCGGAGGTTCGAGGAAACAGGGCTGCCTGACGTTGATCCACATAGGAAGTCAACGATGATGTGACCCTCCGGGGAGGCGGAGGCCTCGCCAAACACATCGACGCAGTAGGTGCCCGCCATGAAGCAAATTCCGCTCGCAAGCGAATCTGCGACATTGTGTCCGAACGATGTGAGTTCACCGATTTTCATGATTAGACTTATGACGGAATATATTTGTGCTATCTAACGCTCAGTTTAAGGTGCGCGGCTTTGCCGCGTCGCACTTGAGGCCGCCGTTAGGCGGCCGCAAGGCGGCCAAAATCTTTGTTGCGAATTTTAGGCTATGCGCGCGGCTCGACTCGTTGCTTCGGCCTAAACCCATCGTTTCGGTGCCGAGGTGCTCTAGATGAGCTGCCAAAGTCTCGACCGTGCAGTTGCTCTTCACCATTGAGGCAATGTGCGGAGCGTAACTATCGTACTCATCGGCTGGTGCCAAAGCGCCTGGCTCGACTCCGATTGGATCCCATTGGCGAAGGATATCTTCGACAAGACGAATATCCTTTATCGCTGCATCTTTAAGTTTAGCTTTGTCAGGTTTTGACATTGCCATTCCGTCTAGAGCCCCTGTTCAGTTGCATTTGAGGCGGCGTCGAAAATAAAAATTGTCAGGGGCAATTTCTTGGTTGTGGGTCAGGGCCGCAAAGCGGTTGCGGTTTAATTTAGTTTTTTGCCATCTAAATTGTTGCGAAAGTTTAATTGTCTCCGGTGCCATTATTTGTTAGGGGTGGGGTAGTTAAGTTCCAGGATTCTTTTCACGCGGGGGCTGCCTTGGTTCTTGCGCATCGCATCTATGGAATTAATTCCCTCCGTCCCCTATTCTGAGTGCTGACGTCACCGTATCGACCAGGCGCGCCGCATTTCGCGCACTTGATGACGTCAGAGTCTTTGGGATTCTCCGGCATTTCAAATTTGTTACTGCCGCACGAGCAAGTGATATCAACATTCGTTGTTGTCATCGTGGCTACCTCAGCCATACACGCAACCGACTGTTGCCGTTGTATTGGCAGCACAGCGTTGTCTCATATGCCGAGACTCCCCCATGCTCAAGTCATGCTGCAAAGCGGCGCCGGCTTGGACAAATTGTTAGCCGCCATCCGAGCTGATAACGGTTCCAAATGCACTTACGAATGTTTTAAGTGTGCCTGGAACCGTTTTTTTGGGTGAGTAGGAGCTTGTCCGTGTTGCCTAACGCTTCCATAAACGGCGCGAGTTTACGAGCGTTCGGCGACCGAAGGGTGCGTATTTGATGGCCTTGTTAAACATTTACTGCAACAACTTCTTTGCAAGATCGGTCAGAATTTCCCTGCCTTCCTTAGACTTCAATATTCCTTTCATTACTGTCAGTAGTTTTGTGCCGGCTGTTTTGTACCAAACCCCTTTTGGATACACCTTTAGATCAGATTTGCCTTTCTCAATTGCTTTTTCTATTTTCCTCGTTTCTTCAGGTGTAAAGCCGAGCTTCTCTTCTAGCTCAGAAACCCTTTTATGAAGTTCATCCAATTTAGACTTGATGGCATCTTCTTCATGGCTTTCAAAGTAAGATTCCGGATCGTCAATATTTTCATCGATGCTTTTTTGAAAGTTATCAGTTAATTCATCAATGGTTGAGCACAACGTCGCTCTTGAGTTGATCAAGTCATCTCTGATGCTGCGAACCCAGTCAGATACTCTGCTGATGGCGGAATCAATATCTTCATGTTTTCTTGTTTCATTATTCTTGTATGTTCCTGGCTTTTCGATAGTTCTAATGATTTTTTTCGCGTTACCCTGACCCATAACAGCTAGGGTGGCGCCAATAGAGCCAGTCGAATATGTTTCATCTAAAACGAAGGTGTATTTTGGCAGCGCTTTGAAAGTAATCCGTGCAAGCACGGTTGAATTATCTGGAAACTGAGAATCAAAGTCCTCAACACAAAAATCCCCGTGCTCTAGATAATTTATTATTTTATTAATGACTGAGTTTCTAAGCGTTGGCATGAGGCACCTAAGTCCTTTAGTTGTTTAACGCTTGAGCTAAGACGCCAACCGTTGGCGTAGCCAGTGGGCGGTCGACTTGAATGAGTTGTTAGGCGCTGCCTTAAATGTTGTGCCTTGGATACCAGACACCCTTTACAACGATTGGCCCTGCGTTTGGAACCACATGCCTTTTATCGAGGGCGGCGAACTCAATGCCAGCAATGACGCCAGTGATCTCGGCTCCGCGCGGCGGATAGCCATGCTTGCGTAAAAGTCCCTCAGCCACAGCCTGGGACTCGGCGGTTACGCCAAACCCGAGGCCGCTGCTTGTGTTGAACCAAAACGCAGTGAGCATGTCTTTGCCTAACGCTTGAGGTAACCAGCGCGAATCCGCGCAGCGGGTGAGCGTCCGGTTGACCGATTAGTTAGCCTTTTACGCCACATGTTGAACCTTGGAGTTGATGTAGTGAAATAAGGTATGAGTAACGTTGACGACCAACAAAGCCTCCGCATCCCCTAGCAACTTTTCATTTGGATGAGCGACGGAGCCGTGGTTTCTTATAGTGTTGACGGAATCTATGACATTGGACAAGGAATTTAGAATGCGGACGATGTCTTTATCTTGATTGCCGAGATGTTGAAGCATCGGGTGGTCTGCGCGAAGCAGCTTGAACAGTTTAGTTATCGAAGCATTGGCATCAATGGTAAGACCGCATTGTGAGCATAGATCCTTTAGGTAGCCATGAAGAGCGGTGTGGAGCCTGTCGATACAGCTTACCGGTCCGTTTTTGACAAGCAAATGCTCTGAGTCGGCAAGCGCACGCTCCACCACCTGTGAAGAACTTATGTTTCGCACAACAACGGCCGGTACATGCGAACCCAACAGCCCCAAATCCGTCATGATTTCAGGCGCATCGTTCTCCAAAGCAACACGAATCTTCTTGTTGTTTAGAAAAGCTTCTATGACGGATGGCTTGTTGTCGGTGAAGTATCGGAGGGCTTGGAACACGCAAGAGCCGTAGTCTTCGTCGCCAAAGTAAAGACTGCGCAACAGCCTACCATGGCCGCGGATGTAGTCGTATTCGCCGGTCTCGTACCCGAACTCTTCCCAGTCGGTGTTCGTGAACTGCTTTGACACCGCCCGCTGTAGCGCAAGAATCAGCTTTCCGGAGCGAGTTGGATCAATAAGTACGTCGCGAACATTCATAGAAGGCTAACGCTTGAATTAAGACGCCGACCGCTGGCATAGCCAGTAGGCGGTCGGCTTGAATGAGTAAAAAGAGACTTCCCCTCCCTTCGGTCTCGAAGGCCATGATGGTGTTGCGACACAACCGTCAGCAGAAGAGGAAGTCTCCATGAACACTATAATCCTTGGCGTGGACTTGGCGAAGACCGCTTTTTCGGTGTGCGAGATGGGCGCGGCCGGGCATGTTCGGCGGCGGCTGGACCTCAAGCGCGATGCGTTTGCCCTGTGGCTGGCCCAGCAGCCGGCTGGGACCGTGGTCGCGATGGAAGCGTGCAGCGGGGCGCACCACTGGGCCAGGCGCTGTCACGAGTACGGCCTGCAACCGCGGATCATCGCCGCGCA
>NZ_JAAZQD010000004.1 GCF_012395255.1 Oleiagrimonas citrea
TGGTCCCACCCGATCCCATCCCGAACTCGGCAGTGAAACGCACCCGCGCCAATGGTAGTGTGGCAGTTGCCATGCGAGAGTAGGTCACCGCCAGGGACCTCATACGAAAAGCCCCCGAGATGCCTCGGGGGCTTTTTTTATGCACCGCGTCCCGGCGTGCACCGAACGGAGCGCACCGCCCTGGCGATGCAACGCGCTGACGGATGCTGCAGCACTAGATGGGAACATACGTACTCGTTTGCCAACTCTTCGCGTCCAGGTGTATGCAGTGATGCCTCCGATTGGGGACTGCCTTCGGCTGACATCGGGTCATGCATGACGTTAGATGTCTTTCCCATGCGGCGTGCTAGCGTAAGGCTCCAGTCAGCCAACAGCACACGAACTGGAGGCCAGTGTGCACTACGACATCGACATGCTGATCGTCGGGGGCGGCGTCAATGGTGCAGGTATCGCACGAGATGCAGTCGGGCGCGGATTATCCGTGTTGTTGTGCGAACAGGATGATCTGGCCGCCCACACCTCCAGCGCCAGCACCAAGCTGATTCACGGTGGGCTGCGTTATCTGGAACAGTACGAGTTCCGATTGGTGGCCAAGGCGCTCGCCGAGCGCGAAGTGATTCTCCGTCTCGCACCACATATCACTTGGCCGCTATTGTTCGTGTTGCCGCACGAGTCGCATTTACGACCTGCCTGGATGATTCGACTTGGACTGCTTCTATACGACCATCTGGGGGCAGCTCATCGCACGCTGGCGGATTCGAAGGTGGTGGATTTGCGCGAGCATGTCAGTGGTGCCGGGTTGAAGAGTAGTTACCGCCGCGGCTTCGTTTATTCGGATGGCTGGGTGCAAGATGCGCGCCTGGTTGTCTTGAATGCAATGGATGCCGAGCGACGCGGTGCGAAGATTCTTGTGCGCACACGATGCATCTCCGCAAAAGTGGAAGACGGAAGATGGGTTGCCGTCCTGGAGCACTCGGGAGGTAAGCGGGAGGTCGTGAAGGCTCGCATGCTGGTGAACGCATGCGGTCCCTGGGCGGGAAGCTTCCTCGGTGAGGTGTTGGGAGAACAAGAACATCCGAACTTGCGGCTGGTGAAAGGCAGCCATATCGTCCTGCCGCGACTGTTCGAACACGATTACGCCTATCTATTTCAGCAACCGGATCGACGGATCGTTTTCGCGATTCCGTATGAAGCCGATTACACCCTGATCGGCACCACCGACGTGGATTACGAAGGAGACCCCGCCGCAGTACGCATCGACGACGAGGAAATGCGCTATTTGTGCGAAGCCGTCAATCGCTATTTCACGCAGCGCATACAACCGAGCGACGTGGTGTGGTCCTACAGTGGCGTGCGCCCGTTGCTGGACGAAGGCGGTAGCGCATCCTCCGTCAGCCGCGATTACCGCATCGATCTGGATACAACGTCGGGGGCCGCGCTGTTGAATGTGTTCGGCGGCAAGATCACTACATACCGCCGTCTGGCCGAAGATGCCGTGGATCGCCTTGTCGAGGAACTGGAATTGGATCGACCTGCCTGGACCGAAGACGGCGACCCGCTGCCTGGCGGTGATTTCGCCGATGCCGAACGGATGCTCGACACATGGTCGCGTCGTTGGCCATGGTTGCCGGCTTCGCTTGCGCATCGCTGGTTGCGTCATTACGGGACGTGTACGGAAACTTTGCTGGGCGAAGCCCGATGCATGCAGGATCTGGGTGCGCATTTCGGCGGAGATTTGTATCGCGCAGAGGTCGATTATCTGATCCGTAACGAGTGGGCCCGCAGGGCGGAGGACATTCTGTGGCGGCGCACCAAACTGGGACTTCGTGTCGACAAACCATCGATCGAGAAGCTGGAACGCTATATGCATGATGCCGTGCAGTCACTGGGCGTGGCCGACGAATCCAAAATCCAGGGAGCGGGGGCATGAGCAGAGAACGCGATCACATCGTGGCGATCGACCAGGGCACGACCAGCTCCAGGGTGATGGTGTTCGACGCCGAAGGGCGGGTCGTGGGCAAGGCGCAGCGTGAGTTCGAGCAGATTTTCCCGCGACCGGGCTGGGTCGAACACAAACCGCGCGAAATCCTCACAAGCGTTCTCGTGACCTTGACCGAGGCCATGCACAACGCGGAGGTGGATGCGTCGAGCGTGGCGGGAATCGGGATCACGAATCAACGCGAAACCACCGTTGTCTGGGATCGAAAGACTGGCGAACCGGTGCATAACGCGATTGTGTGGCAATCCCGGCATTCGGCCGAGTTGTGCCGACACATGCGTAATAGCGAGACCGAAAAGCTGGTGCGCGAACGTACCGGTTTGCTGATCGATGCCTATTTCTCGGCGACGAAGATCAAGTGGCTGTTCGCGAACGTCGAAGGCGTACGGGAACGCGCGCAGAAGGGCGAATTGCTGTTCGGCACGATCGACAGCTGGCTGGTCTGGAATCTGACCGGCGGCCAGGTGCATGTCACCGACATCACCAATGCCTCGCGAACGTTGCTCTACGACATTCATCGGCAGCGCTGGGACGACGATCTGCTGGAGCTCTTCGGCGTGCCGAAATCGATGCTGCCTGAAGTGCGCGGTTGCAGCGAGGAATACGGCCGGATCCAGGCGAAGCATTTCTTCGGTCACGATGTACCGATCTGCGGCATCGCCGGCGACCAGCAAGCGGCGTTGTTCGGTCAGGCATGCTTCGAGCCGGGCATGGCAAAGAACACCTACGGTACCGGCTGTTTTCTGCTGATGCATACTGGTGAAGAAGCGCGGATTTCGACACACGGTCTGCTGACCACGCCGGCATGGCGCATCGGCGATACAACGGAGTATGCGCTGGAAGGCAGCGTCTTCGTAGCGGGATCGGTGGTGCAGTGGTTGCGCGACGGCTTGCGCATGCTGGGCAAAGCGAGTGACTCCCAGGCCTACGCCGAACGCGCCGGCGACAACGACGGCGTCTACATGGTGCCGGCGTTCACCGGATTGGGAGCGCCGTATTGGCAGAGCGATGTGCGTGGGGCGATCTTCGGACTTTCGCGCGGCACGCAGAAAGAGCACTTCATCCGCGCCGCGCTGGAATCGATGGCTTATCAAACACGCGACGTGCTAGACGCGATGCAGCAGGATGCGGGCATCGAGCTGAAGGAATTGCGCGCCGACGGTGGCGCGATCGCGAATGATTTCACGGCCCAGTTCCAGGCCGACATACTGGACGTGCCGGTGATCCGTCCGAAAATCAACGAGACCACGGCACTGGGGGCTGCCTATCTGGCTGGGCTGGCCGCAGGCGTGTGGCGTGATCGCGAGGAGATCGCCAAGTTGTGGGCACTGGATCGATGCTTCACGCCGCAGATGAACTCCGTGCGGCGCGAGGCATTGTATTCAGGCTGGCAGAGGGCCGTCGAAGCGACCATGCAGTACCGCGTGGAAGACTGAGCGCGGGAAATCAGGCGTCGAGCGCGTAGCCGTATTGCTGCTGGAACTGCTCGGCGAAATGGGCGAAGTCGAAGCGCTGGTTCTGCGTGCCGGGATGCTCGACCTTCAGCGCACCCATCAGCGAGGCCACGCGGCCCACGGTCGGCCAGTCCATGTCGCGCATCAGCGCGAAGATCAGGCCTGCACGGTAGGCATCGCCGCAACCGGTCGGATCCGCCACCTTGTTGACCTTGGCCGGCGGGATCTCGTGCAGAACGCCGTCGGCGTAAATATGCGAACCCTTGGCGCCGCGCGTGACGATGTATCCCTTCACGCGCGCCGCGATGTCCTGCGGCGTCCAGCCGGTACGCTCCTGCAATACCTGCGACTCGTAGTCGTTGACGGTGACGAACTGCGCCATTTCGATCAGGTTGCGGAATTCCTGGCCGTTGAACAACGGCATGGCCTGGCCTGGGTCGAAGATGAACGGAACGCCGCGCTCGGCGAATTCCTTGGCGTGCTGAAGCATGGCTTCGCGCGAATCGGGCGCAACGATGCCGAACGTGGCCGCTGCCACGTCACGGACATGATTCTCGTTGGAGTGCATCATCGCGCCGGGATGGAACGCAGTGATCTGGTTGTCGTCGAGGTCGGTCGTGATGAACGCCTGCGCCGTGAACAGCTCGGGCAGTTCCTTGACCTGACTCAGATCGATGCCGCATGCGTCGAAATGCGTGCGGTAGGGCGCAAAGTCCTGGCCGACCGTCGCCATCGGGATCGGGTCCTCGCCCAGCAGCTTCAGGTTGTAGGCGATGTTGCCGGCGCAGCCTCCGAATTCGCGGCGCATGCCCGGGACCAGGAAGGCCACGTTGAGCATGTGCACCTTGTCCGGAAGGATGTGGTTCCTGAAGCGGTCCTCGAAGACCATGATGGTGTCGTAGGCCAGCGAGCCGCAGATCAAGGCAGACATGCGTGGTGCGTTCCCCGTGCGAAAAGGTGGACGGACGCGGGTCCATGGAGCCGCATCCGCACAAAACCTGGACATTTTATCGTCTACGAGCCGATCCGGCGACCCAGGATGCGTAAACCCGTGCGAAAGCCACGCGAGGGCGTTCATGCGCGAGATGCGAAATTGCGCGCATCTCTAGGCGAAACAAAGACTTTCTTAACGATTGTTTGCTTGCGCAGCCTGTCGGCGCTGACTAGACTGACCTGCTTATTTCCCCATCACACGCAAGGGCGGCGTGCAGCGCAATGTTCAAATGGTTTAGCGGGTTCTTCTCCAACGACATCTCCATCGATCTGGGCACGGCCAACACGCTCATCTACGTGCGTGGCGAGGGCATCGTGTTGAACGAACCCTCGGTTGTCGCCATTCGCCACGAGCACGGCTCGGGTGCACCGCGCCGCGTCGAGGCCGTCGGCAGCACCGCCAAGCGCATGCTCGGCCGCACGCCCGGTTCGATCACCACCATCCGTCCGATGAAGGATGGTGTGATCGCCGACTTCACCATGACCGAGGCGATGCTGCAGCACTTCATCAAGCAGGTGCACAAGTCGCGCATGCTGCGTCCCAGCCCGCGTGTGCTGGTGTGCGTGCCGTGCGGTTCGACCCAGGTCGAGCGCCGCGCCATCAAGGAATCGGCCGAGGGTGCCGGCGCCCGCGACGTGTTCCTGATCGAGGAGCCGATGGCGGCCGCGATCGGCGCCGGTATCCCGGTGCACGAAGCCCGCGGCTCGATGGTGCTCGACATCGGCGGCGGTACGTCGGAAGTGGCGGTGATGTCGCTCAACGGCGTCGTCTACTCGCAGTCTGTGCGCATCGGCGGCGACCGCTTCGACGAATCCATCATCAACTACGTGCGTCGCAACCACGGCACCCTGATCGGCGATTCCACCGCCGAGCGCATCAAGCTGGAGATCGGCTGCGCCTATCCGCAGGCCGAGGTCAAGGAGATCGAGATCTCCGGCCGCAATCTGGCCGAGGGCGTGCCGCGCATGTTCACCATCAACTCCAACGAAGTGCTGGAGGCGCTGCACGAGCCCATTTCCGGCATTGTCGCCGCGGTCAAGGCCGCGCTGGAGCAGACCCCGCCCGAGCTGTGCTCGGACGTCGCCGAGCGCGGCATCGTGTTGACCGGCGGCGGCGCGCTCCTGCGCGACCTGGATCGCCTGATCACCGAGGAGACCGGCCTGTACGTGCAGGTCGCCGACGATCCGTTGACCTGCGTCGCCCGTGGCGGCGGCAAGGCACTGGAGATGATCGACCAGCACGGCAGCGACTTCTTCACCGGCGAGTAATGGCAGGCAAACGGCGGATGCGTCAGCATGCGTATCGGACGCCGGCGGGAAGGGCATGACATTGACACGTGACGGGGGTTCGCTGTTTTCCGCCAACATGGCGGGAACCTTGCGATTGATCGTCTATCTGGCGATCGCCTCCGTGCTGATGGTGCTCGACCACCGCGGACACTGGATGGGCAAGGTGCGCTACGGCGCGGCCATTGTCGTGGAGCCGCTCTATCACCTGGCCGGATTGCCGGCATCCGGGTTCCGCGCCGCACGCGTGGCGTTTGCCGATCGCCGGAAGCTGACCGAGGAGAACAAGCAGTTGCGCGTCGACCTGCTTCTGGCCAACGCGCGACTGAATCACATGGCCGCGGTGTCGCGCCAGAACAAGCGCCTCAAGAAACTGCTGGATACGCGCCGGCAACTGGGCATGAACGTGCAACTGGCGCGAGTCATCGACATCGATCTGGGAGCCTTCAGCCATCGCCTGACCCTGAATACCGGCGCGCATCAGGGCGTGAAGGTGGGGCAGGTGGTGATCGATGCACACGGCATCATGGGACAGGTGACGCAGGTGCTGCCCGGGACCTGCACGGTGATGCTCATCACCGATCCTGATCACGCCATTCCTGTGACGGACACCCGTACCGGCTTGCGCACGGTGGCCCATGGATCGCATGAGTCCGGACAGCTTTCGCTGACCACGATCCCGGTGTCGGCGGATGTGCGCGTGGGCGACAAGCTGGTCAGTTCGGGTCTTGGCGGGCGTTTTCCGCCGGGCTTTCCGGTTGCCACGATCACGCATGTCGAGCCGCAGCTGTCAGGGATGTTCCTGACGGCACGTGCCAAACCGAGTGCGGACATGCAGCGTGCCGATGAGGTCCTGTTGCTGCGCGACTTGGCGCCGCCCGTCGGTCCCCCGGCCCCGGCCAGCGTCGACGGACCGCCCCGTGCACTCGCGCCGGATGCGGTCGGCTCGTCGTCGACTTCGGCTCGGAGGTCGCGATGAACCGGCAACGCGTTCGCGCCATCGTCTTCTGGAGCACGGTGGTGCTGTCTCTGCTGCTGATGCTGCTGCCCCTGCCGCAGAGCGTGATGGCGTTCAAGCCGTATTGGCCGGCACTGGTGCTGATCTACTGGGCGCTAGAATCCAATGACGTGGTCAGTCTGGGTGTGGCGTTCGCCATCGGTCTGGGCGCGGACGTGATCGACGGCATTCTGCTGGGTGAACAGGCGCTGCGGTTGACGGTGCTGGTGTTCATCGTGCTGCGTTTCCGTGCGCGGCTGCGCTTTTTTCCGATGTGGCAGCAGGCGCTGGCCGTGCTGGCGTTGCTGGCCAACGATCGCATCATCGATCTGATCCTGCGCAGCTTTGCCGGCTATCCCCTGCCGCCGCTGAGTTTTGCCGCGGCGCCGCTGGTCGGCGCAGTGGTGTGGCCGTTCCTGTTCCTGCTGCTCGACGACGTGCGCGCTCGTTTGCGCGCTCACGAGGCATGAGCGCGCACGCGGCATTCAGCGGGACGAGAATGGGAGCGCGTGATCGATGGCGCTGAAGCGGACTCGCATCAAGAACGAGCAGATCGAGGCGCATCTGTTCCGGGTGCGTGCGCTGACCGGTTTCGTGCTGGTGGCCCTTGCCCTGCTGGTGCTGGCCGGACGCTTCTTCTGGCTGCAGGTGGTGCAGCACGACGAATATGCGACGCGTTCGACGCAGAACCGTGTGCACCTGCGGCGTCTGCCGCCGCCGCGCGGTCTGATCTACGATCGCAACGGCGTGCTGCTGGCGGACAACGTGCCGGCATTCCGGCTCGATGTGGTGCCGGAACGCGTCAAGAACATGGACGACATGCTGCAGCAACTGGGCATGGTGGTTCATCTCAGCGACCAGGATCTGAAGGATTTTCACCGCAGCCTGAAACAGCATCGCGCGTTCCAGAGCGTGCCGCTGAAGCTGCGCCTGAACGAGGACGAGATCGACCGGTTCGCGGTCAATCGCTGGCGTTTCCCCGGCGTCGATGTGGTGCCATACCTGAGTCGCAACTATCCGCAGGGAGCGTTGTTCGCACATGTGGTCGGGCATGTCGGGCGCATCAATGCGGAAGAACTCAAGCACGTCGATCCAGATCGTTACGACGGCACCACGCACATCGGCAAGACCGGCATCGAACGCTATTACGAGAGCCAGCTGCACGGCGACCCGGGTTACGAAGTGGTCGAGGTCAATGCCGACCAGCGCGTGCAGCGCGTGCTGCAGACGCATCCGCCCGTACCGGGAGAGAGCCTGTATCTGAGCATCGATGCGCGTCTGCAGAAGGCCGCCTATGCGGCGTTCGACGGACAGGCCGGCGCCGCCGTGGCCATCGACCCGCGCAATGGGCAGGTCCTGGCGATGGTCAGCGTGCCCAGTTTCGATCCGAATCTTTTCGTGGGTGGCATCAGTCGCACCGATTATTCGCAATTGCTGAAAGACCCGGACAAGCCGCTGCTGGATCGCGCCATTCGCGGCGGGTATCCGCCGGGTTCGACGGTGAAGCCGTTCATCGGTCTGGGTGGTCTGGAGCTGGGCTTCCGCAAACCTTCCGATACGGTCATGTCGACCGGCGTGTTCTACATCCCGGGGCAGTCGCGCGGCTATCGCGACGATCAGCGCGGCGGAGTGGGCCGTACGGATCTGGTCTATGCCATCGAGCGCTCGGTGAACACCTATTTCTACAAGCTGGCGCTGGACATGGGCATCGACAAGCTAAGCAGCTGGATGGCGCAATTCGGTTTCGGCAAACCGACCGGCGTCGACCTTCCCGGCGAGGCGGCCGGGGTGCTGCCCTCGCGCGAGTGGAAGCGCATCCATCGCAATCAACCGTGGTATCCGGGCGAGACGGTCATTTCCGGCATCGGGCAAGGCTATTGGGTGGTCACGCCGATCCAGCTGGCCAATGCGCTGGCCACGTTGGCCGACGGCGGCGTTCCGCACCGTCCGCATCTGCTCGTGGCGACGCGAGCCGGTGTCGACGGCAAGCGCAAGCCGGTCAAGCCGCCGCCGCCCGGCAAGCCGATCGCACATGATCCGAACGACTGGAAAGTGGTGCGCAAGGGCATGATCGCAGTCGTTAATGCGGACAAGGGCACGGCGCACGGGTTGGGCGACGGATTCCCGTACATCATCGCGGGCAAGACCGGCACTGCCGAGCGCTACTCGCGGACGACCAAGGCCTACGAAGACCGGACCGACCTCAAGGCATTGGCGAAACGGCACCGCGCGTTGTTCGAGGGCTACACGCCGGCCAGTGATCCGCGCATCGCGGTGGCCGTGGTCGTCGAACGCGGGGCATGGGGCGGCAGTGTCGCGGCGCCGATCGCACGCAAGATCTTCGATGCGTGGCTGGCCGAGCAGCCACCGGGTTCGCTGCCGCCGCCGACAGTCGATCAAGCGACGAGCCATTCGCCGGGGGCATCGCGATGATGAACGCACTCGGCATGCGCTTGCGTCGCTTCGCGGTGCGGTTGTGGGAACACAAGCGTCTGGACTGGCCGCTGATGGGCGGATTGAGCGTACTGGCCTGCGCCGGTCTGATCACGCTCTACAGCGCTGGCGACGAGAATGTGCGACTGGTGATCAATCAGGCCTTGCGCTTTCTGCTCGGCGGTCTGCTTCTGCTGCTGATTTCGCGCATCTCGCCGCGCGATCTGCGCACATGGACGCCGTGGCTGTACAGCTTCTCGGTGCTGCTGTTGGTGATCGTCGCCATCGTTGGCGAGGGACGTGGCGCCTATCGCTGGCTGGACCTGGGCGTCGTGCGCTTCCAGCCGTCGGAGCTGCTCAAGCTGACCACGCCGATGATGGTGGCCTGGTATCTGCATCCGCGGCATCTGCCGCCATCATGGAAGCACACGCTCGGCGCGGCGGTCTTGATCGGCATTCCGGTGGGCCTCATTGCCGAACAGCCGGATCTGGGCACCGCGTTGCTGGTGGCCGCGGCCGGTGCCTTCGTCCTGTTCCTGTCGGGCATGGGCTGGAAGCGCATTCTTTCGCTGCTGGGACTGGCCGTGCTGGCGGCGCCGGTCGCCTGGCATTTCATGCATGATTACCAGCGGCAGCGCGTGCTGACGATGCTGAACCCCGAATCCGATCCGCTGGGTGCGGGCTGGCACATCATCCAGTCCAAGATCGCGGTCGGTTCCGGCGGTTTCTTCGGCAAGGGCTGGCAGCACGGCACCCAGTCGCATCTTGAGTTCCTGCCCGAGCACACCACCGATTTCGTGTTCGCGGTGTTCGGCGAGGAATTCGGTCTGTTCGGTGTGCTGCTGCTGCTGACGCTGTATCTGTTCATCGTCGGCCGCAGTCTGTGGATTGCCGCCGAGGCGCGGGAAACGTACTCGCGGCTGCTGGCCGGTTCGATCGCATTGAGCTTCTTCGTCTACGTGGTCGTCAATGGCGGCATGATCACCGGTCTGTTGCCGGTGGTAGGCGTGCCGTTGCCGCTCATCAGCTACGGCGGCACGTCGGCGGTGTCCTTGCTGGCGGGCTTCGGCGTGCTGATGTCGATTCATGCGCACAGAAAAATGCTCAAATGAGCATGCGCGGGTCGCGGGCGGATTCAGTCTTCGCCGTCCGTGACCGATGGAAGCTGCGCGCACAATAAGGCTCCGCAACCGCCCATCGCCGCCAGAACTGCCAATGCAGCGGACAGGGACCAGGAAGAAAGCGCGGCGATGCCGCCACCAACGATCAGCAGCAGGACGCCGATGGCCGAGTTGCTGACGGCGACGTAGTCGGTGCGCGTGTCGCCTTCGGCCATGTCGATGACGTAGGTCTTGCGGCCGGTGCGCACGGCCTGATGCGCCAGGGACAGCAGGAAATACATCAGCGGCATGAACCAGGCCGGACTGAGCAGCGCGCTGTAGCCGAACGCCAGGACTGCAAGCACGGCACCCAGCACGGAGGCCGCCAGTCCGCCAATGAGCATCACGTGGCGACTGGAGCGGTCGGCCAGGCGTCCCCATACCGGCCCGCCGAGCATCGAGGCGATGCCGTCGACGGTGACGAATACGGCCAGCAGGCGCAGGGTCTCGCCGCCGTGCCGGTGCGCCAGCATCACGTAGTACGGCGCCGAGAGGGCGGTGCACATGAGCAGCGCACGCGCGATGACGAAGCGCTGCAGGCGTCGGTCGCGGAAGAGCATGCGCAGGCGCGTGTCGGTATCGGTGCCGCCGTTTTCGGCTGCCGGTTCGCGCAGCCCCGCGAACAGCAGTGCGCCCACGACCCACATGAGCCCCGCGCCCGCGAGCACGAAGGCATAGTCGGGAGCCGGAAACTGTCCGGGTCCCAGCCAGGCGGCGGTGGCGCCGATGCCCAGCGTGGCCACGCCGGCGGTGCTGGCGGCCCAGCCGTTGGCGCGTCCCCGACGCCGCTTCGGCAGTGTGCGGCCCAGCACATCCTTGGAGGCCACCGACGACAGACTACGCGACAACGCGAACAGCGCCAGGAGGCCCAGCAGCACTAGTCCCGCGACGTAGCCGCGAAGCAGCAGCGCGCACAGCGCCATGCCGAACATGCAGCCGGCCTGCAGCAGCGCACCCAGGGTCCATACCCATTTGCGGTGCCGGAAGCGTTCGACGATGCCGGCCAGTCCGATCTGCACCAGCATGCTGCCGGATTCGCGCAGCGGCACCAGCAGCGCGGTCATCCAGCTGGCCACGCCCAGGCTTCCGGCGAGCCAGGTTAGCGTGGTCTTGGGATTGCTCAGCGCATCGCCGAGCTTGGTCAGAAAGTGGCTGCCGACGAACAGGAAGAAGTTGCGCGGTTCGTCTTCGTGCAGGGCGGCACCGTTACGCGGCGACGGGTCCGAATCGACGACAAGTTTGCGGTAGAGGCGTTCCAGGCTGGACATGCGGCGGCGGATTCCCGTGCGGCGCGGCGGGCCGCGGTATCCGTTCGATCATAGCGAATGTGTCCAGATGCGCCGTGAAAGCCTTATTGCGGTGAAGCGAAATCCTCCACCGCCGCACGTCCCGCGGCGGGGTCGTCCGTGAAGAAGGCGTCGATGCCGGCGGCCAGGAAGACGCGGATTTGCGCGATAAGCCCGGCCGTGTGTGTGGCGTTCGGATCGTTGCCCCGCTGGAATTCCCGGGCCAGATAGCGGTTTTCCGGGCGGAATGTGTAGGGATGGACTTCCAGGCCGGCCGCGTGGGCGCGATGCACCAGTCCGGTCGGGGTGCCAAGGGTGTTTTCGTTCGTGCGCGGGATGATCGCCTCGAGCGGCGGGCCGATGGCGTCGGCGTAGCGGGCCACGTCGCGCAGTCCCTCGGGCTTCATCATCTGCGCGTAGGCCAGCGTGCCGCCGGAAGCGGCCACATCGTAGGGGCGTCGGTCCGGCGTGTCGATCAACTGCAGAAGGCGCATGTTGGGGTGCTGCCGATGGGCGTCGGCACCGCCGAGTTTCTCGTGCAGGAATTTCAGGTTCGCGGTCTCGAACGATTGGATCTCGACCGGTGCGGTGCGTGTATAGGCATGGGCACCGAGCGTCGTCAGCACGGCCGTTTCCATCGGCAGGCCGCGTTCGCGGAAATAGGTGCTGTGTTTGATCTCGGGGATGAGACCGATGACGCGTCCGCGTATGGCAGATTCGGCGGCGGTGAAATCGATGATTTCGTCGAAGGTGAGGATCTGGAAGCGGCCATCGTGGGCGGTGCCGCGCAAGGCGGGGAGACGCTCGCGGGCGCGCAGGGTCTTCAGTTCGGCCAGTGTGAAGTCCTCGGTGAACCAGCCACTCACTTCGTGTCCGTCGATGCGCTTGGTCGTCTTGCGGTCGGCGAATTCAGGGTGGTTGGCTACATCGGTGGTGCCGCCGATCTCGTTTTCATGACGCGACACCAGTACGCCGTCGCGGGTCATGACCAGATCCGGTTCGATGAAATCGGCACCGTCGTCGATGGCCCGCGCATACGAGGCCAGCGTGTGTTCGGGATAAAACGCCGGTGCGCCGCGGTGGCCGATGACCTGCACGCGCGGAGCGAGCGGCTTTTCATGTGGTGGCATTGCGCGAGCAGGCATGATGGCGCATCCGAGCAGGAGAAGGCCGGGCCAGCATAAACGCTTCATGGAGCGCACTCCCAGTGGGCGGAACACCGGGGCGCGGCGTCCTGTTCCAGGCAGGATGCTGCGCCCATGTTTCCATTCCAAGGCAGAGTCTGTGGCGTGCCGCGACACAATGCGCGGCGGATGAGCACTCAGCCAGTGGCCCGGTCGGATGACAGCAGGCCGTAGAGGTCGGAGTCGGTGATGCGGCCGTTGACGTCCCAGCGCTCGCGCAGGCGGCCTTCGTGAACGAATCCCTGGCGTTCGAGCGCGCGGCGCGAAGCGGCGTTGGCGGGGTCGATGTCGGCCTCAATGCGGCGCAGTTTCATGTCATCGAAGGCGTAGGCGATCAGGGCCGTGAGGGCCTCGTGCATCAGCCCTTGTCCCCAGTGTTCGGGATGCAGGCCGTAACCGATCTCGGCGCGACGGGATTCGGTGTGAAGGTGGAACAGGATGCAGGTGCCGATGACGCGGTGTGTTTCGCGGTGCTCGAGCACGAGTGTCAGCGCGTCGCCGCGCGTGTTTCCAGCTTCGGCGTGGTCCAGCCATGCGCGCGCCTGTGCGGGTTCGGTCCATGGCGGATGGATGCCGTACCGGGTGACATCGGGGCGCGCATAGATCGCCAGAAGGTCATCCAGATCCCGATCCGTCGGCGTGCGCAGAAGCAGGCGCGGCGTGTCCAGCCGCACCTGCGCGAAGACGATCGATCCGGTCGAGTCCGGGGCCGGACTCATTCGGAAGTGTGGGCCTGCTTGATCTCCGACAGACGCTGTTCGAAGAAGTCGTACACGCCCTGATCGCTCATGTGGCGGGCGTTGGCCAGCTCGCCGGCGCGAGTTGCGTACAGCACCTTGCCTTGTGGCGAGACGATGACCGCAGCCGGAATGCCTTTCTTGATCGGGTCGCCGAAACGCTTGTCGATGTCGAGATTGCGGTCGAAGTTGCCGACGTCCACTTTCACGATGTTGAAGTTGGCGTGCATCAGCGTGGCGTTCTTGCCGGTCTTGATGGCCTTGGCCAACGCGCGGCAGTCCGGGCACCAGTTGGCGCCGAAGAACACCAGTACGGGCTTGTCGTTCTTCTGCGCGGTCTGAAGGGCGTGGTGCACCTCGGCCTTGGCGTCGGCCTTGGGGTTGTAGGGCATCGCGGTGGCGGCCATCGCGCCGGTCGCGACCAGGGCCGCGAGCGCGACCAGGGAAAGCAGGCGTTTCATCGGGTTCTCCAGCGGGGACAACGAAACAAGGCCGGCGCAATGTCCGGCCTTGCTCGATCCTACCGCGCCAGGCGCGGTGTTGCAGGTGCCGATGTTCAGTAGCGCGGCACGCTGTCGTCGATCTCTTGCGACCAGGCGTCGATGCCGCCGGCGACGTTGTGCACCTGGGTGAAGCCGTGCGCGGCGAAATGCTCGGCGACGCCGCGGCTGGACACGCCGTGATGGCACAGGAACGCCATCGGCGTGTCCTTGGGCAGGTTGGCGAAGGCGGCCTCGCCTTCCTCTTCCAGCGATCGCGCGCCCGGGAACGGTGCCAGCGCGCGCTGATCGGCGGGGCGCACGTCGACGACGGTGATGTCGCCGGCGTCGACGCGGGTCTTCAGTTCGGCGACGCTCAGGTCGTGCACTTCGGCCGCGCCGGGGAAGCGCAGGCTCAGGCCCGCGCCCTGCATGGTCTCGACCCAGTCGATGACAATGCCCTTGGCGCGCTGCGCGCTGCCCGGGTCGAGATGGATCTCGATGCCGTTGGCGACGCTGACGATGTCGTGGTCGCCGGCCGGGGCCAGCTGGAAGCCGGCGCTGTGGTCGGCGCCGATGTTCAGGTGCAGGGCCATGCCCTGGGCGTTGCCGATGCCGTCGCGGATAGCTTCGGCGGCCTTGTCGGTCACCGTGATTTCGGGTGGTGTGCGGTCCGGGACCTCGGCGCCGAACAACGCGTGCAGCTGTCCGGAGGCGTACATCTGGCGCACGATGTCCGAGCCGCCGACCAGTTCGCCCTCGACGTAGAGCTGCGGAATCGTCGGCCAGTCGCCGAAGACCTTGATGCCCTCGCGGATGTCCTGGTCTTCCAGCACGTTGACCGTATGGAAGTCGTCCAGAATGTCGCTGAGCGCGCCGACCGCGGCGGCGGAGAAGCCGCACATGGGCTGGTGGCGGTCGCCCTTCATGAACAGCACCACGCGGTGCGTGTCGAGCAGCGACTGGATGCGTTCGCGGGTGGCGGTATCAAGGGACATGGCGGGGTTCCGTGGTAGGTGGAGCGGGGCCGGGCATGATAACGCGGATTGACCCGCAGCCCGATCTCCTCCGAAGTCGAATACCCGCTGGTGTCGGGGCGTTCGCGCCGATTTTCAACCCCGCCGCTGGCGCAGCAGGGTGCGCGCCAGGGGCAGCAGGCGCTGGTTCCAGAGCGTGTATTGCGCGGCGGAGGGGTGCAGCCCGTCGTCGGTCAGCATCTCGGCATCGTCGCCGCAGGCGCGGGACAGGGCGGTGACGTCGGCCCAGTGCGCACCGGCGCGCAGGGTCTCGTCCCGGCCGACGGCGTTGTAGATGTCGATTTCGCGGGCGATGGCGGCAGCATCGCGTCCCTGTTCTCGGGCGAAGCGGGTCACGCCCCAGTCGGGGATCGACGTCACCATCACCTGACGCGGACGGTCGCCCGCCAGATGCACCGCGCGTGCCAGCAGTTCGGCGAATTCCTCGCGGTAGTTGCCGACGTCGCGGCCACGGTATTGGTTGTTCACGCCGATGCCGAGGCTGACCAGATCATAGGGCGGCTGCAGGCTGACCGCGCGCATGCCGGCGGCCAACTCGTCGGTGGTCCAACCGGTGACGGCGATGATCTGCGGATCGTCCATGCGCAGGCCTTCGCGGCGCAGGGCGTTCACGACTTGCTGCGGCCAGCGGTCGTGCGCGCAGACACCTTCGCCGATGGTGTAGGAGTCACCGAGGGCGAGATAGCGGCAGGCTTCGGAAGCATCGATCATGCGCACCAGCCTACGCGATTCCGGACGCGGGCGGGTGAACGCGCGCTCAGGCCGAGGCGCGTGCGGGACGTGCCGTGGTCTCGCTCATGCGTTCGAGCACGCGCTCGATGCGCACAAAGACGTCGCGCAGCGTGTCCGGTTCCGGCAGCAGGGTCAGACGCAGGTGGCGGCTGGCTTCGACATTGAAGCTGGAGCCGGGGGCGAGCAGTACGCCTTCCTCTTCCAGCAGACGCAGCGCAAAGTCGCTGTCGTCGAATGTGGGCAGGGTCTCGGCGCGCACGGCGGGGAAGGCGTACAGCGCGCCGCGCGGGGCGACCAGTTCCAGATGG
This sequence comes from Oleiagrimonas citrea, assembly GCF_012395255.1. Taxonomy (GTDB): domain Bacteria; phylum Pseudomonadota; class Gammaproteobacteria; order Xanthomonadales; family Rhodanobacteraceae; genus Oleiagrimonas; species Oleiagrimonas citrea. The sequence continues at coordinate 16,087 of NZ_JAAZQD010000004.1, forward strand.
CGGCTGGCGGCGACGCCGTCCAGCACGGCCTGGCGCGCGGCGTGCAGGCGGCCGCCAGGCTGCAGCAGCGGGCCGATGGTATTGGGTCCTTCCAGCGCGGCGCGCACGGCCCACTGCGCGGGGACGTTGGCGCACAGGCGCAGCGCGGACAGCAACTGCAGCGCGTCGCGCAGTTCGGCGGTGCGCGCGCGATCGCCGGACAGGCTCATCCAGCCGATGCGGAAGCCGCAGGCACGGTGCACCTTGGACAGCCCGGAGAAGCTCAGGCACGGCACGTCGCCAGCCAGCGGTGCCAGCGGTTCGAAGGCCGCGCCGTCGTACACGATGTCGTCGTAGATCTCGTCGCTGAGCAGCAGCAGATCATGTCGGGCCGCCAGGGCGACGATACGTTCGAGCAGCGCGCGCGGGTATACCGCGCCGGTCGGGTTGTTGGGGTTGATCAGCACGATGGCGCGGGTGCGCGGCGTGATCAGGCGTTCCATCTCCTCGGGATCGGGCAGATGGCCGTTGGCCGCGAGGCAGCGGTAGTAGCGCGGGCGACCGCCGTTGAGCACGGTTGAGGCGCTCCACAGCGGATAGTCCGGGCTGGGCAGCAGCACTTCGTCGCCGGGACCGAGCAGGGCGCGCAGGCTGATGTCGATCAGCTCGCTGACGCCGTTGCCGATGAACACACGATCGGCGTCGACGTCCGCCACGCCGCGCGCATGCTGGCGCGCGACGACGGCGTCACGAGCCTCGTCGATACCCTGTTCCTGGCAGTACCCATCGCTGTGCGCCAGGTGGGCGGGAATGGCGTCGACCAGATGTGCCGGGGCGCGGAAGCCGAAGCGCCCCGGGTTGCCGATGTTCAGGTGCACGATCGGCGCGCCGGCCGCTTCCATCTCGCGCGCGCGGCGGGCCAGGGCGCCACGGATCTCGTAGCGGACTTCGGCGAGGCGGGCGCTGGGTGCGATCGGCGTCACGGCGGGGCTTCACGAGTGGATTTGCCCGCATGCTAACAGCGCTTCGTGAGCAAGTGGGGCCGCGATGCGGCGCTTCGCAGGGCATAATCGTGTCATGAGTTCCGGTTCCGACATCGAGGCGCTGCGCCGCATTGGCTGGCGCGACGGCGATTCTGCCGCGCGCGTCGCCCGCGTGGTGGCGCAGCATCGCGCCGGCTATGAGGTGCACGATGGGCATGCGGTGATTGCCGCGCAGCCCGACGGACGCTTCCTGAAGCGCCGCATCGATCCTGCGGAGCGTCCGGCCGTCGGCGATTTCGTAGTGCTGGACGAGGCCGAGCCACCGACCATCGAACGCATTCTTCCGCGCCGCTCGACGCTGACCCGCGCCGCCGCCGGCGAACGCTACGCGCGCCAGATCATCGCCACCAACATCGACTACGTGCTGGTGCTGACCGGTCTCGATGGCGACTTCAATCCGCGCCGCATCGAACGCTATCTGCTGCTGATCGAGGGTTCCGGCGCGCAGCCGGTGGTACTGCTGACCAAGGCCGACCGGACCGAGGACGTGGAAGCCAAGTGCGCCGCGTTGCGCGAGCGACTGCCCGACGCCACGCCGGTGCACGCCATCAACGCACGTGACCCCGCCACCATCGAACAGCTGTCCGGCTACCTCAGGCCCGGCGACACGGTGGTGCTGGTCGGCTCCTCCGGCGCTGGCAAGTCGACCCTGACCAACACGCTGCTGGGCGAGTCGCGCATGGCCACCGGTGCGGTGCGCGCCAGCGACAGTCGCGGTCGGCACACCACCACGCATCGCGCGCTGTTGCCACTGCCCGGCGGCGCCTGCCTGATCGACACCCCGGGCATGCGCGAGTTGAAGCTGACCGGCGAGGAATCGCTGGACCTGTTCGCCGACATCGAGGAACTGGCGCTGCGCTGCCGCTTCGCCGACTGCGCGCACGAAACCGAACCCGGCTGCGCGGTGCAGGCGGCCATCGCATCCGGCGAGCTGGACGCGGAGCGCTGGCGCAACTACGTCAAGCTCAAGACCGAGCGCGAGGAGCAGGCGGCGACGCTGGAAGCGCGCCTCAAGCAGCAGGGCCGGGCCAAGACGCCGGGTCGCCGTTCCGGTCAGCGGGGCCGGGGTCGGGACGAAGTCTGACCACCGAAAAGCGTCGGGCCGGTTGGCGCCGTGAATCGGTGCCTGTGTCGGCGACCCTTCGGGCATCGGCAAGACACGTCGAGGCGTTCTTGACACCCATGGGGCATGGGGGCGGTTATGTCGGGGACGTTGTGGGTGACTACCATGTTGCCGTGGCAAGTGTGGCGCCGCGTGCATCCATGCGTTGCCGCGTGAGGGACAGGTGGCTAGCATGGGCGCTTCCGGTCCTCCATGGCCATGGCTCCCGCCGTCAGAGTCCACTCTTCATGTCCAGCATTTCCAAGGAACTCGCGCAGGCCGCGCTCGAGTATCACCGTCTTCCCACGCCCGGCAAGATCAAGGTCACGCCGACCACGTCGCTGATCAACCAGCGCGAGCTGGCGCTGGCCTATTCGCCCGGCGTGGCGGCGGCCTGCGAGGCCATTGTCGATGATCCCCAGGAAGCCGCCGAGCTGACCGCGCGCGCCAATCTGGTGGCGGTGATCTCCAACGGCACCGCGGTGCTGGGGCTGGGCAACATCGGGCCGCTGGCCGGCAAGCCAGTGATGGAAGGCAAGGGCGTGCTGTTCCAGAAGTTCGCCGGCATCGACGTGTTCGACATCGAGCTGGACGAGACCGATCCGGACAAGCTGGTCGACATCATTGCCTCGATGGAACCGACCTTCGGCGGCATCAACCTCGAGGACATCAAGGCGCCCGAGTGCTTCATCGTCGAGAAGAAGCTGCGCGAGCGCATGAACATCCCGGTGTTCCACGACGACCAGCACGGCACGGCGATCATCGTCGGCGCGGCGGTCATCAATGCGCTGCACGTGACCGGCAAGAAGATCGAGGACGTGAAACTGGCCACGGCTGGCGCCGGCGCGGCCGGCATCGCCTGCCTGGACATGCTGGTGTCGCTGGGTTTGAAGCCGGAGAACATCCTGGCGGTCGATCGCGACGGCGTGCTGTACACCGGTCGCGACAACATGGACCCGGACAAGCAGCGTTATGCCCGCGACACCGACAAGCGTTCGCTGGGCGAGATCATCGAGGGCATGGATATCTTCCTGGGCCTGTCCGCCGGCGGCGTGCTGAAGCCAGAGATGGTCCAGAGCATGGCCGACAAGCCGATCATCCTGGCGCTGGCCAATCCGTATCCGGAAATTCTGCCTGAAGAGGCGAAGAAGGTCCGTCCCGACTGCATCATCGCGACCGGCCGCTCGGACTATCCGAACCAGGTCAACAACGCGTTGTGCTTCCCGTACATCTTCCGTGGCGCGCTGGATGTCGGTGCCACGGTCATCAACGAGGCCATGAAGGTGGCCTGCGTACACGCCATTGCCGAGTTGGCACGTCGCGAGGCGTCGGACGTCTCGGCGCGTGCCTACGGCGGCCAGGTACCGCATTTCGGTCCGGACTACCTGATTCCGCAGCCTTTCGATCCGCGCCTGCTGGTGCAACTGCCGCCGGCAGTGGCCAAGGCCGCCATGGAGTCCGGTGTGGCCGCGCGGCCGATCGAGGACATGGAGGCCTACTGCGACAAGCTGTCGAACGTGGTCTTCCGCACCGGCCTGACCATGAAGCCGGTGTTCGACCGCGCCAAGGCCGACCTCAAGCGCGTGGCTTTCGCCGAGGGCGAGGAAGACACCATTCTGCGCGCGGCGCAGACCATCGTCGACGAAGGGCTGGCACGGCCGATCCTGATCGGCCGCCCGGACGTCATCGAACAGCGCATCGAGCGCGCCGGCCTGCGCCTGAAGGTCGATCGCGACTTCGAGCTGTGCAACATCCACTCCGATCCGCGTTTCGACGACTACTGGCAGCATTACCATCTCCTGATGGAGCGTCGTGGCGTGACGCCGGCCCACGCCAAGGCCGTGGTGCGTTCGCGCGGCATTGCCATCGCGTCCCTGATGGTCGAGCGCGGCGACGCCGACGCCATGATCGGCGGCCTGGTCGGGCACTTCCACCGCAAGCTCCGCTACATCACCGACATCATCGGTCTGGATGAGGGCGCGCAGGGCGCTTCGGCGATGTCGGCGGTCTCCACCGACAAGGGCGTGTTCTTCTTCCTGGACACCTATGTCGAGGAAAATCCGAGCGCCGAGCAGATTGCCGAATCCACGCTGATGGCGGCGATGCGTCTGAAGATGTTCGGCATCACGCCACGCATCGCGCTGCTGTCGCATTCCAACTTCGGCAGCCGCGAGACCGCCAACACCTGCAAGATGCGTCGTGCGCTGGAACTGATCCGTTCGCGCGCGCCGCGACTGGAGGTCGAGGGCGAGATGCAGGCCGATGTGGCGCTGGACCCGGAGATCCGCACGCGCCTGTTCCCCAATTCCAACCTCACGGACAAGGCCAACATGTTCGTGTTCCCCAACCTGGATGCGGCCAACATCGCCTACAACATGACCCGGCACATGTCCGACGGCGTGACCATCGGTCCGATTCTGATGGGCGTGGCCAAACCCGCGCACCTGCTGACACCGCAGGCGACGGTGCGGCGCGTGGTCAACATGACGGCGATCGCCTGCGTCGAGGCGCAGATTCGCGCCGAAATGGCCCGCGGAGAGGGCTGAAACAGCGGCGAACGTCGTTTAAACGGCCGTGACATTGGCGCATTTCGCCGTGAGCGGTAAACTTGATGGACTCGCCGCGCGATTCATGCGCGCGGCCTTCCCCCTGTTCGACATGAGCGGGCGCCCGATCCCCACGGACGCGCCGCGGAGGAAAACCGATGGATCAACTGCAGGACATCCTCGACCAGGATCTCGACCCCACCGAGACCCGGGAATGGATCGATTCGCTCAGCGCGGTCATCAATGCCGACGGCCCGGAACGCGCGCACTTCCTGCTCGACCGCATGGTCGACGCCACGCGCCGCGCCGGCGGGTACCTGCCGTTCGACCCGACCACCGAATACGTCAACACCATTCCGCCGCACATGGAGGCCAAGAGCCCCGGTGACGCGGCGCTGGAATGGCGCATCCGCTCGCTGATTCGCTGGAACGCGATGGCGATGGTGGTGCGTGCCAACCGCAAACCGGGCAGCCTGGGTGGCCACATCGCCAGCTTCGCCTCCTCGGCGACCCTGTACGACGTCGGCTTCAACCACTTCTGGCGCGCGCCCAGCGAAGACCATCCGGGCGATCTGATCTTCTACCAGGGCCATTCCAGCCCGGGCATCTACGCGCGCTCGTTCCTGGAAGGGCGCTTCAGCGCCGAGCAGATGGACCTGTTCCGCATGGAAGTGGCCGGCAAGGGCAAGGGGTTGTCCTCGTATCCGCATCCGTGGCTGATGCCGGACTACTGGCAGGTGCCGACGGTGTCGATGGGTCTCGGCCCGATCCAGGCCATCTACCAGGCGCAGTTCTGGAAGTACCTGGAGCACCGTGGCCTGATGCCGAAGACCGATCGCAAGATCTGGTGCTTCATGGGCGACGGCGAGTGCGACGAGCCGGAGTCCCTGGGCGCGATCGCGCTGGCCGGCCGCGAGAAGCTGGACAACCTGGTCTTCGTCATCAACTGCAACCTGCAGCGCCTGGACGGCCCGGTGCGCGGCAACGGCAAGATCATCCAGGAGCTGGAAGGCGGCTTCCGCGGTTCCGGCTGGAACGTGCTGAAGCTGGTCTGGGGCAGCTACTGGGATCCGCTCCTGGCGCGCGACGACAAGGGCGTGCTGCGCAAGCTGATGATGGAAACGCTGGACGGCGAGTACCAGGCCTGCAAGGCCTTCGGCGGCGCCTACACGCGCGAGCATTTCTTCGGCAAGTACCCTGAGACCAAGGCCATGGTCGCCAACCTGTCCGACGAGGACGTGTGGCGCCTGAACCGCGGTGGCCACGACCCGCACAAGGTGTATGCGGCCTATCATGCCGCCTCCAACACCGAGGGCATGCCGACCGTGATCCTGGCCAAGACGGTCAAGGGCTACGGCATGGGTGAGGCCGGCGAGTCGCAGAACCCGACCCATCAGCAGAAGAAGCTGGACGCCGACGCGGTGCGCCATTTCCGCGATCGCTTCAATATTCCGGTGCCGGACGATCAGCTGGACGACGTGCCGTACTACCACCCGGGCGAGGACTCGGAGGAAGTGCAGTACATGCGCGAGCGCCGCAAGGCGCTGGGCGGCGCGCTGCCGCAGCGTCGCAGCAAGTCCAGCAAGACCTTCAAGGCGCCGGACCTGGACTTCTACAAGCAGATCACCAAGGGCAGCGGCGATCGCGAGATCTCCACCACCATGTCGCTGGTGCGCGGCATGAACCTGCTGCTGCGCGACAAGGAGATCGGCCCCCGCGTGGTGCCCATCGTCTCCGACGAGGCGCGTACCTTCGGCATGGAAGGCATGTTCCGGCAAATCGGCATCTATGCGCCGTTCGGCCAGAAGTACCGCCCGCAGGACGCCGATCAGCTGCTGTACTACCGCGAGGACATCAAGGGCCAGGTGCTGCAGGAAGGCATCTCCGAGGCCGGTGGCATGAGCGCCTGGATGGCGGCGGCGACGAGCTATTCGACCAGCGATCAGCCGATGCTGCCGTTCTTCATCTACTACTCGATGTTCGGCTTCCAGCGCATCGGCGATCTGGCCTGGGCGGCGGGCGACATGCGTTCGCGCGGCTTCCTGATTGGCGGTACCGCCGGCCGCACCACGCTGAACGGCGAGGGCCTGCAGCACGAGGACGGTCATTCGCACCTGCTGGCCGGGGCCATTCCCAACTGCAAGGCGTACGACCCGACCTTCTCCTACGAGGTGGCGATCATCCTGCAGGACGGCGTGCGTCGCATGCTGGCCGAGCAGGTGGACGAGTACTACTACCTCACGGTCATGAACGAGAACTACACCCATCCGGACATGCCCGAGGGCTGCGAGGAAGGCGTGCTCAAGGGCATGTACCTGCTGCAGGAGGCCGACAAGCCCAAGGGCAAGTCCAAGAGCGTGCCGCGCGTGCAGCTGCTGGGGTCGGGCACCATCCTGCGCGAGGCCATGGCGGCGGCCGAACTGCTGAAGGACGACTTCGGCGTCGAGGCCGACATCTGGTCGTGCACCAGCTTCAGCGAGCTGCGTCGCGACGGTTTCGATGCCGAGCGCTGGAACCGCCTGCACCCGGAAGCCAAGAAGCCGCGCGAGGCCTATGTCACGCAGTGCCTGAAGGATCGTGCCGGTCCGGTCATCGCGGCCACCGACTACGTCCGCGAGTACGCCGACCAGATCCGCGCCTTCATGCCGGACGGCAAGCACTACACCGTGCTCGGCACCGATGGCTACGGTCGCAGCGACACCCGCGAGCACCTGCGCAGCTTCTTCGAGGTCGACCGCTACTGGATCGCCCACGCGGCCCTGGCCGCGCTGGCGCGCGAGGGCGCGGTCAATGCCAAGGACGTGGCGCGGGCCATCAAGCAGTACAAGCTCGATGCCGACAAGCCGAACCCGCTGTCGGTGTAACGGTTCCGAAAAAAGTAAACCCTATGCTGACCCGGCAAGCCTTCGGCGAGCCGGGTCTTTTTTTGCGCGAAGAACGTGGTGTCGGACTTCGCCTACACGCGAAGGCGCGATCATCCGGCAGACGCCGCGCCGCCAAATCGCGACACTGGTTCCGTTCCGGCGCTTTTTGGCTTGGATGAGCTGACCGTAGGTCCACCCACAGGATGTTGGGAAGTGTCGGAACAAGGCAAACCGGCGAGCCGGCGGCACGGACGCCCGCCGGCCCACCCATGCTCGGACGGTGGATGGCATGACCCAGCGAATCGTCTACAAGATCATCTGCCAGGACGGCGTCTGGTCCGTGTCGCAGGGCGACGAGTTCGTCGGGGCGTTCATGCTCTGCGAGAGTGCGGTGAAGTTCGCCGGCCTGGTCGCGCAGCGCAACTACGAATCCGACGGCCGACCCGCAGCGGTATGCCTGGATGACGGCGAGGAAATCGTCGACATCATTCTCCACGGGGAACAGGACCCGGCCGCGCAAGCATTGGCTTGGCTGCGTCGTGTCAGTGCCTTGCGCAAGGGACGCGAGAGCGGCGCCCGCAACGATATGCACCTGTCGCGCAGCGCCTGAGCGTTCGCGCATTCGAATTCCCGTACACGCAGGTATCTTGCCTTCCCTGCAATCCGCTTGGGTGCAGCGGCGGCCTCGTCATGGCCATCGTCACTTATCGTGCATAAGGGACATAATCTGGTCATACGGGCGCGCGGAAGAGCGGTGTTCGACTCGCTCAGCCGGGCGTCCGCGTCACCAGCCGTCGGTTTCAGCGTCCTGCGGGCGCTTCCGGCCATGCACCGCGCATGCGTGCGATGTACAGGCGAGGCGTCAGGGCGATGCGGGAGGCTGTTCTTCCGCAGGATTCTCCAGGGTCTGGCGTCGACGCAGCACCGGGAACATCCACATCCACAGACCGACCACGACCAGCGTGCCCAGGCCGCCCACCAGCGCCGAGCCGACCGCGCCGATCCACGCCGCGATCATGCCCGACTCGAATTCGCCGAGCTGGTTGGAGGTGTTGATGAAGATCGAGTTGACGGCGCTGACACGGCCGCGCATTTCATCCGGAGTGTCCAGCTGTACCAGTGCGCCGCGGATGACCATGCTGACCATGTCGAACGCGCCCAGAGCGGCCAGCGCCAGCAGTGACAGCCACAGCACGTGCGAGAGCGCGAACACCACGGTGGCCACGCCGAAGCCGGCCACCGAGGCGAACATGATCATGCCCACGCGGCGTTGCATCGTGCGCCGCGCCAGCCACACCGACATGAGCAGCGCGCCGACCGCCGGCGCGGCGCGCAGCAGGCCCAGTCCCCAGGGGCCGGTGTGCAGAATGTCGCGGGCGAAGATCGGCAGCAGCGCCGTCGCACCGCCCAGCAGCACGGCGAACAGGTCGAGCGAGATCACACCCAGAATCGCCGGTCGCGCGCGGATGAAGCTGACGCCCGCAAACACGGTCTTCAGCGTCGCCGGCTCGCGGCGCGGCGGGCGGTGGTCGTAGCGCAGGCGCGCCAGCAGCACGATCGAGACCAGGTACAGCATCGCGGCCGTGGCGTACACAGCATCCGGGCCGGCGACGTAGAGAAAGCCACCCGCGGCCGGACCGGCGATCATCGCCACCTGCATCGCCGAAGCGTTCATCGCCATCGCGCGTGGCAGCACGGAGGCGGGCACGAGTCCGGGCACCATGGCCTGCCGGGTCGGAAATTCCACCGCGCGCGCCAGGCCGATGACGAACAGCAGCGTCAGAATGCCGGTTTCGCTCAGCCAGCCTTGCCAGCTGCCCAGCGCCAGCGCGGCGATGGCGATCCATTCCAGTGCCTGGCAGGTCACCACGATCCGACGACGATTGAACTGGTCGGCGATGTGTCCGGCCGGCAGCGCCAGCAGCAGTGAGGGCACGAACTGCACCAGGCCGACCAGGCCTAGGTCGAAGGCGTTGCCGGTCAGCGCATAGATCTGCCAGCCAACGGCGACCGACAGCATCTGGAAGCCGAAGCCGGAGGCCATGCGTGCGATCCAGAAATGCACGAATGCGGGGTAGGCGCGAAGCGGCGCGGCATTCGCGGGGGCGTCATGGGCCATGCGTTGAGGCTTTGTACAGGGAAGAAGAGGTGCGCCGTGTTAGGCTGCACCGCTCAGTATATTAATTCAAATGTCGTTTCGACATACAGGAGCCGAGCCATGCTGAAGACCCCCGCCTGGGCCGCCCCGTCCGCCACCGAACCGCTGGCCCCGTTCGCCATCGAGCGCCGCGAGCCGGGACCGCATGAAGTACTCATCGACATCCGCTACTGCGGCGTGTGCCATTCCGATATCCATCAGGCGCGCGACGACTGGGGCGGCAGCATCTTCCCGATGGTGCCTGGCCACGAGATCGTCGGTACCGTGGTCAAGGTCGGCAACCAGGTCGAGCGTTGGAAAGAGGGCGATACCGTCGGTGTCGGCTGTTTCGTCGATTCCTGCCGTCATTGCGAGGCCTGCCTGGACGGCGAGGAACAGTTCTGCAGCGAAGGCATGAGCGTGACCTACAACGGTTACGAGCGCACCGACGGCAAGCTGGACAAGAGCCGGCCGACCTGGGGCGGCTACTCCACCCGCATCACGGTCGACGAGAACTATGTGCTGCGCGTGCCCGAGGGCATTCCGCTGGATCGCGCCGCGCCGCTGCTGTGCGCGGGTATCACCACCTATTCGCCGCTGCGCCGCTACGACGTCGGCAAGGACGACAAGGTCGCCGTGGTCGGCCTGGGCGGTCTGGGCCACATGGGCGTGAAGCTGGCCAAGGCCATGGGCGCGCACGTCACCGTGCTCAGCCATTCGCCGGGCAAGCGCGACAGCGCGCTGGCGCTGGGTGCGGACGATTTCCTGTCCACCCGCGACGAGGACGTCTTCGCGCAGCATGCCGGCCGTTTCGATTTCATCCTCGACACGGTTTCCGCTGCACACGACTACAACGCCTATCTGGGCCTGCTGCGCCGCGACGGCACCATGGTCCTGGTCGGTCTGCCGGAACCGCAGGCGCTGAGCGCCGGTTCGCTGATCCGGGGTCGCAAGCGTCTGACCGGTTCGCTGATCGGCGGCATCCGCGAAACACAGGAAATGCTGGACTTCTGCGCCGAGCACGGCGTGGCGGCGGATGTCGAGGTGATCGGCATCGAGCAGATCAACGAGGCCTACGAGCGCATGCTGCGCGGCGACGTCCGCTACCGTTTCGTGATCGACAACGACAGTCTGCGCGAGCCGGAAGCTGCCTGAACTCGCTCGGCGGGCGGTGGTCTGGTTCAATACAACGCAAGCTCCTGACTGGAGGATCGTGTGATGAAAGCGCGTACGTGGGTTCTGGCATCGATGCTGATTCCTCTGGCGGCTTGTGCAAGTGTGCCGTCCTCGCAGGACCGGGCCGCGCGCGCGGCCCGGTTCGAGGCCGCGGCCGGCCAGCCGGTCAATCACATCCAGCTCAATTCCATCCGCGGGTTCTATGCCTGGGATCCGATCAACGATCATCAGGTGGTGGCCTACGTGACACCCCGGCGGGTCTATCTGATGGACCTGCCGTCGTGTCCGGGGCTTGAATACACGCCGGCGATCTCGATCACTTCGCACATGGAGCAGGTCAGCGCGACCTTCGACTCGATCATCCCGTCGAACACGGGGGTTCCCTGCCAGATCCGCCGCATCCGTCCGCTGGACAGGGACATGATCAAGGATGCGCAGAAGCACCGGGGCGATGTCGAGGTGATGGCCAAGCCCGCGCCGGACATGCACAAGACCACGAACGGCAGCGGCAGCTGAAGGCGCCTGCGGTAGCCGATACACTGGCCGGTGACTGACGGCGAGGCCGTCGATGCACTCGGAGCGTGTTCGATGATGTACAGGACTGCCCGCCGCGCTGCGGCGCTCGTGGTGATGCTGGTGGCGCTCGGCGCCTGCTCGAAGGGGCCGACCCCGGAACAGCAGGCGGCAGCGCGCAAGGCGGCGACCGAAGCGCGTGCGCAGGATGCGCTGACGACCTATCAGAAGATGGTGGACATGAAGAGCTACAGCCTGGCGGTGCCGCTGGGCGAGGAAATCGTGTCCAAGTATCCCGACACCAAGGCTGCGGCCGAGGTGAAGCCGCAGCTCGACGACTTGCGCGCCAAGGCCAAGGCCAAGGCGACCAAGGAGCGGCTGCAGCGCCTGTGGGTGTACCAAGTCGCGCCGATGGCGGGCGGCACGCAGAGCACAGCGGCGATTGGTGTCAGTCGTCCGGCGGCGCTCGATCTGCGCCTGATCCTGCGTCGGCACAGTGATTGGGGCTTGAGCGTGTTTCTCTATGCCGACGGTAGCCAGGGATTCGTCTGCAAGGGCAACTGCACTGTCCCGGTGAAGTTCGACGACACCACGGTCAAGCTCAAGGCCTATGTGCCGCAGGGCGGTCGCCCTGCCTTGATGTTCCGGGACGAGAAGGGCTTCATCGCACGCCTGGAAAAGGCGTCCGTCATCCACATGAAGGTGCGCATGAAGGGCAGCGGCGAGCGCGACCTCGAATTCGAGGTCGGTGGCTTCGATGCATCCAAATGGAAGCCGTTGCCCAAGAAGAAGTGAGGCAGGTGCCGCTTCGCGTCGCAGGGCGCGAAGCGGCCATCGCGGTGCGCATGATGCGTGTCGGCTTCAGCGCAGCACGAAGCGCTCGGTCAATTTGGTCAGTGGAGTCTGCAGGCCGGCGCTGAGGCGCGGCGGAAGATTCAGCGGTTTGAGCAGCATCTTCACCGTCATCTCCGCGGGCAGATGCTTGCGGATACGCCCGTAGATGCGGCTGCTGGCCTGCTTGAAGGCCTCGGGGTCTTCGTTCAGCTCCGGGCGGCGGTAGGCGAACACGTGGCGCAGTGCGATGTCGCCGTCCTCGTTGCGGATTTCCATCAGACGGCGGAACACCGCGCGCAGCACGCGCCAACGTCCGTTGCGCTCGCGTTTCTCGTAGGCCCGGAAGTACTTGTAGAAGTGGCTGTAGTGGCGTACTTCGTCGCTCTTGATGTACTCGGTCAGCTGCTTGAGCACCGGTTCCTCGGTCTGCGTGTGGATCGCGCGATAGAGGCTGGCGGTGCCGGTCTCGACCACGCAGCGGGCGGCCAGCTCCAGGCCGCGACGTGGTTCCAGTTCTTCGCTGGTGCACACCGCGCCGTATTCGGCGAAGAAGTCGGCGAAGGCGCTGTCCCAGTCGAAGTCCGGCCAGGCGTGGCGGACGTAGGTGGCCAGGGCGCGGCCGTGCTGCAGCTCTTCGTGTTCCCAGTGGTCGTCGAGCCAGGTTCGGACCGCCTCATCGTCCCGGTAGTGCTCGACCAGGTTACGGGTGTAGAGATCCGAGCCGCTTTCGATGAACGAGGACGCGCAGATCAGGCAGATAAGGTCTTCGTCCGCGCGAGCCTTCTCGGCGTCGAAGCGTGTGAAGTCGATGTCCTCGAGTTTCCAGGGCAGCGCTCTGGCATCTTGCATCGGGCAGGTCTCCTTGCGTGCACGACGCGTGCTCGGTTCGTCACCGGGCCGCGTGTGACGTTCTTATGACAACTAGCATAGTCAAGCCGCCCCGAAAAAGACCAGCGGTGCGGGTCGGCAGTCAGCGCACCACCGTGACTGGCACGCGTGCGCGCGACAGGATGTCGTCGGAGACCGAGCCGATCAGCCAGCGGGCGAGCACGCCTCGGCCGCTGTGGCCGACCACGATGTGATCGATGCCGTGCGCAGCGACCTGCGCCAGCAGCACATCGCCCGGACTGCCGTAGACGACCTCCGTATCCATGCGACTGCCCAGATCGGATGCGCTGTTTTTCAGCGCGTTCAGCATGTCTCGGGCCTGGCGCGCGCCCTCGTCGGTCATCATGGCCGCGCAGGAATCGGCGCCGGCATCGGTCACCTGCAGCGCGGAGACGACGCGGATACGGCCACCGTCATGTCGGGATTGATCTGCGGCGAATGCGAAGGCGCGGTCCGCGGATGCCGAACCGTCGTATCCCACCAGGTAGTGCTTGCTCATGACGCCTCCAATACTTGTCATGACAGGTAGTATGCGCCCGGTCGCGTCCAAACGCACCCGACGCCGCGTTCGAAATACTTCCTGAACAAGATCATACGGACTTTTGCCGCGATTCATCGACGCCCGACAAGACTGGTCGCCGTTCCACGTTGAACCCACGCAAGGAGGTAATCAATGACCATTCGACGCTCGATGCTCATGGGTGCGGTGCTGGTTGGTTGCGCGGCGATGGCCGTGCCGGCGATGGCCGCGAAGCCGACGCTGGACTGCAAGCTCACGTATTCGATGACGGGCTGGTCCGCCATCTACAAGCATGCCGAAGGGACCGGAATGGTCACCTGCGCCGACGGCACCAGCATGCCCGTGAAGATCACTGTGAAGGGCGCAGGACTGACGGCCGGTAAGTGGCACATCGACGATGGCAAGGGTCGGTTTTCCGATGTGCACACGATCGCCGACGTGCTCGGTCGCTACGCCCAGGCCCAGGCGCATGCCGGCGTAGTCAAGTCCAGCTCGGCGCAGGTGCTGACCAAGGGCACCGTGTCGCTGGCGCTGGCCGGGACAGGCGAGGGCGTCGATCTGGGCATCGACGTGGGCGCTTTCACGATCTCGCGCCGCTGATCCGGTGCGCCGGCGATGCGGGCCTCCGGGCCGTGTGGCCGGATGACGCGACTCGGGCCGGCAAGCCTCCCGGGCTTGCCGGCCTTTTTCGTGGCAGGCGGTGACGCATGGCACAAGCAGTTAGACTGAAAGACTGTTTCGAAGACTCTGCAAGCGTCCCCATGAGTGAACGTCACCTGTTTCTTCTGCGTATCGTCGTCTGGTTGGTGCTGCTGCTGACCGCCTGGGGTGTGCTGCAGTACGCCATGCATGCGTGGCGGTTGATGCACTTGATCGGCGATGCAGCGGCCGCGCAATCCTCGCGGATGGGCTGGATGCTGGCCTGGGATGCCGTGTATGTGCTGGTGGCGGGACTCGCGCTCAGCGCATCGGCTGGCGTACTGCTGTGGCGAAGCTGGGCGCGTCCGTTGCTGCGTTGGCTGGCGTTCGCGCTGGCGGCCTATTCACTGGCCAGCGGCGTACTGTTGTTCGCGCAGTGGCAGAGCTTCCAGCATTCGAGCGTCGATCTGCTGGCGCAGGCGCAGTATCCGGAGCTGACACGCGCGCTGATCGCCAAGGTCAATCGCACCACGTTGATCAGTCTGGCGTTGAAGGCCATTGCGGTTCCCGTACTGGCCTGGCTGGGTTGGCATCTGGGCACGGTTGCAGTGGTGCAGCGTTTCACGGCTGCGGCGAAACGCGGCTGAGGTTCGTCGGGGGTCAGCGCTGCGCGTTGCGGCGTGGCGCGGGCGTCGGCGTGCCGTGTTGGCGCGCGAATTCATACAGCGCGACCGAGGCGGCCACGGCGACATTGAGACTGTCCACCGCGCCCCACTGTGGGATGCGCACGAAGCGCGCGCCGCTCTGCGCGCGAGCCTCTTCGCTCAGACCGTGCAGTTCGTGGCCGAGCACGAACGCGCAGCGCGGAGGCAGTTCGATTTCGTGCAGTAGTTCGTCGGCGAACGGCTCCAGTGCCACCAGCGTGAAGTCGTCCTGTGCCAGCGCCGTGGCGCAGTCGGTGAAGCGCTCGTGGAACCGCGCCGGGACATGCTTGAATCCGCCTTTGGCCGGTGCCGGGTCGAACGGTCCAACGTCGACCAGATGCACGGCGTGCGCACCGAAGGCCTCGGCGCTGCGGAAGATCTTGGGCACGTTGAAGTCGGCTTTCAGGCGGTCGAGCACCAGTGCGACGGCATGCGGTCCCGGCGTGGCCTGCAGATTCTGTCGGCGGTGCTTTTCATAGCGCCATAGCGCGTTGGCGTCGCCGGATTGTCCCTTGGCGGCGATGGTGCCGGGCGCGATGACGCGATCGGGGTCGGCGGGTGCGCGAGGTTTGCCCATGTCGGTGCGTGCGTGGAAATGAACCGCCAATGTACCGGAAGCAGGCGTCGTCGCCGAACGCGCTGCGGAATGGTCGGGCAGCCGGCGGGGCGATGGTAACCTGATGCTTTATTTTTCATTGTGGAAGTAAGGCGAAGCCATGACGGATCTCTTCAATCGACTCGGCCTGCCCGATCATCTGGCAGCCGATCTCAAGTCATACGGCATCAAGTTGCTGATCGCGTTGCTGGTGCTGGTGATCGGCATCTGGATCGCCGGTCGCGTGGCCAACATGGGGCGGCGCGCGATGAATCACGCCAAGGTCGACATCACCCTGGTCGCTTTTCTGCGCAATGCGCTGTTCGGACTGCTGCTGGTGATGGTCATCATCGCCGCGCTGAGCACGGCGGGCATTCCCTCGGCGTCGTTCGTCGCGGTGCTGGGTGCCGCCGGCCTGGCCGTCGGTCTGGCGCTGCAGGGATCGCTGTCGAATCTGGCCTGGGGCGTGCTGCTGATCATGTTCCGGCCGTTCAAGGTCGGCGATTTCGTGCAGGTGGGATCGTTCCTGGGCACGGTCGACCGCATCGACCTGATGCAGACCTGGCTGATCGCGCCGGACGGCCGCGACGTGGTGATTCCCAACGCCAAGGTCGGCGGCGAAGCGGTGATCAATTTCAATGCCCGCGGCACGCGACGCTTCGAAGTCGCGGTCGGCATCAGCTACGATGCGAACATCGGCAAGGCGATGGACGCGGCGCGCGATCTGCTGAAGGCCGACAAGCGCGTGCTGGACGATCCCGCGCCGGGCGTGTGGACGACCGAACTGGCCGACAGCAGCGTCAATCTGGTGATCCGGGGCTGGACGAAGGCGCCCGACTTCTGGGCCACGCAGACCGACTTCGTGCGCGCGGTGAAGGAGCGCTTCGACGCCGAAGGCATTTCCATTCCGTTCCCGCAGCGCGACCTGAATGTGCGCAAGATCGATGCCGACAGGCTCTGACCGGGCGTTTTTGGCTCGATAGAGAGCGATTTTTTGCCCAGATTCGGCGCGCAAGATGAAACAAGCGCGTCGATTCGTCATATCATGGACGTTCCCCCCACGTTCGCCGGCGTTATCACCGGTTTCAGCTCAACCCCGCCAGGAGGATCCATGGCCCAAGTCCAGGAAATTCGCGTACCGGATATCGGTGATTTCGACGGCGTTCCCGTCATCGAAGTACTGGTGAAGCCGGGTGATTCGGTGCAGAAGGACCAGGGCCTGGTCACGCTGGAATCGGACAAAGCCACGATGGAGGTGCCGTCGCCCGGCGCCGGTGTCATCAAGGAGGTCAAGGTCAGCGAGGGCGATGAAGTTGCCGAAGGCAGTGTGATCGCGACCTACGAGCCGGCGGACGACAGCGCTTCGAGCGGTGGTGAAGAACAAGCCGAGGCGTCTGCTCCGGCCCCTGCACCTGCGCCAGCTCCCGCACCGAGCAAGGCCGAAGCGCCTGCTCCGGCCCCGGCGCCCGCGGACAGTCGCGGCGCGGCATCGACCGATGCCGGTGAGACCCGCACTCCGCCGGTGCCGTTCGACGCCAGCGTGGTGATGCCGGGCGATGCGCCCTACGCCAGCCCGGCCGTGCGTGCCTTCGCCCGTGAACTCGGCGTGGATCTGCATCAGGTCAAGGGCAGCGGTCGCAAGGGACGCATCCAGCGCGAGGACGTGCAGGCGTGGGTCAAGCATGCGCTGGCCTCCGGCGCGCGTCCGAGCGGCGGTTCCGGCGGCGGCAACGGTCTGGACCTGTTGCCGTGGCCGAAGGTCGATTTCGCCAAGTTCGGCGAGATCGAGGAAAAGAAGCTCTCGCGCATCAAGAAGATTTCCGGCGCCAATCTGGCCCGCAACTGGGCCATGATTCCGCATGTGACCCAGCACGATCAGGCCGACATCACCGAGATGGAAGCCTTCCGCAAGCGCCTGGCCAAGGAGAACGACAGCCTCAAGGTCACGCCGCTGGTGTTCATGATCAAGGCCGTGGTTGCGGCGCTGAAGGAATTCCCGCAGTTCAATGCCTCGCTGGATGCTTCCGGCGAGACGCTGATCCTGAAGAAGTACTTCCACATCGGCATCGCCGTGGACACGCCGGACGGCCTGGTCGTGCCGGTGATCCGCGACTGCGACAAGAAGGGCCTGCTGGAGCTGGCGCGCGAGCTGGGCGAGATCTCCAAAAAGGCGCGCGAGAAGAAGCTGGGTCCGGCCGAGATGTCCGGCGGCTGTTTCTCGATTTCGTCGTTGGGCGGCATCGGCGGCACCGCGTTCACGCCGATTGTGAACGCGCCGGAAGTCGCCATCCTCGGCGTGTCGCGCTCGTCGATGCAGCCGGTGTGGGACGGCGAGGCTTTCCAGCCGCGCCTGATGCTGCCGCTGTCGCTGTCGTACGACCACCGCGTCATCGATGGCGCCGACGCTGCGCGCTTCGCCGCGTACCTGGCCCGCACGCTGGGCGACATCCGTCGTCTGCTGCTGTGACCTGCCGCTGATGCTCGCCTGGCTCGCCCCCGATTCGGTCATCCCCGACGCGCCCAAGAAGGCCGTCGAGCATGGCGTGAAGCAGGTGGGCGAGTGGTTGAACTACGGCTACGAGATCGGCGGGGTGAAGATCACCGTCGGTTCGGTGTTGTTCGCGGTGCTGCTGCTGGTGCTGTTCATGGTCGCCTCGGCGGTCATCAAGTTCCTGCTGCGGCGCTACGGCAACAAGCACGGTCAGGTGAACCAGTCGTCGATCTACACCATCGAGCGGGTGGTGCACTACCTTCTGATGGTGATCGGCATCCTGGTGGCGCTGAACGTCGCCGGCGTGCCGATGGCGAAGATGACGGTGTTCGCCGGTGCGCTGGGTGTGGGCCTGGGCTTCGGTCTGCAGGCGATCTTCAACAATTTCGTCTCCGGCCTGATCCTGCTGTTCGAGCGCACGCTGAAGGTCGGCGATTTCGTCGAACTGGCCTCGGGCGTGCACGGTCATGTGCGCGACATCCACATCCGCGCCACGCGCATCACCACCAACGACGATATCGACATTCTGGTGCCGAACTCGGAGTTCGTGAACGGCAGAGTGGTGAACTGGACGTTGCGCGAGGTCTCGCGCCGCATCAAGGTGGAGTTCGGCGTCGCCTACGGCACCGACAAGGAACTGGTGAAGAAGGCCGCGCTGGAAGCCGCCGCCGAGGTGCCGTTCACGCTGACCAACGAGGGGCCGCGCGCGCCGCAGGTGTGGCTGACCGGCTTCGGCGATTCCTCGCTGGACTTCAAGCTGGTGGTCTGGCTCAACGCCGAGGCCACGCGTCGACCGGGCGCGGTGACGGCGGCCTACTACTGGGCGCTGCACACGGCGCTGGAAAAATACGAGATCGAGATTCCCTTCCCGCAGCGCGACCTGCATGTGCGTACCTGGCGCCGTCCTCCGGAGGACGGCGAGGACGAGCGCGCACCGCGCGGGCCCGATGTGCAGGACCCCGGACATCGCCACGGCAACGACGCCGTGCGCGATGTCGAACGCGAGATCGCCGAAGCGTCGCCCGCTTCGACTCCCGCAGACGATCCCCACGCCGCCGATGGCGGCAACGAGAAAAAGTAAGGATTTTCAGGCATGGCCAAGACCATCGAGATCAAGGTTCCCGACATTGGCGACTTCGACAAGGTGCCCGTCATCGAGGTGCTCGTCGCGCCCGGCGATCGGGTGGAGAAGGAGCAGGGCCTGATCACGCTGGAGTCGGACAAGGCGACCATGGAAGTTCCTGCCTCGTCGGCCGGCAAGGTGGTCGAGCTGAAGATCGCCGAGGGCGATGAAGTGGCTGAGGGCTCGGTGATCCTCACACTCGAGGTCGAGGAAGGCGCGACGGGTGGTTCGGACGACGCCGGAAAGAGCGAGGCGGCGCCCGCGCCGGCCCCTGCACCGGCCCCGACTCCTGCGCCGGCAGCGCCGGAAGTTGCATCCGCGTCGGCCGCTTCCGAGACGGGCCGCAAGGCCGATATCACCTGCCAGGTGCTGGTGCTCGGTTCCGGCCCCGGCGGCTACACCGCGGCGTTCCGCGCCGCCGATCTGGATCAGGACACGGTGCTGGTCGAACGCTACGGCTCGCTGGGCGGCGTCTGTCTCAACGTCGGCTGCATTCCGTCCAAGGCGCTGCTGCACGCGGCTGCCGTGATCGAGGAAGCCGAAGCCATCGCCGCGCACGGCATTTCCTTCGGCAAGCCGAAGATCGATCTGGACAAGCTGCGCGACTTCAAGGACAAGGTGGTCGGCAAGCTGACCGGCGGTCTGGCCGGCATGGCCAAGCAGCGCAAGGTGCGCACCGTGCAGGGCACGGGCACCTTCGTGTCGCCCCACGAACTGGAAGTGGAGGGCGCCGACGGCACCAAGCTGATCCGCTTCGAGAAGGCGATCATTGCCGCCGGTAGCCAGTCGGTGAAGCTGCCGATGTTCCCGTGGGACGACGAGCGCATCATGGATTCCACGCGCGCGCTGGAACTGGCCGACGTGCCGAAGAAGCTGCTGGTCGTCGGCGGCGGCATCATCGGCCTGGAAATGGCCACCGTGTACGCCGCGCTGGGCAGCGAAGTGACCGTGGTCGAGTTGATGGACCAGCTGATGCCGGGCGCCGACAAGGACCTGGTCAAGCCGCTGCAGCAGCGCATCGCCAAGCGCTACAAGGGCATCCATCTGAAGACCAAGGTGGTCGAAGCCAAGGCGCAGAAGAACGGTATCAAGGTGACGTTCGAGGGCGACGATCAGCCGGACGGTTCGATCTTCGACCGCGTGCTGGTGTCCATCGGCCGCAGCCCCAACGGGAACAAGATCGGCGCCGACAAGGCCGGCGTGAACGTCTCCGAACGCGGCTTCATCGCGGTCGATCGGCAGATGCGCACCAACGTGGCGCACATCTTCGCCATTGGCGATCTCGTCGGTCAGCCGATGCTGGCGCACAAGGCCACGCACGAAGGCAAGGTCGCGGCCGAGGTCTGCGCCGGCATGAAGAGCCAGTTCGACGCGCGCGTGATTCCGTCGGTGGCTTACACCGATCCGGAGATCGCCTGGGTCGGCGTGACCGAGCGCGAGGCGAAGGAGAAGGGTCTGAAGGTCGGCGTCGGCAAGTTCCCATGGGCAGCGTCGGGCCGCGCCATCGGCATCGACCGCACCGAGGGCTTCACCAAGCTGATCTTCGACGAGGACACGCACCGCATCGTCGGCGCCGGCATCGTCGGTCCGCACGCGGGCGATCTCATCAGCGAGCTGGCGCTGGCGATCGAGATGGGCTGCGAGGCGGCCGACATCGGCCTGACCGTGCATCCGCATCCGACCCTGAGTGAATCGGTGGGCATGGCGGCCGAGGTCTACGAAGGCACCATCACGGACCTGTACATTCCCAAGAAAAAGAAGAAGTGACGTCACGGCGGCGCCTGACGCCGTATGGTGCGTTCGGCGCGGTGCCTTGTGCGCCGCGCCTCACTCCGTCGTTTCGGGCACGGCGCTGCCGATGCGGTTGCGTCCGTCACGCTTGGCCTGCAACAGCAGGCGGTCGGCGCGTTTGAAGGCCTGCATCGTGGATTCACCGCGCGCGAGTTCCACGACGCCGAAACTGGCCGACAGCGTTTGCGAGGTGCCCGGCGCTTCGGTGCGCTGCAGGTGAAGACGCAGGCGGTCGGCGGCAGCGAGGGCCTGCTGCAGGCCGATTCCGGGCAGCAGCAGCATGAATTCGTCGCCGCCGAAACGTCCGAACACGTCGGCGGCGCGCAGGTGCGCACGCACGGTCTCGGCCACGCGGATCAACGCCTGATCGCCGACGGCATGGTCGTATTCGTCGTTGATGCGCTTGAAGCGGTCAATGTCCAGCACGATCAGCGTGGCCGGGAGTCGATACTTGCGTGCCTCGATCAGCGCGCGTTCGCCATCCTCGAAAAAGTGGCTCTTGCTGCACGCGCCGGTCAGCGCGTCCTGAAAGGCCATCTCGCTCAGCTTCCGGTTGCGCGCCAGCAACACGGGCACCGCCAAGCCGAAATAGGTGTTGGCGGCGATCACGCAGATCGCGAACTGGTAGACCAGCGCCTGGTCGATCAGGCCGAGTATTTCCACCCACAAGGCCAGCGCGGTGCTGAAGATCGCGATGCTCAGTGCGCTGCGGAACGGGGTTTCGGTGTACACCACCCACATCTGCGGCAGGATCAGGAAAAACGTGCCGAAGGCGATTTCCGGCTGGCGGAAGTGCGCTGCCGTGAGCATCAGCGCGCTGAGAAGCACGACGCTGACCAGCAGCTTGCCCGCATAGGGCCAGCGGTGCTGGGGCTGGACCTGGAACTGCAGGCCGCCGAACCAGGATTCGATCTGTGGAAACAGTTGGCTGATCAGGGCCAGGAAGAGCGGCGTGAGCACCAGCACGCCGGCCATGTCGCCGACCCACCACGGCAGCCAGAGACCGTGATTGGCCGAGGCGGCGAGTAGCCCGGCCACGCGCAGCGATTCGACGCCCGACCATGCGGCGCTCAGTGCGGCGAGGCAGCCGAGCACCAGGAAGGCGATGATGATGCCTGGTAGCGAATGCAGGGTGCTGCGGCGGATGATGCGGCGCAGCAGTCCGGCGCCGATGCCGTACGAGGCGCAGTGCGCCACGCCGAAAATGACGCCGGTCAGGAGCAGCTCCCGCCACGGCGTGTGCGACTGGTAGATGCGGTCGATCCAGAACGTCGCGCCGACGCCGCAAAGCATCAGAGCCGGCACGGCGCGCCAGCCGATCAGCAGCAGTGCGGCAAAGCTCAGTCCCGCCGGTGGGAACCACAGGCTTGCGTGCGGTGCATACTGCATCAGCGCGGACAGACGCCACAGCAGCAGCCAGGCCAGGATCAGGCCCAGATGCAGAAGAATCGGATGTGTCTTGAGAAAGCCTGCGGCCCGCAGGAACGCGCCGCGCTGGGCGGGTCTCGGTGCGTGCGGGTCCTGGCGTGAAATCATGCCCCTGTCCAAGCGCTTCTTCGTGTTCCGCTATCGACCGTGCCGTTGGCGCGGTGACATGGACCACTCTACCTGCATTGCGCAGATTTGTGATGCGGTTGGCGAAAGTGGGTGCTTCCGTTGCCGGTTCTAGTTTCCAGAAGGGGGTGGATTGCGTCGGCGGCATCGTCGATGCCGCCGACGCGAAGTCGCGACGATGAATCAGGATTTCTGGCGCACGATGGCGTAGTAGATCAACTGACTGATGCCGGCGCAGACGGCGATCACGGTGATGGCGCCCGGCGTCACCGAGGTCCAGCCGAACGCCGAGATCAGGCCGAAGGCGACACCGATGGCGACCAGGAACACGCCCCAGCGCAGGGAGCTGTAGCGGCGCTGTTCGCGTTCGGTTGCGATCATCGATTCCATCAACTCGCCGGACACGCCTTCCTTGACGATGCGGTAGCGCACGATGGCGTCGAAGCCGGCCTTGATGGCGTAGGTGACGCAGAGAAAGAACACGATGGGGATGAGAAAGGACATGCAGGACTCCGTGGTCGGGGCGGCGAATGCGCCGTTCATGGAGGATGGATACGCGCTTGCGCCGAATGGTTGCAGCAGGCACGTTGCAACCATTCCGATGGCGGACGTATCCATGCATGCATGAGGCGACTTCCCGCATGATGAGCGACCGCGAACTGGTCCAGGCCGTGACCGCAGGTCGGCCCGGAGCATTCGAGTGCCTGGTGCGTCTGCATCAGGGGCTGTGCTGGCATATCGTCCAGCGCATCGTGCGCGATCCGGACGAGACCCGCGATCTGTGCCAGGAGACCTTTCTGCGCGTGCATCAGTGCTTGCATCAGTACCGTTTCGACAGCGCGCTGAAGACCTGGATCGGACGCATCGCCTATCGTATCGCGCTGCGGCACATGGAGCGCCGGGGCAAGGCGCTGTCGGCCTGCGTCGGTGGCGAGGAAGGACAGGCGTTGCTGGATGGCATGGACAGTGGACTCGATGTCGCGCAGAACGCTGCACAGGGCGAAATGACCGCATGGCTGCTGGAGCAGATGGATGACCTTCCGCCGGTCCAGCGCACCGCCTTGACGCTCTATCATCTGGAAGAGCTGACGATTCCCGAGATTGCGCGCATCCTGGACGCGCCCGAAGGCACCGTGAAAAGCCACCTGCATCGCGCGCGGAAGCTGTTGCGCGCACGCATGGCCGAACAGATCGGAGAACCCGCATGACTACGCGCAAGCCGCATCACGACCCCGTTGACGAATCGGCCTGGGAGGCGCAGGAATGTGTCTGGCGCGCTGTGCGCGAGGGCCGGCCAACGGAGGACGAGGATGCCCTGGACGCCGCCCTGTTCCGCGAGCTGAAAAGTCTTCCGCGTCCGGTGCCGGATGCTGATTTCGCCTCCGAGGTCGCGCTTCGTGTCGAGGGTGTGCGGCGACGTCGCACGCAGGTGCGCCGTTTCCGCTGGCGGGTGCTCGGGGGACTCGCGGTGGGGTACAGCGTGGTGCTGGGCGTCGGCCTGCAGTTGGGCGGCGCGGGCGGATGGCTGCCGTTTTCGCAGTTGCTTCAACATGGCTGGGTAGCGACTGCGCTGATCACCATCGCGCTGTTCGCGGTGTTCGATCGTTCGGCGCGGTATGTGCTGCGTCCGCGCGGATGAAGGCTGACCGTTCGCCAGTCGGCATGTGCTGCGATGCCGCGCGATGCGCGTCTCAGGGTATGCGGTCGCCGAACAGGTCGTTCTGCACCAGATGGCTGTCGGCGTCGACGAAGCCGGACAGCCCCACACCGACCAGGCGGTAGCGGGTCGTTTCCGGCAGCTCCACGCGACCGCGCAGCGCGCAGGCGATATCGGCCAGCTCGCGTTCGCTCTGCGGCGGCTGCTGCGGCGTGAGGCTGCGGGTGAGGGTGCGGAAGTCGGCGGTCTTCAGCTTCAGCACGATGGTGCGGGCCACGCGCGGGTGCTCGTCGTCGATCTTGCGTTCGTAGGCGCCCCAGGTCTTGCCGGCGAGGCGGCGGATATCCGCTTCCAGTGCATCCAGCGGCAGATCCTCGGCGAAGGTGTCCTCGGAGGAGATCTGCTGCAGCTCGCGTTCGTTGCTGACCGGGCGCTCGTCGATGCCACGCGCCAGTTCGTACAGACGCCCGCCCCAGCGCCCGAAGCGCTGTTCGAGCGCCGCGCGCGGGTGCGTGCGCAGGTCGCCGACGGTGCGGATGCCGAGCTTCGCCAGGCGCTGCTGCATGACCTTGCCGACGCCGGGAATCTTGCCCACCTCGAGCGGCGTCAGAAAGGCTTCGACCTGATTGGGACGGATCACGAACTGGCCGTTGGGCTTGTTCCAGTCCGAGGCGATCTTGGCCAGGAACTTGTTCGGCGCGATGCCGGCCGAGGCGGTGAGTCGTGTTTCCTCGAGGATCGCGGCGCGGATCGCCTCGGCGGTGGCGGTGGCCGAAGGCAGACCGGACTTGGCATCGGTGACGTCGAGGTAGGCTTCATCCAGCGACAGCGGTTCGATCAGGTCGGTATGGCGCGCGAAGATCGCATGGATCTGCCGCGACACGGCCTTGTAGCGGGTGAAGTCCGGGACCACGAAGATCGCCTGCGGGCACAGCCGTTCCGCGCGCAGCGCCGGCATCGCCGAACGCACGCCGAACGGGCGCGCCTCGTAGCTGGCCGCGCACACCACTGAGCGCGCGCCGCGCCAGGCCACCACCACGGGCTTGCCGCGCAGGCGCGGATCGTCGCGCTGCTCCACCGACGCGTAGAACGCGTCCATGTCGACGTGGATGATCTTGCGCGGCGAGGGCATGAGCGAGGCGGTGAAGAAACGGTCCCGGGCGATTGTACGCAGCTTGCCCTCAAAGCCCGAGCGCGAAGTATCAGCGCTGCCGGTCGCGTTCGCGGCGGCGGTGCTCGCCCTCGGCCAGCACCTTGGCCTGGTTCATCGACTTCAGCCACAGCGGATGCTGCTCGGCATCGTGCTCGACCGCCTCGGGAATGTGGCTGAAGGGGATGCGCATGGGCGCGGCATCGTGTTCGAGCGCGGTCTGCATGCTGCCGAAGTAGACCTTGTTGAGGCCGTACTTGGCGTTGATGCGGTCGACCACGGCATCCAGCTTGCGCATCGATTCCAGCGGCGCGAACAGCGAGCCGCTGCTCTGCGTGCGCGCGACCAGCTTGTGCAGGGTCACGCTGACCGATAGTGGCGTGGCGCGCGGCGGGCCGGGCAGGGCGTCGCGGCGGTCGCGCGGTCCGTCCAGCATCCGGTTCATCCGGTGCAGCAGGATGCGGGTGTCGTCGGTGGGATCGATACGCAGGTCGGCGCCCCAGCGTTCGTCGTGGCCGACGAAGCGGATGTGCACGGCCAGCGCGCCGCTCAGCAGATCGTCGCGGCGCAGGCGCATCGCTGCCTTGGCCAGTAGCTTGGCCAGCACCGCGCGTGCGCCGTGCGCGGTGCGAAGTTCCGGATTCAGCACGTGCGAGTGGCCGATCGAGCTGCGCGTGGTCTTCGCCGGCGGCAGCCACTGACCGTGCAGCAGCCCCCACATGCGCTCGCCCTCGATGCCGCCCCATGCGTGACGCAGCAGGTGCGGCGGGGCGGCGGTCAGGTCGGCGACGCTGTGGATGCCGTGTTCGAGCAGGCGGCGGTGCATGGACGGGCCGATGCCGCACAAGTCGCGCAGTTCCAGCGCGTGCAGGGCGTGCGGCAGGTCGCTGGATTCGATCACGGTCAGGCCGTCGGGCTTGCGCATGTCCGAGGCGGTCTTGGCCAGCCACGGATTGGGCGCGATGCCGATCGAGCAGCGGATCGCACCGCCGGGCGCGGCCTTGTCGATCTCGATCTTGACCTGTCGTGCGACGTCCTCGGCCACGGCGCGCTGTCGCTGGCGACCGACCAGTTCGCAGGCGACCTCGTCGATGGAGCCGGGTACGCCGACCGGGATGGCGCGGTCGATGGCCTTCATCAGTTCGTGATGCCAGTGCACGTAGCGCTCGGGCCGCGCCTGCACCACCACGATATCGGGGCACAGTCGGCGTGCCTCACGCACCATGGTGCCGGTCTTCACGCCGAACGCCTTGGCCTCGTAGCTGGCGGCGATGCAGCAGGTGGTTTCGGCGGCCACCGGCGCCACCGCCACCGGACGGCCGCGCAGCGCTTCGTCGTCGTGTTGCTCGACCGAGGCGAAATAGCTGTTGAAGTCGACGAAGAGGCTGCGCAGAGTCATGGGCGGGAAGCCTGCCGCCCAGGGGTCTCAAAGGCGGCGACAGAAGGTCAGGGAATGATCTCGTGGGTGTCGTACAGACGCACCAGCGGCTCCATGTCGAGCAGGAAGCGATCCTCCTCGTCCAGGTACACGGCGCGTTCCGGATCGCCGCCGACCCAGGCCTGCATGGACTCGTGCGAATCCCATAGCGTGATGACCTGGAATTCGCTCTTGTCCCCCTGTTCACGCTGGAGGATGTACGAGTGCAACAGCCCTTTCGCGCCTTCCAGACGCGGCACGGCCTGTTCCTGCAGATGGGCGAGATACTCGTCGGCCAGATCGCGTGACGTGATCCCGCGCCAGATTCGGGCGATCATGGAACTCTCCCGGCGGCGGCTCGAAGGTGCAGCCTATCATCCGCATCCCGCCGCAAGGGTTAACTTCCCGTTGTGCCGTGTGGCGGTATCCGTGGAACGGTTTCCGCTATCAGAAATTTGATTTCAAAGGGTTTTCTCTGCATGAGAGTGGTGGTGTTCGGCGCCAGTGGGTCCATCGGACGGTTCCTTCTTCCGCAGTTGCGCGAGGCGGGCGATGCGTTCACGGCGGTCAGCCGTCAGCCCCGCGATGACGATGCCGGTGCGTGGATACGGGGGACGCTGCCGGATGGCGTGCCGGCGTTGCCGGAGGTCGACGCCGTGGTCTGCCTGGGGCCGCTGGATCACTTTGTCGCGTGGCTGGAGCGGGCGACCCTGGCCGGGACGCCGCGCATCGTGGCGATGTCGTCGATGAGCGCCGAGAGCAAGCGCGAGGCGCCGCTGGACGCCGAACGCGCGCTGGCCGCACGGCTGCGTGATGCCGAGGCGCGACTGGCCGCGACCTGTGAACGACGGGGTCTGCGCTGGACCGTGCTGCGCGCCACGTTGATCTATGGCGACGGCCGTGATCGCAGCCTGACGCCGCTGGCGCAGCGCGCGATGCGCTGGCGGGTGTTTCCGCTGCCGGCCGGGCGCGGATTGCGTCAGCCGGTGCATGCGCAGGATCTGGCCGCGGCGGTGTTCGCGGCCCTGCATGTCGAGAACGCACCGGATCGCGTGCTGGAGGCTGGCGGCGGCGAACGCCTCAGCGCTCACCAGATGTTCGCGCGGGTGCGCGCTGGTCTGCCGCGCTGGACGCTGCCATTGCCGGTTCCGCGCCTGGCGCTGCGGCTGGCGGCGCGGCTCAGTCCCCGCGTGCGCGGCGCGGTGGCGCGGCTGGACGAGGACCTGGTCGCCGACAATCGCGAACTCGAGCGCCGGCTCGGCGTGAAACCGCGCGATTTCCGTCCGTAAGGCTCGGCATCTTCAACGCCGTCGCATGACCCGCGCCGGCCTCGGTTTGCCTGCGGATCTACGGAGAACGGAGAAGTGGGCGTTCGTCCGCGACCGGGCGGCGCTCAGTGCGAGAAGCCGGCCAGCGGAATCAGGGCCAGCACGGCGATCACGCCGACGCACAGGCAGGCATTGCCGAGCGTGATGCGGTGGCCGTCGCCGCGCGGCACCAGACGCCACAGCAGCGCGACGCCCAGCAGCATGTCCAGCAGCACCGCAGCGCGGACCCAGCCCGAGGCCAGCAGCAGATGACCGGGGCCGACGGCCTGCTTGCCGCCCAGCGAGATCAGACCGATGGTCACCGCGCTGGCGGCCAGCGCCCACAGCAGGCAGGCCAGGTACACGCGGTTGAACGGCACCGGGCAGCGCGTGGTCCAGCGCAGCAGGCCCCAGCAGATCAGGGCCAGCAGCAGCGCGACCACGCTGTCGGCGAGGATCAGGTAGACCAGCGAGGCGCTGATCGCCAGCAGTGAGCTCATGGCGTTGACCGGTGCGGAAAGCCGCTATTGTGCCGCAGCCGGCGTCAGTACCGCAGGCCGAAGCGGCGCATCAGTTTGCCCAGCAGCCAGGCTGGGCCGATCAGCAGATAGGTCAGGTCGGTCAGGAACGACGGTTTGTGCCCCTCGATCTTGTGGCCGACGAACTGGCCGATCCAGGCCAGCACGAACAGGATGCCCGCCAGCCACGCCAGGCGGACCACGCCCAGTTTCAGGTAGGCAAAGTGCGCGATCAGGCCGAACGCCGCGAACACCACCACCATGCCCAGACCGATGGCGCGCGAAGTGCGGTAGTAGAACAGGAACGACAGGAACATGATGCCGACCGCCCACAGTCCCTGACGGCCCAGCATCGGCGGCACCGGAATCAGCCACAGCGCGGCGATCACGCACCACAGAATCACCGGCACGCAAACCCAGTGGATGGCGCGGTTGGTGGCGTTCTGGTGGTCCTGGCTGTAGGCCGCGAACCATTGGTGTGCGTCGCGCATGGCGTGGATCGCTTGAGTTGGGCGGCACGCGTCAGCGCGTCCGCTGGGATGAATGGTCAGCTCGTATGCTGCATGCAGGCGGTCCGGCCCGCAAGCAACGTGCGTGGACCGCTTTACCCCAAAGCCGCCCGGAGCGCGGCGGCCAACGCGATGCGCTCCTCGTTCGTGTAGGGCGCTTTTGGGCCTGCATGCAGGCCGTCATTGGCGTAGCGAGGAAATACATGAAGGTGGTAATGCCACACATCCTGATCGCCGGCCGGCCCGTTGTGTTGGCGAGTGGAGATGCCCTCACATCCGAAGGCCGTCCGCATGGCCTCCGCCAAGCGACGCGTGGCACGAAAGAAATCGTTGCCGAGGTTGTCCGGGATGTCCCATACGTTTTCAACATGGCGTCGGGGCACCACGAGGCAGTTGCCTTTTATTCCGGCGTAGTGGTGCGTCGGAATCAAAGCGAACACGTTGGTATCCACCAGGACGACGGCGGACTCTGGACGAGGCGATGGCAGCGTCGCGGCAATGCCGCAGAACGGACACGCGTATCCAGCGGGAGCATGCTTCATGAGGTCTGGTCCTCGTTTGGTCCGTTTCATGCTCGCGCGAGCACGGGTGGATCAACGTTGCCGTGCGATAAAGCCAGCCTGATTCGAGCAGCGGTACAGCAGTACGGTCGTCATCCCGGCGAAAGCCGGGACCTAGCGTCTTTGTTCGTGCCGTGAAGTCACTGGGTCCCGGCTTTCGTCGGGATGACGGCAAGGTGTCGTGATCGGCGTGTTGCGCCCGATCCGCATTCGCTGCGTTTCAGTCCAGCACGATGCCGGCCAGGCGCTTGAGCGCCTCGGCGTAGCGCGCAGCGGTGCCTTCGATGATGCTCGACGGCAGCGACGGGCCGGGCGCCTTCTTGTTCCAGTCCAGCGTCTCCAGGTGGTCGCGCACGAACTGCTTGTCGAAGCTGGGCGGGCTGGTGCCGACCTTGTATTCGTCGGCGGGCCAGAAGCGCGAGGAGTCGGGCGTGAGCATTTCGTCCATCACGTACAGCGTGCCGTCGGCGTCGGTACCGAACTCCAGCTTGGTGTCGGCGATGAGGATGCCGCGTTCGGCGGCGTGCGCGGCGGCGAAGCGGTAGATCGCCAGCGTCGCCTCGCGCACCTTCTCCGCCAGCTCGCCGCCGATCTTGGCGACCATCTGGTCGAAGCCGATGTTCTCGTCGTGGTCGCCGGCGGCCGCCTTGGTCGAGGGCGTGAAGATCGGCTCGGCCAGCTGCTCGGCCTGGCGCAGGCCGGCCGGCAGGTCGATGCCGCAGAGTTGGCCGGTGGCCTGGTAGTCCTTCCAGCCCGAGCCGATCAGGTAGCCGCGGGCGATGGCCTCGACCGGCACCGGTGTCAGTTTCTTGGTCACCACCGCGCGCTTTGCGTACAGCGCGACATCCGTGCCTTCCGGCAGTACCTCAGCGACCGGCGTGCCGGTGAGGTGGTTGGGCATCAGGTGTTCGGTCTTGCCGAACCAGAAGTTGGAGATCTGCGTCAGCATCTCGCCCTTGCCGGGGATCGGGTCGGGCAGGATCACGTCGAACGCGGACAGGCGGTCGCTGGCGACGATCAGCAGGCGGTCGTCCGACAGTTCGTAGACATCGCGGACCTTGCCGCGGTAGGTCGGTTGCAGACCCGGCAGGTCCGATTGCTTCAGGCAGGTGGGCACGGCGAGACATTCCTGGGAACGGACGGCCATTGTAGCGGTGCGCGGCCGCGAACGCGCGGCGGCGGGCTGGTAGAATGGGCGACTTTGACACGGCTTCGGAACGGCGATGAAGGCTTTTCCCCTGTGGGCGGCACTGCTGCTGGCCGCGCCCGTCGCGGCGCAGGCTGGCGACGCGACGCCTCCGCCACAGCTCGGCATGTGCGCGGCCTGCCACGGCGAACACGGCATCGCCGTGGTGCCCGGTGCGCCGAATCTGGCGGCGCAGCGCGCCGACTACCTGCTGGACGCGATGCATCAGTACCGTGACGGACGCCGCGACGTGGCGGTCATGCGGGCGGCGCTGGGTCCGCTCAGCGAGTCCCAGCTGAAGGCCCTGGCGACGTGGTTCGCCGCGCAGCCGCCGGCGTCCCCACAGACGGAGGCGTCCCGGTAATGGGGGCGATCATCGGCGCGGTCATCGGTTATCTGCTGTTGCATAATGTCGCGGGCGCGATCATCGGCGGCGTGGTCGGCTGGCTGTTGACGTCTTCGCAGCGCGCCGCGCGTCCGCGCACTTCGTTCGATCAGGTGGTGCAGCCACTGTTCGCGCTGCTCGGCGCGGTGGCCAAGGCCGACGGCCGCGTCAGCGAAAAGGAGATCGCGGTCGCCGAGCGCCTGATGGCGCGCATGGGCCTGACCCAGGAGCAGCGCCGTCACGCCGTCGCCAGCTTCAATCTCGGCAAGCAGTCGGACTTCGACCTCGACGCGGCACTGGCGCAGCTGCGCCAGTGGACCGGTGGCCGTCGCGACCACGCCATCACCATTCTCGACGTGGTGGTCGAGACGGTGCTGGCCGAAGGCGCCAGCGAGGGCAAGATGCAGCTGCTGCGCCGCCTCGCCGCGGCGCTGCGCATCAGCGAGATGGAACTGATGGCGGTGATGGCGATGAAGGGCTACGCCTGGACGCCCCCGGGCGGCGGCGGTCGCGGCTGGGGCGGCGCCCACGGTGGTGGCTACACGCCGCCGCGTCGCGAGCCATCCGGTCCCGATCCGTACGCGATCCTCGGTGTCCAGCGCGACGCGGACGATCGCGCCATCAAGCGTGCCTACCGCAAGCTGATCTCCGAGCACCACCCGGACCGCCTCGGCGACCTGCCCGAGGATCTGCGCAAGCGCGCCGAGGAACGCGCCAGCGAGATCAACGCTGCCTACGAACGCATCAAGGCCGAGCGCGGCTTCAAGTAAGCCCGCGCGGGTCGCTCGTGCTACAACGGCCTGCGTGCAGGCAGGCCGCCCTTCGTCCCTTCAACGACCGGATTCCATCATGGCCAGGCAAACTCCCGTCATCGCTCCGTCCATCCTCTCGGCCGACTTCGCGCGGCTGGGCGAGGACACCCGCGCCGTGCTGGAGGCCGGCGGCGACTGGGTGCACTTCGATGTCATGGATAACCACTACGTGCCCAATCTGACGATGGGGCCGATGGTGCTCAAGGCGCTGCGCAAGTACGGCATCGAAGCGCCCATCGACGTGCACCTGATGGTCAAGCCGGTGGACCGCATCGTGCCCGATTTTGCCGAGGCCGGTGCCAGCCTCATCAGCTTCCATCCGGAGGCCGTCGAACACGTCGACCGCACCCTGGGCCTGATCCGCGAGTGCGGCTGCCAGGCCGGTCTGGTGTTCAATCCGGCCACGCCGCTGAGCTACCTCGACTACGTCATGGACAAGATCGACCTGGTGCTCATCATGTCGGTCAATCCGGGCTTCGGCGGGCAGAAGTTCATTCCCGCGGCGCTGGACAAGCTGCGTCAGGCGCGCGAACGCATCGACGCCAGCGGCCGGGCCATTCGTCTGGAGATCGATGGCGGCGTGAAGGCCGACAACATCGCCGACATCGCCGCGGCCGGCGCGGACACCTTCGTCGCTGGCTCGGCCATCTTCGGCGCGTCCGACTACCGGGCCGAGATCGACGCGATGCGCCGCGCGATCGGCTGAGTCGCGTCGTCCACGCGCTGCGCCAGCACCACGTAGCGCAGCGGGCCGCCGGGTACGATGGCGTCGAACGGATAGCAGGTCACCAGCAGCAGGCCGTCGGCGCTGTCAGCGGCCGGCAGGCGTGCGTGGCGGCTGTCGACGACTTCCGCGCGCATGACCCGGTAGCGCGTCGCGCCCTCCGCACTGTTCAGCAGGATGCGGTCGCCGGTGTGCAGTTTCCCGAGGAAGTCGAACTGCGTGTCGCGATGGGCGCTGATGACGCTCAGACCGGATGCGCCGGGCGCGGCG
Organism: Oleiagrimonas citrea; assembly: GCF_012395255.1. Lineage (GTDB taxonomy): Bacteria > Pseudomonadota > Gammaproteobacteria > Xanthomonadales > Rhodanobacteraceae > Oleiagrimonas > Oleiagrimonas citrea. The sequence goes on from NZ_JAAZQD010000004.1 coordinate 49,081, forward strand.
CTGGAGGGCGTCCAGCCGGGCCCGAAGGCCAGCGCCTGGCCGCTGTCGCGATCCAGCACGATCAGATCCTGATGCAGCCGTGGCACGCGCAGTCGAGCGATCGGCGCCATGTCGGCCCACGGCCACGGCCGCCGCAGATGGCGGCCGTGGTCGCTGCCGGCCCAGGCGCGTTCCAGCAGCACCTGGGCCAGCATCGCCTTGGCGTGGATCCAGCCAGCGCGGCCGCCCAGCAGCACGGCGATACCGAGCAGCACAGGCACCAGCCAGCGGGTGCGCCGCAGCATCATGCGTCTTCCGCTTCGCGTCGCTGCCACCAGGCGGCGGCCAGGGCGAGCAGCAGCACCAGCGCCGCCAGCAGCATCCACACGCGCGCTGAGGTGGCGGTCTGGGCGAAGGCCGAGCCGGCCGGCAGCACGTTGGGAATCCGCGTGTCGCGTAGCGCCTGCGGCTTGTCGCGCGCCGGCGTGCGGTCGACGGCGACCAGACTGGTATAGCGGCTGACCAGATGCGCATCCAGCGCGGTCTTCACGATCTGCGGGCGCAGCGTGTCCTCGTCACCGCCCTGGCGCAGCTGCTCTTCGAGATGCTCGATGCGCGCCTGTGCCCACAGCCGATTCAGACCGCGCGCCGGACGCGCCGCATCCAGCGACACCGGGGCGGTCCAGGCGTGGTCGGCGAGCTGGCCGTGCAGTTGCACGCGGCCGCCCGGCGCATCGAGCCGTGCGGTGACCAGCAGCGGCTCGCCCAGGTACAGGTCGGGCAGGGCGCGCGGATAGGCTTGTGCGCCGTGCGGCCAGTCGATGTGCAGGTTGCGCAGCGCCGGGTGGCCGAGTCGCGCCAGCAGGCCGCGCATGGCGTCGCCGACTTCGTGCAGATCCGGAATCAGCGTCTCGCTGCCGCGACCGTGCACGGCGGCCTGTTTCAGGAACCCGGCGTTGGGCGCGCTGCCGATGCCGACCGGGAACAGGCGCGAATCACCGAGGTCGCGGTCGATGATGTTGATCAGGCCGGCATCGTTGTCGACCGCGCCGTCGGTGGCGAACACGACCTGGCGTACATAGCCCTCCGGCGCATGCCCGTCGAGCGCGGCCTGCAGCGCCGGCGCCATCTCGGTGCCGCCGCCGGCGTTCAGCGCGGCGACCCAATCGCGCGCCTGCTGCACGGCCTGCGGTGTGGCTTGCACCGCCTGCGGGTGCAGCATTTTCATGTCGGAGTTGAATTCGATGACGTTGAAGCGGTCTTCCGGGCGCAGGTTCTTCAGCGCCAGATCCAGCGCCGCGCGCGCCTGGCGGATCGACGCGCCCTGCATCGAACCGGAGGTGTCGATCACCAGAATCAGCTCGCGCGGCAGCGTGCGTGCCTGCTGTTGCGGCGGCATCACCATCAGGGTGGCGTAGTGCGCGCCGCCGACGGTCTGCACGAAGCTGGCCACGTTCGGCTGCGTCTGCGGCTGCGGCGTCCAGCGCAGGATGAAGTCGCGGTCGGGCACCACGCTGGGATCGCGCAGTTGCACATTCCAGGTCGCGCCGTGGTGCGAGGTCTCGATGGCATGGCTGGGGCTGACGACGCGGGCCAGCGCCACGCCGGGGTTGAGCGTGACCGCGATCTGCGTGCGCAGCGGCGGTTCGCTCTTGGCCGAGGCGAAGGCCTGCGTTGCGGCGATGCCGGGATCGTGCGCCGCCGACACGGCGCCTTTCGCCATGTGGTAGCGGGGCGTGTAGGTCAGCGGGAAGTGCAGCGAGAAGGTGCCGTCGCGGTAGTCCACGCGCTGCCAGTAGTGCAGTTCGACATCGACCTGCTCGCCGGGCGCGACGTTGGTCACCGCGGTGCGGAACAGGTTCCCGCTGTCGGCCTCGACCAGCGCAGCCTTGCGTCCGCTGGCGCGCGCCTGCGCGAAGACCTTGCGCGCGGCCTGCTTCTCGCGGATCTCGCCGACGACGGTGCGCTTGCCGATGTGCAGTGTCATTGCGTACACCGCCGCACCGTCGGGCAGCGGCAGCAGGTATTCGCCCTGCATCCAGTCCTTGCCGTCGTTGCGGAAGCGCTGGTGCACGGTGACGTCGGCGACCAGGCCGTCGACCCGGTAGGCGACGTCGGTGTCGAGGCTGGCCTGGACATGCGCCACGCCACCGGCGTCGATCAGGCGCAATTCGCCGCTGCCGGGTGCCTGCTGCGCGCGCAGCGTGGCGGTGCACAGCAGCAACAGCAGCAGAACCAGCGGCGGGCGCCAGTCCAGGCGGCGGGCGGAGCGTCGAGCGATGTCGTTCATGACGAGGCGTCCTTTCGTTGGCGGTGGTGCCATTGCAGGGCGCGCGTGGGTCCGGTAGGCGACCGCGATCGGACCGAATGCGGGCCGGATGTGGCGTGTTGCGGGCAGTGCGGTATGGACGTCCAAAAAAAGACCCCGCAAGAGCGGGGTCAATCGGAATCACCCAGGGGTGGGCGGGAGTACTAGAGCGGATGCCAGTCCGGATCGGGCTCGACCGGTTCCACGGCGGCGGCGCATCCTTCCGCCGCCGTCGGGCCGGCGCCTTCCACGGCAATCGGCAGAAAGTCGTCGAACAGGTTCATGGGCGTCTCCTGAAGTTTCATCACAGCAGGCCGACCAGCAGGCCCAGCAACAGCGCGCCGATCGCCAGGATCACGCGCAGCGGTTCGATGCCGCGTTGCAGGTCGGTGTTTTCGGTGGCGGTGGTCATGGGCATCTCCGGTGTGCTTCCTCGGTATCCATGAAAGACGTCGGCGCGGCGCGTGCGGGGACGCGATGCGGGCAATCCGCGGTCCAGATGTGGCCGAATGCGGGCAGGTGCGGTTTGCGCCTTGCGCGGGGCCGCGCGCCGTTGCAGGCTGCAAGCCAACGATCATCCATTCGCAAGGAGCCCGCTCATGGGGCGCAGCATCGCCATCGTCGAGGACGAACCGTCCATCCGCGCCAACTACGTCGAGGCGCTGACGCGTTTCGGCTACGAAGTGCGTGGCTATCCGTCGCGTCGCGACGCCTCCAGTGCGTTCGGATCGCGTCTGCCGGAGCTGGTCATTATCGATATCGGCCTCGGCGACGAACCGGAGGGCGGCTTCGATCTGTGCCGCGAACTGCGTGCAAAATCGTCGACGCTGCCGATCATCTTCCTGACCGCGCGCGATTCGGACTTCGACGTGATCTCCGGTCTGCGCCTGGGCGCCGACGACTACCTCAGCAAGGACACCAGCCTGCATCACCTGGCCGCGCGCATCGGCGCGCTGTTCCGCCGCATCGAGGCGCTGAAGACACCCGAGGCCAGCGAGACGGTGATCGAACACGGCCCGCTGAAGCTGGAATCCGAACGCATGCGCGTGACCTGGAACGACGCGGAGATTCCGCTGACCGTGACCGAGTTCTGGATGGTGCACACGCTGGTGCGCTTCCCTGGCCATGTGAAAAACCGTGACCAGCTGATGCGCGAGGCCGAACTGGTGGTCGACGACGCGACCATCACCTCGCACATCAAGCGCATCCGCAAGAAGTTCGTCGCCATCGCGCCGGACTTCGATGCCATCGAGACCGTGCACGGCGTCGGTTACCGATGGAAACCTTGAGCGCGGCGCCGCGCGCGATTCGACTCGGTTTTGCACTGCTGCTGGGTTTGTGCGCCGTTTCTGCACAGGCGGCGCCCGCATCCGGAAAGTCCGCCGTGGCCTATGGCCGAGCCGGGGACAAGTGGCCTGGCTGGTCCATCGTTACCGATGTGCCGTCGGGCTGGACGGCGGACTGCTGCGATCATGCGCGCTGGGTCGGCGTGCCGATGGTGATCTATCGCGGGGACTGGACCGGCAAGCCCGAGGGCGTGATGGTGCTGAACGTCTGGCTTTCGCACGGCCAGACCCTCGAGCAGGATCTGGACAAGGACCGGGATGAGTATCGGCGACGCGATCCGAAAGCGACCATCGCCGCGCTGTCGATGCCGACGCCCAGGGGCGTGACCTGTTCCGGCGTGCGTTACCACGGCAGCGACGGTGTCGAGGATGCCGTGATGTTCTGCGATCCGGGCCAGCGCACCGGCATCCATTACAGCTGGTCGATCAGCATCGGTGAAAAGAACCCGCAGCGTGCCGCAACGCTGAACGCGTTCGCGCAGGTGGTCGCGCATTCGCGGTACCTGCGCTACGACCCCGCTTCCGGTCCGCCGCCGGCCGAGTCCGGGAAGAAGTAAGCTGGTGAGCGATGTGATCGCGCGACGGAACCCTCCCGCATGACTTTGCGCCGCAAACTGCTTCTGGTCGCCCTGTGCACGCTGGTGCTGCCGCTGGTGGGCCTGCTCTACGTGCGGCAGATGGAGACGTTGCTGCGGCGCGGACAGGCGCAGGCACTGGCGGCCTCGGCGCATGCGCTGGCGCGTTCGCTGGTGGTGGTCGGTGCGGCATTGCCGAAGAGCAGCGGCTGGTACGTGCAGCGTCCGGTCGATGCGATCACCGTCGACGGCTACGGCGACGACTGGGGACCGATGACGCCATGGGCGCAGCCGCTGGGCGACCGCGGCCGCCTGATGCTGGCGCACGACGACGCCTGGCTGTACCTGTTCGCGTCGATCCGCGACACCACGCGCACGCGCCGCGACGCCGATGCGCCGGACGCGATGCGCGCCGATCATGTGCTGCTGACGCTGGCGCGCGGACGATTGCTGTGCACCTATCTGATCGCCAGCGCCGCGCCAGGCGGATTCTCCGCGCCGGCATTGAACGATTGCCGCGACGATGGCTTCCCCGACCACGTCAACGGCCAGTGGCAGGACGATGGCAGCGGTTATCGCATCGAGTTGCGCCTGCCGCGCTCGCTGGGCGTGAATGGCCTGGGCCTGAGCGTGCACGACGCCGATGCCGCCACGGCCGATCTGACCGAGCCGGTGCGGCCGCTGCTCAGCTATTCGCGTTCGCTGTCGGCGGAACTGGCGCAGCTGGCGCCGGACGGCGTGCAGGCGCGTCTGCTCGGCCCGCACGCGTGGCTGCTGGCGACGGCCGGCTCGCTGCGCACGCACGAGGATCCGCATCGGCGTCCGGGCTGGTTGGCCTACACCATCTACCGCCTGCTGATTGCCGCGCCGTTCGATGCGGCGCAGCCGTGGACCCAGGACGCGCCGCGCCTGGACACGCCGCAGGTGCGTGAGGCGCTGGCCGGCAAGGAGGCGATCTCGTGGACGCTCGGCGAGCAGCGCGGCAGCGTGATCCTCAGCGTCACCGTGCCGGTGCGCGACGCCCACGGCGTGTTGCGCGGCGCGTTGCAGCTCGATCAGGCCAGCTTGGCCGTGCCGCTGCTGGCCAATCGCGCGCTGTTCGCGCTGCTGCTGGCCAGTCTCGGCGTATTGCTGGCGGCCGGGCTGGTGCTGTTTGGCTTCGCCACGCGCCTGAGCATGCGTCTGGGTCGCCTGCGCGACGCCGCCGAGCGGGCGCAGGCGCGCGACGGGCGTCATTCGGGCGCGTTCCCGTCGCACGACGACACCGACGAATTGGGCGATCTGGCGCGCAGCTTCGAACGTCTGACCCAGGCGGTGGCTGGTTACACCGACTACCTGCGCACGCTGGCTTCCAAGCTCTCGCACGAACTCAACACGCCGCTGGCGATCGTGAAGTCATCGCTGGACAACCTCGAACACGCCGGCCTGCCCGAGCACGCGCGGCCTTATTTGCAGCGCGCCCGCGACGGCGTCACCCGGATGGGATCGCTGGTGCGTGCGATGAGCGAGGCCAGCCGCATGGAGCGCGCGATCGAAGCAGCCGAGGCCGAGACCTTCGATCTGCGCGAGGTCGTGCGCGGTTGCGCCGAGGGCTACCGTGAGCTGGCCGCGCCGCGCCGCATCGAGCTGGAACTGCCGGATGCGCCGGTGACGCTGCATGGCGCGCCGGAGCTGATCGCCCAGGCGCTGGACAAGCTGTTCGGCAATGCCGTGTCGTTCACGCCGGAGGACGGCTGGATTCGTCTCGGTCTGCGTGTCGAGGGCGACGAGGCGTTGCTGGAGATGGCCAACCAGGGTCCACCGTTGCCGGCGTCGATGCAGGACCGCCTGTTCGATTCGCTGGTCAGCGTACGCGAGGACCGCGGGCACGAGGGGGCCACGCATCTGGGTCTCGGTCTGTACGTGGTGCGTCTGATCGTCGAGCGCCATCAGGGCCGCGCCGAAGCGCGCAATCTCGACGACGGAAGCGGCGTGGCGTTCACGATGCGTCTGCGCGGCATGCCGCGCGAACGGCTGTCCTGACGCAGAAATCTCGGCGGCTTCACGTCGATCGCGCCACGCTTGCAGTAGGATCGAAGACTGGTCGCGGCATCGCATCCGTATGGACGTCCATGCTGCGCCGCAGGGGAGACTGAACAGGGGCGGTCTCGCATCTCGCGTGTCGACATGTCGTCGAAACGATCGGCGCATGCGCGGGCGCGCGCTTCGACACATGGAGGGATCGCCATGAGGCTGTGTCTGTCCGGTCCGCTGCGCACGGCAGCGGTGTTGCTGTTTTCCTTTGGTCTGGCTGGTGCGGTCTGCGCCGCCGGTGCGTCGTCAGACGTGTCATCCTCGCCGCCGCTGGGCGAAACGGGTGCGGTCACCGCGCTGCCCGACGTGCCGACGCCGCCGACGCGGCCGTGCGTGGTGCCGCTGTTTTCCGACGTGCAGTTCGCCAACTTCACGCCCAAGACCTTCGACTATGCGCCGCCGGCGCGCTGCCGCGGACCGTGGGCGCGCGTGGTGCTGGTGATGGACTGGTCGGTCACCGCCGGTCGCCAGTTCGACCGCACCGCGAGCCTCTGGCTGGGCGGCGTCAACGTGTACTTCGGCACCACCCAGGAGCCGTCCTCGAACATCAGCCCGCACTGGCAGATCCAGCGTGATCTGACCGACTACAGCGCGCTGCTGCGCCAGCCACAATCGGGCCGCACCATCCTCGGCAACGTCGTCAACGGCACCTACACGGGCGTCATTCACGGCAGTGCGAAATTGGTGTTCTATCCCGGACCGGCGCCGCGGGTGCCGGACATGATCGTGCCGCTATCGTCCAATCCGGACGGCGACACCATGTCGGTCAGTCCCGGCACGCCGCAGGTCGGACGCACGCTGGACCTGCCGCGCAACATGGTGGCGATCTACATGGACGTGTATGCGCAGAGTCAGGCCTCGGACGAGTTTTGGCAGTTCTGCGTGCCGGATGCCGTGGCCGACAAGCTGTCTTCCTGTGGCGGCTCCGGCTTCCGTCAGACGATGGTCTACATCGACGGCCAGCCGGCTGGCGTGGCGCCGGTGTATCCGTGGATCTACACCGGCGGCGTCAGCCCCGCGCTGTGGCGTCCGATACCGGGTGTGCAGACGCTGGATTTCCGTCCGTTCCGGGTCAACCTGACGCCGTTCGCGGCGCAGCTGGACGACGGTCAGCCGCATGCCGTTACCCTGGGCGTGACCAACACCGGCAACCACTTCTCGATGGCCGCGAATCTGCTGATCTACCGCGACCCGGCGCGCAAGGTCGTGACCGGCGCGCTGACACGCAACACGCTCGAAGCCGACCCGGCGCAGCAGGACGACATCGAGACGCTGAGCGATACGCAGACGCGCGTCAGCACCACCTCGACGCGTGATTTCAGTGTGGCTGGCTACGTGATGACCTCGCGTGGCCGCGTCGACACGCAGGTCCATCAGAAAGTCGATTTTTCCAGCGTGCAGGATTTCACCATCTCCGACACGCAGTTCCGGCAGACGCTGGATCAGCACACCAAGGTGCACGTGACCACACGCGTTGGCGGCCTCGGCCCGGCGCACGTCACCACGCGCGAGATCGCCTTCCCGCTGTACTTCGACTACAACGACTACGTCGGCAGCGACGGGCTGGAGCGGCTGGCGATGCAGGTCGATCAGTCCTTCGACCGCACGCGGCGCAGCCAGCAGGGTCGGCGCGTGGTGTTCAGCGATCATCTGCACAACGAGGTGACGCCTTCGGTGCAGTACAACTTCGATGCATCGGGCAATCTGGCCAGCGTGTCGCCGTGGACCGGCGCGCAGCACGTCCATTACGACAACAGCCTCGGGCAGTGCTTCGACCGCCGGCTGACCAGCGACACCTACGATCTGCTGGACGTGACGGACGGCGAGGGCTGCGGCGGCCACAACCGCTACCGCTGGACGCCCTTGATGAACCTCGGTGGCGGCTTCTTCACCATCGGCAACGAGGATGCGCTGTGGCGCTGGTGAGGATCTGACGCGGGACCGCGCTTCCGCAGTCTTTGCAGCGGAAGCGCGGATGCGGCCGGCGGCGCGGCTTATGCCGCCTGCTGCTGTCCCCGCACCGGCGCGGCCTGCTATCTTGCCGCGATCCCTTGCCCAGTCATGCCATGCCCGTGATCACCCAGGACGAATTCAACGCGCTCGCCGACGCCGGCCACACCCGTATTCCGGTGGTGCGCGAGGTGCTTTCCGATCTGGATACGCCGCTGTCGGTGTATCAGAAACTGGCCGACGGCCCGTACACCTTCCTGTTCGAGTCGGTCGAGGGCGGCGAGAACTGGGGACGCTATTCCATCATCGGTCTGCCGGCCAAGCGCGTGTTCAAGCTGCGCGCGAACACGCTGGAGGTCGAGGACTTCGGCGAAGTGGTCGAGACCCGCGAGCTGGACGATCCGCTGGCCGAGATCGAGGCGCTGCGTACCAGTTACGACGTGCCGCGCCTGCCGGACTTGCCGGCCTTCACCGGCGGCCTGGTCGGCTACTTCGGCTTCGAGACCATCGGCTACATCGAACCGCGCCTGGCGCAGTGGGATCGCCCGGACGAGCTGGGCACGCCCGACGTGCTGCTGATGCTGGCCGAGGAGCTGGCGGTGTTCGACAGCCTGAAAGGGCGTCTGTACCTGATCGTGCACGCCGATCCGTCGCAGCCACAGGCCTGGGCGCGCGCGCAGCGGCGACTGGAGGAGCTGACCTTCCGCCTGCGCCACTCCGGCTCGACCTATCCGGAGAATCTGCACCCCGAACCGCTGGCTGAGAGCGACTTCAAGTCCTCGTTCACGCGCGCCGAGTTCGAGGCCATGGTCGAGACGGCCAAGGAATACATCCGCGCCGGCGACATCTTCCAGGTGGTGCCGTCGCAGCGTCTGTCGGTGCCGTTCCATGCGCGTCCGGTCGACGTCTACCGCGCGTTGCGCGCGCTCAATCCGTCGCCGTACATGTATTTTCTGGACCTTGGCGCGACGCAGATCGTCGGTTCCTCGCCGGAGATCCTGGCGCGGCTCAAGGACGGCAAGGTCGTGGTACGCCCGCTGGCCGGCACCCGCAAGCGCGGCGCCACGGACGAAGAGGACAAGGCGCTGGAAGCCGAACTGCTGGCCGATCCCAAGGAACGCGCCGAGCACGTCATGCTGATCGACCTGGGCCGCAACGACGTCGGCCGCGTCAGCGTCGACGGCAGCGTGGAAGTATCCGACGCCTTCAGCATCGAGCGCTATTCGCACGTCATGCATATCGTCTCGGAAGTGCAGGGCACGGTGCGCGACGGCATCGGCTACATGGACGTGCTCAAGGCCGCGTTCCCGGCCGGCACGCTGAGCGGCGCGCCGAAGATTCGTGCGCTGGAGATCATCCAGGAACTGGAACCGTACAAGCGCAACATCTACGCCGGCGCGATCGGCTGGATCGGCTGGTGGGGCGACGCCGACACCGCCATCGCCATCCGCACCGCCGTCATCCACGACGGCCGCCTGCACGTGCAGGCCGGCGCCGGCATCGTCTACGACTCCGATCCCGCCGCCGAGTGGGAAGAGACCATGAACAAGGGTCGCGCCCTGTTCCGCGCAGTGGCGCAGGCGGCGGAAGGGTTGTAGCTTCGTCGCATCGCCCAGGGGAGGGAACGACGATGAAACGATGGATCTTCGTGCTGGCCGCGCTGGCACTGCCGGCGTTCGCGCAGGCGCAGATGCATGCGCTACCGGATGCGCCGCATCTGCTGGTCAAGGGTCACGCCGAGGGCAGCTATATCCCGGACCGGTTTACGGTCAATTTGCACGTCACCGCGACCGATCCGTCGCCGGGCCAGGCGCGTGCTCAGGTCGAGCAACGCATCGGCCAGCTTTTCACGTCCATCGACAAGCACGGCGCGATCAGCGATCTCACGCGCGCCAGCAGCCTGTCGATGAGCGAGGCCACGCACTACGACGAAGGCAAGCAGGTACATGACGGTACCGAGGTCGATCGTGAGGTTTCGGTGACGTTTGATAGTCTCGATAAAATGAAGCGCTTCGTCAGCGATCTGCCGGCAAGCAAGGACGTGTTGGTGCAGTCCACAAGCGTGGATCGTAGCGATCGTGCTTCGCTGATGATGAAACTGCGCGCGCGCGCCATTGCCAACTCAAAACTTGCGGCGCAGCAATTGGCGAAAGCCTACGGGGTGCGTATCCGTGGCGTGTACAGCATTTCCGAGGTCGCGCCGAATTTCAGCTACGGCGTGCAGGCGGGTACCTGGAATGCCGAAGTAGGTTTCGCAGGCAATGCGCTGCCTGCGCCGCCCCCCGTGGCGCGAGGTGCGCTGCCTTCCGTGGATGTGGCGGGCGTACCCACGCATCTGCGTACTGGTTCGATCATGCTCAGTCAAGACATGTATGCCGTCTACATGATCGCGGTCGGGGATGCGGGTAGCGTATCCCCTTGATCTAGTCGTTCGAGCCGAATCGACTTTACGATGTCGGGCGAAGCAACGGCGCCCATACCGATAGGAGAGCAACGATGCTGGTCGTCACCACCGAAAACGTCCCCGGCAAACGGGTACGCGAAGTGAAGGGGCAGGTGTTCGGCGTGGTGGTGCGCAGCCGTGGCATCGGCGGCAACATCATGGCCGGCCTGCGCTCGCTGGTCGGCGGCGAGATTCACGAGTACACCTCGCTGCTGGAAGAGGCGCGCCGGCACGCGCTGGACCGTCTGGTCACCAACGCCGCTGCGATGGGCGCGAACGCGGTGGTGATGATGCGCTACGACTCCTCCGAAATCGGGCAGACCATGAGCGAGATCGTCGCCTACGGCACCGCGGTGGTGCTCGAACCAGACGCCTGAGGACTCGGCCATGCTGCGTACCGTCCTGCTGACGCTCGGCGTGCTGTGCCTGCTCGGTGCGCTGGGCGTGTTGTTGACCAGCCAGGGATTGCACGCGCTGCCGTGGCTGCTCTACGGCGCGCTGGTGCTGGGCGCGGGCGTGGCGTTCGAGAGCTGGCGCTACAAGCGCATCGGTCCGAAGCGCATCGAGGCGCACTGGCAGGACACCGGCGAGCGCTTCGTCGATCCCGAGACCGGCGTCATCACGGCGGTGTACTTCGATCCGCGCACGGCGGAACGGCACTACGTGGCGCAGGACGGGCCGCGATAGTAATCGTCGCCGCGGTCTGCACTTGGTGCATCGGCGCAGCATTCGTCGGGATGGATGTCGCTGAAAGTTGGAGTCCGGCGATTTTCCCGCCGGCGGCATGCGAAGTCGCGGGGTCCCGGTGTTCGCTCGGATGATTCCCGGAGGGAATGCGTGCGTCACACGCCGAGAGAGCCTTTCGAGGCTTAACTCAAGAATGTGTGCGCAGTGCGTCCAGTTTCGCGTGGCGCTGCGCTGCGGGCAGTTTCGAAAGCGCCCGCACGGCGGCGAAGAACGCGGGCCAGTCGCCGTGCACCTGCGCGAACAGCGTGGCAAAGGCAGGCACGTCGCGATCGTAGAGCGCGAACGGCAGTAGCGCGGCGTTGTTCAGCGGTTGTGCCATCCAGGCGTCGTAGTCGGCGTGATCGCGCCACGGGCCAGCGCGCAGTGTGCGGTAGCGCGTGCGCAGTTCGGTGAAGGCCGCCTTTTTCAGGCGTCGCTTCTCGGCATCGCTGCGGTCGCTGGCGTACAGTTTCACCAGTTGTTCGCGCGTTCTCAGAAGAAGTCGGGTGAAACGCTCCGCGCGCTGCGTCGCGCCGGGATTGGACGGCGCCAGATGCTCGGCAGCGTGCCACTGCCGCAGACCCTCGCGTTGCACGAAGGTGGCGAAGGCCTCGTTGAAGGCGGTGTCGCCCTTCACGTACAGCTTCTGGTGCGCCAGTTCGTGGAAGATCGTGCCGACCAGCTCGTCGTCGCTCCAGCGGTTCATGCTCGACAGAATCGGGTCGGCGAAGTGGCCGAGCGTGGAATAGGCGGGCACGCCGCCGATGTAGACGTCGTCGCCCTTGACGCGCAGGCGCCCGGCTTCGGCTTCGGCGCGTGTCTTCTTGTAGTAGCCGCGGTAGGCCACGCAGCCGGCGATCGGGAAACAGTGCGTGATCGGTCGCATCGACAGCGGCGGCGTAGCGAACACGTTGTACATCACGAACGGTCGACCGATGTCGGCGTACAGCGTGTAGCTGCGGTTGCGCGGCAGGTCGAGGCGGTCGGAGGCGAACGCGCGGGCGCGCAGCGCCAGCCGCAGGCGGGCTTTCAGCGCCGGGTCGGTGCCGGGAGCGTCGAGCACCTTGCGGATGGGTTCGCGGCGCATCAGCAGGCGGGTCTCGCCGGTGGCCAGGTGCAGGTAGTAGCAGCCGCTCAGCAGCAGGGCGAGGGACAGCAGCAGGAGCGGGCGCAGCACACGGGGCATGCGCCTATTGTCCGACAAAGCGCCGATGCTGTCCGGCGGCGTCCACGACAGGGCCGGTCGCGGTATGGTGTGCGCGAATGCGAACGCTTGGAGACTGTGCAATGCGAATTCTGGTCCTCGGTGCCGGCGGGACGGGTGGCTATTTCGGCAGCCGGCTGCTGGCCGCGGGTCGCGACGTGACCTTTCTGGTGCGGCCGCGCCGCGCCGCGCTGCTGGCCGAGCGCGGGCTGCATGTGCGCAGCCCCGTGGGCCATCTTGATCTGCCCGCGCCGCCGACGGTGACGGCCGATGCGCTGGATGCGCCGTTCGATCTGATTCTGCTCAGCTGCAAGGCCTACGATCTCGACAGCGCCATGGACGCGTTCGCACCGGCGGTCGGTCCGCATACGCGCATTCTGCCGCTGCTGAATGGAATGCGGCATCTGGAGGTGCTGCGCGAGCGGTTCGGCCACGAAGCGGTGCTGGGCGGCCTGTGCCTGATTTCCGCCGCGCTCGATGCGGAGGGGCGGATCCAGCATTTTGCGCCTGCCCACAAACTGGTCTTCGGCGAACTGGATCCGCAGGCCACGTCGTCCGAGCCGGCCGTGCTGAAGGTGCTCGACGACGCCGGCTTCGACGTGCGGTTGAGCGAAAACATCCGCCAGGAAATGTGGGAGAAGTGGGTGCTGATCGCCAACCTCGCCGGCATCACCTGCCTGATGCGCGCTTCGGTCGGCGACATCATCGCGGCCGGCGCCGGGGATCTGGCGCTGAAGCTCTGGGACGAATGCGCTGCTGTCGCCACGCAGTGCGGATATCCACCGGGCGAGGAAGCCACGCAGCGGGTGCGCCGGATCATCACGGACGTCGACTCGGTGCTGATGGCGTCGATGCTGCGCGATGTCGAGAGCGGCAGCCGCACCGAGGGCGATCATATCCTCGGCGATCTGCTGCGTCGCGGCGGCGAGGGCAATTATCCGGTGCTGCGCGCCGCGCATTTGCACGTGAGGGCCTACGAGGCGCGTCGCGAACGGGTCACGCAGGGCAAGTGACGGCGGGCTCGGCGCCGCCACGCACACAGGTACGCTAGGCTGTCGGCACCCGGTACGAGCGCGCAAGCCATGAACGAGCCGCATCCCGAGATTGCCGTGATCGGCGCTGGCAGCATCGGCTGCTTCGTGGGCGGTCATCTGGGCATGCAGACGCGGGTGCGGTTGGTGGGACGCGAGCGCGTGCGCGCCGTGATTGCCGAACATGGCATGCGTCTGACCGATCTGGATGGCGGGCGCGTCGAACGCTTGCCGCAGGATCTGGACTACGTCACCGACATCACGGTCGCGCGCACCGCGGAACTGGTGCTGATCACGGTCAAGTCCGACGACACGCCCGCGGTGGCGCAGGCGCTAGCGCCCGTGCTGCGCGAGAGCGCCGTGGTGCTCAGTCTGCAGAACGGCCTGCAGAACGTGCCTGTGCTGCGCGAGGCGCTGCCGAAGTGCACGGTCCTGGCTGGCATGGTGCCTTTCAATGTGTTGCACCGTGGACACGGCCGGCTGCATCGCGCCTCGGCCGGCACGCTCATGGCCGAGCGGCATGCCGCGCTGGCGCCGTTCGCGGCGACCTTTGCAGCCTGTGGTCTGCCGCTGGAACTGCGCGATGACATGCGCGAAGTGCAGTGGGCCAAGCTGCTGCTCAATCTCAACAATGGCGTCAACGCGCTGTCGGACTTGCCGTTGCGCGAGGAGCTGGCGCTGCGCGACTACCGCAGATGCCTGGCGTTGCTGCAGGACGAGGCGCTGCGCGCGCTGAAGGCGGCGGGTATCCGCCCCGCGCGCCTGACGCCGTTGCCGGCGCGCTGGTTGCCCACGCTGTTGCGTGCGCCGGATGCCGTGTTCGGCTTGCTGGCGCAGCGCCTGCTGGCGATCGATCCGTTGGCGCGTTCCTCGACCTGGGAAGACCTGGCCGCGGGCCGGCGCACCGAAATCGAGCACATCAACGGTGAGGTGGTCCGTCTGGCCTCGCGACAAGGAATGCCCGCACCGGCCAATGCGCGGCTGTTGGCGTTGGTGCACGAAGCCGAACAGGGCGATCGTCGCATCTGGCGTCGCAGCGAGCTTTGGGACGAACTGCGCACCGCAGCGGAGTCGCGCTAGCCTGTTTTCGCGACACGATGTCACAGGCGAACGAAACCGAGGCGTGCGATCCTTCTGTCGCCGCACGTGACTGCGGCATGTGGCTTTCCGGGGTTCGCTGCTTGATCTTCTCGCGCCGACAATTCCGTGTGCTGGCTTGGCTGTGCCTGTCCGCGCTCGTCCTGACTGCGGTCGCGCCCGTGGTTTCGCGGGTGCTCATGCCGCCGATGACGATGGCCGCGGACTGCGGTCCGACGGTCGGCCACACGGCATCCGAAGGACACGGCACGCCGCATGGCGCGCCGCTGGATGCTTGCGCGTACTGCAGCCTGTTCTGCCACATTCCGCTGCAGGTGGGTGTGCCGCCGGCACTCGTGCTGGCCGCGCCGCTGCCGCCGCTGCCGCCAGCCGGTCCGGCACCGCTCGTCGACACGCCGTATTCCATCCTTGCTTCGCATCCTCGGGGACCGCCGCAGGCGCAGGCCTGATTGCTGTCTCCACACCGCGCAGGGCCGATGGCCGTGCGCGGCGATGCGTATTGTTTGCAGGATGAATCCATGTTTCCTCTTTCCCCGAAAGGGCGTGCCTGCGCGCGCCGTACTCTCGCGGCCGGCATTGCGCTGGCCCTGACTTTTCCTCTTGCCGTCTCGGCAGCGCCTTCGCAGCCTGCGTCGCACAAGCACGATGCCAAAACCGATCGGGCCCAGGCGCTGCAGCCGGTGGTCGTGACCGCACCGATGCAGGATGCGCCGCTGACCGTGACGCTCGATCCGAAGGCGGCGCACCAGCCGGTGCCGGCCAGCGACGGCGCGGACCTGCTGAAGACCGTTCCCGGCTTCGACACCATCCGCAAGGGCGGCAGCAACGGCGATCCGGTGCTGCGCGGCATGGTCGGTTCGCGCCTGAACATTCTCGTAGACGGCGGCCAGATCGCCGGTGGCTGTCCGTCGCGCATGGACCCGCCGACGGCCTACATTGCGCCCGAGCTGTACGACAAGGTGACCATCATCAAGGGGCCGGAAACCGTGCTCTACGGTCCCGGCAACTCGGCCGGCACGGTGCTTTTCCAGCGCGAGCATGAGCGCTACGACGAACCCGGCTGGTCGTTCGACGGCAGCCTGCTGGGCGGCACGCGCGGGCGCAACGATCAGATGGTCGACCTGCGCGCCGGTACGCCGCAAGGCTATCTGGAGGTGGCCGCCAATCACACGCGCGCCGGCGACTACGAGGACGGCTCCGGGCATCGTGTGCACAGCCGCTACGAGCGCTGGAACGTCGACACCACACTCGGCTGGACGCCCAGCGACGATACCCGCGTGGAGCTCACGGCCGGTCGCGGTAATGGTCAGGCCGCGTATGCGTTCAGCGGCATGGACGGCGCGCAGTTTCTGCGCAAGAGCGCGGCACTGCACGTGGTGCAGAAGCACCTGAGCACGCATTTCACCAAGCTGGATGCCCGCGTGTACACCAACTATGCCGATCACGTGATGGACAACTTCACGCTGCGCCATCCCGATCCGAACAGCCGGATGCCGATGGCCATGGCCAGCAATGTCGATCGGCGCACGGTCGGTGGTCGCCTGGCCGGCACTTTCGAGTGGAGTGACGACGTGCGTCTGACGGCCGGCTTCGATGGTTCCGGCAATGTGCACAGCGCGCGCAACGGCGGCCCGCCGGGCAGCATGAACTACTACAAGGAGCTGCCGCGAGTCCGCGATGCCCGCATCGAGACGGCCGGGGCGTTCGCCGAGCTGCACTGGGACCTGACGGAGCGGCAGCGACTGATTTCCGGTGCGCGTCTGGACCGCGCGCATGCGCACGGTTATCACCTGAAGGCCGATGGCATGTCGTCCGGCATGGCTGGCATGACCTCGAGCACGGCCATGAGCGGCGGTATGGGCATGATGATGGATGCCACGCCCACGGTCGCGGCCAGCCGCAGCGACACGCTGCCGTCGGGCTTCGTCCGCTACGAGCGCGATCTGGCCTCTGCGCCCGCTACCTTCTATGCCGGCATCGGCCATGTCGAGCGCTTCCCGGATTACTGGGAACTGTTCGGCCAGCACGTCGACACGTCGCGGAGCGCCTTCCTGCACACGCGCCCGGAACGCACCACCCAGCTCGACATCGGCCTGCAATATCGCGATGCACGCACCAAGGCGTGGGTCTCCGGTTATTACGGCGCGATCGCGGATTTCATCCTGATCCATTACCCCACGGGCATGACCACCGGCGCGGTGCGCAACGTCGACGCACGCATCGCCGGCGGCGAGGCCGGAGTCACCCATGCGCTGACGAAGCGCTGGAAAGTCGATGCCACGCTGGCCTATGCCTGGGGTGCAAACCGCACCGAGCATCGCCCGCTACCGCAGATGCCGCCGCTGGATCTGAAGCTGGGTCTGACCTACGACACCGGGAAATGGTCGGTCGGCGGGCTGTGGCGCGGCGTGGTCGCGCAGCACCGCGTGGCGGTGGGCGAGGGCAACATCGTCGGCCAGGATCTCGGTCCGACGCCCGGTTTTGCCGTGTTCTCGCTTAACGGCGGCGTTCGCCTCGACGATGCACTGACGCTCAGCGCGGGCATCGACAACCTGTTCAACCGCACCTACGCCGAGCACATCAACGCGTCGTCGGTGGAATTGGCCGGTTACGTCAATACGGTGCGCGTGAACGAGCCGGGTCGCACGGCCTGGATCAAGCTGGCGGTACACATGTAGCGCTCATGACCAGTCGTCAGGTGACGGCGGCGCATGCGGCCGTCACAATAGGGCGCCCTGGCGGCGCCCGTGCCGCTCCATCGAGGACATGCTCCGTGCTGTTGATGATCGACAACTACGACAGTTTCACCTGGAACCTGGTGCAGTACCTGGGCGAGCTGGGCCAGCCGGTGAAGGTGGTGCGCAACGATGCGCTCGATGTCGACGGCATCCGCGCGCTCAAGCCCTCGCGCATCATGATCTCGCCCGGGCCGGGTACACCCGACGACGCCGGCGTGTCGCTGGCGGCGATCGAGCAGCTTGGCGCGGAGATTCCGATCTTCGGCGTGTGCCTGGGCCATCAGTCCATCGGCCAGATCTACGGCGGGGAAGTAGTGCGTGCCAAGCAGATCATGCACGGCAAGACCTCGCCGGTGCGCCACCGCGGCCAGGGCGTGTTCGCCGGGCTGCCGGACCCGCTGGAGGCCACGCGCTACCATTCGCTGGTGGTGGCGCCGGATTCGGTGCCGGACTGTCTGGAGATCACGGCCTGGACCGAAAACCCCGATGGCAGCCTGGACGAGATCATGGGTCTCCGGCACAAGACGCTGCCGGTCGAGGGCGTGCAGTTCCACCCGGAGTCGATCCTGACCCGTCAGGGGCATGATCTGCTGCGCAATTTCCTCGGTTTGCCGCTGCCCAAGGCAGCCTGACACAAATACGTACACGGAGTCGCTTTCATGGCTTTCACCCCGCACGAGGCGTTGCAGCGCACCATCGAGCATCGCGAAATCTTCCACGACGAGATGATCGAGTTGATGCGCGAGATCATGGGCGGCAAGGTCAGTCCCTTGATGACCGCGGCGATCCTGACCGGTCTTCGGGTGAAGAAGGAAACCATCGGCGAGATCACTGGCGCGGCGCGCGTGATGCGTGAGCTGTCGACGCCGGTCCCGGCGCGCGGCACCGAGCACCTGGTCGACATCGTCGGTACCGGCGGCGACGGTGCGTCGAGTTTCAACATCTCCACCACGGCGATGTTCGTCGCCGCGGCGGCGGGCGCCAAGGTGGCCAAGCACGGCGGCCGCAGCGTGTCGTCGAAGTCGGGCAGCGCGGACCTGCTGGAATCGCTGGGCGCGCGCATCGACCTGACGCCGAAGCAGGTCGCGGACTGTCTGGACGAGACCGGCATCGGCTTCATGTACGCCCCGAACCATCATCCGGCGATGAAGGTCGTCGCGCCGGTGCGCAAGGAAATGGGCGTGCGCACGCTGTTCAACATCCTCGGTCCGCTGACCAATCCGGCTGGCGCGCCGAACATCCTGATGGGCGTGTTTCACGAGGATCTGGTCGGTATCCAGGTGCGCGTGCTTGAACGCTTGGGAGTATGGCGTGCGCTGGTGGTGTACGGCCGCGACGGCCTGGACGAGATTTCGCTGGGTGCAACGACCAAGGTCGGCGAGTTGCGCGACGGCATGGTGCGCGAGTACGAGATCGAACCGGAGGAATACGGTCTGGCGATGGCGTCCAGCCGCAACCTGCGCGTGGATAATGCCGAGGAATCGATGCGCATGGTGCGCGAGGTGCTGGCCGGCACGCCGGGCGTGGCCCGCGACATCGTGCAGTTGAATGCCGGTGCGGCGCTGTATACGGCCGGTAGCGCCGACAGCATCGACAGCGGCATTCACTCCGCGCGCGAGGCCATCGAGAGCGGCGCGGCCGAGCGCAAGATGCTCGATTTCGTGGCCGCGACAAAGCGTCTGGCGGGCGATTGACGCGGGGGTGCAACATCGGCGGCGTTTGCCGTTAAGATGCGAGCCGAGTCGACCTTCCTCCATTCCCCGTTTCGACCATGTCTGACATCCTTCATCGCATTCTCGCCCGCAAGACCGAGGAAATCGCCGAGCGCGAAGCCCAGCTGCCGTTGAAGGAGCTGGCTGCACGCTGTGCGGACCTGCCCGAGACGCGCGGCTTCGCTGCAGCGATGGAAGCGCGCATCGACGCCGGCGATCCGGCGGTGATCGCCGAGGTCAAGAAGGCCAGTCCGAGCAAGGGCGTGATCCGCGACGACTTCGATCCGGCCCGGATCGCCAAGGCTTATGCCGAGGCGGGTGCGGCGTGTCTTTCGGTGCTGACCGACAAGGATTTCTTCCAGGGCAGCGAGGCCTTCCTGAAAGCGGCACGCGATGCCTGCAGTCTTCCGGTGTTGCGCAAGGATTTCATCGTTGCGCCGTACCAGGTGTACGAGGCGCGCACGATCGGCGCCGATTGCATTTTGCTGATTGTCGCGGCGCTGGAGGACGATGCGCTGCTGGAACTGACCCTGCTGGCTGCGCAGTTGAACATGGACGTGCTGGTGGAAGTGCACGACCTCGACGAGCTGGATCGCGCGCTGGCGGTACCGGCGTCGCTGATCGGCGTCAACAACCGCAACCTGCGTACGTTCAAGACCTCGCTCGACACCTCGATGGACTTGCGCGACTACGTGCCCTACGACCGCGTGCTGGTCACCGAGAGCGGCATCCGTTCGCCGGAGGACGTCGAGCGGATGCGCGAGGCCGGCATCGAGGGATTCCTGGTCGGTGAGGCATTCATGCGCGCCGAGGACCCGGGTGCGGAATTGAAGCGGTTGTTCTTCAGCTGACGACGATGCGTGCAGAAAGGGAAGCGGACGCCGGGGCCGAGGCTGCTCCGGTATCGCGCGTCGTGCTGTTCGATTTCGATGGCGTGGTGCTGCGCGGCGATGCCTTCGCGGCGTTCGTGCGCGCACGCCTGGAACGCCGACGTTGGCGCAAGTGGCTGGGCCTCGGTCTGTGCGTGCCGCTCCTGCCGACGCTGCCGTTCACCCGGCGCTGGGCCGTCAAGGCATTGATCTTCGCCGTGCTGTGCGGTCTGCGCGAGGACGGCTATCGTCGCCTGGCGCGGGATTTCGGCATCGAGCTGGTGCGTCAGCCGCGCCGTTTCCACCGCCCGGCGCTCACGCGGCTGCGGCAGCATCTGAGCGACGGCGATCGGGTCATCGTGGTGACGGGGTGCGAAGAGACCCTGGTGCGCAGCATCTTCGACGAGCTCGGTCTGCGCGATCTTCCGATTCTGGCCTCGCGCCTGCGAAGTGGTCGCCTGGGCATGCGCGTGCAGCTGCACAACGTCGGGGTGCGCAAGATCGAGTCGTTGAAGGGGGCCGGCGTCGAGCCGCCCTGGGCCGTGGCGTACGGCGATTCGGCCTACGATCTGCCGATGCTGCGCGAAGCGGCGGAGGCGGTGCTGGTCAATGCTTCGCCAAAGTGGTGCAAGCGGGTCGAGCGGGAGCTGGGTCGTAGCGTCACTCGCGTACACTGGCACTGAGCCTTGCGCTCGTGCCGGCCGCATCCGTGCGGCGCGGTGTGTTTCTCGGGGTCAGCGCGTGCCGCGCACCACGATGGTCTTGCCGGAGACGTCGATCATGCCCTGCTCCTCGAGCTGCTTAAGGACACGGCCGACCATCTCGCGCGAGCAGCCGACGATACGGCTCACTTCCTGGCGCGAGATGCGGATCTGGGTGCCATCCGGATGCGTCATCGCGTCTGGCTCGTCGCACAGGTCCAGCAGGGTGCGCGCGACGCGGTTGGTGACGTCCATGAACGCCATGCGGCTGACCTGACGCGAGGTGCGCAGCAGGCGGTTGGTCAGCTGGAAGCCGATCGCGAACAGCAGTTTCGGACATTCGTCCTTCAGCGTGCTCTCGAACAGCTGGAACAGGCGTTCGTAGCTGATTTCGGCCAGCTCGCAGGTGGTGCGCGTGCGCACCAGCGATTCGCGCTCCGACTGATCGACGAACAGACCCATTTCGCCGATGAACTGGCCGCGGTTGATGTAGGCCAGGATCAGTTCACGCCCGTTCTCGTCCTCGCTGCACACCGTCACCGAACCGTCGATGATGTAGTACAGCGTGTTGGCCGGGTCGCCCGGGCGGACGATGGCAGTCTTCTTCGGATAGCGACGACGATGGCAGTGCGCCAGAAAGCGCTCCATCGATTGCGGGTCGGGACCGAGCCCCCCGGGCGCGTGATGGCGGACGAATTGCTGCTGTAGCAGGTATTTTAGTTGGGCCACGATGTACTTCCGTCAGCGACAGTCAACGGGTCCCGCGGGAACTCCCCCTACGCGGAACCGGCATGCATCTCCATACTATAGCTATTTATGACTTGTGCGCCTAAGCCAAATCGGAAGCCATTTCGCACGGATGAACATGCGTTCGCATTTGTGCCTTCCCACGACCTGTCTGGAGCGGGGAACAGGATACTTGCATCTCTTCAAATCCCCGCAGGCATGCCGCATAATTGCGCATTCCGGCGCGGCGCTTCTGTCGTGGCGCTGCGTTCCGTGCGGCGGGCAAGGGCATCCCTGCGATGGTCCCGCCCCGACCGCTGATCCCATCTTGCCGGTGACCTCTGCGCCAGAGCCGACCCGAGCATTCCGGAGGGTAGCCGTGGTGAAACCGCTTCCGCGTCTTCGGCTCCAGGGCTTCAACAACCTTACCAAGGCCCTGAGCTTCAATATTTATGATGTCTGCTATGCCGTCTCCGAGGAGCAGCGGCAGCGCTATATCGAGTACATCGACGAAGCCTACGACGCCGACCGGTTGACGCAGATCCTGACGGATGTGGCCGACATCATCGGCGCCAACGTGCTCAACATCGCACGCCAGGACTACGATCCGCAGGGCGCCTCCGTCACCATCCTCATCTCCGAGGAGCCGGTGGTCGAGAAGCTCGGCAAGGACTCGATCTCCGGCGCCGTGGCGCATCTGGACAAGAGCCACATCACCGTCCACACCTATCCGGAAACGCATCCGCACAACGGCATCGCGACCTTCCGTGCGGACATCGACGTGGCCACCTGCGGCGTCATCTCGCCGCTGAAGGCGCTGAACTACCTGATCGACAGCTTCGAGTCCGACATTGTCATCATGGACTACCGCGTGCGCGGCTTCACCCGCGACGTGAAGGGCAAGAAGCACTACATCGACCACAAGATCAACTCGATCCAGGACTATCTGGCGCGGCACATCCGCCAGAAGTACGAGATGTTCGATGTGAACGTGTATCAGGAGAACATGTTCCACACAAAGATGCACATCAAGGACTTCGACCTCGATACCTATCTGTTCGAGGCGCATTCCGAGGAGCTGTCCTTCAAGGATCGCAAGCGCATCGAGTTGCTGGTGCGTCGCGAGATCGAAGAGCTGTTCCACGGCCGCAACCTGATGTGACGAGACGGTCCGCACGACGCGGGCCGTTTTCACATCGGTGAATGCCTCGACATGCCTATGGACCGACCACCGGAAACGCCGGGCCTGGCGCTGTTCGACTTCGACGGCACGCTGACCGTTCGCGAGACCTTCGCCGATTTCATGCGCGCGGCCACTCCGTCGTGGCGTCGTTACCTGGGTGGCCTCTGGTTCGGGCCGATGTATGCCGGCTACAAGGCCGGCTGGGTGTCCGGCAGCCGCATCCGCGCCGAGGTCGTGCGTTTTGGATTCCGCGGCCTGCCGGCGAACGCGCTGCGCGCGGCGGGCGGAGCCTTCGCGCGGAACGTATTACCGACGCGGCTGGATATGCGCATGATGCAGCGCCTGGACGATCATCGCCGCCGCGGCGACGTGGTGGCCGTGGTCTCCGGCGCGCTGGATGTCTACCTGCAGCCCTGGTGCGCGCAACACGGGTTGCCCGTGATCTGTTCACGCCTGCAGGTGGTCGACCGCCTCGTCACCGGCCGCTACGAGGGCGCCCAGTGCGTGGGCGAGGAAAAAGCGCGGCGCGTACGGGCGGCCTGGGATCTGTCGAGCTTCGGCGAGATCCATGCCTACGGCGATACCGCCGAGGATCACGCCATGCTCGCGCTCGCCCATCGCGCCTACTTCCGCGGCCGGCTCATGGGCGCCGCCGGAGCGCGGACCATCTGAACACCCCGGTGCTCGCGCGACCGTTCCCGCGCGGCATGACCCGGCGGAAGCGGGGCGCGCGCCATTCCGTTGCTCACCATCCGAGCGGCCCCATGGCCGGACTGTCATCACGCGAGCATCATCACGCATGGCCGTCATCGCTCTTGGTCGCCATCCTGGACGGCCGGCTTCTTGGAAAGCCGGCATCCGCATGGCCTTCATTCAAGAGGGGGCGTGATCCTGGGTGGTCGTCGTCGTGATCTTGGGTCACTGCGATCTCGCGTAGTCGTCATCCCGGCGAACACCGGGACCCGGCCGACTCAAGCACCGCATGCGCGCCGAAGAAAGGGCGAGCGCTGCATCCAGGGCCACCGCTTGGTCAGATCCGGTAGGCGACCGCCTTCATCACCTTCGAGGTCAACGCCATCAGCGTCGGGATTGGCGCCGGCAGTTCGATGCCGCCGCGCGCGAGGGCGTTGTCGGCATGGCGAATCTCGTCTTCTTGCATCTGTCTGAGCACCGCGCGCGAGCGTTCGTCCCCGGCGGGCAGGCGTTCGATGTGTTCGGCCAGGTGCGCCTCGACCTGTCGTTCGGTCTCGACCACGAAGCCCAGGCTGACACGGTCGTTGACCGCGGCCGCGGCCGCGCCGATGGCCATGCTGCCGACGAACCACAGCGGGTTGAGCAGGCTCGGACGACTGTCCAGTTCGCGTAGACGATCCGCGCACCAGGCCAGGTGGTCGGTTTCTTCCACGGCCGCTTGCAGCAGATGTTCGCGAGTCTCGTCGTCACGAGCCAGCAGCGCCTGTCCCTTGTATAGCGCCTGTGCGCAGACTTCACCGGTGTGGTTGATGCGCATCAGGCCGGCGGCATGGCGGCGATCGGCGTCTTCCATTTCGACATCGGGGTGCGCCTGTGCTGGCGATGGGCGTTGGGCGTCGGGCTGGCCCGCGACGGCTTCGAGTGCGTTTTCGACACCGATGAAGAAACGGTCGAGCGGGGTCAGGGTGCGTGCGTTCATGCGGATTCCAGTTGGCGTTCCAGCAGGGTGAGCGGGTGCTCGGTCGGCAACGCGGGATTGCCGGCGGCCAGGTGCAGGCGGCAGCCGATATTGGACGACAACAGACGGTCGACTGCCAAGTCATCGATCTGTTCGAGCTTGATCGCGCGCAGGCGCTCGGCGCGCGCGGGGAAGGTGAGCGCATGGCTGCCGGCCGCGCCGCAGCAGCCCGGGGCGGTCGGCAGGACCTGCACGTCGAGTTCGGGCACGCGGCGCAGCAGCCTGAGCGCCGCGTCCTCGCCCGTCGATTCGCTGCCTCGTGTGCAGGGCACGTGCAGTGCCGCACGCAGGGCGAGCGGGCGGAAGCGCAGTCGATCAGCGTGTCGCGCCAGAAAGTCCAGTGCGTCTTCGACACGGGTTGCCGGAAGATCGTGCCGCAGGGTGTCCAGGCAACCGGATGTGATCGTCAATACGGTCTCGGGAGAATCCGCGTGACGCCAGTCCTTTTCCGTGGCGCGCGCGGCTCGGGTAGCGCGCGCGGGAAGGCCGTCGTGCCGGTCCATGGCGCCACAGCAGCGGACGGGAAGGTGCTGTACGGCAAAGCCCGCTGCATCAAGCAGACGTTCGACCGCCTTCAGGGCAGCGGCCTCCTGTTCGGAGGCCATACAGCCCGGAAACAGGCCGACGCGCGGGCGCTCGGGTGTCGGCGCAGGTCGCGTGTCGGATCTCGCTGCCGCGCCGCGTGATGGGCTTGATCCGAGCATGCGCAGCGCCGCGCGCATGCTCGTGGCAGTTCCGCTGTGAACGCGTTCAAGTAGGGCCGGCATCCATTGCGGTGCGCGCAACACGCGCGCAAGTCGAATCAACGGAGTCGCCAGGCGTGGATGCGATACGATGTCGAGCAGACGTGTCGGTCGTTGCGGTGCCGGCCCGATGATCGCGCGGGTCTGGACCAGAAGCTCCCCATAACGGACCTGCGACGGGCATGCGCGTTCGCATTGTCCGCAACTCAGGCAGTGGTCGAGATATTCGCGAACCGGGTTCAGGTCACCGGTCAGCGAGCCGTCGGTCAGCGCGCGGGCCAGTCGGATGCGGCCGCGCGGCGATTCGGCTTCGGTGGCGTCCAGCGCGTAGGTCGGACAGTGCGGCAGGCACAGGCCGCACATCACGCATTGATCGGCGAGTTCGGCGATGCGTGCCTGAGGCGTGGATGCTGATCCTGTAAGGGGGTCGTCAAACATGCGATTCATGCTATCATCGCCCTCTTACGCACGGTCGGTTGATCGACCGGCTTGCGCGGAGTGCCGGATTCGGCTATTCTTTCGCGCCTTTCGTTTCACCATTGCGGTCCGCCCTACAGGGCGGCTAGACGGGTATTTCGAGATGAATACGTTCAGCGCCAAGTCCGAGAGCGTCAAACGCGACTGGTTTGTGGTCGACGCCACGGGCAAGACGCTTGGTCGGCTCTGCTCCGAAGTCGCTCGCCGCCTGCGCGGCAAGCACAAGCCGGAGTTCACTCCGCACGTCGATACCGGCGATTACATCGTCGTGATCAACGCGGAAAAAGTGGCCGTGACCGGCAGGAAGATGGGTGACAAGACCTATCACCGTTTCACCGGCTATGTCGGCAACATGAAGCATATGTCCCTGCAGGACATGCTGGCCAAGCACCCCGAGCGCGTCATCGAGATCGGCGTGAAGGGCATGCTGCCCAAGAATCCGCTGGGCCGCGCGATGTATCGCAAGCTGAAGGTGTACGGTGGCGCCGAGCACCCGCATGCCGCGCAGCAGCCCCAGACGCTGGAGCTTTAAGGAATCATCATGGCGATTCAGCAGAATTACGGCACCGGCCGTCGCAAGTCCTCCGCCGCCCGCGTGTTCCTGCGCAAGGGCAACGGTTCGATCGTCGTCAACGGCAAGCCGCTGGACGAGTTCTTCGGTCGTGAAACCTCGTGCATGATCGTGCGCCAGCCGCTCGAACTGACCGAGATGACCGATAAATTCGACATCAAGGTCACCGTCAGCGGCGGCGGCATCACCGGCCAGGCCGGCGCAATCCGCCTTGGCATTGCCCGCGCGCTGGTCGAGTACGACGAAAATCTGAAGTCGCCGCTGCGCAAGGCCGGCTTCATGACCCGTGACGCCCGCGAAGTCGAGCGCAAGAAGGTCGGTCTGCACAAGGCACGTCGCGCCACGCAGTTCTCGAAGCGCTAAGTTTCGTATATACTGCGCGGCCGATCCGCTTCTTGGGGGATCGTCTAATGGTAGGACTGCAGACTCTGACTCTGCCTATCTAGGTTCGAATCCTAGTCCCCCAGCCAAACAGGAACCCCCGCTCCGGCGGGGGTTTTTGTTTGGCTGGGAGAACGGTAAGTCGGAGCTCGTTCGACAAATTTGTCGGGAACAAATTTGGACAGCCGAAGGCTGGCCCCGGAGCGCGTAGCGCGGAGGGGTGAGGCCCATGGACGGAGCCAAACAATCCTGGTCCCTCCAGCCAATAAAAAGCCCCGTTTCGGCGGGGCCTTTTTTTGTCTGCAGGAAAGGCAAGTCGAGCCGGATTCGACAAATGTGCCGGGAACAGATTCGGGTAGCCGGAAGCTGGCCACGCAGTGCCCGGTACGAAGAAGCGAGGCCCAGTGCAGGGTTCGGCCGTGATACGTTCCGGACTCACCATCTATGAGAGTCGTGTCATGAAGCACGTGGAAGCACACCGAACGCATCGGACCGGCTGGCTCAGGGCGGCCGTGCTTGGCGCCAACGACGGCATTGTTTCCACGTCGAGCCTGGTCCTTGGCGTTGCAGCGGCCGGTGCGAGTCCCCAGGCGATTCTGGTTGCGGGTGTGGCCGGCTTGGTCGCGGGCGCCATGTCGATGGCGGCCGGCGAGTATGTGTCGGTCAGTTCGCAAGCCGACACCGAACGTGCCGACCTGGCCCGCGAGCAAGAGGAGCTGGACACCCGTCCGGAGCACGAGCATGCGGAATTGTCGGCGATCTATGTCCGACGCGGGCTGGATGCGGACCTGGCCGCGAAGGTGGCGACCCAGTTGATGCGGCATGACGCGCTCGGTGCGCATGCACGCGATGAGCTGGGCATCTCCGAGACCTTGTCTGCGCGTCCCGTGCAGGCTGCGCTTGCTTCCGCCGGTACGTTCGCGGTGGGCGCGGCCCTGCCGTTGCTGGTCGCGGTCCTGGTCCCGACGTCCATGGTCCTGTGGGCGGTCTCGGGCAGCTCGCTCCTGTTTCTGGCTCTGTTGGGTGCTCTGGCCGCACGCGTTGGAGGTGCTCCCGTGATGCTGGCCACCTGGCGCGTCACATTCTGGGGCGCCCTGGCGATGGCATTGACGGGCGGCGTTGGCGCGCTTTTCGGCGTCGCGGCGTGAGCGGCGACGTGTCGAACTCGAGCTGTCGGCCGGTCTGAAGAACAGGCTGGCCGACCATGAGCGCGATCTGCGGGCCAGACGACATGAGGCTTCCGCGGCCCTCCACGTTCAACGCGAAGCGGCCTGGATTCTGACCCGGATTTACCGGATCAGCATCGGCCATCGCGCTTACGGACTCCCTGCGGAAGCGTTGCCCGTAGCGTCCTGGTGGGGGCTTTCGCGCGCAGCGCGCTTCTTGGCCAACTTTTCCTCTTTCTGCTTCTTCTTGGCGATTTCGCGTTGACGCTTTTCGTATGAGTAATTGGTCTTTGCCAATCCGGGACTCCTGCGTTGAGTGAAAGAAAGTCTTGGTTCGTGCTCGTGCGGCGTCCCTCCATGAGGGGCATCGAGAGCGGCGTTGCGCGCGTGCGGACAGCCTGCCGTCAGGCGGGCGTCAGAGCCGTGCTGTCGGTAGGGCGTTCATCATGTTCAGTACGGACGGCCCTGCAATAGGGGCCATCCATGACGAAGCGCCGGCATACCGAAGGGCGCGTTTCGTAGATACCGCAGTTCATGCGGGCACCGTCCATCGCCACGCACCAGCCCTCCGGGTCCTTGGCCATCACGTGCAGTCCGTTGTCCGTATGGGTGGTGAGATGGTCCGGAATGCGGTCCGACGCCTGAAGAACCACGGTCAGCCGGCAACATACCGCGTCGCAGGATGAACAATGAGCCTTGCGCGGCGCAGGAAGCTTGCGCGCGTTCATACGGAGAAGTTCGGTCGGCCGCGACGGCACCCCATAAGCGGGCTGCGGAGCGGTGTGACTGGACTGTGCCATAAAACACGATGGTCGGCGCCAAGCAGGCGACAGATGTGTGGAAGGGGGATTGCGTGCGCGCTGCATGCGAAAAGACTGGACATGGTCGCTCCCGGGGACTGGGTCTCGCGGCGTGGCATGAGTGGGAGCGAGGCGGGCGGCAGACGGCCGCGCGGAACGCGCAAAACAAGTCGTTTCGGATGCGCTTGTTTGCCCACCTTACATCATCACGGTCGGGGCGGGCGGGGCAGGGTGTTGCAGCTGGGCAATATCCTGACTTAAATTGCCTCCGCCTCTAGCCGACGGAATCTGTTTCATGTGGCAGCCCTTCCGGTAAAGTCCGCTCATAAATGTAATAAATTAATGACTCTGGGTCATAGCTTCATGACCTTGCGTGAGGTAGCATTGATTCTATGGACTACGACGAGTTCCAACGGAACGTAAGGAAAGCAGGACTCACATTGACGGGGTTCGCCGAACTCCTGTGTATGAACAGGGTGTCGCTCTCGAACTACGCCAGTCGTGGGCGCGTTCCTACTCATCTAGCTGTCATTGCCGTCTTGCTCGGCGAGCTTGGGGAGCGTGGAATTGACCACCGAGAAGTGTTGTCACGGATCCACATCGAGCCTAAGCGCCCTCGTGGGAGCGCTCTACGTAAATTCGGTGGCGACCCTCAAGGATTATTGACATTGGATCGAGCCAAGAATGCTTAAAGCGATTGATTTGTTTTCGGGTGCAGGTGGTCTGTCGTTTGGACTCCGAGACGCCGGCTGGGACGTGGTCGCCGCTCTGGAGTACGACAAGGTGGCGATGGCAACGCACGCGCACAACATGCCGGAGATGGATCATCTTTGGGAGGATGTTCGCCAGGTTAGCTTTAAGCGTTATCGCGGAGCCATCGATCTCGTCGCGGGCGGTCCACCATGCCAGCCATTCTCAGTCTCGGGTAAACAGTTGGGACATGGCGATTTGCGTGACATGGTGCCTGAATTTGTTAGAGCCGTGCGTGAGGTCAAGCCCAAGGCATTCTTGATGGAGAATGTCGCTGGTCTGGCGACCAGTCGCTTCCGTAGTTACCTGGAAGAGAGGCTCGATGATCTCCGCGCGCTTGGCTACGACGTCCAGTGGACGGTGCTTAATGCAGCGGACTACGGCGTTCCTCAAAAGAGGCAGCGCCTCATCATTGTGGGTACGAGTGAGCCGACTGAGTTCGCATTTCCAGAACCCACGCATGGAGGGCGACGGAAGCGTCACGTCTCAGTGGCGAGAGCCTTGAAAGGGTGTCCTGAGGACGAACCTAATACGGCGCGAGTGGTATATGCGAAAAACCCCATTCTCCGCCGGAGTCCTTATGCTGGCATGCTGCTTAACGGAAAGGGGCGCCCTCTAGACATGAAGGCTCCATCCTTCACGATTCCAGCATCAGCTGGTGGAAACAGAACGCATATCCTTGACCCGGATGGTGTGATAGAGCGCTATCACGAACATCTGATAAGTGGAGGTAAGCCGCGACGCGGCGATGTTGAGGGTTGCTCAAGGCTGACCGTTAGACAGTCCGCGCGCTTGCAGGCATTTCCAGACAACTTTGAATTCGTCGGGCGAAAAAGTCAGCGTTACGCTCAGATCGGGAATGCGGTACCGCCAGCCCTTGCCACGATCGTGGCTACTCAATTGAA
Organism: Oleiagrimonas citrea; assembly: GCF_012395255.1. GTDB lineage: Bacteria > Pseudomonadota > Gammaproteobacteria > Xanthomonadales > Rhodanobacteraceae > Oleiagrimonas > Oleiagrimonas citrea. Next base: position 79,247 of record NZ_JAAZQD010000004.1, read on the forward strand.
GCGTGCACTATCTGGCTAGACGGCTGTCAGCAAACCCGTCCAAGCCCTTGTGTGTACATAGCTTGCACCAAGTTCATGCAGCGCATCGTGAACCTTCCTCAATACGTCCGTGCGCTGGTTCGGGCTGAGCTGCGTGAGGATATGATTGGCTAGTTGATTAAACGGGACGAAGTTGACGTCGATGCCGTTCTCGAATTCGCGCCTTGCGCGCTCCCTAATGGCTGACTCATCGTCGAAGATGGGTTCCACTCTGGCGACAAATAGCACATTATCGACCCCGTTCTGGCGAGCCTTGAGTATCGTAGCTTCGACGTCATCAAGGCGAATCCTTCGGTCTTTGATCTCGACCGCTAGTACAACATCATCATCTACAACGCATTCGATGTCGCCTGTGCGCCTCGAAGAATGATCAGATGTGTTTGTTGACTCTGAGCTAACTGAGCCAAAGGTTGGACATGCCTCTGCGAGTGCCTGATAAAGGGCATAGCAGACTACCTGCAGTCGAACGCCGTTGGATCGAGCTTGTAGAAATTCGTCGAAAAGTGCCAAAATCCTTGTGGCGCTACTACGTTTCGGACCGAAGTACGGCTGCTTATTTGCCTCTAGAATTAGGCGAGCTTCGATCAGGACCAGGCGAAGGATATCTTCAGCGGACAGGGCTTCATTCGCCTCGGCTAGCTGCACAAGAGCCTCGAGCTGGTCGTACATCTCGACTGCGCGCGTCGAAGCTCGCATCTCTGCTCCGAAGTTCTTCCAGCGTGCCGGATTGTTCACATATGGGTCAGCGTTCTTGCCCGGGAAAGGCTTGCCGTTCGCATCGTTCCAGGGCACCGTCACTTTAGCGGCGAGAGACCGTGCGTCCCATGCGTTACCAAGGGATGAGCTGTCCTGTATGCAGAGGGTGTTGAGCGACGTATCGGTTGCTTTGCCAAGCACCTGTGTCAAAAGCATGTATGGATAGGTGTTTCCACCATTCTGGATCAGGTCATTGATGTCCTGAGACAGTCGAGGGTGCCTGTGCGCAGCTGGGTCAGGCAACTCCATCACCTCTCCCCACATTTCCTCGAGGACTTGTTGAGCGCGCTCAGCAAGAGCAGCAGTATCAGGGCTGAAGTTTGGCATCACTGGAGCTTAGCAACCGTACGTGCTGATATGGAAGTGGGTCGACGAGCTTCCTGGTGAGCACAATTCGTAAACCTCGCTGTATGAAGAGTTGCCATTGAATTTCCGGTGGGCCGCTCGGGAAATGTCTACGTAGCGTTGAAGGCGTAGGTGCTTCTCAGGTGCCCAGTCCCCGACGATCCCTCGTCGCAGACCATCCACATCATCCATCTCGTAACGTTCGCTGTCTCGCTACGTGGGCAAGGCTTGGTCCTCCTGACGGCCAGCGAGCTTGAGAGTAGTGCCGTCAAACCACTTTCCAAAGAAGAAGCGAAAACCTAGCCTGAGATTTCTCATACGTAGAGTTGTGCGTCCCGTTCAGATCGAAACGCACAACTCAGGTTCACGATTAAAGAGTGCGGAATTTCTTGATTACGATTTTTTCGTCGAAATGTCCGGTCGCTACACGAATGAACTCACGCCGTTTCTGGCGGCTATGAAATCGAAAGCGCAACGGCAACCCACGATGGCAGCGAGCATTGGTTTGTCCTCGCAGGGTACTAAAGCCACTGATGCCGTTTGCCAGTCCTCGCAGCATGCCGGCTAGGTGGTCTTTCTCATTCGGATCGGAAGATGTAACCCAAACCTTCGCGACATGACGTAGCTCAATTTCCATTTTTTCTCCAACGATTGTTTTGGAGAAAGACATTTACAAAGTTGGATTCCGAAATTTAGCCTGCCATGTTGGCTATTTAGGTCTTTGTATCGGTTGGTTTTTTGTCCTTCTTCCACGCTTCCGAACTGGTGCCTTCCCCTTCGTAGCAATCGTTCCCGGTGCCGTTCCTCTACCTTCGCGTGCGGGAGGTAGGCCGCGAACCTGCCCGACTCATTGGAAAAGTTGTCAGGGACAATGTTGATCACAAAATTGCGCGGGGCTGCGCGGTATGAAGCAAGCTGAAGCTGTACCGCATCGTCGAGTACCCGCGTGCCGTGACGCAGCTCTGGACGACGGAGTTTTCGCCTCGCCCACCCTGTAGCCTCCACCCCCGAACCCAGTACACTGTCCCTGGCCGTTCCCAGGGACGCGGGCGGCGGTCTGGTCTGGCTGCTCTGTATCGTCTCGTGACTACTGGCAAGAAACCCACTTCCATCGATATCGCGTACATGACGGGCTTTTCGCAGGCCACGGTGTCGCGTGCGCTGCGTAATAGTCCGCTGGTCAGCGAGGAGACGCGGCGCAAGGTGCAGGAGGTGGCGCGGCAGCTGAACTACAAGGTCGACAAGAACGCCTCGAACCTGCGCACGCAGCATTCGGGCACGCTGGCGCTGCTGTTCTTCGAGGACCCGACCAGCGACGATTCGCACATCAATCCGTTCTTCGTGGCCATGTTGGGTTCGATTACGCGGGCCTGCACGCAGCGGGGCTACGACTTGCTGATCTCCTTTCAGCAGGCGTCGGACGATTGGCATGCCGACTATGCCGACAGCAAGAAGGCCGACGGCATCATCCTGCTCGGCTACGGCGACTATCTGGCCTACTGCGACAAGGCACGCAAGCTGGTGGAGCAGGGCACGCATTTTGTGCGTTGGGGCGCGGTGCTGCCGGATCAGCCCGATACTTCGATCGGCTGCGACAACTACAGCGGCGGCCGTGTCGTGACCGAGCACCTGCTGGAGCAGGGCTGCAAGCGCATTGCGTTTCTGGGCGAGGCGACACGGCACTATCCCGAATTCTTCGAGCGTCATCATGGCTATGCCGAAGCGCTGGCGGACGCCGGTCTGAAGGTCGATCCGGATTTGCAGGTGGATGCCGAGAGCACGCAGGCGTCCGGGCATGCGGCGATGACCGTGCTGCTGGATCGCAACGTGCAGTTCGACGCCGTGTTCGCGGCCAGCGATCTGATCGCCATCGGCGCCATGCGTGCGCTGGACGAGCACGGGCTGCGCGTGCCGGGGGACGTGGCTGTGGCCGGGTTCGACGACGTGCCCAGTGCCAGCTTCGCGCATCCGCCGCTGACCACGGTGCGGCAGGATACCAAGGAAGCCGGCACGATCCTGGTCGACAACCTGTTGCACCTGATCCACGGCGATCCTGTGGAAACCTCGATCCTTCCGATCAAGCTGGTGGTGCGCAAGTCCAGCGTGCGCGACGTGTCCTAGGCGCACCAATGTCCGCGCGACGCATTGCTGCGCGGGAGACTTCCATTGCATCGATGACCCGCGAGTGCGTATGCCGCGCGCGCCATGACGTGACGCGCGCGGAAACCGGGTTCAGTGCGTGTAGACGCCGCTCGGGTGTCCGCGCTCGCGCATCAGGCGGGTCAGCTCGGCGACCAGATCCGGCTGCTGGGCGACAGCATCGAGCAGATACACGCGCGCGCCGTGTGCCGGCACGGTCGCGTGCAGCGTGCCGTGCTTCGCGATATCGATGTCGGAGCCACCCAGGGCGGCCTGCCAGTGGCCAGCCTGAAGGTAGCGCTGCACGCTGAAGTTGGCGGGCCGGTCGCTCTTGTTCAGCAGCACCAGTGCGATCTGGTGCGTGCCGTTGTGTTGCAGTACCCGGTAGAAGGCGGCTTGGTCGCCCTTCATGTGCTCGACCAGCATCAGGCCGCGTTGCAGCGCAGGGGTGTGTTCGCGCAGCTGTGCGATGCGTTTCAGGTGCTGGTAGATCGGCGACTTCGATGCGGCGTCGATGCGCTTCTGGCCGAAATAGTTGCGGTTGCCCTGATGTTCGCCCTTGCCGCGTTCGAAGCCGATTTCCGAGCCGTAGTAGATCGCCGGAATGCCGCGCGCGGTGAACAGGAAGTTGTTCGCGTCGATGAAGCCGTTGTCGCTGGCATCCAGGCGCTTCATGTCGTGGTTGTCGTAGAAGGTGACCAGACGGTACGGGTTGGCGTACGGGCCGTTGGTCAGGTACAGCGCGGCCTGCAGCGTGCCGAAGTCGCTGTGCGGGTGCTCGAAGACTTTGCGCATCGCGTCCTTCAGCGGGAAATCGAGCAGGCTCATGCTGCCGCCGCTCTTCCAGGTGTACTTGCCGAGGTTGTCGACGTTGGAGTCGAACGCTTCGCCGAACATGAAGAAGCCCGGATGCTTGGCATGAATGGCTGCGGCGAATTTGGCCCAGAAGCGCGTGGACATGTGGTTCATGGTGTCGATGCGGAAGGCGTCCGCGCCTTCGCCGATCCACTTCAGGTACGCGTCGACGAAGTACTTCAGCACCGCCGGATTCTGGTCGTTGTTGTTGGATAGCTGCGCCAGGTCGGGCCAGGCGTTGTAGAAGCGCTGCAGCGGATGCTTGACCGGGTCCAGCTTCCAGGGCGGCAGGTTGTCCTCGTCGGCGATGAGTTTGCCGTTGGCGTCGAAGATCTGGCCGAACTGCGGTTGCTTGACCGGCATGCTGAAGGCGGGCGAGCCGTGGTTGAGCACGATGTCCTGCACCACTTTCAGGCCGGCGGCGTGCATGCCGTGGGTGAACTGCGCGTAGTCGAGGTGCTTGCTGGGCAGGTGTTCGTCCACGCGGTAGAAGTTGATGCCCCAGTAGCCGTGGTAGCCGCTCTTGCCGTGGTCGGTGAGTGTGCTGCCCCACTTGACCGGTTTCCCGCCGGTGAATGCCTGGTCCGGGTTGTCCACGATCGGCGTGATCCATACCGCGCCGAAACCCATGCCGCGGATGTAGCCAGCATTTTCCAGCACGCCCTTGAAGTCGCCGCCTAAGTAGCCGAGGTTCGCGGTCTGCCCGTTCGGGCCGTGCACCGGGATGTCGAAGGTCGGGTGTGCGCCGCCCTGGTGGCGATGATCGTTGGACGGGTCGCCGTTGACGAAGCGGTCGGTGACCACGAAGTAGATCGCGTTGGATGCGAACGGCTGCGTGGTGCCGACGAAGTCGGCCGGTGCGTGCGGCGCGGCGGCGAAGGCACTGCTGCTGGCGACAAGGCTCAGTGCCAGGGCGGTGACGCCAGCGGTGAAGCGACGTGGGTTGGACATGGCGGTTCCCTTTTGCGGAAAACGGTTCGGTTCAGGTCGGTTCGCTCACGCGCAGCGTCAGCAGGCCGGCCAGGATCAGGCTCGCGCCGCCGAGCATCAGCGCGTAGATCGGCTGGCCGTGGAAGAACACGCGCAGCAGGATGCCCAGCACGCTGGCGGCCAGCAGCTGCGGGATGACGATGAAGAAATTGAAGATGCCCATGTACACGCCCATTTTCTCGGTCGGCAGGTTGTCCGACAGCAGGGCGTAGGGCAGGGACAGGATCGAGGCCCAGGCGAAGCCGACGCCGACCATGGACAGCAGCAGCCAGTCCGGGTCGCGTATGAACAGGAACGAGATCAGGCCCAGTCCACCGAGGACAAGATTGATCAGGTGGCTCCAGCGCAGGCCGATCGCGCGCGCCATCAGCGGAATCAGCGCGGCGGCCACGGCGGCGAATCCGTTGTAGGCGCCGAACAGCACACCGACCCAGTTCGCGCCTTCGTTGTACAGCGCCGACTGCGTGTCGGTGGTGCCGTACTGCACCGCGGTCACTGCCGAGGTGGTGTAGATCCACATGGCGAACAGCGCGAACCAGGAGAAGAACTGCACCCAGGCCAGCTTGCGCATCGGTCCGGGCATGCCGTAGAGGTCACCCATGACCTGGCGCACCATGCCGTGGCTACGCGTACGACTGAGCCACACGAACAGGGCGCCGAAGACGATCAGCATGCCGGCAAGAAGATACAGTTCCTTTTCCAGGTGCCCGTAATAGATCACGGCGGGCGTGATCAGCCCCACGACCAGAAACGCCAGCCCGATCGTCCACGCACGGGAGGCGTCCACGGGAGCAGGCGTACGCACGGCTTCACTGAAGTCCTGCAACTGCGCGGGCGGGTATTCGCGTGTGGTCAGCACGGTCCACAGGATCGCGCCGAGCAGCACCGCGCCGCCGACGTAGAAGGCGATGTGTACGGTCGTCGGGATCTGGCCGGCCGGGGCCGTGTTGGCGACGCCGAAATGCGCCAGGACCCAGGGCAGCAGCGAAGCCACCACGGCACCGATGCCGATGAATACGCTCTGCATCGAATAGCCGAGCGGTCGCTGATGGGTCGGAAGCTGGTCGCCGACGAAGGCGCGGAACGGCTCCATCGACACGTTGAACGAGGCGTCCATGATCCACAGCAATCCTGCCGCGACCCACAGCGCGGGGGCGTTGGGCATGGCGATCAGCGCCAGCGTGGCCAGCACCGCACCGGCCAGGAAGTACGGACGACGGCGGCCCAGGCGGTTCCAGGTGCGGTCGGAGAAGTGGCCGATGATCGGCTGCACGATCAGGCCGGTCAGCGGTGCGGCGATCCACAGCGCGGGAATGCTGTTCACGTCCGCGCCGAGAGTCTGGAAGATGCGGCTGACGTTGGCGTTTTGCAGCGCGAACCCGAACTGGATGCCCAGAAATCCGAAACACATGTTGAAGATCTGCCAGAACGACAGCTCGGGTTTGCGCGTCATGCTCTAGTTCCCCTGTTTCGGCAGTGGTGCGATGTGCAGATCGCCGACGTCCGCCTCGTTGAGCGGACCGGAGGCGCCGCCCTGGCCGCCGGTGAAATGCACAAAGTGCTGCAGGTTGCTCATGTTGAAGCCCTGCTCCAGTGCGAAGCTGCACGACTGCCCGGCCACGGCATGGAACTGCACCATGGTCGAGTTCTGTTCGGCGATGCTGTGCGGCAGCACGATCGGTCGGACCTGCGGCGCGAGCTTGCCGCAGAAGATTTTCAGCCGCTTCACGCCGGCGGTGACGCCCGTGTTGATCGGGCCGTGATCGTTGTTGTAGCGCAGCCAGGCGGTGAACGTGCCGCTGCGCGGCGCCTTCCAGCTGCGCGGCCAGCCGCCGTCCACGGTGGCGATGTCGCCCTTGCAGACTTCGGGGCTGTGCAGGGATTCCAGGCCGTCCTTGCCGCGGACGGTGACGCTGAAGCACTGCAGGCCGTCGGCTTTGGCGAGATCCGCATGGCCATCGATCGCGCCATGGCGATGGCCGTTGATGTACAGCACGCCCGGCGCGGCGGCGGTTACACGCCACTTGGTCCCGTCGGCGACGACCTTCGGCGCATCCGGCGTTGCGGGCAGGTAGAACGGCGCGTTCATGCGCAGGGGCGGGGCCTTGACGGTCTTCGCCACCAGCTGCACGACCGTGTCGTCGCCCTTGTGCTGCACGGTGCCGGCGACCAGCAGGTTGCCGTCGAGCTTCGCCGGGCGCTTCAGCGTGACCGTGCGCTGGCCCAGATGCAGTGAGATGCTCTTGCGGTTGCCGAACAGCATCGGCATGAGCGACGTCGGCAGCTTCGGCTGCACGGCGTTGTCGTTTTCCAGTCCGAACACGCCATGCAGCACCATGTCGAGGTAGCCGGCGACCGACCATTCCTGGCGCGGCGAATCGACCACCGGCCCGCTGAGCTTGCCTTCGTCGACGTGGATCGACTGGGTGCGCAGCGAGTAGTTCTCCATGTTGGTCGCTTCCAGCGCCGCGCCGCGCATCTGCGTGCGCAGTTCGTGGGCGATGCGCGCCGGGTCGTTCACGCGGCGCGCCGCACGCAGCGTGTATTCGCTGACGAACGGCCAGATCGCGCGGTTGTGGTAGATCGGCTGGTTGCGGCGTTCGGGCCAGATCACCGGGCTGCCGGCGGGCCAGGTCGGGTAGTTCGCCAGCGCCTGGCGCGCGCGCTCGGGACCGGCGACGCCGCTGACGATGGCCAGATCGGTGCCCAGCAGGTCGTAGGCGTCGAACGGGGCCGGATGCACGCGACCGCCGATGTAGCTCATGTACAGACCGCGGTCGGTGCGCCAGAAGTGTGCGTTGATCGCCTTCTTTAGCGCATCGGCCTGCGCGCGGTAACGTGCGGCGACCTTGGCGTCATGACGCTTGGCTGCCATCTGCTGGCCCAGGCGCAGCGCCTCGTAATGCAGCACGTTGGTGGACAGTGCGAACGACTGCGCGATGAACACCACGTTGTTCTGCGTCCAGTCCGGATAGGTCTGTTCGCGCCAGTCGAGGAACGAGGTCTCGCCGCGGTACAACCCGGTGACCGGATCGTAGGCGTACAGGCGATCCTGGCTCATGGTGTCGTTCAGCGCGGTATAGACCTTGTCGGCAAACGCCTTGTCGCCGAGCAGATGACGCGCGCCGAGGAACCACACCACGCGGTCGGTACTGATCGGCCAGCTGCCGCCCGAACCGGTGTCCTGCATGACGTACTGGCCCTGCGGTACGTCCTTGCCCCGCGTCGGCGAGAGCTTGAACAGCAGCGAGTTGCGCGCGCGCTCGGGCACGAAGCGCCACAGGCCGAGGTCGATCGAGAACGACAGGTCGCGCGTCCACACGAACGGCCACTTCTTGCCGGCGATCAGGCAGTGGCAGGGAATCGGCTTGCCGTGGTCGAAAGCGCCATCGGTGATGTTCTCGACCGAGATCTTCTTCAGGTCCGATTGCGCCATCGCGAACAGACCGTCGAACAGCGGACTGGCGGTGTCGACCGTGAAGGCTTGCGGGTCGATGGTGCGCGTCGTGGTATCGGTCTTGAGCACGTAGCGACCGCCGGGTGCGGTCTGCATCGTGGCGTGCCGATTCATCCAGTCGACGCGGTGGTGCCAGACGGGCGCTGTCGCCTGTCCCGCGGCCATCGCCGCCGTCATCAGCACACTCAGCATGCCGCACCCCCGAACGACGCCGTACGCGCCGCATCACGCTTGCTCATGCGGGTCATGGCCGCGTCCTCCCACTACTTCAGCTACAGGAACGTCCGATTCTACGGCGGCCAGCCGGGACATGCGCGGCGCACGGTCGGATCTTGATGTGTCCTGCATGGTAGGCATGCGGGTGTGGCGGGAGCCAGTGAATGCATACGTATTCATCGCCCCGCTGTTGGATTGCGGTACGTCAGGATTCGGTCATTTCGGCCTCAGGAATCGGTGTGATCGCGGGCCGCAGGCCGGCCGATCACGCCGTGTCACAGACCGCAGAATCACGGCAAGGTGCAGGAGGGAGCAAGGCTTATGGAGACATGTCCAGCCCGTGCGTTGGCAGGACGGGTCTCTTTCGCTATCCCATTTGCTCGTGCTTTGTTCGCCCCGAAGACCGATTCCACGAACGGAGCGGCATGCCACTCCGTCCTCTTCGTTGTGAAAACGAGCGGTTCGGCGGGCGTCAACGAACGGGCTGCATGGCTGCCAGGTATTCGTCCGAGTAGTCGATCCGGAATTCCTGCCACATCACCAGATGGTCGGACATCTGGAAGGTTCGCCATTGGCGGAAGCTGAGCTTGCCGCGCTGGGTCTCGAATCGCGCAGCGTCCTCGGCTTCGCGGAACACGTACTGGTAGTAGTCGAACACGCCGGCGCGTTCGGTGGGTTGGAAACGGAACTTGTACGAACCGCTCGCGATCTGGTCGTAGTGCTTCTTCTTGTCGACGTTGCTGCCGGGTACTTGCTGCAACTCGGGCGACACCGAAAAACGGCCGCCTTCGGTCAGCGCCTCCATGGTCTGGTCTTTGCGGTTGAAGATGTTGAAGTCGCCCAGCAGGACCAGGTTTTCACCGTTGATCTTCACCTTCTCGCCGCCGCGGTCGACGGTGTGCTTGCGTGTGCGTTTGCTCAGCAGCTTGACCAGCGAGCGAATCTCCTCGACCCGTTTCTTGTCGTTGGCACTCTTGGTGCCGTAGTAGATGTGCACCGTGCACAGCGAGAAACGCGCCCAGCCGCAGTGCCAGTTGGTGATGAACGGCGTGCGTGCGAATTGCAGCGTCTGGAGGTCGCCCGGAATGACCAACTGGCCGGCCAGACCGCCGAACTGGACCTTGCGTGTGTCGTACAGGAACACCATGCGTTCGCCGTTGCCGCGGCGACCCTGGGTCACGTCGGTATAGATGCAGTCCCAATGCTTGCCGAGCGCGGCTCGCAGGCGGTCGAGCGCGTTCAAGTCCTCGCGCACTTCCTGCACCGCGACCAGATCGAACTGATCGATGATCTCGGCCATGTAGTAGATGGCTTCGTCGGTGCGTGCGCCGCCCTTGCCGGAGTCGAACTCGCGGATGTTCCAGGTGGCGATGAGCAGGTTTTCGCGCAGGTCGCGCTCGGGAATCGGCACCCCTGCATCCGGCACCTCTTCACTCGGTGTTGGAGGGCGGAACCCTTTACGCAGCCGTTGCAGTCCTTCGACGATGTGCTTGCGTTGACGCGCCGGGAGACGCTTGAGCGGGTAGTAGTACGGCATGATCGATCCAACTCCCTGTAACGATGCGGCGTCCCGGACCGAAGACGGTTGTGTTCTGGCCGTGGATACGTGCGACCTGCCTGGCGTCCACGCCGGATCGCTGCATGCCCCATGTCGTCCGACCGCGCATGGCAGGGCAGTCGGGCCCCTCAGGCAAGCCTTCGATCATCGTCGTAGGGAATCAATACGACGGAAGGCGTAGTCCCGCCTGTATTTGCAGGAAAGGCGAAGCGGGTCTCGGTTGAGGCTCGCGTTGGGGCCGAGTTGTTCATTTGTGCGATCGTACTTGCGAGACACCAGCCATCACCGTCATGCCAGGACGGCTTGCCGCGAAGACGTGCATCGGGGTTAGGGTAGGACGGCAGGCGCGCATGCTGCGCGTGGGGCTTCCGGAATCGAGCATGAACTCCATGGATCGCACATTGCGCAAGGTCGTCGCACTGGTGGCTGTACTGAATCTGGCGTATTTCGGCGTCGAATTCGCGCTCGCGCTGTCCATCGGCTCGGTGTCGCTGTTTGCCGATTCCATCGATTTTCTGGAGGATACGGCGGTCAATCTCCTGATCGTCGTGGCGCTCGGGTGGAGTCTGAGGCGTCGTGCGCGGGTCGGAATGGGCATGGCTGCCCTGCTGCTCGTGCCCAGCGTGTCGACGCTTTGGATGGCCTGGCAGAAGTTGTCCGTTCCCGTGGCGCCCGACGCCACGCTGCTTTCATTGACGGGAACGGGAGCGCTTGCGGTCAATCTGTTCTGCGCCTACCTGCTGGCGCGTTACCGCCACGTTGGCGGTAGTCTCACGCGCGCTGCATGGTTGTCGGCGCGGAACGATGCGCTGGCCAATGTCGCGATCGTCCTGGCCGGGCTGGTCACTGCGGTGACGGTCTCGCCCTGGCCGGATCTGGTCGTTGGCCTGGGAATATTCCTGATCAATCTCGATGCCGCGCGCGAGATCTATGAGGCGGCCCGGAAGGAGCGGGTGGCCGCTTCCTGAGGCTGCGTCAGGTCAGCGCAGCGTTCGCCATGCCAGGGGTGATGCCTGTGGATCTGCGGCGATGCATCAGGCGCATCGCGGACAAGCGGTGCTACTTGGCGATCCGGCTCGGCGGAGGGTATGGTCGGGATGGAATTCCGGCTCGCTTCAGCGAGGGCGTGCTCCATGATGAAGAACCTGATTCCCAAGGTGTTCTACGACGATCTGCAGGATGGCCTGGATCTGTTCGTGGGTGGTCTCGGTTTCGAGGTGATGTATCGCGACGACACGCTGGCCGTGGTGGCACGGGACGGTGCCAAGGCATACCTGGTCGAGAATGCCGACTACGCGGCCATGGATCGGCCGGAGTTGGCGATCGAGACGGACGACATCGACGCGCTGCATGCGGAAATCTCCGCGCGCGGGCCGCAATGGCTGCATCCCAACGTGCCGAAGGTGATCATACAGCCGTGGGGCGCGCGCGAATTCGCGGTGCTGGACAGCACCACGGTCTGCGTCGTGTTCCGGGAGTGGCCGGCGGATTAGACTGGCCGGATTCGTTCTGGCAGGACCGCAGACCTATTCACCAGAGCGCCGCATAACGTGGAGTACGGAACATGCTGATTCGGGGCCGCTGTCATTGCGGAAACATCGAATTCTCTCTGCGCTGGGAACCCGACCCATCACGGATTCCGGCGCGCGCCTGCGATTGCTCGTTCTGTACTCGGCACGGCGGCGTGTGGACGTCGCATCCCGATGCGTCGTTGCGCATCGCGCTGCACGACCCGGCGCGTGTTTCCCGCTATGCCTTCGGCACACGCACGGCGGATTTTCTCGTCTGCGCGCACTGCGGCGTGGTGCCGGTGGCGGTCAGTCGCATCGAAGGTCGCCGCTATGCCGTGGTCAACGTGAACACGTTCGTCGGGATCGAGCCTTCCCTGCTGCAGCGCGTGTCGTCGCATCTCGGCGAGGAAAGCCGGGATGCCCGTCTGGACCGACGCAGCAAGAACTGGATCGCGGACGTCGAGTACGTCGACGAAGGTGAGTGGGAGGCGTGAACGTTCTCACGTTCGGAACGGTACGCGTCGCGCGCCGGTTCGTTCGAATGGCCTAGGAGGAATGCGCCGATGGATGGCGCGGTCCCGTCGGGCATACTTTCCATGGTGGTCATGCACGTTGGAGGGGAGAGCGCATGAGCAAGGCACCGAAGTGGTTCATTCCGGTGGCGGTGGTTGCGCTGCTGTGGAATCTGCTGGGTTGTGCGGCATACCTGGTGGACGTCACCTTGGCGCCGGAGGACGTGGCGAAGATGGCGGCGGCCGAGCAGGCGATGTATGCGGCGAGGCCGGCATGGGCCATCGCCGCGACGGCCACGGCAGTATGGTTCGGCGCGGCGGGTTCCCTCGGCCTGGTGCTGCGCCGGCGTTGGGCGATGCCCGTGCTGGTGTTGTCGCTGCTTGGCGTGATCGCGCAGGACATCGCGGTGTTCGGTCTGATGCGAAGCGTGGCCATACCGGCTCCGGCGTATGTGCTGCAGGGACTGGTGCTGCTGGTCGCCATCGCGCTGGTGTGGATGGCGCGGACCGGCATCAAACGGAACTGGCTGCGTTAGGTTTTCCGCTTGCAAAAAGTCACACCGCCCATTGCGGGCGGCGTGACGGGTCGTGCGTGATTACTGCTCCAGAATCGCGCCGTAGTGACCGTCGACGGTGACGGTCACGTTGCCGTTCTGCACCGTATACGTGCCGCCGTTGAGCACGTCGGTGACAGTGCTGCCGTCGGTCATGCTCAACTGGTAGGCCGGTACGGTCACGGTGTGGCTGCTGCTGTCGTTGTTCAGCACCACGGCAATGCGATGGCTGGCGTCGAAACGCCCGAACGCATAGATGTGGTTGCTGTCGTCGGTCAGCAGGGTCATGAACGAGCCGGTGCGCAGCGCCGAGTATTGCTTGCGGATGGCGATCAGCTTCTGGGTCAGGGCCACCGCGCTGTTGTTGGTGGTGCCCTGCGACCAGTCGAAGGTGCGGCGGTCGTCCGGGTCGTTGCCGCCCTGCATGCCGTACTCGTCGCCGTAGTAGATGGTCGGTGTGCCGACGTAGGTCATCTGGAAGATCAGGCCCAGATAGGTCTTCCAGATGTCGCCGCCGCAGCGCGTGGCGAAGCGCGAGGTGTCGTGCGTGCCCAGTTCGTTGGTCATCGTCTGCTGCACGTCGGTGGGCAGATCGGCGCGGGTGCCGTGCAGCCAGCTGTCCAGGCCGCTCGGCGTCAGCGAATTGCTGTTGCCGCTCTCGTCGACACCGCAGATCCATTCGGAGACGGGGTTGGTGAAGCCGTTGTAGTTCATGGCGCCGTCCCACTGGTCGCCGCTGCTGAGCCAGGAGGAGGCGTCGCCCCAGAATTCGCCGAGGATTTCGGCGTTCGGGTTCACCGACATCACCGCTGTGCGCATCTCGCGCATGATCTGGTGATTGACCGCATCGCTGCCGTTGTTGCCGTTGGCATCCAGATACTGCGCGGCATCCAGACGCCAGCCATCAATGCTGTACGGCGCTTTCAGGTAGGTCTGCATGACTGAGGTGCTGGAGCCGTAGATCGCATTGCGCACGGCCGAGCCGCTGGCGCCGTAGTTCAGCTTGGGCATCGAAGCAATGCCGAAGAAGCCCGAATAGGTGCCCGGCCACTGCTGGAAGGTGTAGTAGTCGTACCAGGTGCTCGACTGCGACTCGTAGGCGCCGTTGCTGCTCCACCAGTTGTAGCGGTCGAACCACTTATGGGTGTCGCCGGTGTGGTTGAACACGCCGTCGAGGATGACGTAGCCCTTCGGGCCGTTGCTGGTGCTGTGGACGTCGCCGATCAGGGTCTGCAGCAGGCTGTTGGTGCCGAACGCGGGGTCGACGGTGGTGTAGTCCTCGGTGTCGTACTTGTGGTTGGTAGGCGACTTGAAGATCGGGTTCAGGTAGACGATGTCCGCGCCCAGCGTGTTCTTGATGTAGCCCAGTTTGTCGATGACGCCTTGCAGGTCGCCGCCGAAGAACACCGCGCTGTTGCAGCCGCCGACGTTGGACGTGACGCTGCTGCCCCAGGTGTGCTTCTCCGTGGCGCAACCGGCATAGGTGTACTGGCCGTTGGTGACGTCGTTGGAGGTGTCGCCGTTGTAGAAGCGGTCGGGGAAGATCTGGTACACGACGCCGTTCTTCATCCAGTCGGGCGTGGTGAAGCCGGGGATGATGAAGAAGTCGCCGGAGCTCGGCTCGCTGGAGCTGATGCCGGCGGCGTTGTACCAGGCCGTGGACGAGCCGTCGTTGATCTGGAAGCGGTAGTACTTCTCCGAGCTGCTCGCGGGAATGGTGCCCTGCCAGTAGTCGAAGCGGCCGGTCGGATCATTGGAGACCCAGTGCATGGCGACCCAGTGGAAGCTGGAATCGGCGCTGTCGTAGTACTTGATGTTGGCGCTGGTGATGTCGCTCTTGAAAGTGCGCAGGGTCAGCGTTACCGATTGGCTGGCCGTGGGTTCGGGGTGGTTGTCGTACATCGGCCCCTGATCGTGGAACAGGCCGTTCCACTCCACGTTGTTGTCGTTGCTGGCGGCATGCACCGGAGTGCTGACGCAGGCGCCGGTCAGGGCCAGGGCCATGCCGAGTGCGAGCGCATGCAGCGCCATGGGTTTGCGAAATTGCATTGGGTGTCCTCCTCCTCGTTGTGGTCATGCGCCGCGCGGCCGTGAACGGACTCGGCGCGGCAGATTCCCCCGTGTCGCATCGGCTTCCGACGCGCGTCCGGTGCGGCGGAAGCCTGTCCGGCGTGGGCCGCCGGATCGTTGTCATGGACCGCGTGCCGGTGGCCGCGGTCTCGTTGTTGGTTCGTTGTTGTTCAGTGCAGCGTGATGGCGCGTGCGTGGCGCGCATCCAGCCGTACCCAGGTCACCGGGCCGTAGCGGTCGTGCCCGGTGGCCCAGCCTTCGCCATCGGCATTTCGCAGCGCATCCAGGTCGGCGTAGCGTCGGGATACGCCGGTGATCGTTTGGGCGTCGGTGCCGTGAATCTTCACCAGGTAGTGGCGCAGGTCTGGCGTGTAGCGGCCCGATGGCGCGTCGATGCGGAAGTGCACGCCATTCGCGTCGCGCCGCGTGCTCAGGCGCTGCAGGTAATACACGCCATGTTCGTAGGCGTAGGTGCGACCATCGTCGTCGTAATAGTCGAAGTGCGTAGCGTGCGCAGCCGGGAACACGTCGACCGTGATGGTCTTCACCGGATGCTGGCCGACGTAGTCCATCACCGGCTGGGTCGGAATGATCGCACCCTGGCGGATGAACAGCGGGATGTCGCGCCAGTCGGTGCTGTCGGTGTTCAGCGTGATGATTCGTCCGCCTGCGTAGCGCGCGCCGGTGAACCAGTTGGTCCAGGTGCCGGCGGGCAGGTAGATGTGTTTCTTCGTCTGGTTCTGTTTCACCACCGGGGACACCAGCAGGCTGTCACCGAACATCCACGCACCGACGTCATTGCGGACCTTCGGATCGTGCGGCCAGTCGAAGGTCAGCGGACGCACCAGACCGACGCCGTGCGCGTGGTACTGCCAGGCGTAGGCGTAGATGTAGGGCAGCAGGCGATAGCGCAGGCGAATGGCGGCGGTGGCCGCGCGTTCGGCTCTGGCACCGTAATGCCATGGTTGGCGTTTTTGGCTGGAATCGCCGTGCACGCGGAAGATCGGCACGAAGGCGGCGAACTGCATCCAGCGGGCGTAGTTCTGGTTCGACGGATGCCCCTTGAAGCCTCCGGTATCCATGCCCCAAAGCATCGCGCCGGTGTCGATGGAAGCCAGCATGCGCTGGCGCTGGCCGGCCATGCTGGTGAAGCCCGTCTTGATGTCGCCCGACCACAGGCCGTAGGCGTAGCGCTGCGAGCCGAGCCAGAAGTTGCGGTTGATCGACCACACGCGCAGGTCGGTGTGGGCGCGCTGGGCGTCGTACAGCGATCGCTGCATGTTGAGGAACTGGGTGTCGTCGCCGGTCTCGTCGGCCTCGTCGTTCCACCAGCCGACGATGCCCTCGTCGAAGGAGTACTTCATGGCCAGTTTGCCGAACCACTGACGTGTCAGCGGCAGGTCGAAATCGACGTCCTTGACCGGCTTGTGCGAGAAATAGTCGTTGCTGACCTTCTCGCCGGGGACCCAGAGGTGGTGCGCGGTGGCGAAGCGGCCTTCCACGGTGTTCACGTGGATGCGCGGCTTCATGATGCCGGTCAGCTGCATCCCCTCAGCGGCCAGCTCTTTGGCCAGTTTGCCGGATGGACCGTCGGGGAATTTCTTAGGATTCCAGCGGAATTCGCCGTAGTGATCCTCGCCCCAGGCTTTCCAGTCGAAATCGAGCGTGAAGTTGTCGATCGGGATGTGCTTGGCGCGGTAGGTGTGGACGATGTCCAGCAATTCTTTCTGGTCGATGCCCCATTGGCTGTTGGTGAAGCCCATGGCCCATTTTGGGAACAAGGGAGCGTGACCGCTGAGGTCGGCGACCGCGGCGAAGATGGCCTTCGGGTCGCCGGCAATCAGGTAGTAGTCCGCATCCGGTCGCGACAGTCCGTCGATGCGCATGCGGTGGTCGTCGAGATCGAATCGCGCGCCCTTGCTGTCGACCAGCACGGCGAAACCGTCGGTGCTCCATACCAGCGGCGCGCCGGCATGGCCCTGATGACCGGCTTTGGCGACCTGCCGACCGTGCCGCAGCAGGTCCGCGCCGGCTTTCTCGAAGGCGTCGAAGCCGCCGATGCCGTATAGCGGCGCGTTGGCCGAGAAGCCGAGATCGATGCGGCCCTTGGCCAGGGTATCCAGCTGGGTCTGCGACAACAGCGGGCGGGTGGCTCCGGGGCGGCGCACGGACAACGTTTCGCGCTGGGTATCGACGTCGACCAGAAGCCCGGCGGCGCGCAAGGTGATGTGCTGGCCCGAGTGCTGAATCTTCACCGGATGCTGCGCGTTGCGAGGCGCGTGTTTCGACATGACCAGTGTGGGCGGCGTGTGCCGGTCACCAGGCTGGAAATGCACGTGCAGCACATTGTCGCGCACCAGTTGCAGCGACAGCGTGCCGTGGTCGATCTTCAGGCTTACGCCATCGTCGGCGACGATCCGCGCGAGTGGCTTCGGTGAGGAAGCGTGCGCAGGCATCGCCGAGATGGACGCGGCTGCGCCGAACAGGAGTACTCCGCAGAGCGTACGAATGGGCATGGTCGGAAAGCCTTTATGCATGCAGTGCTGTCGTGAAGCGTTCGTTCTCGCAACGCTTCACCGAAAAAGGATGGAAGAGGGCGTGTATTTCGCGATAGCGTCCGATCAGGCCGCGGTGTGCTGCGCATGCCGGTGGGATACGGTCTGACACCGCTGCAGGCGGCAGGTCGCGCAGTGCGCGGGTCGTCGGCGAATGGCGCGTGGGCATGGCATGTTCCCGGCGTGAAGGCTGATCGCAACGGGTGTATCGGACAGGTCCCCGGGTCACGCGCACGATGCGCGGGACGCGTTCTCTACGATGCCACGGCCGGGCCTTCCGCAGGCCTTAAATTGCCTTTACGCATACGTATTCATTGCGATGCATCGCGGGTTTCATGGGTGCTGCGATGCAGCAGATGCATACGGTTGCAGGGCACGCTCAGCGAGGCGGCGGCGGTGCCTTGCAGTGACGCTCGATGAATGCCTCGTGGGTCGGCATCTGATCCGTCGCGCGATTGAGCAGGGTGCGGATATGCGCGAGGAATTCGTCCAGTTGCTGCGGCGACACGGCGTCGGCCAGGGCGTGATAGCGCTGCGGTTCGATGTGCTGGCCGATCAGCACCTGCAGCCAGCCGACGTCGGTGAACAATTCCTCGCCGTCGCGGTAGATCTGGCCGCTGGCGCGAAAAACGTCCAGCTTGCGCTGAAGGCTGTCGGGAATCTCGATATGGCTGCAGTGTCGCCAGAAGGGCGTGTCGCGGCGCTCGGTGGCGCGGTAGTGCAGGATCAGGAAGTCGCGAATGCGTTCGTATTCGAAGCGGGTCTGGCGGTTGTATTCGTCGATCAGGGCCGGATCAAAACTGCGGTCCGGGAACATCGACAGCAGGCGACTGACGGCGGACTGGATCAAGTGGATGCCGGTCGACTCCAACGGTTCCATGAAGCCGGCGGAGAGACCGATGGCGATGCAGTTGCGATGCCAGAAGCGGCGTCGGCAGCCGGTGTTGAAGCGCAGCAGCCGCGGTTCGGTCAGCGCCTTGCCTTCCAGGTTCGCTAGCAGTGTGGCGGCGGCCTCGTCGTCGCTGATGAAATCGCTGGCGTAGACATGGCCGTTGCCGTTGCGATGCTGCAATGGGATGCGCCATTGCCAGCCGGCCGCGCGCGCGTTGGCTTGGGTATAGGGTCGCAACGGCGCCATGCGGGAGCTGGCCACGGCCGTGGCGCGATTGCAGGGAAGCCAGTGGTTCCAGTCGTCGTAGCCAGCGTGCAGGGTCTGCTCGATCAGCAGGCCGCGAAAGCCCGAGCAGTCGACGAACAGGTCGCCCTCGATCACGTCCCCGTTTTCCAGTCGCACCGATTCGATGAAGCCGTCGGTATCGCGCAGGCTCACGTCGACCACCTTGCCTTCCACGCGCTGCACCACGGCCGGATCGCATTGCTTGCGCAGGTAGCGCGCATACAGTCCGGCATCGAGGTGATAGGCATGGCGTAGGCCGGTCAGCGGGCTGTCGCCGACGCGTTCCATCTGGGCCATGCGTCCGGCCTGGCACGCGTGGGCATTGATCGAGTAGGCCCACAGGTCGGGCGCGCCGTCGCGCTGTCGATCGCGAAGCCAGTAGTGCTGGAAGGGAATCAGGCCAAGCGGCAGGCCGATATCGCCGAAGGCGTGCAGATAGGAATCGCCGACGCGGCCCCAGTCGTTGAACTGGATGCCGAGCTTGTAGGTGCCCTGACTGGCCTTCAGGACTTCGCGTTCGTCGAGGCCCAGAAAGCGGTTGATGTGCTGGATCTGCGGAATGGTCGCTTCGCCCACGCCGACGGTGCCGATGGCGTCGGATTCGACGAGACGGATCGCCAGGTTCGGGCCGAACGCACGGCTCAGCAGTGCGGCGGTGATCCAGCCGGCGGTACCGCCGCCGAGGATGACGACCGTTCGGATGGGGGATGCGCTCATGAGTCCGGATTCCATGTCGGTTGTCGGATCGACAGGCAAAAAAAAGCCCCGTTGATGCTACGCAACGGGGCTGATCTGGGCAAAGCCAGAGAGAGAAGTGCCTACTTAGAACTTGTAGGACACGCCGACTTCGTAACGGCGGCCGTAGTTTTCCCAGGTCAGGATCTGACGCGGGTCGTGGTTCTGGTAGGTGATGAACTTCTTGTTGGACAGGTTCGAGCCCTGCAGCAGGATGGTCAGTCCCTTCATCGGGCCGCTCTGCAGGCTGTAGCTGATCTGCGCATCGTAGGTGCTGCCACCCTTGATGGTCTGCTCGATGCGCGAGGCGCTGATGCCGTAGACGCGGCCCAGGAAGCTGCTGCGGTAGTTCTGGCTCACGCGGGCCTGGAAGCCGTTGTGCTCGTAGTAGATCGTGTTGTTCACCACGTGCTCGGACAGGCCCGGGACCGTGATCGGATCCGGATTGCCGTCATACACGATCGAGCTCTTGGTCAGGTTGCCGGAGAAGATCACACCGAACCCGTCGAGCACCGGAGTGAACAGGCCCAGCGGCGTGTTCAGCACGGCCTGGACGCCCTTCACGTAGCCTCGGCCGCTATTGGTGGGCACCGAGGCAATGCCCAAGGTCGTACCCAGCTGCGACAGATCGGTGGTGCCCGCGTACGCCGTGTACTGAGAGAAATCTGTCAGCACGGTGGTTGACGGGTTGATGTAGTCACTGAGCTTCAGGAAGTAGCCCGAAAGAGACACGTAGCCCTTGCTGTTGCCGAAGTAGTGCTCGATGCTCAGATTGTAGTTGTCCGCCATCGACGGCAGCAGCTTCGGATTGCCACTGTTGCTGCTGAAATACGCATTGTTCGGGTCGCTTGAAGCCAGATGCGTGTTGTTGGTGTTGACGGCAAAGCTCGCGTTCATCTGATCCATGCGCGGACGGGCCATGGAACGCGCGGCGCCGAAGCGCAGGTCGGTCTGATCGGTGAGACCGAGCACCAGATTCACGCTGGGCAGATAACGAGTGTACGAGGTGCCGCCTTGCACAGGGATCACCGCGGTCTTGCCGACGTAGGAGCTACCCGGAGCCACGCGACCGCCCTGCGAATCCTGCGTGGTGTGGGCAACCTGTAGGCCGAAGTTGCCGCGCAGCGGGAAGTTGCCGAGCTGCGTGTCCAGGTTGAACTGGACGAACGGCGTGGTGTCCTTCTCGTGGACCTTCCAGTCCGGCGGCATCGGCAGGCTCGACTGATAGGCCGGTACCTGGTCATACGTGCCGTTCTGGATCAACGCGATCGGGTCGTAGATGGGCAGGTTGCCCACGCCCATGAAGCTGAGCTGCGTGTCCGAGAAGGCGCCCGACGGCAGGGCCGCGGTCTGCGCGCCCCACGGCGAGGTGGTGTAGGTCAGGTTGCCGTTGTTGGGTACCAGGAAGCGCTGCTGGATATTGAAGCTCTTCTTGCGGTCCTCGCGATCGATGCCGAACTTGATGCTGGCGATCGGGCCGTCGACGAAGCTGCGCTCGGCACTCAGGCGAAGGTCGGAAATGCGGTCGACCACGTGCGGCGCGTTGACGAAGCCACCCTGCACAAGGCCGCTACCGCCGCCCCAGCCCTGCGGATCGGTCAGCACGACCTGGCTCGGGCTGTAGTCGAGCGAGTTGTTCAGCTGCCACAGGTTGCCGCTGCCGCCCTGGGTGAAGTTGAGCGTGTCGAACGGACCGTTGTCGGCGCCGAAGGCCGTACCCGAGTAGCTTTCGATGAAGGCATCGCGACGATCGGCATGCGAAATGCTGGCGTCCGCTTCAGCGGACCAGTCTTCGTTGATGCGCCACTTGTTGTTCCAGCCTACGTTGTAGACCTTCGACAGCGAGCGGTTGTAGTCGTTGCGGATGACCGGCTTCACATGCGTGAAGGTGCCCTTGGTGATCAGCCCACCCTGCGCCGTGTAGCCCGGTTCCAGCTGGGCATTGCCCCAGGCCAGCGGGAATTCGATGCCCTTGGAGTGCTGGCGGTCATGGAACCGGTCGTAGGTCATGTCCAGCGTGCTGGTGAAGTTCTCGTTCGGCTGGAACTGCAGCGTGGCCAGCAGGCCGGTGCGCTTGAAGAGGTCGGACGTCGCGTAGTTCTTCGAGCCGCCGATCAGCGCGTTGCCGCCCGCGGCGGAGTTGTCGGTCGGGTAGCCCCAGGGTGCCTGATGCTGGATCTGGGTGGGATTGGATTCCATGTCCAGGCCGAGCGTGACGCCGAAGGTGCGGTCGGCGAACTGGTGCACCCACACGCCGTTGACCTTGTAGCCCTTGTCGCTGACGCCCTTGCCCGGGGCGACCTGGTTCATGCTGTTCCAGATGTAGCTGGCGTTGAACGCCGCGATCGGCTTGTCCTGCTCGAGCGGACGGATCGTGTGCATGTCCACGGTGCCGGCCATGCCCTGGCCGACCAGCGCCGCCGAGGGGGTCAGATGCACCTGGACGCTGTTGAACCAGCTGGCCGGGTACTGATCGAACTGCACGCCGCGGTTGTTGCCGGTGCTGACCTGCTGGCGACCGTTGACCAGCGCGGTGCTGAAGTCCGGACCCAGACCGTGGATGGTCAGCACCTGCGGGCGACCGTTCAGGCGTTGCACGGCCAGGCCGGGGAGGCGGCCCAGCGAATCGGCGATGGACGTGCCCGGCAGCTTGCCGATCTGTTCGGCGGAGACGGCCTCGACGATGACGTCCGAGTTGCGCTGCGTGGCGATGGAGTTCTGCACACTGCTGGCGAAGCCGGTGACTTCGACGGCGCTCAGTTTGGTCGCCGAAGCGCGCTTCTTCTGTTCTTTCTTGTCAGCTTTCTGGCTGGTCGCCTGATTGCTGTCCTGGGCCTGGCCGTTGGCGGCCGGCTGGGCGGCATACGCGCCCGTGGCCGTCATCAGCATCGCCGACGCCAGCGCGGCGCTCAGCAGATTGCGCTTGAGAATCATCTTGGTTGTCCTCCCCGAATGGATCGCGTTTCTAGGAATTTTGTCGCCGATGCCGTGGCGGCGATCGGTTACAACAAACGTTCGAGCCTTGTCACGGCTGCGTAACATTTCCTCGATGGTAGCTCCGGCTCGTTCTCTGGCGGAGGATTGTGCATACGTATTCATGTGCGCCCGAAGGCGTGCGTTCTTGCGGAAAAACGTCGTGAATGACCGTCCGAAGCCCTGTATTTCCGGGCTGAGGCGCGCCTCCTTCCGGGAAGTTGCGCCACTCGGGCGTGGATATGAATACGTATGCAACCCCATCGGCTCCGGTGCCTATGCACAGTTAAGCTTGGGGCGATTCGCTGTCTAGCAGCGTCGATGCCGATATCGGCGCGGGGGGAACAGCGTCCGGGGTTTCTCAATGAATGCACTTCCATGGTGGCGCGGAGCCGTCATCTATCAGATCTATCCACGCAGTTTTCTGGACACCAATGGCGATGGGGTCGGCGATCTGCCGGGTATCGTCGAACGCCTGGATTACGTAGCGGGACTGGGCGTGGACGCGATCTGGATCGCGCCGTTCTTCACGTCTCCGATGGCCGATTTCGGCTATGACATCGCCGATTATCGGGATGTCGACCCGATGTTCGGCACGTTGGCCGACTTCGACCGCCTGCTGGCCGAGGCGCACAAGCGCGGCCTGAAGGTGATGATCGATCAGGTGCTCAGTCACACGTCGATCGAGCACGCCTGGTTCCGCGAGAGCCGGCAGAGCCGCGACAACGACAAGGCCGACTGGTACGTGTGGGCGGACGCCAAGCCCGACGGCACCGCGCCGAACAACTGGATGTCGATCTTCGGCGGGCCGGCCTGGCACTGGGAACCGCGTCGCGGGCAGTACTACCTGCACAATTTCCTGGCCGACCAGCCGGATCTGAATTTCCACAATCCGCAGGTGCGCGATGCGGTACTCGACAACGTGCGCTTCTGGCTGGATCGCGGCGTCGACGGCTTCCGACTGGACTCCATCAACTTCTGCTATCACGACGCGCAACTGCGCGACAATCCGGCCAAGCCGCAGGATCAGCGCGTCGGTCGCGGATTCCGGCCGGACAATCCGTATGCCTTCCAGTACCACTACTACAACAACACACAGCCGGAGAACCTGGCATTTCTGGATCGCCTGCGCGCGCTGCTGGACGAGTATCCGGATTCGACGGCTCTGGGTGAGATTTCCTCGGAGGATTCGCTGGCCACGCTGGGCGAGTACACCAACGGCAAGCGCCTGCACATGGGCTACAGCTTCGAGCTGCTGACCGAGGACTTCAACGCCGCGCACATCCGTGAGACGGTGCGCAATCTCGAATCGCATATGCCCGATGGCTGGCCGTGCTGGGCCATCTCCAACCACGACGTCGAGCGCGTGGTCACGCGCTGGGGCGGCGTCGATGCACCGCCGCATCTGGCCAACCAGCTGACCGCACTGGTGTGCTCGCTGCGCGGCTCGGTGTGCGTCTACCAGGGCGAGGAGCTGGGACTGAGCGAGGCCGACGTGCCTTACGAGCAGCTGCAGGACCCGTACGGCATCACTTTCTGGCCCAACTTCAAGGGGCGCGACGGCTGCCGCACGCCGATGCCTTGGGGCGAAGGTGAGCACGGTGACTTCAGCGCTGGCACGCCGTGGCTGCCGGTGCCGGATACGCACCGCGCGCTGGCGGTCTCCCGACAGGAAGGCGATGCCGACTCCATGCTGCACGGCTTCCGCGCCTTCATGGCCTGGCGGCAGACGCAACCGGCCTTGCGTTGGGGCGACATCCGCATGCTCGACAGCGCTGAGCCACTGCTTGCGTTCACGCGCAGTTTCGAGGGCGAGACGGTGCTGGCCTGCTTCAACCTGTCGGATCAGCCGTTGGACGTCGACGCGCCGGTGGATACGCCGCTCGAAGCGATGAACGCGGCGCGTCTGGTGCAGGGCGAGATCGCGGACGGCCGCCTGCGGCTGCCGTCCTACGGTGTGCTGTTCGCGTGCGTGAAGGGTTGATCCGCGCGGATCAGAGCTTGCGGTCGCCGACCAGCACCACGTCGGCGCCGCGCCGCGCGAACAGGCCTACGCTGACCACGCCGGCGATCTGGTTCAGCTCGGCTTCCAGCGCGACTGGATCGGTGATGCGCCAGCCGTGCACGTCGAGGATCCAGTTGCCGTTGTCGGTGACGGTGTCGTCGCGCCATACAGGATGGCCGTCGAGCTTGCTGATCTGGCGGGCAACATGGCTGCGCGCCATCGGGATCACCTCGATCGGCAGCGGGAAGTTGCCGAGCACGTCGACCTGCTTGCTGGAATCGATGATGCACACGAACTGACGCGAAGCTGCGGCGACGATCTTCTCGCGTGTCAGCGCCGCGCCGCCGCCCTTGATGAGGCGCTTGTGCGGATCGCATTCGTCGGCGCCGTCCACGTACAGGTCCAGCGGACCGACAGCATTCAGGTCGAGTACCTCGATGCCGTGTTTCTTCAGCTGTTCGGTGGACTGTTCCGAACTGGACACGGCGCCGCGGATGCGGTCCTTGATGTCGGCCAGGGCGTCGATGAAGAAGGCCACGGTCGATCCGGTGCCGACGCCGACGACGCTGTCGTCTTCGACATAGGCAATGGCGGCTTCGCCGGCGAGACGTTTTTCGTTGGATGAAGTCATGGCGCGTCGTTCAGGTCAGGAGAATGCGGCGTGGCCGCGGAATGCCGGATCGGGATGGCCGGCGCTCATGTTTCCAGGCTAAGGATGTGCTTCCAGTGCGCGGCATCCACCGGCATCACCGAGAGCCGGTTGCCCTTGCGCACCAGCGGCATGCCTTCCAGTGCCGGATCGTCCTTCAGTTCGGCCAGCGAGATGGTGCGCTTGAGGCGTTTCACGAAGGCGATGTCGACCAGGATCCAGCGCGGGTTGTCGCGCGAGCTCTTGGCATCGAAGTAGTGGTTCTTGGGATCGAACTGGGTCGGATCCGGATACGGCTTGCTGGCGACCTTGGCGATGCCGACGATGCCCGGCACGTCGCAGTTGGAATGGTAGAAGAACACCTTGTCGCCGACGCGCATGTCATCGCGCATGAAGTTGCGCGCCTGGTAGTTGCGCACGCCGTCCCAGGGTTCGCTGCCCTTGCGCTCGAGATCGTCCAGCGAGAACGTCTCGGGTTCGGATTTCATCAGCCAGTAGTTCATGACGCTCCGTCGTGGTCGTTGCAGTCGATGAGTGCTTGATCGGTGGCGACGACATCCAGGCGCACGTCCCATTCGGCCGGCTCGATCGCCTCGCACTGCTGGAAAGCGTAGCCGATCCCGATCAGCAGCGGGCGAGTCGGCCGCTTTTGATTGCGCAGGAAAGCGAAGTGGGTGTCGTAGAAGCCGCCGCCATAGCCGATGCGGTGGCCATGCCCGTCAAAGGCCAGCAGAGGCACCAGCACGGCGTCCAGTTCGCGTCCTTCGAGCAGGCCGTCCCGGTTTGTCGGCTCCGGGATGCCGAAACGGTTGGGTTCGACATCGTCGCCCAGCTTCCAGGGGGCGAAGTCCATGTGCCGGCCGGCCTCGATCCGCGGCAGATACAGCTGCTGCCCGCGCAGGGCTGCTGCGGCCAGCACAAGGTTGAGCGGCAGCTCGCCGTCACTCGCCCAGTAGCCAGCCACGCGTTGCGCGTTCAGGAACATGGGCAGGGCATCCAGTTGCCGCCGCAGACCCTGCGCGGCGCTCATCCGCGCTTGCGGTCCGAGGGCGCGGCGCTGCTCGGTCATCTTGCGGCGAAGCGATGTGCGCGTGTCGTCCAGGTCGGTCACGGAAAATCCTGCCAGGCGCGTGGTGCGATCGGATGGTCGCATACAGAAACGGCCCCGACGGGGCCGTTCTGCGGAATGAGGGGTGTTCTCCACAATGCCGATGCGCTTCGAACGACCTTGATCCGAAAGGATCAGGTGGGAGGGCGCAGATGGCGTTTCAGGCTTTCCGTACGCGACGGACATGCTCACCGGCCACCTTGTTGCCGACCCAGGTCGAAAGTTAGGAACAAGGCAAATGTAACGAAACGCTGTCGTACACCGCAGGGAACACCTTGGCGCTTATTCTAGCGCGCCTGTGCGAAAGCGTCAGCGGTTCAGTGCGGAAAGATTCAGTTACGTGACCCGGAAGCCCGTTCCAATGCGCCTTCCAGTTTGCGACGCAGAGTCTCGATGCCCTCGCCGAACACGCGTTGCTCGGATTCTTGACGCTGGCGGGTTTCCAGCAGTTCATGCGTGACGCTGAGCGCGGTCAATACGGCCAGGCGGTCGAAGCCCGGGCTGCGCGCGTTGGCGCGGAATTCGCGCATCTTGCTATCCAGGTAGCTGGCTGCGGCCAGCAGTCCCGGACGTTCTTCCGGCTCGCAGGCGACCAGGAATTCGCGGTCGTTGAGACGGATCGTGATCGGCTCGGACATGTGGTTAGGATCTCATGGATGCAGCAGGTTTCAACCCGAGCTTTCCAGCGACTTCAGTCGCTGGATCATGGCTTCGACGCGACTTCGCGCCTGTTCGTTTCGTGCCAGCAGGCCGGCGCGCTCGGTGGCGAGCTGTTCCTGGCTGTGACGCAGGCTGCGGTTCTCCTCGTCCATGCGCTGGACGGTCTGGAGGAGCTGATCGAGTGTCTCGTTCAGCGCAGCGAGTTCGGCTTTGAGTGGATCGGTCTGGTTCATACGGATTCGCGTGAACGAGCGGTCTTAGATGCTTTTTCGCATCTCGCGGGGTGGGTGTGCAAGTGTGACGTGCTACGTAGTGCCCGAGGAAGTCGGATGCAAGGCCTGTCGGCGACGCTCGTGTTCTTCGCAGAATGTGAGGCAGGAAGTGGCTTCCAGAGGCGGCGAGAGCCAGTTGCCCTGCATCAGATCGCAGTCGTGCGCGCTCAGGTATTCGGCCTGTTCGGCGGTTTCCACGCCCTCGGCCACGACTTGTAGTCCCAGGGAGTGCGCCATGGTGATGATGGTGGCGGTGATGGCCTCGTCGTCCGGATCCGTGGTGATGTCGCCAACAAAGGCCTGATCGATCTTCAGCACAGTCAGTGGCAGGCGCTTGAGGTAGGCCAGCGAGGAATAGCCGGTGCCGAAGTCGTCGATGGCCAGGCTGACGCCGATGGCGCGCAGTTCGCCGAGTGTGCGCATGGACTGTTCGACGTTGGCCATGACGGTGCTCTCGGTCAGCTCCAGTTCCAGGCACTCCGGCGGCACGCCGTGTTCCTGCAGCGTGTGCTGCAGACGCTTGGCCAGTCCGCTGCGCTGCAGCTGAACCATCGACAGGTTCACCGCCATGGTCAGCTTGTCCTGCCCGGCGTCGCGCCAGGCGCGAAGATCCTGGCAGGCGCGTTCGAGAACAAACTGGCCGATCTTCATGATCATGCCGGTTTCCTCGGCCAGCGGAATGAAGATTCCGGGACCGACATCGCCGAGTTCGGCGCTGCGCCAGCGCACAAGGGCCTCGAAGCCGATCAGTTCGTGATCGTCCAGTGCCATCTTCGGCTGGTACACCACGCGCATCTCGTCGCGTTCCAGCGCGCGCCGCAGCGCGCCGGCCATGGTGGCGCGCAGGCGGGCGTCGGCGTCCATGGCGTCGTTGTAGATCATCCACGTGTTGCGGCCGTGTTCCTTGGCCTGGTACATCGCGGTGTCAGCGTGCTTGAGCAGTTCGTTGGGCACTTCGCCGTGATCGGGGTACAGCGAGATGCCGATGGAGGGCGAGATCAGCACTTCCTGGTGCGGGTCCAGCACCAGGGCCTCGTTGAAGGCGCTGATGATCTTGTGCGCCACGCCGATGACCTCACCGGAACCGCCGACGTCCTCGAGCACCAGGGTGAATTCGTCGCCGCCGACGCGGGCCACGGTGTCCTGCTCGCGCACGCACTGACGCAGGCGTGCGCCGGCGGCTTTCAGCAGGCGGTCGCCGGTGGTGTGGCCCATCGAGTCGTTGATGTGCTTGAAACGGTCCAGGTCGACGTACAGCACCGCCAGGCGCTGGCCGCCGCGCCGGGCGCGCAGGATCGAGTCGCCCAGGCGCTCGCCCAGCAGCGTGCGGTTGGGCAGACCGGTGAGCATGTCGTAGTTGGCCAGGTAGCGCAGTTCCTGCTCGGCGCGCTTGCGGTCGGTGATGTCGGTCATCACGCAGACATAGTGTGTGCGCGTACCGTGTGCGTTGCAGACTTCGCGCAGTTCGACCCAGCACAGGAAGTCGCTGCCGTTCTTGCGGCGTTGCCACAGCTCGCCGCGCCAGTGTCCGTGGCTCTGCAGTTCGCGGCGCATGTGCGTATAGACGCTGTCCGGCTGCTGGTTGCAGTTGAGCAGGGAAGTGTCGCGCCCGCGTACTTCGGCGTCGCTGTAGCCGCTCATGCGGGTGAAGGCGGCGTTCACGGAGCTGAACTTGAAGTCGAGGTCGGCCACGGTCACCGCTTCGCTCATGCTGCGGATGACCTCGGCGGCGATGCGCCGATCGCGATCCTCGCTGCGCATGCGGGTGATGTTGCGAACGGTGCCGGATATGCGCGTGGGCTTGCCGTCGGTGTCCTGCTCGACGATCTTGCCGCGCCCCAGCACCCAGATCCATTCGCCCTGGGTGGTCTTGAGGCGGTATTCCGATTCGAAGTGGTCGGTTTCGCCGCCCAGGCAGGCCGCGATCTCCTTGCGGATGTGTCCCAGGTCCTGCGGGTGCAGCACATAGTTGCACCAGTCGTCGAAATCGATTTCGGTCGGCGTGCCTTTGCCGAGCAGTTGTTCGGCGCCGAGGCGATACATGCGGCCGTTGACGAGGTCCAGGTCCCAGAATTCGTCGCCGGAACCCCACAGGGCCATGCTCAGGCGGTCCTCGCGTTCCTGCAATTGGTTCTGGTGATGACGCTCGCGCATGCGACGTGCGCGGAAAGCCAGGTACACGGCCAGCAAAAGCATCACGCCGAGCGCGATGTACAGGGCGTACATGCCGCGCGAGGCCCACCACGGTGGGATCACGATCAGCGCGACGCTGTGCGACGTGGCGCTGAAGCGGCCATCGTGATTGCTGCCCCGGACCTCGAATCGGTAGCGGCCCGCGGGTAGATTGGTGTAGGTGGCGCTGTGCCGGGTGCCGTCGTCGATCCAGTCCTTGTCGAAGCCGAGCAGACGGTGCTGGAAGCGGTTCTGCTGCGGCGCGGCGAAGTCCATGGCCGCGAATTCGAAGCGGATGGCGCGCGCGGACTGCTGCATGCGCACGCGGCCGTCGATAGGCAGGACCGATTGGTTGTTGGCGCCGATCTGGATGCTGGTAAGGTTGACCGTTGGTTGGAAGGTGCCCGGTTTGACGCGCTCGGGCCGCACTTTGTCGAAGCCGTTGACGCCGCCGAAGACCAGTTCGCCGTCGCGCATCTTCAGACAGGCGCCCGAGTTGTATTCCATGCCCTGCAGGCCGTCCTGGATGCTGAAGGCGGTGATCTTGCCGCTGGACGGTTCCATCCGCACGACACCGCGGTTCGTACTCATCCACAGTGCATGCTCGTTGTCTTCGCGCAGGCAATAGATGGTGCCGTCCGGCAGACCGTCCCGGCTCGTGATGCGGTGGAAGTGCGCACCGTTGTCGTCGAGCGAGACCAGTCGATCGAGGCCCGACTGGGTACCGACCCACAGCACGCCGCCGCTGTCGATGAACAGGCTCATCACCACGTGGCTGCTCAGACTGTCCTCGACGCCGGGCTCTTCCTGGAACGTGCGCATGCGGTCCTTGCGTGGATCGTAGACGCTGAGCCCGGTGCTGGTGCCGATCCAGATGCGCCCTTGGGCATCCTGCGCCAGGGCCAGGATGATGCCGGCGGCCAGGCTCTCCGGGTCGTCTTTGCGATGTACCAGATGCTGGACGCGCTGGCCGTCGCGATAGCGGTATACGCCGCTGCCGTCGTACATGCCGATCCAGAGCGACCCGCTGCGGTCCCGTAGCAGGCTGCGACTGGGCCTCGGGTCGCCTTTCGAGGTCAGTGTGGGGTCGAGCAGGTGCGCGGAACGCTGGGCCATGTCCAGGACCATCACGCCGCGGTTGCTCGAGATCCAGAAGCGCGAACCGCTTCGTGCCAGCGCGAAGACCGTGATCGAAGAGGGCTCGCTCTTGGGCAGGGCGCGGAGAAGAATCGGTGTCAGGCTGTCGAAGCTGTCCGATTTCGGGTCATAGATGCTGAGGCCCGCGCTGGCCAGTCCCAGCCAGATCTTGCCGTTCTCGTCCTCGTACAGCGCGCGTACGTTGTTGGAAACGAAATCGTGGCTTGTGGGCGAGCGTTCGTCGCGAATGTAGTGGAAGGGCGCGCCATCCGGGTCGAAATAGGCGGCGCCGTGGGTCACTCCGCCGGTCCAGATCAGCCCGGAACGATCCACGTAGAACTGCTGCACGTTGTCGTCCGGAAGGCTTCCCTTGATGCCGGGGTGCGGACGCAGCAGTTCGGGATGCTTTTCATCGACATCGAGACGCAGGAGCCCGACGGATTCGACGGCGGCCCAGATGCGGCCGGCGTGGTCCTCGGTCAATGCATTGACGGTTGTGTTGTCGGGCGCCTGCGATTCCGGTTGCGGCCAGATTCGCCGTGTTGCGCCGCTGTCGGGTTGCAGGAGATACACACCGCTGCCAGCGCCCAGCAGCAAGCGGCCATTGCGGCGGCACAGTACCGTGCGTGCGTCGCCGCGGTCGATGCGCACCACACGGGTATGTTCGGCGTCGCGGCCCAGCACGATCAGTTCACGGTCGTGCAAGCCGTAGAAAGGACCGTCGGGACCGCATTCGGTCAGCGTGGTCTTGCTGTTCAGCGTGCTCGATTGCAGCGTTTTCCAGAGCACGCGGGCGTGTTTCAGCGATGGATCGACGGAAACGATAGCGTCGCGTTCGGCGACCAGAAGACGCTTGCCGCCGCCTCCTGCAAGTGAGGTGATGCCGTTGAGTCGTTGCGACCAGTGTCCGGGAATGGGCAGCACACGGTTGTGGTCGGGATCGAACAGGACCAGTCCGCCGACCTTGCTGGCGACCCACAGGTGCCCGTCGCCATCACTGGCGAGTGCGCTGATGACGTTGTCGGGCAGGCTGTCTGTGCGATTGGCGTCGTGATGGAAGCGCTTCAGCTGGTAGCCGTCATAGCGGTGCAATCCGCCCTGCGTGCCCAGCCAGATGTACCCCTTGTCGCCCTGCAGGATCGCACCGACGGTATTTTGCGCCATGCCCTGGGCGGCGCCGATGTGGCCGAAATAGTAAGTGCGCACATGCGCGCTGGCGGAGGGGGCGTCCAGACTGGCCAGAAGCGCACCGAAACAGATGACGATCTGCAGTGCGGTACGCACAGCGCTGCGCGTAAGCGTGCCTGCCGCAGCATGACGATGCGCTGCGCGTTGGCGCAGAGCATGCATGCAGCGGCGCACTGCCGAGCGACCTGCCAAGCTTCCGGACATCGTGTCACCTGTGCAGATGGATTTCAGCGGGACGTGTATGCACCCGCCCCCGCAGGTGAGGTTCCCCCTGCAGCAGTGTAGGCAATCGCCGTTATGGGTGCCAGAATGAATTGGCACCAAATTTCAGCAACCGGCTCTACAGGCATGAATGTGACGCACGCCGAACTCGAAACCGAACTCGCGCGGGCCCGTGTTGGCGTCGACGCCAGCGAATTGCACGGCTCGCTCACGGGCTTTCTCTGTGGCGGCGGAACGATCGAGTCCGGTCGCGTACTGCAGGCGCTGGAGCTGGATGTCGAGGAGGAGGGGGCGCGTGGCCAGCTCGATGCGCATCTGCAGGCACTGTGCCGCGATTGCCGCGCCGCGCTGGACGATGCCCAGATGGGATTCGAACCGCTGCAGCCAGACGCCGAGCGGCCGCTCACCGAGCGGGCGCAGGCATTGGTGTCATGGTGTCGGGGGTTCCTCGGTGGGTTCGGACTGGCTTCGGCGCAGCGCAAGCAGGATCTTTCCGACGACGGCAACGAGATTCTGCGCGATTTCGGCGTCATTGCCGGGTCCGAGCTGGCGGTCGATGGCGACGAAGACGACGAACGCTCGCTGATGGAAGTGAGCGAGTTCGTACGCGTGGGCGCACTGGTGCTGCACGCGGAAGTCGCCGGCAAGCGTGCATCGGGCGGCGCCCATCCGGGCAAGCGTGTGCACTGACATGGACGCACGGACCCAGCGCACGCCGCGCAAGGTGACCGCTGCAACCATCGCTGCCAAGGAATTCGCACGCCGGCGTCGTCAATTGATGCGCCTGGCTGGCGACGATGCGGCCCTGCTGATTGCCGCCGCTCCCGAGCGCATGCGCAGCGCCGATGCGGCCTGGCCCTATCGGCAGGATTCGGATTTCCACTATCTGACCGGTTTTCCCGAGCCACACGCGGTGCTGGCGCTGCTGCCCGGTCGCGATGTGGCGGAAACCATCCTGTTCTGCCGCGAGCGCGACGCCGATCGCGAGCGTCTCGACGGTCCGCGACTGGGCACCGAGGGGGCGGTGGAGGCCTGCGGCGTCGACGACGCATTTCCCATCGACGATATCGACGACATCCTTCCGGGCATGCTGGAAGGGCGTGCCCGCGTGTACTGCCATTTCGGCCAGGAGCCGGAGTTCGATGCGCGCCTGCTTGCATGGATGCGGCGCTTGCGCGCGCTGCGCGGCGGTGGCGTCGTGCCGAAGGAATTCCTGGCGCTGGGCTATCTGCTGCATGACATGCGGCTGTACAAGTCGGCGGCGGAGATCAAGCTGATGCGGCGCGCCGCGAAGGTGTCGGTTGCCGCGCACCAGGCCGCCATGCGCGGCGTGCAGGCGGGGATGGCCGAGTACGAGGTGGAAGCCGAGTTGCTGCGCACGATGCGCGCGCAGGGTGCGGTCTCGGCCTACATGCCGAGCGTGGCCGGCGGCGCCAACGCCTGCATCATG
This sequence comes from Oleiagrimonas citrea, assembly GCF_012395255.1. GTDB lineage: Bacteria > Pseudomonadota > Gammaproteobacteria > Xanthomonadales > Rhodanobacteraceae > Oleiagrimonas > Oleiagrimonas citrea. The sequence goes on from NZ_JAAZQD010000004.1 coordinate 112,552, forward strand.
CACTACAACGCCAACCGCTCGCCGCTGCGCGACGGCGACCTGTTGCTGATCGATGCCGGTGCTGAGGTTGATTGCTATGCCGCCGATATCACCCGCACGTTCCCGGTCGGCGGCCGTTTCACGCGCGATCAGCGCGCGCTGTATGAAGTCGTGCTGGCGGCGCAGGAGGCCGCGATCGAGCAGGTGCGTCCGGGGCAGCCGTTCAGTGCGGCGCATGATGCCGCCGTGACGGTCATCGTCGAGGGGCTGCGTGCACTGAAGTTGCTGCGCGGAAGCGTGGCTTCGATTCTCGAGGAAGGCAGCTACCGACGCTATTTTCCGCACAAGACCGGTCACTGGCTCGGTCTCGACGTGCACGATGTCGGCGACTACCGCATCGACGGCGAACCGCGCATGCTGGAACCGGGCATGGTGGTGACGGTGGAACCGGGCCTGTACATCCCGCCCGACGCCGACGGTCCGGCTGCGCGCTGGGCCGGTACCGGCATCCGCATCGAGGACGATGTGCTGGTCGGCCGCGACGGGCCGCAGGTGCTCACCGAGGGCGTGCCCAAGCAGGTCGAGGCGATCGAGGCGCTGATGGCCGGCCGCTGATCGACGGCCGGCCCGTTCATCGATTCCGTTTCAGGACTCAGTCCAGGGCGGCGAAGGCGTCGCGCGTCATGTTTTCCGGATCGCCGCTGGTGCAAATGACGTCGTCCTCGATGCGGATGCCGCCGTAGGGGCGCAGGGCATCGATGCGGTTCCAGTTGACGTGCTTGCCCTCCGGGCGTTCCTTCAGGCGCGCCAGCAGCATGTCGATGAAGTACAGCCCCGGCTCGATGGTGACGACCATGTCGGTTTCCAGCGAGCGCGTCATGCGCAGGAACGGATGGCCGTCGGGCTGGGCGACGGTGTCGCCCTTGTCGTTCTTCATGAAGCCGCCGACGTCGTGCACCTGCAGGCCGATGCTGTGGCCCAGGCCGTGCGGGAAGAAGGTCGCGCTGACGCCGCTCTCGACCATGGCCTCGGGACTCATGTCGACGATGTTCTGGTCCTTCAGCACGCCGGCCAGCAACTGGTGCGCTTCCAGGTGCAGTTCGCGGTAGTCGCGTCCGGCGCGCACGCCGTCGCACAGTTGTCGCTGCGCCTTGTCGACCGCGTCGATCAGCGCCTGGAAATCCTCGGCCTCGGGTGCGGCGTAGGTGCGGGTGATGTCGCTGGCGTACCCGCCGCTGCTGGCACCGGCATCGATCAGGAACGACAGATTGCGCGCCGGCGGCGCCATGTCGAAGTGCATGTAGTGCAGCACCGCGCTGTGCTCGTTGAGGCCGACGATGCTGTGGTACGGCAGCTCGGCGTCGGTCTGGCCCACGGCATGCAGATAGGCCATGTGGATGCCGAACTCGCTCTCGCCGGCGCGGAAGGCGGCGGCGGCGGCGCGATGACCGCGTGCGCCGAGGGTACTGGCCTCGCGCATGCGGATCAGTTCGTACGGCGTCTTGTAGGCGCGGTGGTAGTCCAGATACTGGATCACCGCTTCGGGTGCGTCGGGAATGAAATCCTCGATACCATCGCGCGACTGGCCGAGGATGGCGCACTTCGCGGGGTCCTGCGGCAGGTGCTGGCGCGCGTCCTCCCATTTGCGGATCAGGCGGATGTCGAAGTGTTCCACCCAGTAACCGTTCGGGTCTTCGGGCGTCAGGTGCCAGAAATCCTGCGGCTGCAGGTAGATCAGCACCGGTTTCTCGCCCGGTGTGTAGACGATCCAGCTACCCGGCGCATTCAGTAGCGGCACCCACTGCTTGAATGCGGGGTGCACAGCGAACGGGTAGTCCATGTCGTCCAGGTGCTTGGGAATGGGGTGCCCGGCGGGGATGACCAGGTGCTCGCGGCCGACGGCCTCCAGCGCCGCGTCGGCGCGCTGGCGCAGGGTGGCGATGTGCAGCGGGTAGGCTTGGGCGAGTGCGTCGTTCATGGGTGTGCGTCCGTCTGAATCAGACGCCCATGGTGCCTTGGACGGCAGGGCAAAGCCAAACCGCGTGCGGGCCGGTCAGACGAATTCGCCGCCGGGCGCTTCGATCCATTTGCGCAGCTTGAGTGCGTCGGACTCGCTGATGGCGATGATGCGGAAGCCGGTCCAGTACTGGCCGGGTACATTGGCGGCTTCGCTCCACTGTTCGTGCACGCCGAATTCCAGTGTGTGCTCGCCCTGGCCGCGCGAAGGCAAGGTGAGACGAAGCTGGTAGATGGCGTCCGCGCGCAGGGGCTTGTTGCTGATCAGCATCAGGCCGCTGCTGGAGATGTTGCCGATATGACCCAGACGCTCGTCGCTGATCGCGTTGTCGACGGTGATGGCGGTGCCGACGCGGCGGCGCGGCGCGCGGCGTTGCTCGGATGCATTCATGCGCTCTGCTCCGCGGTGTTCCGGGCGAACTGGCGCAGTCCCTTGACGATGACGCTCCAGGCGCGATCCAGCAGGGACTCGTTGCGTTCGGTCGGAATCCGTACCTTGCCCGCAGCCATCATGGCCGCCAGTTCGCTGAGATTGCCGACGTCCTCGCGCACACCACGCTGGTTGACCACCAGGCAGTGCCCGGTGACCGGCGAGAACCAGGCCAGCTTGCGCCGCAGCACACTCTGGTCGGGGCGGATGAACTCGAGCCAGGCGCCATATTGTTGCTGACGCAGGGTGGCAAGCGCTTCCTGGGCAGCCGGGTCCCGCTGATCCTGCGCCGGTTCGCTCTCGGGTTTCTCGGTCTCGCCGCTGCCCAGCCGCTGACGCTGCTTCAGGCGCATCGCCAGTTCGGTTCGAGTCAGTTCCGGCGCCGGTTCGCCGGCAGACGGCTTGGTGACGACGTGGCGCGCGATCTGTTCGGCTTCCTCGCCGTGGATGCCGACCTGGCTGAGGCCCTCGGTGATTTCCTCGCGTAGCTCGGAGTCGTCCTGTTCGGTTCGCTGCCGCAGGAGCTTGTCGGTGACTTCCAGGCGTTGACGGAAAGCCTTGCTGCGTTCGCCCCAGCGCAGCATGGACAGCGCCAGGACGTCGGTCCAGGCCTGTTCCATCATGGTGCGCAGCAAGCCGCTGGCGTTGCTGCTCTGCAAGCGTTCGGCGACCAGTTCGCTGGCGCGGTTTCGCGCCAGCAGCAGCCGTTCGCGGCCCTGCGCGGCTTCGAGGTGGCGGCGTTCGCTGATCTCGGCGCGGCGTCGCAGCACCGAAAGCTGGCTGTCGAGATCCTTGCGCAGGTCGTCCAGCAGTTGCACGTCGCCGTCGAATTCCTCGGCGGTGCGCTCGACCACATCCTGCAGCTTGCGCGCCAGCACCGGATCGGCGGATTCGCCGGCGCCGTCGAGCCACTGCGTGGCTGTATCCAGCACCGAGCCGAGCAATTGCCGCGCCGGATGGTCCTGCTTGGAGAAGAATTCCGGATCGGACAGCGCCACGCGCAGCATCGGTACCTGCATGCGCGTCATCAGCGTGGCGGCGTGGCCGTCGATGGGCATGTCGCGGCCGAGATGGTCGAACAGCATCGTCATCAGATCGATGGTGTCGGTCTGGTCGGCATCGAAGGCCAGTGGTTGTCCGTCGGGGCTGAGTGCGCGCAACTGCGCCTGCAGATCCTGGCGCAGATGCTTCATGCTGCGCACGTGGCGCGCACCGTTTTCCAGCACGGTGGTGTCGGACTGCTGCTGCAGTCGGGCCAGCGCGTCCTGAAGCTGCTCCGGCGTGCTGGCGGGGCCCGAAGGGGGCGTGCTCTCTGCGTTCAGCCCGAGCGCGTTACGGCGTTGCGCGAGCAGATTGCGCAACACTGTGAAGGCGATGGTGGACTCGGTCTTCTCGTTTCGTCCGTGGTGATCCGGCGCGGCTTGCGGTGCCGCTGCATTCGGTGCCGAATCTTCATCGCGTATGGTGTCGTCGGGTTTGGCTGTCTTGTCGCTCTTGTTCTGCGCGCCGTGCATACGACGTGCCAGTAGTGCGCTCAGGTCCGGCAGCAGGCCCTGGGCAGCCATCAACGTGTTCAACGCCTCGAACAGTCGCGGTGCCTCGCGCAGCAGGTGGCGGCTGAAGAGCTTGTGCAGGTGCTGGCGATGCGCCGGCGGCAGGTCCAGTTCGTTGCTGGCGTACTGCCAGGCCGCGCAGATCGCGCGCGGACCGACCGGCAGTGCGTCGGATTCGATCACGGGCATGCCGACCAGAGCGGCGAAGCGGTAGCCCAGCTCCAGCAGGGGAATGCCCGAACGGATCTCCACGCGGGCTTCGGCGGTGCCGAGGATCGACTCCTCTTCCTGATCGTCGACGTCGACGAGAGAGAGTCCGAGCCCTGCGCGCGGATCGTGGTTTGGTTGGGCGTCATCCAGGTGGAAGCGCTCGAAGCCACTGCGCAGGCGACTCAGGAAGCGGGGGGCGAAATCGGCACGGCCACGTCGCACCTCACGCTGCGAGGCCAGGCAGATTTCCTGTTCGGTATTGTTGTTGGCCTGGTCGGCGAAGCGGAACATCTGCTCGTCGAATTCGTCCAGGATCTGGGTCAGCATCGGATGCAGCGCGGCTTCGCACAGATCGTGCACGCGCGCCAGAAGACGCCGGGCGCGCGGTGCCAGCGTCGTGCCGATGCCTGGTTCCTTTTGGTGGTCGCCTGGATGTTCCATGCTGCCCCCGGCCTCCGATGCCCGGATTGTACGCCATCCCGGCGGCGTGATGCCTGCCATGGATTACATGAACAGCGCCACCACGTCGTTGAGGAAGCGCTGGCCCTGTGCGGTGGTGCGCAATTGCGACAGGTCGTCCGTCAGCCACCCGCGCTGGATCGCCTCGTCGAGGGTGTCGCGGATGCGAGACAGCGGAAGTCCCGTGCGTGCGTTGAACGCTTGCATCGGCGTGCCGTCGATCAGGCGCAGCGCGTTGAGCATGTATTCGAAGGCGCGCTCGGATTCCGGGATCAGTCGATCGCCGCCGATGCGTGCGTGCTGGGTTTCGGCGGCGAGATAGGTCTTCGGCAGACGCTGTTTCCAGCGTCGCCGTACACCGCGCGCATCGCTGATTTTTCCGTGCGCGCCGGCGCCGATACCGAGGTAGTCGCCGAAGCTCCAGTAGTTGAGATTGTGTTGGCAGCGACGTCCCGTCTGCGCGTAGGCCGAGACTTCGTACTGGGCGAAACCGGCCTCGGCCAGGCGCGCCTGGCAGGCCTCCTGCATGTCCCACGCCGTGTCGTCGTCGGGCAACGGCGGCGGATGGGCGGCGAAGGCGGTGTTCGGCTCCAGCGTCAGTTGATAGTGCGAGAGGTGGGTCGGCTGCAGCGCCAGTGCGCGCTCGAGGTCGCGCAGCGCGCCGTCCACGGTCTGCTCGGGCAGGGCGTACATCAGATCGAGGTTGATGTTGTCGTAGCCCGCTTGCCGCGCCAGGCCGAAGGCATCTTCGGCTTCGCCGGAAGAGTGAATGCGTCCGAGGCGCCGCAGCAGCGCGTCATCGAAGCTCTGCACGCCGAAGGAGAGTCGGTTGACGCCGGCGGCGAGGTAATCCTCGAAGCGACCGTGCTCGACGGTGCCGGGATTGGTTTCCAGGGTGATTTCGGCGTCCGCTGCGAAGCGCAGGCGTTGACGCGCCGCGCGCAGCAAGCGCGCGATCTGTTCGGGTGGGAACAGGCTCGGCGTGCCGCCGCCGAAGAACACGCTGACGATCGGGCGATCCGCGACCGCAGGCCCAAAATCGGCGAGGTCGCCGTCGAGGTCGGCGATCAGCGCATCCACGTAATCGGCGTACGGAGCGGCGGCGTCGCGCAGTCCGTGGGAATTGAAGTCGCAGTACGGGCATTTCTTCACGCACCAGGGCATGTGCACGTAGAGGGACAGCGGCGGGAGGTCGATCATCGGTCTATGGTAGCCGTTTGCGCGGCAAACAGCGCCTCTGATGCGCGCGCTTGACCAGGATCAAGACGACCGCATCGAGTCCGCCGGACAATGGCGCGGTTACTTCTGCTGGACGCAATTCATGGCAATCGAACTCTATGCAAAGGACGGTCATACCGTTGTCGTCTTCCCCGACCTGGTGCGGGGCGATGACGGCGTGCAGGCCAACCAGTTTCTGGTTCGGCACGGTGATCGGACCGCGCTGATCGATCCGGGCGGCGCCTTGCTGTACACGCCGCTCTCGATGGCGATCTCGCCGTATGTGAAGCTGAGGGACCTGACCTACATCCTGGCGTCGCACCAGGACCCGGACATCATCGGCGCGGTCGACCGCTGGCTGATGTACACGCCGGCCACGGTGTGCTGCTCGCGGCTGTGGGGACGGTTCGTGCCGCACAGCGTGCCGCACTACCAGAAGAACACGGGGGCGGACCGTTTCATGCTGATTCCCGATCGTGGCGCGGAAATACCGATGGGCGACACGGTGATCCAGGCGGTACCGGCGCACTTCCTGCACAGCGTGGGCAACTTCCAGTTCTACGATCCGGTGTCGAAGATCCTTTTCAGCGGCGATCTGGGGGCGTCGATGGGCGACGGTCCGTTCGCGCCGGTCGAGGACTTCGATGCGCACATTCCCTCCATGCTCGGTTTCCATCAGCGCTACATGGTGTCCAACCGGGTCTGCCGCCTGTGGGCGCGCATGGCGCGCAACATGGATATCGACATGATCGTGCCGCAGCATGGCCGTCCGTTCGCGGGTGCGGCCATGGTCAAGCGGTTCATCGACTGGGTCGAACAGCTCGAGTGCGGGGTGGATCGTCTGACGCAGGAGGACTACATCGCCGCCTGAAATGTTCCCAGCGCATCGCGCAGGTGCGTCAGCGCCTGGCCACGATGACTGAGGCGGTTCTTCAGGGCGTTGTCCAGTTCGGCAGCGCTCTGCGTCTGGCCGTCTGGCTGGAACAACGGGTCGTAGCCGAAGCCGTGTTCGCCGCGTGGCGCATCCAGGATACGGCCACGCCAGCGGCCCTCGGCGATCAGCGGTGCCGGGTCGTCGGCGTGGCGCAGCAGCGCCAGCACGCAGATGAAGAAGGCGCCGCGCGCACTCTCGGGCGTGCCGTCGAGCATGCGTAGCAGTTTCGCGTTGTTGGCGGCATGGTCGCCGTGCACGCCCGCGAAGCGTGCCGAGTACAGACCCGGCGCGCCTTCCAGGGCGTCCACGCACAGACCGGAATCGTCGGCCAGCGCCGGCAGACCGGTGATGCGCGCCGCGTGCCGGGCCTTGAGCAAGGCGTTCTCGACGAACGTGGTCCCGGTTTCCTCGGCGTCGTCGACGCCGAGCTCGCCCTGGGCGACCAGTTCGATGTCCAGCCCTGCCAGCAAATGGCGCAGTTCGCGCAACTTGCCGGCGTTGCCGCTGGCCAGGACCATGCGTTGCGTCATCGTCGGGCTTCCTTATCCGGCCAGGGCCGCGCGCTGCGCGGCGACCAGTTCGCCGACGCCCTTCTCGGCCAGACCCAGCAGGGCGTCCATCTCGTCGCGGCGGAAAGCGTGACCCTCAGCGGTGCCCTGTACTTCGATGAAACCGCCGCCGTCGTTCATCACGACATTCATGTCAGTGTCGCAGCTGGAGTCCTCGGCGTAGTCCAGGTCCAGCACCGGCGAGCCCTGGTAGATGCCGACGGAGACCGCGGCGACCGCGCCGACGATCGGGTTGCGTTTGAGCTTCTCGCGCTTCATCAGCACGTTGACCGCGTCGACCAGCGCCACGTAGGCGCCGGTGATGGCCGCCGTGCGGGTGCCGCCGTCGGCCTGTAGCACGTCGCAGTCCAGGGTGACGACGCGTTCGCCCAATGCCTGACGATTGACGCAGGCACGCAGACTGCGGCCGATCAGCCGCTGGATCTCCTGCGTGCGGCCGCTCTGCTTGCCGCGTGCGGCCTCGCGCGCCATGCGACTGCCGGTCGAACGCGGCAGCATGCCGTATTCGGCGGTGATCCAGCCCTCGCCCTTGCCGCGCAGCCACGCCGGCACGCGCTCCTCAATGCTGGCGGTGCACAGCACGCGGGTGTCGCCGAATGCGACCAGCACGGAACCTTCGGCGTGCTTGGTGTAGTGGCGCTGGATCTCGACCTGGCGCAGCTGATCGGGCTGGCGGCCGCTGGGGCGATGGGTTTCGCTCATGGCTTGGGGTGTTTCCGTTGGGTACGACAAAGGCGGAATGATACCCGCATGATCCGTGTCTCGCCGGGCGCGGATTGGGCAAGCCTCGTCGCGAGCGTTTACCATGGCGCCCTTCGACTTCCGGAAATCGCCGAATGATCCGCAGCATGACCGCGTACGCATCCGCCGAGTCCAGCGGCCCGCTGGGCACGCTGGCCTGCGAGGTGCGCACGGTGAACCATCGCTATCTCGAACAGAGTCCGCGTCTGCCCGACGAGCTGCGCGCGTTCGAGCCGCTGCTGCGCGAGATCGTGTCCCGGCGCCTGTCGCGCGGCAAGGTCGACGTGACCGTGCGCCTGCGCGGCGAAGATCGCAGCGATGCGCTGGAGGTCAATCACACCTTGCTCGCACGTCTGGCCGAATTGCATCTGGACATGGCAGCGCGGTTCCCGGGTCTGCAGGCACAGAGCACCGAACTGCTGCGTTTTCCCGGCGTGCTGAAACAGCCCGAGGTGGATCGCGATGCGCTGCAGAAGGCGTTCTCCGACGCGCTGGAAGAGGCGCTGGACGCACTGACCGCGACCCGCGAGCGCGAGGGCGCCAAGCTGGCCGCGCTGATCGCCGAGCGTCTGGACGGTATCGAGAAGATCGTCGCCGAGGTGCGCACGATGATGCCCGACATCCGTACCGGTCTGCGCACGCGTCTGGAAACGCGCCTGGCCGACATCAAGCAGCCGGCCGATCCGGGGCGTCTGGAGCAGGAGCTGGTGCTGCAGATCACCCGTGCCGATGTCGACGAGGAGCTTGATCGTCTGGACGCGCACATCGCCGAGGCGCGCCGCGTGCTCGGTCTGGACGAGCCGGTCGGTCGCCGCCTCGACTTCCTGATGCAGGAGTTCAACCGCGAGGCCAACACGCTCGGCTCCAAGGCGGTGGATACGCGCAGCACCAATGCCGCGGTCGAACTGAAGGTGCTGATCGAGCAGATGCGCGAACAAGTGCAGAACATCGAATGAACGCGTCGCATCCGAACCCGCAAGGCACGCTGTTCGTGGTCGCCGCGCCGTCCGGCGCGGGCAAGTCGACGCTGGTCAACGCGCTGCTCGAGCACGAGCCGGCGATCTCGCTGTCGATCTCGCACACCACGCGTCCGCCGCGGCCGGGCGAGGCTTACGGCGAACACTACTATTTCGTCGATCGCGAGGCATTCGAGCAGGAGGTCGCCGACGGCATCTTTCTCGAGCATGCCGAAGTGCACGGCAATCTGTACGGCACTTCGCGCAAGACCGTGCAGGATCTGATGGAGCAGGGGCGCGACGTGCTGCTGGAGATCGACTGGCAGGGCGCGCAGCAGATTCGCGCGGCGATGCCCGATTGCGTCGGCGTGTTCATTCTGCCGCCTTCGCGCGTCGAACTGGAACGTCGTCTGCGCGGACGTGCTTCGGACAGCGCGGAGGTCATCGAGCGCCGCCTGCGCAATTCGCGTGAGGAGATCGCGCATGCGCACGAATTCGACTACATCATCGTCAACGACCGTTTCGAGGATGCCCTGGACGACTTGCAGGCCATCGTGCGTGCCGTGCGACTGCGTGCGCCGCTGCAACGCGGACGGCATGAGGCGCTGATCGAGGAATTGCTCGCGCCCGGTGTGTGAAAGGCTCCACGTTCGTTACGTGGTGCGCAGTTTTCGTATCCGTGGATCCGTTGCGCTTGGGTTCAGCGGATGTGCCCCCATAGTTGCGCCGGTATCTAGCCGCTGCGCCCGTGCTCGGCTATCTTGGAAGACCTATGACTGACGCCATCGCTTCCCCCGATTCCGCGCCGACCGGCGACGCGCTGGTGCGCGTGCGCGGTCTGACCACGCGTTTCAGCGGCCGAACCGTCTTCGACGGACTGGATCTGGATATCCCGCGCGGCAAGATCACCGCCATCATGGGGCCCAGCGGTACCGGCAAGACCACGCTGCTCAAGCACATCACCGGACAGACGCCGGCCGATGCCGGCGAATTGCTGGTCGACGGCGAGGATGTGGCGAAGCTGTCTCGCGAGGGCTTGTTCAAGCTGCGCGAGCGTGTCGGCTACCTGTTCCAGAATTCCGCATTGCTGACCGATTTCGACGTGTTCGAGAACGTCGCCTTTCCACTGCGCCAGCACACCCGGCTGCCGGAAGAGCTGATTCGCGACATCGTGCTGAACAAGCTGCAGGCCGTCGGTCTGCGTGGCGCGTCGCGGCTGATGCCGAGCGAACTGTCAGGCGGCATGGCGCGGCGCGTGGCGTTGGCGCGCGCCATCGTGTTCGATCCGATGCTGATTCTGTACGACGAACCATTCGTGGGGCTGGACCCGATCGCGCTGAATCAGGTCCTGAAGCTGATCCGCACGCTCAACGAGACGCTCGGCATCACCAGTGTGCTGGTGGCGCACGAACTGGCCGCGATCCAGCAGATCGCCGATCGGGTAGTGCTGATCGCCAACGGCAAGGTGGTCGCGTCGGGCGATCCCAAGGAGATCGCCAACGACGGTTCGCCCTGGACGCGACAGTTCTTTGGCGGCGAACCCGACGGGCCGGTGCCGTTCCATTATCCGGCTGGCGACTACGCCGCCGAACTGGGCCTGGGAGAGACCGCATGAATGCGCGGGTGAAACGTCGCAACCTCGTCGTCGAAGGTCTGGCGCAGATCGGCGATGCCGGCCTGTTCCTGCCCACGCTGCTGGCCGCTATGCCACGCAGCCTGCGCTATTTCCGCGAAATCGTGCGCCAGATCTGGTTCACCGGCGCGATGAGCCTGATCATCATCATGACCTGCGGCCTGTTCGTGGGCATGGTGCTGGCGCTGCAGCTCTATCACGTGCTGGAGATTTTCGGTGGCACGGCTTCCACCGGCACGGTGGTGGCGCTGTCGGTCTATCGCGAACTCGGCCCGGTGGTGACCGCGCTGCTGTTCGCAGGTCGCGCGGGCACCTCGATCACCGCCGAGATCGGCCTGATGCGCGCCACCGATCAGCTTTCGGCGATGGAGATGATGGCGGTCGATCCGGTCGCCTACGTGGTCACGCCGCGATTCATTGCCGGGATCATCGCCATGCCGCTGCTGTGCTGCGTGTTCTCGGCGATGGCGATCTTCGGCGGCCATCTGGTCGGGGTGACCTGGCTGGGCATCGACAACGGCACCTTCTGGTCGAACATGACCTCGAATGTCGAGGTCTGGAAAGACGTCATCGACGGCGTGATCTGGAAGGGGCTGGCCTTCGGCACCGTGGTCACGCTGATCTCGGTGCACCAGGGCTACACGACGCCGCCCACCAGCGAGGGCGTGGCCTACGCCACCACCCGTACCGTGGTCGCCTCGTCCATTGCCATTCTGGCGCTCGACTTCGTGCTCACCGCATTCATGATGTGAGGAACGCGAACATGCGCCCGCACTACTTTTTCATCGATTCGAATCTACAGAGTTCATTGAGGATGTTGCCGTGACCCAGAGACGTTCCTATGCCGTCGGCACTGGCCTGTTCATCGTGCTGGGGTTCGCCGCGCTGGCTTACCTGGCGACCCAGACCACGTCGCTGGTCAACGTGCGCCATGGCGATTCGTACACGCTTAAGGCGCGCTTCACCAACATCGGTCAGCTCAAGGACCGCGCGCCGGTGAAGCTGGCGGGCGTGCGCATCGGCTCGGTGCAGTCGATCCAGCTCGAGCCGCAGAAGCTCGACGCGCTGGTGACGCTGTCCATCGACAAGCGCTTCAACCAGATTCCCGAGGATTCCTCCGCGTCGGTGTTAACCAGCGGTTTATTGGGCGATCAATACATTGGCATCCAGCCGGGTGGATCGCCGGACTCGTTCAAGAACGGCGACGAAGTGATCCTGACCCAGTCGGCGGTGCAGCTGGAAGATCTGATCGGCAAGTTCCTGGTCAACGGCTCGCCGGGCGACAAGGACAAGAAAAAGCCATAACCACCGGGCGCTGCGCGACCCGCTGTTCCCAAACGGAGACGATGTCCCATGAAACTACGTAACCTGGTGTTCGCCTGCGCGATGCTCGTTCCGGGCGCGATGCTGGCGTTGCCCGCCTCGGCCCAGGCCGCCACGCGCGTGCCGGCCACGGCCTCGCCGCAGCAGGTGGTCAAGACCATTACCGCCGAATTGTCCAATGCCATCGACGGTCATCGTGCCGAGCTGAAGCAGGACAAGAACAAGCTGATCGGCGTCATTGACGGTATCTTCCTGCCGCACTTCGACATCGACTATGCCTCGATTCTGGTGCTGGGCCGTCATGCACGTGAAGCTACGCCGGAGCAGCGCGAGCGCTTCGCCAAGGCGTTCTACGATTCGATCACGCACCGTTACGCCGAAGGGCTGCTGAACTACACCAAGGGCAGCGTGAAGGTGCTGCCGTACCGTGGCGAGCTGAATGACCGCCGCACCATGGTGCGCACCCAGGTGATGCTGGACGACGGCAAGACCATCTCGGTGGACTACGCGTTCCGCAAGACCTCCAGTGGTCAGTGGAAGGCCTACGATGTGGTGATCGAGGGCATTTCCTACATCACCAACTACCGCGCGCAGGTCGACGCGGAGATCCGCAAGATGGGCATCGAGGGTCTGATCGAGCGTCTGGAGAAGAACGGCGCCGAGACCCTGGACAAGATGCAGAAGGACACCGCGAGCTGAGCGCGATGAGCGACGCCAACGTGCATTTCGACCAGACGCAACCGGACACGCTCGCCGTGTCCGGTCCGTTGACCTTCGCGACGGCCGCACGTGCCTACGGGCAGGGCATCGAGCGCATGTCGCGCGGCGAGACCCGCGTGCTCGATCTTGCCGGCGTGCCCGCGGCCGACAGCGCCGGGCTGGCCTGCGTGCTGGCGTGGATGGCGCACGCGCGTCGACGCGGCGCGACGTTGCAGGTCGAGAATCTGCCCAGGAGCATGTACCTGCTGGCCGAGATCAGCGACGCCGAACCGCTTCTCGGCATCGGCTGAGCCGGTCGTTCGAAGGGGCGGCATGCAGGATTCGGTACGCCCTCTCCGCGAAGAAGACATCGGTGCGGTCTGCCGCATCTACAACCACTACGTCCTGAATAGCACGACCACCTTCGAGGAGGTGCCGGTCTCCGTGGTGGAGATGGCGCGCCGCGCCTGTGTGGATGATCCGGTGCACCCCTGGCGGGTGCTGGAAACACCGCGCGACGGTGTCTGCGGCTACGCCTGCGCAACGCCCTGGAAGGCGCGCGCCGCCTATCGTTTCAGCGTCGAATGTTCCGTGTATGTGGATCCTGCGCATCGGCGGATGGGGTACGCGCGGCGTCTCTACGAGCGATTGTTTTCCGATCTGCGTGCCGCCGGCATGCATACGGCGATCGCCGGGATTGCACAGCCCAATCCCGCCAGCGTTGCGTTGCACGAGGCGTTCGGCTTCCGCAAGGTTGCGCATTTCGAGCAGGTCGGCCGCAAGTTCGATCGCTGGATCGACGTGGGCTACTGGCAGCTCGATCTCGAAGCCTGATCCTTTTTCCGCCACGCCGTGCGGCGCGGCGGAAAAAGGCTTGTGGGGTTACGCGCCGGAGGGGGTGCCCGGTGCCGAGGAGGACGATGCCGGCGCGGCCGGTTGCGTCGTCGGGGCGGCGCCCGTTGCGTCCTTCTCTTTCTGCTTCTTCTCCCAGGATTGCTGCTGCTTGAGCAGTTCGTCGGGATCGAAGCCCTGTTCGTTCAGGCCCTGCATCTGGTCGATGACGCTGGCCGGCGGGTTGCCGTCGTAGAGCTTGTACGTGCGCTGCTGGAGATAGGCATCGCGCAGGAAGACGTACGGGTCGTAGGCCGATTCCAGAAAACCTTCCGCGTCGATCGCGCGGGCGCGCAGCGTGACCAGGTAGAGCATCGAGGGCAGATACTGCTGGCCGTGGTCGAAGCGTCCCTGATTGCGCGAGTAGATCGACATCGGGTCGAAGAAATAGCTGTCGACGGGCAGGTGCCATACGTCGCGGCCCGTGGTCGGTCCGATCAACGGCAGCACCAGGTACGGCCCGTCGGGGACGCCCCAACGAGCAAGGGTGATGCCGAAATCGGTGTCGTCGAGTGGCAGGCCCATGCGGCTGGCAGGGTCGAAGAAGCCGCCCAGACCCAGCGTGATATTGACCAGGAAGCGTGCCGAGGCGCTCAGCGCCTTCTTCGGGCGTGCCTGCAGCAGGTCGTTGGCGACCGTGATCGGCATGCGGATATTGGTGAAGAAGTCGCTGATCGAGCGGCGTACGGGCGGATTCGTGATCTTGCGATAGCCAACGGCGACCGGACGGATCGCCACCTTGTCGACGGCGTTATTGAACGCATACACCTTGCGGTTGTACTTCTCCAGCGGGTCATCGGTGCGCGGTTTGGCGATGGCGCAGCCGGCAAGCGCGATGACCGCAGCGACGAGGGCGGCGCGTCGGAATGTCTGCATCAGGGATGGGCGCATAGGAAAGCAGCGGGTCCTTATATGAACCGTAGAGTTTAATTATATTCGCGTACGCTGACCAGTCATTCCCACAACCGGCATGGTATGCCGATGTGCCGTTGCCAGCCAACTACGCCCGAAGCTACACTGTTCACCCTGAATAAGTACCTTTTTTTTCTTAGGAATTCCGCATGGCCCGCATTACCGTGGAGGACTGCCTGAAGGTGGTCGACAACCGTTTCGAGCTGGTGCTGATGGCGACCCGCCGCGCACGCCAGCTGGCCAAGGGTGCCGAGTCCCTGGTCGAACCCGAGCACGACAAGCCGTCGGTGCTGGCGTTGCGCGAGATCGCCGAGCAGCGCATCGATGAGGCCACCATTGATGAAATCGACCGCGCCGAGCGCGAGCGTGCCGAGCGCGAAGCGCTGGAGTGGGCCGCGGCCGAGGTCGAGGAAGAGGTGGCTACCAAGAGCGCCGAAGAGTAATTCCATGCACGAGCGCCGTTGCCACGCCCCTTGTCAGCATGTGTCCCGCGTGGCGCGACGGACGGCAGCCTGCCGTGTCTGGAGGGTGGCGGCCTGAGCGGTCGTCGCGACCGCATGGCGACGGCCACGCCCACGGGCAGCAAAGCGAACGGCGCGATTCCCGAAGACGTGCTCGAGCTTGAGCGCCGGCTTTCGGAATATCTTTCGCCCGAAGATGTCGCGCGGGTGCGTCGCGCCTACCTGATCGGCGCCGACGCGCACGCCGGGCAGAAGCGCAAGAGCGGCGAGCCCTACATCACGCATCCGGTTGCCGTCGCCACGTTGCTGGCCGATCTGCGCCTGGACGCGGAAACCATCATCGCCGCGATCCTGCACGACACGCTCGAAGACACCCAGCTCGACCGCGAGCAGATCGTCGAGGAGTTCGGCGATGTGGTGGTCGAGCTGGTCGATGGCGTCACCAAGCTGGACAGTGTGCGGTTCCGTAGTCGCCAGGAAGCGGCGGCGGAGAGTTTCCGCAAGATGCTGCTGGCGATGGCGCGCGACCTGCGCGTGATCCTCATCAAGCTGGCCGACCGCCTGCACAACATGCGCACGCTGGGCGCCAAGGAGTCGTCCTCGCGCCGGCGAATCGCGCGCGAGACGCTGGAGATCTACGCACCCATCGCGCAGCGACTCGGCATGAACCGCATCAAGGCCGAGCTGCAGGATCTCGGTTTCCGTGCGCTCTACCCGGACCGTCACCGCGTCATCAGCGCGCGCATCCGCAGCGCGCTGGGCAATCGACGCGAGGTGATGAGCCGGATCGAGGCCGCGCTGGAAAAGCGCCTGAGCGAGGAGGACATCCGCGCCAAGGTCGTCAGCCGGGTCAAGGCGCCCTACAGCATCTACATGAAGATGCGTCGCGAGCACAAATCGTTCGACGACGTGATGGATGTGTACGGTTTCCGCGTGGTGACCGACAACGTGATGCGCTGCTACCAGGCACTCGGCGCGATCCACATGCTGTACAAGCCGGTGGACAAGCGCTTCAAGGATTTCATCGCGATTCCCAAGGCCAATGGCTACCAGTCGCTGCATACGGTTCTCTTCGGGCCGTTCGGCGCACCCATCGAAATCCAGATCCGCACTGAAGAGATGGATTCAGTGGCCGAGCGCGGCGTGGCAGCGCACTGGAGCTACAAGGCCCAGAGCGGTCCGGCCAACAGCGCGCAGTCGCGGGCCCGCGAGTGGCTGGCCGGTCTGGCCGAGCGGCAGGCCGTCACCGATTCGTCTTCCGAGTTCATCGAGAACGTGAAGGTCGATCTGTTCCCGGACGAGGTCTACCTGTTCACGCCGAAGGGCGAGATCATGTCGCTGCCGCGCAACGCCACGGCCATCGACTTCGCCTACGCCGTGCACACCGATGTCGGCGATCATGCGGTGTCGGCCCGCGTCAACGACAAGTTGGTACCGTTGCGCACGCGGCTGGATTCGGGGCAGCGCGTGGAGATCATCACGGCACCGTCGTCGATGCCGCGGCTGGACTGGCTCGATGTGGTGGTGACCGGCAAGGCGCGCACCGCCATCCGCCAGTTCATCAAGCATCTGCAGCACGAGGACGCGGTGCAGTTCGGACACCGCATGCTGGATCGCGCGCTCGATGCGCGTGGCGCCAGCCTGGACGGCATCCGTCCGAAGACGCTGGAACGCTATCTGGCTGACAACAAGCTCAAGCGGTTCGAGGAATTGCTGGCCGATATCGCGCTGGGTCATCGCATGCCGGACCAGGTCGCCGCGCAGCTGGTCGGTAAGACCGGCGAAGCGCGCCATGCTGCCGGCGACGCGTCGCGCGACAAGATTCTCATCACCGGCGACGAGCGCGGCGTCATCAGTTTCGGCAACTGCTGCCATCCAGTGCCGGGCGACGACATCATCGGCTACCTGTCGGCCGGCAAGGGCATTGTGGTGCATCGCACCGAATGCCCGAACATGGTCGAGTTCCGCAAGTCGCCGGGGCGCTGCATCGGCATCGACTGGGACCGCAAGGTGCACGGCGACTTCAAGGTCGAGCTGCGCATCGAGGTCATCAATCGCACCGGCGTGCTGGCCACCGTGGCCGCGGCGATCGCCGATGCCGAGTCCAACATCGAGAATGTCGAGTACATCGAGCGCGATCTCACTGCCGCCACGCTGCTGTTCATGATCGAAGTGAAGAATCGCAAGCATCTGGCCGACGTGATGCGCGGTGTGCGCCGTGCCGGTGTGGTCAACGGCGTCTACCGGTATCCAGTCTGAGTGCGGCCCGCGGCGGCGGGACCTTGCTATGCTCTGCGGCCTTGTTTCCGATCCTTCCGAGGTGACTATGTCCCGCAGCATCATCGCCACCGACAACGCTCCATCCGCCATCGGCCCGTACTCGCAGGCCGTGCGTGCGGGGCAGACCGTCTACCTGTCTGGCCAGATCCCACTGGACCCGGCTTCTGGCGTGATGGTGCAGGGCGATATCACGGTGCAGGCCCGCCGTGTGTTCGAGAATCTGAAGGCGGTCTGCGAGGCGGCTGGCGGCAGTTTGTCGGATCTGGTGCGCGTCGGCATCTACATGACCGATCTGGCGCACTTCGCCGCCGTCAACGCGGTCATGGAGTCGTATTTCGAGCAGCCGTACCCGTCACGCGCCACCGTGCAGGTGGCGGCGCTGCCCAAGGGGTCGCAGATCGAAGTCGACGGCATCCTGGTCCTGGAATGACGCAATGCGTCGATGCTCCGCGGCATGGCCCTGCACGCAATGGAGGTCTTCGCTGGTGAACTCGCGGGTGATTCTGGGCTAGTCTCGCGACGATGAAGGGAGCTGACGCCGCCACTGCCGCGAATGCCGGTCGCGAGCCGGTCACTGTACTTAACGGGATCGGTCCCGCGCTGGCTCGCGCGCTGGAGAAGCTCGGCGTCGCCTGCGTGCAGGACCTCTGGTTCCATCTTCCACTGCGCTATGAGGATCGCACCCGGATCACGCCGATACGCGAGCTGGCGATCGGTCAGCCGGCCCAGGTCGAGGGCGAGGTCGAGGCGGTCGAGAGCGGTTTCCGCTATCGCGCGCAGCTGAAGGTGGCGATCGGCGACGACTCGACATCGACACTGCTGCTGCGCTTCTTCCATTTCCGCAAGGCGCAGGCCGATCAGTTGCGTATCGGCACGCGTCTGCGCTGCTACGGCGACGTGCGCATGGGCGCACGCGGCCCGGAAATGATCCACCCGCAGTATCAGCGCGTGCAGAAGGGGACGCCGCTGGATGCCCGTCTGACGCCGGTGTATCCGACGACGGAGGGATTGGGGCAGAAGCGGCTGCGCAGCGTGATCGAGAAAGCGCTCGAACGGTTGCCCGACGAAGACGCGCTGGAGCTGATTCCCGCGCCGTTGCGCGAGGGATTGGGCTTGGGCTCGCTTCGCGAGGCGCTGCTGACCGTGCATCGTCCGCCACCGGAAGCCGATCTCGCGGCGCTGGCGCGCGGCGTGCATCCGGCGCAGCAGCGGCTGGCCTTCGAGGAACTGCTGACTCAGCACCTGAGTCTGCAACGGCTGCGCGCGCAGGTGCGCAGTCGCCGCGCGCCCGCGTTGCACGGGGACGGAAGTCTGCGTGCGCGCATGCTGCAGCAGTTGCCGTTTGCCCTGACTGGCGCACAGACGCGCGTCGATGCCGAAGTGCTGGAGGACCTGTGTCAGGGCAAGCCGATGCTGCGTCTGGTGCAGGGCGATGTCGGCAGCGGCAAGACCGTGGTCGCTGCGCTGGCCGCGCTGGCCGCCGTGGAGTGCGGCTGGCAGGCCGCGTTGATGGCACCGACCGAGCTGCTCGCCGAGCAGCACCTGGCCAATCTGCGTGCCTGGCTGGAGCCGCTGGGCATCGAAGTGGCGTGGCTGGCCGGCAAAGTGCAGGGCCGGGCGCGCAAGAAAGCCTTGGAAGCCGTGGCCGGCGGCGCGCAGGTGGTGGTCGGCACGCACGCCCTGATGCAGGAGGGCGTGGCGTTCCAGCGGCTGGGGCTGGTCATCATCGACGAGCAGCATCGCTTCGGGGTTCACCAGCGTCTGGCGTTGCGTGACAAGGGTGCGGAGGGCGATCTGGTGCCGCACCAGTTGGTACTCACCGCCACACCGATTCCACGCACGCTGGCGATGAGCGCCTACGCCGACCTGGATGTGTCCTCGATCGACGAGCTGCCGCCCGGGCGCACGCCGGTGCAGACCGTCGCCATTGCCGGCTCGCGTCGTGGCGAGGTGGTCGAGCGTCTGCGTGCGGCCTGCGGTGAGGGCAGGCAGGCGTACTGGGTCTGCACCCTCATCGAGGAGTCCGAGCAGCTCACGGCACAGGCGGCCGAGGTGGTGCATGCGGAGCTGGCCGCGGCGCTCCCCGGCCTGCGTGTGGAGCTGGTGCACGGGCGCATGAAGGCGCGCGAGAAGTTGGCCGTGATGCAGGCGTTCAAGCGCGGCGAGGTGGCGGTGCTGGTCGCGACGACCGTGATCGAGGTCGGCGTGGATGTGCCCAATGCCAGTCTTATGGTCATCGAGAATGCCGAGCGGCTGGGGCTGGCGCAGCTGCATCAGCTGCGCGGACGGGTAGGGCGCGGCAGCGTCGCCTCCAGCTGCGTCCTGCTCTATCACACGCCGCTGTCTGCGCTGGCACGCGAACGACTGCAGGTGATGCGCGAGACCAGCGACGGCTTCCGGATCGCCGAGAAGGATCTGGAACTGCGCGGTCCGGGTGAAGTGCTGGGTACGCGGCAGACCGGGCGCCTCGAATTCCGTGTCGCCGATTTGGCGCGCGATGCGCATCTGCTGCCGGCCGTGCAGCGCGTGGGTGCGGCCATGCTGCGCGATCATCCGCAGCGTGCCGAGCGCCTCGTGCGCCGCTGGATCGGCACTGCGGCCCGCTACGCCGACGCCTGAATACGGCACGGATTCACGTGAACGGGGCTGCTGTCGAGAGTCGGCTCGCGTTATGCTGTGCGTTTTCCTTGCGGATACACGCATGAGCAAGCCGCACCTCATCATTGATACCGATCCCGGCGTCGACGACGCCTTGGCCCTGCTGATGGCCCACGCGCACGGTCACGTGCATGCGCTGACCATCGCCGCCGGCAACGTCGGTCTGGACCACACCGTTCGCAACGCGCTGACCCTGATGGACCTGATCGGGGCGGATACGCCGGTGCATCCGGGTTGCCCGGTTCCGCTGGTGCAGGCGCCGTCGGAGGACGCCGCGCTGGTGCACGGCGCGGACGGTTTCGGCGACGTCGGCTTTCCGGAGCCGAAGCGGACCGCCGAGTCCGAATCGGCGGCGCTGGCGCTGATCCGTCTCAGTCATGCGCATCCCGGCGCCACCCTGGTCGCGCTCGGCCCCCTGACCAACGTGGCGCTGGCCGTGCGCCTCGATCCGACGCTGCCTTCGCGCGTTGGACGCTTCGTGATCATGGGTGGGGCGGTCAATGGCCACGGCAACACCTTGAGTACGCCTGCTGAATTCAATATCGGTTTCGACCCGGAAGCCGCGCACGTGGTGTTCGAGGCGTTTCCCGCCTTCGAGCTGGTGGACTGGGAGGCGACCGTGCGTCACGCGTTCGAGGGCGCGCAGTTCGACCGCTGGCTGGAAAACGGCGATGCGCGTGCAGAGTTCTATGCCCGCATCGGTGCCACCTCACGCGCCTGGAATGCCCGTCGCGGACGCACCGGTGTGATTGCCGCCGACGCCCTGGCCATGGCGGTGGCGCTGGATCCCGAGCTGGTGCAGCGGGCCGAGGCGCATCCTGTCATGGTCGAGATGGTCGGCGCACGCACCCGCGGCATGACCGTGGTCGATTGGGAGGCGCGCCTGGATCGCCCGGCGAATGCACGTGTCGTGTTCGACGTGGACATGCGGCGTTTCGAAGCCCTGGTGGCGCGTGCGCTCGGCGTGCCCGACACAGCGATCTGAACCCATTTTCCGGGCAGGGTGCGACAAGGCTTGCGGCAAGGCAGGCCTGCTCGCTACAATGCCCGTCTTTTCCCCGCGCTTTAGCCCGGAGCGAGCCATGAAGCCCGACATCCATCCGAACTACCAGCCGGTGGTGTTCCAGGACCAGTCCTCTGATTTCGCCTTTCTGACGAAGTCGACGATGTCCAGCAAGGAAACCATCAAGTGGGAGGATGGCAACGAGTATCCGCTGATCAAGGTGGAAATCTCCAGCCATTCTCACCCGTTCTACACCGGCAAGCAGAAGACCATCGACGCCGGCGGCCGCGTGGACAAGTTCCGCCGTCGCTACGGCAAGTAAGTCGTCGCGCGATGCCCTGTCGGCCTGGCCGCAGCGGTATCCACCCGGTTGTCTCGAAAGGCCGCGGTTTCCTCGGAAACTGCGGCTTTTCGTGTGCCTGAAGCCGGCGTTTTCCCGCCGCCGGTCCAGCCTCACTGCCTCCGTACGGGGGCGTGTTGTGCCATAATGGGAAGATTGATGGGCGCGCAAACGCCCGTCCGGCAGGGCCGATATGCAGACCTGCCGTGCTTGTAGATCTCATGTCCCCCCACCGGCGCCGCCCCCGCGATCGCGCCGGAACGCATGCCAAGGAGTACGCCGTGTCTGACAAGACCGTGAAGCTGACCGACGACAGCACCCAAACCAGCACCGACCTTCCGCTGATCGAGCCTACCCTGGGGCCGTCCTGCGTCGATATCTCGTCGCTGTACAAGAGCACCGGCCACTTCACCTTCGATCCTGGCTTCGCTGCCACCGCCAGCACCAAGAGTGCGATCACCTACATCGACGGCGACAAGGGCGTGCTGCTCTATCGCGGCTACCCGATCGAGCAGCTGGCCGAGAACTCCAGTTTCCTGGAAGTGGCCTACCTGCTGCTCAACGGCGAGCTGCCGAACGAAGGCGAGTTCAAGAACTTCGAGCATCACGTCACGCACCATTCGATGATGCACGAGTCGCAGAAGCACTTCTTCCGCGGCTTCCATCACGATGCGCATCCCATGGCGATGCTGTGCAGCGCGATCGCCTCGTTGTCGGCGTTCTATCACGACGACCTGGACATCGACGATCCCGAGCAGCGCAAGATGGCGGCGATCCGCCTGATCGCGAAGATGCCGACCATCGCCGCCGCCTGCTACCGCTATTCCATCGGCTGGCCGTTCCGCTACCCGCGTAACAACCTGGAATACTGCGATCGCTTCCTGCATCAGATGTTCGAGGTGCCGAGCGAGCCGCTGGAGATGAACCCGGTCGCAGCCAAGGCGCTGGATCTGTTGTTCATCCTGCACGCCGACCACGAGCAGAACGCCTCGACCTCGACTGTGCGTCTGGTCGGTTCGACGGGCGCCAATCCGTACGCCTCCGTGGCCGCCGGCATCGCCGCGCTGTGGGGACCGGCGCACGGCGGTGCCAACGAAGCCGTGCTGAAGATGCTCGAGGAGATCGGTACGCCGGACAACGTCGAGAGCGCCGTCAAGCGCGCCAAGGACAAGAACGACAGCTTCCGCCTGATGGGCTTCGGCCACCGCGTGTACAAGAACTTCGATCCGCGCGCCAAGATCATCCGCAAGACCTGTCACGAGGTGCTGGACGCGCTGGGCGTGTCCGATCCGCTGCTGGACGTGGCGATGAAGCTGGAAGAGGCGGCGCTGAAGGACGAGTACTTCGTCGAGCGCAAGCTGTATCCGAACGTCGACTTTTACTCCGGCATCATCTACAAGGCGCTGGGCATCCCGACCGAGATGTTCACGGTCATGTTCGCCATTGCCCGCACCGCCGGCTGGATTTCGCACTGGATCGAGCAGCACGAGACCCCGGGTTCGCGCATCGGTCGTCCGCGTCAGGTCTACACCGGTGCCACGCCGCGCGACTACATGGCGATGGACAAGCGCTGAGCGCTTCGTCCTCGTGCAGTAACGAAAAACGCCCCGCTTGTCGGGGCGTTTTTCGTTCACGGAAGCCGTGGTGTTCGACGTGGTGACAAACGCGGCGGCACGGTAGACGCTTCAGCGCCCAAGCGCGTTGGTCAGCATGTCCTCGAAATTCTGGTCGTTGCTGCTGTCGGGCAGGGCCAGCAACTCGTCCACGGCATTGAGCGAGGCGCGTTCCATGGGGCGTTCGTCAATGCGTCCCAGCGGCGCTTGTCGCAGGGCGACGCGGGGGAACACAGTTAGGTCGAACGGCAGCTCGTCGGCGCGAAATAGGTAGACCGGATACTCGCTGCTGCGGTCGCGGGTTTCTCGCAATCTACGGGTCTGCACTTCGAACGGGATGCCCCGTTCGTCGAGGAAGCGCGGCACGGCTTCGGGTTCGTCGCAGAACAGATGCAGGCAGACTGCGGAGTGGCTGTCGGCGGTGCCGTCGAGCACGGCGCCGACCAATCGCGGTTCGAAGCGGGCCAGAAAACCCATGGCTTCGCGCGCGGCTTCGCGTCGGCGACGCAGCGCCTGTGGCTGTTCGTGTCCGTGGAAAATGCGCTGGCGTTCGCGCAGAGCTTGTTCGATCTCGCGATTTCGCGGCAATGCCTGCTCGTCGTCGACCCCCATGCGTTCGGCGGCCTTGAGTTTGGCGTGGTGAAAGTCGCGGATGCCGTGTTCGCTCATCAGGCGGGCCGCTTCCTGGGCGACGCGCTGACGGTTGCGGTGCAGGCGATCCTGGGCGTGTATGCGGTGATGCCGACCTCGGGCCATGGCGTGCACTCCGTACGTCCGGCTACAGCCTAACCGAGCTTTCCGTTTTGCGATAGCCGTGCGCGGCGCGCCGCCGGTAGGGCGGCGCGCCGGCCCGATCAGAAGATGTCGTAGGCGTGCTTCTGGTTCTTGTCCTGCTTGGCCTTGCGGGCCATTTCCTGCAGGTGCGGCACGTCTTCGACCTTGAAGATCTCGGACATGGCGTCCGGATCGTCGCTGGTGGTCGGCAGGCCGGTATTGCGATTGATCAGCAGGCTGGTGATGCCTGGTGGCCGCGGCAGTGCCGATTCCGGCGTGCCCTTCAGCACAGCGCCCATGTAGTGCATCCAGATCGGCAGTGCGGCGCTGGCGCCGAATTCGTAGCCCAGCGACGAGAAGTTGTCGAAGCCGACCCATACCGTGGTCACGACCTTGTCGTTGAAGCCGCAGAACCAGGCATCGCGGTGCTCGTTGGTGGTGCCGGTCTTGCCGGCCAGATCCGGACGCTTCAGCGCGCGGGCGGCGATGCCGGTGCCGTGCAGAATCACGTCCTTCATCAGCGAGGTGGTGAGGTAGTCATTGCGGATGCCGATGACGCGCGGCGCCAGGCGGGGTGCCTCCGTGCTGGCCGCTTCAGCCGGCTTCGGGGAGCTGGCCGAGGCGATCGGCTGCAGCGGCAGCAGGCCGTCGGTACCGGCATATTGCGCAGCAGCGGCGACCGAACTGGACGGAGCGGGCGGCAGGCTGTCGCTCTCGTCGCTGTTTTGCAGAATACGCGCCTGGCAGTCGCGGCAGGCGCGCAGCGGATTGGCCTTGTAGATGGCCTTGCCGTCGCGGTTGTCGATTTCCGCGATGAAGTACGGGTCGATCAGGAAGCCGCCGTTGGCGAACACAGCGTAGGCACGGGCCATGCTCATGGGCGAAACCGAGGCGGTGCCGAGCGCCATCGACAGGTTGTTGGGCACGGCGTCAGGGTCGAATCCGAAGCGAAGTGCATACTGACGCGCAAACTGAAGTCCGAGCGTGTCGAGCAGGCGCACGGACACCAGGTTCTTGGATTTGATCAGCGCGGTGCGCAGGCGGATCGGGCCGTCGAACTTGCCGTCATCGTTGGAGGGTGTCCACTGGCCGTTGGGCTTGGACGGGTCCGGCAGCACCACGGGGGCGTCGTTGATGATGGTGGCGGGGGTGAACCCGTGCTCGAACGCCGCCGAGTAGATGAACGGTTTGAAGCTGGAGCCGGGCTGGCGGCCGCTGCCGCTCATCAGTGCGCGATTGAACTTGCTGCGCTGGAAGCTGAAGCCGCCGACCAGTGCGAGCACCGCGCCGTCGTCGGGGTTGAGCGATACCAGGCCGCTCTGCGCGGCCGGAATCTGCGCCAGTTGCCATTGATCCTTGTCATCCTTGCGCAGGCGCACGATGTCGCCGGCCTTGAGCACGTCATCGACGTGCTGCGGCTTGGGCCCGCGCGCGCGCGGACGGAGGTACTTGCGCGCCCAGGACACTGCGGAGAGCTTGAGTTGCACGGAGCGGCCATCGGCCAGCATCAGATTGGCGTCGTCAGCGTTGCTGGCCGTGACCAGCGCCGGCTCCAGCCCCGCCACCTCGTGATAATGCGAGAGGATCTTCTGGTAGTCGGACGGCTGTGCCTGCGGCGGCAGCTGCACGTGCGCTTCCGGGCCGCGATAGCCGTGGCGGCGATCGTATTCCATCAGGCCCTTGCGCACGGCGGCGTCGGCATCGGCCTGGTCCTTCGCCTTCACGGTCGTGCGAATCACGTAGCCGTCGGTCAGGGCGGCATTGCCGAGCTTGTCCAGCGCGGCCTGGCGCACCATTTCCGCCAGATACGGCGCATGCACGGCGATCGGCAGCTGGTGCGGTGCGGCGTGCAGCGGCGTGGCCTTGGCCTGCTGGTACTGCGCCTTGGTGATGAAGTTGTTGGCCAGCATGCGGCCGAGCACGTAGTCGCGACGCGCGCGACCCAGTCGCTGGTGGTCAGTCGGGTTGACCACGGAC
The DNA here is from genome assembly GCF_012395255.1 of Oleiagrimonas citrea. Classification (GTDB taxonomy): domain Bacteria; phylum Pseudomonadota; class Gammaproteobacteria; order Xanthomonadales; family Rhodanobacteraceae; genus Oleiagrimonas; species Oleiagrimonas citrea. Next base: position 138,181 of record NZ_JAAZQD010000004.1, read on the forward strand.
GGGCGCTGGAAGGTCGAGGCGATCATCGCGCATTCGGCGATGGTCAGCTGGTCGAGCGTCTTGCCGTAGTAGTACTGCGCCGCAGCGCCCACGCCATAGGTGCGGTGGCCGAGGAACATCTTGTTGAGGTAGAGCTGCAGGATCTCGTCCTTGGTCAGCTCGTGCTCGATGCGGAAGGCGGTGAAGATCTCGGTGATCTTTCGGGTGTAGGTCTTCTGCGAGCTGAGGAAGAAGTTGCGCGCAACCTGCTGGGTGATGGTCGAACCGCCCTGGGTCTTCTTGCCGCCGCTCAGCACCACGTGAATGGCGGCGCGCAGCGTACCGCTCCAGTCCACGCCGCCGTGATGATAGAAGTCGTCGTCTTCGGCGGCCAGCACGGCATGCTTGAGGCGCGCGGGCACATTCTCGATCTTCACCGGAAGCCGGCGCATCTCGCCGAACTCGGCGATCAGCTTGCCGTCGGCGCTCAGCACGCGCAGCGGAACCTGCATCTGCACGTCCTTGAGCGAGTCGACCGAGGGCAGACGCGGAGAAATGATCCAGTAGGCGACGCCGACGGCGATGGCCCCCAGCAGTGCGCCCGCCAGCGCGAGGATCAGTGCGTAGCGGAGCAGACGCTTGATTGTTGGCATGGATACGGAACTTGTCTGGAAGGAATGCAGGAACACACAAGACTCCGAGTATAGAGCGCCGGGCGCTTGCGTGTTCAAGCGGCGCCCCGGGCTGCGCGTTCGTGCACGTTTGCCGGCGATGCCGTCTCGCGGGTGGGCGTGGGTCACGGAATGCCTGCCGCGACGTGCGATGCGTCACGACTTTACGTCGCCATTCGCATGGATACGGCACAAAGTTGTCGACTTACCTGAGTTTGCCGCTAGGATGTTTCCCCGGCGCAAGGAAAAGGGCGGCCTCGTAGTGGTGAAGCGAGTGCGCCAGGCACCGGAAAACGTGCATCGGGAGGGCAGGCTGGAAAGAATTAATGCCCTGTTGCCAAGCTGTTAAAATTCATATTTAATGCCGTTGCGCACATTTCGCTCCTAAGGGCGCATGGGGAAGGGGGAAACGTGAGTCTGTTCACTCCCAAGAAGCCGCCGCTGATCGGCGTCGACATCAGTTCCACTGCGGTCAAGCTGTTGCAGCTGAGCCGGTCGGGTGGTCGTTATCGCGTGGAACATTACGCGGTCGAGCCCTTGCCGCCGAATGCAGTGGTGGAAAAGAACATCGTCGAGGTCGAGGCCGTCGGCGACGCGGTGCGTCGTGCGCTGGCACGATCGGGCTCGAAAACGCGCTTCGCCGCGGCAGCCGTGGCCGGATCGGCGGTGATCACCAAGGTGATTCCGATGGCGTCAGATCTCTCGGAAGAGGATCTAGAAGGCCAGGTCCAGGTCGAGGCGAATCAATACATTCCGTATCCGATCGAGGAAGTCAGTCTCGACTTCGAGAAGATCGGGCCGGTGCGCGACAACCCGGAGATGAGCAACATTCTGCTCGCCGCGTCGCGCACCGAGAACGTCGACATGCGCGTGGCCGCACTCGATCTGGGCGGATTGACCGCCAAGGTGATCGACGTCGAGGCCTTCGCCATGGAGAACGCCTTCACGCTGATTGCCGACCAGCTTTCGGTCGCGCGTGATGCGCTGGTCGCCGTGGTCGATGTCGGCGCCACCATGACCACGCTGGCGGTGATGAAGAACCAGCGCACCATCTATTCGCGTGAACAGGTCTTCGGTGGCAAGCAGCTGACCGACGAGATCATGCGTCGCTACGGCCTGTCCTACGAGGAAGCCGGTCGCGCCAAGCGTCAGGGCGGTCTGCCGGATACCTACGAACAGGAAGCGCTGGAGCCATTCAAGGAATCCATGGTTCAGCAGATCAGCCGTCTGCTGCAATTCTTCTTCGCCGGCAGCGAATACAGCAAGGTCGACCAGGTGGTCCTGGCCGGCGGTTCGGGCGGCATCGCCGGCGTCAGCGAAATGGTGGAGGACCAGCTCGGCGTGCCGTGCATGGTGGCCAATCCGTTGGCGCAGATGTCGATTGCTTCCCGCTCCCAGGCTCAGCAGCTGGCCGCAGATGCGCCTTCGCTGATGATCGCCGCGGGCCTCGCCATGAGGAGTTTCGACTGATGGCGCGTATCAATCTGCTTCCCTGGCGTGCCGAACGGCGCAAGCAACGCGAGCGCGAGTTCTACACGCATCTCGGCCTGGCGTTCGCCGCCGGCATTGCCATTGTGATTGTCTGGGGCATGTGGATGAACATGCGCATCAGCAATCAGAACGAGCGCAATACCTATCTCACGGGCCAGATCCACCAGCTCGATCAGCGCATCGCGCAAATCAAGAATCTGGAGAAGGTGCGCGACCATCTGCTGGCGCGCAAGCGCATCATCGAGAAACTGCAGGCGGACCGCTCGAAGATGGTCCATCTGTTCGACGAACTGGTGAAGACCATTCCGTCCAGCGTGCGACTGACCAGCCTGCAGCAGCAAGGCGACCAGCTGAAGCTGAAAGGCGTTGCACAGTCCAACGCCAGCGTCGCCGAGTACATGCGCAACCTTGAGAAATCGCCGTGGATGAGTCAGGTCGAACTGGGCCGCACCGACAACACCGGCGCTGACACCCGCATGCCGTATGTGTTCAATCTGAGCATGAAGATGGTCAAGCCGAAGTCCGAGGACAGCAGCGACAGCCAGGCGGATGCATCGCCGAAGGGTGGGGCGATGAAGGGAGGGGCGAAGAAATGAGTTTCTTCGACGAACTTCGCAATCTCGATACCAACAATGTCGGTGGCTGGCCGAAATCGGTCAAGACCTTCTTCATCGTCATCCTGCTTGTCGTGATCGTGGCGGTGGGCTGGTACTTCTACACCAGCAATCAGCAGGATGAACTGGCAAGTTTGCAACGCAAGGAACATACCTTGCGCAGCGAATTCATGAGCAAGCAGTCCAAGGCCGTCAATCTCGAGGCATTGCGCAAGCAGCTCAGCGACATGCAGGACATGCTGCGACAGATGCTGCGCCAGTTGCCGAGCAAGACCGAAATGCCGGCCTTGCTGGTCGACATCTCGCAGACGGCGCTCGCGTCCGGCCTGCAGACCGAAACCTTTGCCCCCGGCCCGGAATCCAAAAAGGATTTCTACGCCGAGAAGCCGATCCAGCTGAAGATGACCGGCACCTATCACCAGTTCGGTACGTTCATCAGCGGTGTGGCTTCATTGCCGCGCGTGGTGATCCTGACCATGCACAACGTTTCCCTCAAGGCCGAGAAAGCAGGGCCGGGCGGCGTCGCCACCAACGGACGTCTGACGCTGGAAGGCACGGTCAAGACCTATCGCTACCTGGATGACGAGGACGACCAGACCGGCGCCGGCCATCCGGGCGGGAGGGGCAAATGAGCATGCGGAAGAACACCATGCGTCTGTTGCTGCTGCTGACCTCGTTGCTGGTGCTCGGTGGTTGTACGCGCGGCACCTCGGACCTGCATCGCTGGGTTGCGCAGGAAAAGGCCAAGAAGGGCGCGCCGTTGCCGCCGCTTCCGGTAATCAAGACGTTCGAGAGCTTCGTCTACAAGGATCAGGCCAAACGCGATCCGTTTGCGCCGAGTCCGAATGACAGCGCAAAGAATGCGAAGTCCGGGCCGCGTCCGGATGAGAATCGTCCGCGCCAGCCGCTCGAATCCTTTGCGCTGGACAGTCTGAAGATGGTCGGCACGATCGGTCAGGGCGGCAAGATGGAGGCGCTGATCAAGGATCCCGGTGGGGTCATTCATCCAGTACACGTAAATGACTACATGGGGCAGAACTATGGCCGTATCACGGACATTGCCGAGGATCACGTCGATCTTGTCGAGCTGGTACCGAATGGGTCCGGCGGCTGGATGGAACGCAAGGCGAGCATCGCGCTCGACGTGCAATGAAGACCCATCGGGGGTGATGTACATGATGACCACAACTATGCATCGTCGAGGCCAGGCCATGGTTGCCTTCCGAAACAGCGTTCTCGCTCTGTTGTCGCTGCTTGCGTTGAGCTTTGCCGGCTCCGCCTGGGCCACCAGCACGCTGAAGGACGTCACTTACCAGACGCTGCCGGGTGGCCGCGTGCAGTTGAACATGCAGTTCGACGGCGCTCCGCCGCAGCCGAAGATCTTCACCACCAGCACGCCGCCGCGCATCGCGGTGGATCTCGACGGCATCAGCAACGGGGTCAGCAAACGTCATTTCGACGTCGGCACCGGTGCGACGTCGGGCTACTCGGTCGTGTCGGCCGGTGATCGTACCCGTGTCGTGGTCGAACTGCTGCGTACCGCCAGTTACCACGCCAGCGTCAACGGTGACAGCTTGATGCTGACGGTGGACAGTGGCGATGCCGATAGTTCGAGCAATGTCGCGAACAGCGATCCGAGCAAGCAGGTGCAATCGGCCGACGCCGCGCAGGTTTCGAATGTGGATTTCCGCCGCGGCGCGAATGGCGGAGGCAAGGTGCTGATCAGTTTCACGGGCAGCGGTGCCGATGTGAATCTGCAGCAGGAGGACGATCACGTCACGGTGCAGATGAACAACGTCGTCGTGCCGGACAAATTCGCCAAGACCCTGGATGTGACCGATTTCGCCACGCCGGTGCAGAGCATGAGCACGCATGCGACCACCAATGGCGGGCAGATGGTTCTGCAGATCCGCGGCAATGTCGACACTTCGGCCTATCAGACCAACAACCAGTACGTGGTCGACATCACGCCGAAGAGGGCGAAGAAGTCGGACAAGCCGCAGCCGGGCGAGGCGCCGGTCTATTCGGGCAAACGCGTCACGTTCAATTTCCAGAACATTCCGGTGCGGTCGGCACTAAATCTGCTGGCGCAGGTTTCCGGGCTGAACATTGTTGCAGCGGACAGCGTGAGTGGCAGTGTGACCGTGCGTCTGGTCAATGTGCCCTGGGATCAGGCGCTCGACGTGATCATGCGTGCGAAGGGACTGGACAAGCGTCGCAATGGCAACGTGATCTGGATCGCGCCGCAGGAACAGATTGCCAAATACGAGCAGAATCTGGCCGAAGCGCGCCTGAAGTCGCAGGAGCAGGCGGAGCTGGTGTCGGCGTACATTCCCATCAGCTACGGCAAGGCGGCCGATATCGCCAAGCTGCTCACGCAGAAGAGCCTGCAGAGCAGTGGCGGTGGCGCGGGCGGCGCCGCGAGTGCGAGCCGCGGCTTTTTGTCCCCGCGCGGCAGTGTTTCCTACGATGAGCGTACCAATACGCTTCTCATCAACGACACGCCGGAAAAAATCAAGCAGATCCGTAAACTGGTCGGTGTTCTCGACCGTCCGGTGCAGCAGGTCCTGATCGAGTCCCGCATTGTCGCGGCAACCGACAACTTCACCCGCGAACTGGGTGTGCGGTGGGGCGTGCAGGGCTTCAAGCAGAACAGCGGCAACATCGTGTCCACGGCGCCGAACGTTGGTGGCCAGGCTTCGGATGGCACGCCGGTGGGTGCGGATGGCCTGGCCGTCGGCGCCTACAACGTGGCGACGGGCAACAGCGACACGCTCGTCTATCCGGGTGGGTTCAACGTCAACCTTCCGGTGAGCAAGCCTTCGGGCAGCATCGGTCTGGCTATCCTGGGCGCCAATTATCTGCTCGACCTGGAGCTGTCGGCCGCGCAGAGCGAAGGCCAGACGGAAATCATCTCCAGTCCGCGCGTGATCACGGCCAACCAGCAGGAGGCGTTGATTCGCCAGGGCCAGGAAATCGGTTACGTGACGTTCCAGAACCAGGGTGCAGGCGGCGGTGCCGGCAATGCCACCGTGCAGTTCAAGGACGCTGTGCTCGAACTGAAGGTCACGCCGACCATCACGGCCGACAAGCGCGTGTACCTGAAGATCAACGTGAAGAAGGACGCGCTCAATTCCTTCATCGCCAGTCCGGGTGGCGGCCAGGTGCCGCAGATCGACACCCGCGAGATCAATACGTCGGTGCTGGTCGACAATGGACAGACCGTCGTGCTCGGCGGCATCTACGAGATCACAAAGAGCAACGACGTGGCGAAGATTCCGGGCTTGGGCGATATCCCGATCCTGGGTTACCTGTTCCGCTCGCACAATCGGACGAACAACAAGGCCGAGCTGCTGATCTTCGTGACACCGAAGATTCTCAGCGAGACCGGACGCTGAGGCGTCTCGAAGGAACAGGAAAAGGCGGCCGTAAGGCCGCCTTTTCGTTTGTGGCGAAGCGCGGCGCTAAACTTTCCGGGTCGATCGCTGTCCCAAGGCCGTGCCTGGCGATGCATACGCAATGCCCATCCACGCATATCCGACATACGCAGGAGGTTCGCGCCCGTCATGAGTCAGACTGAAACTGGTCCGGAAATCGATCTGCAGCAGTCTTTCGCGGAGCTTCGGGAGGAGCTTGCGAGTGCGATCATCGGGCAGCCGGAACTGGTCGAAAGCCTGCTCATCGCGCTACTGGCCGATGGCCATCTTCTGGTCGAGGGTGCGCCGGGGCTGGCGAAGACTACAGCCATCAAGGCATTGGCAGCACGCATCGAGGCGGACTTCCATCGTGTGCAGTTCACGCCGGATCTGTTGCCGGCGGACCTGACCGGCACCGACATTTTCCGCCCGCAGAGCGGCAGCTTCGAGTTCGAGCGCGGTCCGTTGTTCCACAACATCGTGCTGGCCGACGAGGTCAACCGCGCGCCGGCCAAGGTGCAGTCCGCGCTTCTCGAGGCGATGGCGGAGAGGCAGATCACCATCGGCCAGCGCAGTTGGCCATTGCCCGACCTGTTCCTGGTCATGGCCACGCAGAATCCGATCGAACACGAAGGCACTTTCGCGTTGCCCGAGGCGCAGCTGGATCGCTTCCTGATGCACGTCACCATCGGATATCCGGATGCGGAGGCCGAGCTGGCGATTCTCGAACTGGCACGTGCACAGAGCCGGGAAGCCCTGTCCGTACCGAAGCCGGTTCGGCGGCTGCTCCATCAGAATGACGTGTTCGCGGCACGGCGTGCTGCGCTGGATGTGCACATGGCTCCGGCTCTGCAGCGCTATTTGACCGAACTGATCCTGGCCACGCGCGATGCCGGTCGCTATGACCCGGAATTGGCCAGCTGGATCGAATGGGGCGCCAGTCCGCGCGGCACGATTGCATTGGATCGTTGCGCCCGGGTGCACGCCTGGTTGCAGCGGCGTGACTATGTCCTGCCGGAAGACGTGCATGCCGTGGCGCCCAACGTGCTTCGGCATCGGGTGTTGATCAGCTATGAGGCTGAGGCAGCCGGCGTGAATCCCGATAACGTGATCGCGCGTGTGCTGGAGCGCGTGCCGCTGCCGTGAGCGCTGCGATGGACTCGTTGCGGAAAGCCGACGCGGCGGACGGGATCACCCGGATCTCGCTCGATGAATTGCTGGCGCTGCGACGACAATTGCCGCGTCGTCTCGCGCCGCCCGTCGATCGGGTACATGCATCGCGGGCAGGTTCTCACGCAGCTTCGCTGCGCGGACGCGGCATGGATTACCGGGAATCGCGGGCGTATCAGCCTGGCGATGACGTGAGGCGGTTGGACTGGCGTCTTACGGCACGCAGCGGAGAACTGCATACCAAACTCTTTCAGGAAGAGCGCGAACGTAGTCTGGTCGTGCTGCTGGACACACACACGGTCATGCGATTCGGGACCCGGCGCCGCTACAAATCGGTGCAGGCGGCCCGCGCCTGCGCGCTCGCGGCCTGGCTCGGTGTGGCGACGAGTATGCGCGTCGGACTGGCCACGTTCGGCGAGGAGCAAAAGCTTCTTCGGCCACAGGGCGGAACACGCGGAGCGCTCACCCTGTTGCGAGGACTGTGCGGGCCCGAGAATCCGGAGCCGGAAGAGACACGTGTGGAGCCGCTCTCGCAAGCGCTGCATCGCGTGAGGCGCCTGGCGCGCAATGGCAGTCAAGTCTTGCTGATCAGCGATGGAGAAAGCGTCGACGATGACGCGCGTGCAGCCATGGCAGCGCTGCGCCGGCAGGCCAGCATCCGAGTGCTGGTGATCGCCGATGTGCTGGAGAGCACCTTGCCGCCGGCGGGTCGTTATCCGGTGGCCTGGCAGGAAACCGTTCGTACGCTCGATTTGCAGAGTCGTGCCGCACGAGCGCAATTCCGCGAGGCTCTGGGTCGCGCGCCGCGGGCATTGCAGAACCTGGCGCGTGAGCTGCAGATCCCATGCCGCCGCATCGACACGGTGGACGAGCCCATCACGGCGGTTGCGCAACTGCTCGGTATCACGCTGAAGGGGCAGGGAGCATGATGACACCCGGTCCGACGCTGCGTGATATTCACCCCGCACCGCCGCCTTCGTGGTGGCCTCCGGCCTATGGCTGGTGGCTGTTGGCGGTCGTCGTGCTGATATTGATCGCAGGCGCAGTGCTGTATATGAGCCGAAGGGTGCGCCGGCGGCGCCGCTGGCGGATGATCCACGATGAACTGCTGGCGCTGCGGGAGCAGTATCCGCGGGAAGGCCGAGCCTGGCTGGCGGCGGGCCTCTCGGCGTGGCTGCGCCGAGCGGCGCGTCTGCACGACCCGCGTGCGGCGTCGCTGCAGGGCGAGGCATGGGATGCACATATCGGCGCGTGCGCGCCGCGTGGCCTGGATACAGCGCCGTTGCGGGTCTTGCGCACGGCACTGTACGAGCGTGAACCGAGCTTCGACGCGGAGGCCTCGCTGGCGGCCGCGGAGCGGTGGCTGCGACATGTCGTGTCGAGGCGAGTGAAATGATCGGTTTCGTCTGGCCGTGGCTGTTCGTGCTGTTGCCGTTGCCGTGGGTGCTGCGCCGTTGGCTGCCGGCGCAGGCGCCCGTTCGTGCCTTGCGGCTTCCGCATCGTGCATTGCCGCCGTCTCTGGCGCAGACGAACGACGCCCGAGCAAGTTTGCGTGGGCGCGGACTGCTTTGGACGCTGGTCTGGTGCCTCTTGCTGATCGCGGCCGCGCAGCCGCAATGGATCGGGCCGCCACAGCCGCTGGAGCGGTCCGGGCGGGGCGTCATGCTGGCGGTGGACATGTCCGGCAGCATGAGCCTGCGCGATATGCAGCTCGGCGGCGTGCCGGTCAGTCGATTCGGCGCCGTGCGCGCGATCGCAGGCGACTTCATCGATCGGCGTGAGGGTGATCAGGTGGGTTTGATCCTGTTCGGCACGCGTGCCTATCTGGTGACCCCGCTGACCTACGACCTGGATGCGGTTCGCGCGCAGTTGCGCAATGTGGCGGTGGGATTGGCCGGGCGTAATACTGCCATCGGCGACGCCATCGCCGTGGCCGTGCGCCGTCTGCGCAAGCTGCCCGGTGACGAGCGCGTGCTGGTGCTGCTCACGGATGGCGTCAACACGGCTGGAAGCATCTCGCCGACGGACGCGGCCAAGATCGCCAAGGCCGCCGATGTTCGCATCTACACCATCGGCATCGGTGCGGCGCAGACCAGCCCGCTCGATTTGTTCGGCAACGCCCTGGGCGGCGATCAGAGTCTGGATGTGGGGATGCTGCGCCGCATCGCGTCGATGACCGGTGGGCACTTCTTCAGGGCCACGGACACGCACGAACTCGCACAGGCGTACCGTGCGATCGACGCGCTGGAGCCGACGCTGAAAGGCAATGTCATGCGCCGACCGCGGCAGCCCTTGTACCCGTGGCCCTTGGGCGCGGCCATGGCGCTGGCGCTGCTGGCCTGGCTGGGTTCCATCCGCCGCGAGGAGGCCACAGCATGAATGCGCTGCATGCCCTGCATTTTCTTCGCCCGTGGTGGTTGCTGACCCTGGCCGTTCTTCCCGTGCTGCCATGGCTGGTGCAGCGGAGCGGGCAGAGCGCCGCGCTGCGCCGCCTGGTGGATGCCGCGTTGCTGCCTCATCTTGTCGAAGGCGGAGCACATCGGCGTTGGGTGCTGCTGGCGGCCGTGCTGGCCGCATGGACCCTGGCGGCGTTGGCCCTGGCCGGCCCCACCTGGGAACGTATGCCGCAACCGGTCTTCATGAATCAGCGCGCGCAAGTGGTGGCCGTGTCGCTGTCGCAGCGCATGCTGGCGACGGACGTGAGCCCCGATCGCATGACCCGCGTGCGCTACAAGGTCCATGCGCTGCTGCAGGCCAACAAGGGTGGACAGAATGCGCTGATCGCCTATGCCGGTGAGTCGTTCACCGTGGCGCCGCTCACGGCCGATGCCAGCGCGCTCGGAGAGCTGCTGAACGCATTGGCACCGGACGTGATGCCGGTCCAGGGCGACGACATGAGTAGCGCCATTCACCGTGCCACCCGTCTTCTGAAGGGCGCGGGCGTGCATGATGGCTCCATCGTGGTGGTCGACGATCATGCCGATGTGCAGGCGATTTCCGCGGCCCGCGCAGCGCATGCAGCGGGCATGCGTGTATCGGTACTGGGGGTGGGCACCGTCAAGGGGGCGCCGGTGCCGCAGGCGCGCGGAGGATTCGAACGGACCGGCAACGGGCAGACATTGATGGCCAAGCGCGATGATGCTTCGCTGCGCGCAGTGGCCCAGGCCGGCGGAGGACGATACGTGCCCATGCAGGCCGACAACGCCGACATCCAGGCGCTGGCGTCGCAGTTGCGCACCCAATCGGGACCGCGTGACACACGCCAGCATGCACAGACGTGGCGGGATCGCGGTCCCTGGCTGCTGCTTCCGGTGCTGTTGCTGGCGGCCTTCGGTTTCCGGCGCGGCGTACTGCTGATGTTGCCGTTGCTGTTGCTCTCGGGCTGGTCGTTGCCGGTGCGGGCGCAGGCAACGACTTGGCAGAACGCCTGGCACACGCGGGACCAGCAGGCTGCGAAAGCACTGGCCGAGGGGCATGCCCGCGAAGCGCAGAAGCTGGCGCAGGACCCCGCATTGCGCGGTACAGCGGCCTATCGCGCGGGGGATTACCGTACGGCAGCGAAGTCGTTCGCGCAGGCGAAGGGTGCGCAGAACGAGTACAACCGCGGCAACGCCCTGGTGCACATGCACCGCTATCAAGAGGCGATCAAGGCCTACGACCAGGCGCTGGCCGCGGATCCCGGTCTGAACGATGCGCGCACCAATCGAAAAAGCGTGCAGGACTGGCTGCGCAAACAGCGCAAGTCGCAGGGAAACGGTCAGGGCGAACAGCGCGATCAGGGCGGAAAAGGGGGCGGTGCCTCACCGCAGAACGGTCAAAGCGGGCAGGCCAAGAACGGTTCCGGTTCCTCGCATCGCGCGCAGGATCAGAGCAAGTCGCCGAACGATCATGCGCCGTCGCATGGGGCCAAAGACAATCCATCCGGCAAGGGGCAGCAGAAGGGCAGCGCCTCCGACGCACAGCGTGCGAGGGATGCTGCACAGGGCAAGGGCAAGTCGGGGCAGGATGCTTCGAAAGAACAGCCGTCCAGGGCTTCGCAGTCACAGGACAAACAGGCCGAGCGCCGCGCACAGCAGGCTTTGAAGAAGCGCATGGACGCCCAACTGGGCAAGACCCGGAGCGGGGCGCAGAAGGCGTACGCGCTGGGCACGCGGCCGAAGGATGCATCCGGGCAGGGCAAGTCGCTGCCGCAGGCCATGCAACAGGCCTTGCAGCGCGTGCCGGATGATCCCGGTGGCCTGCTTCGACGCAAGTTTCAGCTGGAATACCAGCGTCGTCAGCAACGCGGCGACGGTGCCGCGCAGACCGATACGGACGGGAGTGACTGAGCGTGAACAGACCGTTGCGACGAATGATCGGAGCGATTGCATTGACGTGGCTGGTGATGGTGGCGGCGGCGATGGCCAGCGGCGTCACGGCGACACTGGACCGCGATCAGGTGGCGCTGGGCGACACGGTCACGCTGACGTTGCATTCCAGCGATGGGTCGATCTCGTCGCCGGACCTGTCACCGCTGCACAAGGATTTCCAGATGCTCGGGCAGGCCCGTGGCGCCACCGAGAGCTGGATCAACGGCAAAGCGCAGTCGCAGTACACGCTTTCGATCACGTTGCGTCCGCTGCATGCCGGCGCATTGCGGATCCCGGCGCTGGATGTGGGCGGGCAGCGCACTTCACCGCTGACTTTGCATGTCAGTGATGCGCCTGCACAGGGCGTCGGTCATGCCGGCGATCCCGCCTTTCTCGAGATCACGCCCAGCACGACGAACCCGTATGTCGGCCAGCAGATTGCGCTCGATGTGAAGCTCTACTACGCCGCGTCGATGCTGGACGGCAATCTCACGCCGCCGAACGTGGATCACGCGCAGGTGCAGACACTGGGCCGCGATCAGCGCTACCAGACACAGCGCGGCGGGCGCACATACGGTGTGATCGAGCGTCATTACGCGATCATTCCGCAGAAGGCCGGCACGCTGAATGTGACCCCGATCGTGTTCCGCGGGCGCACGGTGGACAGTTCGGGCATGGGTGATTTCTTCGGTACGGCGCGCACCATCGGCGCCCAGTCGAAGGTGATCGAACTGCATGTGCGGCCGCGTCCAGCGGGAGCCGGCAACGGTCCCTGGCTGCCTGCGCGTCAGGTGGAGTTGAATCTCAGTGGTTTGCCCGCGAGTGGGAAGGTGCAGGTGGGCGAGCCGGTCACGGTCACGCTGCAGGAAGGAGCGACCGGGTTGCCCGCTGAATCGCTGCCCGAGCCGACGCTGCCGGATATTCCCGGCGCCGATGTCTATCCGGATCAGACGCAGGATGTCAGTCGCAACAACGGGCAGTGGATCACCGGTTCGCGCTCGCGCGGTTTTGCCATCGTGCCGAATCGCGCCGGAATACTGAAACTTCCGCCGATCACATTGCGCTGGTGGAACACGCAGACTGATCGCGAGGAAACCGCGAAGATTCCTGCACATACCCTGACCGTGGTCGCCGCGGCGGCGACGAGCTCGTCCACAGGAACTGCTTCGCCGGCGCCTGCATCCAGTGCCGCCGCATCGACGCCGGCCCCGGCCGGGACCACGTCGAAGACACCGTCGGTGGCCGTGCAAAAAGTACCGGCAGCGCGTGATACGACGTGGCGCTGGGTCGCGCTCGCTAGCGGGGTACTGTGGCTGCTCAGCGCGCTGGCGGTCGCGGCATGGTGGTGGCGTCGTCGCGGCAATGCGCAACGCAAGCGTACTGTCGATGCGGATGAGCGAGGCGGTCGTGCCAGGGCTTTGCGCAATGCTTTTCTCGTCGCGGCGCGCAGCGACGACCTAGATGCGGCTGCGCATGCGTTGCTGCGTTGGGCGCGGGCCGAGCGGCCGGCGATCCGTCATCTGCAGGACCTGGGCGCGCAGCTGGACGATGCGGCGCAGGTCGAGGCCATCGCGCGACTGCAACGCAGCCGTTACGCCGTCGATGGGGAAGCATCCGTGGCCCGTGGCGGCCTGGCGCAGGCTTTCCGGGCCGGTTTCGCCTGGCGCAAGGCTTCCGGCGGCAAGACGACGACGAGCGTGCTGCCGCCTTTGTATCCGCCTTCGCGCTGACGCCCACGCTGCCGTCGCAACGGGTAGACTCGGTCAGGGAAATCCTGACGGAGTGATTTGATGTCGAGTCCCGGAAACGCAGCGGGCGCGTCCCGTCGCGGCCTGCCGCTGCACACGCAGATGCTGATCGGCTTCCTGATCGGCGCGCTGGCCGGTCTGGCCTGTTATGCCCTGGCGCACGACGCGCCCTGGCTGGAAGTCGTGATCGGTTACGTCACCCAGCCGGTCGGCGATCTGTTTCTGCGCTTGCTCTTCATGCTGGTCGTGCCGCTGGTGTTCTCGGCACTGGTGCTCGGCGTGGTGGAGATCGGCGATCCGCGCTCTCTGGGGCGCGTCGGCCTGAAAACGCTGGTGTGGATTCTGGGCGTGACCGCCGTGGCGGTGACCATCGGTCTGATCCTGGTCAACGTGTTCCGGCCCGGTCAGGGCGTGCCGCATGAAGTGGGCGAGCAGCTGCTGGCGGAGGCCGGCCATCGCGCCAGCGAGATCGCCTCCAAGCGCGAGGCGATTTCCGCGCGCGAAATGCTGCTCGGCATCGTGCCCCTGAATCCGGTGCGCGCGGCGGCCGACGGCAATCTGCTCGGGTTGATGTTCTTCGCCCTGATGTTCGGCATCGCCGCAGCCGTGGTGCGCAGTGAGGGCACGCGCACGTTCGTCGGCACCATGCAGGGCGTGTACGACATCAGTCTGCGGCTGATCGAGTGGGTGATTCGCGTCGCGCCGTACGCGGTCGCTGCGCTGCTGTTCACGCTCACTGCCCGGCTGGGCTGGGATGTGCTGTTGCAACTGGCGCGATACGTGGGCGTGGTCCTGCTGGCGCTGGTGCTGCAGTGTTTCGTGGTGCTGCCATTGCTGGTGCGCTATCTCGGCGGGATGCGGATCGGACGCTTCTTCCGTGGCGCGGAAACGGCGATGGTGACGGCGTTCTCGACTTCGTCCAGCAGCGCCACGCTGCCGACGACGCTGCAGGCGGCCGAGCGCCGTCTTGGCGTTCCGCGTCGCATCAGCCGCTTCGTGTGCACACTGGGGGCGACCGCGAACATGAACGGCACGGCGCTGTACGAGGGCGTCACGGTGCTGTTCCTGGCGCAGTTCTTCGGTGTCGACCTGTCGTTCGCGCAGCAGTTGCTGGTGCTGCTGATCTGCGTGCTCGGCGGTGTGGGCGCGGCCGGTGTGCCGGGTGGCTCGCTGCCGGTGATCGCGATGATCCTGGGCATGTTCGGCATTCCGCCGGAGGGCATCGGCCTGGTGCTCGGCATCGACCGGCTGCTGGACATGTCGCGCACGGCACTCAACGTGACCGGCGATCTGGCGGCCGCCGTGGTCATCGCACGGGGTGAGGATGTCGAACCGCTGGACGACAGCATTCCGTCCGCGCTCGAGTCGGTCGAGGGCGATTAGGCGTTCAGGGCCCGCTGCCAGGCCGCATCGACGGCGTTGTCGAAGCTGCACAGCACGATGCGGATGGCGTGCCCGGTACCGGTTTCGCGCAGCGTATCGACCGCGATCCGCGCAGCGTCGTCCAGCGGGTAGCCGTACACGCCGCAGCTGATCGCCGGGAAGGCGAGATGGCGGCATCCGTGTTCGATCGCCAGGCGCAGGCTGTTGCGATAACTGGCGGCCAGCAGCGCAGACTCCTGTTGGTCGCCTCCGCGCCAGACTGGCCCGACCGTATGGATCACATGGTGCGCAGGCAGGTCGAAGCCGGGGGTGATGCGAGCTTCTCCGGTCGGGCAACGTACACCGGGGCGAATTTCCTCGATATCCCGGCAGGCTGCCAGCAAGCGCGGTCCGGCTGCACGGTGGATGGCTCCGTCCACGCCACCGCCGCCGAGCAGGGTCGGATTGGCGGCATTGACGATGGCGTCGAGTTCCAGCGTGGTGATGTCGGCGCGTTGGCGGATGAGCTCCATCGATTCCTGTCCTGCGGAAAACGAGAGGGTCGGCAATGTCGTAGACTTGGCTTCAGCATCGTACATCTACTTTTTCGACTATGACGACCATCCGGGACATGTCCATCGGCTACCTGCTCAACGACGTCACGCTGCTTTTTCGCAAGCATTTCGATCGTCGAGCGACACGCTTCAACCTCACGCGTGCGCAGTGGCGTGCGCTGAAATGCCTGCACATGCGGCAGGGCATCCGGCAGAGCGAGCTGGCTGAATTCCTGGAGATGGAGGCGATCGCCGTGGGCCGTGTCATCGACCGCCTGCAGGCGGCCGGATTCGTCGAGCGACGCGCGGATCCCAACGACCGCCGCTGCTGGCGCCTGTATCCGACCGAGCGTGCGAACGCGGTGGCCGAGGACATGGAAGAGATCGCGCACGGTCTGCGCGAGGATGCGACCCGCGACATCGACATGGCGGATCTGCAGCACATGATCGACGTGTTGACGCGGATCAAGGAGAACCTGCAGGCCCTCGACGGTGGCGCCGAGGCGGATGCGGCGATCCTGCCGAGCAGCGCGCAGAACCGCTAGCCCGCCGACGCTTCGACGCCGACGGGCCTTTGGGGTCAGGATTTTTTCAGCAGATCGCGGATTTCGGTCAGCAATTGCACATCCGCCGGCGGCGCGGCGGGTTCGGCCGGCTTTTCCTCTTCCTTGCGCTTGAGACGGTTCATGACGCGGATGACCAGGAAGATGCTGAAGGCGACGATCAGGAAGCTGATGACGTTGTTGATGAACGTGCCGTAGTGGATTGCGACCTCGCCCTTGCCGTCCGCGCCCGCGGCGTGCAGCACCCATTTCAGTTTGGAAAAGTCGATGCCGCCGGTGATCAGTCCGACGGGCGGCATGATCACATCGCTGACCAGCGACTTGACGATGGTGCCGAACGCGCCGCCGATGACGATGCCCACGGCCATGTCCACGACATTGCCCTTTACGGCAAATTCCTTGAACTCGCTCATCATGCCCATGTGCTTCCCCTCCGCTGTGATGAAACCCCTGTAGTCGACAATGTACCGCAGACGTGCACGGGTGCGTGCGTCAAACGATACGGGTATCCAGCTCGGCGATGCCTGTCAGTTCGGCGTGCAGACAGTCGCTGCGATGCAGGGCGGCGACGCCCGCCGGCGTGCCGGTGAAAATCAGGTCACCGGCTTTCAGTTCGAACAGACGCGACAGCTCGACGATGATCTCCGGCGTCGACCAGATCATGGAGGCGAGCGTGGTCTCCTGACGTGTTTCGCCGTTGACCTGCAGGCGCAGCACCGTATCGGCGTCCGGTACACCCTGCGCAATCGGGCGCAGGGTCGAGACCGGCGCGGAGTGATCGAAGGCCTTGGCCACGTCCCAGGGCAGCCCTTTTTCCTTGGCGCGAGCCTGCAGGTCGCGGCGAGTCAGGTCCAGACCGACGCCGTATCCGAAGATGGCGGCCTGCGCGGCATCCGGGTCCAGGTCGCGTCCGCCGCGCGCCAGCGCCACGATCATTTCCACTTCGTGGTGCAGATCCTCGGTGGCGGGGGGGTATGGCGTGTTGGCGCCGTCGGTGACGATGGCGTCGGCCGGCTTGGTGAAGAACACGGGCTGTTTGCGATCCACGCTGGCGCCCATTTCCTTGGCGTGATCGGCATAGTTGCGGCCGATGCAGAAGATGCGGCGGACGGGGAAGCGCCGGTCGCTGCCGAGCACCGGGATGCTGGCGGGTTCGGGAGCGGGGATGACATGGGCCATGGTGGATCTCCGGGCAAAGCGACAGCGTAACGAATGACAGCTGTCATGAAAGCCCTCTGATGGATCGCGCTTCCGCTGAGGGGGCGGGTGCGGCATGCTGGACGTGTTCGCGAATCGGGCGACGGGGAGCGCAACGTGGACAACGACGACCTGCTCAAGCAACTACACATCGACCGCTCGCAGCGTGACGATCACGACACGGGGCCGAGACGCTGGCCCTGGATCGTCGGCGCAGCGGTCGTGTTGGCGAGCATGCTCGCCGTCGGTGGCTGGGTGCTGCTCGGACGTGCTGCGGTCGCTGTGACGACGGTCACGGCTTCGGCGCCGGCCGCATCCGGGGAAGGGCAGGCCGTTCTGCAAGCCACCGGCTATGTCACCGCGCGTCGTCAGGCGACCGTCTCCGCGCAGATCGTCGGTACCTTGACCGAGGTGCTGATCGAGGAAGGCGATCACGTGAAGAAGGGGCAGGTGCTGGCGCGCCTGGAGGACAGTGCGCAGGCGGCGCAGCTGCATGCGGCCGAGGCCAGTGCGCAGGCTGCGCAGGCGCAGACCCTGCAGACCCTGGCCGAGCTGCGCCAGGCGCGCAACGACATGGCGCGGCAGGACGATCTGGTCGCACGCGGCCTGGTCTCGACGCAGCAGGCGGAACAGGCGCGGACTCGTGTCGCGTCGCTGCAGGCGCAACTCAATGCCCAGCGCAAGCAAGCGAAGGCCGCGCAGGCGCAGGTGCGCGTGGCCCGGGTCAACTACAACTACACCGTGGTGCGTGCGCCGTTTTCCGGCGTGGTCACACAGAAGACGGCGCAAGTGGGCGAAATCATCGCCCCGGCGGCTGCGGGTGGCGGCTTCACCCGCACCGGCGTGGGCACCATCGTCGACATGGACTCGCTGGAAGTCGATGTCGACGTCAACGAGGCCTATATCGGCCGCGTGAAACCGGGCATGCCGGCCGAGGCCGTGCTGGACGCCTACCCGGACTGGACGATTCCCGCGCATGTCGTCGCCATCGTGCCGGCTGCCGACCGCGGCAAAGCCACAGTGAAGGTGCGGGTGGCGCTGGAAAGCAAGGACGCGCGCATCATTCCGGACATGGGCGTGCGCGTGTCCTTCCTGGAGAAGCAGCCCGAGCGCATCGGCGATACACCGAAGGGCGTGCTGGTGCCGGCCACCGCCATCGTGCAGCGCGATGGACGTTCGGTGCTCTTCCGCATCGAAGATGGACACGCACGTCTGCAGGCCGTGTCGCCGGCCAAGCAGACCTACGGCGACCTGCGTCTGCTGCCCGCCGGTCTTGCGGTGGGCACGCGTGTCATAGACCGTCCGCCGGCTTCGCTGCGTGACGGCGACAAGGTCAAGAGCGCGTCCGATACGCGCTGAGCCGCGTCGTGCGCGGGTGACACCTGTCATCCGCAATGCTTGATGCTCGGCCCTTTGTCGGACTGCGGCCGCCGGGCAAGCTGTGCAAGACTGCCGTGGGGTAGGGCGGCATCGATTCGACGACGGCGCGCGCGATCATCGCGCAGCGCGACGGAATGATCTTCAGCGACATCAGTGGCGGGGAGCTTCATCATGGGAACGTTGATCGACATTCAAGACGTCAGCAAGACCTATGCGCGCGGCAAGCAGAAGGTCGAGGTGCTGCACCACATCGATCTGCAGGTGGCCGAGGGCGATTTCCTGGCCCTGATGGGGCCGTCGGGTTCGGGCAAGACCACGCTGCTGAATCTGATCGGCGGCCTGGACGTGCCGACTGGCGGCAGCATCACGGTCGGCGACAAGCGCATTGACCAGCTCGGTGCCAATGCGCTGGCCCGCTGGCGCGCCTCGAACGTGGGCTTCATCTTCCAGTTCTACAACCTGATGCCGATGCTCACCGCGCAGCGCAACGTCGAGCTGCCGCTGCTGCTGACCAAGCTGTCGGCCGCGCAGCGCAGGAACAACGCAGGCATCGCCCTGAAGCTGGTGGGCCTGGAGGAGCGCGTCACGCACAAGCCGTCCGAGCTGTCGGGCGGCCAGCAGCAACGTGTGGCAATCGCGCGGGCCATCGTTTCGGACCCGACCCTGCTGGTCTGCGACGAACCGACCGGCGATCTGGATCGCGAATCAGCCGAGGAGGTACTCGGTCTGCTGCGCACACTCAATCGCGAGCACGGCAAGACCATCGTGATGGTCACGCATGACCCCAAGGCGGCCGAGTACGCCGATCACATCCTGCATCTGGACAAGGGCACGCTGGTGGAGCAGGCCACGGCCTGAGGGTCGTGAATGCCGTTTACGTGGGAGGGGACGCCACATGAAATACCTGCATCTGATTTGGGCCGCGCTGTTCCGTCGCAAGACGCGGACGATCCTGACCATCGTCTCGATCGTCGCGGCCTTTCTGTTGTTCGGCATGCTGGACTCGGTGCGCACGGCGTTCGAGAGCGGCAGCACCAGCGCGGTCGGCGCGCGACGGCTGGTCACTTCGTCGCGTTACTCGATCATCCAGCCGCTGCCGCAGGCGCTGCGCAACCGCATCGCCGCGATACCCGGCGTGCGCAAGGTCGGCTACGCGAACTGGTTCGGCGGTGTGTATCAGGACCCGAAGAACTTCGTCTTCAGCTATGCCATCAGCCCGGAATACCTGGACCTGTATCCGGAGATCCTGCTCGATCCGGCGCAGCGCAAGGCGTTCGACGCCACGCGCACCGGCGCGGTGGTCGGGCGCACGCTGGCCAAGCGCTATGGCTGGAAGGTCGGCGACAAGATTCCGCTGCAATCGACCATCTTCCCGCAGAAGAATGGCGACAAGACCTGGCCGATGGACATCGTCGGCATCTTCGATGTGAGCAAGGACGCGGCCAACGGACTGGATCAGGCGTTGTTCTTCCACTGGACCTATTTCAACGAGGCCAACGCCTTCGGTCAGGGCACGGTGGGTTGGTACATCGAGGAACTGTCCGATCCGGCACTGGCTGATCGAACCGCCAACCGCATCGACGCGCTTTCGGCCAACTCGCCCAACGAGACCAAGACGCAGACCGAGCAGGCCTTCCAGGCTTCCTTCGCCAAGCAGATCGGCAACATCGGCCTGATCGTGGTCGGCATCATGGGTGCTGTGTTCTTCACCCTGATTCTGCTGGCCGGCAACACCATGGCGCAGGCGGTGCGCGAGCGCACTTCGGAGCTGGCGGTGCTGAAGACCATCGGGTTCTCCAGTCGCAGCGTCCTGATGATGGTACTTGCCGAATCCGTGCTGCTGCTGCTGATCGGTGGGCTCATCGGACTCGGCGTGGCGTCGGCGCTCGGACCGCTGGTTACCCAGGGCAGCGGCGGGCTGGTGAATCTGCCGTCACTGGGAGCGGCCACCTGGGGCATGGGCGTCGCGCTGATGGTGCTGATCGGGCTGCTGGTCGGTGCGCTGCCGGCGCTGCGCGGCATGCGTCTGAACATTGTCGATGCACTGGCTGGACGTTGAGGAGATTGTCATGCGGACTTTCAAGCGTTTTCTCGTCAATGCCGGTCTGGTGATCGCGTTGGTCGTCGCGGTGGGACTCTGGGTCAGGATGCCGTGGATCGGTGCCGTGGCGATCGCCGTGGCCCTGGTGTTCTGGCTGGTGCTGGCGCGCAGTGGCCGTCGGACGCTCTCGGTGACGCAGGTCGGATTGAGCACGCTGGGTCAACGTCTCGGCGCCTCGTCGGTGATCGTCATCGGCATTGCCGGCGTGGTCGGTGTGCTGGTGGCGCTGCTGGCCATGGCCGAGGGCTTCCAGAGCACCCTGCAGCGCACCGGTTCGGACGACACCGCCATCGTGCTGCGCGGCGGCTCGCAGGCCGAGCTCAACTCGGTGCTCGGCCGCAACGACGTGGACATCATCTCGCAGGCGGCGGGCGTCGCCCGCGACGCGTCCGGCAAGCCGATCGCCTCGCCGGAAGTGGTGGTGGTTGCCAATCTGCCGAAGAAGAGCGACGCCAGCATCGAGGCGAATGTGCAGATCCGCGGCGTCGGCGAGCAGGCGTGGGCGTTGCGGCCGAACGTCACCCTGATCGACGGTCGGCGATTCAAGCCGGGATTGCGCGAACTGGTGGTCGGCCAGGGCGCGCAGCGCCAGTTTGCCGGGCTGACGGTGGGCCACCAGCTGCGCCTGGGCGGTCAGGAATGGACCGTGGTCGGCACGTTCGTCTCCCATGACTCGCATGATTCCGAACTCTGGGGCGATGTGAAGACCGTGGCCTCCGCCTACCGGCGCGGCAGCAGCGTGCAATCGGTGACGGCCAAGCTGACATCGCCGGCGGCCTTCGACACGTTCAAGGCGGCGCTGACCAGCGATCCGCGCCTGAAAGTCGACGCCAGTACCACGCGTACCTATTTCGCCAAACAGTCGGAGAACCTGACCAAGACGCTGCGCATCGTCGGACTCGTGGTCGGCATCATCATGGCGATCGGCGCGGTGTTCGGCGCGCTCAACACCATGTTCGCGGCCGTTGCGACGCGGGCGCGCGAGATCGCGACCCTGCGCGCGATCGGCTTCCGCAGCGTGCCGGTGGTGGTGTCGGTGATGCTGGAGACGCTGCTGCTGGCGGCGCTGGGTGGTCTGCTCGGTGGGCTGGTGACGTGGTTGATCTTCAATGGCTACACCGCATCCACACTGGGTGCGAACTTCAGCCAGGTGGTGTTCCAGTTCCGCGTCTCCCCGGGACTGCTCTGGAACGGACTGAAGTGGGCGCTGGCCATCGGCTTCATCGGCGGACTGTTCCCTGCCGTGCGCGCGGCGCGGTTGCCGGTGACGACGGCTCTGCGCGAGTCCTGACGGAGCGAGCTTCAGCCGCCGGCTTTCGCGGCACGCGCCGCGCGTCCGCGCGAGAAGATCACGATGGCGACGCCGACCAGGATCACCGCCATGCCCGCCAGGTCGACTGGGCCGACGTGTTCGCCGCCGAGCATCAGGCCGAACAGCACGGCCACGGGCGGATTGACGTAGGCGTAGCTGGTCGACAGCGCCGGGCGCACGGTCTTCAGCAGATAGACATAGGAGCTGAAGCCGATCAGCGAACCGAACACGACCAGGTAGCCGATCGCCAGCGTGGCATGCAGTTCGGGATGCGCGGGCAGGCGCTCGCCGGTGAGGAAGGCCGTGAGGGTGAGCGCGATGCTGGCGCACAGCATCTGCGCGGCGGTGTTCATGGGGCCGGCCGGCATGTCCTGGCGGCGGCTCCACGAGGAGCCGAAGGCCCACAGCGCAGCGGCACTGACGAGGGCCAGTGCGCCGAGACGCGATCCGGACAGCGTGCTGCCAAGATTCAGCACCACCACGCCGATGAAGCCGATGACCAGACCGAGGATTTCATTGCGTTGCGGCCACTCGCCGTAGAAACCGTTGAACAGCGTGGCGAACAGCGGCATCGAGGCCACCGCGACGGCGGCGATGCCCGAACTGACGCTCTGCTCCGCGTAGCAGACCAGACCATTGCCGCCGAGCAGCAGGAGGGTGCCGGTGATGGCGGCGTTGCGCCATTGCCGTCGCGTCGGCGGCGCGGCGCCGCGCAGTCGCAGCCAGGCATACAGCAGGACGCCGGCGAGGGCGAAGCGGATCGCCGCCAGCATGAACGGGGGCCAGCTGACCAGCGCGAAACGGATGCCGAGGTAGGTCGAGCCCCACACCACGTACAGCGAGACCAGCGCCAGAGGCACCAGCCAGCGTTGCTCGGCCGGGGCAGCCGGGGAGTCTGCGGTCGGGGTCATGCGCGCATCGGATCAGGGGACGGGCGCGCAGTGTAGCGCTGTCGGGCCGGCAACGCCCGAGTGAACGCGGGTCAGGAGTGCCGGACGTGGCGACTTTCGCGGATCACCACGTACTCGCCTTCCAGCACCTCTGGATCGGCCGGGCGTGAGCCGTCATCCGGCGCGTTGCCGTCGGCATGGCGGCCGCGCCAGGCGCGTACCAGCATCAGCACGCCGCCGACGGCCACCAGCACGGCCAGCGCGATCAGACCGAAGACCAGCAGGGCGCCGAACACGGCCAAGCCCAGCAGCGCCAGCGCCAGACGGGCGAGTGGGTGGCGGGGGCGTTGCAGGATGAACAAGCGCGTGCGCATGGCAATTCTCGCAAGAAGCTACAATCTCGCCTTCCACCATGAGGTCGATGACGCCGTGACACAAGTGCCAGAGGTTGCCGATTCCGTTTTTCCCGTGCATCTGTGTGCGGTGGAAGATGTCGCCGAAGGTGCCGCGATCGGCATCGAAAAGGAGCTTTCCGGCGAGCAACATGCCTTCATCGTGACCTGTGCGGACGGCCAGATCCACGCTTACCACAATGTCTGCCCCCACGCGGGCCGGCGGCTGGACTGGGCGCCGGGCCGTTTCCTGCTGAAGGATCGTGTGCTGGTCTGCGCTGCGCACGGCGCCAGCTTCCGCATCGAGAGCGGCCTGTGCACGGGTGGCCCGTGTCAGGGCGACCATCTGGCGCGCGTGGGCATCGAGATCGAGAACGACGAGGTGCTCCTGACCGGCCTCTAGGCGCGGGTCAGTGGTACATCAGATTGATGCCGACCAGTGTTGCAGCCAGCATCAGAATGGTCAGCGGCAGGCCGACGCGAAGGAAATCGCGTGAGCGGTAGCCGCCCGGTCCGGCGATCATCATCAGCGCCGGGTGACCCGAGCTGATCAGGAAGGTGTTGGACGAGGACAGCGCCACGATCAGCGCGTAGGCGGCCGGGTTGCCGCCGGTCGCCACGGCCACGCTGATGGCGATGGGCACCATCATCACCGTGGCACCGACGTTCGACATCACCTGCGAGAACAGCAGCGTCAGTACGGCGATGGCCAGTTGCAGCGACCATTGCGGGGCGCCGTGCGAGTAGTGCAGCACTTCCTGCGCCAACCAGGCGGCGGCGCCCGTGGAGTCCATCGACCAGCCCAGCGGAATCAGGCAGGCGGTGACGAAGATGGTCTTCCAGTTCACTGCGCGGTAGGCCTCGTCCATGGTCAGCACGCCCGTGAGCAGCATGCCGATCGCGCCGCTCATCATGGCCACCGGCAGGTCCAGGTCGGTGAAGAGGGCCAGCCCCATCGCCAGCAGGAAGAAGCCCAGCGCCTGCCACAGCTTGCCCGGGCGCTGCTCGACCTTGGGCACGTCGGTGATGACGACCAGGTCGCGGTCGGCCTGCATCATCGCCAGGTCGTTCCAGTGGCTGTGCAGCACCAGGGTGTCGCCGGCGCGCAGGCTGATGCCGCGGATGTCCTCGCGGAACACCTGCTCGCCGCGGTTGACCGCCAGCACTGCAATGCCGAAGCGCTTGCGCAGGTGCAGGTCGCCGATGCGCTGCTTGATGACGCTGGAGCTGGGCGGTACCACCGCCTCGGAAATGCCCGCACGGGCCGGGTTGAACAGGTCGGCCAGCTGGCGCATGCGCGGCGAGACCCGGCACAGCTGATTGTTGGCGAATTCGTTGACCTGTTCGCGCGCGCCGAGCACGCCGAGCACGGTGCCGACCCAGATCATCTCCTCGGCCGGCGGCGCCATGCGCGATTCGTTGCCGTTCTTCATGGCCAGGATCAGCGGCGCGCCGTGCAGCTGTTCCACCTCGCCCACGCTCATGCCGACCAGCGCGCTCTCGGCGGTGACGGTCAGTTCGGCGGGTGTGCCGACGATGCCGTAGGTCTCGGCGAAGTAGCTCTCGGTACGGCCCGGCGTGACTTTCTGCCGGTCGTCCTCGCGCGCCGGCAGCAGGCGTTTGGCGAACAGTGCGAAGTAGGTAACGCCGATCACGGCCAGGGTCACACCGATGGGGGTCACGCTGAACAGGCTGAAGCGGGCGATGGTGTGCGCGCCGGGCGGCAGATTGCGGTTGGCGCTGGCGATCAGGTCGTTCAGCAGGATCAGCGGCGAGTTGGCGATCAGCGTGGTGTTGGTGGCGGTGAGGATGCAGAACGCCATCGGTAGCAGCATGCGCGTCAGCGGTACGCCGGTGCGTGCGGACAGGCGGCTGGTGACCGGAATCATCAGCGCCGCCAGCGCCTGGCTGGGGATGATGGCGCTGAACACGCTGGTCACGCCGTTGACGACGATGCCCAGCCGCGACTCGCGTCCGCCGGACATGCGCATGACGAAGGCCGCGGCCTTGGACAGCGCGCCGGCGCGATCCAGTCCCGCGCCCATGATCATGATCGCCAGGATGGCGATCACCGCGTTGCCGGCGAACCCCTGAAACACCTGCGTGGCCGGCATGAGTCCGGTCAGGCCGATCACCACCACCACCAGCAGCGCGACCATGTCCGCGCGGATCCACTCCAGCACCAGCATGGCCATGGTGAAGGCCACCAGCCCGAGGACCAGGATCATGTCGGGAGTCAGTGTCATGCCGGCGGCGGTGCTGTCCATGGGGGCGTCGTCGTGGCGGACCGTTCAGCGCCGCTCGCGTGCGGCCGGGCGCTGCGTGGCGGGTGGAATCGGGCGTCGGATCAATGCGTTCACCGCGATGCGTGTCCGAGGGGGCTCGTGAAAAGGCTCATTGGCGTTCGTAGATCAGGTCGCAGACGTCGTGACCGAGTCGCAGGCCACGGCGTTCGAAATGCGTCTCGATGCGCCAGGCCGGTCGTTCCGATACGTTGCCCGGTCCTTCCCGGTTGCGCCATGCGGAGGAGGCTTCCATGACTTCGATCATGTGTTCAGCATACTCGGCCCAGTCGGTGGCTAGGTGCAACAGGCCACCTGGCCGTACGCGCGTGGCGATCAGGGCGACGAAGTCGGGCTGGATCAGGCGTCGCTTGTGGTGCCGCTTCTTCGGCCACGGGTCGGGGAACCACACGCGCACTTCGTCCAGGCTCTCGGGCGCGATCTCCTCGCGCAGCACTTCGACGGCGTCATGGCGGTAGATGCGCACGTTCGTGGCTTCGGCCTCGGCCAGAGCGTTCATGAGTCGTCCGACGCCCGGTCGGTGCACTTCGACGCCGATGTAGTCACGGTCCGGATCGTGGGTCGCCGCCCAGGCCAGGGCCTCGCCGTTGCCGAAGCCGATCTCCAGCACACGCGGTGCACGGCGGTCGAACACCGCGTCCAGATCCCGTGGCTGGCCCTTGTAGTCCAGGCCGAAACGCGCCCAGTGCGCATCGAAGGCGCGTTGCTGGGCCGGCGTGATGCGGCCTTCACGCAGCACGAAGCTGCGCACGGGACGGCGGCGGTCGGTGTCCTTGTGGTCGCTGGACGGATCGGAACCAGTCATCGCTCGCGCTCCGGGGCGGCGATCGACGCGAAGATGTGCATCGGAATACCTTGTCGAATCGGGTGTTTCGGGCGTGCGCGCCTATCGGTCGAAGCGTGCGCGTTCCGGACGGCCGGCAACAGCCGGGTGCCGGATCGCGATGCGCGGTCGAGAAGGCGGACCCCCATGCGCGCATTGTAGCCGAGCGTGCCGCGCCGATGCGTGTCGTCGGTTCGCGCGTTTGCGACATCGGGCTTGCGCGGACGAAGCAAACCCGATGTAATCGCCCTGCATCCGCGCGGGTGTAGTTCAATGGTAGAACCTCAGCTTCCCAAGCTGATGACACGGGTTCGATTCCCGTCACCCGCTCCATCTCGGCCATTCGGCCGAGTGTCCCCTGATTTAACGCTTCCATCTCTGGCGGTTAACGGCCGTTTAAACCGTGCGCGCCTAGAAAGGAATCGTCACGGGTCCGCGACCGGCCTTCCCCAGGCCGCACGCTTCGCGACCGTGACGATCGGGGCAGCGACTTGGGCCCGGACGCGGCGACTTCCCCCAGCCTTCCGTCCGGGCCTTTTCTTGTCCGGTGTCCCGGTTTGCCCCGATTCCCGTTAAGCTTGAACCGCCGGCGTCATGTCCGGCGCTGTACCGAGGACGTCGCATGCGCGTATTGGTCATCGAAGACAACAACGACCTGGCCACCAACATCGGTGACTATCTGGAGGATCGTCACCACATCGTCGATTTCGCCGGCGACGGCGTGACAGGGCTGCATCTGGCCGTGGTGCACGATTTCGACGTCATTGTGCTGGATCTGACCCTGCCAGGGATGGACGGCCTGGAAGTGGCCCGCAAGCTGCGTCACGAGGCGCACAAGCAGACGCCGATTCTGATGCTGACCGCGCGCGACGCGCTGGAGCAGAAGATCACCGGTTTCGAATCGGGCGCCGACGACTACATGACCAAACC
This sequence comes from Oleiagrimonas citrea, assembly GCF_012395255.1. Classification (GTDB taxonomy): domain Bacteria; phylum Pseudomonadota; class Gammaproteobacteria; order Xanthomonadales; family Rhodanobacteraceae; genus Oleiagrimonas; species Oleiagrimonas citrea. The sequence continues at coordinate 165,426 of NZ_JAAZQD010000004.1, forward strand.
CTTCGCGCTGCAGGAACTGGGCGTGCGCCTGGAAGTGCTGGCGCGACGCGGAAAGGGGCCGCAGAGCCGCGTGCTCAAGGTCGCCGATCTGACCTACAACCTCGACACGCTCACGGTGACTCGCGCCGGGACCTCCATCCAGCTCAATCCGATCGGCCTGAAGTTGCTGCAGGCGTTGATGGACGCCAGCCCGTCCGTGGTCACCCGGCACGATCTGGAGCAGAAGGTCTGGGGCGAGGAATTGCCCGACAGCGACAGCCTGCGTGTGCATATCCACGGTCTGCGCGCGGCCATCGACAAGCCGTTCGAGAAGCCGCTGATCCACACCCGCCACGGCATCGGTTACCGCATGGTCGATCCGGATGCGCTCCCGACGTAAGCTGCGCACTCGCCTGATCGTCTCGTTCGCGCTGTTCGGCATCGGCCTTTCGGTGCTGTTCGCCATGGCCGCGCTCTACGTGCGCGCCAAGGTCGAGGACCAGTTGGTCGTCAATGCCTTGCAGCATGATGTCGACAACAACATCGAGCGGCTGCACGCCAATCCCAACTATCAGGCGCACTCGGAGCTGGTGGAAGGCTGGTTCAAGAGCGATCGCACCTTGTACAAGATGCCGCTGGCCTGGCAGGACCTGGCCAGCGGTGTGCACGATATTTCCGAGGTCGGGCCGGACGGCAACATGCACCACTACAAGCTGGCGGTGCGGCGCAAGTACGGCCTGATCGGCTTCATCCGCTACGACGTCAGTCGCGACGAGCAGGGCAAGCGCCAGTTGATGATCGGCCTGGTTGCGGCGGTGGTGTTGTTCAGCCTGTTTTCGCTGGCGCTGGGAATCTGGTTGTCGAGACGGGTATTGCGCCCGGTGACCGAGTTGGCCGCCCGGCTCCGGGATTTCCGCCGCATCGGCAAGGCCGAGCCGCTGGCGCCGCATGTTGCCGATGACGAAATCGGCGAGCTGGCCCAGGCGCTGGACGAATATTCCGAGCGCCTGACGGCGCTGGTCGAGCGCGATCGCGAGTTCAATTCCGACGTCAGCCACGAGCTGCGCACGCCGCTGGCGGTGATTTCAAGTACTACCGAATTGCTGCAGTCCTCGCCGGATCTCAATGACAAGTTGCGCGAGCGCCTCAAGCGCATCGAGCGATCCTCGCGGCAGGCGACGGAAATGATCGAGGCGCTTCTGCTGCTGTCGCGCGCCGAACGCCGCGGTCCGACGTTCGGTGAAATCACGGAGGCGGCGAAGGTGGCCGAGGATGTGATCGAGAGCCAGCGCCCGCACATGCGCGGCAAGCCGGTCGATCTTCGTCTGCGCAGCGTGCAGCCGCTGAAGGTGGACGCGCCGGCTTCGGTGCTGGCGGTGGTGCTGACAAACCTGGTCGGCAATGCGATCAAGTACACGCAGCACGGCGAAGTGGAAGTCAGCATTCTCGAGGATCGCATCGTCATCGAGGACACCGGGCGCGGCATCAAGGCGGAAGAGGCCGACGCGCTGTTCCAGCGCGGCACGCGCGGCGAGGGCGCGACGGGTAGCGGCGCCGGATTGGGACTGGCCATCGTGCGTCGACTCTGCGAGTTGTATGGCTGGCACGTGGCCATCCGTCCGCGCGAGGATGTGGTGGGCGTGGTCGCGACCGTGCTGTTCCCGCGCACGCACCGTTCCTGACGGATCTTTTCAGCTGGTTGCGTTCTTGGTCGGGCTTCCGTGATGCCGCGGATCGGTCGACTGTGACCATTGTGCTGGGCCATTGAAGCGCTGTGCAGACCCCCTTGTATCAAGAGACGGCACGCATCGGTTGTTGCCGTGGGTGTCGGAGGTGTGGGGCTTCATGCTTTTGGATGGGCCCGAGCGATGGGGACGTGTGCCTGCTCCGGACGGCACGGGGCGCTGTCGAGTCGTATTTCCAGTTGCTCAGGCCATCGCCGTGGCAGTGTTTCCCGAGCTGATCATGAGCTGATTGCGGCCATTGCGCTTGGCTTCGTAAAGCGCTTCGTCGGCATGAAGCATCATGCGCATGAGCTGATATCCGGATGTGCGCGTACTGGCCAGTCCGATGCTGGCGGTGATCGTCAGACTCTCGTTTTCCAGTACGCGGACCGGGGAATTCATCAATGCGCGACGCATGCGGTCGCCGATTTCCTTGCCCTGTTGCGGCGTGCAGCCGGGCATCAGGACACCGAACTCCTCGCCGCCGAGGCGCCCGAACACATCCGAGGAACGAAGCTCGCGCATGCATATGCTTGTTGCGTGCTTGAGTACGGAGTCGCCCGTAATGTGACCGTACATGTCGTTCACGCGCTTGAAGTGATCCATGTCGAGGATCATCAGGCAGGCTTCGTTGTCGTTTTTCTGCATGCGCCGCAGAACATGTTCGGCCTGTTCGAAAAAGTGCTGGCGAGTGAATGCTCCGGTCAGATCGTCCTCGCGCGCCATGCGCCGGAACCGGAGCTGCGAATGCTTGATCTTGTACAGCAGGAATCCGATGCCGGCGAGCAGTAGAAGCAGGATCAGCACGTACAGGCGATTGGTTTCGGCTTGCTTGGAATCGAGGGCGTGACGCAGTTGCAGGATACGGTTCTGCTTGCTGAGTGCGTCCACTCGCGTCTTCTTGGCCAGCACCTCTTGTTTGACCATCTGGTAAGCCAGTGCGCGAGCCTTGGCCTTCTGGGTGGAAGCTTGATCGAGTGCCACATATTTCTCGTAGTAGGTAAGCGCATCGGCTTGCCGTCCGGTCTTTTTGTTGACCAGGTAGAGAATGTGGTAAGCCTCGATGATGTCTTCCTCGAAATTTTCGGCATGCTCGAGGGACAGGGTCTCCAATGCGTACCTACGTGCGCGAACGTCGTCGTTCTTTTTCAGATAGGCCTTTGCGAGAAGCACGTGGTATTCGACCACGTGACGTTGATATCCGCTTTTGCGCGCGCTCGGAGCCAGTTGTTCCAGCAATGCGATAGCCGAGTCAGGATGGCCTTCCTCGATCAGCAGGTTCGCTTTGTCTATGCGCAAGACATTGGCATAGACGATCTGTTTGGCCTTCAGGCAGGAATCGATAGCCTGGTTGAGCGCGGGACTCGAGGACTGCAGTGTGTGGCCTTCGATCTGCGTGCTGGCTTCCAGCGTCAACGCTTTGCACTTGCTTGCGCCAGGTGGCAGCGCGTCTTCGATCTGGCGGGCATATTTCAGTGCCAGTTCGTATTGTCCGGCCAGCGCGAGCATCTGCGATACCTGGACCAGGATCACGATTCGAGTGTTTGAGTCCCTGATCTCGGGAAGCTCCGTCACTAATCGACTGGCTAGCTTGTACGAAGCCTCATAGTGCTGACCTGCGTTCAGGGTATAGATCAGAAGGGCGGATGCTCTCGCCGCTACGGAAGGGTCCGTGGAGTCGGAGATGATCTTGTGCAGTGCTTTATTGGATTCGCGATAATTTCCATCGAACGCGATCTGCCATGCGTCGAAGTAACGCAACTTCCAGCGCTGGTCGTCGGACAGCGAACTCTCCCGCTGATGCAGCAGTTCCAGCGTGCGCAGAAATTCAGCATGATTCTTGGTCTTGATCTCGTCGGCACGTTGCAGCAGAGCATGGGATGTCGTCGAGGCCGGTGCCGGCTCGCTTTGCGTGCCCACAGGTGCATGCGCACTCGTCATGGCAGGCATGAAGGCGATCGAGAAAGCGGCGATGAACATCCAGTGTCTTCGCATCGTGAAGCTCTGTCTGTAGAACGCTAACCCTCAGGAGTCCGGCGAGAGCGGTGTCCTTTCGTCTTCACCGTCTCGTTCCGGACACGGCTCATCGTCTTCCTGATCCTCGTACCCTCCCTGGACCTGACTTTGGACCATGGACACGATTTCTTGCCCGAACTCGACCGCGAGGTGATGCTGATCCCCGGTTTTCGCGGTGCGTTCGAGACTCTCGCTGGCATCCATTGCGGAAAGAATGCCCAGCAGACGTTCGCCGGATGCGTGGCGATACGACGCATTCTTGCCGATGGCTTCCAAAATTTCGATCGTGTCCATCGTATCCCCTTTTTCATTGTCATTCGTCCCCAGCGTGCCCTGCGGGTAGGGCGTCGCGGGACTGGACAGGATGCGCTTCACCCAGCTGCAGTCGTCTTCTCGCGGTATGGCGTTGCCACGCGCATCTACCCTGGATTCTCGAACATTCGGTCCAGTGCATCCAGTCGCGCCATCATCGCTCGATTGCGACGCGGTCGCGAGAGTGGGGGGATCACTACCGTTTCTTCCGCTGTAATGTCGACGTTGGGCAGTTCGCCGAGCGTGATCCGACGAACACGAGCTTGCTCTATGGGCAATGTCGCGCCGCGATAGACGATCGCTTCATGACTCAGCGGATAGTCCTTGTTCAGTACCTCGACAAGCAACTGGCGATAGGCCGGTTCTGTCCTCAGGCGCTTGAATGAGCGGTCTCCGACCAGTCCTGTTTGCCACAGTATGAGATAGGTGTCGGTATTGATGCGGGTATCGAAGAACAGCAGCTGGTTGGCCTCGAAGTGCTGACACCCGCGACGGCCTGGATCGATGCCGAGGTCGGCGTACAGGCAATCCTCGGCGGAGATGCCGGGTTCCATGTGCGCTTCATAGCCTTCCGATCGCGCGGCCTCGATCACCGCATGGGGTGACCAGGCAAATACGCCGGGGTGGCCGTAGAACACGCCGCAGACCACTTTCCCCTTGCGTACTTCGGCCATCATCACGTCGACCCATTCCTGGTAGGTCACCTTGCGCGATTTATCGCCCTTGCCGTAGTAGGGCTGCAGACTGCGTACGTCGGGGTGCATGCGCTCCAGCCACTTTTCGACGATGCCGTTGGACAGGGCGGCGAAGATCACGTCCGCCTGTTCGATGTGGCTGCGGGCCAGTGGGGTGAGGTGCGATCCAAGTACCATGCCCAAGCCGACGCAGGCGATGCTGCCGCGTCGAGATGGGGGTTCGGAAAGCATGGAAGGCGTGTTCATGCCGTTCTGTCCAAGTGGCCGCAGGTGACGACGATCATGCGTCCTAGCCCGGCTGCGCCGCGGTTTCGGGACTTGCGGCGCCGGAGCTGATCATCAACTGGTTGCGGCCATTGCGCTTGGCTTCGTAAAGCGCTTCGTCGGCATGAACCAGCAGGCGCTTGAGCTGATAGCCGGATGTGCGCGTGCTGGCCAGTCCGATGCTGGCAGTGATCGTCAGGCTTTCGTTCTCCAGTACCTGGATCGGCGCATTCACCAGTGCGCGACGCATGCGGTCGCCGACTTCCTTGCCCTGCTGGGGCGTGCATCCCGGCATCAGAATGCCGAATTCCTCGCCGCCGAGCCGGCCGAACACGTCCGAGGTTCGGAGTTCGTGTCGGCAGATGTTCGTGACGTGCTTGAGTACGACATCGCCGGTGATGTGGCCGTACATGTCGTTGACGCGCTTGAAATGATCCATGTCGAGAATCATCAGGCACGCCTCGTTGTCGGTCTTCTGCATGCGTTGCAGCAGGCGCGACGCGCAGTCCAGGAAGTGCTGCCGATTGAAGGTGCCCGTCAGATCGTCTTCGCGCGCCATGCGGCGGAACCGCAGTTGCGAATGCTTGGTTCGATAGGCCCAGAAACCGATCGAGGCGAGCACGAAGAGAAGAAGCAGGATGTACAGGCGGCTGGTTTCCGCAGACTTGCGATCCAGCGACTGTCGAAGTTGCAGGATCTTGTTTTGTTTGCTCAGTTCTTCGAGCTTGAGTTTCTTGGCAAGCACGTCCTGTTTGACCATCTGATAGGCCATTGCCTGTGCCTGCGCATCATCCGTGGTGGCTTTGTACTGATCGATGTATTTCTGATACATCGTCAGAGCTGTTGCTGGGTCGCCCTGCTTTTGGGCAGTTTTGTATAAAACCTTGTATGCGCTTTCCAGCGTCCAGTTGTAATCGCCGGGATTATTGGACGCCAGTGCGGCCAGCGCGGATTTCTTCGCAAGAGCGTATTTTTTCTGCAGGAGATAGGCTTGTGCGAACGTGACATGCAGTGAAGCGATCTGCGTTTGCACGCCGATCTTGTGAATGCTGGGCGCAATGCGCTGCAGCAGCTCAATCGCTTGGTCGGGATGGCCGGCGTCGTCCATCATGCTTGCACGATCGAGACGGAGCGCGTTGGCATGTGCAACGAGGTCAGCGCTCAGGCATGTGGCGACAGCATCTTCGTAGGCCGCTTGTGTCGAGGCCAGCGAGCCCCCCTTGTAGAAGAGAATCTGCGTATGGAAAGCCCTCGCAGTGCACAACCGTTGCTTGGAGGTAGCCAGGGTTTCCATTTCTTCCACGTAGGTCAGGGCCTTGTCGTATTGCTCCTGAGCCTCTTTGACGCGAGTCACGGCAATCAGCACATTGAAGCGAGTGCGGGCGTCCGTGATTTTCGGATAATCCTCCAGAAGCGTATTGGCTAATGTGTACGCTTTCAGATAATTGTTGCTGTTGTTCAGGTACATCGCGGTCAATCGTGCACGTGCCCGCACACTCAAGGACAGGTCCTTGGTCTGATGCACGACTCGCTCGTAGAGCTTGATGGTTGCAGCGTTGTTGCCTGAATGCTGCGACGCCAGAGTATCGAAGTATTCGAGGTGCAGGCGCTGCTCGGGCGTCAGTTGATGCTCGATCTTGTGGAGCTTCTCGAGAATTTCGGGCAGCTGGTGGCGGTAGCTGGTGCCGACATGCTCCGCTTGCGCGATTAAATCCGAGGCCGTGAGTGTTTTGGGTGGTGTCCCGCTCAGTGCCGGTCTCGTGGCGCAGCAAAGAAGCGCCACTGCGAGAGTGACGCTTCCAAGTTGTCGCAAGCATGAACGAATGGTCATGAGACGAACGAACCGATTCGATGCTCAGGCTTGCTCGTTCTTGTGCGGCGGTGGCGGCGGCGGTGGCGGAGTCTGGGTGTTGAAAGGAGGCGGGTTGTGATTGACGCTGCCATCCTTGCCGCCCAGCTCCATCTTCACGTGCCGAACATCGCCGGTTCGGGCGGTACGTCGAAGGGCGTCGCTGGCGTGCATCGATTCCAGCGCTTGTTCCAAGTCTTGCGCGGACGCATGGCGCAGTGATGCATCCTGGCCGATGGATTCCAGTAGTTCGATGGTGTTTGTCATGATGACCCCTGTTGCTGTTATGGATAGACGGTCCCTGTTACTGCGTACTACACGTACTCCCTGGCGTTCTGGACGAGCCGCATGTCGGGCTTGATGTCCCCCCCTTGGCCGTACCCCTCCGGATCACCTTTTAAGATGTATCACGAGCTGTTTTCCGGCGCTTCACCCGGCCGTTGCAGGTACGTCGAGAGCCTGATCGAGTTTCCTGAGTCGCTCGACGACCTCATCGTTGCTGATCAAGGTCGAAGCCGGCGGAAGAACAACGGTTTCCTCGCTGCTGATATCAATTTTTGGCAGTTCGCGCAACGTTGTCGTGCGGATGCGCGGTTGCTGGACGGGCAGGGTGGCGCCGCGATAGATGATCGCTTCGTGGTCCAGCGGATAATCGCGTGCCAGCACGTCGACCAGCACTTGCCGGTACTCGGGGCCGGTGGCGAAACGCTTCATTGACAGGTCGCCCACCAGGCCCACTTGCCACAGCACCAGATAGGCCTGTGGATTGAGTGGGGTCTTGTAGAACAGAAGCTGCGTCGCTTCATAGTGCTGGCAGCCGGTGCGGCCCGGATCGATGCCGAGGTCGGCATAGAGGCAATCCTCGGCCGAAATGCCGGGCTCCATATGTGCGGCGTAGCCTTCTTCGCGCGCAACCCGGATGACCTCGTGCGGCGACCAGGCGAATACGCCGGGATGACCGTAGAAGACGGCGCAGACCCGTTTTCCGGCGCGGACTTCGGACATCATCACGTCGACCCATTCGCGATAGGTCGTGATGCGGGGCTTGTCCGTGCCATCCCCGTAGTAGGACTGCAGGCTGCGCACGTCGGAATGCATGCGCTCGAGCCATATCTCCACAACGCCGTCCGAGAGGGCGGCAAAGACCACGTCGGCCTGTTCGATATGGCTGCGCGCGAGCGGGCTGAGGTGCGACCCCAGCACCATGCCCAGGCCCACGCAGGCGATGCTGCCGCGCGATGGGGCGGCAGTGGATTCGTTCGGTGCGGTATTCATGACCCGAATACTATGACAGGAGTCACGGATTGAGGCATCCCGCCGTGCGGGACGCCTCGTATGGCTTCTTGTGGCTGCTATTCCGGGATCAGACCGGCTCCAGCCAGCCTTCCGGATCCGCGGTGCGGCCGTCGAACAGGCCGAAGAACAGTTCCTGCATGCGTCGCGTGACCGGACCGGCCTTGCCGGTGCCGACCGGCTTGCCGTCGACCGAGCGGATCGGCGTGATCTCGGCGGCGGTGCCGCACATGAACACTTCATCGGCCAGGTACAGATATTCGCGCGGCATGTCGCGCTCGATCACCTCGATGCCGTCGATGCGCGCCAGCTTCATCAGGGTGTCGCGGGTGATGCCGTTGAGGATCGCCGCGCTGACCGGCACGGTGAACATCTGCTTGCCGAAGACCAGGAAGATGTTCTCGCCCGCGCCTTCGCTGAGCAGACCGGTCGAGGCCAGGGCGATGCCTTCGCCGAAGCCGAGGCGGCGTGCTTCGCGCGCGACCAGCTGGCCGGACAGGTAGTTGCCGCCGGCCTTGGCACCGGCCGGAATGGTGTTGGGTGCGAAGCGCTGCCAGCTGGACACGCAGGCATCGATGCCGTTCTCCAGCGCCTCGGCGCCGAGGTAGGTGCCCATTTCCCATGCCGCAACGGTGACCTCGGTCGGGCAGTCCGCCGACAGCGACAGGCCGCCCAGGCTGCGGAAGGCCAGCGGGCGCAGATAGGCCTTTTCGAGACCGTTGCGCTGGATGACTTCGTGGCAGGCGGCGCTCAGCTGTTCCTGGGTGAACGGCATGTCCATGTCGTAGATCTTGGCCGAATGGAACAGGCGCTTGAGGTGATCCTGAAGGCGGAAGATGGCCGGTCCGTCCGGCGTCACGTAGCTGCGGATGCCCTCGAACACCGACGACCCGTAATGCAGCGCGTGCGCCATGACATGCACGGTGGCGTTCTGCCAGGGCATGACTTCGCCGTTGTGCCAGATCCACTCGGGGTAGTTGGTCGCCATGGTGTTTTCTCCTCGGACAATCCGCCCATGATACCGGCTGCGCGTTACCGGGGCATGTGCCCGCGGTCACCCCGGTATCAAGCCTCAGGGCTGCAGCCAGTAGCAGCCGGCCCGGAACAGCACCCGGAAGCGCAGCGGACCGGCCTCCTGTGCGGCCACGCCGCCCAGGTGAACATTCAGCTCGGCCGCGGAAGACGGAGCGGCGGTGGTCGAAGACGGTGCGTCGACCGTGACGGGTGCCTGCGACGTGGACGCGGGTGGTGGCGCGCCGTCATCGGTCACGCCCAGCAGGGGCTGGCGCATCCGCGCGCGCATCTGTGCGATCTCGCGCACGGCTTCGCGGTCGTCGTAGCCTTCCCACAGCATCAGCCCCGCCAGGGCGTTGGCATCGTGCGCGGCAAAGGCGGCTGCCACGCGCTGACGCAGGGCTTCGCGCGTGGCGGGACAGGCATGCGGCGTCGCGGAAGGCTGGACGGCGCCGATGCGGGCGGCCTGCATGCTGCGGCAGGGTTGGTCGGTGAACACCGGCGTGCCGTCGACCGACACGCAGCGGTGGACCGCAGTCTGCGCACGGCAGAAAGTCGCGGCGGTCAGCAGCAGGAGAAAGAGGGCCAGTCGCGGCATGGTCGAAGCATACGCCGCGGGCTCCGGCCCGGGACAGAACGGTCGCTCAGTTCAGGCGTTCGACCACCGCCATGGTCGCCACGGCGCGGTTGAGCGTGTACATGTGCAGGCCCGGTGCGCCGCCATCGAGCAGCCGTCGGCACATCTCGGCGACGATGTCCGCGCCCAGCGCGCGCACGCTCTCGACGTCGTCGTAGTACGCCTGCATGCGCTTGACGATCCAGCGCGGAATCTCGGCGCCGCAGGTGTCGGAGAAGCGCTTGAGCTGAGTGAAGTTCGAGATCGGCATGATGCCCGGCACGATCGGCACCTCGATACCCGCTTTGCGCGCGTCGTCGACGAAGCGGAAATACGCGTCCGGATTGAAGAAGTATTGCGTGATCGCGCCGTTCGCTCCGCATTCCACCTTGTGCTTGAAGTGGCGCAGATCGGCCAGTGCGTCGTCCGCCTGCGGGTGCGTCTCCGGGTAGCAGGCGACTTCGATGTGGAAGTGGTCGCCCGCGTACTCGCGGATGAAGGCGACCAGTTCGGAGGCGTAGGTGAAGTCGCCCGGCCCGGCCATGCCCGACGGTGTGTCGCCACGCAGCGCTACCAGGCGTCGACAGCCCATGGCTTTGTAGTCGTCCAGCAGCGCGGCGATCTCGGCGCGCGTGCCGCCCATGCACGACAAATGCGGCGCGCCGTCCAGTCCGGCGTTCATCAGGGCCTTCACAGTCTGCGGGGTATAGCTGAGCGTCGAACCGCCGGCACCGAAGGTGACGCTGGCGTAGTCGGGGTCGAGTTTGCGGAGTTGCGGCAGGGCGCTCTCGAACTGGGCGCGCTGCTTGTCAGTCTTGGGGGGGAAGAATTCCAGCGAGATGGCGGTCATGAGGCCCGATTCCTGAGTATGTATCTCTTCATCAAGATAAAGAGAATGGTGTCGGATTCGGTGCGGATGTGCAAGCGCGGGTGCAAGGATCCGTGCGGAAGGAGAGATAGGGGGCGTGGTGAATTCGCGTCGCCGAGACTGGGTGTCAGTCGATTGGCTGCGCCAGGGTGTAGCAGGCTGAAAGGGGGCCCATCGCGGTGGATGGCATTACGCTGCGTCTGCTGGGTGGGTGTTTACATCAAAAGACGAACCAGGCGGGGTGGGGGTGGACCTTACGGATTCGGTGTTCATGGGCTTGACCGCAGCAATTATTTCTATAATTCTAGAAATATGGAATCAACCAATGCTCTGGAATGCCTGACCGCCCTGGCGCACGAACATCGCCTGGCCCTGTTCCGCCTGCTTGTGCAGGCCGGTAGCGAGGGTATGGCCGTGGGCGAACTGGCCGGTGCGACCGGCCTGGCGGGCGCCACGCTCAATCATCATCTGAATCAGCTTCGTCAGGCCGGGCTGGTGGCGGACGAGCGACAAGGCCGCGTCATCCGCTGTCGCGCGAACTACAACCGCATGAACGGTCTACTCGACTTTCTTACCGACAACTGTTGCGCCGGTTCGGCGGACGTGGCGTGCGCGCCGCGTGCTTCCGGCTCCTGCAAGGAAACTTCGTCATGAAACGCTTTCACGTACACGTCAATGTCGAGAATCTGGAGGCCAGCATTGGCTTCTACCGCACGCTGTTCGGTACCGACCCGACCGTGGTCGAAGCCGACTACGCGAAATGGATGTTGGACGATCCGCGTGTGAATTTCGCCATTTCGCAGCGCGGCGGTGCGGCCGGCATCGATCATCTGGGACTGCAGGCCGACGAAGCGGGCGAGCTGGACGAACTGGGCAATCGCCTGCAGACGGCGGATGCGGTGACCCTGGCCGAACAGGGCACGGTCTGCTGTTACGCGCGTTCGGACAAGTTCTGGGCGCAGGACCCACAGGGCGTGCGCTGGGAGACCTTCCGCACCCTGGGAACGGCCACGACTTATACGGATGCGCCCGATGCCGCATCGACCGGCGGGCCGTGCTGCGGCGCGTCCGCGAAGCCGGCCACTGAAAAGGCGTGCTGCTGACATGGAAGCACCGATCCGACACGTGCTTTTCCTATGCACGGGCAATTCCGCGCGCAGCGTGATGGCCGAGGCGATGCTCAATGTGCTCGGCGCGGGGCGCTTCGCCGCGCACAGCGCGGGCAGTCATCCGGGTGGCCGTGTGCAGCCGATGGCCGAGACGCTGGCGCGCGAGTTCGGCTACGAAGGTGCGCTGCGCAGCAAGAGTTGGGATGAATTCGCGACACCGGAAGCCCCGGCGATGGATATCGTCATCACCGTCTGTGACAACGCGGCCGGCGAGGTCTGCCCGGTCTGGCCCGGCCATCCGGTGAGTGCGCACTGGGGTGTGCCCGATCCGGCGGCGGTCGAAGGCGATGAGGAGACGCGCCGCCGCGCGTATCTGCAGGCGTGGGTGTTGCTGCGGCGCCGGGTGGACCTGCTGCTGGCTCTGCCGGTGGACAAGCTGGATCGACTGGCGCTGCAGGGTGCATTGCGCGACATCGGACAAGGCGGAGACGACGCATGAATGCGACATCGGAGACGGTGCGCGAAGCGCCGCCGGCCATCGGTTTCTTCGCCCGCTATCTGAGCGTATGGGTGCTGTTGTGCATCGTGGCCGGCATCGCGCTGGGCCATGTGCTGCCGCATGCTTTTGCGAGCTTGGCGGCGATGGAAGTGCATCAGATCAATCTGCCGGTCGCCGGACTGGTATGGCTGATGATCGTGCCGATGCTGCTGCGTATCGATTTCGCGGAATTGTCCAGGGTCCGCAGGCAGGTGCGCGGCATCGGCGTGACGTTGTTCGTGAACTGGGCGGTGAAGCCGTTCTCGATGGCGTTACTGGGCTGGCTGTTCGTGCGCCACGTGTTCGCGGCCTGGCTGCCGGCCGGCGAGCATGACGCCTACATTGCCGGTCTGGTGCTGCTGGCGGCGGCGCCGTGCACGGCCATGGTGTTCGTGTGGTCGCGGCTGTGCGGCGGCGAGCCGCATTTCACGCTGGCGCAGGTGGCGCTCAATGACGCCATCATGGTGGTCGCATTCGCGCCCATCGTGGCGGTGCTGCTGGGTGTCGCGGCGATCCATGTGCCGTGGGCGACGCTGCTGCTGTCGGTCTGCCTGTACATCGTGGCGCCGGTGGCGATCGCGCAGGTCTGGCGGCGCGCGCGTCTGGCGCGCGGCGGCGAGGCCGCGCTGGCGCGCACGCTGAAGCGCATCGACCCGTGGTCGACGGCGGCGTTGTTGGCGACGCTGGTGCTGCTGTTCGGTTTTCAGGGCGAGGCGATCCTGCGTCAGCCGCTGGTGATCGTGCTGCTGGCGGTGCCCATTATCATCCAGGTCTATTTCAACGCCGGGCTGGCCTATGTGCTGAGCCGTCGTCTGGGCGTACCGCACTGCGTGGCCGGGCCGTCCGCGCTGATCGGCGCCAGCAATTTCTTCGAGTTGGCCGTGGCCACCGCGATCAGCCTGTTCGGCCTGCGTTCGGGTGCGGCGTTGGCGACAGTCGTCGGTGTGCTGGTGGAAGTCCCCGTGATGTTGTCGGTGGTGCGCGTGGTCAACCGTACCGAACACTGGTTCGAGGCGGGGGATGCCAAGGCCAAGACCGGCTAGGGTCGATGGGTGTGTGGGGCGGTTGCACGACTCTCTGGCGGTAATGCCTTTCCGGCCAGAACCTCAAAATCGATGCCGGGCAATGGTCGGGGTGTGTGCTCACCCTGCAACCATACGTTCGCCTCAAGTCGGTGTCGGCCGGGCGTCATCATCCATGATGCGGTGTCGCCGGAAGCGCGCGCGACGATGGCGCCGTCGATGCGCCAGGTGACTTTGCGCACGGTGGCGTGGTCGGTGTCCAGTCGCAATGGCAGTCGTTGGCGCGTGCGCGGAATGCGTGGGTCGAGAGCGAGGACTTCGCCGGCAACGGGCTGGGCGATGGCAATGGATGGACGCGTTGGCGCAGCGAACGCCCGTTGCGGTAATCGCCATTCCAGGCGCCGGATGCAGGACGGCGGGCCGATCCATTCGCAGGCTGGGCCATGGTACAGGCGGGGGTCATGCCACAGCCCGGCGTAGGGTGCATGCCTGCGCAGTCTGGCGAATATCTGACGCAGCACCGGCGCGGGTCCGCTGGAGCCGGTCAGCTGATCGGTGACGCCCCCCTTCAGGCGGCCAACCCAGACACCGACGGTATAACGGTTGTCGAAACCCACGGTCCAGGCGTCGCGGTAGTCGCTGGAGGTGCCGGTCTTGATTGCGGTGGGATAGGGCAGGTCCAGCACGCTGTCGGCGCCGAACTCGGCGCTGCGCGCGTCCGGGTCGGACAGTATGCTGGCCAGTACGGAAGTGATCTGCGGCGATAGCACAGGGTGGGGCGTGACCGGTGGGGCGCCTTTGAGCACGTGAAGCGGCAGGTATTCGCCATGACGGGCCAGGCTGGCATACCCCTGCACCAGGTCGAACAGCGTCACTGCGGCATCGCCCAGCACGATGGCCGGGCCGTAGTGGTCGGCGCTCTTGTCCAGGCCAGAGAAGCCGAACCGCTGCAACAGGTCGACAATGGCCGGTGCACCTACGGCCTGCGCCGTGCGCACGGCGGGAATGTTCAGCGAGTTGGCCAGCGCGTAGCGCAGACTGACGCGGCCGTAGTGACGGCCGCTGTAATTGCGGTAGCGATGCACACCCTTGTCGACCGGTTCTGCCAGGGGCGTGTCCCGGAGCACGTGGTCGGGCTGCCAGCCCAGGCGTGACATGGCCAGGCCGTAAACGAAGGGCTTCAGCGTGGAACCCGGTTGACGCGGGGCGACGACCGGGTCCAGGCCCAGCCCGTTACCGGCTGGTGCGGTCGCCCATGCGAGCACCGCACCGCTGGCGTTGTCCACCACCAGCGCCGCCGCGTTGAGAGCGCCACGAGTGCGAAGGGTCTGCAGGCGCTGCCGCAGCACTTGCTGCACGAAGCGCTGCAGGTCCGGATCCAGGGTGGTGTGCAGCACGGGTTCATCCATGCCCAGCGCACGCGCGCGTTGGTTCGCGTAGACCACGAATGGACCGGCACGGACCGGCAACGACATCCGTCCCGGCGTGATCGGGGCGCGACGGATACCGTTCCATCCAGCGGCACCGACGGCCCCCTGCGCGTGCATGCGCGCGGCCAGCTGATCCACGGCGCGACGCAGGGCCCGCGGATGGCGGCGAGGATCGTAGCGGCGGGGGGAGCGCACCAGTACGGCCAGCGCCACTTGCTCGGCCGGATTCAATGCGGACGGTTCACGACCGAAGTAGTAATGCGCCGCTTGCACGATGCCGCGACGGCGTGCGCCGTAGGGCACCTGGTTGAGGTAGAACTCCAGCACCGCCGCGTGGCCGAAGCGGTGCAATAGGCGGTCAGCGTCGAAGCCGGCCGTCCAGTGACTCCAGTAGGTGCGAGGACGTGGCTTGAGGATGCGCGCTACCTGCTCTCCGATGGTGCTGGCACCGCGCTCCACGTGGCCGGCACGCAGGTTGCCCCACAGCGCGGCCAGGCGCGCGCGCCAGTCCACTCCGGCGTGCTGCCAGTAGTGTTTGTCCTCGGAGACCACGAAGGCGGCACGGATGCGCTTCGGTATCCGCCACAATGGCAGTGTGGCGGTGGTGTTGAGGCGGTCGCGATAGCTGCGGTTGAGCGGCGTGCCATCGGCCGCCAGCACCTGCCGCACGCTGGCGGCCGGGGGAACCAGGGTGGCCGGCAGTGGCATCAGCGCCTGCCAGGTAGCGACGGCAAGGCCGGCGGCAGCGATCAGCACCGCCCCCGTCGAGCCCAGTACGATCCGCCGTCGGGGCATCTCAGTGTCCCGGCATTCCGACAGTCAGGTGCTGGGCGCGGCCACGTCCGAACACATCCGGCTGGTAGATCTCGCGCGCATGCACGGCCGGCGCGATGAACCGGCCGGGGCTGATCACCTGGGCGCTGTAGACCAGCACGTAGTGGCCGGCAGGCAGATCGTCGGCGTAGAAGCGCACCGCATCGAGCGCCGTTTCGCGGTGGTAGAAGCCGCCGCTGACGATCGACATGTTGGGCCAGGCGCCGGCGTCGAACATCAGCACGGACACGCCGGGACGTGCCGAGGGCGTGCTGGTCATCGCCGTCGCCAGCTGCCGGTTGACCGCTTCGAAGGCACCGGGCAACGGGTCGCTGACCACCACGAAATGACGCTCGGTGGGCGCATCCACGGACAGTTCCACGCGGACAATGTCGCCCCGCTTGAGCACGGTGTCCGCCGCCACCGGCAGCCAGTGCTTGCCGCGTTGCACGAAGTAGGCGCGGCTGACGCTGATGCCGGCATCGGTGGCGCCCAGTGCATCGGGTGGCATGGCGTAGGTCAGGCGCACGTTGTAGTACAGCCGGCCCGTTCCACCGTGGTGCACCGCAACCTGGAACGGTCCGGTCCGCTCGGCCTTGTCCAGCGTGTGTGCCACGCGCTGACCACCTGCGCGACGCGAGGCGAAATCGGCGCCGCCGACCGCCTTGCCGGAGACCACGATGCTGCCGTGCAACTGCTTGACCGGCGTCTCGTATACATCCGCGTAGTGCACGATGGCCGTGGTGCAGAACACGTTTTCCTGGCTGTTGGGCCAGCCACCGGCGTTGCGTCGCTGGCGGGTGACCCAGCGCATCAGTTTCGCCGGCGTGTCGCCGAGCAGACCCTGGTCGCCGATCTCCTTCTTGTACTTGGCCAGCGCATCCAGGATGACGCAGTTGGAGCGCAACGGTGTGGACAGGAGCGAGACGTAGTTGTCGCTGCGGCGCTCGTTGAAGGAGATCGCGCCTGCCGATTCCTCGGCATAGGAGAACAGCGACTTGACGATGGCGCGAGCGCTGGCGTGGTCGTGCGTGTCCAGCGCGGCTTCCAGCAGCAGGGCCTGGCCGAACAGGTCGAGCCGGTGCAGGTCGGGAACCATGCCGGCCACGGTGCCTTTGGGCAGTTGGCCACCGGGAGCCAGTGCCGCTATCGCGCCGGCACGGAGGATCGGTGCCGCGCCCTCGTCACCCTTGCGCGCCAGGATCTGCGTGCGCAGGTAGTCGTGCAGACGTTTCTCGACGTCAGCGGGCGGAGTGTGCCCAGCACGTTGCAGCCAGTTGAAGGCCAGTGCTGTGTAGACCGACAGGTACGGGCTGACGAAACTCTGGCTTGGAATCCAGAACGCCATACCGCCGTTGGGAGCCTGGAAATTCGAGGCGGCGTCCAGCGTGCGCTGAACCTCGTGGCCAGCATTCGGCCAGCGGAAGGTATCGCCGATGACCGGCTTCAGGCGCAGGTAGTCGGAAGCCAGCACACCGCGACTGAGACGGATTTCCCAAGTCTGCAGCAGGTTGTCGCGCAGCACAGCGAAGGCGCCGTCGAGGCCGCCGATCAGGGTCGGCGCGAGGTTCACGTCCAGCTTCGCCGAACCGGGAAGCGCGCCCTTGGGCAACTTCACCGGCAGCTGCTTGTCACCGCCGGTGAGGCTGCCATATTCGGCGGCCACTTCGGTGGCACCGGCGCGACGCACCGGAATGGTGGTGGTCATCGCATCGCCCAGCGTGCCGGAGACCGCCTTGCCGGTGAAGCGGATCGCACCGGCGTCGGTCGCGTGCACCTTCAGCCAACTCAGGCCGTGCTCGAACTTGCCCAGCCGCAACGGACCGCTGCGGTGGACACGGCCACCGTCAATCGGTCCGCTGGCCGACAACGTGGTATCGACGGTGCGCGGCGCATCGGTGCGATTGGTGACATTGAAGGCGGCGCCAAAGTGGTCGCCCACGTGCACCTGGTTGGGCAGGGCCGGTTGGATCTGGATCGGCAGGTTCACGCGTACGCTGGCATCGCCCAGACCCATCGCTTCGCCCGGACGCATGGCCACCACCAGGATGCGCCAGCGGGTGAGGTTGTCCGGCAGCTTGAAGCGGAACGTGGCGTTGCCGCTGGCGTCGGTCACCAGCGTCGCGTTCCAGTACACCGCCGACTTGAACTGGCTGCGCACGTTGGGGCCGGCGCTGGCACCGCCGCCGCCGCCGGGGCTCTGGCCCTTGCCGTTGCGCGGCTGCAGGCGGCTGATCAGCTGCTCGGCCAGGCTGTAGTTGCCCATGTCCGGTCCCTGCGGCGGTGCGTAGAAGCGCGCCAGCGGATCGTAGGTGGCCGCTCCCTTGGGCAGCAGGTCCAGCACCGACTGGTCGATCACCACCGCGACCAGTCGCGTGCGTCCCGGCGCCTTGCCGTGTGGGCCGCGCACCTTGACGTCCACCTTCACGGTCTCGCGCGGTTTGTGCAGCGGCGCGTCCGGCGCGACTGCGACCTTCAGCGCGCTGCCCTTGCCCTGGATGTGCAGCGGCAGATAACCCATCGCCACCTGCGGTTTGCCCAGGTCAGGGTCGGACGGCGGGCTGACTCGGGGTGAGAAAATGGTCACCGACAGGTAGGCGCCGGGGAACATCGACTTGTCGACCGGTACGTCGATCACTGGTGCGCCGCCCTTCAGCGTCACCCGCTTTTTCCACAGCATGCCGTAGCGTTCCACCGTGACCAGCGCCTGGGCGCCGGGGTACGGGTTCTGCACCATCACGTGGGCCACGTCGCCGACGTGATAGATCTTCTTGTCCGGTACCAGGGTCACGCCATGCTTGTGGGGCCACAGAACCTCACCGGCACCGGTGACCCAGGTCCACAGCACGCTCTTCTGCACGCGGCCGCGGGTGTCGGTTACCGTGGCCATCACGCGATAGTTGCCGGGATGCTTCGGCGTCAACGCGCATTGCGCCGGACGAGTGGTCGAGCGCGCCTGGCAGTGGTCTTCGCTGTGCCAGCTTTCGTCTTGCTGGACGTCGAAGTCGCCACTGGCATTCTTCACCCGGGTGCTGCTGATGACGCGGTGCTGCAGATCCAGCTTCACCGCGTTGCCGGCTTGCGGGGTGCCGTCAGCGTCGACCACCAGGTACTGCACGTCGAACGGCTTGCCGGCGTTCTGTAGCCACGAGTCGGTGCGCAGGCCGATGAAGCGGTCGCGTGCTGTATACACCGCGCTGGCCTGAGCAGCCACGCGAGTGGCTCGCGCCGATTGCACGGCCGCCTCGAGTTGCACACGGCCGTAGACGATGTGCGTCTTGCTTGGCAGCTTGATCTTCGTGCTGCTGTTGCCGTCATGGTCGAGCATGCCGTCGGTCTGGGCGACGGTCACCGAGGGTGGTGCGTTGTAATCGTATCCGCCGAAACTGAAACCCGAGGCCAGCGGGGTATCCGGCGCGAATGTGCTCGCCACGATCTGTGTGGTGAAGCGCACCTTGGCATCGGTGTACGGTCCGCCGGCATGCAGGCGCGCGCTGGCGCTGGCCGGCACCGTGTCGCCGGGACCGAAATACGTGCCCTTGAGCATGGCCTGGACGTGAAAGGGCGCGGGCACGAATTCAGTGACCATGAAACGCCCGGTCTGCTGGCGGGCGCGGCCGGTCGGGGTCGGCCAGGACAGGCTGACGTCGTACCAGCCGGTCGGCGCATTCGGGCCTACATGCAGCTGCGCCTGGGCATCGCCGAACGCGGACAGTTTCAGGTGCTGGCGCGTCAGTACCACGTTGCCGGTGGGGTCGGTGACCTTCAGCGTGTAGTCCAGGTCGGGCGGCGCGACCAGGCTGGCGTTGTCCTGGTTGCGCACGAACACGCTGAATTTCACCTTGCTGCCGGGTTGGTAGATGCCCTGGCTGCTGACCATCCAGGTGCGCATGTGGCCGTACTGCGGTCGGTTGTTCGCCCACACCGTGCTGTGGCTGGCGCCATACAGGGAACGCCTGAACGTGCCGGTCAGCGGTAGCAGGGCCATGTTCTTGCCATGGGTGACGGACACGTAGAACTTGCGGCTATCGCGCCCCCATTGATTGAACCAGGATTTGCCCAGCGCGATGCTGCCGGGAAGCGAAGCCATGCCGTCGGCATCGGTGGTGACGGTGTGACCGGCCGCGGTGACCAAACGGTTGAATTGCCCGGCTGGTGCAGACAGCAGTCGTACCTTGGCGCCCGCGACTGGCTTGCCGGTCTTGAAGTCGTTCACCCACACCATGCTGTTGAAGTGCCCCAGCTTGGCGAAGACCTGGTAGGGCGTGACCTGCAACATCGCACGGACTTTCTGATGTTCTGGCGCCGACCACTTCAGCTCGCCCCAGAGCAAGCCGGAGCGCTGGTCCAGCAGTTCGCGTACGCCCAGCGACGTATGGGTTACTTGGTCCGGTACGATCTTGATGCCGGGACGATGCAGCAGGTCCACAGTACGCGCCGGGGTGGTCCCGGTTGGCGTGTCGCCACGCAGGTTGCCAGCGAACAGGCGCCGGTAGTCGAATCGGAATCCATCCAGGTCCGCATTCATGAAGCGCATCGGAACCACGGTGTTTTCGCCGGCCTCGAGGATGGCCGGCAGCGGCGGCAGATCAAGAAAGCCGTCGTAGTGGCCGGTATGGAAGCGCACCGTCGCCGACTTGGCCAGTCGGCGCCCGAACATATCCTTCACCCCGGCTGGCACGGTGATCGCATAGTCGTGCATCGCCTTCAGCTTGAAGGTCAGCGGATAGCTCCTGCCGCCGCCCGAGGGGTCCCGCGAAGGGCGCAGGAACCATTGCGGGTAGTTCTTCCAACGCTCGTGCAGGTCGGTGGGCGGGAGCGGCTGCCAGCGCATGGCTTCGAGCGTGGCGCGCGGCACCGGCACGTCGAACAGAAGGTTGGGGCTGCTGGGCGAACAGCGCGATGTGGACGTTTGTCCGGGAGACACGACGTACGTATCCCCGCTCTTGTCCCGGCATTGGATACCGCCAAAGGCGAACGCGCCATAGGTATGCATGTCGGCGCCGTTCGGCACGCCGCCCTCGCCGGGGAGCGATCCCATGGGGCTCTTCAGGCCCGGTATCACGGTCAGGGCGTAGTCGGTGGCGGGCTTGAGGTCATGCTGCGGCACTACCTGCCACACGCGGTGCGCCGCGTACAGAGGCTTGTTCGCATCCAGCGGCTTGGCCGGCTTGGGGTGGTTCACCAGCACCAGTGCACCCGGTGCACCGGGAACCGGCAGCCAGATCGGTCCGGTTCGTTTGGTGGTGTAGGGCGTGACCTTGACCGGCACGCGCTCGTCGGCACTCTCGAAGACCAGTTTCGTGGCCACCTCGGCCAGCGTGACCGGCATGTTGAAACGCACGCTGTAGCTGGGCTTCACCGGTGACAGCCAGCCTTCGAAGCTGGCCCAGTCCGCGCGCGGTCGCCAGGTGGTGAAACGTTGCGTCACCGGCGCGTCGAGATGGCTTCCATCCATCGCCTTCAACGCTGTATCCACGGTCACCGTGTACCGGGTGGCAGGACGGAAGCGCTTCTGCTTGTGCAGGCGGCAGGCCAGTTCGCTGGTGTCCAGCCAGCGCCATTCGCAACCGGGATCGGGAGCCACGCTCACGTGCACGTTGCCGTCATGGCGTTTCATGTTCCCCAGCGGGACCATGGTGCGGTCGAACTGGATCACCAGTTCCTGGCCGGGTTGGACGTCGTTGCCGTCCGGAGAGATGCGGCGAATTTGCAAAGGGCCGCTTGCGGCCTGCGCAGCACTGGCGAATATCATGAAAAGCGCCAGGGTCGTGCCGATCAGCGTTTTGCTTCCATGGCTTTTCATGCCCAATCTCCCTTGAACGAATCACTCATGCATGCCGGATTGTTGACGATGTGGAACTTCGATTACCCGCCTTTTACGCGACAAGCGGAATCCGGTGATGTCCGGTATCCGGATATCGAGCATTGTGGGGCCGTATTCCGCTTGGCGACGGCATGACGAATGACGCCCTGACGGAGTTCCTATGACGTCATCTTGGCATGCCATCCGGATATCGGTCTGTTCAAATCAGGGCAATACGATGGCGCCGACCGGGAGTGCAGATGAAGCCATGACCATGGTTCGTCATCCGCTTGACGGTTTCACGCCCGGGCGCCATGGCGCCAGACATGAAAAAGGCTCCCGGTCGCAACCGGGAGCCTTTCGATAAGGGTGTATCGGGTTCAGTAGCGGTAGTGTTCCGGCTTGAACGGACCTTCCACCGGCACACCGATGTAGTCGGCCTGATCCTGCGTGAGCTTGGTCAGCTTTACGCCGATCTGCTCCAGATGCAGACGCGCGACTTCCTCGTCCAGCTTCTTCGGCAGGCGGTAGACGGTCTTCTCGTAGCTGTCCTTGTTGGCCCACAGATCGATCTGCGCCAGCGTCTGGTTGGAGAAACTGTTGGACATCACGAAGGCCGGATGGCCGTGCGCGCAGCCCAGGTTCACCAGACGACCCTCGGCCAGCAGGTAGATGCTGTTGCCGGACGGGAAGGTATAGCGGTCCACTTGCGGCTTGATGTTCTCGTGCTTGATGGACGTGTCGGACTGCAGCTTCTCGACCTGGATCTCGTTGTCGAAGTGGCCGATGTTGCAAACCAGTGCGTTGTCCTTCATCGCCTTCATGTGCTCGAGGGTGATGATGTCGCGGTTGCCGGTGGTGGTGACGTAGATGTCGCCCTTGCCGAGGGTGTCCTCAATCGTGGAGACCTCGAAGCCTTCCATCGCCGCCTGCAGGGCGCAGATCGGATCGATCTCGGTGACGATCACGCGCGCGCCGAAGCCCTTCAGCGAATGCGCGCAGCCCTTGCCGACGTCGCCGTAGCCGCAGACCACCGCGACCTTGCCGGCGACCATCAGGTCGGTGGCGCGCTTGATGCCGTCGGCCAGCGACTCGCGGCAGCCGTACAGGTTGTCGAACTTGGACTTGGTGACCGAGTCGTTGACGTTGATTGCCGGGATCAGCAGCTTGCCCTGTTCGGCCAGCTGGTACAGGCGATGCACGCCGGTGGTGGTTTCTTCGGACACGCCCTTCCAGTCGGCGGCGGCCTTCTTCCAGAAGCCGGGACGCTCGGTGCGGGTCTTCTTCAGCAGGTTCTTGATGACCTGCTCCTCGGTGCTGGCGCCGGGCTGGTCGACCCAGTCCGAACCGTCTTCCATCTCCACGCCCTTGTGGATCAGCAGCGTGGCGTCGCCGCCGTCGTCGACGATCAGCTCGGGACCCTGCATGCCCGGATGGGTCAGCATGTCCAGCGTGCACTGCCAGTACTCTTCCAGCGTCTCGCCCTTCCAGGCGAACACGGGAATGCCGCTGGCGGCGATGGCAGCAGCGCAGTCGTCCTGCGTCGAGAAGATGTTGCACGAGGCCCAGCGTACCGAGGCGCCGAGGGCGCTCAGGGTCTCGATCAGGACCGCGGTTTCCTTGGTCATGTGCAGCGAGCCGGACAGGCGCACGCCCTTCAGCGGCTGCTGCGGCGCGTACTTCTCGCGGATGGACATCAGGCCAGGCATTTCCTGCTCGGCCATGCGGATGCGGCGACGGCCGGCATCGGCCAGGGAAATGTCGCGGACCTTGTAGTCCTGGGTGGCGTCGTTGGCGACGGCGTTCATGTTGGTACTCCGTGGCGGATTGAGATGGGCGCAGTTGCGAAAGGGATGCCGAGCCTGACCCTGCGAACGCGGCCGTCGCATCCGGGCGACGCCGTTCCACAGGGACGCAACGCCCCTCGGCCAAGATTGGAAGCGCCATTATATCGCTTCATGCGGATGCATACGTATTCGTTCTATGCGCGGATGCCTTACTCAGCGTTCATGCACGTACGCACCCGTATGATGTAAGGAATGACTACAGGAGGACGCATGACTGCATCGCACGATCACGACGACGCCCGTAACCTGGAATTCCTGCCCAACGACGGCCCATTGCGCGAGAACGTGCGCACGCTGGGCGCGATGGTGGGTCGCATGCTGGCCGAGCAGGGCGGCGAGGCTTTCTTCGAACGCGTCGAGAACGTGCGCACTGCGGCCATCCGGCGACGCGAGGCCGGTGCGGGAATCAGCGGCCTGGCCGGACGTCTGGCCGGTCTGAGTGCCGACGACGCCGAGGCACTGGCGCGCGCCTTCGCCACCTACTTCCAGATGGTCAACGTTGCTGAGCGCGTGCATCGCATCCGCCGCCGCCGCGACTACCAGCTGGCCGGGGCCGCCGTGCAACCCGAATCGCTGGCCGACGTGCTCGGTCAGCTCAAGGAGCGCGGCGTGGATGCCGACGAGCTGCTGGCCTGGATCGGCAAGCTCGACGTCGAGCCGGTGTTCACGGCGCATCCGACCGAGGCCGTGCGTGCCTCGCTGCTGGAGAAGGAAGAGGCCATCGTCAAGGCGCTGGTCGCCGACTTCGACGCCCATCGTCCGCCGCCCGAGCGCGAGGCCGACGCCGCGCGCATGCAGATGGCGCTGACCGCCGGCTGGCAGACCGCCGAGGCTTCGCCGGTGCGCCCCAGCGTGCAGGATGAGTTCGATCACGTCGGTTACTACCTGACCGGTTCGCTGTATCGCGTGCTGCCGGTGTTCTACGAGGCGCTGGAGCGGGAGCTGAAGAATGTCTACGGTCTGGAGGCCGAACTGCCGCGTCTGCTGCGCTTCGCCTCGTGGGTCGGCGGCGACATGGACGGCAATCCGAACGTCGGCGCCGACACCATTTCCGAGACCCTGCGCGCGCAGCGCGCCATGGTGTTGGAGCGCTACATCGGCGAATGCGCGCATCTGCAGCGATCGCTGAGCCAGACCGAGGACCGCGTCGAGGTCAGCGCCGCGCTGCGCGAGCGCCTGGCACAGTACACCGACCAGTTCCTCGAAGACGCGATGGCGATCCGCCCGCGTCATCGCGACATGCCTTATCGTTGCCTGCTGACGCTGATGCGCGCGCGCCTGGAAGCGACGTTGGAAGACGCGGACAGCGGCTATCCGAATGCCGCCGCCTTCGAGGCCGACGTCGCGCTGATCGCCGACAGCCTGGCCACGCACAAGGGCGAGCACGCCGGCCTGTTCGCGGTGCAGCGCCTGCTGCGTCGCGTGCGCACCTTCGGCTTCCATCTGGCGCGGCTCGATGTGCGGCAGGACTCGCGTGTGCACGATGATGCGCTGGCGGCGCTGATCGGCGACGCTGGCTGGATCGAGCGTCCGAAGGCTGAGCGCGCCGAGCGCCTGCGCGCGCTGGCGGCCGGCGACGAGACCTTCGGCGACAACGACGACGAAACCGCCGAGCGCCTACGCGCGGTGTTCGCGACGCTGGCCGATGCGCGCCAGCGCTACGGCGTCACCGCCACCGGGCCGTACATCATCAGCATGGCCGAGTCCGCCGCCGACGTGCTGGCGGTGCTGGCGCTGGCGCGCCACGGCGGGCTGGTCGACGACGAAGGCCGCGTACCGCTGGATGTGGCGCCGCTGTTCGAGACGGTCGACGATCTCACCAACGGCCCCGACACCCTGCGCGCGCTGCTGGCCGATCCGGTCTACCGCGCGCATCTGGCTGCGCGTGGCGATCGCCAGCTGATCATGCTGGGCTACTCCGACAGCGGCAAGGACGGCGGCATCCTGGCCGCGCGCTGGGGTTTGCAGCGCGCTCAGGTCGAGCTGCTGGAGGTGGCCGAGCAGGCCGGCATCGAGCTGACCTTCTTCCACGGACGCGGCGGCTCGGCCAGCCGCGGCGGTGCGCGCATCACGCCGGCGCTGATGGCGTCGCCGCGCGGCAGCGTCGGCGGCCGCCTGCGCATGACCGAGCAGGGCGAGGTGATCCATCGCAAATACGGCATCCGCGCGCTGGCGCTGCGCAACCTGGAACAGACCGTCGGCGCCGCGCTGCACGCCAGTCTGCGCCCGCGCGATCCGGACGAACGCGAGGACCTGTGGCGCGAGCGCATGGTCACGCTCGCCGCCTGGGGCCGCGAGGCCTATCGCGAGCTGGTCGGCGACGAGCAGTTCGTGCCGTACTTCCGCACGGCCACGCCGATCGATGTGATCGAGCGCATGACCCTGGGCTCGCGTCCATCGCGTCGTCGTTCGATGCGTGGCGTCGAGGACCTGCGCGCCATTCCGTGGGTGTTCTCGTGGACCCAGTGTCGCGCGATCATGCCGGGCTGGTACGGTCTGGGGTCGGCGCTGCAGCGCGGCATCGAGGCATTCGGTTTCGATACCATGGCCGAGATGGCGCGCGACTGGCCGTTCCTGTCGACCCTGATCGACGATGTGGAAATGGTGCTGGCCAAGGCCGACCTGGGCATCGCCGAGGCGTTCTCGGAACTGTCCGGCGAACTGCACGAGCATTTCTTCCCGCGCATCCGCGGCGAGTTCGAGCGCACCCGTGACGTGCTGTTGAAGCTGAAGCAGGCCGACGCTCTGCTGGACGATGACAAGCGTCTGTCGCTGTCGATTCGCCTGCGCAATCCGTACGTCGACCCGATGAGCCTGCTGCAAGTCGATCTGCTCAAGCGCTGGCGCGCCGAGGGCAGTGAGGACGGTCCGCTGCTGCGCGCGCTGGTGGCCTGCGTCAACGGCGTTTCGCAGGGTCTGCAGAATACGGGCTGATCGTGACCGAGGCCGCCCCCATCGCCCGTCTGCGCCGATGGCGCGCGCGCCTGCTGAAGGTGTATGTCTTCCATGTCGGCTGGCTGACGTCGACCTGTGCCTTCGCGGCCACCGGTGCGACCCACGCTACGGTGGCCACCACGCTGTGGCTGACCCTGGTCACGATTCCGCCGGTACTGATCTACACGGTGATCGTGCATCGGGCCTGCCGCGCTGTCGATCCGTCGGCGCGCAGCGGTGGGCGCCGGACGCGTGATCTTCATGTCGCTCTTCCTGACGCCGTTGGAGTCGGGTCTGGTGCTGCCGGCGAAGAATCTTCTGGTCGCGACACGCCTGCTGCGGCGTCATGGCACTTCATCAGGCGCGCACCCGGAGCACCGGCGCCGCGTGGCCAGTTCGGGTGCCGGGCCGCCGGATACCTGCACCCAGGCGACGTCTGAACTGCGTTCGCGTTTCCCGTATCCTGACGAACCGTGACCGCTGCAGGCGCGGTGCGCGAACCGTTGCCCGTGCGGCCAGCAGGCCGTCATCGTCCGAGGAGAGCACGCCATGAGAACACGCTACCGCTACTGGATCGTCTGCGCGTTGTCGCTGCTGCTGACGCTGTTCGCCTTGCTGGTGTTTCCGCAGATGAACCCGTCGACGATGACGGTACGCATCGTGGTGGTGGTGGCCTGGATTGCGGCCCTAGTCTGGGTACTGCAGCCGCAGGCGAGGCAGGCCGGCGGCTGGGCACATCTGCCGCCGATGCGCTTTGCGGTCAATGCGCTGGGTGTGATCGTCGGCATCGCGCTGTTCGCCGGGCTTGGCGTGATGCTGGCATCGATGTTCCACGCACAATTTCTGGCGGCAGCCTGAACGCGTTCACTCGGTGTGCAGGAATGTGACGCGCACAGTATGTGTCGATGATGCATGTGGCATCCCATGATTCGATCCCGTGCACGCAAGGGGAACGCTTATGATCGGTATGCTGTCCGCACTGCTTTTGTCCGGAATTCTGGCGCATCCTCAGCGTCTTTGCAGAGATGTCCGTTCTTGCGAACAACTGTGTGCACCGCCTTCTACCCTTGCGCGAGTTGATGCCGGGTCGGTGATTTTGGAAGACCAACTCGATCACGCTGCCGCCTTTGCTCGAAATCGCACGATCGAGTGTTTGTGGCATCTGGGACGGTTGGGCGAACGCGCTCGATCGGCACAAGTCCGTGTGGCGGCTTATCTCGAGGTACAGGGCTGGCCGCTGCGCGTTGTGGCCGCATGGGCGCTGGGGCGCATGCATGCTGATGGGCAAGTGGTAGCCCTGCGTGCCCGACTGCATGACAACGAATGGCAAGTCGTGGCACAAGCTGTGCACAGTTTGGTGCTTTTGCAGGATTCGTCGAGTATTTCCTCTTTGAGAAAGCTGTCGGAGGAACACTGGTACCCGGCCATTCGAACGCTGGCATCGCGTGGTATTCGAGCGATTCGCTCAGGACGCCCACATGCGCTGGACGCTTATTTCATGTCCACACCGAATCGCCCGGTGAGAGATCAGTACATTTCACCGGACGAAAATCCATTCGCGCATTGGTTTCCTTGGCAGGCGGCCACCGGTACAGAACCTCCGGACTGGTTCTGTGAACCAACGAGTGAGAATCAGCGGTCCATTGGAAGGAATTCGGTTTCGTGGAGTGGCGGACGATTGATGGGCGCGAACCGCGGTGAGTTTGTCGGAGCGCTTTACTGGCTCAAGCATGGAAAAAAGCATCGCTTGGCATCCGGCAATGT
Source organism: Oleiagrimonas citrea (assembly GCF_012395255.1). Taxonomy (GTDB): domain Bacteria; phylum Pseudomonadota; class Gammaproteobacteria; order Xanthomonadales; family Rhodanobacteraceae; genus Oleiagrimonas; species Oleiagrimonas citrea. The sequence continues at coordinate 193,319 of NZ_JAAZQD010000004.1, forward strand.
GGTCCACATTCAGTCCATCGATGCGCGCAGGGCGTGGGTGCTCACCGGATATGCCCATTTGGGTATGCAAAGCGGCGCGTTGCTGGAGGTAGACATGACGCCTTATGGCAAGCCGCATATACGGAAGTTGTTCAACCTTCCCGGTGACCCTATCGTGTTGCGAACGAGTTCCGACGGCATCACTGTGCATACTTCAACGGTAAATGTTCGGGTGGAGCCGGCCATGGAACGCAACGGATTCATCATCCGTAGGGTTGCTTGCTCAAATCCGAGAAAGTCTACGCAGTAGGCTTTGAACCATCTACGTACATATCCGGATCAATTTTTCGCAAGGCGCGCGACGCGTTTTGCACGCGGCAGGCGTTTCCAGGCGATTTCCAGCTTCAGCGCGGCACTCTTCGATTCGACCCAGACCCAACCGAGCAGTTTGCGCGGCGGGTTGCTGCGGGTGAAGCGCGCGCCCTTGCCGGCGACGTGCTGGGCATAGCGCTTCTCCGGGTCGCGGGCGATACCGGTGTAGACGCGACCATCGACGCATTCGAGCAGGTAGACGGCCCAGGCCTCCGGCCCGGGCGGTGCCGCATTCACGCCCATTCGCTGAGCTGTTCGCGCTCGTAGAGCGTCTTCCACGACGGGCGCGCCTTCACTTTCGCCGCGAGCGCAGCCAGTGATGGCCAGTCGGTGGCCGGCCGCGGCATGTTGCGTGCCCAACGCATCAGCATGACGACGTACAGATCGACGACGCTGAAGGTCTCGCCGAGCATGTACGGGCCATGCGCGTCGAGGTGTTCGGCGATGCGCGTCCAGGAGGCCTCGATGCGGTGGCGGCCGGCTTCGGCAATGCTCTCGGCGCTCTCGGGCACGAACTCGTCGGCATAGAACCACTGCCGGAAACCCGGTTGCAGCGTGTCGGCCAGGTAGAACATCCACTGCAGGTAGTCGGCGCGCTTGGCATCACCGATGGCCGGGGCGAGTTTTGCTTCGGGGTGGCGCTCGGTCAGCAGCATGGCCAGGGCCGCGGTTTCGCCATGCGAGGCGCCGTCCACGATCAGCGTCGGCACGGTGCCGGCGGGATTGAGCGCGAGATAGGCCTCGCTCCGCTGTTCGCCAGCGGCCAGATCTACCGCCTTCAGTTCGTAGGGAGCGCCGCATTCGATCAGCGTCAGGTGCGTCAGCATGGCGGCGGTGCCGGGGGCGAAGTAGAGGGTGTACATGCGTCACTCCGTGGCGGTCGTTGCGTGCATCTTACGTGGCTCGTTGGTGGACGCCAGCGTTGCGCCGGCGCTGCGCCATCCGCGTGGCTGGCGTACGCATGCGGATGATGATGTCCGGATTCGGACATGCCCGCGTTTGATTCTGGCTGAACACGAAAAGGCTAGTGGATTGTTATTTCATGCATTTTTCAGTGTGCGCTGGCGTGGCACGGTGTTTGCTGTACCTGGGTCATGGATATCGCCAACCCGAAACTGAAGCAACGCAAGAAGCGAAAACGCCTGCTGCTGATCGGCGGCGGTGTGCTGGCGCTGGCCGTCGTCATCTCCGCAGCGGCCTGGATGGGGCCGGCGCTGCCGAGTGCCGATCGTTCGAGTCTGTGGATCGGTACGGTCAAGCGCGGCGACATGCTGCGTGAGGTGCGCGCCACCGGCACGCTGGTACCGCGTCACAAGCGCTGGATCTCGGCCGTCACGGCGGCCCAGGTTGACAGCATCCGGGTGTGGCCCGGTGCCAAGGTGAAGCCGGACACGGTGCTGATGAAGCTCAGCAATCCGGAAGTGGCCGATGCCTTGCGCAATGCGCAGGCGCAGGTGGCTGCGGCCGAGGCGGATGTCGCTTCCAAGCGCGCGCAATTGCAGTCGCAGTTGCTGGACGAGCGCTCCGAACTGGCCAAGGCGCAGTCCGATTACGCGTCGGCCAAGGTCAAGGCCGACGCGGATGCCAAGGCCGAGAAGTTGAACCTGATCCCGCGCGTGGAGTTTCAGCAGGGCCAGATCGCGCTGAAGCAACTGAAGGCGCGGATGGAGATCGAGAAGCAGCGCGTAGCTTCATTCGCGGCCAGCCTGCATGCGCAGATGGATGCGGTCGAAGCGCATCTCGCGCAGCAGCGCAGCAATCTGCAGCTGCGCCAGCGTCAGGCCGATGCGCTGGATGTGAAGGCGGGCATCGCCGGCGTTTTGCAGCAGGTGGCCGTGCAGGAGGGTGCGCAGGTCGCGGCCGGCGCCAACCTGGCGCAGGTGGCGCGGCCGGATGTGCTGATTGCGCGGCTCAAGGTGCCCGAGGTGCAGGCCAAGGACGTTGCCATGGGCATGCCGGTCAGCGTGGATACCCACAACGGTGTCGTATCGGGTCAGGTCGAGCGCATCGATCCGGCGGTGACCGATGGCAGCGTGCAGGTGGACGTGCGTCTGCTCGGCAAGCTGCCGCCGGGCGCGCGTCCGGATCTGTCGGTCGACGGTCGCATCCGCATCGCGCAATTGAAGAACGTACTGTCGGTGGGCCGCCCGGCACTGGCCAAGGCCGACAGCGACATCAGTCTGTTCCGTCTCGACGGCGACGGCGGCACCGCAACGCGTGTGCCGGTGCGTGTGGGTGCGACGTCGGTGGACCGTGTGCAGGTCCTGCGTGGCCTGAAGGCCGGCGACAAGGTGATTCTGTCCGACGCCAGTCAGTGGGACGGCTACGACCGCATCCGGGTGCATTGAAGTGGGGGCGAGGGAAAGCCCGGCAGGCTGGGGACGCCGTGGCCGGGCAAGGATCGAAGCGTTCACAACAAGGAGTGTAATGGTCAGGGAAGGCACCCAAGCCGAACTTCGCGGGGGTGCGAAGTTCGGTGCTCCGTGGTTCTCGAGCGAGGCGTGGAGTGTTTACAGCAGGGAGTTCAAGGGCCAGGGAAGGCATCTGGATACGGGGCTTCGCGAAGAAATGGGCGTGTCACCGTTGTGCCGCCATACGTTCGAACATCCAAAAATCATGGTGATTGCATGAACGAGAATCGAAAAGTCATCGCCCTGGAGGGCGTGCGCAAGGTGTTTCAGGCCGACGAGGTGGAAACGCACGCGTTGTCCGATGTGCACCTCTCTATCGAGCGTGGCGAATACGTGTCGATCTCCGGCCCGTCCGGCTGCGGCAAGACCACGCTGCTGTCGATCCTGGGGCTGCTCGACACGGCGTCGGAGGGCAACTACACGCTCAACGGCCACGACGTGGCCGGCCTCAATGCCGCCGAGCGTGCTCGCATCCGCAACGCGGAGATTGGTTTCATCTTTCAGGCCTTCAATCTGATCGGCGATCTCAGTATCGAGGAGAACGTCGAGCTTCCACTGACCTACCGCAGCGGCATTGATCGTGCCGAACGTCGCCAACGCGTGCGCGAAGCGCTGGATCGTGTCGGCATGGCGCACCGCCTGCGGCACTACCCTGCGCAGCTGTCGGGCGGTCAGCAGCAGCGTGTCGCGGTGGCGCGCGCGCTGGTCGGCAAACCGGCGATCCTGCTGGCCGACGAACCGACCGGCAATCTGGATTCGCGCAACGGCGAGGCCGTGATGGCGCTGCTCGACGAACTGCACAAGGGCGGCGCCACGATCTGCATGGTCACCCATGACGCGCGCTACGCCGAATTGGCCGAGCGCAAGGTGCGTCTGTTCGACGGCCGTGTGGTCGACGAGGAAACCTTCGAGCGTCTGCGCCGCGAGGACGAAGCACGCCTGGACGACCTGATCGGCAACCGGGTTGGAGTGGCCTGATGCCAATCTGGCTGACCGAGATCTGGCATTCCTGGCGCTCCAGCCTGCGCCGGCCAGGCTTCCTGTTGCTGGCGACCGGCGTGCTGGCGCTGGGCATCGGCGCCAGCGTGGCCGTGTTTGTGTTGATCAACGGTACCTTGCTGCAACGCCTGCCCTTTCCGCAGGCATCACGGGTAGTGGTCCTGGGCAAGATTTTCTCGGGTGAGGTGGGGCCGATCTCGCCGCACGAGTACCAGTTCCTGAAGAACATCCCGGGCGTGAAGGCGCTGGGACTCATCCGGCCGGGCTCGGTGGCCAATATTTCCGGTGCCGGCGTACCACAACAGGTACCGGTGACGTACATGGATCGCGGCATGCTTCCCGCGCTGGGCATCCAGCCCATACTGGGGCGAAATTTCAATGCCGCCGAGGATCGTCCCGGTGGTCCGCCCGTGGTGATGCTAAGCCATGGCCTCTGGCAGCGCCGTTATGGCGGCGCCCGCGACATGGTGGGTCACCGCATGCTGGTGGAAGGGCGTGCGGCGACCATCATCGGTGTGCTGCCCAAGGGGTTGGATACCTTGTCCCACGGTGGCGGTATCTTTTTGCCATTGGCTTTGCCCGCGGCCAGTCGCGATTACGACCACAGCGGCCACATGGCCATTGCACGCCTGGAGGCCGGTGTGCCCATTCGCAGCATCGCGGCGCAAGTCGACGCGCGTGAGCGGGCCATGTATCGCGACATGGGCATGGGCGGTCATTGGGACAGGCCGCAGTTTGGCGCTGCCACATTGGATGTCACCCTGCATCGTGGCGAGCGGCCGCTGTTGATGCTGTTCACGGCCAGCGCCGCCATGGTGCTGCTGATTGCACTGGTCAATCTGACCAATCTGATGTTGCTGCGCACGCTGTCGCGAACCCATGACATCGCCGTTCGGCATGCCTTGGGCGCGCCGTTCCTGCGCCTGTTGCTACCCGCCGTGGGCGAGGGCCTGCTGGTGGGCATAGGCGGTGCTTTCATCGGCATGGCTCTAGCATGGGGCGGCTTGGCGGTGCTGCGACAGCGCATTCCTGTCGAGTGGCTACATGGTGGCCAGATCACGGTGGGGGCGATGGCGTGGTTGTTCGCCTTTGCGGTAGCTGTCATTGGCGCGCTGTTGGCGGCATGGCTGGGTGTTTGGCGCAGCCGTCAGGCGATGGGCGTGGATACGTTGCGCGAAGGCGGGCGCAGCGGGTTGGGGCTGCGCAGTGGCCGACTGGGACGCGCGCTCGTGGTGGCCCAGGTAGCCATGGCCGTGGCCCTGCTGAGCTCGGCCGGTGTTATCGCGCACAGTCTTTATGTCGCCTCACGCACGCATCTTGGTTTTTCCAGCGATCACATTCTTACCTTCGAGTTGGCGCCGGTAAAAGCACACTATCCGGATGCCGCGTCGATCCAGGCAATGTCGCAGCGTTTGGTGCAGCGCTTGCGCCTGATGCCTGGCGTTACCGGTGCGGCTGTGACCACCAATCTGCCCACGGGCGATGGGTTCTACGATCAATTCAACAACCGTGTTGAAACGGCTGGGGGCAAACAGTTCTATGCCCAGCTGCATGGCGTGGGGAACGGCTTTTTCCGAGTGTTTTCCATCGCCAGGTATCAGGGGCGGGTGTTCACGCATGACGACACGCGCGGCAGCGAGCCGGTCGCCGTGGTCAGCCGCGATCTGGCCAAGAAGTATTACGACGGCGACGCGGTCGGCAAGCTCATCAAGATTGACATGAACGAAGGTCCGGCCATTCCGGTGCGCATTGTCGGGGTGGTCGCCAGCACGTATCAGTATGGGCCACTGGCGCCGATGCAGCCGGTGCTCTACGTGCCCTTGGTGCAGATGCCCGCGTCCACGTTCGAGGTTGTGCAGAAGATTGAGCCGCTGCGTTTTGCACTTCACGTCCAGGGCCGTGTGGCCGGATGGCGCGTAGCGGTGCAAAAGGCCGTGGCTGAAGTGGTACCCGGTCAACCCATTTCCCATCTGCGAGCCATGCGCGCCATCGTCAGGCAGACCACCGCCAATGGCCACCTCAGCATGTGGCTGGTCAGTCTGTTCGCTTCGTTGGCGCTGCTGCTGGCAGTGGCGGGGCTGTATGCGGTGATGGCGGTGGCCGTGGCTTCCCGTGAACGCGAGTTCGGCACCCGTATGGCGCTAGGCGCCTCACCTGCGCGGCTGATCCAACTGGTGGTGCGTGGCGGTATGTATCAGGTGGCCATCGGCTTGGTGCTGGGCATGGTGCTGGCGTGGGGCGCGGCTCGCGTGTTGGCACATATGTCGGAGGCCCTTTCCGTCACGGGTGTGGGACACATTGATCAGGTGGACCCGTTGGCGTGGGTACTGGTCTGCGTAGTGCTCGCACTGGCTGGTTTTGCGGCTTGCCTGCGGCCGGCATGGCGCGCATCGCGCGTGCCGCCGATGCGCGCATTGCGAGGGGAGTGAGGGGCGTTATGGGTATCGCATGGAGTGAAATGTGGCGGGCTTGGCGGGCCAGTGTGCGTCGGCCCGGCTTCCTGCTGTTGGCGAGCGGCGTGCTGGCGCTGGGCATTGGCGTCATGAGTACCGTGTTCAGCATGATCGATGGCGTCCTGCTGGAGCCTCTGCCTTATCCGCAGGCGCAGCAACTGGCAGCATTGGGTCCGGTCGAGCAGGGGGATGTCGGCCTGGTTTCGTCCCAGCAATACCAGCAGCTCGCCGATCTTCCAGGTGTTGCCAAGCATGGACTTTTCAGGGTTCTTCCGACCGTGAATGTCGCTGGCAGCGATTCGCCCGTCATGGTCTCGGCGCTCGAGATGGATCGCGGATTGCTGCCCACGTTGCGCGTGCGACCCGTGCTTGGGCGCAACTTCGATCTTGCCGAGGATCGGCCGCATGGAGCGCCGGCGGTCCTGCTCTTCCACGGCTTCTGGAAGCGGCATTTTGGTGGGAATCCGTCGGTGATCGGGCGCAGCATGCGCGTGGAAGGTGTTGCGCACACGATTGTCGGCGTGCTGCCCGCGGGGTTCGATCTCGGCCGGGCGCAGATCGCCCTGCCTTCGGCGCTGCCCAGCCAATCGCACGATGACAGCAATGTCTTCACGATGGTCGTGCGCAGGCAACCCGGAAGCACACTGCACGGACTGGGTGCGCAGGTGGTGACGCGGATGCGCGGCGTTCGCGCCGAACGGGGGCAGCGGGAGACCGACCTGAGGCGCGAACCTTTCGGTGCTCAGGGCTTCGGCGAGCAACAGCATGCGGGACAACGTGCCATGGCGGTCATGTGGCTGGCCTGTGCCGCGTTGCTGCTGCTGCTCGTGGTGGTCAATCTGACCAACCTGATGGTCCTGCGCAGCATGAACCGTGACCACGAGGCTTCGATTCGAGGCGCACTCGGCGCATCGCCCTGGCGGATGGCGCTGCCGTTGATCGCCGAGGGGCTGCTCATCGGTCTGGTCGCCCTGCTGATCGGACAGGCGCTGGCGGCATCCGGCCTGCTGGCACTGCGAACCTGTATGCCCGTGGACTGGATGGCCGTGGAATGGACGCGTCCGGATGGTTTGCGTCTGGGAGGACGCGCGTGGGCGCTGGCCGGATTCATCAGCGTACTTAGCGCGCTGATGGCGGCTTCGCTCGGGCTGTGGCGCGGCAGAGCCGCATTGTCGATGACCAGCTTGCGCGAAGGCGGGCGCAGTGGTCTGGGCCGTCGCGGCGCGTGGGTCGGACGTGCTTTGGTGATCGCCCAGGTGGCGCTGGCGTCTCTGCTTCTGTGTGCGGCGGGCATTTTCCTGCATACGCTGCTCGACAATGCACGAACCAACCTCGGCTTCGATCCCCGTGGCGTGCTGACATTCGAACTGGCCCCGGTCGAAAGGACCTATCCCGATGCAAGTGCGGTGCATACGCTCTCCCGGCGTTTGACCGAACGTCTTCAGCGGATGCCGGGCGTTGAACAGGCCACCATGACGACCAATCTACCAGCCGGTGACGATCGGGGGCAGTTCAATATCGGCGGCTTGCACCTGCCGGGAGGCGAGGAATTCAACGAACAGTTCCGCGGTGTAGGTCCCGGCTATTTCCACCTGTTCGGCATCCACGTACTGAAGGGGCGAGCCTTTGCAGACGGTGATGTGCGTGGCGGCGAGGCGGTCGCGATCGTCAATCAGCGATTCGCCGACGTCCATTACGGCGGACACGCGCTTGGCAAGACCATCCAGCAGTTCGCGCTGAAGCGGCCGCGCACGAACGTCAACATTCTTTCCGCTCGAATCGTCGGTGTCGTGGCCAACACCTACCAGTTCGGCCCTGAGGACCCCGATTCGGTGCGCCCGATTCTGTATCTGCCGTTCGCACAGATGCCTGAGGACGATCTGCTGGTCTTCCGCGGCATCGAGCCGCTGCGTTTCGCGCTCAAGGTCCATGGTCGACCGGAGCGTTATCGCGCGGCAGTCCGTCGGGCGGTGGCGGAAGTCGCGCCCGACCAGCCCATCAGTCGTCTCTACAGCATGGCTGACATCGTTCATGACATCACGTCGGATACCAAATTCAGCCTACTGCTAGTGGGGGTTCTGGGCAGCTTGGCGCTGCTGCTGGCTAGCGTAGGCATGTACTCGGTGATGGCCATGGCGGTCACCGCGCGTGCACGGGAATTCGGAGTGCGCGCGGCAATGGGGGCCTCGCCGCGAGGTCTGCTGCTTCAAGTCGTTCGCAGCGGTCTGGTGCAGATCGCCTGGGGCTTGATCATCGGCTTGCTGATGGGTGTCGCCGGCTCGGGCCTGCTGCACGCAGCGGTCGCGCAGCTGGGGCGTCGGATGTTTGATCCCTGGTCCATGGCGGCGGTCTGTCTAGTTCTCGGTGCGGCGGGTGTCATGGCTTGTCTAGCCCCGGCGCGCCGCGCCGGGCGCGTACAGCCGATGCTTGTATTGCGTGGGGAGTGAAGTGATGCCGATATGGATGATTGAGATCGTACGTTCCTGGCGTGCCAGTGTGCGTCGGCCCGGCTTCCTGCTGCTGGCGAGCGGCGTGCTGGCGCTGGGCATCGGCGCCAGTGTGGCGGTGTTCACGCTGATCGAGCAGACCCTGCTAAAGCCGTTGCCGATACCGCAGGCTTCGCGGGTGGTGATGATGGGCCGCAGCCGTGCCGGCAGCGTGGGCACGGTCACGGTCCGTCAGTACCGGCACATGCAGTCGCTGCCGGGTGTCGCCTCGATCGGTCTGGCCGAGAAGTGGTCGACGGTCAACGTGGCGGGCGATGGCGATCCGGCGTTGGTACCGGCGGTGCACGTGACGCCGTCGTGGTTGTCGACGCTGGGCGTGGTACCGCAGTTGGGGCGTAATTTCACCGCCGACGAGGCGCGCGCGCATGGTCCGCATGTGGTGATCCTGGGCCACGGTTTCTGGCAGCGCCGGTTCGCGGGACGCGCCGACGCGATCGGGCGCAGTCTGCGGATCGAGGGTGCGCGCTACACCATCGTCGGCGTGCTGCCCGCGCGCTACGACCGGATGGGGTTTGGCGGCGACGTGATGCTGCCGTTCATCCCGCCGCCGGAAGGGTCGGTAGAGGCGACATCCGCCAACCAGTTCGCCGTGGCGCGGCTGAATGAAGGTGTCGGTCTGGACGCCATGTCGGCGCGCCTGGATGCGCGCATTCACGGGATGTATCGGCAGCTGGGCAGTCATCGCGACGAGCACACACGGTTCATTGTCCGCCCGTTGAGCACTTGGCTGCATGCCGATGCGCGGCCGGTGCTGCTGCTGTTTCTCGGCAGTGCCCTGTGCGTGCTGATGATCGCGCTGGTGAATCTGACCAACCTGATGCTGACGCGCGCCTTGCTACGCCAGCATGATGCCGCGGTGCGCGGTGCGTTGGGGGCGCCGCGGTTACGGCAGGCGTTGCCGACGCTGGCCGAAGGCGCGCTGGTGGGGCTGCTCGGCGCAGGGCTGGGCATCGCCCTGGCGGAGCTGGCGTTGGCGCTGGCGCAGGGATGGATTCCTGACGCGTGGCGACCGCAAGGCATTCTGCATCCCGCCTTGCTGGCCAGTGTGCTTGGCATCGTGGTGGGTGTGGTTGGCGCTGTGCTGGCGGCGGCACTGGGGCTGTGGCGCAGTCTGGCGGCGAACGCTCTGGAAACGCTGCGTGAAGGCGGTCGCAATGGACTGAATCGTCGCAGCCGTCGCCTGGGTCGCGTGCTGGTGGTGATCCAGGTGGCGTTGGCCACAGCCTTGCTTAGCAGCAGCGGCATGTTGTTGCACACGCTCTACGATGCCGCGCACACGCCGCTGGGGTTTTCCAGTCAGGGCATCCTTACTTTCGAGTTGAAGCCGGTGAAGGGTGACTATCCGGACACGGCTTCCGTGCTGGATCTGTCGCGGCGGCTGCAAGAGCGCCTGCATGCGGTGGCTGGTGTGACGCAGGTCGCCATGACCACCAATCTGCCTTCGGGCGTTGGCGTTTCCAGCCAGCTGGAGGCGGGTATGCAATCGCCGGACGGTCCGGTCTTCAATACGCAGTTCCACGCTGTCAGTCCGGGGTTCTTCAAGCTGTTTGGCATCCGTCAACGCAAGGGCCGTCTGTTTGCGTCTACCGACGCGCAGGGCGCCGAGGCCGTGGCCGTAGTCAGTGCGAGTGCGGTCAAACGCGGCTACGACGGGCATGCCCTGGGCCAGCAGATTCAATTCGGCGGCCATGCTTTCCAGTGGTCGGCGCGCATCGTCGGCGTGGTCGACGATACGCATCAATACGGTCCGTTGAAGCAGGCACCGTCCACGGTCTACGTGCCGCTGCAGCAGATACCGGACGCCATGATGAAGATGCTGCGCAAGTTCGAGCCACTGCGCGTCGCCTTGCGCGTGCACGGCGATCCGCAGGACTACCGGGCGCGCGTGCGTCAGGCGGTGGCGGACATCGCCCCGCAGCAGCCGATTGCGCAGATGCGCACGATGCGGGCCATTGTCCACGGCACGACGGCAGCCATGCGTCTGAACCTGACGCTGATCGGTATTTTCGCGGTGCTGGCACTGCTGCTGGCGGCGGCCGGTCTGTATGCGGTGATGGCGGTGACGGTGGCTGCGCGTGAGCGCGAGTTCGGCGTGCGCATGGCACTCGGTTCGTCGCCGACCGGCCTGACCGGTCTGGTGCTGCGTGGCGGGCTGCTGCAGATCGCCATTGGGCTGGCCCTGGGCGTGATCCTCGCGCTGTCGCTTTCGGGTGTGGAGCGTTCGGTGATCGGTGCCCTGGGCAACCGTTCACTGTTCGATCCACTGGCATTGTCCGGCGTGTGTCTCACCCTGCTGCTTGCCGGTCTGATGGCCTGTCTGGCGCCCGGTCTGCGCGCGTCGCGCGTGCAACCGATGCGCACATTGCGAGGAGAGTGAAACCATGAGCATCGTGTTCAACGAGATTCTGCGGTCGTGGCGCGCGAGTCTGCGCAGACCCGGATTCCTGCTGCTGGCGACCACGGTGCTGGCGTTGGGCATCGGTTCGAGCACTGCGGTGTTCGCGCTGATCCGGGGCACGCTGATGCAGCCCTTACCGTATCCGCAGGCACAACGTCTGGCTGCTGTCGGCATGATTCTGGCCAATGGCATGGCGTCGACTTCGCCGCAGATGTACCAACATCTGCAGGGCATGCAGGGCGTGGCGTCGATGGGCATCGGTACTTCGCTGGCGCCGTCCAATGTGTTCGTCGAGGGGCATCCGGTGCAGGTGCCTACGATGCTCGCTGACCGCCATCTGCTACCGACACTGGGCGTGACGCCGTTCCTGGGCCGCACTTTCACAGCGGACGAGGATCGCCCGCATGGCGCGCCGGCGGTGATGCTCAGCTACACCTTCTGGCAGCGCTATTACGGTGCGGATCGTGGCGTGATCGGGCAGCAGCTTTCCATCGAGGGGGCGCCGCATACCGTGATCGGCGTGCTGCCGCAGGGATTCGATCTGTTCGGCAAGACTTCGTTGGTGTTGCCGACGGCTTTTTCGACCAACAGCCGGGACAACGGCACCAACTTCCTCACCGTTGTCCGCTTGAAGCCGGGCGTGAGCCTGGCCTCGGTGTCGGCCCAGGTCGAAGCACGGGTTCGCCCGCTGTACGAACAGAGCGACATGTCAGCGCAGGCGCGTGCGTGGTACAGCCGTCGGCAGTTTCGCGCCATCAGTCTGCACGACAACCAGCACGCGGGACAGCGCGGCGTGCTGCTGCTATTCATGGCTAGCGCGCTGCTGGTGCTGCTGATCGCACTGGTGAATCTGGGGAATTTGATGCTGCTACGCGCGTTGGCGCGAGGCCATGACGGTGCCGTGCGCCGCGCGCTGGGTGCGTCGGCGTGGCGGCAGGCACTGCCGGCGCTGGCCGACGCCGTGCTGGTCGGTCTGCTTGCGTCGCTGCTCGGCGTACTGATGGCGGACTTCGGACTGCGTCTGCTGCGACATGTGGTGTCGACCGACGTGGTGGACCTGAGCGCCGCTGTGCTCGACACGGGCACGCTGACGCTGGCGTTCCTGGCCGGCGTGGCGGCCGCGCTGATTGCCGCGGGTTTGGGTGTATGGCGTAGTGGCAGGCTGGGCGACGTCGACCGTTTGCGCGAGGGAGGGCGCAACGGTATCGGGCGCGGCGACCAGCGTCTGGGGCGACTGCTGGTGGTGACGCAGGTGACGCTGGCGACGGTGCTGCTGGTGGCCGCCTGCGTGTTCTTGCATACGCTCTACGATGCGGCGCGGACTCAGCTCGGTTTTTCCGATCGCGGCATCCTGACCTTCGAACTGGCACCGGTGAAGGCGACCTACCCCGATGCGCAGAGTGTCCAGCATCTGTCGCAGCAGGTGCTGGATCGGTTGCGCATGCAACCGGGCGTGCGTGCGGCCGTGGTGACCACGAACTTGCCAGTTGGGCAGCAATTCAACATCGGCACGGTGCATCGTCCCGGCGGCGAGCGTTTCGGCAGCACGCAATTCCGCGCGATCAGTCCCGGTTTCTTCGCGACGTTCGATATCGCCGTGCGCAAGGGGCGGGCGTTTAATGCGCAGGACATCCGCGGCGGCGAACCGGTGGCGATCATCAACCGCGTGCTGGCCGACCGCGAGTACGGTGGCAAGGCGCTGGGTAAGCTGATCGACATGGACGTGGACAAGGGCGTCGTCGAGGCACGTATCGTCGGTGTGGTGGACAGCACCAGCCAGTACGGTCCGCTCGGCTCGCAGCCGCCGATCTTGTACGTGCCGCTGGCGCAGGCGCCGGATACGCTGATCAATGCGTTCCGCTACTTCGAACCGATGCGCTTCGCGCTGCGTGTGCAGGGCGAGCCGATGCATGATCGCGACATGGTTCGCCGGGTCGTGGCCAGTGTGGCGCCGACACAGCCGATCGCACACCTGCGCACGTTGCGTTCCATCGTCGACGCGCAGACGGCGGACGTGCGCATGAATCTGCTGCTGATCGGCGTGTTCGCGGTGCTCGCCCTGGCGCTGGCCAGCGCCGGCCTGTATGCGGTGATGGCGGTGTCGGTGGCGGCGAGGGAGCAGGAAATCGGTGTGCGCATGGCGCTGGGAGCCAGGCCCTCGACACTGCTTGCGTGGGTGCTGCGCGGCGGCCTGCTCCAGGTCGGCGCGGGACTGGTGCTCGGCTTCGCGGTAACGCTCGGCGTTGCGCGTCCGCTGCGTAGCGTGATGCTGGAATTGCTCGGGCGCAGCGGGGTGCTCGATCCCGCCGCGATGATCGTGGTCGCGGTGCTGCTGGTGCTGGCGAGTTTGGCGGCCTGCCTGATTCCGGCATTGCGCGCGGCGCGCACGCCGCCCATGCATGCCTTGCGCGGAGAGTGATCTGATGTTGACCCGGGAAGTGCGTCAGACCGGAAGGCGTCTGTCGAGGCGGCCGGGATACACCTTGCCGGCGGTGGCCGTGATGGGCGTCGGGCTGGGGTTGTTCTGGCCGGGGTCGAAGCTGCTGGCCGATCCGGGGCTGCGCACTCGTGCCCACGACCTGGGCGTGTTCGTGCCGGTACTGGCGGCGTTGATCGGCATTTCCGCATTCCCCACGCTGGTGCCGATGCTACGCGACCTGCGCGTGGCCTGGGCGGTCGCGCTGCGTTACGAGTGAGCACTACACTGCGAAGATGGATGAAGTCATGAAGCGCCCGACGAACCCCAGCGTGCTGGTTGCCGACGATCAGGCCGACGTGCGCGAAGCGCTGCGCATGTTGTTGAAGGCCGAGGGCATGGGTGCGGTTGGTGTGGATGGTCCGGCGACGGCGCTGGAGCAGGCGCGCCGTCGCAGCTTCGACGCCGCACTGATCGATCTCAACTACACCCGGGACACAACGTCCGGTGAGGAAGGGTTGGAGCTGCTCGAACAGCTTCGCCAGCACGTGCCGGAGATGCCGGTGATCGTGATGACGGCCTGGGGCAATGTGCCGCTGGCGGTCGAGGCGATGCGTCTGGGGGCAGCCGATTTCATCGAGAAGCCGTGGGAGAACATGCGTCTGATGGGTGTGCTTCGCGCGCAGATCGCGCTGGGCGAGAGCGCGCGCCGGCAGCGACGCCTGGAGGCCGAGAATGCGCTCCTTCGGGGTGACGAGCCGGACGCGCTGATTGCCGAATCGGCGCCGATGCGACGTGTGCTGGATCTGATCGCACGTATCGCACCCAGTGATGCGAATGTGCTGGTGCTGGGCGAGAACGGCACCGGCAAGGGCGTGATCGCGCAGCGCATTCATGCGCTTTCGCCGCGCGCGGAACGCTCGCTGGTCAAGGTCAACATGGGCGGCATCGCCGAGAGCGTGTTCGAGTCGGAGATGTTCGGTCACGTGCGCGGCGCCTACACCGACGCCAAGGGCGAGCGCATTGGTCGCTTCGAACTGGCCGATGGCGGCACGCTGTTTCTGGATGAGGTCGGCAACGTGCCGGCTTCGCAGCAGCCCAAGCTGCTGCGTGTCCTGGAAGATGGCGAATTCGAGCGGCTCGGTTGCTCGCGGACACAGTCCACCGACGTGCGGCTGGTGTCGGCGACCAACGCAGACCTGGACGCGGAGGTCGCGGCCGGGCGATTCCGCAAGGATCTGCTGTATCGCCTCAACACACTGGAAGTGCGGCTGCCTCCGTTGCGCGAGCGGCGCGACGACATCCCGCCGCTGGCGCGTGCCTTTCTTGCGCGAAGCGCCGCGCGGCACGGACGCGATCCACTGCATCTGACCGCTTCGGCCGAACGCGCGCTGCTGGCCTGGCGCTGGCCCGGCAACGTGCGCGAATTGCAGCACCTCATGGAACGCGCGGCGCTGCTGGCCGAGCACGATCAGGTCAGCGCGGCGGCGTTGACGTTCGGCGCGCCGGGCGAAGTCGATGCTGGCGGCGGAAGAGATTTCGAAGGCATGACGCTGGATCAGGCCGAGGCGGTGCTGGTGCAGCGCGCGCTGGAGCGTCACGAAGGCAACCTGCAGCAGGCCGCCGACGCGCTGGGCATCACCCGGCAGACACTGTATCGACGCATGGAAAAGCACGGTTTGCGCGATACTGCGGGACATGCCGACTGACTCCACCCCGACGCCGCGCACGCGCGGGCAGATGCCGCGTTTCGAGGCGCGCGTGCTTTACGGCGGCCTGCTGATCGCCGCGCCGGCGCTGTTGGCGTTGGTGGGTGTGTTGACCTTCGGACTGCCGGGTGCGCGGTGGATCGTGCCGTCCGCGCTAGCGGTGCTGGCTTTGACTGCATGGGTCGCACGATGGCAGTACCGCCGCGTGATCCATCCGATGTACACCTTGTCGAGCCTGATCGAGGCGCTGCGGCAGGGCGATTACAGCCTGCGCGGTACCCGCGGAAGTGTGCTCGGCGACATGACTGACGATGTCAATCGGCTCGCCGAGCGTCTGCAGCGGGAGCGGTTGGAATTCGAGGAGTCCTCGTATCTGCTGAGCAAGACGCTGGCGGCGCTGGACAGTGCGGTGTTTGTCTTCGACGAGTCGCGCTGCCTACGTCTGGTGAATCCGGCCGGGCAGCAGTTGCTCAATGCCGAAAAGCATCGCCTGTTCGGGGCGAGCGCGGCCGAGTTGGGGCTGGCCGCACTGCTGGATGCACCGCCCATTCAGACCATCACCCGTGCGTTTCCGGGTCGTACCGGTCGTTTCGAGGTGCGTCATGCACCGCTGCGTAGCGGCGGACGCGGCGGGCGGCTGCTGGTCGTGAACGACGTCGGCCGAGTGCTGCGCGAGGAAGAGCGACAGGCCTGGCAGCGCTTGCTGCGCGTGTTGGGGCACGAGGTCAACAATTCGCTGGCGCCGATCCAGTCCATGGCCGACACCCTCGCCACGCTGGCCGCGCGCGATCCGTTGCCGGACGACTGGCGCGAAGACTTCCGGACCGGACTGGACGTGATCGGCAAGCGCGCTGGCGCGCTTGCGCGCTTCCTGGCCGGATACAGCAGTCTGGCGCGTCTGCCTTCGCCGAACATGCGCGACGTCGATCTGGCGCAGCTGGCGAAGAAGGCCGCGCACTTGCAGCAGCGCTGCCCGGTGCAGGTGGAAGACGGCGAAGCACTGCGGGTGCAGGCCGACCCTGACCAGATCGAGCAGGCATTGATCAACCTGTTGCGCAACGCGGTCGAGGCGGCGCCGGCCGAGGGCGGTCTCGTGCGCGTGCGTTGGCGGCGCGAGGACGCACGAGCGCTGATCGAAGTCATCGACAATGGGCCGGGTCCGCCGCGCAGCGACAATCTCTTCGTGCCGTTCTTCACCACCAAGCCGGGCGGCTCCGGTATCGGGCTGGCGCTGGTGCGCCAGATCGCCGAGGCCCATGAGGGCGGCGTCAGTCTGGTGGCGAGAAAGGACGCGCGCGGGGCGCTTGCGCGGATCTGGCTCCCGGTCGGCTGATGCGTGTCCATGCCGACAGGTGCATGCGCCATGTCACGTTGGTCGTCAGCGCTAGCGAGCGTTGCGCGGCGGTTTCAGCGCGGCCTGCGGACCGGTGGCGTGGTTCGGCGGCGGCGTGCGACGTGCAAGTCGGCCAGCGTCTGCTCGATTGGCCAGGGGCGATCTGGCACCCGCCGTCTTCCTGCAGCATCGGGCAACGTCTGCTGCAGACGCGCTGTCTTGATTCGCGGGGTCGTTCAGTCCTCTAGTTCTTCCCAGCGGGCGTAGGCGGATTCCAGTTCGCTCTGCAGGGCGGCGAGCGCCTCGTTGGCGGCGACAATGGCATCGCTGTCCTGCTGGTAGAAGCCGGGGTCGTTCATCGCTTCGGTGCGCGCGGCGATGTCGGTCTCCAGTTGCTCGATGCGGGCGGGCAGCTGTTGCAGTTCACGCTGGTCCTTGTAGCTGAGCTTGCGCGCGGGTTGTTTGCTGTCCTTTCGTTGCGCAGGACTGCTTGCGTCTGTCTCGGATGGCGGCGTGACTTTCGCGGGGGCCCGGGTTGCGTCGGGGGAACGGGCTTGCGGACGCTGGCGCAGCCAGTCGGCATAGCCGCCGACGTATTCGCCGATGTGGCCGTTGCCTTCCATCACCAGGGTGCTGGTGACCACGTTGTCGAGGAATTCACGGTCGTGCGAGACCAGGAGCAGCGTGCCCTTGTAGTCGGCCAGCAGGTCTTCCAGCAGCTCCAGCGTCTCGACGTCGAGATCGTTGGTGGGTTCGTCCATCACCAGCAGGTTGGACGGCTGGGCGAACAGCTTGGCCAGCAGAAGGCGGTTGCGTTCGCCGCCGGACAGCCGCGTGATCGGTGCGCGGGCGCGTTCGGGCGCGAACAGGAAGTCCTGCAGGTAACCCATGATGTGGGTGCGCTTGCCGTTGAGTTCGATGAATTCGCGGCCCTCGGCGACGTTGTCGGCGGCGCTGAGATTTTCGTCCAGGCGCGCGCGGTGCTGGTCGAAGTAGGCCACTTCCAGGCCCTGGCCGATCTTCACGCTGCCGTGGTCGGGTGCGTTCTGGCCGAGCAGCAGGCGGATCAGTGTGGTCTTGCCGGCGCCGTTGGGGCCGATGATGCCGATGCGGTCGCCGCGCATCACGGTAGTGGAGAAGTCCTTCACCAGCACGCGGTCGCCGTAGCGGAAGGTGATGTCCTTCGCCTCGATGACCTTGCGGCCCGAGGCCTGCGCGTCGGCCAGCTGCATCTTCGCGGTGCCGGTCTTCTCGCGGCGTTCGGCGCGTTCGGCGCGTAGCGCCTTCAGCGCGCGCACGCGGCCCTCGTTGCGGGTACGGCGGGCCTTGATGCCCTGGCGGATCCACGCTTCCTCCTGCGCCAGGCGCTTGTCGAACAGGGCGTTGGCCTGGGCTTCGGCGTGGGCGCGTTCCTCGCGCCGGCGCAGGTAGTTGTCGTAGTCGCCGGGCCAGTCGGTGAGTCGGCCGCGATCGATTTCGACGATGCGCGTGGCCAGCTGGCGCAGGAAGCGGCGGTCATGGGTGACGAACACGATGCTGCCGCTGAAGTTGCGCAGGAACTCCTGCAGCCAGTCGATGGCTTCGATGTCGAGATGGTTGGTCGGCTCGTCCAGCAGCAGCACGTCGGGCGCACACACCAGAGCCTGCGCCAGCAGCACGCGGCGCTTCATGCCGCCGGACAGCGCGGCGAAGTCGGCGTCGCCGTCGAGCTCCAGGCGCGACAGGGTCTGGCTGACGCGAGTGTCCAGATCCCAGCCGTGACCGGCCTCGATGCGTTCCTGCGCGCGGGCCATGGCCTCGGTGTCGCCTTCGTGGGCGGCGTGGTGGAAGGCGGCCAGCTGCGCGCCCAGATCGCCCAGTCCGGAGGCAACCACGTCGAACACGCTTCCGTCGGCATCCTGCGGCACTTCCTGGGTCAGGCGCGCCACGCGAATGCCGGTCTGGCGGCGAATTTCGCCGTCGTCAGGCACGATGGTGCCGTCCAGCAGCCGCAGTAGCGTGGATTTGCCGGCCCCGTTGCGACCGACCACGCAGACGCGTTCGTTGCTTTCCAGGGTGAAGTCGATGCCGTCGAGCAGCAAGGGGCCGCCGACGCTGTAGTCGACCTTGAGAAGTTGAATCAGGGACATGACGTCATTGTACCGGGGTCGGACGCGTAGAATGCGCACGATTCCCCCCACGCAAGGAGAAACGTTCATGGTGGACTGGAACGAGCGCTATGCCGGCGACGGCTACCTGTTCGGCACGGCGCCGAGCGCGTTCATGGTCGCGCAGCAGTCGCGTCTGCCGAAGCAGGGCACGGCCCTGGCGGTGGCCGATGGCGACGGCCGCAACGGCGTATGGCTGGCCGAGCAGGGGCTGGACGTGCTGGCCGTGGACGGCTCGCAGGTCGGGCTGGACAAGAGCCGACGACTGGCCGCCGAGCGCGGCGTGCAGCTGCGCTACGAGCTGGCGGATCTGGCGAACTGGGATTTCGGCCGCGAGCGCTTCGACGTGATTGCGGGCATCTTCATCCAGTTTGCCGACCCGGATTTCCGCGCGCGGATGTTCGCGGACATGCAGCGCGCGCTCAAGCCGGGCGGTCTGCTGCTGTTGCAGGGCTACCGTCCCGAGCAGCTGGAGTACGGCACCGGCGGCCCGCCCGAGGCGGAGAACATGTACACCGAACCGATGCTGCGCGAAGCCTTCGCGGACCTGCAGATCGAGCACCTGGCCAGTTACGACGCCGAGTTGCACGAGGGGCGGCATGAGGGCATGTCCGCGCTGATCGACCTGGTGGCGCGCAAGCCGGCGGTTGCGTGAACGCGAAGCGTGCGGTGAGCCCTGGTCCGCGGCGCGGCCCGGTATGCGGACGCATCGCCGTCCGCTCGATGCTGGCGGTGCTGTCGATCCTGTTGCTTGCGTCGTCGCCGCTGTACGCGGCGATTCCGGTCTACGGCTTCAAGGTCGTGCACCGGTATCCGCACGACAGCAATGCGTTCACCGAAGGGCTGTTCTACCGGGACGGGTTTCTCTACGAGAGCACTGGCATGGAGGGCGCTTCGTCCGTGCGCAAGGTCGCGCTACGCAGTGGCAAGGTTGTACAGCAGTCCTGGCTGCCACCGAAGATCTTCGGCGAGGGCATCGTCGCCTGGAAGGATCGTCTGATCCAGCTGACCTGGCGTCAGCACATGGGCCTGGTCTACGACCTGCATACGCTCAAGCCCGTGCGCCTGTTCCGTTATCCCGGCGAGGGCTGGGCGCTGACACGGCACGGTGACCGGCTGTACATGAGCGACGGCACGCCGAATCTGCGCGTGCTCGATGCGGACACGCTGCGCCAGATCGGCACGATCCATGTCACTGCGGACGGCCAGCCGGTGCACAACCTCAATGAGCTGGAGTGGGTCGACGGCCAGTTGTTCGCCAACATCTGGCAGTCCACACGCATCGCGCGCATCGATCCGGCCACCGGGCACGTCGTCGGCTGGATCGAGCTGAAAGGATTGCTGGATGTGAGCAAGCTGCCCAATCCCGAGGACGATGTGCTCAACGGGATCGCCTGGGATGCCGAGCACAGGCGGCTGTTCGTGACCGGCAAGTGCTGGCCGACGCTGTTCCAGATTCGCCTGGTGCCGCCGCGGCAACGGCGCGTGGCGGCGCTTCGGCTCGGACGATGACGGGCGCATCGTGCGTGGATGACGATTGCAAGCGCATGTCCGTGTGCGCCGTGCACTCGCTTCGGCGCGCGGAAGCGGGCACGATCACAACATGAGTACTCCCAATGCATCCCGCCCTCTTCGCGTCGGTCTGATCGGTTACGGCTACGCCGGCTGCACTTTTCATGCGCCGTTGATCGGCGCTGTGGATGGCATGGACGTCGCGGTGGTGGCATCCAGTCAGCCGGTGCAGGTGCAGCGCGACATCCCGCATGCGGAAGTCGTGGCCGATGCGGCGGCGCTGATCGCGCACGAGGATGTCGATCTGGTTGTGATCGCCGCCCCCAATGCGGCGCATGCGCCCTTGGCCGAGGCGGCCTTGCGCGCGGGCAAGCATGTGGTCGTGGACAAGCCCTTCGTGCTGGACCTGGCGCAGGCTCGCCACGTGACGCGACTGGCGAAGGAGTCGGGGTGCGTGCTTTCGGTGTTCCAGAACCGGCGCTGGGACAGTGATTTTCTCGCCGTGAGCGAGGCCATTGCCGCCGGGCGGATCGGTCGCGTGGTGCAGTTCGAATCGCGCATCGATCGTTTCCGTCCCGAGGTGCGCGAGCGCTGGCGCGAACAGGCCGTGCCGGGCGCCGGACTCTGGTTCGACCTCGGCCCGCATCTGATCGATCAGGCACTGGTGCTGTTCGGGCTGCCTCAACGCGTCACGCTGCACCGCCTGGCGCAACGCAGCGGAGGTGTGGTCGACGACTGGTTTCACGCGGTGCTCGATTACGGCGTGCTGCAGGTGATCCTGCACGCCGGCATGTTGGTGGCGGGCGACACGCCCCGGTTTCTGGTGCATGGCGAGCGCGGCAGTCTTTGCAAGCAGGCTGCCGACCCGCAGGAGACCCAGTTGCGAGAAGGCATGCGGCCGGGCGCGGAGGGGTGGGGAGAAGATTCCGATCCGCTGCGGCTCACCGATGGCAACGGCGAACAGGTTTCCCTGGCTGCACCGTCCGGCGATCATCGTCTTTATTATGCTGCCGTGCGTGACGCCGTCCTTGGCATTGCGCAGCCTCCAGTTACACCGGTGCAGGCGCTTGCGCTCATGGCCGTGCTCGAGGCCGGTGCGAAATCGGCACGTGCCGGTGCCAGCGAAGATCTGGATCTGAGTTCCGAGGAGTGGGCGGCGGCGCAGGCAGGTTTTCCCGCACTGCAATCAGCGGCAGTCGCTTTGCGCAGCGTGCCGGACTGACTCTCTCTGTTCGCCACATCCGCGCAGGAAGTTGGCGTTACGCGCGCGACATAGGATGATCGGTCCGGAGCCATCGAGGGCGATTCGATGAACACTGCATTGCGCGCCGACCCGCTGCCGGGACCGCAGGGACAGTTCGATCATGTGCGGATGGCCGACGGTCAGCTGCTTTTCCGTCGTCGCTGGCCGGACCCTTCCACGCAGCGAGGCGTGCTTCTGGTGCACGGACTGGGCGAGCACAGCGGCCGCTACCGGCACATCGCTGCCTGGTTTTCCGGCCGCGGTTGGGATGTCTGCAGCTACGATCAACGCGGTCACGGACAGTCACCTGGGCCGCGCGGCGCCTTGCGGCGCAGCGACGATCTGCTGACCGATCTGGCGGCGATGTACGCCGCGTACGCCATCGACTTCGAAACGCCGCCGCTACTGTTCGGGCACAGCATGGGTGGACTGGTCGCGGCGCATGCCGTGCTCGAAGGGCGGGTACGACCGTCGGCGATGGTGCTCTCCTCGCCGGCGTTCCGCAGTCACGAGTCGGCCTTGATGCAGCGTCTGGCCGGTGTGCTCGCGAGCGTGATGCCGAATCTTCCGCTTCGAAACGGACTCAAGCGACAGTACCTGTCCCATGACGCCGCGGTGGCACCGTTCTACGACGACGATCCGAACTGCGACAACCGCATCACGCCGCGACTGGCCGATTTCATCTTCCGTTCCGGCGCTTACTGCATCGCGCAGGCCGATGATCTCTCCGTGCCGGCGTTGTTGTTGGCTGCCGGTGACGATCATCTGGTCGATGCCTCGGGAAGTTGCGACTTCATTGCCGCGGGTCCGCCGTCGAGGCTGGACGGCCGAGTGCTCGACGGGCTGTATCACGAAATCTTCAATGAGGCCGAGCCGGCGCGCAGCCGCGTGTTCGCGCAGTTGGGCGAATGGCTGGACGAGCAGTTCGCGTCGGACGACGCGGGGACCGAATGAGCCGGTCAGACAGCATAGCGGTCGCGGATGTGTTCGACGCATCCGGCAGAACGTTGAAGAAGCGGATCTACAACCGCTTACGAAAAAGGCGCCCGAATCGGGCGCCTTTTTCTTGATGTGCGGTCGAAGCGGGATCAGTTCGCCGCACTTGCGGGCTTTACACCGTCGACAATTTTGAACGCGGTGCCGACGACCTTGGACAGATCGCCCATGTCCGATGGCACGATCATCACGTTGGACTCCTTGGCGATGCCGCCCCACTGGCTGATGAAGTCCTGCGCCACCTGCATCTTCATGGCGTCCTGTGCGCCGGCCTGCTGCAGTCCGGCGCCGACGGTCGCCAGCGCGCGGGCAGTGGCTTCGGCCACGGTGGTCACGGCCTGGGCGTCGCCCTCGGCCTGCAGGATCTTGGCGCGTTTGGCGCCTTCGGCACGGTTGATCTGCTGTTGGCGTTCGCCCTCGGACACGTTCACCGCCTGCTGCTTTTCGCCCTCGGACTTGGCGATCAGCGCGCGTTTCTGGCGTTCGGCGGTGATCTGCAGTTCCATCGCGCGGATCACTTCCTGCGGCGGGTTGATGTCGCGGATTTCGTAGCGCAGCACTTTCACGCCCCAGTTGGTGGCGGCGCGGTCCAGCTCGCTGACGATCGATTCGTTCAATTCGGTGCGCGAGGACAGCACTTCGTCGAGCTGCTTCTTGCCGACGTCCGAACGCATGATGGTCTGCGCCAGCTGCTCGACCGAGGACATCGGGTCGGAAGTGCCGTAGGCGGCCGCCTTGGGGTCGGTGATCTGCAGATACAGCACGCCGTCGATGGAAATCTGCGTGTTGTCCTTGGTGATACAGACCTGCTTTTCGACGTCCATCGGCGTCTCGCGCAGATCGAACTTGTAGGCGACGTTGTCGACAATCGGAATAAGCAGATTGAGGCCGGGTTCCAGCACGCGATGGAAACGGCCGAGACGTTCGACCACCCAGGCGTGCTGCTGCGGCACGATGCGCAGGCCGCGGCTGATCAGGGTAAGCGCGATCACCACCAGGACGATGGCGAAAACAAGACTCACGGACATGGAGCTCTCCTTGTCAAAAAGAAATGGAAGGCCGCGCTGCGGTTATGCAGCGTCGGCGGCCAGGACCAGCACGTTGCCGTCGCGGGCGACGATGCGCAGGGTCTGGCCAGGATGCGGCGTGGCGGCGGATGCGTCCTGCATGCGCGCGTGCCAGGCAGTGCCGCGGTAGGACACGCGCAGGTGATCGTCGTTGATCGACGTGACCTGCACGGTACGTCCGACATCGTCATGAGTGACGTGCTCGGACGCATGATTGCGCAAGCGGCCGCGCATCCAGTGCGCCACGGGCATGCCCAGCACGGCGACCACCGCCGTGATGCCCAGGGTCATGGGCAGGCTTGCGCCGGCAAAGGCTGCGCCGGCGCCGACGAAGCAGGCGACCGCCACGGCAATCAGATAGATGGTGAGTGTGTGCATTTCGGACACGGCGACGATCGCGCCGACCACCAGCAAGGCGGTGCCGAGCATCTGCGAAGCGTTCATGGTTCCCCCTCCTTCGCACCGATTCTGCGGGCGCGTTCGAGGGTGCGCTGCTAGGGAATCAGGCAGGTGTGTATTTTACCGCAAATGGGGCGCCGTTGCCGGATTTTCGGGGGCGATTCCGGGCGGTTCCGTGGGGGTGCGCCGCGTGCCTGCGTAGGTCTTCGACACACGCTGTTCGAAGCGTGTGCAGCGTGTGTCGAAAGCGATGTCCGCGTGGCGGTGGTGCGCCGCGAGCGTGCATTGCGCGCACCCTTGCGGCAGTAGTGATTCAGGGCACGGGGTGTCCGGTGCTGGCGGTCCAGATCGCGTACCAGTCTTCGGTGGAAAGGGGTACGTCGAGTGCCGCCACGGCATCGCGCAGACCGTCGATGCGGCCGCTTCCGGTGATCGGGTGCGGACGGGACGGATGGCGAAGCATCCACGCATAGGCCAGCGTCGCCAGCGACACGCCGAGCCGTTCGGCCATCGGCTGCATCACGTCGCGCACGCGCACGGCGGTCTCGTCCTCGCCGGTGAAAAGCCGACCGCCGCCGAGCGGCGACCAGATCATCGGCCGCAGCCCCAGCCGTTGCGCCTGGTCCAGCGTGCCGTCGTCCAGCGCATCGAGATGCAGCGGCGACAGTTCGATCTGGTTGGTGACCAGCGGGTGATGTGCCTGCAACAACTCGAACTGGCTTGTGGTGTGGTTGGACACGCCCCAGTGCGCGACCTTGCCTTCGTTCGTGAGCGCGGCGAAGGTCCCGGCCAGCATTTCGGCGTCCATCAGATAGTCCGGGCGATGGATCAGGACCAGGTCCAGTTGATCGACATGCAGCTTGCGCAGCGACGCTTCGACCTGCGCGCGCACATATGCAGGCGAAGTGTCGTAGTGCTGCACGGCCACACCGCGCTGTGTCGACTTCAGCCGGATGCCGCATTTGGTGACGATGCGCAGGTACGCGCGCAGCGAAGGCGATGCCTTCAGCGCTTCGCCGAACAGCGTCTCGACCGCGTGGTCGCCGTAGATATCGGCATGGTCGAACGTATGGATGCCCAGCTCTAACGCCTGCTCGATCCAGCGCACGCGCGCCGGCACATCCAGATTCCACTCGGCCATGCGCCACATGCCGGCGACGATGGGGGAGAGCAGGGTTTTGTCCATGGTGTTCATGCGCGTTCGCTGCGGGATCGGTCGCTCAGTGTCGCAATCGGTCGGAGCGCTCTCAAGCGTCCAGTGATGTCGTTTACGACGCCCAGCGCATCTTCGTGCCGACCCATTGCCAGCGACCGGCGACGAGCCGGAAGTACACGGTATACCCATTGCCGGCCATCGGCCCCGCGTGGATGTCGAGATTCGCTTCCGCGCGATCTGCTTCGGTCCGATGAAAATGGGATGTGCTGATCAGCACGGCGTGCTCGCCGGTGAGGCGATAGGTCACGGGCACCGATGCTGCGGTGCAGGCCGAGGCGGGAACGGCGCCGGGTACGTTGCGCTGCACCCGTTTCAGCAAGGCGGGCGAGGGGTCGCGATCATCGACGCGGATGCACGTATACGCATACCCGCCGGGGAAGGTCGCGTGTTCGAGTGCTTCGAATGCGGCATGTGCCGGGAATGTCCGCGATGGCGTGCCGCTGGCAGCGAGCATTCCGCCAAGCAGCAACATGTGCACGAACGTTCAGGCCATCCACATCAGGAACAGCGCCACCGCGGCCGGCAGCGCCTGGACCACGATAATGCGGCGATTGGCAGTGAAGCCGCCGAACAGTCCGGCGAGGACCACGCAGGCCAGAAAGAACGTCTTGATCGCCAGCCCATGCGCGTTGTCGACCAGTCCCCAGATCAGTCCTGCGGCGAGAAAGCCATTGTACAGCCCCTGGTTGGCGGCGAGCACGCGGGTCGCTTGCGCCTGCTCGTGGCGCAAGCCGAATACGCGGCGACCGACCGGTGTAGTCCACAGGAACATTTCGAGAATCAGAAAGCCCCCGTGCAGCACGGCGATCAGACTCACCAGGATGTCGGCGCTTGTGGACATGCGTTGATCCCTCATGCGTGGTGAACGCGAATGACGGCATCATGCCATTCGCGTTCGGGTGGCGCTTTCATTCGTCGCTGCGCAACAGCGAACCGAAAGTCAGATAGAGCGCGCGGTGACCGCCCTGGGCCTGTCCGTAGCCGAGGAAGATGGGCCCCAGGTAGGTATCGATGCCGAGGAACAGGCTTCCCGCGAAAATCGGGTCGCGACCGATCTGGCTGCGTTTGTCCCAATCGCCGCCCGCTTCCAGGCTTCCGCCCAGATAGACCGGGACGCTGAACAGGTGCTGCGCGTTGGTCAGTCGGCGATAGTAGACCGCGCGCGCCAGAGCCGTCTGTCGTGCATAGATCTGGTTGTCCGCATAACCGGAAAGGTGGGTCAGGCCGCCGAGAGCGCCGTAGTCGATGAAGCGGATGTCACGAGGGGACCCGCTGGCCGAATGGGCGCTTGCGCCCAGCAGCAAATGGTTGGCGCCGGACGACAGGGCTGTATCCCAGCGCAGGCGACTGATGCGCTGGGTATCCGGGGAACCCAGCTGACGCAGAAGGATTTCCTGGGACAGGTCCAGGCGTGTGCCGCGGGAAGGGAAGGCGGAGCTGTCCAGGGAATCATGCGACACGCGCAGCAGCACGCCGCCGAAGTCCGAGGAGAAGTTGGGAAAGACGGGCAGTCCTACGCGCAGGCGCGTACTGTCGTGGCCGCGTTCCAGGGCGGCGGAAAGCTGCCACATCGCGTTGGGTGTCCAGCCCAGTTCCAGTGCGGCGCGGCTGCGGTGCTGGCGGTATTCGGCGTAATTGATCGAGCCGCCGCCTTGCAGCGGGACATCGTAGGCCCTGTATTGCAGATAGGGTGCAACGTAGAAACGCCCGCGTTTGCCGAATGGCTGCAGGAATTCGCTGAACAGTTCAGTCACTTCGCCCAGCTGCACGCGGTTGCGCAGTTGGCCGCCATGGTCGTTGAGACCGGTCAGGTTGGCTTCGGTGAACAATCGGTAGCTGTTTCGTCCGGCGAAGTTGTCGGAAAGGCGCATGCCGAAGCGCAGGTAGTTCGGTCCCCAGTCCTTGTCGACCGGCTCCACTTTCAGTCCGGTCTTGCCGTCCCGTTCTTCCAGGTCGTAGGCGATGCGCTGGTAGGTGCCGTAGCCGTAGGCGCGGCCGATGGCCTTGTCCAGCCGGCGCGGGTCGAAACGCCGGCCGACTTCGTCGGAGAGGCGTTGCTCGATGTAACCCGATGTGCGGCTGCCATCGTGAAGCACATCCAGGAATGCGATCAGCGGCGGATCGAAGGGCGCTGGATGATGCGCTGCGGCGAAGCGGGCATAGGTGGCCACATCCACCGCGTCCCGTTGCAAGGACGAAGCGCTCTTCTGTGCGGCCTGTTCGCCGAGTTCGATGGCCTGCGACGCCCGGTCGAAACTGGCGCTGGTCAAGTCGCCCAGCGCCGGCGTGATCAGGATGTCGTCGGGACCGAGCGTGGCCAGTTGCTTGTCGGTCTCGCGTTTCATCATCACGGTCAGCATCTGATTGGCGATGTGGAAGGGCGAATTCAGTTCCTTCTCGGCGGCAAGCGGCTGGCTGACGTCGACCACGATCATTCGCTGCGCGCCCATCTCGCGGGCCAGGTCGATGGGCACGTTGTCGACCATGCCACCGTCGACCATCAGGTGGCCGCGATAGCGGATGGGCGCAAAGGCGCCCGGCACGGACATGCTGGCGCGGATGGCCAGGGCCAGATCGCCTTTCGAAAAGACCACTTTGCGGCCTGTTCCGATTTCGGTGGCGACGGCGCGGAAAGGGATGGGAAGGTGGTCGAAGTCGGGTATCTGGTGTGTCGACAGCAGCAGCCGACGCAGCAGCAGTTGCATCTTCTGGCCCTGAATGACGCCGCGGGGCAGGGCGATGCGACCGTCGTGCAGGCCCAGTTCGATGCCGCCCAGGAAGCGCAGCTCGTCGCGCTTGCGGCGCATCGGGAGGTCCTCGCGGGGTGGGTCGTCGCGGAACATGTCCTTCCAGTCGATGCGCTGGAGGATGTCCTGAATCTGATCGGCCGAATAGCCGGCCGCGTACAGGCCGCCGACGATGGCCCCCATTGATGTGCCGGCGATGCAGTCGATGGGCACGTGCTCGCGTTCGAGCACCTTGAGTACGCCGATGTGCGCTGCTCCGCGGGCGCCGCCGCCGCCCAGCACCAGACAGGTCTTCGGACGTTGCGCATGCGCGCTGGCAGCCAGCCCGAAAAGCATGGCGGCGGCGATCCAGGCTCGGGTCCGGTGAAGCATGTCCACTCCCCTCGCGCCCTGCCGGTCGGCCTGTGCCGGCTTCGTGCGGGCTTGTTGCAAGCCTATCGGAGAGTGGACGCTCGGGCATCCCGCACCGTGAGGGGCGTGGCCTGTGCTCGTGGCGGCAGGCGCAATGGCCTGCACGCGGCATGTCGTGTAGGCCGAGTCGGTGTGGGTCGGTGTGGGTTTGTCTGTCTCGGACAAGCGGCGATTTCGTCGGAATGATCGCAGCAGGCCGGGACTCAGGCGGCGCGGGTTTCGTTCTGCTCGGCGTCGGTGCGTTTCAGCGATTTGTGCGATTCCTCGTCGCTGCCCTGCTTCCAGTAGCTGGAGATGTACACCTGCTTCCGCGTCATGCCGCGGATGTCACGGAAGTGCGTGCGCAGCGCGAGCATGCTGGTGAATTCGCAGGCTGCCCAGATGTTGACCTCACCTTGTGGCCACGGGAGCGCTTCGACTGCGTCCAGAAGCGGTGTCGTGTACCCGGGGCGCGGATTGAGGACCCATTGCAGCTCGAATCCGGTGGGAGCGGACAGCGTCTGGATATCGGCTTCGTCCGGCACTTCGATGATCGCGCGGCCGTGAGCGTCCGGAGGCAGTTGTTCGAGGTTCACGCTGAGCGCAGGCAGGGCGGTCATGTCGCCGACCATTAATATCCAGTCGGCTTTGGGATCGACCTGTTTCTTGGGACCGGGGCCGGCAATTTCGATGGCGTCGCCGGGAGCGCAGCTCAGTGCCCAGCCGGAAGCCGGGCCGCCGCCATCCTCGCCGTGCAGCGCGAAGTCGATGTCGATGGCGTCGTCGCGCTGCGCGCGCACGGTGTAGGTGCGCAGAAGCGGACGATCCTGGCCAGGAACCGGGAGAAGCAGTTTGACGTAGGCACTGGCCTGATCGTCGGGAAAGCGTTGCATGCCTTCGCCGCCCAGGGTCACGCGCAGCATGCGTGGAGTGACGGCATGTTTGCCGAGAACGGTGAAGCGGTAGGGGGCGGGACGATTCATGTTCAGGACTCCGTGGTGTCCAGGTTGGCCGCCATGGTTTCGGCCATGCGCACGAATGTCGCGACGGACGTCGGCGGTAGGCCGCGCACCATGCGGGTGCCGGCTTCGCGTTCGGCCTCGGCAACGCGTGCGCGCAGGCGTTTGCCGGAAGCGGTCGGCGCGAGGAGTTGGCGGCGGCCGTCGTCAGGGTCGGGGCGGCGCGTGATCAGTCCGGCCGCCTGCAGGTCGTGCACGACACGGGTGATCTGCGACTTGTCGCGATGCATGCGTTCGGCGATGGCCTGCGCGGTACATTTCGGCAGGCCGCAGATCGCCTTCAATGTGCGTACGTGCGAAGAGGGCAGGTCGATGCCGGCAGCGCGATAAGCCTCGCGCATGGCGCGCTTGTAGGCGTGCAACAGACGATGCAGGGCATCACCGGGGGGCGTGGAGGACATGGCGGGATAAAGTTGACAATATCAACCATATTCTTGCCGTCATGGTTGACTTTGTCAACTAACTTCGGGGCATTTCCAATGCAATACCTCAGTGGCAGAACAACTGATACCAGTGCCGGCAGCGGAAGCGCACCGCGCAGCGCTTGAGCTGCGCGCCGTACTGGCGGGAGCGGTAGGCTACGCCGTTGGCCGTGCGAAGCAGCGAGCGATTGCGCTTCCAGTGTCCGCTACGGTAGCCGCCGATACCCTCGTGGTAGGCGAGGTACAGGTGCTTGGCGTCCCATTTGGAAATGCCCAGCGCGCGATGGATACGGTCGGTGTACCAGCCGATGAAGTCCAGCGCGTCCTTCATGTCCGTTCGACTCTTGAACAGGCCGCCGTTGGCTTTCTTGTAGTCCTCCCATGCCGGGTCCTGGATCTGTGCGTAGCCGTAGGCGCTGGATTTGCGCGGCAGGGGAATGAACAGGAACCAGGGGCGGTCGGGCCGCGCGCGCTTGCGAAAGCTCGACTCGCGATTGATGAAGGCCATCAGCACATGGATCGGGGTGCCCCAGCGCTTCTGCGCGTCGTGAGCCGCGTCGTACCAGTCCGGATGCTGGTCGAACACCTTGCACAAATTGTCGGTGTGCCGGGGCGGGTTCGAGGCACAGCCGGCGAGCAGGATCAGGCAGAGCGCGGTGAGTGCGCACGAGACGATGCGGTATGCGCGAACGGTCCTTGTAGCAGTCATGCGCCCTAGGGTAGCAGTGACGCTGAGCGATAAAGCAGAAAGCCAGCGTGTGAACACTGGCTTTCTGTGGGCGGGCTTACCCTTTCACGGATCGGGTCCCCCAACCTTCACCGTGTCGTGCCTAGGTCGAACCCCACTTGCCGATACGCGCCGGCCGTCCAAGCGCGAAACGCGATGCCGCATGTGGAGCACGAATAGCTTCCGTGATTCATGTCCCAATGTCTGTAGGGGAAAGCTGATCCATGATGTGGTCGTCCACCCGCGCAGGAGAGGTGGCACATGAAGTGCCGTCGAGCAGGCGATGCATAGGTTATGTCCGGTGCGACCCGCCGTGTCGGGATGGAGGTGGTCGGGATCGCTACGGTGTTCGCGCTGCTCGACGAAGTGCCAATGCGGTATTGAAAGCGGGTGATAGGCGGTGAGCAGGGTCACAAGAGGTCCGTGTTCTCGCCCATTCCTTTGGAATATCCGCCTACCATGACCCATGGCCTTGACGGAGTAGGTTGCGCAAAGTGTACTATGTATCGTAGTACACCATACGGAGAGCGGACATGCCGCGCACCCAAGTCCTGGCCATACAAGTCGCGACCGGCGATTCGCGCCCGCTGAGCAAGCAGATCGTCGATGCCGTGCGCATGAAGATCGCCACCGGCGAACTCGAGTCGGGCGGCAAACTGCCCAGCGTGCGCGGTCTTGCCCAGCAGTTGGGTATCAACCCGAACACCGTGGCCAAGGCCTATGCCGAACTCGGCAGCGAGGGCTGGGTGGAGTCGCGGCAGGGATTGGGCTTGTTCGTGGCACCGCCGCGTCAGCGCTTGAGCGACGACGAGCGCGAACGCCGTCTGGACGACGCCATTCGCCACTTCGTGCATGAAGTGGTGGCGCTGGATTACCCGCCGCAGCAGGCCTTGCAGCGTCTGGATGAAGCGCTGCGTGTCCTGATACGCAAGACCGCCTGAGGGATTTCACAAGGAATTTTCCGATGAGCGAGTACGTCATCGAGACCGAGGCGTTGTGCAAGCGCTACGATCGTAAACTTGCGCTGGATCATCTGGATCTGCGCGTGCCGCGCGGCAACGTGCACGCGATCGTCGGCGCCAACGGTGCGGGCAAGTCCACACTGTTCCGGATTCTGCTCGGATTCTTGGCGCCCAGCAGCGGGCATGCGCGCATTCTCGGTTGCCGCAGTGACGCCTTGACGCCGGCGTTGCGCGGCCGCATCGGCTTCGTGAACGAAGAGCACTCTCTGCCGCGATGGATGCGCGTGGACGCCGTGACGCGCATGCAGCGCAAGCAGTACGCGCACTGGAATCAGGCTGCGTTCGAGGAAGTCATCGGGCACTACCACGTACTTCCGGAGCAGAAGGTCGGCCAGCTTTCGCGTGGCGAACGGGCGGGGCTGAATCTGGCCCTGGCTCTGGCGCAGTCGCCGGAATTGCTGGTGCTGGACGAGCCGACGCTGGGCCTGGATGTCGTGGCCAAGCGCGCATTCCTGGAGGCGCTGCTGTATTCCAGCGCGGCCGAGGCCTGCACGGCGATCTACTGTTCGCACCAGATGGAGGAGGTCGAGCGCGTGGCCGACAATCTCATCGTGATGGAGCACGGGCGGCTCATGCACATGTCGGCGCCGGAGGATTTCTGCGCCCGCGTGCGTCTGTGGATCGCCGACATGCCGTTCAAGGGGCCGCCGCCTTCCGAGGTGCCGGGCCTGCTCGAACACAAGCGCATCGAGGGCCTGCATCACTACCTGGTGCTGGATCAGGACGATGACTTCGGCAGCTTTCTCGAAAGCCACGGCGTGCGTTCGATGCAAAGCATGCCGGTCAGCCTGGATCGTGCCGTGAACGGTTTTCTGGGCAAGAACCACGCTTCTCCCGCGGCGGCCTGACGGCGAGCCCTTTCCCCGAGCGCGTCGCCGACGCGCGTCCGATGTCGAGGTTGGATCATGTTCGAACTGTTCAAGGCCGAACTGCAGCGTTTCCGTGGCTGGGCCATCGCCTATGCGGCGCTTCATCTGGTGGTGCTGTTCCTTATTTGCCGCCTGCTCGATCCAGGGCAGCAGACGCTGTTGTTCTATCAGGCTTTCGCGGCGGTCTACCTGCTGAGCGGCGTCGTGCTGGGCGTGGTGCAGATGAGCGGATACCGACGCGGCAGCGCGTGGCTGAATCTGCTGCACCGGCCCCTGGCACCCTGGCGCATTGCCTTGGCGCTGACTGGAGCGGGCGCGGTTCTGTTGGCCGCGGCGATCGTGCTGCCGCTGCTGGCGGCGCTGGGGTATCAGATTGCGTTCACGGCGCGGGTGGTCGATCTGCGCCATGGACTGCTGCCCCTGGCGGCGCTGCTGCTGACCTCCTGCGGTTATCTCGCAGGCAGCTATGTCACGCTGGCGAACCGGCGGATCGCCGTCACGGCGATCATCTTCGTGCTGGCGTTGTACGAGAGTCGTGCGGGCGGCGTCGACGCGTTGGTGGTGCAGGCACTGGTTCTGCTCTGGCTTGCGGGGTTGTTGTGGACGGCCTTCAAACCGGACCTGAGCGCGCTGCCGCGAAGTCTTCCCGCCACGCTGATCACGGCCTTGCCGTTGCAGATGACGATCATGCTGGGTTTCGCGCTGCTGGCGCTGGGCGGGGAGATGGTCTGGACCATGCTCGGCACGGATCCGATCAACATGACCGCACCACCGTCCGACGGCTACGTCGCGCTGAGCCGCATGACGGGCAATCAGCGCATGAAGGCCGCGTTGAAGGGCATGCATGACCGCGAGAGCGAAGTGCTGCGCAGGCAGATTGATCTGTCCAAGGTCTACACGCTTGGCGAGAAGATCGGCGGGGCCGTGCGGCGAGGCCGTCTGACCAACGAAGCGCCGACGGCATTCGTCGATGCGCAGCGCGGGCAGCGCCTGGTGTTCAGTCAGGATCGCATGCGTCTGGAGGTCTTTCGGCAGCGGGATGGGAAGCGTGTCGGAGAGATCGGCATCGGACGCCGGCAGGCCGCTTTTCCGGTTCCCGTGCAGCCGGTGGGCACCCTGCCGGGACTGCGGCCTGGCGATCAGATGCTGTTCGGCGGTCATGTCATATATCAGTACGACAGTGCTGCGGCGCAGGTTCGTCCGCGCATCACGCTGCCCGCCGGCGAAACGGCGTTCGACATCGAGCCGGTCGGTGCGCAGTTGGCCGTGGTCAGCAATCGGGCCGTGTATTTCTACGACAGCCTGCCACTGGTCGATGGGCTGGGGGCGATGAAACCGCGCCAGCGCGTGCAGCTTCCCGGTAACTTCGGCGATCTGGCCCGGCTCGACGTAGTCGAGATGGTGGATGGCTATCTGATCGATTTCGATCTGAGCGGCGGTGCCTATCTGCCGCATGGCGTGCATCCGGTACAGGTGCTGGTGCATGTGCATGACGATGGGCGCGTGAAGACGCTCGCACGTCGCGAACTGCATC
This sequence comes from Oleiagrimonas citrea, assembly GCF_012395255.1. Lineage (GTDB taxonomy): Bacteria > Pseudomonadota > Gammaproteobacteria > Xanthomonadales > Rhodanobacteraceae > Oleiagrimonas > Oleiagrimonas citrea. The sequence goes on from NZ_JAAZQD010000004.1 coordinate 227,206, forward strand.
AGGATTTTCCCGCGATCTTCCGCTATCGGCATTGGTTGCCGTCGCCGCTGCTCTATCGTCTGGGTGAGGCGGGCCGGAATCTGTTCGCGCCACCGCGGGCCTATGCGACGTCGAGGACACCGGTCCCGGCACCGATGTGGTGGCTGGCCGGGGCGTGGTCGGTGATCGCGCTCATCGGTGGCGTGTGGCTGGGGGCGCGTCGTCGCATACCGTGGCGCGCGCGAATGGCCTGGTTGGCGGCGTGTCTGGCGATCGGCGTGCCAGCCTGGATCAGTCTGTGGCTGCTGTATCCGCGCAACGCATCGGAATCCGTGTCGTGAAGCGGGCAGCAGATCGACTCGTGAGACCTGCTCTCCGGCGTCTCGCGTCAGCGCTTGCGGTGATGATGATGGCGAGTGCTTCGGCGCAGCCCGCACCAATGGGTTCCGGTACCTGGCGTGCTGCCGTCGCCGCGGAGCGTGCACGACCTGCTGCTCCTCATGTGTCGTTGGCATCGTATCTGAGCCGTGCGGCGACGTCGGCCGTGACGCTGTCTCCGGATGGCCGTTTCGTGGCGTATCTGCGCTTGCAGGGGAACGAGCGTGCGGTGTGGCTGCTGCCGACAGGTGGCGGCCCGGCTCGGCGTCTGCTTCGCCGTGCCGATGCCGTGCAGCTGGCCTTCACGCACGATAGCCGGCACCTGCTGCTGGTGTCCTCGCGACAGGTCTTCGCGATATCGACCGACGACGCGCGGGAGAACGGCATCGTCACCACATTGGGCGGACCGGCGCAGCGGGAATGGATGGGTGTCGATCCGCGGCATGCTTCCGCCGTGATCGTGCGCGAGCAAGTGCCGGACGCGCAGGGCGGCACACGCTGGCGCCTGGTGCGCATCGGCCTGCGCGGACAGCGCACCGTGCTGGACATCTCCGCGGATCGCATCGTCGATTACGCCTTCGACGGCAAGGGGCGTCTGCGTTTTATGGCGCGCTATCGCCAGGGTGCGATTGTGATTCTGCATCGCGATGTCGGTGGGACATGGCATGCGGTCAGGCATTGTCGAGATCTGCGTGTGTGCAACTTCCTGTCGGCAAGCCCCGATGGGCGGTCGCTGCTGTTGAGCGGGAATCTGGACGGTGACCTGATCGGCCTGGAGCGACTCGATGCGGAGGGACATCTGCACACGGTGCAGCGCGATCCGCACGGTCGCGCCGATCTGGAGTGGGTGACGCTCGATCCGGACAGCGGGCGGCCGTTGATCACGGGGTACCGCAGCGTTCACGCTGCTGACTACGGTCTGACGCGAGCCATGAAGACGCAGATGAAGCGTTTGGATCGACGTCTGCATGAGCGCGATCTGCACATCGATGTTGGACGTGGGCCGCATGCGCGCTGGCTGATATCGGTGCGTTCCAGCCGGCTGCAGGGGCGACATTGGTATCTATACGATCCGCGTACCGGTTCCCTGCGGCGGATTCTCGATTTTCCGCGCCTGGATCGCGATCGCAGGCCGATTGCCTCGGTGCCGGCGACCGCGACATCGCGCAAGATCCCGTTCTCCTATCGCGCTTCGGACGGCATGCGGCTGGTCGGTTTTCTGTCGTTGCCGCCGGGCCGGGACCCGGCGCATGTGCCGCTGGTGGTGCTGGCGCACGGCGGTCCGTGGAATCACGTGCGGCCGGAGTTCTCGGCCTATGTGCAATTACTGACCGATCGCGGCTACGCCGTGTTCGAGCCGGACTTCCGCGGCTCCACCGGGTTGGGGCGCCGCTACATGCTCGCCGCGCACGGTGACTACGGCAACGGGCGTGTGCAGCAGGACATCGTCGATGGCGTGCACTTCCTGTTGCATCGGCACATCGGCGATCCGGATCGCGTCGGTATCTTCGGCGCGTCGTTCGGCGGTTATGCCACGTTGCTGGGGATGACCTGGCAGCCGGATCTGTTCAAGGTCGGCGTCGCCATCGTGCCGCCAACGGACTTTTCCTGGACCGTGCGCTGGATTGCGCGCAGTCGGGAGGCGCTGAGACTCTCGTCGGCGATTCCGTTCGTGGACTGGATGCGTCAGCTCGACCTGGACCCGGACGATCCGGTCCGCATGCGGCGCTTGCACGAACAGTCACCGTTGGCCAACGCCCGGCGCGTGCGCGGGCCGCTGCTGATGATGGCCGGCGGCATGGATCGCCGTATCGCACTGCGTGGCGTGATCGCGTATGCCGCACGCCTGCAGATGCTGCACAAGGATGTCAGCCTTCTGATCGACCCGGATGCCGGGCATGTCGCCGAGAACGACCTGGCGCGTCAGGTCATGGGCTATCTGATTCTGCGCATGCTGCATCGTCATCTGGGCGGGGCAGCGCCGCGTCCGCCGGATGTCGAAATGCGCACCTATATGCAGCGGAATCTGCGCATCGCCGGTCCGGGCCTCGGCTCGGTGCCAGGCGTGACCGGGCATCAAGATGCGCAGTCCGTGCCTGTCGCAACGGATCCATGACAGACACCGTTCGACGCCGAGGAGCCGAGGGTGGCTCGCGGATGAGCTCTGGAGACTCGGAAAGGTATCGCGCGGTGCCCGTTCAGGTGCGCTTGATCGGCTGGTGGTTGGCGATGTGCTGCCTGCGTCCTGCAACGGCCCAGAACGCCAGCATCACGGGTAGTGCGTAGAGTCCCGCAAGCAGCAGACCGATTGCACTCTGCGGGTCGGGATGCCAGTGGAAGATGTCCATGTACAGATAGCCGAACCAGGCCATGTAGAGGACGGTAGAGGCCAGCAGGATCGCCTCAGCCCGCCGTTCCGAGAACAGCAGGGCAAGCAGCAGCGTGATGCACAGCGGTCCCAGCGCGAACGGCGCGAAGAACAGTCCGGTCAGGGCGGGTGTCGCCTCGATACAGAGAAGGACCAGCCCGATCAGTATCGCCGCCACTGTGGTCGTCAAGGTCGCGCGGCGCATGATGGATGGTCCTCAGTGCCCGGTCGCCGACGTGGGCCGTGCATGGCCGGACGTCGCTTTGTTGAGCACCTCGAAGTTGTGCGGTTGCAGCTCCGGCTGCGTCTTCAGGTACTGGGTGATGGTGAACAACTGCACGATGCTGGCCGAGGACACGACGGGATTACCGCTGCAGGTGGCCGGCGTGTTCTTGCTGGTGGGTACCACGTATCGTTTCGATGTGCGGCCGATGCAGACGCAATGGGCCGTCTTGCCGTCCATACTGGGCGTACAGACCTTGTCCAGACAGAATGCCCAGGTGGTTGGGCCGGGGCAGGTCACGAAGCTCTTGATCGGGTAGTAGCGCGATGGAATCCGACCTTGCGCTTCCAGCTGCTGGATCTGGGCGCAGGTCTGGGTGCCGGCCGACCAGCCTTTCTTCACCTTGCAGGTGCAGTCGTACTGGTTGTTCCCGGCTGGTGTGCATGTGGCCTTGGTGCACAAGGCATAGCGAGCGTTGCAGACGGTGAAGGGGGCGCTGGTATCGATCCCGGCCAGCATGTCGCGAGGATGGGTCTTCGCGGGAGCATGCTGGGCAAGAGCCGTGTGGCCGATCATGCAGGTCAGTGCGAGCACGACGAATCCGAGCGTCTTCATACGGCCTCCTCCTGCACGGAATCCTTCTCTTGCTTATCATGAGCCGACTTTTTTATATATACAATCAAAAAGTTGCGTCATTCGATTCAGGCTTGATAAGCATGGTGAGCGACATGTTTGTCCGGCATGGCCCATTGCACGGCCCCATTGCAGGGATGGATGTGGTCGAATTGCGGCAGGGAAGCCGCGATGTGTTCGCTTGACGCTCCTGGATACGGACATGCGCGGCCGGGCGTCGCGTGCACAGCCGTGCGTCCGGCGCACGCGTGTTCCCGGTCTGATCCTGGGCGACATGGCTTTCGGCACTGGATGGACCACGCCGATGACCTCATGATTATCTTGTCTATTTTCGTCGAATGCCGGGAGACTGCCATGCTGACGTTCGTGCTCTGGCTTCTGTTGCTCGTGTTCTGTTGGCCGCTGGCGCTGCTTGCGCTGGTGCTCTATCCGTTCGTGTGGCTGCTTCTGCTGCCGTTCCGGCTGCTCGGTGTGGCGGTCGAGGGCGTGTTCGCCTTCCTCAAGGGAATCGTCATGCTGCCTGCTCGCATCCTGGGCGTACGCCCGGGTTAGCCATCATCGCGATGAATACGTGGAAAAGGCCGCTTTGTGCGGCCTTTTTTTTGCGTGGAACCCGGGTTTGCCGAGACCAGACGTGAGTGCGGGTCGACCTGTTCCGGAGCATTCCGGCATGTCGATGTCGTGCTCAGTTTCGCGCGGGGAGCAGGAATTGGCCGACGAGACTCGCGGTCAGCGTTGCCGTGGCGATCAGCACGATGGCCGAGATCTGGAACCACATGGGGTGCGGAAACATGGTCAGGTTCACCAGCGCGGCGATCAGTACCACACCGCCGATCAGGGTCGCATAGAGTCCGGCCCTGGCGCGTGCGATCACGATGGCGACCAGCGTGCCGTCCAGCACGCCGAATGCCCACGCCGAGAGGACGAAGCCGAACGCGCCGGTCGGCAGGGAGCGGATGAAGGCAGCGACCGCGTTATGGTCGGAGAAGTCCAGGTTCTCCGGCGGCGGATACAGACTGTGGCCGACGTACTCGATGACGGCGACAGTGATCAGGGCGCTGAGGATGCCGGCTGCGCCTGCGACGATGCGACGTGCTCTGGAGTTCATGAAAGCCATCCTGACAGCGGACCATTGCGGGAATTGTACGGGGCAGCGCGGCGACGTGCAGAGAACGCGAGCATGGATGGCGCGAGTACCTTGCCGCGATCGGTTGTCGCCTCCGTCCGTCGCATCGGCGAGCCTAGAAACTGGATCCGGGATGTTCGAGGAACGCGACTTCCTCCGGCGTCGACGCGCGTCCAAGTATGCCGTTGCGATGAGGATAGCGACCGAAACGTTCGATGATTTCACGATGTCGCACGGCGAAGCGGTAATTCTCTTCCAGGCCATTTTCGCGGAACAGCGAGTCGGCCCAGGCCTGGATGACTCGCGACTCGCTGTGCATGAACGGCATGTAGAGAAAGTTGCTTTCGATCGGTGAAAGGCGGGTCGGTGCGTCTGCGCGAATGGCCTCCTGCGCCAATGCCAGCGCCATGGGATCGTGGGCGAATGCCTGCGGCGTGCCGCGGTGGATGTTGCGTGAGAACTGGTCCAGCACGATCACTTCCGCTAATCGGCCGCGAGGCGTCTCGCGCCAGTCATGCAACTCGCCGGCGACCGCCTGTTCCAGCACGGGACCGAAACGCTTGCGGATGCGGGCATCGAAGTCCGTGTCCTTGGCCCACCACATTTTCGGATCGATTTCGTCGAACCAGAATTCGAGGACGGTTTCGCGCATGCGTAGGGTTTCGTGTAGAGGGAAGGAGGCGGTCTGTTTCAGTGCAGACATTCGACAGGGATTTTACGGTCACGGTTCGGATGTGTTTCCGAAACGGAAGTCATGGTCTGCGGTGATCGGGAGAGTTGATGATGCTGGATGGAAGGTTCGCATCAGATGCAGACTCTACTGAAGAGGCCGGCGGCGATTTACGGATTTCCGGAAACGGGTCGTGTTTGCCCGCTCTGCAGGCCGTTTTTGCTTGCGTCCTCAGCAAGGGTATGATGAAAACAATGGTGCGCGGTTTGCTTGCCAGAAGATCCAATACCAACAAGGAGGGGAAGCTATGTCACGTTTTGTTTCTGCCATTTTGGGCGTGAGCGCATTTCTTGCGGTCACCACTGCGTTTGCAGCCCAGACGAGTGTCAAGGCCAATTCGGCCGCGGATGCGGATATGCGGACGCTGCCGGTCCTGGTTCATGTCGACAAGCAGGGCACGGTGACGGATGTCACCCCGGCGTACAAGGTGCGCCCGAGCCTGGTCAGGGTATTGCGTGCCACGCTGAACAAGATGATCACGAAGCCTGCACAGGATCACGGGAAGCCGATCTCGAGCGATGTCGTGGTCACGCTGGCCTTGCATGTCATGGAGAAAAAGGACGGCACCCATGCGGCGAATTTCCAATATGTGTCCATGAAGCCATTGCCGTCCGGGTCGTGGCATTGGGTGCATACCCCCGATCATCGTCTGGCTCTGGGTAACCATCAGGGTGATTTCATGCCGGCAGATCCGAATGCCGCAGGCGGTGCGTTGGGTGGCTCTCAACGCATGAATGAACAGACTGGGCAGGGCTTCGCGACCGGCGGCAGGGGTAGTAGTGGGGCGAATCGCTAAATCAATGTTACGTGCAAAGTTCGCGCACTACTCGTGACTGAGGTTGAAGTCGATAGACTTCGTGCGCTGACGTGAACAGAGAGTGGGGTGGCATGACGACACGATGGAAGTCTCCATTGTGTCGCCTGTCACCCCACTTTTTTTTCATTTTCCTGAAGTGTGCCGGGAGCGGACCCGTATTCGAGCCGTATGCGGGTTTCAAACATGCCGGGTTCTATTCCGTTCCACACGCTGTTCACTGCAGTCGATGCTACGCGAGTAGGGTGTTTTCAGGTATCTGGGGCAACGAAGAGAGAGCCTGGGTGGCTCGTCACCTGTTGTGACACATTTGCCGCAAGGGTGTGGCCCGATCATTGCCCGGCTGAAGTCGCGTATTCCAAGCATGAGGGCGGCGCGGACTATGACTACGTCAGCGCCGCGTATGCGGCATGTTCAATTGGGGTTCCGCTGGTGTACAGGCATGGTGCCGTGCCTGGTTTGCACGGCGAATGTCCGAACACATCTCTGCATGGAATCTTCATCATAAGATTGCCAGATTTGTGCATAAGTTCACGGCTCGGTGGCATATGGTCGTGTAAAGGGCTGCACCGATCATGCGATGAGTACTCGGATCGTGCCGCAGAGCGAAGCGCGGACGCGCCCGCACAGGGATACGTTCAACAAAGCTTTGGTCGACGTTCTAGATGGTACGTCGATCGATATGGGGTGGCTGGCCGGCAGCATGCGGCGGACATTCCGGAGGGGAGTCGGAGCAGGCGAGCGCGTCGCGGTGCGGCGTGCCGACTTTCGTTGGATGGGAAATCAAGGAAGGAGGGGAACATGAAGATCGCATCGATGCTTGCATGGGCGGGTGTGTCCTGCCTGGTCTGGACGGCTCCTGCTGTGGCGGCCGGGCCGCCGCCGGGATCCTATCTGCTGAGTTGTACCGGCGCGGCGGTTCAGGGGGATGCGCTGTCCGCCAGTTGTCAGACCTTGAGCGGCAGTTTCCAGCAGACCACGCTGGAGCAACTGGGAACCTGCCAGAACGAGGTGATGAAGGGTGGCGACATCGCCAACCTCAACGGCAACCTGGTCTGCGTGCCCAATCTTCCGAATGCGACCGGCGAGGCGTATCCGCAGTCGGAAACCACCGTCAACGGCTGGGTCTATTCGGGCAATCAGGCGGCGTTGATTCGGCATGCCTGGTCGATCTGGGCGGGATTGACCCAGTACACCGGCAAGGTCAACGGCACGCCCGTGCGCGCTTTCGAAACCTGGACCACGCCCTCGAACATGATCTATCGCATCCAGTCCGGGCTGGGCACGGATGTCGTCAAGGGACGGGTGCTGCTGCAGAAGTCGCAACTGCTGCGTCCGGGCAGCCGCTTCAAGCTGGAAATGCCGCATCAGTTCCGTAATCTTCAGCCGATGCTGAAGTCGGCGTCGGCGATTCCGGACGGCGATACCAAAATCTTCGTCACGGTGGCCTACAACCCGGCCGCTGCCGAACATGCGATCCGCAACAAGCTGTTCCTTCAGAGCACGCTTAACCGCTACCTGAAGGAGGGCTACACGCAGATCCCGGTGTTCCCGACCAGCGCCATCACGATCAAGCCGGTCTACAAGGTCATTCAGAAAAACGAGACCGATGGGAACGTCAAGGACGGCATCTACACGATGCCCGGCTGGCCTGGCACGCCTTCGCCGGCGAAGACCTTCCCGGAACCGGACTGGGGCGCGTGTGTATACGTCGACGTCAATCAGAGCGGTCCCAGCACGGGCAACGCGATCGATAAGGGCTGTGCCGGCCGCACGGCGTCCACCACGTTTCATGTGAGCGACTTCATCCATCACGTGATCACGGCGCAGGAAGCGCCGGCCATCGCTTCGCAGACCAAGATGAAAGTGTCCGCGGGCGACATCGCCATTCTGGTCGGCATGCACGTGACCACGCGCGAGACCACGCGCTGGGCCTGGCAGACCTTCTGGTGGTCGGCCAACCCGAACCAGCCGTATCTGCCCAGCGACAGCACCATCGCGGCGGCCCGTCCGCAGCAGGACATGGATGCGGAGTCCGGTCACTACGCGATGGCGCTCTCGTACCAGATGGTCGCGCCGGCGCAACCGATCAATGGCGGCCAGAGCGTCGGTCATTCCGTGATCGCCTACAACCCGCATCTGGAAGCCGGTTTCTCGCCGTCGACCTTCCAGGCCAGGGGCAGCATCACGCAGCCGGACGGTAAGGTGATCACCAACGAGTACGGGGTGCAGACCAACTGCATGAGCTGCCACGGACAGGCGCAATACCAGTCCACGCCCGGGCACTACAAGGATCCGGACAATCGCGAGAAGCCGTATGCGGCGGACTTCTATTTCGGTCTGAACGATCCCTCGTTCCAGGGCAAGCTGCAGCTCGACTTCGCCTGGTCGATTTTGGGTAACCTGGTGCTCGATGACGATGGTGGGCAAGGCATGGTCAAGAGCAAGAAGGCCATGCACAAGTAAAGCGGGCCATTAGGTCCTGAATGCGAAAAACGGGATGCTTCAGGCATCCCGTTTTTCGTTGCAGTCGATCGCCGAAGTGCATTTTCGTCGGGAGATCGATGTGCTCGATTCGTTCCCTGTCAGCCAGCGCGGGCAGTTGTCATGCCGACGGTGGCTGCATGCGTGATGTACTGGACGATCCGCGGGCGTTCACCCAGGTTGGGGCGACTGCCGTGTGGCAGCCAGGCGTGCCAGATCACCAGGTCGCCAGCGCGGCCCGCAATCGGCTTCGAGCCCAGTGCATGGAGGTCCTGTTGGTGCGGATCGACGCCGGGTTCGAGCGTGGTCAGCCAGTCGGGCAGTTTGTGGTGGAAACCCGGCACCACAGTCAGTGCCCCCTGTTCGGCCGGCGTATCGGTGAAATAGAGGATGCCCTGCGTGTCGAACGCGAGCGGTGCAGCGAGATCGAGATCCCAGTGCAGATCCGGTCCGGGGAAGGGGCAATACTGGCGCTGCGGCGGATGGAATCCGCAGCGGTCCGCCGTGGGCCACAGGTCGGCGGTTCCCCACAACTGCGCGAACGCCTTGTGGATGCGCGGTGAGCGGCGCGCGGCATCCAGCGCCGAGTGCTGGATCAGCTCGACCATGATGCCGTGGCGATCGGTGCTGGATCGATACCACGACTCGGGGTCTTCGAGATCGGCGCCGACATGGGCGCATATGGTCTTCACGGCGGCCTGTCGTTCGGCCTCGGTGATGGCATCGTGCAGCACGACGTAACCGTGTTCGTTCCAATGAGCGAGGTCCGCGTCGCTCAGTACGGGCGGGCTTGCCTCGATGGCATCCAGCCAGGCGCGGGCAACTTTTGGACATGGTTCGCGATGAACGGCAGCGCGCAGGCGCTCGACGTTGAATGGATCGGGCGTGCCAGCCGTGGCCACAATCCAGGCTTCGAAGGCCTCGAATGTCGAAGCGTTGTGCATCAGGTATTCCCAGGTCTGATGCAGACCGACTCCCAGCGCATTGAGGACCTGGTGATCCAGCCGCTCTTCGCCGGGGCGCGATGGTTCCGTGGCGGACCGTGCCGCCACGGCGAACGCCCACATGCGCTTGAGGTGAGGAACGCCGAGTGCACCGGTCTCGGTCGAGGAAGGCAGGGATACGGGCATGGACAAATGATTTTTCCGATTGGGTCGTCGAAGTCGTTGTCAGCTTCAAGCTGTGTCCGGCGGTGCGCGAAACCCAGTCGCTTCCGGCATCAAGGAGCGAGCATGATACTTCCCGGCTCGCTTGCCACGACAGGAAGCTGCCTGACTCATCACATACGGTCGGAATGTTTCGGTCCCATCCGCGTGAAGTAGTGAGTTTTCAGAATCGGGTGGCCGTTCTTGTCGTAATACACGGCCGTTTCAGTCATGTGCTTATGGTCCGCAGCGACCGTGTAGATGCGTGTCGAGGCCGGTATGCCATGCATGCTGAGCGCCAGGACCAGCGTATCGGGTTGCGGCATCTTCATTGCATAGAGATCGGCCTCGGGGCTGCCCTTCACCGGATACGAAGCGCCGTCGAGCGTGGCGGTGCTGACGGTGTGTACCTCTTTGCCGTTTGCGTAGACGATATCGACATCCATCGTCAGCTTCGCCAGGTCCGCGTGGCGGAATGCTATGACGACCTTTTTCGGCCGCTGTGCTGGCGGCATCGGCAGGCGTGATTTGACGACGGCCCAGCGACCGAGCAAGGGAGAGCAGTGTGGAGACTTGGCCAGAACCGGGGCGCTGATCGTAGCGGCGACGAGCACAAAACAGGAAAAGACGGTTTTCATGCGGATTTTCCAGAAACAGCAAGCCTCAACTTTGCATCAATGCCATATGTTCGGCAAATTCTGCGCGCAGCGATTGGATTAGCCATTAACCGGCATTGAGTGGGTGTTATTTATTGCCGTGCGGGCCCATGCGTGATTTTTTTCACGTTTTTTTATAGCGATGGTTCTAGAATCGGTAGGCAGTGTCCCTCCGATTATTCGGGGCACTCGAGGGGCAATGTTATTCGCGCACCTCGTTCATTGTATTTGACAAGGAGATTGCATCATGGAGAGCAATAAGGTGACCGATCGCACCACCCGCCCGTTCGGGCGCGTCGTGGCGAGTGAGATCAGCCGCAAGAATACGGATGAGCTGAAGAAGGGGTGCTACCACTCCGTGACGTCCGGTTCGGTCTCGAATGACACGCCGGATCCGACCGACCTGGGCTTCCTGCCCTAATCGTCGCGATTGCAAGTCGCTGCATCGTATGACGGGTGCAGTGAACTGCGTCCGGGCCGACCGTTGCCTGCTCGGTCTTGCAACGGTCGGCCATTGATGTGAAAGCAACTCAAAATCGAGCACGATTTTTGAACGGAGACGCACATGGACAAGGCTGTCCTGATTCTGGCCAAGTGGAATGAACCGCATACGGCTGCATTGCGCTGGTCCCTCGATCGCATGGATATTCCGACCCGTATTGCTCCGGATTTCAGTTGTGTGGGACGGCGTATCTCGATTCACGCCGACGGTGGCGGCATGCGCTGGTGGTCGGATGCCTGCCCGGATGCGCCCCGCTCGATCTGGTTCCGGCGGCCGGCGGCCCCCGAGCCCGAACCGTGCATGGAGTCGGATCGCGAATTCCTCACCGTGCAGTGGAAATTTTTCCAGAAGAACCTCTTCGATCTGGGTACGAAGGTTCTGGATACGCTCTGGATCAACGATCCGGTCGCGGCCTACGCGGCCGAGAGCAAGCTCGTGCAGTTGCAGGCAGCGGCCGAGCTGGATATTCCGTTCCCCGACATGGTGGTGACCAATCATGCCGAGGACGTCGCACGGTTGATTCAGCGTTGGGGGCGGGTGATCTACAAGACGTTCTATCCGCACAGCTGGTTGAGCCGTTCCAAGGGCAAGCTGTACGACCTGGGTGTGACCCTGCTCGATGCGGATTCGGAACTGCCCGAGGCGTCCATCGCCATGTGTCCCGGTATCTTCCAGCGGTACATCGACAAGACCGAAGACATTCGCGTGACCGTGATCGGTGATCGGATTTTCGCTGTGCGTGTGCTCAAGCAGTCCGGGGCCGCCTATCTGGACTGGCGTCAGCAGGTTCTCGCGGACGAGACCCGCATGGAGACAGTGCAACTGCCGGCTGCGTGGGAGGAGCGCATTCGCAGGCTCATGAAGAAGCTGGGCATCGTTGTCGGCTGTGCCGATCTGGTTGTCGATCAGCAGGGCGACATGTATTTCCTGGAGGTCAACCAGGCGGGCCAGTTCCTGTTTGTAGAGGAAAAGCTTCCCGAGGTGCCTCTGCTCAGGGCGATGACGGCGATGCTCATGCAGGGGCGCTGCGACTATTCGCTCGATGCCTGTGACCCAGTGCATTTTGGGGACTTCAAGCGATCGGACGAACATCAGCGCGTCATGGACTCCTACGGCGAGGCCGCGCTTATCGCATCCGAGGAGCCCTGACTGCGCCACGCTTCGATTCCGCGCAAGGCTCGGCACAAACAGTTTCGCGAGGCTTGTCCATGGAAGCGGCAAAAAAAAACGGGCGGCCTGGAGCCGCCCGTTCTCGATACTGCCGTGTGTTCGACGCGACGTTACTTCAGTTTGGCCGCCTTGCGCAGTTCTTCCGCACGATCCGTCTTCTCCCACGGGAACGCCTCGAACGCGTCGGTCTTGTGCTGCGTCTTGCGGCCGTTCTCGAGGGTCTCGTAGCTGTAATGCGCCTTCGTCACCGGTTTGCGGCCGAAGTGGCCGTAGCTGGCGGTGCGCTGGTACATGGGATGGATCAGATCCAGCATCTGGATGATGCCGTACGGACGCAGGTCGAAGTGCTGCGCGATCAGGGCCTCGATCTTCTCGTCCGGGATCTTGCCGGTGCCGAAGGTGGTGACGGAAATGGAGGTCGGGCGGGCCACGCCGATGGCGTAGCTGACCTGCACCTCGCACTTGTCGGCGATGCCGGCGGCGACGATGTTCTTGGCTACGTAGCGCGCGGCATAGGCGGCCGAGCGGTCCACCTTCGACGGGTCCTTGCCGGAGAACGCGCCACCGCCGTGGCGGGCCATGCCGCCATAGGTGTCGACGATGATCTTGCGGCCAGTCAGGCCGCAGTCGCCGACGGGACCGCCGATGACGAACTTGCCGGTCGGGTTGATGTGCATTTTCGACTTGGTCAGCGTCTTCAGCCACGCGGCCGGCAGCACCGGCTTCAGGATGTGCTCGTAGACGCCGTCGAGGATTTCCTTGTGCTTGATGCCCGGATCGTGCTGCGTGGACAGCACCACGGCGTCGATGCCGGCGATCTTGCCGTCGTCGTAGCGCAGGGTGACCTGGCTCTTGGCGTCCGGACGCAGCCACGGCAGCGGGCTGTTCCTTTGCTTGCGAACCTTGGCTTGCTGCTCGACGAGGCGGTGCGAATAGTAGATCGGAGCCGGCATCAGCTCGCGGGTCTCGTTGCAGGCGTAGCCGAACATCAGGCCCTGGTCGCCGGCGCCTTGTTCCTCGGGCTTCTTGCGGTCGACGCCGCGATTGATGTCGGGTGACTGCTTGCCGATCAGGTTCAGCACGCCGCAGGTGGCGCCGTCGAAGCCGACTTCGGACGAGTCGTAGCCGATGTCGAGGATGACCTTGCGGGTCAGATCTTCGATGTCGACCCAGGCGTCGGTGGTGATTTCGCCGGAAACAATGGCGACACCGGTCTTGACCATGGTCTCGCAGGCCACGCGGGCGCGCGGATCCTGGGCCAGGATGGCGTCCAGCACGGCGTCGGAGATCTGGTCGGCGATCTTGTCCGGGTGTCCCTCGGAGACCGACTCGGAGGTGAAGAGGTAGCTGCTCATCGAGGCCTATATCCTTCCTTGCGGATAAAGAGATAAACGAAAGGCGCCATGATACAACCGCTGCTTCGCGATTGCATCGTGCGCTGCGGCGTCGCATGCCCGCAAACCGCCCGAACCTGCGCCGCATGCGGGCCGCGGTGCGCCCGACGGACGCCGTTCGTCGCCCTGAGTCTGGGCATGTGCGAAGCGTGGAGCAAGTCGATGAAATACAAGGGTGTGCTGATGTTGGCCCTTCTGGCAGGCCTAATCGGTCCGGTTCGGGCGGCGCAGGGGTCGTGTACCGGGCGGACGCTGCCGGTGCAGCGGATGTTCTGCGAAAGCCCGGCGTTGCAGCGTATGGAGATGGCAATCCAGGATCTGGAGCGCACCCACGTAGACGCTGGGGCTGCACGGGACGCGAGCGTGTGGCGGGCCGATCGCGATGATGCGCTGTGGACAGCGATGCGCTACGGCTTTTCCGGGCGCGAGGTGCGCAAGCGGGCCTGGGCGCTCGAACGCGCACGCATGGACGAGTTGCTGAGCCGAAGAGGACTCGGGGCTGGGCTGGATGAACCGCTGACTGCTCTGGTGCGGGTTCTGCGTGCGGCGGACGTGTCGGTGGATGTGGATCTTGCGTCGGTCTGGCGAGCCTCGGATGCATCCGTGCATACGGCACGTGTCGTGGCCGGCGACAATCCGGCGGCAGTGCCTTCGCCCGAAGGCGTGTTCCGGTCCTTGCAGGTGCATCCGACGCCGGCCTTGACGGAGCAGGTGAGGCAGTGGGCTTCCGGTAGCCCGAATCTGACGCTGCACTGGCTGGCCTCCGCACGCATCGGCGCCGTGGAGAGCGTGCAGGGCTCGGCGGATTGCGCGTACCGGACATGGTTCCGCGTCGATGCAGACGGTGTGGCGCATGTCTTGCCCGCGCCGATGCTGGACCAGGCTCCTTGCATCGGCGCCGGCGAGCGCATCACGCTCGTGCGTGCGGGGCATGACACCTATGTGATGCTGCAGCGGCGCGTGGATGCGGACACCGTGGATGTTTCCACGCAGTGGTGGGCCGGTCAGCGTTGGGCCAGTCCGCAGCGCGTGCGCCTGCGGTTCGATCATGCGCTGCACGTCGACGCGCTGCGCTGTGCGGTCCGCGACTGCGGACCCTATCGGAAGGCGGTTGCGCGTCTCGCTGCGCGCTACGACCGCAGCCCACAGGCGGGTCAGTTGCCGGTGCCGAAGATTGAGAAGGCTGTCATGCAACGCATGCTGCGCATGGCTCGGCGAACCGCGGCGGCGCATCCCGAGGCCGGCACGAACCGCTTGCCATTCGGTCAGGATCTGGCGTGGAACCGGTTCTGCGACGAGGCGACGTATTTCTACGTGCGCGTGAACGGGCAGCGGGTGCTCGGCCGGATCGGCCACGGCCATCGGGGTTGGCGCACCGACGATGGCTGGCTGGTCGGGCTGTGGGCCGAGCGTGACGGTCGGCTGCAGCCGGTCGCCGGCGCGGTGGTGCGACGCGCACGCGGGCGGTTGCTCAGCGTGTCGGCCATGCCGCCGGCAATCATGCCGACACGTTGAGCGGGCGCTTAGGGACGGTCCGGACCGAAGTATTTCTTCAGGCGCTGGTTCCAGTCCGGTGCGTTGATTCGCTGCAGCAGCGAGGTGTCGATCTGCTCGCGCAGCGGGCTGTTGTCCGGCAGGGCGAACGCGTAGTCCTGTCGCTCCAGACGCAGCGGCAATACGCGCAGGCCGCTGAATTGCTGGTTGATCTGCCAGCGCAGCAGCGGTGCGTCGTAGACCACCGCATCGACCTTTCCGGCAGCGAGGCGTTCCAGTGCATCGTCCAACGAGTCGGCATGCACGAAGCTGTCCTGGTTGCGTTGCAGCCATTGCCCGCTGGTGCTGCCGGCGATGCTGGCCACGCGGACATGGCTCAGGTCATCGGCGGTGCGGATGCGGTTGCTGAGTTGGCCCACGGTCAGTGCGCTGGTGATCGAGGCGGTGAAGAAGGACACCACCATCAGGGCCGCCAGCATCCACACCATGCCGAGCAGGCGGCCGGGCACCGTACGCGGCGCGGTGTCGCCGTAGCCGACGGTAGTCATGGTCACCATGGCCCACCAGAAACCGGAAAAAATGCCTTGGGCGCGCGTGCCGCCGAACTGTTCCGGGTTGTGCTTGTGCTCCAGGCTCCAGACCAGGAGGCCGACGGCGAGCAGCAGCACGATCAGGGTGCCGATGACGCTGAGGAAGGCCGGCGACACCAGTGCCTGTGCCACCGCCAGCCAGCCCGATCCGCTCTGGTTGCGCACGGCGACGCCGAGGCCGGAGCTGGTGATCGGGTGGGCGAAGTCCATGCGCTGCTCGCGCTGTGCCGTCGCGGTGATTGCGCCCAGACCGACGTCGACCTGGTGGCTCTGCACAGCATTGAGCAGACCTTCCAGGTCGTAGGACTTGTATTGGAATTTCCAGCCGTGGTCGGCGGCGACTTCTTCCCACAGGTCGATGGCCAGACCGCGATAGTGGTCGCCGTCCCGGATCACGAAGGGCGGCGCGACCTTCACGCCGACGGTCAGCTTCCGCGCCGGCGCGACGGCAGTGGCAGCGCGGGCGGGTGCACTTGCGGCGGGTGCGTTCTGTGCGAACGCGAGGGGGGTGAGCAACAGCGTGCAAAGACAAAGCAGGATCGTGCGCGGCGTACGCATGGTCATCCGGGACTCCCAGTGTCGATATCCAGCGCATCGCGCACGCGATGCGCTGGCCCAGCTTAGCGCGATGTGCGACCGGCTTCAGGGCATCGGGAGGTGGCGGATGGCATGGCGATGCGCATCCACGAGTTGCGCTACGCCAGCTAGCCGGCGCAGCGCGAGTTCAGGCCGCCAGTGCTGCGTCGTCGGCGAGACGGGCGAAGTAGTCGCGGGTCAGGCGCAGCTGCTCGGCGGCGGATTCGGCACGGTTGACCACGGCGCGAAAGGCCGCGTTCTCGGGACGGTCCTTGGCGTACCAGCCCAGATGCTTGCGGGCGATGCGCACGCCCTGGTGTTCACCGTAGAAAGCGTGCAGGTGTTCGAGGTGTTCGCACAGGATCGCGCAGACTTCGTCCGGCGTTGGCTCGGGAAGCTTTTCGCCGGTGGCCAGATAGTGTGCGATCTCGCGGAAGATCCACGGTCGGCCTTGTGCACCGCGTCCGACCATCACGGCGTCCGCGCCGGTGACGTCGAGCACGTGCCGGGCGCGTTCCGGCGAGGTGACGTCGCCATTGGCGAATAGTGGAATCGAGATGGCCCGCTTCACCGCGGCGATGGTCTCGTATTCGGCCTCGCCCTGGTACTTGTCGGCGCGGGTGCGGCCGTGCACGGCCAGCGCGGCGATGCCGGCGTCCTCGGCGATACGGGCGATGGTCAGCGCATTCTTGTTCTCGCGGTTCCAGCCGGTGCGGATCTTCAGCGTCACCGGCACGTCGACTGCCTCGACCACGGCGCGACAGATGCGCGCGACCAGCGGCTCGTCCTGCAGCAGCGCGGAGCCGGACCACACGTTGCACACCTTCTTCGCCGGGCAACCCATGTTGATGTCGATGATCTGCGCGCCATGATCGACGTTGAAGCGCGCGGCTTCGGCCAGCATGTGCGGGTCGTAGCCGGCGATCTGCACGGCGATGGGGTCGGGTTCGCCGTCGTGATCCATGCGCTTGCGCGACTTGGTGGTGTGCCACAGGCGCGGGTCGGCAGTGGTCATCTCGGACACGGCCAGACCGGCCCCCATGCGCTTGCACAGGAGCCGGAACGGCTTGTCGGTGACGCCGGCCATCGGGGCCAGCACCACCGGCGGGTCGATGACGTGGGGACCGATGCGCATGGCGCGTATTGTACGGCAGTCGGCGACACCCGGCTCGGCGCTCAGCCCCACCGTGGAGCGACGAACGCCCGACCGGCGTCACGCATGCATGGATGCCTGGTCCGATGTCGGCATCGCCCGGGCGTGCCGGGCAAGGTGACCGTGCACGACGTGGGGCGACTCAGCCCGCCGCACGCGCTCTGGCTCGAAGCTTGCGTCGCGTCCACCAGAACAGGAAGCCGGTGACCACGAAGAACGGCGGCAGCAGACCCGCCAGGGCGGCCAGCACTTCCCACCACGTGCCACCGATGCGACCGGCGTGCAGGTCATGCACGACGCGCATCACGCTGCGCCCACCGCGGTTGCGCGGGCGGACCTGCAACCGAGCCGGCTGTGTCGAGGCGGCGTCGACCTGCAGCGTGATTCGGCCCTTGCCGGGTTGCGTGGCGCGCACGTCGACATTGGAGCGGCCGCGTGCGGGCACGCTGACCATCGACAGCGTGGCGTCCGGCGCCGCCGCTCGCGCGCGCTCAAGCACCGAGGCCCAGTCGATGGCGACCTGTGCCGTCGACGGTACCGGCGCGCGTTTCGCGGGCGTCGCGGTTTGCGGCGTGCGGGGACGTTCGCCGCGGAACGTCAGCCAGGTGCCCGTCACCGTGAGGGTGAGCATCAGCGGCAGGGCGATCACGCCGATGCTGCGGTGCCAGCTGACCCAGCGCCGCGTCGGCGGTTGCGTGTACGGACGCAGGCTCTGGCGGACATGGCCCTTGCGCGGCCACCAAAGCACGATGCCCGACAGCAGCAGGAACAGCGCGGAGAAGCCCAGGATGCGCACCAGCAGATTTCCTGTCGATCCGGCCAGCAGGCGCGCATGGAAACGGTGCAGCAGACCGATCGCATCGTTGCTGCGCTGGCGCGTCAGGAGCACCTTGTCGCCCTGCGGGTCGACGTAGATGTGTGTGCCGTCGGTGGTCGTCAGCTTCCAGTAGGGCGCATCGGCCGAGGGCAGGTCGATCGCACGCAGACCGGTGCGCTGTGCGCCGCCGGCGGTCAGCTTGTCGAGGATGCGCGCCTGCTGAGCCGTGTCGGGCAGGTGTGCGCCGTGCGCCTGTAGTTGTGGATACAGCCATGCCTGCAGCGGGTGCTCGTAGATTATGGCAGTGCCGGACAGGGCGATCAGGGAGAAGACCAGTCCGACGCTGAGGCCGAACCACAAGTGCAGGCGTCGCAGCCAGTGGCGCATGAGAGGGGTTTCCAGGGGAAAGGCGGGATATTATTGAGAGGCATTGTTACTCGTAAAGTTCGCGCATAGACCTGATCTAGAAGCTTCGTTGCTGGTTGTCTTCATGAGACGGCTGCCCAGCGCGCGCACCCACGCCAGAGACGTTGGCCGATCATCGGGAAACGACGGCGCCCCTGCGTGTCCCGGGAGGGTGGTCCGCGGCCAGCTTGGCGATGAACCGGGGCATGTGCGGGTCACTCCGGGCGAAAGGCACTTGGTCGAAGACGAACCAGCGGGCTGCCAGAAATTCACCCTCGTCGAAGACGATGGGTTGGGTCCGCTCGGCGTGGACCACGTACCAGAGCGACACGTCGACGTGGCCGGCGGTGAGGCCGACGGTCGTCGTGCAGGTGACCATCAACGGCGCTGCGATGGGATGACCGGGGGCGAGGCCCAGTTCTTCCTTGAGTTCACGTGCCACGGTCTGTCTAGGGTGCTCGCCGGGTTCGACGTGACCACCCGTCGGCAGCCAGCGCTGCGCGTTCCGGTGATCGACCAGCAGGATGTGCCCGTCATCGACGACGGCGAAGTAGGCGACCAGATGCTTGGGCGGCGTGGCCGGCTTGGCGAGGCGGCATAGCTCGGCACCGGATTCGACCCACGCCAACGCGTCGGTCAAGTGATCGTTCTCCATCGCGTCCAACGGCCGGATCGACCGCAACTCGGCACGGATGGACGCCCGCATCGTGGCGTAAACGGGGAAAAGGTCCGGGGCTGCGGAGTTGGTGTTCACCGTGCGCAGCGCTTCGCGTGTTCGGGAACGGTCAGGGTCGTGCAGATCTTCAACGGAACCGCGCGGCGACTTCGTCCCGTCGCGGCATGGCGACGGCGGCGCCGGCGCGTTCCGTGGACATGGCGGCGACACGGCCTGCCTGGCGCACGGCATCGGCGAAGCGCGCGCTATCCGTGCTGGCGAGACCAGCGGCCAGCGCGCCGCAGAAGGCGTCACCGGCGCCGGTGGTGTCGACCGGCGTCACAGTCTCGGCCGCGACGCGATAGCAGTCGGCCTCGTCGCCGCGGCGGGCGGCGCCATGCGAGACGAAGCTGCCATGGCGACCGAGGGTGACGACGACACTGCCGTTGCATAGCCGGCGGCACAGCGCGTGCAGGCGTTCGTCGTCGAGGCTGGCGACATCGTCGGTAGCGACCTCGGCGTCGAGGAAACGGGCGCAGAGTTGCGCGAATTCGCTTTCGTTGGGCGTCAGCACGTCGACCAGACCGAGCAGACCGGCATCGAGATCGGGATGCACCGGCGCGGGATTGAGCACGCAGGTGAGGTTGTGTTCGCCACCGAGTTCCAGCGCTGCGCGCGTCGCGTCGAGGTTGTTCTCCAGCTGCACCAGCAGTACGCGTGCATCGGCGAACCGAGTCGACTGCGCGCGCAGGAAATCCGGATCGAGCCGTTCATTGGCGGCCAGGTCGACGATGATCTGGTTCTGCCCGCTGGCCTCGACCAGGATCGCGGCGGTGCCGGTCGGCACGTCCTCGCGCACTTGCCAGCAGCCCATCAGGCCTTCGCGCTCGGCCAGCGCGGCGGCGCCTTCACCCAGCGCATCCTTGCCGCGCGCGCCGATGAAGACCGTCGCCACGTCCTGGCGCGCGCAGGCCACGGCCTGGTTGAACCCCTTGCCGCCCGGACCGGTACGGAAGCCGCTGCCGCGCCGGGTCTCGCCGGGCTGCGGGAAACGGTCCACCTGCCAGACGTGATCCTGGTTGTAGCTGCCGACGACGATGACCTGCGTTGCCATGGCGGATCAGGCCTCGCTGGCGGCCTGCTTCGGCAGGCGGTTCTCGTCGCGCACGTGCTTGTGCTTGAACAGGGGAATGAACAGCAGCGCCATGATCAGCGCGTAGCCGGCAAAGGCCATCCAGATGCCCGGCCAGTCCTTGCACACGGCGACGGCGTCGTTGCAGGTGTGGTCGGTGAAGAAGGTGTCGATGGCCCAGCCTGCGATCAGGCTGCCGAGCACCGCGCCGACGCCGTTGGTCATGAACATGAACAGGCCCTGCGCGCTGGCGCGGATCTTCGGGTCGGCCTGGCTCTCGACGAACAGTGAGCCGGAGATGTTGAAGAAGTCGAACGCCATGCCGTAGATGATGCACGACAGCACGATCATCCACAGGCCGCCGCCCGGATTGCCCAGCCCGAACAGGCCGAAGCGCAGCACCCAGGCCAGCATGCTCATAGTCATCACCGCCTTGATGCCGAAGCGCTTGAGGAAGAACGGGATGGTCAGGATGAACGCGGTTTCCGAGAACTGCGAGATCGAGATGATGATCGCCGGATGCGCCACCGCCAGACGCGTGGCCAGCTCGGAGAACGAGTGCCAGTTCAGCGAGGCGAAGAAGGTGTGCCAGTCCAGTGGCGCCATGTCCTTGTACGGCGCGAGCTTGTTGAAGTCGTGCAGGAAGGTGTCGCCGTAGGCGTTGGTCAGCTGCAGCGCCGCGCCAAGCAGCATGGCGAAGATCAGGAACACCGCCATGTTCTTGTTCTTGAACAGCACGAACGAGGTCAGGCCCAGGCGGTCGGCCAGCGACACGCTCTGCGCGGCATTCAGCTTGGGCGGGCACTTGGGCAGGGTGAACGCGTACAGGCCCAGCAGCAGCGAGGCGGCCGCGGCGATGCGGAACTGCAGCGGCGAGGTCTCGAAGTGCATCAGGCTCACCGTCCAGGTCGCGGCGATGAAGCCGATGGTGCCCCACACGCGGATTGGCGGAAACGTCTTCACTACATCGTGGCCTTCGCTCTTGAGCGCGTTGTACGCCACCGTGATGGAGAGCGAGATGGTCGGCATGTAGAAGACCATGTTCAGCAGCATCACCCAGAACATCAGTTCGGGGTCGTGCACGAACGGCACGCAGAACAGCACCACGGCACCGAGAATCTGCAGGATGCCGTACAGGCGTTCGGCGTTGATCCACTTGTCGGCGATGATGCCGGCGATGGAGGGCATGAACAGCGAGGCGATGCCCATGGTCGAGAAGATCGCGCCGAAGCTCGTGCCCGACCAGTGTCGCGTCTGGAACCACCATGCGCCGATGGTCAGCAGCCATGCTCCCCAGATGTAGAACTGCAGGAAGTTCATGACGGTCAGGCGAAACTTGAGCATGGTGGGCGTCCCCCGCATAGCGGCCTCGGGAACCGCCCCATGGCCATCAAACCTTCGCAGAGTAGAGGAATGTCCGCGAAAACGGCAAGCTGCGGGCCTGCGTCAGGCCAAGGCGTCGGCGACGCGCTGGCGCAGCACCGGCAGCAGTTCTTCCGCGAACCAGGGGTTGCGCTTGAGCCAGCGGTTGTTGCGCGGACTGGGATGCGGCAGCGGCAGGCGATCGTGTTCGAGGTGGGTGCGCCAGTCCTGCACGGTGGCCGTGAGGTTGGTGCCGCGTGTGTCGCCGAGCAGGGCGGCCTGTGCGTACTGACCGATGATCAGGGTCAGACGCACCGCGCCGAGCAGCGGCAGCACGCGGGGGTGCCAGGTCGGCGCGCATTCCGGGCGCGGCGGCAGATCGCCGCCGGAGCCGGTACCGGGATAGCAGAAGCCCATCGGCACGATGGCGATGCGATTCGGGTTGTAAAAGGTGTCGCGGTCGACGCCGAGCCAATCGCGCAGGCGCTCGCCACTGGGATCGTCGAACGGTACGCCGCTCTCGTGCACGCGCCGTCCGGGCGCCTGACCGACGATCAGCAGGCGTGCGTCCGCTGCCGCTTGAAGTACGGGGCGCGGACCTATCGGCAAATGCGCGGCGCACAGGCGGCAGCCGCGAATCTCTTGCAGCAATGCCTCGAAGGAGGGCGAAGCAGGTTTTTGCAGGTCTTCGGCCATGATTGTTCGAGAACGATGCATTTCGGTTCAGCGTACAGCCGATCGAAGCGCAGCGGGGAGGCGCCGATGCAGGTTCGTCCGTACCCCATCCCGGCGAAAGCCGGGATCCAGTGTCTTACGGCTAGCAAACAGACGCTAGGTCACTGCTTTCGCCGGGATGACGGTCCGGTGGGGTTACGGCAGCAGTGCTTTGAGTCTTCAGCCCCGACTCAGACTGTGGCTTACGGCAGCAGTTTGCCCGGATTCATGATGCCGTCCGGGTCGAAACTGCGCTTGATGCCGCGCATCAGTTCGAGCGTTTCCGCGCCGAGTGCCATCGGCATGAAGTCGCGCTTGGCCAGGCCGATGCCGTGTTCGCCGGACAGGGTGCCGTCGAGGGCGACAACGGTTTCGAACAGCTTGTGCAGGCACGGTTCGGCGCGCTTCATTTCGGCGTTGTCGCGCGGCAGCAGGTTGACGTGCAGATTGCCGTTGCCGGCGTGACCGAAGCTGACGATGGGCAGATCGTGCTCGCGCGCCAGCGCCTCGATGGCGGCGACCAGTTCGGGCAGGCGGCTGACCGGCACCACCACGTCTTCGTTGATCTTGTTCGGCGACAGCTTGCGTTGCGCGGGCGACAGCGCCTTGCGCGCGGCCCAGAGCATCTTTGCTTCGTCGGCATCGGCCGCGGCATGCAGGTCGAGCAGGCCATCGCCGCGGGCGGCGCGCGAAATGGCCTCGACCGCGCCGGGAAGCGCGTCGGGTTCGCCGTCGACCTCGATCATCAGCAGCGCGCCAGCGTCGGGCACGTTGTCGCCGGCATGGTCGCGCGCCAGCTTAAGCGCAGTGCTGTCCATGAATTCCAGCGCGCAGGGCGTGACCGGCTGCGACATGATCCGCGCCACCGCGCGCGCGGCGCTGGCGACGTCGGCGTAGGTCGCGCGCAGCGTGCGCAGGGCGGAGGGTTTCGGCGTCAGTTTCAGCGTGGCTTCGGTGATCAGCGCCAGCGTGCCCTCGGAGCCGATCAGCAAGCGCGTGAGGTCGTAGCCGGTCGCGCCCTTGCTGGTTTGCACGCCGCAGCGGAAGGCTTCGCCGGTACCGGCCACGGCGCGCAGTCCCAATGTGTTCTCGCGCGGGCTGCCGTACTTCACCGTGCGCGGTCCGGCGGCGTTGCAGGCGAGGTTGCCGCCGATGGAGCAGAACGGCGACGAGGTCGGATCGGGCGGCCAGAAGAAACCGTGCGGCGCCAGCGCGGTCTGCAGGTCGCCGTTGAGTACGCCGGGTTCGACCACGGCCAGGCGATTGTCCGGGTCGATCCGCAGGATGCGGTTCATGCGCTCGAAGCTGACCACGACACCGCCGGCGACCGGCACGGTCGCGCCGGTGGTGTTGGTGCCGCGGCCGCGCGCGATCAGCGGCACGCGATGCGCGCGGCACAGGCGCACCAGTGCGATGGCCTGATCGTGGCTGTCGGCGAAGACCACGGCGTCGGGCATGGCCTGACGGCGCGAGTTGTCGTAGCCGTAGGTCAGGCGCTCGGCGGGGTCGGTGCGTACGTGTTCGTCGCCCAGCGCCGCGCGGAGTTCGTTCAGGAAGGTGTCGTTCAAGGCCATTTCACGCCTCGGCGTCGAAGGCGGCGCGATGCCAGGCCGTGTCGGGGTGTTCGGCATCGCCCTCGAAGGCGATCACGTCGAAACGGCAGTCGCGTGCGGCGTGCTCGGGATGCGCGGCGAGATAGCCTTCCGCGGCGCGCACCAGGCGCTCACGCTTGCGCGCCGTGACCGACATCGCCGCGCCGCCGTAGCCGCGATTGCGGCGGTAGCGGACCTCGACGAAGACCAGTGTCGCGCCGTCGCGCATGATCAGGTCCAGCTCGCCGAAGCGGGTGCGGAAGTTGCGCGCGACGATTTTCAGACCGGCGCGTTCGAGGTGCGCCAAGGCGCGATCCTCGAACGCGTCGCCGATGGCGCGCATCAGTTGCCGACAGCGGCCGGCGCGGCGTTGGCCGTCGTCGGATCGGTCGGCGAGCCGACGTCCAGACTGCCGGAGAGCGGGTGGGCCAGGCCGTTGCGGAAGCGCGCCCAGGTCAGCACACGCTGGATGCGGCCGAAATCGTCCTCGACCAGCTGACCGGTGGCGCCCGGTACGTAGCTGCCGGGGTGCGTGCGCAGGAAACCGAGGTAGGGCGTCAGCGACCAGGCGTCCATGCCGAACGCGAACAGGCGAGCGCCGGTGCCGGTAGTGGCCGGCAGCAGGTTGGCGATGCTGCTGCGCGAGGGCAGGCCGGGCTGAGCGTCGAACAGCCACGGCGCGTCGCAGAAGCTCACGCCGTCGAGATCGCGGTCGGCATCCGGGTTGTCGTAGCCGCCGTAGACGTGCGAGGTCGCGAACACCGGCTGCCGCAATTGCGCCAGGCGCAGCTGCGGCATGACCAGACGCGCCTGCTCCGGACGCATGCTGAGGAAGATGCCGCTGCCGTCTTCCAGCTTGGCGACGCGCTGGTTGTAGGCGTCGGCGATGTCCTTGTCGGTGCTGGCCTTGGATGGCGCGGGCGGTGGCGCGATGGTCTGGATCTGCGAGCCGACGTTGATGGTCTGGGGGTCGAGCGAGAGCTGTCCGGCGATTTCGCCACCGTGCGAGGTGAATTCGCGGGTGAATGCCTTGCCGGCGCGCTGGGCGAAATCTTCGGTGGAGACGACCAGATAGGCGCGCTTGAGTCCCTGCGCCAGCATGTGGTCGGCGACGCTGGCGCCCTCGGTCTCCGGCAGCAGGCCGAATTCATTGACGCCCGGCGGGGGCACCTGGTCCGTGTCGGGATGGTTCAGGGCCAGCACCGGTACCGGCAGCGTGTTCTGGCCGATGACCGCGGCCACGTCCTCGCGCGTCAGCGGACCGATGACCTGATTCGCGCCGTCCTGCACGGCCTGCTGGTACGCGGCCAGCGACTGCGCCGGCGTGCCGCCGCTGTCGTAGACCTTGACCTGCGGACGATGCGCGCCCCCCACGCTGTCATTGAAGTAGGCGGTGAAGAAGCCTTCGCGGATCAGGGTCGCGGCGCGCGCCAGGGAGCCCGTCAGCGGCAGCAGCAGCGCGACCTTGCCGGGGTTGTGGTAGCCCTGGCCCAGTGGCTGGCCCGGCATCACGGTACCGACCGGCTGGTTTGCGTCCAGCGCACTGTTGGACATGCCGGCGCCGAGCTGGTTCAGGGCGCGGTCGATCCAGGGCTGCATCGGGTTGCCGTCGGCCAGTGTGTCGCGGCGCTGCTTGAGTTCGCCGGGGCCGAGGCGGCCCAGCAACTGCACGATGTCGCGTTCGTTCTGGGCCTGGTCCAGTCCCTGCAGCTGGTTGTCCATCCGCACCCGGATGCGGGCAGCCTGATAGGGCTGGCCGGCTGCCGCCAAGGCCTGCGCGCGTAGTTCGAGTGTGCGCTGCTGCAACGCCGGGGACAGCTGGCCGACCGGCGCGGATGTCAGCGCCAGCGCGCGCGCCGTGTCGCCGTTGTTCAAGGCCAATTGCGCCTGCAGCAGGTCGTAGCGGTGACGGTCGGTGGCAGACAGCTGACGCCGGTCGATGCCGGACAGGGCGCGCTCGACCTTGTTCAGGTCGCCTTCCTGGCGCCAGTCTTCGGCGGCGCGCAGGCGGAAATAGCTGCCGGAACCGGCATTCTGCGTGGCCAGCTGCATATAGGCCTGCGCGGCCTGTGCGTATTGCCCCTGGTGTTCCAGGCGCGTCACCTGCGCGGATTGCGCTTGCTGCTGCGCGGTCGGGCCGTTGACCGTGGCACAGCCGGCGAGCGTCAGAAGGCCGAGCAGGCCCAGGGCACGGATCATGCGCATGCGTGTTCCTCGAAAATTCATTGCACAGCGATTTGAGCGATCATAGCGGATGACTTCGTACTCAGTCTTGAACATGGATCAAGCCATGCCCGGTACCCTGCATGTCGTCGCCACGCCCATCGGCAATCGGGAGGACATTTCCGCGCGCGCCGTGGAGGTCCTGCGCTCGGTGGCACTGATCGCGGCCGAGGACACCCGCCACAGCAAGCCGCTGATGACACACCTGGGCGTCGACACGCCATTGAAGGCGTTGCACGAGCACAACGAGGATGGCATCGCGCAGGCACTGGTCGAGCGTCTGCTGCAGGGCGAGGACGTCGCTCTGATCTCCGACGCCGGTACGCCCCTGGTCAGCGATCCGGGCTATCGCCTGGTCCGCGCCGCACGGGCAGCGGGCATCCGTGTGTCCCCTGTGCCCGGCGCGTGCGCGGCGATCGCGGCACTTTCCGCCGCGGGTCTGCCCAGCGACCGTTTTGTGTTCGAGGGATTCCTGCCAGCCAAGCGCGGTGCGCGCAGAACGCGTCTGGCGGAACTGGCGAGCGAAACGCGCACGCTGATCTTCTATGAGTCGCCGCACCGCGTGGCGGAGACCCTGGCCGATATGCGTGATGCCTTCGGCGAGGCGCGCGAGGCGGTTCTGGCGCGCGAGTTGACCAAGTTGTTCGAGACCGTGCTCGGCCAGCCGCTGGCCGAGCTGGCCGAGCGCGTGGCGTCCGATGCCGATCAGCAGCGCGGCGAGTGCGTGCTGCTGGTGGCCGGTTGCGCCGATGCTGCCGAGGCGCAGTTGGCCGAGGGGCGGCGTTTGTTCGCCCTTCTGCGCGAGGAATTGCCGCCGTCGAAGGCGGCCAAGTTGGCGGCTTCCATCAGCGGCGCATCGCGCAAGGCGCTCTACGGCGACTGAGCCGGGGTGCCGTTCTTGGAGATGGAGCGCTAAGATCGAGCGCTTGCCGGCAAGGTCAGGACGCGAGCCGGCGCGGAGCGCGAACTTGGCGTTCCCGA
Source organism: Oleiagrimonas citrea (assembly GCF_012395255.1). Classification (GTDB taxonomy): domain Bacteria; phylum Pseudomonadota; class Gammaproteobacteria; order Xanthomonadales; family Rhodanobacteraceae; genus Oleiagrimonas; species Oleiagrimonas citrea. The sequence goes on from NZ_JAAZQD010000004.1 coordinate 254,502, forward strand.
TTCGTGGGTGAAACGTCGGCGTGGACGCCTGACGGCATGCGCCGGGTTTTCCGTCGCGCATGGGCGCCCGGTTATGTTCCTTCCGACCCTCGCGTGCCCATGACCGGATTGTCCAGCCGTGCCCTGACCTATCGCTACATCGTCGCGCTCGGCCTGATCGCCGTATGCACGGTGTTTTCCCACCTGATTCTCGGCCGCGTCCTGCGCGAGGACGACGGCTCGGCGGCCGTGGCCGCGATGAGCACGCGCCAGATCGTCCTGAGCGAACGCATTGCGCAGATGGCCGATGAGTATGCGGACGGCTCGGCGCAGGCGCATGCCGTGCTGCATGCCAGTCTTGTCCGTTTCGAGAAGGAATACCGCATCCTGTCCCGCGATGAAGGCGAGTCGTCCTTCATCGCCTACGGCAAGCCGCGCGCGCTGGCGCTGTATCGAGACGGACTCGGGCAGAACATCGAGCGTTTCATCGGCCTTGCCCAGCGCATCGATGGCGGTGTGCCCGGCGATCCGCAGTTCGCCGAGTCCCTGCGCGCCTTGCGCGCGCTGGCCCGCAAGCGCCTGCCCGACGGACTGGAAGCGGTTGCTTCTGTTCATGTGCGGGCTGGCGAGGTGCATCTACAGCGCATGGAAATCTTGCAGCACATCATTCTGGGTGTTGTTCTGCTGGTGCTGCTGTTCGAGGCGTTGGGCATCTTCCGGCCGATGATCCGGCGCATCGTGCGCTATGCCCGTCAACTGCAGGATCTGGCTACGCGCGACGTGCTTACCGGCCTGTGCAACCGCCGCGAGTTCCAGGCGCGAGTCGCCGCCGTGCGCGATGCGCCGGTGTCGACGACCGAAGTCGCCGTGCTCATGCTCGACGTCGATCACTTCAAGTCGATCAACGACCGGTACGGCCACGCGGTCGGCGACGTGGTGCTGACGCGTCTGGGCGCACACCTGCACGGCGTGCTGCGCAGCGGCGATATTGCCGGTCGCATCGGCGGCGAGGAGTTCGCCCTGGCATTGCCGGCCACCACGCGCGACGGTGCCGTGAAGATGGCCGAGCGGTTGCGCAAAGAGGTGGCGGCCATGGCCGCGCCGGACGAAGCACCGGATCTGCACGTGACCGTCTCGATCGGCGTGGCCGCGCTCGGTCCCGGCGCGGCCCCCACGCTGGACGAGGCCCTGCGCCGGGCTGACGAGGCGCTATACCGGGCCAAGCGCAACGGGCGCAATCGCGTTGAGTCGGCGGAAGAAACTTCGTCGCCTGCCCCCGCGCTCGCCGACGGATGAAGTACACTGGCGTCGGAGTCGGCCGGACAGTCGCGTCGCGCCTTGCGCGCGTCGAGGAAAGTCCGGGCTCCATAGGGCAGGGTGCCAGGTAACGCCTGGGCAGCGCGAGCTGACGGCCAGTGCAACAGAGAGCAGACCGCCGATGGCCCCGCAAGGGGATCAGGTAAGGGTGAAACGGTGCGGTAAGAGCGCACCGCGCGCGGGGACAACGCCGCGTGGCACGGTAAACCCCACCCGGAGCAAGACCGAATAGGGGAACGATAACGCGGCCCGCGTTGTTCCCGGGTAGGTTGCTGGAGCCTGGCGGTGACGCCAGGCCGAGAGGAATGACTGTCGCGCCGCAAGGCGTACAGAACCCGGCTTACAGGCCGGCTCCATCTTATCCATGGCGGCAGCGATGCTGCCCGACGCCCTCCCCGTGCGGGGAGGGCGTTTTTGCATCGGTGGATGCGGGTAGTGATCGGCGAAGTGGGGAAAGTCTTCCGTCCGTTTGCTCGAATCGCACAAAAAAGTTACCGATTTCAAGGGCATCAAAGCAGTTCCTGAGAAACTGCATAAAAATTCAGCAACCGTTGTCTTTGTCCTTGATCTGCAAGCAAAAATTCCTTGACAGTCTCAGGGGCTGAGACTATTGTGGGTTCCAGTGTGAATTCGTGGGAATTCGTGGAAGTCCCTAGCCATGTTCCAAGGCGAAACCGCCATTACCGTCGACGACAAGGGCCGCCTGGCCATCCCGACTGCGTATCGGGATCTGGTCGCGCGCGAGTGCGGTAACCGTCTGGTCGTGGCGTACAACCCGTTCGAGGCGGGCTGTCTGTGGATTTTCCCGCAAAGCGAATGGGAGCGGGTGCGCGATCAGGTCAATGCGCTGCCCAGCGTGAAGGCCGTGCATCGTGATCTGCAGCGCAAGCTGGTCGGTGCCGCAGCCCACGTCGAGCCCGACAGCGCCTCGCGGATTCTGTTGCCGGCCAGCCAACGCGCTTCGGCCGGCATCGAGAAAAAAGCGGTGTTGCTGGGCATGGACACCAAGTTCGAGTTGTGGAGTGAGCAGGCGCATCTGAGCCGCATCCGCCAGACCATCGGCGAGGATCAGATCAGCGACGACATGGCGGAACTGAGGTTGTAACGGTAACGAACGAACGGACGACGACGAAACGGGATGGCGCAATGGGAAGTCAATTGATGCACATCCCGGTAATGCTCGAGGAGGCACTGGAGGGACTCGCCGTGAAGGCAAGCGGGCGATATCTCGATGGCACGTTCGGTCGAGGCGGTCATGCGCGCGCGATCCTCGAGCGCCTGGGGCCCGATGGCCGCCTGCTGCTGATGGATCGAGATCCGCAGGCCATCGCCGAGGCCGAGATGGCCTTCGCCGGCGACGCGCGTGTCCGCATCCGGCGCGGCAACTTCGCCGAACTGGCGCAGTGGCCGGCGACGGAAGAGGGGCTGGACGGAATCCTGCTCGATATCGGCGTGTCCTCGCCGCAGCTGGACGAGGCCGAGCGTGGCTTCAGCTTCATGGCCGATGCGCCGCTGGACATGCGAATGGATCCGGACAGCGGCGAGAGCGCGGCGGAGTTTCTGGCGCGCGCGGATGAAAAGGAGATCGCCGATGTGCTTTGGCGCTTCGGCGAGGAGCGGTTCAGTCGCCGCATCGCGCGCGCCATCGTGGCGCAGCGCGAGACGCAGCCGATCCGCCGAACCGGCGAACTGGCGCAGTTGCTGGAGCGACTGCTGGGTCGGCGCGAGAAGGGCAAGCACCCTGCGACGCGCACGTTCCAGGCATTGCGCATCCGGGTCAACGGCGAACTGGATGCGCTGGAACAGGGGCTCGAGGGAGCGCTCGCACGGCTGACGCCGGGCGGGCGTCTGGTGGTCATCAGTTTCCATTCGCTGGAGGACCGGGTGGTCAAGCAGTTCATCCGCAGCCAGTCGGGCATCCGTCCGGCCGGTCGCCGCAACCTGCCGCCGCCCGAGGCGCCGCCGGCGAAACTGCGCGCGGTGGGCAAGGCGCATTTCCCTTCCGCATCCGAGCTGGAAGCGAATCCGCGCGCCCGCTCCGCGGTGCTGCGTGTGGCGGAGCGACTGCCATGACGGCCCGTCTCGTGTTGCTGCTGCCGATCCTGCTGGCGCTGGTCCTGATCAGCGCCATTGCGGTGGTCTGGGCGCGGCACGAGAACCGCGTGCTGTTCGTGCAGTTGACCAAGCTGCAGTCGCAGCGCGACGCCTTGAATGTCGAGTTCGGCCGCCTGGAGCTGGAAAAGGCCACCTGGGCCGAGCCGAGCCGTATCGAGACCATCGCCCGCGCGAAGATGGGCATGGTCAATCCCACCGCTGCCGACACCCGTCTGATCCGCCGATGAGCCGCAACCGCGCCAAACCGGAACTGCAGCTGCCCGAGCGCGAACGTGCGCGCGGGCCGAGCGTGCGGCGGCGCATGACGCTGGTGGTGTCGTTGTTGTCACTGGCGGCGCTGGGGTTGCTGGCGCAGGCGGTGAAGCTGCAGGTCGTGGACAAGCGCTTCTATCAGGCGCAGGGCAATGCGCGCTTTCTGCGCGAAGTGCCGATTCCGGTCTCGCGCGGCAGTATTTTCGACCGCAATGGCGTGCCGCTGGCGGTGTCGACGCCGGTCGAGTCCATCTGGGCCAATCCGCAGGAAGTGCTCGACCACACCGACCGCATGCCGGAACTGGCGCGCGCCCTGGGCATCGACGCAGACGATCTGGAGCAGTACCTGGATCAGCGCGCCAATCGCGAATTTGTGTACTTGAAGCGGCGCATGAGTCCCGAGGCGGCACAGGCCGTGTTGAATCTGAAGATTCCGGGCGTGAACGAGCAGCGCGAGTTCCGCCGCTACTACCCGCTGGGCGCGGTCACCGCACACGTGCTCGGGTTCACCAACATCGACGATCACGGTCAGGAAGGGCTGGAGCGCGCCTACGATCAGTGGCTCAGCGGCGAGGCGGGCAGCAAGCGCGTGATCCGCGACCGGCTCGGCCACACCGTCGAGACCGTGGACATGGTGCGCGCGCCCAAGCCGGGACACGACCTGACCCTGAGCATTGATCGCCGCATCCAGTATCTGGCCTACCGCCAGCTCGACGAGACGGTGAAGAAGTTCAAGGCCTCCTCGGCCTCGATGGTCATCATGGACCCGCGCACCGGCGAAGTGCTGGCGATGGTCAATCTGCCGTCGTACAACCCCAATGCCGTCGGCAACAGCAATCCGGCGCAGCGCCGCAACCGCGCCGTGACTGACGTGGTCGAACCCGGTTCCACCGCCAAGGCCTTCACCGTGGCGGCGGCGCTGGAAAGTGGCAAGTGGACGCCGACCACCAAGATCGACACTTCGCCGGGCTGGATCCAGTTGTACGGCCACACCATCAAGGACGACGAGAACAACGGTGTGCTCGATGTCACCGGGGTCATTACCCGGTCCAGCAACATCGGCGCGGCGAAGATGGCGCTGAGCCTGACCCCGGACGCCATGTATAAGGTGTTCCGCGATTTCGGCTTCGGTGCCAGCACCGGCAGCGGGTTTCCGGGCGAATCCGCAGGTCTGCTGCCGATCGGCGGCGACTGGCGGCCGATCCGCCAGGCCACCATTGGCTACGGTTACGGTTTCAGTGTGACCGCGCTGCAGCTGGCGCAGGCCTACTGCGTGTTCGCCGATGGCGGGCTGCTGCGTGCACCGAGCTTCGTCAAGGGTCAGGACAACACGCCCAAGCGTGTGCTCAGTCCGCGTGTGGCGCAGGAAGTGGTCAACATGCTGAAGACGGTGGTCGAGCCCGGTGGCACGGCTTACCGTACCGCGGCCATCGCCAATTACACCGTTGCCGGCAAGACCGGCACCTCGCACATTGCCGAGGCAGGTGGCTACTCGAATTCGAACTACAACTCGCTGTTCGCCGGCATGGTCCCGGCCAGCAATCCGCGTCTGGTCGGCGTGGTCATCGTGCGCGGCGCGCAGGGTGGCTACTTCGGCACGACGGTCGCGGCGCCGGTGTTCAGTTCGGTGATGAAGGGTGCGCTGCGCCTGCTGGACATTCCGCCGGACAACGTGCCGCAGTTGTATGCGTCGCACGGCGGCGCGGCCGCGATGCAGGGCGGTCGCTCGCGACAGGAGGGTGCGCGATGACGGCGAGCATGCGTCTTCACGACCTGCTGGCGGGTGTGGCCGATGCGCCTGCGAACGGCGACATCGCGGTCACGGGTCTGCAGATCGATTCGCGCCGTGTGCGCGCTGGCGACGCCTTCGTGGCGCTGGCCGGCCAGCACGCGCACGGCATCACGTTTGCCCCTGCGGCCGTCGCTCAGGGCGCCTCGGTGATTCTCGCCGAGGGTCCTGAGCGCGCCGCTCCCGAGATCGACGCGCCGGTGATCTGGATCGACGGTCTGCGAGACAAGGCCGGGCCACTCGCTGCGCGCTTCTTCGGGCAGCCTTCCGAGGGCATGACCGTGATCGGCGTCACCGGCACCAACGGCAAGACGTCGTGCGTGCAGATGCTGGCGCAGGCGTTGACGCTGCTGGGACATCGTGCGGCTACGATCGGTACGTTGGGCAGCGGCCTGCACGGTTCGATCGAGCGCGGCGAGCGCACCACGCCGGATGCCTTGAGCATGCAGGCGTTGCTGGCCGGGTTCCGCGAGGCGGGTGCCAGTCACGTGGCGATGGAGGTTTCCTCGCATGCGCTGGATCAGGGACGCGTGGAGGGGGTGGACTTCGATCTGGCCGCCTTCACCAATCTGACGCGCGACCATCTGGACTACCACGGCAGCATGCAGGCCTACGGTGAGGCCAAGGCACGGCTGTTCGACTGGCCCGGACTGAAGGCTGCCGCGATCAATGTGGACGACGCATTCGGTCGCCGTCTGGCCGAACGCGTGTCGGAAGACGTGAAATGCCTGCGCGTGAGCGTCGGCGGCGTGCAGGCCGAAGTGACCGCGACCGATGTGGAAGCGCACGGCGACGGTCTGCATTTCGTGCTGCACACGCCATGGGGCGATGCTGCGGTGCGAAGCCCGCTGCTTGGGCGCTTCAATGTCGCGAACCTGCTCCTGGTCGCCGCCTGTCTGGGCGCGCTGGGCGAGGACTTCACACGCGTCGCGGAAGTGCTGGCGCAGCTGCATCCGGTACGCGGGCGCATGAGCCGGCTCGGCGGTGAAGCCGGGCAGCCGCTGCTGGTGGTCGACTACTCGCACACACCGGATGCGCTGGAGCAGGCCCTGAACAGTCTGCGCGGTCACACGCGCGGCATGCTGATCTGCGTGTTCGGCTGCGGCGGCGAGCGCGACGCCGGCAAGCGTCCGCACATGGGTGCGATTGCCGAGCGTCTGGCCGATCGCGTCATCGTCACCGACGACAACCCTCGAGGCGAGGACGGCGACGCCATCGTCGCGCAGATTCTCGCCGGCATGGATCGGCCGCAAGCGGCCGTGGTGCAGCGCGATCGCGCGGCGGCCATCCACGAGGCGCTGAACATGGCGGGTGCCAACGACGTGGTGCTGATCGCCGGCAAGGGGCACGAGGACTATCAGGAAGTGAACGGCCAGAAGCATCCCTTCGACGACCTGGAAGTGGCACGCGCCGCCATGGAGGTGCACGCATGCTGACGAAGTATTTGCAGCAAATCGCCGAATGGACGCATGGCCGCGTGCACGGTGACAACGTCCTGATTCGCGGCGTGAGCACGGACAGCCGTCACGTGAAACTCGGCCAGTTGTTCGTGGCCCTGGTCGGCGAACGCTTCGATGGACATGAGCATGTGGCCGCTGCCGCCGAGAAGGGCGCGGCGGCGGCTCTGGTTTCCCGGGTACAGGATGTGGAGATCCCGCAGATCCTGGTGTCGGACACGCTGAAGGCGCTGGGTGACATGGCCGGCGCACGTCGTCGCGCGTCGTCGGCGCGGGTGATCGGAATCACCGGATCGAATGGCAAGACCACGGTGAAGACCCTGACGGCGACCATTCTTGCCCGACACGGCCGCACCCACGTCAACGCCGGCAACTTCAACAACGAGATCGGCATGCCGCTGACGCTGCTGGAGATGCCCGACGACGCGGAATACGCCGTCCTGGAGATGGGCGCGGGCAAGCGTGGGGACATTGACTATCTGGCCGCCATCGCGCGGCCCGATATCGGCCTCGTGAACAACATCGCCTCGGCGCATGTTGAGCGCATGGGCAGCATCGAGAACATTGCCGAGACCAAGGGCGCGATGTACCGCTCCCTGCCGCCGGACGGTATCGGGATCATCAACGCCGACGATGCCTTCGCCGACTATTTCGCCGGCCTGCTCGGCACGCGCCGAGCGCTGCGATTCGGCCTTGAGCGCGAGGCCGATGTCGGCGCCGAAATCGTGGAAATGCATGCGGGTGGAAGCCGTTTCGTGCTGAGCACCCCGCAGGGCGATGCCGAGATCTCCTTGCCCCTGCCGGGTCGGCACAACATTGCCAATGCGATGGCGGCGGCGACGATCGCCTGCGCGCTGGAGGTGCCGCTGGAGCACATCACGCATGGCTTGCATCACGCCGGCGGTGTGCCCGGTCGACTTCGCAGCCACACCATGCCGGGGGGCTGGAAACTGATCGACGACAGCTACAACGCCAACCCGGCCTCGACCCGTGCCGCGATCGACACGCTGGGGCTGGCCGAAGGCGAAAGCTGGCTGGTGCTGGGCGACATGGCCGAGCTGGGACCGGATGCGCGCGAACTGCATGCGCAGATCGGTGCCTACGCTCGCGAACACGGCCTGGCGCGGCTGTTCGGCGTCGGCCTGCTCAGTCGTGCCGCCTGCGATGCTTTCGGCTCCGGCGGCGAACATTTCAGCGATCAGTCCGCGCTGATCGAAGTCCTGCGCAAGGAATTGCATGCAGGCGTCACCTGCCTCGTGAAGGGCTCGCGCAGCGCCGCCATGGATCGCGTGGTCGCCGCGCTCGAAGCAGATGCGCAAGAAGGGGGGCCGCATGCTTCTTGAACTGGCCAAATGGCTTTCGACCTATCTGGGCGCGCTGCGCCTGTTCGAATACATCACGTTCCGCACCATCATGAGCGCGCTGACGGCCCTCGCCGTATGCCTGCTGATGGGGCCGGGCATGATCCGCAAGCTGGCGGCGATGAAGGCTGGCCAGGTGGTACGCGAGGACGGTCCGCAGTCGCACCTGAGCAAAGCGGGTACGCCGACCATGGGCGGATTGCTGATCCTGGTCGCCATCGCCATCGGCACGTTGCTCTGGGCCGATCTGCACAATCGCTACGTCTGGGTGGTGCTGGCGGTGACGCTGGCGTTCGGCGGCATCGGGTTCTACGACGACTACCGCAAGCTGGTACTGAAGGACAGCCGCGGCCTGCCGGCGCGATGGAAGTATCTGCTGCAGTCGCTGTTTGGTCTGGCCGCCGCAATCTTCCTGTACGTGACTGCGAAGACGCCACCGGAAACCGCGCTGTTCGTGCCGCTGTTCAAGCACGTGGCGCTGCCGCTGGGCGTGCTGTTCGTGGTGATCGGCTACCTGATGGTGGTCGGCTTCTCCAACGCGGTGAATCTGACCGACGGCCTCGACGGCCTGGCCATCATGCCCAGCGTGCTGGTCGCTGGCGCGCTCGGCATCTTCGCGTATCTGGCCGGCAACGCGGTGTTCTCGCAGTACCTGGGCATTCCGTCGATCCCGGGCGCTGGTGAACTGGCGATCTTCTGTGGCGCGCTGGCCGGGGCCGGACTGGGCTTTCTCTGGTTCAACACGTATCCGGCGCAGGTCTTCATGGGCGACATCGGCGCACTGTCGATCGGCGCTGCGCTGGGTCTGATCGCGGTGATCGTGCGGCAGGAGATCGTGCTGCTGGTGATGGGTGGCGTGTTCGTGATCGAGACCGCCTCGGTGATGCTGCAGGTGGCCAGCTTCAAGTTGACCGGCAAGCGGCTGTTCCGCATGGCACCGATCCATCATCACTTCGAATTGAAAGGCTGGCCGGAACCGCGCGTGATCGTGCGCTTCTGGATCATTTCCGTGGTGCTGGTCCTGATCGGACTGGCGACGTTGAAGGTGCGTTGATCGATGCTGCTGATTTCGCCATCGTCGCAACAGGCCAGGCGCCGGGAGGGGCCGCGCGGCCGCTATGACCCGGTGCTGCTGCTGGCCATCGTGGCGTTGGCGAGCATCGGCATCGTCATGGTGGCCTCGGCGTCCATCGCGGTGGCCGACGGCAAGCATATCGGTGCGTTCTACTACCTCAAGCGGCATCTGTTGTTCCTGTCGCTGGGCACGGTGCTGGCAGTGATCGCCATGCGCGTGGAGCTGAAGTTCGTCGAGAAGTTCAGCATGCCGCTGATGCTGCTGGGCATGGCGACGATGCTGGCGGTGTTCCTGCCGGGTATCGGCATGCGCATCAACGGTGCGCGGCGCTGGCTGAATCTGGGCGTGACCAGCTTCCAGCCGGTCGAGGCGATCAAGCTGCTGCTGATCGTGTATCTGGCCAGCTATCTGGTGCGCCACAAGCAGGCGGTCGAGCGCAAGCTGTTCGGCACCGTCAATCCGCTGGTGGTGGCGGGGCTGATCGTCATCAGCCTGCTGCTGCAGCCGGACTTCGGTTCCTCCGCGCTGATCATCGCCGTGACCGTGGGCATGATCTGGCTGGGCGGCGCGCGCATGCGCTATCTGTTCGGCATGGCCGCGGTGGCCGCGCCGCTGCTGGCGGCGGCCGCGCTGAGCGAGAACTATCGCGTGCGTCGTCTGATGACGTTCCTGGACCCGTGGAAGGACCCGTTCAACGACGGTTTCCAGCTGACCCAGGCGCTGATCGCGATCGGGCGCGGCGAATGGACCGGAGTGGGACTGGGCGAGAGCGTACAGAAACTGTTCTACCTGCCCGAGGCGCACACCGATTTCATCCTCGCTGTGATCGGCGAGGAGCTGGGTCTGGTCGGCATCGTAGTGGTGCTGGCGCTGTTCGCATTGCTGGTCGGCCGCGGATTGATGCTGGGGCTGCGTGGCGTCGAACTGGGCCAGCATTTCGCCGGCTATGTGGCCTTTGGCATCTCGCTGATGATCGGCCTGCAGGCGATGGTGTCGGCGGGCGTGAATCTCGGCGTGCTGCCGACCAAGGGCCTGACGCTGCCGTTGATCAGTTCCGGCGGCTCCAGCGTGATGATGACCTGCGCCATGCTCGGCGTGCTGCTGCGCGCCGGCTACGAGATCCATCGTGCGGGCGACGCCCGGCGCATGGCCGTGCGCAACGAGAGTGCGCGCGTCGCCGATGCGAACGTCGCCGATGCGAGCGCGACCGAGGAGGCGCCGGCATGACCGCGCAGCGTCCCGTTCTGATCATGGCCGGTGGCACCGGCGGCCACATCTTCCCCGGGCTGGCCGTGGCCGCCGAGCTGCGCGCGCGCGGCATCCCGGTGATCTGGCTGGGTGCGCAGGGCGGTCTGGAGACCACGCTTGTGCCAGCGCATCGGATCGAGATGGATACGGTGCGCATCGGCGGTCTGCGCGGCAAGGGCTGGCGTACGCGCCTGACCGCGCCGTTCGTGCTGCTGCGCGCAGTGCTGTCGGCATGGCGACTGCTGCGGCGGCATCGGCCGCGCAGTGTGCTGTCGATGGGTGGCTACGTGGCCGGGCCGGGCGGTCTCGCCGCATGGTTGCTGCGTATTCCACTGCTGGTGCACGAACAGAATCGAGTGCCGGGCGTGACCAACCGCGTACTGGCCAAATTGGCGCGAAAAGTGCTCGTGGGATTCGCCGACGCGTTCCCGATCGAGGTCGGGGCGGAGTGGGTTGGCAACCCGGTGCGTGAGGACATCGCTGCGGTACCGCCGCCCGCCGAGCGTTTCGCCGATCGCAGCGGCGCGGCGCGCCTGCTGGTGCTGGGCGGCAGCCAGGGCGCGCGCACCCTGAATCGTCTTGTGCCGGCCGCGTTGGGGCGCATGCCGCCGGCTTCGCGGCCGGAAGTGCTGCATCAATGCGGCATGCGCGACCTGGATGCCGCGCGCAAGGCCTACCGCGACGCCGGCGTCGAAGCCCGGGTCGAGGCGTTTATCGAGAACATGAGCGCCAGCTACGCCTGGGCCGACCTGGCCGTGTGCCGCGCTGGTGCGCTGACGCTGGCCGAGCTGGCCGCTGCCGGGCTGGGCGCGATCCTGGTGCCGTTCCCGTACGCGGTTGACGACCACCAGACCAAGAATGCCGAGGCGCTGTGCGAAGCCGGCGCCGCCGAACTGATACAGGAGCGCGACTTGCGCGAGGACGATCTGGAAACACGTTTGCAGGCGCTGCTGAGTGACCGCGCGCAACTGCTGAAGATGGCCGAGGCCGCACGCGGATTGGCACAGGCCGACACCGCGGCGCGCATCGCCGACCGTTGCCTGGAGGTGGCTGCATGAGCGTGCGTCGACTGCGACCCCACGACGACATCATGACCGTGTTCCGTCGCGTGCACTTCATCGGCATCGGTGGCGTCGGCATGAGCGGTATCGCCGAAGTGCTGCAGAACCTCGGCTACACCGTGTCCGGTTCCGACCGCGCACGCACGCCGGTCACCGAGCGTCTGCAGAAACTGGGCGTGACCGTACGCGAGGGGCATGCCGCCGAGCATGTCACCGACGTCGACGTTGTGGTCACCTCGAGCGCGATCAAGGAAGACAACGTCGAGCTGATGGCCGCGCGCGAGCGTCGCATTCCAGTGGTGCCGCGCGCCGAGATGCTGGGTGAGCTGATGCGCTTCCGCCGCGGCATCGCCATCGCCGGTACACACGGCAAGACCACCACCACCAGCCTCACCGCCAGTGTGCTGGCCGAGGCCGGGTACGATCCGACCTTCGTGATCGGCGGCCAGCTCAATTCGGCCGGCGCCAACGCACGACTGGGCACGGGCGAGTATCTGGTGGCCGAGGCCGACGAATCGGACGGTTCGTTCCTGATGCTGTCGCCGATTCTGGCCGTCATCACCAACATCGATGCCGACCATCTGGAGAACTACGGCGGCGACTTCGCCAACGTGCGTCAGGCCTTCGCCGACTTCCTGCACCGGTTGCCGTTCTACGGTCTGGCCGTGCTGTGCGTCGATGATCCGGAAGTCGAGAAGCTGTCGCACGAAATCGCGCGCGGCGTGGTCACCTACGGCATCGACAACGCCGACGCCGACGTGCGTGCGTTGAACCTGCGCCAGCGCGGCTTCGAGATGCATTTCGATCTGCAGTTGCCGGGACGCAAGACGCCGCTGCCGGTGGCGCTCAATCTGCCGGGCCGGCACAACGTGCTGAATGCGCTGGCCGCGGTTGCGGTCGGCTGGCAGCTGGGCGTGGACGAAACCGCTCTGGTCGGTGCGCTGGCCAGCTTCCAGGGCGTGGGCCGGCGCTTCCATCGCCGCGGCGAACTGGCGCTCGATCAGGGCAGCGTGATGCTGATCGACGATTACGGCCATCACCCCAGCGAGATCGCGGCGGTGTTCGACGCCGTGCGTAGCGGCTGGCCGGACAAGCGTCTGGTGGTTGCGTTCCAGCCGCATCGTTACAGCCGTACGCGCGACCACATGGACGACTTCGCGCGCGTGCTGTGTGAGGCCGACGTGCTGGTGCTGACCGAGGTCTATCCGGCCGGCGAGAAGCCGATTCCGGGCGCCGACGGTCGTGCCCTGGCGCGGGCCGTGCGTGCGCGCGGCAAGGTTGCGCCGGTGCTGGTCGAGCATCCGCGCGAATTTGCCGAAGCGCTGCCGGCGCTGCTGCGCGACGGCGATCTGCTGTTGCTGCTGGGCGCGGGCGACATCGGCAGCACGGCTGCGGCGCTGGCCGCGGCCGGTCACTTGAAACAGGAAGGTGAGGCATGAACCGGCCGGTCGACGACACGACGCTGCGTTCCCCGGGCGAATTCGGTCGCGTGGCCGTGGTCATGGGTGGCAATTCGGCCGAGCGCGAGGTTTCGCTGGATTCCGGTCGCAATGTGCTGGACGCGCTGAAGGCGCGCGGCATCGACGCGCACGCCATCGACGGCATCCCTGCGCTGCTGGACGCGCTGCGCGCGGGCCACTTCGCGCGCGTGTTCAACATTCTGCATGGCGGCGGCGGCGAGAACGGTCAGCTGCAGGGCGCGCTGGACGCGCTCGGCGTGCCGTACACCGGATCGGGCATTCTCGGTTCGGCGCTGTCGCTGGACAAGATTCGCGCCAAGCAGGTGTGGCTGACTCGCGGGCTGCCGACCCCGCGCTTCGAGCCGCTGCCGCGTGGCGGCGACGTCCATGCCGTGGTCAAGCGCCTCGGTCTGCCGGTGATCGTCAAGCCGGCGTGGGAGGGCTCCAGCGTCGGCATCACGCGCGTGTTCGAGGAAGCCGATCTCGACGCCGCCGTCGAGCTGGCGGCGCGCTATCCGGGCGACCTCATGGTCGAGCAGCTGATCGAGGGCGACGAACTGACCGTCTCCATTCTCGGCGACCGCGTGCTGCCGTCGATCCGCATCGTGCCCAAGGGCGCGTACTACGACTATCACGCCAAGTACGTGGCCGAGGACACGCAGTACATCTGTCCGGGCCTGGACGATGCCGAGGCCGAGGCCGAACTGCGCGCGCTGGCGCGGACAGCGTTCGATGCGCTGGCCTGCGGCGGCTGGGGCCGCGTCGACGTGATGCGCGACCGACAGGGCCGCAACTGGCTGCTGGAAGTGAATACCGCGCCGGGAATGACCGCGCATTCGCTGGTGCCCAAGGCGGCGGCCACCGTCGGCATTCCGTTCGACGAGCTGTGCCAGCGCATCCTGGAGACCAGCTTCGACAGCACGCCGGCGCGTGCGGGAGGCGGCGCATGAAGGCACCGATTTCCCTGCGCGGTGCGGCATGGCTGATCGCGGTGGCGCTGGTGATTCTGCCGGTGGTCGGTCTGGTGCGTGGCTGGTTCGCGTCTGATCGCTGGCCGATCCGTACGCTGCAGGTGCAGGCGTCCTACCAGCATGTCAGCGCCGACAAGATCCGCGCGACGGTCGAACCCTATCTGGGCAAGGGCTTCTTCGCGACACGCCTGGATCGTGTGCAGAAGGCCGTGCAGGCACTGCCGTGGGTGGCTTCGGCCGAGGCGCGCAAGGTCTGGCCCGACACGCTGGAACTGCGCGTGCACGAACGGCAACCCGTCGCGCACTGGAACGGTGACCGTCTGATTGGCCGCGACGGCGGGATCTTCACCGCGCCCGGCGCGGCGGCGATCGGCGGGCTGCCGCAGCTCAGTGGTCCGGATGCGCGTGAACCGGAAGTGGTCGCGTTCTACCAGCGTGTCCGCGAGCCGTTCGCGCAGGCCGGTCTGCGCGTCGATGGCGTGGCTCTGAGCGGCCGAGCCAGCTGGCGCCTGCAACTGGGCAATGGCGCCGAACTGGTCATCGGCAGCGACGACGTGGAGCAGCGTCTGAAGCGTTTTCTCGACGTGTATCCGCGTCTGGCCCAGGACGGCGACGGCAAATCCTTTACCCGAGTGGATCTGCGCTATGCCAACGGTTTCGCCGTGCGCTGGCCGCAACCCGAGGCGAATGCGCAGCCCGCGGCAGGCAGGGGAGTTCCGCAGACATGAACCGCAAGAACGAAAAACAGCTGGTCGTGGGCCTGGATATCGGCACCTCCAAGGTGGTGGCGATCGTCGGCGAGTACGAGCCGGGTGAACCGGTCGAGGTGATCGGCGTCGGCTCTCACGTCTCGCGTGGGCTCAAGCGCGGTTCGGTAGTCGACATCGAGTCCACCGTGCATTCGATCCAGCGCGCGGTCGAGGAAGCGGAGCTGATGGCCGGGTGCGACATCCGTTCGGTCTACGCCTCGATCTCGGGTAGCCACCTGGAGACCAAGAACTCGCACGGCACCGCGGCGATCCGCGATCGCGAAGTCACGTCCGGTGACCTCGAGCAGGTGCTGGAGGCGGCGCGCGCGGTGGCGATTCCGGCCGATCGCAAGGTGCTCTACAAGGAGCCGCAGGAATACCGCATCGATGGCCAGGACGGCATTCGCCACCCGGTCGGCATGAGCGGCGTGCGCCTGGAGGCCAGCGTGCACCTGGTCACCGGTGCGGCGCCGGCGGTGCACAACATCACCAAGTGCATCAGCCGCTGCGGCCTGTCGGTCGACGAACTGGTGCCCTCGGCCGTGGCCAGCGCCAAGGCGGTGCTGACCGACGACGAGCGCGAGCTGGGCGTATGCCTGGTCGACATCGGCGCCGGGACCACCGACATCGCGATCTACACCCAGGGCGCGATCCGCTACACCAAGGCGCTGCCGGTGGGCGGCGACCAAGTCACCAACGACATCGCCTACGGCGTGCACACGCCGACCGCGCACGCCGAGGAAATCAAGATCAAGTACGCCTGCGCACTGGCGCAGCTGGCGAGGGCCGAGGAGACCATCCAGGTGCCCAGCGTCGGCGACCGTCCGCCGCGGCGGCTGGCGCGGCAGGCGCTGGCGCAGTCGGTGCAGGCCCGCTACGAGGAAATCTTCGAGATGGTGCAGGACGAACTGCGCCGCTCGGGCTTCGAGAGCATGGTCGCGGCCGGCGTGGTGCTGACCGGCGGCGCCTCGCGCATGGAAGGCGCGCTGGAGCTGGCCGAGGAAGTCTTCCACAAGATGGTGCGATTGGGTCATCCGACCCAGGTCGCCGGTTTCGGCGATGTGGTCGGCAATCCGATCAACGCCAGCGGCGTGGGCCTGCTTCTGCATGGTGCGCGCAGCGGTGGATCGCGCCTGGCCGGTGGTCCGATCGGGCCGGGCATGGGCGGCATGGTCGACAAGGTGCGCGACTGGCTGACACGAAATTTCTGACCGCGTCTCGGCGCGGCGGAGCAAGGAACAGGATGCGCACGGAGGCGCAACCGGGCAGGGGAACTCCCTGCCAAACCCGGATTCCGGCATGTGTTGGGACCGGGCAACAACGACAAAAGTGAAACACTGACGGAGGACGGGAAATGTTTGAACTAGTCGAAAAACTGGCACCGAATGCGGTGATCAAGGTGATCGGCGTGGGCGGAGGCGGCGGTAACGCCGTGGCTCACATGGTCAATGCCAACATCGAGGGCGTGGAGTTCATCTGCGCCAACACCGACGCCCAGGCGATGAAGAACTGCGGCGCCAAGGTCGCGCTGCAGCTGGGCGCGAACGTGACGAAGGGTCTGGGCGCGGGCGCCAATCCGGAAGTCGGCCGCCAGGCCGCGCTGGAGGATCGCGAACGTCTGGAGGAAATGCTGGAAGGCACCGACATGGTGTTCATCACCGCCGGCATGGGCGGCGGCACCGGCACCGGCGCTGCGCCGGTAGTGGCGCAGCTGGCCAAGGAGAAGGGCATCCTGACGGTGGCCGTGGTCACCAAGCCGTTCCCCTTCGAGGGCAGCCGTCGCATGCAGGTGGCGATGAAGGGCATCGAGGATCTCTCGCAGCACGTCGATTCGCTGATCACCGTGCCCAACGAGAAGCTGCTGACCGTGCTCGGCCGCGAGGTCACCCTGCTCAGCGCCTTCAAGGCCGCCAACGAAGTGCTGCAGGGCGCGGTGCAGGGCATCGCCGACCTGATCACGGCCCCAGGCCTGATCAACGTCGACTTCGCCGACGTGCGTACCGTGATGTCCGAGATGGGCATGGCGATGATGGGTTCGGGTAGCGCCACTGGCGACGACCGCGCCCAGGCCGCGGCCGAGGCGGCGATCAACAACCCGCTGCTGGAGGACGTGAACCTGTCCGGTGCCTGCGGCATCCTGGTCAACGTCACCGCCGGTCCGAACCTGACCATGCGCGAGTTCGACGAGATTGGCCGCGTGGTGCACGACTTCGCCAGCGAAGACGCCACCGTGGTGCTGGGCACCTCGTTGGACACCGAGCTGAAGGACGAGGTCCGTGTGACCGTGGTCGCGACCGGCCTGAACCGCGCGGCCGCGGTGCGCCAGCCGCTGCGCCAGGGCGTGCGCGACGACGCTCGCGCCGGCAGCAAGCCGAAGCCGGCTGCCACGCGCCAGCCGCCGCGTCCGGTGGTGCTGCGCACGGGTACCGGCAACGAAGTCGTGGATTATGCGGAACCGCAGCCGAAGGCGCAGGCCAAGGTCGAGCCGGCCCCCGCGGCCGATAGCGATCCGGGTATGAACTACCTGGATATCCCGGCCTTCCTGCGTCGTCAGGCCGACTGATCGCGTAGGTTCGGTCCGATACACGGCCCGAATCTGTGTGATCGAGGAATGCCTGCGTCGGAACTCCCGTCCTCCGACGCAGGTCCTATCTTTCCGTGCGGGGCCGTTCGGCGTTGTATGCGCCGGCGGAACCGCACGGCATTTTTACCGCTGTCGCCGACTGGAAAAATCTGTACAGGAGGGTCGATCCGGCGAGTGCATCATCCATGACAAGACGGTCCATGCCCCGAGTCCGGCATACGCAGTCGTATTGACCTGAACGAAAGTGATACCTTGCTCACACTTGAACGCACCGGTACACTATCTCGGTAGTTAAAACTGTGTTAGCCTTTCACCCACTTTGGGCTGCTGTCCCAATAAAAGGTTGCAGGCATGATCAAGCAGCGCACTCTTAAAAACATCATTCGTGCCACTGGCGTCGGCCTGCATACGGGCGACAAGGTCTACATGACCCTGCGTCCGGCCCCCGTCAATACCGGCATCATCTTCCGCCGCACCGATCTGGCCGAACCGGTCGAGATCCCGTCGCGCTGCGAGAATGTCGGCGACACGCGACTGTCCAGCACCCTGGTCAAGGACGGCGTGCGCGTGGGCACCGTCGAGCACCTGATGTCGGCCATGGCCGGCCTCGGTATCGACAACGCCTACGTCGACCTGTCTGCACCGGAAGTGCCGATCATGGACGGCAGCGCGGGTCCCTTCGTGTTCCTGCTGCAGTCGGCCGGTATCGAGGAACAGCAGGCGCCCAAGCGGTTCATTCGCATCAAGAAGCCGATCAAGGTCGAGGATGGCGAAAAGTGGGCCCGTTTCGAGCCGTTCGACGGTTTCAAGGTGGGTTTCTCGATCGACTTCAATCACCCGATCTTCACGCAGCGCACCTCCAGCGCCGAGATCGATTTCTCCACGACCTCGTTCGTGAAGGAAGTCTCCCGTGCGCGCACCTTCGGTTTCATGCGCGACATCGAGATGCTGCGCGAGCGCAATCTGGGCCTCGGTGGCTCGATGGACAACGCCGTGGTGCTGGATGACTACCGTGTTCTGAACGAGGACGGTCTGCGCTACGAAGACGAATTCGTGAAGCACAAGATTCTCGACGCCATCGGCGACCTGTACATGCTGGGTCACAGTCTGATCGGCGCCTTCTACGGCCACAAGTCGGGCCACGAGCTCAACAACAAGCTGCTGCGTGCATTGGAAGCGAATGCCGACGCCTGGGAAGAGGTGATCTTCGACGATCCCGCCAATGCGCCGATTTCTTATGTGCATCCGGCGCAGGCCGTGTAACACCGGCACGCTCATCCATTTCGGGGTGAATCCAACGCCTCCGGCTCAGTCGGGGGCGTTTTTATGCTCGGAAATCGTAAGAACCTGCGTAAAATCTCGCAAAATCCTGAGATCTATGACTTTGCAAATAAGCTGAACGTGCTATAAACCCTGAGACGTCGGTCGCAGTCGCGAGCGACGGAATCGAAAACAATGTGAAACGCAGCGGGCAAGGGGAGTTCAGCCGTTGCGGGGGAGTCATTACGACTCTGGAGGGGAAGAAGAATCTTCGGCGACGGACGCCAGACTCAGGAACAGGGCCTTCAATTCATGGTCCGAAAGGGACTGCGCCGCTTTGCGGAGGTGGTCCGCGGCAGCGCGGGGAAGGGGTTTCGCAGCGACCGGTTCTTCCGGTTCGGGTAGCAGCGGAGCCACTTTCACGACGACGGAACTGGCCTTGGCGCCCAGATTGTGGGCAGCGGCGAGCAGATCGCCCTGACACATCCGCAATCGAGACGCCCAGGCCGGAGTCGGTGCCAGAAACACGATGCGGTCATCGCGCAGGTCAGCCAGGCGGACCTGCTCCCTCAGGGGGGATGGCAACGTCTGGCGCAACCGTTCGTCCAGTGCGGTCAATGCTCGGGCACGCTCACGCAGCGCGGCCACGGGCTTGCAGTCACCCACGACCTTGGCGGTCTTGGTGTGTATGCGAAAAGCCGAACGCTGGCGTGGTGGTTGCACGGAGTCGAACCTAACAAGTTGTTGAAGTAATGCAGATCATACTCGTTCCTCGAAACAAGCAGGCCCCGAAGACCTACGACACCGCCAACGTCGCATTGCGTGCACGTGTGCTGGCGATCGCCGCCGGCGCGTTGCTCGTGGTGGCGAGCCTGGGGGCGGCAGCGGCGCTGGCGGTGGTCCGACCTCGCGACAGCGCGGTTCGCGAGATTCAGGCCATGCGGCAGACCATTCAGCAGCAGCAGCAAAGGCTGACGCAGGTGCATGCCGATGCGCAGCGCGACGTCAATGCGCTGGCGGTCAAACTCGGCGAACTCCAGGCCCAGTCGGTGCGACTGGATGCGCTGGGCGAGCGCCTGGCGAAGGCCGGCAAGCTGAAGGACGGCGAGTTCGACTTCGACCAGCCGCCCGCCATCGGTGGCGCCGAGGATGGCGGCGAGGCGACGTTCTCGTTGCCACAGACCCTCAATACGAGCATCAGCAGCCTGTCGAACCGCTTCGACCGCCAGCAGGTACAGCTGAAGGCGCTGGAAGATCTGCTTCTCGATCGCAAGGTGGCCTCGAGCCTGCGTCCGACCGGCATGCCCATCTCGGGCGGCTACATCTCCTCGTATTTCGGCTACCGGACCGATCCGTTCAACGGCCATCGCGAGTTCCATTCCGGACTGGACATGGCCACGCCGATCGGCACCCCGGTACATGCGGTGGCCGAGGGCATCGTCACCTACGCCGGCAAGCGCAGCGGCTATGGCAACGTGGTGGAAGTCGACCACGGCAATGGCTACATGACGCGCTATGCACATAACAGCAAGCTGCTGGTGCATGTCGGTGAACGCGTGCGGGTAGGCCAGAAGCTCTCGTTGACCGGCTCGACGGGCCGTTCCACGGGTCCGCATCTGCATTTCGAGGTCTGGTTCAAGGGCCGCGCGATCAACCCGCTGGCCTTCGTTCGCAGCCACCGCTAGGGTTCTTGCGACCCGTGCGTCGCGCTTCCGGCGCGATGAAACGGGTCGGCCCGACGTCGGGTGCTTGAAACCGGCGGGGTATGCCACCATTGGCAGGGCAGGGAGCCGGCGTGCGTAGTATGATTGCGGATTCGACCGCGCGCGCTGCGGCCATTCGTTAATCAAATCGGATCTTCGATGTTCAATCGCCTACTGACGAGCGTTTTCGGCAGCCGCAACGAGCGCGTGCTGCGCCAGCTTTCCAAGACCGTGGCGCGCATCAATGCGCTCGAGCCCGAATTCGAGCAGCTCTCTGACGATGCGCTGCGCGCCAAGACCGACGAATTTCGCAAGCGCCTCGATGGTGGCGAGTCGCTCGACAAGTTGCTGCCGGAGGCCTTCGCCACCGTGCGCGAAGCGTCCAAGCGCGTGCTGGGCATGCGCCACTATGACGTGCAGCTGATCGGCGGCATGGTGTTGCATCAGGGCAAGATCGCCGAGATGCGTACCGGCGAGGGCAAGACCCTGGTGGCGACGCTGCCGGTCTACCTCAACGCCCTGGAAGGCAAGGGCGTGCACGTGGTCACCGTCAACGACTACCTGGCGCGCCGCGATGCCGCGCAGATGGGCAAGGTCTACGGGTTCCTCGGTCTGACCACCGGCGTGGTCTGGCCGGACATGAACCACGAGGACAAGCATGCCGCCTACGCCGCCGACATTACCTACGGCACCAACAACGAATTCGGTTTCGACTACCTGCGCGACAACATGGCGCTGTCCAGCGAGCAGCGCTATCAGCGCGGGCTGCACTACGCCATCGTCGACGAAGTCGACTCGATCCTGATCGACGAGGCCCGCACGCCGCTCATCATCTCCGGTCCGGCCGAGGATTCGCCGCAGCTGTACGTGGCGGTGAACAAGATCGTGCCGCACATGAGCCGGCAGGAGAGCGAGGAAGCCGAGGGCGATTACTGGGCCGACGAGAAGCAGAAACAGGTGCACCTGTCCGAAGCGGGCATGGAGCACGCCGAAGAACTGCTGCGTCAGGCCGGCGTGATCGAACCGGACAGCACGCTGTACGATTCGGCCAATCTGGCCGTGGTGCACCATCTGAACGCCGCCCTCCGTGCGCACGCGCTTTATCAGCGCGATACCGACTACATCGTGCGCGACGGCGAAGTCATCATCGTCGACGAGTTCACCGGACGCACCCTGGCTGGTCGTCGCTGGTCCGAGGGCCTGCATCAGGCGGTCGAGGCCAAGGAAGGTGTGCCCATCCAGCGCGAGAACCAGACGCTGGCCACGGTCACCTTCCAGAACCTGTTCCGCATGTACAACAAGTTGTCGGGCATGACCGGTACGGCGGACACCGAAGCCTACGAATTCCAGTCGATCTACGGTCTGGAAGTGGTGGTGATCCCCACCAATGAGCCGATGATCCGCAAGGACAATCCGGACATCATCTTCCTCAGCCAGGAATACAAGTTCAAGGCCATCGTCGAGGACATCCGCGATTGCCAGCAGCGTCAGCAGCCCGTGCTGGTCGGCACCACCTCGATCGAAGTGTCCGAGTTGCTGGCCAACGAGCTGCACAAGCAGAACATTCGCCACGAAGTGCTCAATGCCAAGCAGCACGAACGCGAAGCGCACATCGTGGCGCAGGCCGGTGCGCCGGGTTCGGTGACGATTGCCACCAACATGGCCGGTCGCGGTACCGATATCGTGCTCGGAGGCAGTCTGGAAGTCGACCTGGCGGCATTGCCGGAAGACGCCACGGACGCCGACCGCGAGCGAGTCAAGGCCGAATGGCAGAAGCGGCACAACGCGGTGCTGGAATCCGGTGGTTTGCACATCATCGGTACCGAGCGCCATGAGTCGCGCCGTATCGATAATCAGCTGCGCGGCCGTTCCGGTCGTCAGGGCGATCCGGGTTCGTCGCGCTTCTATCTGTCGCTGCAGGACAATCTGGTCCGTATCTTCGCCGGCGAGCGCGTGGGACGCTGGATGCGCGCCTTCGGCATGAAGGAAGAGGACGCGCTGGAAGATCGCATGATCAGCCGTCAGATCGAAAAGGCGCAGCGCAAGGTCGAGCAGCACAACTTCGACATCCGCAAGCACCTGCTCGAATTCGATGACACCGCCAACGATCAGCGCAAGGTGATCTACAACCAGCGTCGCGAGTTGCTGGAGTCGGAGGACGTTTCCGAGACCGTGCGCGACATTCGCGACGACGTGTTCACTGCATTGGTGAATGCCTTCGTGCCGCCGGACAGCATCGACGACCAGTGGGACATCGCCGGTCTGGATCGCACTCTGCAGAGCGAATACGACCTGCATCTCGAGCTGCAGCGCTGGGTCGAGAGCCAGGAAGAGATCGACGCCGAGATGATCCTCGAGCACGTGCGCGAGGCGGCCGAGAAGATGTTCGCGGACAAGGAAGCAGAGCTTGGCGCGGAAACCATGCGTCAGCTCGAGAAGCACATCATGCTGTCAGTGCTCGACAACGCCTGGAAGGAGCATCTGGCGAGCATGGACTACCTGCGTCAGAGCATCCATCTGCGCAGCTATGCACAGCAGCAGCCGAAGCAGGAATTCAAGCGCGAGTCGTTCCTGCTGTTCTCGAAGATGCTCGACCGCATCAAGAGCGAAGTGACGCAGATGCTCGCTCGCGTGCGCATTCGCAGCGAGGAAGAGGTGGCCGCGCTGGAAGCCGAGCAGCGTCGTCAGGCACAGGCCAAGCAGCTGCAGTTCCAGCATGCCGATGCACGCGCCATGGGCGATGAGGAAGACGGCGGCGAAGGCGCCCCGCATCCCGAGTCCCCGGTGGTGCGCGACGGGCCCAAGGTCGGCCGCAACGATCCGTGCCCGTGCGGCTCCGGTCGCAAGTACAAGCACTGCCACGGTCGTCTGGACTGACCGCTGCAGCGTTTCGGACATGAAAAAACCCCGCCTTGGCGGGGTTTTTTCATGGAGCAGGTCCGACCTCCGTCAGTGCTGGTCGCGTTTTTCGGGCTTCTCGGCTTTATCGGGTTTCTTGCCCTTTTCGCGTTTGGGGTCCTTGTTCTTGCCGTTTCGCTCATCGCGGACAACGGGGCGGGATCGGCTCGCCTCGGCCGGCACGCTGATGATCTGAGGCTCTTCGCAGTCGAGACGAAGGGCCGTCAGCTTGCCGCCCCACACGCATCCGGTGTCGATGGCGTACACACCGAGTCCGGCGAAGAGGCCAAGTGCCGACCAGTGCCCGCAGACGATGCGCGTATCGCGCCGGCGCATGCCGGGGACTTCGAACCAGGGATACAGTCCGGGTTTCTGTGTGCCGGGAATGTCCTTGGCGTTGAAGTCGATGCGGCCGCGCACATCGCAGTAGCGCATGCGCGTGAACACGTTGATGGCGGCGCGCATGCGTTCCTCGCTGCGCAGCTTGGGGGACCATGATGCCGGCGTGTTGCCGAACATCTTCGCCAGCAGTCGCGGGTGCTTGTCGCCGCGCAGCTCGCGTTCGACCTCGTGGGCGGCGCGCTTGGCCTGGCGCAGGCTCCAGCGGGGCGCCAGGCCGGCATGCACCATGGTCCAGCCCAGGTCCTTGTCGCTGTGCAGCAGCGGTTGCTGGCGCAGCCATTCAAGCAGCACGGGAGCGTCGTCGGCGAACAGGATCTCGCGCAGTTCGGGATTCACTCGGCGCTGTGCGTCGCGTTTGCGCTGGGCGATGGCGAGCAGGCTGAGGTCGTGATTGCCGAGCGTGATCACGATGTGGTCACGCAGACCATGCAGAAATCGCAGAACGTCCAGCGATTGGCCGCCGCGGTTGATCAGATCGCCGCAGAACCAGAGGCGGTCGGCGGCCGGGTCGAAGGACAATTTGTCCAGAAGGCGTTGCAGTTCCGGGTAGCATCCCTGCACATCGCCGATTGCATAGACGGCCATCAGGCGTCTCGCTCCATGTCGGGATTGTCAGTGCAGTGTGCGCGGAATCGAGAGCGTGAACTGCGGAATATCGGCCTCGAAATGCGTTCCATCGTCCGCGACCAGCTGATAGCTGCCGCGCATCGTGCCGACGTCGGTCTTCAGCACCGCTCCCGAGGTGTACTCGAAATCGTCGCCGGGACGCATCCATGGCTGTTCGCCGACCACGCCTTCGCCGCGCACTTCTTCGGTGCCGCCGTTGGCGTCGGTGATCAACCAGTGCCTTTTCAGTAGTTGTACGGGGATTTCGCCGGCATTGTGCAGCGTGACGGTGTAGACGAAAACGTAGTGGTCATCCTCGGGACGCGATTTATCGGCATCGAATCGGGTCTGAATCTGGACGGCGAGGGCGTACGGGCTGGTTGAATTCATGGGACGATTGTCCGGCACTGGCTGTGCGCGGGGCAAGCCCGCGAGTGTGATCAAGCGGTCAATGCGCGGGTCAGCAGAACAAAATCGGCGGGCGCGAGGGTTTCGGCACGCGCCTTCGGATCGATGCCGCAGGCAGCGATGCTCGGTGCGTCGAGCAGCCCCTTGAGCGCGTTGCCGAGGGTCTTGCGGCGCTGCGCGAAGGCTGCCCGGACCACGGCGTAGAGCCGATTCGCGTCGACATCGGGACGCTGTGCGAGTGGACGCGGGCGCAGCCGCACTACCGCGGAATCGACCTTCGGAGGCGGCCGGAACGCTCCGGGTGGAACCGTGAACAGCGCGGTGACCTCGCAGACCAGCTGAAGCATGACGCTGAGGCGTCCGTAGATCTTGCTTCCCGGTGCGGCGGCCATGCGGTCCACGACTTCCTTCTGCAGCATGAAGTGCATGTCGGTGATGGCATCGACGTGCTTCAGGCAGTGGAATAGGATCGGGCTGGAAATGTAGTAGGGCAGGTTGCCCACGATGCGCAGCGGATGCCCTTCGGCCAAGGCGGTGAAATCCACGCTGAGCACATCGGCCTGGATGATCTCCAGTTCGCCGATGTCCGCTGCGCGTTCGCGCAGGCGCGGGATCAGGTCGGTGTCGAGCTCGATCGCAGTCATGCGGCCCGCCCGTTTCAGAAGCGGGAACGTCATCGCGCCCTCGCCGGGGCCGATTTCGACCAGACGATCCCCGGGTTGCGGTGCGATGGCAGCGACGATGCGGTCCAGATAGCCGTGTTCGTGCAGAAAGTGCTGACCGAAGTGCTTCTTGGCGCGGCTCATGTCTGCGGTGACCGTGCATGCGGAATCAGTCGCAACGCCAGTCGGGCCGCTGCGATCAGGCTGGAGGGATCGGCTTGTCCGCTTCCGGCGAGCTCCAGCGCGGTGCCGTGATCGACCGAGGTGCGCACGAAGGGCAGACCCAGTGTCAGGTTGACGGTGCTGTCGAACGCCTCGCTCTTGAGCACCGGCAGGGCCTGATCGTGATACATGGCCAGTACGGCGTCCATGCGCGGTCGCATGGCGGGCACGAAGGCCGTATCGGCTGGCAAGGGGCCGAGCAGGTGCAGGCCCTGTTCGCGCAGGATCTGCATCGAGGGTTCGATGATGTCGATTTCCTCGCGCCCCATATGGCCGCCTTCTCCGGCGTGCGGGTTCAGGCCGAGCACGCCGATGCGTGGCTCGGCGATACCGAATTGCCGTTGCAGCGCGTCATGGACGATGCGCAGCTTGGCGCAGAGCATGTCGACGTCGAGCGCGTCCGGCACGGCGCGTAGCGGCAGGTGCGTCGTGGCCAGCGCCACGCGCAGAGGGGGGCGTTCTGCGCCCCCTTCGCTGGCCAGCATCATGACCACGGAGGCATTGGCGCGGCGGGCGAAGAATTCGGTGTGCCCGCTGAATGGTTCGCCGGCGTCGTTGATGATCGATTTCTGCACCGGCGCCGTGACCACGGCATCGAATTCGCCGCTCATGCAGCCGTCGGCGGCATGGCTGAGCGTGTTCAGCACCTGGAAGGCGTTGCGAGGATCCGGCTGGCCGGGTTGCTCGGGCGTGCGCAGCGGATGATGCGCGACGCGGATCTGTCCGGGCTGCCGTTCGGCGATGCGCTGTCCGTCGTCGTCCGTGATCTGCAGGGTCAGGCCGCAATGCGCCGCGGCGCGACGCAGCTGATCGGCGTCACCGATGGCGATCAGGTCGGCGGGCAGGGGCCGCATAGCCAGTCGCGCGACCAGCTCGGGTCCGATGCCGGCCGGCTCGCCGGCGGTGACGGCGAGCCGCGGCAGAAAGGCCGCGGCGGCGTGCATCAGGTGCTGCTACCGGTGCCGTTGTCTTTCGGTTCCCGTAGCGACGGCACGCGGATGTTCACGTAGCCGGTCGAACGCAGTTGCCGGAGGAAATTCTCATAGGCTTCCTGCGCCTTGCGGTTGCCGATGGCCTGGCGGGCCTGGTTGCGGCGCTCCTCGTCGGTGCGGTCCTTCTCGCGCACGCCGAGGCGCTGCACAATGTCCCAGACGCCCTTCTGCACTTCGAAGGGCTTGGACACCTGGCCGTCCTGCAGCGAATCCAGCTTCTGCTGAATCGAGGCGCCCCACGCATTGGCGGGGAACCAGTCCATGTCGCCGCCGGCGTTGGCGGTGGTGTCATCGTCCGAGTTTTCCTTGGCCAGCTTGGCGAAGTCCTCGTGCTTGTCGACAATGCGGCGATAGAGGTCGTTGATCTTCTTCTTGACCTGCGCCTCGGTCACCAGCTCGGTCGGCTTGATGAGGATCTGGCGCGCGTGATACTCGGTCACGACCTTGGCCTGCGGTGCACGGCGTCCGATCAGCTTGAGAATCTGGAAGCCGTTCGGGCCGCGCAGCGGCGGGGTGACCTGGCCGGGCTTCATCTTCGTCACGATGTCGACGAAGGCCGGCGGGATTTCGTCGAGGCTGCGCCAGCCGAGGTCGCCGCCCTTGAGGGCATCGTCGGCATCGGAATAGCGGATCGCGGCGGAATTGAAGTCCATGCCGCCGTGGATGGCCTTGACGGCTGCTTCGGCCTTGTTCTGTGCGGCCTGCAGATCGCTGGCTGAGCCGCCGGACGGCATGCTGACGCGGATGTGCGCCAGGTGCACCTCACCGCCCGAATAGGCGGGGTTCTTCAGCATGTTGTCGATCTCGGCATCCGTGATCGACACGTTGTTGCGGATGACCGAGTCGCGCAGATGCTGGACCATGACCTGCTCGGCCAGTTGCTGCTGGAACTGGGCGAAGCTGCCGCCCTGCTGCGTGATGGCGCTGCGCAGCTGATCGACGGTCATGTTGTTCTGCTTGGCGACATTCTCGGTAGCCTGGTTGATGTCCTGGTTGGACACACGCACGCCCTGTTCGGCGGCTTTCTGCACCTGCAGCTTCATGAGGATGAGGCGCTGCAGGACCTGGCGCTCGAGGATCTGGTGCGGCGGGAGCTGCTCGGAATGACCGGCATACTGCTGCATCACCGTCTGCATGGCCTGGTCCAGATCGCTCTGCAGAATGACGCCGTCGTTCACGACGGCGACGATGCGGTCGATCATCTGCGGCTGCTTGCTCTGCGCCTGAGGCAGCAGTTGCGCATGCAGCGGCGCGGCGGCCAGTGCCAGAAGAATCAGGAGGGACGTGACAATCTGCTTCATCGGAATCGTGCCCTGATGGGTCCGTGGGGCACCCCGCGGGTGCCGGTTTGAGTCGGGCGGTCGCGCGTCGGGCCCGTTCTGAATGCTGCGTGGGTGGCGGTTCGCGGGGGCGCCGAGGCCTCCAGGCGCGACCGCTTACTGATAGCCAAGAATAGCACGGTGCAGGAAGCTCTCGGTCTGTGGTGTGGTGCTGCCCAGGCCCTTGAACTCAATCTCCAGCATGATGGCGTTGTTGGTGTTTCCAAGGTTGTCGCGCACGTAATGGTGCCCGACCAGCCGGATGGCGACGCAGCAGCTGTCGTACTCGACGCCGGCGACGGCTTCGAGGGTCTTGGGGTGGCCGCGGTGCCATTGCGGGTTGGTGCTGACCGAATCACGCAGGGAAACATTCCAGCGACCCAGCAGACGCCAACGGGCCGATACGGGGTAGACCACAGAAGTGTCGAACTGTTCCAGGAACCGGTTGCGATAGCGGTAGGCGAAGTTGAATACGCCGTCCGCGCCCACGCGACGCTGCACGCCGAGCGTAGCAACCTGGTTGTGGCGGGTGTTCGGACTCCATTGGTAGCTGCTGTTGAGGCGCCAGTCATCTGAGAGCTTCAGCGACAGCTGACTGACGTAGGCCGAACCGCTGTAATCGGTCGCTGGCGTGTTCGGCGTCAGCTGCACCCGTTGAGGCTGCAGGTATCGGATCTGTCCGAAGCTGATCGAGGCACGCTCGTCGCCGTTTTCGTCCAGCAGGCGGGAGGTGACGGCCGCGGTCAGATTGTTCGCATCCATTTGCCGATCGGCGCCGGAGAAGCGATTGGTCGTGAACAGCTGCCAGAAGTCGAAATTCATCAGGCGCGTGTCAAAGCGTGGCAGATCGTTCTGGTTGCGGTATGGCACGTACAGATAGTAAAGGCGCGGTTCCAGTGTCTGGGTGTATTCATGGCCGAACAGGCTCGTGTTGCGCTCGAAGTAGAGACCGCTGTCGACGCTGTAGATCGGCAGCGAGCGCGATGGGGTCCGGTTCGGGTAGGTGTACGTGGTGTACTGGTTGAAGTCGCCAATCAGGTCGTAGCGCGTGTAGCGGTAGGCGATGCGCGGCTTCACGAACCATGCGGCGCCGCCCAGCGACCAGGAGAGGTAGGGCTGCAGGTCCAGTCGGTTGCCTTCGAGCGAGCGTATGCGGCGGAAGGCGACAGCCTCACTCCTGAGACCGAAGTCGAGGTTGCGCGAGAGCGGAACATCCATTCTGAACACGCCGCGCGGCCAGCGTCTGTACTGCAGGTTTCGTTCGGTGAGCTGCGGGTCGACGCTTTCATAGCGGTCGACGCCAATGGCTGCGTTCCACCAGTCGCCGTGGCCGAGCAAGTATGCATTGGAGGCGAGTTCCGTGGTGGAGGCGCGGACGAGGTCGGAACTGAAGTCCTGGAAGTAGTACCGGTCCGATGCGTGCTTGTAGACCGTGGAGAAATTCCAGTTCTTGCCGAGGTTGGTGCGGTGATGGAAATCGATGAAGTAGCGATCCGCACCGTCGGAGAGATCAGAACGCACCTTGTCGTTGTGGTCGCTGCCGGCGTTCTTGTCGTTGGGCAGGTAATCGACATTCAGGACGCCGCGGCCGAGATCGGTCAGGTAGCGGAATTGCGAGCCGAGCATCACGCCACGATCGCTGTAGATTTTCGGCGTCAGCGTGGCGTCGTAGTTCGGCGCCAGGTTCAGGTAGTACGGCTGGCTGTACATGAAGCCGGCGTTGGAGCTGTTGCCGAAGGTCGGGTACAGAAAACCGCTCTTGCGCCGATTGTCGATCGGGAAGCTCATGTACGGCAGATACAGGATCGGCACATGGTGATAACGCAGCGTGGCGTGATGCGCCACGCCGACCCCGGTCTGCTTGTTCAGGTCGATCTGCTTGGCGCGGAATTCCCACACGCGATCACCTGGGTCGCAGGTGGAGTAGGTGGCCTGTTTCAGCTTGCTGTGCTGCGGGTCGAACAGCCATGCCGTGTCGGCGGCGCCGTTGCCGTGCGACTCCAGCAGCTGGTACTGGACACTGTCGGCGGTGCTGCGGTCCGGCATCGTCGTGCCCTGGATGCGGTGCGCCGACAGCAGCATGGTGCTGTCCTGGTAGCGCACGTTGCCTTGGGCATTGTAGGCCGTGGTGGTGTCGTTGTAGTCGACATGATCGGCGCGCAGCAGCTGGTCGTAGCGCTGCAGGCGCACCTGTCCGTCCAGCCGGTAGACAGAGCGGTTCGAGCTGTCCACGTGCGCGGCGCGTATATCTGTCTCGGCCTGCTCGCGACCGGTGGTGTCCTGCGGCAGCCCCGGCTGGTAGAAGTTCAGCAGCGCGTTGGGACGGCACAGCGCATAGCTGACTGGGCGCGGCGGGCAGAACAGCGATCCCAACGGACAGGGCGGCGGCGATTTCTGGCCGCGCATCACGGGCGGCACAGGCGCGGTTGCTGGGGCCTCGGGCGCATCCTGGGCGTGCGCGGCGCTACTGGCAGCTAGAGCAATGGCCAGGGCGAGCAGGCGTCTGCGGGGCGGGGCGGGCAGGCGGGTCGACAAGGCCCGGTCTCCTCAGTGTTGATATCGGTTCAGGCCACGACCGCAGCGGCGCACGGCGCCGGTCGTACGGCAACTTAACGGACGTACGCTAGCAGAAACCGCGTTCGGACGGCAGCGCGTGCGAAGGAAGCGCGGTTTCGAGGCGTCGGGATCAGCTCATGAGTTCTTGAACGTGTGCGGCGCTGGAGGCGGCGAGAGCGCTGAGGTCGTAGCCACCTTCCAGGCTGGACACCAGGCGTCCGCCGGCATGTGCGTCCGCGAGCTGCATGAGTCGGCTGGTCAGCCAGGCGAAATCCTCGGCTTCCAGTTGCAGTTCGGCCAACGGGTCCCGCCGGTGTGCGTCGAAGCCCGCGGAGACCAGCACCAGTTGCGGACGGAAATCGTGCAGGCGCGGGAGCAGAAGGCCGTCCCAGATCTGGCGGAATTCCTGTGATCGCGTGCCTGGCGGAAGCGGTGCGTTGACGAGATTGCCGACGCCAGTCTCGGTCGCCTCGCCGGTGTCCGGGTACAGCGGGGCCTGGTGGCTGGAGACGTACAGCACCTTCGGCTCGCGCGCAAAGATGTCCTGCGTGCCGTTGCCGTGATGCACGTCGAAATCGACGATGGCGATGCGTTTCAGGCGATGCTCGGACAGGGCGTGCGCCGCTGCCACTGCGACGCTGTTGAACAGGCAGAAACCCATCGGCGTCTCGGCGGTAGCATGGTGGCCGGGAGGTCGCACGGCGCAGAAGGCGCGCTCGCAGGCTCCTGACATGACGGCGTCGACGGCAGCGATCACCGCGCCGGCGGCGCGCAGCGCGGCTTCGGCCGAGTCCGCCGACATCACCGTGTCCTCGTCCAGGCGCAGGCGATGTTCATCGGGGCGCGCTTCGAGCACGCGGGCCAGATGCTCGGGCGTGTGCACACGCAGCAGCTGTTTTCGACTGGCGCGCGGCGCTTCGACACGGTCCAGCGCGGCGAAATGGTCGTGATCGAGCGCATCGAGCACGGCGCGCAGGCGGGCCGGCGATTCGGGATGATCCGGGCCGGGATCGTGCAGCAGGCACGCCGGGTGGGTGTAGAGCCGGATCAAGGCTTCAGGAAGCCGGTTTCTTGCGCCGCTCGTGCTGCCAGAGCACTTCGCCATGCCCGCTGGCGCGAGCCAGCACGCGGGCGATCACGAACAGCAGGTCGGAAAGGCGGTTTAGATAACGCACGGCTTGTGGGCGGACTTCCTCGTCGCGTGACAGCGTCACCACTTCGCGTTCGGCGCGCCGGCAGACAGTGCGCGCGAGATGGCACTGCGCGGCCGCCATGCCGCCGCCGGGCAGGATGAATTCCTTCAGCGCGGGCAGGTCGGTGTTGAAACCGTCCAGTTGCTGTTCGAGGCGTTCGATGTCCCCATCGTGGATCATCGCCATGCCGGGAATGCACAGCTCGCCACCAAGGTCGAACAGGTCGTGCTGCACCTGGGTCAGCACCTCGCGTACGGGATCGGGCACGTGCTCGCAGGCCAGCACCATGCCGACCGTGGCGTTGAGTTCATCGGTGCTGCCGTACGCGACGACGCGCGGCGCATCCTTGGCGATGCGCGAACCGTCGCCGAGGCCGGTGCTGCCGTCGTCGCCCGTGCGGGTGTAGATTTTCGACAGGCGCTTGCCCACGGCGTCGGACTCAGCGGGCCGGCTGCGGCAACGCGTTCAGCGCCTTGTAGCGATGCGAAAGCAGGGCGAAACCGCCGAACAGCACGCCGCTCCACAGCAGGGTGCCGGGCAGGGAGCCGTACTGGTAGAACGGCAGGCCGGCCAGATAGCAGGCGCCCAGGCCGGCTGCGCTCATGGCGTACATGCCCGAGGTCAGCCAGACGAAGAAATTGGTGATGAGGTAGAAACCTGTGGCGCCACCGACCGAGGCGGCGATCACGCGCAGCGCGCTGCGCTTGCGGCGCAGCAGACCCGAACCCAGCAGCACGCCCAGCGCCATGCATCCGTAGACCACCGGAATCAGCGCGTGCAGGCCGATCACCAGGTCGGAGGCGAACATCGCCAGCAGCGGCACCAGCAGCGCCAGGCGGCGGTCCGTGAACAGCGCGCCGCCGAAGATCGCGATCGCCATGACCGGCGAGAAGTTCAGCGGCAGCGCATCGGGCTGGAAGTAGGCCAGCAGGCGCACGGCGACGGCGAAAACGATCATGCCGCTGAGCACCAGACTGCGTGGCGTGATCAGGCGAGGCGTGTTGGGCTGCATCAAGGGCACCATGAAGTAGGCGGTGAATATCCACGCAAGGATACTGCATCTGTCGGATTTCGACAGACTTGACCTCGCAGCGAGTATCCTACGCGGCATGACTGAACGTACCGACATTCTGGTCATCGGCGGCGGCCTGGTGGGCGCCAGCCTGGCCATTGCACTGGACGCAGCCGGTCTCGCGGCCACCCTGGTCGAGTCCGCCGCGCCGCGCCGCGAGGCGCCGCCGCGCTACAGCGAGCGCAACCTCGCCCTGGCGCGCGCGACGCGGAACGGACTGCGTGAGCTGGGCGTGTGGACGCACGCCGAGGCCAGCGCCACGCCGATCCGCCAGATCCACGTGAGCCGCGCCGGTGAATTCGGCAGTGCGCGTCTGGACGCCGCATCGGCCGGCGTCGATGCGCTCGGCTGGACCATGCCGGCGCGCGAACTCGGTCATGCGCTGCAGCAGCGGCTGGATGCGTGCAGCGGCCTGCGCCGTCTGACACCCGCCACTGTGCGTTCGCTGCAGGCCGATGACGAAGGCTGGCTGGTCCGGATCGAGGATGCCGAAGGCGAGCGCACGCTGCATGCCCGCCTGCTGGTGGGCGCGGACGGCACCGGGTCGATGGTGCGGGAAGCATTGGGCATCGATACGGACACACATGATTACGAACAGACACTGTTCGTCTGCACGGTCACGCCGCAGCGCCCGCTACAGGGGCGCGCCTACGAGCGTTTCAGTGATGACGGTCCGGTGGCGCTGCTGCCGTTGAAGCAGGATCGTGCTGGTCTGGTGCTGACGGTATCGGCGGACGAGGCCGAGCGCATCGCGGCGATGGACGACGAGGCCTATGTGGATTTCGCGCAGCAGCGTTTCGGCTGGCGCGTGGGCCGGTTGCGTCAGCCGGGCATGCGATTCGCCCATCCGATCCGGCGCGTCGCCGCGCGGCGCATCGTCGGCCCGCGCGCGGTGCTGGTCGGCAACGCCGCGCAGACTGTGCATCCGATCGGCGCGCAGGGCTTCAATCTGGGACTGCGCGATGCGCTGACTCTGGCCGAATGCGTGATCGACGCCTCCGATCCGGGAGATGCCGATCTGCTGTGCGCCTACGCCGCGCGCCGCGCGCCGGACCGCGAGGGCGTGATGGCCATGAGCCATGGCCTGGTGCGTCTGGCCTGCCTGCAGCAGCCCTTGCTGGCGCCCCTGCGTTCGCTGGGTCTGCTCTCGGGCGCGTTCTTGCCGCCGTTGCGCGATGCCTTGCAGCGTCACGGCATGGGGTTTCGAGGACAGCCGCCGCGTGCGGTGCTGGAGCGTGCGCCATGAGTCTTCCGGAATCGCGGGCACGGCGTCGCCGTCGTGAGAATGCGGTGGATGTGGTCGTGGCCGGTGGTGGTATGGCCGGTGCGGCCACGGCGCTGGCACTGGCCGTCGAAGGATTCGAGGTGGCGCTGGTCGAGGCGCGTGAACCCACGCCCTGGCGTGCCGAGGATGAGGTCGACCTGCGCGTCGTGGCGCTGGCGCCTTCGTCCGCGCAATTGCTGGACGAACTGGGCGCGTGGGAGGACATTCTCGCCGCGCGCGCCTGCGGCTATCGCCACATGCATGTCTGGGATGCCGAGAACGGCGCATCGCTGGATTTCGACGCTGCCGAGCTGCAACGCCGGGATCTGGGCTGGATCGTCGAGAATCGACTGGTCCAGCATGTGCTCTGGCGCGCACTTGATGCGGCTGGCGTGCGTCGTCATTGTCCGTCGCGCGTCGTCGACCATGAAGCCCGTGCGGACGGTGTGCGAATCCGCCTCGACGACGACCGGACGCTGGATGCGAGTCTGCTGGTCGCCGCGGACGGCGCGGGTTCACCCCTGCGGCAGCAGGCTGGCATCGGCACCCGCGGCCGCGATTATGCGCAGCGCGGCGTGGTGGCACATGTGCGCACGGAGCGTGCGCATGCATCGACGGCCTGGCAACGGTTTCTGCAGGAGGGGCCGATCGCCCTGCTGCCGCTGGCCGACGGCCGTTGTTCCATGGTCTGGACGCTGCCCGAGGCCCGCGCCCGCGAGGTGCTCGCGCTCGATGACGCCGCGTTCTGCCATGCGGTGGGCGTGGCGACCGATTTCCGCCTTGGTCCGATCGTGGAAACCAGTGCTCGCGCCGGATTTCCGCTGCGTCTGCAACTGGCCGAGTGCTATCAGGCCGAGCGTCTGGTGCTGCTCGGTGACGCCGCGCACGCGGTGCATCCGTTGGCTGGTCAGGGCGTGAACCTGGGGCTGCGCGATGTGGCCGAGTTGCGCGATACGCTGCGCGACGCGCGCCGGGCGGACCGTGATCTCGGTGCGGATGCTGTCCTGCGCCGTTACGCGCGTCGTCGCCGGAGCGCGGACGGCATGGATGCGCATGCGTTCGACATGATCGAGCGTGTGTTCGGCTGGCGTCATCCTGTGCTGGTGACCCTGCGCGGCCTGGGGATGCGCGGCGTGGCGCGAGGGGGCTGGAGCCGTCGTCTGTTCGCGGGACATGCTGCCGGGATCTGATTCCGTCCCCTGGCGTTTTCCGGTCCCAGCGGATGCTTCTGCAGCGTCCCGCATGTGCATGTGTGCAGGCGGGTCCCCGACAAGTATGCTTGGGGAATGAACGCTACGAACTCCACCGTGCAAGCCGATGATCTGCGCAGCCGTGCCGCGCAGCAGATTCGTTCCAATCAACTCGACGCGGCGAAGGATACGCTCGAGTCGCTGATCCGGCGTAACCCGGAAGATGTCCCTGCCTGCCTCGAATTGGCGGACGTCCTGTTTAAGTTGGGGCACATGCGCGCGTCGAGTGCGCCATTGCTGCAGGCTGTCGAGCATCTGCCGAAGAATGCTCCGCTGCTGCTGCATCTGATTCATCACCTGATCGCGCGCGGCGAAGTCGTGGCGGCCCGCAACTGTCTGGATTTTCTCGCACAAGCGCCCGATCCGCCGGCTTCGTTGCTGGTCGCGCAGGCGCACCATCGCTTCACGCTGGGTGAAATCCATGCGGCGCGCGCGCTCATAGAGCGGGCGATCGAGCAGGGCGCGGATGACCCGGACGATCACCACATGCACGCCATGCTGCTGCAGTTCTCCGGCGATATCGACGAAGCCATCGCGGTGCTGGACCGGTGTCTGGAACGCTGGCCGCACTACGGCGATGCGATGACGGTGCGGGTCAATCTGCGCAAGCAGACACCGGAGCACAACCACCTTTCGCACATCGAGGCGCAGTTGCGCCATCTGTCCGAGAGGGAGTCGAGCGATTCGACGAAATTCGTCCGCGCCGAATTCGAATACGCGCGCTTCAAGGTGCTCGATGATCTCGGTCGCACCGAGGAAGCATGGCCGGCGTTGGCGCGTTGCAATGCCCTGATGCACGAGCTCAATCCGTATGACCGCGAGGACGAGCAGGCGTTGATCGACGCCTTCATCGATACGCCCGAAGTCGTCGCTGCCTCGGCCCCGGGCAAAGCGGATTTCGAGGGGCCCGTGCCGATCTTCATCGTTGGCATGCCGCGCTCGGGCACGACGCTTCTGGACCGGATGCTGTCCAGCCATTCGCAGGTCTCGACGGCCGGTGAGTTGGTCGAATTCTGGCGCCAGCTGCACTGGGTGGCCGATGAACGTCCGGCGACGACTCAGAGCATGCGTCGGATCATCGAGCGCTGCGGCGAGATTGACTTTCGCGAGGTGGGCGCCCGATACCTGCAGCAGACCCAGTGGCGAGCGGGCGAGAGCCGGTTCTACATCGATAAGCTGCCGGCGAACATGCGCATGGTTGCGTTCATTCGCCGGGCGCTGCCGCATGCGCCGATTCTTCACATGTCGCGCGACCCGATGGATGTGTGCTTCTCGAATTACAAGGCGCTGTTCGGCAATGTCTCGTCCTACAGCTACGATCTGGAGGCGTTGGCGCACTCATACCGCTGCTATGCGCGGCTTCGCGATCACTGGCATGCCGCGCTGCCCGGCGCGATGATGGACGTTCCGTATGCCTCGCTGGTCGGCGATCCGGAAGCGACGATGCGTGAGGTTCTGGCGCATTGCGGCCTGGACGTCGAGTCCGCCTGTCTGCATCCGGAGCGCAACGAAGCGCCGGTGGCCACGCCGAGCAGCGCCCAGGTGCGCGAACCGATTCATACCCGTGGCATCGGGCAATGGAAGCGGTACGCCGAACCGATGCAGTCGTTGCACGACGCCATCGCCGACCTGCTCTGACCGCAGGTCGTTCCGGTACGCGCATTCCGTGCGATCGCGGCGCTACACTCCGGCTCGCAGGGGCGAGTCGGGGAGAGCGCTATGAAAACGGCGATGGCGGGGTTCCTGGTGGCATGCGTGTTCTGCGCCTTCAGTGGGGTGGCAGACGCGAAGATGCGGGTGCGCGACGTGCAGTGGCAGCTGGAGGGCAGGACCTACCAGGGCGCACTGGTCTACGACGATGCTTCCACGAGCAGGCGGCCGGGTCTGCTGATGATTCCCAACTGGTATGGCGTCACGAGCGGAGCCCTGGCCAAGGCCAAGCGCATCGCCGGTCGCGATTACGTGATTCTGGTCGGCGACATGTACGGCAAGGGGCGGCGCCCGGCCGATACCGCGCAGGCGCGATCCGCCGTGCGGCCGCTCTACGGCGACCGCGCGGAAATGCGTAAACGCGTGAGCAAGGCTCTGCAGGTGCTGCGTGCGCAGGCATCGTCGGCGCCCATCGATCGCAAGCGTCTGGCCGCGATCGGGTTCTGTTTCGGCGGTTCGGCCGTGCTCGATCTGGCGCGCAGCGGTGCCGATATCGCCGCGGTCGTGTCCTTCCACGGCGGGCTTTCCACCGGCGATCCGACCCTCGCCAAGAACATCCGGGCGCATGTGCTGGTCATGAACGGGGCCGACGACAAGGGCACCATGGGCGAAGCCGACGCGTTCATGGACGAAATGCGCGGCAGTCCCGCCGACTGGCAGTTCGTGGTGCTCGGCCATGCCGTGCACTGCTTCACCGAGACGGACGAGCACGCGCCGGGCTGCCGCTACGACGCACGTGCGGCACGGCGCAGTTATCGCCTCATGGCGCACTGGCTGGATGATGCCTTCGCCGGCGCGGACGGGCGCTGACCATGGGGCTTGATCGGCACGTGGGCCGACCGCATGCAGGGTTCAGAACGTGCGCTCGACCGCGTAGTCGGCCAGCGTAAGCAGGGCGTCGCGATGAGCATTTTCGGGCAATGTGTCCAGTGCCTGACGCGCGGCGGCGGCATGCTGCTGGGCCCGTTCGCGGGTACGCTCCAGGGCGCCCGATTCACGGATGGCGGCGATGATGTGATCCAGCGAATCCAGGCCGCCGTGCCGAATGGCCTCGCGCAGGGCATCGGCCTGCGCCGGCGGCGCGCTCTGCAGCGCGTAGATCAGCGGCAGCGTCGGCTTGCCTTCGGCCAGATCGTCGCCGATGTTCTTGCCGATGGTGTCGGCGTCCGACACGTAGTCGAGCAGGTCGTCGGCGATCTGGAAGGCGTAGCCCAGTTCCATGCCGTAGCGGCGCAGCGCTGCGCACTGTGTCTCGGAGAGGTCGGACAGCACGCCGCCGAGTTCGGTGGCGGCGGCGAACAGCACCGCGGTCTTGCGCTCGATGACTTGCAGGTAGTCGTCCTCGGAGACGTCGGCGTTACCGATGTTGAGCAACTGCATGACTTCGCCAGCGGCGATGGTGTTGGTGGTGTCGGCGAGAATGCGCAGGATCGACAGCCGGTCCAGTTCCACCATCAGCTGGAACGAGCGCGAATACAGGAAGTCGCCGACCAGCACGCTGGCGGCGTTGCCCCAGACCGCGTTGGCGGTGCTGCGTCCACGGCGCAGATCCGATTCGTCGACCACGTCGTCGTGCAGCAGGGTCGAGGTGTGGATGAACTCGATCACCGCGGCCAGCTTGATGTGCTCCTCGCCGTCATAGCCGCCTGCGCGCGCGGCCAGCGTATGCAGCATCGGGCGCAGGCGCTTGCCACCGCCGCCGATGATGTGCTCGGCGACCTGGTTGATCAGCACCACGTCCGAGCTGAGACGGTCGCGGATCAGTGCGTCGACGGCAGCCATGTCGGGAGCGGCCAGGTCGCGCACGGAGGTGAAATCGACAGAGCGCGAGCGGGCGTCGGCGGGTACGGACATGGGTGCTGCGGCCTCGGAAAACGGAAGTGGAGCGGCCAATTATAGAGGTGCGACGCCGTGTCGGGGCGAGGGATACGGATCGGCGCCTATAATGGGCGTTTACTCGACGTGAGGATGGTCATTCCGTGAGCAAGCTCAGCAGGCAGGAAATCCGCAGCGCTTCGGCGTTGGCCAGTGTGGTCGGACTGCGCATGTTCGGCCTGTTCCTCATCATGCCGGTGTTCAGCGCCTACGCGCGACACCTTCCGGGCGCGACGGCGTTCCTGGTCGGTCTGGCCATGGGCATCTACGGTTTCGGCCAGGCCTTACTGCAGGTGCCGATGGGCATGCTTTCCGACCGTGTGGGCCGTCGTGCGACGATCACCATGGGCCTGCTGGTGTTCGTCGCCGGTAGCCTGATTGCAGCGTTCGCGCACGGCATCGTCGGCATCATCATCGGACGCGCGATGCAGGGCATCGGCGCGGTGTCCGGCGCCAGTCAGGCGCTGGCGGCGGATCTCTCCGAGCCGGAGAACCGCAGCAAGGTGATGGCGATCATCGGCATCAGCGTCGGCATGGCGTTCATTCTGGCGATTATTCTCAGCGCGCCGCTGGCGGCCGCGGGCGGGCTGGAAGGCCTGTTCGGCACGACCGCCGCGCTGGCGCTGGGCGCGCTGATCCTGTTGTGGGTCCTGGTGCCCAAGCCGCAACTGCATCGCGCACCGGCCGCGGCCGGCTTCGGCGACGTGCTGCACATGCTGGTCAAGCCGCGGCTGCTGGTACTCAATGCCTCGGTGTTCGTGATGCACACCATGCTCACGGCCAGCTTCGTGGTGCTGCCGCTGGTGATGCTGCACGAGACCGGCCTGCCGTTGCAGCACCAGTGGGAGCTGTATCTGCCGGTGATGCTGTTCTCGATCGTGGTCATGGGCGGCGTGCTGCGCCGCGTGCGTACGGTGTCCGGCAGTCTGAAGCTGGTACTGGTGTGTGCGCTGGGCCTGGCGCTGGCATTGTGTGGTTTTGCCGCAGCGGGCGAGAGTCATGCGTGGCTGTGGATTGGTGCAGGCGTGTTCTTCAGCTGCTTCAACCTGCTGGAGGCGACGCTGCCCAGTCTGGTCTCGCGTCTGGCCCCGCAGCACATGCGCGGCGCGGCCCTCGGCGCGTATGCGACATGCCAGTTCCTGGGGGCCTTTGTCGGCGGTCTGCTTGGTGGTATCGGCATGGGTCAGTGGAGCTACGCCAGCGTGTTCCTGATCGCGGCGGTGCTGGCGCTGCCCTGGGCGGCGCTGGTGCTGTGGGGTATGCGCAAGGTCGACTTCGACGTCACCGTCGGGCCCCAGCCGGCCTGACGGCTCCATCCCGCTCTCTCTCTCGGCCTGCCCGCCGATGGCGGGACATCCCTTTCCCGGGCATGCGGGAAGCCCCTACGCCGCGTCGGGCAGGGCGCCGCGGTCCCGGGTGGCGCGCATGCAGTACCATCTGGTATCCAAGTCCGGCCGTGGCCCGCTACTATGGTCCGGCCCAGGCGGGCTGCCGGGTGCCGGAACGCACGATCCGGTCGAGGGGCCTGCCCAACGACACGAAATATCCAGATAAAAGGCGAAAGAATATGGCGAGCAGAGGAGTCAACAAGGTCATCGTGGTCGGCAATCTCGGTGCGGACCCGGAGACGCGCTATACCGCCAGCGGCACGCCGATTACCTCGCTGAGCGTGGCCACCAGTGAGCAGTGGACCGACAAGCAGTCCGGCCAGAAGCAGGAACGCACCGAGTGGCATCGCGTGAAGATGTTCGGCCGCCTTGCCGAGATCGCCGGCGAGTACCTGCGCAAGGGCCGCCAGGTCTACATCGAAGGCTCGCTGCGCACCGACAAGTACACCGGCAAGGACGGCATCGAGCGTTATTCGACCGAGATCATCGCCAACGAGATGCAGATGCTCGGCGGCGGCAGCGACATGGGTGGCGGCAGCGGTGGTGGCGGCGGCGGTGGCGGTGGTTACCGCAATCGTCCTCCGCAGCAGTCAGGTGGCGGTCGTCCGGCGCCGCAGCAGTATGGCGGCGGTGGTGGTGGTGGCGGTAGTGCGCCGCCGCAGGGCGGTGGCGGCGATTTCGTCGACGACGACGTACCGTTCTGATCCCCCACGCGTCTTTCGTACCTGTTTCGACCGAAAAGCCCGCTTCACCGCGGGCTTTTTCGTGCCTGCGCGCTGTTCGACGTGTGCTTGGCGGACATCCTGCTGACACCACGCTGTCAGTGGGAGGCGACTAGCTTCTCCTTCTCGTGCCGCGCTATGTCGCGAGGCACCCACGAAGGAGACCGTCATGGATTTTGTATCGATCCGCCTGATCACCGACGACATCAAGCGTCTGGTGAATTTCTATGCCCACGTCACCGGCTGCTCGCCCACGTGGTACACCGAGGACTTCGCGGAGCTGAAGATGCCGTCCTGCACGCTGGCCATCGGTAGCGCGCGGACACTGGCGTTGTTCGACGCCGGGGATGCGGCAGGTCCGGCCGATAACCGTTCGGCGATCCTCGAGTTTCGCGTCGAAGACGTCGATGCGGTCCACGAGCGGTTACGCGACAACCTGGCCGAGGTCGTGCAGAGGCCGAAGACGATACCGTGGGGCAACCGCTCGCTGCTGCTGCGCGATCCGGATGGAAACCTGGTCAACCTGTTCGCGCCGGTCACGGACGCGGCCCGCGAGCGGCTCGGTGGCGTGACGGCCTAGGCGGGGCTGATACGCTCAGTCGATGTCGAGCTTCTTCAGCTTGTAGCGCAACGCGCGGAAGGTGATGCCCAGCTTTCGCGCGGCGGCGGTCTTGTTGTAGCGCGTCTCTTCCAGCGCCTTCATGATCGCCTCGCGCTCCAGATTGGAGATGTAGTCGTCCAGTGGCTGGTCGCTGTTGTGCGGCAGCGGTGCGGCTTCGGTGCTTGCCGCTGTGGCCGATGTGCCGGGGGCGCCCAGGGAACGCGGCGCGTGGTCGGGCAGCATGAGGTCGTCCGGTTGCACGGTGTCGCCTTCGCACATCGCCAGGGCGCGTTCGAGAATGTTCTCCAGTTCGCGCACGTTGCCGGGGAAGGTGTAGGTGTGCAGCGCGGCGAAGGCGTCTTCGCTGAGCGATACGGGCGATTCGCCGTTCTCGCGAGACAGCCGCTCCAGAATCACGTCGGCCAGTTCGCGCACGTCGTCGCCGCGATCGCGCAGCGGCGGGATTTGCAGCTCGATCACGTTGATGCGGTAGAACAGATCCTGGCGGAAGTGGCCCTGTTCGACCAGCTCGGCAAGGTTCTTGTGCGTGGCCGACAGGATGCGCACGTCGACCGTGACTTCGCCGCGGCCGCCGATCGGGCGCACGGCCTTTTCCTGAATGACGCGAAGCAGCTTGACCTGCATGTGCAGCGGCAGTTCGGCGACCTCGTCGAGGAACAGGGTGCCGCCGTGCGCGGCCTGGAACAGGCCTTCCTTGTCGGCGTGCGCGCCGGTGAAGCTGCCCTTCATGTGGCCGAAGAACTCGCTTTCCATCAGTTCGGACGGAATCGCGCCGCAGTTGACCGGCACGAACGGCGCGCCGGCGCGCGGACCCTGCTCGTGGATCAGCCGCGCGGCCAGCTCCTTGCCGGTGCCGGACTCGCCGCTGATGTAGACCGGCGCCTGGCTGCGCGCCAGTTTGCCGATGGTGGTGCGCACCTGCTGCATGGCGGACGACGAGCCGATCAGCCGGCTGCCGATCGGCGCCTCCTCCGATTCTTCGCTGTTGCGGCGTTCCTCGGACAGACGCAGCGCGGTCTGCACGAGGTTGCGCAGTACCTTGATGTCGACCGGCTTGGAGACGAAGTCGAAGGCGCCGGCCTTGAGCGCATTCACCGCGGCGTCGACGTTGCCGTAGGCGGTGATCATCGCCACCGGCATGTCCGGATGCTGTTCCGCGATCAGCTCGATCAGGTCCTGGCCGGAGCCGTCCGGCAGGCGCATGTCGGTGAAGCACAGATCGTAGGTGTTCTCACCCAGCAGCTGCCGCGCCTCGGCGACATTGCTGGCTGCGTCGACCTCGAGGTCCATACGTCCGAGGGTGATGGTCAGCAGTTCACGGATGTCGCGTTCGTCGTCGACGACCAGGACGCTCTGTTTGCTCATGGCATCTGCGTGGGAAAGGGGCGGGTAGAAGCATACCCGCAGTATTCAGTAGCGGCAAAGACGTTTCGTTGCCGGTTTCGGCCGCGGTCAATGGCCCAGATGGCGGTCGAAGAAGCGAACCATGACCGCGTAGGCCTGCTGCGATTCGGGCATGCCCGGGTCGGAGAAGAAGGCGTGCCACATGCCATTCCAGACGTGCAGTTCGGCGTCCACGCCTTCGCGTTCGAGCAGGTTGGCGCTGTAGACCATCGAGCTCATGGTGAAGTCGCGGGTGCCGGTGATCAGCAACGTGGGCGGGAAGCGGGCGACCAGCTTCGGATCGTTGGCCGGGAACGCCAGCGGATCGTCGGCCTGCACGCCGCGGAAGTACGGCAGGTCGAGCAGCTTCAGCGGATGGGTCACCGGGCCGCCACCGGTGAGCATCGGTGCCAGGTAGGCGGAGTCGCCGCCGAGGTCGGTCAGCGAACTGCAGTAGGTGCCGATGGCGCCGGGCGCGGGCAACTTGTGCACGAGGATGCGCGCGGTGGCCTCGGCGGTGAGGATGCCGCCGGCCGAGCAGCCGTAGAGGCCGATGTCGGCGGCCTTGTAGCGCTTGAGCAGCACACGGTAGACCGCCTCGACATCCTCGCTGGCGGCGGGAAAGACATGTTCCGGCCCCTGCCGGTAGTCCACGCTGATGACCTTGTAGCCTCCCAGTCCCGCCAGCGGAATCGACTCGACCAGTCCACCGTATCGCGCGCCCCACAGAAACGCGCCGCCGTGCAGGTTGACCAGGACGCGATCGCGCTGCGCCCTGGCGATGCCCGCGGCCGGCGTAACGATCTGCACCGGCACGCCTCCCAGCGTGGTGCGCTCGATGTGCACGGCCCAGCGCTTGCGCATGACCTGCACGCGGACGCGGTTGATCTTCGCGTAGTAGGCGCGATTGGCCTGGATCGGTCCGTCCAGCGGCGGCGCGTGCCGTCCCTGTTCGAGCATGCGTCGGAACACCTTGCGCGAGGCCGCCGAAGCGAAACTGGAATACGGCACCGTGCTGGCCGAAAGCTGCACGGCGTCCGCCCGACGCGCGGTCGAGGTCGATGGGGCGACGCCCGCGGCGCTGACTATGAACGCCCACGCGGCGAGTGCTAGAAACAGGGGGATGCGCATGGCGAGGGTCTCTCTGTCAGGGCTGGGCCGGCACCAGCCGCGTCTCGCGGCGGAACACGACCAGGCAGCCCAGGATCAGCACCATCGGCACCAGCGTCAGATAGAACGCGTCCTGGCCGCTGAACAGCCGGAACACGGTGCCGGTGATGAACGAACCCAGCGTGCCGCCCAGTGCTGAGAACACCACGATCAGGCCAGTCATGGCCGCGTGGCGATCCTTGGGCAGGGCGCTGAGCATCACTGAATTGACCACCGGGTAGATCGGCGCCATCAGCAGGCCGATCAGCGGAAAGGCGTAGGTGACCAGCGGCGCGTTGAACCAGGTCACGTCCGGGTTGTGCGGCACGTGTGCGGCCAGCGGCAGGGTCAGCAGCACCAGCGCGGCCATGCCGACCAGGCAGATCGTGATCAGCGTGAACCAGTGGATGCGTCGCAGCAGCAGGCCGGCGCTGAGGCGGCCGATGGCCAGCGAGCCGGCGTAGATGCTGGCCGCCTGCACGCTCATCGCCGCCGGCAGCTGCAGGATTTCGCGGTTGAAGGTCGGCAGCCACGTGCCCACGCCCTGTTCGATCAGCTCGTACAGGAAGATCAGCGCGATGAAGGTGTAGATCATGCGCTTGACCAGCAGCCGCAGCATGTCCATGAACGCCGCGGGGCGACCGGCCTCGTCGCCGTGTGCGGCCGAT
This sequence comes from Oleiagrimonas citrea, assembly GCF_012395255.1. GTDB lineage: Bacteria > Pseudomonadota > Gammaproteobacteria > Xanthomonadales > Rhodanobacteraceae > Oleiagrimonas > Oleiagrimonas citrea. The sequence goes on from NZ_JAAZQD010000004.1 coordinate 299,244, forward strand.
TCGTCCATGCGCGAGAATGCCAGCAGCACCGCCACCGCGAGGCTGATCGCGGCCAGTACCCAGTACACGTTCACCCACACCAGGTTGCCGGGATCGGCGTCGTCGATGAAGGCGCCGAACAGCCAGTAGCCGCTGAGCATGCCGGCCATGAACAGGCCTTCGAGGATGTTCATCATGCTGGCGTGACGCTGGCGGTCGGGCGTCAGCAGTCCGATGGACGAATACACCGCGACCTTGATCAGGGCGAAGGTGCTGCCGATGATCGCGAAGGTGATCTCGGTCATGCCGAACACCGGATGCATCGCCATCGCCACGCAGGCGCCGGCGACCAGCACATGGCCGAGAATCATCGCGCGCCGATAGCCCAGCTTGGGCAGGTACGAGGCGGTGACGAAGGACACCGTGGCGATGGACAGGTCCTTGAACGCCTCCAGCACGCTGCCGGTTTCCTTGCTGATGGCGAAGCTGGCGATGGACTGCGCGATCACCGTGCCGACGCTGTTGAGCAGCACGGCGTAGACCATGTAGCTCAGTCCGATGGACAGGAAGATGAGGTATCGGGACGAAGTCGAGGTCGTGGTGGGCATCGGCGCTACCGGTTGGAAAGGGAAGGGCGGGACACCGGCGTACCGGCGCAGTATGTCGGGGGACGGTGCGCGGCGCACATCACGGATGTTGTGCCTTCGCGGCTGCGTGGGCGATGCCCGGCGGCAGGCCGCGCAGGCGGACGTGTCCCGAGGAGTCGCGGTCGACGACGATGTCGTAGCGCCTACCGCGGTAGTCCACGTTGCGCAGTGTCATGGCTTTCCATGACGGCGGCAGCACCGGCGGATACGCCGCGGTCAGCCCGCCGTGCTCCAGGCGCAGGCCGCTGAGGCCGTACACCAGGCTCTGCACGAAGCCGGCCGAGGTTGCCAGGATGTAGCCGGCGTTGTTGGCGCGGGTCTCGGTGCGCACGTTGAACGGCGGTTTCAGGAAGCCGTGCAGGTTGTGGTCGATCCAGTAGCCGGTGCGTCGGGCGTCGCCGAGTTCGGCTTCGGCCACGGCCAGCATCACCATCATCATCTCGTTGGGATCGTCGCCGTGGGTCTTCAGCTGTTCGAGCTGCCAGGCCAGGTCGTTGCGGCGCACCGTCGGCGTCATCGGCAGGTCCAGGTTCGGATACATCAGCCAGGCCAGCGACGAGCCCATCCAGGTGATCTTGTCGTGCGGCGCGGACGGGTCGAAGTCGTAATGACGCTTCGTCTTCGCATCGAACGGGACGTACAGGGCATCGGCGATGGTCGCCCAGCGCGGATCGGCTTTCGCGCCGACGATGTCCGCGGCGCGCGTGGCGATGCGCAGCGCCTTGCGTGCGGCAGCGTTGGTGAAGCTGTCGTTGGGCACGTCATCGTAGGCCTCGTCGGGCGAGGTGACGTGCAGGATTTCGTAGCGCTTGGCGGCCTTGTCCCAGGTGACGCGGCTGGCCCAGAAGCGGGCCACGTCGCGGATCACCGGCCAGCCGGTGCGGCGCAGCCAGGCGCGGTCGTCGGTGGCGAGGTAGTACTGCCATTGCGCGATGGCGACGTCGGCGTTGACGTGGATTTCGCGCCAGGCCTCGTGGGCGAAGTGCGGTGTGTTGTCGATGCCGGTCTGCGGATCGGCTTCCCACGGATACATCGCGCCCTTCACGCCGAATTGTTTGGCGCGGTCGAGCGCCTGGGGCAGCGTGCGGTGGCGGAACATGACGATGGGTTTGGCGCGTTCGGGATGCAGCAGCAGCAGCGCCGGGAACACCCAGGAGTCGCTGTCCCAGAAGGCGTGGCCGGCGTAGTTCGGCGTCAGCGCACAGGCGCCCATCGGCCAGGCGGTGCCGGTGGTGGTGTTGGACAGCAGGTAGTACAGGTCCGAATGCACGGCCTTCTGCGCGCGCGGATCGCCGTCGATGACGATGTCGCTGCGCCACAGGCGATGCCAGGCGGCGCGATGTTCGGTCAGCAGCGCGCCGAAGCCGCGTTGGCGCGCCGTCAGCGCCAGCGCCCGGTCGGCCTGCGCATTGCCGCCCCAGCCCTGGCGCGAGGCGGCGACATACTTGACGAAAGTGTAGGTACGACCGGCCTCGACCTCGGCGGTCAGGTCCAGCGAAAGCCGGTGCGGCCCCTTGTGCAGCTTGAGCGAATGCACCGTCAGTCCGTCGGGCAGGGCCAGCGCCGCCGCCATCGCCATGCGCAGGCCGCGTACGGCCCGGCCGTCGACGCTCAGGGTGCGCGCCTTCGCATTGCCGCGCGTATCGAGCATGCGCGTGTAGCCCGGATACCAGATCGGCGCGCGATCGGCGGTCGGTACCGGCTTGTTGCCGAGATTCTGGCCGCTGGCGATCACGGCGTCGGTCAGTTGCGCGTAGTCCAGTTTGCCGATGGCGAAGCGCGGCGCATGCCGCGACCACAGCCGTAGCGGGAAGCGCAGTTTCACGGTGCCGTTGAAGTGCGGGGTGAGGGTGAAGCGCGTCGCCGCGAGATGCTTGTCGGCCTGACTGACAAAGGTGGTTACGCGCACGTCTGTGGCGCGGTGCGCGTAGTCGAAGCGGTAGCGCGTGCTCAGGGTGCCGTCGCGCATGTTCAGCGTCTGTGCGTAGTCGGCAAAGTGCCTGGCGTCCAGGCGCACGGCGTTGAGCCAGCCGCCGCCGGGGTTGTAGTCGACTTCGCTCCAGCCGGGGATGGCAGCCGGGCGCGAGATGTCGCCCTTGGTGTAGTCCATGAACGCGACCATGTAGGCGCGCGCCGGGCCGGTGCCGCGCGGCGTGCTCATGGTGGAGAAGTAGCCGTTGGCCAGGTAGGTCGGGAAGTAGTGGCCGAAATCGCGCTGGGTCGCGGTCAGGAGAAAGCTGTCCGGTGTCGCGGCCACGACTGGCGCGCTCATGCAGGCCAGGGCAAGCAGGCTCGACAGCAAGCGTGCGGAGGACGGTGGTCGCATGGGTGGACTCCGGCAGGTTGCGCTACGTCGTCCCTGGCGTCACGCGGAGAATCGGGCGGCGGGGCCGCAGGAAGAGGAAGCCCCGGACGCGTTCGGGGACGCGTCCGGGGAAAAAGCGGGGGAGACCCGCGATCAGAGCTTGTACTTGGCCTGCAGGAACACTTCGCGGCCGAAGATCGGTCGCACCATTTCCAGGCCGTTGCTGACGCCCGAATCGGTCACGCGAGCGTTGCCCTCGGTCAGGCCGATCTGGTTGGTCAGGTTGCTGCCCTGCAAACGGAACTGCAGATGCTGGCCGACGTTGGCGACCACGCCGGCGCCCAGCGTGTAGTACGACGGCAGCGGCTGCGAGTTGCCGATGTCGGAGTAGCGGAAGCCGACATGCGTGTAGGTCACGAACATGTTCAGATCGCCCCAACTGGTCGGCATGTCGTAGTCCGGCGTGAAGCGGAACTGCAGGCGCGGCTGGCGCTGCAGCACGTTGCCGTTGTAGTCGAAGCCCGGCGAGGTGCCGACCGCGGCCGAGTAGTAGTGCGCGTACACGCTGTCCTGCCAGTTGCCGGTCAGGTCGAACGACAGGTTGCGCGTCGGGCTGTAGCGCGCGGTGAAGTTCAGGCCGTGCGAGCTGGCGCCGTAGATGCTGGTGACGTTGTTGCCGTCGGCGGTGAACTGCTGGTACGGCACGCCCGAGAAGATGCGGCGGAACGCGGTCAGGCTGGTGTAGAACTGGCGGTTCTGGAACTTGAAGCCGGCTTCGAAGTTCTTGATCCGCTGCACGTTGGCCTGGCCGCTGCGCAAGTCGTCGAAGCCGGGGAAATGCACGCCTTCGTTGACGCGACCGTAGACGCTCATGTGCGGCGTGATCTCGTAGTTCGCACCGACGGTCCAGGAGCCGTGCGTGTGCGAGTAGCTGATCGGCGTGAACGAGCCGTTCTCCACGGCGGTATTGTTGTTGTAGGCCGTCAGCGGGTTGCCGTCCAGGTCCATGCTGGTGTCGTTGGACACGGTGCCGTCGGCCTTCTGGTGCTCGACGCGCCAGCCGGCGTCCAGGGTCCACTTGCCGAGCGTCCACTGGTCGGAGATGTAGCCGGCGACGTTGCGGCCGCTCCAGTTCTCGGTCAGCGCATAGAACGGTCCGCTGATGACGCCGTTGCGCGACAGCTGCACGCCGTTGTTCAGCGAAGCGTCGATCAGGCGCGCGTTGTTCTCGGCCGTGACCAGCATGTTGTTGCCCAGGTACCAGTGGTCATCGGACGAGTAGCTGGCCAGATAGGTGCCCATGGTCAGGGTGTTGTTGTCCGACAGCTGCGTGCTGAGGCGGAACTCGTCGGAGAACGAGCGGATCTTCTTGTCGACCACCCAGAAGCCCAGCGAGGCCACGGCCTGGTTCGGATCGACCATGCCGCCACCGTTGACGTAGGTGCCGCTGCCGCCTGTCGCCATGCCGCCGGCGGCGGTGACGATGTCCGGGTTGCCGTTGGTGTTGGCGATCTCGCCATTCAGATACTGGCTGAAGGATTCCGGCGAGAAGTTGTTGAACAGCGCGTTGGTCGGCATGTGGCCGGCGGTGACGTGGAACTTGTTGCTCAGCGTCCAGCCGTTGTCGAAGTACATGTTCAGGTTGGAGCCGAACATGTGGATGTCGCTGCCGCGGCCCTTGGCCAGATCGGCATTGATGGAGCCGGGCGGGTTGCCGGGCGACACCTGGAAGTTGGCCGAGCGCAGCTCGTTGCTGGCGAAGGTGCCGGTCAGCGGATCGAAGTTCTGGAACTGCGACACGCTCTTGCCGTCGGCGCTGACGCGCACCGGCACGTCGGTGATGAACAGGTTCTTGTCGTTCAGCGAACGCGCGTAGAACATGATGTCGCCGTTGTCGAAATCGCGCGACAGCGTGGCGGTCAGCTGGCCGCCCTCGTCGGCCGGGAACTGCGGCGAACGCACGCCGTCGGAGGTGCGGTAGAAGCCGCCGACGCTGAAGAACCAGTTGTCCGAAAGCTTGCCGCCGTAGAAGCCGTCGACGCGGTACAGGCCTTCCGAGCCGTAGGTCACGCCGATGTCGCCGCTCGGCTTGGCCGTGCCCTGACGCAGGATGAAGTTGGCGGTGGCGCCGATCTGGCCGTTGCCGTAGACGGTGGACGGGCCGCCCTGCAGTACTTCGACGCGCTGGATGGTGTCGTCGATGCGGAACAGCGAGCCGTTGGCCATGAACGACAGCGTCGGCGTCGGATACACCGCCGAGCCGTTCAGGGCGAAGGTCACGAACGGCGCGTCGCCGCCGCCCGGGAAGCCGGCCAGCTCGATGTTGGCGCCGGTCTGGCCGCCGCTGGACTCGGCCCAGATGCCCGGGACGATCTTCAGCAAGTCGGCGGAACTGGACGGGTTCGCCTTCTTGATCTCGGTGTCGTTGGCGGTGGTGATCGAGAAGCTGGCGTCGATCTTCTTCACGCCGGCATAGGTCGGTGCGCCGGTGACCACGACCTGTTCGAGGTCCTGCGTGGTCTTGGCGTTCGCCTTCTGCTGCGTGTTCTGCGCGGTGCTTGCGGTGCTCTGGCCGCTGTCCGCCGCGAAGGCGGGCGCGGAGACCAGCGCCGCGACGATGGCGGCCGAGAGAGCCAGTCGGGTCAAGCGAGTTTGGCGTTGCATGGTGCTACCTCCCCAATCGTTCTGTTGTGTCTAGTGTGGTTGTGGGTGTTGCGAATCCGGTCACGAGCGACGTTCGACTACAGCGTCGCGAAAGCTCCTAGGTCGAATGCGGCGATGCTCGGCAGGACGGCGTCGGCGTCGCCGAGCGTCTCGTACGAACCGATGCCGACGGCGCACATGCCGGCCGCACGAATGCTGGCGACGCCGGCCGCCGCGTCCTCAATGCCGAGGCAGGCGGACGGGGCGACGCCCAGGCCGGCCGCCGCGGCGAGAAAGATTTCCGGGTCGGGCTTGGAATGGCGGATGCGGTTGGCGTCGACGACGTGGTCGAACAGGTCGGCGATGCCCAGGCGTTCCAGTAGTAGCGGCGCATTGCGGCTGGCCGAGGCCAGTGCGATGCCGAGTCCGGCCGCGCGCACCGAGGCGATCGCCTCGCGGGCACCGGGCAGCAGGTCCTGCGGGCCGAACTGCTCGATTCGTTCGCGGTAGTAGCCATTCTTGCGCGCCGCTAGTGCCTCGCGCTCGGCGTCGTCGAACGCGCGCGGGGCCTGTTCCAGCACGATGTCCAGCGAGGCGCGGCGATCCACGCCCTTGAGGCGTTCGCCGATGTCGTCGGCCAGCGGCACGTCGATCTCCGCGGCCAGGCGGCGCCAGGCGGCTTCGTGCACGCCCGCGGTGTCGGCGATCACGCCGTCCAGGTCGAACACGACGGCCTCGAAGCGGCGCGGGAAGACGGTCGGCGCAGGTGCCGCGGCGGGCAGCGGACGCGACACGGTGTGGTTGCCCCGCAGGTCCAGTGTCTCGCCGTGGTGTTCGATGCGCAGGCGGTCGCCCTCGATCAGGGTGTAGTGCGCGCCATGCGCATCGACGGCGACACGCAGCCGTGCGCCGTGCCAGGTCAGGCCGAAGCGGTAGCCGTTCCACGCGTTGGGAAGACGCGGCGCCAGAATCGGGTGGTCGGCATGCAGGCGCAGGCCGCCGAAACCCCAGGCCAGGGCCTGCCAGCTGCCCGCCATGGCGGCCAGATGCACGCCATGCGCGGCGTTGCCGTGCGAGTCGTCGAGGTCCACGCGCAGGGTGTCGAGGAAGTAACGGTGCGCCTTCTCGACATCGCCGACGTCGGCGGCCAGTACGCTGAAGGTCGAGGCCGACAGCGTCGAGTCGTGCACGGTGACGGCCTCGTAGTACTCCAGATTGCGGCGCTTGGCGATGCGGTCCACGTGCTCGCCGGCCAGCACCAGCGCCAGCACCACGTCGGCCTGCTTGCAGACCTGGTGGCGGTACAGGGTGAGTGGATGCATGCGCAGCAGCAGCGGATGCTTCTCGCCGCCGTCGTCGCGGTGGGGCAGGCGCGGTTTGTCGAGGAAGGTGTCGTCCTGCGGGAACACGCCGGTGGCCTCGTCCACGGGCAGGTACATGGCGTCGGCGGCGCGTCGCCACTGCCCGGCCTCGTCTTCGCGCAGGTCGATGCGTGCAGCGAGAGCAGCATGGGCGTCCGGGTGATTTTCCGCGAGCCAGCCGGCGACCTCGGCGGCGTAGCGCAGATGCCGCTGCGCCATGCGGTTGGTGTAGTGGTTGTTGTCGACCAGGGCGGTGTATTCGTCGGGACCGGTGATTGCGGCGATGCAGAAGGCGTGGCCGCGTCGCGGATCGTGATGGCCCACGTCGAGCCAGACGCGCGCGGTCTCGAACAGCATCTCCGCGCCGCAGTCGATCAGAAACGCTTCGTCGCCGGTGGTCTCGACGTAGGCGCGAAGTGCCCACGCCACGGCGGCATTGATGTGGTACTGCGCCGAGCCGCTGGGAAAATAAGCCGAGCTCTCGTCGCCGCTGATGGTGCGCCAGGCGAACAGCGCGCCGCGCGGGTGATTCATCTCGCGAGCGTGGCGACGGGCCGGTTCGAGCACCGAATGGCGGTATTCGAGCATGCTGCGGGCCAGCGCCGGGGCGCTCGCCAGCATCGCCGGAAGCATGAAGACTTCGGCGTCCCAGAAATAGTGGCCTTCATAGCCCTCGCCGGTCAGGCCCTTGGCGGCGACACTGGCGCTGCCATCGCGGCAGGTCGACTGGAACACGTGGAACAGGTTCAGGCGCAGCGCCTGTTCGGTGGCCGGATCACCGTCGATGGCCAGATCGGCGGCATCCCAGAAGCGCTGCATCTGATCGGACTGGACTTGGCACAGCGCGTCGTAGCCTTCGGCGGCGACTGCTTCCACGTCGGCGATGGCCCGGTCGGCCAGTTCACTGGCTTCAACGTTTTCGCCGGGGCGAGTCCAGGCGTAGGCGACGTATTTCTCCAGCGTCACGGCTTCGCCGGGGGCGAGGTGGTGCGTGAAGGTCTGGCCCACGGTTTCCGCGCCCTGATCCAGCTGGGCTTCGTCCGCGTTGCGGTGGCACTGCGCGCAGGCCAGCTGGATGTCACTGTGCGTGGTGCGCTGGGTCAGCCATGCGCTGGCCTCGTGCACGCCGAGGTCAGTCACGCGCAGTCCGCCTTCGACGCGCGTGCCGAAACGCGGGTCGTCACCCTGCTCGGCGGCGTCGCGCGCGCTTTTCAGCTGCGAGCGCAGTGTCAGCGTGCCGGTGAAGTCCACCGAACGCACCCGGTAGCGGATTGCCAGCGCGGCTCGGTGCTGCAACGGAACCAGGCGCTCGGATTCGATCTCCAGCGTGGCACCCTGCGGCGAGCGCCAGCGCAGGCGGCGGTGGTAGCGCCCATGCCGCAGGTCCAGGCGACGCTCGAAGTCGAGCCATTCGCCGGCATCCAGGTCCACGGCTTCACCGTTCAGCTCCAGGGCGATGCCGATGCCGTCGGCGATGGGCAGGCGCGTGTCCGTGGTGCGGGCGAAGCCGGGAAAGCGTTCGTGGTATTCGATCGGCGTGCGTTCCCATACGCCGCTGAGGAAACTGCCGTGGCTGGCGCCGCGGTCTTCTTCCAGCCCGGCGCGCACGCCGAGGTGGCCGTTGGCGAGGGCGAACAGGCTTTCGTCCTGGGCGAAACCGGCGCGGTCGCTACGACGGCGAACGAACTGCCATGGATCGATCGATGCCGTCTGGGTCTCCAAGGCGTCGCTGGCGTCGGGCGTCGTGGCCTCGTGCATGTCTTCGTCTGCTCCCCGGTTCCGATGTCTGGTTCGGGTGAGTGCATGCCACGAAAGCATCCCCACCCCGTGAATAATCGGCGAGCATACGTCCGAATGATATCGATATCAAGTTATCGATATCATTTCTCGCCGGCCATGCGGAAAACAACGCCGGCGCATGTGCCGGAAGCCATGGACGGAAGCGGCGCGAACGGTAATACTGGCTGGCGGGGCCGTCCGGCCACGGATCGGGTATCCGGGATAGACCGTTGACACGAAGCAAGAAGAAACAACCCAGCGCACCACGTCCGGGCCTGACCATGGCCGATCTGGCCGAGTTGGCCGGCGTATCCAAGATCACCGTTTCCCGCGCGTTGTCGGACAGCCCGCTGGTGAACATCCGCACGCGTACCCGCGTACAGGAGCTGGCGCGCGAGCACGGTTACAAACTGAACGTCAACGCGCGCAATCTGCGCCTGCGTCGCAGTCACACCATCGCGGTCATCGTCGAGATGATGCCCAGCAGTGACCGCACCATGTGGGACCCGTACCCGCTGACCTTGCTGGGTGGTATTTCCCAGGAGCTGACTTCGGCCGGCTACAGCGTGTTGCTCACGACCCGTCAGGGATCGACCGCCGCCGCCGTGCAGGCCGCCGACGGCGTGATCCTGCTGGGCCAGGGTGTGCGGCAGGAGGCCGTGCGCCTGTACGACAAGCTGGGGTTGCCCATGGTGGTGTGGGGCGCGAAGTCGGAAAGCGACAAGCATGTCGTGGTCGGCAGCGACAACCGACACGGCGGCATTTCGGTGGCCGAGCGCTTTGTCTCGATCGGCCGGCGCCATCCGGTGTTCATCGGCAACCCGGACCATCCCGAGATCGCCGAGCGTCTGCACGGTTTCGTTGATGAACTGGCGCGGCACAACATCAAGCCGCTGCTGCTGCGGCGTGACGAATTCACCTTGTCGTCGGGCGTCGACGCGGTGCATTCGCTGGCGCGGCGCAAGGTGCGTTTCGACAGCATCTTCGCCTGCAGCGATCTGCTCGCCATGGGCGCGATCCGCGCGCTGGTCGAGCTGGGGCATCACGTGCCCAGCGACGTGTCCGTGGTCGGTTACGACGATTCACCGCTGGGCGCCAGCTTCCTGCCGCCGCTGAGTTCGGTGCGGCAGAACTGGCAGGAGGGCGGCATGCTGCTGGCGCGCAAGGTGCTGTCACTGGTCGAGGGCAAGCCGGCCGAGTCGGAAATGCTGCCGACGACGCTGGTGGTGCGTTCGACCTAGCGTCACATCGCCTGGGTCGGGGCGCGATCAGCTGTCGCTGGAGACCGGCGCCTGCGCCGGCGGCGCCAGGGTGATGCGGAAGCAGCTGCCGCCGCCGGCGACCGGCACGTATTCCAGTTCGGCCTGGTTGGCGTCACACATCTGCTTGCACAGGTACAGGCCCAGGCCGGTGCCGTATTCGTGCGTGGTGTAGAACGGTTCGAAGATCTGCGCGGCAACCTTGGTCGGAATGCCCGGTCCGCGGTCGACGACTTCGAGCAGCGGCGGGCCGGCGTCGCTGGCGGCGCGCGAGATCAGCATCACCCGCGCCGGCTCGCCGGGCATGCGACCGTAGCGCAGGGCGTTCTGCACCAGGTTCCAGATCACCTGCTGCAGGTGCTGCGGATCGATCACCGCCTCGACCGCCGTCGGCTGCACGATGGCGCGCAGCGAATCGCTGCCCAGGTCGTTGCTCTCGGAGTATTCCTCGACGAAATCCAGTGCCCAGGCGTTGAGGTCCAATGTCTCCGGCCGCGAGCGCTCGCGGCGGGACAGTTGCAGGATGTTCTCGATGATCTCGTTCAGGCGGCTGCAATGGTTGTTGATGATCTCGACCATGCGCTGGTCGGCGTCGACCAGATCCTCGGACTCGGCCAATAGCTGCGCCGAATAGCGGATCGCGGCCAGCGGGTTGCGGATCTCGTGCGCGATCGACGCCGAAAGGCGGCCCAGCGAGGCCAGCGTCAGCTCCTCGGCGCGGCGCGAGACCAGTGACGTGTCGTCGAGGAAGATCAGGATGTTGGAATCGTCGTTGGCGGCCAGTCGCGTGAAGCGCGGCACGACTTCCGGGACGCCTTCGGCCAGTGCGATGGCGGTCTCGTCCAGCTTGTCGTAATGCCGCCAGTGGAACAGGCGGCGGGACAGCTCCGGCGCCAGCGTGCCCAGGTCGCGCTGGTTCATCGGCGGACTGCCGAGCAGCATCCAGGCCGATTCGTTGAACTGGTGCACCTGATTGCCATCGTCGACCAGCAGCACGCCGGTCTTCATGCGGCGGATGATCAGTTCGTTGACCTGGGCCAGGTTGGCCAGATCCAGGCCGCGGCGCTGGGCCAGCTCCTCGGAGGCACGCATCTGCCGGCCGAGGATATTGCACATGCCGGAAGCGGCCAGGTAGACGATGCCGAACAGCGCGCTTTCCAGTAGCTCGCCGTCGAAACCGTTGAACTTGGTGGCGAAGAAGACCTGTGCCAGCAGCCCCAGCGCGGCTACCGCCGCGAAGAACAGCGCCAGGCGCATCGGCAGAACCAGTGCGGCGCCGGCCAGATTGACCATCAGCATCATGGCGATGCCGATGCGCGCGTTGTGCATCGCCAGGACTGCTGCGATGGCGATGAGAATGTCCAGACTGATCGCTACCGAGGTATACAGCACCGGGCGCGTCAGCCAGGCGCGGGTGCGCAGCAGGGCGATGACGGCGTAGACGACGGCGACGATGGCCACGATCTGTGCCACTGCGGGGTGGTCGGGGTTGAGCCATTTGCTGCCGGTGGCGCCGTAGGCCAGGAGGCCGTAGACCAGGGCCTGGGCGAGTCGGAACCAGTTGAGGAAATACAGTTCGCGGCGAGCCATGCTGGCGCTGGACATACGATTCCCGTGGCGTGAGGCAGTGGAGCAGGCGCCGTCTGAGGGCGGCTTGAATCTCGCTGAAGTATAGCCGTGCCGGGCGTTTGAGCGCGTGTTCGACAGCACGTATGCGCAAAGGCCCCTTTCCATCGCGCGGCGGTTCTTGGACAATAGTGGGCTGTCGCGCGCGGATTCGCCAGGGCTTTCCGCCCATTCCCGCCGCCGTGCATCCATCGCCGTCGCCGTGCCCGCGCTCTCCGCGCCCGCCGCCCGACTGCGCGTTCCACGAACGTTCGAGGTATCGAATGAACTTTCACGAATATCAGGCAAAAGAGCTGTTCGCGCAGTACGGTGTGACCGTGCCGCCGGGCAAGGTGGCCGATTCGGCCGACGCCGCCGTGGAGGCCGCCAAGGCCCTGGGCGGCAGCCAGTGGATGGTCAAGGCCCAGATCCACGCAGGCGGTCGCGGTAAGGCCGGCGGCGTCAAGTTCTGCAAGAGCCTGGACGAGGTCAAGGCCGCCGCGGCAGCGATGCTCGGCACCAACATGGAAACCTACCAGTCCGGCGGCCGCGCGCTTCCGGTGAACCTGGTGCTGGTCACCGACGCCACCGACATCGCCCGCGAGCTGTACCTGTCGGTGCTGGTCGACCGCGACACCAAGTCGATCTCCTTCATCGCCTCCAAGCACGGCGGCGTGGACATCGAGCAGGTCGCCAAGGACACGCCCGAGGACATCCACACGATTGCCATCGACTACGTCGAGGATCTGCAGCCGTACCAGTGCCGCCAGATCGGTTTCGCGATGGACCTGAACGCCAAGCAGGTGCGTCAGCTGACCGGCATCATGATGGGCCTGTACAAGCTGTTCAACGAGAAGGACCTGTCGCTGGTCGAGCTGAACCCGTTGGCGGTGCTCGAGGACGGCAGTCTGGCCGCGCTGGACGGCAAGGTGAACTCCGACGACAACGCCGAGTTCCGCCATGCCGACCTGAAGGCCATGCGCGACCTGACCCAGGAAGATGCGGCCGAGGCGGCTGCGCTGCAGCACAACCTGAACTACGTGACCATGGACGGCACCATCGGCTGCATGGTCAACGGCGCGGGTCTGGCCATGGCCACCATGGACGTCATCAAGCTGGCAGGCGGCGAGCCGGCCAACTTCCTCGACGTCGGCGGCGGCGCCACCAAGGAGCGCGTGACCGAGGCCTTCAAGCTGATCCTGTCCTCGGACAAGGTCAGTGCCATCCTGGTCAACATCTTCGGCGGCATCGTGCGCTGCGACCTGATCGCCGAGGGCATCATTGCCGCGGTCAAGGAAGTGGGCCTGCAGATCCCCGTGATCGTGCGCCTGCAGGGCACCAACGTCGAGAAGGGCCGCGAACTGCTGGCCAACTCCGGCCTGGCGATCACGCCGGCCGACGATCTCAACGACGCGGCGCAGAAGGCCGTCGCCGCGGCGAAGTGAGGAGCATCAAGGCATGAGCGTACTTGTCAACAAGAACACCAAGGTGATCGTGCAGGGCTTCACCGGCCAGCAGGGCACCTTCCACGCCGAACAGGCGATCGACTACGGCACCCAGATCGTCGGTGGCGTCACTCCGGGCAAGGGCGGTGAAACGCACCTGGAGCGCCCGGTCTTCAACAGCGTCTCGGAAGCCGTTTCCGAGACCGGCGCCAATGCGTCCGTGATCTTCGTGCCGCCGCCGTTCGCGGCCGACTCGATCCTGGAAGCCATCGACGCCGGCATCGAAGTCATCGTCGCCATCACCGAGGGCATTCCGGTGCTGGACATGCTGCGCGTGCGCAACGTGCTGGATGCGCATCCGGAAACCGTGCTGATCGGCCCGAACTGCCCCGGCATCATCACCCCGGGCGAGTGCAAGATCGGCATCATGCCGGGTCATATCCACACGCCGGGCAACGTCGGCATCGTGTCGCGTTCGGGCACGCTGACCTATGAAGCCGTGTTCCAGACCACCAACGAGGGCCTGGGTCAGTCGACCTGCATCGGCATCGGCGGCGATCCGATCCAGGGCATGAACTTCATCGACTGCCTGAAGCGCTTCCAGGACGATCCGCAGACCGAGGGCATCATCATGGTCGGCGAGATCGGCGGCAGCGCCGAGGAAGACGCGGCGGAGTTCATCTCCGAGTACGTGACCAAGCCGGTGGTGTCGTTCATCGCCGGTGCGTCCGCGCCTCCGGGCAAGCGCATGGGCCATGCCGGCGCCATCATCTCCGGCGGCAAGGGCACGGCCGAGGCCAAGTTCGCCGCGCTGGAGAAGGCAGGCGTGACCACGGTCAAGTCGCCGGCCGACCTGGGCAAGGCCCTGGCCGAGCGCATGAAGTAAGTCATCGTCCGATCGATGGATGATGGACGAAGGCCGCGGCTTGCCCGCGGCCTTCGCGTATGCGGCGCGGCGCCCATCGGGCCTGCATTGCACGGCCTGCGTGTCGTGCAGGTCGTTCGTCCGCGGCGCGCCTGGCCCACGCAAGGCAGGCATAGTGGCTATCATGCCGCCTGCACCGAACAGAGCTGAGCACCCCTGACATGGCAGTACTGCGGTTCGCTTTGGCCCAGCATGATTTCGCCGTCGGCGCGGTCGACGCCAACGGCGCGCGCGCGATCGAACTGGCGCACCGTGCGCGCGAGGCCGGCGCCGATCTGGTGGTCTTCCCCGAATTGGCCATCAGCGGCTATCCGCCGGACGACCTGCTGCGCCGTCCCAGTTTCATCGCGGCCTGCGATGCGGCGATGGAGCGTGTCGCGCGCGAGACCTTCGGCGTCGACGTGCTGATCGGCCACCCCGCGCAAGCGCGCGCCGTGGCGCACACGGCCGACGAGCACGCCTTCCAGCGTCCACTGCTGAATGCGTTGAGTCTGCTGCGCGACGGCGCGGAGCGGACTCGTTACGCCAAGCACGCGCTGCCCAACTACGGCGTGTTCGACGAGAAACGCTACTTCACGCCCGGCACCGATCCCCATGTGATGGACATCGCCGGCGTGCGCGTGGGGCTGCTGATCTGCGAGGACGTGTGGATCGACGCGCCGGTCGACGCGGCCTGCGCGGCGGGCGCGCAGCTGCTGGTGGTGCCGAACGCCTCGCCCTACGACACGGGCAAGCAGGCCGAGCGGCTGGCCGTGCTGCAGCGTCAGGCGAAGCGGCATGGCGTGGGCATTGCCTACGTCAACGTTGTCGGCGGCCAGGACGATGTGGTGTTCGACGGCGCCTCGTTGTTGATCGATGCGGACGGCCGCGTCGCCGCGCGTGCGCCGGCGTTCCGCGAGGCGTTGCTGTCGGCCCGCTATGATGCCTCCAGTGGTCGTTTCGTCGCGGAGGACTGGCCCGAGGCCGGCGACGATCCCGAGCAGGCGCTGTACGACGGCCTGGTGTGGGGCATCCGCGACTACGTGACCAAGAATGGCTTCCCCGGTGTCCTGCTGGGGTTGTCCGGTGGCATCGATTCCGCGTTGACGGTGGCGCTGGCAGTGGATGCGCTGGGCCCGGAGCGGGTGCATGCGGTGATGCTGCCCTCGCGCTATACCTCGCAATTGTCTCTGGATGGCGCGCGCGCGCAGGCCGAGGTCCTGGGCGTTGGGTACGAAACCGTTGCCATCGAGCCGGCGTTCGAAGCCATGATCGGTGCGCTGACGCCGGTCTTCGCCGGCAAGCCGGCCGACCTGACCGAAGAGAACCTGCAGGCGCGCATCCGCGGCACGCTGCTCATGGCGCTGTCCAACAAGCACGGTCGACTGCTGCTGGCGACGAGCAACAAGAGCGAGATGGCAGTCGGCTATTCCACGCTGTACGGCGACATGTGCGGCGCCTATGCGCCGATCAAGGATGTCTACAAGACGCAGGTCTACCGCCTGGCGCGCTGGCGGAACCGCCAGGGTGCGGTGATTCCCGAGGCCGTGATCGAACGGCCGCCGTCCGCGGAGCTTCGCGCGGATCAGACCGACCAGGATTCGCTGCCGGCCTATGACGAGCTGGATGCGATCCTGGAGCGTTTCGTCGAGCGCGAGCAGTCGCGCGCGGACATTGTTGCCGCCGGTTTCGACGCCGAGACCGTCGGTCGCGTGGCGACGCTGGTGCTGCGCAACGAGTTCAAGCGCCGCCAGTCGCCGCCGGGTCCGAAGGTGACGCCGCGCGCGTTCGGTCGCGAGCGGCGCTATCCGATCACATCGGGATGGAAGTGATCCGAACCGTCAGTGGTGATTGACGAAGGGCACCATGCGCTTCCAGACCGAGGCGAAGTGCGGCCAGTTCGGGTCCTTCAGGTACGGATGGTTCGGGAAGTTCAGCTTCAGGACCTCCCGGGCCTGCGCGGCCAGTTTGTCGCGGCCCAGGCTCTTGTAGCTGCGCGACAGGATCGCCAGTGCGTCGCCGGCTTCCGGCGCGCGCTGATAGTGTTCGATCACGTACTTGGCGCGATGCGCCGAAGCCACGTACATCTTGTGCTTCAGGTAGAAGGTGGCCACGTTGATCTCGAACTGAGCCAGGCCGTTGCGCAGGAAGATCATGCGCTGGCGTGCGTCGGCGGCGTACTTGCTGCCGGGGAAGCGGCGGGTCAGCTGGCTGAAGTCGTCGAAGGCCTGCAGGCGGTAGCCCTGGTCGCGGCGCGACTGGTCCTGCTCGACGAAGCGCTCGACGATGCCGGTGGTGCGGTTGAAGTTGATCAGACCGCGCAGGTAGTAGGCATAGTCGATATGCTTGTGCGTCGGGAAGGTCTTGATGAAGCGGTTGATGGTCGAGTACGCATCATCCGGCTTGTTGTCCTTGTACTGCGCGTAGGCCAGGTCGACCTGCGACTGCTCGTTGTACTTGCCCGAGGGAAAGCGCGCGATCAGACGCTTGTAGGCCTTCTCGGCGGCGGCGTAGTCGCCTTTCTCCAGCGAGGTGTGGGCGTTCTGGTAGAGCGCGCCGACCGGCATGGTATTGATGTCCGCCTTGTGGCGAAACATCGAACAGGACGCCACGGACAGAACCAGGACGAGAATGCAAAATTGCTTGAAGAAAACGCGCATAGAGGGCAGTCGAGTGCTTGAGCGAAGGGCCATGATAGCGGAAACCGGACGTTCGCCGGTGGCGGCGGCATGAGTGCGGTCCAGCATCGCGCGCAGGTTCCCCTGGACGAGGCGGGTCGGCGTTTGGACCAGGCGCTGGCGGCAATGTTCCCGCAGTATTCGCGCTCCCGCCTCAGCAGTTGGGTGCGCGAGGGCGCCGTGACCGTGGATGGTGCCGTGGTGGCGCCGAAACAGCGCCTGCAGGGCGGCGAGTGGGTGCAGATCGACGCCCGGCTCGAAGACGAGGTGCCGCTGGCGCCGCAGGCCATCGCGCTGGACATCCGTCATGAGGACGACGACCTGCTGGTGCTGAACAAGCCGGCTGGTCTGGTGGTGCATCCCGGCGCGGGCAATGCCGACGGCACGCTGCAGAACGCGCTGTTGCATCACTACGCGCGCCTTGCCGAGCTGCCGCGTGCCGGCATTGTGCATCGCCTGGACAAGGACACGTCCGGCCTGATGGTGGTGGCCAAGACGCTGCCTGCGCACACCGCGCTCGTCGCCATGCTGTCGCGGCACGACGTGCAGCGCCAGTACGCCGCCGTCGTGCGTGGCGCGCTGGTGGCCGGCGGCACGGTCGACGCGCCGCTGGGCCGTCACCCCGTCGACCGCCTGCGGCAGGCGGTGCGCAACGAGGACACCGGAAAACGCGCGGTGACGCACTATCGCCTGCGCGAACGCTACCGCGCGCACAGCCTGATCCAGTGCAACCTGGAAACCGGCCGCACGCATCAGATTCGCGTGCACATGGCCCACGTGCAGCATCCGCTGGTCGGCGATCCGCTCTATGGCGGTCACCTGCACCTGCCCAAGGGCGCGAGCGAGCATCTGGTCGAGACGCTGCGCGGATTCCGCCGCCAGGCGCTGCATGCCGAACGGCTGGCCTTCGTGCACCCGATCCGGGAGGTGGAGATGGCCTTCGAGGCGGATGCGCCCGAGGACATGCAGAACCTGATTGCCGCCTTGCGCGAGGATGCAGCGCAGGCGTGAAGCATTTTCTGCGCGCGTCCACGACCGGGTATGCTGATGCGCTTTCTATGATGGATTGAAGCGCACTCCTCGCATGCACGATTCCTGGATCATTCCCGATTGGCCCGCGCCCGCCACGGTGCGCGCGGCAGTGAGCACCCGAATCGGTCCCGGTCTGTCGCAACCGCCGTACGACCGCTTCAATCTGGGGCTGCGCAGTGGCGATGACGTCGAGGTGGTGCGCAGCAACCGGCGTGCGCTGGTGCAGGCATTGGGACTTCCCTCGGCACCACGCTGGTTGCAGCAGGTGCACGGCACTACGGTGGCCGAACTCGGACCGCTGGCCGTTGCGGACGAACCGAAGGCCGACGCTGCCGTGTCGCGCGTGCCGGGCACGGTACTGGCGATTCTCACCGCGGACTGCCTCCCGGTTCTGCTGTGCAGCGACGATGGCGGCGAGATCGGTGCTGCGCATGCCGGCTGGCGCGGGCTCGCCGAAGGTGTTCTTGAAGCCGTCGTGCAGTCCATGACCGTGCGCCCGGAACGTCTGCTGGCCTGGTTGGGACCCTGCATCGGTCCGCAGAGCTACGAGATCGATACCCCCGTGCGCGATGCCTTCGTTTCCGTCGACGCACAGGCCGAGGCGGCGTTTCGTCCGACCCGAGCGGGGCACTGGCACTGCGATCTCGCTCTGCTGGCCCGGCAGCGATTGCGCCGACTCGGTGTGACGCGGGTGCATGGTGGCGGTTTCGACACGTACAGCGACGAGCGCCTGTATTCCTATCGCCGCGAAGGGGCGGCCAGCGGCCGTTTCGCCAGCCTGATCTGGACCCGGCGCGCGGTGTGACTTGAAGCCCGTCCGGGCGACCGCATTTCGTTATGCAGAGAGGCGGCGCGGCCGTCCACCATCTTTGCAGGAGAGATCCCGAAATGCGCATGGACAAACTGACCTCGCGTTTTCAGCAGGCGCTGGCCGATGCCCAGTCGCTTGCCGTGGGACGCGACCACAACATGCTCGAGCCCGTGCACGTGATGACCGCCTTGCTAGACCAGCAGGGCGGTTCCACCACGCCGCTGCTGTCGCAGGCCGGCGTCAACGTGCCGCTGCTGCGCGAGCGTCTGGGCGAGATGCTCAATGGCCTGCCGCAGGTCAGCGGGCAGGCCGGCGAACTCAATGTCGGCAACGCGCTGAACCGCGTGCTCAACCTCACGGACAAGCTGGCCCAGCAGCGCGGCGACCAGTTCATCGCCAGCGAGCTGTTCGTGCTGGCGGCGCTGGAGTCCGGCGGCGAGCTGAGCAAGGCGCTCAAGGCCGCCGGTGCCGACAAGGCGCGTATCAATGCCGCCATCGACAAGATCCGCGGTGGCGAGAAAGTCGCCAGTGAGAACGCCGAGGACCAGCGCCAGGCGCTGGAGAAATACACCATCGATCTCACCTCGCGCGCCGAGTCCGGCAAGCTGGACCCGGTGATCGGCCGCGACGAGGAGATCCGCCGCGTGGTCCAGGTGCTGCAGCGGCGCACCAAGAACAACCCGGTTCTGATCGGCGAACCCGGCGTGGGCAAGACCGCCATCGTCGAGGGGCTGGCCCAGCGCATCATCAAGGACGAGGTCCCCGAGGGCCTGCGCGGCAAGCGTGTGCTGAGTCTGGACATGGGCGCGCTGATCGCCGGCGCGAAGTTCCGCGGCGAGTTCGAGGAGCGTCTGAAGGCCGTGCTCAGTGATCTGGCCAAGAATGAAGGCCAGATCATCCTGTTCATCGACGAGCTGCACACCATGGTCGGTGCCGGCAAGGCCGATGGTGCGATGGACGCCGGCAACATGCTCAAGCCGGCGCTGGCTCGCGGCGAGCTGCACTGCATTGGCGCCACCACGCTGGACGAGTACCGCCAGTACATCGAGAAGGACGCCGCGCTGGAGCGCCGCTTCCAGAAGGTGTTCGTGGGCGAGCCGACGGTGGAGGACACCATCGCGATCCTGCGCGGCCTGAAGGAGCGCTATGCGGTCCATCACGGCGTGGAGATCACCGACCCGGCCATCGTCGCCGCAGCCACGTTGTCCAACCGCTACATCACCGACCGTCAGCTGCCGGACAAGGCCATTGACCTGATGGATGAGGCCGCCTCGCGCATCCGCATGGAGATCGATTCCAAGCCGGAGGAGCTGGACCGCCTGGAGCGTCGCCTGACGCAGCTGAAGATCCAGCGCGAGATGCTGAAGAAGGAGACCGACGACGCCTCCAAGCAGCGTCTGGCCGACCTGGAAGCGGACATCGACAAGCTGGAGCGCGAGTTCTCCGATCTCAACGAGATCTGGAAATCCGAAAAGGCCGCGCTGCAGGGCGCGACCAAGGTCAAGGAGCAGATCGAGGCCGCCCGGGTCGAGCTGGAGGCCGCGCAGCGCCACCAGGACTACACCAAGATGAGCGAGATCCAGTACGGCACGCTGCCGGAACTGGAGAAGCAGCTGGCCGCGGCCCAGGCTGCCGAACAGCAGGACTTCAAGCTGGTGCAGGATCGCGTCACCGAGGAGGAGATCGCCGAGGTGGTCAGTCGCTGGACCGGCATCCCGGTGTCGAAGATGCTGGAAGGCGAACGCGAGAAGCTGCTGAAGATGGAACAGGCGCTGCACGAGCGCGTGGTCGGTCAGGACGAAGCCGTGACCGCCGTGTCCGATGCCATCCGCCGCGCGCGCGCCGGCCTGTCCGATCCCCATCGTCCGTACGGTTCGTTCCTGTTCCTCGGCCCGACCGGTGTGGGCAAGACCGAGCTGTGCAAGGCGCTGGCCGGTTTCCTGTTCGACACCCAGGAAGCGATGATCCGCATCGACATGAGCGAGTTCATGGAGAAGCACTCCGTGGCTCGCCTGATCGGCGCGCCGCCGGGCTACGTCGGTTACGAGGAAGGCGGCTATCTGACCGAAGCGGTACGCCGGCGTCCGTACAGCGTGATCCTGATGGACGAGGTGGAGAAGGCGCATCCGGACGTCTTCAACATTCTGCTGCAGGTGCTCGACGACGGTCGCCTGACCGATGGGCAGGGCCGTACGGTGGACTTCCGCAACACCGTCATCGTGATGACCTCCAATCTGGGTAGCCAGATGATCCAGGAGATCGACGGCGAAGGCGAGGAGAGCTACACCAAGATGAAGGCCGCGGTGATGGGCGTGGTGCAGGGTCACTTCCGGCCCGAGTTCATCAACCGTCTGGACGAGATCGTGGTGTTCCGCCCGTTGGAGAAGGCGCAGATCCGCGCCATCGCCAAGATCCAGCTGCAGCAGCTGGAGAAACGGCTGGAGGAGCGTCAGCTGAAGCTGTCCATCGGTGACAAGGCGCTGGACTTGCTGGCCAACGTCGGTTTCGACCCGGTGTACGGCGCACGGCCGCTCAAGCGGGCCATCCAGCAGCAGTTGGAGAACCCGCTGGCGCAGAAGATCCTGCGCGGCGATTTCGCGCCCGGCGACACCATCTTCGTCGAGGCCGAAGGCGGCCATCTGGTCTTCAGCGCCGGCGGCTGACGGCATCGGTACGAGGAGAACGAAAAGGCCGCGGTGCATGCCGCGGCCTTTTTCGTGGTGCGTCGCTTCAGCCGAACAGCTTGCCCAGCCCGTGCGGCGCGCAGCGCAGGTACTGTGGAGGTGCATGCGCCGTCGCGCCCAGTTCGGCCGCGGCATGCCAGGGCCAGCGCGGGTCGTACAGAATGCCGCGCGCCAGCGCCACGGCGTCGGCCTTGCCTTCGGCGACGATGGCTTCGGCCTGCGCGGCCTCGGTGATCTGGCCCACGGCGATGACCGGCATGGCCACTTCGGCCTTGATCGCCGCGGCGAACGGTACCTGGTAGCCGGGCCCGACCTCGATCTGCTGGCGTGGGTCCAGGCCGCCGCTGGAGACATGGATGAACTGGCAGCCGCGGGCGTCCAGCGCCCGGGCCAGTTCGATACTCTGGGCCAGATCCCAGCCGCCCTCGACCCAGTCGCTGGCGGAGATGCGGATGCCTACGCTCATGCGATCGGACACCGCAGCGCGCACGGCGTCGAAGACCTGCAGGGTCAGTCGCATGCGGTTTTCCAGGCTGCCGCCGAAGTCATCGTCGCGGTCATTGCTCAGCGGCGACAGGAACTGGTGCAGCAGGTAGCCGTGGGCGGCGTGGATCTCGATCAGGTCCAGGCCCAGTCGGTCCGCGCGCCGCGCCGCGTCCGCGAAGGCCTGCACAACGTCGTCGATGTCCGTCTGTGTCATCGCGCGCGGTGCGGGATCGCCATCGTGGAAGGGGCGGTCCGAGGCGCTGACGACCTGCCAGCCTCGGACGTCGTCGGGCGCGATTGCGGCGCCGCCGTCCCAGGGCACATGCGTGGAGGCCTTGCGGCCGGCGTGCGCAAGCTGGATGCCGAGTGCGGTCGGTGCGTGCTGGCGCAGCGCGCCGACGACCTTGCGCAGCGCCTGCTCGTTGCTGTCGCTGTACAGGCCCAGGTCGGCCCAGGTGATACGACCGCGCGCCTCGACGGCCGAGGCCTCGAAGATCAGCAGCCCAGCGCCGGAAAGCGCCAGATTGCCCAGATGCATCATGTGCCAGTCGGTAGCGCTGCCGTCTTCGGCCGAGTACTGGCACATGGGGGCGACGACGATGCGGTTGGCCAGTTCGAGCGGGCCGAGTTCGAGCGGTGAGAACAGATGGCTCACGTGAGATTCCTTGTGGGGCGGGGAAGGGTTTTCCTGCTGTGTGGGCGAAGGGCGTCGCATGCAAGCGGAACTCAGCGTTCGTCCTGGTGCATGGTGGTCGCCTCGGCTTCCGTTTCCGCGTCCACCACTGGATGCATTTCCATCGCCGTCGGAGTGGTGCGCAGCATCGGCACGAAGGCCGATGCATCGGTCTGTTCGCGTTCGAACGTGAGCAGCCGGAACGCGACGTAGCCTGCGGTGCCGCCCATGCACAGCACCACCCAGCCGAACAGCCATGCGGTGCCCAGCGATCCCATCAGCAGACCGGCCAGCAGCGGTCCCGCGGCGGAACCGACCCCGTTCACCAGCAGCACGCTGGTACTGGCCGGAAGCAGTTCCTCGGCGGGAACGTGATCGAGCAGGTGAGCGACCACGATGGGATACACCGCGAACGCCATGCCGCCGAAGACGAACAGCAGCACGTTCGCGGTGATGGGAAATCCGGCCAGCATCGGCAGCAGCGCGGCGGCGATCGCGCCCAGCGCGCTGACCACGATCAGCATGATGCGGCGGTCATGGCGGTCCGACAGCCGGCCCATCGGCCATTGCAGCGCCGCGCCGCCGAGAATGAACACGCTCATCCAGGTGCCGATGCCGGCAGCGCCGAGTCCGGTCGAGGCGGCGTAGACCGGCGCCAGGCCCCACATCGCGCCCATGGTCAGACCCGACAGCAGCGCGCCGATGCCGGCGCTCGGAGCAAGCTGGAACAGACGGCGTGTACGCAAGCGCGGCATCGGCTGCACCTCGGGCTGGCGCATGCGCGTGGCCAGGACCGGAAGCGTCGAGGCACACACCAGCAGGGCGACAAGCACGAACAGCACCGCGCTCTGCGACGGACGGAATTGCAGAAACTGCTGCGCCAGCGCCAGCGAGCCCAGATTCACCACCATGTAGGTCGCGAACACGCTGCTGCGCTGCTGCGGCTCGGCCTGACTGTTCAGCCAGCTCTCGATAACGGTGTACAGCCCAACCACGACTACACCGATGGCGAAGCGCAGCAGTAGCCAGATCAGCGGTTGCGTGGTCAGTGAAAGCAGCAGGACCAGGCACGCGAAGCCAGCGGCGCAGAACGCGAACGCCCGGATATGGCCCATGCGCCGCACCAGTGCGGAAATGATGAAGGTGCCGGCGAGAAACCCGGCGAAGTAGGCCGATGTCATGGCGCCGAGCAGGCCGCTGGAGAATCCCAGTGTGCCGCCCAGCACGGGAATCAAGGTGTTCAGCAGGCCGTTGCCCAGCAGTAGCAGGGCAACGCCGGTCAGCAGCGAGGCAAGCTGTCGAGCCGTGCGGAGCATGAAAAATCCTTCGTGGAATCGTGATCGGTTGGGTCAGGCTGGTGCAGGAACGGCGGTGCCCGGACTGTCTCCGGTCTCGGCGACCGCGTCCAGGAAACCCTGTCCCCAGCGGCCCAGATCGTGATGCTCGACGATATCGAACAGACCCTGCAAGCGGCTGCCGGCTTCCTTGGCGTCCATGCGGATCGCGCGCAGGCAGACTTCGGCCATATCGTCGATATCGTGGGGGTTGGTCAGCAGCGCGCCCTTCAGTTCGGCGGCGGCGCCGGCGAACTCCGACAGCACCAGCACACCGGCATGCGGATGGCCGACGATGCCCTGCACGGCCACGTATTCCTTCGCCACCAGATTCAGGCCGTCGCGCAGCGGCGTGATCCACATGACGTCGGCGACGCCGTAGTAGGACAGCAGTTCCTCGAACGGCAGCGCGCGGAAGAAGAATTGCACCGGTGTCCAGCCCAGTTTCGAGAAGCGGCCGTTGATGCGTCCGACGGCCTGCTCGATCTGCGTCTGCAGCTGCCGGTAGACGGTCATCTCCTTGGCCGCCGGCACGCATACGCAGAACAGCGTGATTTCGCCGACCAGGTCGGGATTGCGTTCCAACATGCGCTCGTAAGCTTGCAGCTTCTGTAGCGTACCCTTGGTGTAGTCCAGGCGTTCGACGGACAGGATCAACTTGCGGCCGTCCAGTTCGCTGCTGAGATGGCGGCGGCGCTGGCGCGAGTCGTCCGCGTCCAGCAGCCGGCGCACGCGGTCGACGTCCAGGCCGACCGGGTGCGCGCCCAGATGCACGCGACGGCGGCCGACGTCGATGATGCGGCTGACGCGATCCAGTCCGGCGGCGCAGCCATAGGTGAGGAAGCGCGGCGCGCAGTTTTCGCGCTTGATGACTTTCACCGGCGCCACGCCGCGCACCACGTCGACGAAGTTTTCGACCTGGCGCGGAATGTGGAAGCCGACGTAGTCGCACTGCAGCAGGCTGCCGATGATGTCGCGCCGCCACGGCACCACGTTGAACACATCCGCGGAAGGGAAATGCGTGTGATGGAAGAAGGCGATGCGCACGTCCGGCCGCAGTTCACGCAGGTAGGCCGGCACCATCCACAGGTTGTAGTCGTGGATCCACACCGTGGCGCCGGAGGCGGCCTCGGCGGCGGTGCGCTCGGCGAAGGCGCGGTTGACGCGGCAGAATACGCGCCAGTGCTTTTCGCGGAAACGCGCACGCTCCCAGAAGGTGTGTAACAGCGGCCAGAAGGCTTCCTTGGAGAAGGACTTGTAGAAGATGTCGACGTCCTTCTTGGTCAGCGGCACGCGCGCCGCAGTGAGGTCCGGGTAGCGCTTGGCGTCGACCGCGGTGTGCACCTCGAAATCCTCGCCCGACTTCGGATCATGGGTGGACCAGGCGATCCACGACCCCTTGCGTCCGCCAGCGAAGAACGAGAGCAGGGTGGGGATGATGCCGTTGGGCGACTTCGGCCGCCGCCGGTGCACCTGGCCGTCCTCGACGACTTCCTCGTAGGGCAGGCGATGGTAGACCATCACCAGCTCGGCCTTGCCGGTGTCGGGCACGATGTCTTCGGCATCCAGGTGCTCGGCGTCCAGCAGTTCGAAATGCGCCAGTGCCTCGAGGATGCCGCCGCAGCCGGGTTTCTCGGCATGCAGGGTCTGATCGGTGTTCGCGGTGGCTTCGAGCAGACCAGGTTCGGATCGGCCCACGCAGACACCGGCGAAGCCCTTGCCGTACATCGAGTGATCGTTGAGCGTATCGCCGGCGACCAGCACGCGTTCCTGGGGAATGCCGAGGTGATCGATCAGTCCGCGCAGGGTCGCGCCCTTGTTCACGCCGAACGGCAGGACGTCGAGATACCGTTCGGCCGAATGCAGCAGTTCGCAGCCCAGTTCGCGCACCTGCTGTTCGAGCTTGTCGCTGATGGCGTCGCTGGAGCAGTAATACGAAACGCGGCGTTCCTGTGGCACGTCCTGGCGGATCAGGCCTTCGTGCTCACCGATGTGTCGCACCACGGCCTGTTCGCCCGGCCAGCGTGCGGCGATGCGGCCCTGCAGCGGTTCCACGGCGTGGATGTCGTGGCCGTCGACCACGGTCGCGCCGACGTCGCAGATGATGTAGTCCGGATGCGGCAGCGTGGGATCGGCCAGCAGCGGCAGCACGGCTTCCAGTCCGCGTCCGGTGACGTAGACCAGCAGCATGTCCTCGCGTCGACTGATCAGCTGGTACAGCCGCAGACGCTGCTCCGGCGAGCCGGCCAGGAAGGTGCCGTCCAGATCGGTGGCCAGCAGGCAGCGCACGTCCTCGTGCGAAGTGGCAGGTTCGGGGGGCTGTTCGCTTCGTGCAGTCGGGTTCACGCGGACTCCTCGTCGATGCGGCGAGCTTCGCGGAACCGTGGGCCGGATTGTGGTGCGGTGGCGGTCGTGCGACCGGCAGCGTGCACTGCATGGCGTGAGCCGCTGACTGGCGCGGCGCCGTTCGCGACGTGAACGGGCATCGCGCAACCACCTCCGGGCCGTTGTCGGCTAGCCGCGAAGTGTGCGGTATGCGCAGTGACGGTTTTCATCCTAGCAGGTTCGCTGTGCGCGGCGATGAATCGATCATGCATAAAAGGCATGAAGTGTCCCGGCGTTTGGACGCCCATCATTTGGACGTCCAAAAAAAAGGCCCCGCGGGTGCGGGGCCGAAAAGTTGGAGCAGGTTTGCGGTGTATTACCAGTCGTACGCCACACTTCCGTAGTAGTACGCGCCGCTGAAGCCGTACGGCGAAGTCAGCGGGTAGGTCAGGATGCCGTGGTAGTTGTTGTTGGCATCGTTCTTTTCCGGATACACGTTGGTGACGTTGTTGCCGCCCAGCGTGAAGGTCCAGCCCGACTGTGCGTAGCTGACGGAGAGGTCCAGCAGCACCTTGGCGCTGAAGGTCTGGTCCGAGCTGGCGCTGCTGCCGCGCGAGGTCCAGGTGCCGTAGCGCGTGGCCTGGGAGTGGAAGGTCCAGTGGTTCACGGACCAGTCGGCGCCGACGAAGGTCTTGGTGCGCGGCGTGCCCACAGTGATGCGGCCCTGTTCCTGGCGATCGATGATCGG
This sequence comes from Oleiagrimonas citrea, assembly GCF_012395255.1. Classification (GTDB taxonomy): domain Bacteria; phylum Pseudomonadota; class Gammaproteobacteria; order Xanthomonadales; family Rhodanobacteraceae; genus Oleiagrimonas; species Oleiagrimonas citrea. Next base: position 325,942 of record NZ_JAAZQD010000004.1, read on the forward strand.
CAGGGTCAGGCCGGCCAGACCGAGCTGAGGCGGATTGTTCGCGATCTTGCGGATGTCGGTCTTGTTGTAGTTCATGCCGCCGGTGAATTTCACCGTCGAGCCGCTCTGCAGGTACCACGGATAGGTCGCCACCAGGTCGGCGCCGCGGGTGCGGGTGTCGACGGCGTTGGTGAAGAAGCGACCGCCGCCGACATCGGTGAAGCCGGCCGACATCAGATAGGTCTGCACCGCGCTGCCGGTCAGGTTGCCCGACAGGATGATGCGGTTGTCGATGTCGATCTGATAGGCGTCCAAGGTGGCGTACAGGCCGTTGGCCGGGGTGAACACCAGGCCGAAGCTGTAGTTGTGCGACTTCTCCGGCTTCAGCGGCTGCGCGCCCAGCGCCTGCGCGGCCGGGTCGTCGACCGGGAAGGTGCGGATCTGCACCGGCACCAGGCCGCTGCCCGTGTTGACGAAGTTCGTCGCGGTGCTGGAGTAGTACTCCTGCTGCAACGACGGTGCGCGGAAGCCGGTCGACACCGTGGCGCGCGCGGCTACGGTGTCGTTGAATGCGTAGCGACCGGAGGCCTTCCACGAGGTGGTGCCGCCGAAGTCGCTGTAGTGCTCGTTGCGCACGGCCAGGCCAGCGCTGAACTTGTTGGTCAGGTCGCTTTCCAGATCCAGGTAGATGGAACGATTGTGACGCGAATGCGAACCGGCGTCGTTCGGCGTGTAGCCGGAGAACACCTGGCCGCCGCAGCTCGGGTAGCCGCTGGCGCCGAGCACCGGACCGCAGGCGTAGGAGGCACCGTCACCCTGCTTGATCTCGAACTTCTCGTGGCGGTACTCCAGACCCCAGGCCACGGTCACCGGCGCGTCCATGCCCGGGAAGTGCACGTCACGGCTGAAGTCGGCGTTGAGCAGATTCTCGCGGTTGGTCAGCGTGCCGATCTGGAACACGGTCGGCGAGTTCGCGCCGAGCGAGTAGTTCCAGGTGTTGCTGGTGTGCATCTTCCAGTGGTTGCCGCCGGTGTTGTAGCTGACGTCGTAGTTCCAGCCGGCGACCTTGCCGCGCACGCCGAGTACCTCGGAGTCGTCGCGGATGGCGCTGTTCTCGACCGGCAGGTAGCCGCCCGGATACTGCGCCACGGCATTCGGATACTGCGAGGCGTAGGTCGACAGCGAACGGAAGAAGCCCTGTGAGGACACATTGCGCTTGTTGAACAGGCTGAAGGCATACAGCTGCGCGTTCGGCGTCAGGTCGTACTGCAGGTTGATCGCGGCCTGCTTGGCCTTGGTCTGCGGCAGGCCGTAGTGGAAGGTGACGGTGTTGTAGGTCGGGTCGGCGGGGTAGCGCGGATCGGGACCGGCGCGGTTGGTCGGGTCCTGGTGCATGTAGTTCGCGCTCAGGTGCACCCAGCCGCCGTCGCCCAGCTTGAAGCCGCCGTCGGCGCCGCCGTGCCAGGTATCGCCGTCGCCGGTGTCGTACTGGCCGCCAGTGATGCTGGCCGAGCCGTGCTTGGCGCCGCCCTTCAAGATCACGTTGATGACGCCGGCAATGGCGTCGGAACCGTACTGCGCCGCCGCGCCGTCACGCAGCACTTCGATGTGATCGATGGCGTTGATCGGAATCGCGTTGAGATCGACCGGAGAGGAACCGCGACCCAGCGAACCGTTGGTGTTCAGTACAGCGGTGGAATGCTGGCGCTTGCCGTTGATGAGCACCAGCGTCTGGTCCGGACTCAGTCCGCGCAGCTGCGCCGGCTGGGTGGCGTCGGTGGCGTCGGTCACGGACGGTTGCGGGAAGTTTAGCGACGGCAGCAGGGTACGCAGCGCGCTGGCGAGGTTGGTGGCGCCGGTATTCTTCAGGTCCTGCGGCGACAGCACGTCGATCGGTGCCATCGAGTCGGCCTCGGTGCGGTCGAAACTGCGCGTGCCGGTGACGACCACCGTCTGCAGTTCGGTCGCCTTCTTGTTCTTTGCGTTGTCGGTATTCGTGGATTGCGCGTGTGCTGTGGACATCAGCGCAGCTGCGATGCACCCGGCCAGCAGGCTGCGGGTCAGTGTTCTGGACAAAGGCATTGTCGTACTCCCCATAACTCGGAAAAACGAATTTCGCGCAGAGGGTGCTTCAGAGCCTCCGCGCCAGGTATGGACATCCGTTTCTGCTTCGAACCTAGGCGCACTGTTATAAAAATGTCAACGAATATTTCCTCATGGTGTGGTTTTAATGCGCGGTCGTGCACAGCTTCTCCGCGTTGCTCCGGTTTGCCGCAGGCGCGATAATCGCGCGTCTGTGCACTCTGCGCCGATGACGGCGGGGTGCTGGGAATTCCGTGAGAGCGATACTTCCGATGCCGATCTATGCGTTTCAATGTCAGGCCTGCGGCCACGCCTTCGACCGCTTGCAGAAACTGTCCGATGCCGATCCCGAGACCTGTCCGGTTTGCGGCGAACCGAAAGTGCAGCGGCAGGTCACTGCGCCGTCGTTCCGGTTGGCCGGCAGCGGCTGGTACGAGACCGACTTCAAGAAGGACGGCGACACCAAGCGCAATCTGGCGGACAAGGGCGACAAGCCCGCTTCCGCAGATGCGCCGGCCGCCAAACCGGCAGAGAAACCCGCAAGTCCAGCGCCTTCCGCGGACTGAACAGTCGGGCTTGAATACGCAGGGGATCGCGGCCGTTGCGACAAGGTGACGAAGGCGAATGCCCGTGGCAGGCAGGCTCAGCGTCCCTGGGTGTGCCAGATCGTCGTGCCCAGCGTGCGGCCGGCGGGAGGATGACCCGTGGCGAGCCGCGAGCACGTCGATCCGGGTGGTGATCAGAGAAGCGGTGGCGATGACTGCATAGTCGAGTGCACCGGACAGACCATGTTCCCGGTGCGCGATCTGATTTTTTCCAGCGGAACATGCATCAATGGACGATGCAAATCGCTACAGGTCCATACGACAAAGGTGCTGCTTCGAGACGCAAAGGCATGAGCCGTTCGTGCAGGGAGCGTTCCGCCGGCGACTCCCGGTGATAAGGTCCGGGAAGGCTTTGCTGCGAGAACGACGTCGACAGCGAAGCGGCCCGTATCCGGTTCGGATACGGAGGTACTTCATCCGTGATCGGAGGCGGTCATGAACATATCCATCTCCACGCTGTATGCGCTCGCCACGAGCGTGCTGTCCGGGGTCATGCTGTTCGGGTCGGTCCCGGTTCAGGCACAGACGCGCCAGACCGACACTGTCTACTGTGCCAGTAACAGCAACAAGTACCAGGAGTGCGCCATGCCGTGGCGGGATGCGCGACTGGTGCGGCAGGAGTCCAAGTCCGCATGCGTTCGCGGTCGGAGCTGGGGCGTCAATCGTCACGGAATCTGGGTGAAGAACGGCTGCCGCGGGCGCTTTGCCGCGGCGGGTCGAGCGCACCGCTACGGACACAGCGACTGGCGGCACGCAACGCATCATGGCGAACACCGTCGCGGATACGGTCGGGATCGAGAAATCCGTCTGCAGTGCGACAGCAACAAGAAGCGCTACCAGATGTGCCGTGTGGACGTGGGTCGTCGCGGCTACGTGCGGCTGGTTCATCAGATGTCCGATGCGCGCTGCACCAAGGGCTACAGCTGGGGCTACAACCGCGCAGGCGTGTGGGTCAGCCACGGCTGTCGGGCCAAGTTCGTCGTTCATCGGCGCTGGTGAGGCGTTCGGCGCGTCGATCGCCAAGGAGGGTGCCGGACCGTCCCGAATGGCGGCGATCCCGGCCGATGCGCCGGCGATGGTAGAATTCCGGGTCTTTTTCATCTGCACCGCCGCTCAGCGGCCCGGAGTTCCAAGCGCATGCGCACGCATTACTGCGGCCTCATCGACGAGGCGCTGATCGACCAGACCATCACTCTTTGCGGCTGGGTGGACGGCCGTCGCGATCACGGCGGCGTGGTGTTCCTGGATCTGCGCGATCATGAGGGCATCGTGCAGGTCGTGGTCGACCCGGATACCGAGGCGGCCTTCGCCACCGCGGTCGAGGTCGGCTATGAGTTCTGTCTGCGCGTGAAGGGCAAGGTGCGTGCGCGCGTGTCGTTCAACGACAAGATGAAGACGGGCCGCGTGGAAGTGTTGGCCAGCGAGGTCGAGGTGCTGAACGCGGCGCGCGATCTGCCGTTCGCGCTGCACGAGAACCCCAACGAGGACATGCGCCTGACCTACCGCTATCTGGACCTTCGCCGTCCGGAGATGCAGCGCATGATGCGCACGCGCATCCGTCTGGTGCAGGCGCTGCGCCGCCGTCTGGATGCGGCCGGTTTCCAGGACATCGAGACGCCGATCCTGACCAAGGCCACGCCCGAGGGCGCGCGCGACTACCTGGTGCCCAGCCGTGTGCACGAAGGCGAGTTCTACGCGCTGCCGCAGTCGCCGCAGCTGTTCAAGCAGATCCTGATGATGGCCGGCTTCGACCGCTACTACCAGATCGCGCGCTGCTTCCGCGACGAGGATCTGCGCGCCGACCGCCAACCGGAATTCACCCAGCTCGACATGGAGTTCGCCTTCGTCGAAGAAGCCGACGTGCAGGACTACGTCGAGAATCTGATCCGCGAGGTGTTCGACGAGGTCGTCGAGGCGCAGCTGGAAGCGCCGTTCCCGCGCATGACCTGGCACGAGGCGATGCGTCGCTTCGGCTCGGACAAGCCGGACCTGCGCATCGCGCTGGAGCTGGTCGATGTCGCCGAGGCGGTCAAGCATGTCGAGTTCAAGGTCTTCGCCGGCCCGGCCAACGATCCGAACGGTCGTGTCGTCGCACTGCGCGTGCCCGGCGGCGCGGAGCTGTCGCGCAAGCAGATCGACGAGCTGGCCGCGCACGCCGCCAAGCACGGCGCCAAGGGCCTGGCGTGGATGAAGGTCGACAACGCCCAGGGCGGTCTGGAGGGCGTCAGTTCGCCGGTGGCCAAGTTCCTCGACGAGAAGGCGCTGTCCGGCATCCTCGAAGCCACGCAGGCGGCCGATGGCGACCTGCTGCTGTTCGGCGCCGGTCCGTGGGGCACGGTCAGTGAGTTCATGGGCGCGCTGCGGCTGAAGGTCGGCAAGGACCGAGGTCTGGTCGAGAATAGCTGGAAGCCGCTGTGGGTCACCGATTTCCCGATGTTCGAGCACGACGAGGAGGCCGGTCGTTTTGTAGCGCTGCACCATCCGTTCACCGCGCCGAAGGCCGACGACGTCGCCATGCTCAAGGCCGATCCGCACAACGCCGTCAGCCGCGGTTACGACATGGTGCTCAATGGCGCCGAGATCGGCGGTGGCTCGATCCGTATCCATCGCCCGGACATGCAGAGCGCGGTGTTCGAGCTGCTCGGCATCGGCGAGCAAGAGGCCGAGGCCAAGTTCGGCTTCCTGCTCAAGGCGCTGAAGCTTGGCGCGCCACCGCATGGCGGCATCGCCTTCGGCATCGACCGCATCGCTGCGTTGATGGCCGGCACGGAATCGATCCGCGACGTGATTGCCTTCCCCAAGACCACCAGTGCGCAGGATCTGATGACCGCCGCCCCGTCGCCGGTATCCGTGGCGCAGCTCGACGAGCTGCACGTTCAGGTCGCGCCGAGCGCTTCGGACGACTGACGCGCGGCCGGCGCCGGCGCTGCTCGGATGAGTGCGACATCCTGCCGGCGTTTTTCGCCGTCAGGTACGCGTTCACGTAAACCCTACGTTTGACGCAGTAAGCTGCGGGCTGTTTTCACCGAGCCACTGAACCCTCGCATGTCCGACCACCTCATACTGCTGCATGGACTGTGGATGCGCGGCATCGCGCTCCTCATGCTCCGGCGACGCTTCGAAAGCGAGGGTTTCGAGGTCGACGTGTTCGACTATCTCAGCGTGGCCGCGCCGCTGGAACGCACGCTGGAGCGTTTGCGCAAGCAGCTGCGCGAGACACCCGGCACGGTGCATGTGGTCGGCCACAGTCTCGGCGGTCTGGTCGCGCTGCGCGCCTGCCGCGGACAGGACGACCTGCCGCCCGGCCGCATTGTCTGCATGGGGTCGCCGCTCAACGGCAGCGCCTCGGCGCAGCGGTTGGCCGAGGCCGGCGGCGCCTGGATGCTGGGACACAGCAAGGAACTGCTCGAACACGGCCTGCAGCGCTGGGACGGCAAGCGCGAGGTCGGCGTGATTGCCGGTTCCAAGCCGGTCGGCCTGGGCGCAGCGCTGGGTTCGCTGGAGGGCGACCACGACGGCAGCGTCGCGGTCAGCGAAACGCGCTTGCCGGGCATCCGCGACCACTGCGTGGTGACGGCCAGCCACAGCGGCCTGATTTTCTCCGCCGAAGCGGCGGCCCAGGCCGTGCGCTTTCTGCGTCAGGGACGGTTCGAGCATGCGCACGACAAGGCGGGTGTCGAAACGGTTTCATGATCGCCCCGTGCCTGCATTAGAATTGCGTCTTTCGATTTCTTGACGGAAGCAGCACATGGCCGGACATTCCAAATGGGCCAACATCCAGCACCGCAAGGGCAAGCAGGACGCCGCGCGCGGCAAGGTGTTCACCAAGCTGGTGCGTGAAATCACCGTGGCCGCGCGTATGGGCGGCGGCGACCCGGATGCCAATCCGCGCCTGCGGCTGGCCGTGGACAAGGCGGTGGCCGTGTCCATGCCCAAGGACAACATCGAGCGCGCCATCAAGAAGGCCACCGGCGAGCTGGAAGGCGTCGAGTACGAGGAGATCCGCTACGAGGGCTACGCGCCGCACGGCGTGGCGGTGCTGGTCGAATGCATGACCGACAACCGCAACCGCACCGTGGCCGAAGTGCGTCACGCGTTTTCCAAGTTTGGCGGCAACCTGGGCACGGAAGGTTCCGTGGCCTACATGTTCAAGCGCCTCGGCGTGCTGTCGTTCGCACCCGGCGCGGACGAGGACAAGATCACCGAGATCGCGATCGAGGCCGGTGCCGAGGACGTGACGACCTTCGACGACGGCGCGCTGGAAGTGCTGACCGATGCGGACAATTTCCAGGCGGTCAAGGACGCCATGGTCGCCGCCGGTCTGGAACCCGACGATGCCGAGATCACCCAGCGCGCCGATGTCGAGGTGGCGCTGGAAGGCGAGGACGCCCAGACCGTCGCCAAGCTGCTGGATTTCCTCGAGGATCTGGACGACAGCCAGAATGTCTATTCCAACGCCGATCTGCCGGCCGAAGCGTATGCGTAAGCGCGCGCTTCGCCGCGGATGGACGGGGATCGCGGTCGCTTCGTGACCGCATCCACCACAACGACGCCGCCGGCGGCGCCCGCCGCCGTGCGTATCCTGGGCATCGATCCCGGCAGTCAGCGCACCGGCGTCGGCATCATCGATGTCGATGCCAAGGGGCGCAGCGTGCATGTGTTCCATGAAACGCTGACGGTGCTGGGCGAGGGCGGATTTCCGCAGCGCCTGAAACGCATCTACGACGGACTGTGTGCCATCATCGCCGAGCACCGGCCCGGCGAAGTGGCCATCGAGCGCGTGTTCATGGCGCGCAATGCCGATTCGGCACTGAAGCTGGGACAGGCGCGCGGCGCGGCGATCTGTGCTGCGGTCAGTCAGGGGATGAGTGTGCACGAATATGCCGCTTCGGAAGTGAAACAGGCCGTGGTTGGCGGCGGCCGCGCGGACAAGACACAGGTGCAACACATGGTGAGTGTGCTCTTGGGCCTGAAAGGCCCGATCCAGGCCGATGCCGGCGACGCGCTGGCAATCGCTTTGACGCATGCGCACACCCGCGCCAGCACGGCGCGCGTGGGCATTCCGCGCAGCGCCTGGAGACGACGTCGATGATCGGGCGGCTGCGCGGCATTCTGGTATCCAAGCAACCGCCGTGGCTGCTAGTGGACGTGGGCGGCGTCGGCTACGACGTCGAGGCGCCGATGTCGACCATCTACGACCTGCCGGCCACCGGCAAGGAAGTCACGCTGCTGACGCATCATGCGGTGAAGGACGACAGCGTGGTGCTGTACGGCTTTCTGCACACCTCCGAGCGCGAGCTGTTCCGCAGCCTGCTGAAGGTCAGCGGCATCGGCGCGAAGATCGCGCTGGCGGTGCTGTCGGGCGTGTCCGCGGATCAATTCGCGCGTCTGGTGCAGGCCGGCGACGTGACCGCACTGACCAAGATTCCCGGCATCGGCAAGAAGACCGCCGAGCGCATGATCGTGGAGTTGCGCGATCGCGTGGACGGCCTGGCCGCGACCGGCGCGACCCGCATCGGCGGCAGCGCACCGGCGCCGCAGGACGCCCAGTCCGAAGCCGTCATCGCCCTGCAGCAGCTCGGCTACAAGCCGGCCGAAGCCACGCGCCTGGCGCAGAAGGCCGCCGCCGAAGGCGACGACGCCGAAACCATCATTCGCAAGGCATTGCGCGCCGCCCTCGGCGGCTGAGCAACGGAAACGACATGAGCGAACAGACGCAGCAACCCCTTCCGCCGTCCGGCGAGCAGCTTCACGGCAGCCTTCCGGCGCTGGTGCTCGGCGCCATCGGCGTAGTGTTCGGCGACATCGGCACCAGTCCGCTGTACACGATGCAGGAAGTGTTCCTGCCCGAGTACGGCCTCAAGCCCATGCACAGCACGGTGCTGGGCGTGCTGTCGCTGGTCACCTGGGGACTCATCACCGTGGTGGCCGTGAAGTATGTCAGCCTGGTGATGCGTGCGGACAACCGCGGCGAGGGCGGCATCATGGCCCTGATGACCATGGCTCAGCGCGCGGTCGGCACCGGGTCGGTGCGCATGCGCCGCATCGTCATGCTGATGGCGTTGCTGGGCGCGGCGCTGTTCTTCGGCGACGGCGTCATCACGCCGTCGATCTCGGTGCTTTCCGCCGTGGAAGGCCTGGAAGTCGTGGCGCCGCATCTGGAGCACTGGGTGGTGCCGCTCGCGGTGGTGGTGCTGCTGGGCCTGTTCTGGTTGCAGCGGCATGGCACGGCGAAAGTGGGCGCGCTGTTCGGCCCGATCTGTGTGCTGTGGTTTTCCTCGCTGGCTGTGATCGGCGTGTGGAACATCATTCAGGCGCCGGAAGTGATCTGGGCTCTTGATCCACGCAATGCCATCCACTTTTTCCAGGCACATGGCGTGGCCGCTTTTATCGCTCTCGGTGCGGTGGTGCTGTGCGTGACCGGCGCCGAGGCGCTGTACACCGACATGGGGCATTTCGGCCGCAAACCGATCCGCCTGGCCTGGTTCTTCTTCGTGATGCCGGCGCTGCTGCTGAACTACTACGGTCAGGGCGGCCTGCTGCTGCATCATCCCGAGGCGATCAGCAATCCGTTCTATCACGCGGTGCCGGACTGGGCGCGCTACCCGATGATCGGTTTGGCTACCGCGGCGGCGGTGATCGCCTCGCAGGCGGTGATCTCGGGCGCGTTCTCGGTGACGCGTCAGGCGATCCAGCTCGGCTTCGTGCCGCGCATGCAGGTGGTGCATACCTCGCCGGACGCCATCGGCCACATCTTCCTGCCGTGGGTGAATCGCCTGCTGATGGTGGCGGTGATCCTGACCGTGGTGGCGTTCGGTTCGTCGAAGGCGCTGGGCGGCGCGTACGGTATTGCCGTGACCGGCACGATGGCCATCGACACCATCCTGGTCATGATGGTGGCCAAGCGACTGTGGAACTGGAGCTGGCTGGTCGTGCTGCCCGTTGGTCTGGCGCTGCTGACCGTGGATCTGGCGTTCTTCGGCGCCAATACGCTGAAGATCCCCGACGGCGGCTGGTTCCCGTTGGTCATGGGTCTGTTCCTGTTCACCATCATGACGACCTGGCGCCGCGGCCGCGAGCTGGTGGTGCGCGAGATCAAGCAGGGCGGCCTGGCGCTGCAGCCGTTCATTGAGAACATCGCCGAACATCCGCCGACCCGCGTGCCGGGCACGGCGATCTTCCTGACCGCCAACCAGAGTTCGGTGCCGCATGCGCTGCTGCACAACCTCAAGCACAACAAGGTGCTGCACGAGCGCAACGTGCTGTTGACGGCGGAGACCCTGGAGACCCCGGTCGCCGACGCCGACGAACGCATCGAGATCACCGCACTGGGCGGCGACTTCTTCCTGTTGACCCTGCGCTTCGGTTTCGCCGAGGACCCGGACATTCCGCAGGCGCTGGCGCTGTGCGGTCAGCGCGGTCTCGACTTCGACATGATGGACACCACGTTCTTCCTGTCGCGCGAGACCATCGTTGCCGACACTCGCCGTCCGGGCATGGCACTGTGGCGCGACAAGCTGTTCGCGTTCCTGTCGCGCAATGCGCTGCCGGCCACGGCGTTCTTCCAGATTCCGGGCAACCGCCTGATCGAGCTGGGCGCGCAGGTGGAGATCTGAGGCAAGGCTTGCGGTACGTTTGGTGTGCGGAGCGGGGTGCCGGGCTTGGGCAGGGCTTGCGGCGAGTTTGGTGCGGAGCGGGACCGGTTTTTGCGGCGAGCTTGAATCGTGCGGGGTACCGGGTTCACTTATGGGCACGATATCCCTACACGTAGGCGACGTAGCGTGGCCCATAAGTGAACCCGGTACCCTGGCAAGCTCCGGCATGACGGCAAGTCTTGTCCTGGCAAGCTCTGGCGTTCCGGCAGGCCGTGCACGGCAAGCGCGCTCGTTCCCCTGATCCCACGCGCATCGTCCATAATGGCGGCATGACCGACACCCGCGTACTCGCCAACGATGCCACGCTCGAAGATGATGCCATCGAGGCCTCGATCCGTCCGCAGCGGCTGGACGACTATCTTGGCCAGAAGCCCGTCCGCGAGCAGCTGGCGATCTACATCGAGGCCGCACGGCGACGCCAGGAAGCGCTCGACCATGTGCTGATCTTCGGTCCTCCGGGTCTGGGCAAGACCACGCTGTCGCACGTGATCGCCAACGAACTGGGCGTCAACGTGCGCTCGACCTCGGGTCCGGTGCTGGAGCGCGCCGGCGATCTGGCCGCGCTGCTGACCAATCTGGAGCGCGGCGACGTGCTCTTTGTCGACGAGATCCACCGCCTCTCGCCCGTGGTCGAGGAAGTGCTGTACCCGGCGATGGAGGATTTCCAGATCGACATCATGATCGGCGAGGGCCCGGCCGCGCGCTCGATCAAGCTGGACCTGCCGCCGTTCACGCTAATCGGCGCCACCACCCGCGCCGGCCTGCTGACCGGTCCGCTGCGCGATCGCTTCGGCATCATCCAGCGGCTGGAGTTCTACAATGCCGAGGAACTGCTGGCCATCGTGCGGCGTTCGGCGCGCATTCTGGATATCGAGTGCGACGTCGAGGGCGCGCGTGAGATCGCCAGACGGGCGCGGGGCACGCCGCGCATCGCCAACCGCCTGCTGCGCCGCGTGCGCGATTTCGCGCAGGTGCGCAGCGGTGGCGTCATCACCCATGAGGCCGCCAGCGCGGCGATGGACATGCTGCGCGTCGATGCCGAGGGCTTCGACGATCTCGACCGCCGCCTGCTGCGCATGATCATCGAGAATTTCGACGGCGGTCCGGTCGGCGTCGAGTCGCTGGCTGCCGCGCTCAGCGAGGATCGCGGCACGCTGGAGGATGTGGTCGAGCCGTATCTGATCCAGCAGGGATTCCTGGTGCGCACCGCACGCGGCCGCATGGCCAGCGCGCGCGCCTGGCGGCATCTTGGCCTGCAGCCCCCGCCGACGGCCTCGCATGCGACCGATCTGTTCGATGGAGATGGGGGCTGACGCAAAGGAGGGGGGCCGGGGTCGGGGCTTGCCGGGAGGTTGGTGCTTGCCAGGGTGCAAGGCTTGCCGAAACGCTCAATCTTGCTGGGTAGAAGGCTTGCCGAAACGCCCAGACTTGCCAGGGTACCGGGTTCACTTATGGGCTCAGCCACGCTGCCTACATGCAAAGATCTCGTGCCCATAAGTGAACCCGGTACCCCGCTCCGGTCGCGGCCGCCTGCGTTGCCTGCACGGGATCGACCGGGTCGGGTAGGATGAACCGGATCACGCAATCAGTACGCACGCATGCAGCAGAACACGCCGAGTGAAGCCCCGTTCAGGTGGCCGATACGAGTCTATTGGGAAGATACGGACGCGGGCGGCGTGGTGTACCACGCCGGCTACCTGCGGTTTCTCGAACGCGCACGCAGCGAGTGGTTGCGTGCGCGGGGGGTCGACCAGCAGCGTCTGCGCGATGCGACCGGCATCGGTTTCGTGGTGCGCGACATGCAGATCGGCTTCGTGTCGCCGGCGCGACTGGACGATGAACTAAGCGCGTCGGTGGAGATCGAACGTTTGCGCCCGGCCAGCATGGCCTTCGCGCAGGCGATTCACCGCCAGGACGGCAAACTGCTGGTGCGCGCCACGGTGCGCGCGGCCTGCGTGAACCTGGGCGACATGCGTCCGTGCCCCATTCCCGAAGACCTCTTGGCAAGGATTTCCTGACCGATGAACGGCGATCTCAACATCCTCGACCTGGTTCTGCACGCCAGCTTGCCGGTAAAGCTGGTGCTGGGCGTGCTGCTGGTGTTCTCGTTCCTGTCCTGGGTCATCATCGTGCGCAAGTACACGCTGATGAATCAGGCCGTCAGCAACGCGGATGCGTTCGAGGAGCGCTTCTGGTCCGGCGTCGATCTGGCCGCGCTGTACCGTGAGGTCGGTGCCGAGGACGAACCCGGTCGCGGCCTGGTCAACGTGTTCGGCGCGGGCTTCCGCGAATTCGCGCGCCAGCGGCAGCGCAAGGGGCGCGATCCGCGCACCACGCTGGAGGCGTCCGAGCGCGCCATGCGCGTGGCCGGTACGCGCGAGATCGAGCGGCTGGAGCAGAACCTGGAATTCCTCGCCAACGTCGGCTCCATCAGCCCGTACGTCGGCTTGTTCGGCACGGTATGGGGCATCATGGTCGCGTTCCAGGGCCTGGCCAACGTGAAGGAGGCGACCATCGCCATGGTCGCGCCGGGCATTTCCGAGGCGCTGGTCGCCACCGCCATGGGCCTGTTCGCGGCCATTCCGGCGGTGTGGGCCTACAACCGCTACGCCAACCGGGTCGAGCGTATCGCCACGCGCTACGAGACATTCCAGGAGGAATTCTCCTCGATCCTGCAGCGCCAGACCCTGTCCGACGAGAGCGTCTGATCCCATGCGCCCCTCGATGCGACGCCACAAGCGCCACAAGCTCAAGGCCGAAATCAACGTCGTGCCCTACATCGACGTGATGCTGGTGCTGCTGATCATCTTCATGGTTACCGCACCGCTGCTGCATCTGGGCGTGGACATCAAGCTGCCGCAGGCCGCCGCCAAGTCGCTGCAGGACGAGAAGCAGCCGGTGCTGGTCAGCCTGGACAAGGACGGCAACATGTACCTGACCCTAGGTGCGGAGAAGCGTGAGCCGGTCGACGCGCAGACGCTGGTGACCAAGGTCAGCGCCTTCGTGCGCAACAATCCGAACGTTTCGGTCATGTTCGGCGGCGACGAACGGGTCGACTACGGCAAGATCATGCAGGCCATGGTGTTGCTGCAGCAGGCCGGCGTGCCCAACATCGGCCTGATGACGCAGCCGCCCGCTGCGCCGGATGCCCCGCATGGACGTCGCTGATCGACAGGCCACGGTCTGGGGCGTCGTTTTCGCGGCCCTGCTGCATCTGGGCATCGTGGCGTTCCTGCTGCTGGCGACGATTTCCTGCAACACCTGGGAACAGGCGATCAATAGCCTGGGTCTGCCCAAGTCGTGGAATCCGGTGACCTGCAGCCGGCCGATCCAGCTGGCCGGCCCGGTGATCCAGGCCACGTTGCTGGGGCCGACCGGCGCGCCGCTGCCGGCGCCGTCCAAGGCCAAGGCGCCCAAGCCGAAGATCACGCCGCCGAAGGCGGAGAAGCCGAAGGTCGACACGGACAAACCCAAGCCGGCCCCGGTCAAGACGCTGCCGCCGCCGCCGAAGAATCCGGATACCCGCGATCAGCAGAAGGTTGTGGCCAAGTCGACGGAGAAGGCCGAGCACGCTCAGCGCGCGCAGCGCGAGCGCGAGAAGCAGCGCATGTCCGAACTGGAGGCGCAGCAGCAGGCCGAGATCGACAAGCTGTTCAAGCAGATGGACGCCGCCGGCAAGCAGAGCCAGCAGGCTGATCGCCAGGCGCAGCGCATGGCCCAGCGCGACGATCTGAAGAAGCAGAAAGATACGTCCGATGCGCCGGCCAATACCCCGCAGGCCGACCAAGCGCAGTCCGGCACGGCGGGCCAGGACAGCGGCTTGCTCGGTCAGTACCAGGCCGCCATTCAGAATGCCGTCACACAGGCGTGGCTGCGACCCGATAACATCCCTGCGGGTACGACCTGCAAGATCGATATCGTGCAAATCATCGGCGGGCAGGTGATCAGCGCCAACGTGGAGCCGAGCTGTCCGTTCGACGCCACGGCCCGACGCTCGGTCGAAAATGCAGTGATGCGGGCTTCGCCTCTGCCGTATCACGGGTTCGAGAAAGTGTTCGCACGCCGACTCACGCTTCACTTCATGGTCAACGAATGATGCTCAAATTCCGTGTCACGCTCGCTCTTGCGTTCGCCCTGCTCGGCGCGCTGGTGTTCTCGCCGGCGCAGGCCCAGAGTCAGGGACTGAACATCAACATCGTCAACGGCACCAAGTCGGCGATTCCGATCACCGTAGTGCCGTTCGGCAACGAGACGGTCGGACCGCCGCCGACCACCAAGGTCAGTGATGTGGTGCAGATGGATCTGGCTCGCTCGGGCAAGTTCCGCACCCTGGACAAGAGCGATGTGGTGGAATTTCCCACACGCGGCAATGAGATCAAATTCCCGACATGGAGCCTGCTGAAGCAGGACTACATCGTCGTCGGCCACGTCAAGAATGCCGACAACGGTCAGTACCGGATCGGCTTCGAGCTGTGGAATGTCAACACCAAGAAACAGATGCTGCAGTCGACCTACACGGCGCCGGCCAGCAAGCTGCGCGACATCGCGCATCAGATCGCCGACCAGATCTACCAGAAGATCACCGGCGTGCGCGGCGCCTTCTACACCCGCATTGCCTATGTCACCGCGGTCGGCACCGGCAAGAACATCCGGTACTCGCTGATCGTCGCTGACTCGGACGGTTACAACCCGCAGGTCGTGGTTCGTTCGCGCGAATCGCTGCTGTCGCCGACCTGGTCGCCGGATGGCAACGAACTGGCCTACGTCTCGTTCGAGAGCGGCAATTCGGCCATCTACATCCAGAATCTGTCCACGGGCGCGCGGCGCCTGGTTTCGGCGCGCAAGGGCATCAACGGCGCGCCGGCCTTTTCGCCGGACGGGACCAAGCTGGCGGTCTCGCTGTCCTACGTCGGAAACCCCGAGATCTTCATCATCGATCTTGCCACCGGCAAAGCCAAGCGTCTGACCCACAACTACGGCATCGACACCGAGCCGGTCTGGGTGCCCAACAGCAACAACATCATCTTTACCTCCGATCGCTCGGGTAAACCGCAGCTATACGAGGTGAACGCGAACGGGGGAACCCCCACTCGCGTGACCTTCCAGGGCGATTACAATGCCGACGCTTCCGTGAGCTATGACGGCAAACAGATCGCCATGGTGCAGGGCAAAGGGAACGTGTATCGTATTGCGGTGATGGACCGCAGCCTCGGCGGACAGGAGCATTTCGTCTCTCCTGGGAATTTCGACGAGTCGCCGAGTTTCGCTCCCAACGGAAGTATGCTGCTGTATGCCGCGACCGAAGGACTACGCGGCGTGTTGTACTCGGTATCCGCTGACGGCAAGGTCAGGCAGCGGCTCGTGCTTTCCGATGGCGATGTGCGCGAGCCTTCCTGGGGGCCGTATCGGAAACCGTGAACACTCCAACAAGCCGGATCAACGGCGTGTAGTACAAAGACTGTCGGAAACCCAAGAGTAGAAAGGAAAAAGCCATGAACAAGAGCGTTCGCACTACCCTCGTCACGCTGTTGTGCGTTGTTGGCATGGCGGCGTGCAGCAAGAAGCAGGAGGTCAAGCCGACTCCGCCGCCGCCGCCGCCGCCGGAACAGCCGGCTCCGCCGCCGAAGCCGACCGGCTTCACCCCGGCCGATCTGGACACCAATGCCTGCCTGCGTCAGCGCGTGGTGTACTTCGATTTCGACAAGAGCGAAATCAAGCCGGAGTTCCAGGAGATCATGGCGTGCCACGCCAAGTATCTGCAGGATCGTCCGCAGGCGCACGTGCGTCTGGCCGGCAACACCGACGAGCGTGGTACCCGCGAGTACAACCTCGGCCTCGGCGAGCGTCGTGGCAACGCGGTGGCTGCCGCGCTGGAAGCCAACGGTGCTTCGGCGGATCAGATCACCGTGGTCAGCTACGGCGAAGAGCGTCCGACCTGCCGCGAGCACAACGAGGCGTGCTGGTCGAAGAACCGTCGTGTCGAGATCGAATACACGGCCAAGTGATGAAAGACCGATCGACACGTAACACACCTGTCGGTCACGGCAAGGCGGCTGCATCTGCAGCCGCCTTGCTGCTGCTGGCCGCCGGCATGCTTCCGGTACAGGCCCAGCGGCTGAGTCTGTCCGAGCGCGTCACGCGTCTGGAGCAGGCCCAGCAGAAACAGGATTCCGGACAGGGGGGCGGCACCGTGCTGGTCAATCAGGTCCAGGCGCTGCAGTCCCAGGTCCAGCAACTGCAGGGACAGGTCGAAGAGCTTCAGCACGAGATCCAGCAGCTGAAGCAGTCCGGCAAGGACCAGTACGTCGACCTCGATTCCCGGCTGCGCAAGCTCGAGGGCGGCGCTCCCGCGCAAGGTGCTTCCGCGTCGTCTCCGGCTTCTACCGCGAGTACCGCCGCGAAGGCTGGTGGCGTCCCCGCGACATCGGCCTCGACCACGGCTGCAGCGCAGGCGCGCGGTCCGGCTCCGGCCGGCAGTGCCAGTGCTCCGGCGAGTGCCGATCCACAAGCGGCGCAGGATGCCTACAACCAGGCGTTCACCGCCTTGCGTAACGGTCAGTTCGTGCAGTCCTCGCGCCAGTTCCGCCAGTTCATCCAGCAGTATCCGAACAGCGCACTCGCGCCCAACGCCTTCTACTGGCTGGGTGAGTCCTACTACACCGTGCAGAACTACGACATCGCGCTGCAGACCTTCCAGACGCTGCTGAAGCAGTATCCGGACAGCGAAAAGGCGCCCGGCGCGCTGTTGAAGATCGGCTACTGCCAGGATGCGCTGAAGCAGGAAGATGCCGCGCAGAAGACCCTGCAGGCGGTGATCCAGAAATACCCCGGCAGCTCCGTGGCCAATCTGGCGCAGCAGCGCCTGCACGATATTCAGCTGCAGCAAGCGAACTGACGTCCCATGAACGAGCAGGCGACCGGCACGACCGGGGTTTCCGCCAGCGGCGCCGAACGGCTGCGCGTGTGCGAGATCTTCCATTCCATCCAGGGCGAGGCCGACGCGGTCGGTTGGCCTACGGTGTTCGTGCGCCTGACCGGCTGTCCGCTGCGCTGCGTGTGGTGCGACACCGAGTATTCGTTCCAGGGCGGTGAGTGGCGCGACATTGATGATCTGGTTGCCGACGTCGGCGCTTTTGACACGCGCCACGTGTGTGTGACCGGCGGTGAACCGCTAGCGCAGAAGCGCTGCCTGTTGCTGTTGCAGCGTTTGTGTGAAGCCGGCCATGAAGTGTCGCTGGAAACCTCTGGCGCGCTGGACGTGTCCGGTGTCGATCCCCGCGTGCGCAAGGTGATGGACCTGAAGGCGCCGGGCTCCGGCGAAGCGGCGCGCAATCTGTGGTCGAATCTCGATCACCTGCAGGCGCACGATCAGATCAAGATCGTGATCGCCGATCGCGAGGACTACGAGTGGGCACGCGCCGCCGTGCGCGAACATGCGCTGGAACAGCGCTGCATGGTGCTGTTCTCGCCGGTGCACGGGAAACTCGCGCCGCGTCAGCTGGCGGAGTGGATCCTGGAAGATCGTCTTCCGGTACGTCTGCAGATGCAGATGCACAAGCAGCTGTGGGGCGACGCGCCGGGCCATTGAGCGATCCCCTCGGGCACGCGTAGTGCGCGGATGCACGATCGTGCGCAAACCGCGATAATGCCCGGTTCGATCTTCGCGGACAGTTCGATGACAGAGCAGACTTCCCCCCAACGCAATGCCGTGGTCCTGGTCTCAGGCGGCATGGATTCGGCCGTGGTGGCCGCCATGGCGCGGGCGCAGGGATTCGCGGTGCATGCACTCAGCGTCGCCTACGGTCAGCGGCACGATTCCGAGCTGCAAGCCGCCGCGCGCGTTTGCGCGATGGTGGGCGCAAGCGCGCACAAGGTCGTGGACGTGGATCTGCGTAGCATCGGCGGCTCCGCACTGACCGACGACATCGACGTGCCCGAGGAGGGCGGCGACGGGATTCCCGTGACCTATGTTCCGGCCCGCAACACGATCATGCTCTCGGTGGCGCTGGGTTGGGCCGAAGTCCTGAACGCGAGTGACATCTTCTGCGGCGTCAACGCCGTGGACTACTCCGGCTACCCGGATTGCCGACCGGCCTTCATCGAGAGTTTCCAGAACCTCGCCCAGGTCGCCACTCGCGCCGGGGTGGAGGGCACGCCGATGCGCATCCACGCACCGCTGATGTCGATGAGCAAGGCCGACATCGTGCGCGCCGGCGTCGAGCTGGGTGTGGACTTCGCGCAGACGGTCAGCTGCTATCAGGCCGATGCCGGCGGACGCGCCTGCGGGCACTGCGATGCCTGTCGCCTGCGTGCGCAGGGCTTCGCCGAAGCCGGGGTCGAGGACCCGACGCACTACCGTTGATCTGCGCGAACAGGTAGAATCGCCGGTTCCCGCGCGACGTCCGTCGCGTGCGGCGCGCAACGCGCAAGGCAAATGGGCCGTTAGCTCAGTTGGTAGAGCACCGGACTTTTAATCCGATGGTCGTGAGTTCGAGTCTCACACGGCCCACCATTTTGCTGCTGCTCGCTTAAGTTCATATCCCTGTTCGTGCCATGCATGTGCGCTTCGATCTGCCTGCTAGCGTAGGCTTCGGGTGTAGCATGAAAGGTGTGTCTGTATGCATGCCGTCGCTGGACCGACAAGGAGGGCATCGGAAATGAGACGTCTGCTAGCGTTCGCTACGGCTTTGCTGTTCAGTACGGCGGTGATCGCCGGTTCCACGATCCGTTTTGGTTCTCGCCTGATTTCGGTCGGTGATAGCGAAGGCATGGTGCTGCGCATTGCAGGCAAGCCCAGCAGTCGCGAGCCGGTCGAGAACCGTTTCGGCGCGCTGCGCGGTTATCGCCTGGAATACGATTTCGACAACAAGACCGTGTTTATCACCGTTATCCAGGGGCGGGTCAGCGATATCCAGGAAATCTATCGCTGAAGTCTCCACCCGAAGATGCCGAGAGGATCAGACGCATTCGCGCAGTGAGCGGTGCCCGGATCGTTGTGAGAGCGAGGCTGGCGCCCTGTTCGAACATGATTCGGTTGTGGGCGTGGTGAACGATGCGTCGCTCATGTCGTCTTCAATCAGGCGCTGATAGCGCCGAGCCAGCATGCGCGCATCGTGTTCCAGGTCGTGATCGCCGCAGCGGCGGCACTGCTCGGCGAGGCGTTGCCACATGTGGGCCTGCTGCCGGGCTCGGTCGCGTCGGGAGAGGGTGGACATGCCGGAAGTCCTTGGCGGGGGCGTTGCCGCGCAGTGTTCTCCACCCTGATTTCAGCTTGTTGCCGCTGGCATGACACTCCAGTGAAGCGGCCAGCCGCTGGGGGCTGCTGGATACTTTTCAGGCGTGCCCCAGCTGCTGCGAGGCGACAACGGCCTCCACGCGGTTGCGCACGTTGAGCGCGCGGAAGATCGCTGCCAGATGGATCTTGACGGTACCTTCGCTGATGCCGAGTTCGCGCGCGATGACCTTGTTCGGGCTTCCGCGCGACAGCAGACGGAGCACGTCCAGCTGGCGGTCGGTCAGCAGTTCGGCGAGCTGTTCTTCCTGGGATGCCTCCGAGGGGTCGCCGCTGTCGAAGCTAAAGCGTTCGCTGTCGTTGGAGGACTGGTTCAGCGCCATCGGCGGAATGTAGGTGCCGCCCGAGAGCACGAGGCGGATCGCCGACAGCATGACGTCGGGCGAATAGGCCTTCGGTATGAAACCGTGCGCACCGCTGTCGATGAGCTTGTTGATCAGGCCGCTGTCCTCGCAGCCGGACAGGATCAGCACGCGCATGCGCGGCTGTATCCGCAGCGCTTCGGTGATGTGCCGGCAATCGCGTGCGCCGGGCATGGACAGGTCGATGAGGGCGATGTCCGGTGGCGGCGATTCACGCAGAATCGCGTAGAGTTCGTCCACCGTCGTGGCGACGACAAACTCGTTGTCCGGACCGAGCTCGGACAGTTTGAGCCTGACGCCTTCGACCACGAGCCTGTGATCGTCTGCGATCAGTACGCGCATCACGGTTCTCCGTGTGACTGGCCTTGATTCTGCTCCACCGGGACGGGCACGGCAAGGTTCGTGGCCTATGTCATAGGAAATAGGCGGAGTGGTCGTTCAGTCGTCGGTCGAGATGGCGGCGGCCCGCGTGCGCGTGCGCAGCAGGGTGATGATGGCTTCGCGCAGCGGCTCGGACGCGACCGGCTTGAACAGGATCGGCACGCCGGACTTCAGCGCTGGCTGCAGGCGGCTGCGCTCGGTTTCACCGGTGACCAGCAAACGAGCGAACGGCGGGTTTCCGGGCTTGGCGCCGTAGTGCTCGGCCAGGGCATGCAGGGTCTCGACGCCGTTGCGGCCGGTGCCGAGATGCAGGTCGGAAATGACGATGTCGGGTACTTCGCTGCGACTGGCCTGTTCCAGCGCGCGGTCGCAGTCGGTCGCCATGCGCACCTTGCAGCCCCAGCTACGTAGCAGATCGTGCATGCCGGCGAGGATGGCCTGGTCGTCGTCGACGACCATGACGCGCACGTCCTTCAGTTCCAGGGAAGGATGCGTGCGTGGCAACGCGCGCGGCTTGTTGCGGATGGGGGAGGTCGTACGGCTCTTGCTACGCCCGCGACGCACCAGCAGCGTGAACAGCGTGCCGCGTCCGGGATGCGAGCGCAGTTCGACTTCGGTGCCCAGCAATTCCGCCAGGCGCTGTACCGTCGACAGACCCAGCCCGAGGCCGCGTTGACTGCCGGATTGGGCGGGTACGTCGCGGTGCTCCTCATGTCCCGAATCGACCCGGTAGAACTCCTCGAAGATATGCGCCTGATGCTCCTCGGGGATACCGATGCCGGTGTCGCGAACGTCGATGCGGATACGATCGCCGCGCAGGCGTGCGCCTACCAGCACGCCGCCTTCGCGGGTGTAGCGCAGCGCGTTGCTGACCAGATTGTTGAGAATGCGCGCGAGCATGGTGCGGTCGCTGTGCACCCACACCGGTGTGGGGCGCGTGATCAGTCGCAGTTCCTGCTTTTCGGCCTGGATGCGGAAATTCCGGCTGACCTCCTGGAACAGTTCGTCGAGCGGGAAGTCACGCAGTTCCGGTTGCATCGCGCCGGCCTCCAGGCGCGAGAGGTCGAGCAGTTCGCTGAACAGGCGATCCAGGGATTCGATGCACTGCTGTACGTGCGAGATGCGGTCCAGGCGTTCGGGTTGGGTCTCCTGTTCGGCTAGCGAGGAGGAGAACAGGGTCAGTGCGTACAGGGGTTGCCGAAGGTCATGGGTAGCGCTGGCCAGGAAACGGGCCTTGGCCTTGCTGGCCTGTTCCAGTGCATCGTTCTTGTGCGCCAGTTCCTGCGTGGCGTTCTCGATGCGTCGCTCCATGTCGCGGTGCAGGGTATGCAGACTGGCTGCGGCCTTGTTGAAACCGCGCTGCAGCTCGCCGATTTCGGAATCGTCCGTGACCTCGACGGAAAGCGCGTGGTCGAAGCGTCCGAGCCCGCCCATGGCCACGGACAGGCGTCGCAATGGCGCACTGATCCAGCGCGCCTGCTGCCAACTCAGGAGAATGGCCAGCAGGATCGCGATGCTTACCCACAGCAGGGTGTCGAGGATGTCGGTGTACTGCGTGAGCAGGGATGCCTCGGTGTCGATATGCACGACGAGCGTGCCGATCGATTTCCCGCCGGTGTCGCGCTGGGCGATGTCCTGACGCAGCTGGATCAGCGAGGCATTTTCCGGAACGGGATTCTGCGCGGCGGCGATGATGCGACCGGTTCCATCGAGGATGCGGACCTGATTGACGTGCGGAAGGCGGCCGATGGAGCGCGCTAGGCGACGCAGTTCAGGCAGATTCCGGTTGCGCAGAAGAGGGGCTGCATCGACTGCGGCCTGGGTCATGTAGGCGCTGGCCGTGCTGCGCGTGAGATCCTGCAGTGTGCCGATCTGGTGGCGCGTCAGAAGGATGGCCAGGAACATGGTCGAGACGACCGAAGGCACCAGTGCCACCAGGACGAGCCGCTGCACTAGTGAAGCGCGCCGCCACCATTTACTGAGTCGTGAAGGTGCACGATCAGACATGTTTGCCGCCCCCGTTGCGGTGGCGTGGTCGATGGTGGGATTGTAGCGCTTCGGCCTTCGGCTTCAATCCTGACCGGATTTCCGCTCTCCGTTGCGTGCTTGCCGTCTGCGGATGACGACCGGGAGCACGGCGAGCAGCGCCAGGGCGCCGAGTGGAAGCAGCATGTGCGGATCGAGGAACAAGCGCCAGCCCATGGCTTCACCCGCCGCAAGGTTGCGACCAAGGTCCGCACCGATGGCGGTTTCGAAGATCAGCATGATCGAACCGCCGACGAAGCTGCTGAGCAGGAACAGCCACATCGGGCAGCGCAGCCAGGCCAATCCGACGGTCACGGCGCCGAACGGGAACACCGGCACGAAACGTAGAAAGAACGTGTAGTTGACCGGATGCTGCGCGTATCCGTGGCGCAGCCGTTCGACCACTCGGGGGGCGGGCTTGCGGCCGCATCCGAAGGCGTAGCGGCTGGCCAGGAACAGCAGCAGCGAGCCGAGCAGCAGTCCGATCGAGGACAGCAGCGTGCCCTGGATTTCGCCGAAGACCAGACCGCCAGCGATGATGACCAGCAGACTCCCCGGTATGCCGGTGGACGTGACCAGAGTGAGCAGGCCGATGTAGGCCAGACGCGAAAGCCAGGGGTGCTGCTGTACGGCTTCCAGCAGTGCGGCATGCTCCTGCGCCAGGCGTCCCGGCGCCAGATAGCTGCCCATGCCTCCGGCCAGCAGCACGATGCCGGTAGTCAGCAGCAGCAGCAGAGGCAGCATGGCGCGCAGGCGTTTCACGGGGCGAGGGTCCGTTCGGTTCCGGGAGCGAAGTGTACGGACCCCCATCCTAACGAAACTCCAGCGCGACGCTCTGCCGCAGACACAGCGATTCGGACCGGCGATGCTTCACGCACGGCGCGCGAACACCGTGATTTCCTCGCGATCGTGGTACAGCTGCCGCGCGCGCAGGTCCAGCGTTCCGTCGACACGGTCGCGAAGGAGGTCCAGGCATAGCTGGACTTCTGCATAGCGTTTCTTCATCGGCAGCTTGAGATTGAAGATTGCCTGCCGGCACCAGCCCTGGCGCAGCCATTCGGCCATGCGCGCGGCGACGCGGCGCGGTTGCTCGACCATGTCGCAGACCAGCCAGTCGACGGGCTTCGGCGGCTGATAGCGGAAGCCGTCCGCGCGCAGGTGTTCGACCAGTCCCGACTCCATCAGGGCCGCGTCCATCGGGCCGTTGTCGATGGCCGTCACGTGGATCGAGCGACGCACGAGTTGCCAGGTCCAGCCGCCGGGCGCCGCGCCCAGGTCGACGCCGCGCATGCCCGGCTGCAGCCAGGCCTCGCGTTCGCGTTCGTCGAGCAGAACCAACAGGGCTTCTTCCAGCTTCAGGGTCGAGCGACTGGGTGCGCCGCGCGGAAAACGCAGTCGCGGGATGCCGCCCGGCCAGGGGGCGCTGGCGTGGATGTCGGTGGCGCAGACGAGCGCCTGGGTCGGAGAAAGCAGGGCCACATGCAGACGCCAGTGCGCGTCGCGGTCGATCGCGTGTTGGCGCTTGAGGCCCGCGATCAGTGCGCCGTTCAGCGCCCGGCACAGCGCGCTGAGTTCGCGCCCGGCATCGCTGTCGGCCGACTCGACCCAGGCGTCGCACCAGCGTCGTTCGTCCCCGGCGATGAGTGGCAGCAGGACGGACAGGCGGTCCTTGCGCGGCAGCTCCTCGATCCGGCCGATGCCGTGCATCAGCTGGCGGGCGAACACCGGCCGTTCGGCACCAGCAGCCTCGGCGATGCGCCCGGCGAGGTCGGAATCGAGCGCGACGAATTCGACGAAGCCTTCGCCGGGCTTGGCGCGCGCGTAGCCGCCACCGCCGAAGCGGGTGTCCAGCGCGCTCAGCTCCTGCGCGCATTCGGCCTCGAAGCCGGGACGGCACCAGGCCAGCAGGCGATGGCGCGCGTCGGCGCTCACCGGCCCTTGCGGGCCCAGGTGTCGCGCAGGCTCACGCTACGGTTGAAGACCGGGCGCTCCGGACGATGGTCGTGGCGGTCGGCGACGAAGTAGCCGGTGCGCTCGAACTGCCAGTGCGCTTCCGGCTCGGCCTCGGCCGCGGCGGGTTCGATGTAGCCCTGCACGACGCGCTTGGCTTCCGGATTGAGGTAATCCTTGAAGGTCTTGCCGTCGCGCTCGTCGCCCGGGTTCTCGGCATCGAACAGGCGGTCGTAGAGGCGAATCTCGGCTGCGACCGCGTGTGCGGCGCTGACCCAGTGGATGGTGCCCTTGACCTTGCGGTTCGTGTCGTTGCCGCCGGGCCGGGTTTCCGGGTCCAGCGTGCAGCGCAGTTCGGTCACTTCCCCTGCATCGTTCTTGACCACCTCGTTGCAGCGAATGATGCCGATGCCGCGCAGACGCACCTCGCCCTCGGGCAGCAGGCGCTTGAAGCCCTTGGGCGGCACCTCGGCGAAGTCGCCGCGTTCGATCCAGACCTCACGCGAGAACGGCAGCGCACGCGTGCCGAAGCTTTCGTCCTTCGGGTGGTTGGGGAACTCGATGGTTTCCTCGTGGCCTTCCGGCAGGTTGGTCAGCACCAGCTTCAGCGGATCGAGCACGGCCATGCGGCGTGGCGCGCGGGCGTCGAGCTCCTCGCGCACGCAGCCTTCGAGCACGCCGAAGTCGATGTTGCTGTTCTGCTTGCTGACGCCCATGCGTTCCCAGAAGGCGCGCATGGCGGCGGCGGGAAAGCCGCGGCGGCGCGCGCCGGACAGGGTCGGCATGCGCGGATCGTCCCAGCCGTCGACCAGGCCTTCCTGCACCAGTTGAGTGAGCTTGCGCTTGCTCATGATGGTGTAGGTGAGGTTGCCGCGGGCGAACTCGATCTGGCGCGGCTTGCTCGGTGCGGTCGGGATGCCGGCCTCGACCAGCGGCTGCCACAGGTCCGGGTGTCCGGCCAGGTCGACGTGGTCGACGAACCAGTCGTACAGCGGGCGGTGGTCCTCGAACTCCAGCGTGCAGAACGAGTGCGTGATGCCTTCCAGCGCGTCCGACAGGCAGTGTGCGAAGTCGTACATCGGGTAGATCGGCCAGGCGTCGCCGGTGTTCTGGTGGGTCTGCTTGCGGATGCGGTAGATGGCCGGGTCGCGCATGTTCATGTTGCCGGCGGTCATGTCGATCTTCGCACGCAGGGTCTTCTCGCCGTCGCCGAACTCACCCGCGCGCATGCGCCGGAACAGGTCCAGGTTCTCCTCGACGGAACGATCCCGGAACGGCGAATTGCGGCCCGGCTCGGTCAGCGTGCCGCGGTATTCGCGTACCTGCTCGGCGTTGAGATCGTCGACGTAGGCCTTGCCGTCCTGGATCAGCTTCTCGGCGGCGCGATAGAACACTTCGAAGTAGTCCGAGGCGTGGCGCAGTTCGGCCCACTCGAAGCCCAGCCAGTGCACGTCGTCCTGGATGCCCTGCACGTACTCGGGCAGCTCCTTGCCGGGATTGGTGTCATCCAGGCGCAGGTTGCAGCGGCCGCCGAACTCGGCGGCGATGCCGAAATCCAGGCAGATCGCCTTGGCGTGGCCGATATGCAGATGACCGTTCGGTTCCGGCGGAAAACGCGTGCGGATCGACGGCTGGCGACCGGACTCGATGTCCTCGCGCACGATCTGTCGGATGAAATGCTGTACGGGGGCGGTCTCGCTCGCCATCGGCGTTCACTCGTCGCAATGCTGCAAAGCTGCACAGTTTAGCGCAGGTCCGGTGCGCGCAGGCCAGTCATCGCGCGGTTCGCGCACAGTTGCAGTGCCTGCGCAGCGCGAGTAGCTTGGAGCCATGCGCACCATCTACCACGCCGAATCCATGATCGACGCGCATCTGGTCAAGGACGCGCTCGAGCATGAGGAGATTCCCGCCTTCATCGCCGGCGAGCACTTGATCGGCGGTGTCGGCCAGCTGCCCGCGCGCGATTTCATCACCGTGGCCGTGCCCGATTCCTGCATCGAGCGGGCCGCACCGATCGTCAAGCGCATCGAGGCGCAGCTCAGCGAAGCGCGTCGCAGCGCCGCCGAGGACCCGGGCTGGGGCGACTCGACGCTGCCGGCCGGCACCTGATGCGCCGCCGCTCTGGCATCATGCGGGTCCGTTCCGCCGGACCCGATTGACGATGCACGCACTGAACGCGCTGATCCGCGACATTCCCGATTTTCCCAAGCCGGGTATCGTCTTCAAGGACATCACGCCCCTGCTGGCCGATGCCGCCGGCATGACGCAGTGCATCGAGGCGCTGGCCGAGCCCTGGCGCGGTAAGCGCGTGCAGGCCGTGTGCGGCATCGAGGCGCGCGGCTTCATCTTCGGCGCGGCGCTGGCACAGGCGCTGGGTGCGGGCTTCGTGCCGGTGCGCAAGCCGGGCAAGCTGCCGGCCGACACCGTGGGCGTCGACTACGCGCTGGAATACGGCAGCGACCGGCTCGAAGTGCATCGCGACGCCGTGCGTCCGGGCGAACGCGTGCTGCTGGTCGACGATGTGCTGGCCACCGGCGGCACGCTGGAAGCGAGTGCCGAGCTGATGCGCTCGCTGGGCGCGGAGCTGTGCGGCGCGTCGGTCGTGATCGAGCTGGCGATGTTGCAGGGGCGGGAGCGCTGGGCGTCCGACGCCCCGCTGCACAGCCTGCTGCGCTACGACTGAACGCAGCGAGACGCTTCGCCCGTTCAGTCGAGGTCGGCGCCGAGCGCCGCGTGCTGGTTGGCGTCGAGTTGCACGCGAACCGGATAGTGGTCATGCGTGCAGCTCAGGAACACGGGCGCACCGTCCTTCCATGCCGCGCGCATGGCGTCGTCGAGTTCGAAACGCATGAAATGCACGGCCGAGGTCTTGTCTTCGTTGCTGCGCTCCAGGTCCTCGTCGGCGATGGCCTTGACCGGCGGCAGCTCGCCGACCTGCAGCGCGATGTCGTGCTCGACGTTGCGCAGCTTCGCCAGTTCGCGCTTGCGCACTTCGGGGTCGGAATACTCGATCAGCATCGTCGCTTTCAGATTGCCGCCAT
This sequence comes from Oleiagrimonas citrea, assembly GCF_012395255.1. GTDB lineage: Bacteria > Pseudomonadota > Gammaproteobacteria > Xanthomonadales > Rhodanobacteraceae > Oleiagrimonas > Oleiagrimonas citrea. Next base: position 353,314 of record NZ_JAAZQD010000004.1, read on the forward strand.
CGGGGATCAGCGGGTTGTAGGCGCCGAGTTCGTCCTCGATGCCGGCGGCCTCGAAGATGCGCTCGACGCGCAGCATCTCCTGGATCTGGTACTGGATCGTCAGGCGATCCTCGAAGATCAGGGTCAGGTGCTCGCCCAGATGCACCTTGCGCGGCTTCTTGTGCGCGATCACGCGGGCGCGGAAATCGCTGCGCTCGGCGGCGTAGGTTTCCAGGGATAGCAGGTCGTTTCGGGTTAGTGGTTTCATGGTCGAAGCATGTGGTGTCGAAGGGGCAGCGGCGGCGTTCAAAGGCCGTAGGCCTTGCGCAGCAGGCTGATCGGATGTTCGTTGCCGGGCTTGTCGTCGAGCCCGTGGGCGATGTGCTCGCCGGCCATCGGGCAGTCGCTGGTGAAGTGCGCGGCCTCGGCCTGCTGCACGCGCTTCTCGACCGGGCGCGCGATCTTGCGCGAGATCGCATAGGTCTCGCGTTTCACGCCATAGGTGCCGTCGTGGCCGGAGCAGCGCTCGATGGTGACGACTTCGGTGTCCGGCACCAGTTGCAGGATGTCGCGGGTCTTGGGGCCGATCTTCTGCACGCGCTGATGGCAGGCGACCTGCCAGGCGACCTTCCCCAGCGGCTGCTTGAAGTCGGTGGCGAGCTTGTTGTCCTTGTGGCGCTCGGCCAGGTATTCGAACGGGTCGAAGAAATGGTCGCGCACCCGCGCCACGTCCTCGTCATCGGGGAACATCAGCGGCAGTTCCTGCTTGAACATCAGCACGCAGGAAGGCACCGCGGCGGTCAGGTCCCAGCCCTCGCGGATCATCTTCGCCAGCACCGGGATGTTCTCTTCCTTGTACTTGCGCACGGTGTCGAGATCGCCGAGCTCGAACTTCGGCATGCCGCAGCAGCTCTCGCGCTCGACCATGCGCACCGGCACGCGGTTGTGCTCGAGCACCTTGACCAGGTCCTCGACGGCCTCGGGCATGGAGTGATCGCAGTAGCAGGTCGCGAACACGGCGACCTTGCCACGGGTGCGACCGGCGGGCAGCGCCTCGCCATGGCCGTCCAGATGCTTCAGGCGCTGGCGCGCAGTGGGCGCGTGGTAGGTCGGCACGCGCGCGTCCCGGTGCACGCCGAGCGTCTTCTCCAGCAGCTTGCGCATGGGCTTGGAGCGGTTGGCGGCGTTGACGGTCTGCACCACCACGGGAATCGAGGCCAGCTTGCCGACGGTACGGGTGTTGGACAGCACCTTGGCCTTCATCGGTGCGCCGTCGCGGCGGAACTGCACGGCCTTGGCGCGCAGCATCAGGTGCGGGAAATCCACGTTCCATTCGTGCGGCGGCACGTACGGACACTTGGTCAGGTAGCACAGGTCACACAGGTAGCACTGCTCGGTGACCTTGGCGTAGTCGGCCTTGTCCACGCCGTCGACTTCCATGGTCTCGGATTCGTCGATGAGGTCGAACAGGGTCGGAAAGGCGTGGCACAGACTGACGCAGCGGCGGCAGCCATGGCAGATGTCGAAGACGCGTTCGAGTTCGGCGTCGAGCGCCTGCTGATCCCAGAATTCGTCGTTGAGCCAGTCCAGCGGGTGCCGGGTGGGTGCTTCCAGACTGCCTTCTCGGGACATGCGAATCTCCTCGGCCATGCAAGGGTGTGACGGTGCAACGGAATGCCGACGGGCGTCGGCGTATGCGGCGACATCGCGCGCGCCGCGGAATGGGCGCGCGCGATGTCGATGACGCGGTATTACTGCAGCTCGTCCAGCGCCTTCTGGAAGCGGTTGGCGTGCGAGCGCTCGGCCTTGGCCAGGGTCTCGAACCAGTCCGCGATCTCGTCGTGACCTTCCTCGCGGGCGTCCTTGGCCATGCCCGGGTACATGTCGGTGTACTCGTGGGTCTCGCCGGCGATGGCCGACTTCAGGTTGGCCTCGGTGCCGCCGAACGGCAGGCCGGTGGCCGGATCGCCCACTTCTTCCAGGTACTCCAGATGACCGTGCGCGTGGCCCGTCTCGCCTTCCGCGGTGGAGCGGAACACGGCGGACACGTCGTTGTAGCCCTCGACGTCGGCCTTGGATGCGAAATACAGGTAGCGGCGGTTGGCCATGGATTCGCCGGCGAACGCGTCCTTCAGATTCTGCTCGGTCTTGGAGCCTTTCAGATTGCTCATGATGTACCTCGTGGCTTCGGGCTGGGAGGTGGAAACATGGCGGCATGCTCGGCATGCCGCCCCTGCGGCCCAGCCTAGCGCGCGGCTGGGTCTTGATTGAAATTGATTGTTTCGATGAAGTTGATAGTTCTACGCTATCGTTTGTATTTGCGCTGATTACGCCGAACGAGCCAGATCACCAGCATGACGACCGCGGCCAGTACGACCAGCAGACCCGAGAAGAACCAGGTCGCGATGCGCATCAGACCGTGCATGTCGCTACCGGTGCCGATGTGCAGGGTGTTGATGCGGCGATGTCCTTCGGCGCCATCGATATGCAGAATCAAGACGTGCACGTGCTCGCCGCGACCGAATTGGTAGGTCAGCGTGGTCTGCCACGGATCGCTGTTCTGCTTGGTGACGTTCGCGCCGACGAGCTGGGGTTTCGGCGTTTCCGCGAGCAGGGCGGTGAGTGTGGCGAGCGTCTTGTCGGAGGGCGCGTTCTTGGCGTCGAAGTGCGCGCGCGCGGCGTCGGTGTGACCGGCGTGCAGGTCCTTGAACAGCGCATGCACCAGAGCGAGATCACCGTCGGGCGTGATGCGTTCGGCGAGTTTCTGCATCGAGCAGGCGCTGCATGCACCCAGGCACAGCGCGAGCAGAGCGAGTCGTGCGATGCGCGAAAGCTTCACGCCGATGCCTCCTTGGATGTGGGGCGTGACTGCAGCGCGGTGGCGTGCGCGTCCAGCAGTTCGGGCGGCAGCTTGCGGAAGACTTCGGCCAGGCGGCGCAGGAAACCGTCCATGGCCGAACTCTTGCGCCAGACCATGGCCACGCGGCGGTGCGGCGGATGACCGCCGAATTCGATCAGCCGCATGCTGCCCACACGCGCCACCGGCGGGTTGACCGCCAGTGTCGGCAGCAGGGTGACGCCGACGTTGGCGGCGACCATCTGCCGCAGCGTTTCCAGGCTGGTGGCGCGAAACCCCGTGCGCTCGCCGGCACCGGCCAGCTGGCAGACCTCCAGCGCCTGATCGCGCAGGCAGTGGCCGTCCTCGAGCAACAGCAGGCTTTCGTCGGCGAGATCGTCCAGGCGCAGGCGCTTGCGGTCGGCCAGCGGGTGACCTTCGGGCACGGCGAGCAGGAATGGTTCCTCGAACAGGAACTCGACGTGCAGGCTTTCCTCGTGGATGGGCAGCGCAAGGATGCCGGCGTCCAGCTTGCCCTCGCGCAGACGCTCGAGCACAACCTCGGTCTTTTCCTCGACCAGCAGCAATTCGAGCCGCGGGAAGGCCTCGCGCAGCATCGGCACGACATGCGGTAGCAGATACGGACCGAGCGTGGGGAAGATGCCCAGCCGCACCGTGCCGGATTCCGGGTCGCGCGTGCGCCGCGCGATGGCGCGGATCTGCTCGGCCTCGTTGAGCACGTCGCGGGCGCGGGCGGCGATTTCGCGACCGACGTCGGTGAGCAGCACCTTGCGCGGTGTGCGCTCGACCAGGGTCACACCCAGTTCGTCCTCGAGCTTGCGGATCTGGGTGGACAGGGTCGGCTGGCTGACGAAGCAGGCCTCGGCGGCGCGGCCGAAATGGCAGTGCTCGGCCAGGGCGACCAGGTAATGCAGGTCTCGCAGGTTCATCGGGTGCCCCGCTGCATTTCAATAGCCTATTGCTATGAATCCGATGTTAACAATCAATTTGAAGAATGCAAGTGCGCGCCCTATTCTTGTCCGTGACGACGCTTGCATCGAGCGTCTTTTCCCCTGAAACCCATTACCCATTCATGGAGTTGTACATGCTTACCGTTGGCGACAAGTTCCCGCAGTTCAATCTCAAGGCCACCGTTTCGATCGAGAGCCTGGACAAGGCCTTTGCGGAGATCGACAACACCACCTACGAAGGCAAGTGGACCTGCGTATTCTTCTACCCGAAGGATTTCACGTTCGTCTGCCCGACCGAGATCAAGGGCTTCGGCGATCTCAACGAGCAGTTCGCTGATCGCGACTGCCAGGTGATGGCCGCCAGCACCGACAGCGAGTTCGTGCATCTGGCCTGGCGCAAGGATCATGCTGATCTCAAGGATCTGCCGTTCCCGATGCTGGCCGACATCAACAAGGATCTGAGCCGCGCGCTGGGCATCCTGGACGACGAGGGCGTCGCCCGTCGTGCCGCGTTCCTGGTGGATCCGGAAGGCGTGATCCGTTTCGTCTACGTCACCGAAGGCAGTGTCGGGCGCAACCCGGCCGAGGTCCTGCGCGTGCTCGACGCGCTGCAGACCGACGAGCTGTGCCCGTGCAACTGGCAGTCGGGCGAAGACACGCTCAAGGCCGCCTGACCAAGATTCCCGCGCGCTCCCAGCGGGCGCGCGGGTTTTTTTCTTTCTTTTCTATCCCCCTGTCCGGACATTCCGTGCGCGCGCCAGCGTTCGCGTCGCCGTGTGCCGTCCTCGAACGGAGATTTCCCCCATGTCTCTTGCTGAACTGAAATCGCAACTGCCCGAGTACGCCAAGGACCTGCGCCTGAACCTGGAATCGGTGCTGGGCGAGAACGGCGCGCCGGGGCTGACCCAGTCGCAGATCGCGGTGGTCGCGCTGGCTTCGGCCATCGCTTCGCGCAATGCCGCATTCACCGCTTCCATGGCGGCGTGGGCGAGCGAACACGCCGATGAAGACGCCCTGCGCGGTGCGCGCGCCGCAGCGGCCATCATGGGCATGAACAATGTCTATTACCGTTTCCTGCACCTGGTCGAGAACGACGAGTACGCCACGTTGCGCGCGGGATTGCGCATGAACGTGATGGCCAAGCCAGGCGGCAGCAAGATCGATTTCGAACTGGCTTCGCTGGCCGTATCGGCGATCAACGGTTGTGGCTCCTGCGTGGCCTCGCACGAGAAGACCCTGCGCAAGCACGAAGTCGGCGCGCAGGCCGTGCAGAGCGCGGCGCGCATTGCCGCCGTGGTGCATGGTGTGGCGGTGGCGCTGGAGCAGGCCGAAGTCGCGGGTTCGAGCGCTTCCAGGGCGGCAGCCTGAGCGACCGCATTTTTCCCCGCGAGTGAAAAAGCCGGCGCACGCCGGCTTTTTCGTGTCCGTATTCGGGCAGCGTGCCTTTCGGCACGTGTCCCGGAGGTACTGCGCCGCGTAGCTTCGGATGCTGCATTCCCCGATCCGGAGATCACGATCATGCGACGACTCACCCATACGCTTGCGTTTACTGCACTGGCGGCCTGTTTTTCTTCCGCCTTTGCCGGTGGCGCTGACATGAAGCCGCCGCTGGAGCGACTGCCGGGCTGGGCCGTGCCGGAGGCATACACGCTCGATCTGCGCGTCGATCCGGCGCAGACCCGCTTCGCCGGCGTCACCACCATCCGTGTCGAACTGAAAAAGGCGGCCGACCACGTATGGATGCACGGCAAGGACCTGAAGGTATCCAGCGTGCGCGTGATCGATGCAAAGGGCGTCTCGCACGCTGCCCAGTACGTGAATGCCGCACCCAAGCAGGGCGTGGTGCGCATCGACTTCGGCAAGACGCTGCAGCCACAGGAACTGAAGCTGGTGTTCGATTACTCGGCGCCCTTCAACCATCAGTTGCAGGGCCTGTACAAGGTGACGCGCGACGGTCGTCCATATGCGATGACGCAGATGGAGCCGATCAGCGCGCGCTACGCGTTCCCAAGCTTCGACGAACCCGGCTTCAAGACGCCGTACAAGATCGTGCTGACCGTGCCCAACGACGAAGTCGCCGTCGCTAACACCGCCATCGCCAAGTCCAGCAAGGACGGCAAGGGCTGGAAGACGCTGGACTTCAAGACCACGCAGCCGCTGCCAACCTACCTGGTCGCCTTCGCGGTCGGTCCCTGGGACGTGGTGTCGGGTGGTGAGATCAAACCCAACGCGTGGCGCAAGGAACCGATCCGCCTGCGCGGCATCGCTCCGCACGGCGAGGGTTCGCGCATCCACATCGCACTGAGCGAGACGCCGGTCATCATCCAGACGCTGGAGCAGTACTACGGTTTCGGTTATCCGTTCGGCAAGCTGGATCTGCTTGCTGCCCCTGATTTTTCCGCGGGCGCCATGGAGAACGCCGGACTAGTCACCTTCCGTGACTGGCTGATGTTGATGGACAAGAACTCGCCATCGGACGCCGTGCGCAATTCGTTCAACGTGCAGGCACACGAGTTGGCGCATCAGTGGACCGGCGACACGGTCACACTGGACTGGTGGAACGACATCTGGCTGAACGAGGCGTTCGCCACCTGGATGCAGCAGAAGGTCACCGCCAAGGTGCATCCTGAATACCGCGCCGACCTGGACCGCGTCAGCCGCGCCGAGGGCGCGATGGGCAATGACAGCCTGGTCAGCGCGCGCAAGATTCGCCAGCCGATCACCGGCAACGGCGACATCCAGACCGCGTTCGACGGCATCACCTACCAGAAGGGCGCGGCGGTGATCGGCATGTTCGAGCACTACGTCGGCGTCGACACCTTCCGCAAGGGCATGCGTGCCTACATTCAGGCGCACAAGTTCGGCAACGCCAAGGCCAGCGACCTGGTTGGCGCGATCGACAAGGCGGCGGGCAAGGGCGAGGCCTTCAAGCATGCCTTCAGCAGCTTCCTCGACCAGTCCGGTGTGCCGATGGTCTCTACGCGCCTGGACTGCAGCGGCACGCATCCGGTGCTGCATCTGACGCAGGACCGCTATCTTCCGCTGGGTTCGAGCGGCGACCCGAATCGCCTGTGGGGCATCCCGGTCTGCGTGCGCACGGGGGCGGGCAAAGCCGGCGTGCAGTGCCAGATGCTGGACAGCAAGACCGCGACCATGCAGCTGTCCGGCGGTCAGTGCCCGGCCTGGTATATGCCCAACGCCGATGCGCGCGGTTACTACCGCTTCAGCATGGACAAGACGGATCTGGCCAAGCTCAACGGTCATTTGGGCGCGCTGAACGATGCCGAGAAGTTGGCCTATGCCGATGCCGTCAAGGCGGCGTTCCATCGTGGAGACATCGATGCGTCCGCGGCGATGGAAGCGGTGCGCCGGTTGGCTCCGTCCAAGACGCGGCAGGTGGCGTTGGCGCCGCTGGATACCTTTGCCTGGATCTGGAAGCACGAAGCGCAGACGGATGCGCAACGGGCGGCCCTGCGCAAGCTGGCCAGCGAGGCCTACCTGCCTCGTCTGCAGAAGCTGGGGTACGTGAAGCGCAAGGGCGAGTCGTCGGATGATGCCTTGACGCGCAGTGCGCTGGCCGGTTTTCTCGGTGTTGGCGTGAAGCTTCCCGCCGTGCGCGCCGCGTTGCTGCAGCAGGCCGATCGCGCGTTGGAGAAGAACGCGAAAGGACGTCTGAACCTGGCCGCAGCCAATCCGGACCTGCTTTCCGAGGATCTGACGGTTGCCGTGGAGGAGAAAGGCAAGCCGGTGGTCGATGCGCTGATTGCCGAGTTGAACAAGACCACGGACGCGGACCGCCGCAACGCCATGCTCGCAGCGCTCTCGCATGCGCCGGGTGCGCAGGCGGAGCGGGTGTGGAACTTCGCGCTCAGTCCGCAGGTGAAGGTGGGCGAGATGTTCCGTCTGCTGACCGGACATCGCGATACGCAGCAGGGGCGTGATGCACTGTGGACCTGGTTCAAGGGGCACTACGATCAGGTCGTCAAGCGCACCGGTACCTTCGCCAGCGGCTACGTGCCGAACCTGGCCGGCGGTGGCGGTTGCTCGATGGCGGACGCCGAGCGTCTGCAGGCGTTCTTCACCCCCCGCCTGGACGACCTGCCCGGAGCCGACCGCGGTCTGGCTCAGACCACCGAGTCGATCAAGCTGTGCGCGGCGCTGAAGAAAGCGCAGGATCCATCCGCGATCACGCGCTGATTCGCGATACGCGCGTCATGGTGTTTCGGGCGGCTTCGGCCGCCCGATTTTTCATGACCTCTGCGGAGGAAGAGGCGGTCCCCGTTTAGCGGTGCGCGATCAGGGGGAGGCACGGGCTTCGCTGCGCGCGTGCGCGTCCGGGTTGGCGCGTGCATCCAGGCTGTGGGCATCGATGAAGCCCAGCGTGTCGCGCAAGGCCGTGGCCTTGTAGCGGAACGGCTGTGACAGCGACAGCAGCAGGCCGGCATGGCTGACGCCGCTATAGACGTGGTCCTGCACGCGTTCGCCATGCTCGCGCATCGCGGCGGCCAGGGACAGTGCGTTGTCGGGTGCCACCAGCTTGTCGTCGCCGCCCTGCAGCAGGAGCATCGGCGGTTCGTTGCCGTCCACATAGTTCACCGGCTGTGAGCGCAGCTGCTGCGCATGCGTATGACCGAACATGTCGACATACACCTGCTCACGCAGCGGCAGGAAATCGTACGGACCGGCAAGCCCGATGAAACCGCGAAGCTGCCGTGGTTCCATGCCGACCTGCTGCAGCCAGGAAGCGTGGGTGGCGAGTAATGCGCCGATGTGTGCGCCGGCCGAATGCCCCATCAGGAACAAGTCATTCGGGTCCCCTCCGTAGGCATTTGCATGCTTTCGAGTCCACGCCACGGCGCGGGCGGCGTCGTGCATGAATCCGTCCAGTTTCACCTGCGGGAATTTCCGGTAGTCGGGCACCACGACGACCAGTCCGTGGTGCGCCAGCGTCTCCCCGGCCCAGCGATACCACTGGCGTTTGCCGTCCTGCCAGGCGCCGCCGTAGAAGAACACGACCACCGGTGCGTGGTGTGCATGAGCGGGGCGGTAGATGTCCAGTGCAAGGTCATGCTGCGGTTCGAAGACGATGCCGCGCTTTGCCTGCACCGCGTTCGCGGGCGTGACCGTATTCAGCGCGGAGAAGAAGGTCGCCTCGCAGGCGCTCAGACAGAGCGGAAGCAGGCCTGCGAGGAGCAGGCGCGACAGCGAGCGTGGGTGAAGTGCGGACATGGAGCGTTTCCTGACGTTCGGGCCGGTACACTTCCCAGATACGGTGGCGGTTCCGGTGCAGATGCACGGCACGCGCCCGGATTCATCTTCGAGCCGAGTTCACGCATGGTCCGCACACCGCAGGTACGCGATCTTCTTATGTCCGCCGCCGAGCGCGTGGCCGAGCGGGGCGATGCCGAGTGGCTGCTCATGCATGCGTTGGGCGTGGATCGCGCCTGGTTGTTCGCGCATGCGACGGACCCGGTCGATGCGGCGTCGGCCCAGGCCTTCGAGGCTCTGCTGCAGCGGCGCGAGCAGGGTGAGCCGGTGGCCTACATCCTGGGGCGGCGCGGTTTCTGGCATCTCGATCTCGAGGTCACACCCGATACGTTGATCCCGCGTCCGGAGACTGAATTGCTGGTCGAGCTGGCGCTGCAACGCATGCCGCAGGATGTTCCGCTGAAGGTGGTCGATCTGGGAACCGGAAGCGGCGCCATCGCGCTGGCGCTGGCGTCCGAACGGCCGCAGGCGCAGGTCACCGCCGTCGACGTTTCCGCATCGGCGCTGCAGGTGGCGCGGCGCAACGCGCTGGCGAACGGATTGGAGCGCGTCGAGTTCCTGCAGGGCGACTGGTACGGCCCGCTTGCCGATCGGCAGTTCGACCTGATCGTGTCCAACCCGCCCTATATCGAGCACGACGACGCCCACGTCGGGCAGGGCGATCTGCGTTTCGAACCTCGCGGTGCTCTGGTGTCCGGCGCGGACGGTCTGGATGCGATTCGTGTGCTGGTCACCGGCGCACGTCGCCATCTCCGGGCGCGCGGCTGGCTGCTGATGGAGCACGGCTGGAAGCAGGGGCCGGCGGTGCGTGCCCTGCTCACCGACGATGGCGGTTTCACGCACGTGTTCACGGCCTGCGATCTGGAAGGGCGCGAGCGCGTCAGCGGTGCACGGTTTCGCTCGCCATAGCCGATATAAATTGTGAACTGCATCACAGTTTGCCTATACTCTGATTTCAGGCGGGGGAGGCAAGGGCACGTGTCCATGCGCAGGAAGCGTGCCCCTCGCAGTAGGCGTTGAAGGCGACGATTCGTTCGTCGCCTTCTGCTGCATAGGGCGAGGGGGGTCATGCAGCGTATTCATGTCATTTCCGGTCTGCCGCGCTCCGGCGCGACGCTGCAGTCGGCGCTGCTGCACCAGAACCCGCGTTTCGAGGCGGGGGCGAGCGGTCCGGTGGCCGGGCTGCTGGGCGCGATACCCGGCTGCACGGAATTCCCCACATTCATCAATGATGCGCAACGCTGCCGTATGCCCAGCGGCGTGTTCGAAAACGATGATGCCGGCTGCGACGAGGACGTGATCTTCGGCACCCGTTGCGACCGAGGCGCGCTCATGAACGTGGTTGCCGAGCTGTTTCCCGATCCCCGGTGCATCGCCTGCGTGGATCCCATGCAGAGGGCCGTCGGCAGCGTCGAGCGTCAGCTCCAGAAGAACGCCTTTGATCCGTCTCCGATCGTCCATTTCAGCGCGAATGGCGCCGTGTACACGCGTGCCGACGGTGTGGCGAAAGGCGACGGCACGGTCAGTCATGCCCTGCAACGCGTGGAAGCAAGCGTTCTGCGGCGCGCATGCGGACAGGCTGGTGCGGGCGCAGTACGAGACCTTGTCGACGAGTACGTGCGACGACCGCGATCCACAACTTCATCGGCGAGTGGTCTGGCGCGCAGGATTTCTAGTACCTCGAATTCGATGCCGAAGCCTTCGATCTCAAGCTCGGTGCACAGGGCCTGTGAGCGGCGTGTCCGAACGTCGGTGCGGAAGCAGGCAAGACGGTGTTTTCGCCGATGTGTTCAACCGATTCAAAGCCATGCTTTGGGCGCAACCCGGGCATGAACCTGCACCGGCTGTGCAGCGTCTAGCCGTTACGACATAGCCGATCCGTGCTTCACGGATCCACAACAAGCAACACTTCAGGAACAGGGAACAACATGAACAAGATCTACCGTCTGGTCTGGAATCGCACGCTGGGCGTCGTGCAGGTCGCGACAGAGTTCGCAAAGGCCTCGCGCGGCGGCGTGGGAGCGTCGCGATCGGTGGGCGTGACGCCGCCGCGCAGCCGTCTGGCGCAGGCCTGCGCCGCCGCGCTGCTTCTGGGCGTGGGAGCGACCGCGCTGCCGGCGATGGCGGCCAGCACCTATACCGTGACCCAGGCCAGCGACAACGGCAACACGGCGACCGTGGGCACGCTCAGTTGGGCGATTGCCCAGGCCAATAGCGATCCGGGCAGCACCATCCAGTTCGACTTCACGGGTGCGACCACGATCACCGAATCGGGCGCCTTGCCTTCGCTCGACGTAGCCACCGTGTTCTCGATGCAAGCCGATGTCACGATCCAGGCTCCGTTGAGCGGCGCCGGATCGTTGAGCGCGTCGGGTACCGGTTCGCTGGCGCTCGCCGGCGATGGCACGACACTGACCGGCGGTGCGGTGGTACATGCCGGCTCGTTGACGCTGGGCGACGGCACGGGCTCCGTGAACGTGACCAACTCGGGCACGGGAGCCACCGGTATCGCGGTGGCTGATACGGCGGCCCTGCAGGTGATGGGTTCGAGCATGGGTTCAGGCGGCAGCGGCGCGGCGGGCAGCGATGCCGACTACTACACGAAGGGTGCCTATGGTGGCGCGGGTGGCGTCGGCGGTATCGGTGTGATGGCCGGTCAGTCGTCGGTGGACAACGCGGGTACCGTCTCCGGCGGTACGGGTGGTGTGGGTGGCACGGCCTACGCGGCGGGCGCCGGTGGTGCCGGCGGCGCGGGCATCCAGGGTGCCGGCTCGACGGTGGACAACCGTGGAAGCATCGCCGGCGGGGCCGGTGGTGTCGGCGGTTACGGTTTCTACATCAAAGGTGGTATCGGCGGGGGCGGTGGCGCCGGTGTGAGCGGCAGCGGGCTGACTCTCGACAATGCGAGCGGTGGAACCATCGTCGGCGGTGTGGGTGGCGATGGCGGCAAATCGTATACGGCCAACCATAACGGCGACGGTGCCGGCGGCATCGGCGGCGCGGGCGCGCAGGTGACGATGGGCAGCGCGATCACCAATGCCGGCAGCATCACCGGCGGTGCTGGCGGCAAAGGTGGTCTTGCATACGGTGGTTCGTACTACTACTCCGGCAGCAGCGATGGCCTTGGCGGCGACGGTGCGCGCGGCGGTGCCGGCGTCGGTGGCAGCGATTTCAGTCTGCTCAATACCGGCACGGTTCAGGGCGGCGCCGGTGGCCAGGGCGGCGACAGTTCTGCGGACAACTTCGGACAGGGCGGTGCTGGCGGTGAGGGCGTCGTCTCCTCGGGTGGCGCGGACATCGTCAACGGCGGCCTGATCGCGGGTGGCGTGTCCGGGGCCGATGGTGGTGGCGTGGGCGGCGGTGTGCAGGCCGATGCGGTGGATTTTTCCGGCGGCGGCAACACGCTGACTCTGGTATCGGGCTACAGCTTCATCGGCAACGTGGTGAGCACCAGTGGCGGGACGAACGGCGGCGATGCGCTTGCGTTGGGTGGCGATACTGACGGCACGTTCGACCTAGGACAGATCGTGTCCACCGTGCCAGGCACCTATAGCGGCACGCCTGTGTTTTACGGATTCACTCAGTTCGAGAAGCTTGGGGCCAGCACCTGGACCCTGACCGGCATCGCAGCGGTGCAGCAGGGCTGGCTGCTGCAGGGTGGCACGTTGCAGGTGGGTGATGCATCGACTACGGCCGATATCGTCGGCAGTTCGACGTTGTCGGTGGACGGCAGTGCGGGTGGTCTGGGTGTCATGGCGTCGAGCGGTACCGCCCTTGGTGTGGGGGCGGGCAGTTCGGTGCACGGCGGCGACGGCACGAAGGGTAGCTCCATATCGGGCCCCAGCAGTGGTGCGGTCGCCGGTGACGGTGGTGCGGGTGGAGCCGGTGTTGGGGGTGCTGGCCTGACGTTGACGAACCACGGCAGTGTGGCCGGTGGCGCCGGTGGTTACGGTGGTACCGCCGGCTATACCGTCGGCAACTACGGCGGTCATGGTGGTACGGGTGGTGCGGGTGCGCAGTTGGATCAGTCCTCCATTGCCAACGACGGAGGTATCGTCGGCGGTGTTGGCGGTACCGGTGGTTTCACGGGGCATGGCGGCGATGCCGGCAATGGCGGCGATGGCCTGGCCGGCGCAGGATTCACGCTGGACAACACGGGCCGTGTCGAGGGTGGCGCGGGCGGCTACTCCTCGTCGCGGAGCTATTACGCGGGAGACGCCGGCAGCGGCGGTGCCGGCGTCAGTGGGAGTGGATTCAGCGTCGGCAACACCGGCACGATTACCGGCGGGATTGGCGGTGCGGGCGTTCATGCCTTTGCCACCCCGGGGGCGTCAGGTTCGGGCGGCGCTGGTGTGATCGGTTCGGACTTCACGCTGGACAATGCAGGTGTGATTGCGGGAGGCGCGGGGGGCGGTTACTGCACCGGAGACTGCTACGCAGCAGGGTCCGGAGGTGGTGAGGTGCCGGGGATAGGGCCCAGTTTCAGCGAGGCGAGCGGTGTCGCAGGCAGCTCGGGCGGATCCGGCGTATCCGGAAGCGGATTCCAGATGACCAACGCCGGTACCGTACAGGGTGGTAACGGCGGAAACGGCGGTAATGCCGGTTATACCCGCTACTACGGGTCCGGGTCCGGGTCGGCGGGTGACGGCGCCAACGGTGGTGCGGGCGGTGCCGGTATCGTCGGTACGGGCATGACCCTGACCAACACGGGCACCGTCCAGGGCGGCAACGGTGGCAACGGCGGTGATGGGTATACCGGTTATACCGCCGGGACTGGCGGCGCCGGTGGTGCGGGCGTGGTGTCGACGGGCAACTCGACGATCATCAACGCAGGCCTTATCGCCGGCGGCGTGGTGGGTGCGGACGGTACGCTTGCCGAGCCGACTGCGCCGAGCGGGCCGCCGGTCGGTCCGTCCAGCGCAGGCGTCGTGACTGCCGCGGCCGTTGTCAGCACACAGGCCGACGCGGTGGATTTCTCTGGCGGCGGCAACACGTTGGAGCTGCGCGCCGGCTATCGTTTCGTCGGCAACGTGCTGAGCACGAGCGGCACGACCAACGGTGGTGACACGCTGGCGCTGGGCGGCGATACGGACGGTAGTTTCGATCTGTCGCAGATCGTGATGGCCATCCCGACCACGTACAACGGCAGCCCGCGCTATCACGGCTTTGCGACGTACACCAAGAGCGGCTCCGGCATGTGGACGCTCACCGGCCGCAGCACCGCGAACACCGACTGGACGGTGAGTGCAGGCAAGCTGGAAGTGGGCGACGCCGCCCATCCGGACACGGTGCTGACTGGCGATGTGACGGTGACCGGCGGCACGCTGGGTGGTCACGGCACGATCACGGGCACGGTGAGCAACATGAGCGGCACGGTAATGCCGGGCGGTAGCGTGGGCATTCTGGCGCTGGCCGGCGACTATGTGCAGGGTCCGAACGGCACGTTGAGTCTGGAGATCACGCCCGATCCGACGCCGGGCACGGGGTCGAGCCAGCTGCAGGTGGGCGGCGCGGCGAGCCTGGACGGCACGCTGGCGATCATGGTCGATCCGGGCTCGTATCTGGTCAACACCAGCTATGACCTGGTGCACGCGGCCGGTGGCGTGAGTGGGACGTTTGCCACGACGACCTTCAATCCGGGCTTTGCGGTGTACCTGACGCCGCAGGTGAGCTACGGCGCCAACGACGTGACGCTGAAGCTGTCGCCGAACGCAGCCGCGTACGCGGGCGGGTATCCGAACTACGCCAGCACGGTGAGCCTGGGCATGGAGCAGACCTTCGACGCGGTGCTGGGCAGGATGGGTCCGACGGCGCAAGGGCGTCAGGGCGCGTGGGGCCAGATGATGGCCGGCCTGGGCGGACTGGGCCAGGGCTCGCGCTACCAGCTGAACGGCGCGGCGGCGGGCTACGGCCACGCCATCACGGACCGCTTCGTGCTGGGCGTGGCGCTTTCGGGCGGCACGACGACGACGACGGTGGACGCCATGCAGGTTCGCGCCAAGCCGTTCGGCGGCTTCGTGTACGGCATCTGGCGCAGCGGTGGCTGGCGGGTCTCGGGCAGCCTGGGCACAGGCAAGCTCAAGCAGCACAGCAAGCGCTACCTCGCCTCGCTGGGCGGTATGCAGACGGCGACTGGCGGCGGCCATTATGCCGGTGCGGCGTTGCGCGTGGACTACACGGCGCGGAAGGGTATCTGGTCGTTCACGCCGTACGCGGGCATGGACAACGTGAACGCCCGCTACGATGCGACGCAGGAGCAGGGCATCACCTTGCTGGCGCTGCATTACGGCAAGGTGAGCCAGCATCTGTCGCACTACCAGGCGGGCCTGCGTATCGGCGCCGAGTGGGGTCACTGGCAGCCGTGGGTGCAGGCAGGCACGGAAGGCTGGCGCGGCGATCGTGCGATCACGGTGACGGAGCGTCTGGGCGACTACCGCAAGGACGTGACCAGCAGTGCACTGCCGGGCAGCGCACTGAGCGGTGGAGCGGGCGTGACGTGGAAGGCCGGCCGCTGGGACGCGACGCTGTCGTGGCACGGTGCGGTGGGCAGCCACTACCACGGCAACCGCGGCATGCTGCAGGCGCGCTACAGCTGGTAAGTGGGTGAGGCATGAAGGCCCGGCACTTCGCTGTGTCGGGCCTTTGTCTCTGGAAGGATGCATCGATGCACGGATCGGGCGATGCAAGCAACGATCAAGGAGGGCACGAACATCGTTGGTGTCCGGTGGGACGTTTCAGGAACCCCAGGAGGCTTCGTTTTGTGAGGCTGCAGCCCTGCTTCATACTCCTGTGAAACCAAAACCGGTATTCGAATCGTCAGTGCGCGCGGTACCCATGAAGGGGCCCGTATCGCTGATGGGCGGTTCCATCAAGCAAGGATCATCATGCATCGCATTCACTTCATTTCCGGTCTGCCACGCTCTGGTTCGACCTTGCTGTCGGCGTTGCTGCGTCAGAACCCGCGGTTCACTGCCGGCATGAGTGGTCCGGTCGCGGGATTGCTGGGCGCGATGCTCGGCGAGATGAGCGGCCGAAACGAATTTTCCGTCTTCATCGACGATGACCAGCGCCGTCGCGTGCTGGAGGGCGTGGTGGAGAACTACTACGCCGATCGCGACGAGGACGTGATCTTCGACACCAGCCGCGCCTGGTGCGCGCGCATGAACGTGATTGCCGAGCTGTTTCCCGAGTCCAGGGTGATCGCCTGCGTGCGACACATGCCCTGGGTCATCGACAGCATCGAGCGACTGGTCCAGAAGAACACCTTCCAGCCGTCGTCGATCTTCAGTTACACGGTTGGCGGCACGGTGTACACGCGCGCCGATGGGGTGGCCAAGGGCGACGGCATGGTCGGTTACGCCTACAACGCGCTGAAGGAAGCATTCTTCGGTGCGCATGCCGGCCAACTGATGCTGGTGCAGTACGAGACGCTGGTGAGCGATCCGGGCAAGGCCATGGCGGCGATCTACGACTTCATCGGCGAGCCGGCCTTCCAGCATGATTTCGAGCACATCGAATTCGACGCCGAAGCCTTCGACATCAAGGCGGGCACGCCGGGCCTGCACACGGTGCGGCCGAAGGTGGGCGCAGTCGAGCGCCGGACAGTGTTGCCGCCGGATGTGTTCAACCGATTCGAGAACGATGCTTTCTGGCGTAATCCGGAACTGAACCTTCACGGGGTCCGGGTCGTGTAACGGACGGAATCTGAAGCCGTTCGTGCCCGCTCATGCCGGCCGGCCGGTGCAGCAAAGAATCCAACTATTCGCAGGGGAATACGCATGAACAAGATGTACCGTCAGGTATGGAACAAGGCGCTGGGCGTCGTACAGGTCGCCTCGGAGCAGACTTGCAGTTCGCATGGCGGTAGCCTCGGAGCATCGGGTTCCGCGTATCGCCTGAAGATGGCGACCCTGACGGCGGCGATCGGCCTGATTCTGGCTTCGGCGCCAGTGGTCAGTCTGGCGCAGAGTTGCAGCAAGACGTCCGGCACGATCGACGCTTCGTGCACGGGCACGACGAGCAGCAACGGTGCCACGGGGCTGGACAATGACGGCGGCAGCCCCTCCGCTCAGGGCAGCGGTTCGGGCGGCACCACTCGAGCCGGTGGCTTGGGCGGCGCCGGTTCGGGCGATGGCGGAGTGGGCGGCATCTATCCGAGTTCGAACAGCTTCTTCGGCGGCAGCGGCGGCGGCGGTGGCGTGTACGGTGGCGGCGGCAGCACGGGCAGCGGAACCGTCGGTCGCGTCGCTGGTACTGGTGCAGGCGGTGGAGGCGGTAATCCGGGCGTGCTTTCGACGGGTGATCTGTCGGTCGGTGCGGGCGTGACCGTGACCGGAGGAACCGGCGGCGCCGGTGGATTCGGTTATGCCTATGGAGGCGGCGGTGGCGGCGGTGCCGCGGGTGCGGCCCTCGGGGTCGCGGGTTCGACGTTTTCCAACCGTGGAACGGTCGCGGGCGGCGCGGGTGGCGCCGGCGGTGACGCTTACCTCAGCGGCGGTGGCGGCGGTGGCGGTGCGGGACTCTACGTTGGCACCGGCGATCATGACGCGAGCAACGCCGGCCATATCATGGGCGGCGCTGGTGGCCATGCAGGCGGCTACGACGACGTGAAATTCAGCTCCCTGAAAGGTAGCACCGGTGCCGGCGGCAACGGCGGCGCCGGACTGGTCATCGGCGCGAGCAACAATACCTTCACCAACACCGGCAGCATCACCGGCGGTGACGGTGGTGCGGGCACGCTGGTCAGCGGTAACGGCAGTTCGAGCATGGGCGGCACCGGTGGTGCCGGCGTGGTCTCCACAGGCGGTGCGACGCTGATCAACAGCGGCGCGATCGCAGGCGGCAAGTCGGGCATGAACGGCGACGGCACCGGTGGCGATGTGCAGGCCGACGCGGTCGACTTTTCGGGCGGCGGTAACACGCTGGAGCTGCGCGACGGCTACAGCTTTGTCGGCAACGTGATCAGCACGAGCGGCACGACCAATGGCGGCGACGCGCTGGTGCTTGGCGGTGATGCCGGCGGCAGTTTCGATCTGACGCAGATCGTGATGGCGATGCCGACAAGCTACAGCGGCAGCCCGCAGTACGCGGGCTTCGCGAACTACACCAAGACCGGCTCGGGCATGTGGACGCTGACCGGCAGCAGCAACGCGACCACCGATTGGACGGTGAGCGCGGGCAAGCTGGAAGTGGGTGATGCCGCGCATCCGGACACGGTACTGACCGGCGACGTGACGGTGACCGGCGGCACGCTGGGCGGCCACGGCACGATCACGGGTGCGGTGAGCAATCTGGGCGGCACGGTGATGCCGGGCGGCAGCGTGGGCATCCTGACGCTGTCGGGCGACTACGTGCAGGGTCCGAACGGCACGCTGAGCCTGGAGGTCACGCCGGACCCGGCGCCGGGCACGGGTTCGAGCCAGCTGCGGGTGAGCGGCAAGGCCAGCCTGGATGGCACGCTGGCGATCGTGGTCGATCCGGGCGCGTACCTGGCCGACACCAGCTACGACCTGGTGCATGCGTCTGGCGGCGTCCGCGGCACGTTCGCCAAGACGACCTTCGATCCGGCCTTCGCGGCCTACCTGACACCGCTGGTGAGCTACAGCGGCAACGACGTGACACTCACGCTGGCGCCGAACGCGGCGGCGTTCGCAGACGGGTACCCCAACTACGCCAGCACGGTGAGTCTGGGCATGGAGCAGACCTTCGACGCCGTGCTGGGCCGGATGGGTCCGACGGCCCAGGGTCGCCAGGGCGTCTGGGGCCAGACGATGGCCGGTCTGGGCGGATTGGGCCAGGGCTCGCGCTATCAGCTGAACGGCGCGGCGGCCGGCTATGGTCACGTCATCACGGACCGCTTCGTGCTGGGCGTGGCGGTGTCGGGCGGAACGACGACGACGACGGTGGACGCCATGCAGGTGCGCGCCAAACCGTTCGGCGGCTTCGTGTACGGCATCTGGCGCAACGGCGGCTGGAAGGTGTCGGGCAGCTTCGGTGTGGGCAAGCTCAAGCAGGACAGCAAGCGCTATCTGAGCGTGGTGAGCGGAATCCAGACCGCGCACGGTGAAGGTCGCTACAACGGCGCTGCGCTACGTGTGGACTACACCGCCCGCGCGGGGCGCTGGTCGTTCACGCCGTACGCGGGGATGGATACCGTCAACGCACGGTACGATGCGGCGCAGGAGCAAGGCATCACCTTGCTGGCGCTGCATTACGGCAAGGTGAGCCAGCATCTGTCGCACTACCAGGCGGGCCTGCGCATCGGCGCCGAGTGGGGTCACTGGCAGCCGTGGGTGCAGGCGGGCACGGAAGGCTGGGGTGGCGACCGCGCAATCATGGTGACGGAGAGCCTGGGCGACTATCCCAAGGATGTGACCAGCAGTGCACTGCCGGGTAGCGCACTGAGCGGCGGAGCGGGCGTGACGTGGACGTCGGCTCGCTGGCAGGCGTCGCTGTCCTGGCACGGCGCAGCGGGCCACCATTATCACGGCAGCCGCGGCATGCTGCAGGCGCGCTACAGCTGGTAGGAGGCATCGCCAGGGAACGAAAAAGGCCCGCCATCGCGCGGGCCTTTTTCTTGTGTCGAGATGTGAATGCTTCAGCCGTTGGCCGTGGTGCGCTGCGCCAGCTGGGGGAAGCGCGCCAGGATGGCGCGTCGCATGGAAGGCAGATCGAGACCGGCCATGCTCAGTACTTCCTCGCGGCTGCCGTGTTCGAGGAACTTGTCCGGCAGACCCAAATGAAGAATCGGCATGGCGATGCCGTGCGCAGCCAGGCATTCGGCCACCCCGGAACCGGCGCCGCCGGCCACGGCGTTGTCCTCGAACGTCACGAAGGCATCGTGTGTGCGAGCCATCTCCAGGATCATGTCCTCATCGAGCGGCTTCACGAAGCGCATGTTGACCAGCGTGGCGTCCAGCTCGGCGGCCAGTTCGGCGGCGGGCGCCAGCATGGCGCCGAACGAGAGCAGTGCCAGTCCGTGGCCGCGCCGTCGCAGTTCGGCCTTGCCGAGGGGCAGGGTCTCCAGGTCCTCGTGGATCGCCACGCCCGGACCGGTGCCACGCGGATAGCGCACCGCGGCGGGGCCTTCGTGCTTGAAGCCGGTACTGAGCATGGCGCGGCATTCGTTCTCGTCGGCCGGCGCCATGACCACCATGTTCGGCAGGCAGCGCAGGTAGCTGAGATCGAAGCTGCCCGAATGCGTGTCGCCGTCGGGGCCGACCACGCCGCCGCGATCGACGGCGAACAGCACGTCGAGATTCTGCAGCGCCACATCGTGGATAGCCTGATCGTAGGCGCGCTGCAGGAAGGTGGAGTAGATCGCCACCACCGGCTTGGCGTCCTCGCAGGCCATGCCGGCGGCGAGCGTCACGGCATGTTGCTCGGCAATGGCAACGTCGAAATAGCGCTGCGGATATTCACGCGAGAAACGCACCAGGCCGGAACCCTCGCGCATGGCGGGGGTGATGCCGTACAGGCGCTCGTCTGCGGCTGCCATGTCGCACAGCCAGTCGCCGAAGACCTGGGTGTAGGTGATCTTGCCGGGTGCCTTCTTGATGACGCCCGCCTGCGGGTCGAACGGACCGACCGCGTGGTAGTCGATCTGCGCGTTCTCGGCCGGCGCGTAGCCCTTGCCCTTGGTGGTGATGACGTGCAGCAGCTGCGGGCCGGGCAGGTCCTTGACCGTCTTCATGGCCGCGACCAGCGCGTCCATGTCGTGGCCGTCGATGGGGCCGGTGTAGTGGAAGCCCAGTTCCTCGAACAGCGTCGAGGGCATGAACATGCCCTTGGCGTGCTCTTCCCAGCGCTTGAAGAAGCGCCCCATGAACGACTGCCGCGGGATCGCGCGCTTGGCGCGTTCGCGCCAGCTGTTGAGCGTGCGGTTGGCGAGCAGGCGGGCCAGGGTCTTGGTCAGCGCGCCGACGTTCTCGCTGATCGACATGCCGTTGTCGTTGAGCACGACCAGCATTTCGGGTTCGACGTCGCCGCCGTGGTTCATGGCTTCGAAGGCCATGCCGGCCGTCATCGCACCGTCGCCGATCACGGCCACGACCTTGCGCATGTCGCCGCGGCGCTGGTTGGCGATGGCCATGCCCAGCGCGGCCGAGATCGAGGTCGAGGAATGGCCGACGCCGAAGGTGTCGTACTCGCTCTCCTCGCGGCGCGGGAACGGCGCCAGGCCGTCCTTCTTCTTGATCGTGGTGATGCGGTCGCGGCGGCCGGTGAGGATCTTGTGCGGATAGCACTGGTGGCCGACATCCCAGACCAGCCGGTCGTGCGGCGTCTCGAACAGCCAGTGTAGCGCCACGGTCAGTTCGACCACGCCCAGGCCCGCGCCGAAATGGCCGCCGGAGCTGGCGACCGATTCGATCAGGTAGGCACGCAGTTCGTCGGCGACATCCTGAAGCTGCGTCTGCGAAAGCTGGCGCAGGTCGGACGGATGTTCGATGCGTGCCAGTAGGGGGTAGCGTGTGGCGTCGATCATTGCCGTATTTTCGCACCATCGGTGCGTTCTGTCCTGTACTGCGCGCAATCGCCGCGCTCGACAGCATCATGGCCCCGGTTCCGGGCCCGGATGAGGCGCTGCGCGGGCGTTTTCCGGGCGCGGGTAGCGCTTCAGCTCGGTCGGCGCTTGCGCGGCAGGTGGTTGACCAGGAACTGCATCTGGTCGGCCAGGATGTTGCGGTTGGACAGGATCAGGTGCTCGACCCAACTGGGCCGGTAGGGCACGGCCAGCAGCGGCATGTGCGCCTGCTGCGGCGTCCGGTTGCCCTTGCGCAGATTGCAGTGGGTGCAGGAGCTGACCACGTTCTCCCAGATGTCCTGGCCGCCGCGCGAAACCGGCATGACGTGGTCCCGGGTCAGGGCGCTGCGGGCGAAATGCTCGCCGCAGTACAGGCACAGGTACTTGTCGCGGGCGAACAGCGCGTTGTTGGTCAGTGCCGGCGAGGGGGCGATGCCACTGGCTCTGCAATGGCCGGTGCTGGCGACGATCGGGTGCAGCAGCAGGGTGGTCTGGGCACCGGTCAGTCGATTGGTGCCGCCGTGCACGGTCAGGCAGGGATCGCCGAGCGTCCAGGCCACGGCCTCTCGAACGTAGAGGCAAACCGCGTCCTGCCAGCTGATCCAGTCGAGGATTCGACCGCCGGCGTCAAGGGCCAGCACTCGCGTGGAGTGCAGGTCGTGCATGTTCGAATCTTCCGTCAGCATCTGCGTATCGATCCCTCGTGGTGGGGCGAGATAAGCGTTCCTGCCGGTGGGGCGGGCCTTTCGCGCGACCCCGATTCCTGCTTTGTTCCGAGCATAGCGGAAAAAATAGGGTTTTTAACCCTCTGGGCAGGCTGCGCACGATTTCAGCCTAGCCGGCGAATGTGGCGATGGTCTTACTGCCCGGCCAGTGCGCTGGTATGATCAGAGATTGACCAAAAGCCGTCGTCGCGTTCTCGAGGACCCCGGAGGGGCGGTCCGGCACGACGGGCAACGAGGAATGACCAAGTGAGCGAAGTTCTTTTCTACGAGCGCCCGGTGCCGCTCAACCGCGATTCCCACAAGAATCTGCGAATCAAGCCCATTCCCAGCGCTGCCTTCGCGGCCAAGGCGCACTCGGTGCCCTTGTCCTGCGTCGAGTTCCCGCATGCGGCGCATCACTATCCGATCCTGTTTGCCGGCGACAGCCTGGACGATCTGAATCCGATCGTCCTGCTCGGCCTGCGTCAGGAAGAGAACCTGATGGTTGATGAGAACGGGTTCTGGGCATCCGACACCTACGTGCCCGCGTTCGTCCGCCGCTATCCGTTCGTGCTGGCCGAGAAGCCGCCGGAAGAAGGCAAGGACGGCGACGACTTTGCCGTGTTCCTGGACGAGGCCTATCCCGGATTCGGTACCGAGGAAGGGCAGCGCCTGTTCAACGAGGACGGCACGGACACCGAGACCCTGAAGCAGGCGGTCGCGTTCCTGGGTGAGTTCCAGCAGCACATTCGCCGCACGCGCGAGCTGATGAAGCGTCTGCACGATCTGGAGCTGTTCACCAGCCGTACGATCGAGATCAAGATGCCGGGCAAGAACGTCGTTCTGAACGGTCTCTACGTGGTGGACGAGCAGAAGCTGCAGGGCCTCGACGCCGAGACGCTGCACGGCCTGATGCAGGACGGCTCGCTGACCTGGATCTTCGCGCACCTGTTCTCGCTCTCGAACCTGGATCGACTGGTGCAGCGCATGCACGCGCGCTTCACGCCGGAAGAGCGGGCCGAGTTCGAAGCCAAGATGAGGGAAGAGGCGGAGAACCAGGCCAAGGCCGGCAACGACGCCTGATCCCCGCTGCGCGGATCGACGAAAAACGCCCATCCGGCTGGATGGGCGTTTTTTTGTGCTTCATCGAAGCGCGTGAGCGTCTCTATCGAAGCGGCTGCGCCATGCGCACCAGGTCGACGTCGAAGCCCGCGGCCTCGTACATGCGTCGTGCGCGCTCGTTGCCCGGGAAAACGGCCAGCGTGATCATGTGGCAGTGGTGCTCCTCGGCCCACTCGCGGCTGTGATCGAGCAGGGCCTTGCCGATGCCGCGTCCTTCCTGCTTCGGCGACACGGCCAGATCGGAAATGTGGCAGTTGGTGCGGCCATTGAAGAAGTCCTGCGTCTTCTGCAGATGCACGAAGCCCAGCCGCATGCCGCTGTCGCGATCCTCGGCGACGAACATGAAACTGTTGGCCGGCGAATCTTCCAGGTGCTCGGACAGGTCCTTGCGGATGCCTTCGATGCATTCGTTGCGTCGTCGCCAGGCGGGCAGCGGAAAATCGACGAAACGCGGCACCAGTCCGATGATGAAGTCATCGTCGTCGGGGCTGGCCAGACGGATCAGGAAGGGCGAATCGCTCATGACAGCTCGCTGACTACGGCGCCCGGGGCGCGGGTGTGCAGTTCTACACCTTCGCGGCGATGCCGGAAAGTGCGAATCGTGCATCGCGCGACGTTCTGCCCGGTTCGTCGTGCCTCAGCGCACGGCGGGCACGCCGTCGATGCCGGACTGGATCGCGGCCCGATGCGCATGCGTGCGCGGCAGAATGCGGCTGAAGTAGAAGCGCGCGGTGTCGCGTTTGCCGGCCTGCGCTTCGGCATCCAGACTGGACTCGGGCAGGGCGGCCACGGTTCGCGCCCACATCCAGGCCAGCACGATGTAGCCGGAGTAGAACAGGTAGTCCACGGCCGCCGCGCCGATTTCGTCGGGATGGCCCTGGGCACGCTGGCCGATTTCCTGGGTCAGTTCGCCCCAGGTCTTGGCATGCACGGCCAGCGGTCCGACGAACTCGCCCAGCGTCTCGTCCTCGGCGTGCTGCTGGCAGAACGCCGCGATGTCGCCGAGCACATGCTTGAGTCCCGCGCCCTGCAGCTGCATGACCTTGCGGCCGAGCAGGTCCAGCGCCTGGATGCCGGTGGTGCCTTCGTACAGCGTGGTGATGCGTGCGTCGCGGGCAAACTGCTCGATGCCGTGCTCGGCGATGTAGCCATGGCCGCCGTAGGTCTGCAGCGCATGGTAGGTGCATTCGACGGCTGCCTCGGTCAGCAGCGCTTTGCAGATGGGGATGAGGAAGCTGAGCACCTCGCCGGCGCGGGCGCGTTCGGCGGCGTCCTCACTGCGTTCCTCGATGTCGCTCTGCAGCGCCGCGTACAGTGCCAGCGCGCGCCCGCCTTCGGCGAAGGCGCGCTGGGTCAGTAGCATGCGGCGCACGTCAGGATGCACGATGATCGGATCGGCGGCCTTGTCCGGTTCCACGGCGCCCGACAGCGCGCGCATCTGCAGGCGTTCGCGGCAGTAGGCGAAGCTGTTCTGCATCGCGCGCTCGATCAGCGAAAGTCCCTGGATGCCCACGGCCAGGCGGGCGGCGTTCATCATGGTGAACATGGCCATCAGGCCCTTGTGCGGCTGGCCGATCAGGTAGCCCTCGGCGCCGTCGAAGTTCATCACGCAGGTGGCCGATCCCTTCAGGCCCATCTTGTGCTCGATGGCGCCGCAGGCGACGGCGTTGCGCTCGCCCATGGCGCCGTCGCGGGCGACCTTGAACTTGGGCACGATGAACATGGAGATGCCGCGGCTGCCGGCTGGTGCGTCGGGCAGGCGTGCTAGCACCAGGTGGACGATGTTCTCAGTGAAGTCATGCTCGCCCGCGGTGATGAAGATCTTGGTGCCGGTGAGGCGGTAGGCACCGTTCTCGCCCGGTTCCGCACGCGTCTTGAGCAGGCCGAGATCGGAGCCGGCCTGCGGTTCTGTCAGGCACATGGTGCCGGTCCAGCGACCTTCGACGATCGGTTTCAGGAAGACCTCGCGCTGCCAGTCCTCGCCATGCGCCAGCAGCGCGTCGGTGGCGCCCTGCGACAGCAGTGGGTACGTACCCCAGGCCAGGTTGGCCGAGTCGATCATCTCCTTGACCAGTGCGCCGATGCTGTGCGGCAAGCCCTGGCCACCGAAAGCCTCTGGCGCGGTCAATCCGGCCCAGCCGCCGTCGACGTACTGCGCGTAGGCCTCGCGGAAGCCCTCCGGCGTGCGCACCGAGGCGGTGTCGCGGTCGAAGTGGCAGCCCTCGGCATCGCCTTTCTGGTTCAGTGGCGCGAGAACCTGTTCGTTGAAGCGCGCGGCTTCGTTCAGGACGGCGTCGATGAGCTCGCGACCCAGCGCTTCGCCGCCGGGCAGACGCGCCAGCGTGGCGTCGCCGCCGAGCAGGTCGTAGAAGGCGAAACGCATGTCATCGAGCGGGGCGGCGTATAGTGTCATGTCGGATCCTGTGGGTGCGGTGTGGGCTCAGCGCCAGGTGTCGGCGATGCCGGGAACGGGCGATAACCAGGTGTCCTGGCTCTGCACCTTGAAGGTGCGGGCCTTCTTGCTCTGCTCGGGTTGGCCGGTCGCGCTGCCGCTGAGCTGATAGCGAACCGAGTTTCCGGATGCGGCGAGGAGCTTGGCGGCGGCGGCGGAGGGCATGATGCGGACTTCGGCGACATCGACCGAGAGCGCGGGGATGTCCAGATCGATGGGTTGGTCGATGCGGCCTGCGGCGACGCCGTGGAGTTTCATGTCCAGGTGCACAGCGCTGAATTTCACGCCGTCGTAGCTGTTGTTCTGGATGCGCAGTTGCATCTGCCATTGGCCGTCGGCCGTCACGTGCAACTGCTGGATGCTGACCAGCGGCGGGAACACGCTCTTGCGCGTCGGGCCGCAGGCGCTCAGCGCGACCAACGATGCGATCAGGAGTACCACGCTCAGAACGCGTTTCATGCCTGCCTCCAAACGAATGTTCGAATTTCGATTCTAACGCCCGGAAGCGTAGATGCCACCCGTTGCGACACGATGTCCTTGCAATCGTTGGTGCGCGCGGCATGATGCTTCTTTTCCTCGCGAAGAACCGCTCATGCCACGACGCATTGCCGCCCGCCGTTCGCCGATCCACGGCAACGGCGTGTTCGCCCTCGCTCCGATCGCCAAGGGCGAAACCGTGATCCGCTACAAGGGGCGTCTCATCACGCACGCGCAGGCCGATCGCCTGTACGGCGACGGCGCCGATACCGGGCACACGTTCCTGTTCACGCTCAATGACAAGTACATCGTCGATGCCAACGTGGACGGCAACAACGCGCGCTGGATCAATCACAGCTGCGATCCCAACTGCGAGGCGCTGATCGAGGAGGCCGACGACGGCAACCCGAAGCACGACAAGGTGCTGATCGAGGCCAAGCGCGACATCGCGCCGGGCGAAGAGCTGACCTACAACTACGGCATCGTGCTCGAGGTGCCGCACACAGCGAAGATGAAGAAGCTGTGGGCGTGCCGTTGCGGTTCGCCGAACTGCACCGGGACGCTGCTGCAGCCCAAGTGCTGAGGGTTTTCTTGAATCGACGGCTCCGAGCCTCCATTTCGGAGGCATGAGTCGAGCTTTCGTCAAAGAATCCGATTCGCCGGTCGGCAGCGAATTGCCGGAGCGGCCGATCAGTCCCCATCCCAATTACGTCACGCCTTCCGGGTTGACGAAGCTGCGCGCGTTACTGGAGAACGCCCAGGCGCGCAAGCATGCGTTGAATGCGGCGGAAGACGACATCGAGGCCAAGGCCGAGCTGCAGGCCGTGAAGCGCGACCTGCGCTGGCTGGAGGCGCGGGTCGGCAGTGCGCGCGTGGTGGATCCGGACGGTCAGCCGCGCGACCGCGTGGCGTTCGGCGCCACTGTGGAGGTGGCCGACGACGAGGGCGAGCACACCTACCGTATCGTTGGCGAGGACGAAGCGGAGGCCGACGAAGGGCTGGTCAGCTATGTGTCCCCGTTGGCCAAGGCGCTGCTGGGCGCGAAGGTGGGCGACGAGGTGGTGTGGAAGCGGCCGGCCGGGGATCGCGTCATCGAAGTGCTGGGTATCGACTACGCATCGTGACCGGTGCGTACGGCGGGCATCGCCGAACGACTGGAAATGACGGGCGAATGCTGCGCATTCGCCCGTTTTTTTGCGTGTTCAGCCGCCCTGCGTGGCGCTGAGATTCTGCAGGTTGCGCGTGATGTCCTGCTCCAGGTAGCTGATCCAGCCGTTGTAGTTGCGGTGGATGTAGCGCGTGCTGCCGCGCTGGCTGTAATCGAGATTGGTGCTGTGCAGGTAGGTGATGTTCACCGCCTGGGTGTTGTAGGTGATGCGGATCGTCGCCGTGTGATCGCGCAGGTGCAGCGTGGACAGGATGGTGCCGTCCTCGATCTTGTCGAGGGTCCACTTGCGACCCTCCAGCGCCGACACGATCGACTTCTTGACCTGCGCCTGGCTGACGCCGGACGGCACGCTGATGGCCGGTGCCGGCTTCAGCACGGCCTTGGTGCAGGCGGACACGGCGAGCAGGGCGACGCATGCCAGCGTCGCCAGAGCGAAACGTTTCATCATGAAATCCCCTTCCATGTTTGTTGTTGATGTTTGAATGTGCGCTGCGTGAGCGCCCGCGGATGATATCGGGACTGGACGCATGATGCGATGCGCCTGAATCGGGGGGCAGCGGGGCAATGAAAGTCGCCACGACGCGTGCCGCATTTGTTGCCTGCGCGCGCCGTGGCGTTGTGCCATGTGGCTCCGAGCGCGGTGTCAGACGGCTTCCGCGTGCGGCCGCCAGGCATCGCACAGACGTTTCTGCACGCCGCCGGGCACGGCCTCGTAGTGGCTCATTTCCATCGCGTAGCGTCCCTGGCCACCTGTCATTGATTTCAGTTCGGTCTGATAGTCGGTCAGTTCGGCCAGCGGCACCTGGGCCTTGATGACCAGCTCGTCGCCGCGCAGAGTGTCCGTGCCGAGGATACGCGCACGCCGCGAGGCCAGGCTGCCGGTGACGTCGCCGACGCTGGCCTCGGGAATCGACACCTCGAGATTGACGATCGGCTCCAGCACCAGCGGCCCGGCCTTGGCAACGGCGTCGAGGAAGGCTTTGCGGCCGGCGGTGACGAAGGCGATCTCCTTGGAGTCGACCGGATGATGCTTGCCGTCATGGACGA
This sequence comes from Oleiagrimonas citrea, assembly GCF_012395255.1. GTDB lineage: Bacteria > Pseudomonadota > Gammaproteobacteria > Xanthomonadales > Rhodanobacteraceae > Oleiagrimonas > Oleiagrimonas citrea. The sequence goes on from NZ_JAAZQD010000004.1 coordinate 381,861, forward strand.
TCACGCGCACGTCCTGCATGGCGTAGCCGGCCACTGCGCCGCTCTCCATGGCCTGCAGCACGCCTTTCTCGATGGCCGGCAGGAACTGTCCGGGAATGGTGCCGCCCTTGACCTGGTCGACGAATTCGAAGCCCGCGCCACGCGGAAGCGGTTCCACGCGCAGGAAGACTTCGCCGAACTGGCCTGCGCCGCCGGTCTGCTTCTTGTGCCGATGATGGCCTTCGGCGCTGCTGCTGATGGTCTCGCGGTAAGCGATGCGCGGCGGGTGCGTCTTCACGTCGACGCCGTAACGCTGTTTCATGCGCTCCAGCGCGACCTTCAGGTGCAGATCGCCGAGGCCGCGAAGCACTGTCTCGTTGAGTTCCTTGTGGTGTTCGACCTGTAGGCACGGGTCTTCCTCGCACAGACGGTGCAGCGCCTGCGAGAGTTTCTGCTCCTGTCCCTTGCGTGCCGGCTCCAGCGCCAGCGCGAACATCGGCTGCGGCAGGTCCAGCGGCGCCAGATGGATGTGCTGGTCGGCCTGGGCGTCGTGCAGCACGGCATCGAAATGAATGTCGTCGACCTTGGCCACCGCGGCGATCTCGCCCGGGCCGGCTTCGTCGATCTCGACGTGTTCCTTGCCCTGCAGGCGGAACAGGTGGCCGACCTTGAACGGCTTGCGGCCGTCGTCCACAAACAACTGCGAATCCTTGCGCACCGTGCCCTGGTGCACGCGGAACACGCTGAGCTTGCCGACGAAGGGGTCGTTGACGATCTTGAACACGTCGGCCAGCACGTGACGGTCGGGATCGGCCACGGTCAGCACCGGCTCGCTGTCGCCGTCCTGCTCGCGCATGAAGGGCGGCGGGTTGCCTTCGGTCGGGCTGGGCAGCAGGCGAGCGGTAAGATCGAGCAGTTCCTCGACCCCGACGCCGGTGCGCGCGGAGACGAAGCAGATTGGCACCAGGTGCGCTTCGCGCAGGCATTGTTCGAAGGCGTCGTGCAGTTCCTCGCGGCTGAGGTCGCCTTCGCCGGCATCCAGGTAGTGCTCCATCACGCTCTCGTTGATTTCCACGACCTGGTCGAGCATTTGCCGGTGCGCATCGGCCAGCGAGGAGAAGTCGGTTTCGCCGGTATCGTGGAAGAAGCAGTCCAGCACCTTGGTCCCGTTCTCCGCGGGCAGATTGACCGGCAGGCATTCGGGACCGAACTGGTCGCGCAACGCGTCGACCAACGCAGCCAACGTCTCGCCGTTCACGCGGTCGATGCCGTTGACGATCAGCAGGCGCGCCAGTTTGCGCTGGCCTGCATACTGCATGAGTCGACGCGTGCCGTGCTCGATGCCGGCCGTGGCGTCGACGACCACGGCCATGGTCTCGACCGCATTCATGGCCGACAGCGTGGGACCGCGGAAATCGGCGTAGCCGGGAGTGTCGATCAGCTGGATGCGGCAGTCGTCGCGGTCCAGGCTGGCCAGTGACGTGTCAATGGAGTGCTGATGCTCGCGTTCCAGCGGATCATGATCGGAGACGGTGTCGCCGCGCTCGATCGTGCCTGCCGAGGAAATCGCCGCGCCGGCATGCAGCAGGGCTTCAAAAAGGGTGGTCTTGCCGGCGCCGGCGTGGCCGGACAGGGCGAGGTTGCGGATGCTTGCTTGACGTTGGGACATGACCTGCCTCCCTTCGAGGGTGAGGGGAATGTCCTGACGGGGTCCTGTGCGGGGGTCGTGATCTGATCGCATGCGAATCGCGAGCGCTTGGGCGGGAGCGGGCGGGCCATGTGGCGAGCGTGCGAATGAGGCCGTTGTGGCCCGGATGTGTGCGACACGCCGCCCGCAGACGGCCCGGACGATATCCGGTTGCCTTGCGCCACGCTCGGTTTGCTGTGGGCCTTCTGGACATCACGACACCTGCACTGGGACACATCAGGGTATCCCTGGAGGCCGTCATGGTCGTCCGCTCGGGAACGCTGGCCGCCGGGAGCGCGGTGCGCTGGGCGGGCGGTCATGGCGGGGGCATCAAGCCTTGTCCTTTTGCTGGCGCAGGTCAAGTGGCCCTGTGCAACGCATGAATGCGCGGCGCGTTGACATGCCCGATTTCGCGATTAAGAGGCAATTCAATGCCGATGCGGAGAATGCGAATCGCACCACCGATAAAGGAGTCGTGCCATGAAACGCTTCGTTACCACCCTGACGCTCGTTACCGCCATCGCCGCCAGCACCTCCGCGCTGGCCAATCCGCCCTGGGCGCGTCACGGCTACGGCCACGAGGCGTACATCGACTATGCGCGGGTGACCGCCGTGCGCCCGCTGTATCGCCATGCCTATCGGCCGCAGCGAGTCTGCCGCGATGTGCCGGTGGGTCGCGAGGTTTATCGCGACAACGGCCATCAGGCCGCGGGCACGCTGCTCGGTGCCGTGATCGGTGGCGTGCTGGGCAACACCGTGGGCAAGGGCGACGGGCGCAAGGCCGCGACCGTGGTCGGTGCGGTCGTTGGCGGTGCGATCGGCAACCGCGCTTCCGCAGGCGGTCGCGACGAAGTGCGCACCGCCTATGCCCGGCGCTGTCACACCCGTTCGGTCTATGCGGGCGATCGCGTGGTCGCGTACAACGTGACCTATCGCTATCGCGGCGACATCTATCGCACGCGCATGGATCACGATCCGGGTCGCCGTTTGCGTGTTCGCGTGGACGACCGTGTGCGACCCGCGGAGTAAATGCCGGCAGCGGGAACTCGACAGGGTCGCCGCACTCCAAAGGGCATGTGGAGCGAAGGCGGCCGGGCAGCCCCGGCCGCCTTCGCCGATGTTCGGCAGTCATCCCGTTTGTTATCGCGGACAGACCGAAGCCAGGGAAGATCATTCGGAGAAACACCTCATGCATTCGAGCCTTTGCGCATCTCGCGTCCGACGAGGGATTCGACATCGATGGGTCGTGCGCCTGTGCGTGTACGGATGACGGTGCGGGAGTCCAGACACGAGAACAAGAAGGGAGGCGCTGCGTGCTCCAGGGGTCGAGATTCCGGTGAGACTTTGTCGTGTGCGCGGCATCGCGTGCGCGGGACGAGGTTCGCCGGTGTCGAGGTCGCGGCATGCCTGCTCTCCGTGCTGGTCAATCTGGGTTTCGCGCTGTGGATGGTGCGCGTCCATCCGGTACGGCCACGGAACCGTACCGCGCCCCGTCGGAACGGTTCTCTGCGGTTTCGCTTTATCCGCACGCATCGCCCCGTACCTCCGCCCGCAGTGCCACCGTGGCCCGTGTCGGCAAGGCGCACATCGCCCGTGCGTCGCACTTTGCGCGTGCAAACTCTGCCCGTGCGGAGCGCTGCCGGGGCGCCGTTTCCGTCCGCTCCTTCGCGACACCGTCCGGAACATGCGCCCGAGGTGTCCTGGGCGATGGCTCCGGACCGCTTCGAGCCGCCAGCTCCCGTGCATGCCAGCCCGACCGATGGCCATGCCCGGTCGCCTGGCGTGCCCGAGTTCATCCAGCCCGCCCTGCAGGGATTTCCCGACCTCATGACGCGGGGTACGCACGGGATCGCGGTGAAGAAAACCGTGTTCTCTCCTTATTGGACGCCACAACATGTAGACGGCATCAGCGAGTGGCTGCAGCATCTCGTGGACGCGACGGCTTATCACAAGACATTCGATCTGGGACACGGTATTCGCCTGCACTGCGCCAGCAGCCTGTTCGGTATCGGCGTGGCGATCGGTTGCGCGGGCGATCCGCCGCCGCCGCCTTCGAGCAAGAGCGGCGATGCGCGCCTGAGCATGGCGCCGGCCAAGCCGCTTGCGCCGGGTGCGGGGGCGACGGGTCATGCGCGGAAGGCCTCTGTCAGGACACCCGCCAGACCGCTTCTCGTGCGGGTGGATTGCGAGACGGCCCGCGTCTCGGGTGCGCCGCTGCCGCCGCATTGCGCACGAAAGCGGCGAGCGGATGCGAACGCGACATCCAGGTACGGCGGTGGTGGATGATGAGCACTGCCGCTGGTTGCCGGGCACTGTTAAGGTGTCCGGGATTGCCGGGTCCGTGTCGGATCTGCGCGTGTTACGGATCGCGGACATGAGGATGCCGAGTACCTTCATCATCCTTGACGTTGCGCCTCGCCTGCGGCGGGCGTGTTTCGGTGTGCGCGCATGAAATGGCTGGGCTATGTCCATACGCCGATCGCGGAGCATCACCGCTGGTCGCCGCATTCCCGTCGATCGATCTCCACCGGGAAGGGCACGTTCAGTCGCACGACCCGGCTGATGCTGCATCAGATGCGCTGGCGCAAGCCGCCGCCGCAGCACGGTTTGAACATCACGGCCTGGGTGCTCTCGATTCTCGTGCATCTGGTGGTCGCGACAGCGATGCTTCTGGTGCGCCCGCCGCACTACGCGCCGCCGACGCCGCAGGGGCAGGAAAACGCCATCCAGGTACGTTTCATCGACAGCAGCCCGCCGCCGCCTCCACCGCCGCCGCCGGTGCCGCCGCGCAAGCCGACTCCGGTGAAGGAGCAGGTCGCGCAGCGCGCCGTCGCGACGCCGGCACAGGCGCCGAATCTGGCGCCGATTCCCGTGTCCGCGCCGGCGCGTCCGAAGATCGACGTGCGCATCGCGCGCATCGAGCCGAAGGTGGAGGAGAAACCGCAGCCGCTGCCGCAGGTGCAGCCCGTGGCACAGCCACCGGTGTCGCCGCCGAAACCGGATGCGCCGGCGATTGCGGTGCCGCCGCCGCCGAAGGTGGTGCTGGAACCCTCGAAGATGGCGTTGCCGCCGCCCAAAGTGACGCTCGACCAGCAGACGACCGTGCCCTCGCCCTCGGTGATGGATCAGCCGATTGCCATCGAGCGGCCCAAGCCGGTTCAGGGCGCGCCGAAACTCGACGTCCAGGCCGAGCAGGCCACACCGGCCGCGGTGCAGCCGGTACAGGCGTCGCCGCCAGCGTTGCCGCAGCCTCAACCGCAGATCGATGTCGGCAAGGTGTCGCCGCGGCAGCAGATTGCCGTGCAGCCGACGCAGAAACTGCAGATCGACGCGGCAGCGGTCGAGCCGACTGCGGCACAGTCGCCGATAGCCGTGGCCGCGCCAGCGGAGGCGCCGAGTCAGGATCTGCCCGCCGCCCCGGTACAGGCACCCACGGTACGCATCGATGTGGCTGGGACGACTGCGCCGCAAGTCGACCTTTCGTCCTCCCGGACCGAGGTCGAATCGGTGCCGGATATGCATGTCCAGCCGCCGAGCGTCACGCCGACGCCATCCTCTTCGGTCGCACCGGCGCGATCCAGCACGGTCGTGGCACCGCCGCGGCCGGACGATACTTCGTGGGCGCAGCAGTCGGACCGTTTCGGCAAGAAGCCCGTCTCTCAACCCGGGCACGGAGAGGCCGCGCAGCGTCAGGCTGGAAAGGGAAGCCCGGACGGTGTTCCGGCATACATCCAGCGTCAGCCGCAGGGTAATTCCGACGTGATGACCCGGCGTTATCACGGCCTCGATTACAAGCCGACGATCTTCGACAAGTACTGGGCGCCGGATAACCAGGACGCACTCACCGCCTGGTTGCAGAATCTGGTCGATGCACTGAGCTTCAAGAAGACGTTCGACCTGGGGCGTGGCGTGCGCATTCACTGCGGTGGCTGGTTGCTGGGCTTCGGCTGCGGCGGCGATCCGCCCAGCGGACCGTCCGCGAAGAGCGACGATCCGCGTCTGAACATGGCGCCGGCGAAGCCGCTGGTGCCGGGTATGGGCGCGTCCACGGCGGCGCCGGCCGCGCCGGTATCGTTGCCGCAATCCTCGTCGCAATCGGTCGAGTGCGAGACCGCGCGGGTTTCCGGCGGTGTGCTGCCGCCGGGTTGCGCGGCGCCGAAGGGCGCGCGCAGTCACAATTGGTAGTGGGTTCGCCTACAGCTTGCGCAGCAGTTCCGGCATTAGCGGCAGGCGGCGCACGCGGATCGTGGTCGCGGCCGACACTGCGCTGGCCAAGGCCGGCGCCGCCGAGGGCATGGCGACGATGCTGGCGCCGGTTGGAGCCAGGTCGGAGGGGATGCTGATGACCTCGACTTCGTTGGGCAATTGCGCCATGCGTGCCAGCGGGTAATCGTGGAGGTCGGTCTGCACGATGCGACCGTCGCGTATCTGGATGATCTGACCGAGCGCCGTGGATATCCCGTCCACGGTCGCGCCCATCGCCTGCGCCTGCAGCCCCAGCGGATTGACCACGCGGCCGACATCGATCGCGCATACGGCGCGGTGAATACGCAGCCGCTCGCCGCGCACGGACACCTCGAAGGCATGCGCGCAGTAGGCGCCGTCGATGTGGTGGAAGGCGATGCCCAGACCATGGCCGTTGGTGCGGCGCTTGCGCCAGTCGATGCGCACGGCGACCCGTTGCAGTACGTTCGCGAGACGGGCCGTGTCGATCGGGATGCTGGCCGCCATGCCGGGAAGCATGCGCGGTTCGCCGAGCAGTTCCATGCGCAGATCGAGCGGATCCTTGCGCAGGACGTGCGCAATCTCGTCGAGGAACATCTGCGTGGCGAAGGCGTCCACTACGTCGTGCCCGGCGCGGCTGGGTCCGCGCGGCAGTGGACTGTCGAGCTCGTACCAGGTCGAACTGAAATTCGGGATCAGGCCGGCGGGCAGGGCGTCGGGGTTGTTCTCGGAGGTCCACAGCCGATCCGCTGGCACCTCGCGTCCAGCCAGGACCGAGGCGCTGGCCTTGCGCACGTTCCAGCCGATCAGGCGTTTGCGGCGGTCCAGCAGCGCCTGCATGCGGTGCAGGGCACCGGGGCGGTAGAAATCGTGCTGCAGATCCTGGTCGCGGGTCCACATCAGCTTGACGGCGGTGCCGGTCGCCTTGGCCAGTGTCACCGCCTCGGCCAGAAAATCGTGGTCGAGGCGGCGCCCGAAGCCGCCTCCGGTACGCGGGACCTGCACGTCGATGCGGGATGCGGGCATGCCGGTCAGGCGCTGCACCACGGTCAGGGCTTCCTGTGGCGACTGCGTCGGGGTCACCACATGGATACGGTCGGTGTCGATGCGCACCAGGCAGTTCATCGGTTCGGCGGTGGCGTGGGCGACGAACGGCTGCGTGTAGAGCGCCTCGACGCGGTGTGCGGCCTTCTTCGCAGCTTCGGCGAAATCGCCGTCTTCGCGCACGTGGCGGGTCGGTTCGGCCTGGCTCTGCAGCAGATCGTGGGCACGCTGTTCCATGGCCGCCGTGGACGCATTCGCGTTCTTGCCCGGTTTCCAGGAAAGCTTCAGCGCGTCGCGTCCGCGCAGCGCCGACCAGGTGTCGTCGGCCAGCACCGCCACGCCGTTGGCGATGGGTGTGCTGCCCAGCGGCTGACCGGGTTCCGGCTGGAATTGAAGGACTTTGCGCACACCGGGGATCGCCAGCGTGGCCTGGGTGTCGATGCTGTCCAGCGTGCCGTCGGGCCAGGGGCAGTGCAGCACCACGGCAGTCAGGGCCTCGGCCATGTACTGGTCGATGGCGAATTTTTCCTCGCCGCGCACCATGGCTTCGGCGTCGACGTCGCCGGCGGGTCGACCGATCAGGCGGAAGCGGTCGGGCGTCTTCAGCGGCGGCGCGGTCTGCGGCGGGGCCTGGCGCAGGGCGGATTTCACCAGTGATCCGTAGTCGAAACGGCGGCCGTCCGGCGCGATCACGGCGCTGTTCTCGCAGCGCAGGTTGGCGGCCGCGACGCCGCTGGTCTGCGCCGCGGCCTGCACCAGCAGCCATCGCGCCAGAGCGCCGGCGGTGCGCAGGTCCTGCCAGGCGGCGGGAATGCTGCTGCCGTCTCCGCTGCGCTGATGGCCATAGCGCCAGTGCAGGCTGTCGTTGCCGCTAACCAGATCGGGACCGAGCGACAGCACTTCGACGCGGGTCCAGTCCGCGTCGAGTTCGTCGGCGATGATGCGCGGCAGGGACGTGTGCGTGCCTTCGCCGCAGTCCGGATCACGTGCGCCAAGGATCACGCGCCCGTCCGGCTCGATGCGCACGTAGGGGCCGAGACGCGTGACGGGATCGCCGAGCAGGGCCAGCGGTGTGTCGCCGTCGTCGGCGCGCGCCTGGCGAACGCCGACGATAAGCGCGCCGGTCGCGCCGGCCATGATCTGCAGAAAACGGCGCCGGGTCAGCGGTACGCGGACAGTCATTTTGCGGCCTTCGTGGCAAGCAGTTGCGCGGCGGCGCGGTGGATGGCGCGGCGGATGCGCGGCTGGCTGCCGCAGCGGCACAGATTGGGCAGCGCGTCGATGTCGGCGTCGCTCGGATTCGGCTTGCGGCGCAGCAGATCCGCGGCGGCCATCAGCCAGCCCGGCTGGCAGTAGCCGCACAGGATTGCGTCCTCGTCGATCCAGGCCTGCTGCAGGGCGTGCAGACGACCGTCCGGACCGGCGAGGCCCTCGACCGTGGTGACGTCGCTGCCAGCCAGGGTTTCCATGGTGCGTGCGCAGGCCAGGGCGCGCTTGCCGTCGATCAGCACGGTGCAGGCAGCGCAGACATTGCTGTCGCAACCGTATTTGGTGCCGGTCAGTTGCAGCACGTCGCGCAGGTACCACAGCAGCGGCATCGCCGGATCGCCGGTATGCAGATAGGGTTCGCCGTTGATGCGGAGCGAGATCCCGCTGCGCGGCGGAACCCTGGTGATGGTGTCGGGCGGCGTCTGGACAGGTTGCGCTTGCACGTTGGGTACGTCCTCTGGCGTCGGCGTACGCCTATTCTTGCAGAGCCAGGCCGTTCAGCGGCTGAACCGGTGTCGACGCCGATCACGCCGCCGACCGGGCACCTGGGCAACAGACGTAACCGGGCGCTTGCGCGCCCTGCTGCATGGGACTCCGCGAACCATCCGCACAGCATGCGATGCGCTGCGAGTGCGGGCAACTGTCGCTGCCAAAGGCGTTACGGACACGTCCTTCGGTCATCATGCCTGCGGGAGCAGGAGTCCAGCGATTTCAGCGCCATTGGAAAGAAAGACGCTGGTTATTCGCTTCGCTCGCCCCTCCGGGGCCATTCTTCGGACGCTCTGCGCGTTGCGTGCTTGTCCGGTTTTCGCCGGGGTGACACAAGAGGGGAGGCTTCCGAGGTTCCCATGCGGGACGATCAAAGCGGGGCGATCAGAGGTTCAGACGGCCCTCGACCACGACGACGCAGCGGCCGCCCACGGCCACGTGTCCCTCGGTGTCGACGCTCACCTCCACAATGCCGTCGCGGCCCACTTCGCGGCCTTGACTGGCGGTGTAGCGGCGACCGTAGTCGTCGAGTCCGCCCTCGGCATGCAGGTAGGCGGCGATGGCCGCGTTGGCGCTGCCGGTGACGGGGTCTTCGGGAATGCCGTCGGCCGGGCAGAAGGCACGCACGGCCATGTCCGCGCGGCCGTCGCGTTCGCGACCGAACACGCAGGCGCCGACCGCGTCCCATTCCCGGCACTGCGCGGCCAGTGCGCCCATGTCCGGCTCCAGCGCGCGAACCGTCGCTGCGTCGGCCAGGTCGCATGTCAGCCAGTGCGGGCCGTTGTCGATCATCTGCGGTGGGCGTGCGGCTGTTGCGCCCACCGCGTCGCGGAGGACGTCGGCCTGCGTGGTGGACAGCATCTGCATGCGGGCCGGCGGCGCCTGCACGCGGATTGTCCGCCGCGCATCGTCGCCCTCGACCTGCACGGGCAGAAGTCCGGCAGCGCATTCCTGCACCAGTGCCCCGCGCGTCGCGTCCACGCGTCCGCAGGCCAGCGCGACGAAGGCGCTGCCGACGCTCGGATGCCCGGCGAAGGGCAGTTCCTGCCGCGGGGTGAAGATGCGCACGCGGTAGTCGGCCTCGGGCGTGGTTGGGGGCAGCAGGAAGGTGGTCTCGGAGAAGTTGGTCCACGTGGCGATGCGTTGCATGGCGGCATCGTCCAGGTCCTCGGCGTCGACGATCACGGCCAGCGGATTGCCGTAGAGGGCGCGGTCGGTGAAGACGTCGATCTCGAAATAGCGTCGTGGGGTCATGGCGGAACGGTGCGCAGACGGGTGGCCTACAATACACGTGACGCTTCTTCGCCATGTCGCGGCCACCTCCGGGACATGTGAAAACGCTATAACCGCGATGATTGCGTTTTGCCACGCGCAGGGCACACTGGCCGGATGACCTTTTCTCCCACTATGCAACTGAAATCGTGAACGAAGTCGTCTCCACTCTGCCTGTCGACGCCCCCTGGGTGGTGATGAAGTTCGGCGGCACCAGCGTCGCCAGCGCCGAGCGCTGGGGCAACATCCGCGAGCTGGTCGCTGCGCGTCGCGATGAAGGTTCGCGCGTGCTGCTGGTGGTCTCGGCTCTGGCCGGCGTCACCGATGCGCTCAAGACGCTGTGCGCCGAGGATGCTGCCGAGGTCCGCGTCGCAGCCGCAAAAGCCATTGCCACGCGCCATCACGAACTGGCGGCGGTGATGGGCATCGCGCTGCCGGACACGGTGCAATCGCGCCTGGCGGACCTTTCGGCGCTGGCCAAGAACGGCCCCGACGCGGCGGACCCGCTGGCCTGGAAGGCCCTGGTGCAGGGGCACGGTGAACTGCTGTCGAGCGCGCTCGGCGCGGCCTTTCTTACGGCGCAGGGGCTGGCGACGCAATGGGTCGACTCGCGTGATTGTCTGCGCGCCGTGTCGCTGCCGAACCAGAACGCCCGCACGCGCACGCTGTCGGCCACCGTCGACGCGCAGCCCGACGCGGCGCTGGCCGAGCGGCTGGCGGGGCAGGGCGACGTGTTCATCGCGCAGGGCTTCATCGCCCGCGACGAGGACGGCCGCTGCGTGCTGCTGGGACGCGGCGGTTCGGACACGTCGGCCAGCTGCTTCGGCGCCGTGCTGAAGGCGGCGCGCGTGGAGATCTGGACCGACGTCGCCGGCATGTTCAGCGCCAATCCTCGGCAGGTGCCTTCGGCGCGCCTGTTGCGACAACTCGATTACGAGGAAGCGCAGGAGATCGCCACCACTGGCGCCAAGGTGCTGCATCCGCGCTGCCTGTCGCCGCTGCGCGCACCGCGCGTGCCGCTTTGGATCAAGGACACGAATCGCCCTGACATGGAAGGCACGGAGATCGGTCCCCTGGTGCGCGAGGCTGCGCCCAGCGTCAAAGCGATCTCGACGCGTGCCGGTATCACGCTGGTGTCGATGGAATCGGTGGGCATGTGGCAGCAGGTCGGTTTCCTGGCCGAGGTGTTCGATGCCTTCCGCCGGCACGGCATCTCGGTGGACCTGATCGGTTCGGCCGAAACCAACGTCACCGTGTCGCTGGACCCGACCGAGAACCTGCTCGATTCCGACGCCGTCGCCGCGCTGGCGGCCGATCTGGCGAAGGTCTGCCGGGTCAAGGTGATCGCCCCGTGCGCGGCGGTGACGCTGGTCGGGCGCGGCATGCGTTCGATGCTGCATCAGCTGTCCTCGGTGCTGGCCGAGTTCGGGCAGCTGCGCGTACACATGATTTCGCAGTCGTCGAACAACCTGAATCTGACCTTCGTGGTCGACGAGGACGTGGTCGACGATCTGCTGCCGCGCCTGCACGAGCTGCTGGTGCGCGCGGGCAGTCTGCGCAGCGACGATTCGCAGCTGTTCGGCCCGAGCTGGCAGGCGCTGTACGGCAGCGGCGAGCAGGACATCGCGCCGGCCTGGTGGCGCGGCGAACGCGCGCGTCTGCTGCAGCTGGCCGCCGAGCGCAGTCCGCGCTACGTCTACCACCTGCCGACGGTGCAGGCGCGCATCGACGGATTGAAGAACCTGCGTGCGGTCGATCACGTGCACTACGCGATCAAGGCCAACCCCCACGCGCGCATCCTGCAGGCGGTGGCCGCGTCCGGCTTCGGTCTGGAGTGCGTCTCGCCCGGCGAGCTGGCGGCGGCGAAGGCGGCCGCGCCGGAGGCGCCGCGTCTGTTCACGCCGAACTTCGCGCGCCGCGACGATTACGCCGCCGCGCTGGATGACGGCGCCACGGTCACGCTGGACGCGCTGCACCCGCTGGAACACTGGGGTGAACTGTTCGCCGGTCGCTCGATTATGCTGCGCGTCGATCTGGGGCGCGGCCTGGGACACCACGAGAAGGTGCGCACCGGCGGCAGCGGCTCGAAGTTCGGTCTGCCGCTGGATCAGTTGGACCGCTTTCTGGAACTGGCGCGCACGCACGACGTGCGCGTGCAGGGTCTGCATGCCCATCTGGGCTCGGGCATCCTCGATGCCGGCCACTGGGGCGAGGTCTACGCGCAGCTGGCGACGCTGGCCGAGCGCATCGGCAGCGTCGAGATTCTCAACATCGGCGGCGGCCTCGGCGTGCCCTCGCATCCGGGTGAGCAGCCGTTGGACCTGGACGCGCTGGACCGCGTGCTCGGCGAAGTGAAGGCGGCCTATCCGCAGTACCGTCTGTGGATGGAGCCGGGCCGTTATCTGGTCGCCGAGTGCGGCGCGCTGCTGACGCGCGTGACGCAGGACAAGCGCAAGGGCGGGCATCACTACCTCGGTGTCGACGCCGGCATGCACAATCTGATCCGTCCGGCCTTGTACGAGGCCTGGCACGAGATCGTGAATCTGTCGCGCCTGGACGACGAGGCCACCGCGCTGTATCAGGTCGTCGGTCCGATTTGCGAGACCGGCGACGTGCTCGGCAACGACCGTCGTCTTCCGGTCTCGGAGGAAGGCGACGTGATGCTGATTGCCCAGGCCGGCGCCTACGGCGCGGTGATGGCATCGAACTACAATCTGCGGGAAACCGCCGACGAGATCGTGATCGAATGAGTGCACTGAGCGACCCGCGTGAGGCCGCGAGCTTCCGTTTCGTCCGCTGCGGCTACGCCGATGGCGTGGCCGAGCTGGCCTATGCCTTCGACGACGGCCCGGAGCTGATCGAGCGCATCCGCTTTCCGGACGCGCCGGCGCTGCCGGAGGCGCGTCGCGGCGCGTTTGACGCCGCGTTGCGTCTGCTGCACTTCGTCGCCGGCATCAGCTACTACAAGGCCGGCGTGCCACCGCGCATCGTCGTCGATGGCGCTGCGCCGGACGCCGACACCGCAGAACTGCTAGACACGCTGTATCTGCACGGTCTGGCCGAGTTCGCCTACCGCAACGGACTGGATCTGCGCGAGCGCATCGCCTTCCCGCGCGACGGCGCAGCGCCGTCGCCGGCGGTGCCGCTGGACCTGCCGCGTCGCACGCTGGTGCCGATCGGCGGCGGCAAGGATTCGCTGGTCGCGATCGAGGCGATCAAGGCGGTCGGCGGCGAGGCCACGGCGGTCTGGGTCGGCAATTCGCCGCTGATCGCGCATTGCGCCGAACGCACCGGGTTGCCGATGCTGAACATCGGTCGCGAGCTGTCGTCGGTGCTGTTCGACTACAACCGCATGGGCGCGTGGAACGGCCACATCCCGGTGACGGCGGTGAATTCGGCGATCCTGGCCGTGGCCGCGATCCTGTACGGCTTCGACGGCATCGCCTTCGCCAACGAGCGCTCGGCCTCGGCTGCGACGCTGGAATACGAAGGGCAGGAGGTCAATCACCAGTGGAGCAAGGGCTTCGATTTCGAATGCCGGCTGCACGACTGGCTGCATCGCCACGTGGCCGCGGATCTGGATTATTTCTCGCTGCTGCGCCCGTTCGCCGAGCTGGCGGTGACGCGCGCCTTCGCGCGTCTGGGCGGCGACTATTTCGACGCCTTCTCCAGCTGCAACCGCAACTTCCGCATTCTCGGCCCCAAACCCGCGGATCGCTGGTGCGGACAGTGTCCGAAGTGTCATTTCGTGTTCCTGGCGCTGGCGCCGTTCCTGCCCAAACCTCGGTTGATGGGCATCTTCGGTCGCAATCTGCTGGACGACGAATCGCAGCGCGCCGGTTTCGATGCGTTGATGGAGTATCAGGACCACAAGCCGTTCGAGTGCGTGGGCGAGGGCGCGGAAGCGCGTGCGGCCATGTACGCGCTGAGCCAGCGCCCGGAGTGGCGCGAGGATGCGCTGGTGGCGCGCTTCGCCGACGAAATCCTGCCGCAGCTCGATGCGACCGAACTGGCGCTGGAGCCGTGGCTGGATGCCGCCGATGCGCATCGCATTCCGTCCCGACTGGCCGGAGCGTTGGATGAAATTCGCGGCGCTTGAAGGCCAGCGCGTCGCGGTCTGGGGCGCGGGACGCGAGGGGCGCGCGGCATTGGCCGCGTTGCGTCAACGGCTTCCGGGTCAGGCGTTGACGCTGTTCTGTCGAGAGGGCGAGGCGGACGATCTGGCGGCGACCGATCTGACGGTGTGCGGCGAGGCGCCGGACGCGCAGGCGCTCTCGGCTTTCGACGTCGTCATCAAGTCGCCGGGCATCTCCGCCTACAAGCCCGAGCTGCTGGCCGCGCAGGCGCAGGGCACGACGTTCACTTCGGGCACGGCGCTGTGGTTCGGCGAGCGTCCCGACGCGCGCGTGATCGGCGTCACCGGGACCAAGGGCAAGAGCACCGTCAGCGCACTGCTCGCGCATCTGGCGCGTTCGCTGGGCGTACGCACGGCGCTGGCCGGCAACATCGGTCTGCCGTTGCTGGAACTGCTCGACGGCGATGCGGCGCTATGGGTGGTGGAACTTTCCAGCTTTCAGACTGGCGAGGCCGGGCCGCTGGAACTGGGCGTGATCACCAGCCTGTACGAGGAACACCTGGACTGGCACGGCTCGCGCGAGCGCTATGTCGCCGACAAACTGAAGCTGGCCGATGCGGCGCGCACGCTGCTGGTCAACGGCACGCAGCCGGACCTGCTGGCGCGCACGGCGGTGCATCCGCAGCGCATTGTCTTCGGCGCGGTGGACGGGTGGCATGTGGCCGACGGCGGTCTGTACCGTGGCGCGTCGCGCCTGTTCGAGGTCGCCGATTTGCCGCTCCCGGGCGTGCACAATGCACTCAATGCCTGTGCCGCGTTGACCGCGCTGGAGCAGATGGGGCTGGATGCCGAGGCTGCGCTGCCGGCCTTGCGTACCTTTCACGCCTTGCCGCATCGTTTGCAGCCGCTGGGTGAGCGCGACGGGCATCGCTGGATCAACGATTCCATCAGCACCACGCCGCAGGCGGCGCTGGCGGCGCTCGACAGTCTGCCGCGCGCGCAGACGGTGCTGGTCCTCGGCGGTCACGATCGTGGTCTCGACTGGCGCGGTTTCGCCGAGGCGCTGCGCGAACGTCCGCCGCATGCGCTGGTAGTGCAGGGCGCCAACCGCGCGCGTGTGCTGGACGCCCTGCGCACGGCCGGATGCGCGACGACGCTGATCGAGACCGATACGCTGGACGCCGCCATCGCCCGTGCGCGCGAAGCGGCGCCGCCCGAGGGCGTGGTGCTTCTGTCACCCGGCGCGCCCAGTTTCGATCAGTTCCGCGACTACACCGAACGCGGCCGCCGCTTCGCCGCACGGGCCGGTTTCGACGCCGCGCGCATCGCCAGCATCGAAGGACTCGGCATCGCCTGAGTCGGGCGTGATCCGGCGCATGTCGCGACATGACCGCGTTGCCTTGAGGCAGGATGTCCTATGTCATGCACGTCCGCGATTGCAGGAAGCGCGGTCATCATGGCTTTCCCCTCATGTCTGGTTTCGATGTTGCGTACGTTGCCGGCATCACGGAATTCGACTGTCGAAAGGAGCACGGTCTGGCGCATCTCGCGCTGTGCTCAAGCCGGTTCGCAAACATGATCTGGCGGGTTCCGAAACGAAAAAGGCCGCGCATCGCTGCGCGGCCTTTTCGTTTTTGCGGTGGTGCGGTCTTACCAGATCTGCACGCGCTGATCCGGCTTCAAGTACAGCTTCTGGTCCGGCTGCACATTGAACGCCTTGTACCAGCCATCCAGGTTGCGCACCGTCTCGGCGCGGAACTGCGGCGGCGCGTGCACGTCGGTGTTCACGCGCTGACGCAGGGCGGCTTCGCGCATCTTGCTGCGCCAGGCCTGGCCGAAGGACAGGAAGAAGCGCTGGTCGCCGGTCAGGCCGTCGATCACCGGCGCCGGCTTGCCGTTCAGCGACTTGTGATAGGCGATGTAGGCGGCGGTCAGGCCGGAGACGTCGGCGATGTTCTCGCCCAGCGTCTGCTCGCCGTTGACGTGCAGGCCCGGTAGCGCGACGTACTGGTTGAACTGGTCGACCAGCTTCTGCGTGGCTTCCTTGAAGTGCTTGGCGTCAGCCGGCGTCCACCAGTTGTGCAGGCGGCCCTCGGCGTCGAACTGCGAACCCATGTTGTCGAAGCTGTGGCTGATCTCGTGGCCGATGATCGCGCCGATGGCGCCGTAGTTGTGTGCCGGGTCGGCCTTCGGATCGAAGAACGGTGGCTGCAGGATCGCGGCCGGGAAGTTCAGCGCGTTCTCCAGCGGGATGTTCAGCGCGTTGACGGTCTGCGGCGTCATCCACCAGTCGGCGCGGTCGACCGGCTTGCCCAGCTTGGACAGGGCGAAGTCGTAGTTGAACTTCGACACCGCCATGGCATTGGCCAGCGGGTTGTCGGCGGTGACCTTCAGGCTGCCGTAGTTGCGCCAGTGGCCGGCGTCCGGATAGCCGACGAAGACCTTCAGGGTATCCAGCTTCTCCTTGGCCTTGGCGCGCGTGGCCGGGGTCATCCACTCCAGATGCTGCAAGCGCGAGCCGAAGGCGGCGACCAGGTTGTTCACCAGATCCTCGACCTGCTTCTTGGCTTCCGGCGGGAAGTACTTCTTCACGTACAGCTTGCCGACCGCGTCGCCCAGCGCGTAGCTGGTCGCGGCGATGGCGCGCTTGGCGCGCGGCTGCTGCTTCGGCACGCCGGTCAGCGTCTTGCCGTGGAAGTCGAAGGCCAGGTCGGCGTAGGCCTTGGGCAGCAGGCTGGCGTGCTCATCCAGCGTGTGGAAGCGCAGCAGCGCGCGCCAGTCGGCCAGCGGCGCATCGGCGACCAGCTTGGACAGGCCGGCGAAGGCCTTCGGCTGCCACACGTCGATGACCTTCTGGTCGTTCAGGCCGGCGGCCTTGAAGTAGGCGTTCCAGTCCAGGCCCGGCGCCTTCTTGGCGAAGTCGCTCATCGACCACAGGTTGTTGGCCTTGTGCACGTCCTGGCTGTCGACCAGGCTTTCCTGCGCCTTGGCGATCTTCATTTCCAGATCGAACACGCGCTTGGCTTCGGCCTCGGCGTTCGGCGTGCCGGCCTGCTTCAGCAGGGCGGCGATGTAGGCCTTGTACTTGTCGCGGAAGCCGGCCATCGCCTTGTCGTTGGACAGGTAGTAGTCGCGGCTGGGCATGGTCAGGCCGCCCTGCAGCAGGTAGGCGATGTTGTGCGACGGGTCGGTCAGGCCCTGGGCCACGAACAGGCCGAACAGGTGGTCGGTATGGAAGTCGGTGTTGTTGACCGGATCTTCGTCCTGACGCAGGCGGCTGCCCAGCACCTCGGCGAGGTCCTTGCGCGACTTGATCTTGGCGATGGCGTCGAGTTCGGGCTGGATCGGCTTCAGGCCCATCTTCTCGATGGCCGCGGTGTCCATGTAGGCCGCGTAGTAGTCGGCGATCTTGCGGTTCTCGGTGCCGGCCGCCGGGTTGCTCTTGGCAGTGCCCTCGATGATGTCGTCAATGTGCTTCTGGGTGCGCTCGTAGATGGTCAGGAAGTTGCCGATGCTGGAGCGGTCATCCGGAATCTTCGCCGTCTTCAGCCACGCGCCGTTGGCGTAGTCGAAGAAGTTGTCGCCGGGCTTCACCGAATGGTCGATGCCGGCCATGTCGACGCCCGAGACGGGTTTTGCGGCGACGCTGGCGGTCTTGGCCGGCGCCGGAGCGCTGGCGCTGGGCTGCTGGCCCTTCTGGTCGTTGGACGACGGCGAGCAGGCGCTCAGCGTCATCGCGACCGCGGCGGCGAGAATCCAGGATGTGCGTTGCATGGTGCTTCACCTCGGCATGGAAAGTAGACCACCTTAGTACGACCGAGGGCCCGGTGGAACGGTTCGGGCGGCCCTATAGGTCATAGGTCATGGATGCCGATTCAGCGTTCGTAACGGTAGTTGAAGCTGGCGCGGCTGAACTCGGTCGCCTGCTGCGCCTCGAAATTCCAGCGGCGGCTGAGGATGTAGCGCAGGGTCACGACCTGGCCGGGCTGGAACAGGCCGACGCCGTAGCTGAGGTACAGGCGCGGGGACAGGTACTTGCCGACAGTGAACGCGGCGGTGCCCAGGGCGTCGTTGCTGGACACGCCGATGTCGCTGATGCCGAGCTTGGATCCGATGCCCTTGGCCAGCAGGTCGCCGGTGGCCGAGCCGAGTGCCTGCGCGGCCGAGTTCACCATGCTGCCTTCGCCGCCCTTGACCTGCGACAGCGGCTTGCCGGTGATCAGGTAGGACAGCGCATCGGATTGCTCCATGACCGGGTTCGAGAACACCGTCAGTTCGGGCCGCTTGGCGGTGCCGCGCACCTGCAGGCCGACTACCTGGCCGTCGTCGACGGTGGCGTTCGGGTTGAGCTTGCGCACGGCGCGGAGGTCGAGGCCGGGATCGTCCAGCGGCGTGGAGGCGAACAGCAGGCGGCCCTGCTCGATGTGCAGATCCTGGCCGTAGGCGCGGAAGGTACCGTCGACGCGGATCTGGCCCTGGCCCAGCGTACCCCTGCCGCTGCGACCGATCACGTGCAGGTTGCCGCGCAGGTTGCCGTTCAGGCCGTAGCCGACCACGTGCGTGTTCTCGCCCAGGTCGACGCGCACGTCGGTGCTGACCGACAGGGCGGCGCCCTGGGATTGCGCCGGCTTTTCGGCGTCGACCACGACCACGTCGGGCGAGGCCTGGGTGGCACCCGCACCGGGCAGTTTCTCCAGTTTCACGTCGGCCTTGTCCACCCCCAGCGTGCCGCCGATGTGCAGACCTTCGGCGCTGTGGGTGACGGTCAGGTCCGGCGAGACGCTGACCTCGGCCGACGGGATGTCGGCGACCTGCACCTTCTTGCCGGTGAGCCGGATGTTCGTGCCGGTGCCGTTGCCGAGGCCGATACGACCGGCGACCTGCAGATCGCCGTCGCCCGAATGCATCTGGCCGTCGACGCGCAGTTCCTGTGCGTTGCTGCCGCGAAGGCGCAGGCGGCCCTGACTGAGTTTGAGGCCCAGTCCGGGGATTTCGCCGGAGAGTCCGTCGGCCAGGGCCTCGCCGCTGGCGGCCGGCGCGTCGAGCGTGCCGGCGAGGTTCAGATCGGCCTTGAGGTCGCCCTGGAGGTTGGCGACTTCGGTGGTGAACAGTTCCACGAACCGCAGATTGTCCAGGTGCATGCGCAGCCGGCCGCTGAGCGCATGGTTCGGTCCGCTGGCGC
Organism: Oleiagrimonas citrea; assembly: GCF_012395255.1. Lineage (GTDB taxonomy): Bacteria > Pseudomonadota > Gammaproteobacteria > Xanthomonadales > Rhodanobacteraceae > Oleiagrimonas > Oleiagrimonas citrea. Next base: position 401,082 of record NZ_JAAZQD010000004.1, read on the forward strand.
GCAGGTCGCCGTCGAGACGTCCGTTCTGCTGCAGCGACGCGCCGATGCGCAGGCGCTGCTCCTGTGGCGTCATGGCGAGACGGGCGTCGAGGTCGTGGAAGCGGATCAGCGGCTGGTTCGGGTGGTCGACGTAGAAGATCCGCCCCTGCGCCGATTGCAGACGCGCCTGGCCGTCGAACCGGCCCTTGGCGTCACGGCGGATATCGCCGTCGCCGTTGAGCACGCCGTCCGCGCGCATCGGCAGGTCGTTGCCGGCGATAGCCAGGATCAGTTCGAGCGGCAGTTCGCGCATGCGGTACTGCGCATGCAGGCGGCCGTCGCGCTGGCGCTCGGCGGACAGGCACAGCTGCGGTTGGCCCGGACTCAGGCAGGCCTGACCGAGTGTGCCTTCGCCCTGGTTCCAGGCCAGCGTCGCCGGCGCGCGCAGGCGCCAGTCCGGCGTGCCGGTCAGCCCCAGGTCGAGCTGCTGCAGCGTGCCTTTCCAGGCGTCGCCCTGCATGCCGCCGGACAGCGCCACGGAAAGGGACAGCAGGTCGCCCTTGGCATCAAGGCGAAGGGTATGGCGCTGACGATTGCCGCGACCGTCCACTGTCAGCGAAGCGAAGGCGAAGCCGGCGGCGTCGACCTGGCTGGCCTTGAGCGCTAGTGTGCCGCCGGGGTGACTGAGGTCGTCGATGTCGACGTTCAGGTGCGCCTGTGCGACCTGCTGGTCGTGCCAGGCCAGCTTGGCGCCGTCGAGCTGACCGCGGACGCCCAGCTTCGGCCACCGTCCGCGGATGCGCAGATGTCCGCGCAGCGCGCCGCGCGCCTGCGGCAGCCAGTCGCCCAGCGATGCGATGCGCAGCTGCACGTCGAGATCGTTGCGTGGGCCGTCCTTGCCGTTCATCTGCAGTTCGCCCGAACCCGAGCGCAGCTGCAGCGCACCGCTCACGACCCGGTTTGCCGACAGGTTGAGCGTGCCGTGGCCCGACACAGGACGCTGACGCAGCGTGCCATCGAGTTTGTCCAGCTTCAGGGTGCCGCGCGTGTCCTGGTCGGCAATGCGGCCCTGGCTGGACAGCACAGCGTCGAGTGCGCCGTCCCATCCGGCCAGCAATTCGCCCGGATTGAAATGATCGGCCTTGGCGTCGACCTGCCATTGCAACTGCGGACTCCATTGCAACTCGCCATGTGCATCGAGTTTTCCCTTGGCCTGCCGGACGGTGAGGTTCTCGATCGTGAGCCGATCCGACGCGCCCTGCAGTTGCGCCTGCAAGTGCGAGGGGCGGCCCGGTGGTCCGGCCTGGGCGTCGAGCGTGGCGCGATAATGCTCGGTATTGCCCTCGACGTGCAGCGAACCCTGGCTGGCCAGCGCTTGACCGGTCAGTTCGGCGGGAAGCGTGACGTCCTTCCACTGCAGGTCCAGCGCGGCCTGGAGCGGTGCCGGATCGAGGCGGATGCTTCCATGGCCCTGCAGCACGCCCTTGTGCTGGGGCGAAGTGATCTGCAGGTGCTCCAGTTGCCATGGCTGGCCGTTCTGGGTTGCGTGCACCTGCAGCGCGGCCAGTTGCACGCGGGTGGTGTCGAGCTCCAGCCAGCCGTTGGCGTTCAGGGTCTGCCTGTCGCCATGGGCGTCGAGCGTGGCGGCCAATTGCTGGATCGAACCCTTGCCGATCCAGGGGGCGGCTTCTCCGCGCGGAATCACGATGTGCGCTTTCCAGGCGTAGGGCGCGCGCGGGGTGAGGCGGAGCTGCATGTGCGCCACGGACGGTTGCGTCAGTTCGATCTTCGCGCTGGCCGCGCGGCCGTTGTTGTCGGCATGCAGGGTGCCGGCCCAGCGTGTGCCGTTGGCGTTCCAGTCGAAGCGCAGCGAACCCTTGCCGGGGTAGCCGCGGCCGAAGGTCATCGTTCCGTCGAGATCGACCTGGCCATCCGGTGCGCGTAGTTGCAGGCGCCGCAGTTGCACGCCGTCGTGCGTCCAGGCGCCGGCCAGGTCCAGACGGTCGGAGACGAACACCTCCTCGTCGCCGCGATGGATGCGGACGTGGCCGACCTGCACCCGGTCGAGCATCACGTCGAACGGCGCGCGCAGTGAGATCGGTCCGGTGTCGCTTGCAGTGGCGGGTGTGGGATGCGTCGGCAAGGCCACGTCGACCTGTTGTACGGCCAGTCGAGCGAAGTGAGCGCGTCCGCGCAGCAGGGCCAGCGGGTGCAGGTCGAGTTCGATCTTCGCGATCCGCACGTCCAGTCCGCTCTGCGCGTCGCGGTAGCGCACGCCGGACAGGGTCAGCGGTCCGGCCAGACGTCCCTGCGACTGCTGAATCTGCAGGGCGTTACCGGTTGCGTGCTCGACGCGCGCCAGCGCGAAGTGCAGGCCCGACGCGGTGCCCAGTAGCCAGCCCAGCGCCAGCCCAGCTATCAGCAGCAGGACGCCGAATGCGATCGCGATGCGCTTCAGCCCCTTCACAGGTCCGGCCCGATGACGAGATGGAGTTCGACGCCGTGGGCATTGCGGTCATGCACCGGCACGCCGAAGTCGACGCGGATCATGCCCACCGGCGAGCGCCAGCGTACGCCCAGGCCGGCACCGATGCGCGGCCGGTAGTCGCTGCCGTTGAAGGCGTTGCCCGCGTCGACGAAGGCGGCCATGCCCCAGGTGGTTGTGAAATAGTGCTCGGCGGTGACGCTGCCGACCAGTAGATTGCGTCCGCCGATGATGCGGTCGTAGCGGTTGCGCGGTCCGATCGACTGGTAGCCGTAGCCGCGAACCGACTGGTCGCCGCCGGCGAAGAAGCGCAACTGCGGCGGCAACTGGCTGAAGTCGCCGACCACGGTGCTGCCGGCGGTACCGCGCACGATCAGTCGGTCGCGGCGGCTGAAGGCATCGATCCACTTGGCGTCGGCGATGACCTGCGCGAAGCGCGTGTCGGAAAGAACGGTGCCCAGCGTGCTGCGCGCGGTCAGGCTCAGACGCCAGCCGTGACGCACGTAGTTCGGATCCGCGCCCTGTTTCTTCACCAGCGAGATTTCCGGATACACCAGCGTGCTCTGGCCGCGCTCGATGCCCAGCGTGTTGTCCGGATCGCCGCCGCGCTTGCCGACGGTGAATGTGCCCGACAGCGCATGGATGCCGACCGTGCGCAGCCAGCCGTGCCACAGCCTGCTCTCGCTGGCGACCAGTTCCAGCGTGCGCGACTTGGATGTGTCGGTGTCGGCCTGCCGGTAGTTGGCGCCGAAGTTGAGACTGCGCTGATTGGTGCCGGGCAGCGGCACCTGGTAGAGCGTGCTGAGCGTCTTCAATCGTTGCGCCAGCACCAGTTCGTTCTTCCACTTGTGGCCGCGGTTGTTGACCCAGCGCCGTTCCAGCCCGAGACGGACGCCGGCGCCGGTGTCGGTGCCGATGAACGGACCGCCGGTGTAGACGCTGCGTTTGGCCGGTTTCAGTTGCACATTGATATCGACCACGCCGTCGTGCGCATGTTCGATGTCCGGCAGCACGTTGACCACCGCGAAGTAGTCCGCGCCGGTCAGCGCCTGCTGCAGCTGTAGCAGATCGGGCTGCGAGAAATAGTCGCCGCGCTTGAACGGCACGTAGCGATTCAGGAAACCGTCCCGGAACTGGCTGCCCTCGAAAGTTACCTTGCCGAAGCGATAGCGTCGGCCGACCTTCCAGGCCAGGTGCACGACCGCGCTGTGCGTGGCGCGGGTCACCTCGACCTTGTGCACGGTCATGCGCGCATCGAGGTAGCCGACGGCGGTCAGCGCCCCCGCGATGGCGTCGCGCGAGGCCGTGTACAGGCCGTCGTCCATGCGCTGACCCTTGCGCGGCTTGAACTGGCGGATGGCGCTGCGCACGTCGGGCAGCTTGCGCGCGGCGTCGTCGAGCTGGATGTCGACGTTGCGCACGATCACCGGATCGCCGGGCGTCACCTTCAGCGTGACAGTCCAGTCGGCGCCGTTCTGCTTCAGGTCCGCGTCGACACGTGCGTCGTAATAGCCGTAGGGGCGGAGCGCCTGACGTGCTTCGTCGGGCGCCTTTGCATACAGCCGCCGCACCTGCGCGGCGCTGGCGTCGCGCTTGGCGTACTGGCTCAGGCGCACGGCGGCGGTCACGGCCTGCTTCAGGTCGTCGTTCAGTCCCTGCACGCGCACGGTGACGCCCGCCTGCGCGCGCAGCGGCGCGAGCACCAGCAGAGGGAGCAACAAGGCGAGGACGATGCGCGAGAGCGGACGCATGAGAGGGTGACAACCGGTTCCGTGGCAAGTTTCGGACGACAGGGCGACGATAGCATCGGCCTGCCGCGGCGCGGCGGGCGTCAGGCGCTGCGATGGGCGACCCAGGCGCCGGCCAGCGCGGATACATAGGGTATCGCCTGCGCACCCAGAATGATCATCCACAGCGTGCCTTCGAGGTAGGTGCTGCCGAAGGCGAACGCCATGCCGCCGATGGCCAGCGCCAGCGCGATGGCCATCAGACCTTCCTCGCGCACCGGCGCGAACGCGGCGAAGCTCGATTCGCCCAGGCGGCGACTCTTGGCGGTGACCACGAAGGCCGTCTTCTTGCGGGTCAGTCCGTGCATGATGCCGCGCGCGATGGCGTGCGACAGACCCATGCTGGCGACCGAGGCGGTCAGCGTGTCGCGCCAGCCGCAGGGTACGCGGGCACGGTACAGCACGATGCCGAACACCGCCTTGGCGATGAAGAAGCCGATCACCGGGATCAGGAACAGCTGCATCGGCAGGCTGAAGTACTGCGGCAGGCCGATCATGCCGGCGGTCCAGAATAGCGCCATCATCGTGAATATGAAGTGCAGCGCGTCGGCGAACCAGCTGAACCAGCCGGTGAGGAAGTGGAAGCGCTGGCCGGCGCTGAGCGGGCCCTTGCGCACCAGCCAGTCCCAGCGACCCTTGAGGATCTGCATCGCGCCGAAGGCCCAGCGGTAGCGCTGGCTCTTGTAGGCCTTGAAATCGGCGGGCGTCAGGCCCTTGCCCATCAGTTCGTCGACGTAGACCAGCTGGTAGCCGGCGTGCATCAGGCGCAGGCCCAGTTCGGCGTCTTCGCAGATGGTCCATTCCGACCAGCCGCCTGTGCCTTCCAGCGCGCTGCGGCGGACCATGGTCATGGTGCCGTGCTGGATGATGGCGTTGCGCTCATTGCGATGGTGCATGCCGATGCGGAAGAAACCGTCGTATTCCCACGCGGTCCAGCGGCGGAAGGTGTTGTCGGCGAAGTCGCGGTGCGCCTGCGGGCACTGCACCACGGCGACATCGGCATCGTGGAAATGGCCGGTCAGACGCGACAGCCAGTCCGGGCGCACCACGTAGTCGGCGTCGACCACGGCGACGATCTCGGCGCGGTCGTCGGTTTCCTTCAAGCCGAAATTCAGCGCGCCGGCCTTGAAGCCCGGCCACGGCTCCAGATGGAAGAAGCGGAAGCGCGGGCCGAGTTTCTCGCAGTAGGCCTCGACCGGCTTCCAGACGTCCGGGTCCTTGGTGTTGTTGTCGATCACCAGCACTTCGTAGTTCTGGTAGTCGAGCGCGGCCAGCGAGTCCAGTGTGACCTGCACCATCTCCGGCGGCTCGTTGTAGCAGGCCAGATGGATCGACACGAACGGCTGCTTCGCCGGCGGGTCCGGTTCGAGCAGTTCGCCGTGCCGCAGCCAGCCCCGGCGCCACAGTACTTCGGTGAACTCGAAGCCGTTGATCAGCAGGATCGCGATGATGGCGATCTGTGCCGGGAACAGCAGCACCAGCATCGCCCAGTCGAACGGACTGAGGTAGAAGTTGAAGGGCAGGGTGGCCGCCCACACGATCACGCCGGCCGCCAGCTGCAGCAGCAGCATGAAGAAGAAGCGCCCAGCCAGCTTGAAACGGCTGTAGCGGCGGCCGAACCAGACCATCGGGATCAGCGCCAGCAGGCTGGCGGCGAGCGCCTTGAACGGCCAGCCGGTGTCCTCGGTGACCGGACCCTTGAAGGCGAACTTCGGTTTGCGGTCCGCACCGAACATGCCCCAGTAGGCGCCGGTGCGGCCCTCGCCGAGCTGTTCCTTCCAGGGCTGGTCGAAGGCTTCCATCACGTAGTACTGGATGTGCCGTTCGCGCGCGACCTGGAACCACTGGCGCAGGAAGATCGCTTCGTTGGAGACCGACGGGTTGGCGTAATGGAAGCGGTCGCCGTTGGACGGCCAGCCGATCTCGCCGACCACGATCGGCTTGTTCGGGTACATCCGGCGCAGCTCTTCGTAGCGCTGCAGCACATCGCCGATGGCGTCGCGGCGCGGCACGCCTTCCCAGTACGGCAACAGATGCACGGCGATGAAATCGACGTGCTGCACCAGTTCGGGGTATTTCTCCCAGATGTGCCACGGTTCGGCCACCGACACCGGCTGCCGGATCGCCGCGCGCGCGCGGTCCAGGTATGCCATCAGCCGGTCCGGCTTGATGTCGTCGCGCAGCAGCACCTCGTTGCCGATCAGCACGCGGGTGATGGTCTTCGGGTAGCGGCGCGCCAGGCTGATGACGGCGCGGATCTCGTCGTCGTTGTGCACCAGGCGGCGATCAATCCAGGCACCGGCCATGACGTCCAGCCCCTGCTTTTTCGCCAGTCGGTAGATTTCCGGGTTCTGCAGCGCGTCGTAGGTGCGGATGTGCTGCGTGTAGCGCGACAGCAGCTTCAGATCGCCGGCGATGTCCTTGTCGCTCGGCTTGTCGTTGTCGAACGGACTCTGATAGCGCTGGAACGGACTGTAGGCGAAGCCGCTGATCGGCCCCTGCAGGTCCGTCGGTCCGTTGGGCAGGTTGGCCCACCACCACAGTCCGATGTTGAGCACGGCCAGCACCAGTGCCATGACCACGGCAGCGAACACGGGATGTCGGCTGTCGTAGGTTCGGGCTTCGGGAGTCAAGGGGAGTCCTGCTGGCGCGTCACGGGCATGGCCGGGCCCGTCGGTGCGGGGCGAGGGAAACGAGCTTACCCAAGGCATTGCGCCGGCTCAACGCGATGCGGGATCGCGGTCAGGTTGCGCTCAGGCGACGGACACGCGAACGCCGCGGACCGGAGATCCGCGGCGTTCGAACTAGGGTGCGCCGGGTATGGCAGCTTAGGACAGGATGGTGAGCGCCTGACTCATGGAGCTCATCGCGCCCCAGGCATATTCGTCCATGCCGCCCATGGCGACGGCCATCTGCATGTTGGCGTCGGAGAACAGCTTGCTGACGGCCAGCGCGACGGCGGTCAGGGAGATGCCCAGACGCGTCGCCATGCGCTTCCAGACCAGGCCGTTGGCCGGGTCGTGCGCCTGATCGGCCTGCGCGCGCAGCAGCCAGGGCATCGGATCCTGCTCCAGCTTGCGGCACATCGTCTCGATCAGCTTGGGTTCGGCCTGGCTGCCACGGGTGCGCCAGTTGCTGATGGTCTGCGGTTTCACGCCCAGGATCTGTCCAGCTGCGTGATCGGAACGCACCGTCAGGCGCTCCTTGAAGAGTTCGAAAAGTTCGATCGTCGCGCTCATATCCCCAACCTGTTGATTTTTGGGCCTCGAGACTATATTGCCTCAATCAGAGGAGTTTGGCGATAGGAACGTTTCGCATTGGCGGAAACGCCTCTCGGCGACCTCTGGCAGGCTCGTTGACGGGCTGCAGACGTCCGCAACGAACGGCTCGCGCAACGAGTGTTCCGATCCGATGCAAAAGAAGGCGCGCCCATGCGGCGCGCCTTCGGTGCGGGGGACGTAGCGAGCAGCGGTTACTGCAGCAGCGAGCGCAGCATCCATGCGGTCTTCTCGTGGTCCTTGAGGCGGCCGATCACCAGGTCCGCGGTGCCTTCATCGCCGGCCTCCTCGGCCACCTTCACCGTCTTGCGCGCGGTGGCAGCGGCAACTTCGTGTCCCTCGACCAGCTGCTCGACCATGTCCTGCCATGCCGGCACGCCGGTCTCTTCCTTGATGGACGTCAGTTTGGCGAACTGCGTGTAGGAACCGGGTGCGACGATGTCCAGTGTGCGGATGCGCTCGGCGACCTCGTCGGCGGCCATCCACAGCGCGTTGTATTGCTGTTCGAACATCAGATGCAGGCTGTTGAACTGCGGGCCGGTGACGTTCCAGTGGAAGCTGTGGGTCTTCAGGTATAGCGAATAGGTGTCCGCCAGCAGACGCGAAAGGCTGCCGGCGATCGCCTCGCGATCCTGTTGTGCAATGCCGATATCGATGGCCATGCGTAGTCTCCTTTGCTGAGGGTTGGATGGATGCTCGATCCTAAGGGTGACGCCCTGAATCCGATGTGGCCGACGTCGGACGTCGACGGACAGCGATTCATGAGCGCGTCCCCTGTTGTCTACATAAATGGGGGCGAATGCGCCGGGAAGGAAATGGATAGTGCTGATTGCGGCCATAGGGCCGGGCTATCATGTTCGATTCCATGAACACTCCGCTCCCCGACCGTGACGACATCCGTGACCTGCCTGCGCTGCGCCAGCGCCTGGGGCAGGTCTGCTCGCGCGACTACGGAAGGCTGCTCGGCCAGTGGCGGCGCCTGAAGCGCGAGGGTGGCGAGGACGCCGCGAAACGGGCGCGCCTGCACGAGCGCATCGAGGCCTCGGTGGCGCGTCGCGAGGCGCGCGCGGCGACGGTGCCGAAGGTGGGACTCGACGCCGCGCTGCCGATCAGCGAGCGCGCCGACGACATCATGACGGCGATCCGCGACCACCAGGTGGTGGTGATCGCCGGCGAGACTGGTTCGGGCAAGACCACGCAGTTGCCGAAGCTGTGCCTGGCTGCCGGGCGCGGTGCGGCGGGGTTGATCGGCTGCACGCAGCCACGGCGGTTGGCGGCACGTTCCGTGGCGCGGCGCGTGGCCGAGGAACTGGGCACGCAGATCGGTGAGCAGGTCGGCTTCCAGGTGCGCTTCACCGAACAGGTCAGCGACGACAGCCTGATCAAGTTCATGACCGACGGCATCCTGCTGGCCGAGACGCAGCGCGATCCATGGCTGAGCGCCTACGACACGCTTATCATCGACGAAGCGCACGAGCGCAGCCTCAACATCGACTTCCTGCTCGGTTACCTGAAGCGGCTGGCGAGGCGGCGGCCGGACCTGAAGATCATCGTCACCTCGGCGACCATCGACACCAAGCGCTTCGCCGAGCATTTCGACGACGCGCCGGTGATCGAGGTCGAGGGCCGCACCTATCCGGTCGAGGTGCGCTGGCGGCCGCTGGAAGCGCTGTCGGGTTCGTCGGGCGGCATCCAGCAGGGCAGCGCCGAGCACATCGCGCGTGTGCTCGACGAACTCAGCGCCGAGGACCCGCGCGGCGACGTGCTGGTGTTCCTGCCCGGCGAGCGCGAGATCCGCGACGCGCATCTGCTGCTTTCGCGCCGTCAGTACCGCCATACCGAGGTGCTGCCGTTGTACGCGCGCCTGTCGGCGAAGGATCAGGATCGCGTGTTCCATCCGGGACCGGCGCGGCGCGTGGTGCTGGCGACCAACGTCGCCGAGACCTCACTGACCGTGCCGCGCATCCGCTATGTCATCGACACCGGCACCGCGCGCGTGAAGCGCTACAGCCAGCGCAGCCAGCTCGAACGCCTGCACGTCGAGCCGATCTCGCGCGCCGCCGCCGATCAGCGCAAGGGCCGCTGCGGACGCGTGGGGCCGGGCGTGTGCGTGCGGCTGTATGACGAAACCGATTTCGACGGTCGCCCGCCCTTCACCGATCCGGAGCTGCTGCGTTCGTCGCTGGCCAACGTGATCCTGCGCATGCTTAGTCTGAAGCTGGGTGAGGTCGAGGACTTTCCGTTTCTCGAAGCGCCCGAGCCGAGCGCCATCGCGGACGGCTACCGGCGGCTGGCCGAGCTGTCGGCCATCGACGATGCGCGCACGCTGACGCCCATCGGTCGCGAGCTGGCGCGTCTGCCCATCGACGTGCAGCTGGCGCGCATGCTGGTCGAAGCGAAGCAGCGCGATACGCTGGATGCCCTGCTGACCGTGGTCGCCTTCCTGAGTGTGCAGGACCCGCGCGAACGCCCCGCCGACGCGCGTGGCCAGGCCGATGCCGCGCACAAGGTCTTTGCCGATCCGAAATCCGATTTCGTCGGCGTGCTGAATCTGTGGCGCGCGTACACGATGGCGCACGAGGATCTGACCCAGTCGAAATTGCGCGATTGGTGCCAGAAGCATTTCCTCAGCTACCTGCGCATGCGCGAGTGGCGCGAATTGCATCGGCAGCTGAAGCTGGCGATGGGCGATCTGGCGCGTGATGCCGGGAAGCCGGAAGCGTCCTCACGCCGTCGTCGGGGCAAAGCGCCTGCGCGCGCTGAAAAGACCGGGTCGACACAGGCTGCGAATTCTGCGCGCGCGCCGCAGCGGCAGGACGACGCGGATACGCTGCCCGCCGAAGCCTACGAGGCCATTCACCGCTGCCTGCTGGCTGGCTTGCCGACCCAGGTCGCGCACAAGGACGAGAAGGGCGTGTTTCGCGGCACACGCCAGCGCAGCTTCAAGGTCTTTCCGGGCTCGTCGCTGGCGAAGTCGCCGCCGAACTGGCTGTTCGCGGCGCAGATTCTCGACGTCGGTGGACGCGTGTGGGGCATGCTCTGCGCGCGCGTCGATCCGCGCTGGATCGAGGAGCAGGCCGCGCATCTGATTCGCCGCTCGCATAGCGACCCGCATTGGTCGCGCAAGCGCGGCAAGGTGGTGGCGTACGAACAGGTCACGCTGTTCGGTCTGAGTCTGGCCGAGCGGCGCATGGTGACGTTCGAGAAGCAGGATCCGGCGCTGGCGCGCGCGATCTTCCTGGAGCAGGCGCTGGCGACCGGCGACATCGACACGCGCGCCGATTTCGTCCGCGCCAATCAGCGCGTGCTGGAAAAGGCCCACGAACTGGAAGCCAAGCAGCGCCGCGAGGGGCTGCTGAAGTCGCCGCAGGACCTCGCCGTGTTCTTCGAGGACAAGCTGCCTGCCGATATCGTTTCGCGCAGCACGCTGGAGAAGTGGTACCGCAAGGCGCCGCCAGCGAAGCAGGCCGCGTTGCGCTGGTCGCTCGACGACGTGCTCGACGTATCGCCGGACCTGGATGCGCACGCCTTCCCGGCGCGGCTGGAGATCGACGGCCAGCGCTATCGGCTCGAATACCGTTTCGTGCCCGGCGACGAGGCCGACGGGGTGACACTGCATCTACCGCTGGCGATGCTCAATGCGTTGCCGGCCACGCGCTGTCAGTGGCTGGTGCCGGGCCTGCTGGCTGACAAGGTCGCGGCGCTGATCCGCAGCCTGCCGAAGGGCCTGCGCCGCAACTTCGTGCCGGCGCCGGACTTCGCCCGGGCTTTCTGCGAGGCCGAGACGGTCGGCGACGAGCCGTTGCATGCTGCCCTGGCGCGGTTCCTCGAACGCACGACCGGCGTGGAGATCGCAGCCGACGCCTTCGCTGGCGCCGAGCTGCCCGCGCATTTCGCCATGCGCTTTCGGCTGCACGACGAGCACGGCCGCACGCTGGCGACTTCGCGCAGTCTCGATGCCCTGCGCGCGGAATGGAGCGGCGATGCGCGCGCTGCGTTCTCGCGTCAGGCCGATGCCGACCTGACCCGCGAGGATGTGGTCAGCTGGGATTTCGACGACCTGCCCGAGCGCGTGCGCTCCGAGGGCGGGCTGGACGCCTGGCCGGCCCTGGTCGATCAGGGCACCTCGGTGGCGCTGCGTGTCTTCGAGCGCGCGGACGAAGCGCTCGCCGAGCACCGGAGCGGCGTGGAGCGACTGCTGCGGCTGTCGCTGGCGCCGGCGCTGAAGCAGGCGCGGCGCAAGTTGCCGATCGGTAACACGATCGGTCTGAAGTACGCACCGCTGGGAAGCCTCGACGGCCTGCGCGAGGATCTGGTCGAGGGCGGCCTGGCCGATCTGCTGGCGGTGCAGATTCTGGATGTGCGTACCCGCGCCGATTTCGACGCGCTGCAGGACACGCTGGCACGCGGTGTGTTCGCGGCGGCGGTCGAACGTCTGAAGTGCGCCGAGCCGATCATCGAGGCGCAGGCCGAGCTCAAGCCCTGGCTGGAACCGCCGCTGATGGGGTTCGCCGCGGCCAGCTACGACGATCTGGGCGAGCAGCTCGATGCCCTGCTGCAACCGGGGTTCCTGCGCGAACTGCCGCTGGATCGCCTGCGCCAGTTTCCGCGTTACCTGCAGGCCATGCGCCTGCGCGCCGAGCGCCTGCAGCAGGACCCAAAGAAGGATCAGCAGCGCCTGCTGCAGGTGCTGCCGTACTGGCGCGCCTGGCTGCAGCAGCGGGCAGCCGGCGCGGCGGGCGAGGATCTGGATGCGCTGCGCTGGATGATCGAGGAATTCCGCGTGTCGCTGTTCGCCCAGGAACTGGGCACGGCGGTCACGGTCTCGCCCAAGCGCATGGTGCGCGCGCTGCACAAGGTCGAGCGCGGCGGCGACGCCTGAGCATGGCGATACCACGCGTCGTCATTTCGTCCGCTTCACGCTTCGTACTAGGCTTTTCCCATGGCCGAATCCACCCGTCCGCCGCAAACTCCCACTGCCGACACGCCGTTGCTGCGTGACGCGATGAACGCCTGCGCCGGTCTGCCGGAGGCGCCCTGCGAGTCCCAGACGCAGACACTGGAGTTGCTGGCGTCGCTGGGCTGCGACGAGGAAACCCGTGCCGCAGCGCTGTGGTTTGCGGTCGCCGAGCACGATCACGCGGCCTGGGAGCGGGCGGCGGAGTCGTTGCCGCCGGGGGTCGTCAGGCTGGTCGAAGGGCAGTTCGCCGCCGAGCGCGTGTGGGCGCTGCATGCCGAGCGCAGCGGTGCCAGCGAGGGGCTGCGGCGTCTGCTGCTGGCGATCATCCGCGATGTGCGCGTGGTGTTCGTGCTGCTGGTTCGCCAGTTGCTGCGCATGCGCGGCGCGTCGAAGCTGCCGGCCGAGGAAGCGCGGCGGCTGGCCAAACTGACTGCCGACATCCATGCGCCGCTGGCCAATCGTCTGGGCATCTGGCAGTTGAAGTGGGAGTTGGAGGATCTCGCGTTCCGCTTCCTGCAGCCGGACGTCTACAAGCGCATCGCGAAATTGCTGGATGAGCGCCGCGTCGACCGCGAGCGCTTCATCCGCGAATGCATCGACACGCTGGGTACGGCGCTTCGCGAAGCCGGCATCAAGGCCGACATCGCGGGTCGGCCCAAGCACATCCACTCGATCTGGAAGAAGATGCAGCGCAAGCATCTGGATTTCGCCGAGCTGTATGACATCCGCGCCCTGCGCATCCTGGTCGACGATGTCGCCGACTGCTACGCCGCGCTGGGCGTGGTGCACGGTCTATGGCCGCACATCCCGAAGGAGTTCGACGACTACATCGCGCGGCCCAAGCAGAATGGCTACCGCTCGCTGCATACCGCCGTGCTGGGGCCGGGCGGGCGCACGCTGGAAGTGCAGATCCGCACTCACGCCATGCATCGCGACAACGAACTCGGTGTGGCCGCTCACTGGCGTTACAAGGAAGGCGGGTCGGGCGATGCGCAGTTCGAGAAGCGCGTGGCCTGGCTGCGCACGTTGCTGGAGTCGCGCGGCGACGACGATGCCGGTCTGCTGGCCGATTTCGAGACCGCGCTGGACGAGGACCGCGTCTACGTGCTGACCCCGCGCGGTGAAGTTGTCGACATGCCGCGCGGCGCGACTGTGCTCGATTTCGCGTACCACATTCATACCGACGTCGGACATCGCTGCCGCGGCGCCAAGGTCAACGACCGCATCGTGCCGCTGACGCATCAGCCGCGCAGCGGCGACCGCGTGGAGATTCTCACCGCCAAGCAGTCCGAACCCAGCCGCGACTGGCTGTCGCCGCATCACGGTTATCTGCATTCGGGGCGCGCGAAGGACAAGGTGCGCGCCTGGTTCCGGCGCAAGGAGCACAGTGCGAATCTGGCCGCCGGTCGAGCGCTGCTGGAGCGTGAACTCAAGCGTCTGGCCATGACCGACGCCGACCACGACGCGCTGGCGCGCAAGCTCGGTTTCCAGCAGTTCGAGGAACTGCTGGTGGCGCTGGCCCTGGGCGAGTTGTCCACGGCCCAGATCGCGCGCAGCCTGACCGAACGTGAAGCCGGCGCGCCGGCCCCCCGGCCCACGCCGCGGCGTACCGAGCGGGTCGATCCGGGCGCCATGCGCGTGCAGGGCGTGGGCGATCTGATGACCACGCTGGCGCGCTGTTGCCAGCCGCTGCCGGGCGATCCGGTGCGCGGGTACATCACCAAGGGGCGCGGCGTGTCGGTGCATCGGCGTGACTGCACCAGCCTGGCGCGGCTGGCGCGGCGCGATCCCAAGCGCGTGATCGACGTCGAATGGGGGCACGTACCAGAGCGCGCCTACGAGGCCACGGTGCGCGTACTCGGCTACGACCGCAAGGGGCTGCAGAAGGACGTCACCGGCCTGATCACCAACTTCGGCGCGCCCATCGTGGCCTCGTCCAGCCGACTGTTTGCGCGCACCGGCGAGGCGGAAATGACCTTCACCCTGCGGGTGCGCGATTTCGAACAGCTGTCGGTGCTGCTGGCACGTCTGGAAACCCTGCCCAACGTGATCGAGGTGCAACGGCTGGCTGCCGGCTGAATGCAGCCCTGAAGCAAGTGCTGGCGCGGGTTTGACGATGCTAAGCTGAACGGAGTCAAGGTTTCGAGCTCTTCCATGGGCGAACAACGCAATTCCGGGTCGCGAGGCCGCACCGAGCCGAGTCTGGGCGATCTCGACGAGCTTCACGGTCGCTCGTCTTCCGCACCGCCGTCTTCCTCCGCACCATCGCCGTCAGAGTCCGAGATGGTGCTTCCGGGCGAGACGCGAAAGCGGTCGCGCGCCTCCACGCCTTCGGCACCCACTCGTTCGGGCTCGCGTCGTGGCTGGCTGTGGCCGTTGCTGGCGGTGATCCTGCTGGCGCTGGGCACGCTGGCCTGGGTCAAGCAGGATGCGTTGCGCAGCCTGTTTCCCCGCACCCAGCTGAACAGTCTGCTGGCGCGCGCGGACAAGGCCTACGCGGCCGGGCATCTCGAAGGCAATCAGGGCGACAGCGCGCGAGAATTGTACGAAGCCGTGCGCGCGCTGGAGCCGGATAACGAGCAGGCCAACGCGGGATTGCGCAAGGTCGGCGAAGCCGAGTTGAAGCGGGCCCGCGATGCCATGGCCAAGGGCGACTATGCCGACGCGCAGTCCGCGCTGGAGGATGCCCGCGAGCTGCTCGGCGGTGGCGACGCGGTGCATGCCGTCTCGCAGAAGCTGCTGCAGGCGCGCCAGTCGCAGGCGCAGACCGATGCACTCATCACCCAGGCGCAGCAGGCCCTGGCCCAGGGCAAGCTGGATGGTGACCAGGGTGCGGCCAGGCTGTTCCGTCAGGCGCTGAAGGCCGATCCCGACAACGCCGTGGCACGCCATGGCCTGGACAAGGTCGGTGACGCGCTGGCGGGGCAGGCGCGCAGCGCGCTCGACAACGGTCAGCTGGATCAGGCCGACGATCTGATCGGCGAGATTGCCTCGCTGATGCCGGGGTATGGCGATTTGCCGTCGCTGCGTGCGCATCTGGCCCAGGCCAAACAGCAGTCCGAGGCGGCCATTCAGCAGCATCTGCAGCAGGCCCGCGACGCCCTGCGCGCGGGGTCGTTCACCGGGGACGGCAGCGACAACGCGCTGGCGCAGTTCCAGGCGGTGCTGAAACTCGACCCCGACAATGCGCAGGCCAAGGCCGGCGTGGGGCAGGTGGCGCAGGCGTTGATTCTGCGCGCCAACGCCTCCATCGATGCCGAGGATTTCAAGCAGGCTTCCGCCTTGCTCGATCAGGCCGCGAAGCTGGCCCCGCATTCGGCGGATCTGGCCGCCGCGCGCTCGCGTTTGACCGATCAGCAGCAGACAGCGTCCGGTCAGGATCAGGCGGCCACGCCGCTGACGCCGAAGCAGCAGGCGCGCATCGATGGGTTGCTGAAGCGGGCGAAGGCGGCGCTCGATGCCGGCGACATCATGCTGCCACCGGGGGCGAGTGCCTACGATCTGTACAGCGAAGTGCTCAACATCGACGGCAACAATCGCGCCGCCCTGGCCGGTTTGCAGGGGTTGGCCGCGCACGCGACCACGCGGTTCGACCAGGCCATGAACCAGGGCGATCTGGCGCAGGCCGACAAGATGCTGAAGGTGCTCGAGCAATTGGTGCCCGGCGATGCCGCGCAGACGGGCATGCGTCGCCGCCTGGCCAGCGCATGGCTCGATCAGGCCGAGAATAGCCTGAATCAGGGCAACCGCGCCGCCGCCAGGCAAGCCGTGGAAGCCGCCGCCAGACTGCGGCCGGACGCACAGCGTCTGCAGGCCTTGCGTTCACGCATCGGCAACGGAAACGGTTGAAATCCAGCGGGAGGCGAGCCCGCCCGGGCATGCCTTACGGCCTGCCACTTTGGTTGCAATGACAGATGCGTCCTGATTGTGGAAGCTTGTGCCCCGGTGCTGTGTGTGACGCGGGGTGAGTCATGGAAGATATCCAACTGTGGGCCGTACTCGCTGCGGCGATGTCCAGCTTCGTGCTGGGCAGTCTCTGGTACGGCTTCGTGTTCCAGCGGCTGTGGGCGCGTGAGGCGGGCGTGGATCCGGAGAAGGTGCCGCCGCTTCTGCGCACGTTTGTCGGCGCATTCGTGCTGAGTCTGCTGGCGGCGTTCGTGTTCGCGCTGTTCCTCGGGCCTTCGCCCCAGTTCCGCTTCGCGGTCGGGGCGGGTGTGCTGGCGGGGCTGTGCTGGGTCGCGACCAGCTTCGGCATCAACTACCTGTTCGCGCGGCGCAGCATGAAGCTGTTCCTGCTCGACGGCGGCTACCACACACTGCAGTTCACGCTGTACGGCGCGGTGCTGGGCGCCTGGCCGGTCTGAATCGTTCGGCTCAGGCCACCGCGCGCTCAATGCCCTCGATGGCGACGTCGACCAGATGGTCGATCTCGCTCTCGGTCACCACGTACGGCGGCATGAAGTAGACGACGTTGCCCAGCGGACGCAACAGGCATTCGCGGGTCAGGCCGTGCAGGTACACGCGCATGCCGCGGCGTTCCTCGAATGGGAACGGCGTGCGCGTGGCCTTGTCGCGGACCAGCTCGACGGCGGCGATCATGCCGGTCTGGCGCACGTCGGCGACGTGCGGGTGGTCGCGCAGCGGTTCCAGGCGCGAGGCCAGGTGCGCGGCGAGGCGACGGTTGTTCTCGATCACCGGTTCGTCGGCGAAGATCGCCAGCGTCTCCAGCGCCACGCGGCAGGCCAGCGGGTTGCCGGTGTAGCTGTGCGAATGCAGGAAAGCCTTGCCGCTGGCGTATTCGTCGTAGAACGCCTCGTACACGGCGTCGGTGGTCAGTACTGCCGACAGCGCCAGGGTGCCGGCGGTCAGGCCCTTGGACAGGCACATGAAATCCGGACGCACATCGGCCTGTTCGCAGGCGAACATCGTGCCGGTGCGGCCGAAGCCGACGGCGATCTCGTCGGCGATGAAGTGCACGTCGAACTCGTCGCAGAGCTTGCGCAGACCGGCCAGGTAGTCCGGGTGGTACATGCGCATGCCGCCGGCGCACTGCACCAGCGGTTCGACGATCACCGCGCAGACCTCGCCGGCGTTGCGTTCCAGCACGGCGCGCATGTCTTCCAGGCGGCGTGCCGCGATCTCGGTCGGCGACTCGCCCGGTTCGGCATCCCAAGTATCCGGCGACGGCGCCAGAATCGGTTCCAGCAGCAGCGGCGCGTAGGTCTTGCGGTACAGCGCCACGTCGCTGACCGACAGCGCGCCCAGTGTCTCGCCGTGGTAGCTGCCGGTCAGGGCGATGAAGCGGGTCTTCTCGCCGTGGCCCTGGTTGAGCCAGTAGTGGAAGCTCATCTTCAGCGCCACTTCGATGGCGGACGAGCCGTTGTCGCCGTAGAACACGCGATTCAGGCCCTCGGGTGTCACCCGCACCAGTTCCTCGGCCAGACGCAGTGCCGGTTCGTGGGTCAGTCCAGCGAAAATGACGTGCTCCAGCGTCCGCGCCTGATCGGCCAGGGCGTCGGCGATGCGCGGGTTGGCGTGACCGAACAGGTTCACCCACCAGGAGCTGACGCCGTCGATGTAGCGATTGCCGTCGGCGTCGAACAGCCATACCCCTTCGCCGCGCACGATGGGTACCATGGGGATGGTCTCGTGGTCGTGCATCTGCGTGCACGGATGCCACACGTGTCGAAGATCGCGCGCGGCCAGCGCGGCGTTGCCGGAGAGGTTCTTGGTGTCGTTCATGCCTAATATCATCCCCGTCCCGGGCGCTTGTACTCAAGCGGCGGACTATGGCAGGCGGGGCCGCCCGTGATCCGCGTTCGCACGCTGGTCTGGCTGCTTCCGCTGCTCGCGGCGATCATTCTGGTCGCGTTCTTTCCGGCTTCGTGGGCCTGGCGACTGGCGCGCGCGCACGCCTCGGGCATGCAGGTCGAGGCGGTGCACGGCAGCGTCTGGAACGGGCGCGCCGAAGGGGTCGTGTACGACGGCATTCCATTCGGCGAAGTGCATTGGGCATTGTCGCGGGTCGCCCTGTTCGGACGCGTGAGGCTGGATCTGCATCTGGACGGCCCGCTGCTGCAGGGGCGCGGATATTTCGAACGGCGAGATGATGCCGTGATCGGTGAGCGGCTGCATGCGGTCGTGCATGCGCAGGCGCTACCGGTGACGATCGGATCGCCCGGTCTGCGACCGATGGGCGAAGTGGTCGTGGACATTCCGCGTCTGCGCGTGCGCGGACGCTGGCCCGAACAACTGGACGGCACGGTCACGTGGTCGCAGGCGGCGCTGGTCGACGCGCAGGGTCCGGTGGCCCTGGGCACGCTGCGCGCGCGCCTGCACGAGCGCGCGGCCACGACGCTGGAGGCCCAGCTGAGCGATGACGGCGGTCCGCTGGCGCTTTCGGGCCAGGCGCAGGCTTCGCTGCTGGGCTGGCGTCTCGATGCGCGGCTGCAGGCGCGTAGCAATGCGCCGCGGCTGCGACAGGTGCTGTCGCATCTGGGCACGCTGCAGCAAGATGGCACACTGATCGTTCGTCGCGAGGGCGGCGCGGTGATGGGAGCAGCACGTTGAGCGACACGTTTTCTCTGCAGCAGGCGCTGGACACGGCGCGCGAGGCGGCACAGGCCGCGGCCGAGGTGATCCGCCACTACTGGCGGCACGGCGTCCGGGTCGAACGGAAGGCCGACGACACGCCGGTCACCGTCGCCGACCGAGAGGCCGAGCAGGCGATCCGCCGGATCATCGGCGAACGCTATCCCGACCATGCCTTCTACGGCGAGGAATTCGGCCGCCAGGGCGAGGGCGATTTCCTGTGGTTGGTCGATCCGCTCGACGGCACCAAGAGCTTCGTCCGTCGCACGCCGTTCCTGTCCACGCAGATCGCGCTGATGCATCGCGGTCAGCTGGTGCTGGGCGTGTCCTCCGCGCCGATCTTCGGCGAGACGATGTGGGCCACCGTCGGCGGCGGCGCGTTCCTCGACGGCGAGACCGTGCATGTGGCCGGCACGGACACGCTGGCGCAGGCGTCGATCTCGACCGGCAATGTCGCCACGCTGACCGCCGACGCGCGCTGGGACGCACTGGGGCAGCTGATCCGCGACAGCAACCGCATCCGCGGCTACGGCGACTTCTGTCACTACCATCTGCTGGCGCGCGGCGGCCTGGATGTGGTGGTCGAGTCGGACGTGAACATCCTCGACATCGCCGCGCTGGCGGTGATCGTGCGCGAAGCCGGAGGCGTGTTCAGCGATCTGGACGGCAACGAGCCCGGACTGGACACGCGCAGCGTGCTTGCCGCCGTGCCGGTGTTGCACGAGACGGTGCTGCGACGCCTGCAGCGGACCTGACATCCCAGCGGGCGTACAATGGTGGAATGAGCCGCAAGTATCCGATCATCCACGACACCCGCAAGGTCGAGCGCAGCCGCTTCCTGCACATCGAGGAAGTGGATCTGGAATTCTCCAACGGTGAACGGCGCACCCACGAGCGCCTGCTCAGTTCCGGGCTGGGCGCGGTCATCATCGTGCCGATGCGCGACGACGACACCGTGCTGCTGGTGCGCGAGTACAGCGTCGGCCTCGACCACTACGAACTGGGTCTGCCCAAGGGGCGCATGGACCGCGACGAGAGCGTCGAGCAGGCCGCCAACCGCGAGCTGAAGGAAGAGGCCGGTTTCGGCGCGCGTTCGCTGCGCCACATCGGTTCGCTGTCGCTGTCGCCGGCGTACATGAGCCACGTCACCAATGTGGTGCTGGCGCAGGAGCTGTATCCGGAGAAGCTCGAGGGCGACGAACCGGAGCCGCTCGAAGTGGTGGAATGGAAACTGTCGGAACTGCACCACCTGATGGCGCGCGAAGACGTCACCGAAGGCCGCTCCATCGCGGCGCTGTTCATGGCCCGCGAATACCTCGCCGGCCGGTATCGCCCCTGAAGGAAGGACATGAACGATTCCCTGCGCGGCGACGCGCTGACCGCTTCCGTCATCGACATCGCGCGTCGCGCCGGCGATGCGATCCTCGGTGTCTACAAGCGCGATTTCGACGTCGAGCAGAAGGCCGACGACTCGCCGCTGACCGAGGCCGATCTGGCTTCGCATCGCATCATTGTCGACAGCCTGCGTGCATTGACGCCGGAGATCCCCGTGCTGTCGGAGGAGTCGGTCGACATCGCCTGGGAAACCCGGCGCGGCTGGGAACGCTACTGGCTGGTCGATCCGCTCGACGGCACCCGCGAGTTCGTCAAGCGCAACGGGGAGTTCACCGTCAACATCGCCCTGATCGAGGGCGATCGCAGCGTACTCGGCGTGGTGCAGACGCCGGTGACCGGCGACCTGTACTACGCGCGCCACGGCCACGGTGCGTTCCGGCAGGAGCGTCCCGATGAGGAACCGCAACGGCTGCAAACGCGCCAGGCCGCCGCGCCGCTGACCATCGCCGGCAGCCGCTCGCACGGCAGCGCGCGGCAGCGCGAACTGCTGACGCGGCTGGGCGAGCACGAGCTGATCGCGCGTGGTTCGTCGTTGAAATTCTGCCTGGTCGCACGCGGCGAGGCCGATCTGTATTTGCGTGCCGGTCCCACTTCCGAATGGGACACGGCCGCCGCGCATTGCGTGCTGGAAGCCGCGGGTGGCGACGTGCGCACGCTGGACGGCGAGCCGTTGCGCTACAACCGCAAGGACTCGCTGCTCAATCCCGAATTCATCGCCGTCGGCGACGCCGACATCGACTGGGCCGCGCGCCTGGCGTCGTGACGGCCACGCAACCATCGCGGAACTCGAAGCATGAGTAACCCCCGTTCCATCGACGAACTGCTGACGATCATGGCGCGCTTGCGCGATCCCGAACACGGCTGTCCGTGGGACGTGCAGCAGGACTTCGACTCCATCGCCGCCTATACGATCGAGGAAGCCTACGAGGTCGCCGATGCCATCGACCGGCGCGACTACGATGACCTGCGCGACGAACTCGGCGATCTGCTGCTGCAGGTGGTGTTCCACGCGCGCATGGCCGAGGAAGCGGGGGTGTTCGATTTCGCCGACGTGGTCGGATCGATCAGCGACAAGATGGTGCGGCGTCACCCGCACGTGTTCGGCGATGCCTCCTTCGAGGATGCCGAGGAACAGACGCGCGCCTGGGAGCAGATCAAGGCGGACGAGCGGCGCGACAAGGGCGAGGAAGATCGCAGCGCGCTGGCCGGCATCGCGCGCGGCCTGCCCGAGTGGAAGCGGGCGCTGAAGCTGCAGAAGCGCGCCGCGGCCGTGGGCTACGATTGGCCCGATCACCGTCCGGTGCTGGAGAAGGCCGACGAGGAGCTGGCCGAAGTGCGCACCGAGTTCGACGCCGGCGGCGATGCCGCGCGTCTGGAGGACGAGATTGGCGACGTGCTGTTCGTGCTGGTCAACCTGACGCGTCACGCCAAGGTTGATTTCTCGCGTGCGCTGCGCCATGCCAACGCCAAATTCGAGCGCCGCTTCCGGCGCATGGAAGCTCTGGCGGAGGCGTCGGGCACGTCGATGGCCGAGCGCGACCTGGACAGCCAGGAAGCCTTGTGGCGCCGGGTGAAGGACGAAGAGCGCGAAGGCGAAGACGCGGCGTCGTCCAATCGCGTCGAGTCGGCTCCCTGAAAGAAAAAGCCCCGACATCGCGTGATGCCGGGGCGTCGGTCCGATGGGCGGGTCGGATTACTTCGGCGCTTTCGCCTTCATGGCGTTGAGGCGCGTCAGGTTCTCGTTGAGGCTCTTGCGCAGCGTGGCGATGGCCGCGTTGGGGTCGCGCGGACGCATCTGCGCGCGGGCCAGCGCGTCGTAGGCGTAGTTGCGCACCATCGGATTCTGGGTCTTGCTCAGCACGTCCTTGTACAGCGCCGGAAGCTGGTCGGCCTTGCCCGCTGCCCGGTACAGACGCGACAGCTGACGCAGGTCGGAAATCACCGCACCTGCCGGACCGCCGCGACGACCCATGCGATGCATGCTGTGCTTACCGTGGCGATGCTGGCCCATGCGGCCCTTCCAGGCATGCGGCACGCCCATCTTCATGGGCTGGTTCGCCGGGGCCGGCGGCGCGGGCGGGGCGGGCGGAGCGGTTTGCTGCGCCAGGGCGAGGCCGCCTGTGGCGATCAGGGCGGTAGCGAGCGCAGACAGCAGAAATTTGCGTTGCATGGTGCGTTTCCTCGTTCGGGGGTGTGAACGGGAAAACGCGACAGGGCCGTGAACGGTTGACGTATGCGCGCGGTGGGATAGTTTCCGTTCAGCTGCGGCGCAACAGTTCGAGTGGCGATGTGCGGATCACCCGGCGGGTACCGGCCAGGCCGATCAGCATCACGCTAAGGGCCGCAGCTGCGGCGGCGACGAGCAGCGGCTCCCACGGTGGCAGATAGCCCGGAATGCGGAACACCCCGCGTGCCAGCCACAGACCGGCCCCGGCCGCGCCCACTGCCGCAGTGATGCCTGCGATCAGGCCGAGCAGGGCGAATTCGCAGGCGGCGGCCACGTGCAGTTGCGACTTGTGTGCGCCCAGGGTGCGCAGCAGCGCCGCCTCGTGCTCCCGCTCACGCGCGCTGGAGGCCAGTGCCGCGGCCAGCACCAGGATGCCGGCCAGCAGACTGAAGCCCAGCACCCAGCGCACGGCGACGTTGACCCGGTCGATGATGCCGCGCACGCGGTCCAGCAGGGCGTTGACGTCGATCAGGCTGAGGTTGGGGTAGTCGCGCGACAGCGTCGCCAGTGCGCCGGACTGGCCGCGAGGCAGATGGAAGCTGGCAATCCAGGTATGCGGAAGCCGGCTCGCGTGCGCGGTGTCCAGCAGCAGGAAGAAGTTGACCTGGAACGAACTCCAGTCGACCTTGCGCACGCTGGACACAGTCGTGGTCAGCGTGGCTTCGCCGACCTGGAAGGTCATGCGGTCGCCCGGTTTCAGCTGGAACAGATCGCGCCAGCGTTCGTCGATGGAGACCATCGGCGTCGGCGGATCGGCACCCTGCCAGGTGCCGGCGACGACGCGGTTGGAGGAGGGCAGCGCGGCGGTCCAGGACAGACGCAGTTGACGGTCGGCCCAGCGCTTGGCGTCCGGATTCGGCAGTGGTCTCTGGTCGATGGGCTGGCCATCGATCGACACCAGCTTGCCCACGGCCAGCGGCAGCATGTTCAGGCCGTCGGCATGCAGATCGCGCAGCGCCTGCTCGAAGCCGGCGCGCTGATCGTTTTGCAGGTTAAGCACGAACCAGTTGGGTGTGTCCGGTGGCAGTTCGTTGCGCCAGCCCTGCAGCAGCGACGGCGCGATCACGCCGAGCAGCAGCAGGGCGGTGAGTCCCAGTGACAGCGCCGTGGCCTGGATCAGGCTGAGTCCGCGCCGGCGCGCCAGCGCAGCCAGACCTAGACGCAGTCCCGGATGCGCCCCCGGGGCGATGCGGCGCGCCAGCCACAGCAGCAGAAGCGACAGCAGCACCGCCGCGGCGACCACGCCGAACAGGCTGGCGGCCAGGATCGGTCCCAGTCGCGCGTTGCCGGCCTGCAGCCAGATCAGCGCCACGGCGACCAGGACTGGCAGCAGATAGAGCACGTCGAACC
This sequence comes from Oleiagrimonas citrea, assembly GCF_012395255.1. GTDB lineage: Bacteria > Pseudomonadota > Gammaproteobacteria > Xanthomonadales > Rhodanobacteraceae > Oleiagrimonas > Oleiagrimonas citrea. The sequence continues at coordinate 425,134 of NZ_JAAZQD010000004.1, forward strand.
GCCGCACGCGTCGCGCAAGGCTGCGGCGGAATACCGCCACCGGCGCGACGTCGGCCAGACGCGCCAGCGGCGGGAAGGCGAAACCGATCAGCACGGCCAGTCCCATGCCGGCTGCCGCCCATGCCGGCAGCCAGGGCAGTTGGGTCGGCACACGGGTGAGCAGTTCGCCAGCGAGGTGCCAAGCCAGTTGCGAAAGCCCCAGCGCCAGCACGCTGCCGAGCGCCAGCGCCGGTAGCGCGAGCGCGGCCAGCGTGGCGGCCAGCAGACCCAGCACGCGCCGGCGTGGCGTCCCCAGTGCGCGCAGCAGGGCGACCTCGTCGGTCTTGCGGCGTGCGTAGCGCTGTGCGGCCAGCGCGATGGCGACGCCTGCCAGCAGGGCGGCCAGCAAGGCTGTCAGGCGCAGGAACGCACCGGCGCGGTCGAAGGCGGCGCGCATACGCTGCTGGGTGCTTTGCGGCGTAATCAGGCGCTGCCCCTTCTGCAGCAGCGGGCGCACTTCGGTGACGTATTGCCGAATTTGCGGCGGTTCGCCCGCGACCAGCAGATCGTGACCGGCGCGGCTGCCCATACCGAGCAGCCCGGCGCGATGGGCGTCTTGCAGATTCATCACCGCGCGTGGCGCCATCGTGACCAGCTGGCCGCCATCGGGCAGCGCGTTCAGCTGCGCCGCGATGCGCAGCGTCTGTCCGCCGAGCTGCACCGGCTGGCCAATGGTCAGGTGTAGGTCCGTCAGCGCGCGATGATCGAGGTACACCGCGCCGGGCGCGGGACCGTGAGCAGCTTGCTCGTGGCCCTCGGCGTCCTGCACCCGCAGTCGGCCGCGCAGCGGATAGGCGGCATCGACCGCAGTGACGTCCAGCAGCTGATTGCGATCGCCGGCGAAGGCGACGCTGGGGAATGTGGCGTCCCGGCTGATCTTCAGGCCCAGTTGCTTTGCGCGGGCCGCGAACGATTCGGGCAGCGGCGACGCGCCGTGGACGCCGACATCGCCGCCGATGAGTTCGGCGGCGCTGGCGACGATGCCGTGTTCGACCCGTGCCGACAGCGTCGCGACCACACCCAGCGCGGCCACGGCCAGCACCAGCGCCGCCGCCAGCGTGCGCAGCTCCGGCAGGCGCCATTCGCGGCGCAGCGTGCGCAGGGCCAGGCGCAGCAGTTTCATGCCGGCTCCCGCAGGCGTCCGTCGTCCAGTTCAGCCACGTGCATGCAGTGATCCGCCAGCTGCGTGTCGTGGGTGACCAGTACCAGTGTCGTAGCGTGGCTGTGGTTGAGTTCGAACAGCAGCTCGCAGACCTTGTTCCCGGTGCGGCGGTCGAGGTTGCCGGTCGGTTCGTCGGCGAACAGGATGCGCGGTTGGTGCACGAAGGCGCGCGCCAGCGCCACGCGTTGCTGCTCGCCACCGGACAGCTGGTGCGGATAGTGGCTCCGGCGAGCGCCCAGTCCGACGGCGTCCAGCGCGTCGCGCGCGCGGGTGCGCGCGTCTTCGGCACCGTCCAGTTCCAGCGGCAGCATGACGTTCTCTTCGGCGGTCAGGGCGGGCATCAGGTGGAACGACTGGAACACGAAGCCGACCAGCTGCCGACGCAGGGCCGCGCGGGTTTCCTCGTCGCTGTCGTGCAGGGGGTGGCCGTCCAGATGGATCTCGCCGCTGCTGGGCGTGTCCAGGCCGGCCAGCAGGCCGAGCAGGGTGGTCTTGCCGGAGCCGGATGCACCGACGATGGCCAGGCTCTCGCCCTGCGGCACGCGCAGCGTCACGCTGTCGAGGATGTCGATGCGACCGGTCGGTCCCACGACATGCTTGCTAACATCGCGGGCATCGAGCGCCACTTTGTCGGATTCCGTCATGCGTCGTCTTCCCGTGTTGCTGAATGCCCTTTGGACCCTCTGCATCCTGGCGTCGTTTGCGCTGCCTGCACAGGCGGCTGCGCCGCGTACGGTGCTGGTGCTGGGGGATTCGTTGTCTGCGGCCCACAATATCGCCGCCGAGCAGGGATGGGTCCATCTGCTCGACGGCCGTCTCCAGAATATGCGGCCGTCGTGGCGGGCAATCAATGCCAGCATCAGCGGCGAGACCAGTCTGAGCGGACGCAACCGTCTGCCTGCATTGCTGAAACAGTACCGACCGCAGATCGTGGTGCTGGAACTTGGCGCCAACGATGGACTGCGCGGGCTGCCGCTGGACCGCATGCGCGATAACCTCGCGGCCATGATCGAGGCCAGTCAGAAGGCCCACGCGCGCGTGCTACTGCTGGGCATCGAGCTGCCGGTGAACTACGGCCCGCGCTATCGCGATGCCTTGCGCAAGGTCTACGTCGATCTGGCCCAGCAGTACCACACGGGGCTTGTGCCGTTTCTTCTTGATGGCGTTGCGCTCGATCCCGCCCTGATGCAGGCGGATGGCCTGCATCCCACCGCGGCCGGCGAGCCGCGTGTGCTGAAGAATGTCTGGGAGGCCCTGAAACCGCTGCTGGACGCTGCGCCGCGCTGATCCGGCTCGCTGCAGTAAGGGGCCGTTGAGACGGTCCGGGTACAACCTGGTGGAGCGCGTCGATTACGAGAAGGCGCTGTAGTCGCTCGGCGTCATCAGCTATCTCGCACCGGTCAGCGATTCCCTGCTTGGCAAGTACCGTAGTGCGGACGATCTTGGCAAGAACGCGCTGACGCCCGGTGCTGTGGCAGGATTGGCGGGTGCGACGCAGCTGAAACTGGATGCCGAGCAGATCGTGCGTCTGGATCGCGTCAGCGCGTGCGGCTGAGGTTCATTCGTCGCGTTCGTGCGGCCGCTCGCGAACAGGGTGCTTGGCGAGCTTTCGTTGCAGCGTGCGGCGATGCATGCCGAGCCGGCGAGCGGTCTCGGAGATGTTGCCTTCGCACTCGTTGAGCACGCGCTGGATGTGTTCCCATTCCAGGCGGCGCAGCGGCAGCGGGCCGGAGGTCGTGCCGACAAGATCGTCGTTCTCGCCGTGGTTTTCCTGCTGCCCGCCCGTCAATGCGCGGACAACCGCATCGGCGTCGACCGGCTTGGACAGGTAGTCATGCGCGCCGCGCTTGATCGCTTCCACGGCCGTGGCGATGGAGGCGTAGCCGGTCAGCAGCAGGATGCGCATGCCCGGTGCCTGACGGCGCAATTGCGGAATCAGCTGCAATCCGCTCTGCTCGCCCAGCTTCAGGTCCAGCACGCAGTAGTCCGGCTGCAGGCGCTGCACCTGTGCCAGAGCATCGTCGGTATCGTGGGCGATCTCGATCTGGAAGCCGCGCGAGGCGAGCGCGCGGGCGAGCACGCGGGCAAAAGTGACGTCGTCGTCGACGATGAGCAGTTTGGCGTCGGAAGCATTCATGATGGCGGAAAGTGTACCGGATGCGTGTGCAGTTGCCGTTGCTTGTGCGGCTTCAGTAGACCGAAATCGGCAGGCGCAGACGGATTTCGCCGCCTCCGTCCACGTTGTGCGCGACCAGTTCGCCGTCCATGCGTTCGGCGGTCGCCTCGGCCAGCGCCAGGCCTAGACCCAGGCCAGTCTGCTTCTGGGTGTAGCCCAGTCCAGTCAGGGTGTCGAGATCGGCGAAGCCGGGACCGTGATCGCGCACGGCGAGCTCGAACCAGGGGCCGTTGATGCGTGCATCGAGGAACACTTCGTCGTGTCCCGTGCTGGCGGACGCGTCGGCGGCGTTGTTGAGCAGATTGATCAGCGCGTGGCACAGGCCGGGCTGCATGTGCAGGATGAATTCGGGCGGCGCTTTCAGCGTGAGTTGTACATCGGTCTCCGGGCGCAACAGGCGGAAGCGCTGCAGACAGTCCTGCACGAAGCGCTGCATGCTCACCTTTTCCGGGGACTGCGACAGTTGCGCCTTGCCGAAGCTGACCATCTCGCGCAGGCTGTCGCGGCAGCGCTCGACCTGCGACTGCAGCAGCTCCAGGTCCTCGTTGAGCTGTGCATCGTCGGTGTGCTCGCGGCGCAGTTCGGGCAGCAGGGTGCGCATGGTCGAGAGCGGCGTGTTCATCTCGTGCGCGGCACTGGCGGCCTGGGTGGCGATGGCGAGGATGCCTTCGTCGCGTAGCGCACGTTCGCGGATACGCTGCACCTCGCCCTGCTGATCGCGTAGCGCCTGCGCCAGCCGCGAGATGAACACGCCCAGCAGCAACGCCATGATGATGAAGTTCATCACCATGCCGGCGACCAGCAGGCGGAAATCGGTGAAGCCGTAGGTGTGGATTGGCGGCAGCGGCATCGACCACAGCAGCAGAACCAGGTAGGCCAGTCCGCAGATCACCGCCACGCCCAGCACGGCGCCGGTGGACAGCGCCGCCGCGCTGAGTCCGATCGGCACCAGCATCAGGGTGATGAACGGATTGCTCGCGCCGCCGGTCAGGTACAGCAGGTAGCTCAGCACGAGGGTGTCGACGAGGATGTGGCCGACGCATTCCAGTTCGCTCAGCGGCCAGGTTCGCTGCAGGCGCCAGGCGGCGAAGACGGCGAAGATGGCCAGTGCGCCGACACCGATCAGCAGCGCCAGCAGCGGGATCGCCATGTCCAGCCACAGGTAGACGATGAAGATGCAGATGCACTGGCCGGCGATGGCTGAGATCCGCAGCCAGGCCAGGGAGCGGGCCAGTGCGCGCGGTCCGGTGCGCAGAGCGTTGGAATGGGAGTGCACGGAGATTCGCCTGTTGGAAGCGGCTTCATCCTAGCGCAAAAGAAAAGGGCCGCCGGATGTACCAGCGGCCCTTTGCGAAGCGTATTGCCTCGAACTTACTCTTCCGAGCCGATCGTCGGCATGCCGGTATCGGTGGCGACGTTGTGCTCGTGATGCTGCATGTTGAGCTTGCGCATCAGTGGCAGCACGGACAGCGCGATCAGGGTGCAGATCACGCCGGCCACGCCCAGCTTGAAGAACAGGTTGGTGTAGATGGGCATGGTCTGCAGCGGCTCGGTGATGTCTCTGGGCACGCTGGCGTAGTTCGCCACGACGCCGCCCAGGTACTGCGAGATGCCCGAGGCCACGAAGTACGCGCCCATCATGAAGCCGCCCATGCGCGCCGGCACGTAGCGGGCGATCATGGCCAGACCCAGGCCGCTCACGAGCAATTCGCCCAGCGAGGAGAAGCCGTAGCCCCAGACCATGATCCAGGAGCTGGCCTTGCCCGGCTGCGTGGTGAAGTGCGGCGCGGCGCTGTAGATGAAAAAGCCGATCGCCACCGCGGCGAAGCCGAGGGCGAACTTGGCGGCGATGGACAGATCCTTGCCCTTGTTGCCGGCGCTGGTATACAGCCACGCCAGGATCGGGCTGAGGACCATGATCCAGATCGGATTGAAGGACTGGAACTGCGCCGGTTTCCAGGTCCACAGATGGGCGCCGAACAGATTGAAGCTCCAGTCGACGTTGCGCAGCGCGAACAGATTCAGCGAGGTCGACATCTGCTGGTAGAAGACGAAGAAGAACACCGTCTGCACGGTCAGCACCAGCGCGGCGATCAGGCCCGGTCGCTCGTTCTTCTTGCCGATCACGATCAGGTAGATGAAGATCGCGGCGACCACGATGCCGGCGAGAATCACGAAGGCGCGCGCGACGCCCTCGTAGTTGAGGATGACGGCCGCGGCCAGCACCGCCAGCGCGCTCAGGCCGAGCACCGCGCCGAGTTTGCCCCACTGCACCGGCTTGTCGTCCGCCGGCGAGCCGACATGGCTCATGGTCAGGCGCATGAAGGAGTAGTTCAGCAGGCCCAGGAGCAGGCCGAAGCAGCAGACCGCAAAGGCGGCGTGCCAGCCCAGTTCGTGGCCCCAGGTGTCGTTGACGTAGTCCTTGATCCAGGGCGTCAGCAGCATCGAGATGGTCGAGCCGATGTTGACCGCCATGTAGTAGATGGTGAAGGCGCTGTCGATCTTGGAATCGTCGCCCTCGTAGATCTTGCGCACCAGGTTGCCGGCGTTGGGCTTGAACAGGCCGTTGCCGACCACGATCACGCCCAGCGCGAAATACAGGAACCACACGCTTTCGGTGGGCACGGCCATCAGCGCGTAGCCGGCGGCGAGGATGGTGGCGCCCAGCAGCATGGTGCGGCGGGTGCCGAGAATCTTGTCGCCGACCCAGCCGCCGATGGCGGGAGCGACGTAGATCAGGGCGGCGGCGGCGCTCCAGGTCAGATTGGCGCGATCGTCGGCGAAGCCGAGACGCTGGACCATGTAGTAGATGATCAGCGCCTGCATACCGTAGTAGCCGAAGCGCTCCCACATCTCGATCAGGAACACGGTCGTGAACGAGCGTGTTTGCGAAACAGGTGCTTGTGGTGCGTTGCTCATAATGTTTCCGCTGTGACGGTCAGTTGAACCCTGACGGCGCGCAGCCGCCTCCCCAATGTCGTGCTTTCGTATCGTGCCTTCTGCGAGGCACATTTCCTCAAGAGTACCTGATCGGCACGCGCTTCCTTGATGCGGTGCAGCATGGCAAAGTGCGCCGATCGAGGCGTGATCCCGGATGCGTATGGCATCATGCCGCGCTTACGGGAACGTGCTGCGGACCGTGTGTCGCTGCCAGCGTCTGGCGCGGTTGCGCGAGCGCTCGTTCCCACTTGTGCAAATCGGGAAACGAACCATGGCCAGCACCGAATCACGCGGTCCGCGACAAATCTGGAAAGCCTTTACCTGGTCGGCGAAGGGGTTGTCCGCGGCTTATCGGCACGAGGCCTCGTTCCGGCTGGAGCTGTACCTGTCCCTGGTGCTGATCCCGCTCGGCCTGTGGCTGGGCAACGGCGCGGTCGAGAAGATCCTGCTGGCCGGCACGCCTTTGATGGTGATGAGCGCGGAGTTGCTGAATTCGGGCATCGAGGCGGTCGTCGACAAGGTCAGCCCGGAATTCCACGAGTTGGCCGGACGCGCCAAGGACATGGGGTCGGCGGCGGTCTTCCTGCTGATGCTGCTGGTCGCGCTGTGCTGGGGGCTGCTGCTCGGACCGCGCCTGTTCTGAACCGCAGTTCCGCGAATCATGAAAAAGGCCCGCGTGAGCGGGCCTTTTTCATATCCGGATGCGGGTGAACCGATCTCAGTTCGATGCCTGCGCCGGCTTGGCCACCGGTGCACCGGGGCCGATGTTCGTCTTCAGGAAGGCGAGCATCTTGGTGAACAGATCGATGTTGTTCTGTTCGTCGTAGAAGCCATGGCCCTCTCCGGACTTGGCCATCCACTCGACGTGCTTTCCTGCCTTCTCCAGCGCGTCGCGCATTTCCTTGGCGCCGGCGTAGGGCGCGCGGGTGTCGTCCTTGCCGTGGACCAGCAGCACGGGAACATCGATCTTGCCCGCCTGGGCGACCGGGGAGTTGTTCTCCAGCGCGTTCGGATCGTCGCCGATCACCATGTGCAGGTAGTTGCGCCCGCTGCGGAGATAGCGGATGTCGCCCTTGTGGTACAGCATGTCCAGGTCGTAGACACCCGCGTAGCCGATGGCGCACTTGAACAGCTTGGGTGCGCGCACCACGGTCATCATCGCAGAGTAGCCACCGAAGCTGGCGCCGTACACGCAGATGCGATTCGGATCGGCGTACTGCTTGGCGATGGCCCATTTCACGCCGTCGATCAGGTCCTGCTGAATGCGGGTACCCCACTTCATGTAGCCGGCCTGCTCGAAGGCCGGGCCGCGTCCGCCCGAGCCGCGGAAGTTGACCTGCAGCACCAGATAGCCGCGGCTGGCGAGCATTTGCGCGTCCCACGCACCATCGGTGAACAGCCAGTCGTCGTGGATGCCGTACGGTCCGCCGTGCGGGAGCAGGATCATTGGCAGGTTCGACGGGTTGCGGCCTTTGGGCAGGGTCAGGATGCCTTCGAGCATCAAGCCGTCGCTGGCCTTGAAGCGGAACGAGCGGCGCTCGGACATCTGCTGCGGGTGGATCCACGGTGCTGCATCGAACAGCTTGCGCACCTTGTTGTGGTGCCGGTCGAGCAGATAGTACGAACCCGGATTGCGATCACTGAGCGTCGAGAACAGCAGGGTCATGCCGTCCTGGCTGAAGGCGATGAAGTTGACGTACTGCCCGGGGAACGCCTTGCTCAGCGCCTTGTACAGCTTGGCCGAGGGCAGTTGCGGCTGCAGGAAGTGCGCCTTGGGGATGCCGGTGAGGTTGGTCACCGCGAACAGCTTGTAGGGCGGTGGCGACCATTGCGAGCCGCCGAAACTGGCGAACGGGTCGGCGGTCAAGGTAACCGGATGGCTGGCGTCCGCGTCGGCCTGGATCAGGCGGTATGGGCCGCCATCCTTGCTGGAGTAGGCATAGATCTTCTTCTCGTCCGGGGTGTACGCGAACGGTTTGAAGTGCGATCCCACGAGCTTATCCGGCAACGGAGTCCAGTGGCCGTCGATGTTGCGGAAGGCGCGGAAATCCTGTTGTGTGTTGACGCCGAAGGCGTAGGTGGCCTGACCCGCCTTGTCGATCAGGAAATTCATGCCGCCTTGGTCGATGTCGGAGACCAGATGGCGCGTGTTCCGCGCCGCATTGACGTTGTAGATCGAGCTGATGTTCTCGTTGTCCCACAACGAGACGTCCATATAGAAGTGATCGTTCGGTTTGTCGGGAAGACCCGCGAGCGTACCGAAGCCCTCGTCGCGCGCGCGGTTGGCCGCGCGTTTGCCCTTGGCGTCGTAGCCGTAGAGGTAGCGCTGGTTCTTGCCGTCGTAGTCGGAGGCGATGATCTGGCCGAGATTGATGGGCTTGCCGATCGACCCCATGGCCTTGCCCTTGGTGATGACCAGACGCGTTGCGCTGACCCAGGTGATGTCCAGGGGCAGTTCGTACTGCGGCATCTTCAGGATGCTGATGACGTGCATGTCGGCCAGTCGGTAGACCACGACCGAGTGATGCGTGCCGTCAGGATCATCGGTTCGAACGGCGAGGTACTTGCCGTCCGGGGACAGGGCAGGGTCGCTCAGTTCGGGATGGCGCGCGAAGTCCTTGAGCGGAATCGTCGCAGTGGATGGAAAGGCCCAGGCGGCGCCGATGCTGAAGTACAGGCAGCACGAGCACGCGGCCAGAAGGCGCAAGAAACGCTTTTGCATGAAATCCCCCAATTGGCTTTTGGAACAAGCTCACCCCGCCACGATTATAGCTTCGACAGCATGGCCGACCACAGGGCGGCTTCAGCGTGCGGGACTGGCTTCGCGCGTCAACGTCGCTAAACTTGTGCTTTGCGCGCGGATTTCTCGTCCATGATTCAACCCTTCGTTGACCACATCGATCCGGTTGCCCTGCGTCTGGGGCCTCTTCAGGTGCACTGGTACGGATTGATGTACCTGCTGGGATTCGCCGCTGCCTGGTTCCTCGGCGAACGCCGCCGTCGCAGAGGGTTCCTGCCGGTCAGCGCCAACGCCTACAGCGATCTGCTGTTCTTCCTGATGATGGGCGTGATCGCCGGTGGGCGCATCTGGTACATGGCGACCTACTACCGCCCGGCGGACTGGCTGTGGACCGACCCGCTGGCGCTGTTCCGCATCTGGGACGGCGGCATGTCGTTCCACGGCGGGCTGCTCGGTGTACTGCTGGCCGGCTGGTGGTGGTCGCGCCGCCACAAGGTGCATCCCATGGACACGGTCGATTTCGTCGCGCCGCTGGTGCCGATCGGTCTGGGACTGGGGCGGCTGGGCAATTTCATCAACGGCGAACTGTGGGGCAAGCCGACCCACCTGCCGTGGGCGGTCATGTTTCCGGATGCGCGCAATGAGGATCTGGAGTTCCTGGTTCATCATCCGGGCTGGCAGGCGACTTGGCAGCGCTACGGCATGCTGCCGCGGCATCCCTCGCAGCTGTACGAACTGCTGCTGGAGGGCGTGGTGATGTTCACCGTGCTGTACCTGTACTCGCGCAAGCCGCGGCCGCGGTTCCGCATTTCCGGATTGTTCGCGCTGATGTACGGCTGCTTCCGTATCGCGGTTGAATTCGTGCGCATGCCGGATCCGCAGTTCGGCCATCATGGCTTGCCTGGCTATTTGTTCGGCACGAACTGGGTCACGATGGGGCAGGTGCAGTCCGTGCCGCTGGTGCTGGTCGGCCTGTGGCTGCTGTGGCTCTCGCGTCGGGCGCCGGTTCCGGAGCGCCGGGTCGTGCAGGCGGAAACGAAGCCCGACGCCGAGAAGTCCTGATCAGAAGTTGCGGTCGCCGCCGAGCAGGTCGCCGAGACCGCCGAGAATCGAACCTTCGCCTCGCCGTTCGCCGCCGCCCTGCGGTGCGGCGGCGAGCATGCGGCCGGCCATGCGCGAGAACGGCAGCGACTGCAGCCAGACCTTGCCGGGGCCGGTCAGCGTGGCCAGGAACATGCCCTCGCCGCCGAACAGCATGCTCTTGATGCCGCCGACGGTGCGCACGTCCATGCTCACGGTGTCGTGGAAGGCGACGACGCAGCCGGTGTCCACGTCCAGGCGCTCGCCGGCTTTCAGCTCACGTTCGATCACGGTGCCGCCGGCATGGACGAAGACCCAGCCGTCGCCTTCCAGTTTCTGCATGATGAAACCCTCGCCGCCGAACAGGCCGGTGAGGATGCGGCGCTGGAAGAAGATGCCCAGCTGCACACCGCGCGCGCCGGCCAGGAAGCTGTCCTTCTGGCAGATCAGGCGGCCGCCGTGCTCGGACAGTCTCATCGCCATCACGGTGCCGGGGTAGGGCGCGGCGAAGGCCACGTGCGCCTTGCCCGCGCCGCCGTGCGTGAACACGGTGGTGAACAGGCTCTCGCCGGTGACCACGCGCTTGCCGGCCGACAGCAGCTTGTCCATGAAGCCGCCGCCCTGGCCGCTGTGCGAGCCGTCGCCGAACACGGTGTCCATGTTCACGGCTGCGTCCTTGTACATGAGCGCACCGGCCTCGGCGACGGCGCTTTCGCCCGGGTCCAGCTCGATCTCGACGAACTGCATGTCAGTGCCGACGATGCGGTAGTCGATCTCGTCGGCACTGCCGGTTGCCATCGGCGGCGGAGCGGCAGGGGGCGCGATGGCGCTGCCGCCGGTGCGCAGTTCGGGCGTGTCGGCAATGCGCTGCCAGGCGCCGAAGCCTTCGCGCCAGCAGTGTCCTTCGGGGCGGCGGGCCGCCTGTTCGCGGGCGGCGGCATCGTCCATCGGGCCGACCTGTTCGCCGTTGTAGCTGAAAAACCACTGGGCCATGTGCATTCCTTGTGCGGGAGTGGAGACCCTCGATTCTAGGCGGGGCAAGGGGCACATTCGAGTGACGCTCGTCATGCCCCGGCGTTTCCCTCGCTCGCGACCGGACGCTGCGCTTGGGCTATCCTTGCGGCATGCAGACCTACCTCGATCTTCTACGCCATGTCCTTGATCACGGCACGCCCAAGTCGGATCGCACCGGCACCGGAACGCGCAGCGTGTTCGGCTGGCAGATGCGCTTCGACCTGCGGCAGGGTTTTCCGCTGGTCACGACCAAGAAACTGCATCTGAAGTCCATCGTCCACGAACTGATCTGGTTCCTGCGCGGCGACACCAATATCGCCTACCTGAAGGAGCACGGGGTGCGTATCTGGGACGAGTGGGCCGACGAGAACGGCGATCTCGGCCCGATCTACGGCAGGCAGTGGCGTGCCTGGACCGCCGCCAACGGACAGGTGGTCGACCAGATCGACTGGGTGGTGCGCGAGATCGCCCGCAATCCGGATTCGCGGCGTCTGATCGTGTCCGCCTGGAATGTCGGCGATTTGCCGAAGATGGCGCTGATGCCGTGCCACACGATGTTCCAGTTCTACGTTGCGGACGGGCGGCTGTCCTGTCAGCTGTACCAGCGTTCGGGCGACATTTTCCTGGGCGTGCCGTTCAACATCGCCAGCTATGCGCTGCTCACGCACATGGTGGCCCAGGTCACCGGACTGGAGGTGGGTGACTTTGTGCACACGCTTGGCGATGCGCATCTGTATTCCAATCACGTCGAGCAGGCACGCGAGCAACTGACCCGCACGCCGCGACCGCTGCCGCGTCTGAAACTGGCGCCGCAGGTTCGTGCGCTCGGCGATTTCCGCTTCGAAGACGTGCAGTTCGAGGGGTACGAACCGCACCCGGCCATCAAGGCCGTGGTGGCGGTGTGAACGAAGACTTCATGGTGCGGTAGGCGCTGTCCGCGTTCGGACGTAAACTTGCACGCAGCATTCGGACGCGGCGCGTGCCGCTTTCCATTCCATTGCAGGAGAATCCATGTCCATTTCCCTGATTGCAGCGCTGGACAACGACAGCGTGATCGGCAAGGACGGCAAGATGCCGTGGCATCTGCCGGACGACCTGAAGCGGTTCAAGGAACTGACCGTCGGCAAGTACGTGCTGATGGGCTACAACACAGCGGTCTCAATCGGCCGCACGCTGCCTGACCGCAGCAATCTGGTACTCAGCCGGCGCCACAGTGCACCGTTCCCGGGGCAGGAGACGGTGCGCTCGCTTCCCGAGGCCCAAGCGCTGGCCGGAGGTACAGGACTGATGGTGATCGGCGGTGGCGAGGTCTACCGCGAGACGCTGCCGTTCGCACAGCGCCTCTATCTGACCTGGGTCGATACCCATATCGACGGCGGCGACGTATTCTTCCCGCGCGTCAATTTCCGCGATTGGGTGGAAGTCTCGCGCGTTCATCATCGCAAGGACGAGAACCATGCCTTCGCGTTCGACACGGTTGAATACGTGCGTGAGTGACGTGCTGGAAACGACGCCGGAGACGATTCACGTCGTCGCCGGCGTCTTGAACGATGGACAGGGGCGCGTGCTGCTGGCGCAGCGTCCACCGGGCAAGTCGCTGGAAGGTCTCTGGGAATTCCCCGGCGGAAAGGCCGAACCCGGCGAGAGTGCCGCCCAGGCGCTGGCGCGCGAACTGCACGAAGAGCTCGGCATCCACGCCGAACTCGGCGAGGTGTTGACGCGATTTCCCTGGCGTTACGGCGACAAGCAGCTGGATCTGGAGACTCTGCGCGTGACGCACTGGGACGGCGAGCCGCGTTCCTGCGAGGGTCAGGCGCTGCAATGGGTCGACGCGAGAACGTTCGATCGCGAGCAACTGACGCCGGCCGACCGGCCGATCATGGCGCTGCTGGCCGAGTCGGTGGATTAGGACTTCTCGCCTTTCTCCGCAGCGAGCCGCAGATAGCGCTCGTGCAGTGCACGTACCTGGTCGTCCAGTTCCGCCGGTGTGCCGGCATTGTCGACGACATCGTCGGCGAGTTCGAGGCGGCACTCGCGAGTGGTCTGCGAAGCCAGCATGCTGCGTGCGAGTTCGGGCGTGATGTCGTCGCGCCGCATCAGTCGCTGCAGGCGGATTTCGTCCGGCGTGTCGACTAGCAGCACGCGGTCGACCCATGCGTACTGCGGCCAGGTTTCCGCAAGCAGTGGGATCGCCAGGAGGCAGTAGGGCCCCTGGTCCGCATCCACGCGGTCGCGCAGCCATGCGCGTACGGCGGGATGCACGATGGCCTCCAGTTGCTGCCGAGCGGCGTCATTCTCGAACACGCGTTCACGCATGGCGCGACGGTCGAGTGCGCCGTTCGCGTCGAGCACATCGGCGCCGAAGGCGATGACGATGGCGCGCAACCCCTCGCTTCCAGGTGCAACCGCGTCGCGTGCGGCCACGTCGGCATCGTAGACGGCGACGCCAAGGCGCTCGAAACACTCGGCGACTGCGCTCTTGCCCGCGGCGACGCCGCCGGTCAGCGCGGCGACCCAGTGTGGGGACGCATGCATGTGTTGATTGCTGGTTGCGCTGCGGGTCATGCGCGTTTCACCGCAGTCCGAATGTCGCCATGTAGGCATGCAGCAGCCAGGGACCGAACACGAACCATACCCAGCCTGCCGCGGCGATGAACGGGCCGAACGGCATCGGCACGTCGCGTTGGTGGCGGCGAAGCGCGATCAGGCTCACGCCAACGATGGCGCCAATCAGCGAGGACAGCAGCATGATCGGCAGCAGCGCCATCGGCCCCATCCAGGCACCCAGGGCGGCCAGCAGCTTGAAGTCGCCGTACCCCATGCCTTCCTTGCCGGTCAGCAGTTTGAACAGCCAGTACAGGCTCCACAGGCTCAGATAGCCGATCGCGGCGGCAAGGATCGCGGTTCGCGGCAGGATGAACATCGGCAGCAAGCTGAGCAGCAGTCCCAGCCAGAGCAGCGGATACGTGAGCTGGTCGGGAAGCAGTTGGGTGCGAAAGTCGATGCCCGATGCCGCCATCAGGATCCAGGTGAAGGCCAGTCCGGCGAGACCGACCCAGCCGGGTCCGAAGCGCCAGATCACGGCGGCGCTGAGCAGCGCGGTCAGTAGTTCGACCAGCGGATACTGAATCGAGATGCGCGCTTTGCAGTAGCGACAGCGGCCGCCCAGCAGCAGCCAGCCGAACAGGGGAATGTTGTCCAGCGCGGAGAGCCGGTGCTTGCATTTCGGGCAGTGCGAGGGTTCGCGCACCAGATCCGGCGGCGGTGTCTCCTCGACGTTTTCCAGTTCGAGAATTTCGCGTGCTTCGCTGCGCCAGGCATGCGCCATGCGCGCGGGCAGGCGCAACATCACGACATTGAGAAAACTCCCGACCATCAGGCCGAGCACGCCACCGACCAGGATCCAGGCCCAGTATGGAAGGATGGCGAGCAGGTGCGGCTGCAGCATGACGTGATGGACCCCTGTTGATGTTCTGCAAGCAAGAAGGGGCGAGTGATGCTCGCCCCTTCCGGTGATTCATGATTATGCGTCCGAGCGGTCGATCAGACCGTGCCGGCCAGCTTGAAGATCGGCAGATACAGCGAGATCACCATGCCACCGACGATCACGCCCAGAACGACCATGATCAGCGGTTCGAGCAGGGTGCTCAGCGTGTCCACGGCGTTGCTGACCTCTTCCTCGTAGAACTCCGCGACCTTGAACAGCATGCTGTCCAGCGCGCCGGATTCCTCACCGATGGCGGTCATCTGCACCACCATGTTCGGGAACAGACCAGTCTGGCGCATGGCCAGCTGCATCTGATGGCCGACCGCGACATCGTCGCGCATCTGTCGCACGGCGTCTCCGTAGACGATACTGCCCGTGGCGCCGGCCACGGCGTCCATGGCCTCGACCAGCGGCACGCCCGCCTGGAACGTCACGCCCAGCGTACGTGCGAAACGGGCCAGTGCCGACTGGCGAAGAATATTGCCGATGATGGGGAAGCGCAGCAGCATGCGATCGAGGAAGTGCGCGAACTTCCGCGAGCGCTTGTTGGCCATGACCAGTCCGACGATGCTGCCCACCAGGATCAGGAGGATCAGCCACCAGTAGGCCTGCACGAACTTCGATGCATTGATGACGATCTGCGTGGCCGCCGGCAGGGCGGCACCGGCGTTCTTGAACACATCCTGGAACACGGGCACCACGAACAGCAGGATGATCATGCTGACCAGGAAGGCTACGGCCATGACCATGGCCGGATAGAACAGGGCCTTCTTGATCTTGGACTTGATGCCCTCCATGCGCTCCTTGTACGTGGCCACCGTATCCAGCACGGTATCGAGCACACCCGCCGATTCACCGGCCTGCACCAGGTTGCAGAACAGCTCATCGAACTGGATCGGATACTTGCCCAGCGCTTCATGCAGGGTGGAGCCGCCCTCGATGGTCTGCTTGATATCCGTGAGCATGTTCTTGAAGCGCGGATTGCGCTGGCCGCCGGCGATGATCTCGAAGGCCTGCACCATCGGCACGCCCGAGGCCATCATGGTGGCGATCTGGCGGCTGAAGATGGCCACGTCGCGCGGCTTGACGCGGCTGCCGGTGGAACCGAACAGCGGCTTGGGCTTCTCGCGCACGGTCTGCGGGTTCATGCCCTGACGGCGCAGCTCGGCCTTGACGAGCGAAGCATTCTTCGACTGCAGCTCGCCCTTCATCTTCTTGCCGCGCTTGTCCAGCGCGACCCACTCGTACATGGTGAGCTTGCTCACGCTGGCGCGTGAAGCGCCGGCATTTTTGGTGGCAGTGGCGGTAGCCATAGGCACGTTCTTCCACGTTGGTTATGCGATGGTTCCGTCGTTCCGGGGTCAGGGGCGGGACGACGGAGTCGTTAATCCTTGGTCACACGATTGATTTCGGCCAGGCTGGTGACGCCCTGCTTGACTTTCAGCAATGCCGAGGTGAACAGGTCGGAGACGCCGGCTTCGCGCGCGACCTGCGCAATCTGCATGGCATTGCCGCCTTCGAGGATGATCTTCTGGATATCCTCGAGCATCGGCATCACCTGATAGACGCCAACGCGGCCCTTGTAGCCTTCATTGCAGCCATCGCAGCCGTTGGCGTCGTAGATGTGCAGCCCTTCGTCAATTTCTTCCTGGCTGAAGCCTTCGGCCAGCAGTGCGGCGGGCGGCAGTTCGAGGTGCGTCTTGCACTCGTGCAGACGGCGCCCCAGGCGCTGGGCGATGATCAGCGTCACCGACGAGGTGATGTTGTAGGGCGCGATGCCCATGTTCATCAGGCGCGCCACGGTCTGCGCCGCGTCGTTGGTATGCAGGGTCGACAGCACCATGTGGCCGGTCTGTGCGGCCTTGATCGCGATCTCGGCGGTTTCCAGATCGCGGATTTCGCCGACCATGATGACGTCCGGATCCTGACGCAGGAACGAGCGCAGGGCGGCCGCGAAGGTCATGCCGCGCTTGACGTTCTGCTGGACCTGGTTGATGCCCTCGACGCGGATTTCGACCGGGTCCTCGACCGTGGAGATGTTGCGCCCCTCGGTATTGAGGATGTTCAGCGCGGTGTACAGCGAGACGGTCTTGCCCGAGCCGGTCGGGCCGGTCACCAGCACCATGCCATAGGGCTTGTGCATGGCTTCGAGGAAGAGCTGCTTCTGGTCGTCCTCGTAGCCGAGCTTGTCGATGCCCATCTTGGCCGCGGAGGCGTCGAGAATACGCAGCACGATCTTCTCGCCGAACAGGGTCGGCAGGGTGCTGACGCGGAAATCGATGGCCTTGGTCTTGGACAGGTTGAGCTTGATGCGGCCGTCCTGCGGCACGCGGCGCTCGGCGATGTCCAGGCCGCTCATGACTTTCAGTCGCGAGGAAATGCGGCTGCTCAGCGCCATCGGCGCCTTGGCCGAGGTGCGCAGGATGCCGTCCATGCGCAGGCGCACGCGGAACTGGGATTCGTACGGTTCGAAGTGAATGTCCGAGGCGCCGCGACGAATCGCGTCCAGCAGCACCTTGTTGACGAACTTCACGACCGGCGTGTCGTCGCCGCCGGTGGCGTCGACGCCCGAGTTGTCGGCCGGCTCCAGGTCGCCGGACTCGGTCATCAGCTCGTCCAGCCCCTCCTCGTCGTCCAGACCGTCCATGGTGGTCGAGGCGGAGGCCAGCGCGTGGTCGATGGTGCGCGCCAGCTGCTGACTCTCGATCAGGATCGGCTCGACGATGCAGTTGGAATGGAACTTGACCTCGTCGAGCGCGTGCGACTGGGTCGGGTCGGATACGCCGACGAAAAGGCGTTTGCCGCGCTTGAACAGCGGCAGCACCTTGTGTTTCGTCATCAGGGCTTCGCTGACGCTGGACAGCGGCATCTGCTTGACCGGAATCGAGGAAGCATCCATCAGTGGGATGCCGAACTCGGCACTGGTCACGCGTGCGATCTGCGCGCTGTCGACCATGCCTTTCTCGATCAGCCACTTGGTCAGCGGCACCTTTTTCTCGGCCGCGTTTTGCGCAGCCGAGCGGGCATCGGCTTCCTGAAGGACGCCATCGAGAACCAGCCGCCGGGCCATGCCGGTCAAGCCCGTGAGCGGCGGGGGCTGCATCTGAGTTGCCATAAGAATGTTTCGTAATCCCCCGAATATGATACGAATCTACCGCAAATACGGCGGTTTGGGCAGCCCGGATGCGGCTTTTGGTGTCCGGAACGGCCTACCATGTCGCGTTTCCGGCCTCGGTCGGTCGTCGGACCCTCCGGGCCAGACCGGTCGAAGTGGCTTCACGCTATCATCCGGGCAACCGGCAAGGGGCGAATTTCTTGATCAGCATCATCCTTCCAGCCAAGAACGAGGCGGCGGCGCTGGCCGAATTGCTGCCGCATCTTAGGGCCCTGCAACCCGAAGCCGAGATCATTGTCGTCAACGACGGTTCCACCGATGACACGGAGGCTCTTTGCGAACGTCATGGCGTGCAATGCGTCTCGTCGCCGTATTCCATGGGCAACGGCGCGGCCATCAAGCGTGGCGCACGTGCCGCGAGTGGCGACATACTGGTCTTCATGGATGCCGACGGACAGCATGATCCGAACGATATCCCGCGTCTTCTGGGCAAACTCGACGAGGGATACGACATGGCCGTGGGCGCTCGCGACTGGGACGGTCAGGCCGGGGTCGGCCGCGGCCTGGCGAACGGCTTCTACAACTGGCTGGCCAGCCGTATCACGGGCCACCGTGTCGAAGACCTCACCTCGGGCTTTCGCGCCGTGCGTGCGGACAAGTTTCGCCAGTTTCTGTATCTGCTGCCCAACGGCTTCAGCTACCCCACCACCAGCACGATGGCCTTCTTCCGTAGCGCCTATGGTGTGGTTTATGTCCCGATCAAGGTTGCGCAGCGCGACGGCACGACCAGCCATATCAAGCCTCTGCGCGACGGTCTGCGATTTCTGCTGATCATCTTCAAGATCGCGACCCTGTACTCGCCGTTGAAATTGTTCGTGCCCGCGAGCGCGGTGTTCTTTGCGCTGGGGTGTCTGAACTATGCGCGGACTTTCCTCGATTATGGTCGATTGACCAATATGAGCACCTTGTTGTGGAGTGCTGCGGTGATCGTCTTTCTGATTGGCTTGGTCTCTGAGCAGATCACTGCGCTTACCTATCGACGGGAAGATTGAGTTGGGGCGTCCGAAAGTCTTGCTCGTCACGCGCAATCTGCCTCCGCTGGTCGGCGGCATGGAGCGCTTGAATTGGAACATGGCGCGGCAGCTTGCGCGAGTCGCTGATGTGCTGATTGTCGGGCCTCGGGGTTCGGCTGCTCTGGCCCCCGAGGGGGTTCGTGTACATGAGGTGGCTTTGATGCCGCTGGCTCGCTTTCTTTGGTCTGCGACTTGGGTTGTCTGGAGGGAGGCGCGTCGTTGGCGTCCCGATTGGGTGCTGGCGGGAAGCGGTCTCACCGCACCTCTTGCATGGTTGGCTGCTCGTACGTGTGGTGCACGGGCAGCCGTATATGTGCACGGCCTGGACTTGGCGTTGCGTCATCGCCTCTATCGTCTACTGTGGTTTCCGGCCATTCGGCGCATGGACCGTGTTATTGCCAACAGTCGAGCGACTCGGTTGCTTGCCGAAGAGAGGGGGGTGCCATCAGAGCATATCGGCTTGCTGCATCCCGGCGTGGAAATGCCGGATAGCACCCCATTCGAGAGTGATGTTCCAGTTTTTCGTATGACGCATGGTCTGGCAAAGCGTCCGGTGCTTCTTTCCGTTGGGCGTCTGACGGAGCGCAAGGGGTTGCGTGAATTTGTACGAGATGTGCTTCCGGTCATCGTCGCGCAACGACCCAGCGTTGTTTTGATCGTCATCGGCGATACGGCCGCTCAGGCTTTGCACGCGAAATCGCAGAGCGTGGAAAGCATCCGTGAACTGGCCGCAAGACTCGGTCTCGAGTCGAATCTCCGTTTTCTGGGGGTGATTACGGATAGACAGGAACTCTCTGCTGCATATCGCGCAGCGGATGTGCATGTCTTTCCTGTGCGTGAAATACCGGGCGATCCTGAAGGTTTCGGGATGGTTGCCGTTGAAGCGGCCGCCCACGGCCTTGCTACAGTGGCCTATGCCACGGGAGGTGTCCTGGATGCGGTGCGAGAAGGCGATTCCGGGCGATTGGTGCCGCCCGGAGACGCCTCGTCATTCGCGTCAGCCGTGCTCGCATTGCTGGATTCACCTTTGCCTCGGGAAGCGCTGCGGTGTCATGCTGAGTCATTCACCTGGGAATGTTTTGGCGAGGGTCTCAGGGATCTCCTTGCGCTGCCTGGCATGGCGGGAGGAGCCAAGGGAGCAGGCTCCTCTGTACAGCAGTCGGAATGCGATGATGCATGATTCGACCGCGATGCCTTCACGATTGGCTACCGTGACAGTGACCTATCACCCCGAGGTTCCCGCGCTCGAAGCCCAGTTGCGGGCGTTGCCTGCGAAGAGTCTGAAGGTCCTTGTCGACAATGCGTCCGGAGAGCCGGTGCTTTCTCGGATTCGCCGCTTGGTCGATACCGTTCCGCGCACCATGTTGATCGAATGTGAGCGCAATGAAGGGTTGGCCGCAGCGCTCAATCGAGGCGTGGACGCAATCTGCGCGAGTGCATCGGAAGTCGAGGAGGTTCTGTTCCTCGATCAGGACAGCGTGCCGCTGAAGGATAGTGTGCACGTACTTCAGCGCGCGCTGCATTCGCTGCGTGAACGGGAGGAGCGTGTCGGTTGCGTTGGCCCAAGCCTGCTTGATGTGGATACCGGACTTCGGCATGGTTTTCATCAGGCGACGCGGTGGCGTTGGAAGCGTGCCTACCCCAGTGATGATGCTTATGTCCATTGCGCGAATCTGAACGGAAGCGGCACGCTGGTTCCGATCGAGTTGTATCGCGCGCTGGGTGGTCTGGATGCATCGCTGTTCATCGATCATGTCGATACAGAATGGTCGTTCCGGGTCGCTGCGGCGGGCTACAGCCTCTGGGGGGTGCCAGGTGCCGTGTTCGAGCACAGCATGGGGGTGTCGGGTGCGCGTTTCTGGTTGTTGGGCTGGCGCGTGTGGCCAGTGCGCTCGCCATTGCGCATGTTCTTCCTTTACCGCAATGCCGTCATCTTGATGCGGCGTACGTATGTTCCAAGGGTGTGGAAGTTCTGGGCCGTGGTGAAACTGGCTGTGAATGCATTGGTCGTGCTGATTCTGGGGCCGCAGCGCAAGACGCAGTTCGAGCGGATGTGGTCGGGGATTCGTGCTGGACTCCGCGCTGATCCTCTCGAGGGCGTGGATAGATGATTCACTGCGGTGTCGTTGCCTTGATCCTGCACTTCCGAACGGAAGCGCAGACGCTGAGATGTCTGCAGTCCCTTTTCTCCGAAGGCGTCTGCAATGCCGTGCTGGTTGATAATTCGCAGGACGGTGGGCGTTCACGTACAGCGATGAAGGCGGAGCTGGAGGCACTGCGTGCGCGAGGCATGCAGATCGAGGTGCTTGCACCGTCGCGTAATCTGGGCTTTGCCGCCGGTGTCAATCTCGGGCTGGCACATGTCCGCCGGACGTGCCCGGGCCCGGTGCTTCTCATGAACACCGATGCGTATCCCATGCAGGGGGCATTGCCTGCGATGAAGGCATGCCTGTCGACGAGCCGTGATGTCGTGGTGCCGGCCGTGCGCGCGGAAGAAGACACATGCGGCCGACCATTGATCGTGCATTATCATTCGTTGCTCGCACTCTACTTGGGTAAACCGTTTCCCGGTACTGTCGCCTACCCGAGCGGCTGCTGTCTGCTGTTGGGAAGCGAGCTGCTGGATGTTGCTCTGTTCGACGATGACTTCTTCTTCTATGGAGAAGACGTTCTTCTCGGGAAGCGTCTGTGCGAAGCAGACGCCCGCGTAGTGCCCTGCACGGATGCGGCGGTGGTACATAGCGGGTCGCTGAGTTCACGAAACGGCTCGCTGTTCTATGAGTATCACATGGTGCGCGCGCACTGGTTGCTGGCCGGAAAGCTTGCTCGCAACCGTTTTGATAAGTGGGCGGGATGGTTGTTCCGTAGTATCACTTTGCCCTCAAGAGCCTTGCTGCGCTCGGTGCGTTCGAGATCCCTGAGCCCGGTGAGGGGGTTTTGGCTAGCAAGCTTCGATCTTCTTCGCGGCCGTTTCCGGGATCTGACGCCTCCGCTCGATTGAACCGCAGTCAAGGCGAGATTGCGCATCGGGTCATCTGGGTTTTTCAAAGCACATGAACGGCTCGAGTGCATTCACGCCGTGATATGTCGGGTCGATGTCAGGAAGAAGTTCTTCGTGGGCGTGTATGCGGGCCTGCAGCCCGCTCTGTTCGAAGCGAGCAAAGATATCGAGGCCATAAAGTCGGACATGATCTTCTTGTCCGAAGGCTTCCAAGCGCGCTTGTTTCTGGACAATGCCGGGATCTTCCCATGTGTGCTGCAGGTGCGATGCAAAAGGAGTCTGCAGAATGGCAAGACCTCCGGGTTTCAGGACGCGGTGAATTTCCCGCAGCGCTTTCGGTTCATCGGGGATGTGTTCAAGCACGTGGTTGGCGATCAGTAGGTCGAGCGATGCATCGCCCTGATGCATCGCCGTCATGTCCACTCGCTGCATATCCTCCGATCGCGGATGCAGGTCGCACGGGATATAGCGCAACGGTTTTGCATGCTTTATCCGGCTCGAGAGTTTGACTTCCGGTGCGAAGTGCATGATCGAGGCATTACGTACACGGTCGAAGATGTCCGCGTGGCGCATATACAGGAGCAAATGACGTTCGCGGTCATGTCCGCCGCAATGGGGGCAGGAGAATTGTTCGACGTCACTGCCGATCATGCACAGCGCGCGACTCAGGGCAGGCATGCTTCGTAAGCCGTCTCTGTAAGGGAGAAAGCGACGTACTTTTTGCTCGCAGAGCACGCAGTACTTGTCGCCGCCGGGAACTTTCGCTGCAAGCCATCGTGCAGTTCTACGGAGCGATTTCATCAAAGCCTCTATATCAACGTCGGAAAAGCACATGCTCGACCTTGCAGCCGAAACGTCGGCGGATTCTGTCCCATCCTTCGGACATGATGCGCCGAATCAAGGCGAATAGCGTCAGAGCAGCGGTTGTAAGGCCGGAGCATGGCGACGCTCGGCGAATGCGGGGCAGCCAAGCGCGGAACAATTCCCAGCGCTTCATGCGCCGTGAAGTCATGAATATGCGGCAAAGGAAGTCGGCCATTCCGTGCGCTTTGTCCGAACGAGAGAGACGCTCGGGAGGAACGTTGAGCATGGCTTCCCAGTAGAGTTCGCGCACCAGGTCGCCGGAAGTGCGGGTCATGGCGCCCTCGGCATGTACGCGGTAGCCGACCAGGACGCGGTCGAGTTGGGCGAGAAGTCCTTGTTGTGCCAGTAGAAGGTGGATATGGAAGTCGATGAACGGCTTCTTCGTATCAATCACCGGCTGCGCCAGGGGACGACGAAGCAGCATGGAGCTTGTGTTGAGGAAATTTCCCCTTCGAAACAGCGCGGCAAGGTCGTACATGCCAGCGCGTGCATCGTTGAACAAACCCTGGTTCTCGTCGTTCGGAAGCACCGTGCGCGCATTGGTGTATATCGCGGAGCACTCGGGATGACGATCCATGAAGTCCGCCTGTAGTTCGAGTTTTCCCGGAAGCCAGAAATCATCCCCATCGAGGTGTGCGAGATAGGCGCCTCGAGCCATGCCCCATAGTCGTTTGAGGTTTTCCGATGCCCCAAGCCGTCGTGGATTGTGGATGCCTCGTATCCACTCGGGATAACGCTCTGTGTATTCGCGAAGTATGTCTCCGGTGCGATCATCGGAATGATCGTCCGCGACAAGAATTTCGAGCAGGCGAGTTCGGTTTTGCGCGAGCACGCTGTCAAGACAGTGTCGGATGTAGCGTTCCTGGTTGCAGGTAATGATGCAGACGGATATGTCACGAATGGGCATGCGTCACCCGGATGTGATAAGAGCATGTGTGACGCTTATTCGTGGGCATGGGGCGATGTGTGATGGCGAAGGTTGTCCAGGATGCGCAGCATGGCCTTCCATGCAGGGTTGTTCAACCATCTGGCCACAATCAGGTACAGCAAGCCTGCGATAAGAATTGTTCCCGAGACAATCCAGGGAGTCGATGGCAGATAGTGAAGAAGAAGGCTGCCAGCGATTGCGCTGACGATGCAGCCAGCGATGGTTCTTCCTTGGTCGGACAATTGCTTGAGCAAGCCATAATCGAGCAATCGGCGGATGTACCAGGTATTGATGAATGCGCTAAGCAGGCTGCTGGCCAGGACCGCGCCAGCCACAGCCAGGGGACCGAATGGACTGGCAGCGGTCACCATGCCGATGGCGAAGAGCTTCTTGATTGCTTCTTGCCGAAACAATAGATCCGAGCGCCCCGAGGCCGCGAGGGCAGCGAGGTTGAGTACATGCAGGGGCCACAACGCGGATGCCAGTGCAAGCAGGCTGAGAATCGGTGCTGCATTTACCCAGCGCGTTCCATATACGAGTTCGATCAGAGGTCGGGCAATCAGAGCGAGGCCAATCATGCACGGCATGAACAGGAAGCTGGATACACGAAGGGATTGCCGCAGGGCATCGCGCAGTTGTTTCGGTTTTTCCGCAACTTCCGAAAAGACCGGTAGGCCGACGCGATTAAGCAGCGAGCCGATGAAGGAAGATGGCGCTTGTTCGGTATTTTGCGCAAGCGTGTAGTAGCCAAGTGTGCTTGCATCGAAGAACCGGCCGAGCAGGAGTGCCTGCAGTCGCACATAGGCCATGTCCAGCAGGCGGGCTAGCAACATGTAGCCACCGAAGCCAAAAAGTTTCCGGAATGCTGTCCGCGTGAAACGTCCCTGGGGAATCCAGCGCGCGTAGCGTGCAAGAAGTACAGCACGAAGCCCTAGTGCGATGACCGCCTGCCAGGCCATGCTCCACACTCCGAAACCTGCCATTGCCAGGGCGATTGCCGCAGCGCCTGCGATGAACGAGGCGAATACTTCTGCTCGGGCGCGCGACGCGAAATCGAGTCGTCGGGTCAGCAGCGCATCCGGTACGGCTGCCAATGCGCCCAATGGGAGAAGAAATACCATCAGGTGCGTCAACGATACGAGTTTCGGCTGACGATAGAAATCTGCGATTGCAGGAGCAGTGAACCACAGCACGAGAGCCAGGATCCATGCACTCGTGATGGCAAACGTGAATACCGTGGTTTCATCGTCTAGGGTGATATCGCGCCGTTGGATCAGGGCAGTGCCGAATCCCGAGTCGACGAGCAGTGCTCCGATACTTGTGAACACGAGCAGCATCGCTATGAGTCCGAAATCGGCCGGTGAGAGCACGCGTGCGAGCACGATCATGACGCAAAGCTGCATGCCGTAGCGCGCAAGAATCTCGAGAGCGCTCCACCATGTGGCATGTGTGGCGCGTTGTTCGAGTTCAGCCATGGCGACGGAGATGTTTCGGCACGGCGGGGACGCCTGCCACCATCGAGTCGGGCTCGACGGACCGCGTCACGCAGGCCCCCGCTGCGACGATTGCACCATCTCCAATGGTCAGGGGTGCATCGGACACACCATTGATGATGTTTGCGCCAGTGCCAATGAAAACATTCGAACCGATGTGGACATGCCCCGAAATGTGGCACCCGGGTGAGATGGTTGTGAAGTCTCCGATGCGCACATCATGACCGATCGTGCATGCCAGATTGATATGAACATGCTCTCCGACTGAGATGTTCGTCGTCAGGATGTTGCCGGCGCAGATGATTGTGCCGAGGCCGAGCTCGACGTGCTCCGAGGTCTCAGCACGCGGATGCACAAGTCGAGCGGCGCGCATGCCCGCTTCCCTGCAGGACCGTGCGGCGATACGGCGGGCATCCGGAGCGCCGATCGCCACCAAGAAGCGAAAATCCTCGTCAGGCTTCAGGTTCGCGAGTAATTCGACCGGGATCCTATTCACTTCGTCGCACAGGAATCGGGCGTCGTCGACAGCGAAGAGGAGGTCGACATTCTTGCCCCAGGTCTGCCGAGCCAGCCAGGCGACCTCCCTGCCGAATCCACCTGCGCCGAAAATGCATAGTCGGGAAAAACCGGGGGAGAGGGCGTCGCTACGGTTCCGTGAAGCATTCATGTTCGATGTCCAGCCATTCGTACGATATCCGCAACGGTCTTTATATCGCACTCATTCACCGCAGTTCCCGTTGGCAGAACGATCACCTGCTCGGCTACCGCGAGGGTTTGCGGGAGGTGATGACCCGCATTGGGTTGCAGGTCACGGTAGGGCTGCATCATGTGTACGCCCGGCCAGAAGTATTTGCGGGCAAGGACATTCTCGGCATGCAGCGCGGAGAGAATTTGATCGCGGCTTGCATTCGAGTGGCCATTAACCATGATCACCACGTAGTGGTGACTGTTGTGTTCAGCCGGATCGTAAGGCAGGACGGTGATGCCCTCTATGCCTGCCAGTTCGCGGACATAAGCCGCGTGATTGCTCCGATTGTGATCGAACGTGTCATCAAGGGACTTCAGATTGACAAGCCCCACGGCGGCGCACGCCTCGATCATCTTGCCGTTGGTACCTGGGTAGGCGACATCGTCGTAGCCAATGAAACCGAAGTTGCGCATCAACTGCATGGCTTGCGCCAGTTCGTCGTTGTTCGTCACTACGGCGCCGCCTTCCATCGAGTTGAAAGCCTTGGTGGCATGAAAACTCAGTACTTCACATGCCCCGAACTGTCCGATGCTCCGTTGTTTGTAGGTACTGCCGAATGCGTGCGCAGCATCGAACATCAACTTCAGACCGTGCCGGTTGGCCAATGCCTGCAATGCGTCGATTGGCGCAGCACGCCCCCATAGATGCACGCCGATGATGCCCGTCGTTCGGGGCGTGATCATGCGTTCGACCGAAACAGGGTCGAGGTTTTGGGTACTTCCATCGACGTCCGCGAAGACGGGTGTGATGCCCTGCCAATGTAGGGCGTGCGCTGTGGCGACGAAGGTCCAGGAGGGAACAATCACTTCTCCGGAGAGTCCCAGGGCGCGAATGGCGATTTCTAATGCGATAGTCCCATTACACATGGCGATGCAGTGCTTGACGCCCAGACGGTCAGCGATGCTTCGCTCGAACTCCTGTACGACTGGACCATTGTTGGTCAGCCACTTCCGCTCCAGAATCTCCGCGATCTGCTCGAGAATGGTGTCCTTGTCCCCAATGTTCGGTCGGCCTACGTGCAACGGGTCGTCGAACGCGGGCGGTGCGCCATGGATGGCGAGGTCAGCTGGTGAGCGTATCGTCTTGAGCGTCACGAGGGTATCTTGAAAGTCAGGCTGGGTAGGTTGGAGATGGCGGGTCAAGGATCCGGCGAGTCTGATCCAGAATGCGTTGAATCTCGTCTTCGTTGAGTTTTGGCGACAGTGGGAGACTCACGGTCTTGCGTCCGATACGCATTGCGTGCGGCCATTGTTCGGGCTTCCAGCCGAATCGCTGCTGGTAGAACAAATGTTCGGGTATCGAAAGATAGTGCACGCCGGTGCCGATGCCCCGGGCATTCAGCGTGGAAATGAAATCGTCGCGGGACATGCCGCAACGTACTCCATCAATCTGGAGCGTGTAGAGGTGATACGCGTGGCGCGTATCGGGTTCCTCGGGGGCCGGCAATTCGATCGGTAGCTCGGCAAAGGCTTCCGTATAGCGATTCCATAGATCACGACGACGCTCCCAGTTGGCTTCCACTCGCGATAGCTGATGGATGCCGAGGGCGGCTTGGATGTCCATCATGTTGTATTTGAAGCCGGCTTCGACAACCTGATAATGCCTGTAGCCCTTGTCTCCGAAACGATGCCAGGCATCTTTGCTCATGCCGTGCAGAGCCAGGATGCGGGCACGGTCTATGTGTGCCGTATCCTGACCGATGATCATGCCTCCTTCACCGGTTACGACGTTTTTGGTGGCATAGAAGCTGAAGCATCCGAAACTACCGAAAGTGCCTGCCTTGCGGCCGTGGTATTCGGTTTCAATGGCATGCGCACAATCCTCGATCACGACTAGATTGTACCTGCGGGCGATCGCCATGATCGCCTCCATGTCACAGGGGCGTCCAGCGAAGTGGACGGGAAGAATGGCGCGGGTACGTGAGGTGATGGCGTCCTCGATGGCTGCTGGATCAATGTTCATCGTCGTCGGGTTGACATCGGCCAGCACCGGCTTCAAGCCGGCGTGAATGATCGCGTTGACTGTGGCACAGAAAGTCAATGGCGTCGTGATGACTTCGTCGCCCGGTTCGAGGTCCGCGGCGATCATGCTTACGTGAAGCGCAGCGGTGCAGGAATTCACGGCGGCGACCTGCTGTTCGCCTATGCCTTTGTAGTCTGCGAAATCACGTTCGAATTGTGCCACGCGCGGCCCGGTGCCCAGCCAGCCAGAGCGTAAGCAGGCCTCGACTTCGGCGATGTCCTCTTCGCCGATTTGTGGTGCGCCAAAGATGAGGTGCGGAGGGCGTTCTTTCGACATAGGCTGTAATTTGTCAGGGCAGCAGTTATGGGCGAGTGCGGTTTGCGACCGCGTTCGGTGTCATGGGCGCGAGTTTCATCTTCTCCACAAGTTTGGGGGCCAGCGAGCGTGCGAAATTAGCCGTCATGTGCTGTGCGTCGCGGAATACCACCAGCCCCTTGCTTCGTGCGCGGCACACTTCATCCGGGTATATGAAAAAGCAGGAGACACCGCATGGAACGTGGAGCCTGAGCGCGCCATTAGTGTTCCTGCGTATTCTCGATGTTGCTAATTTTGGACCGTAGGGTCGCAATGCTGTTGTCGAGTCGGCCGCCGATATTGAGGCCTATCAGGTCCTGTATCTGATCGTTAGCGCCCTTGATGTCTCCTTGTGCAAGCAGCATGCGCGCCAGCGTGATGTGGTAGGCCGGTTCATCGGGGTTTGCGGCCACCGCGTGTTTGATTTGCCGCAGTCCCAGGTCATGCTTGCCCATCACGTTCCATGCGTAGTCGCCGTAATAGGCCCAGATTCGTGCATCGGTGTCGGGGTGCGATACAGCGGCTTCGAACGCGGCCTGCATGTTTTTTTCCGAAAGAGGGCAGAGGCCTTCGCGTGCGCAGCGGGTGAGAGCTGCCAGGGAACTTCCGTCCTGCACGCCGGGCTTACGGCGTTTCAGGCTGGCGATGAGGCTGTTCCACCATGCTTTCTTAATTGGGCGGTGCATGCGTGCATTAAAGAAAATCAAGGCTTGCTGCGGAAGAATCGATGAATCCGGTAGCTTGGCGGCCCGCTCGAGAGGGGCGTAGACCTGCGGTGTGTACACAGAATCCGGATCGTAGTGGGAGGCGACGATGTAGCTGCGGCCGAGCTCGTATTGTGCCCGCGGTGAGTCCGGTGCGCGTGAGGCCAGTTCTCGGGCCAGGCGCAGTGGATTGCCCCAGGCATAGGCGGTGGTGGCCGTCATTGAGGTCCAAAACAGAAGTGCGCACACGAATATAGCGATGCGTAGCCGCCCGAAAGGCATCCGAGGGGAAACCACGAACATCGGTACCGATGCCAGCAGCAGCCCGATGCTGGCGAAGTAGTTGCGATGCTCGTAGACCAACTCGAGCGGCAAGATGGTTGCAGTGAGAACGTGGCAGCCCAGAAACAGGGCGATGCCGAGCGCTGCGAGCGGGTATCGACGACGTAAAACGAACACCATGGCCAGCATGGCGGCGATTGCCGCGATGCTGGCGGCAGTTGTCCATGGAGACAGCAATCCGGTCGAGACATGGTAGTCGTCGTGGTAGAAACTCAGCCAGTGAGGAAGCGCCAGCAGCGACCAGGCTATGTATCCGACGACGATGCGGGCCTCGCTAAGCAGGCGTGTGCGCAAAGTGAAGTCGCGCGTTGCCCAGCTGTCTGGAGAAAGTACGTGAGGGATCAGCCATGAAAGGCCCGCAAGCATTGGGATGACCAGTACTGCGAGAAAAAGTACAAGAATGCGTGGATCTGCTCGTTTGCTCGATTGCGTTTCGGCGTCCTGTGGTGCTTGTCGTGCGGGGGGCGGGGTTCGTTGGAAGCCGAACACGATCCACTCAACTAGAAAGGCGTACAGGGGCAGCATGACCGTCGTTTCTTTCGCCAGGGCGCCGACGACGGTGCATGCAATGATGCTGGTTGCCGACAACAGCAGTCCGTGCGGCTTGCGCAGACTTGGGTTGGCGGCATGCACGGTGTCGAATGTCGATAGTCCGAGCATGCGTCCGCGGCCGTTGATGTAGCCGATCAGGCCCAATAGCACGAAAAGGTTGGCCAGGCTCTCCATGCGCTGCACCACATACAGAACGCCGGTCAGATTGATGGGCAGAAGCAGCCACGCGGCAGTGATGCAGAGTGCAACGAGTTCTTCGCGCTTCAGGCTACTTCCGGGAGGTCCGGTGGTACTAGGGCGGGCGCGATGACTGGCACTGGTGAGCGTGAGAAGGCGTCGGGCCAGTAAGTAAAGAAGCAGGCCGTTGAGCAGGTGGATGATCAGGTTCACCAGTTTCCAGCCGAACGGGTGCAGGCCATCGATTAGAAAGTTTGCCGCGAAACTCAGGGATGAGAGCGGTCGTTTGAACTGGCTGGAAGGTGAGGACAGCGCTGCTCGTGTCAGGCTCGCTACATCGATGTGTGACGGCTGCACGCCGGGGTTTTCGACGATGTTCGGGAAGTCGTCGAATAGCCAGCCCCCAGTAAGTCCGGGGGCGTACACGAACGCGGTGATCGCAAGGATGGCGAGAAGCAGCCAGCCACTTTTGCGGCGAGAGTGTGGGGGCAGTGTCATCGGCGCAGCCTACGGCGGGGCCCCTTTGGGCGCAACGGGGAGATCATGGCTGAGGGATTTGAGTGTGCGCCTTGTTCAAATTTGCATGGTGGCCGGAGATCTTCGTTTGCGCTGCGTGCTTCATGGCCTCAATCCGGGCCATGTCTTGCGCATTGATTGCACGGTCGTCGACCAGCCATCTGCGGAGTCTTGGGAGGCGCGCATAATCAGTATCGCGAAGCGATGCGATAGCCTGGTCGTAGAGTCCTGCACTGGCAAGATATTTGGCTTTCAATCGCGGAATTTCTGCGTCAGGATCATTGCGGTACGTGGCATCAAGTTGATGGACGGCCATGTCGAGATTTCCTTCGCTTACAGCCCATAGATGTTTCTGGTAATGGAGGTAGCCGGCGGCGATGCCGTTGTCTCGATAGGCCGGGTTGGCGAGCAGTGTGTCGGCTAGTTCCAGCCAAGTGGCTGGGTCGAGCGCTGGGCATCGGTGGGTGAAGGCCAGCTTGCGCAGTGTTTCCATGTTCTCGAAGCCTCCACGATCAAAGGTGGCATCGCGCAGAATGGTCTTGAGATTCTCGACATCGTTCGATTCAAGGCGCCCTTGCATGCACAGAAGATAGACGCGGTTCTCAGCGAGCATGGAATTGTCGGGGGCGCGCCGAGCAATAGTGTCGATGGTTTTCAGTGCGGCGCCGACCTGCCCGTGCTTCAACAGCCTGTCGGCGAGGAAACTCTGTGCACGAACCGAGTATGGCTGAGCGTGAGCCCATGTCACGGCCAGACTGTCCTCGGATGAGTACACGCGTGCGCTGAATGCAGTGGCAATACCGCAAGCGATCAGCCACAACGTGCTTGCTGCGGTCAGAAGTTGTTTGCGCGATGGCGAGTTTGTGCTGCTCAGGAGTAGCGAGAACGCGAGCACGATTCCCATCAGCGGGACGTAGTTGCGGTGCTCGAAGTACAGTTCAAGCATCACACTGGAACTTTCTATCAGCTGGCCGCCGAAATACCAGAAAACAGCTAGCGCCATCAGCGGCCATCGCTTCCGCTGAACGAATGCGACAATCACGAGTGCGATGACAGTCGCCAAGGCGGGCAGCGTGGACCACGGCGATAGTAATGAATGCGATGCCGGGTAGCCGTCATGGTAGAGACCGTAAGTGCCGAAGCGTGGGAAGAAAATC
Source organism: Oleiagrimonas citrea (assembly GCF_012395255.1). GTDB lineage: Bacteria > Pseudomonadota > Gammaproteobacteria > Xanthomonadales > Rhodanobacteraceae > Oleiagrimonas > Oleiagrimonas citrea. Next base: position 456,758 of record NZ_JAAZQD010000004.1, read on the forward strand.
TTGCCCAGATAGTCAAGTACCACCCTGGGCTCGGTGAGCAGGCGCTCACCGACATCGAAGTGGCGAATACCGTCGTAACCCCATTGTGCAGGGATGAGCCAGAACAGATAGCCGACGATGAATGCCACGACGGGGATGATGAGGAGTCGCCGCCACCAGAGCAGATTCCGGGGCAGGCGCTTGACGTGCACGCGGAGCACGGTAGCGTCGAGAGTCCATGCGTAGAGCGGGAGAAGGATGCCGTTTTCCTTGCTGAGAAAAGCAAGCGGCATGCAAATACCCAAGCCCAGGAATATCCAGGCGCCGCGCCTGGCGGGCGACAGTTCCTGGCGAAGCAGGCCGTGCGTATAGGCCAGCAGGCCGAGTAGCACGAACATGGCCATCAGCAGCGTCATACGCTGCACAACCAGCACGACTCCCGATAGCTGGATCGGATTGATCAGCCATATCGCAGCTGCCATGGTCGCGGGGATCCACGCCCGAGCGCGTTGATCTTCTTCATTCAGCCATGCGCGCGCGATACGCAGTGTCAGCAGGTACAGGAGCCATCCGCAAAGCAGATGGATACCCAGATTGACAAGATGGAAGGGGAGTGGATGGTCTGGCCAGCTCGATTTCTGCAGCAGGAAGCTGAGCATGGCAAGCGGTCGACCGGGGAAGCTTCGGGCTTGCGAAAGATAGATGCCCAGATCACGCCAGCTGGCGATGTGATCGATACTGGCCAGGGCGCTCAGGTTCGGGATGTCGTCAAACAGAAATGGTGCATGCAACGTAGGCCAGTACAGCACTGCCGTCACGCACAGCATGGCAATCAGTGCCGGGATGCGATATTTCATGAGCCGGAGCTTGTCTTGGAATGCAAGTGCGCACTATGCCCGAATTCATGCATTCGGGCAGTTCGGGTTACTCGAAGCGCGATCCCGGTTTGGTTTTGTGCGGCTGTTCGGCAGTCAGCGGCAGACTTGCGGCAGGTAGCTGACGGGAGCATCACTGGTGCACTTCCATTCCGCGGTCCCGCTGTTGGCGGTCATGGTGAACACGACTTTCTTTCCGCGCAGCTTCTGAGCCACGGTATTGCTGCGCATCAGTGTCGTGATCACGCAGTTGCCGCTGCTGCCGCTCACGGATGCGCTGGCGACGTATTTCCCACCGTAGCTGGCAGGTGTGAGGATACCGCCGTCGCCGGCAGCGGGGCAGGAACCCACCTGATGGTCGTATTCGGCCACGCTGGTCTTGAGGCCGTCTGAAATGGTCAGGGCTTCGCTCAACTCGCTCTTGGCGATGGATTCCTGGTAGACAGAGATGCCGATGGCAGTGAGGATCGCGATGATTGCGACAACGATCATCAGTTCGATCAATGTGAAGCCTCTGGCGTAACTCGGTGCTGCTTGCTTCTTGGTCTGGTGGCCCATGGCATGGTTCCCCTGTCAATTATCTGATTTGCAGCAAGGGGCATGCCATGGTTGCATTCAATCTGTGCGCTAATGCAAAAAAAGAAGCCCCTCGAATGAGGGGCTTCTTCCGTAACCGTAGGGAAACCATTTGTGTGGTTTCCCTGTCGGTATGCGTCGGCGAATTAGTTGCCGTTGCAGACCTGCGGCTTGTACTTGTCGGCGATGCCGCTGGCGCCGCCCTTGTCGCAGATCCACGAGAAGGTGCCGCCATTGTCCTGGCCGGTGAAGATCACGTCCTTTCCGCCCAGCGGGGTGGAGACCGAGCCGGCAGGCTTGAACTTCACGTCGATGGTGCAGCCAGCGGCCGCGGTACCGGCAGTCGTGGCCGAGACGACGTACTTGCCGGTATAGCTGGTCGCGCTGACGATGCCGCCGGTGCCATTGGTCGGGCAGGAGCCGGTCTGGTTGAAGTACTCCACGATCGGGGTCTTCAGGCCATCAGCGATGGTCTGCGACTCGGAGAACTGCGACTTGGTGATGTAATCCTGGTACTGCGGAATGGCGATGGCCGCCAGGATGGCGATGATCGCGACCACGATCATCAGCTCGATGAGGGTAAAGCCCTTTTGCGTCTTCATGGTGATTCCTCTGTTTAGCTAGCTATGAATCTTGTGATGCCCCTGAGCTCCGGTCCCGAATCCCCCTAGGCGGGATCGGCCCGCACCACTGTCAGGAATGACCAGAAAGCTCACGTGAAACGCAGCATGAAACATGCCACGCTCCCCGCACCCCTATTGCCTCATGGTTGCAGGCCGGTTGATTGTGCCCGCGGTCACGAATTGCCACAAGCGCTCGTGGAGCATTGTGCGAGGCTTGCATCAGATTGCTTATTTTCTACGCAAATCGTGACGCCTTGCGGCATAGACTGACAAAAAACGTCACATTCAGTGTGACGCAGCAGTGCAGGTAATGGATGGCTAAATCGGCCGATGCAAGGCAGAACAAAATCACTTCGCTGCGCGAAGTAAAGCAAAGGGTCTAGTTCGAATGGTGGGCGAGTGCTCGGGAGAAGTTCTGCGTGCTTGCACGCCGGCGGTTCGCGGCTTACCGTTCGGAGCCAGTCTTCCCGGGGATCTTCCGAACATGATCAAGCAAGCGTTTTTGGCGCTGTCGCTGTGTGCTGTCTGTTTCCAGGCCTCGGCCGCCGACAGCAAGAGCGACAAGCATCCGTTCAACGTGCGTGACCTGGTGATGCTCAAGCGCGTCAGCGATCCGCATCTTTCGCCGGATGGCAATACGGTGGCGTTCTCGATCCGCCGTACCGATTACGACGCCAACAAGGGGCGTCATGCCATCGATGTTCTCGATCTCCGCTCGAGAAATGCCAAGCCGCACCGCCTGGTCGATAACGCGTCCAGTCCGCGCTGGTCGCGGGACGGAAGCCGTATCTTCTTCCTTTCCTCGCGCTCGGGCAGCAGCCAGTTGTGGTGGGTCTCGGCCCGGGGCGGAGCGCCGGTGCAGGCGACGCACTACCCGCTTAACGTCACCACCTTCAAGCTGTCGCCCGATGGCGTGCATGTGGCCCTGACCATGGATGCCTTCACCGATTGCGCCACGCTGGCCTGCACGCGTCAGCGGCTGGACGCGCGCGCGGCGGACAAGGCGAGCGGCACGCTGTACAAGAAATTGTTCGTGCGGCATTGGGACACCTGGTCCGACGGCCGACGTTCGCAGCTGTATGTGGCAGAGCTCGGCGCGGGCGGCAAGGTAGCCGGAGAACCGGTGCACGTCAGCCGTGGCATCGATGGCGACATCCCGTCCAAACCCTTCGGTGACGACGGCGAGTACAGCTTCTCACCGCAAGGCGACTGGGTGTACTTCGACGTCCGCATCGCCGGGCGCACCGAGCCGTGGTCGACCAACTTCGACATCTACCGCGTGCCGACCAGCGGCTCGGCAGCGCCGAAGAATCTGACGGCGTCGAACAAGGCCTGGGATGCCTGGCCGGTGCCTTCGCCGGATGGCCGCAGTCTGTTCTATTTGGCGCAGAAGACGCCCGGCTTCGAATCCGACCGGTTCGCGATCATGAAGATGGATCTGGCCACGGGCAAGACCCGCGAGCTGGATGAAGGCTGGGACCGCTCGCCGGGAAGCCTGTCGATTTCGCACGATGGCAAGACCCTCTACGCCACGGCCGACGATGAGGGACAGCACCCGCTGTTCGCCATCGACGCCGAGGACGGTGGTGTCGACAAAGTGGTCGGTGACGGACATGTGGCCGGCTACGACGTCGCTCTCGCCGTCGACCGCATCGTGTTGGTGCGCGACAGCCTGACCGCGCCGGGCGATCTGTATACCGCGCACACCGACGGTGGCGATCTCGAGCAGGTCACGCACGTCAACGCCGCGGCGCTGGCCAAGGTCAGCATGGGCCAGCCGCGCTGGTTCACCTTCAAGGGCTGGAACGACGAACGAGTGCAGGGCTATGTCGTGACGCCGGCTGACTTCGACAGCGACAAGACCTATCCGGTGGCGTTCATCATCCATGGCGGCCCGCAGGGTGCGATGACCAACAGCTGGAGCTATCGCTGGAATCCGCAGACGTACGCGGGCCAGGGTTTCGCCGTGGTCACCGTCAATTTCCACGGCTCCACGGGCTACGGTCAGGACTTCACCGATTCGATCTCGGGCGACTGGGGCGGCAAGCCGCTGGACGACCTGAAGGCCGGCTGGAAGTACGCGCTGGACAAGTACGATTTCCTCGACGGCGACCGCGCCTGTGCACTGGGCGCCAGCTACGGCGGCTACATGGTCTACTGGATGGCCGGCGTGTGGAACAAGCCGTGGAAGTGCTTCGTCGACCACGACGGCGTGTTCGATGCGCGGATGATGTACTACGCCACGGACGAACTGTGGTTCGAGGAGCACGAGAACGGCGGCATGCAGTTCCGGGTGCCGCAGAACTACGAGAAGTTCAATCCCATCGACCACGTGAAGGATTGGCGCGTGCCGATGCTGGTCGTGCATTCGGCGCACGATTATCGCATTCCGTTGACGCAGGGGCTGGGCGCGTTCACAGCCTTGCAGCGTCAGGGCATTCCGAGCGAATTCCTGACCTTCCCGGACGAGAACCACTGGGTGCTGAAGCCGCATAACAGCGTGCAGTGGCACGACACGGTCAATGCCTGGCTCAAGCGCTGGACGCCGGCCACGGACAAGCCGAAGAAGAAAAGTTTTCTCCGCAGCCTGATGTAACGAGCCGATACGAGAACGGCGCCCGACAACTAAGTCGGGCGCCGTTTTTTTTGTGTCGGGTGGAGCCGCGTTCAGAGCTGATGCATCAACAGCTGCACGCCCAGACTGCTCAGCGCCACGGCGGCCCAGACGCCCAGCCCCAGCAGGATCGGGCGCACGCCGGTCGAGAGCATGCGGCGCAGGTCCGAGGAGAGGCCGATGGCGGTGAGCGCCATGATGATCATGAATTCCGCGCCGGCGTGGATGATCGGCCCCCAGCTGTCAGGCACCACGCCGCTGCTGCGCAGGGCCGAGGCGACCACGAACCACAGGATGAACCACGGGAAGATGCGGCGCAGGCTGAAGTCGGAACGGTTGTGCTTGTGGTGGCGACGGATCTCGATCACGGCCAGCACCAGGCAGACCGGAATGATCAGCGTTGCGCGGGTCAGCTTGACGATGGTCGCGTAGTCGCCGGCGGCCTTGCTGTAGGTGTAGCCGGCGGCGACCACCGACGAGGTGTCGTTGATGGCGGTGCCGGCCCACAGACCGAAGCCGTGCGCGCTCAGATGCATCAGGTGTCCGAGTGCCGGGAACAGCAGCACGGCGACCACGTTGAACAGGAAGATGGTCGAGATCGCGAACGCGGTCTCGTGCTCGTCCGACTGGATGATCGGTGTGGCCGCGGCGATGGCCGATCCACCGCAGATTGCGGTGCCGATGCCGATCAGCGTCTTCAACTTGGACGGAATGCCAAGCAGCTTGCCGAGCAGGGCGGCCGAGACGAAGGCGGCGGTGATGGTGACCAGGGTCACGCCCAATGAGGATGCACCGGTGCGCAACACCTGGTGCAGGCTGAGGTTCAGGCCGAGCGCCACGATCGACCATTGCAAGACCTGCTTGCCGGCCAGACGGATGCCGGGCTGGAAGAGTGCACCCGGTGCGCGCATATTGCGCACGGCGATGCCGAGCACGATGCCGAACACCGGTCCGCCGATCAGCGGCCAGAGACGGCCCAGACCCAGGGCGGCAACGGCGATGCATGCGGTGAGCAGCAGGCCGGGCCAGATCGTGCTGCGCATGCGTGGCGTGGCGGCTTCGGTTTGCGGGGCGGTGATCTCGGAAGCGGCGTTCATGATTGGGTTCGTGGTGACGGTGAAGTCATTCTGGCGCGTTGGGGTCGAAAGATATATTGATTAATAATTATCCATGAAATAAGTTTTACTTATGATTTCCTACACCCCTCGCCAGTTGCAGGCCTTCGTCGCCGTGGCGGCCCAGGGCAGTGTGCGGCGTGCGGCGGAAACGCTTCACCTCACCCAGCCGGCGCTGAGCATGGCGCTGGCCGAGCTGGAACGACAGCTGGGAACGCCGCTGTTCGACCGCGAGCGCGGGCGGCTGCATCTGAGCGCGCAGGGGCGTGAGCTGCTGCCGATGGCGCAGGAAATCCTGCAGCGCATGCAGGCGCTGCAGCAGCGCGCGGGCACCGCGGCGGATCGGTTGAGCGGCGAATTGCGTCTGGGCGCGAGCAATACCGTGGGCAACTATCTGGTCGGCGATTTGCTGGGTGATTTCGTCGTCGCGCATCCCGATGTCGCGGTGCAGCTGACCGTGAACAACACGGACGCCATTGTCGCCGGCGTGCTCGAACATCGTCTCGATCTCGGCTGTGTCGAGGGCGAGGTGACGCATCCGCAACTGGACACGAGGCCGTGGCGCGAAGATGCCCTGGTGGTCTGCGCGCGCCCGGATCATCGTCTGGCGGAGCGCGCGCGTCTGCGCGCCGAGGATTTCCGCGGCACGCGCTGGATCGTGCGCGAACCGGGTTCGGCCACGCGCGCGATGAGCGAGCGCATTCTGGCCAAGTTGCCGGAACCGCGCGTGGTGCTGGAGCTGGGCCAGATCGAGGCCATCAAGCAGGCAGTGAGCGCCGGACTCGGACTGGCATGCCTGCCGCGTGTGGCGCTGGGCGATGCGCTTGCGGCCGGACGTCTGGTGGTGCTGCCGACGCCGTTCCTGCGCATGCACCGTCAGCTGTCCCTGGTCATGCACCGCACCCGCTATCGGGGGCCGGTGATGCAGGCGTTTCTCGACCGCGTGCTCACTGCAGTTTCAGGTCGGGGTTGAAACTGTCCAGCAGTGCGGCGACTTCCTGGCTGGAGCGCGCGCGAAGCAGTTGCGGCGACAGCTTGCGCAGGCGCGCGCGTTCGAGCTGGCCGATGCGGTCGCGTACTTCCAGCATCTGTCCCGGGTGCATGCTGAAGTCGGTGAGGCCGAGCGCCAGCAGCAGCGGCGTCAGCAGCGGATCGCCGGCCATCTCGCCGCACAGACTGACCGGCTTGCCGGCACGCCGGCCGACGCTGATCACGCGCGCGATCAGGCGCAGCAGCGCAGGTTGCAGTGGGTCGTACAGGGTGCCCAGTGCATCGTTGTTGCGATCCGCGGCCAGCACATACTGGGCCAGGTCGTTGGTGCCGATGGCGAAGAAGTCGGCGTCGTCGAGCAGGGTGTGGATGCCGATCGCAGCGGCGGGCACTTCGACCATCGCGCCGACCTCGGGCAGTTCGCTCAGCGTGTGGCCGGCATCGCGCAGGTCGTTGGCGCAGATCTGCAGCAGCGAGCGCACCGCGCCGAGTTCGTCGGGCGTGGTGATCATCGGCACGAGGATGCGGATCGGACCGTAGCTGGCTGCGCGCAGGATCGCGCGCAGCTGCGAGGCGAAGACCGCCGGATGGCGCAGGGACAAGCGCACGCCGCGCACGCCGAGCGCCGGGTTTTCTTCCTCGCGCAGGGCGATGCCGGCGTTGTCGGCCTTGTCCGCGCCCAGGTCCAGGGTGCGGATGGTGCAGGGCAGGCCGCCCATGCCCAGCACCAGGTCGCGGTAGGCGTGGAACTGCTCGTCCTCGCTGGGCAGGCCCTTGCTGCGCAGGAACAGGAATTCGGTGCGGTACAGGCCGATGCCGCTGGCGCCGAGCGCGCGCGCCTGGGCCACGTCCGGCGACTGCTCGGCATTGGCGAACAGGCGGATGTCGACGTTGTCGCGGGTGCGCGTGGGTTCCTTCGCCAGCGCGGCGAGGCGGCGGCCCTCGCGGGCGGCCTCGCGTTGCCAGTTGCGGTAGCGGGTCAGGTCCTGGGCGGTCGGATGGATCACCACCTCGCCGGCTTCGGCGTCGACCAGCACCAGGTCTTCGTCGCTGATGGTGCCGAGGGCGTCGCTGGTGGCGACCAGCATCGGCAGGTTCAGGCTGCGCGCGAGGATGGCGCTGTGCGAATACACGCTGCCGCCGGCTGCGACGATGCCGAGCAGGCCGTGGCCGGCCAGGTGCGCCATGTCGCCGGGCGCGATGGTGTCGGCGATCAGGATCTCGCCGACGCGCGCGGCCAGCTTGCGTTCTTCCTGGCTGGTCTGGCGCGACAGCACGCTCATGACGCGGCCGATGACCTGGTCGATGTCCTCACGACGACTGCGCAGATACGGATCGTCCATCGCCTCGAAGACTTTGCCGAGACGATCGGCCTGCATCTTCAGCGCGGCGCTGGCGCGGTAGTGCCCCTTGCGGATCATGTCGTCGAGACCATGCACCAGCTCGGGGTCTTCCAGCAGCAGGCTGTGCGCGTCGATGAATTCGCCGACGTCGCGGGCCAGGGCGCCATGCAGTTTTTCGCGCAGTTCAACCAGCTCCGCGCGGGCGGTCTCGATGGCGTCGTGCAGACGTTCGATTTCCGCTTCGACCTCGTCGTCCTCGAGCGGACGATTGTCCACATTCAACTTGCTCGGCTTGACCAGCCGGGCGCGGCCCAGGGCCATGCCGCGCGAGGCGGCGGTGCCGGAGAGGACGATTCTCATCGCTCGTCGGCCTCCGTGCAGGGCGGTTGTGCGCGACGCGCCGACAGGTTGCAGGGAGTCAGCGAACGCATGCTCAGCCACCCTCGTCGAACTTGCGCTCGAACAGATCGACGACGGCGGTCATCGCCGCGTCTTCATCCGGGCCGTTGGTGCGGATGGTCAGCGTGCTGCCGAGTCCGGCCGCCAGCATCATGACGCCCATGATCGACTTGGCGTTGACCTCGCGGCCCTGGCCGACAAGCATCACGGAGGATGTAAAGCCGTTGACCAGCTGCACCAGCTTGGCCGAGGCCCGGGCATGCAGGCCCAGACGGTTGGAAATGACGATGTCCTTCTCAAGCATGGTCGATGAAGATTCCTCGGCGGCCGCCGCTGGCAGCGATTTCGGCCAATTCGGGCAGGGATTTGTCGGCGTAGTTCATGACTCGCAGCAGCATCGGCAGGTTCAATCCGGAAACGCAGCGCACGTGGGCGCCCAGGTTGCTCATGGACAGGCCGATGTTGCACGGCGTGGCGCCGTACAGGTCGGACAGCACCAGCACGCCGTCGCCGTCGTCGAGGTCGCGCAGGTAGCGGGTGGTGTCCTCGCGCGTGTCCGACACGTCGGCGTCGGCGGGGACTTCCATCGCGGCAACCTTCAGCGGTAGCTGCGGCATGACGTGGCGTGCCGCGGTGATCAGGGCGGCGCCCACGCCTTCGTGCGTCATCAGCAGGATTCCAACGCTCATCGGTTCAGTCCAGCTCGCGGTGGAAGGTGAGCACTTCGTCGCGTCCGGCGTGGAAGTGCTCGCTGAGGCGTTCGGCCAGATACACCGAACGATGACGGCCGCCGGTGCAGCCGATGGAGACGGTCACGTAGCTGCGGTCGGCGTGCTTGAAGCGCGGCAGCCAGGTGTCCAGGAAGCGCATGATGTCGTCGAGGTACTCGCCAACCATGGGCTGGGTCTCGAGGAACTCGCGTACCGGTGCGTCCTTGCCGGACAGCGGGCGCAGCGTGCGATTCCAGTGCGGGTTCGGCAGGCAGCGCGCGTCGAACACGAAATCGGCATCCAGTGGCAGGCCGTGCTTGAAGGCGAAGGACTCGAACAGCAGCGTCATGCCTTCGGCGGCGGCGGCGAACTCGGTGGCGATCATGCGCCGCAACTGGTGCACGTTGAGGTCGCTGGTGTCGATGACATGCTCGGCGATCGACATCAGCGGACGCAGCAGCTTGCGCTCGCGGGCGATGGCGTCAGCCAGCGACATGCCGCCGGTGGACAGCGGATGGCGGCGGCGGGTTTCAGAGAAGCGTTTCAGCAGCACCTCGTCCCGGCTGTCGACGAAGACCAGATGCACGACCACGCCCTCGGCCGCCAGCTCGGACAGCATGCCGGGCATGCTGGCCAGATCCTCGCTGCGCACGTCGATGCCGACGGCGATGCGTGCGTTGGTTTCGCGCGCGTTGCTGTCGACCGCCTTGACCAGTTGCGTCAGCAGCGGGGCGGGCAGGTTGTCGACGCAATAGAAGTTCAGATCCTCCATTGCGCGCAGGGCGATGGTCTTGCCGCCGCCGGACATGCCGGTGAGCACGACGAGGTGGACGTCTTCCTGATGGGGGCCGGGTGCGTTCATCGTCGGTATTACCAGGGGGGCATGTGGCGGAGTTGGTGGGCCTGACGGTCCATGAAGGTCTGTGCCGGGTCGATGCCCTGGCTCTTGAGCATGTGGCTGCGCACGGCGGCCTCGACCAGCACCGAGAGGTTGCGGCCGGGCGCGACGGGAATGGTCAGCTTGGGCACCTTCACGTCCATCACGTCCTGATGGCTGACGTCGCCGGTGATGCGCGTCATGGCGTCGGCCTCCTCGCCTTCGCGCATCGGTTTCAGGTGGATGATGAGGCGCAGGTACTTGGACGCCTTGACTGCGGTGTGGCCGAACATCTCGCGCACGTTGAGCACGCCCAGACCGCGCACTTCCAGCAGGTCGCGGATCAGCGACGGGCAGGTGCCGTCGATCACGTCGGGTGCGATCAGGGTGAATTCGGTGGCGTCGTCGGCGACCAGCCGGTGGCCGCGCGTGACCAGCTCCAGCGCCAGTTCGCTCTTGCCCGAGCCGGGTTCGCCGGTGATCAGCACGCCGATGGAGTAGACCTCCATGAACACGCCGTGCAGCGTGATCGAGCGCGCCAGGCTGCGCGCCAAGTGGTACTGCAGCCAGGTCAGCAATTCGTGGCCACGCTTGCTGCTCAGCCACAGCGGCGTGTCCGATTCCTCGGCCGCATCGCGCAGGTCCGAAGGGACGCTCTGTTCCTTGCTGATGATCAGCGCGATGGGCGCGTTGGCGATGATCTTCTGGATGGTCTTCCAGCGCTGGCGCGAGTCGAGGCTGTCGAGATAGCGCAGCTCTTCGGTGCCGATGATCTGCACCTTGTTGGGATAGATGATGTTGAGATAACCGACCAGTGACGGCCGGCGCGACTGCGAGCGGTCGATCTTGACGACGCGCGATTCGCCACGCAGGCCGGCGACCCAGCGCAGCGCCATGCGGTCTTCCACGTCATCGAAGAGTTGTCGGGCGGTCAGCTGTTCCACGTGGGCCACTCATGCGGGGCATGGCGGTCATTGTGCCAGTTTGCGGGAAGTGCGTCGCCCGTTCATTGCGCGCCGGGCCGGTCGAGGATGGACCGGCCCGGCGGTGCGGCGGCGTCAGCCGGCGCGCATCTGGCGCACTTCGGCGCGGTGATGATCGGTCAGCTTTTCCTTGTGCTTGCGCAACTGTGCGACCAGCTTGTCGATGAGCACGTCGATGGAGGCGTACATGTCGCTGTCGCAGGCTTCGGCATGCACGGTGGCGCCGGCCGCGTTGACGGTGCCCTCGGCGCGTTGCTCCAGTTTCTCCACGCTCAGGACCACGTTGAGCGAGGTGATGTTGTCGAAATGTCGCGTGAGGCGGTCCAGCTTGGATTGCAGGTGATCGCGCAATGCCGGGGTGACGTCGATCTGGTGGCCGCTGAGTTGAACGTGCATGGTCGCCTCCTGAAAGGAATGATTGGATTTGCCGCATGGCGGCATGACGCCGGAAGTCCGGTGTCGGGCAATCCCTCGCGAGGGCAACCCATGCTTCATGCCAGTCGCGCAGTTCGTGGTCGGAGCCTGGGCGCGATCGGGTTGCCTGGTGTGTGGTGCCTGTTTTCCATACCTCCTTGATTCTGACGTTGGGGGCGTGAAAGGGTTCCCTCAAGTTTCTCAGCCGATACGCTGACGTTCATTCGAGCTGGGAATGCGCAATTGCTCGCGGTACTTGGCGACGGTGCGGCGAGCCACCTGGATGCCGCGTTCGTTGAGATGTTCGGCCAACGCCTTGTCCGACAGCGGCCGGCTGGTGTCCTCTTCGTCAACCAGCTTGCGCAGCATGGCCTGGATCGCCGTGGCCGATGCGCTGCCGCCGGTGTCGGTGGAGACGCCGGAGGAAAAGAAATACTTGAATTCGAAGGTGCCACGCGGGGTGTGCAGGTACTTGCGCGTGGTCACGCGCGAGATGGTCGACTCGTGCATGCCGACCTGCTCGGCGACCTCGCGCAGCACCAGCGGGCGCATCGCTTCCGGGCCGTAGTCGAGGAAGGCGCTCTGCCGCCGCACGATGGCCTCGGCGACCTTGAGGATGGTTTCGGCGCGCGATTGCAGACTCTTCAGCAGCCAGCGCGCTTCCTGCATGCGCCCGCGCAGGTACGCGGCGTCCTCGCGCGAGGCCTGCTTGATGAGGCTGCAGTAATGCTGGTTGAGGCCCAATCGCGGCTGCGAGTCGGGACTGAGGCTGACGCGCCAGCGCGTGCCGTCGCGCCATGCATAGGCGTCGGGCGTGACGTATTCGGTCGGTGTGGGGTCGAGGCGCGCGCCCGGCCGCGGGTCGAGGCTGCGAATCAGTGCGCTGGCGTCGGCGATGTCCTCGATGGGCGACTTCAGTTTGCTGGCCAGGCGCGGCAGGTCGTTCTTGGCCAGCAGGTCCAGGCCGATCTCGACGATGCCGCAGGCGAGCGCCAGTTGCGGTGTATCCGGTTCCAGCTGCTGCAACTGGGCCAGAAGGCAGTCGCGCAAATCGAGGCTGGCGACGCCGGTCGGATCGAGATGCTGCAGGCGTCGCCGCACGGCATCGATTTCGGCTTCGTCCACACCGTGCTGCGGCGGCAGGGCGGCGAGCACCGACGCCAGGCCTTCGTGCAGATAGCCGTCGTCGTCCAGTGCGTCGATGATGGCCAGGGCGATGGCTTGCTCGCGCGGTGACAGCGATTCGAGGTTGAGCTGCCAGACGAGGTGTTCGCGCAGGCCCTCGGGCGCAGCGTTCTGGGGTTCGAAGTCGTCCTCCTCGCCACCGCCGCTGCCGTTGACGGTTCCGCCGCCGCTGGGGCCGTAGGATTCGGCTTCGCGGGAGGGATCGCTCTCCCAGTCGTCGGTCTTGGTCTCGGTCGCGTTCTCGGCCGGTGGCTCGGCTTCCGCAGCGGGTTCGGAAGGGTTGCCGTCGACGTCGAGCGTCGGCTCCTCGCTGTCGTCGGTGAACTCCAGCAGGGGGTTGGTTTCGGTGATCTGGCGCAGCTCGGTTTCGAGCTCGAGTTGCGACAGCTGCAACAGGCGGATGGCCTGCTGCAATTGCGGCGTCAGCGCGAGCTGCTGGTTGAGGCGAAGCTGAAGCCCAGGTTTCATCCGTTAATGCAAGTGCTGGGGTGTCAGGTTCATCCTAACCCTATGCGTCGGCCCGAACCAGCGCCTACGCATGCAATCGGTGAAGGCGGTCTCGCTGCGGCGTCAGAGCTTGAACTCGTGGCCCAGGTAGACCTCTCGAACCTTCGGGTCGGCGAGGATGTGCGCCGGGTTGCCCCGAGCCAGCACTTCGCCTTCGTTGAGGATGTAGGCCCGGTCGCAGATGCCCAGCGTTTCACGCACGTTGTGATCGGTGATCAGCACGCCGATGCCGCGGTCCTTGAGGTGGCGCACGATGCGCTGGATCTCGCCGACGGAGATCGGGTCGACGCCAGCGAAGGGTTCGTCCAGCAGCATGAAGCGCGGACGGCCGGCCAGTGCGCGGGCGATCTCCACACGCCGGCGTTCGCCGCCGGACAGGCTGATGCCTTTCTGCGTGGCGATGTGGCTGATTTTCAGCTCGTCCAGCAGGGAATCCAGTTCCTTGCCGCGTTCGCGTGCGTCGAGATCGTCGCGCAGTTCCAGCACAGCCATGATGTTGTCGGCCACACTCAGGCGTCGGAACACCGACGGCTCCTGCGGCAGGTAGCCGATACCCATGCGCGCACGTTCGTGCATGGGCTGCCCGGTGATGTCGGTCTTGTCCAGGCGGATGCTGCCGGCATCGGCGGGAATCAGGCCGACCACCATGTAGAAACAGGTGGTCTTGCCCGCGCCGTTGGGGCCGAGCAGGCCGACGACTTCGCCCTCGCGGATGGAGAAGCCGAAGTCGCGGACCACCTGGCGCTGACGGAAGCGTTTCTGCAGGCCTTGCGCAGTAAGCATGCGGCGATCAGTTCCCTGCTGCGGCGCTGGCGGCGGCAGCCGGCGCGGGCGTGGAGGAGGCGGCAGGCGGCGTTGCCGCGCTGGCTGAAGTCGCGGGCGCCGAGGGCTTCGGCGGCGCGCTCTTGGCGGGCTTCTGCTTGGCCTGGAAGACCAGGTGCACGCGGTTGTCGCCGTCGCTGTGCGCAGTCATGGTGCTGGTCTTGGTGTCGTAGACCAGCCGGTCGCCGCTGGCGCTGCCGCGGCCGGCCTGCTTGACGTGTGCGCTGCCGGTAAGGATCGCGACGCCGCCGGGCACGTTGTAGTCGATGCTGTCGGCGTTGCCGGTCATCAGATTGTCGTGGTCGTCCAGCTGCTGGATGTGCGCGTGGCCGGTCAGCACCACGCGCTTGACCTGCGACTGGCCATCGAAGTGGATGGTTGCCAGGTTGCCGGTCGCCTTCAGCGTGCCCTGCGTGATCACGACATCGCCCTTGATGTGGCTGACGCCGTTGGGCTGCGCGGTGGCATCGGCCGACTTGGCGTCGACGTTGACCGGCTTGGAGCGGTCGCTCTGCTTGGCGTTCGCCGTAGCGCACAGCAGCACGCCCAGCAGGGCGAGCAGCGCGGGACGCCAGACGCGGCGCACGTCAGCGCTTCGAGGTGCTGGGCTTGAAGGTGCCATGGAAGTCATTCAGAAGCTCCATATGCTTGGTATCGAGATCGGCGCGCATGCCGATTCCCGTCATCGTAGCGGTTCCCTGGTGCATGACGACATGCTCGTCGGTCTGCACCTTGTTCTTCTTGGGCCAGGCGGTGACATCGCTGGTGTCGATGCTGGCGGCGGCCGTACCGGCATAGGCCTTGCGCCGCATCTTGACCGCGCCCTGCAGCTTCAGTTCGTCGCCCTTGGCGCTGACCCAGCCGTAGTCGGAGTGGCCGGTCCAGGGTTCGCCCGGCTCGCGCTTCGGCGGCAGCAGGAATTTCGGCTGGTTCAGGTACAGCGAGTCGTCGCCTTCGCGGCGTTCCAGCCGCGGAGCCTGCAGACGATAACTCAGCTTGCCGTTGTCGCCGTAGCCGTACAGGGTGAAGTCGTGCAGGGTGTAGCCCGAGCGCGGAGGACCGGCGTCCATGCGGTTGTTGCGCGTCGGCTGCAGCCACCACACCAGGAGTTGCACCACGCCGATCGCCAGCGCCAGCGCGACCATGCTCGCGATCAGGCGGCGCGTGCTCACGACCAGCGCTCGTATTCGGCGGCGGACTTGCCCTGCGCGGCGAGGATCATGTCGCAGACTTCGCGGGCCGCGCCCTCGCCGCCGCGCAGGCGTGTCTGCCAGTGTGCCTGTTCGGCGACCCAGGCGTGCGCGTTGGCCACGGCCACGGCCAGACCGACTACGCGCATCGGCGCCAGGTCGGGCAAGTCGTCGCCGACGAAGGCGGCCTGCTCGGGTTTCAGCGACAGCGCATCGAGCAGCTCGTCGAGGCTCTCGCGCTTGTTGCTCTGGCCCTGATAGAGGTGGGCGATGCCGAGATCGTTGGCGCGTTCGGCCAGTGCGTGACTGATGCGCGCGGTGATGAAGGCCACCTCGATGCCGTGGGCGTGCAGGCGCTTGAGGCCGAGACCGTCGTGGGCATGGAACAACTTGGTCTCGCGTCCATCCGCGCCGTACCACAGGCGGCCGTCGGTCAGGGTGCCGTCGACATCGAAGGCGACCAGCCGCACGCGTGCCGCGCGCTCGCGCACCGCATCGGGAACATCGGTCAGGAAATCGAAGGGCATCGGATCGGATCGGCAGTGAAAACGACAGGCGGCATGCTACCAGAGCCGCCGCCGTGGACGCCTTGCGGAAGGCGGATTCAGACCACGCGCGCGCGCAGCAGGTCGTGGATGTTTAGCGCGCCGACGACGACGTTGTCGGCATCGACCACCAGCAGGGCGTGAATCTGGTGCTTTTCCATCAGTTGCGCGGCCTCGACCGCCAGCTTGTCCGGCGTCACGGTCTTCGGGCCGCGGGTCATCAGGCTTTCGACGTTCGCGGCGCGCAGGTCGACGTTGTGGTCGTCCAGGGCGCGGCGCAGATCGCCGTCGGTGAACACGCCGAGCAGGCGCTGATCGTCGTCGACCACGGCCGTCATGCCCAGGCGCTTGCGGGTCATCTCCATCAGCGCCTCGGTCAGGCTGGCTCGCGGCGAGATGCGCGGGATACCGTCGTCGCGATGCATGATGTCGGCGATGTGCAGCAGCAGGCGGCGGCCGAGGCTGCCGGCAGGGTGCGAACGGGCGAAATCGTCGGCCGTGAAGCCACGCGCTTCCAGCAGCGCGACCGAAAGGGCGTCGCCCATGACCAGCGCTGCGGTGGTGCTGGCGGTCGGCGCCAGGCCCAGCGGGCAGGCCTCGGCGGGCACGCTGACGTCCAGATGCGCGTCCGCCTGCTGGGCGAGGGACGACTTCGGATTGCCGGTCATGGCGATCAGCGGGATGCCCTGGCGCTTGATGACCGGCAGGATGAACAGCACTTCGTCGGTCTCGCCGGAGTTGGACAGCGCCAGCACCACGTCCTGCGGCATGATCATGCCCAGGTCGCCGTGGCTGGCTTCGCCAGGATGCACGAAGAAGGCGGGCGTGCCGGTCGAGGCCAGGGTGGCGGCGATCTTGCGCGCGATGTGGCCGGATTTGCCCATGCCGGTGACCACCACGCGGCCCTCACAGGCCAGAATGGTGCGACAGGCGGCGCTGAAATCGCCGTCGATGCGCGGTTCCAGCGAACGGATCGCGGCGGCTTCGGTGGCGATGACGGTGCGGGCGCTGCGGGCCAGACTGTCGGCCGTGACGGGCGCCGGGCTCAGCGTGGCCGGGGCGGTTTCGGTACTCATTGGTCTCTCCGGACGGGACAGCGCGCGAATGTGGCCCTGAACCGGGGCCGACGGGCGTGGTTTCTGTCGTTCCTGTGCCGCAGGTTTTCCATTACCATGCCATGATTGCATTTTACCTTTTCTTGACGGGCATGTGCGCCGTTGCGCATTCAGCAGCCGTTTCGTCTGCCGGCCCGTGCATCACCGTATCGAAGAACCCTTTATCCATGATGGATCCAGTCAGCATCAAGAACCTGATCGAGAGCGGCCTCGAAGACGCGCGCGCCGACGTGCGCGGCGACGACGGCGTGCATTTCGAGGCCGACGTGGTGTGCGCCGCCTTCGCGGGCAAGCTGCCGCTGGCGCGTCATCGCCTGGTGTATGCGACGCTCGGCGAACGCATGGGCGGGGAGATCCACGCATTGAGTCTGAATACCTGGACGCCCGAGGAAGCGCGCGAGCGCGGTCTCGACGTCGCCGGAGATTCATGACGGTTCGGGCGCGCCCGCAACCGGTCCGGCGGACCCGCGCTTGCCGGCGCGGCGCACGCCGCCCCACGAGGAACACATAGAACCATGGCCAAAATCGTCATTTCCGGCGGCGATCCGCTTTCCGGCGAAATCCAGATCTCCGGCGCCAAGAACGCCGTACTGCCCATTCTCGCTTCGTGCCTGCTGGCCGACGAGCCGGTCACCATCGGCAACGTGCCGCACCTGCACGACGTCACCACGACCATGGAGCTGCTCGGCCGCATGGGCGTGTCGCTGGTGCTGGACGACCGCATGACCATCGAGGTCGACCCGCGCACCATTGACCGCTTCTTCGCGCCGTACGATCTGGTCAAGACCATGCGCGCGTCGATCCTGGTGCTGGGGCCGCTGGTGGCGCGCTACGGCCAAGCCGAGGTCTCGCTGCCGGGTGGCTGCCAGATCGGCTCGCGACCGGTCGATCAGCACATCCGCGGCCTGCAGGCGCTGGGCGCCGACGTCGTGGTCGAGAACGGCTACATCAAGGCCCGCGCCAAGCGCCTCAAGGGCGCGCGCATCGTCATGGACATGGTTACCGTCACCGGTACCGAGAACATCATGATGGCGGCGACCCTCGCCGAGGGCACCACCGTCATCGAGAACGCCGCGCAGGAACCGGAGGTCGTCGACCTCGCCAACTGCCTCAATGCCATGGGCGCGCAGATCGAGGGCGCGGGCAGCGCCAACTTGGTCATCCACGGAGTCGAGCGCCTGCACGGCTGCCATTACGACGTGCTGCCGGACCGCATCGAGACCGGTACCTTCCTCATCGCCGGCGCCATCACCGGCGGCAAGGTGCGCACCCGCAACGCGCGCCCGGCGACGCTGGATTCGGTGCTGGCGAAGCTGGAGCAGACCGGCGCGCACATGAACGTCGGCGATGACTGGATCGAACTGGACATGCGCGGCAACCGTCCGCGTGCGGTCGACGTCAGCACCGCACCGTATCCGGCGTTCCCGACCGACATGCAGGCGCAATTCACCGCGCTCAACTGCGTGGCCGAGGGCGTCGGTGTCATCACCGAGACGGTGTTCGAGAACCGCTTCATGCACGTGCACGAGTTGCAGCGT
Organism: Oleiagrimonas citrea; assembly: GCF_012395255.1. GTDB lineage: Bacteria > Pseudomonadota > Gammaproteobacteria > Xanthomonadales > Rhodanobacteraceae > Oleiagrimonas > Oleiagrimonas citrea. The sequence continues at coordinate 475,158 of NZ_JAAZQD010000004.1, forward strand.
CTGGGCGCCGACATCCGCCTGGAAGGCAACACCGCGATCGTCAAGGGCGTCACGCAGATGAGCGGCGCGCCGATCATGGCGACCGACTTGCGCGCCTCGGCGTGCCTGGTGCTGGCCGGATTGGTCGCCGGTGGCGACACCACGGTCGATCGCGTCTACCACATCGACCGCGGTTACGAGAATATCGAGGAGAAGCTGGGCACGCTGGGCGCGAAGATCCGCCGTCTGCCCAACTGATCTCGTCTTCGTTTGCGCGGCCTTCGCGGCCGTTGCGCGACGCTCCTGCCCGGACGGGCGGTAAGTCGGCGACGATGGTCGTCGCCGACCGAGCCCGTGAATCTTCAGTCGCGGCGGAAACTCTTCAGCAGCAGAGTCAGGTGACCGCCGGCGCGCTGCGCCAGCTTCACCGGCACCGGGTAGCGCTTGGGTACGTACCAGGCGGAGAAGTTCTTGCTGTCGTCGGTGCGGTCCACGCGCACGGCGTCGAAGCGGCCGGCGGGTACGTTCACCTCGCTCTTGCCTGTGATCGCGTAGCGCTGGATCTCGACGCGATCCTTCACGGCGACCGGCAGCGCGACGTGCCTTGCGCCGTCGGCCAGCGCGTAGCCCAGCGCCAGCGGCATGCTGTGGCGTTCGACCAATCCCGGCTTGGCGGCGTAGTCGAAGCGCTTGCCGCCGTCGGTGACCTGCACGGTGTCTTTCACCCAATCCACCTGCACGCGGCGCTGACGGCTCTTGATGGCTGCCTCCATGCGGTAGTCGTAGCTGAGCGCTTCGGGCTTGCCGTCATGCCAGCGGAAGCGCGAGGTCTCGTCGACGCTGGCGCCGAGCAGGCTGGCCAGACCGGACGTGCCGCGCATGTGCGAGACGTAGGTCCAGTCGCTGCCGTCGCGGGTCAGGCGCAGCGTCGATTCGCCGATCGGCGAGCCGTTGCGCAGAACCTGGTAGGTCGCGGTGAACGGCGCGGGCGTGCCGGCGGCCAGGACGGAACCCGTGAAGCACAGTAGTGCGGTGGCGAGCAGGGAACGAAGAATATTCGGCGTATGCATGCGATCAGTGTGAGCGCACGATCCTGAATCGCGGCTCACGCCGGTTTCAGGCAGGCATCCTCGAGCCGCAGGGGGCTCGTCAACGGGACGTCGTCGAACACGATGCCCCGTTCGCCCAGATGCAGGCGGCCGCTGGCGATCAGGGCCACGGCGGCGGGCAGAAGACGATGCTCGAGCGGCAGCAGGCGTTCGGCCAGTGTGGTTTCGGTGTCGTCGGGACGCACGTCGATGCGGGCCTGGGCGATGACCGGGCCACCGTCCAGCTCGGGACTGACGAAATGCACGCTCGCGCCATGCTCGGCGTCGCCGGCTTCCAGTGCGCGGCGGTGCGTGTGCAGACCGCGGTATTTGGGAAGTAGCGAAGGGTGCACGTTGATCATGCGGCCGCGCCATGGATTCACGGCGTCTGCGTCCAGGATGCGCATGAAACCGGCCAGCACCAGCAGCTCCGCGCCGCTTTCGGCGACGCGGCGGAACAGTTCCAGGTCGTAGTCGCGACGCGTGGCGTAGCCGGCCGGGTCCAAGGCGAGCGTGGCGATGCCAGCCGCTTCCGCATGGCGCAGGGCGGGGGCCTCGGCGCGGTCGCTGGCGACCAGACGCAGATCGATGGGCAGTCCTGCGTCGCGGGCGCGGATCAATGCCTGCAGGTTGCTGCCGCGGCCGGACGCCAGCACGGCTACGGGCAAGGTCGAACGTTCGGTCATGCGGAGATGCGCAGTCGCTGCCGCATCAGGCGATGTGCACGCGCGCATCGTCCGATGCGTCGGTCACGCGGCCGATGACCTGTGCGGAGAGTTCGTGGGCGCGCAGCGCGTCGATGGCGGTGTCGGCCTGGTCCGCGGCGAGGATCAGCGTGAAGCCGATGCCGCAGTTGAAGGTGCGCCACATTTCCTCGCGCGCAATGTTGCCTTCGCGCTGCAGCCAGTCGAACACCGCGGGCAGGGTCCACGTGCTGCTGTCCAGCTCGATGCCCAGTCCGTCCGGCACCACGCGGATGATGTTCTCCAGCAGGCCGCCGCCGGTAATGTGTGCCATGCCGTGCACCGCGATCTGCTTGCGCAGGGCCAGCATCGGCTTGACGTACAGCGTGGTCGGCGCCATCAGCGCGTCGACCAGCGGGGTGCCGTCCAGGTCCATGCCCAGCTTGTCGCTGTCGGGTGTGACGCCTGCGCGCTCGAGAATGCGCCGGATCAGCGAATAGCCGTTCGAGTGCGGTCCGGACGAGGCGACGCCGACGATGACATCGTCCTTGCGGATCGCGCTGCCGTCGAGCAGTTCGGACTTCTCCACCGCGCCGACCGAGAAGCCGGCCAGATCGTATTCGCCGGGCGGGTACATGTCCGGCATTTCCGCGGTCTCGCCGCCGATCAGCGCGCAGCCGGACAGTTCGCAGCCGCGCGCGATGCCGCTGACCACGGCGGCGGCCACGTTCACGTCCAGCTTGCCGGTGGCGAAATAGTCGAGGAAGAACAGCGGCTCGGCGCCCTGCACCAGGATGTCGTTGACACACATGCCGACCAGATCGATGCCGATGGTGTCATGACGGTTCAGCTGCTGCGCCAGCTTCAGCTTGGTGCCCACGCCGTCTGTGCCCGAGACCAGCACCGGCTCGCGGTAGCGGCCGGCCATGTCGAACAGCGCGCCGAAACCGCCCAGGCCGCCCATCACTTCCGGGCGCATGGTGCGTTTGACCATCGGCTTGATGCGTTCGACCAGCGCGTTGCCGGCGTCGATGTCCACGCCGGCGGCGCGATAGGTGAGGGCGTCGTTTTCGGCGGACATGCGTTCGTATCCGGTCGCGGGGTCGGGAATCATCGCGTGGCAGGTCGTGCCGACGCGGGTCTCAGAGCGCCCATGATAGACGTTGCAGCCTCAATTGGGCAGACTTTCGGGAAGAGTCGCCACGAAGGCGGCCGTGATTTTCCGCTCTGCGAGTGCCTCGATGCGTATCCGTTCCTTGTTGATTCTTGCCCTGGCGTTGGTCTGCGCCGTCGTCGTCCCGCCGCGTGCGCATGCGCAGAATGCCGGTTACGGCGTCACAGTTCCGGTCAGCGACACGTCCGATGCGCAACGCGACCACGCGTTCGCCGTGGCGCTGGGCGATGTGCTCACGCGCACGGCCGGCGCGTCGATCACTGGTGCATCGGGTTACACCGATGCGCTGGGCACCGCATCGAGCCTGGTGCAGAACTATCGCTATCTGCGGGCCGCCGCGGGCGCTTCGCGTCCGTTCCTGCTGCAGGTGCAGTTCGATCCCGCTGCCGTGCAGGAATTGGCCGGAAGCTTGCAGAAGCAGCTCGCGGCGCAGAATGCCTCCGCGGTCGCGCCCACGTCCGCGGCCTCGGCCGCGATGCCCGGTGCATCCGCCATGAGTCGTCAGGACGCCACGCTCTGGGTCGCACCAATGCAGTCCGGACTGGATCTTCCGCAGTTGCTGTCCGTGCTGCGCGCGAATCCGCAGGTGGCTTCGGTCGAACCGATCGGTGCGGACGGTGACGGCGTGATGCTTCGACTGCACGCGCGCAGCGCGATCTCCACCGTGCTGCCGTCGCTGCAGGCCAGCGGCCACCTGCAGCGCGATGCCGTCGATCACCCCGGCGCCGACGTCAGCCTGCGCTGGCTGCGGTGAGGACGACGGAGGCATGGGCCGGCGATGAATTCCACCACGACGATCTGGCGGCACCTGCCCAACCTGATCTCGTTGTTGCGCATTGCCCTGGTCGTGCCGGTGGCGTGGCTGATGCTGGAACATCGTTACGGCAGCGCGCTGTGGCTGGCGCTCGTCGCCGGTCTGTCCGACGCGCTCGATGGATGGATGGCGCGGCATTTCGGATGGCGCAGCCGTCTGGGCGCATTCCTGGACCCGGCCGCCGACAAGCTGCTGCTGATGACCAGCTACCTCGTCCTGGCGCTGATGGCGAAACTGCCCTGGTGGCTGGCGCTGCTGGTGCTGGGCCGCGACCTGGTCATTCTCGGCGGCGCGTTGGGTTATCGACTGCTGATCGGGCCGTTCACGGCGCAGCCCAGCCGTATCGCCAAATTCTGCACCATGTTGCAGATTGTCTATGTATTGCTGGTCCTGCTGCGCAGCAGCGCCCTGCCGAGTCTGCATCTGCAGCCGATGCAATGGCTGGTCGCGTTGCTGACCGTGGCCAGTGGTCTGGATTATGTGCTGCGCTGGGCGGTTCGCGCCCGGCGCGAGGGACGGGCAGGACGACGCCATTCGAAGGAGACGCCGCATGACGCCTGACGTTGCACGCCGCTGGCAGGGGCTGGCCATCATTCTCGTTCTGTTCGCCGTGCTATGGCTGCTGGCGCCGGTGCTGATGCCGTTCGCCGTGGCTGCGGGCTTTGCCTATCTGGGCGACCCCATCGCCGACCGGCTCGAACGCTGGAAGTTGAGCCGCACGGTGGCGGTCAGTCTGGTGTTCGCCTGCATGATCCTGGTGGTGGCTGGTGCGCTGCTGCTACTGGTGCCGCTGTTGCAGCATCAGATCCGCAACCTGATCGACAACATTCCGCGCTATGTGGAGTGGGTGCGTGGCGTGGCCATGCCCTGGCTGCAGGTGCATCTGCATCTGGGCGCGAGTTCGTTCGACAGCCAGAAGCTGGTCGACACACTGAAGGAGCACATCGGTTCGGTCAGCGGTGTGGCAGCGGCAGTGCTGGGCCAGGTCTCGCGCTCTGGATTCGGCCTCATCGCCGGTCTCGCGAACTTGATTCTGATTCCGGTGGTGACGTTCTATCTGCTGCGCGACTGGGACGTGCTGATCGAGCGCATCGAGCGCATGCTGCCGCGCCGTCAGGCCCCGGTGATTCGTCGCCTGGCGCGAGAATCCGATCAAGTGCTGGGCGCCTTCGTGCGCGGTCAGATGCTGGTGATGCTGGCGCTGGGCGTGATCTACGGTACCGGTCTCACCCTGATGGGGCTGTCGGTGGGGCCGTTGATCGGCATGATCGCGGGGCTGCTCAGCTTCGTTCCGTACCTCGGCTTCATCATCGGTCTGGGCGCCAGTCTGATCGCGGCGCTGGTACAGTACGGCGACTGGATGCACATCGCACTGGTGCTGGTGGTGTTCGGCATCGGCCAGGTGCTGGAGGGCTATGTGCTGGTGCCCCGTCTGGTCGGCAACAAGATCGGTCTGCATCCGGTTGCGGTGATCTTTGCCGTGCTGGCGGGCGGCCATCTGTTCGGTTTTCTCGGCGTGCTGCTGGCGTTGCCCGCGGCGGCCATCATCATGGTGCTGCTGCGCTACGGCTACGAGCGTTATCAGGTCAGCGACCTGTATGGCCACGGACACGAACCGCCGCCGGCGCTGGACGAAGGGGGCGTATCGCAGGCATCGTCCGTCCCTGACGCACCCGATTCGGACGATTGACGTGAATCAGCTTCCGCTCGCCCTGCGCTGGCCACGCCGTCAGCGCTTCGAACATTTCCATGCCGGCGAGAACGCCGCCGCCGTCGCCGCCGTGCAGCGCGCGGTCGAGGGCGGCGAGGCACCCTGGATCTACCTCGCCGGCCCGGCGGGCAGCGGCAAGACGCATCTGCTGGCAGCGGCCTGTCAGGCGGCTAGCGAGGCGGGCAAGCGGGTGCAATACCTGCCGTTGCGCGCGTTGCGTGGTCCGGCCGAACGCGCCATTCGCGGCAGCGGCGGTTGCGATTTGCTGGCGCTGGACGATGTCGATGCACTGGCGGGGCAGCGCGAGGCCGAGCATGCGCTGTTCGACCTCTACAACCGGTGCCGCGCAGAAGGCGCGACGCTGCTGTTCGCGGGCAACGAGCCACCTTCGCAACTGCCATTGACGCTGCCCGATCTGCGCTCGCGGCTGGGCATGTGCACGCTGGCCATGCTGCGACCGCTGAGCGAGGCGGAACGCCGCGACGTGCTGCGCACGCGCGCGCAGGCGCGCGGTATCGAACTCGATGACGCGGTGCTGGACTGGCTGTTCGTGCATCACGCCCGCGACTTGGGTGCGCTCGGCGAATTGCTGGAGGACATCGACCGCGCCTCGTTGGCGGCCAAGCGGCGCGTCACCGTGCCGTTCGTGCGGCAATTGCTGAAGAATCGCGATTCCGCGGCCTAGCTGTCGGCTCGCGCCACGGTGCCGTGACGCGGGAGCGGTGACAGCGGATCAACCGCGCAGCAGTTTCGGCGTCAGCGTGTTGCCGGCGATCTCGACCATCGCCCTCACCAGGTGATGGTTGCCGGCGATCAGGTTGCCGCTTTCGGGCAAGCCGTCACGGCCGGCGAAATCGGTGAAGCTGCCGCCGGCTTCGCGCACCAGCAGACAGCCCGCGGCCATGTCCCATGGCTTCAGTCCGATCTCGAAATAACCGTCGAAACGGCCGGCTGCGGTGTAGGCCAGATCGAGTGCGGCCGAACCCGTGCGGCGGAGGTCCTCGGCCTGGGTCAGCAGCTGCCGGGTCATGTCCAGCTGCGCATCGAGATGCGCGCGCTGGCGGTACGGGAAACCGGTGGCCAGCATGGCGCCGTCCAGCGATTCGCGCTTGCCGACGCGGATGCGGCGGTCATTGAGGTAGGCGCCGTCGCCCTTGCTGGCGGTGAACAGCTCGTCGCGCAGCGGGTCGTAGATCACGCCGTAGACCGGCTCGCCCTTGTCCAGCATGGCGATGGATACGGAGAAGTGCGGGATGCCGCGCAGGTAGTTGTGGGTGCCGTCCAGCGGGTCGATGACCCAGACCAGATTGCCCCGACCGATTTGGCCGGACTCTTCGCCGAGGAAGGCATGACGCGGGTAGGCACGCTTCAGCTCGCGGACGATCTCGGCCTCGGCGGCGCGGTCGACGTCGGACACGAAGTCCATGCGCTGTTTCTCGACCACGTTTACGCTGTCGAGGCGGTTCATGTAGCGCAGGATTACGTTTCCTGCTGCACGTGCGGCGCGGGCCGCCACATTGACTGCGGGTCTGGGCATGGTCGTCTGGGCTGTAAAGAACGGGGTCGCGATACGGGCGCGAAGGCGCGCAAGCTTAGCAGAGCCAAGAGGTTGCGCCCAATCCCTCGTGTGCATGCGCCACTTCCGGCCGGTCCTGGCCATCCCGCTCTGCGATCTGGAGTACGCGAAGATGTGGTCCTGTTCGTCGCCCGCTGGAATGCCCGTATCACGCAGGAGCCGGTGTGCAGGCGGATCGATGAAATTTCTTATTAAAAAGAATTCGTTGCCGCATACGGTGTGACCGCCTGACGGTCTGCCTGCCTGCTCAGTGGGCTGTCCGGTCTCGGTGTCGGTGCCCATGCGGCATGCGGCCTGCAGGGAACCGGCAGGCGCATCCCTGTACACTCTGCCGTTTGTCCGTCGACTGATTCCGGTGTCGCCATGATCGATTCCCAGGCCCTCGCACGTGTCCGCTATGTGCTGGTGCGCACCTCGCATCCCGGTAACATCGGCAGTGCCGCGCGCGCGATCCGCACCATGGGTTTCGATCGTCTCGACCTGGTCACACCGCATCGCTACCCCGATCCCGAAGCCGATGCGCTGGCGGCCGGTGCGCCCGGCGTGCTGGAGGCCGCTCGCGTGCACGACGACCTGCCGACGGCGCTGAGCGGTTGCAGCCTGGCATTCGGTCTCAGCGCGCGCCGGCGCGGCGTGACACTGCCGGAACTTACGCCGGAACAGGCCGCGGAACAGGCGTGGAAGGCTGCGCTCGAAGGGCGCGAGGTGGCGCTGGTGTTCGGCAACGAACAGAGCGGTCTGGCCAACGAGGAACTGGCGCACTGCCACGCCATGGTGCGCATTCCCAGTGTCGAGGACTACAGCTCGCTGAACCTGGCGCAGGCGGTGCAGGTCGTGGCCTACGAGATGCGACTGGCCAGCCTGCAGGGCGCGGCGCCGGACCTGCCCGAGGCGAAGGATCCGCCGGCCGATCTGGCGCAGATGGAGCAGTTCTTCACGCATCTGTCGCAGACGCTGCATGACATCGATTTCCACAAGGGACGTTCGCCGCGCACCATCGAGCTGCGTCTGCGCAAACTGTTCTTGCGCGCCGAGCCGGATCAGCGCGAGCTGCGCATTCTGCATGGCATCCTGGCCGAGGCACAGCGCGTGCAGCGGCGCGCGCAAGGCGAGAGCTGAGCCGGCACCGGTCTCAGAACATCTTGGCCATGGCGTCGAGCACCACGCTGCTGAACACCACCGACAGCACCAGGATCGCCACCGACAGCACCCACAGTCCGACCAGCAGCGCGCCGTCGCGCTCGATCAGGGCGATGGCGTAGGCCAGCATGATGAGGCCGAAGAAGTAGTTGGTGAACGGGATCGGCAGCGCGAGCAGGATGCCGAGCAGGGTCAGGAACACGCCGGTGACGATGCTCACGGGCCGCTGCGTGAGGAGCTCCAGCCGCGGTCGGCACATGCGTTCCAGACGCTGCAGGATCGGCAGGGTGCGATCCAGGAACTTGTGCACGGACGTGCAGCGAAGCGGGCGCTCACGCAGCCGTTTCGGCATCCACGGCTGCTCCATGCCGATCATCATCTGCAGGCCGAGCACGATGATCATCGATCCCATGATGCCGCCGATGCCGAGCGGAGCGGGAATGAAATTGGGGATTGCCAGCAACAGCAGCACGCAGCCGAAAGCGCGTGCGCGCAGGGGCGCGAGCAGGGTGTCGAGCGTGATGAACGTGTCCTCGTGGGCCGCCAAGGTCTCGGCGAGAATGCGCGTGGTGCGCCGTTCGCCGGGATTCACGCGTGTTCGGCCTGGGTGGTGGCGGTATGACCCTTGCCGGGTACGGCCACCACCCGCACGCGGTCGATGCGGGCGCCGTCCACGCGAGCGACCTCGAAGCGCCAGCCGCGCCAGCTGAAGGCGTCGCCTACCTGCGGAATGCGCGCGAAGGCGGTCATGACCATGCCGGCGACGGTGTTGAAGTCGTGCTCGTCTTCGTTGGGCAGGTGGTCCAGGCGCAGCAGCTCGCGCAAGTCCTCGGTAGCCAGGCTGCCTTCGATCAGCCAGCTGCCGTCGGCATGGCGCATGATCGGTGATTGCTCGCTGCCTTCGCCCGGCTGGCTCTGGCCGACCACGGCCGAGAGCACGTCGTTGAGTGTGACCAGTCCCTCGATGTCGCCGTATTCGTCGACCACCAGCGCCATCTGTGTGTCGGCGTCGCGGAACGATTCCAGCAGATCCAGCGCGCGCGCCGTCTCCGGGATGTACAGCGGCTTGACCAGGTCGCGGAACAGATCGGTTTCGCCGCGCAGCATGCCGTCCAGCATGCGCTTGACCTCGACCACGCCGAGCACCTCGCTTTCGTCGCCGCGGTAGACCGGAAAGCGCGAGAACGAGTGCGCCTGCAGTTCCTGCAGGTTCTCCTCTCGCGAGGCGGCCGCGTCGAGCCAGGCGATGCGCGTGCGCGGGGTCATCACGCTGTCGACCGGGCGGTCGCCCAGGCGCAGTACGCGGTTGACCATGTTGTGTTCATCGGGGTCGAGGATGCCCTGTTCGGCGCCTTCGGCGACCAGCAGACGGATTTCCTCTTCGCTCACTGCCGAGCGGCGTGCCTTGTTCAGGCGGAACAGTTTCAGCAGCAGCGTGCTGCCGCCGTTGAGCACCCACACGAACGGCGCGCACAGGCGCGACAGCACCAGCATCGGCAGCGCGATGACCGAAGACAGACGTTCCGGCGCGACCAGCGCGATGCGCTTGGGCACCAGCTCGCCGATGATGATCTGCACGGTGGTGACGATGATGAAACCGATGAGCCAGCCGACCGCGGTGGCGTATGGAGTCAGCCACGGGAATCCCAACGATTGCACCAGTGCGCTGAAGCGCACTCCCAGTGCCGCGCCTGTGACGGCACCGGTGATCAGCATGACCAGCGTGATGCCGACCTGTACCGTCGACAGGAAACGGTCCGGATGCTCGGCCAACTGCAGCGCCACCCGCGCGCGGGCGCTGTGCCGGGCCATCTGCTTCAGGCGGCTCTTTCGCGAAGCCACAATGGCCATTTCGGACAGGGCGAAGAAGCCGTTGAGAATCGACAACAGCAGGATCAGTCCCAGTTCGGTCAGCATGCGCGCTCGGTGTGCATCTCGGTGGAGTCTGCCGGCAGTGTAACCGGGTTTGCCCGGCGCACGCAGTGCCATCCGGGCCCTCGTTCAGCGATGCGGAGAAATGTGACAGTGGGGTTACAATGGTCCGATTCGCGTGCCTGTCGGGCACGCCTCCACTTCGACAGGAGCGGTTCCACCGTGTTCTCACTGCAAACCATCTTCGGCAAGGGCGACAAGTTCTACGGGCTTCTGGAACAGAGCGCGGACGCCGCGCGCGAGAGCGCACGCGCCGTACACAAGCTGGTCAGCCCCGGTGGCGGTAGCCCCGACATCGCTGCGTTCTCGGTCGCACGCAAGCGCGAGAAGGACCTGGCGCAGCAGATCAGTGAGGAACTGGTGAACACTTTCGTCACCGCGCTCGACCGCGAGGACATCGAGGCGCTGAACGCCGCGCTGTACAAGATTCCGAAAACGGTGGAAAAGTTCGCCGAGCGCTACGCGATGATCAGCGACCGCCTGCACGGCATCGACTTCACCCAGCGCACCGAGCTGTTGGTGCGCGCGTCCGACGTGGTCCGCGAGATGATCGGGCAGCTGCGCAAGGGCATGCGCGTCGACGCCATGCGTCGTCTTCAGGATCGCTTGCAGGCGCTGGAATCGGAGGCCGATCGCCTGCTTCTGGAGCCGTACCGCGAGATGTACGTCAACAGCACCGATCCGGTGCGCATGGTGCTGGCCAAGGATCTGTACGAACTACTGGAGCGCGCCATCGACAAGTGCCGCGACGTCGGCAACGTGACGTATTCCATCGTGCTGAAGAACTCCTGAGGTCGCCGCCATGAGCCTGGACATGCTCATCGTGACGATGGTGATCGCGCTCGCCTTCACCTACATCAACGGCTTCCACGACACCGCCAACTCCATCGCCACCGTGGTCGCGACGAAGGTGCTCACGCCCGCTCAGGCGGTGATTCTGGCCGCCGTCACCAACCTGATTGGTGCGCTGTGGGGTACGGCGGTGGCCAAGACCATCGCCTCGGGCCTGGTCGATTCGGGCGTGGTGTCGGTGGGGCCGGAATTCCTGATCTGCGCGCTGCTGGGCGCGGTGATCTGGAACCTTGTCACCTGGTGGTGGGGGCTGCCGTCCAGCTCCAGTCACGGTCTGGTCGGCGGTCTGGTCGGCGCGGCCATCGCGGCGTCGAGCGGAAAGTTCGATGCGGTGATCTGGTTCCGCGGTGGCGCGCACTGGTGGCAGGGACATGGCGTGATTCCCAAGGTCATCGTGCCGATGGTGGTGTCGCCGATCATGGGCTTCGTGCTGGGCATCACCGTGATGGGGCTGTTGTACGCGCTGTTCTCGTGGTTCAACAATCGCAAGGGTCGCCTGCATCGCTACGGACGCACGCCGTTCGTGAACGCTTTCTTCGGCAAGGCGCAGATCGTCTCGGCCGCGGCGATGGGCGTGTCGCACGGACTGAACGACGCGCAGAAGTCGATGGGCATCATCGCTCTGGCGCTGGCCGGTGCGACGGCGGCCGGTAGCCTCGATCAACTGCCGCACTGGCTGCACTTCCTGCAGATCCCGGAAGACGCCAACGGCGGCTTTCCGGTGCCGGCGTGGGTCGCGGCCGTGTGCGCGTTGACCATGGCGGCGGGCACGGCCGGCGGCGGCTGGCGCATCATCAAGACGCTGGGCCACAACATGGTCAAGCTGCACCCGATCAACGGCTTTGCCGCCGAGAGCAGCGCCGCCGTGGTCATCATCATCGCCTCGATCTTCGGCATCCCGGTGTCGACCACGCACAACGTGTCGGCGGCGATCATGGGCGTGGGCGCGGCCAAGCGCTTCAACGCGATCCGTTGGACTGTGGTCGAGCGCATGGTGTGGGCATGGATCCTGACCTTGCCGATCACAGCGCTGCTTGCCTACGCCCTGTTCCAGGCTGCGACATGGCTGTTCTGATCGCGGGTGAGGCCGGGAACGTCGGGCGAGCCGAGCTTGGCCGGCTCGCCGATTCGCAGGTCGCGTGTGTCCGGCTTCAGGCGGCCGGAGGGTAGACCTTCGCTTCGAGGATACGGCCGCGCGGGCTGCGCGAGGCCAGATGCAGGGCCGTCGCCGCCAGTTCGCGCGGATCGATCCAGGAGGATGGGTCGACATCCGGCATCGCGCCGCGGTTGCCGGCGGTGTCCACGGCGCCCATCGGGTACATCACGGCGACGTTGACGCCCTGCGGCGCGACTTCCGCGTGCACCGACTTCAGCCATGCGATCAGCGCGGCTTTGGCCGCCGCGTACGGACCCTTCGAGGCGCCGCCGTCGAGCGCGGCGTCCGCGCCCACGCCAAGGATGAAGCCAGAGCCCTTCTTCAGCATGCCCGGTAGCACGGCGCGGGTGGCGTTGAAGGCGGTGCGGAAGTTGATGTCCAGCTGCGCTTCGAGCTGCTGGTGGCTGGTTTCGGTGGCGCCGCTCATGTCGAAGCCGCCGGCGATGTTGAGCAGGGCGTCGACGTGGCCCAGCTCCTTCTCCAGCGCGGCCATGCCCTCGTTGGCGCGGTTTTCGTCGACGAGGTCGATCTGCACCGTGACCGCATCGCCGTGGTCGCGCTGCAGGCGCGTCTTCTCGGCCTCGTCGTAGGCCACCAGGCCGAGCTTCCAGCCGGCCTTGGCGAAGGCGTCGACGACATGGCCGGCGATGGCGCCGCCGGCGCCGGTGATGATCGCGGTGTGCTGGGACATGAAGTGCTCCGTGAACGAATTCGGTCGCGGATTATCCCACAGGGACCGTGGCCGGCTCGAACCGACGGTGTACGGCGGGCGGTCTCAGAAGGCGTCGCTTTCGCTGGAAATGGCTTTCTCCAGCTGGTCGCCCAGGGTCGAAAGCTCGATGATCAGGCCTTCCAGCTCGTCTTTGGTCAGCAGGTCGTAGGGACGGTTCTCGCACAGATGGATGTAGGGCGAGCCGTCGAGGTCGCTGACCGCGAGATAGCCCACGCGCTGGGCCCAGTTGAAGCGCAGGCAGCGGCGCGCGTCGGTGCCGACCAGCGGGCCGACGGGGGTGGAGATGCGCAGGTACTTGCGTTCCTGCTCGTCCTCGAGCTCGGCCAGGTAGATACCCTGGTGACGGCCGTCGGGAAGGCGGACATCGAAGCTGATCAGGTACGGGTCGTTGTGGCGCAACGGATACTGGCTGCCGAGTTGCGAGCGGATGGCCTCGAAGTGCTGCATGACGTGCATTCCCGTGAAGTTCGTCGGCAATGGTAGCGTAGCGCCGATGAAGGAAGAATATCGACGCATCCTGCAGGCCGTGGCCGCGATCCCACCCGGCCGCGTGGCCAGCTATGGGCAGATCGCGGCCCGCGCTGGTCTGCCGGGCCGCGCGCGCATGGTCGGCAAGGTACTCGGCTATCGCACGGAGGGTATGAAATTGCCGTGGTTCCGCGTGCTCCGGGCCGACGGGCGCATCGCCTTCGAGCCGGGCAGCCGGGGCTTTCGCGAACAGACCGAGCGACTGCGCGCCGAGGGTGTGGTCGTACAGAACGGGCGCATTCGCATGCAGGAATTCGGTCTCGACCACGACCTCGATCGTGAATTGTGGGGTATCCCCGACTGACCTGCGTGGCGTGTGCGCACAGCGTCGCAAGCATCTGCGCGCTGGGTGCGGGCGGAGCGCTTTGCTAGCATCGCCGGGTGGCGACACGCGTCGTCCCCACTTCCACTCCCATGTCCCTGCATTCATGACCGACTCTTCCGCCGTCGCCGCTTCCGTTCCGGCTGTGACGTCCATCGAAGCCCTGGAAACCCTGCGCCGCGTGTTCGGCTACACCGCGTTTCGCGGGCAGCAGGAGGCCATCATCGACCGCGTCACGCACGGCGGCGATGCGCTGGTACTGATGCCGACCGGCGGCGGCAAATCGCTGTGCTACCAGTTGCCGGCGCTGCTGCGCCCGGGCACGGCCATCGTTGTTTCGCCGCTGATCGCGTTGATGCAGGACCAGGTCGAAGCGTTGAACCAGGCCGGCGTCGAGGCGGCCTTTCTCAATTCCAGTCTCGACGGTGCGGCGCAGGCCGAGGTCGAACGGCGTTTTCTCAGTGATGGTCTGAAGCTGCTGTACGTGGCGCCCGAGCGCTTGCTCACCGGGCGTTTCCTGGAGCTTCTGGGGTGCGTGGAACTGTCGCTGTTCGCCATCGACGAGGCGCACTGCGTCTCGCAGTGGGGCCACGATTTTCGCCCGGAATACCGGCAGCTCACCGTGCTGCACGAGCGCTTCCCCGGCGTGCCGCGGGTCGCCCTGACGGCGACCGCGGATGCGCCGACGCGGCGCGAGATCGTCGAGCGTCTGGCGCTGCAGGACGCCGAGCAGTTCGTCTCCAGCTTTGATCGTCCGAACATCCGCTATCGCGTCGTGCACAAGGACCAGCCACGCCCGCAGCTCAAGGCGTTCCTGGCCGGTCACGAGGACGAGTCGGGCATCGTGTACTGCCTGTCCCGGCGCAAGGTCGAGGAGACCGCCGAATGGCTGCAGGGGCAGGGCGTGAACGCGCTGCCGTACCATGCCGGCCTGGACGCCGAGACGCGCGCGGCGCACCAGCAGCGTTTCCTGCGCGAGGACGGCATCGTGATGTGCGCGACCATCGCCTTCGGCATGGGTATCGACAAGCCGGACGTGCGTTTCGTCGCGCACCTGGACCTGCCCAAGAGCCTGGAGGGCTACTACCAGGAGACGGGCCGCGCCGGCCGCGACGGGCTGCCCGCCGACGCCTGGATGGCCTACGGGCTCGGCGATCTGGTCACGCTGGCCCAGTTCATCCAGCGCTCGGAGGCCAGCGACGAACGCAAGCGCCTGGAGCGCGCCAAGCTCGACGCGCTGCTGGCGTTCGCCGAGACCACGCGCTGCCGTCGGCAGCAGCTGCTGGGCTATTTCGGGGAGACGCTGGAGCAGCCTTGCGGCAACTGCGATAACTGCCTCGATCCGCCGCCGACCTGGGACGCCACCGAAGCGGCTCAGAAGGCGCTCTCCTGCGTTTACCGCACCGGGCAGCGTTATGGTGTGGGCTATCTGGTCGATGTGCTGCTGGGCAAGGACAACGAACGGATTCAGGCGCAGGGGCACGACCACCTCAACGTGCACGGCATCGGCACCGATCTCGACGCGCGGCAGTGGCGAGGCGTGTTCCGCCAACTGGTCGCGCACGGACTGCTGACTCCCGATGCCGAGGGCTACGGCACGCTGCATCTGACGACCGAGGCCAAGCCGGTGCTGCGCGGCGAGCGCGCGCTGCATCTGCGGCGCGAGCCGGATCGTGCGCAGCGCCGCGCCAGCCGCAAGGGCGTGTCGGGCGAACGCCGCAGTCTGGATATCGCGCCACATGAGGAAGTGATGTGGAATGCGTTGCGCGATGCGCGCGCGCGACTGGCAAAGGAGCAGGGCGTGCCCGCCTATGTGATTTTCCACGACGCCACGCTGTACGCCATGCTGCGCGAACGCCCCGGCGATCGCGAAGCGCTGGCGGCGATCAGCGGCGTCGGCGCGCGCAAGCTGGAGCGTTACGGCGAGCAGTTCCTCGACGTGCTGAACGCGACGGACTGACACGTCGCGTTTTGCCGAATCCGTGCACGTGCGGTGCCATGCGGCGTTGGCCTGCGGTGCGGAAATTCCCCATCCGTACGCGCAGGCATGAATCGCGTCACAGTTTCGACCGCCTGCCGTCACACGCATGACGCATCTCGCCCGCTAGTCTGAAAAGACTTGTATTCAGGGAGGGGAGCAACATGCGTTCATACGTTCGCGTGCTGGCGATGATCGCCGCACTGGTCTGGATCGCGCCGGCGTTTGCCGACTCGCAGACCTTCATCAACGAAATCCACTACGACAACAGCGGCACCGACACCGGCGAAGCGGTCGAGATCGCCGGTCCGGCGGGCACCAACCTGTCCGGTTGGCAGGTGGTGCTGTACAACGGCAGCAACGGTTCCAGCTACGCCACCTACACGCTGTCGGGCACGCTGTCCGACCAGTGCAGCGGCTACGGCGTGACCACGGTGTCGACGCCGGGCATCCAGAACGGCTCGCCCGACGGCATCGCGCTCATCGACGGCAGCGGCATCGTGCGCCAGTTCCTCAGCTACGAGGGATCGTTCACCGCGACCTCGGGGCCGGCCTCGGGCGTGACCAGCACCGACATCGGTGTCAGCGAAGGCAGTGCCACGCCGGTGGGGCAGTCGCTGCAGCTGTCCGGTAGCGGTTCCTATGCCAGCGACTTCACCTGGCTGGCGCCGGACACGTCCAGCTTCGGTCAGTGCAATCCGGGCGAGACCTTCGTCGCCTCCGGCGGCGGCACGGGCGGAAGCGGCAGCGGCACGAGTCTGCAGAACGGTGTTCCGGTCAGCGGCATATCCGGCAGCCAGGGCGCGTTCTCGCAGGCCTACACGGTCGACATCCCGTCGGGCGCCAGCAACCTGGTCATCACCCTGTCCGGCGGCTCCGGCGATGCCGACATGTACGTGAAGCTCGGTTCCGAACCGACGCTGAGCAGCTACGACTGCCGTCCGTACACCTCCGGCAACAACGAAACCTGCACCATGACCACGCAGGCCGGCACGTATTACGTGAAGCTGTACGGCTACAACAGCTACAGCAACGTCACGCTGGAGGCGACCTGGACGGCGCCCAGCGGCGGCGGTACCGGAGGCGGTTCGGGTGGCGGCAGCGGCTACTACGCCAACGTCGACACCAGCAGTCCGACGGCGCTGCGCAACTCGCTGCACACGCTGATCGAGCAGGTCACCAAGATTCCGTACACCGCCTCGACCACCGACACCTGGGACGTGATGGCCGCGGCCGAGCAGGACCCGTGGAACAGCAATAATGTCATCGAGCTGTACACCAACAAGAGCGTGCCCAAGGAGACCGGCGGCAACACCGAGTACAACCGCGAGCACACCTGGCCCAATTCCTACGGTTTCCCGGACGACGGCTCGGACAACTACGCCTACACCGACCTGCACATGCTGATGATCGCCAACATCGCCGACAACAGCGCGCGCGGCAACAAGCCCTACGGCACCTGCAGCGCGTCGTGCACGGAGTATCCGACCGTGGCCAACGATGGCATCGGCGGCGGCACCGGGACCTATCCGGGCAACTCGAACTGGACCGACGGCATCATCTGGGAAGTCTGGATGGGCAAGCGCGGCGATGTGGCGCGTGCGCTGCTGTACATGGACGTGCGCTTCGAAGGCGGTACCAATCCGTATACCGGCTACGCCGAACCGGATCTGGTGCTGACTGACGACACCTCCAAGATCGTCACCACCGGCGGCAATACCACCGGCAAGGCCTACATGGGCAAGCTGTCGGTGCTGCTGCAGTGGGCGCAGCAGGACCCGGTGTCCGACTACGAGCGGCTGCAGAACGACACGGTCGAGTCGTACCAGGGCAACCGCAATCCGTTCGTCGATCATCCGGAATGGATCGCCTGCGTGTTCCAGAGCCAATGTACGCAGTGATCGCTGCCTGAGCGGGTCCCGTGCTCCGCTGCGGGACTCGGTCGGCAGGAAAACCAACCGGGCCCGTCTCCTTGGAGGCGGGCCTTCTGCTTTACATGCCGATGGAGTGCCGCATCGTGACGGTGTCGGCCGGGCTGCCGGGTACGACGTATTGCGCGATGGGAGTCACCCTGCAGATCGTCAGGCTGAAGAAACCGAGCCATTGCATGCCACGATGCCGTCCTCGCCTCAGGCGAATGCGTGCGGGGCATGCGTGTAAAGGAGCCCCAGAATGTGGTGGCGCTCGATGCGGCCCGGCGCATGGTGGGGATGTACCGCCGTCGGTGGATGCATGCGCGCAGCAGTGTGGTGTGGGTGCCGTTCTGCGCGTGACGTGCGGTCACCGCATAGGTGATGAGCGAAGCGGGGTTTGCGCAAAAAAAAAACGACCTGCCGAGGGGCAGGTCGTCGAATCATGGTGGCCGGGGACGGAATCGAACCGCCGACACGGGGATTTTCAATCCCCTGCTCTACCAACTGAGCTACCCGGCCTGATTTTGGACTCGCGTCATGCTGCGTTGGGCACTGCGCGAAGCCGCGTATTAAATCGATTGCGCGGTGCCGCGTCAAGCCATGCGTGCGAATCAGTCCGCTTCGGGCGGCACGTAGCCCTCCGGCCGGGCGACTTCGCCCTCGTCGAACAGGAAGCTCTTCATCTGCGTTTCCAGGAACTTGCGTGCTTCCGGGTCGAGCGGATTCAGGCGGTATTCGTTGATGAGCATGGTCTGGTGCGCCATCCACTGCTGCCAGGCCTGGCGCGAGATCTGTTCATAGACGCGCTTGCCCAGTGGGCCGGGCCAGGGGGCGAAATCCAGCCCTTCGGCGTCGGTGTCGAGCTTGGCGCAGTGCACGGTGCGTGTCATGCGTCGGACTCCCAGGTGTCGTTCAAGAGTTTGCGTACAGGTGCGGGCAGGCCGAGGGTCTGGATCTGCGTGGGATCGCACCAGCGAAGGTCGTCATTATCGGCGATTCGTTTGGCCGCTGTCGCGGCCTCGAACAGCAGCGGCCGGATTTCCAGGCGATAGTGGCTGAAGACATGGATGAACGCCGTCAGCGTCTGCGCGTCGTCGACTTCGGCGAGCCGCTTCGCTTTCTGCAGGGCGTCGGTCTCGTTCTCGGCTTCGGGCAGACTCCACAGACCGGACCACACGCCTTCGGGGCCGCGGCGTTGCAGCAGCACGCGTCGCTCATGATCTCTCAGCAGCAGCATGAGGGTGTGTCGAGTCGGGATGGCGCGAGAAGGCTTCGGCGTCGGCAGTGCGTCGGTCAGGTCCTCGGCATGCGCGACACAGCGTGACTGCAGCGGACAGTCGTCGCAGCGCGGGCGGCTGCGTGTGCACAGGGTGGCGCCGAGATCCATGATGGCCTGGGTGTAGTCGGCCAGCCGCTCGTGCGGCGTGTGTTGCTCGGCCAGCGTCCAGAGCTGCTTCTCCACGACGCGCTGGCCGGGATGGCCATGGATGCCGTGCAGGCGGGTGAGCACGCGTTTCACGTTGCCGTCGAGGATCGGGAAACGCAGCCCGTGCGCCTGCGCCAGGATGGCGCCTGCGGTGGAACGGCCGATGCCGGGGAGGGCGGCCAGCGCATCGAAATCGCGCGGCAGTTCGCCATCGTGCTCACGCATGCATTGAAGCGCGGCACGATGCAGGAAGCGCGCGCGGCGGTAGTAGCCCAGTCCCGACCACAGGGCGAGCACCTCGTCCTCGTCCGCGCGCGCCAGATCCGCCAGTGTCGGCAGTTGCGTGACGAAGCGCTGGAAATAGTCGATGACCGTTTCCACGCGGGTCTGCTGCAGCATGATCTCCGACAGCCACACACGATAGGCGCTGCGCGGGTGCTGCCAGGGCAGGTCGTGGCGGCCGTGGCGGTCGAACCAGGCCAGGAGGGGTTCGGCGAGCGGCGTCACTTGACTTCGTTCTGCTCAGCTTGCGCCGCGCTGCTCGCGGCGGCCGGGAGGGCCGAACCGGAGCGCAGCTTGAGTCCCTTGATCTGCACGTCACCGAACGTCAGCGCATCGGCATCGACGGTGCCATCGATCGGCGGCGGCGGAAGCGGACCCGGCGCATGGTCGCCGGCGATGCGCTTCCACCACGCGGCCAGCTCCAGCGGCGAAAGGTGCAGGTCGGCCGATGTCTGCGGCCCTTCGAGTTTCACGTGCAGGCGGCCGCCGAGGCGGGCGTCGGGAGTATCGGAGCCGACATCGATGCGGTAGCTATCGCTGCCCTTGACGGCCATCTCGCCATGCAGCGCGATGGCCAGCTTCGGTCCGCCGAGCCACGTTGCGTTGCCGGCGAGCTGGATGCGCGAATCCTTTCCGCCATATCCACTCAGCTTCAGATCTTTCAGTTCGATGGCGCCCCGCGCCGTCTCGAGTGGGGTGAACATCAGCGTCAGGCGAAGATTCTTGCCCGACGCCGATTGCCCCGAGGCATTCAGCGAAAAGGTGCGCCCCGAGGACAGTGCGCCGGTCTGCAGGCTGACGTCCTGCAGCAGCACGCTGTTGTCGCGCACCAGGGTGCCGTTGCGGATGGAAACGCCTGCGTCGATGCTGGGCAGACTCGGCTGGCCGGTGCTCTTGGTCGGCAGCTCGTTCAGGGCATACTGCAGTTGGTCCAGATCCAGGCGTGGCGAATCCAGTTCCAGCTTGTTGATGGCGGTGGGGCCGCCGAACAGGGCGCGCCAGGGCACCACGATCTGGCCGTGATCGGCGATCAGGATCGGGTCGGCCTGGTTCTTGGCGAAGACCTGCAGTCCCTGCAACTGGACGCCCGGACGCGGCCACAGTGTGGGGCGCGCGGGCGCGGTGAGGGTCAGTTCGAGGCCGGCATTGCGAGCCGCGCTGCGCAGCGTTTCGGTGAAGCGTGCCGGGCGCAGCATCACGTAGGTGAGTACCAGCGCCGCCAGCACCAGCGCCAGCGCGACGCCGGCGACCGAGAGCAGGGTGATGCGCAGGCGCCGCGACATGCGTCAGGCGTCCGTTTCCACGGGCAGCAGGCCGTCCACGTAGGCTTCGGCGTCGAAGGGACGCAGGTCAGCGATGCCCTCGCCGAGACCGACGTAACGGATCGGCAGGCCGAATTCGCGCGCCAGCGCGAAGACCACGCCGCCGCGCGCGGTGCCATCGAGCTTGGTCACGACCAGGCCGGTGACGCCGATGGCCTGGTGGAACTGGCGCACCTGGCTGACGGCGTTCTGGCCGGTGGTGCCGTCGATCACCATCAGCACCTCATTCGGCGCATCGGCGTCGAGCTTCTTCAGCACGCGGGCGATCTTGCCGAGTTCGTCCATCAGACCGCCCTGGGTGTGCAGACGCCCGGCGGTGTCGGCGATCAGCAGGTCGGCTTTGCGCGACTGCGCGCCTTGCAGAGCATCGAAGATCACGCTGGCCGAATCCGCGCCCTGGCCCTGCGCCACGACCGGCACCTGGTTGCGTTCGCCCCAGGTCTTGAGCTGCTCGACGGCGGCGGCGCGGAAGGTGTCACCGGCGGCCAGCATCACCTTGCGGCCGGCGGCCAGATGATGGTGGGTGAGCTTGCCGATGGTGGTGGTCTTGCCGACGCCGTTGACGCCGACTACCAGCATCACGAACGGCGTGTGCGTGGTGACGTCGAGCGACTGCTGCACGGGGCGGAGCTGTTCGATCAGCGCCTCGCGCAGCGCATTGCGCAGGGCTGCGGCGTCGGCGAATTCGCGCTTGCGCACGCGCTGGCGCAGCGACTCGACCAGCGTCGTGCTGGCGGTGACGCCGACATCGGACGTGATGAGGATGGTCTCGAGTTCGTCCAGCAGCGCATCGTCGAGTTGCGGGTTGCGCTTGAACAGACCGCCCAGGCCGCGGGCGATGCCGCTGCCGCCGAGCCGCTCGCGCCAGCTGCGCGGTGCTTTTTCCTCCGGCGCGGCGATTTCTTCCGGCGCGGCGGATGGCGCTTCGCGCGTGGGTTCCGGCGCTACAGATTCCGCAGGCGCATCGGCGTTCTGCGGCGCATTGGCGTCGACATCGTCTTGTGCGGCCTCGCGCTTGGGGGCGGTGGGGTCGTTTTTCTTTTTCCAGAACTTGAGCATGAGGCGCGGAAATGAGGACAATTCAGGCCATCATGGTATCACCCGCAACCCACACCAGAGCTGAGCGCGGCGGCGCCGCGCACCGGCAAGGAGACGCTGCATGAAGCGTGCGAAAGGCGCTGCGGCCGGGCAGGTGCGCATCATCGGCGGTTCGCTGCGCGGCTCGGTGCTGCGCGTGGCGGATGCGCCGGGTCTGCGGCCCACGCCGGGCCGCGTGCGCGAGACCCTGTTCAATTGGCTGCAGCCGTTCATTGCCGGCGCGCGTTGCCTGGACCTGTTCGCGGGCACGGGTGCGCTGGGCATGGAGGCGCTGTCGCGCGGCGCGCGTGCGGTGACGTTCGTCGAGCGCGACGCCGCCGCCGCGCGGGCGTTGCAGGCCAATCTGCAACGGTTGAACCAGGACAAGGGCGACGTGCGGGGTGCCGATGCCTTCGATTACCTGCGCGGTACGGCCTCGCCGTTCGACATCGTGTTCCTCGATCCGCCGTTCGCACAGGCGCTGTGGGACGATGCGGCGCGGCAGCTGGAGGCGGGAGGCTGGCTGGCCCGCAATGCGCTGATCCATGTCGAGTCCCCCGTGGAGCAGATGCCCGCGCTGCCGGCGAATTGGCAATTGCACCGTGAGCGTTGCGCCGGGCAGGTGCGGCATGCGCTTTATCGCCGCGCTGCAGCCGATCCGTTAGACTGAAAAGAGCCGTACGGCAGCCGCCCGCGCCGCGCCGTCGATCAACCTCACGCCAACGCGGCCGCGCGCCGCAAGGTGCATCCGATGACTGCCAAAACCGATCCCGCCGCGGCCCGCGTGGCCGTGTATCCGGGTACTTTCGATCCGATCACCAACGGCCACGCCGATCTGGTCGCGCGTGCCGCGCCGCTGTTTGATCGTGTCGTGGTGGCTGTGGCCGACAGCCACACCAAGGGGCCGAGTTTCAACCTGGAGGAGCGGATCGGGCTGGCGCGCGAGGCGCTGGCGGACCTGCCCAATGTCGAAGTGCGCGGGTTCGACACACTGCTCGCGCACTTCGTGAAGGAAATCGGCGCGGGGGTGATTCTGCGCGGTCTGCGCGCGGTGTCGGACTTCGAGTACGAGTTCCAGTTGGCGAGCATGAATCGCCATCTGATTCCGCAGGCCGAGACCCTGTTCCTGACGCCCGCGGAGCAATACAGCTTCATTTCCTCGTCGCTGGTGCGCGAGATCGCGCGGTTGGGCGGCGATGTGAGCGGCTTCGTGCATCCTTCGGTGCAGAAGGCCATGCGGGCGCGTTGGCATACCGCGAGCTGAACAGTCGCGCTATGCTTGCCCACTGTGTTCGACAATCCAAGGTGACGACAATGCGCAAACTGGCAATCATCGCAATGCTGGCCCTGGCCGGTACGCTGGGCCTGACGGCCTGTGGCAAGAAAAGCGATGAAGGGCAGCAGACCCAGCAGGCAGCCAAGCTGACCCGCCCGACGGACATGAGCAACAAGTCCGCGTGGCAGGCCTATCTGGTGCAGGTGCTGCAGAGCGGCGACAACATGAAGGGCATGACGGGCGATCGTCCGTACGTGTACTACGTGTCGCCCTCCGATGACGACAACGACACCGCCGAGCGTCAGCGTCAGCTGGACAACGTCAGCGACACGCTGGCCCGTGGCGTCCTGCCGGGCAATCTGATGGCTTTCGCCGGTCCTGACTCGTCCAAGACCGCTGATCTGATGATCTCCGCGTTCCAGGACACCAAGGCGGGTTCGCTGGACAAGGTCATCGTGGTGTTCATCGGCGATCAGGCCGACGAGCAGCGTGTGGCCGAAGTCATCAAGCCGACCGGCGCGACCTTCCGTTTCGCGCAGATGTAAGTTCCATGCCCCGGCGCCGCGGCGGATTCGCCTCCGCGGCGCCGACGGCATCCGCTCCGACGAGATCCCATGGCACTGAAAATCCTCGACACCTGCATCAACTGCGATGTGTGCGAGCCGGTCTGTCCGAACAATGCGATTTCGCTGGGCGAGGAGTACTACCAGATCAATCCCGACCTGTGCACGGAGTGCGTGGGTCATTTCGACGAGCCGCAGTGCGTCGAAGTCTGTCCGGTCGAGTGCATCCCCAAGGATCCCGACCACGTCGAGACGACCGATCAGTTGCAGCTCAAATACGAGGCGCTGATGCGCAAGTCCGACGACTGACGCGATCCGGACTCGCCGCTGCAGGCCTCGTGGTTCACACGGCAATTTTCGAGGCTTTTCATGCAGCTCTGGTCGATCGAAGGCAATTCCCAGAAACTCGACGGTGGCGCGATGTTCGGCAACGCGCCCAAGGCGTTGTGGACGCGCTGGGTCGAGGCGGATGAACACAATCGCATCCCGCTGGCCTGCCGCTGTTTGCTGGTGAAGGATCTGAACGGGCGGACCGTGCTCTTCGAAACGGGCATCGGCGCGTTCTTCGAACCGAAGCTTCGTGAACGCTACGGTGTGGTCGAGTCCGAGCACGTGCTGCTGCAGTCGCTGGAAGAGGCTGGGGTCCGCCACGAGGATATCGATGCGGTGGTTCTGTCACACCTGCATTTCGACCATGCCGGCGGTCTACTCGCGCCGTGGCGGGAAGGCCACGAGCCGGAGCTGCTGTTTCCCAACGCGACCTTCCTGGTCGGCGCCGAGCACTGGAAGCGGGCCTGCCATCCGCATCCGCGCGATCGCGCCTCGTTCATCCCCGAACTGCCCGGACTGCTTGAGCAGAGCGGACGCCTGGAACTCGTCGAAGGAGAGTATTCCAAGTGCCTGGGTGAGTCCGTGCGCTTCCACTATTCGCAGGGTCACACCCCAGGCCTGATGCTGGCCGAGGTCGTGGCGGACAACGGCGGGCTGGTGTTCTGTGCCGATCTGATTCCGGGGCGAGCCTGGGTGCACGTGCCGATCAGCATGGGCTACGACCGCTATCCGGAATGCGTGATCGACGAGAAGCGTGCGTTCCTCGAGGACATGCTGGCACGCGGCGTGCGTCTGTACTTCACGCATGACCACGCTTGCGCCATGGCCAGCGTGGATCGTGACGAGCGCGGCCGCTTTGTGTGCACGGACGCTCGCGAGCGTCTGGTCGGCGAGGTATGGTGATCGGAAGACCGGAGGCTCCGGGCAGGCAGACGCTTCGATGATGCAGGAAAGGGGAACGGCCATGTGGAAGCTGCTGGGCGGCAGTCTGCTGCTGCTGCTGGCGATGGCCATGCTCGCCAGCAACGAGAGCAGCGTGATGACCTACCGCACAGCCGCGGCGCGGCACGGCGGCGTCGTGGTCGATGCCACGCGCAGCGGTCCGACAGCAGCCAATGACGGCGACATGGTGCGGGTCGCCGGTACGCCGCGCGTGGTCAAGCCGGCGGTCGACAAGCAGTTCGGCATTCGCGCGGACGTGCCGATCCTGTGGCGCGTGACCGAAATGTTCCAGTGGCGCGAGATCGACTACGGCGGCAGCGCCAGCTACGAGTTGCAGTGGGTCGATCATCCGGTCAATTCGAACATCTTCAGGGAACGCGCGCGACACGAGAATCCTTCCGCGTTGCCGTTCGGCGGCGCGCGCTACCTGGCCGGTGAAGTGCGACTGGGTGGTTTCACGCTGAGTCCAGCAATCGTCGCTGCGATGCCGGGACGCACGGACTACGCGCCCGATTTCGGAACGCTTCGCCCGAACATGGCTGCCAGCTTCCGGGTGGTGAACGACACGCTGATGACCAGCGAGGATCCGAACTCACCCCAGCTCGGCGATCTGCGCGTGAGCTGGCGCAGTGCACCGTTGCAGGAGGTGACCGTGATTGCGCGTAATCGCGATGGCGTTCTGGTGCCGGCGGAGGGCGTCGAGGACAACCCGGGCTTCGAATTGCAGGTGGGACAGCGCGAGGTGATGGATCTGCAGCCGGACATGCCGCCGCAGCCGTGGCTGCCGTGGCTCTGGCGCGTGCTCTCGCTGGTGGTCGCCACGGTCGGTGCGTATGTCCTGCTGCACGGCATGTCTCCGTCCCGGCGAGGCGCGCCGCTGGCCGCGCTCGGCGTGGGTGTGGCGCTGACCTCCGGGCTGGGCGGTGTGATGTGGGTGACCGAACGCACCGACCTGGGCGGCGTGCTGCTCGGCATCGCGGTGCTGGCGCTCGGTGTGACCGCCTGGCAGATGTACGAGCGGTCGTCGCCGGCCTGAATCCCGGCGACGCCTTCAGCCGAAGGCTTCGGGGTGTTCGAGGAACCACAACCCGGCGAACAGCTTCGGGTCGATGGAGTAGCCCTCGCGGCTCATGCGAAGCAGCCATGCGCCGGCTTCTTGTCGAGGCACTTCGTGGACCACGATCTGTTCGCTCTCGTCGCCGCCGCCCGGTCCGGTGCGGCGCAGTCCGGTGGCGCGCACGAAGATCATCATTTCCGTGCTCATGCCGGCCGAGGAAGGGCCGGCGTGGATGACGTGCACGTGTTCGCACGCGTAGCCAGTTTCCTCTTCCAGTTCGCGTCGGGCCGCCAGGCAAGCGTCTTCGTCGTCGTGCTCCTTCAGATCGCCGATCAGGCCGGCCGGCATCTCGATGGTCTGCTGCTGGATGGGCTCGCGGTACTGTTCGACGAACAGCACTTTGTCTTCGTCTGTCACTGCAATGATGATCGCAGCGCCGCCTGGATTGTTGCGCTCGACGAACTCCCAGCGGCCGCGTTTTCGCAGGGTCAGCCACTGGCCGTGATACAGCGTCTGCGCCGTTGTGTCTTCGGCGGTTCGAGTCATGCGTGCGGTTCTCCATCCAGCGCCTTCAGGCGCGAGCGCGTCAGCGGACCGAAGCGCAGCTGGTCGCAAAGTTCATCCAGGCGTTCCGCATCGCAGCGTTCGCGATGCAGTTCGGCCGCGGTCTCGGGCACGGGCGCATCCAGGGCGATGCGGGTGATGCGTGCGAACAGGCGTGCGGATTCGGCATGTTCGCGCAATCGTGTCGCACAGGCGGCGGCACCGCGCAGACGCAGGTAGGGTACTTCGTCGACACGTTCGAGCAGACTTTCCAGGTCGCCGAAGTGGCTCAGCAGCGCGGCGGCGGTCTTGGCGCCGACACCCGGGACGCCGGGGATGTTGTCCACGGCATCGCCGGTCAGTGCCAGATAGTCGGCGACCTGGTGCGGCTGCACCCCGAGCTTTTCCTGCACGCCTTCCGGCCCCCAACGGCGATTGCGCGCGAAATCCCATTGCCGGTCGCGCTCGCCGAGGAGCTGTCCGAAATCCTTGTCCGCCGAGACGATGATGCTGTCCAGCCCCTGCGCCCGAAGTGTCCACAGCATCGAGCCGATCAGGTCGTCGGCTTCGTAGCTGTGATGGGCCAGTGCGGTGACGCCCATGGCCTCGGTTACGGCGCGGCACAATTCGAACTGTCGCTCCAGGTCGGGTGGCGGCAACTCGCGGTTCGCCTTGTAGGGCGGATAGAGCGTGTTACGGAAGGACGTGGTCAACGCGGCGTCGAAGGCCACCATCAGGTGCAGGGGGCGTTCGCGTTCGATCAGGTCGCACAGGAAGCGCGTGTAGCCGTGCACGGCATTGACCGGCCGGCCTTCGCGGTCGACGAAGTCGTCCGGCATCGAATGCCAGGCGCGGAACACATACAGGCTGCCGTCGATCAGGTAGGCCGGAGCGGCGCGGCGGGCTGCGGTGTTCACGGCGTCCAGGCGCTGACGATGTCGGCGAGGTCGGGGCGGTCGCGCTGAGGAACGTCCAGCTTCGGCGTGCCGATGTGCACGAAACCCACCACACGTTCGTGTGCGGCGAGCCCGAGGATGCCGGCGACTTCGGGATCGTACGCGGCCCATCCGGTCAGCCATTGCGCGCCGTAGCCCATGGCCTGTGCGCCCAGCAGCAGGTTGTAGGCGACGCAACCGGCCGACAGCAGTTGTTCCTGTTCGGGGATGCGGCCTTCCTGGATGCGGGCGATCACCGTGACCACGAGCGGGGCGAAGGTATAGCGCAGCGTCTCTTTCTCGCGCTTGGCAGGAGGCAGATCCGGGTCCCGTTCCACGGCGCGCTGTGCCAGACGGCGGCCGAACTCCAGTTTCGCATCGCCCTGCAGCGTGACCAGCCGCCAGGGTTCGAGCTTGCCGTGATCGGGCACGCGGATGGCGCCGGTCAGCAGATGCTCCAGCTCACTCGCGTCGGGGCCGGGAGCTTCGAGCTGGCGCGAGGGCACGGAGCAGCGGTTCAGCAGAACGTGGAGGGCGTCGTCGGACATGAATCGTTGATTCCTGGAAAGTGGTTCAGGCGCCTCCGTCGAAACGGAAGGCGTCGGGCAGCAGGGCGGCGACCGTGGTCCGGCGCTGCTGTCCCTTTGTGTTGGCGAGGGTGACCGGCGTATCGGCGGCGGCCAGTTCGGCCATGACCTGGCGGCAGGCGCCGCACGGAGTCACGGGCGCTTCGGTGTCGCTGATGACGGCGATGTGCGCGAAATCCCCGGGTTTGCAGCCTGCCGCGATGGCGCTGAACAGCGCCGTGCGTTCGGCGCAGTTGCACAAGCCGTAGGAAGCGTTCTCGATATTGCAGCCGCCGAACACCTGGCCGTCATGCGTCAGTACGGCGGCGCCGACGTGAAAGTTCGAGTAGGGCGCGTAGGCCCGATCCCGTGACTGCCGCGCCTGCTGCATGAGTTGATCTGGATTCATCGGCTTCCCGCCCCCGAAGTGGTCTTGTCCCGCCAGTGTATCGGCAATGTCTTGCCGTTGCGTGTTGGCATCGCGGCATCGTGTACGATGCGGCAAGACCGTACGGGAGGCGAGGATGACTGTCACAGTTGCGGCCCTGCGCGAGACCGCTGCCGGCGAGCGTCGCGTGGCCATCGTTCCTGAAGTGGTGAAGAAGCTGCGCGCGAGTGGCGTTGAGGTCCTGCTCGAGCGCGACGCCGGCGTGTCCGCGGGATTTCCGGATGATGCCTACGAGGACGCGACATTCGACGATGCCGAGGCGGTTCTGGCGCGCGCCGACCTGCTGTGGTGCCTGCAGATGCCGGAGGCTTCGCGTCTGGCCGGCTTGCGGCGGGGGAGCGTGCTGATCGGCGCGTTGCAGCCCCATCGCCATGCCGAATCCCTGCAGCGACTGGCCGGGCAGGGCGTCACCGCGTTCGCGCTGGAGCTGCTGCCGCGCACCACGCGCGCGCAGGCCATGGATATCCTCAGTTCGCAGGCGGCGGTGGCCGGTTACCGGGCCATGCTGATCGCGGCCGAGCATTGCCCGAAATTCTTTCCCATGCTGACCACGGCAGCGGGCACCATCCGCCCGTCCCGGGTGCTGGTGATCGGCGCCGGCGTGGCCGGATTGCAGGCCATTGCCACGGCGCGCCGGCTGGGTGCGCAGGTGGAGGGCTACGACGTGCGCAGCGAGACCCGCGAGCAGGTGCAGTCGCTCGGCGCGAAGTTTCTCGAACTGGGTGTCGACGCGGCCGGCAAGGGCGGCTACGCCCGTGAGCTTTCCGCCGAAGAGCGGGCGGCGCAGCAGCAGGCGCTGGCCGATCATCTGGCCGGCATCGATGTGGTCGTCACCACGGCTGCGGTGCCGGGGCGTCCGGCGCCGCGCATTCTGACGCAGGCGATGGTCGAGGGCATGAAGCCGGGCGCGCTGGTCGTGGATCTGGCCGCCGAGGGTGGCGGCAACTGCGAGCTGACCCATCCCGGCGAACAGATCGATCATCGGGGACGCACTGTCATCGGTCCGCTGAACCTGGCGTCCGGCGCGGCCTTTCACGCTTCGCAGATGTTCGCGCGCAATCTGCAGCATTTCTCGGCGCTGCTGCTCGGCGAGGACGGCGTGCTTCTCGATTTCGACGACGAGTTGCTGGCGCGCAGCTGCGTGGCGCACGGCGGCGAGGTTCGCTTCACCGCCGGCTGAAACGAGACAGCCGCGCGCTGCGATTGCTCAGCGACCGCCAGAAGAAGGCGGGTGGTCGTGCATCCAGCGCTTGCGCTGCTCGGGCGTCATGCGCCGCCACTCGCGCCGTAGTTTGTCTCGCTGTTGCGGCGACATCGACTGGAAACGCTCGTAGGCATGATGCAGTGCACGACGCTCCTGCGGGGACATGTGTTCATAGCGACGGTGATTGGCGCGGGCCTCCCGGCGCTGTTCGGGCGTCATGCGCTCCCAGCGTGCGATGTGTTCACGGATGCGTTCGCGGCGTTCCGGCGACAGATGCTTCCAGCGCTCGGCCCGGCGCAGCAAGTGCTGCTGGTGGCGCGGCGACATGCGGTCCCAGCGCGGACGCATCGGCGCGAGCATTCGGCGGGTGTCGGGGTCGAGGCGACTCCACGGCACGGGGCGCGCCGGGGACGGCGCATCCGCATGGTTTGGCGGCGGTGGTGGTGGGAGCGGCCCGCGTGCGGCCAGGACCGGGGTTGAGCCGATCAGCAGCAGGGCCGCGAGTATCCAGGTCGTGCGCAGCATGGGGTCAGCCTCCGCGAGGGGTGTGCGAGGCCGTGGCCGGTTGCTGGGCCAGCCAGGCGTAGAAATCCATGTCCTCGTACAGCGCCGGATCGGTGCTGTCGGGGTCCGGCGGCAGGGCGTCGCTGGGGTCGTTGTCGCTGGCCGTCACCGCGGTGGGCGTGACGGCGTGCCGCGATGGATGGGGGGCGGAAGGCCAGATCATCACGACCGCGAGCAGGCAGGCGGCGACAGCACCAGCCGGCACCAGCCAGCGGCTCAGGTACGGGCGTTCCGCTGCCTCCAGGGCCTTGCGGCGCGCGTCGCGGAGACGGGCGGCGGTGGCCGTGTCGACCTCGTCGCCGGTGCGCCGGTACAGCGCACGCAGCCGATCCTGGAATTCACGTTCGGTTTGCGGACTCATTGCCAGTCCTCCAGTTGATCTCTCAGGCTGTGCAGGGCGCGGGAAAGATGGGTCTTCACGCTGCCCTCCGAGCAACCCATGGCCGCGGCGGTCTCGGCCACGCTCAATTGTTCCAGCGTACGCAGCATGAAGGCTTCGCGCTGGCGTTGCGGCAGTTGCTTCACGGCTTCGCTGACCGCGTCCCAGGCCTGTCGGTCGGCGACCTGGCGCTGCGGTCCCGGGCCGTGGTCAGGCGGCTCCCAGGCGGGCATGTCTTCGCCGTGGTCGTCGCGACGGCCGCTGAGCCAGTTCACCATGATCGAGCGCACCTTGCGACGGCGCTGCAGATCGGTGATGCGTCGCCGCAGGATGCCCCAGAACAGCGGTGTCCACTCGTCCGCTGGCTTGTTCCGGTAGCTGCGCACCAGGCGCAGCATGGCGTCCTGCACCGCGTCGTGAGCCTCTTCCGGGTCGCCCAGCGCGAGTTTCGCCATGCGCCAGGCCCGGCGCTCGATTTGCACCAGGAAGGCATCCATCGACACCGGTGTCGACGGTGCGCGGTCGTCCGCGGCGAGCGAGGCCGATGCGTTCACGTCCACGAGCTCCTCGGCATCATGTTTTGGATCCGTGTTCACTGCTTGTATCCGTTAACGCATGAGGCGCGATCGGGGTTGACTGGCGAAACGCCGCTTGGGCTGGCCCGATGGGCGGGTTTCCGTATGATGGTCCGGCAGTCCGATCCGCATCCACGCTCCGGGGGCACCGATGATCGACGGGTTTGTAGCACTGTACATCTTCATGCTGGCGGCGTTCACTGGCTACGAGATCATCGCGCGCGTGCCGGTGATTTTGCACACGCCGCTGATGTCCGGTTCCAACTTCGTTCACGGCATTGTGCTGGTCGGCGCGATGGTCGCGCTGGGACACGCCGACGGGCCGCTGGATATCGCCATCGGCTTCATTGCGGTTCTGCTCGCCGCCGGCAACGCGGTCGGCGGCTATGTGGTCACCGAGCGCATGCTGGAGATGTTCAAGACCAGTCGGCCGGGCGGCGCGAACGAGGAGAAACGCTCATGAGCGCCGATCTCTTGCTGCGCTGGCTTCCGGGCGTGATTCGCGCCTGTTATCTGCTGGCGGCGCTGTTGTTCATTCTCGGGCTCAAGCGCATGAGTTCGCCGCGCACCGCGCGTGGCGGTGTGGTCTGGGCCGGCGTGGGCATGCTGGTGGCGGTGCTGGCGACCATGTTGCTGCCGGACATGCATCATCGAAGCCTGGTCGTGCTGGGCATTGTCGTGGCCGGCGGGCTCGCCTGGTGGTCCGGCAAGCGCGTGGCGATGACCGACATGCCGCAGATGGTGGCGCTGTACAACGGCATGGGTGGCGGCGCGGCTGCTGCCATCGGCGTGTTCGAACTCGTGGTCGCCGCGCGCGAGGCGATGCTCGACAGCGCACCGCCCATGGCGCCGGCAGCGCTGGTGCTGGCGGTGCTGGGCGTGTTGATCGGTGCGGTGTCGTTTTCCGGTTCGCTGATCGCCTTCGCCAAGCTGCAGGGTTGGATGGACCGTCGCTTCGTGTTTCCGGGCCAGCAGGTCTTCAATGTGCTGATCCTGCTGCTGGCGATCGTGCTCGGCGGCGTGCTGATTTTCGCGCCGCCGGCGATGGCCGTGATCGGCGGGTTCCTGCTCGCGGCGCTGGTGTTCGGTCTGCTGATGACACTGCCGATCGGCGGTGCTGACATGCCGGTGGTGATCTCGCTGTACAACGCCCTGACCGGTCTGGCCGTGGCCTTCGAGGGCTTCGTGCTGCAGAACGAAGCCATGATCATCGCCGGCACAGTCGTTGGCGCCGCGGGCACGTTGCTGACGCAACTGATGGCCAAGGCCATGAATCGCTCACTGGGCAATGTGCTGTTCGGCAGCTTCGGTGCGGCGACCGGTGAGGGGCAGGCCATCGATGGCGCGCAGAAGGAGATCGAGGCCTCCGACGCCGCGGTGATGATGGCCTACGCCGAGCGTGTGGTGATTGTGCCGGGCTACGGCATGGCCGTGGCGCAGGCGCAGCACAAGGTCTGGGAGTTCGCGCATCAGCTGATCGAGCGCGGCGTGAAGGTGCGCTTCGCCATCCATCCCGTCGCCGGTCGCATGCCGGGTCACATGAACGTCCTGCTGGCCGAGGCCGGCGTGCCCTACGACCTGATCGTGGACATGGAGGACGTCAATCCGGAATTCCCCAACACCGACGTGGTGCTGGTGATCGGCGCCAACGACGTGGTCAATCCGGTGGCCAAGACGGACCCGTCCTCGCCGATCTACGGCATGCCGGTGCTGGACGTGGTGGCCGCAAAGCAGACCATTGTCATCAAGCGCGGCCGCGGCAAGGGCTTTGCCGGCATCGAGAACGCGCTGTTCTATGCCGACAACACGCGCATGCTGTTTGGCGACGGTCAGGCGATGGCCGCCCAACTGGTCAGCGAATTGAAGGGGTTGGACGCCTAGGGCGCTAGTCCGCGCCGCGTCGTCGACGCCCTCGCCATGCCAGCACGGCGGCGAGCAGGGCGGCGAAGATGTAGATCGCAATCGCGCCTGCGCTCAGCGAAGCCCATGCGAGATGCGCCAGCATGCCGCTGCCGGCGCGGCGCAGGGCCTGCATGAAGCTCATGCCGAAGGTGCCGGCCAGATCGGCGGCAGCGAACAGGAAGCGCATGTAGGCACAGGCCAGCAACGTCGCCAGGGCGGCAAGCACGGCAGCGGGCAGCGGCTCGTCGATGACCCAGTGCCGCATGACGTGGCCGATCAACAGGCCCATTGGCAGCGCCAGCCAGACGGCGGTATGCCAGCTCGGCATAAACAGGTTGAGCAGCAGCCACAGTGCGCCTGCGGCCAGCGCGATCATGGCGGCGCTGAACGTCGAGAACAGCAGCGTCGTCATCGAGACGGCGCGGGAATGGTTCGACATCGGGTCGGGTGTGGCTCGGCCCATGGGCATCCTCCTCGGCAAGGGGCGCATGATAGCGCCTGTGTCGAAACGCGCATCCTCGCCTTGGCATGGGCGCGAGCCGGACGCATGTCATAATGACCGATCCATTCCACGCATCGATTCTCATGTCCGGTTTCAGTCTCAGCAGCGAACCTTTCACCCTGCAGCGCGATTGCGAGGCGGTGATGGTGCCCGTCGGCGAGACGGTCACGCTTCCCGCGGGGCAGATCGGCTACATCACCCAGGCTCTGGGCGGCAGCTTCACGGTGTATGTGGAAGGCAATCTGTTCCGCATCGCCGGCCAGGACGCGGAGGCGCTGGGCAAGGAGCCTCCGGCACCGATCGAGCTGGCCGAGGACGCCAGCGATGAGGATGTGGAGAAGCTGGTCTGGTCGCAGCTGCGCACCTGCTTCGATCCGGAAATCCCGGTCAACATCGTCGAACTGGGGCTGGTCTACGACGTCAGCCTGGATCCGGACGAGGATGGTTCGCGCAAGGTCTATGTGAAGATGACCCTGACCGCGCCCGGCTGCGGCATGGGCGACATCCTGGTCGATGACGTGCGCACCAAGCTGGAACTGATTCCCACCGTGTCCGAGGCCGATGTCGATATGGTGTTTGATCCGCCGTGGAATCAGTCCATGATGTCAGACGCCGCCAAGCTCGAGACCGGCATGCTCTGATTCGATGCGCGGTCCCGGTTCGGCGGCTCGACACTGCCGGTATCTGACTGGAGGCCTCCATGAAGAAGATCCGTTGGTACGCCTGGGCTGCGATGCTCGGCGTTGCGATGTTGTTGGTCGAGGTCTACGCGCACGCCGGTCTGCGCGCGCAGCCTGTTGTCGGCGCAGCGGTTGCGTCCCAGGCGCGTCTGCAGGCTCCGCTTCGACACACCTATCTGGTCGCTGGTGCTCATGCATTGCAGTGGACGCCCTTCATGCGCGATCCGGCGATGCGCCTGGCCGAATCCGTATGGGGTGACGCGTTCGTCCCGATTCGCGAACATCCCGAATTGGCGCTGTACGAACTCGGGGACGCATCGCATGGCGTGGTGCACGCCTTGCTCGCGCCCATGTACTGGGGGGCGCCGCTTTTCCTGCTGCTGGCCGCGATCGGTTATGCGCTTCGTCCGCGCCGGGTTCATGTGATGGGTTCGGGCAATCATTGAATCGGCATTTTAGATACACATAATCGGAAAACATTTCGCGGTGGCTTCGATAATGTGAAGTCATCGGCGTGTGATTCATGAATAATTAATCACTCATGAATATGAAATCGGAAAAACTCCTAAAGCCGGCTTGACGACATTTTCCCGGCTGCTCTAGGTTGTCCTTGCCGCATTTCGTGGGGAGACGTAAATGCGGTGCTCCGAAACGGCGTCTTGGGGGATGCCGTCACCGATGTAACCAACGTTCAGTAACGCTCTCTCGGGGATGCAGGGGGAGAGCGCGTTATGCATTTCGAACGACTTCGGGGCAGCAAGGTAATCGACCGCGGCAATCGCGGTTCACTCACGTTTGATGGCCATGCCGTCACGAGGACGCGTTGCGCCATCGGGCACCTAGGAGGAGGTTGTACCCAATGCCTGGTACTTTTCGTTTGAACATCCTGGTCGCAGCCATGGGGCTGGCCGCGTTCTCGACGGCCAATGCCGCGACCACGGAGCATCTGCATGCACGGACGCTCGGCGTCACGCCGGCCAGCCAGCTCGCGCACACGCTCGGTCTCGGCAACGGCATGTCGTTCAAGGCGCGCTTCAGCCGTCCGACGCGTCACGGCACCGACACGGTTCGCATGCAGCAGATGTACAACGGCGTTCCCGTCTACGGCCGCAGCATCGCCGTGGAGCAGAACGCGCAGGGACAGGCCCTGGTGGCCAATGGTCCCGTCGCCCAGTCTTTCAACCTGAGCGCCTCGGACATGCGCGCCAAGCTCACCGGCGATCGTGCGGTGGAAGTCCTGCGCGGGCGTCACAATCCGTTCATGGCGCCGGGGCAGTCGATCCACAACGCCAAGGCCGACCTGTACGTGTATCCCGAGTCGCAGGGGCAGGCGCGTCTGGTCTATCTAACCTCGTACTTCGCGGCGGGTAACCAGCCGGCGCGTCCGACCGCGATCATCGATGCCAACACCGGCGAGATCATCGAGCAGTGGGACGGTTTGACCACCGCCGACGGCTACGGCCCGGGCGGCAATCAGAAGACCGGTCAGTATCAGTACGGCACCGACTATCCGGCGCTGGTCGTCACCGCGTCCGGCAGCACCTGCTCGCTGTCGAACTCGGATGTGAAGACCTACGACATGAACAACGCGATGTCCGGCTCGGGCACGCTGGTCAGCTTCCCGTGCTACACGCACACGGGCGATGGCGTGAACGGCGCCTACTCGCCGGAGAACGACGCGCATCACTTCGGCCAGGTCGTGCATGACATGTACAACAACTGGTTCGGCGCACCGCCGCTGAACTTCACGCTGGTCATGAAGGTGCATCTGGGCAGCAACTACGAGAACGCGTACTGGGACGGCTCGGCGATGAACTTCGGCGACGGCGCCAGCACGTTCTACCCACTGACCTCGCTGGATGTGACCAGTCACGAAATCAGCCACGGTTTCACCGAGCAGCACTCTAACCTGCAGTATTCCGGCCAGTCCGGCGGCATGAACGAGGCGTTCTCGGACATGGCCGGTGAAGCGGCCGAGTACTACGACCGCGGCAGCAACGACTGGCTGGTGGGCGCCGAGATCATCAAGAGCGGCACCGCGCTGCGCTACATGTGCAATCCGACCCAGGACGGTTCGTCGATCGACAACGCGGCGGACTACTACAGCGGTCTGAACGTGCACTACTCCAGCGGCGTCTACAACAAGGCGTTCTGCACCCTGGCCAAGACCTCCGGCTGGAACACCAAGAAGGCCTTCGAGGTGTTCGAGCGCGCCAATGCGCTGTACTGGAGTTCGACCGCGACGTTCAACAGCGGCGCCTGCGGCGTCGAGAGTGCCTCGGACGATCTGGGCTACACCACCAGCGACGTGGTCAGCGCCTTCAATGCTGTCGGCGTGAGCTGCCCGAGCGGTGGCGGCGGCGGTGGTGGCGGCACCGGCGGTTCGCTGCAGAACGGTACTGCCGTATCGCTGTCCGGCAGCTCGGGCGCCTTCAGCAACACCTATACCGTGCAGGTGCCTTCGGGTTCCAGCAACTTGGTGATCTCCACCTCCGGCGGCAGCGGTGACGCTGACCTCTACGTGAAACTGGGTTCGGAGCCGACCCTGAGCAGCTACGACTGCCGCCCGTACAAGAACGGCAACAGCGAGAGCTGCAGCTTCTCGTCGCCGTCGACCAGCACCTACTACGTCAAGCTGTATGGCTACAGCAGCTACTCGGGCGTCTCCCTGAAGGCGACCTGGACCGAGCCGAGCGGCGGCGGTGGCGGTGGCGGCGGTGGGTTCTATGAGAACTCGACCAACGTCAACATCCCGGACCAGAGCACCGCGAGCAGCTACATCAGCGTCAGCGGTGAAGCCAACCCGGGTCCGAGCGACCTGCAGGTGCATGTGAAGATCGTCCATACCTACCGTGGCGATCTGCGCATCACGCTGTACTCGCCGAGCGGATCCAGCGTCGTGCTGAAGAGCCCCAGCGGTTCGGACGGCACCGACAACGTCGATCAGACCTACACGGTCAACGCGTCCAGCTTGAACCCGAACGGTCAGTGGCGTCTGAAGGTCGACGATGTCTATGCCGGCGATACCGGTTACATCGACGACTGGAGCCTGCAGTTCTGAGGCTCCGCCCGCACAGGGAGGTGCGGGTTTCGTTCGAGGCAAGGGTGGGTTGAGACCTGCCGGCGAAGCCCTTACATGGCGTTTCGCATGAAGACCCGGCCGCGGTTAGCGGTCGGGTCTTTCTATTCTGACAGTGGTTTGCCGAATTCGTGTATTCGACATATTTGCTGCGTGATACAACAATAAAGGCAAGTGCAGGAAGAATTAATACTTGGTTTCTCGCGGGATAAAAAATGCGAATTAACGCATATTTTTATCTTTATTAAATCCTCATGCTGAGGATAAGCGTTTTTAAATAAGCCAAGGGATGTTGGCGACATGTTCCGCGATGCATCAATGAATGGCATCAGTGCCCGTGCATTGCTTCAGTCATGGAGGCTGGGGGAGTGGCAATGAATCGGGTCGCGGGAATTTGGGTGGGTAGATAAGTCGAGAGCGATTGAGCTCATTACAGAGTGGCACGCACGGGCCGCTGCAGGTTCGCTCGTGCTCTATATTCGGAGGAGTAGCAATGCGAAGCAGTTTTCCACGATTGAAGATGCTGGCGGCCGCAGTCGGACTGGCCGCAGCTGGTACGGCCATGGCCGCCAGTGGTCAGGCCTCGGACATGGCGACCGCGCAGTCGCCGGTGGTCGGTCATGCCATGCACCTGAACGCCCACCAGGCGGCGATCGGTGCGATGGACTCCGGTCAGATGATGCATATTTCGGTGGCGCTGAAGCTGCGCAACCACCAGGACTTGAAGAACTTCATCGCCGCCGCTCACGAACACCTGTCGCCGCTGGCGCATACGCGTCTGAGCAAGGCGCAGTTCATGCAGAGCTACGGCCCGACCACGGCCCAGGCGAACAAGGTGGCGAACTACCTGCGTCGCTACGGCTTCCAGAACGTCACCATCGCCGGCAACAACATGCTGGTCTCGGGTGATGCGCCAGCTAGCACCGTGCAGGCAGTGTTTCACACCTCGCTGCAGCGCGTACGTACCAAGAGCGGTCGTCTCGCGTTCGCGAACTCCTCGGATGTGCACATCCCGGCTTCGCTGAGCGATTCGGTGCTGTCCGTGATCGGCCTGCAGGACGTCTATCGTCCGCACACGTTCGCGCATGTCATGGCCGGTGCCAGCACGCAGAGCGTGACCGGCCACAACCCGACCGATTTCTCCGCCATCTATGGCGGCACCGGTGTCGCCACCGGTGCGGGCGTGACGGTCGGCATCATCACCCAGGGCAGCCTGGCTCAGACCAAGACCGACCTGAACACCTTCACGTCGAACAACGGTCTGCCGACGGTGACCACGCAGACGGTCAACACCAACGGCACCAGCACCGACACCAGCGGTGTCGACGAATGGAATCTGGACAGCCAGGACGTCGTCGGCGCGGCCGGCGGTCAGGTCGGCAAGCTGATCTTCTACAACATCCCGACCCTGTCCAACACCAATCTGACCGCGGACATCAACACGGCGGTCAGCGCCAACGCGGCCAAGATCATCAATGTGTCGCTGGGCGAGTGCGAGACCTCGGCGAAGAGCGACGGCTCGGCGGCGGCGCAGGACCAAGCGTTCCAGCAGGCCGTGGCGCAGGGGCAGACCTTCTCCATCTCGACCGGCGACTCCGGTGCGGATGAGTGCGGCAACGGTGGGACTACGCCAAGCTGGCCGGCTGCCTCGCAGTATGTCATCGCGGTGGCGGGCACGACGCTGAATGCGTCCACCACGACCTGGAACAGTGAGACCGTGTGGAGCAGCAGCGGCGGCAGCGAGAGCACCTTCGAGCCGAAGCCGAGCTGGCAGACGCTGTACAGCGGCACCTATCGTGGCGTGGCTGACGTGGCCTTCGACGGCGATCCGAATTCGGGCGCCAAGATCATCGTCAACGGCAGCACGACCCAGGTCGGCGGCACCAGCCTCTCGGCACCGATCTTCTCGGGCCTGTGGGCCCGCGTGATCGCGACCAAGGGCACCGGCGTCGGCTTTGCCGGTCCGCTGCTGTACAACCTGCCGGCTTCCGACTTCCATGACATCACGTCGGGCAACAACGGCGGTTCCACGGCCAGCACTGGCTATGACCTGGCTAGCGGCCGCGGCAGCCTGATCCTGAGCAACGCCATCAATGACATCGGTGGCAGCAGCGGTGGCAACAACCCACCGACCGCGAACTTCAGTGATTCCGTGAACGGCTTGACCGTCAACTTCACCGATTCTTCCAGCGATAGCGATGGTTCGATCGCCTCGCGTTCCTGGAACTTCGGCGACGGCTCGACCTCGACCGCCACCAATCCGAGTCACACCTACTCCGCGGGCGGCACCTATACGGTGACCCTGACGGTGACGGACAACGGTGGTGCGACGGATACCAAGACGGCTTCGGTCACGGTGTCGGGCGGTGGTGGCGGTTCCAGCCAGCTGCTGGGCAACACCGGCTTCGAGAGCGGCTCGGCCTCGCCGTGGTCGCTGAGCTCCGGCGTGCTGTGCAGCAACAGCACCTGCTCGGGCCAGTCCGCGCATGCCGGTTCGTGGTTCGCGTGGCTGGACGGCTACGGTTCCTCGCACACCGACACCGTATCGCAGACCGTTTCGATTCCGTCCGGCATCAGCTCGGCGACACTGAAGTACTACCTGCACATCGACACGGCCGAAGGCACGTCTTCGTACGCCTACGACACGCTGAAGGTGCAGGTCTACAACACGTCGGGAAGCCTGCTGGGCACGCTGGCGACGTATTCGAACCTGAATGCGGCGTCAGGATACACCGCTCACACCGCCAGCTTGTCTTCCTACGCGGGACAGACGGTGGTCGTGAAGTTCACCGGCACCGAGGACTACTCCAACCAGACCTCGTTCGTGCTGGATGACATCACGCTGACCACGCAGTAAGCGCACAACCCCGGGTCGGCGCGCGATGACGCCGGCCCGGGTTATCGAGCAATTGCACGCCGTCCGGCGTGCATCGGCAAGGACGCCGGGTCTACCCCCAGACCTGCTACATGGATGTATGCGTCATGGAGGACGCTTGTTGCCCGGCCCACGCAGCCGGGCATTTTTTTGTCCGCGTGTCGGTCTCAGGCGGCGGGGATTTCCTCGAAGCGGTTGGCGTCGCGATTCTTGCGTACGCGCATCGGATCCCATACGCGGCCGTTCATGGCGATCCAGACGCCATCGGGCAGGCTCTGCACCGCGCCGACCGCGCAGCCGATGTTGAACACCGCGTCCGAGCCCTGGAACCGCGCCGGATTCAGGGCGCCGGTCAGCACGATGGTCTTGCCCTCGATGCCCTGCAGCATGCGCGCGGTGTCGACCATGGAGTCG
Source organism: Oleiagrimonas citrea (assembly GCF_012395255.1). Taxonomy (GTDB): domain Bacteria; phylum Pseudomonadota; class Gammaproteobacteria; order Xanthomonadales; family Rhodanobacteraceae; genus Oleiagrimonas; species Oleiagrimonas citrea. The sequence goes on from NZ_JAAZQD010000004.1 coordinate 515,678, forward strand.
GTGCCGTGCGTCACCAGTACGTGGCGATGCGGCTGCGCCTCGATGGTGCGGCGGATCAGCTGGCGGTCGTCATCGGTCATGTCCAGACTGTCCTTGCGCAGGATCGAGACCACGTCGAAGCGGAAGCCGACGCCGAGCTGGCCGAGGATATCGCCGATCTGCGGCGCGCCGATCTGGTAGTCGGACTTGGCGTCGAAGTAGATCTTGTCGATGGTGCCGCCGGTGGTGACGATGGTCAGATGCTGCATGGAGGGATCCTGATTGCGTGATTGCGTACGTGATGCGGTGTCGATGAATGAGGCGTGATGCGCGTGCACGGCGCCATTTCGTGGGGTCGCCCGCTCAATCGAGCAGGGCGAGTGTGTCGGTGTCGATATCGGTCAGGCGGTCGAGGCCATGCGCGAGAAAACAGCGCAGCGCGAGGGCGGGACGTCGGTCGTCGGATGACTCGCCCGCACGTGCGGCGAGCAGGGCGGCCGCCATGCATCGCGCCAGTGTGATCGCCAGCCCGCGCGCTCCGGCCTGCAGTCGAGCGGCGTCGTTGCCGCAGTCGTCGATGAAGGCACGCGCACGGTCCAATGCACTGCGCACGGCCTCGGCAGCGGTGCGGTCGTCATGATGGGTCAGTAGGCGTTCGATCTCTTCGTTCAGCGGGTCGAGACTGCTGGCGGACAGCGCGCGCAACGTGTCCAGGGACAGCACGTTGGTCGTGCCTTCCCAGATGGCATACACCTGTGCGTCGCGCAGCAGCTGGGGCAGGCCCGTGTCCTCGATGTAGCCCGCGCCGCCGAAGCATTCAAGTGTCTCCGAGGCGATCGCGACCGACAGCTTGCCGGTCCACAGTTTTGCCAGCGGCGTGAGCAGACGCAGTAGCTGCGTCTGTGCCGGGGAGGCCGTGTGGTGTTCGACCTGACCGAGCAGTTCGGCGACATGGAAGGTCAGGGCGAACGCGCCCTCGAACTCGGCCTGCATGTCGGCCAGCGTGCGGGCGTGCAGCGGCTGTTCGATCAGCGGCCGGCCGAAGGCCTGCCGGCGGCGTGCGTAATCGCTCGCCAGCGCCAGGCAGCGCGCCATGCTGGCCGTAGCGCAGACCGCATTCCAGGTGCGGGTGACGTTGAGCATCGGCGCGACCCGACGCACGCCATGATCGAGGCCAGCGACGGGTTCGGCGGGCAGGCCGTCCAGGTGAATTTCCGCGGTCGGCAGTTCGCGGGTGCCGAGCTTGTTCTTCAGGCGGTCGATGCTCAGATCGCGCCAGCGGCCCTGCGCATCCTTGGTCTCGACGTAGAACAGCGCCAGGCCGCCAGTGCCTTCGCCCGCGCCTTCGGGGCGGGCCAGCGCCAGCGCGGCTTCGCCGACCACCGCCGAGGTGAACCACTTGCGGCCGTACAGCCGCCACTGGCCCTGCTCGTCGCGTCGGGCGACGGTGCCGGTGCGAGCGACATCGGAGCCACCGGCAGTCTCGGTCATCCACTGCCCCGATAGCCAGAAACGGTCGCTTTCGCGGCTGAGGAAGTGCGGCAGGGCGCGCGCGATGATGTCTTTGTTCCCGGCGGCCTTGAGCGCGGTGGCCGCGCCGTCGGTCATGGCCAGCGGGCAGGTGTAGAACTCGCTGGCGAGGTGGTACAGATACACGCGCATGAACTGTTCCAGCCGGCCGTGCGCGCCGGCCTCGGCATCATGGCCGGCGGCGAGGACGGCATGGCGCGTGGTCAACTCGGGTCCCTCGCGCCAGGCTTGGGTCAGTTCGATGCGGTCGATGCGCTCGCCCCAGGGGCCCCATTGCGTCAGCACGGGTTCGCCGGGCGTGCTCGCCAGGCGACGCTCGTAGGCCATGCAGGCGTAGTCGCCCAGCGCGATCAGGTCGGCCTCCAGCGCGGCGCGGCGCGCGGGCGGCACACGCTGTGCGATCAGGGCCTTGAGCAGGCGATCCTGATGGAACGGATGCGGCAGTCGTGGGGCGTCCTGCAGGAATTCCATGACGGTCAGCGCCAGCGGTGGAGAATCGAATTATAAACGCCGCGTGCGCCGAGCCGCAGGCGTCACGCCTTCCTGCGGCGCTGCACGCCGGCGCCGAGGGCAAAGATCAGCAGCAGGCTCAGCGCGACCTGGGCCAGCGCCAGCATGCGTTCGTTCGGCAGCGACCAGGCCTCGGCCACCCCGTGCGAGAAATAGAATAGCGCCACGATACCCGCCCATAGCAACGCGCGAGCCGGGCGGCGGATGGCCAGCAGCGGCAGCAGCAGCGGCAGCAGCGCGAGGATCAGCACGGCGCTCAGGGGCTCGTGCGGATCGGGCGCGAGCCAGGCATGCCAGATCGGCTGCAGGGCAATCAGGCCGAGCCAGCCGAGGTAGCCGGTCAGGCGGGCACGGCGTTGGCGTGGGCTGAGCGTGAGCGTGTCCCGGCTCATGCGTTCGCTTCCAGGCGTCGCGCGACATCGGCCAGCCGCTTGCCCAGCGCGCGGGCGAGCTCGCGTTCGTGCTCGCTGATGTCCAGCTCGTGCTGCGCGCCGGCCAGGTGGCTGGCGCCGTAGGGCGATCCACCCGTGCGGGTCGTGTTGAGTGCGGCCTCGGTGTACGGGATGCCGACCAGCAGCATGCCGTGATGCAGCAGCGGCAGCATCATCGACAGCAGGGTCGATTCCTGGCCGCCGTGCATGGTGCCGGTGGCGGTGAACACTGCGGCGGGCTTGCCGGCGAGCGTACCGGAGGCCCATTCGGCGCCGGTGCCGTCGAGGAAATGCTTCAGCGGCGCGGCCATGTTGCCGAAACGGGTCGGGCTGCCCATCGCCAGGGCGGCGCACTCGGCCAGATCTTCGCGCGTGACATAGGGCGCGCCGTCCTCGGGTTCCGGCGGCTGCGCGATTTCGGTCACCGGCGAGACCGGAGGCACCTGCCGCAGCCGTGCATGCATGCCCGGCACCTCCTCGATGCCGCGCGCGATCAGACGCGCCAGTTTCGCGGTGGCACCGCTGCGGCTGTAGTAGAGCACCAGAATGTCCTGGTCCATGAGGTCTCCTGCGTATTCGGGGCGCGTTCGGACGCCCGGACGGCGTGTGTCGCCGTGTGTGGGACGTTCATGGCCGATGCGCTACGCTGACCATGATATTCCACACGGGGGCCGACATGTTCCGGCGTTTCGATCGCGACCGCGTTATCGCCTTCGCCCGCTTCGTCTGGCAGCGCTTCGTCGACGACAAGTGCTTCGAGACCGCAGGTGCGTTGTCGTACACCACGCTGTTCGCGCTGGTGCCCCTGACCGTGGCCGTGGTCAGCATTCTCACGGCCCTTCCGATGTTCCAGGGCTGGACCGATGTGCTGGCCAACTTCCTGTTCCGCAATTTCGTGCCGGCGGCGGGCGACGCGGTACAGAAGTACGTGCTGGAGTTCGCCGGCAACGCCAGCAAGCTGACCGGCATCGGCATCGTGGTGGTGCTGCTTTCGGCGCTGATGATGCTGTCCAGCATCGAGGAGCGCTTCAACCGCATCTGGCGGGTGCAGACCAAGCGCTCGACGGTGTCGCGCTTCATGATGTACTGGGCGGCGCTGACGCTGGGGCCGGTGCTGGTGGTGGCCGGACTGACCCTGACCTCGTACCTGGCCGCGGTGCCGCTGCTGGGCCGGGTCAGCGACGGTGTGGAGCTGAAGCGCCATCTGCTGGGCGTCCTGCCGTTCCTGGTCAGCGTGGCGGGTCTGTTCGGCATGTACTGGCTGATCCCGAATCGCAAGATCAAGCGCCGCTATGCACTGGTCGGCGCGTTGCTGGCGGCGGTGTTGTTCGAGATCGCCAAGTGGGCCTTCGCCGCCTACGTGCGCAGCGTGCCGTCCTACCGCGAGATCTACGGCGCGCTGGCGGTGGTGCCGATCTTCCTGGTGTGGATCTATCTGTCCTGGGTCATCGTGCTGCTGGGGGCGTCGATCACCGCCTCGATCTCGGCGTTCGACTACCGTCCGCACGAGGAACGGCTACCGAAGGGCGCGGAATTCCTCGGGCTGATGCATCTGCTCAAGCATTTCGTGGTGGCGCAGCGCCAGGGGCGCGCGCTGGGCGAGAGCGATCTGAAGGTATGCGAGCGCTTCGTGTCCGACGACCTGCTGCAGCGCTATCTGGGCGATCTGAACGAGGCGGGTCTGATTCGTCGCACCGAAGAGGACGAGTGGGTCATGACGCGCAGCCTGGACACTTCCACGCTGATGGAAATCTACGAGGCCGGGCGGTATCGTCTGCCTCTCGACGAGTCCCTGCTGCACCAGTTCAGCCAGGGGTTGCCGGAGCCGTTGCGCAGGCAGTTGGGCGAGCTTACCGAGTCCCTGCGCGCCACGCTCGGCATCCACCTGTCCGAGTTGTTCGTCTTCCCCAACGCGGGCGCCGATCGCGACGCCGCGAAAGTCAAAGCGGAATCCTCATGAAACGTCTTTCCCTGTTGATGTGCCTCGGTCTCCTGCTGGCCGGCCTCGGTTCCGTTTCGCATGCGAGCGGTACGGATGCACTGCCGACCCTGAAGGTCGACACGCTCGCCGGCAAGTCGTTCGACCTCGCCGCGCAGCGCGGCAAGTGGGTCATCGTCAACTACTGGGCGACCTGGTGCCATCCGTGCATCCACGAGATGCCGGCGATCTCGACCTTCGTCCAGGATCACGATGACGTCACCGCCATCGGCCTGGCCTATCAGGATGCCGATCCGGTGGACCTGCGGGCGTTCCTGAAGAAGCATCCCGTCAGTTATCCGATCGCCAAGGTCGATCCTGCGCATCCGCCGGCCGCCTTCGGTGCGCCGCTGGGCTTGCCGACGACCTACCTGATCGCGCCGGACGGCCACATTGCCAAGCGCTTCGTCGGTCCGATCACGCCCGCCGACCTGAAGAAGGTCATCGATGCGGCGAAGTGAGGCCCCGATGACGGCGGCGCGTTTTCTCGTGTCGGGACGGGTGCAGGGCGTGTTCTACCGCGCGTCCACCCGCGAGCAGGCGTTGCGGCTCGGGCTGAGTGGTTCGGCGGTCAATCTGGCCGACGGACGCGTCGAAGTCATCGCCGAGGGGGCGCCCGATGCCATCGATGCGTTGGAGCGGTGGCTGCACGAAGGCCCGCCCGCAGCCCGGGTCGAGCAGGTCGAGCGCAGCACCTTCGCGGCGGATGTGGCGCCGGGATTCCGTACCGGCTGAATTCAGTGTCGAGGCTCGATCCAGAAAGACGGATCGGCCAGCTGTTCACGTCCAGGTTGTTCGCGCAAGGCGGGCAGGTCGAGCGCCGCCGTGGGCACGGTGGTGTCCGGTAGCCGGTCGAGCAGATGGCGCAGCAGATTCAGGCGACCGCGGCGCTGATCGTTGTAGTCGACTACGAACCAGGGCGCGTGCGGGGCGTGCGTGCGTTCCAGCATCACGTCGCGCAGGCGGCCGATCTCGGCGTACTTCTCGCGCGCGGCGACGTCGATGGGCGAAAGTTTCCAGCGCTTGAGCGGGTCCTGGGCACGCTCGGCGAAGCGCTCTTCCTGATTCGCCTGGTCGACGGCCAGCCAGTACTTCAGCAGCAGGATGCCGTCGTCGGCCAGCATGCGTTCGAAGATCGGACATTCATCGAGGAATTGCGCGTACTGCGCCTGCGTGCAGAACCCCATCAGCGGCTCGACGCCGGCGCGGTTGTACCAGCTGCGATCGAACAGCACGAATTCGCCGGCAGCGGGCAGGTGCGCGACATAGCGCTGGAAATACCACTGCGTGCTCTCGCGGTCGCTGGGTTTGGGCAGGGCGACCACGCGATAGCTGCGCGTGTCCAGATGCTCGGTGATGGCGCGGATGGTTCCGCCTTTGCCGGCCGCGTCGCGGCCCTCGAAGATCACCATCAGTCGGCGCCCGCTGGCGCGCAGCCAGCGGCTGACGCCGATCAGCTCGGCCTGCAGGCCTTCCAGCGCGTCCTCGTAGTCCTTGCGTTTCATCGGTCCGCCTCCGTCGCGATGATCGCAGCGTAGCAGGCGGGAGGCCGAAAGGATCAGCCGCTTTCGCCGAGCGATTTGAGCTGCTCGGCCTGGTCCTCGGCGGTCAATGCATCGATCAGTTCGTCCAGGTCGCCGGCGAGCACTTCGCCGAGGCGGTACAGCGTCAGGTTGATGCGATGGTCGGTGATGCGCCCCTGCGGGAAGTTGTAGGTGCGGATGCGCTGGCTGCGGTCGCCGCTGCCAACCTGCAGACGGCGCGAGGCGGCTTCTTCGGACGCCTGTTTCTCGCGCTCGGCCTCCAGCAGCTGCGCCTTCAGGCGTTTCATGGCCTTGTCGCGGTTGGCGTGCTGCGAGCGCTCGGTCTGGCATTCGACCACCACGCCGCTGGGCAGGTGGGTGATGCGGATCGCCGAGTCGGTCTTGTTGACGTGCTGGCCGCCGGCGCCGGAGGAGCGGAAGGTGTCCACGCGCAGGTCGGCCGGGTTGATCTCGATCTCGCCGATGTCCTCGGTCTCGGGAATGATCGCCACGGTCGCGGCCGACGTGTGGATGCGGCCCTGCGACTCGGTCTCGGGCACGCGCTGCACGCGATGTGTGCCGGATTCGAACTTCAGTCGCGAGAAGGCGCCGCGCCCGACGATGCGCGCCACGATTTCCTTGTGCCCGCCGTGCTCGCCGGCGTGGTCGGATTCGACCTCCACCTTCCATCCTCGCTGTTCGGCGTAGCGCGCGTACATGCGGAACAGGTCGCCGGCGAACAGCGCGGCCTCGTCGCCGCCGGTGCCGGCGCGGATTTCCAGGAACAGGTTGGCTTCGTCGCGTGGGTCGACCGGCAGCAGCAAAATTTGCAGCTCCGCGTCGAGCTCGGCGATGCGTGCTTCCAGGCGGCGCACGTCTTCGGCGGCGATCTCGCTCAGTTCGGGGTCGTCCAGCATGCCGCGCGCGTCGGTCAGTTCATGCTGTGCGCGCTCGTGCTCGGCAAGGGCGGATTTCAGCGGCTCCAGCTGCGCATATTCGCGCGACAGGTCGCGGAAGCGGTCGGTGTCGTCGATCACTTCCGGTTGCGCCAGCAGCAGGCTGATTTCCTCGTGGCGCTCGGCCAGCGTCTGCAGTTTGCGGCGTATGGAAGGCGTCATGGCGACCGGTTGGCGACAACGGGATGGCCGGTCAGGATAGCGTGCCGGCGGCGCAGGCGGAACGCTAGGCTAGCGCTCGTCGGGCGTCTTGTCCGGATCGGCGGTCAGGCCGTACAGCCGCTCGGCGGCGTTGAGCAGGTCCAGGTCGCCGGATAGCGCCGCTTCGCGCAGGCTCGCGCTGGGGGCGTGCAGCAGCTTGTTGGTCAGCGTGTTGGCGAGGAAGGTCAGCGCCTCCTCGGGCGACTTGCCGCGTTCGATCATGCTCTGTGCGCGACTGAGCACTTCGTCGCGATGGTTCTCGGCGTTGGCGCGCAAGTCGAGCACCGGATTGCGCAGGGTCAGCGCGCGGCGCCAGTTCATGTAGCGGTCGACCTGCAGGTCGATGATGGCGCCGGCCTCGTTGGCGGCCATTTCGCGCGAGCGCAGGTGTTCGTCGATGACCTGGCGCAGATCGTCGATGCCATACAGGAACACGTCGCGCAGTTCGGCCACGGCCGGTTCGATGTCGCGCGGCACGGCGATGTCGACCATGAACATCGGGCGGCGGCGACGCGTGGCGATGGCGGCCTCGACCATGTCGCGGGTAATCACCGGCTGTCGCGCGGCGGTCGAGCTGATGACGATGTCGGCTTCGGCCAGATGCTTGCCCAGGTCGGACAGGGCGATGGCGTAGCCGCCGTGCTGATGCGCCAGCGTCTGCGCGGTTTCCAGTGTGCGGTTGGCGACCAGCAGGCGTTTGACCTGTTTCCCGGCCAGGTGTCGCGCGGCCAGCTCGATGGTGTCGCCGGCGCCGACCAGCAACACGCAGGCGTCGCGCAGATCGGTGAAGACCTGTTCGGCCAGGCGCACGGCGGTGAAGGCGACGGAAACCGTGTGCGCGCCGATGCGCGTGTCGCTGCGCACTCGCTTGGCCACGGCGAAAGTGTGCTGCAGCAGGCGGTCCATCGGCGGGCCCAGCGTCTGCACTTCGCGCGCCATCTGGTAGGCGTCCTTGACCTGGCCGAGAATCTGCGGCTCGCCCAGCACCATCGAATCGAGTCCGGTGGCGACGCGGAAGATATGTCGCACCGCCTCGTCCTCGTCGTGGCGATACAGGAACTCGTCCAGCTTGTCCGCGGTCAGGTGATGATGCTGGTGCAACCATTCGGCCGGCACGTGCTCGGCGCCGGCATGGACGCTGCAGTAAAGCTCGGTGCGGTTGCAGGTCGACAGGATCAACGCTTCGTCCACGCCGTTCTGCAGGCGCAGGTCGCTCATCGCACGACGTGCGTTGTCGCCGTCGAACGCAACCTGTTCACGCAGGCTGACGGGCGCAGTGAGGTGGTTGAGCCCGAAGGCGACGAGCGGCATAGGAAATCGTGGTGGCGGCAGCTTGGTTACGGGCAGCAATAGGCTAAGCTGTCCCGACGGCCGGTCGCTGGCGTTACCGGCCCCATACGGAGGTAAATTGTGCGCAGCAGTCACGCCAAGTTCAAGCAATGGCGGCATTTTGCAGCAGCAGCGATGCTGCCCATGGTGTTGTTCGGGTGCACTTCGATGCCCACAAAGACCGCGCAGCGGCCTGCGGACGGCAAGCAGCCGCTGCACACCCTGTCGGTCGCGACCCCGGATGCCGATCACGACGTAGCCGCGCTGTTGATGCAGGCCGAATTCGCGCTCGGCAAGGGCGACCTGCGCGCCGCGCAGAAGGGGTATGCCAAGGCCAGTCAGCTATCCAGCGATCCCAAAGTGGCCGAGCGTGCCGTGGGTCTGGCGCTGGCCCTGCACGATAGCGCCGCCGCGCAACAGGCTCTGGCGCGCTGGAAGGTCCTGGGCGCCGACGAGGCGGGACTGCAGCGCGCGCGCGCCCAGATCGCACTGGATCAGGGCCGTACTGAAGACGCGCAAAAAGCCTTGATGGCGCTGACCGAGCGCGGCAGCAAGCAGGACTGGCAGCGTTTCGGCAAGGTGCTGCTGGGCGCGCGCGATGCTGCGCAGGCGGGGCAGTTGCTGGAAAAGATTGCTACACCGCAGCGACTTCCGAAAGACGAGCTGGCCTGGCTGGCGATGAGCGAACTGGGTCAGAAACTCGGTCGCTACGCCTACGCGCAGCAGATTGCCGACATCGCCGCCGAGCGTTTCCGGAGCAGTCAGACCTATGCCTGGGCGGCGCAACTCCATGCGCAGCGCGGCGAAGACCAGAAGGCGCTCGCGCTGTATGCAAAAGCCGTGTCCGCTTCGCCGCAGGATCTCGATGTGCGCATGGCCTATGCCGGTCTACTGGCCAAGAACGGGGACAACCAGGGCGCCGAGCGCGTGCTGGCGAAGGGACCCCAGAATTCGCGCAGCTTCGCGGCGCGCGCGGCCTTTGCCGCACGCACCCAGGATTTGCCTGCGCTGAAACGCATCTACGGCGAATTGCGCAAGGCGCCGGATGACGTGCGGGAGTCGAGCTACTACCTGCTTGGTCAACTGGCTTCACTGCTGGACAAGCCGCAGGAGGCCGTCGATTGGCTGGCCAAGGTGCCGTCCGGCGACGAACATGCGTTCGATGCCGGTGTGCGGCGCGCCGTACTGCTGCAACAACTGGGCAAGCCGGCGCAGGCGCACGCGCTGGTCAAGCGTATGCGTGACGACCATGCCGACAAGGCTGATGTGGTGCAGCGACTGGATCAGGTCGACGCCGAGCTGTACATGCGTGGCGGCGACTATGCCAAGGCAGCGGTGGCGTACACGCGCGCGCTGAGCGCGGACAAGCACGATGCCGAGTTGCTCTACGGGCGTGGTCTGGCCTACGCAGAGGCCGGCGACATTGATGCCGCAGTGGCTGACCTGCGCGCTGTGCTGCGGTTGAAGCCCGACGACATCAATGCCGTCAATGCACTGGGCTATACGCTGGTCGACGCCAATCGCGATCTCGATCAGGCAGAGAAACTGTTGACCCGGGCGCATGCCGCGCAGCCGGATGATCCGTCCATCACCGATTCCTGGGGCTGGCTGCAGTATCGACTGGGTCATCTGGGCAAGGCCGAAGCCGCACTGCAGGCATCCTGGAAGATGCGCCCCGATCCAGAAGTCGGCGCGCATCTGGTGCAGGTGCTGCTCGACCTGGGCAAGCGAACGCAGGCCGGGGAGGTCTATCGAGACGCGTTGAAACTGGATCCGGACAACCGGCACCTGCTTGCGCTGAAAGGGAAGCTGTAACCGTGAACATCCGTCATCTGCTGCTCGGCGCCGCGATCCTGGCGCTGGCGGCCTGCGCGCCGGTACGGATCAAAGGCGACCATGCCATGCTCGGCGCGCAGCAGGCACGCGAGGCGAAGCTGTCGGCGCGCAACCACTGGACCATCCAGGCAAGGCTGGCGGTGACGGACGGCAAGCATGGCGGCAGCGGCAGCCTGACCTGGACCCAGAACGGCGACCGTTACGATTTCACCCTGCGCGCCCCGGTCACCGGGCGCAGTTTCCGCCTGCGCGGCGGCCCGGATGGTGCGGAGCTGGACGGGCTGGATCAGGGCACGCTCTACGGCGTCGACGCCGAGCACCTGTTGGCGCGGGCGCTGGGCTGGCGCGTGCCGCTGCAGCAGCTGCGCTATTGGGTGAAGGGATTGCGCGCGCCGGGTGGCAAGGCGAAGCTGCGCTTCGGCGAGAACCATCTGCCGTCGCTGCTGCAGCAGAATGGCTGGAACGTGGAATACCGCGACTGGTTCGCCGGCAGCGATCCAAGCGTGCCGCGCAAAGTCTTCGCCTCCATGGGCAACTATCGTGTGCGCGTGTCCATCCAGCGCTGGTCCTGGTTCAAGCGATGAGCGCGTGGAGCGTCTGGCCGGCGCCGGCCAAACTCAATTTGTTCCTGCGCATCGTCGGTCGGCGTGCGGATGGTTACCATCTGCTGCAGACCGTGTTCCGGCTGCTCGACTGGGGCGACGACGTCCGCGTCCGCGTTCGCGATGACGGGCAGATCACGGGGGGCTCTGGTGTTGAAGGTGTGTCGCCCGAGCAGGATCTGGTGCTGCGGGCTGCTCACATGCTGCAGCAGCGTGCCGGCTGCACGCTCGGCGCGGATCTGGCCGTGGACAAGCGGATTCCGGTGGGTGGAGGGCTTGGCGGCGGCAGTTCCGACGCGGCGACGACGCTGGTTGCATTGAATGCGTTGTGGAGAGCGGGCCTGGATATCGACGAACTGGCGGATCTGGGGCTGCGGCTCGGCGCGGATGTGCCAGTATTCGTGCGTGGCCGCAGTGCCTGGGCTGAAGGGGTGGGTGAGCGCATCGAGCCGTTGTCGCTGCCTGCCGCTAGCTATGTCATCGTGGATCCAGGTGTGCATGTGTCCACGCAGGCGCTTTTTCAGTCGCCCGAATTGACACGAAATGCGCCCGAGGCGACAATTTCGAGCTTCCTGGAGGGACATGTCACGGATAACGCCTTCGCGCCGTTGGTGCGGGCGCGGCATGTGCGAATCGACGACGCGATGACCTGGCTCGGCCAGTACGGCGCGGCGCGATTGTCCGGAACCGGAGCGTGCGTATTCCTGGAAACGGAAACGCGCGAGGCCAGCGAGCGGATTGCCGCGCGCTGCCCGGAACCGTTCAGGGCCTTCGTGGCCGGTGGCGTCGACACGTCGCCGTTGCGTACGAAGGCGGACAGTTCAAGCATTGGGGCGTAGCCAAGCGGTAAGGCACCGGGTTTTGATCCCGGCATGCGCAGGTTCGAATCCTGCCGCCCCAGCCATTTTTCGCAGCGCGCATGCGTCCGACGCAGCGCGTACATCGGGGTCCGCCCCGGTCTTCTCGAAACATCGCCAAGCGGAGAACGAACTGTGGATACGGCTGGCCTGATGCTGTTCACCGGCAATGCTCATCACAAACTTGCCGAGGACGTCGCGCACCGGCTGGCGGTGCCCCTGGGCAAGGCGCTGGTCGGTCGCTTCAGCGACGGCGAAACCCAGGTCGAGATCGAGGAGAACGTGCGCGGGCAGGACGTCTTCGTCCTGCAGCCGACCGGCGCACCGACGGCCGAGAACTTCATGGAGCTGTTGGTGCTGGCCGACGCGCTGAAGCGCGCCTCGGCGACTTCGGTGACCGCGGTTATGCCGTATTTCGGCTACGCCCGGCAGGATCGCCGCCCGCGCTCCGCGCGTGTGCCGATCACCGCCAAGCTGGCGGCGAAGATGATCGGTGCGTCCGGCGTCGACCGCGTGCTGACCGTCGATCTGCACGCCGACCAGATCCAGGGTTTCTTCGATATTCCGGTCGACAACGTCTACGCCTCGCCGGTGCTGCTGGCCGACATCTGGCGTCGTCACAACATGGACGACATCATCGTGGTCAGCCCTGATGTTGGAGGCGTGGTGCGCGCGCGCGCCATCGCCAAGCGTCTGGACGATGCCGATCTGGCGATCATCGACAAGCGCCGTCCGAAGGCCAACGTGGCCACGGTGATGAACATCATCGGCGACGTGTCGGGCAAGTCCTGCGTGCTGGTCGACGACATTGTCGACACCGCCGGCACGCTGTGTGCGGCCGCCGCGGCGCTGAAGGACCAGGGCGCCAAGCGCGTCGAGGCCTACTGCGTGCACGCAGTACTGTCCGGCGCCGCCATCGACAACATCAACGGTTCGCAGCTGGACCAGCTGGTGGTGACCGACACGCTGCCGCTGTCGCCTGCTGCCGCGGCCTGCGAGAAGATCCGCCAGCTCACGGTGGCCGAACTGCTGGCCGAGACCATCCGGCGCATGGCCGGCGGCGAATCGGTCAGTTCGCTCTACGTGGACTGATGCACCGGGCCGCGCATGCGGCCGGTTTTTGCCCTATAATCGCCGGTTTGCCGGCTGGCGACGGGCGGCATTCCAAGGATTTCATCGTTCTCCTGGTCGCGGGAGAACGTTTCTTCCGCCGCAAGGCGGGCTTTTCAACCGAGGCAACAATCATGGCAACGATTCACGAAGTGAACGCCGAAGTTCGCAGTGACGAGGGGAAAGGTGCGAGCCGCCGCCTGCGTCACGCGGGCATGGTTCCGGCGATCGTCTACGGTGGCGACAAGCCGCCCCAGAGCATCCAGATCGAGCACCGCATCGTCATGGCGCTGGCCAAGAACGAGTGGTTCTTCTCGTCCGTGCTGGACCTGAACGTCGGCGGCAAGACCGAGAAGGTGCTGCTGCGCGACTGGCAGAAGCATCCGTACAAGCTGCAGATGATGCACATGGATTTCCAGCGCGTGCGTGCCGGCGAGAAGCTGCACACCGCCATCCCGCTGCACTTCCTGAACCAGGAAAAGTCCCCGGCAGGCAAGACCTCCGGCGTGGTGGTTTCGCACAACTTCACCGAAGTCGAGGTGGCCTGCCTGCCGAAGGATCTGCCCGAGTACATCGAGGTCGATCTGTCCAACATCGACCAGGGTGACATCATCCACCTGTCGGAGCTGAATCTGCCCGAGGGCGTGGAGATTCCCGAGCTGCGTCACGGCCCCGAGCATGACCTGCCGGTCGTCACCGTGCATGCGGTGAAGGTCGAGGTCGAGCCGACCGAGGGCGAGGAAGGCGAGGAAGCCGCCGCCGCGCCGAGCGCCGCCGCCGAAGGGTCGTCCGCCGAGGGCGACGCCGGCGAGGACAAGTAAGCGCATCCGCGCCGCGCTTCCTCGCGAAGCGCGGCGCCATGCCTTGCATCCATGGCAGGTCTGCGTCTCATTGTCGGTCTGGGCAATCCCGGAGCCGAATATCTCGGAACCCGGCACAATGCCGGGTTCTGGTTTGTCGACGCCCTGGCGCGCGCCGAGGGCGAGACGTTCACGGCGGACAGCAAGCTGCACGGCATGTCCTGTCGCGTGCGCATCGGCGGCGAGCCGGTGTGGCTGCTGAAGCCATCCACGTTCATGAACAAGAGCGGCATCGCCGTGGCATCGGCGCTGCGCTACTACAAGATTCCGGCCGACGAGTGCCTGGTCGTGCATGACGACCTGGATCTCGATCCGGGCGTCGTGCGTCTGAAATTCGACGGCGGACACGGCGGCCAGAACGGCCTTCGCGACATCATGGCCCATCTCGGCCACGGCAAGTTTCATCGTCTGCGGGTGGGCATCGGTCATCCGGGCGTGCGCGATCGCGTGACGCCCTGGGTGCTGGGACGCCCGTCGGCACAGGACGAGGACGCCATCATGATCGACGGCATCGCGCGCGCGCTCGACGTGCTGCCGCTGGCCGTCGAGGGTCGATTCAACGAGGCGATGAAACGCCTGCATACCAGTGCGGCGCAATAAGGCGCGTAGGCGCCGGCGTCGCGTTCGTTCTCCCGTTACACGGAATCCAGTCTGATGGGTATCAAATGCGGCATCGTCGGTCTGCCCAACGTCGGCAAGTCGACTCTCTTCAACGCGCTGACCAAGGCCGGCATTGCGGCGGCCAATTTTCCGTTCTGCACCATCGATCCGAATGTCGGCGTGGTGCCCGTGCCGGACCCGCGTCTGAAGGCGCTGTCCGACATCGTGCACCCGGAGCGGGTGGTGCCGACCTCGATCGAGTTCGTCGACATTGCCGGCCTGGTCGCCGGCGCCTCCAAGGGTGAGGGTCTGGGCAACAAGTTCCTGGCGCACATTCGCGAGGTGGACGCCATCACCCACGTGGTGCGCTGCTTCGAACACGGCGACATCGTGCATGTGTCCGGCAAGGTCGATCCGATCGCCGATATCGAGACCATCGACACCGAGCTGGCGCTGGCCGATCTGGAGTCGGTGGAGAAGGCGCTGAACCGCGTCGAGCGCGCGGCCAAGGCCAATGACAAGGATGCCCTGGCGCGTCGCCCGGTGCTGCAGAAGCTGGCGGCTGCGCTCAGCGAGGGCCATGCCGCGCGCTCGGTGGAGCTGGACGACGACGAACGCGCCCTGGTGCGCGACATGTTCCTGCTGACGCTCAAACCGCTGATGTACATCGCCAACGTGCGCGAGGACGGCTTCGAGAACAATCCGCATCTCGATGCGGTGCGCGCGCGCGCCGAGACCGAAGGTGCCGAGGTGGTGCCGGTGTGCGCCGCCATCGAGGAAGAGATGGCGCAGCTGGATGATGCCGATCGCGACGAGTTTCTGGCCGATCTGGGTCTCGATGAGCCGGGCCTCGATCGCGTGATCCGCGCCGGCTACAAGCTGCTCGGTCTGCAAACGTACTTCACTGCGGGCGTGAAGGAAGTGCGCGCCTGGACGGTCAAGCGCGGCGCGACCGCGCCGCAGGCGGCGGGCGTCATTCATACCGATTTCGAGAAGGGTTTCATCCGCGCCGAGACCGTCGGCTACGACGATTTCATCCAGTACAAGGGCGAGAGCGGCGCCAAGGAAGCCGGGCGTCTGCGGCTGGAAGGCAAGGACTACATCGTCAAGGAAGGCGATGTGCTGCACTTCCGCTTCAACGTCTGATACCGGCGAGCGCCCGGCCGCGTGGCGGCCGGGCGAAGCATTCGGTCAGCGGTCTTCCTGCATCATCTTGCGCTGAATCTGGTCGAGATAATCATCCAGTTCCTGCACGGTCACGAAAATCTCGTTGACCGGTACCGCCTTGACGATATCGAACACCTTGCGCACCTGCGGCTGCGGATTGAGCAGCAGCGTGTGCCCGTTGCGCGTACGCATCTGCTTGCGGATCTTTGCGAAACTGCGCAGACCGGCGCTGCTGATGTACTCCAGGTCCTGCAAGTCGAGCACCACGGTGCCTCCCTCGGGGAGCGGGGCCAGTTTCTGCTGCGTCTCGCTGTCGAATTGTCCGAAATTGCTGGCGTCGAGGCGGCCTTCCACGAAGAGGGTGATGCGTTCCGGCGAAGTCGATTCGGTACGGATGTTCAGCGTCATGACTCGGATTCCATGCGAGGGTTGTTGACGAAGCGAAGCTGCAGGTGGTTGCCCTGGGCGTCGTGCGAGTAGGTGAGTTCGCTGGCCATGGCGCGCACGAGGTGGATGCCGAAGCCGCCGACCTGTTCCGGATCGGCGGCGCCATCGGTGGTGGTGGGTGGCGGTTTGGCTTCGAGCGGATTGAACGGGTGGCCGTCGTCGCGCAACGAGACGTGGACGTCTTCTTCGCATTCCAGCCGCAGCCGGATGCATCCGTCGGCCTTCGCGACGTGTCCGTGTTCGACCATGTTGACCATCAGTTCCTCGAGCACCAGTCGGACATCCGCGCGCACGCTGCTCGGGATGCCGGACGCGGTCATGGTCTGGTCGCATCGTTCGAGCGCTGCGAATACGTCTTCGAGTTGGCTGGGAAGATCCAGTTCGAGCATGTCGGAGGCTTGTTCGTCTGCGGTGTGACACCAGCTCAGCGCGAGGATCGTGATGTCGTCGGCCTGGTCGGCATGGCCCACGAAGTGGTCCAGGTCCGACAGCAGCCGGCGTGTGTATTCGCTGGCGTGCTCGGGGCGCGGAGCATGGTCGAGCATCTTCAGTGCGCGCTCGATGCCGTACATCCGCATTTGCGCATCGTTCGCCTCGGTGATGCCGTCGGTGTACATCATCAGGGTATCACCGGCGTGCAGTTGCACGGTGCGGCTCGGGTAGGTGGCGTCCTCGTCGAGTCCGATCGCCGGTCCGGTTTCGGTCTCAATCAGGTGGGCGCCGCCTTCGCCGCACAGGATGATCGGGTCATGCCCGGCGCTGGCTAGCGTGAGCTTTCCGTTGCGCAGATCCAGCACGCCGCACAGCAGCGTCACGAACATGCAGCTGTCGTTGCCGACGCACAGTTCCTGATTCAGGCGCTTCAGAATCTGCTGTGGCGACAGTGTGTGCGCTGCTAGTGCCTTGGCCAGGGTGATGGTGCGCGCCATGAACAGAGCGGCCGGTATGCCCTTGTCGGAGACGTCGCCGACCATCACGCAGAAATGCCGGTGATCGAGCATGAAGTAGCTGTACAGGTCGCCGCCGACCGCGCGGGCGGGGCGCAGGCACGCATGCAGTTCGAAGCGTGAGGTGTGTGCTTCGATGTAGTGCTCGCTGGGCAGCAGGGAGGTCTGGATCTGCTGCGCGATTTCCAGTTCGCTGCTCAGCCGCTGTTGTGCGCGGACGGCTTCGGTCAACTGCTCGATGTGTGCGGCCAGTTCTTTGCGCATGGTGTCGAAGGCCTGCGTCAGTCGGCCGATTTCGTCATGACCGCGAACGGCAGGCAGTTCAAATTCGGTTTCGCCCCGTGCGATGTGCTCGGCACGCGCGGTGAGCACGCCCAGCGGCGCGAGTGTGCGCCGGGTCACGACCAGCAGCATGACGGCGATGCACAGCAGGGCCAGCAGGCCGACACTGAGGTCGATGACGAAAAGGCGGCGCAGCGGTGCGTAGATGCGCTGCTCGGGAATCAGCATGCCGAGCGACCAGTACGATCCATGGATGGGGGCGCCGTACAGCCAGGAGGTTTCGCCGAGATCCGGTGCGTGGTTGGTCGACAGCAGGGTGGGCGTTCCGGTACGTGCAGCCAGAGCCTTGAGCAGGGCCGGGCTGCCGGCATGCCCCGTCAGGTCGTGCTCGTCGTGCGCCAGATACTTGCCATTGCCACCCATGACGAAAGCCTGGGCGCCATCCGGCTTGTGCAGCGCGCCGAGTATGTCCTGCAGCCAGTCCAGGCTGACGTCGGCGTTGACCAGGCCGACCGGTCGCCCCTTGCGCACGATGGCAACGGAGAAATTGATGAGCCAGCGATGCCGGGACTTGGAGAAAAAGGGACGCTGCCAGCAGCCGGCTCGGCAGGTGAGGCCGCCCAGGAACCAGTTCTGCTCCCAGTACTGTGTGGGGTCGTCGCGCAGGTCGCGCTCATGCAGCATGCCTTCGCTGTCCCGGCTGACGAAAGGCGCGTGTGCCGTCTGTCCATCCTCTGGTCGGAAGGCCACGGCCAGGCCGGACAGGTCGTGATTGGCCTTCAGGGCCTGATGCAGGATTTTGTCGGTCTCCGGCGCCGGGCGGTCGATGAGGGCGGCCAGTTGCTGTGTCGAGACCATCACGCGATCCAGACGCGCCTCGATGCGGCTGGCCGCGCTTCGCGTGAGTGCGCCGGCCTCGCGATGCGTGTGGGCGAGGATGGTGTCGCGCGTATGTGTGAAGAGAATGGTTCCGCTGATCGCAAGAACCAGGGCGGAGCCCAGCAGGGCCCATAGGGCGAGTCGTGGAGCGATACTTATGCTTCGCCATCCCATGACGACATCTCCTTGTGTGGCCGGGCGATCGATCGGGTGCGGCGCGATCACTGCTGCTCCGGGGATATTGACGCATAATGGCCGTTCCTGAACGAACAGCGGATCATTTGCATGTCCGGAATGCAGCGCGAAGTCACATTTCGTTTCCTGGCTCAGCCCACCGATGTCAATTTCGGCGGCAAGGTGCACGGCGGGATGGTGATGAAATGGATCGACCAGGCCGGTTACGCGGGTGCGGTCGGATGGAGTGGCGCGTACTGCGTGACTGTGGCGGTGGGCGGGATCCAGTTTGTGCAGCCGATTCTTATCGGCGATCTGGTCACCGTGCATGCGAAGCTGATCCATACCGGGACCTCCAGCATGCATTTCGCCGTTGACGTGTTGGCGCGCGACCTTACGCATGGCAAGGAGCGTCTGGCGACGAGCTGCGTCATCGTGTTCGTGGCGCTGGACGGGCCGGACGGCAAGCCGACGCCGGTTCCGGCCTGGGAGCCGAAGGATGACGGTGACCGCACGCTGCAGGAGTACGCGCAGCGATTGATCGAGCTGTCCAAGCGCATGGAGCAGGAGGTTGCGCAGTATCGGCCGCCGCTTCGTCATGAAGACGTGGGTGGCTGAGGCCCGTTCGATGGCTTGAGGGCGGAGCGGTTGGTACAGGTTCTCGACCGATTGCGATCATCGCCCTCGGAATGAGGAGGGCATTGCCGAGTCAGGGTTGCGCTTGGGTGCGGTGGGGTTTGGGCGGTAGGAATTCATACGCATATGTTCCTCGGTGCTCGGCTTTTCGCATCGATCTGTGCGAAATGACTTGGCAATGTCGTCGCGATCAGCCAGAATACGCGCCCCGCCGATGCGGACCTCGCGCAGCATGCACATGGTCTTCGTTCGGCACGGCAAATAACGCGCCGAAAGTCGCCCTGAAGTGTTGACACATCCGGGGTCGGCCGCGAAAATAGCCGGTCTTTGTTGGAGGGATACCCAAGCGGCCAACGGGGGCAGACTGTAAATCTGCTGGCTTACGCCTTCGGTGGTTCGAATCCACCTCCCTCCACCATTTCATTCGCCTCCGGTGTGTGTGAAATGGTGAAGCAAAACAGAGTGGTGCAAGCGTCGGTTTCGGTGCTGCGCAACTCGAAGCGATGTACCCGCCGGGCGGGAGTAGTTCAATGGTAGAACCTCAGCCTTCCAAGCTGATGGTGCGGGTTCGATTCCCGTCTCCCGCTCCATTGACCTCCGGTCATGCGGAACTTCTGCTCATGTAGCTCAGTCGGTAGAGCACTTCCTTGGTAAGGAAGAGGTCACAGGTTCGATTCCTGTCATGAGCACCACTTTTCACGGGGCGCTCTTGCGTCCTGATTTTGTGTTTTCCATTTTGATTCCATCGGGGTTTGGCAGTCATGTCCAAGGAAAAGTTCGAGCGAACCAAGCCGCACGTGAACGTGGGCACGATCGGTCACGTTGACCACGGCAAGACGACGCTGACGGCGGCGCTGACGAAGGTCGGTGCGGAGAAG
>NZ_JAAZQD010000005.1 GCF_012395255.1 Oleiagrimonas citrea
ACGACGTGAAGCTGGATAGCACGAGCAACGGCACCGTGTATTCGGGAACGGCCACCAGCTACCGCATCGCCAGCTCGGTCCCGCCCGACTTCCCTCCGGCCCATACCGCCTACGTGCGCGCCTGCTACGCCAATGGCTGCTCGAGTTGGGTGAAGAGCCAGTAGCGAGTGGAACGGGAAACGAGCGAGATCGAAACAGGGGGAATGAAGTGAACGGAATCATGCATCGGCTCAAGAGAGCCAGAGGGCTGGTGGACATGTTCGGGCTGCTCGGCATGGGGAGAGCCGCCCGGCATGTCGGTGAAAAGGGTTCAGAGGGGCGGCGTGATCACGCGGCACGATCGATCGCCCATCGAATCGGCGCTGTGGTGGCGCTAGGACTCGCGTGCGCAGCCATCACGCCCGCCCGAGCGACCCAGCACACCACCTATTTCGTCACCAACGCGCAAGGCACGGTGGTGGCGGAAATGGACAACCAGGGCAACACGACCTACGAGGCCGCATATCGGCCGTACGGCCAGCAGCAGAGCGGCGCACCGCAGGCTGAGCCCGGGGTATACCGGGCATGTGAATGATCCGGATACCGGGTTCGTGTACATGCAGGCGCGGTACTATGATCAAATGACGGGTAGGTTTTTAAGTCGCGACCCTTTGGGTTCATCCCCTGGTGGAATTTTTGACTTCAACAGATATGCTTATGCATATAATAATCCGATTGTTAATATGGATCCGGCGGGGTGCGGGCTGGTTCAAGCTATAGCATGTGTGATGCATCTTTTCCATGTAGCTCGGGAGATGCCTATTCTGGAGGGGGTGGAGAGGTTGTAAAAAATGTTGTGGCAAGTCGAGGTCTGCGAGAACAAGAATCTGGTTTAGAAAATGAGGTCATAGCGGTTGCTACTAAAGCGCTTAAAGATGCTATGGAAAATACATATAAAACTAGAGATGCCGCAGCAAAAGCGTGGGCTGCGATTGTTCAACCTTTGGCAGACAGGTTTAATACTGAAATAGGTTCAAAGCTTTTTACTATGGATGGCAACCCTTCTGGCAAGACTAAAATTGGCTCTCCGACTAGTGATGGTATCTTGTGTTCGTTGAATGCTGGTTGTGAAGTTAATGTGCGTCTAGGTGGTAACGTGCCGGGAGGAATGCTGTCTGGGTATATTCATACTCACCCGTACAATGATAACTTTAGCGCTGATGACATATATGCGGCATATGAATTAAGCAGGCATAGTTTTGTGGAAAATGACTTTTCTGCTTATGTTACCCTCTCGAACGGACATGTATATCGCTGGTCTACAGATGAGATGCGGAAAAATTATCAACCTACGTATCAGGCTCACGTTGATAAAAAAACATACATCAGAGTTCAGTAGGAGGGCAAAAAATGAAATCAATTAATTTTCGACGTGCCGCCTCGTTGCTTTTGGTCTTTTTTTCTTCTGCTTTTTTTGCATGTCAAGTTATGGCTGCTGAAAAAATAAATTATGGAAATTGCTTTAAGGCTTATGGTGCGGGTTTAAAAAACACAAATGTTTGCTTGGAGTCTTATATTTCTTTGGTTGCCAGCCCGTCAAGATTTGACGGTAAATTTGTGGCTATTATTGGGTACTTAAAAAGTGATTTTGGAGATTTAATTTTGTACCCAAGCAAGGGAGTCTACGAAAGTGGGTCTAACGTAGAGAGTATACGGTTGATAAGGCCTTTTTCGATATCTGAAGAAGTTCTAAGAAAAGCGAAGGTGGGGGCGTACCCGGTTGCCGTGGTTGGATCTTTTAATGCTGGTATTAACAAGGGTGCTGTGGGAATGCCGCAGCTTGGGTATATAAATAATATAATTAAAATTTCTTTTTCTAAAAGGATTCCGTCTGGGGTAAAAATAAAAATGGATGGTATAACCGTAGTTCACTGATTTGTTGATATTAAGGTGGGCTGTTGCTTGAATTTTTTGCGAGCTACTGCCGTGAGGCGGAAATTTGGTCTGTGTTGGAAGTCCGCCCCATGAAGTGGGTCTCTGTAAAAAGGGGCGTTTTCAGAAGAAGTGGTGCCAGTAAGTTGTTTGGCGAAAGGAGAATAACGGTTCCAGGTTCAAAACAACGGTTCCAAAACAACGGTTCCAGGTTCTGAGGTTTCCCCACGTTTTCATGCAGGTTCATGCGGGCACACTCAGCTGATCGACCAAACAACGGTTCCAGGTTCACTTACGATTGTTTGGATTGTATCGATATCGAATTGGTCGTCAGGATTCGGAGCGATGCGGTCAAGCTGACGCTGAACTTGCTGGATATCAGCTTCGATGCCAGCCCAAACAATGGCAGCTACACGGTGAGTTGGGGCTCGGTGCTTCATGCGTCGCGTACCTGTTGCAGCAGGTACGTGGGGCAGGCTGGATCATGATGCAAAGCAGTGGTAGTCAGTCGAGGTGTTTTCCGAACATGGACGACGGCAGTTATGACTATTTTGTACGCGGCTCTGACAGCGACTCGCCGTGGCTGGCGATGACTTCGGCGTAGAATTTCGCGCTGTCCTTGGGTGTGCGTTCGAGGGTTTCGTAGTTCACGTGCACGATGCCGAAGCGCTTGGCGAAGCCGAGGGACCATTCCAGATTGTCGAGCAGTGACCACAGGTAGTAGCCGCGCACGTCGGCGCCTTGCTTGATCGCGGTGTGCACGGCGCGCAAATGGCGGCGCAGGTAGTCGATGCGCAGCGGGTCGTGCACACCGTCGTCGGCGGCTACCGGCGGGTCGTAGAAGGCGGCGCCGTTTTCGGTGACGTACAGCGGGATGTCGCCGTAGCGGTCGCGGACCCAGCGCAGGATGTCGGTGAAGCTCTCTTCGTGCACTTCCCAGTCGGTCTCGGTATAGGTCGCTTGCGGTACGCGCACGGTGCGGGCGTACAGCGGCCAGGCCGAGGGATCGTGCGCGGTGAGTCCGCGCGTGTAGTAGTTGATGCCCAGGAAGTCGATCGGCTGGCGGATCTGTTCGAAGTCGGCCGCCGGCCAGTCGGGCCAGGCGTCGCCGAAGATCTCGCGCATCTCCGGCGGGTACGTGCCCTTGAGGGCCGGGTCCAGATACTGCCGGTTCATGTAAGCGTCGGCGCGCTGCGTGGCGGCGCGGTCCTCGGCGCTTTCGCTGGCGGGATACTTGGGTTCCAGATTCACCACCAGGCCGATCTGGTGCGCGCCGACGGCGCGGTAGGCCTGTACCGCTGCGCCGTGCGCGCGCATGAGGTTGTGCGAAGCGCGCGCGGTCTCGTAGGGGTTGCGATGGCCGGGCGCGAGCACGCCGTGCAGGTAGCCGCCGTCGGTGACGACCCACGGTTCGTTCAGCGTCACCCACCGCGGCACGCGGTCGTCCAGCGCTTCAAAGCAGGTCGAGGCGTATTCGGCGAACCAGTCGGCGCAGTCGCGGTTGAGCCAGCCGCCGCGGTCGTCCAGCGCCTCGGGCAGGTCCCAGTGGTAGAGCGTGGCCATCGGCGTGATGCCGCCTTCCAGCAGCGCGTCGACCAGTTGGCGGTAGAAATCCAGGCCCTTCTGGTTGATGGCGCCGGTGCCGGACGGAAGAATGCGCGACCAGGCGATGGAGAAGCGGTAGCTGGTCAGGCCCAGATCGCGCATCAGACGCACGTCGTCGCGGAAGCGGCGGTAGTGGTCGCAGGCGATGTCGCCGTTGTCGTCGTTGTGCATCATGCCCGGGGTGTGCGCGAACCGCTCCCACATGCTGGGGCCGGCGCCGTCAGCCAGCGGCGAGCCTTCGATCTGGTAGGCGCTGGTGGCGCACCCCCAGAGAAAGGATTCGGGAAAGCGCGTGTTTTCCGGCATGATTCGAGAAGCCCCCTGGACGTGCGCGACCGGGTTTGAAAACGATTACATGGCAGAATAGCGCAACCGCCCGTTCGATGGCAGCCGGCAGGACACGACGAGGACAAGCTGTGGGGAGTGTCGTACTCGAAAACGTGACCAAGGCATACGGCGAAGGCGTGTGCGCGGTCGACGATGTCAGTTTCCGTGTCGACGGCGCGCAGCTGCTGGTGCTGCTGGGGCCATCGGGCTGCGGCAAGTCGACGACGTTGCGCATGATCGCCGGACTGGATTCGGTCGACAGCGGACGCATTCTGATCGACGGCCGTGAAGTGCACGACGTGGAGCCCAAGGATCGCGATATCGCCATGGTGTTCCAGAACTACGCCCTGTATCCGCACATGAGCGTGGCCGAGAACATGGCCTTCGGCCTGAAGCTGCGCCGTCGCCCGCGCAAGGAGATCGCCCGGCGCGTGCAGGAAGCGGCCACCATGCTGGGGTTGGAGGCGCTGCTGGATCGACGACCGGGTGCGCTGTCCGGCGGTCAGCGACAGCGCGTGGCGCTGGGGCGCGCGCTGGTGCGCCAGCCGCGCGTGTTCCTGCTCGACGAGCCGCTGTCGAACCTGGATGCCGGGCTGCGCGCCAGCATGCGCATGGAGATCGCGCGCCTGCATCGGGCGGTCCGCGCGACCATGGTCTACGTCACCCACGATCAGGTCGAGGCGATGACGCTGGGCCAGCGCATCGTGGTGATGGACGGCGGTCGCGTGCAGCAGGACGACACGCCGATGCGCATCTACGAGCGGCCCGCCAATCTCTTCGTCGCCGGGTTTCTCGGCAGTCCGTCGATGAATCTGCTGCGCGGACGGCTGGAATGCGCCGCGGCCTGTGTGCACGTGGACGGCGCGGGTCGTCTGAGCCTGCCCGACGTGCCTCGCGTGCGCCGTGCGCTGGCCGCCCACGACGGCCGGGAGATCGTCGTCGGACTGCGCCCGGAGGCCCTGACCATGGCGGTTGCAGGCGCGGTGGTCCCGGCGAGTCTGGACGCCGATCTGGACGTGATCGAGCACGTCGGCAACGAGGCCTTCCTGAACATGCGTCTGGGCGCACACGTGCTGGTGGCGCGGGTGCCGCCGCAGGCGCTGCCCGAGCCGGGGCGCCGTGTGCGGGTCGCTTACGATCCGGCGCAGATGCATTTTTTCGAAGGCGGCAGCGGTCGGCGGATCGAGCTCGACGCGCCGGTCTGAGGGGTCCTCAGCGCAGGCGACAGCGGCCGTCCAGCTTCGCTTCGCGTGCTGTCCGCAGCCGTTCGGCCGGCACGCCCGTCTCGCGCAGGTCGGGTGGATAGCGCAGCACGACCGTGAGATTCTCGCCATGGATGTCGCGCAGATTCGACAATCCGCGGAACCAGCGCAGGCGGTGCGTGTCCCGCGCGTAGCCGACATCGATGTGCGGCAGGGCGAAGGCGAGCCAGCTGTCCAGCCGTAGGCGCAGCACCATCAGGCCCTGACGGGCCGCGTCGGGGTCGTGGCGTCGGGCGATGGCGAAATCGAGGAACTTCAGGCGACTGGGCACCAGGAATCGCAGCTTCAGCGTCTGACCCGCCGCCAGTGCGTCCCAGTGCGCGCGCACGAAGGCGTCGAAGCCGCTGTCGATGACCGGCGTCGGCACCATCGGCAGCGGTGCGCTGCGAGTCTTCTTCGCGCCGACCTTGTGCACGTAGACCACGCGCAGGCCGGCCTGCGTGCGCACGCCCTCGCGGTAGCCGCTGCGTGCATCGCGGAAGGCGAAGTCGGGGGCTTGCGGCGTGCGTGTGTCCAGCCACTTCCGCGCGAACGGTCGTCCGTCCGGACAGCGGTACAGGACCATTTCGCGAGGGCCGTCGGCGCTGTCGAACAGGTAGTGCACTTCGCGGTACAGCACCCTGGCGTCCGGTGCGGCGCGGGCGATGCCCGTGTACTGGCGGATCGGGCCGGTAGGTGTGCCGGCGGAAAGCGCGGCCAGGGACAGCAGCAGGGCGGAAAGCATGGCGGCTCCGTGTGCGAATCGGGTGTGCGCGCGTCGATCGCGGCGTCACTCTCTTCAGCTACGCGTGCCGACCGCGCGCGGATGCGCGGCGCGCTGCACGATTACACATGCCCGCCCGGTTCCGCCGCCGGACTTTAAGCCGCAAGTCACGTTCGCGCGGTACGATGCGCGTTGATCCACTGGATGCGTTTCCTTTCCGGAGAATTCCATGCACAAGATTCCGTTGCTCGCGCTGGCCGCGCTGACCTTGACGGTCGCCGGCTGCACCTGGGGCATCAAACTCAACGAAGGCGGCAAGCAGGTGCGCACGGCCTGGAACCAGGATGTCACCCAGTGCAAGCAGCTGGGGCGGGTCACGGTGTCGGTGATGGATCGCGTCGGTCCGATCGACCGCAACGACATCAAGGTGCGCGACGAGCTGGAAGTGATGGCGCGCAACGAGGCCGCCAGCATGGGTGCCGACACCGTCAAGCCGCTGGGCGAGCCGCTCGACGGCCAGCAGGCGTGGGGCGCGTACCAGTGCGGCAAGGCGACCATGAAGCCGGCCGCGGCGATGCCGAACACGAGAGCGCAACCGCAGAGCGGTTCGGCGCAGACCTATCCGGTCCAGGGCAACTGATCGCGCGGGCGCGGCGACGGTCGCGCCCCGCTCAGGCGTCGAGGTCGGGAATCATTCGGCTTTCCAGCCGCGCGATGCTGTCCTTGAGCAGTAGTTTGCGCTTCTTCATGCGGTTCAGGCGCAGCTGATCGCACAGCGGGTTCGCGCTCAGACGCGCGATGGCGTCGTCCAGGTCGCGATGTTCCAGACGCAGGGCTTCCAGCTGGCGGGCGGTTTCGACCGGGTCGGGCGGATGCACGGGATGCTCCGTGGCGGAATCTCCAAGTGCCAAGTGTAGCGCCGTCGACGTCGGTACAATGACTCGCCATGAACGCTCGTGAAATTGCCATCCCGCTCGACGGCCTGCGCGGCGCGCGCCGCGGTGAGTCCCTGAACCGCAAGCTGCGCCGGCTGACCGGCAAGGCCATCGCCGACTTCGGCATGATCGAGGACGGCGACAGGGTCATGGTCTGCCTGTCCGGCGGCAAGGATTCCTACACCCTGCTCGACATGCTGCTGCAGCTGCAGGCGCGTGCACCGGTGCGCTTCGAGCTGATCGCGGTGAACCTGGACCAGAAGCAACCCGGCTTCCCCGAGCACGTGTTGCCGGACTACCTGCGCGCCAGGGGCGTGCCGTTCCACATCATCGAGCAGGACACCTACAGCGTGGTCAAGCGGGTGATTCCCGAGGGCGCGACCACCTGCGGGCTGTGTTCGCGGTTGCGGCGCGGCTCGCTGTACACCTGGGCGGCCGCCAACGGCATCACCAAGATCGCGCTCGGTCATCACGGCGACGATCTCGTCGCCACGCTGTTCCTGAACCTGTTCTTCCAGGCCTCGATGAAGTCCATGCCGCCGAAGCTGCGCTCGGATGACGGCCGCCACGTGGTGATTCGTCCGCTGGCCTATTGCCGCGAACGCGATATCGAGGCCTACGCCACCGAGCAGGGCTTCCCGATCATTCCCTGCAACCTGTGCGGCAGCCAGCCCAACCTGCAGCGCCAGGCCGTGCAGGGCATGCTCGATGCCTGGGATCGCGAACATCCCGGCCGCGTCGACAACATCCTGCGCGCGCTGGGCCACGTCACGCCTTCGCACCTGGCCGATCCGTCGCTGTTCGATTTTGCCGGGTTGCGGGCCGATCCTGGCGCTCACGCCGAAACGTCATAAATCGACGGTCGGTGCGCGCGCGAACAAGCCGTACACTTGGCGTTCTCCGTCCCCCGACTAGCACGAGTTCCGCCATGTCCCTGTTTCACTCCGTCGCGCTGGCGCCCCGCGATCCGATTCTGGGCCTCAACGAGGCCTTTGCCGCCGATACGCGGCCCGGCAAGGTCAATCTCGGCGTCGGTGTGTACTACGACGCCGAAGGCCGGCTGCCGCTGATGCGCGCGGTGCGTGAGGCCGAGCGCGAGCGCCTGGCGACGCCCACGGCGCACGGCTATCTGCCCATCGACGGGATCGCTGCCTACGACGCGGCCGTGCAGCAGCTGCTGTTCGGCGCCGAGGCTGCCGCCGTGACCGAGCGCCGCGTGGTCACCGTGCAGAGCCTGGGCGGCACGGGCGCGCTGAAGGTCGGCGCGGACTTCCTGCATGCGCTCGATCCGTCCGCGAAGGTCGCGATCAGCACGCCGAGCTGGGCCAACCACCGCGGTATCTTCGAGAACGCCGGCTTCGAGGTGATCGACTACCCCTACTACGATGCCGCCAGTCACGCGGTCGATATCGACGGTCTGCTCGCCGCGCTGGACGGTTTTGCGCCCGGCACCATCGTGGTGCTGCATGCCTGCTGCCACAACCCGACCGGCGTGGATCTCGATACCGCGCAATGGCGGCAGGTGGTCGAACGCATGCAGGCGCGCGAGTTGGTGCCGTTCCTGGACATCGCCTACCAGGGGTTCGGCGACGGCATCGAACCCGATGCGGCCGCGATCCGTCTGTTCGAGGCCAGCGGGCTGCCGATGTTCGTGGCCAGCTCGTTCTCCAAGTCGTTCTCGCTGTACGGCGAACGTGTGGGCGCGCTGTCCGTCGTCGCCGCCAGCGACGACGAGGCGCGGCGCGTGCAGTCGCAGCTCAAGCGAGTGGTCCGCACCAACTATTCCAACCCGCCGACCTACGGCGCCGCGCTGGTCAGTCACGTGCTGCACACGCCGGCGCTGCGCGCGATGTGGGAGGACGAGCTGGGTGCGATGCGCGAGCGCATCCGCGCCATGCGTCGCGGCCTGGTCGCGCGGCTGGCCGCGCACGGCGCCACCGGCGATTTCGGTTTCATCGAGCGTCAGCGCGGCATGTTCTCCTATTCCGGCCTCGACGCCGCGCAGGTGGCGCGGCTGGCCGAGGAATTCGGCATTTACGCGGTGTCCTCCGGGCGCATCTGCGTGGCGGCGCTGAACGAAGGCAATCTCGACACCGTCGCCGGCGCCATCGCGGCGGTCGGTCGCTGAATCGCGCTGTACGGATACCGGTTGGACCGGGGCGGCCTCGGGTATGATCGTGATCTTTGTTTCCACGGCCCGGCGCACGGCCGGGCTGTCCCGATCACGGACTGCCCATGTTCTTCCGCAATCTCACGCTGTTCCGCTTTTCGCCCGCCGTCGCCGAGAATCTCGGTGAACTGGAAGCCGCGCTCGACGAGCATCGCCTGCGCCCCTGCGGGGCCATGGAGATGTCCACGCACGGCTTCGTGTCGCCGCTGGGACCGGATGCCGAGGCCCTGACGCACGGCGTTGGCGACAGTCTGCTGGTCACCGTCGGCAGCGAAGACAAGCTGCTGCCGGCCTCGGTGGTCAACGAGGAGCTGTCGCGCAAGGTGCGCAAGGTGGCCGAGGACGAAGGCCGCCGCGTCGGCGGCCGCGAGCGCAAGCGGCTGAAGCAGGAAATCCTGGACCAACTGATGCCGCGCGCCTTCTCGCGCCCGTCGCGCATGCAGGTCTGGCTGCAGCGAAAGCTCGGCTGGGTGGTGTTCGACAGTTCCAGTCGCAAGGCCGCCGAGCAGGGCCTGACCAACCTGCGCGAGGCGTTGGGCAGCTTCCCCGCGCTGCCGCTGGCGCCGGAGAAGTCGCCGCGCCAGATCATGACCGACTGGCTGACCAGCGGTGATCTGCCGGCCGGTCTGACGCTGTCCGACGAGTGCGAATTGCGCGATCCGGCCAACGCCGGCGGCGCGGTGGTCCGCTGTCGTCATCAGGAGCTTGAATCGGACGAGATTCGGGAGCATCTTCGCGGTGGCAAGCAGGTGTTCCAGCTGGGCCTGGAATTCGACGAGCGCATCGGTTTCGTGCTCGGCGAGGACATGGTCATCCGCAAGCTGAAATTCTTCGACGTCATCACCGACGAGCTCGACCATGCCCAGGCCGATTCGGTCGCCGAGGAAATGGATGCGCGCTTCGCGCTGATGACGCTGGAGCTGGAGCGCCTGCTGGCGAAACTGGACGAATGGTTCGGCCTGCCCCGTCCCGACGGGGCCTGACAACGGGCATGCACAAACGATGGTTCGCGAACGGGTAACGGACAACTGGCTGGAGCTCTCCACGGCCAGTGGCGCCCGCATCAAGGTGCTGGGCAACGCGCATCCGCGCTCGAAGCGACTGCGGCTCACCATCACGCCCGGCGGCGCCCGCGTGAGTTATCCGCAGGGCACGCACCCAGCCCGCGTATCGGCGTTCCTGCGTCAGCACGCCGATTGGCTGGAACGCGAACTGGGCGAGCAGCGTCAGCGGCTCAAGCCCCTGTCCCGGCTGAACGTGGGACGCGAGACTGAGATGCCCCTGCGCGGTCGGCAAGTGCCGCTGCGCTGGAGTGAGGGGCCGTATCCGCGTATCCAGCGTGACGCCGACGATGCCGTGGTACTGGTGCTGCCGCGCCTGCAGCCGCGGTTCCTGCCGGTAGCGCGCGGGCTGCTGGCCGCTTTTCTGGAAGACCGCATCCGCCGGGATGTCGGGCGCTGGATGCCGCGCTACGTGCCGCAGCTGGGGCATGCGCCGACGGCCCTGCGTGTGCGACCCATGCAGAGCCAGTGGGGCAGCCTGGACACGCGCGACCGCATCAATCTGGATCTTTCCCTGGCGCTGGCGCCTGCGGCGGCGCTGCGCTACGTGCTGGTGCACGAGCTGTGTCACCTGAAAGTGCGCGATCACTCGCCGCGCTTCTGGCGACAGGTCGGCGAGCTCGATCCGGGCTGGGAGGCGCAGCGCGCCTGGCTGCGCGATCACGGCGCGGAGCTGAAGCTGCAGATCGAGCGCCTGGTGGACGACATCGCCGACTGACGCGTCGCCCGTCCGTCGTGGGCCGTTGGTGACATTCCCCGTCGACCTGCATCTGTGGCATGTTGGCATGCCCATTCCATCCGGGCCTGCCGTGTCGACAACGTCGTTCCCGTTCCTGCGGCGCATGCCGCGATTCCTGCGCTGGTGCGCGGAGGCCGCCCGATGACGGGCCTGGGTCCCGATGCCTGGCTGACGGTCGCGGTGATCGTCGGCACCATGGCGATGCTGGTGTGGGAGCGTTTCGCGCCGGAATTCGTGTTGATGGGCGCGGTGGCCGTGCTGCTGCTGTTCGGCGTGCTGACGCCGGTGGAGGCCCTGGCCGGATTCTCCAACACGGCGGTGCTGACGGTGGCTGTCCTGTTCATTGTCGCCGCCGGATTGCGCGCCACCGGTGCGATCCGCTGGGTCGGTGCATGGGTACTGGGCAAGCCGCGAGGCGCGTTCCTGGCGCAGGCCCGGCTGATCGGGGTTTCGTCGACGCTCAGCGCCTTCATCAACAACACGCCGGTGGTGGCGATGCTGACCTCGGCGGTGGAGAACTGGTCGCGCAAGAGCGGCATCTCCGTGTCGAAGCTGCTGCTGCCGCTGAGCTACGCGACCATCCTCGGTGGGCTGTGCAGCCTGATCGGAACCAGCACCAACCTGATCGTCGACGGTCTGGCGCAGAACTATCCCGGCCTGCCGCACCTGCACATGTTCGACCCGGCCTGGGTCGGCGTGCCGGCGGCGCTGGTCGGTTTCGTCTACCTGCTGACCTTCGGGCGCTGGCTGTTGCCCGACCGCCGCGGCGCGATGGAGCAGGCGCGCGACACCAAGGAATACGTGCTGGAAATGCGCGTCGAGGCCGATGGCCCGCTGAATGGGCAGACCCTGGAGGACGCGGGGCTGCGCAGCGTGCCGGGGCTGTTTCTGGCCGAAATCCAGCGCGACGGGCGCCTGCTTCCGGCATTGGCTACATACACCCGCCTGCGTGGCGATGATCGACTGGTGATCGTCGGTTCCGCCGAGCGCCTGCGCGAAGTGCGGCAGTGGCCCGGATTGCGTCATGCCGACGATCAGGTGTTCAAGATCGGCGGCGTCGAGGGGCGGCACTTCGTCGAGGTAGTGCTCTCGCGTCTGTCGCCGATGGTCGGGCGCTCGCTGCGCGAGGGCAATTTCCGCCATCGCTACGACGCCGTGGTGGTGGCCGTGAACCGTCACGGGCGCCAGTTGACGGACAAGCCCGGCAACGCGGTGCTACAGACCGGCGACACGCTGCTGCTGGAGACCACGCCGGGCTTCACCGACCGCTTCGCGCAGTCGCACGAGTTCGCCATGGTCAACCTGCTCGACGACACGCCGCCGGTGCAGCCCCGCAAAGCTTTGCTGTCGCTGGGCATCCTGGGGGCGATGATCGTGGCCAACACACTGCTGCGCGTGGATATCTTCGTGTCCGCGCTGGCAGCGGGGCTGGCGATGCTGGTGAGCGGCTGCCTGCCGTTACGCGATGCGAGAAAATCGGTGGATTTCCCACTGATCGTAGTTATTGCATGCGCATTTGCCATTGGAAAAGCCACCCAGACCACCGGTCTGGCCAATGAAGTGGCTCACTTGCTGCTGGAGGGGGCGAGCGGCGATCCGTTCCGCACGCTGATCCTGCTGTATGTCTGCACGGTGATCTTCACCGAGCTGCTGACCAACAATGCTGCGGCCGTGCTGATGTTCCCGATCGGCATGGCGGCGGCCGCGCAGCTGGGTGTGCTGCCGATGCCCTTCGTGATGACGGTCATGGTCGGTTCCTCGGCCGCCTTCATCACGCCGATCGGCTATCAGACCAACTTGATGGTCTACGGGCCGGGCGGGTACCGGTTCATGGACTATGTGAAGGTCGGTACGCCGTTGTCGATCCTGGTCGGCGCTGTGGTCCTGTGGGTGATTCCGCACGTGTGGCCTTTTCATTGAGTGGCTCCCCGGCGTTTGCCGGGTCCGGCGCGGCCAAGCGCAGTACACTTGCAAAGATATGCGAAACGGAAGACCCATGACGGACATCGACACGCTGGCGCGGGGTTCCCACCTCAAGCGCCTGGAAGCCGAGAGCATCCACATCATGCGCGAAGTGGCGGCCGAGTTCGCCAATCCGGTGATGCTGTATTCGGTCGGCAAGGATTCCTCGGTCCTGCTGCATCTGCTGCAGAAGGCGTTCCATCCCGCGCCGCCGCCGATTCCCCTGATGCACGTGGATACGACCTGGAAGTTCCGCGAGATGATCGCCTTCCGCGATCGCCGCGCGAGGGAAACCGGTGCGCGGCTGATCGTGCACACCAATCCGGACGGTCTGCGCGATGGCGTGGGGCCGTTCACGCACGGTTCGGCGGTGCACACCGACATCATGAAGACCCAGGCCCTGAAACAGGCCCTGGACCAGTACAAGTTCGACGCCGCCATCGGTGGCGCGCGTCGCGACGAAGAGAAGTCGCGCGCCAAGGAGCGCGTGTTCTCGTTCCGCAATGCGCAGCATCGCTGGGACCCGAAAAACCAGCGCCCGGAGCTGTGGAATCTCTACAACGCGCGCATTCGCAAGGGCGAGAGCGTGCGCGTGTTCCCGCTGTCGAACTGGACCGAGTTGGACATCTGGCTCTACATCTACCGCGAGAACATCGAGGTGCCGTCGCTGTACCTGGCGGCCGAGCGCCCGGTCGTCGAGCGCGATGGCACGCTCATCATGGTCGACGACGACCGCATGCCGCTCGAGGATGGCGAGACGCCGCAGATGCGCACGGTGCGTTTCCGCACGCTGGGCTGCTACCCGCTGACCGGCGCCATCGAGTCGGGGGCCGACACGTTGCCCAAGGTCATCCAGGAAATGCTGGTCGCGACCACGTCCGAGCGCCAGGGCCGCGTGATCGACAAGGACGCCGGCGCGTCCATGGAGCAGAAGAAGCAGGAGGGTTATTTCTGATGGCTACCGATTCCGCCACTGCCGCCATCGACGCCTACCTGCGCCAGCACGAGACCAAGGGCCTGCTGCGCCTGATCACCTGCGGCAGCGTGGATGACGGAAAGAGCACGCTGCTGGGCCGCCTGCTGTACGACACCAAGCTGCTGTTCGACGACCAGCTGTCCGCGCTGGAGGGTGACAGCCAGCGTCACGGCACGCAGAACGGCGAGCTCGACTTCGCGCTGCTGGTGGACGGTCTGTCCGCCGAGCGCGAGCAGGGCATCACCATCGACGTCGCCTACCGCTTCTTCGGCACTGACCGGCGCAAGTTCATCGTCGCCGACTGTCCGGGCCATGAGCAGTACACGCGCAACATGGCCACGGGCGCTTCGACCGCCGATCTGGCCGTGGTGCTGGTCGATGCGCGCAAGGGTCTGCTGACCCAGACGCGCCGGCACAGCTACATCTGCGCGTTGCTGGGGATCCGTCACGTGCTGCTGGCGGTGAACAAGATGGATCTGGTCGACTACGCCGAGGACGTGTTCGCCGATATCGAGGCCGGCTACCGCGAACTGGCCGACCAGCTCGGCATCGCGCAGGTCACCGCGATCCCGGTGTCGGCGCTGAAGGGCGACAACGTCAGCACGCGTTCGGACGCGATGGCCTGGCATGACGGTCCGACCCTGCTCGAGCATCTGGAGACGGTGGAGATCGAGCGGCCCGCCCAGACCCTGGGCTTCCGCATGCCGGTGCAGTGGGTCTGCCGTCCCGACCAGAACTTCCGTGGCTACGCCGGACAGGTCGCGGCCGGCACCATCCGTCCCGGCGACGAAGTGGTAGCGCTGCCGGGCGGGGCGCGTTCGCGCATCGCGCGCATCGTCACCGCCGATGGCGATCTCGACGTCGCGCAGCCCGGCGACGCGATCACCCTGACACTGGAGGACGAGCGCGACATCAGTCGCGGCGACGTCATCGCCGGCACGGCCTCGCCGCCGCAGGTGGCGGATCAGTTTGCCGCGCATCTGCTATGGATGGACGGCCATGCGCTGCTGCCGGGTCGCCCCTACTGGCTGAAAATCGGCACCCGCACGGTCAGCGCGCAGGTCACCGAGATCAAGCACAAGATCGACGTCAACACGCAGGATCATCTGGCCGCCAAGCGGCTGGAATTGAACGAAGTCGGCTACATCAACGTCAGCGTCGATCACGCGATTCCGTTCGAGGCCTATGCCGATTGCCACGAGCTGGGCGGCTTCATCCTCATCGATCGTCAGACCAACGCCACGGTGGCGGCCGGTGCGCTGGACTTCGCTCTGCGCCGTGCCGACAACATTCACTGGCAGCACATCGACGTCGACCGCGAGGCGCGCGCCCGCATCAAGGGTCAGCATCCGGCCTGCTTGTGGTTCACCGGCCTGTCCGGTTCGGGCAAGTCGACCGTGGCCAATCTGGTCGAGAAGCGCCTGCACGCGATGGGCTATCACACCATTCTGCTGGACGGCGACAATGTGCGGCACGGCCTCAACCGCGATCTCGGTTTCACCGACGAGGATCGCGTCGAGAACATCCGCCGCGTGGCCGAGGTGGCCAAGCTGATGACCGACGCCGGACTGATCGTGCTGGTCAGCTTCATCAGCCCGTTTCGCAGCGAACGTCAGATGGCGCGCGCGCTGTTCGACGCGGGCGACTTCCACGAGGTCTTCGTCGACACGCCGCTGGCGATCTGCGAGCGGCGCGATCCCAAAGGACTGTACGCCAAGGCCCGCGCCGGCGAGTTGAAGAACTTCACCGGTATCGATTCGCCCTATGAACTGCCCGAGCATGCCGAGGTGCATCTGCACACCGCCGACACGGCGCCCGACGTGCTGGCGCAGCAGGTCATCGAGGAATTGCTGAAGGACGAAGCGTAGGACCGGCGGGTCGGCTCACCCCGCACGTGCAGCTGCACAGGCGGGGGAGGTGCGGCATCGCTGCAACGGTGCCGCTCAGTGCGCGACGGCGAAACCGGCGAGGATGCGCGCGGTCTCGTCGGGCTTCTCCAGTTCCGGCACGTGACCGCAGCCGTTGAGCACGGTGGCGCTGATGCTGGGGGCGTGAGTCAGGCCGTTGCGCAGCGTGCTCAGCGCGGACACGTCGATGATCTTGTCGTGGCGGCACCACAGACCCAGCACCGGCATGGTCAGTTTGCCCAGGCGCTTGTCGAGAATCGTGTACTGGTCCGGTTGCACCAGTTCCTTGAATACCCTGTTCAGAAACGCGCTGCTGGCACGCTCGCGCTGGACCATCACGTCGGCGAAGCGCGAGGGCATCTTCGGCGGTTGCGCGAAGACCCGGCGCATCATGCGCTCGAAACCGGCGCGGCTGTCGTAGGCGAACGGGTTGTGCCCACTCAGCGCCTGGCGCGCGAAATCGTTCTTCACGAAGTCCAGGCCGAAGCTGCTGACCAGGGCCAGCGCGCTGACCCGGTTCGGGTGCTCGCTGGCGTAGACGCCGGCGATGGCACCGCCCATCGAATGCCCGACCAGCACGAAGCGCTGCAGTTGCAGGGTATGCACGAACGCCTGCAGGCGTTCGGCCTGGTGGCTGATGTCGTAGTTGTCGCCGGGGTGGCGGGTGGACTCGCCCCAGCCGGGCAGGTCGGGAATGATCAGGTGGAAGTTGCGCGTCAGCGTCGGTGCGACCTTCAGCCATACGTTGCGGTCGGCGCCGTAGCCGTGCAGCAGCACGATGGTCGGTCCCTTGCCGCCTTCGTAGTAGGCCCAGTCGGTGTCGCCGATCTGCACGTGGTGCGTGCTCAGCCCCGCCTGCTCGGCCTTGCGCCAGGTGTTGACCTGCATCAGCCACTGCGGCGCGAACAAGTACAACCCGCCGCCGACCACCGCGATCAGCGCCGCCAGCGCCAGCAGCATCTTCAGGCGGCGCAGCAGCAGGTATTTCCACAGCGGTCGGTCGGTCGGGACGGAATGATTCATGACGGGCGGAAGTCTCGTGTGTCGGAGTGTGCGGGGGCCGTATGCGCGAACGCAGACCCCGCAGGGTCGTGCAAGTTCAGTGATGCATGCGCCGGTCGGCGCGGGCGAACAGCTTCTCCACCGCTTCCTGGGTCAGCGGGTGGTAGCCGGACCGGGCCTGGGCGTAGACCTTCCGCGCGAACGCCAGGCCGTCCGGTGTCTTCGCCAGGGCCCGGTACAGCGGCAGGGTCAGATACAGGCGGCCGATCCGCGTCATGTGCTCGGCGGCGGCCGGCCACACGGCCTTGTCGCCGGCGGCGATGGCGTGGATGTACCAGCGCATGCCGATCTCCGCGTTCGGCGTGCCGGTCAGGTGCCAGGCGGCATCGAGCGCCTTCATCTTCGCCAACGGCGGTGCGTCGGGCAGGCGGTCGAGGAAGTACATCCATTCCTGCGTGTTCCAGTCCTTCGCGTCCAGCTTCGCGGCGGGCAGGTTGCCGGCGAGGAACGCGGCGCGCTCGGTGTCGATGGCGTCGAAGCGCGGCGAATCGGGCAGCTTGGCGTCCTTGGGGATGCCGGTGCCGTAGACCCATTGCTTCACTTCGTCCCAGCTCATCTTGCCCGGGTACTTGTCGATGAGATGGGGCTTGAGGTACGCCAGCATCTGCTCGGTGGTGATCGAATGCCAGGCGAAGTGGTCGAAGTAACCCTTCAGGTAGGCGTCGAAATGTGCGCGACCGAAGCGGCGTTCCAGCGTGCGCAGGAACCACGAGCCCTTGTCGTAGGCGACGTCGGACAGCGAGTCGTCCGCACCGACGCCGCGCGGATCGGGCGCCAGCTTCTGGCTGTTCGGCGGCATGTGGCCGATGCTTTTCTGCAGCGCGCGCGCGGACAGCAGCACTTCCTCATCGGCCAGGCGCTTGCCGTACAGCGCTTCGGTGATGCGGCCCTGCACGTAGGTCGTGAAACCCTCGTTGAGCCAGATGTCGCGCCAGGTCGCGGCGGTGACCAGGTTGCCCGACCACGAGTGCGCCAGCTCGTGCGCGACCAGCGACACCAGACTCTTGTCGCCGACCAGCACAGTCGGCGTGGCGAAGGTCATGTTGGGGTTTTCCATGCCGCCGTAGGGGAAGCTCGGCGGCAGCACCAGGATGTCGTAGCGGCCCCAGCGGTAGGGGCCGTACAGCGACTCCGCGGTGGCGATCATCTTCTCGGTGTCCTCGAACTCGTGCGCCGCCTTGGCGACTACGGACGGTTCGGCGTAGACCGCGCTACGCGGTCCGGTCTGACGCACGTCGATATCGCCGGCCGCGATCGCCATCAGGTAGGACGGGATCGGGTGCGTCTGCTCGAAGCGGAAGTCACCGTCGAGCGGATGTTCGGGATCGTTGGGCGCGCTCATCAGTACGCGGAGGTTCTCCGGCGCGGTGATGTGGGCGTCGTAGGTGAAGCGGACCGCCGGCGAGTCCTGCAGCGGAATCCAGGAACGCGCGTAGACCGACTCGGACTGCGAGAACATGAACGGATGCTTCTTGTCCGCGGTCTGCGCCGGCGGCAGCCACTGCAGGCCGCCGGCGTCGGGCGAGGTGGAGTAGGCGATGCGCACCATGCCCGGATGCTTCGGCGCGGCGATGGTCAGCTTGCGGCCCATGTTCTTCTGCGGCGGTGCCAGCACGTACGACAGCTTGCGGGTGGTGCCGTCCTCGGACACCGCTTTCACGCTGGCGATCTTCAGATCGCTGGTGTCGAGTACCAGGTCGCGCGCCTTCGGATCCTTCCAGTGCAGCGACAGGGTGGCATCGCCGCGCAGTTCCCTGTGCGCGAAATCCATGTGCAGGTCGAGGTCGAGGTGGGTGACCACGACCTTGTCGGGCTGGGCGTAGGAATGCGGGTCGCCCGCCTGCGCGGTCAGCGGCAGCAGCAGGGCGGTCAGAGCCAGGGTGGCGAGCAGTCGCATGGCAGACATCCGGCGGGAACAGGTGCGCCAGTATGCCATCGCTGCCCAAACGGCTTCGCGTGACGAAGGTCGGGCCGGTCGACTAGAACTTGTAGCCGCGATGGATCGCGACGATGCCGCCGGTCAGGTTGCGCACGTCGACGCGACCGAAGCCGGCGCGTTCCATCATGCTCTTCAGGGTTTCCTGGTCCGGGTGCTTGCGGATCGATTCGGCGAGGTAGCGGTAGCTGTCGCTGTCACCGGCGAACAGGCGGCCCAGGCGCGGCAGCACCTGGAACGAATGGAAGTCGTACAGTTTGCCGAATGTCTCGTTATGGACCCGGGAGAACTCCAGCACCAGCAGGCGTCCGCCGGGCTTGAGCACGCGGCACATGTCGGCCAGCGCCTTGTCCTTGTCGGTGACGTTGCGCAGGCCGAAGGCGATGGTCACGGCGTCGAAGCTGTTGTCCGGGAACGGCAGCGCCTCGGCGTTCATCTGTGCCCAGCGCAGGCCGCGGACCAGACCGCGGTCGGTGAGGCGGTCGCGGCCGACCGACAGCATGGCGGCGTTGATGTCGCCGACCACCACTTCGCCGGTCTCGCCCACGACCGGCTTGAGCAGTGCGGCGATGTCGCCGGTGCCGCCGGCCAGATCCAGCACGCGGTCACCCTTGCGCACGCCGCTGACGGCGACGAAGTGGCGCTTCCACAGGCGATGCACGCCGAACGACATCAGGTCGTTCATCAGGTCGTAGTTGCGCGCGACCGAGGTGAAGACCTGGCCGACCAGTTTCTGCTTCTCCTCGACGGGGACGTCGCGGAAGCCGAAATGGGTGGTGGATGACTGCTTATTCATGCCGCGCATGCTACACGAAGCCGGCGTCTCAGGCGCTCGAATCCTTGCCGGGTGGCGACGCGTCCGCGGGCGTTTCGCCGTCGTTCTCGTCGCCGCCGGGCGTGATCTTCAGGATCGAGTGCCGGATGTCGCGGCTCAGCACCACGCGCGCGTCGCGCACCAGGTCGTTGAGCACCGGGTCGAAGTCCAGCTTGCCGTCGTCGTCGGTCCACAGCATCTTGCGCTCGCGCAGCTTCTGGATGAAGCCGCGGAACAGCGACTTGTCGAAGAACTCCGGTGCGG
This sequence comes from Oleiagrimonas citrea, assembly GCF_012395255.1. Lineage (GTDB taxonomy): Bacteria > Pseudomonadota > Gammaproteobacteria > Xanthomonadales > Rhodanobacteraceae > Oleiagrimonas > Oleiagrimonas citrea. The sequence goes on from NZ_JAAZQD010000005.1 coordinate 19,635, forward strand.
TCAGTTCCTGCAGCAGGCCCAGCCGCTGTGCGGTGAGGATGCAGGTCTTCTCCAGTTCGCCCATGGTCAGGGTGCCGGGGCCGTTCTTCACCAGTGCGGCGATGGCGATGAAGTAGCGCTCGAAGGCCTGCATCAGGCTGCGCGCGATGACACGCAGCTGGAAGGCGCTGTCGTCGCCGCCGCGACCGCGTTTCAGCTTGCGCTCGTCGCCCTGCGGTTCCAGCAGGCCGCGGCCGAGGAAGAAGTCGATAGTGGCTTGCAGCTGCTCGCGGAAGCCGTCTTCGTCCCAGCGCAGGAACAGCTCGCCGCGCAGGAACGGGTAGATGATCTGCCCCAGCCGCAGCACCGACGGGCGGCTCATGCGCTTGTTGTTGAGGAAGCAGGTGGCGACCCACGCCGCGCAGGCGATCAGGTGCAGCACGTTGTTGCGGAAATAGCTCAGCAGCACGGCCTGCTCGTCGTCGACCACGATGACGTCGCCCAGTGGATGCTGCACGCGTCGCACCCAGCCCATTTCCTCGCCGTAGGCAATGATCTGTGCCGGTGTGGACGGGGTCACGGTGACGCGGTCGGAATAGGGCAGTTCGGTCAGCAGGGCCGTGGTCAGCTCCAGCTGCGCCAGCAGGTCGGTCTCGGCCATCGCGTGCTTGGGCGTGGCCAGGAGCGTCAGCGCCAGCAGATTGATCGGATTGACGTCGGCGCTGGCGTTGATGTTGACCTGGATGCGCTCGGCCAGCTGATCGGTGACCTGCGACAGCCATTCGGGCTTGGCTTCCGGGTCCAGCGGTGTGTTCTTCCAGTCTTCGCTGGCCGCGTCCAGCATCGGTGTCAGCTCGATGGGTTCGCCGAAACTCAGCGCGACATGGCCGAAGTGCTGGCGCAGCACCTGGCGCGCGCCGCGCAGCAGGTTGAACCAGGATTCCTTCTCCTTCGGCTTGCCCGATAGCTCGCCGATGTAGGAGGTGCCTTCCATCAGCTTCTCGTAGCCGATATAGACCGGCTGGAACAGCACCGGGCGGCGCGGCGCGCGCAGGAACGCGCGTACCGTCATCGACAGCATGCCGGCGCGCGGCGTCAGCAGGCGGCCGGTGCGCGAGCGTCCGCCTTCGATGAAGTACTCCATCGGCACGCCGCGATCGACCAGCTGCGCCAGGTACTCCTTGAAGATGGTCGAGTACATCGCATTGCCGCGGAAGCTGCGGCGCAGGAAGAACGCGCCGCCGCGACGCAGGAAGCTGCCGAGCACCGGCAGGTTGAGGTTGGCGCCGGCGGCGATGTGCGGCACCACCACGCCGGACACGTGCAGCTGATAGCTCATCAGCAGGTAGTCGGCATGGCTGCGGTGGCTGGGCACGTAGACCACTTCGTGACCGGGCGCGACGGCGCGCGCCTTGTCGAAGTGGTGCATGGCGATGCCGTCGTACAGCTTGTTCCAGAACCACGACAGCAGGAACGACGCCGAACGCACGACTGGATGCGAGTAGTCGGCGGCGATCTCGCGGGCCATGGCATAGGCGCGGCGTTCGGCCTTGGCCAGCGCGATCTTCTCGCGCGTGGCGGTGGCGGCGATGGCGGCGCGCACCGGTTCGGCGTTGAGCACGCTGTCGAGCACCGTGCGGCGGTGCGACAGATCGGGCCCGATCACGGCGGCGCGGATGCGGCGGAAATGCGTGCGCAGCACGCGGCCGATCTTGCGCGACAGCCGCTCGACGTCGACCACGTCCTCGGGCGATTCCTCGGCCAGGCTCTGGCGCAGGCTGATCGGTGCGGAGAAATGCACCACGGTGTCGCGGCCGTTCAGCATCAGCGCCAACAGACGCCGGAAACGGCCGACCACGACCCAGTTTTCCGAGAACAGCACGCGGAACCAGCCGCTCTCGCGCGTCGGCGCGCGGCCGACGTAGATCGAGACCGGCACCAGTTGCACGTCCCGGTCGGGCGATTGCTTCAGCGCCTGCAGCAGCTGCGTCAGCGGTGCATGGGCGACGCGCCGACGGCGACCGAAGATCCAGCCGTAGCGGCGACTCAGCGCGAACATCGCACGCTGGCGGCGCAGCGGCAGGCCGGCGATGGCCTGATCGGGATCGGGCAGGCCGGCTTCGTGGCAGGCGCGGTCGAGGATCAGCGCATCGGACAGGCCGTGGCGTTCGATCACGTAGCAAACGGGAACGTCCGGCTGCAGCAGGGCGGCCGGTTCGGCGGGATCGCGCTTGATGCGCACCCAGGGTTCCATGAGGCGCGACAGCAGCGAGCGATGCCAGCGCTGGCCCGCACGCGGCATGCCGCGCTCGGCCGGAGAATCGGGGGTGTTCATGCCGGATATTGTACCGGGGAACGGTCGCGATCCGGCATGCCGTGATCAAGGCATGCCGGATCGCGTGAACGCACTTACTTGGCGCTGCTGGCCGAATCGGCGGGCAGCGCGGCGGGGGCGTTGCCTGCAGTCGCGGTGCTGGAGGCTGCGGCGGGCGCATGCCTGTCCAGCGCCTTGCGCCAGTGGTCCAGCAAGTCCTTGTCGTACCAGCGATCGTCAACCTTGACCAGATCCAGGGTCATGCTCTGCGGCTGGCCCAGCAGGGTGTAGTCGACCTTCACCGTGGCAGTGTGTGCATCGCTGGTCAGCGTCTTGGCCTTGGCCGAATCCAGGGTCTTGTCGAGGGAAAGGCCGTACACCTTCAGCGCCTTCTTCACGCCCCCCCAGACCACGCCGTACTTCTTCATGGACTCGTCGTAGCCCATCGAAGTGGCTTGATCCAGCGTCTTGATGTCGAGCTTGCGCGCCGTGGACGTCAGCACGCCGATGGCCTGCTTGAGCTTGTCCGGGTCGGTCCAGGGCACCTTCTGCGCCCACTGGCCCAGCGCGCTGACCACGTCGGTGGCCTGCTTCTTCTGGTCCGGCGTCAGGTTCTTGGCGTTGCTGATCTGCGTGTCGAGCATGATCTGGCCGACACCGATCATCATCGGCAGCTGGGTCTTGTACTTCTTGTCCAGCTGCTGGAGCTTGGGCTGCGTCTCGGCCCAGATCTTCTGTTCGGCGTCCGGCGCGGTCAGTTTGGCCATGTTCTCGGCGAACTGCTGGCGGTCGTGTTCGCTGATTTGCTTCATCTTGCTGTGCTGCGCCGTCCACTGCGCGCGCATTTCCTTGTAGTCCGCGGGCGGCAGCACGTGTTGCAGCAGCGGGTCGAACTGGCCGTTCTTCAGCAGCTCGATGCTGGTCAGCACGGTCTTGGCCGGCGTAGTGCTGGCCGTAGCGGACTGCTGCGCCGCCTTGTCGCTTTTGCCGCAGGCCGGCAACAGGGCGAAGGCGAAGGCCGCGACCAGCCATCGGGATCGGACGTTGAGCATGCGGGCGAACTCCTGAAAAGGTGTGGACCGGCAGCGTAGAGGCGTGTCCGATCGCAGGCAAGTGTGGATCGACACACGGTCGGAAGTCATGCCTTGGCGGCACCGTCGGCATGAAAAAGCCCCGCGTCGATCCCGACGCGGGGCGATCCGGAAACATGCCGGTAGGGAAATGGCCGATCGGGCAGCGCGTGCGGCGGGACCGGCGGTTTCAGCATAGCGAGGCGCAAAACCTAATGCAACGCACTAGGTTTGATTCATAACTTCATGTTCTTGCTAGTTATCGGCATGCAAGGCATCGATCTTTGCCTTGCGCCGCACGTTGGCCGGCTGCTCCCAGTCGTTGCCGAACATGGCCGGCTCCCACGAGCCGTACATCGGGTTCGGGAACACGTACCAGCGTTCGCCGATCCAGGCCGCGTAGGGCGCCATGGCTTTGCGGCGACCCTCGGTGGTGTTGTTCAGCACAGTCATGAAGTCGCCGACCTGATCGCCGAACTGCATCAGCACGCGGTAGTGCTCGCCAATCAGCTGGCGGCGGCAGGTCTTCTGCGAACCGATCTGCTCGCAGCCCTTGACGAAGGTGCCCAGGCCGAGAAACGCGTTCTTGCCGTGGACCGGGAAGCCGGCCTTGCGCAGGTTCTCCAGCGTGGCCTGGTCCAGATCCTGCGCGCGGTTGGAGATGTAGAACACGCGCACGCCGTGCTTGTCGGCGAACTTGGTGAACGCCAGCGCGCCGGGCAGCGCCTTGGCCTTGGCTTCCTTCACCCAGGCACCCCAGGTGGCTTCGTTGTAGGCCTTGCCGCTCTGGATCAGGCGCGCTTCGTAGGGCGAGTTGTCGAGCACGGTCTCGTCGATGTCGAGAATCACCGCCGGCTTCAGCTTGGCGACCGGACCGGTGCGCTCGTTGTGCGGCAGCGCGTCCCAGTGCTTGTTCTTCAGCGCCTTGAGCAGCTTTTCCTGCGCATCGCGATAGATTTCGCGGAAGACCAGGTCATGCTCGACCGCGTTCTGCGTCCAGGCTGTCGCGTTGAGCAGGTCGTTGGGCGCCGGACCGACCGGCTGGGGCGCGGGTGCTGTGACCGGAGCCGGGGCGGGTGCGAGAACGGGCTTGGGTTGCGGCGCGGTCGCGGCGCAGCCGGCCAGCAGCAGACCGGCGAACAGGGGCAGGGCGATCCTCATCAATCTCTCCGTGGGAAAAGTGCACGCCAAAGGCGCAAGTTTCGGCGAAGTGTACGACAGCGTCGTGACAGACGGGCGTGACCGACGGGGCTGGTCACGCGGGGGCGGTCGCTGACAGACTGCCGGTTCCCTGGCCGCGCGTCGCCCCATGAACACCATCGCCTTCTTGTCCCGCAACCTGACCCTGACCAGCTACGTACTGGCTGCGGCCGGCTTGCTGCTGACGCTCTATCTGCACCTGTTGCCGGCGTTGCTGGCGGGACTGCTGGTCTACGAGCTGATCGTGATCTCCACCAACATGCTGCAGCGGCGCTGGATCGGCAGCCGCGCCCGCGCCCGCTGGGTCGTGGTCAGTGTGCTGGCCGTGGTGCTGGTCGGATTGCTGATTCTGGCCGTGCTCGGCATCGTTTCGGTACTGCATGCCGAACTGGGCAATCCGCAGGACTTCTGGAGCGACCAGTTGATGCCGCTGGTCGACAAGGCGCGCCAGCAGCTGCCGCCTTGGGTGGTCGACCATCTGCCGGACAGCGTCGACGACTTGCGCAACTCCACGCTGGACTGGCTGCAGACCCACGCCGGCACGTTGCAGCTGGCCGGCAAGGAGGCCGCGCGCGTGCTGGTGCACATTCTCATCGGACTGGTGCTGGGCGCGGTGGTGGCGTTGAGCCACGTGCGTCCGCACGGTGAAGGCGGACCGTTGGCGGAGGCGCTGGCCGAGCGTGCCGAGCGGCTGGCCGGCGCGTTCCACGACATCGTCTTCGCACAGGTGAAGATCTCGCTGGTCAACACGGTGTTCACCGGGGCGTTCCTGCTCGGCGTGCTGCCGCTGTTCGGCGTGCATCTGCCGCTGGCCAAGACGCTGGTGCTGGTGACCTTCATCGCCGGGCTGCTGCCGGTGATCGGCAACCTGATCTCCAACACGCTGATCACGGTGGTGGCGCTGTCGGTGTCGCTGGGCACGGGCATCGCCGCGCTGGTGTTCCTGATCGGCATCCACAAGCTCGAGTACTTCCTCAACGCCACCATCATCGGCACGCGTATCCGCGCCCGCGCCTGGGAATTGCTGATTGCGATGCTGGTGATGGAAGCCGCGTTCGGCCTGCCGGGCGTGATCGCCGCGCCGATTTTCTATGCCTATCTGAAGGGCGAGCTGGAAAAGGCCGCGCTGGTGTAGCGCGGCCGCAGGCGGTCTCTGTTGCGGAATCAGTCGCCCAGCAGCGCGGCGAGCTTGGCGATGTGTGACTCGGCGGTTTCGCGCGCGACCTCGGCGTCGGCGTTGGGGTCTCGACCTTGCCAGTGCAGTTCGGCCTCGGGCAGTTCCTTCAGGAAGCGGCTGGGCTGGTTGGTCAGCAGCTCGCCGAAGCGGCGTGTGCGCGCGCTGAAGGACAGCGTCAGCAGTTCCTTGGCGCGGGTGATGCCGACGTACATCAGGCGCCGTTCCTCGTCGACGCGGCCCTCGTCCATCGCGCCCTCGTGCGGCAGGGTACCGTCCTCGCAGCCGACGATGAACACGAAGCGGAATTCCAGCCCCTTGGCCGCGTGCAGCGTCATCATGCGCAGCGCGTTGCCGGGATCGTCGCGGTCGGCGTGGGTCAGCAGCGCCAGCTGCGAAGTCAGGTCGCCGGCGCGGCCGCCGTCCTTGCCCATGGCGCGGAACCATTCGACCAGTTCGCGCAGGTTGCCCATGCGGCGTTCGCGCTGCGCGGGATCGGGCGCCTGCGCGGCGAGGTAGGCACCGTAGTGAGTGCGTTCGAGCACGGCTTCGACCAGATCGGCGGCGCTGGAGGTCGCGGCGGTCTGGCGCAGACCGTCGATCAGGCGCACGAAGCCGGCCAGCGCGGCGGCCGGGCGCGAGGCCAGCGCACGCAGCGCGCTGTCGTTGCGGGCGGCGTCGAGCATCGAGGTGTGACGCGTCTGCGCCAGCGTGCCCAGCTTTTCCAGCGTGGTCGCGCCGATCTCGCGTTTGGGGCAGTTGACCACGCGCAGGAAGGCCGCGTCGTCCGACGGGTTGGCGATCAGGCGCAGGTAGCACAGCACGTCCTTGACCTCGGCACGGTCGAGGAACGACAGCGCGCCGGACAAGTGGTACGGCACACGTGCCAGGCGCAGCGCCTTTTCCAGTGCCCGGGCCTGATGGTTGCCGCGGTAGAGGATCGCGAACTCGTTCCAGCGCGCCTTGTGCTTCTCGGCCAGGTGCGAGGCGATGGAGGCGATGCGCTCGGCCTCGTGGTCGTTGTCATTGCATTCGAGCACGCGGATCGGTGGGCCGTCCGGCAGCTCGCTCCACAGGCTCTTCTGGTGCAGATGCGGGTTATTGGCGATCAGCGTGTTGGCGGCGCGCAGGATGCGCTTGGCGCAGCGGTAGTTCTGCTCCAGCTTGATGACCTTCAGCTTGGGCCAGTCGCGGCCCAGCTGGTCGATGTTCTCCGGGTTGGCGCCGCGCCAGGCGTAGATCGACTGGTCGTCGTCGCCCACGCAGGTGATGCCGCCGCGCGGGCCGATCAGGCACTTCAGCAGGCGGTACTGGGCGTCGTTGGTGTCCTGGTATTCGTCCACCAGCAGATAGCGCAGACGTTCCTGCCAGCCGGCGCGTGCCTCGGCGTCGCTTTCCAGCACCTGCAGCGGCAGGCGGATGAGATCGTCGAAATCGACCGCGTTGTAGGCGGCCAGCCGGGCCTGGTAGCGCTCGTAGATGCTGGCGGCCTCCAGTTCGGGCGCGCCGCGCGCGGCATCGGCGGCCTGCTTCGGCGTCAGGCCCGCGTTCTTGGCCTGCGAGACCAGGTTGCGCAGTCGCCACAGTGCGTCCGGCTTGATGCCGGCCGGCGCCAGTTCCTTGATGAGCGCGCCGCTGTCGTCGGCATCCAGTACCGAGAAATTGCGCCGCAGACCGGCGCGTTCGTGCTCGATGTGCAGGAATTTCAGGCCCAGCGCATGGAAGGTGCACACGGTCAGCGCCTGCGCCGCCTCGGCGCTGATCATCTTCGCCACGCGCTCGCGCATCTCGCGCGCGGCCTTGTTGGTGAAGGTGATGGCCGCGATCTTGTGCGGCGCCAGGTTCCGGCGCGCGATCAGGTGGGCGATCTTCTCGGTGATGACGCGGGTCTTGCCCGAGCCGGCGCCGGCGAGCACCAGCAGCGGGCCGTCCACGTATTCGACGGCGGCGTGTTGTTGCGGATTGAGCATGGGAAACCGGGCGGGACTGCAGGCGCAAAGGATCGCGGGGCGTGCCGCGCGATGCAAGCCGGTTCGCAAAGATGTCGGTGGGACGCGGGTTTTCCGCGGCGATCACCAGAGATGTCCCGGCCATGGGGACGACGAAGAAGGTGAATCGGTGTCTGTCGGAAGCGGGCTCGGCAGGGTGCATCGTTCCCGAGCGCTGGGTCCGGCATGGAGCGCTGATTTTCGTAAAATCCGCAGCGCGCTGTCCGCTGTTCGCACGGGTAGTCAGTCGGCACGGTGTCCCGGACAACGAAACGGGCTTTCTGGATATCATGCCGGCAACGTTGAATGGGGTGGAGCATCCCGGTCGTGAAGGCCGTTCCGGGGAGTACAGACGAAGTGCAGGCGAGCAGCGCGACAACGACCATGTCGTGTCAGGTACTGGTGATCGGTGGCGGGCCGGCGGGAAGCACGGCTGCCACGTTGCTGGCGCGGCGCGGCTACCGTGTGATGCTGCTGGAAAAGGCGTGTCATCCGCGCTTCCACATCGGTGAATCGCTGCTGCCGATGAACCTGCCGATCTTCGAGCGCCTGGGCGTGCTGGACAAGGTGCGCGCGCTGGGCGTGCACAAGAACGGTGCCGAGTTCGAGGCCGACAACGAGCGCGGTTACAACACGTTCGAGTTCAAGCGCAGTTTTGGCGACAGTCCGCCGCATGCCTATCAGGTGCGGCGCGAGGATTTCGACTGCATGCTGTTCGAGCATGCCCGTGCCGAAGGCGTGGATGCGCGCGAGGAGGCCTGTGTGACGGCGGTGGACCAGCGCAGCCCGCGTGAATCGTGGGTGCATGCGGCCACTGCGCAGGGCGAGATACGTATCCGTGCCGAGTACGTGATCGATGCCAGCGGTCGCGACGCCGTGCTGGGGCGTGCGCGCAAGCTGGTGCGTCGCAGTCGCGTGCACCAGACCGCGGCGTTGTTCGGCCACTACCGGGGCGTGCGTCGGCGCGAAGGCGAGGAGGCCGGCAACATCGGCATCTACCACTTCGAGCATGGCTGGATCTGGATGATTCCGCTGCCTGACGGCGTGACGAGCGTCGGCGCGGTGTGCCGCCCGGATTATCTCAAGCAGCGACGCGGCGGACGCACCGCCTTTCTGCGCGATACGCTGGACATGCACGGCATTGCGCGCGAGCGCATGCGCGGCGCCGAATTGATCGACGGCAAGGTGCATGCCGCCGGCAACTATTCCTACGACTCGTGCCGCATGGGTGGCCCTGGCTGGATGCTGATCGGCGACGCCTTCGCGTTTCTGGATCCGGTGTTCTCGACCGGCGTGTACCTGGCCATGGATGGCGCCGAGCAGGCCGCCGAGGTCGTGGACCGTGCGCTTGTCGATCCCGCTTGCGAGCGGCGTCTGCAGCGGCGGCTGGAACGACGCATGCGTCGCGGCATGGCGCGCGTGGCCTGGTTCATACACCGCTTCAACACGCCTGCGATCAAGAAAATGTTCCGTGCGCCGCGCGACATTCTCGGCGTGGAGCGCGGCGTGATCTCGATGCTGGCCGGCGACGTGTTCGATTCGCGTGCGGTACGCGGTCGACTGCTGCTGTTCAAGCTGATGCACGCGGCCTTCGTGCTGACCGGATTGCGCCGCTGGCACGCAGCGCGGCGCGATCGTCGCGTGCAGGTGAGCAGCCGCTATGCCGAACCAGAGGAGCCGGCGGCCTGAGTGTGGTCTTTGCGCGCGCTACACTGTGCCGTCCACGCATCGCCGCGCGATGCACCGTCCAACGACATTTCGGCGATCATGGCCAAACTCTATTTCTATTATTCGGCGATGAACGCCGGCAAGACCACCACGCTGCTGCAGAGCGCGTACAACTACCACGAGCGCGGCATGCGCACGCTGATCCTGACGCCAGCGCTGGACAACCGTTACGGCGAGGGCGTGGTGGCTTCGCGTATCGGTCTGAAGGCGAACGCGCGGCGCTTCGCCGGCGACGCCGACCTGCTGGCCACCGTGCGCAAGGACATCGCCGAGCGTGGCGACCTGCACTGCGTGCTGGTCGACGAGGCGCAGTTCCTGACCCGCGCGCAGGTGTGGCAGATCACCGACGTGGTCGACGCACTCGGCATCCCGGTGCTGGCCTACGGCCTGCGCACCGATTTTCGCGGCGATCTGTTCGAGGGCAGCCGGCACCTGCTGGCCTGGGCCGACAACCTGGAAGAGATCAAGACCATCTGCCACAGCGGCCGCAAGGCGACGATGGTGGTGCGTGTGGACGAGCAGGGTCGGGTGGTCAGCGACGGCCCGCAGGTTGAGATCGGCGGCAACGATCGTTATGTCTCCGTGAGCCGCGCCGAATTCAAGAAGATCATGGCCGGCGAGGGCCGCGTCGAGTTGCAGCAGGATGTGCTGCCGCTGGGCGACCGGGCCGACGACTGACCTTTCACGTACACGGAGCCGACTGATGAGCGACACGCGATCCACCGCGAGCGAATGGCCGCGTCCCAACTGGTCGGCCGGCGACGAACATGCGGTCCTGCTGTTCTTCGTCTTCGGCACGTTCGCCAAGGAGCTGCGCATTCCCGCCGCGCGGCACGGCAGCAAGGGCCTGCCCGCGGGCGTCGAGCTGTTCCGCTATCCGCGCGAGACGCTGGAGCAGTGGGAGGGCTTTCCTCTGCACGGCGCGCTGGGCGAGATGCTGCGGCAGGATCATCCGACCGCGTTCGAGGCCGCGATGGCGGCGCCGGAAGTGCTCAGTGTGCGCGGTCGGCTGGAGGATGCAGCCAGCCTCGACTACCTGCGCGACACCCTGGGCGTGATTGCCGGGCTGATGGATATCGGCGGCGTGGCTGTGGCCGATCCGCAGATCCTGAGCTTGTTCGACCAGGAAACCTGGCAGGATCGCTTCATGGTCGAGGGCGGCGCTCCGCCGCGCCATCACGTACTGATCCTGTGCAACGAGGACGAAGACGCGGGGGGCGGCATGGCCTGGGTACGCACGCGCGGCATGCGCAAGTTCGGTCGCCCCGACATCAGCATCCGCGGCGTGCCGCACAAGCAGGCCGACGCCGCCGGAGAGCTGTGCCTGCGCCTGGTCGAGATGCAGGTCATGGGCACGCATTTCAGCGATGGTCAGGAACTGGAGATCGAGGGTCTGCCGGATGTATTGAAGGCGCGGCGAGGCGGAAGTTTGGACGATCCGCATTTCAACAACACGCACGTCGAGCTGGTCTGGCCGAAGTGATCGCCACACCGCTTCAGGGAAGAGGTTGATGGGTTCGCACGCGCCTGCGCTGAATGCGTTGACAGTGGTGGTGGCCGCGGTGGCGCTGGGCGTGCTGCTGTGGCCGACCGTGCGTCGGCGACCTGCCTGGCGGGCGACCGTGACGCCGCTGGCCTCGATCATCGGTTCGGGCTTTCTCGTCGTCGGGCCGGTGCTGGCCGGCGTCGCGGGAAGTTGGGCCACGGCCGCGATGATCGGGCTGTGCGTGCTGGCCTGGCTGTTCGGTTCCGCCATCCGCTTCAACATTGTCCATGCCGAACCATTGCGCGACAGCGAGACGCGTCCGCACCTGCAGGCCCTGGACCGACTTTCCGAGGTGATGCTGGCGTTCGCCTATTTCATCTCCGTGGCCTATTACCTGAACCTGCTTGGCGCGTATCTGCTCAAGGGTTTCGGCGTGGTCGACCCGACCTGGGAGCGTATGGCGACCAGTGTGATCGTGCTGGCGCTGGGCGTGCTCGGATACTGGCGCGGCTTCAAGGCCATCGAGCGCGTGGAAGTGTTCGCGGTCAGCTTCAAGCTGGCGGTGATCGGCGGCTTGCTGGTGGCGCTGGCCCTGGTGCTGGCGCTCGGCGACGTGCACGGCCATGCGCCGGCCGCCGAGGACGGCACCGGCTGGCACGTCGCGCGCGTGCTGCTGGGCACGGTGATTCTGGTGCAGGGCTTCGAGACGTCGCGCTTCCTCGGCAGACACTACGACGCGACCACGCGTGTGCGCAGCATGCGCTGGGCGCAGTTGCTGTCCACGGGTATCTACGTGGCCTTCATTGCACTGGTGCTGCCGCATGTGCCGCAGCGCGCGCTGGGCCTGGGCGCGGAGACACAGATCGTCGACATTGTCGGCGGTGTCGCCGCCGTGCTCGGTCCGCTGCTGGTGCTGGCCGCAGTGGCCTCGCAACTGTCCGCCGCGGTCGCGGACATGGGTGGCGCGGGCGGCCTGCTGCACGAAGTCACCAGTCAGCGCGTGTCGCCGCGCATGGCGTATCTCGGCATCACGGTGGCGGCACTGATTCTGACCTGGAGCGTCGATATCTTCGGCCTCATCGCCTTCGCCAGCCGCGCCTTTGCGGTGTACTACACGATGCAGTGCCTGCTGGCCTTCGTGCTCGCCGAAGGGCGGCCGTTGCGCCGCGTGCTGTTCGCGCTAGGCGCGGTGCTGGCGTTTGCCGTCGTCGTGTTCGGCATTCCGGCCGGTTGATTTCAGCGCTGGCAGCGCGGGCAGTAGAACGTCGTGCGTTGGCCCAGGGTCACGGACCGCACCGGCGTCGCGCATTGCCGGCAGGGTTCGCCGGCACGGCCGTAAACGGCCAACTCCTGTTCGAAGTAGCCCGGCGCGCCGTCCGGGGCGAGGAAGTCGCGCAGGGTGGTGCCGCCGCGTTCGATGGCGTGCGCGAGAATGCGCCGGATGGCGTCGGCCAGCACGGCGTAGCGTTCGCGCGACACGCGACCCGCGGCTCGCGCCGGGTGGATGCCGGCCGCGAACAGCGCCTCGCTGGCGTAGATGTTGCCCACGCCGACGACCACGGCCTGATCCATGATGAAGGTCTTCACCGCGCTGCGTCGACCGCGCGACAGGTGCCATAGCAGGTCGCCGTCGAAGGCATCCGACAGTGGTTCCGGACCGAGCGAGGCCAGCAGCGGGTGCACCTCACCCGGCGCCTGCCACAGCAGGCAGCCGAAGCGGCGCGGATCGGTGAAACGCAGCGCTTGCCCCGAATCCAGCAGCAGGTCGTAGTGATCGTGGCGACCGACCGGCGTGTCCGGCGGCAGCACGCGCAGCATGCCCGACATGCCCAGATGCAGCAGCGCGCTGCCGGCTTCGGTTTCCAGCAGCAGGTACTTGGCGCGGCGCGTGATGGCGTCGACGGTGCGTCCGGGCAGGCATTCGCCGATCGCGGCCGGGATCGGCCAGCGCAGGTCGGGACGGCGCAGCGTCACGGTCTCGATGCGGCGGCCGGTCAGATGCGGGGCGATGCCGCGGCGGGTGGTTTCGACTTCGGGCAATTCGGGCATGCACGGGTTATGCGGTCTGCGCCGCCGATACGCAAGCGAAGCGTGACTTCATGCCCATGGGGCGCGCGTGGTTCAGGCGTATGCTGAAGGGATGACCGCGTTCGCGGCCGTCCCCCGTTCCTCGTAGGAGAACCTCATGCGTAAATTCGCATCCTGGGCCGCGCTGACCGCGCTGTGCCTGTGCGCGACGCCGATGATCGCCAGTGCCAAAGACGCCAACAAGGCATCGGACGCCGCGTCTTCGCCCGACGCGGCCCTCGCCACACCGCAGAAATCCGTGTCCAGCGGCAGCGTCACGGTCGAAGGCAAACGCATCCAGTACACCGCCGTGGCCGGCACCATCGTCCTGCATGGCAAGGGCGACGACGAGAACACGCCGACCGCCAGTCTCTTCTACGTGGCCTATTTCAAGAAGGGCGCCGACCCGTCGAAGCGGCCGGTCACGTTTCTGTACAACGGCGGTCCGGGCTCGGCCTCGGTCTGGCTGCACATGGGCGCGTTCGGACCGCGTCGCGTGCAGACCAGCGACCACACCCACACGCCGGCGGCACCGTACAAACTGGTCAACAACGACTACAGCCTGCTCGACGCCAGCGATCTGGTGTTCATCGACGCACCGGGCACCGGCTTTTCGCGTCTGATCGCGCAGACCGGCAAGGACAAGCGCGACGCGCTGATGAAGAAGCGCGCCAAGCAGTTCTACAGTGTCGACGGCGACGGCCAGGCGTTCGCGCAGTTCGTCACCCGCTTCCTGTCGACCTACGGGCGCTGGAATTCGCCCAAGTATCTGTTCGGCGAAAGCTACGGCACCACGCGCTCGGCGGTACTCTCGAACATTCTGGAGAACCAGGATTCGGTCGACCTCAACGGCGTGGTGCTGCTGTCGCAGATCCTCAGCTTCGACAACAGCCCGGACAGCCCGTCGGACAACCCCGGCGTCGACCAACCGTACGTGCTGGCGCTGCCGACCTACGCCGCGACCGCGTGGTACCACCACAAGCTGCCGCAGCCGCCGGCCGATCTGCCGACCCTGATGAAGCAGGTCGAGTCCTTCGCGACCGGCGAATACAGCCAGGCGCTGGCCGCCGGCTCCATGCTGGACCCGGCGCGCAAGCAGGCCGTGGCCGAGAAACTGCACCAGTACACCGGCCTGCCGGTGGCCTATCTGGTGAAGGCGGACCTGCGCGTCAGCGGGCCGATGTTCGAGCACGAGCTGCTCAGCAAGGAAGGCGATTCCACCGGTCGTCTGGACACGCGCTTCGCCGGTCCGAGCATGGACCCGATGAGCAAGACCATCCAGTACGATCCGCAGTCCTCGGCCATCAGCTCGGCCTACGTGGCGACCTTCAACAACTACGTGCGCAAGACGCTGAAGTTCGGCCAGGACAAGCATTACCGCCTGTTCGCCGGCTTTGATCACTGGGACTTCACGCATGACCACAACCAGCAGTCGCTCAATGTCATGACCGACCTGGCCGAGGCCATGAAGGCCAACCCGGACCTGAAGGTGATGATGAACGGCGGTTACTACGACATGGCCACGCCGTTCTTCGCCGCCGAGTACGAGCTGGACCATCTGCCGATTCCGCAGCGTCTGCACAAGAACATTTCCGTGCACCTGTACCAGTCGGGCCACATGGTCTACGCGCACCTGCCGTCGCTGAAGAAACTGCACGACAACGTGGCCGCGTTCATCCGCTCGACCGATCACGGCTGATCGGCGTCCTTTGCGCAGGCTGCCGGTCGGTTCCGGCAGCCTGCGCATGGTCTCTCCGGTTCGGGCGCTTCAGCCCGACGAACGCCGGCCCGATGGCGCCTGCGCATCGGGTGCGGGCAACGGTGCGGGTGGCTCGGCTCGCGCATCGTGGCGCAGCAGGATCTGCCGCACGGCGGCCTGTTCGGCCGATGAAAGCTCGACGAGCGCCTGGAACTGACCGGCCACCTGTGCCGCGATGGCGATGCCGTCGCGATAGAGGATGCGCGAACCGGTCACGGCCGGAATGCGCTGTCCGCTCAGCAGGGTGCCGACCAAATTCAGTGGATCGGCGCCGCACACGCACACCAGCGTGCCGTCGGCCTCGCGGCGTCGCGTCTGGCGCAGCAGCTCGATGGCTTCGGGCAGGGCGAATTGCTCGCCGACCAGGCCATCCACGAAACGGCCGCCGCGGATCTCGCCGCGCGCCTCCAGTCGATGATAGACGCGCAGCAGCGCACGCCAAGGCGGCAGCCACGGCGCCTCGCGCTGCAGAATGCGCCAGCACACCACGCCATAGCGGCGCAGCAGGGTGCGGGCGACGTGTTCGATCGCGTCCGGGTCGGGTTCGGCCGTGGACGCGCGCACCAGCGACCAGCGTCCGGCATCGGCGATCTCGCCCAGTGCGTGATGGCGCACGCGACGGCGTTTGTGCTGGCGGCGCTTGCTGCCGGGAATCAGTAGCGCGCGCAGGCCGGCGAAGCTGTCGGCGGTGACCATGCCGGTGGCGACCAGTTCGCCGAGTGCGTCCTCCAGCTCGACCTGCAACAGCCGCGCGTGTTCGGTGAGTTCGTCGAAGAACAGCGCGCCGTGCTCGGCCAGCGCCTCGGCGACGGCCTGGGCGCGGGAAGACAGCTTCGGCATCTCGCTAGTGTCGCTGGCGGCGATGGACGTCCACAGCGCACGTTCGCGGCGCGGCAGCAGCACCAGCGGCGTGGCCAGCACCGGGCCGGCGGCGGCGTGCTCGCCGCTGCGTGCGCGCAGGCGCATCCACACCAGCCGACCGGCGCGACATTGCGCGTCCAGCCAGCCGGCTTCGTAGTCGGCTACGCGCATGGGCAGGATCTCGCTTTCCCACGCACCGGCGGCAGCTTCGTAGCCTTCCAGCTGGGTCAGCACGCCGGCCAGCGCGTCCGGACCGCGCACGCGCGCGTCCGGGGCGACGTGCTGCCAGGCGAACAGGAAACGCATGAAGTCGCGCCGCGGGACCGGACGAATTTCGCGGCGCAGGCGGCCCAGCGTGTAGCGGTGGATGCGCGCCAGCAGGTGGCGTTCGCACCATTCCTCGGTCTGGGCGTCGGGGGTGAAGCGGCCGCGCATCACCGTGCCTTCGCGTTCCAGCGCGGCCAGGGCGATGGCGATGTCGCCTTCGCCGGCGCCGAGATCGGCGGCCAGCGTGGCGACCGGCGTCGGGCCGAGGCCGCCGAGACGACCGCGCAGCAGGTCCACCAGCGCGGTCTCGGGCGTCCAGTCCTGCGCGGCGTATTCGGCGGGCGCGGTGATGGCCGGTTGCAACGTGGCGTCGGGATGCAGCGCCTGCCACGCCGGCAGGCGTTCGGCGGCGACCCAACGGACCTGGCCGTCGGCGTCGCGCGTGGCCGTGGCGCGAGAGGCTTTTGCCAGTGCGTGCAGCCAGTCGTTCCAACCGTCGTGCGTGGCGATTTCGTCGGCGGTGATCGCGCCGAGGCCGGTCAGCGCCTCGTGCATTTCGTCGGCATCGCGCACGTCGGGCCAGGCCTCCTCGCGCACCGCGGCGATGGCCTCGGGGTCGAGCGCGGCCAAGTCGTCGGCGCTGTCCGGGTCCTGCCAGCGGCGGGTCTGCACGGCCTGGGTGCGGCGCTCCTCCAGCGGCGCGTCGTCGAGGAAGGCGTAGGGCGCGGCGTTGAGCACGCCGGCGGCCAGCGGCGAGGGCGCCGGCAGATCGCGCGCGAGCATGCGGATGGCGCCGGATTCCAGGCCCTTCAGCACGCCCAGCAGACCGTCGATGTCCATCGCCTCGTGCAGACAGTCGTGCAGGGTTTGCGCGACCAGCGGATGATCGGGAATCTCGCGCTCGCCGACGATGTTCTCCAGACAGGCGACCTGATCGGGGAACACGCTGGCCAGCAGGTCCTCGCTTTTCATGCGTTGCAGTTGCGGCGGCACCTTGCGGCCGCCCTGCATGCGCGGCAGCGCCAGCGCGTTGGTAGCGTTCCAGCGCCAGCGGACCGGGAACAGCGGCGCGTCCAGCAGCGCCTGCACCAGCACGTGTTCGGCGGTGTTCGAGTGCAGGTACTGCGCGACTTCGTCCAGCGGGAAGCTGTGGCTGGTCGACAGCGACAGCACGATGGCGTCCTCGGTGGCGGCGGCCTGCAGCTCGAAATTGAAGCTGCGGCAGAAGCGCTTGCGCAGCGCCAGGCCCCAGGCGCGGTTGATGCGGCTGCCATAGGGCGAGTGGATCACCAGCTGCATGCCGCCGGATTCGTCGAAGAAGCGCTCCATGACCAGCGTGTCCAGCGTCGGTAGCGCGCCGAGCACGGCCTGCGCGCCGCCGAGGTAGTCGACGATCTGCACGGCGGCGGCCTCGGGCAGGCCGAGTTCGCCTTGCAGCCATGCGCGCGTCGCATCGCTGCCGTCCGCGTGCAGGCGCTCGCCGACGGTTTTGCGCAGCCGCGCCACGCCAGCCGAGAGTTCATCGGTGCGACCGGGCGCTTCGCCGATCCAGAACGGAATGCTGGGCGGCAGGCCACGCGCATCTTCCACGCGCAGGCGGTCACGTTCGACGCGCAGGATGCGGTAGCTCTGGTTGCCGAGCTGGAAAATATCGCCGGCCATGCTCTCGACGGCGAAGTCCTCGTTCACCGTGCCGATGATCTGCGCCTGCGGTTCCAGTTCGACGAAGTAGTCGCCGGTGTCGGGAATGGTGCCGCCCGAGGTCAGCGCGGTCAGGCGCGCGTTGCGACGACCGTGCAGGCGGCCGTGCACGGCGTCGCGGTGCAGGTAGGCCGCGCGCGGACCGTTGCGGGTGGTGAAGCCGTCGGCGAGCATGCGCACCACGGCGTCGTAGGTGTCGCGCTTGAGGTCTGCATAGGGCTGCGCGCGGCGCAGGGTGTCGAACAGCGCGTCCTGGTCCCAGTCGCGGCTGGCGACCTCGGCGACGATCTGCTGTGCCAGCACGTCCAGCGGCGAGGGCGGCACGAGCAAGGCGTCCAGTTCGTCGCGGCGCACGCAGTCCAGCAGCGCGGCGCATTCGATCAGATCGTCGCGCGTGCTCGGGAACAGGCGGCCTTTCGGCGTGCCGCCAACGCTATGGCCGGAGCGGCCCACGCGTTGCAGGAAGGCGGCGATGGAGCGCGGCGAACCGAGCTGGCAGACCAGTTCGACGTCGCCGATGTCGATGCCCAGCTCCAGCGAGGCGGTGGCGACCAGCACGCGCAGGTCGCCT
The DNA here is from genome assembly GCF_012395255.1 of Oleiagrimonas citrea. GTDB lineage: Bacteria > Pseudomonadota > Gammaproteobacteria > Xanthomonadales > Rhodanobacteraceae > Oleiagrimonas > Oleiagrimonas citrea. The sequence goes on from NZ_JAAZQD010000005.1 coordinate 37,800, forward strand.
TGCTTGAGGCGCCGCTCGGCGGCCAGGCGGTGTTCCTTGGACAGGCTGCCGTGATGCGCGGCGACGGCATCCTCGCCCAGCCGTTCGGCCAGCGCGCGCGCGGTGCGTTCGGCCATGCGCCGTGTGTTGACGAATACCAGCGTGGTGCGGTGGCTTTCGACCAGATTGGCGATGCGGTGGTACACCAGCGTCCAGGCATCGCCGGACATCACCGCATCCAGCGGCAGCGGCGGTAGTTCCAGTGCGAGATCGCGTTCGCGGGTGTAGCCGACATCGACGATGACGCAGTCCGGTGCCGCGTCGTTCGTGTCGGGCGTCGGCGCATCGACGGGCAGGGCAGCGTGCCGTCCGGCACCGACCAGGAAGCGGGCTACGCGTTCGATCGGTTTCTGCGTCGCCGACAGGCCGATGCGCGTCAGCGGTCGCTGGCACAGCGCTTCGAGCCGCTCCAGCGTCAGCGCCAGATGCGAGCCACGCTTGGAGCCGGCGATGGCGTGAATTTCGTCGACGATGACCGTGGTCGCGGTGGCCAGCGTGGCGCGGCCCGATTCCGACCCCATCAGCACGTACAGCGACTCGGGCGTGGTGACCAGGATGTGCGGCGGCTGCTTGCGCATCGCCGTGCGCTCGCGCTGCGGAGTGTCGCCGGTGCGCACCGCAGTGCGGATCACCACGTCGGGCAGGCCGTACCGTTCCAGTTCGGCGCGGATGCCTTCCAGCGGCTGCTCCAGATTCAGATGGATGTCGTTGGACAGCGCCTTCAGCGGCGAGACGTAGACGATCTGCGTGGCGTCCGGCAGCGTGCCGTCGTGCTCCAGCCCTTCGCGCACCAGCGCATCGATGGCGGCGAGAAAGGCGGTCAGGGTCTTGCCCGATCCGGTCGGCGCGGCAACCAGTGTGTGTTGGCCGGCACGGATCGACGGCCACGCTGCGACCTGCGCCGGCGTCGGCGCTTCGAAGCTGCGCTCGAACCAGGCAGCGACAGCGGGATGGAAGTGCTCTAGAGGCATGGCTGTTGGTCGGGCATGCGCCACGTGTCCAGGATACCCGCTGCGCCGGAAGGCAGCGGAACGAAAAGCTTAAGGCGTGCTGGTCTCAGGGGGCGAGATCCCGGAATCGGGGTGCGCGCATCACGTTCAGCTAATCGAGTCTTCGCTGAACGCGGAAAAAATTTTTCAATATGGGCAGTGGGTTGCACGACCCATCGCGCAGGGTGCTGTGGGCCGAACGACCGGCCGTGTCCACATTCGTGCATGTGTTGTTCATTTTCACGATGTTTGTCTGAGTCCTGTGCCGAACGACGTGCCTCCCCCACGACGTTCGCTTATCCGGCAGGCACGCCGACTCATCCTCAACAAGGAGAAGACAGCACATGATGACCAAGACGCTTCGCACGACGATGATCGCGGCCGGCTTCGTGGCTGCTTTCGGTTTCAGCACCGGTCCGGCCCTGGCCAGCCCGACGCCTGACGAGGGCGCGACGGCCGCGATGCATGCCGGCCACGATTCGATGAGCCAGAAGGCTTCGGACACCTGGATCACGACCAAGGTCAAGACCGCGTTCGCCACCACCAAGGGCGTCCGTTTCCCCGACATCTCGGTGGACACCAAGGATGGCGTGGTCATGCTGACCGGCATGGTGCCGTCGCAGGCCGAACGCGAGATGGCGATCCGTACGGCGCATTCCGTCAAGGGCGTGAAGGCGGTGCAGGCCGACAAGCTGAAGGTCGGCGAGGACGATGACCGGACCGCCGACACCGATGGCAGCGGCACCAGCATGGGTCAGAAGGTCACCGATACCTGGATCACCACCAAAGTGAAGACCGCCTTCGCCACGGCCAAGGCCGTGCACATGACCGACATCTCGGTCGATACCACCGACGGTGTGGTCATGCTGACCGGCACCGTCCACAGCGAGGCCGAGAAGCAGCTGGCCATTCGCGACGCGCGAGGCGTCAAGGGCGTGAAGGCCGTCGAGGCCGGCCACCTGAAGGTCGCTTCGAGCGACTGATTCCCTGGTTCCCGCTGCGCGACCGTGGCCGACGGCCGGGCGCGCGGCGGGTGCCGGTTCCCGGAAAGCGCGCGACCCGAACGGCCGCGCGCTTTCGTCGCGCAGGCGCGGGTCAGCCCTTCAGCGCCGCGGCGTGATGGGCGAAGTGCTCGCCCATGTAGCTGGCGATGAAGTAGTAGCTGTGGTCGTGGCCGGGGCGCAGGCGCACGTCGCACGGATGGCCCGCGCGGGCGCAGGCGTCCTCGAGCCATTGCGGGCGCAGCTGCTCGGCCAGGAACGGGTCGGCCTCGCCCTGGTCGATCCGCAGCGGCAGCTTCTCGCTGGCTTGCGCAATGAGTTCGCAGGCATCCCAGGCCTTCCAGGCCTCGCGATTGTCGCCGAGGTAGGCCGAGAAGGCCTTCTCGCCCCATGGCACGCGCGTGGGCGCGACGATCGGCGCGAATGCCGACACGCTGCGGAACATGCCCGGATTCTTCAGCGCGATGACCAGTGCGCCGTGGCCGCCCATCGAATGGCCGAAGATCGAGCGGGCGTCCGTTACCGGGAAATGTTCGGCGACCAGGGCCGGCAATTCCCGGGTGACGTAGTCGTACATGCGGTAGTGCTTCGCCCACGGTTCGCGCGTGGCGTTCAGATAGAAGCCCGCGCCCTGGCCGAGGTCGTAGGCTTCGTCGTCGGCCACGTTCTCGCCGCGGGGGCTGGTGTCCGGCGCGATCACCACGATGCCGTGCTCGGCGGCGTACTGCTGCGCGCCGGCCTTGGTGATGAAGTTCTGCTCTGTGCAGGTCAGGCCGGACAGCCAATACAGCACGGGGCAGGGGCCCTGTTTTGCCTGCGGCGGCAGGTAGACGCCGAAATTCATGGTGCAGTCGAGCGTCGCCGAGTCGTGCGACCACACTTCCTGCGAACCGTCGAAACTGGCGTGTTGCTCGATACGTTGCATGGTGGAGTACTCCGGTTGAATCTGGGAATCGCGCCGGCTCGGGTATCGCGGCATGACGGGGAGCCGGCGGGCGCTTCGATGCGGTGACGCGGCCGTTCAGTGCCGACGGCGCATCATGTTCATCAAGGCCACTCCGGACACAATGCCCACGAGCAGGCCGATGCCCGCGCCCCAGAGCGCGCCGGCGCGGCCATCGATGGCGTAGCCGATGCCGGTGCCAAGCACGAAGGTCAGGATCAGCGGGAAGCAGCCCATGGCGTGTCCGGTCGGGGAAGGTGGCGGGAGAACCCACAGGGTAGCAATTACGCGGGCCGTCGGGCGCAGCCAATCGGGCGGTGCGTCCCGGCTCGGCTTGTGGCATGTTTCGGAGAACACGCCGCAAGGACGGCACGGCGACCGGAACAGGAACACAACGGATGCGAATGACAAAGGCGGATACGATGATGCGAAGGATGCGAGGCGCTGCGCTGGCGCTGCTGATGCTCTGTGGGCTGGGGATGCAGGCGACTGCGCATGCGGCCAGCATGGAACCGACACTTCTGCCTAACGTGCAGGCCTCCACCTTCGAGGTGGTCGCGCACAAGCCCACGCACGATCCGCTGACCTACGCGCGCAAGCTGCCCATGGAGCTGCTCCCGTTCCAGCAGCGCACTGACAAGTACTACTCGATCGGCACCGCGTTCGCGATCGGACACAACCGCTACGTTACCGCCGGCCATGTGCTCATGGTTGGCCTGGACAGCCTGTGGGGTCCGCTGGCGCTGCGCGACGCCAGCGGCAAGGTCTATCCCATCGACAAGATCCTGAAGTTCTCGCTGCGCAAGGACTTCGTGATGTTCTCGCTGAAGAACCCGCCGAGCGAGGCATCGCTGCCGGTGAACATCCACCCGCAGCTCAACAAGGTGGTCTACGCGGTCGGCAATGCGTTGGGCACCGGTATCGTCATTCGGGACGGCCTGTACACCTCCGACACGCCCGAGCAGCAGGCCGGCAGCTGGAAGTGGATGCGCTTCTCGGCGGCGGCCTCGCCCGGCAACAGCGGCGGGCCGCTGCTGGACACCCACGGCAAGGTGGTGGGCGTGGTGCTGATGAAGTCGGCCAACGAGAACCTCAACTACGCGCTGCCGATCGGCGAAGTGCTGAATGCCCCGGACGACAAGGCCGTCATCGACGAGCGTGTGTCCTACCAGTTCGATGTGTTCGACACCACGTTGCACAACATCTTCAAGGGCACGTTCGCGCTGCCGCTCAGTCAGAGCGGCTTCTTCAAGGCCTACGACAAGCTGCAGCGCGCCTACTCGAAGAACCAGCTCGCGAAGCTGCTGGCGCACGACCCGGCGAAGATGTTCCCCAACGGCGAAGGATCGAACGAGCTGCTGCACGAAGTGCCCAGCATGAGCAACTTCCCCAGCGTCGTCGCGCGCGACAACAACGGGCAGTGGGATCTGTCCGCCAAGCGGCAGCGCAAGGTCACGTTGTCCGACAACGGCTACATCGAGGTCGGCTCGTTCCGCAACAACCTGCTGATGCACCTGCGCAAGCCGGACAGCTTGTCGGCGACCAAGCTGTATCACGATCCGAAGACGCTGATGGACCTGATCCTGCGTACCGGCTACATGAAGCGCCGGGTGGGCAACGATCGGGTGAAGATCACTTCGATGGGCGAGCCAGTGCGCGATTTTGTCCACGAGGACAAATGGCATCGCCGCTGGCAGATCCGCATCTGGCCGATGCCCTACGCCAATACCAACGTAGTGCTGATGACTTTGCCGGTGCCGGATGGCTATGTCGGCATGATGCAGTTCGCCAAGGCTTCCCAGACCTACGACTACCTGATCAATGCCGAGGCGCTGAGCGATTTCATGTACGTCACCTACGACGGCATGCTCAAGCAGTGGAAGACTTTCCTGACGCAGCGCGACCTGCTGCCGGATGCGTTCAAGCACATTCACATCGATTTCGACTACGGCAAGCGCTTCGACTACCGTTCGAAGCAGCTCCAGCTCTCGTGGACGCCGAAACTGCAGAAGATCGATCCGGAGAGCATGCTCACCCTCGGTTTCAGTTTCTTCAAAGACCACGGCAAGGTGGTGTGGGACGTGGCCGATGTGTGGGCCGCGCCCAATCCCTATGATCGCGACGCCATCAACGTGGCGCGGGTGGCGCAGCCGACCGCGGACATGGAGGACAGCTTCAAGAGCACCTGGCACAAGGTCGAGCATCGTCGGCATCCCTATGACGGCGTGGCTCGCAACGACGACGACATCATGAAGATCACGTCGGTGGCCGGGCCGGTGGCCGAAGCCGATCCGCAGGTGCTGTATCCGGTCTACTATCACAGCGAGGGCGCCCAGCCACAGCCGAAGATGGCAGCGAAACTCAAGCTGCTGATGAGCGGTCTGAAGATCCGGGATCGTTGAGATGCCGCGCGCGGGAAGCCGCTGGGCGGTGGGGCGATATCGTGCCCTATACTCGTCGGCACGCGTGTCATGCGCGCGCTTGCCGATGCAGACCCGGCCGGCGTCCCGCCTATCTCGCGTGTTCGGGTTGCAGGTGCGTGGGTTGAAATGAATTTCACGGTTCTACCGGATTTTCTGGCGATCGGCGGTCTGGTTGCGGCTTTCTGGTCCCTGCTCAAACGCACACAGCAGACCCGACTGCGCTATTGGCTGGTGGGTTGGGTGCTGATCCTGATCCATATCGCGGCTCAGTTCGTCAGCCAGAACGTTCCGGCCGTGGCCGAGTCGGCCAGCGCGATCTCTGTGGTCATGCTGCTGTTGACCAGTCTGGCCTTCATCTGGGCCGGCAACGACATGCGGCGCGATGCCGGATCACACGATCTGCCGCTCACGCTGCTGTCCTCGATTCCGGATGCGCTGTTCTACGTCGGGCTGATCTACGGCGTGGAGCAGGGAGCGCTCTACTACGTTCTGACCGCGGCCGGCCTGGCGTCATCGTTGTGGGTGTTCTGCAGCGGGCGACGTCTCGACGACCGGACCGAGCGTCGCATGCGTGGCGCGATTCTGGTGCTGGTCTACGCCGTGCAGGCCGTTCTGCTGTACCTGGACCAAGGCGGGATGGCATTGAACTGGTCGCTGTTCTGGCACTACCTGGCGGCCGCAGTGTTTTTCCGCATGGCCAGCGACCAGCCCGGTGTGGGCGTGCGCTTCACGACGCTCAGCTTTCTGGCCTGGTCGCTGGCGTTCCCGGTCAGCGTGGTGATTCGGATCTTCTGGCCGCATCTTCACGTGGAGCACGAAGTCTGGAACCTGCCCAAGTTCCTGGTCGCGACCGGCCTGATCTTCACCTTGCTCGAAGAGCAGATGAACAAGGCCGAGCATGCGTCCCTGCATGATGCGCTGACCGATCTCCCGAACCGGCGCCTGTTCCTGCGCTATCTGCTGCAGGCCGTGCGCGAGAGCCGCGAGCGGAAATCGAAACTGGCCGTGCTGGTCATCGATCTGAATGGTTTCAAGCAGGTCAACGATCTGCATGGGCATGCAGTCGGGGATCTTCTGCTGCAGGGCATCACGCAGCGCTTCGCGGCCTGCATGCGCAAGCGTGACATGCTGGCGCGCCTGGGTGGGGACGAGTTCGCCGTCATTCTGACGGACCTGCCGAACCGCGACGCTGCCGCGCGGGTCGCGGAGAAACTGCAGGACGTGCTGAAGACGCCGATCGAGGTCGAGTCGTTCTCGTTGCAGGCCAGTGCCAGCATCGGAGTGTCCGTCTACCCCGATGACGGGGACGATGTCTCCCGCCTGTATGCCTCCGCGGATCGCGACATGTACACGCACAAGCATGCGGTGCAGCCGTCCGGAGACGCATGAGCGATGCGCGGACGAGTTCGGCTGCGGTACCGGGTGACGTGCCGCATAATGGGGCGGTGTTCCTGATGCCCTGATGCCGCATGCCAGCAGAATCCCATCTCCCCATGCACACGGCGCGTCTGCGCCTGGATGCGCTGCGCGAAGAGGATGCGCAGGATCTGTTCGCGTACCGCAGCGATCCGCGCATCGCGCGGTACCAGGGCTGGCGTCCGGATGCCGTGGAGGACGCCGCTGCGTTCATTGCGCGTCAGTCGACACGGCGATTCGCCGAACCCGATGGCTGGAATCAGCTGGCGATTCGTCTGCGTGAAAGCGGGGAGCTGGTCGGCGACCTGGGCATCCATTTTCCGCCCAGCCAGCAGGATGCCGTCGAGTTGGGTATTTCACTGATGCCGGCACACCAGGGCAGCGGCTATGCGCGCGAAGCCATGCGGGCTGTGATCGGACATCTCTTCGGCGAGTTCGGTTATCGGCGCATCGTGGGGTCGGTCGATCCGCGCAATCACGCCAGTGTCGCGTTGCTTCACGCGCTCGGCTTTCGCAAGGAGGCGCATCACGTGGAGAGCCTGTATTTCCGCGGCGAGTGGGTGGATGATCTGGTCTTCGCGCTGCTGGCGCGCGAATGGAGCGACCAGGCGGTCGCAAACGATACCCGTTGATGGTGGGACGATGACTCCCGCAGCGCGTTTATGTGTTGCGGCTGCGAGGGAAGGCATCACGTCCTGAAGCCGCTTCCGGCGCGATGCGCGCGGAACCTTCCGGGCGATGAAGGTCCCGCGCGTAGAGGGCTACATTTCTTCCGTGCTGATCCGTCGCGGGTATTCGTGGGGACGGCCATACACGTAGATATAGGCATGGGAGACGCCCGCATACTGCGGCGCCAGGCCACGCGTGAAGAGCACATATTCCATCGGCGAGATCTGCCCGTTGTGATCGAAGTCGGCGCGCAGGAAGTTCCGGCGCAGATCACGCAGGTCGAGCGGCAGCTCGGCGCGGCTGAGCAAGCCGTTGTGGTTGCGATCCAGCTGATCGAAGAAATACACCTTGCGAACTGTCACGACGATGCGGGAAGACGAGGCGTCCGTCGTGGTCTGCGGCGTGGATTGCGCGATGTTGACGGAAGCTCCCGCTGCGTGAGCAGCGAACGCCGGCACGGCGGCGAGGCACAAGGCCAGGGCGGTCATTGACGTCAGGGATTTGGTGATTCTCATAGCAATATCCTCCGTGTGAGCGGAGCCGCGTGGCGCGCGATTGCCATTCATATGTCCTCCTTGACGGGCAAGGCTGCGAGCCTGCGCGGACTGGAGGCGCAGGTCGAGGGGATCGTCCTGCGTCGATAAAAAACATACTCCGCTGTGCGCCGCAGTGGCAAACGATTCGATCGTTTTTCTTTTTTATTTCCTTGGTCATAAATCACAAGAGGTTGATTTATCTATATTTTAATGAAAATTTAAATTAACCGGGAGAGGCCTTTTTTGTGCAACGTATCACTATTTTGGACGTATAAACTTCTATCTATTATCTCGCGCCATGTCGCTCTCACGGCATGGTGCGAGAGAGCGGTCAGCGTTTTTGAAATGCGCTCGGCGTCTCCTTTGCGCATCCCTGGGCGCGTCTAATCGGTGGCCGGTTCCGCCATGATGAAGCGGTAGCCGACGCCGGGCTCGGTTTTCAGCCAGCGCGGCGAGGACGGGTCGTCACCGAGCTTCTGGCGCAGGCGGCCGATCACGACGCGGAGATAGTGCGTATCGTGCACATGCGTTGCACCCCAGATCTTTCGCAGCAGCAATTGCTGAGCGACCACGCGGCCGGCATGCGCGAGCAGCATCAAGAGCACCGCGTACTCCTTGCGTGTGAGCTCGACGGGTTGTCCGTCCAGGTGAACTTCGCGACGCAGCATGTCGATGCACAGGCAGCCATCGTCATACAGGGGCGCGTTCTCGCCATCCCCCTCGACCCGGTTGCGCAGCAGCACACGCAGTCGCGCCATGAGTTCCTGAATGCCGAAAGGCTTGGTCACGTAGTCGTGGGCGCCAAGGTCCAGTGCGCGAACTTTCTCGGCTTCGGCATCGCGCACGGAGAGCATGAGCACGGGCGTCGAGCTCCACTGCCGTAGCTCCGCGAGCACCTCGTGTCCCTCGCGATCGGGCAGTCCGAGATCAAGGACCACCACGTCGGGTTCCTGCGTAGCAGCCAGGTTCAGGCCCTCTTCGGCGCTGGCCGCCAGCAGCACTCGATAGCCTTCGGCACGCAGGCCGATGTCCAGAAAGCGGCGGATCTGCGGCTCGTCGTCGATGACGAGGATGCGCGGCGCGATGGCGTTCATGCGTCCATCTCCGGTCGGTCGGGCAGCGGCAGGCTGATGCGCAGCATGCTGCCGCCGTATGGCGTGGATAAAGCTTCGACGCGACCGCCGTGTGCGCCGATCAGGCCCCGACAGATCGACAGTCCAAGCCCGGTGCCGCGTGCTTGGCGATCGCCGCGTGCAACCGAATAGAAGGTGTCGAAGATGCGTTCGCGTTCGGCGTCGGGAATGCCAGGGCCACGATCAATGATGTCGATGTGCAGCCAATCGTCGTGCAGCGTGATATTCATGTCGATGGGCTTATGCGGTGGCGAGACGTGCGCCGCGTTCTCCAGAATGTTGAACACTGCCTGTTCGACCAGGGCGGGATGCACGTACAGCAGCACTGTGTCGCGTGGAAGTCGCGATTCGACCGTCTGTTCCGGGTGCAGCCGGTGCAGACGCGCGACGGCGGCCACGGCGATTTCGGCGGCATCGACCCAGTCTCTATGCAGCTTCAACTCGCCATGTCCGAGCCGCGCCATGTCGAGCAGGTTCTGAATGTAGCGATCCAGTCGCTTGCCTTCTTCGATGATGGCCTCAAGCAGCTGGCGGCGTTCCGGTTCGGGAAGGTCCCGGTCGTAGTTGGACAAGGTGTCGGCGGCGCCGATCATCGACACGAGCGGCGAGCGCAGGTCGTGCGAGACCGACGACAGCAGGGCGTTGCGCAGGCGCTCGGTCTCGCCTTCCACGCGTGCTTTTTCCAGCGCCTCGGTCAGTCGTGCGTGTTCCAGCGCCTGCGTGATCGTGCGCACGAATGCCTCGGCAAGGTGGCGCTGCTCGTTGTCTGGCAGGTCGCGGCTCTCGGCGTCGAACAGCGCCAGCACGCCGTGACGTCGGGTTTCGGCATGCAGCGGGATCATCCAGCCGCGCGCGCGCGAGGCGCGCCGGGTGCCGCGTCCGGCCGGTGCGGCAAGGCGGTCGCAGAAGTCGGCGGCGGCGAGGTCTTCCGGGGACAGCGTGGGCATCTGCGGCGCGGATGCGGCCACGCGCCAGGTGGGCGGTTCGCCATCGCGCACGAGCAGGGCGGTCGTGGTCTGCAGCGTGCGTGCGGCGATCTCGACCGTGACCCTGTGCAGGGAGGTTTCGTCGCTATCGGCTTTCAGTTGCTGTCCCAGTTCCAGCAGTGCGCCGGCGCGTACCTGCGCCGCGCGCAGGGAGGCGACCTTGTCGGCCAGTTGCGTCGCCAGCCGACTGCACACCAAAGCTACGACCAGAAACAGACCGACGGTAAGCACATCGTCGGCGGAATCAATGGTGAAGGTGTAACGCGGCGGTGTGAAGAAGAAGTTGTAGCCGAGAAAGCACAGCACCGCCGTGTAGGCCGCCACGCGCATGCGCGTACGCACGGCGACGGCGAGGACGGCGGTCAGGAAGATCAGCGCGAGGTTGGCGACACTGAGATAGTGGTCGGCGAGGAAGGCGAGCACGAACGCGAGCGCCGTCGCCAGTGTCGCGTAGACATACGCGCCGAAACCGCTGTGCCGGCGGGACGGAAGTGGTTCGGTGACGGCGTCGGAAGCGTGGGCGCTCATGCTTGGTGCGTAAGCCTAATGCATCCGTGAGGCTGCGGATATCGGTCTGTCGCAGGCGTGATGCGGGAGCGGCGCACGACTCAGATTTCCACGTGTGCGCCCAGCTCGATCAGGCGGTTGCCAGGGATGCGGAAGAACGCTGTGGCGGTCATCGCGTTGCGCGACAGGAATGCGAACAGGCGGTCGCGCCAGGTCGCCATGCCGCCGGCATGATGGCCGGAGACAACGGTCTCGCGTGACAGGAAGAAGGTGGTGTCCATCAGGTCGAAGCTCGCGCCCACGGTCCCGCACTGCAGCAGCGTGGCGGGCACGTCCGGGTCCTCGTCGAAGCCGTAGCGCAGCTGCAACCGGTACATGCCGTGTCCTAGATCGCGTAGGGCAATGCGCTCGTCGGCGTCGGCCGTGGGCGTGTTCAGCATTTCCACCGTCAACAGCACGTTGCGTTCGTGCAGGACCTTGTTGTGCTTGAGATTGTGCAGCATCGAATTTGGTACCTGTCCGGGGTCGGCGGTCATGAAGATCGCCGTACCCGGCACGCTGTGCGGCGGATGTTCGGCCAGGCTTTGCAGGAACGGCTCCAGCGCCACGCCTCCCTGGCGGATCGTGCGTGCGACCAGAGCACGGCCCCGGCGCCAGGTCGTCATCAATGCGAATACGAACAGACCCAGTGCCAGCGGGAAGCAGCCGCCGCTGGCGATCTTCATCGCGTTGGCGCTGAAGAAGCCCAGATCCACGCTGAGCAGTCCCGCGCCGATCAGCACGATGACCGGCCAACGCCAGCCCCAGCGGAACCGCGCGACGACCAGCGCGAGCAGCGAGGTGATGACCATGGTGCCGGTCACGGCGATGCCGTAGGCCGCGCCGAGGTTGTCCGAGGAGCGGAAGCCGATCACCGCGCCGATCACCAGCACCATCAGGATGCGATTGATCCACGGCACATAGATCTGGCCGGACATGCTGCGCGAGGTGTGCACCACACGCATGCGCGGCAGGTAGCCCAGTTGCATCGCCTCGCGCGTCATCGAGAACGCGCCGGAAATCACCGCTTGCGAAGCGATCACCGTGGCGACCGTGGCCAGCGCGATCATCGGGTACAGCAGCGCGCGTGGCACCAGGTGGTAGAACGGATTGGCGACGGCTGCCGGGTGCAGCATGAGCAGCGCGCCCTGGCCGAAGTAGTTCAGCAGCAGCGCCGGCAGCACCAACGCGAACCATACACTCTGGATCGGGCGTTTGCCGAAGTGGCCCATGTCCGCATACAGCGCCTCGGTGCCGGTGACGGCCAGCACCACGGCGCCCAGCGCGAAGAACGCCTGCGCGCGGTTGTGCACGAAGAAGTCGACGGCGTAGGTCGGCGACACCGCGCGCAGCACGCCCGGCTCCTGCGCGATACCGTGCACGCCGAGCGCGGCCAGGCACAGGAACCACAGCACGCAGATCGGTCCGAACACCGCGCCGATGCGCTCGGTGCCGTGCTTCTGCAGCGCGAACAGCGTGACGATGACCAGCAGCGTGATCGGCACCACCCAGTGGGCCAGGCGCGGCGCGGCGACTTCCAGTCCCTCGACCGCCGACAGCACGGACATCGCCGGGGTGATGACGCCATCGCCGTAGAACAGCGCCGCGCCGAACAAGCCCAGGATCGCGATCGCCGATACCAGCCGCGGGCGGCTGCGCGCGCAGCGCTGCGCCAGCGCCATCAGGGCGACGATGCCACCTTCGCCCTTGTTGTCGGCGCGCAGGATGAACAGCAGGTACTTCACCGATACCACGACGATCAGCGACCAGAAGATCAGGCTGAGTGCGCCGAGCACGTTCTGCGGCGCGGTGGCGATACCCTGGGTGCCGAAGATTTCCTTGATCGTGTACAGCGGGCTGGTGCCAATGTCGCCGTAGACCACGCCGACGGCGCCCAGCGCCAGCGCCGCGAAGCGTTTTCGATGAACCGGATTCACGTCGTGAGCGTCGCGTCGGGCCAGCGAGGTCGAGACCATGTCTTGATGCCTGTCCGTGATGGGCGAGGCGGCACTCTAGGCGCGGTGGCGTAAAGCGCGGATAGCGCATCGTCGCTCGGGCGTAAACGCAGCGTAAAAAAATCGCGCTTGGATCGAATGCAGGCAGGTTGCTATGTCGCTGCGGGTACAGCGATGAGCGGGGATTGCGGTGGACATCGCCTTCGTCGAGGCCGCGAGCGAAAGGACTGAAGTTCAGCACGGGGACAGAGGTACGAGCCTCGATCGCTGGCTAAAAATCAGGTCGGAAAGGTTTGATTTACTACGGTGGACATGAACGACGTTGGCGTCGATTCCGGGCGCAGCCTCTGAACGGCGTCTCGATTTCGAGTTCAGTCAGAAATTTCCCCATCCAGTCATGTGTGCGTGGATGTTGGCCTGTATAAATGATTCACCACACGAAACTGGTGGCTACCGTATCTCTGGCCAGTGTCTTGAAGCCGACTTCGAACGAGCGCCCTTCGACAAGAGATGGGCAAAGGGTTTGCCTGAGTGTCAGCGTGAGGCGCCCTGCATCGGCATCCAGGCCGGAAACGCGCACGGCGTCGAAGTCGAAGTAGCGACCCACGACAGCGAACACGCCTTTGAAGAAGCTCTCCTTGGCGGAAAAGCCGGTGATGAGAAGCATGTTGGTGGTTAGGTGTCCACGTCGGGCTTCCATTAGCCGCTGCTCGTCGGGCGTTAGCGCGAGCGCACGAATGGCGTCGCGCGTTTCGGCGTTAGGGACCTTCTCGATATCGATACCGACTCCGGTCACGGTCGGCGCTGGGACAGCAATCGCGGCGGCGATGTCATCGGTGTGCGAGATGCTTCCGGTCACGCCTGCTTGCCACAGCGGTTCTCTCGAGGCGCCGATGCCGGGGGTGGAGGCGGCGATACCCAGTCGTTCGATGGCCTGGTGGGCGGCGAGGCGCCCCATGATGAATTCGGCCTGTCGCTTGGCTACGGCATGGTGGAGCTGTGAAGGAAGCGCAATGCCGTATCGCTCGCAAGCCGATGAGGTATGTGCGTCCGGGGAGAATTCGATCACGAAGGCTGGCGGTACACGTGGATCCTTGTTGCCCAGTTCCTCCCATCGCGTGGTGCGAAGCATGTCGCCTCGAATGGACGCAGCAGGCGATGAATCGATCTTCGATCGGGTGTTCTTCACGGTTCCGGGAATGTCTTCGTGCATGCTTCCGTGTCCACTGCCTCGACGGGGGCTGCGTCCTTGTGCATCGCGGCATCAATCGAGAAAAGAAAATAGCCGGTCTCCGCCATCTCGCCGGCATCAGTGCCTGAATTGCCGATGCCGCGCCTGAATGAAAGGGTGGCGCCGGGTGTGCATCGAAATTCAGCTCACTGGGCTGCGATACGGCACGTTTTGACTCTAGAGGGTGCTCTTGCCGCTGTCGATGGCGCTCGGTCGATTGTGCGCAGAAGTTGCGGCCACGGACTCCTCTCTGCTTCCGCAGCGACCATGGCGGGCCGGGGGATTTTCCGGATCCGTGTGGCATCGTCCACGCCATCGGAGGTGTGGAATGGGATGTGCTCGGACGCCTTCCCGTACAACGTCGGGAAGCGTGCCGGGCTTTATATTCAGAGATACAACTCGGTATCGATGCCGTCCGGGGGAAGGTCGATGCTTGCGGGATCGTCGCGCCAGGCCGACATCAGGTGTCTGCGCACGATGTCGCAGCGCGTGACGATGTCCTGCCGGTCGCCGAAGATGCGCGTGTTGTCGGCCTGCCAGCCGAGCATGCGCGCGTCCTGTTTCGCGACGCGTCGGATGAACGGCCACAGGAAGAGCCGCACCGCCCAGGCCGGCACTCGGCGGCCTTGCACATGCAGCATGCCGATCAGGTGCGTGTTGCGGTCGTCCTGGGGGCTGAAGTGCAGCGAGATGCAGGCCCGACTGCCATTGCGATAGCGGTATTCCAGTTGAGCTGTACCCGGTGCGCAGAAATGGGCGCGCTCGGATTCGCGCGGAGATTCGAACAGGCGGTAGAGCAGGCCCGACTGGGTTTCATGACCGGAGTAGTCGACCGTGAAGCCCTCGTTGTTCGGTTGCAGGCGCACGCGCATGGCGCAGCGTTCGCCGCCCTTGCGCACCAGCCCCGGATGCACGAAATGGGTGTGCAGCGGATCGAGCACGTTCTCCAGCGCGTCGACGATGTTTCCGCGCCACACGGTCTGCCACAGGAACTTCCGGTTCCAGGTGTCCATGCTCCGGACCCGCTCGGGAAGATCGCGTTTGTCATCGTCGCGCTCGCGTACCCAGATCACGCCGTCGCGCTCGGTCACGCAGACCCTGCGTGCGTGAATGCCGGGCAGGCGCTGTTCGGGTGGTGCGCCGGGCAAGGCCTGCAGGCGGCCCTGCGCGTCGAAGCGCCAGCCGTGATACGGGCATTGCAGTTGACCGTCGATGCAGCGTCCCTTCGACAGTGGCGCGTGGCGGTGCGGGCAGCGATCCTCGAAGCCGACGACGCGTTGTCCGTCCAGACGCGCTAGCACGATCGGGCGACCGAGCAGCAGAAAGCGCTTCGGCGCACGGCCGACCTTGCGCGACAAGGTCACCGCGAACCATTGGCTGCGAAGGTGCGAGGGCCAGGGCGTCATAGCCGGAACCTTTTCATGACGGGGACGCCGACGCCGCGCAGGATACCGCCGAGCGCACGCAGCGCATGGCGGCGCGCGCGCGGCAGGTGATCGACCAGGACGACGCTGTACTCGATCGCGGGACGGCCGCCACGCTGGCGCTTGAAGTCGGCCACGCCGGCGCTGAGGTTGACCAGGTCGTCCTGCTCTGCGGCCTCGTGCAGTACCCGCGCGGCGAGCCGGCGGTATAGGCCGAGCTTCTGCGGTAGGGCGGTGTTGTAGCCGACGATGGGCGAGGTCAGAAGGTTGCCCATGCGCAGGATGCCGACCACACCCTGCAGCACGCCGCGATCATCGCGCAAGCCATGCAGGTGCAGCAGTCCCGCGTGGCTCCAGGCGCGCAGCAGGTCGCTCCGATACTGCGGGTTGAGCGGCGAGTACTTGCGGACGTAGAGTTCGTGATAGAGCGCGGCGGCGCGGTCGTGATCGTCTTCCTGCAGTGGTGCGCAGGTCACGCCTTCGCCTTTGCGCAGCAGAGCGAGGTCGCGTTTCAGGTCCCGGTGTCGATGGGCCAGCGACGCCACGTCGTCGAACAGATAGACCTGCCGGCTCGGCAGCAGCACGCCGCCGAGCCGGATCAGCGCGCGCAGCCAGTCGGCGTGATGCGCCGTGTTGAGCGAGCGGAACCACAGGGCATGGTCCGGCCAGCGATCCTTCGCCTCGGTGATGGCTCGGTCGAGATCGACGTCATGCAGACATGGGTAGCTGTTGGTCGAGACAAGCCAGTGGTTGAGGGTGACGGCGCGATCGATGCGGCTGCGGCGAAGCAGCGCTCCAGCGCCGTGGATCAGCAGGCGCAGGGGCGCCGAGAGCAGCGGATGACCGAATCGCGCGACTTCCTCCAGCGCATAGCGGTAGTAGGTGGTGTACGGCGAGCAGATCCACGCTTGCTCGCCCTCGTCGTCGTTGATCGTCGTCGGCAGACGCACATCGCCGGCTGTCACGGCGTCAACGCGGGCATGCACGTTGGCGATCAAGGAGTGGGTCGGCCGTGAGCAGTGCACGCCGAGAAAGGCATCGACCTGGGCGTTGAAGGCATCCGGCGACACGTGTGGCGCGATGCTCATGGCCACTCCATGCGTTCGCCGTCCCACTCGGTGTCCCGCGTCGAGGCTTCGCGCATCGAGCAGCGCTGCCGTGCGGCCAGTCCCGCGTAGGACGCCAAGTCGGCCAGGCCGCCCAGCAGCGGACAGCGGTCGCCTTCCACACCGAGCACGTCGCGCGCGGCGCGCAGGTCGCGCCACCATTGGCGTAACGGGACCGTTCGCAGCGACGGCGACAGCGCTGCGGCCAGCATGACGGGTCCGATCATGCGCAAACTGCTGAAGTCCGGCTGCACGCAGGTATCCGTTTCGCCCATCAACGCGGCGGGCAGGGCCGCGTCGCGTGCGAAGAGGTGCACGCCGCTCACTGCGCGCGGATTGCATTCCAGGACCGCGTACTGATTGGGTTCGGCGGACATCCAGTCGAACGAGAGCTGACCAGTACAGGCGGTCTTGCGCGCAAAGGTGCGGACGAAGGCCTCGATCTCCGGCGCTTTGCAGGCCTGGAAGACATAGCCGGAGCTGCCCCGGATGCGGTACACGGGCCGATAGGTTACATGGGCCAGCAGGCGGCCACGGTCGACGACACTGTACGAACACCGTTCCTCGCCGCGGCAGTAGGCTTGCACGACCCACTTCTGTTGTGTGGCAAAGCGCGCGGCGCGGTCCGGGATACCTTCAGGGTAGCGGCGCACGTGAACGCCGAAGCGAGAGAACTCGGGCTTGAGGACGACCGGTCGCCCCGCCGCCCATGCGCGCGCTTCGTCGATATCGTCGACGAGCGCGCTGTCGGGCACATGGATGCCGCAGTCGCGCGCGGCGTCCAGAAAGCGCCATTTGCTGTGCAGCATGGCCAGGGTGTCGAACGGCGGCGCGACGACACGCACGTCCTGCGGCAGGCGCGCACGGCAGCGCGCCACGTAGAACACTTCCTCGCAGGTCGGCAGCACCAGGTCGATCCGGTGTATGGCGATGATCCGGTTCAGCGCCTTCGCGTAGGCGTGCAGATCGCCGCGCGCGGACGGCAGGGATTCGCTGGCATGGACGCCACGCGACCAGCGCGTGATGCGGCAGGGCACGCTGTCGGCCACGACCACGCGCCAGCCCTGCGCGGCGAAACGGCGCGCGTGATCGAGCGCCACCGGTGAACGTGCGCCGAGGATCAGCACGCTACGCATGTTCCGTCTCCCGGGTCGGTCGCAGTCCGCGCACGCGACGGCGCTTGTGGGTGAGCGCATGCGCGGGCATCTCGGCAAAGATCAGGTCGGGCATGTCGGCATCGAGCCGTTCGCAGAGTGCATGCAGCGCGTCGCGCAGTAGCTGTTCGCGCGATGCGTCCAGTGCGGGCTCGATGGCGATCCGCAGCGCATTCGGCGCGATTTGGTCAACCTGGTAATCCGTGATGGCCGGATCCGCAATCAACAGAGCACGCGTCAGCGCATCCGCGAACAGCGGAATGGATGCATCGCCGGTACGGGCTCGCAACCACACGATGTCGTCCTCGCGCCCCTCGATGCGATCCAGCGCCATGTGCGCGGACCCACAGGAACAGGGCAATTCGCGCTGCACCAGCACGTCGTTGAGGCGGTAGCGGACGACCGGCTGCGTGCGGCGATACAGGTCAGTGACGATGGGCACGAAACGACGTTGCGCACGGTCGATCCATGCGCGTTCCACAATCAGGCCGTCCTCGTTCAGATGCAGTACGCCCTGCGCGCAGGTGTGGCCGAGAAACCCCTCGGTTGCCTGATAGATCTGTTCGATTGCGATGCCCCAGGTCTGCTCCATGCAGGTCCGATCGATGGGATCGAGCACCTCGGCGGCCGAGATCACCCGGCGTGGCGCGATGCGTGCGCGGCCCTGCGAGCGAAGGCGTGCAAGCAGCGCCAGGGCCTGCGCCGGTCCGACCAGAATGGTCGGTGCATAGGCGTCGAGTTCATCGACGAGTTCGTCCAGCGGTTGCACCAGATCGAAGTAGCGGAAGGTGAGCCGAGCGCCCTGGATGGTGTCGTACAGATTGCTGCCGGCGCGAAGCAGCAGCGCGATCCGCTCGCGGGCCAGCAGGCCACCGGGCAGCAGTTTGGCGAGCATCGCGCCGGCCCAGCGGCGGCGCTCCGACGCGCTGGCCAGGAACACGCCGCGCGCCCCGGAGGTGCCGGTCGACAGACCCACGCTGATGCCGTCGAGGGTCGGCTGGAAGTCGCGGCTGCGTTCGGCGCGTTCGGCCACGTTATAGGCGTCGTGCAGGGCGATGCCGGCGGTGTTGAGGGTGTCGAAATGCTGCATCCATTGCGACTTGTCCATCATGGGCCAGCACTCGAACGGCTGTCCGGCGTATGCGGCATAGAACGGTGCATGGGCAGTCAGCCAACGGCTCAGCGCTCGCCAGCGTCGCGCCTGATGCGCGCGGATCTGCTCGCGTGTGCGCAGCCGGTTCCGCTTTCGCGCTGCCAGATAGGCCAGCGCCACACCCGCTTTTTCGGCCCATTGCTGCGTCATGGTCGATGTTCCGCGCAATGAGACGGCACCATGCGCAGCTGCGGCCAGGCGCGATGCAGGCGCGCAAGGCGTTCGAGCGTGGTGCGGTAGGCGTCGGTATCGCCGAGCCAGGAGGTGACCATGGCCGGCGGCGGCACGCCGTCACGCAGTGTGCGCGAGGACCACACGGCATCGGCGACGAGCAGCACCGGCTCGTGATCGCTGCTGTGAAAGAACAGACCGAAGTGGCCCGTCGCGTGACCGGGAAGTTCGATCGCCGTCAGGCTGCCGTCGCCGAACAGGTCGTAGCCGGGAGCCAGCTCCGCGAACGCATCCGGAAGCATGGCGGCGCGCGGCGCATCCTCGATCCAGCGAACGCGCTTTGGGAAATCACTCGGAAGCAGGTCGTGCAGCAGTCCTTTCCGCACGGCCGCCAGGCGACCGCGTCGTTGCAGGTCCTGCCAACCTTCGCGGGCGCAGAAGATGGACGAGGAGGGAAAGTCCCGCAGCCCGCCGACATGATCGCCATGCAGGTGCGAGAGCACGATCGCATCGATGTCGTCGGCGCCAATGCCGTCGCGCTGCAGCTGGCGTAGCAGGCTCTCGTTGTCCTTCAGCCGCGGTGGCGTGACGGTACGGTAGAGCCGTTCGGGCATGTGCTCCGTGGCGCTGAAGAAATGCTCGCTGTATCCGGTGTCGAACAACACGGCGCCGCGCTGCGGGTGACGAATCAGGAAGGCCAGCGCGGGAAAGCGCGTCATGCGCCAGCGCCCGCCCTTGCGCACGCTGCATTCCGGGTGCAGGCAGTGGCCCACCTCGTAGGCGCGCCATTCAAGCGTCGTCATGATGCGACCATCCTTGCGCGAAGCGACGAATGCCCTCGCGGACCGACACGCTCGGGCGGTAGCCGAGCACGCGTCGGGCACGGGTGATGTCGAGCGTTTGCGAATAGCCGAGCACGCCGACACCGTAACGGCTCAACCGTGGTTCCGGCCGGCCCGGTTTGAGCCGTGCCGCGGATTCGGCGGCCGTGCCCAGCGCCAGGGCCAGCGTACGCGGCAGGTGCACCGGGCGCACGTGCATGTGCAGCGCGTCGAACAGTTCCTGCAGCAGTGTGCGGACGGCCATCGGTTCGCCGTTACTGAGATTGAACACTTGCGGATCGCGCGACGCGGGAAGGTCCAGCGTGGCCAGCACGGCGTCGGCGACATTGCCGACGTAGGTCGTGTCGATGCGTGCGTGCCCGCCGGCGATGTAGGGAAACCAGCCGCGTGAGGCCAGCGCGAGGATGCGTGGAAAAATCGCACGGTCGCCTTCGCCGAACACTGCGCGCGGACGGAGGATGATGCGCGTCATGTCGGCATGGCAGTCATCGGCGACGCACTGTTCGGACTGCCATTTGCTTTCCGCGTAGGCGTTGATCCAGCGCGCGGGCGGTTCGAAAGATTCCTCAATGTCGAATTGATCGGCCAGGCGGAAATAGATGCTGGGCGAGGAAAAATGCACGAAGCGTGGAACCCGATGGCGCCCGGCCGCGCGAAGCAGACGCTCGGTCGCGACGACATTGGCACGTTGGAACGCCTCGCGCGGCCCCCATGGTGCGGATAAGGCCGCGCAATGCACGATCGCGTCGCGTCCGGTCACCAGAGGGTCCAGCGCATCGTCCGCCAGATCGGCGGTGGCGATGTCCGCGAACGAGCCGGCAGCGGCAGTCAGGCGGTCCGGGTTGCGCCCGCTGGCGAGCACTTCGTGCCCGGCGGCCGCCAGTGTGCGGGTGACGTGAGCGCCGATGAAGCCGGAGGCGCCGGTGACCAGGATACGTGCCATGTCAGTAGGTCAGCACCGCGCCGCCGAACGAGAGGCCGGCGCCCGAGCCGATCAGCGCGATCGTGTCGCCGCGTTTCACCCGTCCCGTGGTCACCGCATGATGCAGCGCCACCGGGATAGATGCCGCCATCTGGTTGCCGCGTTCGCCCAGGGTGCGCACAAGATGATCGGTAGGCAGTTTCAGCAGCGCTTGCAGGTGCGTCAGCGCCTTGGCGCTGGCCTGGTGTGGAATGATCCGGTCGATGCCTTCCAGCGACACGCCGGCGCGTTCGAACAGGCGCGCGATGAACGCGGGAAGGCGTTGGGCGGCCATGCGATAGGTCTGGCGTCCGCGCATCTGGAAGCACGCGCCGTCCAGGAATGCCTGCATGTCCTCGCGCGGGCGGATGCGCGTGCCGCCCGCCCGCACCTGGCACAGCTCGGCGCCGACGCCGTAGGTTTCGAAGTGTGTGCCGAGGATGCGGCCCGGACCTTCGCCCGCGCAGGCGCCAATGACCACGGCGCCCGCGCCGTCGCCGAACAGCATCGATGTTTCCGCATCGTCCTCCGGCAGGCCGGCGCTGGCGATCTCGCTGGACACGATCAGTACGCGCCGGTAGCGGCCAGCGTCGACGGCCATGCTCAGGGTGTCCAGCGCGGCCAGGAAACTCAGGCAGGTCGCATTGATGTCGAACGCGGGAATGCCGCTCTCGCCCAGGCCCAGCTGCCGCTGGATCAGCGCGGCCGAACAGGGGATGGCCTGTTCCATCACGCTGCAGGCCGAAACGATGCAGTCGAGCTGGTCGGGTGCGAGACCGGCAGCGCGAAGAGCCGCCTCGGCCGCCTGCGCGGCCATGCCGGATGTCGTCTCCCCGGCATCGGCGTAGTAGCGCCGGGTAATGCCGGCATGCCGCTGGGTCCAGCCGGAGGGCTTGTTCCAGCGTGCATCCAGTTCCGACGACGACACGCAACGGCGGGGCACATGCTCGCCCGTACCTAGAATCTGGACCGACATCGTCAACTTCTCCCTATGATCCGCCGACCGCGTTCTTCGGCGTGCGATGCATCTTGCGGCAGTCACGCGGACCGGACAACGCATCCGTGCGGACCGATCAGCGCGAGCGTCGCAAGGTATCAGAAAATGATACTTTTGATGAATAAGGATCACGGAGGACGACATGTCCGCTACCGCCATTCTCGTGCAGGCCATCCGTTCGGAGCTGCGTCATCGCGGCATCACCTATCGTGAACTCGCGGCCCGGCTCGGCGTCAGCGAGCCCACCATCAAGCGCCATCTCGGCAAGGGCGGCTTCACGCTGCAGCGGCTGGACGAGATCTGCGACGTGCTGGGCACCGATCTCGAGTCGCTGCTGCGCCAGAGTCATGCCGACCGGCGCGCCGTGACCGAACTGAGCAAGGCGCAGGAAACTTCCCTGGTCGCCGATCCCAAGCTGCTGCTGACCACCTACCTGATCCTCAACAACTGGCGTTTCGGCGAGATCATGGCGACGTTCCGCATCGACGAAAACGAGCTGGTCTCGCTGCTGCTGAAGCTGGATCAACTGAAGATCATCGAATACCGGCCGCCGCAGCGCATCAAGAAACTGACCGCCCGCAACTTTTCCTGGCGCAAGGACGGTCCGGTGCACCGCTTCTTCATGTCGCGCGTGCTGCCGGAATTCTTCGGCGAGCGCTTCGACGGCACCAGCGATGCCTTCCATTTCGTCGGCGCGACCTTGTCCGAAGGCTCCCGCGCACGCATGCAGGCGGCCATTGCGCGCCTGGTCGAGGAATTCGAGCAACTGGCGCGCATGGATGCGCGTCTGTCGCTGGACGTGCGCGACGGCTGCTGCGCCGTGCTGGCGTTTCGCAAGTGGGAGTTCTCCGAATTCACGCGTCTGCGGCGGAAGCGAGTGGCGACGGCTCGCTCGTAGTGCGAACCGTGCCGGTGCGACGCGAAGCCGTCCCGCGAAGTTCGAGTGGTTGCAACGCGGCAGTTCGAGCCATGCCGCCCCATGCCCAGGCCATGCCCAGGCGAAGGACGAGGACGATGTCGCCCGTGCTCCACGCCGGACGACTTCTCTGTGACACACTCGAGGCATCGAACGTGTTGCGGTTCCAGAAACCCGGGTCAGCGTGCACTTCAGCGACGGCTCGTGGCCGAACGCTGCCTTGCGATCAAGCTGGCTATCTTCGATTCGAAGCGGGTATTCGCCATCCCGCGTCCTTGTTCAGGCCTCTGTCTCGTCGAGAGACGGCGTCCGTCGGTTGATCGGTCCGGCAGGTGTGTTGTCTTCGCTCGGCAGCCAGCGGTCCATGACGGTGCTCGCGGCCAGATCTCCGCACACGTTGACCGAGGTGCGGCTCATGTCCAGCACGCGGTCGACACCCAGCAGCAAGGCGATGCCGGCTACGGGGATGTTCGCCGATTCCAGCACCATGGCCAGGATCACGATGCCCACGCCCGGCGTGGCGGGGGCGCCGATGGAGGCGCCCACGGCGGTGATGATGATCAGCAGCATGCCGCCGGTGCCGATATCCACGCCGAACACCTGGGCCAGGAAGATGGCGGCCACGCCCTGGTACAGCGCGGTGCCGTCCATGTTGACGGTGGCGCCGAGGGGGATGACGAACTGGGCGACGGAGCTGCGGATGTGGAGCTTTTCCTGCGCCGTCTTCATGGTGACCGGCAGTACCGCCGCGGAACTGGAGGTCGAAAAGGCCAGCAGCATGACTTCGCGTGCGGCGGACAAAAACTGGATCGGGCGGGTACGGCCGACCACCAGCACCACCGCCAGATAGAAGCCGAGCAGAAGCGCCAGGCCCAGCAGCACGGTACCCACATACACCGCCATGCCCAGCAGCGCATCCAGGCCGATCTTGGTAGTCAACTGCGTCATCAGGCCGAACACGGCATAGGGCGCCAGACGCATCGCCACGCGCACCACGGTCATGCACACTTCCAGCAGCGAGCCGAGTACATCCAGCATGGGTTTGGACTTCGATGCCGGCATCATCACCAGTGCCACGCCGAAAATGATGGCGAATAGCACCACCTGCAGCATCTGTCCCTCCACCATCGAAGTGAGTGGGTTAGAAGGCAGGATCGTGATCAGCTTTTGCGGCAGCTCGCTCAGCCCGGGCATGCCCGGCACTGTCGTGGGCAGCGCTTGTGCAGGACTGCTGCCGATGGCCTGCTGGACCATCGCGCTGTCGATGTAGTGGCCGGGCTTGATGATCAGCGCCACAGCCAGCCCGATGCTGATGGCCACCGTGGTGGTGAACACGAAATACAGCGTCACACGCAGGCCAAGGCTGCGCAGCTGCTCCAGGCTGCCTCCGGACGTGAGGCCGCGGATCACCGAGGCGAATACCAGCGGAATAACGATCATCTGGATCAGAAGCAGGAACAGCCGCCCGGGCAGCGCCAACCAGTTGCCGATCGCGGACGCGGTGTCCGGCGCCACCAGGCCGACCGTGGGGCCGAGCACGATGCCCGTGGCCACACCCAGCACCATGCCGATGATGACCTTCAGCCACAGCCGCCCCTTGGTCAGCTTATCCAGATAGCTACTCAGGTACGCAAGCGAGCGTGGATGAAGACGTCTTGCCCGGTCGTTCTGCATGGCGATGGTGTTCTCCCACGAGCAGGAAAAGTGGCGTTATGCCCGATGATACGGCTCTTGTATGGCTGTTTCTTCTGAACCAGTCCAATCATAGGCACGAAGTGTCTACCGCATCGGGGAAGTCCATCGCGTAACCCGGACTGCGTCTTTTCGGCCGCTGCACCCGGTGCCTTCGTGGGGATGGTTCGTGATCTTGTGAGTCGGACGCAGTTCGTCCAGGAAGAGGGGGATTGTTTCCATGTGCGCCAACAGCCGACACGTGTGCTCGTCACGTCTCTACTGCGCCTTGCAGAGTTCTTTCGGGTGCCGTTGCGAAGCATTCTGCTCGATCCTGCAGACGCTGCGGCCATTCGTCCTTTGTACGGTGTGGAGCCCAAGCGTATTCGTAGTCCCGATGGACAATTACGCCGGGCACCTGAAGACAAGGAAAGGTTGCATAAAGCGTTGAAGGAAGCGCTCGATCTCGGGTTGACTGGCAAGTCGCTTGCCTGGATATGCAGAGAGCAGATGGTCGCCGTAAGTAGTGCCCGGCACTGGTTCCCTGACTTGGCATCCGCATTGGTTGCGCAGCAAAAAAGACTTCGGCGCGAGCTGGGTGAGCGGCAGCAGGAGCGTCTTCAGGCTTTGACGGTGGATGATCTCAAGCGGCCGGATCTAGCGGGGCTTCGATGGCACGTCAAAGCCGAGGTCATTGCGGAGCGGCTTGTGGTGCCTATCTACATGGCTCGAGCAAGACTTGCGGAGCTGTGGAACTTGCAACGACCTAGAGAGCGTTCGTGCTCGTCTCGCGGAACACGCACTGACATGCACTAATCTTCAGGGGAAACGTTGACTAAAGACGTCGAGACAATGATGGATTGTCATCGCAAGTTGGGACAACGGCCGCAATCGGCCAGAAGCAGACGTTGAGCTTACGTTTGGTCACGCGTTCAGCAAAGCAAAGCGCGTGTGCAACTCCACGTGCCTATAGCTTCGTCATACCGTCCGCGTCGCTACGACAGGAGGCACGCTCGCGGCGCGCAAGGCGGAGGGAAGCACGGCGATCTGCCCGAGAATCCACAGGAAGCATGTGCCAAGCGGCAAATACCAGATGGGCATGCGAGGGAGTTCGTAGTGATGCATCAATGCTGCATTCAGTGCTAGCGAAAACAAGATCCCGAGCATGATGCCAAGGCTCACAATCAGGAAGTTTTCCAGCTGGAAATAGCGCAGGATATCGCCTCGCGTTGCACCGACTGCACGTCGAATGCCAATCTGTCGACGCCGTTGCCCAACCCAGAAGTTGGCCAGGCCGACGATCCCTCCCACCGTCGCAGCGACAAGCACGAAGCAAATCGCCATCATCAGGATAGCGACGCCGCGATCACGCCCATACGCCTTGGCCAGCATGTCGCTGTAGCGCTTCACGCTGACAACCCGCATGCGATCCTTTGCCAGCAGGGCTTTGCGAGCCAGGGCCATGACGTCGGCGACCTGACCGGGCCGGGCGCGCACCAGGTAATTCCCCTGGCGTGAAACCAGCCGGCTTGGCACAAGCACCGAGAAGTCGGCTATGCGGTTCGCATTCATGCTCGGCACCTGGAGGTGACGGATGATGCCGATGATGGTGCTGGGATGGTTATTGACCTGGACGGTTTTTCCAACAGGCGACTCGCCGGGGAAAAGTTTGCGGGCCAATGCCCGGGTCATGATGATGCTCGGCGGATGATACGGTTGCATGTCGCCGATATCCTCGATCTCGTCAGCCCGGAAATTGCGTCCGGCGACGAGCTTCAGGCCGAGTGTCGACATCGTGTGCGTGTCCGCGTGATAGTCCTCGGCGAGTGAAGTCGGTGCATGTTGGTCATGCCTGAGACCGAGTAACAGCAATTCCACCTCTTGCCCTGCTGCGGGAACGGTGTAATCGGCATAGGCGTCGGTCACGCCGGGAAGCCTGCGCAGCATGGAAAGATCCGTCGCGATCAGGGCGCCACCCTCCTGCGTGGTGTGCTTCTCAATCCAGCGGTAGTGGATGACGGCGAGATTCGCCGCGTCGATGCCTGGACGTCGCGCCATGTGCGCCAGCCGCAGCTGCATGACGAATACCGCATTGCAGAGAACGGCCATGGACAGTGCAATCTGCGTCGCGATAAGGAAAGTGGCGACGCGATGGTGTTTCAGCGCGGCAAGAATGGGCTTGATCTGCAGCATGGCCAACTCAACCCGACTTCAATTGCCAGGCCGGCTGCACTTGCGCCGCACGCCAGACGGGATAGATCGCGGCCACCAGGATGGTGACAAGGGAAACCAGCACGGTCAGGCCAAGCAGACGCGTATCGACATGCACGAACCGGGCAATCTTTGGTTGGAACACGAGACCCATACCGGACACGCCGAGGACGGTGAGAAGCACTCCGAGCAGACTGCCCGCCATGCCGATGACCATGGCTTCGATGAGGAACTGCGTGTAGATCGCACCGTGCGATGCACCCAGGGCGCGCCGTACACCGATCTCGCCACTGCGGCGCATGAACTTGGCCAGCAGCAACCCGGTCGTGTTGAACAGGCAGACAAGCAACAGTGCCACGGCGAAGAGAAAGGACACCCGTGTCTCCGACGGTACGGCATGCACGTAATCTAGCCACTGCGTCAAGTTGCGGAGGCGTACGTCGGGCGCCCACTGGAAACGTCCCATACGCTGTTGTGCGGCTGCGTAATTGTGCAGAAATGCGTGATAACCACGCACACCTATTGCATTCGGCAGCTGAACCCAGACGGCGATCCAGTCGCACTCCGATCGCAGCAGCGCCCCCCAACCGTCCCCTTTGTAGTCGGGTTTGCATGACACGTTGCCTGCCGATTCGATCTTTGCGGCAATGGCCGTTGAGAACGGCAAAAAGAAGTCCGGCTCTGCACCTTGATTGCGCAGATCGTTGATATTCGACCCGGAGTAGAAGCGCGGCTGTGGATTCCAGTACCGGGATACGCCCACGACTCGATACACCTGCTTTCCCAAGCGTATTTCACGACCCACGCTATTGCGACCGGAAAACAGCCGGTCATTCAGTTGTCGACTGATCACCAGGGCATGCGTGCCTTGATTGGCATCTGCCTGGTCCCAGCTTCCTCCATACACGAAAGACACGCCGAACATCGGGAAGAAATCCGGCGTCACCGCTTCGCCCTTGACCGTGAACGGGGCGCGTGTCGCATCTGCGGGCACCAGCGGAAGCCTGATCGCATAGACAGCCGCCTGTCGTTGGGCCTCGCGGGCCTTGAGCAGGGCTCGGGTGTCGAGGTAACTCAATGTCCAGGGTGGCTCATCGCCGTCTTCACGATTCGATGGCCCCTGGTTGTCGATCTGCGGTACGAACAAGTGCGCTGAACGGCCCGGCATAGGGTCTCCCGTGGCGACGCGCAGTGCCTCGAAGGTCACCATCGAGCCCGCTACACCGACGCCGACCAGCAGCACCATCAATGCCGTCAGGCTCTTGTTCAGCTTCAAGCTGTGCAAAGCCAGATCGAGATAATAGGCAAACACGTTAGCTCCCCCTGCACGGGTGACATCGTACTTTGTTTGCCGGCCTCGGTACGAAAAGGGGATGGCGGGAATCAAGTCCACGCCGACCAGGGAAAAGGGGGCGGAGGGAATTAAGTCCGCCCTCGACCGACCGCTTCGGGTCGGTTTGAGTCACTTGATTAACGTCGCCAAGAGCGCTGAACCGTCAGTCCAACCACCAAAGGCTGGGGTTGAAGCCGCTCACTCGGGCGCCTGAAAGCGTTGAGGTGTACATCTCAGCTCAAGGATCTGGGGTCCGACGCATTGATTCCTGACAAGCCTGGGCGCAAACAGACCGGAGGTCTCAGGCGAGCTTGAAGCTGTAGGCGGCCAAGTTATGGTTAAGCGTTAACCATAATTTGGCCGAAATGGCCAAATTACGGTTAAGTGCACAACGGATATTGTTGGACAGGTAGATGGTGGGCCCACCAGGACTCGAACCTGGAACCAAGGGATTCGCGTACCCCGGGGGTTTCCCTCCGGCGCGGACTATCTCTTCACCCTCCGACGAAGCGGGTGGGGTGCGGGACGCTCGAGCCTGTAATCAAGGGCGCTCAAAGCCCTCAGGTAGTCTCTGCACCTTCCGACGGTGTACCGCCGGCTTGGCTCAGGGTTGCCACCGGCCGAACCGCTGAGGTTTCCCTGAATTCATCCCGTTCCCATCCGTGCATTCCTGCACGGTGGCACCTTTCGATGAGTCCCCTGCTCTAACCATTGAGCTATAGGCCCGTGGGCGGGAAGTGTACCTTCTCGAGCACAATTGTGTTTACCCGTTTGTGGATGCAGTGGCTACTTGCGCACGACGCAGTCGCGCGTTGCGGCGGTTGTGGCGCAGGGCGTCGGTGGTGAGGATGGCCAGGGCGAACCAGATGATGCCGAAGCCGATCCAGTGGCTGGGCGGCATGGGCTCGTGGTTCACCGCCACGGCGATGATGAACTGCAGGGTCGGGGCGATGTACTGCAGCATGCCGACGACGCTCAGCGGAAGACGCCGCGCGGCGGCGGCGAACAGGGTCAGCGGGGCGGCGGTGATGATGCCGGTGGAGGCCAGCAGCAGCATGCTGGTGGCGCCGTGCGTGGTGAAGTGCGACTGGCCGTGCGCGGTCATCCACCACAGCGCGCCGGCGGCCAGCGGCGACAGCAGCAGAGTTTCCACGCCGAGGCTGGCGAACGCGCCGCTGCGTCGGCCGGCGAAGCTCTTGGTCAGTCCGTACAGGGCGAAGCTGAAGGCCAGGCCGAGCGCGATCCACGGTAGTTGGCCATCGCCGACGGCGATCACCAGCACGGCGGTCAGGCCGATGCCCATCGCCAGCCATTGCAGCGGGCGCAGGCGTTCGCGCAGCACCAGCACGCCGAGGCCTACCGTCAGCAAGGGGTTGGTGAAGTAGCCCAGCGAGGCCTGCAGCACCTGCTGGTGGTTGGCGGCGTAGACGTAGATCAGCCAGTTCGCCGCGATCAGTGCCGCCGCGAGGGCCAGGAAACCGAGCTGGCGCGGGTGGGTCAGCGCTTCGCGCATGTCGCGCAGCTTGCCGGTAAAGGCGAGCACGCCGACGCAGATCAGCAGGGTCCACAGCGCGCGGTGCGCGACGATCTCCAGGTCCGGCGCGAAGTCCAGTTGCACGAAATACAGCGGCAGGACGCCCCAGATGCCGTAGCAGGCCAGGCCGAACAACAGGCCGTTGCGGTGCGTGGCGCGCGGGTCGGAACCGGAGTGGAGGTCGGACACGGGGGGAATCCTTGGTCGGCAGTAGGTGCGCGTGGGGGGGGCGCGCGCACCGATACAGGGTGGCATAGCTTGGGGGCGAAACGCGGGCGGCTCAAGGCGTGGGGGCGGGCAGGGTAGGCGCCCGCCTCCATGCGAAGGTGGCCAACCTGGCGGATACGGTTTTGCGAGGTGGGTGTTTCGTCATGAAACATCCTCACATCGGCATGGTGGAGTCGAAGCATCCGTGCGTCGCGTTCTGCCTCTACACATACGAAAACGGCCGCGCGAGGCGGCCGTTTCCGGGGTACTACCTGGTGCGTCGGTCAGTCGTGGTCGAGGAACGAACGCAGCTGCTCCGAGCGGCTCGGATGACGCAGCTTGCGCAGGGCCTTGGCCTCGATCTGGCGGATGCGCTCGCGGGTGACGTCGAACTGCTTGCCGACTTCTTCCAGCGTGTGATCGGTGTTCATGTCGATACCGAAGCGCATGCGTAGCACCTTGGCTTCGCGCGGCGTCAGGCCGGCGAGGATGTCGCGCACGTTCTCGATCAGGCCGGTCGCGGTTGCCGCGTCGACCGGCAGGTCGACGTTGACGTCCTCGATGAAGTCGCCCAGATGCGAATCCTCGTCGTCGCCGATCGGCGTCTCCATGGAGATCGGCTCCTTGGCGATCTTCAGCACCTTGCGGACCTTGTCCTCAGGCATCTCCATGACCTTGGCCAGCTCTTCCGGCGTCGCCTCGCGGCCGAACTGCTGCAGCATCTGGCGGCTGATGCGGTTGAGCTTGTTGATGGTCTCGATCATGTGCACCGGGATGCGGATGGTGCGCGCCTGATCGGCGATCGAACGCGTGATGGCCTGACGGATCCACCACGTGGCGTAGGTCGAGAACTTGTAGCCGCGACGGTATTCGAACTTGTCCACCGCCTTCATCAGGCCGATGTTGCCCTCCTGGATCAGGTCCAGGAACTGCAGGCCGCGGTTGGTGTACTTCTTGGCGATGGAGATCACCAGGCGCAGGTTGGCCTCGACCATTTCCTTCTTGGCGCGGCGGGCCTTGGCCTCGCCGATGGACATGGCGCGGTTGATTTCCTTGATGTCGGCCAGCGGCAGGTACAGCGCGGCGGCGATGTCGAACAGTTTCTGCTGCTCGGCGTCGATCTCTTCCAGGTGCTTCTTCAGCGCCGGCACCCACTTCTGACGCTTGCGCGCCAGCTCCGCGCCCCACTCGATGCGACCTTCGTTGGCCGGGAAGGTCTTCAGGAACTCGCTGCGCGGCATGCGGCACTTCTTGACCATGATGTGCATCAGCGTGCGCTCATGGCGGCGAATGGTGTTGACCACTTCGCGCATCTTGCGCACGAAGCCGTCGATCAGCACCGAAGGCAGCTTGAGGGCCATGAAGCCCTCGGCCATCTGATCGCGGATCTTGGTGACCTTCTTGTCGTCGATCTCGTACTTGCCGGCGGCGCGCTGGAACTTGCCGTACAGCGTGCGCAGCGCTTCGATGCGACGCTCGACTTCCTCGGGATCGGGGCCGGTGTTGGTGTTCTTCTTCTCGTCCTCGTCGTCCCCGTCGTCGTCATCCGAATCGTCGTCGGAATCCCCGTCGGCGTCGTCGTTGGAGCTGGCGCTGTCGTCGTCGTCCTTGCTGTTGTTGTTGCTCATGACGTCGTTGGGATCCTCGACGTCGTTGAAGCCGGCAAGGATCTCGGACAGGCGCTTCTTGCCGTCCTTGTGCAGATCGTATTCCTCGATCAGCAGCTGGATCGCCCACGGGAAGCTGGCCAGCGCAGTCTGGACCTGCAGCAGGCCTTCCTCGATGCGCTTGGCGATGGCGATCTCGCCCTCGCGGGTGAGCAGCTCGACCGTGCCCATCTCGCGCATGTACATGCGCACGGGATCGGTGGTGCGACCGACTTCCGCGTTGGCCGCCGAGAACAGCGCCACGGCTTCTTCGGCCGCGGTGTCGTCGTCGTTGCCGGTGGCAGCGTCGGGGTTGATCATGTCGCTGTCGGGCGCCGACTCGTGCACCTCGATGCCCATGCCGTTGATCATCGAGATGATGTCTTCGATCTGCTCCGAATCGACGACGTCGTCGGGCAGGTGATCGTTGACCTCGGCATAGGTCAGGTAGCCCTGCTCACGACCCTTCGTGATGAGCTGCTTGATCTCCGACTGCTGCTGATGAGCCTTGTTGTTTTCCATAGATGAAACCGCGGGACCCGGAACCGTTCAGTGTACCAGATGGTGATTTTTTAGCCAGTATTCAAGCGTGCTTTCGTTGCGAGGGAGGCGAAGCAAAAAGCATGCCTGACAAGGGTTTGCAGGCCCTTTCTCGCGCCCGGTCGGTCAGCGCGGGTCGGTGACGCGGGCGCCGCGCCCGCATCGAGTGCGGGCGCGGCGGGCGGAGTCGGGGAGACTCAACGGGCCTGGAGCCAGAACGTCACCGGGCCGTCATTGACCAGGCTGACTACCATATGGGCGCCGAAACGCCCGATTTCCACCCCCGGATGCGCTTCGCGCGCTAATTCGACCAGGCGGTCGAACCATTGCCGTGCGTGCGCCGGGCTGGCGGCGCTGGTGAAACTGGGGCGTGAGCCCTTGGCGGTGTCGGCGGCGAGGGTGAACTGGCTGACCAGCAGCAGGCCGCCGCCGGTGTCGTGCAGCGAGCGGTTCATGCGGCCCTCGTCGTCGGCGAACACGCGGTAGCCGAGCAGTCGCTCGCGCATGCGGCGGGCCTGTTTCTCGCCGTCGCCGGGTTCGACCGCGACCAGTGCCAGCAAGCCGGGACCGATGGCGCCGACGGTGTCCTGGTCCACTCGGACGCTGGCTTCGGTGACGCGTTGAATCAGGGCAATCATGGTTGTTCTGCGGGGCGTTGAGAGGTCGGTGGAGCGTGCACGCGGCCGGCTCGCGGCGCGGAGCGCTCTACCATGCCTGTGTCGGCGTGTGCGGTCGAGTCCTGAGCGGTCGTGATGTCGGTCCAGACGTGTGCGCGCGCAGGGAGAAAGTGCGGTCGAGGAAGCCTGGTAGGTAGGTGATTTTCTCCGGTGCGATGTTCGGGTGGCTGGGGGTGTGCGGGGCGAACTCGCGGCGGCGCGGTGGCGCGGTGAAACGCCTGCGGGCCGCGGCATGCGAGTCATTCCATGCGGAAATCGCCCGCTTCGATCATCTGCGCGAACAGGTCCTGGATGGGGGTCTCGAGGGGCGGTCGGTCATGCCTGGTTCGCGCCGGCTCTTGCCGTTGTCGGCATGCCCGCGAAGGAGGTGATCCCGCATGCGCATTGCATTCGCTACACTTCCCCGAATGCGTCCCGATATTGCCGTGCTGTACGTCCTGTTGCGCCTGCTGGCGTTCCTGCCGCTGCGCCTGTTGCATGCCGTCGGAGGCGGCATGGGGCGGTTGATGGGCATGTTCGGCGCGCGTTCGGCGCATACGGCCCGGGTGAACATGTCCATCGCGCGCGGCGACCTGCCGCCGGCGGAGCAGCGCCGACTGGCGGCCGCATGCCTGCGCGAGCAGGGACGTTCGGTGATGGAGATGGCCAGCGTCTGGGGCAGCGGCGCGCGGCGCGCGCTCAGGCGTGTGCGGGACGTGCGCGGCGAGGAGCATTTCCGCGCCGCGCTGGAGCGTGGCCGCGGCGTGATCATCGCCGCCCCGCACCTGGGCTGCTGGGAGCTGCTCAATTACTGGCTCTGTAGTCAGACGAGCATGGCGATCTTGTATCGGCCGCCGCATGTGAAGGCATTGGAGGCCTTGCTGCGCAAGGTGCGCGGCGATCTGGCCCCGGAGCAGGTGCGCGCCGAGGGTGCCGGAGTGCGCACGCTGTTCAAGCGGTTGGCCGCGGGCGGCACGGTGGGCATTCTTCCAGATCAGAAGCCGCGCCAGGGCGACGGCCGTTTCGCACCGTTCTACGGGCGGCGCGCCCTGACCATGGTGCTGCTGCCGCGACTGGCCGCGCGCACCGGTGCCACGGTGCTGTTCGCGTTTGCCGAACGTCTGCCGAAGGGCGCGGGCTACCGCATCCATTTACTGCCGGCGCCGGAAGGGCTGGATGATGCCGATCCGGATCGCGCCTGCGCGGCGCTCAATCGCGGCGTCGCCGCATGCGTCGAACAGGCGTTCACGCAGTACCAGTGGACGTATCGCCGTTTCACGCCGCCGGCGCCCGGCGATCACAATCCCTACAACGAATAGGCCGGTACTCCGCGTGGAAAGCGCTGCGCGGGTCGAGCAGGGTACGAAGACCGTCTGCGAGGCTTATGTGCGGGGCTTCTGCAGTCGCCGCAGAAAGACCTGCATTTCCTTCTGCGCCTGTTTGTCGCCGCGACGCGCAGCGGCGTCGATGCCGCGCTGCCAGGCTTCGGCGGCGGCACCGAGGTCTTCGCGTGCAAGCTGTGCCTTGCCCAGTAGTTTCCACGCCGCCGAGTAGTCCGGGTCGAAATCGACCGCGGCGCGGAAGGCATCGCAGGCCTCCGCGGTGCGCCCGGCGTCGAGCAGCGCGTTGCCCAGCGCGAAGCGCAGCAGGGCCCCGTCGCGGGGGCCACCCACCTGCGCCTGCAGCGGAGCGATGCGGTCCGCCATCAGTGCGTCCGCACGTGGCGATAGCGCCAGTAGTCCGGCGAGGGGAGCAGACGCGTGGGTTGCGCCGGTTCCGGCGGCGTCTCGCCTGAGCTCATCGCCGCCAGCGTGCTGGCCTTCCACAGCACCAGCCAGTCGCCGCGGAACGGCTGCACCAGCAGCGCGTAGCGCAGGTCGTTCGGTTCCAGATCGTCGTTCTGCCGGTACGTCGCCACGAGTCCATCCGGATGTTGTGCGGCGAACGCCAGGATGCTTTTTTGACCGTGTAATTGCCGTACCGGGGTCCGCAGGCGCGCACGGAATGTGAACTGGCCTTCCGGGTAACCGACGCTGGCGGTCGCGTGGCCTTCCGCACTGGCCTGCGCGAACAGCGCGCTGGCTTGGCGCAGGTCGTAGGGCGTCCACAGGGCGAGCGTGAACAGAGCATTGGCGGCGAAGGTGCCGATCAGGCCGCCGATGGCGATGCGGCGCAGTTCGCCGCGGCCGCGCATCAGCAGCAGAAGGCTCATCAGCAGGTAGATGACACCGAAGTAGCGGCTGTAGGCCGCCAGGTCGACCATCCAGTGGCTGGCGAATGGCGGTCGGCCGGCCAGCGACGGCAGCACCAGCAGCAGGACGCCGAAGGCGACGCCGCCGAGCGCCATGAGCCAGCCGCCCAGCCAGGGCGTGCTGGCCAGGCGAGGGTGACGTTCGCGCAGCAGCGCCACGGCGGCCGCGATCAGCATCACCGCGCCGCCAAATTCGGGCAGCGGGTAGTACAGCTGCTTGCCGCTGATCAGCGAGAAGCCCAGCAGCACCGGCAGCAGCCAACTCAGCAGGAAGCGGATGCCCGGCAGCAGCGGCCGGCGCAGACTGGCCACGGCGACCCAGGCGCGCGGCCAGGCCGCGAACGGGAACAGCAGCACCGGCAGCCATTGCAGGTACCACCACAGCGGTCGGGCGTGCGCGAATGAATCGACCACGCGGCCGCCGGTCTGCTTGAACAGCAGTTTGTCGGCGTAGGCATGGCCACCCAGTTCCAACGCTGGCCACAGCCAGGCGCCCAGCATCAGCAGTCCGCCGACGATGGCCAGCAGCCCGAAGCCGTACCAGCGTGCCTTCTCGCGGCGGGCGTAGTCGCTCCACAGCGGACCCAGCAGCCACGGGAAGGCGACATGCAGCAGCATCACCGGTCCCTTGGTCAGCAGGCCGGCGCCGATCCAGAAGCCGAACAGCCACCAGCGCGGCGCCACGCGCCTGGCGTTGGGGATCAGCGTCAGCAGTGCCGACAGCACGCAGACGCCGAGCAGCACCTCGTACATGATCTGCAGGCTGAACAGGAACGCATAGGCCAGCGCTGCGAGCATCCACGGCGTGGCCTTGGCGATCCACGGGCGGTCCGGAAACAGGCGGCGAGCGATGGTCGCCGCCAGCACCAACTGCGCGGCGCCGAAGCCGACTTCGAGAATGCGCGGCCACACGTCGTTGACGCCGAATGCGAACCAGCCGGCGTGAATCAGCCAGAACAGCAGCGGGACCTTGTGGCTGTAGGGCGCGCCGTTGAAGTACGGCACGATCCAGTGGTGCCCGCTCCACATCTCCCAGGCCACGGCCAGGGTGCGGGTCGAGTACATCGGCATCGGCCCGTGGGCGAAGATTGCCAGCAGGGCCAACACGGTCCACAGCGGAAGCCATGGCCACAGCGCGCGCAGGTGTTCGGAGCGGGAGTAGTGCTTCGGTTGCATGCCCGGATTTCGTCGAGAGAGTGTCAGTGCGCGGTCAGCGGACCGGGCCCCAGTAGCCGATGCGGCGGCGGATCTTCAGCTTGCGCCAAAAGTTGGCGGGTTTGCGCTTGCGGTTACGCGCGCCGTTGGCGATGAACGCTTCCACCGCGTCGAGCACGCGTTCGCTGGAGCGCCCGTCGTGGTACGGATGAATGCCTTCGCCGTAGTCGCGGATCGCCTTCATTAGCTCGGGTGGTCGCGACAGCGCGCGCTTGATCGCCGGCTCGAAGTCGGCGGCGTCGTGGATGTCGATCAGCTGCGGGCCGGGACGGCGGTTGTTGAAAGTCACCACCGGCTTGCCGGTCAGCAGGAATTCGTTGAGCGCCGAAGACGTGTCCGAGCACATCATGTCGACCTGCGGGAACAATTCGAGGATGTTGTCGTTCTCGGCGAAGGTCAGGTGTTCGTTCTGCAGCGCCTTGAAGCGCGCCACGGTCTCGGCGTTCATCTTCGGGTGGAAGGTGACGATCCAGCGCCAGCGGCCGTCGCGCGACAGGCGCTTGACCTCCTCGTACAGCGTGTCGGCGGCGCTCCAGGACGGCGAGAACGTGGAGTGGTACAGGATCACCGGCGGCGTGCGCGCCGGCGCCGGATGTTCGGGCTGGAACATATCGGCGAACGGATCGAGTTTGGGCCAGCCGGTCTGCGCGACGCTGAAGTGGCCCAGCTTGTCGGCCATCTCGCCGAAGGCCCTGGTGTCGTTCGGGCCGGTGGTGCAGTACAGGTCGAAGAAGCCGCGGATGTAGATGTGACGCGGCTTGCCGGCGTCGAAGCCGTGGAAGATCTCGGCCTTCACACCGGGAAAGAAGTGCGGCACCGCATTGGACGGCGTCAGCACCGCGCGGGGATTGAAGGCGCGCACTTCCTCGGTGGTGCGCAGCCAGCGTTCGCCCTGGACCAGGTCTTCGCCACCCGGGCCATCGAAGAACCAGGCGGCTTCGTCGCCGCGCGCGTGGATGGCGTCCTGCAGCGGACGCAGAATGGCCAGGGCGTAACGTTCGGAGCCGTACAGGAGGTAATGCTTGCTCATCGGTCGAGTCCGTGGCGTTTCATCAGTTCGGCGGCCATGTCGACCGATTCGGGGTTCACGCACATTTCGTAGTAGCGCATGCGCTTGTAGACGGCGTAGGCGGCGGCGGTCTGCGCCACCACGAAACCGCGCCAGCCATCGAGCATGGCCAGCCGGAATACATAGTCCTTGATGAAGCTCGTCGCGAACACCAGCGGACAGTCCCACATGCGCGGCGGGCGTCGTTTCTGACGCCAGTCCAGGGCCTTGAGTTCCGCGTAGCGGATCACCTTCAGGCCCTTGTGCACCAGTGTCGGGTTGTGCAGATGCTCGAACGGCGCGTCGAACATCACCGCGGCGCCGTCCCAGGTCAGCGACTCGTGCACGCGCACGTCATGCCAACGGGCGCGGTCGCGATGATACAGGCGGGTCATCTTCTCGCCCACCATCGGTCGGTACCAGCGCATCGGTGCGCCCATGAACAGGGTGCGACGACGCAGGGTGCCGACGGCGGCGTCCGAATCCATCACGTCGGGCAAGCGCCGTTCCAGTTCGGCGGCCAGCTCCGGTGACAGGTACTCGTCGGCGTCGAGCGCCAGGATCCAGTCGTTGGACGACTGCGTGGTGGCGAAGTTGCGCTGCGGGCCGAAGCCGAGCCAGTCCTGGTGCACGACCTTCGCGCCGTGCGCGCGGGCGATGTCGCAGGTGGCGTCGGTGCTGCCGCAGTCGACCACGATCTTCTCGGCGGCGAACGGCACGCTGTCCAGACAGCGGGCGATGTTCGCGGCCTCGTTGTGGGTCATCACGACCAGGGTCAGCGCAGGCTTGGGCATCCGTGCATTCTAGCCGAGATCGAGAGGACGGCCGGATTGCTCCGGTGCATGGCCTTCGCCAGGGTGATTTCGTGTGCTGAAGGTGCGCGGCTTGTGCTTGCGGACAGGCGACAGATCGCCGCGTGCTGGGTATGCTTGCGTCCGGGGTGAGGCAAGGGATGACGGTACATCGACATGTGCCTCATCGGGATCCGCTGGAACGAATCCGGCCATTGGTGATGCAGATCAAGAACAACAAGAATATCGAGTCGACACACCCCTCTTCGGCGCATGTTCCACCTCGAGAGCGACATGCTCGAGTTCGGGATCTGCTTGCTGTCGGCCTGCTTTGGCTGCCGGTCGGCATGGCGCTGGTACCAGGCCCGCATGCAAGCAGCGTGTATCACTGGACGGTGGCGCTGCTGCTGTTCGTGCCCGCGCTCTGGCTATGGATCGCTGAACGCGGGCGAAGTTTTCGCGATGCGCCGCGCGCGGCATGGCTGGTGTGCGCAGTGCTGCTCGTCTGGGCTTGCCTGACCTTGTTCTGGGCCAGCGGAGAGCATCAGGTCGAGCGGATCAAGGTGCCCTTGTTCATCGTGCTGTATCTGTATGCCTGGGTCGCCTGGGGGGTGTCGCGGCCGGATCGCGTCGAGTCCCTGCTGCGCTATACCGGACTGGGGATGGCGCTCAGCGCACTGGTGGCGATGCTGGCGTTTCCCTGGCGAGACATCGTCTGGACGCATCGCATGGTCGGTTTCGACATGCTGGATGGTCCCAATCTTTCTGCCTACGCCATGGGCGCGGCCTTCGTATGGCTGGCGCAGTTGCCGCCTGTGCGAGTGGGATGGCGTGCAGCGTGGCTGGTCGCGCTGACGACGCTGCTTGTATTCGTGGTCTGGACCGGCAGCCGCGGTGCATGGCTGGCCCTGTTCGTGTGTCTGGTGAGTCAGCCTCTGTGGCGGCCGGGACGGATGGCGCGCTGGTTTGCTGGCGGCGGTCTGCTCGCGGCCGTTGCGGTCATCGCGCTGAAGCCGGCGGAGCTGCTGCATCGCGGATTGTCCTATCGTCCGCAGATTCTGGAGCGTGCGCTGGCCATGATCGAGCGGCATCCCTGGGGCGGACTCGGCATGGGTAGCAAGTACACCATCGCCGTCGGCAACCGGAGCTGGACGCACAGCCACAACCTGTTCAGCAACATCGGTATCGAGTTGGGCCTTCCGGGGCTCGCCCTTTGGCTGGTGCTGTGGTGCTGGGTCGGCTGGATCGGCTGGCGCATGCGCGCCGCCACATTAGGACGAGTGGTGCTGGGGCTGTGGGTTTTCGCCAGCGTGGCACTGCAGTTCGATGGCCCGAGCCTGTTGCGCAGTCCGCGGCCCGAGTGGCTACTGACGTGGTTGCCGTTTGCGTTGGCGCTGATGCTGGCGGCTGGGCACGCGGGTCGTACACTTCTCAGGCATGACGACACGGCTGCAACGCCGTCTGGCAAATCCTGAATTCAGGCCACGGTCTTGCGCAGCGTGCTGCCACTCTGCGCGGTGCGGCGCGATAAGGATGCCTGCAGGGGCGGTGTCGAGGGCATGGCATATCCCTGTCGTGGCGGCACAGGCAGTGCTTCCGGTCCGTCCAACAGGCGATGCAGGGCATTGATCAGGCGATGGCCGAAGTTTTCGCGGTTTTCGCGATGCCACGTGCGGGCAGCCTGTCCCATTTGCTCGAGCCGGTTCTTGTCGATTCGAATTGCGGCTTCGATGGCCTGTTCCATGGCGGCTTCGTCGAAGAAGTGCGTCGTGGCCAGGTGCTGGGTGCCGGTGCGTTCGCACGGTACGAGCAGGCCGCGCTCGGGCGTGATCAGCTCGTTCATCGGCGCGGCATCCACGGTTACGGTCAAGGCGCCGACCGTCATCGCTTCGGCAATATAGTGACCGAAGCCTTCGGTTTCGGACGGACACAGATGAAAGCGATGCGTGTTCTGCAGGCGACGCAATTCGGCGTCGTCGATGTAGCCCACGTGGTGATGGATGTTGGCGGCCGGCGGTCCGGGGCGCGCTGTGCGCGGGTTCTGCACCACGGTCAGTAGTGGCCATTCCGGATGTCGCCGCCACAGTGCCAGCAGACGTTCCGTGCCTTTGGCGTGACTGCGCCCGGCAAGATGGAAGAACGTTGCTTTGCGCGGCTGTTCGGGGTCGAAGCGGCAGCGCCCAGTGAAACCGGTATACATCACGGGTTTGTTCAGGCGGCGGAAGATGCGCTCCGCGTGACGGGTCTTGGCGA
The DNA here is from genome assembly GCF_012395255.1 of Oleiagrimonas citrea. GTDB lineage: Bacteria > Pseudomonadota > Gammaproteobacteria > Xanthomonadales > Rhodanobacteraceae > Oleiagrimonas > Oleiagrimonas citrea. The sequence continues at coordinate 77,747 of NZ_JAAZQD010000005.1, forward strand.
GCACCAAGTCGATGTCGCCGAGGTGGCGCCGGTCACGAGGCAGGAACCACTCGGGATTGGGCATGAGCACGTTGTGTCGGGCGAACGGCAGGTCGTCCGGCCAGATGTGCTCGAGCATGATGTTGACGTCGAAGCGTGGCGCCACATGCTTGCCACGCACACGGCGATAGCGCCACTCGATGCGCTTGGCGGGTGGACGTAGCCACTTTGTCAGTTTGCCGCCGCGAATGCCGGTGACAGTCACGTCGAAACCGCCAGCGCGAAGCGTTTCCCCAAGAACGCCCAAGTCGCGACTCAGGCCGACGCCGTTGTCACGGGCAACGAGATTGATGCTGGGCACGTTGATTTCCATGCGAGTTCGTTTTGCGCTTCCGATGCTTACGTGATCGGCAATGAATTGCGCCTGACTAGCCCCCTAGTAGCGCATTTCCCGACCTGTTTTTATTCATATAGCCTACGCGGTTCCGACAATTGTGCATAGTGGCACGCATTCTTGCGGGACAGCGCTGTGCATCGAAGCTCATTCGCAATTGAGGCACACTGTGCTTTCAGTGGAATGACAGGAGGTCGCCGCGCATACTTCAGGATCTGTGAATACACCCATGAACCGTACCTTGGTTACCGGCGGCGCCGGCTTTCTCGGCTCGCATTTGTGTGAACGGCTTCTCAAAGCCGGGCATGACGTATTGTGCGTAGATAATTATTTCACCGGTGCCAAGCGCAACATCGCGCATCTGATGGATCACCATTATTTCGAGGCGATGCGCCACGATGTGACGTTTCCGCTGTACGTGGAAACCGATCGCATATTCAATCTGGCCTGTCCGGCTTCGCCGGTGCACTACCAGTTCGATCCGGTGCAGACGACCAAGACATCCGTGCACGGGGCGATCAACATGCTTGGTTTGGCCAAGCGGGTGAAGGCGCGCATCCTGCAGGCCTCCACCAGCGAGGTGTATGGCGATCCGGAAGTGCACCCGCAGCAGGAAGGTTATTGGGGGCGGGTCAATCCCATTGGATTACGTGCCTGCTACGACGAAGGCAAGCGCTGCGCCGAGACACTGTTCTTCGATTACCACCGCCAGCACGGCCTGGACATCAAGGTGGTGCGCATCTTCAACACCTATGGCCCACGGATGCACCCGAACGACGGGCGTGTGGTCAGCAACTTCATCGTGCAGGCGCTGAAGGGTGAGGACATCACCATCTACGGCGACGGGCAGCAGACGCGCAGCTTCTGCTACGTCGACGATCTGGTCGAGGCGATGCTGCGCATGATGGATACCGAGACCGGTTTCACCGGACCGATCAACATCGGCAACCCGACCGAATTCACTATGCTGGAATTGGCCGAAAAAGTGCTCGGCATCGTCGGCGGAACATCCAGGCTGGTCTTCAAGCCGTTGCCTGCGGACGATCCGCGCCAGCGTCAGCCCGATATCGCGATGGCACGTGACAAGCTGGATTGGGAGCCGCGCGTCGGACTCGACGACGGGCTACGCGAGACGGTGCGCTATTTCCGCCAATTGCTGACCGAGGTGCCCGCGTGAGCGCCTCCACATCCTTCTCTGTAGTCATCACCAGCTACAACTACCGCGCATACATCGAGCAGGCCATCGAAGGTGTCCTGGCGCAGTCGCGTGCCGCCATGCAGCTGATTGTCGTCGACGACGGCTCCACCGACGGCACGCCCGATCTGCTGCGACAACGTTACGGCGAGGACGCGCGCGTCACCCTGTTGCTGGGCGAGAATGGCGGACAGTTGGTGGCGTTCTTGCGTGGTCTGGCGGCCTGCACGGGCGACGTGGTCTGCTTTCTCGACGCCGACGATCACTGGAGTGCCGATTACCTGGCGCGTATCGGCGCGCTGTACGACAAGCGGCCGGACATCGATTACGTGTTCTCCGATCTGCAACTGTTCGGCGACGAGAATTGCTGGATGGGCTATGCCGATCGTGCGCTGGATCTTGGTTACACCGCGGTGAGCACCTATATGCTGGCGCACTGGTACGGTGCACCGACCTCGGCGCTTTCGCTTCGTCGCGCGATGGCGCAGCAGGTACTGGATCTGCCGCAGGACATGGTACGGACCTGGCGGCTCTCGGCCGATAATTGTCTGGTGTTCGGAACCAGTATTCTGGGCGGCCGCAAGTACTATCTACCGACCGGGCAGGTGCATTACCGCATCCACGGCAAGAACGGCTGGTGGGGGCAGCGCACGCGCGTGAACGAATATCTCAATCGCATGCGCTCGCGTTATCTCATCCAGCACTATGCGCGCCGCATCGGGCTGGACGAGACCTGCCTGGAAAGCGCGAAGCACGAATTCAAGACCAAGCCGGAACCGACTTGGCGTGAAGCGCGCCGATACGCCATGCTAGTGCGCATGCGGCGTGACATCTGGTGGCGCAATCTGGAGCGTGCCGCCGCCATCTTGTGGTCGGTGTGGAAACGCCGGTCGCGGATCGCCAAGGAATATCGCGACCTCCGTTGAGGCGCGAGCAAGGGGAACACCGGATGCGCATCAGCGTCATCGTCATCACCTACAACTGGCCGCAAGCGCTGGATGCCGTGCTGCGGGGGCTGGCGCGGCAGCGTGAGTTGCCGTTCGAGGTGATCGTGACCGATGACGGTTCGGACGAGCAGACGAAGCAGGTGCTGGCCCGGCACGCACAGCACTTTCCGGTGCGCCTGACGCATGTCTGGCAACCGGATGACGGCGCGCGTATGAGTCGCGCGCGCAATCGCGGCATCGTTGCCGCGCGTGGTGACTACATCGTGCTGCTCGATGGCGACATGGTGCCGGGTGAACACTTCATCGCCGACCATCATGCCTTCGCGCGCCGAGGCTGTTTCGTGCAGGGCTCGCGCATGCTGCCTGATGAACGGGCAACCAAGCGCATGCTCGCGCACAAGCGGTTCCGTCCACACTTTTTCACGCGTGGCCTGCAGCGGCGGCGTCATGCGTTGCGCCTGCCGTGGTTGGCGCGTGTGTGGGCGTTTCCACGCGTGAATCGTCGCGGCATCAAGAGCTGCAACATGGGGTTCTGGCGCGAGGACCTGATCGCAATCAATGGCTTCAACGAGGCCATGACCGGCTGGGGGCGCGAGGATGCCGAGCTGGCGGTGCGCGCCTTCAACTATGGCCTGATGCGGTGCGATCTGCGTTTTGCCGGCATGGCCACGCATCTGTGGCATCGTAGCCGCAAGTACGAGGGACGCAGCATCAACGACGACATTCTCGATGCCACCGTCGCGCATGGTTTGCAGCGTTGCGAACAGGGTATCGACGCACACTTGGGCGAATTCACCCAGCCGCCGATCGACCTGCGCACCGACGCCGCGGCCTGAAAGCCGGGTCAGTCGTCGTCGTGCCCGTCGGCGGGTACGCAGCCCGGAATCAGTGCGTCAGCCGGTACCAGCCACCATTCGCGTCGATTGGCGTGGCCGATGTGCACGGCCCGGTCCCGCTGCACGCAGTCGCCCATGGCCTGCTGAAGGATGAACAGTCGCCGTTGCGACGGGTCGGCGCGCAGCCACGCTGTGGCGGCCTGGAACTGCTGCGGCCAGGGCCGCAGGAAGCCGAACTCGGCCACGGGTCCCTGCGCCATCAGCAGGTTCTGCTCCTTCCACGCCACCAGGCCCAGGGTCGCTCGTGGTCCGGCCAGCTCCCGCGCGCGCTGCATCACGTCCAGCGCCGAGCGGTCACCGTTGAGGATCGGATAGCCCCACAGTCCGTACAGACTCCACAGCGCGAGCGCGAAGAAGGCCCAGCCCAGTGCCGCGCGGCGAATGCGGAACAGTGCGGCGGCGAGCAGGCCGCTGACGCCGATCGCCAGCAGCACGCGCCAGATGCGCGGATCGAGACTGCGTTCGATGTGCGCGGCCCAGTGCGGATGCTTGGTCATCGCCAGTGTCGCGAGGACGGTCAGCAGCGACGCCAGCAAAAGCGTGAGGCCGAAAATTGCGCGGCGCGGACCGATCTTGCGCAGCAGTCCGGGCAGCAGCGGACCCATGGCCAGCGCCACCATCGGCAGCGCAGGCAGGATGTAGACGTCGCGCTTGCCCGGGCTCAGCGAGAAGAACAGCAGCACCAGCAGCCACCAGCCCAGCGGCAGCAGATAGCGGGCATCGCGGCGCTTGAGGCGTCGCCACCAGGCCGGAATCGCCCACGGCAGCAGCAGCGCCAGCGGCAGCCAGTCGGTGGCCATGATGCCGAAGAAGTAGAGCGGCGAATGGATGTGCCCGGTCGGCGTGGCGTAGCGATGCACGGTCTGGCCGAACAGGATGTTCTGCACGTAGGCGGCGTGCTGCGGATCGCCGTCCAGGTGCGCGGTCAGCACCATCGGCACCAGCCAGGCCAGAATCGGCACCAGGAACAGCGCCAGCGAACCGGCCCAGCGCCAGCCGCCGTGCGGCTGTGCGAGATGCCGCCAGCCGCGCCAGCGCGCGAACAGGAACGGCGCCAGCATCAGCAGCGCCAGCACGCCCACGCCCTTGGTGATGACGCCGACGCCGGCGAAGAAACAGCCGATGGCGAACCAGCGCCAGTTCGGCCCCAGCAGCAGGTGCCGCAGCAGACCGTAGTTGGCCAGCGTGATCCAGCCCACTTCCAGCGGGTCGATCTGCGCGTTGCGGAACTGGTAGGTGAAGTGGATCGTCAGCAGCAGCGTGGCCGCGGCCAACAGACCGCTGCGGTGGTTCCACAGTCGGCGGCCGAGGTCGTAGACCAGGCCCAGTGTCATCAGGCCCGACAGCAGCGACGGCAGCAGGAAGGCCACGCGCCAGCTGCGCACGATCAGGTAGAAGATTGCCTGCAGCCACATGAACACCGGTGGCTTGTCCGGGTACAGCTCGTGGCCGCGGTGCGGGAACAGCCATTGGCCGTGCTCGACCATCCAGCGCGCGACTAGGGCGAAGCGCGGTTCGTCCGACGGCCACGGGTCGCGCAGGCCGATGCCGATGCCCAGCAGCACCAGGGCGAACAGCAGCAGCGCGATCAGCTCGCTGCGTGCGGTGCGCAGAAACAGGGGGCGGGCGCGGGTAAGCGGGACGGGTCGGTTCACGGATGCTCGGCAGCGGGCCTGAAAGACGCGTCAGGATACCGTGTGCGGCGATGCCGTGTGGCGGGCGTCAGACGCGGCGCTTGCCGAGGGCGGCGTAGTACAGGCCGTCGAGATCGGCGTCGCCGGGCAGGATCTGCCATCCGGGACCGGCGGTCTGGCCCATCGGTAGCGTGATCGGTAGCACCTCGGCGTCGGCGTGCCGGTCCAGGAACGGAGCGACGATGTCTTCATTCTCCGCGCGCAGCAGGGAACAGGTGACATAGAGCAGCCGTCCGCCCGGCGCCAGCAGCGGCCATAGTGCATCCAGCAGTTGCCGCTGGATCGTGTTCAGCGCGCCGATGTCGGTGGCGCGGCGATGCAGGCGCGCGTCGGGACGCCGCCGCAGCACGCCGCTGGCCGAGCACGGCGCGTCGATCAGGATGCGGTCGAACGGCGCGCCGTCCCACCAGGCGTCGGGCGAGGCCGCGTCGGCCTGCACCACGTGTGCGTCGAGGCCGAGGCGCTGCAGGTTCTCACGGATGCGCGGCACGCGTGCGGCCTCGAGTTCCACGGCGAGCATGTCGACGTCATGGCGCTCCAGCGCATGACAGGTCTTGCCGCCGGGCGCGGCGCAGGCATCGAGCACGCGCTGACCGTCGGCCAGATCGAGCAGGTCGGCCGTCAACTGGGCCGCGCCGTCCTGCACGGCGAAATCACCTTCGGCGAAACCGGGCAGGCGGGTGACGTCGGTGCTCTCGGCGAGCACCACGGCGTCGGCGAGTTCGGGATGCGCGTGCGCGGCGAGGTCGGCAGCGCGCAGACGTTCCAGGTAGGCGTCGCGTGTGCCGCGGCGGCGATTCACGCGCAGGGTCAGCGGTGCTTCGCGGTTGGCGGTGGCCAGCACGCGTTCGGCTTCCTGTGGCCAGTCGCGACGCACGGCGTCGATCAGCCAGGCCGGTTGCGCCCAGCGGCTGACGTCGTCGGCGTCCAGTTTCATGCGCAGGGCGTCGCCTTCGCGCTGCCAGCGACGCAGCACCGCGTTGACTAGGCCGGCCATGCGCGGTTTGCCCAGTGCCCGCGCAGCCTGCACGGTGGCGGCGACGGCAGCGTAGGCGGGAAGCTCCAGTACGTCCAGTTGCACCAAGCCCACCACGAGCAGCGCATGGACCGCCGGTTCCTTGCGTCGCAGCGGCTTGTCCAGCATGTGGTCGAGGGCGGCGTCGTAGCGCAGCCAGCTGCGCGCGCCGGCTTGCACCAGCGCGTTCAGCAGCGCGCGATCGCGAGCATCCGGAAGCTGCGGCGTCAGGCGCGAGAGGACTTCACGGGAGGATGCGCCGCGCAGGGCGATCTCCGCCAGTGCGCGCGCGGCGAGGGCGCGGGTGTCGGGTGCGGCGGGCTTGGCCATCGGCCGTGTCCTCAGGCGCCGCGCCGACGCAGGTCGGGGCGGGCATTGAGGAAATCGGCTACGCGCATGCGACGGCCGCCGGCGCGCTGGACCTCGCCGACGCGCAGCACGTTTTCGCCGCAGGCAATGTCGAGGCCGTCGGTGTCGCCGCCCAGCACGGTGCCGGGCGCGGCGTCGTGATCGCGGTCGAGTGCTTTCGCCGACCACAGGCGCAGGCGCTCGCCGGCTACCTCCGCGACGGCGACCGGCCACGGATCGAAGGCGCGGACCTTGCGCTCCAGTTCCACGGCGCAGCGCGAGAAATCCAGTTCGGCCTCGGCCTTGTCCAGCTTGTGCGCGTAGGTGACGCCTTCGTCGGGCTGCGGGCGCGCCTGCGGCAGGTCGTCGTCCAGCGCGCGGCGCAGGCCATCGGCCAGCACCTCGGCGCCGAGGGCGGCAAGCTTGTCGTGCAGGCTGCCGCCGGTCTCGTCGGAGGCGATGGGCTGGCGACGTTCGAGCAGTACAGGTCCGGTGTCGAGGCCGGCTTCCATGCGCATCAGCGCCACGCCGGTCTCCGTGTCGCCGGCAGCGATGGCGCGCTGGATCGGCGCCGCGCCGCGCCATCGCGGCAGCAGGCTGGCATGCACGTTCCAACAGCCCAGCGTGGGGATATCGAGCACGGTCTGCGGCAGGATCAGTCCGTAGGCGACCACGATCATCAGGTCGGGCCGATAGGCGGCCAGGTGCGCCTGGGCGTCGGCATCGCGCAACGTCTTCGGCTGCTCCACCGGCACGCCGTAATCGAGCGCGGCCTGCTTGATCGGGCTCGGCGTCAGCTTGCGGCCGCGGCCGGCGGGACGGTCGGGCTGGGTGTAGACGGCGACCAGTTCGGTGTCGCTGTCGTGGCAGGCGCGCAGGCAGGGCAAGGCGAAGTCCGGCGTTCCCGCGAACACCAGACGCAACGGACGGGGCATGGCGTCAGCCTGCCTGACGACGTTGCTTGTCCAGCTTCTTTAATAGCATGGAGCGCTTCAGCGGCGACAAGTAGTCGACGAAGACCTTGCCTTCCAGGTGATCCATCTCGTGCTGGATGCACACCGCCATCAGGCCCTCGGCTTCGACGGTGAAAGTGGTGCCGTCGGCATCCTCGGCCTCGGCGCGCACCCAGCTGGCACGTTCGACGTTGGCGAACACGCCGGGGAAGGACAGGCAGCCTTCCTGTTCCATCTGCGTGCCGCGCTTCTCGACGATGCGCGGATTGCACAGCACCATCGGCTCGTCGCGGCTCTCGGAGACATCCATCACGAACAGCCGCTGGTGGCGGTCGACCTGAGTCGCGGCCAGGCCCACGCCCTGGGCGTCGTACATGGTTTCGAACATGTCCGCGACCAGCGTGCGCAGCGCATCGTCGAATACCGCTACGGGGGCGGCCTTCGTGCGCAGGCGCGGATCGGGGAACTCGAGTACGGTCAGCTTGCTCATGATGAAAAATCCGTGTGTCGATGCCAATTTGCGGGCGAATCGGCGAAAACCAAGCGCGCACGCCATTAGCATGCTTATTGTACGGTGCTGATCGCTTCTCCGCGAATCCCCGCTGCTGCGCATTTGCGTCGGGGGGCGAATCAGCTACACTCGCAAAAACCTTGGGGGAACGGGGGATTACCCGTCATGCTTAAGAAAACGCTTGCCCTATTCGCCGGTCTGCTGGTGACGGTCGCCGTGTACGCTGCGGGCGCCCAGCTTCGTCCCGGCCACCCGGACACCTACGTGGTGAAGAAGGGCGATACGTTGTGGGACATCTCCGCCCGTTTCCTGCAGAAGCCCTGGCTGTGGCCGGAAATCTGGCAGGCCAATCCGCAGGTGCACAATCCGCATCTGATTTATCCGGGCGATGTCCTCAACCTGTCTTACGACGGTCAGCACGTAATGCTGAAGCCGCGCATGCGCGAGGTCGGTTCGGCGATTCCGGCGATTCCGCTGGATCAGCTGAAGATGTTCCTCGAGGACATGCGCGTTCTTCCCAGTGACCAGGTGAAGCAGGCGCCCTATGTGGTCGGCTTCGAAGAGAACATGCCTCGAGGCATTACCGGCCAGTTCGTGTACGTGCGCGGTCTGGACTCGAAGCCGGGCCAGCGCTGGGCGATCGTCCGGCCGACGCACATGTTCCGCCACTTCGACGATTCGCCGACGCGTGTCGCGCATCTGCTGGACAGCAACGTGTCGATGGTCAATGGTCCGTGGCGAGAGGATTCGCGTCGTGACGGCCATTACGGCAAGGGCGACGAGGTCGGCGTCGAAGTGCGCGTGATCGGCACCGCCAAGATGCTCCGCGGCGGCGATCCGTCGACGTTGCTGGTCACCGACAGCAACCGTGAGATCCGCAAGGGCGATCGCCTCATGCCGGTCAACGACAAGCCGTATGACCCGTACTACTACCCGCATGCGCCGAAGTCGCTGCCCGACCATGCACGCGTGATCGCCTTCACCGATTCGCTGAACTCGGCGGGCCGGCGCGAGGTGGTGGCGTTGTCCATCGGTAGCAGCGATGGTGTCAACAACGGCCAGACCTACGCGGTGTTTCAGCCGGGCGAAAACATTCATGACGATGTGGCCAGCCCGAGCATTCTTCGCGGTGTCGGCGAGCGTGTCACGCTGCCGGACGAGTTCGTCGGTCATGTGATGGTGTTCCGCACCTTCGATCACGTCAGCTACGGTCTGATCATGGACGGCGTGCGTCCGGTGCGCACCGGCGACGTGTTGCGACTGCCCGAATGAGGTCAGGGCCGGCGCGGGTGCGTCGGCACAGCCCTACAGAACGGCGCGGCATTGCCCGCGCCGTTTTTGTATGCGCGCCTTCCTACACTGGGCGACATGCAGGAGATATCCGTACAAACCGCCTGGCTGACGCTGCTGCGCGCGCCAGGACTCGGCAGCAAGGGCGTGCGCGCGTTGCTCGCGCTCGCGGACGGCGACGTGTGTCGAGCGCTCGAACGAGCGCGGTGCGACGGGCGGGCGCTCGGACTCGCACCTCGAACCCGGGATGGCCTGCGTCGACCGGATTCGGCGCGTCTGGAGGCCGATGCCGAGTGGCTGGCTCGACCACATCAGCGTCTGTTGTGCTGCACCGATGCCGATTTCCCGCCCCAGCTCGAACGCATGCCGGACCCTCCGGCGGCACTGTTCGTCGTGGGCAACGCCGATCTGCTGCTGCGCCCGCAGTTGGCCGTGGTCGGCGCCCGCCATGCCGGTCCGGTCGGTCGTCGGCATGCGCACGATTTCGCTGCGGCGCTCGCGCAGCGCGGTCTGGTCATCACCAGCGGCCTCGCCGAGGGCATCGACGCGGCGGCGCATCGGGCGGCGCTGGAGGTCGGCGGCGGCACCGTCGCCGTGGTGGGCACCGGGCCGGATCTTGTCTATCCGCGCTGTCATGCGGCACTGCGCGAGGCGATTGCCGAGCAGGGCGCGATCGTCAGCGAATTCTCGCCGGGCGTGAAGGCGAGGCCGGGCCATTTTCCACGCCGAAACCGGATCATCGCCGGCTTGGCCCTGGGTACGCTGGTGGTCGAGGCGGGCTTGCGGTCGGGGTCGCTGATCACCGCGCGCCTGGCCGCCGAATGCGGACGCGAGGTTTACGCGCTGCCCGGCTCCATTCACAATCCCCTCGCGCGCGGCTGCCACCGGTTGATCCGGGATGGTGCGCGCCTGGTGGAAGACGTCGAGGAGATCTGCGCGTCCCTGGTTCCGCTGGCGCGGGCGCAGGGCGCCGATCTGGCCGCGCGACTGCGGGAAGAGGTTCCGGTCGGGCCCGAGGAGCCGGTTGCTGCACTGCAGCGGGATCCGGTGTATGCGGACCTGCTGGAGGCATTGGGGCACGACCCGGTGACACTGGATACGCTGCGCGAGCGCAGCGGTCTGTCGCCGCCCGCGCTGTCGTCGATGCTGCTGCGCCTGGAGCTCGACGGCGTCCTCGTCAGCCAGTCCGGCGGACGCTATCAGCGCGTGTCCTGATGCGCGCTGGCGCACGCCCCGGGCCGATTTTGCTTGACAGTGCGCTAGGGCGTGTGGTCCCACTAGATATATGTGTGCGCGGGTAGCCCCTGCGCGAAACCCCTCAAGCTGACACGGATTGCGTGCCCGCATGGCAAAGAACCTGCTCATCGTCGAGTCGCCGGCCAAGGCCAAGACGATCAACAAGTACCTCGGCAAGGACTTCAAGGTCCTGGCCTCCTACGGTCACGTGCGTGATCTAATCCCGAAGGAGGGCGCGGTCGATCCCGAACAGGACTTCGCCATGAAGTACGACGTGATCGAACGCAACCAGAAGCACGTCGACGCTATCGAGAAGGAAGCCCGCGCGGCCGACGCCATCTATCTCGCGACCGACTTGGATCGCGAGGGAGAAGCCATTTCCTGGCACATCAGCGAAATTCTGCGCGAGGACGGACTGCTCGAAGGCAAGGACGTGCACCGCGTGGTGTTCAGCGAGATCACTCCGCGTGCGATCAAGGCCGCGGTGGAGCATCCGCGCGAGCTGTCGATCAACATGGTCGACGCGCAGCAGGCACGTCGTGCGCTGGATTACCTGGTCGGCTTCAATCTGTCGCCGGTGCTGTGGCGCAAGGTGGCGCGGGGTCTGTCCGCCGGTCGCGTGCAGAGTCCGGCGCTGCGCATGATTGTCGAGCGGGAGAAGGAGATCGAAGCCTTCAATCCGCAGGAATACTGGACCATCGAGGCCGACCTGGCGCATACGGAAACCCCGTTCCGCGCCAAGCTCACGCGCCTGCACGGCAAGAAGTTCGAGCAGTTCGACTTGACCGACGAAGCCACCGCGCACGCCGCGCGCGAAGCGCTGCTGAAGGCGGCCGGTGGCCAGCTGACGGTCGGCGAAGTCGGCAGCCGCGAGCGCAAGCGCCGTCCGGCCGCGCCGTTCACCACCTCGACCCTGCAGCAGGAAGCCGCGCGCAAGCTCGGTTTCTCCACCAGCCGCACCATGCGCGTGGCGCAGGGATTGTACGAGGGTGTCGCGATCGGCGACGAAGGCAACGTCGGCCTGATCACCTATATGCGTACCGATGCCACCGCGCTGTCGGACGAGGCCACCAGCGAACTGCGCGAAGTCATCGCCAGGGACTTCGGCGACAAGGCGCTGCCCGAGACCGTGCAGGTGTACAAGGCGAAGTCCAAGAATGCGCAGGAGGCCCATGAAGCGATTCGTCCGACTTCGGCGATGCGCCGCCCGGCGGAGGTGGCCAAGTACCTCAACGACGACCAGCGCAAGCTCTACGAACTGATCTGGAAGCGCACCGTCGCCTGCCAGATGATCCACGCGCGGCTGAACACCGTGTCGGTGGAATTCCCGGTCGGCGATTCCAGCTTCCGCGCCACCGGCACCACCGTCATCGATCCGGGCTTCCTGGCCGTGTACGAGGAAGGTCAGGACACCAAGGGCGACGACGACGACAAGCGCCGTCTGCCGAAACTGGCCAAGGGCGACGTCGTGCCGTTGACCGACATTCTCGCCGACCAGCACTTCACCGAGCCGCCGCCGCGCTACTCCGAAGCCAGCCTGGTCAAGGCGCTGGAGGAGTTCGGCATCGGCCGCCCGTCCACCTACGCCTCGATCATCCAGGTGCTGCTGAACCGCGAATACGTCTGGCTCGACAGCCGCCGCTTCAAGCCGACCGACGTTGGTCGCACGGTCAGCAACTTCCTGACCGAGCACTTCACCCAGTACGTCGACTACGACTTTACCGCCAAGCTGGAGGACGAGCTCGACGCCGTCAGCCGTGGCGAGGAAGCCTGGGTGCCGCTGATGCAACGCTTCTGGAAGCCGTTCAAGGACCAGGTCGACGACAAGATCGAGACCGTCGACCGCGGACAGGCCACCGGCGCGCGCGAGCTGGGTACCGACCCGAAGACCGGCAAGCCGGTCTCGGTGCGCCTGGGTCGGTACGGGCCGTTCGCGCAGATCGGCACCCGCGACGACGAGGAAAAGCCGCAGTTCGCCAGCCTGCGCCCGGGCCAGAGCATGCACACCATCGAGCTGGCCGAGGCGCTGGAGCTGTTCAAGCTGCCGCGCAAGCTGGGCGAGGTCGACGGCGAGGAAGTCAGCGCCGGCATCGGCCGTTTCGGTCCGTTCGTGAAGCAGGGCAGCACCTACGCCTCGCTGCCCAAGGAAGAGGACCCGCACACCGTCACCTTCGAGCGCGCGCAGGAGCTGATCCGCGAAAAGCTGGAGATGCTGGCCAACCGCGTCATCCAGGAATTCGACAGCGGCATCCAGGTGCTCAACGGCCGTTACGGCCCGTACATCACCGATGGCGAGAAGAACGCCCGCATCCCCAAGGAGCGCGAGCCCAAGGAACTGACCGAAGCCGAGTGCGTCGAGCTGCTGGCCGCCGCGCCGGTGCGCAAGCGTCGCGGCGCGGCCAAGAAGGCAACCAAGAAGACGGCGGCGAAGAAGACCGCCGCCAAGAAAGCCACGAAGAAGACGGCGACGAAGAAAACCGCTGCGAAGAAGGCGACCAAGAAAACCGCTGCGAAGAAGGCGACCAAGAAAGCCGCGAAGAAGACCACGGCCAAGAAGACGGCCGTGAAGAAGGCAGTCGGAAAGAGCGTCAGTGACGCAGACTGATACAGCGCCCGACATGAACGATTCGTCCCATGTTTCCTTCCAGGCCGGACTCGAGCGCTGCATCACAGCGCTGAAGTCCGGCGGTGTGATCGCCTACCCCACCGAGGCCGTGTACGGATTCGGTTGCGATCCGCACGACCGTGACGCCTTCGAGCGGCTGTTCGCGCTCAAGCAGCGTCCCTCGACGCAGGGCGTGCTGCTGATCGGGGCCGATTTCGAACAATTGCGTCCCTACATCGACATGGATGCACTGCCGGCCGAAGCGCTGCAGCGCGTGCGCGACAGCTGGCCCGGGCCGCATACGTGGATACTTCCGCGTGCATCCGGGGTGCCAGCCTGGATCACCGGCGGCCACGAAGGGATCGCTCTGCGCATGACCGCGCATGAGCCGGCGGCGGCGCTGTGTCGCGCGTTCGGGGCGGCGCTGGTCTCGACCAGCGCCAACCGCCACGGCACGCCTCCGGCGCGCGACGCCGAGGGGGTGCGCGCTGCGTTCGGCGACCGGCTGGATGCGGTGCTGGATGCGCCGATCGGCGATGCATCGCGCCCGACCAGCATTCGCGATGCCGTGACTGGCGCTATCATTCGCGCCTAGGGGGATGTTGTGTGGGGAAGTTCGTGAATAGCGAGTCCAAGATCGGCGTGTCGGCATCGCAAGCCGTGCGGCTGCAGAATGCGCCGCAGAAGCAGGCGATGCTTCCGCTGCTGCAGGCCGACGATCCGTCGAGCGTGGTGGTCTGGCGCGATGGTGCGCCGATCCGCGCCGATGTCTTTCTGGCCCATGTGCATCAGGTGCGATCCATACTTCCGCCGGGTGCCTGCGTGGTGAATCTTTGCGAGGACCGGTACAGCTTTCTGGTTGCGTTCTGCGCCATCGTGCTGGCCGGGCAGGCCAATCTGCTGCCGCCGTCGCGTGCGCGCCAGGCGGTGGCCGAGGTCATGGCCGCGCATCCCGGTTGTCATGCTCTGGCCGAGACGCGGCCGTGCGAGCCGCCCGAGAATTTCATTTCGATGCCGGCGTTGCATGCAGTGCTGGATGAGAACTTCGTGGTGCCCGCGATCCCTGCGGATCAGCTGGCCGTGATCGGTTACACCTCCGGTTCCACCGGTCAGCCGCAGGCCAACCGCAAGACCTGGGGCAGCCTGCACGCCAGCAATGAAGGCAACATGGCCAGCTTCGCGCCGACCCTCGGCGACACGTTTCAGGTCGTCGCCACGGTGCCGCCGCAGCACATGTACGGTCTGGAAATGTCGGTGCTGCTGCCGCTGCTGGGCGACGTCGGCGTGCACGCCGGGCGGCCGTTCTTCGCCGCCGACATCGCGCGCGCGCTGTCCGAAGTGCCGGCGCCCCGCGTGCTGGTGACCACGCCGGTGCATCTGCGTGCCTTGCTGGCCGAGGGCGTGAATCTTCCGCCACTGGCGGCGATGGTCTCGGCCACGGCGCCCATGCCGCCGGAGCTGGCACAGACGGCAGAAGCGCGTTTCGATGCCCCCTTGCTGGAAGTGTTCGGTTCTACCGAGACCTGTGTCTTCGCCAGCCGACGCACCACGACCGATGTGTTGTGGACGCTGTACCCGGACGTGCAGCTGCATCCGCAGCCCGACGGTACGCGGATCGAAGCGCCGCAATTGGCCGCGCCGGTCATTCTGGCCGACCTGGTGGAATTGCCCGATCCGCGGCATTTCCGTCTCTGCGGACGTAATACCGATCTGCTGGAGATTGCCGGCAAGCGCGCATCGCTGGCCGATCTCAATCGTCGCCTGCTGTCGATTCCCGGCGTCGAGGACGGTGTGATGTTCCAGCTCGATCAGAGCGACGCCATGCAGGTGCGCCGCATCGCGGCCCTGGTGGTGGCGCCGACCCTGAGTCAGGCCGAATTGACGGCGCGTCTGCGCGAAATGCTCGATCCCGCCTTCTTGCCGCGGCCGCTGCGCCGCGTCGCCGCGCTGCCGCGCAACGAAACCGGCAAGCTGCCGCGTCAGGCCCTGCTCGCCGCGCTGCGCAACGCGTCCTGACGCCCCTCGGGTGGCCGCCGACGCACGGTGCGTCGGCGGAATCGTGACTTCGTTCTCATCCGCCGACCCGCGTGACGCGGGTTGTCGTTCTATGGTCATCGGGCCGCTTCACTCTGAGGGGATCGCCGCCTCGGGAGGCGATGCGTGCATTCCACAGACAAGGAGGATCGACGATGAGCAAGACGAAGACATACGGATGGCTTCGCGCCTGTGTGGCGCTGCTGGCTCTGGCTGTGGCGCTGCCGGCGGTGGCCGGCGACGTCGGAGGGCAGGTGTATTCCAATCCGGGCACCATCACCATGTGCCTGACCTGGGGCTCGAACTACGAGAACAGCAAGGATGTTTCCATCAGCGGCAACGGCGCCTATTCGTTCGGCGTCAACATCCGCAATAACACCAAGTTCCGTGTCGAGTCGGTGTCCGCACCCAGCGGCTGGGCCTGCCGTGGCAAGCAGGGCAATGTCTACCTGAGCAACGCGTCGGCCAGCGACACCAACATCTACTGCGGCACCGCCAGTTCGGTCGGCGGCGTGCGCATCGGCAGCTGGAACCTGGAGTGGTATGACAGCAGCGATCCGGCGGCCAAGAAACAGGCCATCGCCGACGTCATCAACGGCTACCATTTCGATGTGATGGAGGTGAACGAGATCCTCGACGCGGCCTCGATCCAGGACCTGATCGACAACTATCTCGGCAACGCCTCGGACTGGGATTTCCGCATCACCCAGGCCGGTTGCTCGCAGCATGACGTCATCCTGTGGCGCAAGAGCGCGGTCTCGCTGCAGTCCGGCTACGACCTCAACGCTGCCGACACCAACGGCCTGATCGACGAGAACGGCAGCACCTGGGACGATTGCGCCGGCCGTCGTCCCTACGTGGCGACCTTCGCCGTCAACAACTCTGCGCTGACCTTCACCATGGCCACGATCCACTTCAAGGCCGGCTCCTCGCCGTCGGACTGTCAGCTGCGCAAGGACCAGGTCGACTCGTTCGTGCAGTGGGCCGACGAATCCGGTGTCGACCAGGGCAACTTCATCGCCGCCGGCGATTTCAACGACGAGCTTGTCGGCGACGGCGAATGCAAGAACCTCGACACGCTGACTAGCATGGAGAGCCACGCCGGGATGTTCTTCGCCACCGCGCAGCCCGGCTACAGCTATGCCTACATGATGGGCAACGGTCTGGTGACCTACGACACCAAGAGCTACCAGAGCACGGTCGATCAGTTCTGGATGAGCACGAACCTGCGTTCGCGGATGCAGCCGACCGACACCTATGGCGATCTGGCCAACGCGGTCGAGGCCAACATGTACTTCGCTCCTTGGGGCGAACCGGATCACGACGCGCCGTACATCTCACTGGCCAAGTGATTTTCTTCACGGCGCCTCGCGCGCTGCGTGATAGACAACCGCCGCCGCTTCCGTAGGGAGCGGCGGTTTCTGCATGAATCGAACGGACACGGGATGGCCATCCGCCGGTTCCTGCTTGGCCGCAGCAGCGCCATCGGCGATCATAGGCGGCTCCGCACCAATGGTGCGCGCAAGACGATGTGGAGCAAGGCATGAAAGTTCTGGTGATCGGCGGCGGCGGTCGCGAACACGCGCTGGCGTGGAAGATCCGTCAATCGCGACGCGTCAGCGAAGTGCTGGTGGCGCCGGGTAACGCCGGTACCGCGGCCGAGCCGGGCATGCGCAATGTCGCCGTGAACGCCGCTGATCCCGAGGCGCTGCTGCAACTGGCGCGCGACGAGGGCGTGGAGCTGACCGTGGTCGGTCCCGAGGCCCCGCTGGTGGCCGGCGTGGTCGACCGCTTCCGCGCCGCCGGCCTGCGCTGCTTCGGTCCGCGCGCCATCGCCGCGCAGTTGGAGGGTTCCAAGGCCTTCAGCAAGGATTTCCTGCAGCGCCACAACATTCCCACCGCGCGCTACGCCGTGTTCACCGAGCTGAACCGGGCGCTCGAATACGTGCGCCAGCATCGTGCGCCCATCGTCATCAAGGCCGATGGCCTGGCCGCCGGCAAGGGTGTGGTGGTGGCGCTGACCATCGCCGACGCCGAGCAGGCGCTGCACGACATGCTCGGCGCGCACGCCTTCGGCGACGCTTCGGCGCGCGTGGTGATCGAGGAATTTCTCGAGGGCGAGGAGGCCAGCTACATTGTCGTCAGCGACGGCCACAATTTCCTGCCGATGGTGTCCAGCCAGGATCACAAGCGCCGCGACGAGGGCGATCTGGGTCCGAACACCGGCGGCATGGGCGCGTACTCGCCGGCGCCGGTGGTCACGCCCGAGGTTGAGAAGCGCATCCAGCAGGAGGTCATCGAGCCGACCCTGCGCGGCATGGCGGCCGAGGGCGCGCCGTTCATCGGTTTCCTCTACGCCGGCCTGATGATCGACAAGCAGGGCGCGCCGAAGGTGGTCGAGTTCAACGTGCGCTTCGGCGATCCGGAGACGCAGCCGATCATGATGCGTCTGCAGTCCGACCTGGTGGATCTGGTCGAGGCCGCGCTGGACGGCCGGCTGGACAAGACCGAGGCGAAGTGGGACCCACGTCCCGCGATCGGCGTGGTGCTGGCCTCGGGCGGCTACCCGGGCAAGGTGCGAAGCGGGCTGCCGATCCAGGGGCTGGACAAGGACTTCGGGCCCGACGTGAAGGTCTTCCATGCCGGCACGCGTCTCGATGACAGTGGTGCGACGGTCACGGCGGGCGGCCGCGTGCTGACCGTCTGCGCATTGGGCGAGGACCTCGCCGCCGCGCGTGATCGCGCCTACGACTGCGCCGGGGATATCCGGTTCGATGGCGTGTTCTACCGCCGCGACATCGGCCATCGCGCGCTGCGTCGCGGCTGAGCGTCGGCCCACGCGCGGGCGTCATCGCGCCGCCCGCGTTTTGCGCTAGGCTGGCCGGGGTTTCAAGGGGGCACCGGATGAGTCAGTTCGCATTGCTGGGCAAGCGCCGGTTTGCCCCGTTCTTCCTCACGCAGGCGCTGGGAGCCTTCAACGACAACGCGTTCCGTTACGCGCTGATCGGCATGGCCACGTTCCGGCTGGGCATGTCCTCGCAGGCGCTCAGCGCGTACAACAACATCGCGCTGGCGCTGTTCATCGCCCCGTTCTTCCTGTTTTCCGCCAGCGCGGGCCAGCTGGCCGAACGCATGGAGAAGGCCCGCCTGATCCGCATCGTCAAGGCGATGGAGGTCGCGGTGATGTGTCTGGCCTCCGTGGCGTTCATGCTGGCCAGTCCGGGCATGCTGCTGGCGGTGCTGTTCCTGATGGGGCTGCAGTCGACGCTGTTCGGGCCGATCAAGTACTCGATCCTGCCGCAGACGCTGCATCCGAACGAATTGGTCGGCGGCAATGGATTGGTCGAGACCGGCACCTCGCTGGCGATTCTGCTCGGATCGGTGGCGGGCAACGCGCTGATGGCAGTGCCGCATGTCGGGCCGCAGCTGGCTTCGGCAGCGGTGATCGGCGTGGCCATCGCGGGCTATCTGTCCAGTCGCGCGATTCCACCTTCGCCAGCGACGGCGCCGGGCCTGCGCTTCGAGTGGAACCCGTTCGTCGAGACCTGGCGCGTACTCGGCTATTCCGTGCGCAACCGCACCGTGTTCAACGCCATTCTCGGCATTTCGTGGTTCTGGTTCTTCGGCGCCACGCTGACCGTGCAGCTGCCGCTGTACACGCGCAACTTCCTTGGCGGCGATGCCAGCGTGCTGACGCTGGCGCTGGCGCTGTTCTCGATCGGCATCGGTGTCGGCTCGCTGCTGTGCGAGAAGCTTTCCGGCGGCAAGGTCGAGCCCGGCCTGGTGCCGCTGGGGGCCGCCGGTATGACGCTTTTCGGGATCGATCTGTACTTCACGCGTCCGCACGCGTCGCTGGTGCATGGCCAGAACTGGTGGAGCCTGCTGACGTCCAGCGGCGGCTGGCACATCGCGCTGGACCTGACCCTGATCGGCATGGTGTCCGGTTTCTACATCGTGCCGCTGTTCGCACTGGTGCAGGCGCGCGCCGAGCGCAGCCAGCTGTCGCGCATCATCGCCGGCACCAACATCATCAATTCGTTCTTCATGGTGCTGGCCGCGGGCTTCGGCATCGGCCTGCTGGCGATGGGGCTGACGGTACCTCAGCTGTTCCTGGTGGTGGCGCTGCTCAATGCCGGCGTGGCGGTCTACATTTTCACGCTGGTGCCGGAGTTTCCGCTGCGGTTCGTCGATTGGCTGCTGGTCAATACGCTGTACCGTATTCGCCGCGAGGGCATCGACCGCATCCCGGAGGACGGCCCGGCGTTGCTGGTGTGCAACCACGTCGCCTTCACCGATCCGCTGATCGTGATGGCCTGCGTGCGGCGGCCGGTGCGCTTCGTCATGGATTACCGCATCTTCCAGCTGCCGCTGCTTCGGCCGTTGTTCCGCATGGCCGGCGCGATTCCCATCGCCGGGCGCAAGGAGGATCCGGCGCTGCTCGAAGCAGCCTACGATGCCATCGACGCGGCGCTGGCAGCCGGCGAGGTGGTGTGCATCTACCCGGAAGGTGGGTTGACCAAGGATGGAGAGATTGCGCCGTTCCGCTCCGGTGTCGAGCGCATCCTCGAGCGCCGGCCGGTGCCGGTGGTTCCGATGGCGCTGCGTGGTCTGTGGGGGAGCGTGTTCAGTCGACGCGACAATTTCCTTCGTCGTGCGCGGTTGCCGCGCCGCTTCCGGGCGCGCATCGAACTGATCGTCGGTGCACCAGTGGCGCCCGATGCCGCCGATGCCGCCGTGTTGGAGACGCGCGTGCGCGAGTTGCGCGGAGATCAAGCCTGAAGCCGAATCGCTTCAAGCCGTGGGTCGGGCGGCGCTATCGCAGCGAGGGCTGGGAGGGGCAGCGCGTGCTGATCCTGGGCGAGTCGCATTACGACTTGCCGGAGCGGGAGGTGCCCGAGTACACGTGCAAATGGGTGCGTGACTACGCTGAACATGGAAAGACCAATCGCTTCTTTACGGTCGTGACCAAACTCTTCCTTGGGTTGCCCAATGGGAGCTCACCGTCGAGCGATGAGCGCAGTGCGTTCTGGCAGCGCGTGGCATTTCACAACTACATTCAGTCGTTTCCGGGCGAGCGGGCGCGACTGCGTCCGACTGCGGCGATGTGGGCGGACGCCGCGCGTTGTCTGACGAGGTGCTGGAACGGCTGGAACCGGAGTTTGTGCTGGTGCTGGGCAAGGCACTGAACGAGCACCTCCGGTCTGGACATGCGGTGCAATCGTCTGCGTGACGCCTCATCCATCTTCGTTCGGATTCCGCCACACATAGTGGGGGGCGCGGGTGCGCGAGTCGTTGCGCAGTCGGACATCCCGACGCGATATTGGTCCCTGAAGCGAACGCAGGGCGAGGCTCAGACGAACCAGCCGCCCAGTACGATCAGCGCGGCCACGGCCAGCCAGACCACCAGCACGCGGCGCAGCAGCCGGCGCGCGTCGCCGAGTTCGACCAGCACATCACTGGTGTCCTCGGTGCCGGCGTCGCCGGCTTGCACATCCGCATCGACGCTGGCGCGCGCCACGGCGCCCAGGAAACCTGGGTCGAAGTTGCGCGCGGCATTGCCGGCGTCGGCGTGCCATGCGCGCCAGGCTTTTGTCACGGCATCGAAGTCGGACACCAGTGCCATGGCCAGCACCATCAGATGCGCAGCGGGCCAGTCCAGCAGCTCGCCGAGACGGCGGGCGGCGGCGCGGCGTCGGGCCGGCGAGGAGGTATCGTCATCCTGATCGGCGTCTTCGTCCGGCGCATGGTCGATCAACAGCAGGCGCGCCAGGCGGTAGCCGAGCGCACCGGTCGGTCCCAGCAGCAGAAACCAGAAGATCACCGAGAAGCGCCTGCGCAGGCCGGCCCAGACCGTGGCCTCGACCAGACACGGCGCACTGAACGGCAGCGGCGCGCGGTCGTCGGTGGCGCGCAGGGCTTGCGCGGCGGCCTCGCGGCTTTCGCGGTCGCCGGCCTTGAGTACGGCGTCGATGTCGCGTTCCAGATCACGTGGTCCCAGGCTGTAGGCCAGCACGCAGCCGGCGAACAGGCCCCACAGCGCGGTCATCAGCGGGATCTGCGACAGCACGAACGAAACCACCGCGCACAGGATCAACGGCGGCAGCAGTGTCCAGGCGACGAAGGCCGCGCCGTCGCTGCCGGCATGGTGGTCGGTCCAGCGATGGAACCAGCCGTGACGGCGGTACTTGGGCATGTGCGGCAGCAGGTGGATCAGCAGGATGACCACCAGGACGACCAGCAGACGTATAGCCATGACGGGTTCGACTCCGGATTGCGGGCGAATGAAGCTGTCGGCGATTGTAGCGGGCCGCGCCGCTCAGGTCGTGGCTGCGGCCTCGCACAATTCGCCGAGTTCGATGCCGGCACGTTCGCGCAGCCAGTGCTCGATCAGGCGCCAGGACACCGACAGTCGCGTCGGCGCGAGCAGGTGGCCCTGCTCGATGCCCTGCACCAGTTCGTCGGGCGTGAACCAGCGGGCGTGCTCCAGCTCGCCGTCGCGCAGCTCGATGGTGCGGCTGCGGGCGTGGGCGGTGAAGCCGAGCATCAGCGAGGCCGGGAACGGCCACGGTTGCGAGGAATGGTAGTGACAGGCGCCGACGGCGACGCCGGCTTCCTCCGCCACTTCGCGGCGCACGGCGTCCTCCAGTGATTCGCCCGGCTCGACGAAACCGGCCAGCGTCGAGTAGCGTCCCTCGGGCCAGCTCGCTTGGCGTCCCAGCAGGCAGGCACCGTCGTGTTCGACGATGACGATGATGGCCGGATCGCTGCGCGGGAACTGTAACTGGCCGCAGCGCGTGCAGCGTGCGCGATGACCGGCGGCGAGCAGCTCCAGGGTGCCGCCGCAGGCCGGGCAGAAGCGGTGTCGCGCCTGCCAGTGGGCGAGGCCGCTGGCATAGGCGAACAGGCCGGCGTCGAAGGCATCGAACAGCATGCCGGCCTTGCGCAGATGGATGCGCTGCGCGTCGAGCATATCGCTCATGTGCGCGGCCTGGGATGCGTCGGCGCACAGCAGGAAGTGGCCGCCACCGCGAGCGTCGACGCCGAGCAGGCTGGCTCTGACGTCCGGCAACAGTTGCGCGCGCTCCTCCGGTGTCAGCAGGCGCGGTCGGCAGCCGTCGGTGTCGGTGAGAAGCCGGGTGTCGGGGTCGAGCACCAGGAAGCGGGTGGCGGCATCGCGTTCCAGCGCATGCAGCCAGGCGTCGTCATCTCGGCGTTCGGCCGCGCGTTCCAGCGCCAGTCCGGCGAAGGTGTTCAGCGGGGGCTGTCGGGCGAGGTCCATGGAACCTTCGCGCGGGCTACATCGAGAACGAGGAGCCGCAGCCGCAGGTGGTGCTGGCATTGGGATTGCGGATCACGAACTGCGCGCCGCTCAGATTCTCGGCGTAGTCGATCTCGGCGCCGGTCAGGTACTGCAGCGACAGCGGGTCGACGAGCAGGGTGACGCCTTCCTTGTCCAGCGCCAGGTCGTCCTCGGCCTGTTCCTCGTCGAAGGTGAAGCCGTACTGGAAACCCGAGCAGCCGCCGCCGGTGATGTACACGCGCAGTTTCAGCGACGGGTTGCCTTCCTCGTCGATCAGCTCGCGCACCTTGTGCGCGGCGGCGTCGGTGAACACCAGCGGCGCGCCGCTGGTGCGGTAGTCGGGCATGTCGAGCGTGACGGTGTTCATGAGTGCAAGTGTGGCGCTTCGGTTCCGGCGCGGCAAGCGGCCGCAGAATCGAAATGGGGCCGCGGAAGCGCCGGAACAAGTCCGGGGTCGCCGGGTTCAGGCCTTGCCGCCGTCCATGACCACGTCGTCGTCGAAGATGCCGTTGCCTTCCTCGGCCTGGTGGGTGATCTGCCGCGGGCTCTCCTTCTGGTGCACCATGCGGCCGTTGATCTGGGCGCCGGCGGCCATTTCCAGCACGCGGTAGTGCACGTCGCCCTCGACGCAGGCCTGCGCCGCCAGTTCCAGTCGTTCGACGGCGTGAATGTTGCCCTTCACGATGCCGTTGATGACCGCGTGCGGTACATGCACCTCGCCCGTGACGCGGCCATGCTCGCTGAGCGTGAACACGGCGTTGTTGTCGGGATCGGCGCTGACGCTGCCCTCGATGACGCCGTCCAGATGCAGCGCGCCGCTGAAGTGCACGTCGCCTTTGATGCGCGTGCCCGAGGCGATCAGGCTGGTGTCGTTGGCATGCGAGTCGTGGTTTGTGGTCGTGTTCGCGTGCTTGCGCTGATTGCTATTCCACATGGTCGGTGCTCTCCGGATTCTTCAGCGCGTCCGTCCAGGACATGCTTTGCGTGGTGGTCTTCGCCCCCTTGGGGCTGATGCTGATGCGCAACCGGTTCGGCGTGAAGCCCTTGGGCAGCATCACGGTGCCGTGCAGCTGCTGGAAGTACTTGAACTTGAAGTCCAGGCCGTCCTTCTGATCCGGTGCGCTGATGTCTTTCCAGTGCATGCGGGTGAGCGAACCCGCGCGGACGCCGTCGACATCGACTTCGGCGTGTCCGCTGACTTCATTGCCGCGCTTGGCGTTGCGGGTCAGGGTCAGTTCGATGTTCCAGGCGCGCGAGCCGAGCACCGGGGTCACATGCACCATCTGCAGCTGCAGGCCCTGATGCTGGGTGCCGCCGCCGACCAGTCTCGAGTAGAACGCCAGGTCGGCGCGCAGGCCGTTGATCTGCTCGTCGCGCTCGGCGAGATTATCGGTCAGTTTCTTGCTCGCCACGCTGGCGACCTGCTGCGAGCGTTGGGCGATGGCCAGCTGCTGCTTCAGCTGCGCATTCTCCTTGGCCAGCTGGCGCGCGTTGTGATGATTGCCGGGGACCACGGCCGGGCCGTTGTTGCCGAGAACATAGCCGATCGCGATGGCGACCAGCACCGAACCGATCCAGGCCAAGGTCCACCACAGCTTGCGTCGCGGTGGAGCAGGGGGCGGAGCGTGCACTGGATGCACGGCGTATCGAGGCGGGGGACGAATGCTCATGGTCAACCCGTGGGAAAGGACTCATATAGCCATCGCCCGGAACGAGCGTCAAGGCGCGCGGCGTGGATGCGTATACTTCGACACTGTTTTCCGCATCGGATTCGCGATCGTGCTCTGGTTGAAAGCCTTTCACATCATCTTCGTGGTGACCTGGTTCGCCGGGCTGTTCTATCTGCCGCGTCTGTTCGTGTACTTCGTCGAGGCGGACGAGCCTGTCGTGCGCGAGCGGCTGAAGGTGATGCAGCGGCGTCTGCTCGGTATCACCCACATCGGCGGCCTGCTGGCGGTCGGTTTCGGGCTGGCGACGATGGGCTGGTGGCTGGCGCATAGCCCCGCGTACCTGATGCACGGTTGGTGGTTCCACGCCAAGCTGGGGCTGGTGCTGCTGCTGATCGGTTACCACGGCATGCTGATCAAGATGGTGCGCGACGCCCGGCGCGACGCGCTGCACTGGTCCAGCCGCGCGCTGCGCATCTTCAACGAGATTCCGGCTGTGCTGCTGATCGCGATCGTGATCCTGGTGGTGGTCAAGCCGGGCTGAGCCGCCCGAATGCAGAAGAGCCGACGCCCTCGCGGACGCCGGCTCTTCGGTGTTTCGTGATGCGCCCTTGCTTCAGCTGTCGAGCTTGGTCTGCAGGTACGGCACCTCGCCCAGCGTGCCGATCAGTTCGAGCTGGGTTTCCAGCCAGTCGATGTGCTCTTCCTCGGACTCGAGGATCTTCTCGAACAGTTCGCGGCTGACGTAGTCGCCGAGCTTCTCGCAGTCGACGATCGCGGCCTTCAGGTCCGGCACCGCGGCCATTTCCAGTTTCAGGTCGCAAGCAAGCGCTTCTTTCGGCGACTCGCCGATCAGCAGCTTGCCCAGCTGCTGCAGGTTGGGCAGGCCTTCGAGGAACAGGATGCGCTCAATGAGCATGTCGGCATGCTTCATCTCGTCGATCGATTCTTCGTACTCGTGATCGGCCAGTTCCTTGTACCCCCAGTTCTTGTACATGCGGGCATGCAGAAAATACTGGTTGATGGCGGTCAGCTCGTTCTGCAGCGCCTTGTTCAGGTGTTCGATGATCTTGGCGTCGCCTTTCATGCTGTTCTCCTTGCGTTGCTCGCGCGTCCGTCTGGCGCGCGTGGGTACGGCAGAAGACTATAGCGCCGCCGGTGGCGGCGCTGCAGAAATGCGAATGGAGGCGATTTGCGGCCGCGCCCGGGGATCAGGCGGCGACGGTCAGCGGCAGGTTCAGTGTCTGCACGGCGTGCACGGCCCGATTCAGGGTGTGACGTGCCTCGGCCTCGCAGCAGCCGCAGCAGGTCGAGCAGTCGGTGCGTGCCTGCAGTTCGGCGAAATCGCGCACGCCGTCCTCCGCCTCGCGGTGGATGTCGGATTGGGTGACCGCATTGCAGATGCACACATACATGGCTTGAACCTCCGATGCAGATTCAAACGCAAATGGGAATGATTGTCAATAAATTCCTAAACCGCAGCTGAGCGCCGATGCGGAACGGATGCGATGAGAAGAGTCAGGCGGCAGCGATGTCGGTCGAGCCGCCGCGTTGACGTCGCGGATGCTCGATGTGGATGCGGCAGGCACGCTCGACCAGCGGCGCGAACTGGCGCAGGGCGCGTTCGTAGACGCGGCGCTTGAACGACACCACGTGTTCGGCCGGGTACCAGAAGTCGACCCAGCGCCAGGAGTCGAATTCCGGCGTTTCGCTGGCGTCCAGGCGCAGATGCTGCTCGTGGCCGGTGAAGCGCAGCAGGAACCAGACCTGCTTCTGGCCGATGCACTGCGGTTGCTGGTGGCGGCGCACGTAACGGTTGGGCAGGCGGTAGCGCAGCCAGCCGGGTGTGGTGGCCAGCACTTCGACGTGCTCGGCGATCAGGCCGGTTTCCTCTTCCAGTTCGCGGTACATGGCTTCCAGCGGCGTTTCGTCGCTGCGCATGCCGCCCTGCGGAAATTGCCAGCCATCGCGTCGCACGCGGCGTGCCCAGAACAGGCGGCCGTCGCCGTTCAGCAGCACGATGCCCACGTTGGGGCGATATCCATCGGCGTCGATCATGCCGGTCTCCTCAACCGCTTGCGCGGCTGCCGACCGTCCTGAGAACGAGACCGTCGCGGCAGCGCGCTTGCTTCCGATTCAACCACAGTGCGCAAACAACCGGCAAGGCACTCTTGAATGCTGGGCGTCACACGACTAAACTTCCGCGCCTTGCCTGTTCGCCGCGCGCTGCGGTTCTTCAGTCAGGCCCCACCTATGGCTAGGTAGCTCAGACGGTTAGAGCGCGGCACTCATAATGCTGAGGTCGGCGGTTCGATTCCGCCCCTAGCCACCAATATGAACGCGCGGCTTCGGCGGCGCTTCCAGGAAACCGCGCTTCGGCGCGGTTTTTTGTTGCCCGGATCGCGGCGGTGGGGATCGCGAGCATGAATGATCCGCCTGTCCGACCGCTGCCGTTACCATGTGCCGTCATGCGTGCGCTCGAGCGCACCGATGCATTCTGCCGGCGATGCGCGCCCGGCCTTCATCACAGAACGCGGAGACAGCATCATGAGCGACGGCGGAAAAACGGGCCTGCAACTGGGTTTCATCGGCCTTGGCCGGATGGGACTGAACATGGTGCGGCGCATGCAGCAGGCCGGTATCGACTGTGTGGTCTTCGATCTCGACGCCGACGCGCGCGCCCAGGCGGCCAAGAGCGGCGCCACCGCCGCCGATTCGATCGAGGCCCTGGTCGGGCAATTGTCCGGCCCGCGCGCCGTGTGGCTCATGTTGCCGGCGGCCGTGGTCGACAAGGTCATCGACCAGGTCGCGCCGTTGCTGGCCAAGGGCGACATGCTGATCGATGGCGGCAATTCGCACTTTGTCGACGATCTGCGTCGCGCCAAGGCGCTCGCCGAGCGCGACGTCATGTACGTCGACGTCGGCGTCAGCGGCGGCGTGTGGGGCAGCGAGCGTGGTTACTGTCAGATGATCGGTGCGCCTGACGCGGCCTATGCGCATCTCGAGCCGGCCTTCGCCGCGCTGGCACCGGGCGTGGACGCCGCGCCGCGCACCGACGGCCGCGAGGGCGAGCCGTCGCCGTCCGAGCGGGGGTACCTGCACTGCGGCCCCAGCGGTGCCGGCCACTTCGTGAAGATGGTGCACAACGGCATCGAGTACGGCTTGATGGCGGCGTACGCCGAGGGCATGAACATCCTGCGCAACGCCAATATCGGCGACAGCGAGCGGGCCGTGGATGCCGAGACTGCGCCGCTGGAGCACCCCGAACGCTACCGCTTCGACCTGCCGCTGGGCGAGATTGCCGAGGTCTGGCGCCGCGGGAGCGTGATCGGTTCCTGGTTGCTGGATCTGACCGCCGCCGAGATGCGCCGCGACGCCGCGCTGGAGAACTACGAGGGCCGCGTGTCCGACTCCGGCGAAGGTCGCTGGACCGCGCTGGCGGCGATCGAGCAGGGCGTGCCCGCGCCGGTGCTGACCGCCGCGCTGTTCGGGCGCTTCACCTCGCGCGGCAACGACCTGTTCGCCAACAAGGTGATGTCGGCCATGCGCCACGCCTTCGGCGGGCACCAGGAAGTCGATGCCGACGCGGACAAGGACTGAGCCATGACGGCGTCCAAGAACACCCTGGTCATCCTCGGCGCCACCGGCGATCTGACGCGGCGCCTGTTGTTGCCGGCGCTGTACCGGCTGCACACGCTGGATCTGATCGGCGACCTGCGCATCGTCGGTTACGCGCTGGAGAAGTGGTCGCGCGAACGTTTCGAGCGTTATGTTCACGGTGGTCTGAAGAAATTTGCCGAGCATTTCGACGAAGCGCAGTGGGAGAGCTTCCGTGAGCGCCTGGAGTACCGAAGCGGCGAGTTGAAGGCCGAGGCGGTCGGTGCGCTGAAGCCGCTGCTGTCGCCGGGCACGCTGTTTTACTTGGCGCTGCCGCCGGCGTTGTTCGGTGCAGCGGCCGATGCGCTGGGCGAAGCCGGATTCGCGCATGCGCCGCGCGGCGGGTGGCGTCGCCTGGTCGTGGAGAAGCCGTTCGGCAGCGATCTGGAATCGGCGAAGAAACTGCGCACGCAGATGCATGTGCATTGGGAAGAACCGCAGATCCTGCGCATCGACCACTTCCTGGGCAAGGAAACCACGCAGAACCTGATGGTGTTCCGTTTCGCCAACCGGTTCCTGGAGCCGGTGTGGAACGCGCAGCATGTCGAGCAGGTGCAGATCACCTATGCCGAGACGCTGGGTGTGGAGAAGCGCGCGGGTTACTACGACCATGCCGGCGCCTTGCGCGA
This sequence comes from Oleiagrimonas citrea, assembly GCF_012395255.1. Lineage (GTDB taxonomy): Bacteria > Pseudomonadota > Gammaproteobacteria > Xanthomonadales > Rhodanobacteraceae > Oleiagrimonas > Oleiagrimonas citrea. Next base: position 106,097 of record NZ_JAAZQD010000005.1, read on the forward strand.
CATGCTGCAGAACCATCTGATGCAGCTGTTCAGTCTGGCCGCGATCGAGCCGTTGTCGACCTGGGACGCCGAAGTGCTGCGCGACCACAAGGTCGAGGTGCTTCGCTCGGTGAAGCGTTTCAGCGCGAAGACCGTTGATCGGCACGCCGTGCGTGGTCAGTACGCGGCCGGCCGAGTCGGGCGACGCAAGCTGCGCGGCTATCGCGAGGAACCGAACGTGCCCGGCGACTCGATCACCGAGACCTTCGCCGCGCTGCGTCTGGAGATCGACAACTGGCGCTGGGAAGGCGTGCCGTTCTATCTGCGCAGCGGCAAGCGCATGGCCAGCAACTGCTCGGAGATCGCCGTGCAGTTCAAGCGCAATCCCGGCGCGCTGCCGGGCGAGGTCGCCGCGGACCAGAACTGGATGATCTTCCGCATCAAGCCGAATCAGACCATGACCCTGCTGGCCAACGCCAAGATTCCCGGGTTGGAGCTGGACGGTCGCCAGGTGCGTCTGACCGCACCGTACGCGGAGGACGGCGACAGCGGGTTCTCTGCCTACGAGCAGTTGCTGATGGATGCGCTCGAAGGCGACCGCACGCATTTCCTGCGCTTCGACGAAGTGGAGTGGGCCTGGCGCGTGCTCGATCCCGTGCTCAAGGCGTGGAAGCGCGGCAAACCCGAACCCTACGCTGTCGGTTCCGAGGGGCCGTCCGGGCAGCATCGCCTGCTGGATGCCGACCACGAATGGCGTCCGGTTCATCTGGTTGCCGGCGACGACGACGCGTAGGCCGGAAATTCGTTGGCGCCCGGGTCCCGGGCGCGCACCGCTTCAGGCGTATCGATGCATGGGGCGGCGCGCATCCCGTTCCACCGCGGGGCTGCGGCGGCAGCTACACTATGCGGCATGCAGATCTTCAAGATTTTCCACATCGAAGCCGCCCACCGCCTGCCGAATGTGCCGGAAGGGCACAAGTGCGCACGCCTGCACGGGCATTCGTTCAAGGTCGAGATCCATGTCGGCGGCGAGCCCGGCGCGGAGACCGGCTGGATCATGGACTACGCCGAGATCAAGGCCGCCTTCGCGCCGCTGTACGAGCAGCTCGATCATCATTACCTGAACGAGATCGAGGGGCTGGAGAATCCGACCAGTGAGCGGATCGCGCAGTGGATCTTCACGCGTCTGAAAGCCGAACTTCCGGCGCTGGAGCGGGTGGTGGTGCATGAAACCTGCACGGCGGGCGCGGTCTGTACCGGGCCAGTCTGAGTGGTGGGGGTGAACGAGCGTATCTCCTCATGCTGAGGAGGTTTTTTCGGGGCGCTCATGACTTGTGACGCGCTTCGAGCGCCTGCTATAATTTTTTAACTTGACCGTGGCCTGGTGATGCGCGGGCCGCGCCGAAAAGTGCGGCCGCTTCCAGGAGAACCGCGTGCTTAACAGCCTCGCCGCCGGTCGTCGTCTCGCCTTGCGCCTTGTTCTATGGCAGCTCGGCGTGGCAGCGATGGCGGGTTTCATCTTTCTGATACAGGGCCGGCGGGCTGCGCTCGCCGCTCTGGCCGGCGCCCTTGTCGTGGCGCTGGGCAACGCGCTCGCGGGGGCGCGTGCATTCAGTCCGGGTGGAGCGGGAGTGGCTCTGGCGCGGTTGATCCTGGGGACGCTGCTGAAGTGGGCCGTGGTCTTCACGGGGGTTTACGTAATAATGGTGCGCTGGCAGTTACCGCCGGCGCCTGCGATAGCGGGACTGATCATGGCCGTGCTGGTCAATCTGTTCGCGCTCCGATTCAAGCAATAAGCGATGGGACTGAACATGTTGGCGAATGCGCCCGAAGGTGGATTCACCGGATATATCCAGCACCACATGAAGTTCTGGAACCTTCCCCACGTCGGTGAGGGTGGTTTCTGGAGCTGGTCGGTGCATATGGATTCGATCCTGGTTTCGCTGGTTCTCGGCGTGCTGTTCAGCGCGTGGTTCTGGATGAAGGCACGCAAGGCCACCCCGGGTGTCCCGGGCAAGGGGCAGGCCTTCGTCGAGCTGGTGCTGGAATTCGTCGACGGCCAGGTCAAGGACGTGTTCCATGGTGACCGCCGCGTGCTCGGTCCGCTGGCCCTGACGATCTTCGTCTGGGTGTTCCTGATGAACTTCATGGATCTGCTGCCGGTCGACCTGCTGCCGTGGATTGCGGAACATACCGGCGCCAGCCATTTCCGCGCCGTGCCGACCGCCGATCTCAACGTCACCTTCGCCATGTCCATCACCGTGCTGGTGCTGGTGGTCTTCTACAGCTTCAAGGCCAAGGGCGCCGGCGGCTACATGAAGGAGCTGTTCACGGCGCCGTTCGGCCCTTGGCTGGCCCCGTTCAATATTCTGCTGAACATCGTCGAGCTGCTGTCCAAGCCGGTCAGCCTGTCGATGCGACTGTTCGGCAACATGTACGCCGGCGAGATGGTGTTCATGCTGATCGCCGGCCTGTTCAGTGCCGGCAGCTGGCTGCTGTACGGCTTCGGCATCCTCGGCTACACCGCCTGGGGCATCTTCCACATCCTGATTATCTCGATCCAGGCGTTCATTTTCATGGTGTTGACCGTGGTGTACATCTCCATGGCCCACGATCACCACTGAGCATTACGTTCAACCCTTAACTACTCGAAGCTTTTCTTCAGGAGAACATCATGGAGCACATCGCCAACCTTCTCGGCCAGATCGAAGGCCTCACCGGCATCGGTATCGGTCTCATCATCGGCCTCGGCGCGCTGGGCGCCTGCATCGGCATCGGCGTGATGGGTTCGAAGTTCCTCGAGTCCGCCGCGCGCCAGCCGGAGCTCAAGCCCATGCTGCAGGGTTCCATGTTCCTGCTGGCCGGCCTGATCGACGCCGCGTTCCTGATCGGTGTGGCCCTGGCCATGCTGCTGGCGTTCGCCAACCCGATGGTGACCAGCGCTCTGGATCATATGCACGCTCTGGGCGCCGCCAAGTAACGGCCTGAACCGCACGACGTCGAACTTGCGACGTCGTGCGGTACGCATGTGTGCCTCGGCGCGCAGGTTCATGATTTTTCCTATCCACAGGTAGCGAGCGATGGAATTCAACGCGACCCTGATCGGCGAAATGATCGCTTTCGCCATCCTGATCTGGTTCAGCGTCCAGTTCATCTGGCCGCACATCAACAATGCGATCGAAGAACGGCAGAAGAAGATCGCCGACGGTCTGGCCGCCGCCGAGAAGGCGCGAGCCGAACTGAAGGATGCCGACGCCCGCGTCGCCGACGAGATCAAGAAGGCCCGCGTGCAGGCTTCCGAGATCATCGACAAGGCGCAGCAGCAGGCCAATCAGATCCTCGACAAGGCCCGTGCCGACGCCGTCACCGAGATCAATCGCCAGAAGGCGATGGCCGAGGAGGAGATCGCCTCCATGGCCGAGCGTGCCCGCGTCGAACTGCGCGAGCAGGTCGGTTCGCTGGCGGTCAAGGGCGCCGAGAAGATTGTGCAGCGTGAAATCGACGCCGGCACGCACAAGGCGCTGCTGGATCAGCTGGCGGCGGAAATCTGATGGAAGCGCTCACGCTCGCCCGTCCGTACGCCCGCGCCGCCTTCGAGCTGGCGCAGGAGAAAGGCACGCTGAACGAGTGGTCGCAGGCGTTGGCCTTTGCCGCCGCCGTGGCTTCGGACCCGCGGATCGCCGCCCTGTGCAGCGATCCGCGCGTCGAGGATGCACAGCTCGTGGCCATGCACCTGCCGGCCGAAATCGGTGAAGACGCACTGTTTGCGCGTTTTCTCGCCGAGATGGCGGCGCATGGCCGCATGCATCTGCTGGTCGAGGTGCAGGCGCTGTTCGACGCACTCAAGCGTGAATCCGAATCGGTCCTCAAGGTCCGCGTGACCAGCGCCATGGCGCTGGACGATGCGCAGACCGAACAGCTCAAGGCTTCGCTCAAGCGCCGCTATCAGCGCGAGATCGACATCGCCGCCGACGTCGATCCGGCCCTTCTGGCCGGAATCATCATCGACACCGGCGAGCAGGTGATCGACGGTTCCGCGCGCGGCCGCCTGCAGCGACTGGCCTCCGCCCTGACTCATTAAAAGCATCGAGATCGCCGGGAAACAACTATGGCAACCCAGCTCAACCCCTCTGAAATCAGCGAACTGATCAAGACCCGCATCGAGTCGTTCAAGCTCGACGCCGAGGCCCGCAACGAAGGTACGCTGATCAGCGTGTCCGACGGCATCGTGCGCATCCACGGCCTGGCCGACGTGATGTCGGGCGAGATGATCGAGCTGCCGAACGACACCTACGCGCTGGCCCTGAACCTGGAGCGCGACTCCGTGGGCGCCGTGGTCCTGGGTGACTATCAGCACCTGCGCGAAGGCGACACCGCCAAGACCACCGGCCGCATTCTCGAAGTGCCGGTCGGCGAGGACCTGCTGGGCCGCGTGGTCGACGCGCTGGGCAACCCGATCGACGACAAGGGTCCGATCGACGCCAAGGGCACCAGCCCGATCGAGAAGGTCGCGCCCGGCGTGATCTGGCGCAAGAGCGTCGACCAGCCGGTGCAGACCGGCTACAAGTCGGTCGACTCGATGATTCCGATCGGCCGCGGCCAGCGCGAGCTGATCATCGGCGACCGCCAGACCGGCAAGACCGCCCTGGCTGTCGACGCGATCATCAATCAGAAGAACACCGGCATCAAGTGCATCTACGTGGCCATCGGCCAGAAGCGCAGCTCGATCGCGAACGTGGTGCGCAAGCTGGAAGAGAACGACGCGCTGGCGCACACCATCGTGGTGGTGGCCTCGGCGTCCGAATCGGCCGCGCTGCAGTACATCGCGCCGTATTCCGGTTGCGCCATGGGCGAATACTTCCGCGATCGCGGCGAAGACGCCCTGATCATCTACGACGATCTGTCCAAGCAGGCCGTGGCCTACCGCCAGATCTCGCTGCTGCTGAAGCGCCCGCCGGGCCGCGAAGCCTACCCGGGCGACGTGTTCTACCTGCACAGCCGTCTGCTCGAGCGCGCCGCGCGCGTGAACGAGGAGTACGTCGAGCAGCAGACCAACGGTGAGGTCAAGGGCAAGACCGGTTCGCTGACCGCGCTGCCGATCATCGAAACCCAGGCCGGCGACGTGTCCGCGTTCGTGCCGACCAACGTGATCTCGATCACCGACGGCCAGATCTTCCTCGAGACCGACCTGTTCAACGCCGGCATCCGCCCGGCCGTGAACGCCGGTATCTCGGTGTCGCGTGTGGGCGGTTCGGCGCAGACCAAGATCGTCAAGAAGCTGTCCGGCGGCATCAAGCTGTCGCTGGCGCAGTACCGCGAGCTGGCGGCCTTCGCGCAGTTCGCCTCCGATCTGGACGCGGCCACCCGCGCCCAGCTGGAGCGCGGCCAGCGCGTGACCGAGTTGATGAAGCAGGCGCAGTACGCGCCGCTGTCCATCGCCGAACTGGCGGTCTCGGTGTTCGCCGCCGAAGAGGGCTATCTGGACGACCTGGCCATCGACAAGGTGTTGCCGTTCGAGAAGGGGCTGCACGCCTTCATGCATCAGAATCATGCGGAACTGATGAACCAGATCGTCGAGACCGGCAACTGGAACGACGAAATCAAGGCGACCTTCAAGAGCGCCTTGGACGAGTTCAAGAAGACCGGCAGCTGGTAAGTCGCCCGCGCCGCCGATCACCGTCGGCGGCGCGACGCACGTGTAGCGAAAACAGCGAGCGAAGAAGATGGCAAGCGGACGCGAAATCAAAACCAAGATCAAGAGCACGCAGAACATGCGCAAGGTGACGCGTGCGCTGGAAATGGTCTCGGCCTCCAAGATCCGCAAGGCGCAGGACCGCATGAAGGCGTCGCGTCCGTATGCGCACGCCATGCGCAACGTGATCGCGCACGTGGCCGCGGCCAACACCGAAGTGCGTCATCCGTTCCTGGTCGAGCGCGAGCAGGTCAAGCGCGTGGGCTACGTCATCGTCGCCACCGACCGCGGCCTGTGCGGCGGACTCAACGCCAACCTGTTCCGCAAGACCCTGATGGAAATCAAGGAGTGGCAGGCCAAGGGAGTGGAAGTGGACATGGTCGTGATCGGCCAGAAGGCGGTGCAGTTCTTCCGCCGCATCGCGTCCATCAACCTGCTGGGCACGGCCACGCACCTGGGCGAGCGTCCGCGCATGGAGCAGCTGATCGGCGTGATCAAGGTCATGCTGGATGCCTACACCGAGGGCAAGCTGGATCGCGTGATCCTGGGCTACAACGACTTCCTCAACACCATGGTGCAGAAGCCGCGCCTGGACGCGATGCTGCCGCTGCCGGTGGCCGCCGAGGAAATTGTGGCGCGTCAGGAAGAGGGCGAAGGCGACACGGTGCAGGCCATCGACGTCAAGCGCGAGCACGACTGGGACTACCTCTACGAGCCGGACGCCGAGGCCGTACTCGAGCATGTGCTGACCCGTTACGTCGAGTCGCTGGTGTATCAGGCCACGCTGGAGAACCTGGCCAGCGAGCACGCCGCGCGCATGGTCGCCATGAAGAGCGCATCCGACAACGCGAACAAGGTGATCGACGAACTGACGCTGGTCTACAACAAGGCCCGTCAGGCCGCCATCACCCAGGAAATTTCGGAAATCGTCGGTGGCGCGGCCGCCGTCTGATTCAGGACACCTGCAGGAGCGGCCCGGAGCCGCGACTGTGCACGACACGCGCCAGGGCGGCGTTCCTGCAAATTTACGAGTTATCAGAGAGTTTTCGAGGACACAACGATGAGCAGTCAGGGCAAAGTTGTTCAGATCATCGGCGCCGTGGTCGACGTGGAGTTTCCGCGTGACCAGGTGCCGACCGTGTACGACGCGCTGAAGGTCGACGGCACCGAAATCACGCTCGAGGTGCAGCAGCAGCTCGGCGACGGCGTCGTGCGCGCCATCGCCCTGGGTTCCACCGAAGGCCTCAAGCGCGGTCTGGTCGCGACCAACACCGGCGAAGGCATCAAGGTGCCGGTCGGTTCGGCGACGCTGGGCCGCATCATGGACGTGCTGGGCCGACCGATCGACGAAGTCGGTCCGATCGACGCCGAAGCGCACAACGTCATCCATCGCGAGGCCCCGGCCTACGACGAGCAGGCGCTTTCCAACGAGTTGCTGGAAACCGGCATCAAGGTCATCGACCTGGTCTGCCCGTTCGCCAAGGGCGGCAAGGTCGGCCTGTTCGGCGGCGCCGGTGTGGGCAAGACCGTGAACATGCTGGAGCTGATCAACAACATCGCCACCGAGCACTCGGGTCTGTCGGTGTTCGCCGGTGTGGGTGAGCGTACCCGCGAAGGCAACGACTTCTATCACGAGATGATCGAGTCGGGCGTGGTCAAGCCGGACAACCTGTCCGATTCCAAGGTGGCGATGGTCTACGGCCAGATGAACGAGCCGCCCGGCAACCGTCTGCGCGTGGCGCTGACCGGTCTGACCATGGCCGAGTACTTCCGCGACCAGAAGGACGAGTCCGGCAAGGGCAAGGACGTGCTGTTCTTCGTCGACAACATCTACCGCTACACGCTGGCCGGTACCGAGGTGTCCGCGCTGCTGGGCCGCATGCCGTCGGCGGTGGGTTACCAGCCGACGCTGGCCGAGGAAATGGGCGTCCTGCAGGAGCGCATCACCTCGACCAAGACCGGTTCGATCACGTCGATCCAGGCCGTGTACGTGCCTGCGGACGATCTGACCGATCCGTCGCCGGCCACCACCTTCGCGCATCTGGACTCCACCGTGACGCTGTCGCGCAGCATCGCCAGCCTGGGCATCTACCCGGCCGTGGATCCGCTGGACTCCACCAGCCGCCAGCTGGACCCGAACATCGTCGGTCGCGAGCACTACGACGTGGCCCGCAAGGTGCAGGGCACGCTGCAGCGCTACAAGGAACTCAAGGACATCATCGCGATCCTGGGCATGGACGAACTGTCCGAAGAGGACAAGCAGGTCGTGGCCCGCGCTCGTAAGTGCGAGCGCTTCTTCAGCCAGCCGTTCCACGTCGCCGAGGTCTTCACCGGCGCGCCGGGCAAGTACGTGCCGCTGAGCGAGACCATCCGCGGCTTCAAGATGATCGTCGAGGGCGAGGTGGACTACTTGCCCGAGCAGGCCTTCTACATGGTCGGCGGCATCGAAGACGCGATCAAGAAGGGCGAGGAGATGGGCGCCAAGAAGGCGGCCTGAACCCGCACGGGAGAAGCTAGATGACCACCATCCGTTGCGACATCGTCAGCGCCGAAGCCGAGATCTTTCACGGCGAGGCGACCCTGGTGATCGCCACCGGCGAGCAGGGCGAGCTGGGTATCGCGCCGCGTCATGCGCCGCTGATCACCCGTCTCAAGGCCGGGCACGTCGAAGTGATCCAGGAAAACGGCGAACGTCAGTCGTTCTACGTCTCTGGCGGCATCCTTGAGGTGCAGCCGCAGGTGGTCACGGTGCTGGCCGATGCGGCCGCACGCGCCGACGACCTCGACGAGGCGGCGGCACAGGCCGCCAAGGAAGAGGCCGAGAAGGCGCTGGCCGACCGCACCGACGCCATGGAAGTGGCCGAGGCGCAGGCCAAGCTGGCCGAGGCCATGGCGCAGTTGCAGGCGCTGGAGCGCATGCGCCGTAACCTCAAGCACTGAAGACCCGGCGCCGGCGATTCAATGCCGGGTGCCGAATGAAAACCGCCAGTCTCCGCAGGGAGCTGGCGGTTTTTTCATGGGTGGGATGCCAAACACTCACCACGTCGGCGACCTGGCGGCCGATTCGACCTTGTGGCGCTTCGTGATGGAGCGCCGCGGGGCCGGATGCTCGATCAATACAGCGTGGCGCCGCTGTCGTAAGCAGCGACGAATGACTGGTAGTCGTCCTTGACCTGCTGCGCGTAGTCGTCGGCGAAGGCGCGCACTTCGGCGCGGAATGCGTCGTGGTGGTGGTCGGTGATATCGGCGACTTCCTTGTCCTCGCTGTACGGGATCAGTGTGTCGTCGTAATCCTTGTCGGACAGCGCGTGCGCGCTGGCCAGTGCCTTGCCCATGTACTCAGCAGCGGTCTCCCATTTGCCGACGCTGGTGAGCTGGGTGTAGTCGAAGTCTTCCTGGAACGGTGACTTCTCGTGCACGAAGAACGGATCGCCACCGATGGTGGTGTAGCCGGCGAGCACGTCGGCATGAGTCAGCTGCGCCTTCAGCGTGCGCACGACGCGGTAGCCCTGCTGGTTGTCGTAGGCGCTGCCGGGCATGCCGCCCGGATTGGCCAGGGCGACGTCGCTGGGCGCGGCCTGCTTCATCTCCAGAATCACATCGTCGTCGTTGCTGCTGCTCGGTCCCTCGATCAGCACCCAGTAGCGATAGCGTCCCAGGCTGCCGATGCCGGAGCCGAGCTTGGCGCGGATGTCCTTGACCGTGTAGTAGCTGCTCGCATAGCGACGCGAACTCGGGATCGACTCGACGTAGGCGGTCATCGATGCCGCGATGGCCGCGTAGCGCGTGCTGTCGACGGTAGCCAGCTTGGCAGTGTTCTGGAAACGGCGTGCGCCGTTGTCGATTTCGGTGTACTTGTCGAGCTGGTGGCTACGCGTGTCGTCGCCGACGGCTTGGATCAGGTCCTTCACGGCGCCGCTGGTGTCGGAGGTTGTCAGACGGTAGTCCAATTCGTCGTCGTTGCCCTTGAAGTCGGTCATCTTGTCGAGATATGCCTCGACGAAGGTATCGACGATGGCGTCGCGGTCGCTGGCGCCGATGCCCATCTGCTCGGCGGCAAGCTGGATGCCGACGGCTTCGCGCCACACGTCCCAGACATACGGTCCGAAGTAGCCTTCATCGAAATCGTCGAGCGCGAACACGTCGTTGCCGTGCGAGTCGCGGAACGCGCCGAAATTCTGCAGATGCGCATCGCCGTCCAGCCACACGCGCGAGGTTGCCGTGTTGACGAAGGCCGAGCTGTGCGAGGCGACATCGCGATAGAACAGGTCGGCCGTGCCGCGATAAAAGGCGAACGGATCCGCGCTCATCTTCCGCATCTTGGTCGCCAGTTCCTGCGGCGATTGTGCCGCATAGGGATGATTGACGTGGTAGATGTCCTGGATGACGTAGTTCGATCGCGGCGCGGCGGCGTGGGCGGCGGCGCCCAGTGCGAGGCATCCTAGCAGGGTCCATGCGAGGCATTTCATGCGGTCTCTCCATAGCGGCAATGTGCCTGGAGCATGCCCGCGGATTGTTGAGCGATGATGACGCGCTCCGCGAAGATCGCGTCATGGATGCCATCTGCGTGAGAACCGCCATGCCGCGCACATGGCATCTGGCCATGTGTGCAGCGACAGTAGCGGCGCGAGGCTCAGAGCCCCTGCGTACCCTTGCGCAGCCAGCGATCGATCAACAGCTTCTCATAACGCAGGTTGTCGGTGTCGGTCGGGCTCACGAGGGTCATGAAATTGGGCGAGGTCAGCTTGCGCGTACCCTCGCGCAATACCTTGCCGTTGGTATCGGTCAACGTGAAACGGAGGTCGATGCGGGGCGGATAGGTGCGTCGGATGACGCGGATCCAGTGGCCAGCGGTGCTCATGCGCGGTTCGAAGGAGCCGGCGCGGTCGATATCCGTGATGACGATGGACAGATGCTGTCCAGGCGCGAGTATGCGCGCGGCGCGGTGTTCGATGTAGCGCTTGAGCGAGACCAGGTAATCGTCGGCACCGGTACGTTCGGATGGCGGTGTCGTGCGGGCTTCGGTGAAGTGTGCCGGATCGTCGTAGCGGACCTGCACGGACGGTGTGTTCTGCGTTGGCGACGCGAGCGAAGCGGAGGAAATCAGCAGAAGCGCAGCAGCGAAAGCGATGCGGAAGGCGTACATGGCGGGACCTCGCACGATGGATGCAGTGCGGCCGCTCGGGACAGATCGCGGCGCCGAAGCGGCAGCGGAAACCAGTATAGGACGATCGCGATGCGCCAGCGCGCGAACGCATGTAGGCAGGCAGATCGTCCGTTTGGTTGCCGAGGTGAGGCAACCAAACGGGTGGCTGTTATGGGTTCTTGCCGTCCTTCTGCTTGTCCAGCGCGCCGCGCAGCAGATTGTCGAGCACATCCTTGGTGCTTGGTTTGGAGGCCGGCTGCGGGGATGTCTTGCTGCCTTGCGTCGTGCCGCCTCCCAGACCCGAGCGGAGCAGGCCGGCGACGGCGCTGGGATCGAGCCGGAACTTCGGGTCGCTGGCGGTGCCGCCGACATGCACACCGATGCCACTCTGGCTGCTGCCGCCGAGAAGGCCGCCGAGCACACGCCCGGCCTTCGACTGGCTGAGCAGCTTGCCGGATGCGGCGTTGCTGGCCAGGTTCTGATCCAGCTTCACCAGCATGTCGAAATCGAGCGCGCCACTGGCTGCCATGCGACCTTTCCCGGCCATATTGCCCAGCCCCTGGATCGTGGCCTTGGCCGGGTCGGCGCGAATGCCGCTCGGGGCAATCACCAGGCTGGCTTCAGCCTGCTCGATCACCGTGTCCTGTGGTGCATTGATGCCGGCCAGCGACAGCGCACCGCCGAGCTTGCGGCCAAGGCTGTAGCCGGCCAGACGCGTGTTGTCGGCGCGGACCGGGCCGCTGATGACCAGGGCGTCGATCGGGCCGCGCACACGCAGATCCAGGTTCAGCGTGCCGCCACTCAGACGCGAATCCTTCGGCAGCACGACGCCGAAAGCCGGTAGCAGCGGTTGCAGGTCATCGATGGGCAGTTTGCTGCCGCGCATGCGCAGATTGACTTGCATGACCTTGCCGCGGCTGTCGAAGCGGCCGTCCAGGGCGAGTCGGGCCTTGCCCGTGCCGAGCGTCGTGTTGCTGATGGTGCCGGTTCCGCCGGCGAGTTTGTAGTTCGCTTCGTAGTCGAGGCGGATCGGACGTGGGGCGGGTGATCCGGACGCGACCAGCTGCAGCTTGCGGGCGTCGATGCGGCCTTTCGAATGCAGCACGCCCTGGCGCGAGGCGATCTGCGTGTCGAGGTCGAGGATGCCGCCGACGCCATCGCTCTTGCTCATGATACCGGCGGCGACCAGGTCGAGTTGTTTCATGACCAGGTGCGCCTTGAGCGGCGTCTGCGCTGCGTTGCCGGCGTTCCAGGGGCCGAGATCGCCGTCCAGTTGCAGCGTTCCGCCACCGGCGATGTCGGCGCGCATCGAGAACGGAAAGGCGGCGTCAGTGGCAATGCGGTCGGCGCTAAGCTGGACGTGACTGTAGGTGCGCGAGTCGCCAACGGCGCGAATCAGTTCGATGCGGCCGTCGCGGATGCGCAGGCTGTCCACGCGCAACGCCGGCACGCTGTCGGAGGTAGCGGTGTCTTTCGGCGGCGAGGCATCGCCGGCACCGAGGCTGGCGAAATTCCATCGCCCTGCGCGGTTCTCGCGCAGGTGCACGTAGGGGCGGTCCAGCGTCAGCGAAGTGATGTGGAGGTCGCGATGGACGATCAGCGGCCACAGGCGCACACCCACGGCCAGCGATTTCGCACTGACGAACGGCTGCTTGCCGAAGGCGGGATCGTCGCCGATGGTGATGTCGTCGGCGTCGAGCGAGCCGGACAGCACCGAGACATGCAGCTTGCCCAGCGTCACTTTGCGCCCCATCGCCTGGCTGAGCGAGGCCTGGATCTGCGGGCGGAAGTGATTGGCGTCGACCAGCAGCAGCGCTCCAGCGCCGAGTATCAGGACACCGAGAACCACGGCGACGAGAACAATCAACAGACGTTTCATGAGGCGCCTCCGGTCAGCATCGGCACAATGTGCGCAGGCCACTCATGCTAGTGCGCGTGCGGAGAAGAAGCGAATTCGTGCCGCACGGAAAAAGGAAAAGCCCCGAGAAGGGGCTTTTCCGAGGGGTTACTGACCGGAGCAGTGGTTTACTGCGGCGCCGGTAGCGTCGAGATGGTCTGGTCCAGCAGCTGCCAGTACTTGCCGGTGTACGGCACCATCTCCTCGGCGTAGTACCACCAGAACACGCCGCCGACGTAGCGCGGATTCTGGATCTTGCCGAGCATCGTGTAGTACGTCGTCAGCAGATTCGACTGGATCGACCAGGCGGCCTTCTTCTGCGAAGTGCCCATCTCGCCGAAGCCCAGCTTGGCATTCGGGAACAGGTTGCCCAGGGTGTCGAAATCGGTGTTCCACGACGGGTTCAGGTTGGGGCAGTCCTTGTACGGGTAGTAGCTGAAGAAGGCATAGTCGGCCTGGTTGCGCACTGTGGCGGACAGGAACGAGGCCGGCCAGGTGTGCCAGTCGTCGACCGGCTTCTCCCAGCAGTTGGTGCCCTTGCCATCGTCGTTGTAGTACAGCGTGATGGCGGTCTTGCCACCGGCGTTCTTGACGATGGTGTTGGCGGCGTCGACCATCTGGCCGATTTCGGCCTCTTCGGCGTTGACGGTGGCGTTGCTGCCGTTCGGATTGGCGCGCAGCCATTCGCCGTTGATCTCATTGGCGATTTCCCACACGTCGACGACATCGCCGAGTTCGTTGACCAGCTCCTGGGTGCGCGCCTTGTAGGTCGCCAGGTCGGTCGGGAAGTAGTACGAATCCATCACTTCGCCCATCACGTAGGCGTGCTTGTGCAGCTTGACCAGCTTGCGGCGATAGTCGGAGGCAGGCGTGCCCATGTCGAACACCACGCGGACGGTGGGCTTGTATGGCAGGTTTTCCAGCGACACGAGCGTCTTGTGGAAATGCGACATGGTGTCGAGCGTCACGCCGTAGATCGGCGTCTTCAGCGGCACGGGCGCGGCGCTGGCGGAAGTAGCGAACAGGCTGCAGAACGCGAGCAGGGCAGCGCTGGCCAGGAAGGGTAGAAATGTTTTTCTCGGTAGTGCGGAATGCATGATCGATAGACCTTCGAGCTTGGGTGGGCCGTCCTGGCCCGATTCGGGAAGGCGCGCGGCGGTCCGCCGCGGGCCGAACGGCAGCGTCGGCGTCGCGACAACGCGACGTCGTGAGCTGGAAGTGCCTTTCCGGGCACGTGATGAAAGTTCGTCCCTACGAGAACCTGCACGCCGGTCAGGGCCGGGCGGAGGTCACGGTCAGCGATCGGTACACGGTCTATGACGTTCGACCAGTTCCGGTGTGCGGAACCCGGTGTGGGAACGTCCCCTCCCATATAGAAGGCGTCTCGATAAATGTTAAGTCAAATCAATCATCTGACTTGCGCTGACTTCGCCACTATCCCAGATCGAAAGTTAGCCGAACATGAATTTCACGTCAGAATCGTGCATAGGACATAGACCATAAGATATAGGCAGGGGGCGCCATCGATGGATTCATGATTGGGAGCACGGAACGGGTTTTTGGAGTGAGGATTGAATGCTATATCTGGGGCATCCTGCGGGTGTCGACAATGCCGCGGGCAGGGTGAAGGGGAGAACGAATGAATGTGATCTATTCGATGGGGGCGATGTTGGGGGTGGCCTCGGTGCTGGCGGCGTGCAGTACTTCCCAGCCGCGACCGCTGCCGCAGAAACCGGCTGCGCACGGTCAGGTGCGTTACGAAGCCGTGGTCGATAAGCATCTGAAGCACTACACGCTGTCTTCCGGGCAGACGACCGTGGCACCGGCGCAACGCCCGGATAATCCGGCTCCGGTCTATCCGGCATCTCTGGTGGCGCGCAAGTTGCCGCCGGTCCAGGTTTCGGCGTTGCTGATCGTCGATGCGGAGGGGCGCGTCGAGGACGTGCGCATCGCGTCGGAAGCCAGCGACGATCCCGAACAGCGGGAATTCGATGCCGCGGTCCGCGCCGCGGCGATGCAATGGCGGTTCACGCCATTGCGTATTGCCACCTGGGTCGAGGATGCGCAGGGCAACTCCCACCGTGAAACGGCCGCCGCCAAGCCATTCAGTCAGCGCTATCGCTTCCAGTTCGAGATTCGCGACGGCAAGCCTGTGGTCAGCGCCGGGGCACCACCGCGCACGCAGGGTATCGAGCGACTCAGCGATAGACCCACTGTCGGCAACTGAAGAAGCTGACGACAGCCAGGCTGGCCTCGATGAGCGGTTTCAGTGCCCAGGCGCCGGCGAGACTGCCGTGTTGGGCGACCAGGATGAGGGACAGAGTGCTGACCACGGTCAGTACGGACCATAGCACCAGAAAACGAACGAGCTGCGGCATGGGGGCGTGCTCGTGGCCCTGGAAGGTGATGTGCCGGTTGGCCCAGAAGCCCAGGCAGGCCCCTGCTGCGCGTCCGGCCACGTTGGCAGCGGGAAGCGGCAGACCGGCGGCACTGAGCGCGATCATCACGCCCCAGTCCAGCAGCAGTTGCAGGCCGCCCACAGCGCCGAACCCCGCACCTTGGCGCAGCAATTGCGCGAACCGTGCGGGACGGTCGGTGGCATCGGGGACGGGGTCGTGCCGTCGAGACATGCGTTCCACCGTACGCCGAGCCACGTATCTGTGGCATGAACGCCATGAGTCGGCCATATGGATGGGCCGACATCTGACCAAAGTTCATATCCGTTCGCGGCAGGCGCGTGCGAGCATGGCGGTTCGCGAGGGAGAACCGATATGTGTGGTTTTGTGGCGGTACTGGATCCGTCCGGCGACGTCAGCGCGTTGCGTCCGGCGTTGTTGGAGCAAGCGCGCAGTCTGCGTCATCGCGGTCCGGACTGGAGCGGCGTCTACGCCGACGCGCACGCCATCCTGGCGCACGAGCGTCTGGCCATCGTCGATCTGATCCACGGCGCGCAGCCGCTGCTGGCCGGCGACGAGCAGCAGGTGCTGGCGGTCAACGGCGAGATCTACAATCACCGCGCGCTGCGCGTGGATTTTCCCGACTATCCCTTCCGCACCGATTCGGACTGCGAGGTGATCCTGCCGCTCTACCGCGCGCACGGCGCCGATTTCGTCGGTCGCCTGCAAGGCATGTTCGCGTTCGTGCTGTGGGATCGGGCGCGCGGTCGCTGGCTCATCGCGCGCGATCCGATCGGCATCGTTCCGCTGTACACCGGTCGTGACGCCCGCGGCCGACTGTACGTGGCTTCGGAGATGAAAGCGCTGAGCGGAGTCTGCGTCAGCGTCGAGGTGTTCCCGCCCGGCTGCGTGCAAACCTCGGACATGGATGCGCCACAGCGCTACTATCAGCCGTCGTGGCGCGCCTACGAGACGGTGGAGAACGGTCCGGCCAATGCGCCCGCGCTGCGCGCCGCGCTGGAACGTTCCGTGCACGGCCACATGATGAGCGACGTGCCTTACGGCGTGCTGCTGTCGGGCGGACTGGATTCCTCGCTGATCGCCGCGATCACCGCGCGCTACGCCGCGCGCCGCACTGAAGACGACGACCGCAGTGCCGCCTGGTGGCCGCGGCTGCACACCTTCTCCATCGGTCTGGAGGGCTCGCCGGATCTCGCCGCCGCGCAGACTGTGGCCAAGGCCATCGACAGCGTGCACCACGAGTTCCACTTCACCGTGCAGGAGGGCCTGGACGCGCTGTCCGACGTCATTCGCCACATCGAGACCTACGACGTCACCACCATCCGCGCGTCCACGCCCATGTATCTGCTGGCGCGACGCATCCGGGCGATGGGCATCAAGATGGTGCTGTCGGGCGAGGGTGCGGACGAACTCTTCGGCGGCTACCTGTATTTCCACATGGCGCCGAACGATCGCGAGTTTCACGAGGAGCTGGTGCGCAAGCTCGACGCGCTGCATCAATATGACTGCCTGCGCGCGAACAAGGCGATGGCGGCCTGGGGTGTGGAGGCACGCGTGCCGTTCCTGGACCGCGATTTCCTCGATGCCGCGATGCGGACCGCGCCTTCGGCCAAGCGTCCGGCGGACGGACGCATCGAGAAGCACATTCTGCGCGAGGCCGGCAAAGGACTACTGCCGGAGGCCATCCTGTGGCGTCAGAAAGAACAGTTCTCCGACGGCGTCGGCTATGGCTGGATCGACGCGCTCAAGGACTACGCCGCCGCGCAGGTCAGCGGCGCGCAGATGTTGCTGGCCTCGCAGCGCTTCGCGGTGAATCCGCCGGAAAGCAAGGAAGCCTATTTCTATCGCGTGCTGTTCGAGCAGCACTATCCCGGCGACGCCGCCGCGCGCACCGTGCCGGGCGGCCCGAGTATCGCCTGCTCGACGCCGACGGCGTACCGCTGGTCGCAGGCGTTCGCGGGCAACGCCGATCCGTCCGGCCGGGCCATCGCTGGCGTGCACCGCGCCGCAGCAAATCACCGGGTTTCCGACAAAGCCTGAATGTCCCGTTTGCAATTCCAGCCAGATGATCATGGACGTCGCGATGCGTTGTCTGGTCACGATCTGTGAGTAGATTCTCACAACGTTGTTATATCGGCCTTGACATAAAATATTTGCCGGGCGTACCTTCAAAAGACCCTCTGATATTTGGGCAATGATTGATTCGAATAGTTTATTTTTGGATGATTTGGATAAGGAGATTCGGCATGAAAAAGTCAGGGCTAATGGGTTGTTTGGGTTTCTCCGGTGCGCTTGCCATCGCATTCGTGATGATGGGGTTCACGACCACGGCAAGCGCCATGCAGACCTGTCAAATGTGCAATGAGCAGTACCAATTCTGTATTGCAAGCGGTGGCAGCAGCACGACTTGCTGGACCTGCAACAATCCAACCTGTCCGCCGCCGCTGAGCGCGAAAGACAAGCCGGCTGCCAAGGATCACGCGCTTGCAACGCGCGCCAAGGACCGTCGGCGCGACCACGCAAGCGCAAAATAATCGTGCCGATCGAGCGAGGGGTCGCGTGTTTGCGCGGCCTCTTTGCTTTGGCTTTTTACGGGTTATATATAGGGGCGAATAGATAATCCGGTAGCGCATTCTTTATTGGTGCTCCATGTGCGGGAATTGTGTCGTATCGATAATGCTTGCTTCATGTTTTCCGTATATTCTTCGATTCGTTGCACCTGCGTTTCTACGGTGGCTCGGGTAGGCAAACTCCCAGCTTTACGGCAAAGTGGCGCCCTGAGATTTGTGGGAACCGATTGCCATGACCACCTCCCTCCATGTCATCGTGCTTGCCGCCGGCGAAGGCAAGCGCATGAAATCGTCCACCGCCAAGGTGCTGCTGCCGCTGGCCGGCCGTCCGCTGCTGGCGCATGTGCTGGATGCCGCGCAGGAACTCGCGCCGGCGTGCGTGCATGTCGTGCATGGTCATCACGGAGAGCAGGTGCGCAAAGCGTTCGCGGAGCGGGCGGGACTGGTCTGGGTCGAGCAGGCCGAACAGTTGGGCACCGGGCATGCTGTGCGTCTGGCGATGGAGAATGTCCCCGACGACGCCCGCGTGCTGGTGCTGTACGGGGACGTGCCGCTGCTGCGTGCGGATTCGCTGCGCGCGCTGGCTGAAGCCGACGCGCCGCTGGCCGTGCTGGCGGCGGAACAGCCGGATCCGACCGGCTACGGCCGCGTGATGCTGGATGCGCAGCAGCGCGTGGAAGCCATTGTCGAGGAAAAGGACGCCACGCCGGAGCAGCGTGCGGTGCGTCTGACCAACACCGGCATCATCGCCGCGGACGCCACGCCGCTGCGCGCATGGGTGGCGCAGCTGGGCAATGCCAACGCGCAGAGCGAGTACTATCTGACCGACGTGTTCGGCCTGTCCGCCGCGGACGGCGATCCCGCGCTGTGCGTGCGGCTGGCGGATGCACGCGAAGCGGCGGGAGCGAACAATCCCTGGCAGCTGGCCGAACTGGAGGCGCAATACCGGCAGCGTCGCGCGCGCGAGCTGGCCGAAGCCGGCGTGCGTATTGCCGATCCGGCGCGTTTCGATGCGCGCGGGAACATCACGGTCGGGCGCGACGTGGAGATCGATGTCGACGTGATCCTCGAAGGCGAGGTGACGCTGGGCGACGGCGTGCGCATCGGGCCGTTCTGCCGGCTGCGCGATGTCGAGTTGGCGGCAGGCACCGAGGTGCGCGCGCACTGCGACCTGGAAGGCGCGGCAACCGAGGGAGCCTGCACCATCGGCCCGTATGCGCGCCTGCGTCCTGGCGCACGGCTCGCTGCCGACGCGCATGTCGGCAATTTCGTGGAGATGAAGAAAGCCCATTTGGGGCGGGGCAGCAAGGCCAACCATCTCACCTATCTCGGCGATGCCGAGATCGGCGCGGGCGTGAATATCGGCGCCGGCACCATCACCTGCAATTACGACGGCGTGAACAAGCACCTGACCCGGATCGGCGACGGTGCATTCATCGGTTCCAACGCGGCGCTGGTCGCGCCCGTGACCATCGGTGCGCAGGCGACCATCGGCGCCGGTTCGGTCATCGGCAGTGACGCGCCGGACGGGCAACTCACTGTCGCGCGCGCCCGTCAGGTCACGCTGAAGGGCTGGAAGCGTCCGACGAAGAAGCCCAGCGAATAGGCGAACGCGGGGCTGTTCGGCCCGATTTCCGAGTCATTCCGTATCGGACTCCTGGGAAGCCGGAGAGTCGTCCCTGGTCGCGATGAAAGCCGCTGGGCGCTGGGTTCGCCCCTCGGTCCCATCTCGTGGATGTGCTGTGTGTCAGGCGCTTGCCCGGCTTCGCCAGGATTGCGGTTTCAGGAAGCTTCCCGGTTTTCGATCATCACGCAAAGCGCCAGCCGTCGATCTCGACCAGCAGTTCGCGGCGGCAGACGTCGCCGAGCAGCAGCAGGTGCGGTGCATCGGGGACGTGGCGCTGCAGGAAGTCCTCGACAGCCTCCGCGTCCTCGGCATGACGCACGTAGATCTTGAGCGGGTCGTTCTGGCCGAAACATTCCGGCAGCGCACTGTGGCGCAGCAGCGTACGCAGGTTGGTCAGCGTTTCGGTCAGCTGCGCCTCGAGGTCTCCGTGATGCTGCGAGGCGTGTCCGGTGATGGACGCGGTGCCGGAAATCGCCAGTGACGTATCGCCCTGCAGGCGCATCGCGCGGGCGAAGCTGGGCGGCGTCGGTCCGTACTGGCGGGGATAGCGCCAGGCGCTCATCTGGCGCGGGTTCTCCACGCGCTCGCCGGGTTCCGCGGCAGCCAGGCAGTAGACCTGCAGCAGCGGTCTGTCCGAACGATGGCCGATCGCCGTGGCTGCGGGGAAGCCCTGCTGGAAGAAATCGCGCATGCCCTGCAGGCGGCCGGCGCAGAATTGCTTGTAGCGCTCGGCGTCGCCTTCGCCTTCGTTGATCTGCGCCAGGTAGTTCCACAGACGCTGCACGTGCCGCTGCGGGCGCGTTTCCAGGAATGCGCACAGCTGCGTGTAGGCGTGCTCGGCGGCGGGTTGCGGGCCGCCGTGATCGCGTTCGTCGATGGTCAGCGCGGCGAACAGCCAGCCTCCGCCGCAGGACCACTGCACGTCGCCTTCGCGGCCGTATTCGACGGCGGCATCGACCTGCCAGAGTTCCAGCGGCGCGGGCTGGGCGCCGGGGGCATGCAGCGGGACATGCAGCCAGCGCGGATCGTCGCTGGTCGCGGCGGCGCCGAAATCGAACAGAGCCAGCGTGCCCGATGCCTGCAGCAAGGCCCGCGCCGTGTCGGCCGGGCGATAGGACACGCGGGGGCGGACATGGGCGGTGGTTCGGATCGGCGAGCTTGCTTGGTTCATGCAGGGTCCTTCGGGGCCGTGCCGGCGCAGCGGCATTTCCAGCAGTCGGCAAAGTGTCCTATGGTACACTCCGCGCCCGCTGCACCGGGAGCGGGCAGTCTCTTGGGGGAGTGGGAAACCGAGCATGAGCAAGCAAACCGAGGCCGAGCGCGAGCTGGCCGCACTGATCGTCGAAAATCTAAATCTCGAGGATGTCGCGCCTGCGGACATGGATCCGGAAGCGCCCCTGTTCGGTGGCGACCTGGGCCTGGACTCGATCGACGCCCTGGAAATCGCCCTGGCGGTGTCGAAGCACTACGGCTTCCAGCTGCGCTCGGACAATCCCGACAACAAACAGATCTTCGCCAGCCTGCGCGCGCTCTCGGCCCATATCGAGCAGCATCGCCCGCAAGCCTGACGACGCGGTATTCGCCGTGTCCACGATGAAATCCGGTTTTTTCCGCAGCCTGCTTCCCGGGTTGCTGCTCGGCTATGCGGCACTGGTCTTCACCGGTGCGCTGGGCGGCGGCGAATGGGCCTATCGTCTTGCGGTGCCGGTGTTGGTTCTCGTGCTGGCCGCGGTGCTGCCGTTGCGGCGTGCGCCCGTGCTGGCGCTCTGGCTGCTGCTGGCGGCGGTGATGCTCTGGCTTGATGCGCGCGGCCATGCGCACTGGGTGCTGAATCTGGTGCCGATGTTGATCACGGCCGGCCTGGCCTGGCTGTTCGGCCGCACGCTGCGTGCCGGTCGCGAGCCGCTGGTTCGCCGCGTGGTGCGTGCGGTCGAAGGCGAGGAGCGGCTGCAGGACGCGCGCGTCCTGCGCTACACCCGCCAGGTGACCTGGTACTGGGCGATACTGATGGCGCTGCAATGTCTGCTGCTGGCGGCCTGCTGGGCGTTGCTGATCGCCGACGGTCCAATGCAGGCGTGGGCGCGCGGCTGGCTGCATGTGGGCGGTTATATCCTGCCGGTGCTGGCCATGGCGGCTGAATACGCTGTGCGCCGCTGGCGATTCAGGGATCTGCCGCATCCGCGTCCGCACGAGTTCATTCATCGCCTGGTGCGCAGCTGGCCTCGCATCGTGCGGGACGCCCGCGATACGGTGCATTCATGACCGGCCCGTCCGAACCCATGGCATCCGCGCACCGATTCCGCATTGGTGCGGACCATCCGTGCCTGCCGGGGCATTTCCCCGGCCGGCCCCTGGTGCCGGGCGTAGTGCTACTGGATGAGCTCGCCGCCTTGCTGCGGCGCGAGCATGGCTGGCAGTTGACCCGCATCATCGACGCCAAGTTCGTCGCGCCCGTGTGGCCCGAGACCGAGGCGGAGATCCGCGTGCAGGGTGCCGCGCCGCGGTTGCGCTTCGAGATTCATGGCGAGGCCGGCGTGCTGGCGCGGGGCCGGGTGGAGGTGCGGGCATGAGCGCGCACTGGCGTCAGCGCCCCGAGGGCGGCGGTTTCTTCGCGTTGTGGCTGATCCGCACCATCGCTCTGCGCTGCGGTCGTCCGGCGGCGCGCGTGGTGCTGTACCCGATCACCCTGTATTTCTTCTTCCGTCGCGGTCCCGAGCGTCGCGCGTCGCGCCAGTTCCTGACGCGTGCGCTGGGGCAGCGCGCGACGGTGTGGCAGATCCTGCGTCACATCCACAGTTTCGCCTCGATCACGTTGGACCGCGTGTTCATGCTGGCGCGCGGCGAACGCGGATTCCGGCTCGAAGTCGAAGGGCTGGATTACCTGCACGACGCCATCGACGAAGGCCGCGGCGCGATGCTGATGGGCTCGCACCACGGCAGTTTCGAGGCCCTGCGCATGCTTTCGCAGCGCTACCAGAAAGCGCCTCTGCGGATCGTGCTGAACAAGCAGCAGACGCCGGCGATGACGGCGCTGCTGGAGGCGCTGGCGCCGGACATCGGCGAGCGCGTCATCGACGGCGCGCAGGATCCGGCCTCCGTGGTGCTGGCGCTGGGCGAGGCCGCGCGGCAGGGCCACATGGTGGCGCTGCTGGCCGATCGCGGGCGGCAGGACGAGGCGATGCTGCGGGTGCCGTTCCTGGGCGAGGACGCCGCCTTCCCGGTGGGACCCTGGCTGCTGGCGGCCAGCCTGCGCATTCCGGTGGTGTTGTGTTTCGGACTGTACCTTGGCGGCAATCGCTATAAGCTGGTGTTCGAGCCGTTCGCGGATACCCGCGAGCTTCCGCGCGAAGGTCGGCGCAAGGCCGTGCGCGGCTACGTGCGCGAGTACGCGGCGCGCCTGGAGAGTCTTGCGCGCACGCATCCCTACAACTGGTTTAATTTCTATGATTTCTGGCATGACACTACGCAGGTCGTTGGGAATGATGCTGGCGCTGGCGTCGGCCGCGACGTGGGCGCGCGCGCCTGAGACCGCCGTCGTCGACAAGCCCGACGCGCTGGCGCCGATCGCCAAGCTCGCGCAGCAGCCGCCGACGCAGGTGGCCTTCGCCGAGGCGCGTTTCTCGGCCCTGCTGAGCCGCCCGCTGGTGGTGTCGGGTCAGTTGTCGTGGGAAGGCGGCGACCGTCTGCAAAGGCATGTCGATTCGCCCTACGTGGAAACCACCCGCATCGTCGACGGTGAGGTCAGCATGCACCGGGCCGGGCGCGGCACGCGGCATTTCTCGCTGGATCGCGCGCCGCCGCTCAAGGCGCTGCTCGATAGCCTGGTCGCGGTGCTGTCGGGCGATCGCGCGCGCTTGTCGAAGGTGTTCACGCCGCGACTGGACGAAGACGGCGGCGGTCAGGGCTGGACCCTGACGCTAAAGCCGAAATCGCCGCGTCTGGCGCGCAGCCTCGCGCACATCCGCCTGGACGGCGACGATCGGGGGCTGCGTTGCATGCTGATCACCGAGGCCAACGGCACGCTGAGCGTCGATCTGCTCGGCCCGCTGGCCGCGCGCATGCCGACGCAGCCGACCCGCGCCAACCTGACGGCGCTGTGCCGGCATGCCGAATAGTTCCCTGCGCGCACGCGTCGCGCTGCTGAGCGTCTGGCTGCTGGTCCTGGCGCTGCTGGGGCTGTACGTGATGCGCACGCTGCGCGTCAGCACCGATTTGCGCAGCTTCATGCCGCCGCCCGCCACGGCCGACCAGCGGTTGCTGATGGACCAGATCGGCAGCGGTCCGGGTTCGCGACTGTTGCTGGTCGCCCTTGGTGGCGCCCAGCCGGAGAAGCTCGCCGACCTCAGTCGCGGCCTGGCCGATGCGCTGAAGCAGGATGCGCGCTTCAGTCAGGTCGTCAACGGCGACTTCCGGCCCGACAGCCTGCCGTCCTCGCTGCTGCCCTACCGCTACCTGCTCTCGCCGACGCTGGATACGCATCGTCTCGATGCGGCCTATCTGCACGATCAATTGCAACAGCGGCTGGAGGATCTGGCCTCGCCGGCCGGTGGCCTTCTGGAGACCTGGCTGCCGCGCGATCCGACTCTGGAAGTGCTGAAGCTGGCGCAACGTTGGTCGCCGCCGCATGCGCCGACTGTGCGCGACGGCGTGTGGATCGACAAGCAGGGCGAGGCGCTGCTGCTAGTGCAGACTCGCGCCGCCGGTTTCGACCCGGGCGCGCAGCAGGAGGCCATCGCGGCCCTGCGCAAGGCCTTCGACGGGTTGCCGGGGCACGAGGCGGCGACGCTGACGCTGAGCGGGCCGGGCTATTTCAGCGTGGTCATCAACAAACAGACCCGGCATCAGGCCGACTGGATCGGCTACATCTCCACCATCGGCTTCATCCTGCTGCTGCTGCTGGCCTACCGCAGTCCGAGCGCGCTGGTGCTGGGCGCGCTGCCCATTGCCAGCGGCGCGCTGGCTGGTCTCGCCGCGCTGGTGACCTTCTACCCGCAGGTGCACGGCATCACCCTGGCGTTCGGCTTCACGCTGCTCGGCGTGGCGCAGGAATATCCGATCCGCCTGCTCAGCCATCGCCGCGGCGGTGCGTCGAACCTGCAGAGCGTGCGCGGATTGTGGCCGCTGCTGATGACGGCCATTGCCTCGGCCTGCATCGCCTATCTGGCGTTCTACGCCTCGGGCGTGCCGGGACTGCAGCAACTGGCAGTGTTCACGATCTGCGGTCTGCTCGGCGCGGGCCTGACCACGCGTTACGCGTTGCCGCGCGTGTTGCCGCAGCGCTTCGTTGACGTGGCCGACACGCCCGGTCTGGCGCGCTTCCGCCGGTTCCTCGACAATCTGCCGCGCCCGCGCTGGATTCCCGTGCTGGTCACGGCGGGCGTCGCGGTCATGCTGATCTTCGCGCCCGGCACGTTCTGGCAGAACAATCTGGCCAAGCTGACGCCGCTGCCGGCGAAGCTGCTGAAGACCGACGCCCGTCTGCGCGCCGCCCTGGGCGCGCCCGATGTGCGCTACCTGCTGGTGCTGGATGCGCCGACGGCGGACGGCGTGTTGGCGCTTTCCGAGCAGGTGCGACCGAAACTGGATGCGCTGGTGAAGCAGGGCGCGCTGGACGGCGTCGAGCTGCCGTCGCGCTACCTGCCGCCGCGGGCGGTGCAGCGTGCGCGGCAGCGGAAGCTGCCCGATCACGACGCGCTGGTGGCCGCGTTGAAGCAGGCCACCGCCGGCATGCCGTTCCGCGAGGATGTCTTCGCGCCGTTCGTGCGCGATGTGGACAAGGCCCGCGCACTGCCGCTGCTGACGCCGGCGATGTTCGAGCGTTCGCCGCTGGGTCAGCGGCTGGCTTCGATGCTGGTGAGGCGTGGCGGCAACCCGCAGGTCCGGGGGCAGGGTGCCAGCGGAACGCCTGTCACGGCGTCATCCACGTCCTGGGTCGGCCTGGCCACGCTGAGCGGCGTGCACGATCCGGCGGCGCTGGCCGCATTGTCGGCGCAGACCGACGGCAAGGTACGCCTGCTGGACATCAAGCAGGCTTCGGAGTCGCTGGTTGCCGCCTACCGCTCGCGCATCCTGAAGGCGCTGGGCGTGGCGATCCTGCTGCTGATCGTCACCGTCAGCGTGGCTCTGCGCAGTCTGCGTCGTGCCTGGCACGTGCTGGGTCCGATGACGCTGGCGACGTTCCTGGTGCTGGCGGTCGAGCGCATGGCCGGCATCGAGATTTCCCTGTTCCATCTGGTCGCGCTGATTCTCGCCGCTGGCCTGGGTCTGCACTATGCGCTGTTCTTCGAGCGCGAGACCGGCGATCCGGCGGAACAGCGACGCACCCTGCATGCGACGGTGGTCTGCGTGCTCTCGGCGCTGCTGGTGTTCGGCATGCTGGCGTGGTCGTCGATTCCGGTGCTGCGCGCCATCGGCCTGACCGTGAGTCTGGGCGTGGCCTTCCATTTCTGCCTGTCGATCCTGATGGCGCCGCATGCGGAGAGCGACCGTGCTGCCGAAGAGTGACTGGGCGCACCTGATCCCGCACGCTGGCGGCATGTGCCTGCTGGACGTGGTCGAGGCCTGGGATGACACCGCCATCCACGCGTGCAGCGAGGGGCATCGCGATCCCGCGAACCCGCTACGCCGGGACGGTCGCCTGCATGCGCTGCATCTGGCCGAATACGGCGCGCAGGCCGCTGCCGTGCACGGCGCGCTGCGGGCGCGCGAGGCCGGCGCCGGTGCGCCGCGTCCGGGCATGCTGGTGGCGCTGCGCGATGTGCGCCTGGCGTGCGAATACGTCGACGATCTGCCCGGTGTGCTGCAGGTTCACGCCGAGTGCCTGTATGCCGACGACGCGGGCACCCAGTACGCCTTCCGCATCGAGCACGACGGCGTGCTGCTGGCGCAGGGGCGCTGCGCCGTGATCCACGGCGGCGATGACCTGGCTCCTGCCGCGGGCTGAAAACGTGCCGCACCGGCACGCTTGCTAGACTTTCCCTCTTTGCATTCGGAGCGTTCGGTATGAAGGCATCCAGCGACCCGCGTCGTGCCCTGGTCAGTGGCGGCAGCGGCGACATTGGCGCGGCGATCTGCAAGGCGCTGGCCGCCGCCGGCCAGCATGTGATCGTGCACTCCAACACGCGCATCGAGCGCGCGCAGGAAGTCGTCGAGACGATCCGGGCCGAGGGAGGCAGTGCCGAGGCGGTGGCGTTCGATGTCGCCGATGCACAGGCCAGCGCGGCCGCGCTGGAGGCGCTGCTCGAGACCGGGCCGATCCATTGCGCGGTCAGCAACGCCGGCATCCATGACGACGCGCCGATGGCGGGCATGCAGGAAGCGCAGTGGAAGCGGGTGATCGACGTCTCGCTGCACGGCTTCTTCCATCTGGTGCAGCCGCTGCTGCTGCCGATGGCGCGCGCGCGTTTTGGTCGCGTGGTGGCGATCGGGTCGGTGGCCGGTGTGCTCGGCAATCGCGGTCAGACCAACTATGCGGCGGCCAAGGCCGGCCTGCACGGAGCGGTGAAATCGCTGGCGCGCGAGATGGCCTCGCGCGGCATCACCGCGAACGTGGTTGCGCCGGGGCTGATCGCCGGGCGCATGACCGAAACCCTGTTCGCACCGGAGCAGATCAAGGCGATGGTGCCGGCCGGACGCGTTGGCGCGCCGGAGGATGTCGCCGCGCTGGTCGCCTTTCTGTGCTCGGAATCGGCCGGCTACGTCAACGGACAGGTGATCGGCGTCAATGGCGGGATGGGTTGATGCAGGCTCTGCAATGATCCGACATACTCATTCGATGGGTGAGCTGCATCAATGAGGGGGGATCATGCGCTTAGTGACGTCGCTTTTACTTTTGTCATTCACGGGCCTGATGTTGGCTTCGTGCACGTCGGTACAGGTCAGGCCGCTAGTAACTAAAGACAAGGTGGATTTGATCTGCATTCAACGAAATCCCGCAGTCAAAGTGGATGACTTTGTCATGGTCCTGCAGCGGCATATCGATGCGCACGGCATCGCGAGTCGCGTGTTCGATGGCACGAAGCCCGATGATTGTCATTATGTCCTGACGTATACAGCTCGCCGTTCATGGGACTTTTCGCCGTACCTCTCTGTCGCCCACTTGTGGCTGCAAAAAGATGGACGTGGAGTGGCCTCTTCCGACTATCATTTGCGTGGCAAGGGCGGGTTGGCGTTGACCAAATGGCAAGGCACGGAGGCCAAGATAGGCCCCGTCATCGACAAGCTGTTAGCGGGTCAGAATTGAGCTGATTGAACGCCTCAGGCCGCCGCGGCGAACAGCGGTGGTCGCTGCCGTCCGGACAGTGGCGCCTGCAGCGCCGGGTCGCTGCCGGTGGCCTGCAGCACGATGGCGTCGGCCAGCGCTTCGAGTAGATCGACGTGGGTGCGCAGGCGCGCGACGGTGGCGTCGCGGTCCAGTTCGTCGTGCAGGTGGCCATTGAGGTCGGCGAACCAGCGCAGTTCGTATTGATCGAGCATGGCGCGCGGGTTGCGATTGGCGCTGGCGGCGTGCCAGCGCAGGAACAGGTCCTGCATGCGCAGGTTCAGCGCCTGCGCGCGTTCCAGGTCGGCGCGCACGCGCCCCAGCAGTTCCAGGTCGGTCAGGCCTTTCTGGAACACCAGCGGACACAGCACGCCCCAGTAGTAGCTGTAGTCCCAGGTCACCTTCACCGGCAGCACCTCGGCATCGCCCAGCAGCGCGTACTGCTTGCGGAACAGCGGCAGGCTGTTGGCGTAGAACGACTGGTACAGCTGGTCGTACATGGTCGCGTGCGGCGCCAGGTTGCGGCCGGCGCGGTCCTGGCCGATCAGCGCGGAGATGTAGGTGTTGCCGATGGCGATGAAGTCGCTGCCGGGCGAATAAAACGGATCAAGAAACGCGCCGGCCTCGCCGGTCAGCGCCCAGCGGTCGGCGGAGAATAGCTGTGCGCAGCCGTAGGAATAGTCGCGCAGGAAGCTGAAATCGAGCAGCGCGTCGCGGCGTTCGGCCACGGCCCGCGCCAGCGCCGGTTGGCGCTGCCCCAGCCACTGCACGGTGCGGTCGAAGTCGCGCATCGATTCCAGCGGATGCATGCCGGCGTCGGCGACGATGCCGACTGAGTGCGCGCCCGAGGACAGCGGGATCAGCCAGGACCAGTAGCCGGGGCCGACCAGATGATTGGTCGAGCGCCAGCGTTCCGGCGGCGAGCAGCGGTCGCTCCAGTCGGCGTCGGCACACCAGCCGTCGATGTCGATGCGGTCGTCGAGACGGAACCACACCGCGTTGCCGCGGTGGCCGTTGTCGCGGGTCAGCTTGAAATGACGGCGCAGCATGCCGGCGCGTCCGGATGCGTCCAGCACCCAGCGCGTCTGCCGCGTGTGCTGTCCGTCCTCGTCGCGGTAGCGCACGGTGTGCAGCGCGCCGTGTTCGCCCATGCTCAGGCCGCTGATGGTGGCGCCGTCGCGTACGTCGATGCCGCGCCGGCGCGCCTCGTCGGTGAGGAAATTTTCCAGAATGCCGCGATCGATCTGGTAGCTCGGCGTCGGCAGCACCTTGCTGACGCCCAGTTCGGTGACGTTCTCCAGGTCGTCGCGGCCATCGGAGAAGAAGAAGCGGAAGCCGAACTTGCGGATGTGGTCGTGTTCGAGGTGTTCGCGCAGCCCGAGCGTCTCGGCGAAGTAGTGCGCGCCGATCTCGACCGTGGATTCGCCGACCTTGTGCGCGGCGGCAGGCAGCGGATGCCGGCGGCGCTCGATGACCAGGATGTCCAGATCCGGATGATCGGCGCGCAGGTGCAGCGCCAGGGTCAGTCCGGCCAGACCGCCGCCCAGGATGATTGCGTCGTGCGTGGTGGTGCTCGCCATGCGTTCCTTCCTCGCCGAAGCTCGTGTTTCGATGATGCCCGAAGTGCTCGGGCCGCGTCATCCGCTGTTGCGGGATTCGTGCGCGGGTCGTGGATGTGCGCACGGTACGGCGCGCGTCTGCCGGGGCAGGGTTACGGATCGACGATCAACGGTTGCTGGTTTCGGATCTGGCGCAGGTGGTCGCGCATCAGGCCGGCGCGCAGGATGCGCCAGACCACCCGCGCGGTGATGCGTGAAAAGTCCCGCACCGGCCGGAAGTGGCTCAGGCGCATGTCGCCCTGGTAGCGCGATTCGATCGGCACCGAGGCCACGCGCACGTCACGTTGCAGCGCGGCCTCGATCAGGATGTCGGTCTCGAAGGCGAAACCGCCACTCTTGATGTCGGCCAGTTCCAGCGCTGCGCGCGGGTAGTAGCGCTGGCCGCACTGGGTATCGATCAGGCGCTGCCCGGCGGCCCAGGAAATGCCCCAGTCGGCGAAGTCGTTGGCGCGGCGGCGGTAGTTCGGCTGGCGTTCGCGATGGCGGATGCGCGCGCCGCTGATGATGTGGTTCGGGTAGCGCTGCGCCGCCGCCAGCAGACGGGGGATGTCCTCGGCGACGTGTTGGCCGTCGCCGTCCATGCTGATGACCGCCGAATAGCCGTGTTCGAGCGCGGCGCGGAAACCGGTGCGCAGCGCTTCGCCCTTGCCTCGCCGTTCGGGGTGGCGGATCAGCGTCACCGGGAGCCTGGACACGATCTCCGGCGTGCCGTCGTCGGAACCGTCGTCGACCACCATCACCGGCAGGTTCAGCGCCAGCACCGATTCGATCACGCCGCGGATGGCGAGCGCCTCGTTGAGGCAGGGAATCAGCACGCAGCAGGCAGCGGGTTCGGTCATGGTCTCGGGGACGGCGCTCACGCGGGAACATCCGTTTCGATGTGCAGGGTCAGCCCGTCGCCCGCCGCAATGCATGTGCTGCCGGGGCGCGGTGTGGCCAGGGCTTCCAGCAGCGTCAGTGCATCGCCGCAGGCGTTCTGCCGCGCCAGGCGGCGCAGGTGCGGGTCCGAGGGCGGTTGTTGCGGCTGGCTCGATGCATGCAATCGCAGGCGCAGGGCAGCGCGCGCATGCGTTCCGCGCTCGGGGCTGAGCACCAGGGCGCAGCCGAACGGCACGTGCGTGCTCAGCATTTCCACCAGCGGACCCTTGCCGGGCACATCGAAAGCGGACAGCAGCACCGGCTCGTTCTCGCTTACGGCCAGCGTGGCCGCTTCCAGCAGGCCCGCGCCGAAACTGGCCTCGCTGGCGCACACCGCGTTGGAGCTGCGATGGCAGCCGGTGGCGATGGTCCAGTAGCCGGCGGCGGCGTTGTGTACGGAATTGTGGAAACGCGTCGGTGACATGTCCAGTGGCGTATCGGCCAGGGTCGCGCACATGTAGTCCATGATGATGGCATCGCCGTGCGCCGAGGCGAACACGCTGGACAGGTGCGCGGCGTCGCGCTCGCTCATCGCCACGGCTTGCGTGGCGGTCTCGACGGCCAGGCGCACGCTGTCCGGTGCGCGGCGTCGTTCGGCGGGCGGCAGCAAGCTGGCGCCCGGTCGCGCCGGGGCGTCCTCGGCGGCAGGCTGGCCGTCCAGGTGGGCAATGAAGTGATTCCAGTCGGGCAGGCCGGGCGTCCAGATGCCGATGCCTTCCACCCACAGGTTCAGATCGCCGTTCATGCGGCCTCCTCCGCGCGCACGAACGCCAGGCAGGCGTTGTTGCCGCCGAAGCCGAAGGAATTGCTCAGCGCCACACGCACGTTACGCGCACGCGTTTCCTGCTGCAGGCGGCCTTCGCACAGCGGGTCGGGCGTGTCGCAGCCCAGGTTGCCCGGCAGCAGGCTGCGTTCGAGCGCGAGCAGGGCGATGCTGGCTTCCAGCGCGCCGGCCGCGCCGAGGGTATGGCCGGTGTAGCCCTTGGTCGAGCTGCTGCGCGTGGTGTCGGGGAACAGGCGGGCGATGAGCGCTGCCTCGACCTCGTCGTTCTTGCGCGTCGAAGTGCCGTGCAGATTGATGTAGTCGACCTGTTCGGGACGCAGCCCGGCACGCGCCAGCGCATCGCGCATCGCCCGTTCGGCGCCGAGTCCTTCCGGGTGCGGCGTGGACATGTGGTGCGCGTCGCTGGACTCGCCGTAGCCGGCCAGTCGCGTGGCGTCCGGCGCTCGTTCGGCGCGCTCCAGCAGGGCGAAGCCGGCGGCCTCGCCGATGGAAATGCCGTCGCGCTCGATATCGAACGGGCGGCAGGCCTGCTGCGAGACCAGTCCCAGCGAATTGAAGCCGAACAGCACGCTGTCGCACAGCGTGTCGGTGCCGCCGACCACAGCCGCATCGATCAGGTCCGCCTGCATCATGCGCGTGGCCATGGCGTAGACCTTGGCGCTGGACGAGCACGCCGTGGACACGGTCAGGCACGGGCCGGACAGCTCCAGCGCGGTCCGGGCGAACGCGCTCAGCGAATGCAGACAGTGGATGATCGGACGGCGCACTTCGGCGGGCAGGCGGCCGTCGACGTCGAGATGGCGATAGCCCTGTTCGGTGCTGGCGATGCTGCCGGTGGAGGTGCCCAGCAGCACGGCGATACGGTCGCTGCCGTAGCGCGACGCGGCACGGTGCACCGCATCCATGAAGCGGTCCTGCTGCAGGCCCATCCACGCCAGGCGGTTGTTGCGGCATTCCCACTCGTTCAGTGTCGCGGGCAGCGTCGCGGCTTCCAGTCCGGCCACGCGACCGATCCAGCAATCGAGCGGCGCGCTGCTGAAATTGTTGTGCGCCAGCCCGCCGCGCATGCGGCGCAGCGCGTCCTCGTGGGCGTCCAGTCCGCGTCCGAGCGCGGAGGTGGCGGTGTGGGCGCTGACGGCCAGCGCGGGCATCGTGTCGGGCATCCGGTGCAGGGTAGCTTTTCCCGGCTGAATTTTCTCGTGCCGTGTGACCGGGGCGGCGATTCGGCCGCGCATGCGTGGTCCCGGCGCTCAATCCCTGTGACGATGGGGTAGGCTGCCCATTTCCCGATCAGCCGAAGCCTTCATGAGCGACCCCCTGGCCCCCCTGCGACGCGGTCCCTGGCGCTATCTGCGCGATGCCGACGTGCTGCATTCCCTGTGCGTGGCGCTCCTGGTGATGGTGCTCAGCGGCGGGCTGGTCTGGCTGGCCTATCTGATCCACGTCTGGCGCACGGCGGCGCGCAGCCCGCTGAAACCCGACTGCGCGCGCGTGCTGCTGATCTTCGGCCGCAAGTTGGAAGACGAACGTCCGGAACAGGACTACATTCATCGCCTGCAGCGCGGCCTGACCCTGGCGCGCATGGAAGATGTCGAACGCATGCTGGTGCTCGGCGGAAACAGCGGCAGCCACATGACCGAAGCGAAAGCCGGCGCCGACTGGCTGCGCGCGCAGGGATTTCCCGGGCACGTCCCGCTGATTCTGGAACAGGCCTCCACCGATTCCCTGGAAAACCTTCGCCACGCACGCGAACTGCTGAAACACGAAGAGCTGCCTTCAGTCGCCCTCATCACCAGCCGCTACCACCTCGCCCGCTGCCTGCTGCTCGCGCGCCGCCTCGGTTTCGACGCCCAGCCCGTCGCCGCGGAAGACCGCCTCCCCGGCCACGCACGCTACCGGCTGCGCATGGTGCTGGAGTCGGGTTATCTGATGTGGATCGACATCGGGCTTCGCTGGGCGCATCTGATCGGACATGAACGGATGGCTGCGCGGATTCGGTAAGTCGGGGAAATAGTCGAGAGCAGAGTGTGCCTGGAACCATATCCGCGCAAGCATATGTGCGTTGTATCTCGCACAGCGTGTAATTCATCGACCATATACCCAACGTCTGTGGGGCATTGCGCGTTAATACCCTGTGTGTGAGTTGTAATTCGTAAGCGGTGGTGTGAAGGGTCAGCTGGCCGGTATGCGCCATAGGCGCCGCCTTTCAAGTTACTACTGGGGTCCCTTGCAAGAGTTCAACGATGTTCGATGCAAGCGAACCTGATTCGTGTGATATCCCGGCCAGAGGCATCAGCCCTGGCAGCCCAATGACATCATCCTGATGATCCGCTCGCCCATGAGCGGATCCACCCTAAACTTTTTCTGAGTTCTGCCGACCAGTACACATAAGAGGCCACGAAACAGTGGTCGTTGTTTGGTGCTAACAGGGGGCACTCCATTGGTTGCTGTGATTTCAGGGAATGGTTTGGGTTTGCTGCAGGGTTCGTTGTCGCAGCTGGGACAAGGGACAGGCGGCTCGGCGGATCTAGGGCTGGGACGGAACCGGCAGTACGTCAATGTCGCCAATGGCAATCTGGTCCTGCAGGGTCAGGATGCGGGCCTCGATTTCGATGGTCTGTCAATCGCCAATCTGCGCACCTACAACAGCCTCGGAACGAAGCCGGATCAGGGCTGGCTGTGGGGCTTCAGCCGCAACATACGGCCGGGCGCCCCGGGCAGCACGGTGGAGCGCGAGGCCGATGACGGCAGCGTCGTCACGTACGTGTACGACCGCGCACGGGGGCTGTATGTCTCGGAAGACGCCAACGGACCGCAGGACACCCTGCTGCGCCTGAATGGCCGCAATGCCGGATGGCTGTGGACGGACGGCGCGACCCACCGCGAAGAGACCTACGACGGCAGCGGCAAGCTGGTCAGCATCTTCGATCCGCGCACCAGCGCGCGGTACATGCTGAGCTATGACCACGGGCATCTGTCCAGCATCACCGCCGACGACGGCGATGTGCTGTCGTTCCAGTACGGCAAGCACGGTCTGCTGACGCAAGTGGATATGACCGAAGTGCCGCCGGGCGCGACGGCTGCGGTCACGCGCACCGTGGTGCGCTATGCCTACGACGATGCGGATCGCCTGGTCCAGGTCAGCACCGCACTGGCTTCGGACAGCCAGGCCACGGATGCGCTGTTTACGACGCGCTACACCTACGAGGGCGACAGCCTGCGTATCCGCAGTGTGACGCAGAGCGACGGCGTGGTCGCGCAGTACAGCTATACCGAGCTGAACTCCGGCGAGTTCGTGGTATCGAGCGTGACCACGGGAACGGGTGATGCGGCGCGCACGGTGCATTTCGCCTACGACGGCGGCGGTGCCCAGCACAGCACGCAGGTCAGCGATGCGTCGGGTCAGACTTGGACCTACGTCAGCGATGCGCGCGGCGATCTGCTTTCGCTGTCGGAACCGGCGATCGATGGTCAGCGGCCAGTCACGCAGTACACCTACGATGCCGCGGGCAATGTTCTGCAGGCCACGGATGCGCTTGGCCACACCACGACCTATACCTACGATGCCTACGGAAACCGGATCGGCGAGCGCGATGCTTCCGGCAACACCATCACGCGCACGTTCGACGACAACCACTACCTGCTGACGCAGACCTACTACCGCGCTACGGCGAGCACGGGCACGCCGGATGCGGCCACCGCCGATACCACGCGCTACGTGTACGACGATACGGGTCGTCTGCGCTTCACGATTGACGCGACGGGCGCCGTGACCGAGCGCGTCTACAACGGCGACGGCCTGCTGCAGACCGTGCGTCATTATCTGGGCGCCACGTTCGACATCGGTCATCTTCGTGACGATGAGAGTCCGAGCCTGCGCAGCATGACTACATGGTCCGCGCGGCAGGACATGGCGAATACCACGCGCAGCGACTTCGCATACGACGCGCGCGGCCTGCTCGCCATGCAGACGGACTGGGCTGCGGTCGATGCGAACGGCATCGGCGTGCAGGATGCGGCCACCGCCGTGACGCATTTCGTGTACGACGCGCAGGGGTTGCTGCGTCAGCAGGCGATCGTGCGCGGCAGCCAGTCAGCCGATCTGACCTCCTATGCTTACGATGGTATGGGGCGTCTGATCGGACGCACCAGTGCGACCGGCGCGCAGACCACATGGAGCTATGCCGCGGACGGCAGCGTCACCAGTATCACCGTCGACGCCTCGTCGGCCAGTCAGCCCGGCACGACACGCGTGCGCACGGAGCAGCGCAACAGCAGCGGCGAGGTCGTGGCGGTCACGGTGTCCGACACCGCGGGTGATGCGACGCATGTCACCGACAACATCTACGATGCAGCCGGACGGCTTCGTGCCGTGCGCGCGCCCGATGGCGGCATCAGCTACACGTTCTACGACGCGGACGGTCGAGTGTCCGCGCGCGTCGATGCGACCGGCGCGGTGACCGAATATCAGCGCGACGCCGATGGACGCGTCGTTGGCACGGTGATGTACGCCAACCGGGTCGATACCCGTGCCTGGCTGGTCGATGGCGACGTGGTGCCGCAGGACGTCGATGCGATCCGGCCGGCCGCGAGCGCGGAAGATCGCGCCACGGCCACGACTTACGATGCGACGGGTCGCATCGCCACGAACACCGATGCAGTCGGCACCGTGACGCACTATGCCTACGACGGAGAGTCGCATCTCGTACGCACCACGGTCATCGGTGGCGATGGCGGCGAAAGCCGCGTCACGCGCTATTTTTACGATGCGGACGGACGACGCATCGCCACGCTGGATGCCGCCGGCGATCTGAGCGAAGTCGTCTATGACGAAGCCGGGCGTCGCGTGCGTGATGTGGCCTACGCGACCGTCACCGATGTGGCTCTGCGTGCCGACGGCACGTTGGCGCAACTGCGTCCGGCCGCGAGCGCGGGTGATCAAGTTACGCGGCACTACTACGACGGGCGTGGCGAGGAAGTCGCCAGCCTGGATGCTGCCGGCTACGTGACGCGTTACGACTACGATGAAGCTACGCATCAGCGTACGACGACCCGCTACGCGCAGGCCATATCGACGGGAAGCGATCCGTCGCTGCAGGACGTTCTCGACGCGGTTGCCGGTCAGGATACCCAGGTCAGTACGTGCCAGTACGACGCCGACGGTCGCAAGATCGCCGAAACGAATGCCGAAGGCACGACCACGACCTACACCTATGACGGCTTCGGTCGTCTGGTGCGCACCGAGCAGGCCGTTGGGACCCAGGACAGTCGCGTCACCAAGGAGACGTACGACGTATTCGGCAACCGGATCAGCGAGACCGACGGCAACGGCAAGGTCACGTATTACACGTATGACGCCGAAGGCCGCCCGCTGAGCGTCACCGATCCGCTCGGTCAGACCACGTGGACGGTCTACGACGCCGATGGGCGCGTGCGTTACCGCATCCGTGGCATGGCCGATGCCTCGGGAACGCTGAATGCGCAGGGAGAGGTCGTCGAATACCGGTACGACGCGTTCGGCGACGTGACGCAAACCCTGGCCTACGCACATCGCCTGGCGTTGCCTTCGGGTTTCGCCCCGACCGAAGCGGGGATGGAGCAGGGGGCCGCCACCCTGACTGACGCGACACACGATGGCCATGACGTGTACCGCTACGACACCGATGGTCGCCTGATCGAGCATGTCGACGGAGACGGTTACGTCACGCGCTATGGCTACGACGCTTTCGGCGACCGGACCAGCGAGACGGTACCGCAGGACGCCACGCACACCAGCACCAATCGCTACACCTTCGATGCCCTGGGTCGTCGGATCTCGAGTGTCGAAGATGTCGCTGGCGTGCATCGCGTCACGTCCGCGACCTACGATGCGCTCGGCCATCTGAGCTCGACCACCGACGGCCGCGGCGTCGTCACCCATTACCGGTACGACGGACTGGATCGCGAAACGTCGCGTGCGCTCACGGTGGACGGCACGGCCCGTGTGGTTCGTACCCAGTACGATGCCTACGGCCGGGTCCTGGTGCATACCGATGCGCTGGGTCAAAGCACGCACTACGCCTACGACGAGGCCAACCGCACGGTCACCGTCACCTCGCCCGAGGGCGTGACGCTCTCCACGCAGCACAATCGCGAAGGGCAGACGATCGCGGTCACCGATGCCGCGGGCCATGCCACGAAGTACCGCTACGATGCCGATGGTCGTCTTGTGCAGACCGAGCGCGCCGATGGCTCGGTGGAGCAGGCAAGCTACGACGCGGACGGTCATCGCATTCGCACCGTCGACGGCGATGGCCGTAGCGTCGTGTACACCTACGATGCCGCGGGCCGCGTCCTGAGCCGGACCACGGATCCGGACGGCCTCGCGCTGACGACGCGCTATGTCTACGACGGCCGGGGGCAGAAACTGTCGGTCACCGCACCGGACGGCATGGTCACGACCTACGACCATGATGCCGACGGCAACGTGATGACGCAGGTGGAGGATGCAGGCGACGCCTCGCACCGTAATCTGACCACGACGTATACCTGGGATGCCCAGGGTCGTCAGCTGAGCGTGACGCGAGGCAGCGGCACGGCGCAGGCGAGCACCACGAGCTACACCTACGACGCGCTCGGCCGCGAGACCCGCCAGGTCGTCGCGGCGGGGACACTCGATCTGACCACGGACTACGCCTACGATGCCGAGGGACATCTGGTTCGCGTCACCGATCCAGCGGGTGCGAAGACCTATTACGCCTATGACGAAGCCGGTGAGCGCACCTACACGCTGGCGCCGACCGGAGCGCCGGGAAGCGGAAAGGGGACGCTGACGCGAACCACCTACGACGCGGACGGCCGCGTGACGTCGGTCACGGGCTTCGCCGCATCCGTCGATGCTACGGGCGCCGATGCTCTGATTTCGGCCTCGCCGTCGGACGCGCGAACCTACATGGCCGGTCTTGCCGCACAGGCGGCCGATCCGCAGTCCGATCATGTAGCGTATCGGGTCTACGATCATGACGGGCATCTTCGCTTCACCCTTGACGGTGCGGGTGCCGTGGTCGAGACGCGCTACAACGCGCTCGGCGAGCGCTCGGCGACCTTGTCTTACGCCGGTTTCCATGCCGTGCCAGCGAACCTGGCAGCGGCCATCCAATCCGGCGATGCCGACGATGCCGCCATATCGACCTGGCTCGCCGGGCAGGGCGTTACCGATACGCATGCGGGCACGACGCGCTACTACTACGACGCTCTCGACCGCGTGCGTTTTCGCGTGGTGTTGGACCAGGTGGGCGACACCGTCCAGGGCGTGATCAGCGAAACGCGATACGACGCGACCGGTCAGGTCATCGCGACCGTTCAGCACGGGACGACCTTGTCGCTCGCCGGCATCGATGCAGCGACCACCGACTCGCTCGCCGCGCAGACGGCCGACGACGGTGCGGCGCGAACGACGCGCTATCTGTACGACCAGGCGGGACGGCAACGTGCCGTGATCGGCGCGGACGGGGCCACGACATTCCGCTTCTACGATGCCGCGGGGCGGGTGACCGCCACGGTCGATGCCGACGGCGCCGTGGTCGCGTTCGACTATGACTCGGCGGGCCGTATGGTGTCGCGCACCGCGTTCGTCACGCAGGTGTCCACGCAGGGATGGGTCGACGGCGACGCCGTGGTGCCCGCCGACTGTCCGCTTCCGAGCGCGCATCCGGCCGGTACGCCGGGAAGCGCCGTTGCGACCGGTGGCCACGACCGCACGACACGCTACACCTACGATGCATTGGGTCGCCTGACCCAGAAGCGCGAGATTGTGGATAGTGTGCGCGGTCTCGACGCCAGTGGAAGCGCCGCGAAGTTGATGTGGGACGAGCGCGTCACCATCTATCGGTACGACGCGGCTTCGCGGCAGGTGGCCGAGACTGTGGCCTCGGCATTGACCGGAACGTCGCGCACGACGTCGTGGCTGTACGACGCCGATGGACGTCGCGTGGCGCAGCTCGATGCATCGGGTTATCTGACCGAGACCGTCTACGACAGCGCCGGCCGCGTGCAGCGCACGGTGGCTTATGCGCAGGCGGTGGCGTTGCCGGACGGTGCCGATCCGACCACTTTCCCCCTGGCGCAACTGCGCCCGCAGACCCATGCTGCGGATCGCACCACGCGCTATTACTACGACGGTCTGGGCCAGCGCATCGGAATGCTGGATGCGGAAGGCTATCTCACGGCCTATGCCTATGACGGTGATGGCCGGGAAGTGAGCCAGACGCGTTATGCCAATGAGCTGACAGGCCACGAGACGGAAGACTTCGCGGCGCTGCAGGCCCTGGCTGCCAAGGGCGCGGCGCGCCAGACGCAGCGCAACTACGATGCACAAGGCCGGCTGGTGGAAACGGTGAATGCGGAAGGCACGCATACCAAATACGCCTACGACGCCAACGGATGGCTGCTTTCCACCGATGAGGCGGCGGGCACCTCCGACAGCCGCGTCACTCAGCAGCGCTTCGATGCGTTCGGCGAAGTCGTGGCGAGCACGGATAGCAACCAGCACACCACGCGCTACACCTACGATGCCGCCGGCCGTCGCACGAGCATGACGGATGCTCTGGGCAACCGAACCTGGTTCGTCTATGACCTTCGCGGCCAGCTGGCCTTCACCGTGCGCGGCATGGCCGATGATTCGGGTCGCGCCAATGCCTGGGGCGAGATCACGCAAGTCGATCTCGATGCCTTCGGCCAGACGACGCGCTCCGTGACCTATGCGCGCCGCCTCGCCTTGGATGCGGATCCGGCATTCGATGTCGCCGATCTCTCCGCGCAGGTGGCAACGTTGGCCCAGCCATACGCGGCCTCGGGCAGCGACAGCAGTTACGACGTGGCCGCCACTTACGCCTACGACAGCGTGGGCGACCTGATTGCGAAGACGGACGGCAAAGGTCAGATCACGGCTTACGCGTACGACATCTTCGGCGAGAAGACGAGCCAGGCGAGCCTGCTCGACGCCGACGGGCAGCGGGTGAGTGTCGAGAACTATGCCTACGACGCCGACGGTCGTGTCACCGAAACGCGTCGAGGCGTGGTCGCTGGCAGCGCACTCGACCCTGCGTTGGTCCTGCAGCAGTCGGGCAAGCTTTCCGTCCCTCTGCAGGTGATTCGCAGCGAGTTCGATGCCTTCGGCGAAGTGTCGGCACGAACCGATGCCCGCGGTTCCCGCACCATATACGCCTACGATCACCTCGGTCATCGGGTCGCGCAGGCGCTGTCGGTACAGGGCAGCGAACGCACGCAGTCCTCGACGTATGACGCATTCGGGCGCGTGGTCACGCGAGCCGATGCGTTGGGTCGCGTGACCCGTCTCGCCTACGACGATGCGCAGCGCAGCCTCACGGTGACCACGCCGGAAGGCGTCGTCACGATCACCCAGCACAATCGGGAAGGCCAGACGATCGCCGTCACGGATGCGAACGGCCAGACGACCCGTTATCGCTACGACGGTGCCGGGCAGCGGGTCGAAATCGATGACGCCAACGGCGCCCGCGAGATCCGGGCGTACGATGCCACCGGTCACCTGCACGAGACCGTCGATGCCGACGGCCGTGTGATCCGCTACGACTACGATGCCGCCGGACGCGTGCTCACGCAGACGGTGGACCCGGATGGTGCGGCACTGGTCACGCAGTACACCTACGACGCCGCCGGACATCGACTCAGCATGACCGATCCGTCGCAGGTGGTGACGGACTACACCTACGACGGCAACGGAAACCTGCTGACACAGGTCGAGGATGCCGGCGACGACACGCATCTGAATCTGTTGACCCGGTACAACTGGGACGCGCAGGGCCACAAGCTCTCGGTCACGTATGGCACGGGCAGTGATGCGCAGACGAACACCTACGCGTACGACGGGCTGGGACGACTGGTCAGCGAAACGGACGGGGCCGGTCATCAGCGGACGTACGACTATGACGCCAACGGCAATCTGATCCACCAGGTCGACGCCAACGGCAAGGCGACCTACTTCGTCTACAACGAAGCCGGCGAAAAGATCTTCACGATCCAGGAGCTGGATGGCGGACTTTCCGCATGCGCGGTGAGTCAGCAGTTCTACGATGCGGATGGACGCCAGGTCGGCACCCACGATTACGCGCGTACCGTGGACCTGTCCTCGGCGCTGCAGTCGTCCGCGACCGTCGGCGGATTCTTCGCGGAATCGGAAGTGGCAGCGGCTACAGCCGCGGTCCAGGACAGTGCGGACCAGCAGAGCTTCCGTGTCTACGACGGCGACGGCCGATTGCGCTTCGTGGTCCAGTCGGGCGGTCGCGTGACGGAGACGCGCTACAACACACTGGGGCAAGTGGCGCAGACGTTGGCCTACGCTGCACCGGTCCAGATTGATGCAGCGTTGGCCGGCGCATTGCAGTCGGGCACGGCAAACGTGGCCACGATTCAGAGTGCGCTTTCGGCGGTTGGCGACAGCGCGACGACGGCGCGGCAGACCTTCACCTACTACGATGCGGCGGGCCGCATCCGGTTCCAGGTCCAGCCGACGCAGGCCGAAGGC
Source organism: Oleiagrimonas citrea (assembly GCF_012395255.1). Taxonomy (GTDB): domain Bacteria; phylum Pseudomonadota; class Gammaproteobacteria; order Xanthomonadales; family Rhodanobacteraceae; genus Oleiagrimonas; species Oleiagrimonas citrea. Next base: position 147,549 of record NZ_JAAZQD010000005.1, read on the forward strand.
GTTGCGGGCGGCGCCGTGACCGAAATGCGTTACGACGCAGCCGGTCACGTCATCGCCACGCTGCATTACGGCAGTCTGCTGGCTCCGGCCGACTATGGCGAGGGAGCCACCACGGCCAGCATTGCCGATGCCGTGGCTGGGCGGGACGCGCATCGCGTTCGCAGTGTCTACGATGCGGCGGGTCGGCTGGTCTACACGATCGATGCCGCCGGTCTCGTGCAGGAGCAGTGCTACGACGCGGCCGGTCGCACGACGCTGACGCGGACCTATGTCCATGCGGTCGACGTGTCGGATACACCCAGCCAGGATGAGGTGGCGGCGGCCCTTTCCGCTGCGAACCCACAGGCCGGCGATGTGCGCGTCACCGGGCAGACCTACGACGCCGCTGGCCGAGTCGTGGCGACCTACGACGGCCTCCCGGCGCCAGCCACCCGCATTCGCTACAACAACGCGGGGCAGAAAATCGCCTCGACCGATCGTGACGGGCACACCACCACGTACGCGTACAACGCCCAGGGTCTGGTCAGCGACGAGACCGGCCCCGAGATCGACGTGGCGACGTACAACAGCGAGGGTGCCTACAACGGGACGGTCAAGGATCGGGTGCATACGCACTTCGAGTACGACAACGAAGGCCGTCTGCTGTCGCGTACCCAGCAGCAGCGTGACGGCAACATGCGCGTCAGCTACACCTACGACGCACGCGGCAATCAGATCGCGACCTTTGTCGAGGGTGACCGAAATGCCGCCGGCTCGTCCTTTGCGGCGGGGACCCGGGTCACGTACAACGCACTCGATCAGGCTGTGGTCTCGCGTGATGTGCGCGGGCACTACAGCTACAAGGTCTACGACGCCGCCGGGCGCGTGGCCTACGACGTCGGTGCGGACGGCTATGTCACCCATTACGTCTACGACGCCTATGGCGATCAGGTCCAGGTCACGCGCTACGCGCAGGGGCTGAATTTCGGCAAGTTGACCGCGAGCGGCTGGAAAGCAGGCGACGCGATCACCGACGCGCTGATCCAGAAGGGGCTGGTCGCTTCGAGCGGGCAGGACCGTACGCTCACGACGACCTACGATCAGCGCGGCAACAAGCTCAGCGTCATGCAGGCGAATGTGTCCTACGTGCATGCCGATGGCAGCACTGGGACCGGTCATCCGACGACTCGCTATACCTACGATGCCTACGGTCATCTCAGCAGCGAGTCGGTACTGATCGAGGGGGCCGAGGGACGCTCCCCGGCCGTATGGGCGACGACGTTCCATTACTACGATGCAGACGGCCGAAAGACCGAGACGGTCGATCCGATGGGTTACGTCACCACGTGGACCTACGACGGCTTCGGAAACATCGCCAGCATGACCGAGTGGGCGCGCCCGGTCTCCACGGACAAGCTGAGCGCGGGTGGCACGCCGCCGGCCACGCCCGATGCGGGCGATCTCTCCACCGGTTTCGATCGAATCACCCGGTACACCTGGGATCAGGCCGGTCGCAAGGTGACCGAGTCCAGTCGTCGCTATGCGGCGGATGCCGAGGGCACGCAGACCCTGCAATGGGCCACCACGCACTACACCTACGACGGTGAAGGCCGCATCATCGCGGTCGACACCGACGGCAAGCGCGTGACCACCGACTACGACGCCATGGGGCGTGTCGTGCGCGTCACCGGTCCTGGTGAGCGTGTGCTTCGCAACGATTGGCACGCGCTGTTGCAGGCGCACCCGGACTGGGATCTTTCCAGCAGCGGCCTCTACGTGCAGACCTCGGAGACGGTCAGCTACGTCTACGACAGTTTCGGCGAGCGCGTCGTGGAGACCCACGGTTCGACGGGCTCTTCACTCGCGCAGCGCACCTATACCCGCTACGACGGCGGCGGACGCGCCATCGCCAGCGTCTCCACGCCGGATGGTACGGCGGACTGGTCCTCGTCCTACGTCAAGCGGATGCGTTACGACAACGCGGGCAACCAGATCGAGGTCGACACCTACCTGACCGGCCTCGATGGCAACACCGTCAAGGTGACGACGACCAGCAACTACGATGCCGACAATCGTCTGGTCGACAGCGCGACGCATCGTGCGGGACAGTCCGCTCCGGACAAGGCCTCGGTGATGCGCTACAACGCCTTCGGCGAGCAGACCGGAAGCGGCGTGCTGTCCGCCGATGAGCAGATTGCCGTGTACGACGCCGCCGGACGGCGCATTCGCGCCACCGATCCGACGACCGGTGTGGTCCACAGCTACGGCTACGATCTGGCCGGCCGGATGGTGCTCGATACGCATGCCCTGGCGGCCGATGTCGGTGGTTCGGTGTCGACGCGCCACGTGCTGGATCGGGATGGCCGCGTCACCGGCGTGGAAGCGCCGAGTGGCCAGGCTGCATCCGGCGAGGGCGGCAGCATGCTCGCGGCCGAGTACGACCGCTGGGGCAATGTGCTTTCGTCCACCGACTTCAACGGCAACACCACGCTGTATCGCTACAACGATCGCAGCCAGGTCGTGCAGGAAACGGGTGCGGCGGTGGCCGTGACCGGCGAGAACGGTCAGACCCACACCACCACCACGACCAAGTCGACGGTGTACGACATCGACGGCAACGTGGTCGCCAGCACCGACGAGAATGGTCATACCACGCACATCACACGCGATGCGCTCGGACGCGCGGTGAAGACCGTCGACGGCGCCAACGCCACCCAGTACACCGCCTTCGACGGACTGGGCCGCGAGGTGGCCGACGAAGACGGCAATGGCCATATCACGTTCAAGAACCTGGATGCGCTGGGACGCACGGTGCAGCAGGGCGACTTCGTGGTGGATGGCAGTGGACGCCATGCCGTGTGGCAGCAGGCCTACGTGCTGGACGAGAACGGCGATCGCCTGGTGGCCTATGACGGCATCGGCAGCAGCCTTCTGCAGAAAGGGCAAACCGAGGAAGCTGCCGACCACGCGAATTACTACGGCTACGACAGCCAGGGCCGGATCTTGTGGAGCCAGGATCCGGCGCAGCATGCGGCGACGGCTGATTCGAGCGGTTCCTCACAGTCGTCCTCGACCTGGACGGCCAGGCCCTACAACCCGGGTTTCGAAGAGGGCGACGTGGGTTGGGTCAAGGGGGATGGCTGGTCCATGGTGAACAGCTCGCATTACAGCGGAAGCTGGTCGGCCAGGCTGGACAACTTCGGCGCCTCCAATGCCGTCTCGCCCGGTTCGACGCTGATCAACCAGGACCGTGTTCCGGTGCGCCCCGGCCAGGCCATCCACGCTTCGGCCATGGTCCAGCAGGGTGCTTCCGATGTGGGGCACACCGGCGCAGCCGTCCGCATCATGTGGTACGCCGCCGACGGTTCCCGGCTGGGCTATTCCACCGGCAACTACATCGTCGACGGCCGGCACGGCGAGTGGCACAGCAGCTCGCTCGATGCCACGGCGCCATCCGGCGCGGCGTACGCCGCTGTGGCGGTCAATGGCTGGAATATCAGTCTGGACCCGCTCTGGGTGGATGACATCAGCTGGAACTACGTCCCGCAGATCGACGTGAAGGACGGCCCCGACATTCGTGTCCCGGCCGGTGCCACGAATATCCGCACGACCTACGCGTACGATGCCTACGGCCACAAGGTCCATGAGACCAATGCCGACGGCGACAGCCAGAGCTGGACGTACGACGCCTATGGGCGCCTGACCGCGCACACCGATCTGAGCGGCGCCAAGTACCACTACGAGTACGACGCGGCGAGCGGGCAACTGGTGCACACCGACGACAACTGGTCCGCATCGGCCCAGGGTCAGGCCGACCCGCCGTACGTCATGGACACGGCGGCCGATAGCGCCACGCGGACCTACTACGCCAACGGCCAGTTGGCGACGCTGCGGTATGCGGACGGTTCCCACGACGCCTACTTCTACGACGCCAACGGCAATATGGTCCGCAAGGAGTCGTACGCAGTCGACGGCAACGGCAAGCCGGTTCGTGCCGTCACCGAGATGACCTACGACAGCCACAACCGGCTGACGCACGTGACCGAGACGCGCACCGACGGCGGCACGCGCGAGGCATCGGCGTCGACGCAACTGCAGGAAAACCTGGTGCCGATCGACGGCGACGGTGGTGGCGGCTACGGCGGTACGGGCGGCAGTGGTGGAAGCACGAATGACCCGGTCCCGGACAGCTGGGCGGTGGTCACCAGCACCATGAACCTCACCTACCGCTACGACGCGGTCGGCAACCGGCGTGCCGTGATCGCCAGCGAATCCAGCGGTTCCGGTTCCGGCGTGACGACGCAACTGGTTCCGATCGACTGGGGCGGCGGCGATTATTCCGGTGGCGGCACCGGAACGGGCGGCAGTGGCGATGGCGGCACGGGCGGTTCGACGGCCACCGCGCACAGTGAGGCCTGGTACACCTACGATGGCGACAATCGCGTGCTGGTTTCCGCCGGCAAGCTCGTCAACGGCTCCATCCTGATCTCATCCGGCGCGGCTTCGTACGGGTTGAACTACGACGCGGCCGGTCACGCCGTGGCGCGGACGACGAAGAACGCCGACGGCCACACGCTGGTCCAGCGCAGTCATTTCAATCTGCGCGGCGAGCTGGTGCAGGCCGACTACACCGTGGACCTCGATACGGGCGGCAACTATCGCGGCTTCGAGGAGCAGCGTCAGTACGACGCCAACGGCCGGGTCATCGCCAGCGAGCATTTCTATGCGATGGGCACACGTCTGAATCCGCGCCTGCCGTACCGGAAGTACACCCCCGACGACTTCGAGGACTTCGGGGACGACCTGGGCGACACGCTGGTTGGCGGCGAGCTGTCCAGTGCGACAATCGATCACTACGATCCTGCGGGTCATCTGATCGAGGAGCAGAACTTCGGTCATGCGTCGCAGTGGACCGGCGCCGGCGGCCAGTCGAACGTGCCGACGGACCTTCCCGGCGCCAATGCGCTGGATTGGGGCGGCATGACTCTGCAGAACCGGGTCGTCTACCGCGGGCCGGAAGGTCAGGCGGGGTACGACGCCATGGGTCACGTGCTGAACTACCAGTACCGTGACGCAGCGGGCCGCGTGGACGCCTACACCGTCAGCTACGTCAAGAAGGACGCCTATCTGGAGAAGGCCACGGCCGGCGTCAACATCACCGGCACGGCCAATGTGCGACCGACCACCGACCAGAGCGTCTACAACGATCGCGGTGAGCGTGTCGCCATTGCGCAGCAGGTGCAGTACCAGGACGGTGCGGTGAAGGATGTCGTACGCGTGTTCGCCTACGACGGCGCGGGCCAGATCATCACCCGTCGCGATGGCACGGCAGACGGCTCGGCGATTGACTCGGGCGACGACGGCAGTCACGCCCAGCAGCACTACGTCTACGCCAACGGTCAGCAGGTGGCCAGTTTCGACGAGGGCGCCACGCTCAACGTGCTCGACCAGGTGACCGCATTCAGCAACACCGATCGCGGCACAGGCGGCTATGTGGTGCAGGCCGGCGACAGTCTCAAGAGCATCGCGCAGTCCATCTACGGCAACGCCAGTCTGTGGTACGTCATCGCCGACGCCAACGCGCTGGGCGGCGACGACGATCTGGCCCTGGGCCAGACGCTCCAGATCCCGGAAGTCACCACCCACAGCAACGACGCCACCACGTTCAAACCGTACAACCCGTCGGAGATCCAGGGCAGCACCACCCCGAGCCTGCCCACCATCGCCCCGCCGCCACCACCGCCGAGTCATCACTGCAACGCGGTCGCGGCGATCGTTGTGATTGCCATTGTCGTCGTGGCCACCATCGTCACCGCTGGCGCTGCAGCTGTGGCTATGGGGGCCACGGAGGGCGTGTTCGCCGCGGGAGGCGCAGCCCTCGCCGGAAGTGTGGCTGGAATCACTGCTGGCGAAGCGATCGCGGCCGCCGCGATCGGTGGCTTTGTCGGAAATATCGCCGGACAGCTTGCGGGTGATGCTCTTGGTACGCATCACGGGTTTTCTTTCGGCGAAGCCTTGGTTGGTGGTCTGACGACTGCTGCGGGAGCAGGTATTGGCGAGGCAATCAGCGGGAGTGGTAGTGCGACATCCGCCTTGGCAAAGGCCAACGGCGCTCTGCGCCCAGCGGGAGCCGCTCTATTGGGTGCAAGCAGCTATGCGAGCAATGCGACGGCAAGCAAGTTGCTCCATCAACCGACGCATTTCAGTTGGGCTGGGTTGGTGGCCTCTGGCGTGGCGGCTGGACTGACAAACGCCAGCGGCGTGAACCGGTTGGGTGGTACGGACAATGCCACAACGACATCCGCAAGCAGCAGCATGGCGGGCACGGTAACGACCCAGAGTTCGGGTACGTTTGAAAGCAATATCGCCAGCGGATTCTTGTCGGGCGCCATCGATCGTGAGGCGTCCATCGCGCTGGGCGATGGACGGGTCCCGAGTTGGGAGCAGATCGGGGAGGATGCCTTCGGCAACGCATTGGGCAATGCCGCGGTACATAAGCTCACTCAGGTCAGCGAAGAACGGAGGTTGAAGGAGCAGAGGAAGATTGCGGCGGCGATGTCCTACTACGGGAACAAGCAGGATTCGCTCGCTCCATATCGATCGCTCAACATCTATGGTGCGACCGATCCACTTGCCAGCTACAACCCATCGGATTATCCGATGCTGGCGAGTACCGATACAACATCAACTTATGCCGGCGTGAACGGCGCTGGTCCAGAGCCAGCGAATCCGTCCGCTGTTCCGAGAGTATCAGGTGCCAGCAACACGAACACCTCGAACAGCAACTACGAGAATGAATACGATCTGCTGTCGCCGGATCGATACGACTGGCAGACGCCGCTCCCGGTCTACGCCTCGCTGAATAATCTGCCGGGTGAGGCCGCTTCTATCGTACAGCCGCCATTTCTCCCTGTGCCTGTAACAAATATGTCTGCTGTCACTGTTAGCGCTAGCGTATCGGCTGCGGATACTTTGTCGGCCTACGGTGGTACGCCGGGGGAGAGTTATAATAATGATTGGTTCAGTGGCTTGAATGGCTTGGCTTCGGGCATGAAGTTTGTGCTGTCGTCCCTCAAGAAGAGCGGTGCGTCTAATGTCGTTATTGACAATATTAAGAACTCTTTCTCAGTTACTGCCTACAATCAGGCGTCGAGGCATGCTAAGCAATACATGAGCGCTGAAGCTTCGAGGTCTGACCTTAGCTATAGGGAGAAGGCAATAGAAGCGTCCGGGTATGCAGGGCGCATGCAAGCTCAATTCAGTCAAGCGGGGATTCCATATAGCAATAGTGGCTTTGAGCACCTTCTTAATGCGACCAACCAAGCCTACGCCTCCGCCGGGTTCGTCTACCCTGGCGACGAAAACAATTTTTTGGTATCGAGTAGCCCCGAAAGTGCCGGTAAAGTCATTGCTGGAATGATTCCTGGCGGTTCAAACCTGCTTTACGCTAACCCATATAGTTTTGGTGGCCAGAAGGTGAGCGGTCCGGACGGGGAATTTGCTGCTCCCGATAATCCTAGTCTTGTTCTCGTTGGGGCCGTGACTATTAATCGATCCGTGTGGAATTCTGCGTTTAAGTCTTATGTTGACATGAGTTGGGATGGCGTCAGCAAAAATCCTGTTCCAGGTCTTGCTCCTGAAGATTATGAGGGGGGCGGGGAGTTCCCTGAAGGCATGCAATCAAGAAGCGAGATGCTAGGTAAGTATAATGGTCGGGTGCAGGCGGTGGTGGCCGGCATTAATTACTTTGCAAAAGTTTACCAAGGAACCACCGCTGGACGAGTTCAAGTGTTCTACAATTCGACCGTGAAGCAATATCAAGTTGTGGTCCAAAAGTATCACTTTACACCAGTCGGTTGGACTTACCAGACGGTTAGCCAACAGAATGATCTGTTCAAGATGGTTCAGCAAGGTATTCATCGATGAAAGTGGATTTTATTTTGAAGCTTTTTTTGCTCTTGACTTGTGCAGTATTGTGCGGCTGCTCGGCTAGTCATGAAAAAATTGATAAGATATGGTCATCCGCCATGAATAAATTTGAGTCGGGCGATTATGCTGGTGCATTAATCAAAGCCAAGATATTGGAAGGTTACACTGAGTCCAGTGGGTCGTACTTGTATAGCCAATTCATGGTTTACGGAGCCATGCAGCATGGGCGGGACATGTATGCGATCAAAGAGTCCTTGAGAAAATTAGATAAGGTGCCTGCTAACGATGGCGGTGAACACTTGATGAGCTTCGTTTTGGCAAAAGGTTTTGCCAAAGTTTATTTATATAATCCTACGGTTGCTAAAACATACGTCGATGGTCAGTGCAAGAAAATGGGTGTTTCAATCAATAAGTGCGTTAATGGTTTCTTGAAGGGTGTTATGGAAGCGTATTTATCTGTGCATCGAAGATTCGACTCGGTACTTTTGTACGAAGTTGCAGATTTCTCAGGAGAGACAAATTTAATTGATCAGGCGTCTGCAAATTTTTTGCGTGCAATTTCGATAAGGTTCGCAGATCGGGATCACAGTAACTATGTGTTGCGAGGCATGGTTCGAGATGGAACATTGACCAAGCAGATGCAGAGTATTTTTTGCGAAAACGTGCGCTACCTGAAAGATGATGCGCATATCATAAATTGTTCGCCGAGCATGAATCATCCGGCGACCTGATTTTTCCTCGCCCTTAGTCATGAAGGAATGGGGTGCTGTCAAAAATAAAAGGAAGTGGTCAGAATAAATGTTCTCCGCAGAATAGGGGCCAAAACAAAACAGGGGCCAGAGTGCACTTTCTCCGTTCCTGATTTGCTTGCGAGGGCGACCGATTTTTGCGGGGGGCGGCACGGCGGTTGAATTGGGCTTCGATGGTCTTTCTGAAATGATCTGAGCCGAAAGCGTAGCCCCTTTGTCGATGCAGACGGATAGCTTCCGTGTCTGCAGGATCGATCACTTCCATGACGAGTTCGCGGTATGCGTTCTGTCGAATTTGCGGCGGGCTTTCCAGGGAGAGATAGGTGGCATGTAAAGAAAAGGCCGCCCATGGGGCGGCCTTTTGTGTGTTTCCGGTTCAGTAGTGGAACTCAGTGCGCGCCACCGCCCGCAGGCTTGGAACCCTTGGCCCCGAACGGCGGCTTGGCAAACCAGATCACGGCGATTAGGGCGATGAAGATCCAGCCCAGCACGTGGAAGACCTCGTTGAAGGAGATCTGGAAGCTCTGCTGGGTGATCATGCCGTTGATGATGCGGCCGCCGAGTTCGGGGTTGCCGTGGCCGAGGGCCTGCATGGCTTCGCGCGCTTGCGGGTTGTAGGCGGTGATGTGTTCGGTCAGCTGGGCGTGGTGATCCACCGCGCGGCGGGTCCAGGCGAGGGTGGTGATGGAGGCCGCGAAGCTGCCGCCTAGGGTGCGCAGGAAGGTGGCCAGGCCGGAGCCGGCGGCAATCTCGTTCTGCTTGAGGTCCGACAGCAGGATGGTCAGCACCGGCATGAAGAACAGCGCCACGCCGAGGCCCTGCCACAACTGCACCATCGCCACGCTGCCGAAGTCGACGTCGAGATTGAAGCTCGAACGCATGAAGCAGGTTGCGCCCATGACCAGGAACGAGATGCCGGCGAGAATGCGCAGGTCCATGCGCGTGGCGTACTTGCCGACGAAGAAGGTCAGCAGCACCGGGATCACGCCCAGCGGAGCAGTGGCGTAGCCGGCCCAGGTCGCGGTGTAGCCCAGGTTCTGCTGCAGCCAGAGTGGCACCAGCAGGGCGATGGCGAAGAACGCGGCGTAGGCCAGTACCAGCGCCAGCGTGCCGGCGGCGAAGTTGCGGTGGCGGAACAGTTTCAGGTCGACGATGGGGTCGTCGTCGGTCAGTTCCCAGATCAGGAAGATGGCCAGCGCGACCACCGAGACGATGGTCATCACGATGATGAACGTGGAGTGGAACCAGTCCGCGTCGTTGCCCTTGTCGAGCACGATTTGCAGCGCACCAACGCCGATGATGAGCGTGATCAGGCCAACGTAGTCGATCTTGGGTCGCTGGGTCTGCTCGACCTTGGCGCGCAGCTGGTTGGCGATCACCACGCTGGCGAAGATGCCGATGGGCACGTTGATGAAAAAGATCCACGGCCATGAATAGCTGTCGGTGATCCAGCCGCCGAGGATCGGTCCGGCGATGGGCGCGACGACGGTGACCATGGCCAGCAGGGCCAGCGCCATGCCGCGTTTTTCCGGTGGATAGACACCGATCAGCAGGCTCTGCGTGATCGGGTACATCGGTCCGGCGACCGCGCCCTGGATGGTGCGGAACAGCAGCAGCATGCCCATGCTCTGCGAGACGCCGCACATGAACGAAGCCAGCGAAAACAGCAGCGTGGACCACACGAACAGCTTGGTCTCGCCGAAGCGGCGTGTGAGGAAGCCGGTCAGCGGCAGCGAGATGGCCATGCTGACGGCGAACGAGGTGATGACCCAGGTGCTCTGGTCGTTGCTGACGCCGAGGTTGCCGGCGATGGTCGGCAGCGACACGTTGGCGATGGTTGTATCCAGCACCTGCATGAACGTGGCCAGGGACAGGCCGATCGTGGTCAGTGCCAGATTGGGGGGGCGAAAATGCGTTTCCATGGCGGGCATGTCCGGGGATCGGTGAGGGGGCGTCGCGGGCATCAGGCCCGACGGAGACGTGCGTGCGAGTGCACCTTCCCTGTCTCCGGCCGCGCGGGCGGCCGGAGGTTTCCTGTTTCGGTCGGGGCGCTCAGCCGTGCTTGGCGGCGTGTCCCATGTTGCGGTGGATGATCTGCTCGATCAGCGTGTTCGCCGCGTTCATCTGCTTCTGATAGACGTTGGTGGTGAACAGCGGCTTGGTCGGCGCCTGCTTCGGCAGCACGGGACCGGTCTGGTCGTGCAGGTTCACCGACGCGGCCATCGACAGGCCGATGCGCAGCGGATGCCTGGCCACGTCCTTCGGATCGAGGTCGATGCGCACCGGAATGCGCTGCACGATCTTGATCCAGTTGCCGGTGGCGTTCTGCGCCGGAAGCAGGGAGAACGCGCTGCCGGTACCGATGCCGAGGCTGACGATCTTGCCGTGGAAGGTCACGCCGCTGCCGTAGAGATCCGACTCCAGTTCGACCGGCTGGCCCAGACGCATCTTGCCCAGCTGGGTTTCCTTGAAGTTGGCGTCGACCCAGACCTGGTGCAGCGGCACCACGGCCATCAGCGGCACGCTCGGCTGCACGCGCTGACCGACCTGCACGGTGCGCTTGGCGACGTAGCCGGTGACCGGCGCGACCAGTGTGGTGCGGGCCTTTTCGAGGTAGGCCGCGCGCAGTTTGGCGGCGGCGGCCTTCACGTCCGGTTGCGAGGCAACCACGGTGTCGTCGACCAGCACCTTGCTGCTGTTGTACTGCTGCTCGGATGCGCTCAGCGCGCTGCGGGCGGCGTCCAGCGCGTCGCGGGCGTGGGCCAGTTCCTCGCTGGAGATGGCGCCGGTCTTGGCCAGGCTCTCACGCCGCTTGTAGTCGGCCTTCGCCTTGGCCAGCGCGACCTGCCGCGCCTCCATGTCGGCCTGCGCGCCTTGGACGTTGCTGTACAGGCCGCGAACGTGGCGCACGGTGCGGGCGAGGTTGGCTTCGGCGGCTTCCAGCGCGACTTCGGCGTCGCTCGGATCCAGCTTGACCAGTACCTGGCCGGCGTGGACCAGGTCGCCGTCGTCGGCGCCGATGCTGACTACGGTGCCGGGTTCGCGCGGCGTGATCTGCACGACGTTGCCGTTGACGTAGGCGTCATCGGTGTCGGCGTACCAGCGGCCCTCGAAGACATACCACAGCGTCCAGCCGATGGCGGCCAGTACGATGACGATCAGCAGCGCGCGCAGCAGGAAGCCGCGGCGGCCCTTCTTGGGTGCTTCTGCGTTCTTGGTTTCGGCGATGTTCTGCTCGTTGCTCATGGGGTGCCTCGGGAGGAGTCGGTGTTCGCCGCGGTCGCGGTGGGGGAGACGTTGGAGGGATCATCGGCCGGGCGGTAGCCGCCGCCCAGGGCCTCAATCAGCTGTACGGAGAGGTCGACCTGCTCGGCATGCAGCGCGGCGGCGCTCTGCTCGGCCGCCAGCAGCTGACGCTGCACGGTCAGCGCCTGCAGGTAGCTGCCGATGCCGGACTTGTAGCGGTCCATGGCCAGCTTCCAGGCCTCGCGCGCGGCATCCAGGGCGCGCTGCTGCGCGGCGGCCTGCTGCTTGAGCGCCTTGACGCCATCGAGCTTGTCGGCGATGGCGTCGAGCGCGCCGATCAGGGTCTTGTTGTACTGCGCCACAGCCAGGTCGCGTGCGGCATCGCGGCCGGCGAGGTTGGCGCGCAGGCGGCCTCCCTCGAAGATCGGCAGGCTCACGGCCGGGGCGACCTGATAGAACCGTGCGGGCAGCTGGAACAGGTTGTCGCCGCCGCCGGCGGCCAGTCCGGCCAGTGCGCCCAGGCTCAGGTTGGGCAGGAAGCGCGTCTTGGCGGACTGGATGTCCTTGCTGGCCGCTTCCACGCGCAGCTTCGCGGCGATCACGTCCGGACGGCGCCCCAGCAACTGGGCCGGCAGCGTCGAGGGCAGCGCTACGGACGCCGGGGACAGCGGCTGCGGGCGTGCGATGTCAAGACCGCGGTCCGGCCCTTTGCCCAGCAGCACGGACAGCGCGTTGCGGGCGGACGTCACGCGACGGTCGGCGGCAGCCAGCTGTTGTTCGGTCGTGGCCTGCTCGGCGGTGGACTGCTGCAGCTGCAGGCGGCTGTCGATGCCGGCCTGCACGCGCTGGTCGGTCAGTTTGCGCACATGGGTGGCGCGTGCGAGCTGCTCGCGGGCCAGGTCCTGTTGCCTGCAGGCATAGCCGAACTGGGCGTAGGCGCGGGCCACGTTCGCCGACAGCTCCAGGCGCGCGGTCTGGGTGTCGATGGCGGCGGCGCGGGCGCGGCCCACGGCGGCTTCCCAGGCGGCGCGTTCGCCGCCCCACAGGTCGATGTCCCAATTGAAGCTGAGGTAGCCGTACTTGATCCAGCTGAAGTGACCGCCGATCGGCGCGGGCACCAGCGTCGAGGGCAGGCGCGCGCCGGCCACGCTGGCGCCGGCGTTCAGGGTCGGCTTGGTGGCGGCCTCGGCGGCACCGGCCTGGGCTTCGGCGGCACGGGCGCGGGCGCGGGCGATGGCCAGGTCCGGGTTGTTCTTCAGCGCTTCGTCGATCAGGCCGTCCAGTTGCTTGTCGCCCAGCGCGGTCCACCAGTCGGTGGCGGGCCAGTCGTGGGAGACGTCGGCATGACCGAGGCTGCGCGAAGCGGCCAGCTGGTCGGCCTGCAGCGTCTTGGCGTCCGAATGCAGGCCACCGGTGCTGGCGCAGCCGGCGAGGACGGCGGTCAGGGCAGCGGTGAGCAGTAGGGGGGTGCGTCGCATGAATTTCATTGCCTGGGCAGAATTTGATTCATTCCGCGGCGCGCAGGGCCGCAAGAACGCGTTCGAGGGAGTCCATCAATTGCGCACGCTCGTCCGGCGAGAGTTCCTGTTGGGCGCGCTCCAGCGTGCGTTCGTGCGCCTTGGCGATGTGTCGCCAGGTGGCCATGCCGGCGTCGGTGACGGCGATGCGCATCGAACGTCGATCCTGTTCATGCGGTTGCCGGCGCACATAGCCCTTGGTTTCCAGCTGATCGATCACGCGGGTCATGGCGCCGGCGTCGTGATCGACGGCGCGGGCCAGTTCGCCGGCGCACATCGGGCCGTCCAGGGCCAGGCGCTTGAGGGCCAGGAACTGGGTGAAGCGCAGGTCCACGCCTTCGGTTTGCAGTTCGGCTTCGAGCGCGCGGACCAGCTCGGTGCGGATCATGCTGATCAGCAGGCCGAAGCTGAGATCGTGCGTTTCGGCTGGGTTCGTGGGCTTTTCCATGCCGCACATAATATAGTCGCATTTATAATTGTCAAGGCAACTATATGGGTGGCAGCTATATGCCGGGTCGCATCGAACGGCACGATGCGAGATGCGGGCTTGCGATGATGGGGACAGGACTTTATATTAGAACTATTGAATATAACGACGGGTCCCGTCGTTCCGCGTATCGTGCGGCAGATTCGGTGGCGAAGTTTCGTCCCGCGTTGCCGTTATCAACAATGAGGAGGCAGGCGCATGAGCAAGCATCCCGAGGTGAAGGCCTTTTTCGATGACCCCAGCAACACGTTCAGCTACGTGGTGTGGGATCCGGACACCTTGCGTGCGGCCATCATCGACAGCGTGCTGGACTACGATCCCGCATCCGGTACGACCCGTTGCGATGGCGCCGACCGCATCATCGCGTTCGTGCGCGAGAAGGGCCTGGAGTGCGAGTGGATCATCGATACCCACGTGCATGCCGATCATCTGTCCGCCGCTCCGTACCTGAAGGAGGCGCTGGGCGGCAAGCTCGGCATCGGCGAGCACATCACCACGGTGCAGAACACTTTCGGCAAGCTGTTCAACGCCGGCACGGCGTTCGCGCGCGACGGCAGCCAGTTCGACCATCTGTTCCGCGACGGCGAGACCTACCGTGTCGGCAACATCGAGGCCGTCGCCATGCACACGCCGGGTCACACGCCGGCCTGCATGACGCATGTGATCGGCGACGCGGCGTTCGTGGGCGACACCATCTTCATGCCGGACTACGGCACGGCGCGCTGCGATTTTCCCGGTGGCGATGCGCACACGCTCTACCACTCGATCCAGCGCCTGTTCGCATTGCCGGATGCCACGCGCGTGTTTCTGTGCCACGACTACAAGGCCCCAGGACGCGAGGAATTCGTATACGAGACCAGCATCGGCGAGCAGAAGCGCGCCAATGTGCATGTACACACGGGGGTGTCCGAGGACGCGTTCGTGACCATGCGCGAGGCGCGCGATGCGAAGCTTTCCATGCCGACGCTGATCCTTCCTTCCGTGCAGGTGAACATGCGCGCGGGGCAGCTTCCGCCGGCCGAGGACAACGGTGTGCGTTACCTGAAGATCCCGCTCAACCAGTTTTCCGGTTGAGCGCGGTCGATACGAAATCGTCGGTGTCGAGGCGGATCGCATGAGGGCGATTCGGGCGCGCCGGCGGGGCATCTCTCCGTCGTGGGTGCGACGGTTCATCGAAGACTTGCCGTCCAGCAAGCGAACAGCGGGCGAGCGTGCGACGTCATCCGCGGGTGCAGTGCGCCGTGGACGACGTGAAAAAGGAAACCGAACATGATCCCTTCCGTGGATATCGTTGCCGTGCTCTGCGGCACTCTGGTGGGCTTCTCGCTGGCGCTGATCGGCGGCGGCGGCTCGATTCTGGCCGTGCCGCTGCTGTTGTACGTGGTCGGCGTGCGTGATGCGCATCTGGCCATCGGCACCAGCGCGCTGGCGGTGGCGGTCAATGCCTTCGCCAATCTGATTCCCCACGCGCGAGCCGGTCACGTGCGCTGGAAGGCGGCCTTCGTGTTCGCGCCGGCGGGCGTGGTCGGCGCGGTGCTTGGGTCGAGCATCGGCAAGGTCGTGGACGGTCAGCGGCTGCTGTTCCTGTTCGCCCTGCTGATGCTGGTGGTGGCCTTCCTGATGATCCGCGGTCGGCGCAATGGCGCGGGCGGTACCGAGCCGAAGCCGCACATGTATCCGCGTCTGGGCGCCGTGGGTGTCGGCGCGGGCGCGCTGTCGGGATTCTTCGGCATCGGCGGCGGCTTCCTGATCGTGCCCGGTCTGATGTTCGCCAGCGGCATGGAGATCATCTACGCCGTGGGCACGTCCCTGTTTGCGGTGGGCACATTTGGTCTGACTACGGCGATCAACTACGCGGCATCGGGCATGATCGAGTGGGGCGTGGCGTTGGAGTTCATCGCCGGAGGCATCCTCGGCGGCTGGCTCGGCGTGCTCGGGGCGAAGCGGCTGGCGCGCACGCGCGGTGCGCTGAATCTGATCTTCGCGGTGGCCATTGTCGCGGTGGCGTGCCTGATGTTGTGGAAGAGCGCCAAGGCCTTCTGAACAGCGCGTGCATCAACGCGGACCGGCTACCACGCGGCAGTGTCCGGACCGCCCTTGAATGGTCCGCGGATGTCGGCGGTGATCCAGCCGCCGTAGTAATCGCCAGGCTGCGCCTCGACCTGCTCCCCATCGACAAAGCAGGCGTCCATGCGGCCCGGATAGAAGGCGAGGTAATGCGCGAGGGTCCGAAAAGCGCGTGATGGCTCCGGGTAGCTCCATGCCGCGTGTTCGGCGATACGGTCGCCGACCTTCACGTTCCAGTAGAACGCCAGCCCCTTGAACTCGCAAAGCGATTGGCCGTGCGTGGGACGTATATGGGCGGCGATGACGTCCTCGGCAGGCAGGTAGTAGGTCGGCGGGTGACTGGTTTCCAGCACACGGTAACCGCGAATGCTGTCGGCGATGACGACACCGGCAAACACGACCTGAAGATGCGCCTGCACCGGCTCGATGCGCGGCGGGCGCGGGTAGTCCCAGACCGATTCGGTCTTCGTGACCGTTGCGGCGGTGGTCTCATCCATGGCGGCTCTCCCGACTTTTCCCTGACGGTGGACACTGCAGTGCCGAGCGATGCGTGCGGCCCTACATGCATCCATACGCGGCCGGCAGTCCCAAGGATGCACGAAAGGCGACGCAAAATGTGATTTGCGTCAACATTATGCAGGCCGTGGCGGGTATCTCGGCGCGTCAGCAACCGTGGGGCGCGGTGCGGATGCCGCCGTGACGCCGGCCGATTTCGGTGAAGGCGCCGGCGATCAGGGCCTCGAGTGCCGCCAGGTCGACCTGGTCGAGGCGGCGGACGTAGAGGCAGGATTTCCCGCGGCGGTGTCTGCCGAGTCGTTCGAGTAGCGCCTCCTGGCCGGGAAAGTCCGCCATCAGATAGATGCTGATTGCATCTTTGCGGGGGGCGAAGCCCGTGGCGAGGAAATCGCCTTCGCGTCCGGACGCGTAGCGGTAGTGATAGCTGCCGAAACCGATCATGCCGGGCCCCCACATCACCGGATCGTGACCGGTGATGCGGCTGAAGATCGCCAGCAGGTCACGACATTCCGCGCGGCGGTGCTCATCCGTCACGGAAGCGAGGAAATCGTCGACCGGGATGTGTGTGGGACGGTTCTTGTTGGTAGTCATCGGGTGGTGCGTTCAGTCGTCCGCGTGCTGGACGAAAAGAAGGATGAGTCCTGCGGTGACGGCATACACGAAGGCGTCCTTGAAGGAGCCGTCGCCGATCTGGGTCTGCCACATCTGGAACCACGCGCCGCCGAGCACGATGAAGCCACCGAACCAGACCACCATCGCCATGCCCGGTCCCAGCACGGCGTATTTTTTGGCGCTGTTGAAGCCGATGGCGGGCTGGCCGCGCGCGGCCCACAGGTCCCATGCTCCCTTCAGCGAGAGCGCACCGACCAGGAATTCACCGCAGAGGATCAGCACGAAGACCAGACTGGCCCACATCGGTCCCGACAGCACCGGTGCAATGTGGTGCGGGTAGATCGCATGGTCCTGCATGCCGATCACATAGGAGATGGCGCCGACGCCTGCATGCCAGTTGGCCAGATTGCCGGCGACGTAGAGCCAGCCCTGCAGGCCGACGAAGGCGACGAGAACGAGCTTCAGATAGCGGATGGCCATGATGCGCTCCTGTGTTGGATCGAACGACGGGAAATCGGACCAAAGTTGCGCGAACCGGAGGTTCGGCAGCCGGCATGCGGCGGCGGTCGAGCCGAGCGATGCATGCCGCGGACATGCCCCGCATCGAGGTATAGAGCGTGTCGTGCGCCGCGGCAAGCGCTGGCCGTTCGGCCATGCGGCCTAGCAAGGAAGTCGGAATCGGTGTGCGGAACAGCCCGCTGTGCGACGGCTCAGCGCGAGTCGGACAGCCGTTTGGTCATGAACACGCTGTTCGGGTCCGGCCGGTAGGCGGCGAATGGCGGGCAGGGCGTGAAGCCGTGACGTGCGTACAGCGCACGCGCGGGCAGGAAGAAATCCATCGAGCCGGTTTCGAGGCTGAGCCGGGTGTAGCCGCGGCGCCGGGCTTCCTGTTCGATGTGCTGCAGCAGCATCGAACCGACGCCCTGTCCGCGGCAGGCTGCGTCGATGCGCATGGACTTGATCTCTCCGTGCTCGGCGTCCAGCGCCTTCAATGCGCCGCAACCGATCAGCCGGCCGTTGCGATGGGCGGTCCAGAAGGTGATGTCCGGTGCGCGCAGGCTGTCCAGATCCAGCGCGTGCTTGCTTTCCGGCGGCGACACCGCGCGCATGTCGCGCAGGTGCTCATCGAGGAGGCAAGCCACGTCCGGGCCGAGGCGGGTGTCGATGCGGATATCGGGAAGCATGGTCGGATTGTGCGTGCGAGGGTGTGGAAGAGCATGTCAGGAAGAGCTTGCGGCAAGCCGTTGCTGCAATGCGCCGATCATTTCTTCCTGACGACGGGCGATCTCCAGCAGTTCGGTGAGTTCGGTTTCGCGGGTCGCGTTGATCTTTTCATGCACCTGCAGAATTTCCAGCTCGGCGCGGACGTTGACCTCGTAGTCGTTCTTGGCCTGCGCGCGGTCGGCGTCGGCCTGCCGGTTCTGGCTCATCATGATGACCGGCGCCTGCAGCGCAGCCAGGCACGACAGCGCCAGGTTCAGCAGGATGTACGGATACGGATCGAAGGCCTGCTTGTGCAGCACGAAGCTGTTGAAGACCATCCATGCGGCGAGGAAGAACAGGAACAGCAGGATGAAGGTCCAGCTGCCGCCGATTTCGGCGATGCGGTCGGACAGGCGCTCGCCGAAGCTCATGCTCTGATCGAATTCCTTCAGCACATTGCGTGCGATGTGCTTGCGGCGGATGAAGCGTTCGACGATCTCGCGCTCGTCCGCCGGCAGCTTTTCCAGCTCGGTTTCCATCAATGTGCGCGCGGTCGCCTGTCGGTCGACCCAGGGGCGGGGAATGCGGGGCGTGATGGGCATGGCGGGCTCCAGACGTCGAGGGCAAGCCGGGGAGTCTACTCCGTCCGGCTTCGAGGCCGCGCGCCGTTGGGTGCGTCGCGGCCGCGTGAAGGCAGGTTCAGCCCGTACAGCAGGATGTCCTCGAAGCGCCCGTTCTTGCGCAGGTGCTGCGGCAGGCGGCCTTCCTGTTTCATGCCCAGTTTTTCCATGACCCGTGCCGAGCCTGGATTACGCGCCAGGCAGTGGGCGACGAACCGGCTCAGCCCCCACGCTTCGTGGCCGAACGCGAGAAGGCGCGCGGCGGCTTCGGTGGCGTAGCCCTGGCCCCAGTGCTCGACGCCGATCCAGTAGCCCAGCTCGGCGCGGGCATCCGGGCGGGACATCCCGTTCAGCGAAACCGTGCCGACCAATCGCGCATCGCGGCGCAGTGTCACGGCGAACACGGCGCGAAGGCGGGCAGCGAAGTCGGCCGGGTGCTGTGCGATCCAGGCTTCGGCCGCGCCATCCGGGTACGGATGCGGAATGTGCGTGGTGGTGTCGGCGATGCGCGCGTCGCCGGCCAGTCGCTGCACCGCTTCCGCATCGGCGGCGGCGAACGGGCGAAGCACGAGGCGTTCGGTGGCGAGGGTCGGCTGGCGCGTCATGGGCGGTTCGGCACGTTGCAGCGTTTCATTTGAGCATGTCGGTCATTGGTGCGTCGCATGCCGGGCCAGAAAAAAGAACGGGCCGGGCTCGCATGCGCAAGCCCGGCCCGTGCCGTGATTCCGAATCACCCGGGACGTCAGGGTTTGGCGGCCGCCGTGTCCTTGTCCTTCTTGTTCAGCACGAAGCGCGTGAACAGGTCATGGATGCGCGTGTATTCGTCGCGCCAGGAATCGGCGTGGACGAAACCGTGGCGCTCCATCGGATACAGCGAAATCCAGAAGTTGTGCTTGTGCAGTTCGATGAGGCGCTGGTACAGGCGGATCGAGTCGGTCGGCATGACATTGTTGTCGATCAGGCCGTGGCAGATCAGCAGCGGGTCCTGCAGGTTCTGCGCATATTCGATCGGTGAGCTGATCTTGTAGGCCTCGGGATCGAGCTGCGGATCGTTGAGGATGTTCGAGGTGTACTCGTGGTTGTAGCTGGTCCAGTCGGCCGGCGGACGCAGCGCCGCGCCAGCGGCGAACTGGCCAGGTGCGCGCAGCAGCGCCATCTCGGTCATGAAGCCGCCGTAGCTGCCGCCGTAGATGCCCACGCGCTGCGGGTCGGCGTGGTAGTGCTTGACCAGCCAGGCCTTGCCGTCGAGCAGGTCTTCCAGCTCCGGATGGCCCATGTGACGGTAGATCGCCGTGCGCCAGTCGCGGCCGTAGCCTTCCGAGCCGCGGTAGTCCATGTCCAGCACGACGTAGCCTTCCTGCGCGAGCAGGTTGTGGAACATCTGCTCGCGGAAGTAGTACGACCAGCCCTTGGTGACGTCCTGAAGGTAGCCGGCGCCGTGCACGAACAGCACGGCCGGGTGCGGCTTGGAGGCGTCGTAGTCGGCGGCCTTGTACAGCTTGGCGTAGATCTTGAAGTCGCCGTGGCTGGACGGCACCTGCACGATCTGCGGCTGGATCCAGCGCATGGCCTTGTACTTCGCCGTGCGGGTGTCGGTCAGCTCGCGGCCGCCGGTGCCATCGACGTTGATGACGGCGAGCTGGTCGGGCACGTAGGCCGACGAATGCAGCACGGCCAGGCGCTTGCCGTCGGGCGACAGGCGGAACGGCACCGGGGTTTCGACGTCGTACATGCCTTCGTAGGCGGTCACGCGTTCGAGATCGCCGCCGCTGCTGCGCACGCGGTAGACGTCGTAGGCGTACGGCGCCTGCTTGTTGGCGAGCACGTAGAACCACTTGCCGTCCGGCGAGGGCTGCGGCGTGCGCACTTCGAAATGGCCCGAGGTCAGCTGTTTGGCGCGGCCGTTCAGGGCCTTCACGTACAGCTGCGCATAGCCGCTCTGCTCGCTTTCGTACCACAGCGTGTGGCTGTGCGGGACGAAGCCGAAGCCGTTGTAGTTCCAGTTGATCCAGGCCTTGTCGTGCAGGCGGTGCTGCGGCACCAGCTTGTGCGCGGCGAAGTCGACGCTGGCGATCCAGCGGTCCTTGTTGTCGATAGCACGGAACATCACGGCGGCGGCGCGGCCGTCGTCGCTCCAGGTCAGTGTGGCCGGGCCGTAGTCGGCGATGCGCACGCCGCGGGTCTTGGGTGCGTCGAGCGCCTTGGCCTCGGCATCATGGCCCTGCTTGCGCAGTTCGGCCTGGCGCTTGGCGCGCAGCGCGGCCAGCGGGTCGTCGTGGATGCCGGGCAGGGCGTTCAGGGGCAGCGCATACTGCTTGTGCGCGTTCAGGTCGAGCAGCACCAGCGATTGCGGCGCGGGGTCGTTGCGGCCGACATAGGTGCGCGCTTTCTCCGGGTGGATGTAGCCCGAATCGGTGACGTAGTGGTTGACCACCGGCGACTTGCCGGCGTCGTAGCCCTTGGGCTGGGTGACGACGATCATCCAGCGGCCGTCCGGCGACAGCTCGGTGTCGGCGATCTGGACGCCCTTGCCGAGCCAGAACGGCTGCGCGGCGCGGGTGGCGTCGGTGCGGTCGAGTTGCGCGTCGCGCTGGCGTTCGGCGTCCTTTTCGGCCTTCATGTGGCGCAGCGTCGAGAACAGGCTCAGCTGCAGGCGCTCCATCTGGTCGGGCTTGGCATCCTGCGGGTTGTCGGCGGTTTTCAGTACGGCGACGCTGGCCGTGGTGCCAGTGCGCAGGTCGTAGGTGCTCCAGTCGTTGCCGGCGCGGTACTGCACGGTGTCGCCGTCGGCGCTCCACTGCACGCCGCTTTCCTTCTGCGCGGTGCGCGTGACCTGGATCAGCTTGTGCGTGGCCAGATTGCGCACGAAGACGTCGCCGTGGCGCAGGAAGGCAGCGCGCGTGTGCTGGCGGTTGAGGATCGGTGCGCCGTCGGCCTGGGCCTGCTGCGCGCCATCGAGTTTCACGCTCTGGCCGCTGACCGGGTCGACGCGATAGAGGTCGCGGATGTCGCTGCCCTTGCGCTTGAGCCGGTAGTAGATGAACTGGCTGTCGGCGCTCCAGTGCGGCGATTCGACGGCCGGACCGATCCAGTCCGGATTGGCCATGATCTGGTCGACCGTGAGCCGTGCGGCCAGCGCGGGCGCGCAGGTCAGCGCCAGCGCGGCGAAGAAGGCAATGCGACGCATGCGTGTTTCCCCAGTGCGAACAAACCCCGAGGATACCGCCTCGATTCGCCGTTGCGCGCGCCATGTGCCGAAAGTCAGGGGTCGAGCAGGAGCGCGCATGGCGCTACGCTTCGGAGCCTGTGCAGTCCGTTGGAGGTGTCATCACCATGCGAGTCTTTCCGCTTGCCGTCCTTGCGGCGTTGGCTATGGGGGCGGGCGTCGCCCATGCCCAGGACAGCGCCGTGCATACCCGCTCGTCCACCGAGATGACCTTGCTCGATACCAAGGCCCCGCCGCCGGACGTGCCGCCGCCGCACACCGCGCGCCATGCCGCCAGCAGCACGCTGCACGGCGTCGTCGTGCAGGACCCGTACCGCTGGTTGGAGAACCCGGGCGATCCGGCGGTGCAGCGATGGATCAAGGCGCAGAACGGCTATACCGAGCATGTCATCGACGCCATGCCGGGCAACGCGGCGCTGAGCAAGCGCGTGCGCGAACTGGCGATCACCTCGACCACGCGTTCGGCGCCGGAGATGGCCGGCGGCACGCTTTTCTACATGCAGGAGACGCCGCCGCAGCCGCAGCCGGTGCTGATGGCGCAGGCCTGGCCGAACGGCAAGGCGCGTGCGCTGGTGGACCTGAATAAGGACGGTGGCGGCGAGGCGATCACCGCCTACTGGCCCTCGCCCAGCGGGCGCTATCTGGCTTATGGCACCGCCAAGGGCGGCAGCGAACTGACCACCATCCACGTACTCGACGTGAAGACCGGCAAGCGGCTCGACGACACGCTGCCGTACGCCGGTGGCGGCACCACGCCGCAGGCGCTGGCCTGGGACGCGGACGAGCACGGTTTCGTCTATGTGCGCTTCCCGGTGCCGCCGACCGGCAAGAAGGTGAAGCAGTTCAATGCCGAACTGGTGCATCACGCGTTGGGTAGCCAGGCCGACACGGACAAGGTCGTCTTCGGCAAGGGCTATTCGGCGGTGGCCGAATATCGCCTGTTGAGTTCGCCCGGCGCGAAGCGGCTGGCGATGCTGGCCAACATCGGTGACGGCGGCGCGGCGGAAGTGTACCTGCGCCGCGACGGACACTGGAGCAAGCTGCTGGGGCGCCGCTCCAACGTGCGCGGCGCGGCCTGGGTCGGCCAGCGTCTGGTGCTGCTGGAATACGCCGACGCGTCGCGCGGACGCCTGCTGGTGCGCGAGCCGTCCGGCGAACTGCACGTGCTGTTGAAGCCGGGCAAGGGCGCGGTGCAGCGCGTGACGCCGATGGGAGACGGCTTTGCGGTGGTGCGCAGCTGGGGTCCGGACTGGTGGATCGATCAGTACGACGACCATGCCAAGTTCGTGCGCCGCGTGCCGTTGCCCAAGAGCGGCATCGGCATCGGCGGCATCGCGGCCGAGCACGGGCGCGATCACGCGCTGATCAGCTACGGTGGCTGGAGCTTGCCGTCGCGCTGGGTCGATTACGACACCAAGACCGGTGCGCTGAAGACCGTGTTCGAAGTGAAGCCGGCGACCGATGCCTACGCCAAGGTCCGCGTGCAGCGCGTCGAGGGCGTGTCCCGGGACGGCACGCACATTCCGGTGACCGTGCTGTCGATGCCGGGCGTGACGCCGAACGGCAAGCGGCCGACCATCCTGTACAGCTACGGCGGCTTCGACATTCCCATCGCGCCGCGCTTCATCGGTCCGTACATGGCCTGGCTGGAACATGGCGGCGTGCTGGCCTACGCCAACATCCGCGGTGGCAACGAGTTCGGCGAGTCCTGGCATGCGCAGGGCCAGAAGCTGCACAAGCAGAACGTGTTCGACGACTTCTACGCCGCCGGGCAGGCGCTGAAGAAGGCCAAGTGGACCGATACCGCGCATCTGGGAATCATGGGCGGCAGCAACGGCGGCCTGCTGATGGGCGCGCAGATCGTGCAGCATCCGAAGGCGTATCGCGCGGTGGTGTCGATGGTCGGCATCTACGACATGATCCGCCACGAGACCAACTTCGCTAACGGCAAGTACAACGTCAGCGAGTACGGTTCGGTCTCCAATGCGGCGCAGTTCCGCGCGACGCTGAAGTATTCACCGCTGCAGAACGTGAAGCCGAAGACGGCCTACCCGGCCGTGTTGATGACCACCGGCGCGAACGACCCGCGCGTGGCGCCGTGGCAGTCGCGCAAGTTCACCGCCGCGCTGCAGAACGCCAGCGACTCGGGACAGCCGATCCTGTTGCTGACGCGCATGAACGCCGGTCACGGCATCGGCGCGCCGTTCGCGCAGCGCGTGGGCAACACCGCGCTGGCGCTGAGCTTCTTCGCCGGCGAGCTGGGGCTGGACGTACACTGACCGGGAACGCTCCGGCCACGGCGTGATTGCATGTCGTGGTCGGAACGCCGCATGGCAAACAAAGGGCCGGGGCAACCGCTTCGGCCCGATCATGCCCATGCAGTCAAGGTGCGGCGCACGCACTGAAAAAGTTCTGCCGAAGACGCTACGCTTGGCTTTTGTGATGCCAAGAAAGAAGTCATGACGCTGCTTGAAACCGTAGAAAAAGAGACCGCTCCGAACCCGACCCACAGCGTGATCTGGCTGCATGGCCTGGGCGCGGACGGCAACGACTTCATGCCGATCATTCCGGTGCTGACGGCGCCGGAGTGGCCCGCGTTGCGGTTCGTCTTCCCGCATGCGCCGGTGCGGCCGGTGACCGTCAACGGCGGCATGGCGATGCGTGCCTGGTACGACATCAAGGGCATGGACATCGCCGACAAGCAGGATGCGGAGGGCATCCACGCGTCGATGCAGGCGGTCGAGGCGTTGATCGCGCGCGAGATCGAACGCGGTGTGCCGGTCGAGCACATCGTGCTGGCGGGTTTCTCGCAGGGCGGCGCGATTGCCTTGAACGCCGGCCTGCGCCATGTGCAGCGACTGGCGGGGATCGTCGCGCTGTCGACCTATCTGCCGCTGGCGGAGTCGCTGGCCGACGAACGCAGCGCGGCCAACGCCGACACGCCGATCTTCTGGGGACACGGCAGCCAGGATCCGGTGGTGCCGCAGGCGCTGGGCGAGCAGTCCCGCGATGCGTTGGCGCAGCTCGGCTATGGCGTGGACTGGCACAGCTATCCGATGGCGCACCAGGTCAGTGTCGAGGAGATCGCCGATCTGCGCGGCTGGCTCGGTGAGCGGCTGTGCGCGACGCAGGCGGCGGACGCCGGCGCAAACGGGTAGAGTGCTCCCATCTCCTGCGCCGACCGGGGCGGCATGCAGACGATGAAGCCATGAACCGCGACCATCGAGACCGCGACGACACGCGTGTGCCGCTGCCGGATCTGTGCAGCATGCAGGGCCTGTTCGCCCTGGTGCTGGTGGCGGGCATCACGATCACGGTGATGCAGCTGGCGCCGGGCGCACGGCCTGGCTGGCGCGCCTTCAGCGTCGGCATGCTGTTCGCGGTGTGGCTGTCGGTCGTGCTGGCGGCTTCGGTGTGCATGCTCCGGCCCTGGTTCGAGCGGCTTCCGTCGACGCTGCCGTATTTCGCCGTCTGGTCGTGGATGGTGGCGATGACGGTGTTGCTGAGCGCGTCGATCGGTTGGATCGATCATGCGTTGCAGCTTGGCCTGACGCATCAGACGACCTCGCGTTTCACCCTGATAAACGGCACGCTGGTGGCGCTGATCGCCGCGGCCCTGCTGCGCTATTTCTACGTGCTGATGCAGTGGCGCGCGCGGCTGGCGGCGGTATCGCGCGCGCAGGTGCAGGCCTTGCAGGCGCGCATCCGGCCGCATTTCCTGTTCAACAGCATGAACACGGTCGCGGCGCTGGTGCGGGTCGATCCCGCCGCGGCCGAGCGCACGGTGGAAGACCTCGCCGACCTGTTCCGCGCGGCGCTGGCCAGCGACAGCGAAGGCACGTTGGGCGAGGAGCTGGACCTGGTCGACCGCTACCTCGACATCGAACAGCGCCGCCTCGGCGACCGTCTGCGCGTACAGCGCGACATCGTCGATCCGCCGACCGACTTCACGCTGCCGCGCCTGCTGTTGCAGCCACTGGTGGAAAATGCGGTACGTCACGGCATCCAGCCCAGCCGCGAGGGTGGCACGGTGCGTATCGCGGTCAGCGCCGACGCACACGAGGTCCGCATGGCCATCGACAACTCCGTGCCGCGCGAGCCGGTCACCACGCTGGACGAGGACGGTCACGGTCACGGTCACGGCCTGCACAGCGTGCGCCAGCGCATCGCCTACCATTACGGCGAGCGCGGGCGGCTGATGGTCGAGGACGCGGACGGACGCTACACGGTGCGCGTGATCCTGCCCCGGAGTCCGGCATGAAGATCATCATCGTCGACGACGAACCGCTGGCGCGCGCGCGCCTGGAGGCGCTGCTGGGCGAGTGCGAGGACGCCGCCGTGATTGCCAGCGTCAGCGACGGCGAAGCGGCTCTGGCGACCTGCATGCAGGCGCAGCCGGATCTGCTGCTGCTGGACATCAATATGCCCGGCATGGACGGTACGGCGCTGGCGCAGCGGCTGGCGCGGTTGCCGCGTCCGCCACAGGTGGTGTTTTGCACCGCCTACGAACAGTTCGCACCGCGCGCCTTCGAACTCGGTGTGGTCGACTACCTGCTCAAGCCGGTGCGCCTGGAACGGCTGCGCGAGGCGCTGCAACGGGCGCGTCTTCGCATCGACGCGGCGCCCGGCGCGGCGCCGGCGCTGACTGCGCGCTCGCGCGACGAGGAACGCCGCATTCCGCTGGCCGAGGTGATCTTCCTGGTCGCCGACGAGAAGTACGTCACCGTGCATCACGACCATGGTGAGGCGCTGATCGAGGACTCGCTGCGCCAACTGGAGCAGGCCTGGCCCGAGCACCTGCTGCGCGTGCATCGAAACTGCCTGGTCGCCAGCGCGCGCCTGCTGGGTATCCGCACGCTCGATGACGGTCGCAGCGTGGTGCGGCTGGCCGGCACCGAGCAGACGCCGGAAGTCAGCCGCCGCAGCCTGCCCGCGGTGCGCCGCCATGTGCGTGGCGATACCTGAGCGCGCCGCATGGCGGTGGAGCCATGCGAACGCGGATCGTAGAATGCGGGTTTGCATCGCGTGACCGCGATCGCCCCAACCGGATTCCCGATGACAGCCCACACGCTCCGAATCGCCACTCGCAAGAGCGCGCTTGCCCTGTGGCAGGCCGAACACGTCGCCGCCCTGCTGCGCAAGGCGCATCCGCGCCTGAATGTGGAGCTGGTACCGATGAGCACGCGCGGCGATCAGGTGCTGGACCAGCCGCTGGCGCGCATTGGCGGCAAGGGCCTGTTCCTGAAGGAGCTGGAAGTGGCGATGCTGGAGCGGCGTGCGGATATTGCCGTGCATTCGCTCAAGGACATGCCGGCTACGCTGGAGCCGGGCTTCGCCATTGGTGCGATCTTGCCGCGCGCCGATGCGGCGGATGCCTTTGTCAGCGCACATTTCGAGCGCCCCGGCGATTTGCCGGAGGGCGCGCGTGTGGGAACCTCGTCGTTGCGCCGCGCTGCGCAGCTGCGCGCCCTGCGGTCGGATCTCGACATTCGCGATCTGCGCGGCAACGTCAACACGCGGCTGGGCAAGCTCGATGCCGGCGACTACGACGCGATCATCCTGGCCTGCGCCGGGCTGGATCGATTGGGATTGGGCGAGCGTGTCCGTTCGCGGCTGCATGCGCCGGACTGGCTGCCTGCGCCGGGGCAGGCGGCGATCGCCGTCGAGCTTCGCGAAGGCGACCGGCGCATCGCCGAGCTGCTGAAGCCGCTGGACGATGCCGAAACCCGCCTTGCGGTGGGCGCCGAGCGCGCCATGAATGCCGCGCTCGGCGGCAGTTGCACGGTGCCCGTCGGCGCCTGGTGCGTGGTGGGCGAGCGCGGCCTGACCCTGATGGGACTGGTCGGTGACGTCGCCAGCGGCCAGGTGGTCCGCGCACGTGCCGAGGCCGAGCTGGACGGTGCTGCCGCGCTGGGCAGAAACGTGGCGCAGATGCTGCTCGATCAGGGCGCCGGGGCGTTTCTCGAACCGCGCTGATCGACTTCCAGGACATGCGCCGGAGCGCGTGCGGCGCGCTCCGGCGAAGTTTTTTCGCGTGATCTCAGGCGATCAGAAGTTGTAGACCACGTTGGTGGTGTACAGCTGATCCTTGTGCTTCACGCCAGGCTCGACGTTGCTGTTGTAGCGCAACTGGTAGCCCAGTTTGATCGCGAGCTTCTCGGTCATGCTGACCGACAGGCCGGCGTCGTTCTGGTAGTAACGGTTGCTGGAGCCCGCTTCGACCAGCAGCGTGTTCTCGAGCTTGGTGTTGGCCGTCAGCTGGTACTTCCAGTTGATCAGACCGCGCAGCACGCCTTCGTCTTTGACCGGCGACGCCACCTTCATGCTCTGGCCGTTGACGGTGACGGTCTTGTCGGCGGGGCGGTAGCGCTTGTAACCGGGGCCGGCTTCGAACGACAACTCCGTGCGCGCATTCTTCAGCGCGATGTAGCCGTAGCCGACCGAGACCACGCCCTGCCACAGGTTGGAGCCGAACTCGTCGTGCTCGTAGCGGCCCGCGGTCACCACGTAGCTGCGCGGGCTGAACTTGTAGCCGACCGAGGCGCCGCCCTCGTAGCGGTTGGCGGTGGTGGTGTATTGCGCCACGCTGTTGCCGTTGGCATCGGTCACGGTGACGTTGCCTTTCGAGCGCAGGCCGGTCAGGTAGAAGCTGTCCTTCCAGAGCTCGGTTTCCTTCTTCAGGCTCAGCTTGGCGTTGAGGTTCTCGGTGCGTGAATTGCCGCGTGCTGCGGCGTAGCCGAGTTCGCCGCTGCCGGACCAGCCGCCGCTGTTGGTGGCGTCGCTGGAATTGCTGCTGGCGGGGTTGTCCTGCGCCATCGCGGTCAGCGGCAGTGCCAGGGACAGGGCGATCAGTAGGCGTGAAACGTGATTCATGTCGTCCGTTCCGGGGTTGGGGGGATTTTATGAGGGCCGCGGCCGCCGGGGCCGCGCAGATCAGCAGGCAGGGTACGTCATGGCCGTCGCTGCCTTCCAGTGATGACCGGGGCGACCGTTCAGCTCAGGGATGGAACGGCCAGAACAGCGGAATCAGCCACATCGACAGGGCGCAAAACAGCCCGATTAGCGGAATGCCCATCTTCATGAAGTCGGTGAAGCGGTAGCCGCCGGCGTAGTACACCATGGTGTTGGTCGGGTAGCCCACAGGCGTCGCGAACGAGGTCGCGGCGGCGAAGGCGACGGCGACCACGAAGGGCTGTGCGCTGACGCCGATGGCGTGCGCCACCGAAATGGCGATGCCGACCATCAGCACCACGGCCGGGTTGTGGCCCATCAACTCGGTCAGCAGCGCGGTCAGCAAGTAGACCATCAGCAGCGCGCCCAATGGACTGTGGTAGCCGACCAGGCTCATCGCGCCCTCGACCACGGTATGCGACAGGCCGGTCTTCTCGATCGCCGTGCCCAGCGGAAGGATCGCGCCGAGTAGGACGATGATCTTCCAGTCCATGCCTTCGTAGACGTCCTTGGTGCCGAAGCAGCCGGTCAGCGCCATCGCCGCCGCACCGCACACCGCGGCGATCGGGATCGGTAGCAGCTTCAGCCCGGACACCAGCACCACGGCGGCGAGAATGGCCACGGCGATCACGGCCTTGCGCGGAATCGGGCGCACGCTCTCACGCTGGCTCAGCACGATGAGATTCTCGTCGGCGCGCAGGCGCGGCATGGCGGCTTCGTCCACAAGCACCATCAGCACGTCGCCGACCGCCAGCGACACGTTGCTGAGCTTGTCGCGCAGGATGTGACCACGGCGATGGATGGCCAGCACCGTCGCGTCGTAGCGCCAGTTCAGCGCGGTTTCGCCGAGGCGGTGGCCTTCGATCGGACTGGCCGGCGCGACCATCACCTCGGCCACCACGCGCGGCGTCTCGCTGGCACCCCGCGCATAGCGCGCCTCGGGTGCATTCTCCAGGTGGGCGCGGTTGCGGAAGGTCTCGATCTTGTCCCAGCTGCCGCGCACCAGCAGCACGTCGTCGACCTGCAACTTCTGCGAGCGCGGCGACCACATGCGTCGTTCGCCACGCAGCAGCTCCAGCGGATACACGCCGTGGTTCTCGCCCAGCACGGCTTCGGCGATGGTCTGGTCGAGCAGGGAGGACTTCTCGGTCACGCGCAGCTCGGTGACGTACTTGCCGATTTCCTCGTTCTCCTGCTCCGGCAGGTTGCTCTCGCGCGGCAGCATCCAGCGGCCGATCAGCATGATGTAGGTGATGCCAGCCACGGCCAGCAGCGCGCCCAGGCCGGTGAATTCGAAGACGTTGAAGCCGGGCAGGCCGCCGTCGCGCGCCAGGCTGTCGGCGAGCAGGTTCGACGAGGTGCCGATCAGCGTGCATACGCCGCCCATCTGCGCGGCGTAGGCCATCGGCATCAGCACGCGCGAGGGCGACGTGCGGGTCTGCGAGCACACGCGCAGCGCCAGCGGCAGGAAGGTGGCGACCAGCGCGATGTTCTTGATGAAGGCGCCCAGCGGCGCGATCACCAGCATGATCGCCAGCGTCAGCAGCCAGGGTTTTCGGATGCGCGTGAGCAGACGCGCCAGCGGTTCGAGTACGCCGGAGCGCTCGATGCCGAGGCTGAGCGCGAACATCGCTGCCACGGTCACGGTCGCCTCGTTGCTGAAGCCGGACAGCGCTTCCGCCGGCGTGACGATGCCGAGCACGGCCAGCGCCGCCAGCGCCATCAGCGCGACCACGTCGATACGCACGCGCTCGCTGGCGAACAGCGCCATGGTCACCACGATGATGGCGACGGTGGCCCAGGCCTGCCAGCTCACGGACGTGGCTCCCGGTGCGGGGTCGTGGAGCGACCGCCAGGCATGATGGCGATACGGATGTTCAAAGCGACGTTCTCGGCGATCCGAAGGGAGGTCGTGCCGCAACCATGCTAGCGGACCGCGCGGCGTTCGGCACCGGCATGCGGTCCGTGCGTCGGGCATGGGCGGATAGGGAGGCGCATTTTCGCACAGTCCGCCATGCGCAGCGCGGGTGCTTCCGGCGCGAAGCCGGTTGTGGGAGCATGGAAGGCCCGGTGTACCCACGCCCCACGTCCACTGATGGGAACGCGACCATGGATCGATACGAACGCATTCTCACGCTGCATCGCCTGCTCAAGTCGGCCCGCTATCCGGTCACCCTGTCGCGGCTGATGGACGAGCTCTCCTGTTCGCGCGCGACGCTGTACCGAGACATTGCCTTTCTGCGTGACGCGCTCGGCGCGCCGGTCGAGAGCGCAGGAGGCGAGCACGCCGCGTTCCGCTACGAGGCGGGCGAGGGCGACCGCTTCGAACTGCCCGGCCTGTGGCTGACCTCCGACGAACTGTCGGCGCTGATGGCGCTGCAGGCGCTGGTGCAGCGCTCCGATCCGGGCGTGCTGTCGGGCGCGCTGGCACCGATCACCTCGCGCATCGAGCGGCTTCTGGCCGATCACGCCGGTGGCAAGAAACTGCCCGTCGAGCGCATCCGCGTCATCAATTACGGTGCGCGAAAACTGGATCAGCATGCGTTCCGCGTCGTTGCCGGCGCGGTGCTGGAGCGCTGCCAGCTGCGTTTCCGCTACCGTGCGCGGACCACCGACGCCGACAGCCGTCGCCTGGTCTCGCCGCAGCGCCTGACGCACTACCGCGACAACTGGTACCTGGATGCCTGGGACCACGATCGCGAGGCGCTGCGCAGCTTCGCCGTCGACCGCATCGTCGATGCGCACGCGCTCGACGAGCCGGCGCATGAAGTCGCGGAATCCGAACTCAACGACACGCTGGCGTCGAGCTACGGCATATTCGCCGGCACACCCAAGGCCTGGGCCACGCTGCGTTTCTCCTCGCATGCGGCGCGCTGGGTCGCCGACGAACACTGGCATTCGCAGCAGCAGGGCCAGTGGCTGCCGGACGGGCGCTACGAGCTGAAACTGCCGTATTCGAATTCGCGCGAACTGCTGATGGACATGCTCAAGTACGGCCCCGACGCCGAGGTCGTGGCGCCGGCCCCGCTGCGCGAGGAGATGAAAATCCTGCTGCAGCTGGCGCAGGGCGTGTACCAGTCGCCTCCGCGCTGAACACGGAGAGCGTTCTTATGGGCACCGCATCGACCTCGCTCGCCGCCGTCAAGGATGGCCGGCCCACGCGTATCGCACTGGCGCTGGGCGCCGGTGGCGCCAAGGGGCTGACCTACATCGGCGTCATCGAGGAACTGGATCGTCGCGGTTTCGAGATCGTGGCCATTGCGGGCAGTTCGATGGGTGCGCTGATCGGCGGCATCTATGCAGCCGGCAAGCTGGACGTCTACCGCGACTGGGTCTGCTCGCTGGCGCGCATCGACGTGTTGCGACTGGTCGACTGGACACTGTCCGGCGGCGGGCTCATCAAGGGCGAGCGCATCATCGAGACGCTGCGCGAACTGATCGGCGAGATCGACATCGGCGATCTGCCGATGGCCTACACGGCCGTGGCCACCGACATCGACCGTCGTCGCGAGATGTGGCTGACCGAAGGCCCGCTGTTCGATGCCATCCGCGCGTCGATCGCGATTCCGTCCATTTTCCGCCCGCATCGCATCGACGGTCGGCGGCTGGTCGATGGTGGCCTGCTCAACCCGCTGCCGGTGACGCCGTTGCTGAGTGCGTCCTGGGACTACATGGTCGCGGTCGGGGTCAACGGCCCGATCGAAGCGCTGCCGTCGACGGCCGACATCGATGCGCACGAACAGGAACACGAGGACGCCGACAGCTACCGCAAGCGCATCGCCGATTTCGTCGGCAAGATGATGCCGAAAGGCGAGGAGAAACCGCGCGAACAGGGCGCGCTGGAACTGCTCAGCCTGTCGCTGGATCTGATGCAGGCCAATCTGGCGCAGCTGCGTCTGGCGGCCTACCAGCCGGATCTGCTGATCGAGATGCCGGCCAATGTGTCCACAGCCTACGAATTTCATCGCGCACGCGAACTGATCGAGCTGGGGCGTATGCGCGCCGGCCGCATTCTGCAGAACTGGACGCCGCATCATCTGCACGGCAGCCACGCATCCGTGGACGACGCCGAGGCCGACCCGGACGAATCCGCATCGACCTGACGCACGGTCTCGCGACCGCGCGGGGACTCAGTGTTCCTCGATCCCGGTGCGCTTGGAGCGCTTGATCAGCCAGGCCACGCCGCGCAGGTCGGAGATGCCGACGATGGCGCGGCCCAGATTCGTGTACTTGGAGCTGCCGGCGTTGCGCGCGCGGTGGTTGACCGGTACCGACTTCACCTTCCAGCCGGCACGCTGCATCAGTGCGGGCAGGTAGCGGTGCATGTGGTCGAAGTAGGGCAGGTCGAGGAACGCGGCGCGCTCGAACAGCTTGATGCCGCAGCCGGTGTCCGGGGTCTCGTCGCGCAGCAGACGGCTGCGCAGGGCGTTGGCGAAGCGCGAGCCCAGGCGCTTGCTGGCCGTGTCCTTGCGGTTCACGCGCCAGCCGGCGAACAGCTTCACGTTCGGGTCGGACGCATCGCGTTCGGCGATCAACTTGGGAATGTCGGCCGGATCGTTCTGACCGTCTCCGTCCAGCGTGGCGATCCAGGTGCCGCGCGCGGCCTTCACGCCGTTGCGCACGGCGGTGCTCTGGCCGCTCTGTTCCAGGTGGTGCAGCACGCGCAGTTCCGGGTGTTCGGCCTTCTGCGCCTGGAGTACGTCCCGGCTGTCGTCGCTGCTGCGGTCGTCGACGTAGACCACCTCGTAATCGACCTTTCCGCGCAGGGCGGTGGCGATTTCGGCCAGCAGCGGGGGGATGTTGTCGCGCTCGTTGTAGACGGGCACGACCACGGACAGATCGGGCATGGGCTTGTTCCGCGAAGGGTTCGGCTGTGCATTATCGCGCAAGCACGGCTTCGGCGCAGGCCATTCGGCCGATGCGTGTAAGGAATCCGTCCGAGTCCGGGTCCCCTTGCATGCCGGCGCTGTGCCGGCGTCCGACAAAAATGCCAAGGGAGACGACCCATGCAAGCCAACACCATTCTGAAATCGACCCTGATGACCCTGCTGGCCGCCGGCGCCATCGGCACCGCCGCGAGCGCGCATGCGGGCGACAAGATGGGCCACGACAAGCTGGTCAAGTGCTATGGCGTCAACGCGGCCAACAAGAACGACTGCCAGTCGCCGGGTCATTCCTGCGCCGGTCAGGATTCCAAGGCACGCGATCCGCACGCTTTCGTCGCGGTGCCGGCCGGGCTGTGCGAGAAGCTGGACGGCGGCTCCACGAAGCCGGGCGGCGCGATGATGGAACACGACGGCATGATGAAGAAGAGCTGATCCATGCCGCTGTCGCACACCTCGTGCGTGCGCCCGGTCCCGACGGCCGTCGGGATCGGGCTGCGTGCCCCGCATCACGATCACGTCATGGCGCAGCGGCCGGCGGTGCCGTTCTTCGAGCTGCACAGCGAGAACTTCTTCGCCGCCGGCGGGCCGAATCGCGAGTTGCTCGATGCGTTGCGCGCGGACTACCCGCTGAGTCTGCACGGCGTGGGCCTGTCGCTGGGCGCGGCCGATGCGCTGGATGCCGATCACCTGGCGCAGTTGCGCGCGCTGGTCGCGCACGTCGAGCCGGGGCTGGTGTCCGAACACGTGTGCTGGGGCGCGATCGACGGTCGCCACTACAACGACCTGCTGCCGCTGCCGTACACCGAGGAGGCGCTGGCGCTGATGACGCAGCGCGTGCAGCAGGTGCAGGAGATGCTGGGCCGGACGATCCTGGTCGAGAACGTCTCCAGCTACATCCATTTCACCCATTCGACGCTGCGCGAATGGGAATTCCTCGCCGAGCTTTCCCGGCGTAGCGGCTGCGGCCTGCTGCTGGACGTCAACAACGTCTACGTCAACAGCGTGAACCACGGCTTCGATCCGCTCGATTTCCTCGATGGCGTCCCCGGTGAGCGGGTCGGCGAGATGCACCTGGCCGGCTTCACCCGCAAGCAGGGGCTGGGCGGCGAGCTGCTGATCGATTCGCACAACCGCCGTGTCGACGATGCGGTGTGGGACCTGTACGTCTCCGCTGTGCGGCGCTTCGGTCCGAAACCGACCCTGATCGAATGGGATCAGGATCTTCCCGATTTCGCGGTGCTCGAGGACGAGGCCCGCATCGCCACGGAGCATTTGTATGCACGCGCCGCCGTCCCTGCATGAGCTGCAACGCGCCTTCGCCGCAAGTCT
The DNA here is from genome assembly GCF_012395255.1 of Oleiagrimonas citrea. GTDB lineage: Bacteria > Pseudomonadota > Gammaproteobacteria > Xanthomonadales > Rhodanobacteraceae > Oleiagrimonas > Oleiagrimonas citrea. The sequence goes on from NZ_JAAZQD010000005.1 coordinate 182,866, forward strand.
GATCGAGGGCGATGCACCGATGCTGACGCCGTGGGTCGCCGCGCGCGGCATCGATCCGCAGGCGCGGCTGCGCATCTACCGCAACGCCGGCTACGCCATCCATGTCGAGGCGCTCGAAGCCGTATTCCCGGCGGTGCGCGCCTTGATTGGCGAAGAAAGCTTCGACGGTCTGGCCACGCGTTACACCGCGCGTCGCGGAAGCGACGGCGGCAACCTGCAGCATTTCGGTCGCGACTTCGCGGCGTTCCTCGGCGCGCAGCCGGAACTGGCCGGGTATGCATGGCTGGTCGACGTCGCGCAGCTGGAATGGCTGCGCCAGGAGGCGCTACTGGCCGCCGAGCATCCTGTCGCGGATATCGAGGCGCTGTTGCGCGCGCTCGACGAGGTGCCCGCCGAGCGACTGCATCTTCCGCTGCAGCCGCACGTGCGTGTGCTGCAGGCCGCCGTGCCGGCGCTGGACCTGTGGACCTGGGCGCGCGACCCGCAGGGCGATGCACCCGATCCGCGCGGCGCGCCGCAGAGCGTGCTGCTCTGGCGCCACGCGACGCAGATCGTCATGCAGCCGGTCACGCCCGACGCTGCTCGTTTCCTGCAGGCCCTGCGCGAGGGACGTCTGCTGGCCGAAGCGCTCGGCGCGGACGCCGATCCCGCGCGGTTGCCCGCATTGTTGCAGCCCGTATTCGAGCACGCCCTGCTCGCCGCATCCACCGTTCACGCGGCCGACACGACCGCCCCGGAGGCTCTGTCATGAATGCACGCATCCTGCCCTTGTGGGCGCGCACCACCGGACTGCTCGAAGGACTTTCACCGCTGGTTCTTCTGCTGTTCCGCCTGTTCGTCGCCGTCGCCTTCTGGCGCGCCGGCGTGGTCAAGATCGACGACCCCACCGGTACCCACTACCTGTTCTCGGAGGAATACCAGGTACCGCTGCTGTCGGCCTCGGTCGCCGCGTTCCTCGGCACCTGGGTCGAGCTGATCGTGCCGTGGTTCCTGGCGCTGGGACTGGGCACGCGACTGATGGCGGCGTTTCTGTTCGTGTACAACCTCATTGCCGTGATCTCGTACCCGGCGCTGTGGCCGAACGGCTTCTGGCATGGCCTGATCGGCAGCGATTTCGCCGATCACAAGGCCTGGGGCCTGATGCTGCTGGCGCTGGTGGCGTGGGGAGCGGGTCGCTGGTCGCTGGATGCGTTGCTGAGTCGGGTGCTGAAGTCGCGTGCTGCGGCCCACGCCTGACTCGCTCGACGCACGGAGAGTCCGAGGCCGGCGCGATTTTCCGCGCCGGCTTTTTTCTGCTCTGTCCGCGTGCTTGCGGCGCAGGAGCGATCAGGCCATCGAGTGCAGCCCGAAAAGGTTACCTTCGGTGTCGACGATCAGCGAGATGAAACCGTAGGGACCGATCGACATCTTCGTGCGCTGCACCGTGCCGCCGGCCCCGGCTACGCGGGATTCCTCGACCGCGCAGTCCTCGCAAGCGAAGTACACCACTGTGCCGTTGCCGCCGGCGGCGACGCCGGCCATCTTCACCAGCGCGCCGCCGGCGCCGTAGCGTTCCATGTCGGAGGGGAACGCCTGCATCTCGATGCCACTGTCGTTGGGGTCGTTCAGGCGTTCGAATTCGACGCCGAAGACGCTGGCGTAGAAGGCCCGTGCCCGAGCCATGTCGTGGACGTAGATCTCGAACCATCCCACCGGATTGCCGTGCATGATCGCGCCCTCCACGTATGTGAGGGCGCAGTCATAGCAGAGGGAGTGTCAGCGCAACGTTAGCGTCGTTCAGGGCGCCAGTGGTGCATGCCCGGCGTCCGCACCCGGTCCCTGGATGGCCTTGCGCCAGTCGGCGGCGACGGCGTCGAACGGGGCGCGCGTGCCGCGGTTGGTCAGCAGCACCAGCGAGCCGGTGCCCATCGGCATCTCGCGACCGACCCAGCCGTGGCGGTCGAAGTCGCGGGTCTTCGCCACGCGCTTGTCCGGCATGTACAGCACCACCACCGGCTCGCCGTCGCGGCGCGTGACCAGATGCACGGCCTTGTACCGGCCGACTTCGCAGTCGTGCACGTAGGTGGTGCCGGTCGGCACCGGGCCGCGCAGGGCCAGGTTTCGGCCGGCGAATCCGGCGGCGACGGCCTGCGTAGTGAGCGGCTCGGTCAGGTTCAGCGATTCGATTTCCGGCGGCATGTGCGCCACGGCGAGCGCCGGCAGCGAATGCGCATCGACCTGCTGCCAGACCACGCCACCGACGCCGAGCGCCACCAGCACCGAGGCTGCCAGCGACAGGGCGATGCGGCGGCCGCGCGAGATGCGCTGGCGACGGCCGGTCGTTTGCGCCAGCAGGATGCGATCGGTCAGCCCCTCGGGGGCCGGCATATTCAGGGCCTGCATCAGTTCGTTCTCGAACGCCTGCGCCCGTTCCCAGGCTGCGGCGCAGGAGGCGCACTCGCGGCGATGCGCGATGAAGGCCGGGTCGTCGCTGTGCGGCGTCGCGGTCAGGATGCGGCGGAACTCAAGACAGTCCATGCGCGGCCTCCCGGTCGTCATCGAGTAGTGCCTTCAGCTGCTGGCGGGCGCGGAACAGCTGCGTCATCACCGCGCCGGGCTTCTCGCCCAGCTCGTTGGCGATTTCCTCGCAGCTGAAGCCGCCCAGGGTCTGCAGCAGCAGCGGCTCGCGGTATTTTTTCGGCAGTTTCCACATGGCTCGGCGTATTTCGGCAGTGCGTCCTTGCCGTTCGGGGTCGGCCCATGCCGCGTTTTCGGCGACGTTGTCCTCCAGTTCGACCAGATCCAGGCGCTTGCGCTCGTACAGACGCGCGTGCTCGCGACGCAGGATGGTCAGCAGCCAGGGTTTGGCGGCGTCGGCGTCACGCAGGCTGTCGATGTTCTTCCAGGCGCGAAGCATGGTTTCCTGCACCAGGTCGTGGGCCAGGGCTTCCTGCCCGCACAGCCACCAGGCGAAACGGAACAGATCCGCGGCATGGGCGCGGGTCAGGGCTTCGAACTGATGCTGTCGGGCATTCACATCTTGTAGGACCGGGTCAGACGGCTTCATCTTTCACCCCTGCCTTGGACAGATCGTCGCAGCTGCATTCAGCGCATCTTGCCGAGGATGCCGTCCAGTTCGTCCAGGCTGTGATAGTGGATGACCAGCTTGCCCTTGCCGCCGCGACCGTGGGCCAGCTGCACACGAGTAGCGAATTTCTCGGCCAGCTCATTTTCCAGCCGTTCGACGTCGGGATCGCGCGGCGCGCCCTTGGCGGACTTGCCCGACTTGCCGCTGCCGTTCTGCGCGCGGCGCACGGCTTCCTCCAGCTCGCGCACCGACCAGCCCATGCGCGAGGCCTGGCGCGCCAGCGGCGTAGCGATGTCGGCGTCCAGCGTCAGCAGGGCGCGGGCGTGGCCCATTTCCAGCTTGCCCTCGTCGAGCAGCTCGCGGATGGCGTCGGGAAGGTCGAGCAGGCGCAGCAGGTTGGACACCGAGGCGCGCGAGCGGCCCACAGCCTCCGCGGCCTGCTGGTGGGTCAGGCTGAATTCGTCGATCAGGCGCTCCAGCGCCTGGGCCTCTTCCAGCGGAGTCAGTTCCTGGCGCTGGATATTCTCGATCAGCGCCATCGCCAGCACGGACTGCTCGGGCACGTCGCGCACCAGCGCCGGCAGCTCGGACAGGCCGGCCTTCTGCGCGGCGCGCCAGCGGCGCTCGCCGGCGATCAGTTCGTACTTGTTGCGGCCCATGGAACGGACCACCACAGGCTGGATCAGGCCCTGGGCGCGGATCGAGTCGGCCAGTTCGGTCAGCGCTTCCTCGTTCCAGTGCTGGCGCGGCTGGTACTTGCCTGGGCCGATGTGCTGGATCGGCAGCGTGCGCAGCTCGCCTTCGGTCTTGCTGCCGTCCTTGCCCGTCGCCGCGGCGTCTTCGCTGCCCAGCAGGGCGTCGAGTCCGCGTCCGAGTCCACGTTTCTTGGCCGCCATGAATGTGCTCCTAGTTCGTTGCCGTCGTGGCGGCTGCCGCAGTGCGCTCGCGGCGGATCATTTCGCCGGCCAGCCCGAGGTAGGCGATCGCGCCGCGCGAGCCGCGGTCGTAGAGGTTGATCGGCTGGCCGTGGCTGGGGGCTTCGGCCAGGCGCACGTTGCGCGGGATGATCGAGCGCAGCACCTTGTCGCCGAAGTGCTTGGTCAGCTGGGCCGAGACTTCGTTGCCGAGGTTGTTGCGTACGTCGAACATGGTGCGCAGCAGGCCTTCGATCTCCAGCTTCGGGTTGAGTCGCTGCTGCACCGCGCGGACGGTGTCGAGCAGGCTCGACAGGCCTTCCAGCGCGAAGTACTCGCATTGCACCGGAATCAGCAGGCCGTCGGCCGCGGTCAGTGCGTTGAGCGTGAGCAGATGCAGCGACGGCGGGCAGTCGATGAGGATGGTGTGGTAGCGGTCGCCGAGCTTGCCCAGCTGCTCGGACAGGCGCGATTCGCGCGCAAGCGCGTCCATCAGCTTCAGTTCGGCGGCGGTCAGGTCGCCGTTGCCGGGCAGCAGATCGAAGCCGGCCTCGGTGGTGAGGATGGCGTCCTCGATCGGCGCTTCCTCGAGCAGCACCTCGCAGCCGTTCGGCTTGACGTCGTCCTTGTCGACGCCCGAGGCCATGGTGGCGTTGCCCTGCGGATCGAGGTCGACCAGCAGCACCTTGCGCCGGGCCTCGGCCAGCGCCGAAGCCAGGTTCACGGCGGTGGTGGTCTTGCCGACACCACCCTTCTGATTGGCGATCGCGATGATGCGCGTCATGGTCCCCTCGCTGCGTCGACCGTCGCGTCCGTCGCCGCGCGCAGGGCGGCGTTCGGCACGGACAGGGAGTGGAAGCGTACCATCACGGCGCGTCCGACCGCGCCAGCACCAGAAGGCGGCGTTCGGCGTCCAGGCCGGGCACGGTCACTTCGTGTTCGCGTTCGAGCCGGAATCCGTCCGGTAGCGCCGTCAGTTCGTCGTCTGGGCGGCGTCCCTTCATGGCCAGCCAGCGGCCGTTCGCGGCGAGCAGGTGGCCGCCCCAGGTCAGCATGTCGCCGAGGCTGGCGAAGGCGCGCGCGGTGACGCAGTCGAACGTGCCCTCGACCTGCTCGACGCGGGCATGGATCACCTCGACGTTGTCCAGACGCAGGCTGCGCACCGCTTCGCGCTGGAAGCGGGATTTCTTGCCGTTGGTGTCGATCAGGGTGACCGCGCGTTCGGGCGCGATGATGGCCAGCACCAAGCCGGGCAGGCCGGCGCCGCTGCCGACATCGGCCAGGGTGGTGCCAGTCACGAAGGGTGCAATGGCCAGCGAGTCGAGCAGGTGGCGCGTCACCATGTCCTGCGGGTCGCGCACGGCGGTAAGGTTGTAGGCCGCGTTCCAGCGCGCCAGCAGCTCCACATAGTCGACCAGTCGCGCGCGGACATCCTCGGCCAGGGTCTGGCCGAGGGCGGCGAGGCCCTGGTCGAGTCGGGTTTGCAGCGTGGCGCGGGACATGCGTGATTCCGTGGAGTGGAACCGACAAGTATCCCCGCGACGGCGGGCGGATGCCAGTCTCAGGCGCGCTCGCGCAGACGTGCGCGCGTCACGAACAGACCGTGCTGGGTCAGGGTGGCGTTGAGGCGATCCTTCAGCGCGGCATTGCGTGCGGCGTCACTGTCGAGCACCGCCAGTTGCGGCGCGGCCAGCTGCGCCTGTTCGCGGATGAAGGCTTCGGCGCGCTCGATCACGGCATCGGCGCGTTCTGGCTCCAGCACCTGCCAGTAGACCGTGCCGTGCAGGGCGTCCTGGCCTTCGCCATCCAGCTCCAGCGAGCGGCCGACCAGACTGATGCGGTGGGTGACGTGTTCCAGAACAGGCCAAATCCAGTGCGTGCCGGGTTGCAGCAGTCGCGGCGCGCTGTGGCCCATGCGGCGCAGCGTGTAGACCTGGCCCTCGGGGATGCGCTTGACGGACATGCCCAGCGTGAGTGCGCTGAAGGCGATCAGGAAGGTCAGAGCGACTGAGGAGAACATGTCAGTAAAATCCGTGACTTGAAACCAGTTCTTGGGATAGGACTGCAAATCAGGGTGCATCGTCTTGATCTACAGTAGATTAATTTTCTTTTAACAACAAGTGCTTTTCTGTGATTCACGCCTCGAACGGTGCACGACGAATGCGGCCGTGCTCGGTCGATTCGAGGCATTCCCGAGGCGGGATGGGGCCGTTTGGTGAAGCCCGCGGCGGCTTGCCGCTGGGGGCATGCCGAGGGGCGGCGTACAATGAACGGTCGTTACCTGTTCTCTGGACCGGATTCCGCCCATGACCTTCCCCGCTGTTCGCATGCGTCGCATGCGCCGTGACGCTTTTTCCCGTGCGTTGATGCGCGAGACCGTCCTCACGCCCGCCGATCTGATCCTTCCGGTGTTCGTGCGCGAGGGGCAGGGCGTGCGCGAGCCGGTGCCGTCGATGCCGGGTGTGGAGCGCGTGTCCATCGACGAATTGCTGCGCGTGGGCGAACAGGCGCTGAGTCTGGGCATTCCGGCGTTGGCCCCGTTCCCGGTCCCGGACGCGTCGACCAAGAGCGAGGACGCCGCCGAGGCGTACAACCCCGATGGCCTGATGCAGCGCGCCATTCGCGCCATGAAGCAGTCCTTGCCCGAACTGGGTCTGATCTGCGACGTGGCGCTGGACCCGTACACCACGCACGGTCAGGACGGTCTGATCGACGCCGCCGGCTACGTGATGAACGAGCCGACCGTCGAGGTGCTGGTCAAGCAGGCGCTGGCGCAGGCCGAGGCCGGCGCCGACTTCGTTGCGCCGTCGGACATGATGGATGGCCGCATCGGCACCATCCGCGACGCGCTGGAAGCCGCCGGGCACATCCACACGCGCATCCTGGCGTATGCGGCCAAGTACGCCTCCAGCTTCTACGGCCCGTTCCGCGATGCGGTGGGCTCGGCGGCCAGTCTGGGCGGTGGCGGCAAGCACACCTACCAGATGGACGTGGCCAACAGCGACGAGGCCTTGCGCGAGGTCGAGCTGGATCTGGCCGAGGGCGCCGACGCGGTGATGGTGAAGCCGGGCATGCCGTATCTGGACATCGTGCGCCGCGTGAAGGACGCGTTCGGCGCGCCGACCTTCGTCTACCAGGTCAGCGGCGAGTACGCGATGCTGCGCGCCGCCTTCGCCAACGGCTGGCTGGACGAACGCGCCTGTGTGCTGGAGTCGCTGGTGGCGATGAAGCGCGCCGGCGCCGACGCCATCCTCACCTATTTCGCGCTCGACGCCGCGCGCTGGCTGCGCGAGGCGGACTGACCACATGACCACCTCGTTGGATTTTCGGCACTGAACGACGCTTGTTCAGCGCGTCGGCCCGTCGACATCGATGGTGACAAAGTGCGCCGGAATGCGTCGGCACGTCTTCGCGCGCCGTGCATTCGAAACATGGTGCCGCCGATGCGGGATGCATCGATTCCTGATCCTCGGCCTGCGTCTCCCATTCCGGTCAGGGGGCGATGACGGGCGCTGTTCGTGAAATGGCAGTCCGATGTCGTTCCGGGAGGGACAGCGCTCGCCGCCTGACGTACTCTGGACGCACGCGATGCGCGTGGCGGGTTCGTTCAAGGGAAGCGAGTGCATACCGAACACATGCTGCAGATGGCCGTGGTGTTTCTGCTGGCGACCGTGCTGGCGGTGCCGCTGGCGAAACGGTTTCGGCTGGCCGCTGTGCTGGGTTTTCTGCTGGCAGGCATCGCCATCGGGCCGCATGCGCTGGGACTGGTCGGCGATACCGGCCGCGTCGCGCAGGTGTCGGAACTGGGCGTCGTGCTGATGCTGTTCGTGATCGGTCTGGAGCTTTCGCCGTCGCGCCTGAAGGTGATGCGCCACGCGGTGTTCGGCACCGGTCTGCTGCAGGTGCTGGTGTGCGGTGCGGCATTGCTGGCCGTCGCCTATTACGGTTTCGGTTTGTCGTTGCGTGCGGCCGTGGTGGTGGGGGCGGCGTTGGCGTTGTCGTCGACGGCATTCGGTCTGCAGATTCTCGCCGAGCGCAAGGAGGCCGGTTCCGCGTACGGCCGGCAGGCTTTCGCGGTGCTGCTGTTCCAGGATCTGGCGGCGATTCCGCTGATTGCGGTGGTGCCGCTGCTGGGGTACGGCGCCGCGCAAACGGGCGATCCGATGTGGATGGGCGCGCTGCGTGTGGTCGCCACGATCGTGGTGGTGATGGTCGGCGGCCGCTATCTGCTGCGGCCGTTGTTCCGCATCGTCGCGCGTACGCGCATGCAGGAGGTGTCCACGGCGACCGCGCTGCTGGTGGTGATGGGCACGGCCTGGGTCATGGAGCTGGCGGGTGCGTCGGCGACGCTGGGCGCGTTCCTTGCCGGCGTGCTGCTGGCCGATTCCGAATATCGGCACGAGCTGGAATCGCACATCGAACCGTTCAAGGGGCTGCTGCTCGGCCTGTTCTTCATCAGCGTCGGCATGTCGCTGGATCTGTCGCTGTTGCGTCAGGCGCCGTGGATCGTGGCCGGACTGGTGCTCGGTCTGCTGCTGGTCAAGGGGGTCCTGCTTTGGCCGGTGGGGCGCCTGTCCGGGAGCTTGAGTGGCGCCGATGCATTGCGCATGGCGGTATTGCTGGCCAGCGGCGGCGAATTCGCCTTCGTGGTACTGAACCTGGCGTTGGGTCAGCATCTGCTGGAGCCGCGCCAGCGCGATCTTCTGGTGCTGGCGGTTAGTCTGTCGATGGCGCTGATGCCGTTGCTGGTGACGGCGCTGGCGCGTCTGCTGCGCGAGCGCGACACGCCGCAGACGCGCGAATACGATCACATCGACACCGATGCGCCGCGGGTCATCATCGCCGGGTTCGGCCGCGTCGGTCAGATCGTGGCGCGCGTGCTGCGCGCCCAGCACATTCCGTTCGTGGCGCTGGAGGCCTCGGTCGAGCAGGTGGATTTCTCGCGCCGCTTCGGCGGCACGTCGATCTTCTTCGGCGACCCGGCGCGTCCGGAACTGCTGCGCGCGGCACAGGCCGACAAGGCCGAGGTCTTCGTACTGGCCACGGACGATCCGCAGGCCAATCTGCGCACGGCGCGCGTGGTCAAGCGGCAGTTTCCGCACCTCAAGATCGTGGCACGGGCGCGCAACCGTCAGCATGTCTTCCGCCTGATGGATCTGAGCATCGACGAGCCGGTGCGCGAGACCTTCGATTCCAGCCTAAAAATGACCAGACAGGTGCTGTCGGCGCTGGGTGCGTCGGAGGCCGACGCGGCGCAGCAGGTCGAGCGCTTCCGCGAGCACGACGAGGCGCTGCTGAAGACCCAGTATCTCGTCTACGACGACGAGACCGCGCTGGTACAGTCCTCACGCGAGGCGCTGGCCGATCTGGAGCGCATCTTCGAGGCCGACAGCGGGCAGCGCGATGCGGGTAGCGAGGAAGAGGGCGAGCGTATCTGAAGACGACCTTCGCTCGGTGTCTTCAGGTTGTCAGCGTGGCAAGCTGTTGCTTCGACACGGTCTGGTGTAGCGCATCGATGGCATGTGCGGGTGAGGCCATGCCGCCGTTGCGCAGGATCGCTGAGGTCAGGCCGGCATCGAGCCAGGCTTCCAGGCAGGCGGCGAAGCCGTCGAGGAAACCATCGTGCACCGCGCTGGATGCGGATCGGTGGTGTCAGTCGGCCGCGGGCTGGCGCAGCGTCTGGTGCACGCCGGGCACGGCATGTCCGCGCGCTTCCAGTTCCACGGCGACATCGATGTAGCCGAGCGCCCGGGCCAGCTCGGCCGGCGTGCGACCGAGTTCGTCGACGGCGTCGCGCGCCGCGCCGCGCGATAGCAGAACCCGCGCCGGCGCGGTCAGCATATGCATGGCGCAGGCATGCAGCGGCGTGACGCCCCGGCGGTCGGCGTGGCGGGGATCGGCGCCGGCGTCCAGCAGCGCGGGCAGCAGCGCGCCGATGTGGGTGCTGTCGCAGTCCGCTCCGGGCTTGGCATGCGAGCCGAGCAGCAGCAGCAAGGGAGTGCGACCGTCCTGGTCGGCATGGTTGGCATCGGCGCCGCGTTTCAGCAGCACATCGAGCAGACGCCGTGCACGCAGGCTGTCGCGGCCGGCGAAACACAGCTGCGCGGCGGGGTGCAGCACGCTGCGTCCGTACATGTCGCGCACATGGACGTTGGCGCCGGCTTCGAGCATCTGCTCGGCGATATCGACGTGTCCACGTGCCACCGCCAGCATCAGTGCGGTGGCCTGGCCGGGTAGCGGCTGGTCGATCGGCGTGCCGCTCTCGATCAGCAGCGCCACCATGTCGCTGCGCCCGGCATTGGCGGCGGCGGCCAGCGCGGTCACGCCGGAGCGGGCGCTGAGGGTGAGGTCGGCGCCGTGCTCGATCAACAGTCGCGCGGTTTCGGTATGCCCCATGCCGGCGGCACGCAGCAGGGCGTTCGCACCCTGGCTGTCGCGGCTGTCCACGGCGAAATCGAGGTCGAGCAGCTTGCAGACGGCTTCGTTGTCGCCGGTCGCCGCGGCGGCGGGAAGGTCGTGCGGGCGCAGTGCCCGGCGCGGCAACGGCCAGCGCTCGTCCCAGCGCAGCCAGCGAGTGAGTTCCGGGTCGGCCTGATCGAGCACGCTGCCCAGCGGCGTTTCGCTGTTGGCCGCCGGGGCTTCCGGGTCGGCGCCGGCGCGGATCAGGGCGCGAATCTGCGGTAGTGGATCGGCGTGCTCCAGCGCGGCGTGCAGCGGTGTGCGTCCGGCGGCATCCTGCGCATTGGGGTTGCTGCCCAGGTTCAGCAAGACCTGCAGCAGGGTCCGCTGGCCGTTGGCGGCCGCGTGGTGCAGGGGGGTGATGCCGTCGCGGTGCGCGCCGAACGGGTCACCGCCGGCGTCGAGCATGCGCAGCACGAGGCGTTCGCTGCAGGCGTCGTTGTCGAGGTTGTCCAGACTGCGTGCGATGCGCCCGGCGCCGGCACAGCTGGCCCCGGCGTCCATCAGGTCGTGAACGGCATCGGCGCTGTCTGGAAGCGCATCGAGCAAGGCATCCAGCAGCGGTTGACCGTCCTCGAGCGTGGCGTGTGGCGACAGGCCATGTTCCAGCAGCCAGCGGCGCGCGGTGGCCGGTGCATCCCCGGCCAGTTGCCGATACATGTTCGCCAGATCGCGTTGCGGCCACTCGCGGGCGCGTCGAGAAAAGGTCGAGGCGATGGCCCAGTGGCCGAAGCGCAGGGCGTCGGCGAGGTGTTCGGGTGTGTCCGCGCCGGCTTCCGGTTCTGCGCCGATGTCGAGATTGGCCGGCAGCGGCGTCTGCGGGTCCATCAGCGCGACCAGGTCCCAGCGGCCGGTGGCGGCGGCGTGGTCCAGCGCGCTGCGTTCGTCGTTGCCCACGGCGCGCGGGTCGGCGCCGAGATCGAGCAGCGCGCGCACAATGCCGGCCTGTGTGCGCGGCGATTGGCAGGCCAGCATCAACGCGTCGCGGCCGTGCTTGTCGCGCAGGTCGACGCGCGCCCCGGCGGCGGCGAGCACGTTCACGACGCCCAGCGCGCCCGAGCGCGACGCTTCCATCAATGCGCTGGTCTGGTGGTGGTCGACGACGTCGGTCTTGGCGCCGGCGCCAACCAGCGCGCGGGCGATGTCGGCGTGACCTTCCAGTGCCGCGGCCATCAGTGCGGTGCGGCCAATCGTGTTGGCAGCGTGCACGGAGGCCTTGTGCTTGAGCAGCAGGCGCACGCCTTCCGGATCGTCCTCGGCGATGCCGGCAGCGGCGACCAGCGCGGGTTCGCCGCTGTCCAGCGCCGGCTTGGCGCCGTGTTCGAGCAGGAACTGCGCCAGCGGCCAGTTGGCGGCGCGGCAGGCAGCGGCGAGCGGCGTGAGGCCCTGGCGGTTGAGTACGTTGGGGTCGGCTTCGGCGTCGATCAGCATGGCCGCCACCGTCGGTTCGGCACTCAGCGCCGCGCCGTGCAGCGGGGTGTTGCCGTCGGCATCGGCCTGGCACGGGTCGGCACCGTTCGCGAGCAGCGTCATCACCGCCTCGGCGCGGCCGTGATAGCTGTCGCGCGTGGCGGCGAGCAAGGGCGTCAGGCCGGCCTGGACGCGGTTGACGTCCGCGCCGTGCGCGATCATTGCGCGCAGCAGCCGAGTTTCCGGAAGCAGGGCGGCGAGAATCAGCGCCGAGCGCTGATCGCGGTCCGATGGATGCGCCATGGCGTCGGCATCGGCGCCGGCTTCCAGCAGCGTCAGCGCTGCATCGATGCGGCCGGCACGCACGGCCTCCAGCAGGTCATCGTCGCTTGCCGCGCCCGTTTCGGTTTCCGGCGAACTCGCGGCGGGCGCCTCATCGAGTTCGCGGCTTCGTTCCCGGTCCGGGTCCGGCTCGGCGGTCGTCGATGAACCACCGCCTCGCTGTTGTCCTTCGTAGAGCAGTGCGCGCAGCGTGCGATTGGTGATGACCAGGCAGCACAATGGCAGCAGGATCAGCCCGTACAACAGCACGCCGGCGGTGCGCAGCTCATCGGGTACCACGCCGACCAGCACACTGAGCGCCAGCGCGCCGAAGGCGGCGATCAGCGTGCACAGCGAAACGGGAAGAAAGTGGCTGAAGAAACGTTCCTCGCCGGACAGGTGGCGGGCGAATTGCAGACTGCGCGACAGCGCCGCGCGGATCAGCGAACCTTTGCCGGCGCTGCCCGGAAACGCGTCGTCCCACAGGAACGCCAGGCCGAAGGCGGGCCAGGCCCGCCACAGCAGGGCCGCACCGAGGGCCAGTGCGATCGACAGCACGATGCTGCTGGCCAGCGAGGGCGTCTGCGTCAGCATCACCAGCGGCCATGCGATCAGCACAAGCACCAGCGCGGTATAGGCCGTGAACAGGATCAGATGCGCCACGCCGCGGCGCAGCACCGTGCGGGTGAAGGTGGGTTCCGGATCGAAGCCGATGGCGTGGCACATGGCGCCCAGCATCAGCGTGTTGGCGAGAAGCAGCGGAATCAGGGCGGTCGGCGAAGCGACGACGACGGCGGCGGCGATCATGGCCAGAGCAGGCAGGAACCAGACCAGGATGGTCTGCAGCGGTGTGCGGCGGCGCGGTTTGGTCGGCGACATGTCGGGCGGTGCGATCCGGGTCGGGGCGAGGATTGGGCTTGCGCGTCACGATACTACGCGCATGTGCGGTGCGCCCGAAACCTTCGGGCGCACGAGGCAGGACAGATCGGGTGGCGGACGTCAGCGGGCGTTCAGGCGTTTTCGCCCGGAGGCAGCTGCAGATGCCAGCCCTGCTCGCGGAGATTGCACAGTACCTGCTCGGTATCCTGATGCGGCAGCTTGCGCGCAGCGTCCAGTTCGACCTCGAGTACGAAACGCAGTTCGCCCAGCAGCGTCTGCAGCGCTTCGGGCAGGTGTTCGAGTTGCTCCGGGTCGCGCAGCCAGAGATAGGTTTCGGTTTTGCGGCGGCTGGCGTAGACGTGGCAGTGCATGATGGATCGTAGACGGTGCGGGCTGCACAGCATACGCATTCGGGGCGCGGTCGTCAGTGCCGGGCATGCAAGCAGGCACTTGCATTCGCGCTGCGCTCTCGTCAAAGTGCCGCGACAGGCTTCAAACGTCTGTATGAATGGAGGAGGGGCCCGTTTCAGGGTCGCAGATTCGAAGGCGTCCGAACGTCAGGAGTAGGTATACATGTCCATCAGAAACTCGTTTGTCAAAGCTGCCCGTCCCACGGCATTCGCCGTGCTGGCGGTGGCCGTAGCCGCGGCGCTGGGAATGCCGCAGGCGGCCCACGCCAGCGCGTTTCAGCTCAAGGAAAACAGCGCCAAGGCGCTCGGTCGCTCGTTCGCGGGTTCGGCCACGGCGGGGGATGACGCTTCGGTCGTCGTCAACAATCCGGCCGCGATGACCATGCTGACCGGCACGGTGTTCCAGGCCGATGTCACGGCCATCAATTTCAGCACCAAGTTCAGCGGCACGGGCACCGATGCCTTTGGTCGTCCGCTGGGTGGCGGCAACGGCGGCGACGGCGGTACCACGATCCCGGTGCCGGCGTTCTTCCTGTCCACGCAGGTCAACGACCGCACGCACATCGGCTTCGCTGTCACCGCGCCGTTCGGCTTCAAGACCAACTACAACCCGGGCTGGGTGGGTCGCTATCACGCGCTGAAGTCGGATTTCCAGTCGCTCGACGCCACGCTGTCGGCGTCCTACGACCTGACTGACAACTTCAGCATCGGTGCCAGCGTCATCGCCCAGCACACCAAGGCGGAGCTGACCTCGGCGGTGAACTACAACGGCGTGGCCGCGGGACTGATCCAGCAGGCCGTCGCCGGTGGCGTGCTGCCGGCCGCCGCGGCGCCGACCTACCTGTCGACCATCAATGCCGTGGTGCCGCCGGGCAGTGATGGCGAGGCGCGCATCAAGGGTGACGACTGGGGCTACGGCTGGCAGCTGGGCGCGTTCTGGAAGCTGACCGACAGCGACCGTCTGGCGCTGGACTACCATTCCAAGATCTCGCACACGCTGAAAGGCAACGCACGCTTCACCATGCCCAGCAACGTTGCCGCGCTGCTCAGCAGCCCGACGGTGGCGCCGCTGCTGGCGGGTGCCGGCGGCGTGCCATTCAGCAACACCACGGGCACCGCGCCGTTCACCACGCCTGCTTTCGCCAACCTGAGCTACTGGCATCAGGGCGAGAAGTACGGTGTCGGTGCGGACGTGACCTGGACCAAGTGGAGCACCTTCAAGGAGCTTCGCGTGAACTACGCGAACCCGGCGCAGCCGGCTTCGGTGGAAACCTTCGACTGGGAGAACACCCTGTTTGTCTCGGTCGGCGGCGAGTACTACGTCAACGACAAGCTGACGCTGCGCGGCGGCGTGGCCGTGGACGGCTCGCCGACTTCGCAGGCGCATCGTGATCCGCGCGTGCCGGACGGCACCCGTCGCTGGATCAGCGTCGGTCTGGGCTACAAGCCCACGCAGAAGCTGGACCTGAACGTCGGTTACGCGCACATCTTCGTCAGCGATGCGCACGTCAACAACCTCAGCCCGACGGGCGACCGTCTGGTCGGCAACTTCAGCGACAAGGGCAACCTGCTGGCGTTCTCGGCGGCCTATCACTTCTGATCGGTCGCGACGGCCCGCCTTGCGCGGGCCGGTCGGCAACGAGCAACAAAAAAGCCCCCGCAGCGATGCGGGGGCTTTTCTTTGAGCTGTGCCTCGGTGTCCGCGGCGTGCTTCAGTCGCCGAGCATCATCAGGCTGGCGTTGCCGCCGGCCGCCGTGGTGTTGACGGTCAGCACGCGCTCGGTCGCGAAGCGCAGCATGTAGTGCGGACCACCGGCCTTGAAGCCCGTGCCGGACAGGCCTTCGCCGCCGAACGGCTGCACGCCGACCACCGCGCCGACCTGGTTGCGGTTGGCGTAGCAGTTGCCCACGCGGGCGTGCTTCTGCACGTAGGCGATGGTGTCGTCGATGCGGCTGTGGATGCCCAGGGTCAGGCCGTAGCCGGTGGCGTTGATCTGGTCCAGTACTTTGTCCAGCTCGCCGGCCTTCCAGCGCACCACGTGCAGGATCGGACCGAATTCCTCGCGCTCGAGCATGTCCAGTGAGGGGATCTCGAAGGCGTGCGGTGCCAGGAAAGTGCCGTGCTCGGCCACCTCGGCGTCGACGGTCGCTTTGCGGATCAGCTTCGCTTCGCGGTTCATGCGGTCGACGTGCTTTTGCAGCCCTTCCAACGCTTCGTGGTCGATGACCGGGCCGACGTCGGTGGACAGCAGCCCCGGATCGCCGACCTTCAGCTCGTCGATCGCGCCGCCGAGCATTTCGATCACGCGATCGGCGACGTCGTCCTGGATGAACAGGATGCGCGCGGCCGAGCAGCGCTGGCCGGCCGATCCGAAGGCCGAGGCCATGACGTCCTTGACCAGCTGCTCGGGCAGGGACGAGGAATCGGCGATCATGGCGTTCTGGCCGCCGGTCTCGGCGATCAGCGTGGCGATCGGACCCTTGCGCGCGGCGAGCGTCTTGTTGATGACCCAGGCGGTCTCGGTCGAGCCGGTGAAGGCCACGCCGGCAATGCGCGGATCACGGGTCAGGGCCGCGCCAACGCTGGCACCGTCGCCCGGAATGAACTGCAGCACGTGCTGCGGAATGCCGGCCTCGTGCAGCAGCTTCACGGCGGCGTAGCCGATCAGCGAGGTCTGCTCGGCGGGCTTGGCGACGACGGTATTGCCGGCCAGCACCGCGGCCATCACTTCGCCCATGAAGATCGCCAGCGGGAAGTTCCACGGGCTGATGCACACGAACACGCCGCGGCCGTTGAGGAACAGGCGATTGGTTTCGCCGGTCGGGCTGGGCATGTCTTCGGGCTGGCCGAACAGCTTGCGCGCCATGCCGGCGTAGTAGCGGCAGAAGTCCGCCGCCTCGCGTACTTCGGCGATGGCGTCGGGCAGGGTCTTGCCGGCTTCGCGCACACACATGGCGACGAATTCGCCGCGGTTGGCCTCGATCATCTCGGCGGCGCGCTCGGCGATCTGCGCGCGCTTTTCGGCGGGCACGCGGTCCCAGTCCGGCTGCGCGGCGACAGCGTTGGTGATGGCGGTGTCGACGACGCTCTCGTCGCCGCCGATCCATTCGCCGACCACGCGACGGTGGTCGGCCGGGTCGGTGACCTTCACCGTTTCCTTGCCGATCTTCGCGCCCGGAACGAGCGGCGCGGCCTTCCACGGTCCCTTGTGCGCGTTGATGTCCTCGGCCAGCTGCCGGATGTCGTCTTCGTTGGAGAAATTCACGCCCATGGAGTTCTTTCGCTGTTCACCGTAGATATCGACCGGCATCGGAATGCGCGGATGGTTGAAGGTCTTGAAGCCGCGCACGGTTTCGCACGGGTCGGCCACCAGCTCGTCGATGCTGACGTCCTCGTCGAAGATGCGGTTGACGAACGAGGTGTTGGCGCCGTTCTCGAGCAGGCGGCGCACCAGGTACGGCAGCAGGTCCTCGTGGCTGCCGACCGGCGCGTAGACGCGACACGGCACGTTCAGCTTGTTCTTGCCGATCACTTCCGCGTACAGGTCCTCGCCCATGCCGTGCAGGCGCTGGAATTCGTACGGGCGGCCTTCGGCGATGTGGTGCACGTAGGCGATGGTGTGGGCGTTGTGCGTGGCGAACTGCGGATAGATCAGGTCCGCGCCGACATCCAGCAGCCGCTTGGCGCAGGCCAGGTAGGCGACGTCGGTGTTCGGTTTGCGCGTGTAGACCGGATAGCCGGTGAAGCCCAGTTCCTGCGCGCGCTTGATCTCGGTGTCCCAGTAGGCGCCCTTGACCAGGCGCACGAACCAGCGGCGCTTGTGCCGGCGTGCCATGTCGGCCAGCCAGTCGATGACGGCGGGCGCACGCTTCTGGTAGGCCTGCACGGCCATGCCCAGACCGTCCCAGCCTTCCAGCGAGGGATGCGCGAAGACCTCGGCGGCGACATCCAGCGACAGTTCCAGGCGGTCGGCTTCCTCGGCGTCGATGGTCAGGGCGATGCCCTGTTCCTTGGCCATCTGCGCCAGTTCCAGCACTTTCTCGGTCAGTTCCACGAGCACGCGCTCGCGCTTGCCGTGCTCATAACGCGGGTGCAGGGCGGACAGCTTGACCGAGATCGACGGCGCCTCGATCAGGTTGCCGGCGTCCGGATCCTTGCCCAGTGCGACGATGGCGTTGCGGTAGGCCTGCTGGTAGCGCTCGGCATCCGGCTGCGTCAGGGCCGCTTCGCCGAGCATGTCGAAGGAGTAGCGGTAGGGGCGGTTCGCCTTCTTGTCCGCGCGCTCGACGGCCTCGTCGATGCGGCGGCCCATCACGAACTGCTTGCCCATGATGCGCATGGCCTGATGTACGGCGGCGCGGATCATGGGTTCGCCGGCGCGGCCGGCCAGGCGGCGCATGGCGCCGCGCACATCGGTGCGCGTGTCTTCGGCCATCTGCACCATGCGACCGGTCAGCATCAGGCCCCAGGTAGACGCATTGACCAGCACCGAGTGGCTACCGCCGAGGTGCTTCTGCCAGTCCGCATCGCCGAGCTTGTCGCGGATCAGCATGTCGATGGTGTCGGTATCGGGAATGCGCAGCAATGCCTCGGCCACGCACATCAGCAGCACACCTTCCTCGCTGGACAGGTCGTACTGGCGCATGAACGCTTCGATCGCGTCCTGATCATCCGCCCGCTCGCGCACGCGGAGTACCAGATTGGTGGCGCGTTCGATGATCTGCTTGCGCTCGGCTTCGGGCAGTTCGGCTTCGGCCAGCAGGGCCTGGACGGTTTCGGACTCGTCGCGCAGCCAGGCTTCGGTGATGCGCTGACGCGCCGGTTGATCGACGTCGACGAGTTCGGGGCTGAGGATCTGAGCGTTCACGTGCGTGCGCGTACCTTAATAAGGGCGGAGGGCGAATTGCGCGATTGTATGCCCCGCGGAGGGGGCTATCCAACCTCTTTTTTCGGCCCCGTTCCGATCGCTTTGCGGCGCAGCCTGATAGCGGTTCCGTGCTGAATGCCGCCGCATGACCTGCGACAATATGCCGCGTGCGGCAAACAGTCTTGCCCCTGTGCAGGGGGCACACTATGCTTGGACGAATCAGGACAGGGCATGAACGCATGATTGTCCTCGAGTCAACCACTGGGGAAGCGGCGCGCGTCACGATGTGGCTGCGGCCGAATCGCTCGCTCAGTCGGCGTGGTTTGCGTCGCTGGAGCGCGGTGCTGGTGGGGGTCACGGTTGCAGTCGCGACACTCTGCGCGCGTGCGGGCAATGTCTACGCCCCGCTGTTCGCGCTGGTCGAATCAGCCGCCGTGGTGTACGCCCTGACGCTGGCCTGGCGTGCCGGTGGTCGCAGCGAACGCATCACCATCGATGAACGTTCGCTGGAAGTGGAGAGCCTGCCCGGGCATCGCCGCGCGACGTTCCAGTCCTACTGGGTGCGTGTACGCATGCGGGAGTCCGGCAACAGGCAACGGCTTGTTCTCACTTCGCACGGAGGCGAGGTGGAAGTCGGTGCGTTCCTGGGGGAAGAGGAACGGGTCGATGCGATGCACAGATTGCGTGTGCTGCTGGCGCAACAGACCGCGCCGCGGCGCACCAACTGAACAATCGGCGATTCGGTGACCGTGGCGCAGCGGGGGTAGCATGCAGCGGTGCGGGTCCGGACGGGGGAAGCGGCGCTGCGTCGCGAACCGGTCGGCAGACGATCACGGTCTCGCCTGGCGGAAATTCAATTTCAGGGTGCAAGACATGAAATTTGGCGGCATTCGAGGACGAGCGACCACGTGGGCGGTGGCGGCAAGTGCGCTGCTCAGTGGCTCGGCGTGGGCCAATCCCCATCCGTGGCAGCTGAACCTGACCAAGGGCGTGACCCAGACCTCGCATGAGGTGTGGGACCTGAACATGGCTTCGTTCCTGGTCTGCGTCGTGATCGGCGTGATCGTGTTCGGCGCGATGATCATCGCCATGTTCCGCTTCCGCAAGTCCAAGGGTGCGGTGGCCGAGAAGTGGTCGCACAGCACCAAGCTGGAGCTGGTCTGGACCATCATTCCGGTGCTGATCCTGATGGGGCTCGCCTGGCCGGCGACCAAGATCCTGGTCAGGACCACCGACACCGCCGACGCCCAGATGACCGTCAAGGTCACCGGCTATCAGTGGAAGTGGCGCTACGACTACGTCGACTACGACGGCAAGACCGTGAAGAAGGTCGGTTTCATGTCGCGTCTGGACAAGAAGAGCGACGCCACGCGTCAGCTCGACTCCGGCCTCGACCCGAAGGCGGTCGTCGACGCCAACGGCACCAACGACTATCTGCTCAATGTCGATCATCCGCTGGTGGTGCCCGCCGGCGTGAAGATCCGCTTCCTGATCACCGGCGGCGACGTCATCCACTCGTGGTGGGTGCCGGATCTGGGCTGGAAGATGGACGCCATCCCGGGCATCGTCAACGCCGCCTGGACCAAGATCAGCAAGCCCGGCATCTACCGGGGCCAGTGCGCCGAACTGTGCGGTCAGGACCACGGCTTCATGCCGATCGTGGTCAAGGCTGTGCCGAAGGCGCAGTTCGAGAAGTGGCTGGCCGCTCAGGAGAGCGCCGCGCAGCTCGACAAGGCTTCGCGCACTGCGCAGGCCGACAGCACGCCCGGCGACGACAGCCAGGGTTAACCGGACAAACTTTAGGCAGAGGTAGAAGGTCATGGCGCACGCAGCCTCCCAGGACCACCACGACGACCATCACGAGGCGCCCTCCGGGTTCTTCCGTCGCTGGTTCATGTCCACCAACCACAAGGACATCGGTACCCTGTACCTGATATTCGCCCTGCTGATGTTCTTCATCGGCGGTTCGATGGCGATGCTGATCCGCGCCGAGCTGTTCGAGCCCGGTCTGCAGCTGGTCCAGCCGTACTTCTTCAACGAACTGACCACCATGCACGCGCTGGTGATGATCTTCGGCGCGATCATGCCGGCCTTCGTCGGTCTGGGTAACTGGATGATCCCGTTGATGGTGGGCGCCCCCGACATGGCGCTGCCGCGCATGAACAACATGTCGTTCTGGCTGCTGCCGTTCGCCTTCACCATCCTGCTGTCCTCGTTCTTCCTGCCGGGCGGCGCGCCCGCCGGTGGCTGGACGATGTATCCGCCGCTGTCGATCCAGGGCGGCGATTCCATCGCGTTCCTGATCTTCTTCGTGCACGTGTCGGGCATCAGCTCGATCATGGGCGCGATCAACATCATCGCGACCATCCTCAACATGCGTGCGCCGGGCATGGATCTGCTGAAGATGCCGATCTTCGTCTGGACCTGGCTGATCACGGCGTTCCTGCTGATCGCGGTGATGCCGGTGCTGGCCGGCGCGGTGACCATGCTGCTGACCGACAAGTACTTCGGCACCAGCTTCTTCAATGCCGCAGGCGGCGGTGACCCGGTGCTGTTCCAGCACGTATTCTGGTTCTTCGGGCACCCCGAGGTCTACATCATGATTCTGCCGGCGTTCGGCATCATCTCGGAGATCATCCCGACCTTCAGCCGCAAGCCGCTGTTCGGCTACAAGGCGATGGTGTACGCCACTGCGTCGATCGCGTTCCTGTCGTTCATTGTGTGGGCGCACCACATGTTCGCGGTCGGCCTGCCGTTGGGCGCCGAGCTGTTCTTCATGTACGCGACCATGCTGATCGCGGTGCCGACAGGCGTGAAGGTGTTCAACTGGGTCACCACGATGTGGAAGGGGTCGCTGACCTTCGAGACCCCGATGCTGTTCGCGGTGGCCTTCGTGATCCTGTTCACCATCGGCGGCTTCAGCGGCATCATGCTGGCGTTGGTGCCGGCCGACTTCCAGTACCAGGACACCTATTTCGTGGTGGCGCATTTCCACTACGTGCTGGTGACCGGTGCGGCGTTCTCGATCATGGCGGCGGTGTACTACTGGCTGCCGAAGTGGTCGGGCAACATGTATTCCGAGCGCTGGGGCAAGATCCACTTCTGGCTGAGCGTGGTCTCGGTCAACGTGCTGTTCTTCCCGCAGCACTTCCTGGGTCTGGCCGGCATGCCGCGTCGCATCCCGGACTACAACGTGGCGTTCGCCGATTTCAACATGATCAGCTCGATTGGCGGCTTCGTGTTCGGCGCCACCCAGCTGATCTTCGTCGGCGTCATCATCCACTGTGTGTTCTTCGCCAAGAAGAAGGCGACCGACCGCGTGTGGGAAGGCTCCAAGGGTCTGGAGTGGACCGTGCCGTCGCCGGCGCCGCATCACACCTTCGCGGTGCCGCCGGTGATCGATGACAGCCAGCTGGCCCACGGCGACGTGACGCATTGAGCGGCATGAATCGTCCGCAGCAGGCACAGTTCGATCCGGCCGAGCGGCGCGCTGCGGTGCGCCGCACGGTGGGGATTCTGGTCGCGGTGATCGTCGTGATCCTCGGATTGTTCCTGCTGCAGTTCATCGTCTGAAACGGATCGAGTGCATTGGGGCTTGCCCCACCCAAGTTCATCACGGGAATTGAAACCATGGCTCAGCAAGGCGCCTACTACGTACCGCATCACAGCGTGTGGCCTATCGTCGGCTCCGTCGGCTTGTTCACCACCATGTTCGGCGCCGCGCACTGGCTGAACGACCAGGGTGCGCTTGGTCGCCCGATGTTCTTCATCGGTCTGGCCGTTGTGATCTTCACGCTGTTCGGCTGGTTCAGCTCGGTGATCCGCGAGTCGATCAAGGGCAACTACAACAGCCAGGTCGACGTTTCCTTCCGCATGGGCATGATGTGGTTCATCTTCTCGGAGGTGATGTTCTTCGCGGCGTTCTTCGGCGCGTTGTTCTATACCCGCGTGTTCTCGGTGCCGTGGCTGGGCGGCGAAGGACACGGCCTCTTCACCCATCACTACCTGTGGGATCAGTACGCGCCGGCATGGCCGACCAACGGCCCGGGCGATGTCGGCGGTCCGTTCAGCACGGTGTCGCCGTGGGGCCTGCCGCTGCTGAACACGCTGATCCTGCTGACCTCCAGCGTGACCATCACCATTGCTCACCACGCGCTGCGCGCCGGTCGTCGCAAGCAGCTGCTGGTGTTTCAGGCGCTGACTGTGCTGCTGGGCGCGACCTTCCTGTACTTCCAGGCGCATGAGTACATGGAGGCCTACGAGCATCTGAACCTGACGCTGCACAGTGGCGTGTACGGCTCGACCTTCTTCATGCTGACCGGCTTCCATGGCCTGCACGTGACCCTGGGCACGATCATGCTGATCGTGATCTGGTTCCGCTGCGCCAAGGGCCACTTCAGCAAGGAGAACCACTTCGGCTTCGAGGCCGTGGCGTGGTACTGGCATTTTGTCGATGTGGTCTGGCTGTGCCTGTTCCTGTTCGTCTACATCATGTAGCGGAACGCTTCCGCACCTACGAAAAACCCGCCGAATGGCGGGTTTTTCGTAGGTGCGAAAGCCAGGCGGTCGCGGTTACGCGACCAACTGTCGCGCCCCGCGAGCGTTCGGGCGTGCGGGACGGTAGAATGTCGGGCTTATCCGCCGACGCCGTGCGGATGGATCCAGCCGGCCCAGATGCTGATGATGACCAGCACGATCGCCAGCAGCGACAGGGCGATGCGGCGGGTGAGCGCTTTCACGACCCGGTCGCTGTCACCGGACCCTTTCATCATGAAGAACAGCGCCTGGCCCAGATTGAAGATGACGATGGCCACCACGATCATGATGACCACTTTGGTTGCGGTTTCCACAGGATGATTCCAGTGCGACTCCAGTTCTGCAGTATAACGCCGCGATTGCAGGCCGCTGCATGATGGGTCTGCGCCGCCCTTCATGGTTCGCCGTGCTGCTGACGCTGGTCGGTGTGATGTTTTTCGTGCGACTGGGCATTTGGCAGCTGCATCGCGCCGCCGAGAAGGAAGTGTTGCTGCGACGCTTCGCCACAGCGGCGTCCGCACCGATCCAGGATTTTTCCACCGTGCAGCGCGGGGCGTTGCCCGAACGCTACCCGCATCTGCAGGTACGAGGGCATTTCGTGCCTGGGCGCAGCTACATGCTGGACGACCAGAATCACGGGCATCGCCCGGGCGTGCAGGTCTATGCGCCGTTCCGCCCCGACGGCTATGCGCGCCTGGTGCTGGTCGACCTGGGTTTTCTGCCCCGCGAAGGCCCAGACCTGAAGCTGCCGCAGCTGCCGCCGATCAAGCCGGGCGAAACGACGTTGCGTGGCATCTATGTGCCGCCGCCGGCGGCGGGTCTGAAGCTGGGTGGCGACGCGTTGAAGAAACAGCAGACGTGGCCGAAGCTGACGACCTACATCGACCTGAATCAGATTGCCACGGATCTCGACGCCAAACTGTATCCGCGTGCGCTGCTGCTCGATCCCGACCCGGCGGCGGCCTACGTGCGCGAGTGGACGCCGGGCTTCATGCCGCCGGCGCGGCATTACGGCTATGCCTTCCAGTGGTTCGCCTTCGCCGTCGCGGCGCTGGCGATCTTCGTGATCCTTCATCGCAAGAAGGACGAAACCGGAGACGACGATGAATGAACCCCGCGCCGACGCGCGCAAGATGAGTCGCATCAAGCTGCTGCTGGTGGCGTCGGTGTTCGCCGCACCGTTGCTGGTCGCGATGGTGCTGACGCTGGTCGGCTGGCAGCCGGGTACGAGCAGCCATGGTGCGGCGATTAAGCCGCAGCGCAGCTTCGCCAAGATCGACATCCGTCTCGCCGACGGCAAGAACTATCCGTGGAAGGACAGCGAGCCGCGCATGACATTGCTGGCGCTACCCGGCAGCGACTGCATGGACAACTGTATGCGCCTGTTGCACCTGATGAGCAATGCGCGCATCACCCTGAACAAGAACGCGGACCGGCTGCGCCTGCTCTACGTGGGCGAGCCGCCGCACGGTCCGAAGGCGGCGGCGGTGATGCGGGACTGGCAGATCGGCAGCGACGTCGGCGACAAGCTGGCCTCGTTCCGCCCGCGTGGTCCGGACAGCGTGGCCGCGATTCTGGTCGAGTCCAACGGCACGGCATTGACGCTGTACCGGGCCGGCTTCGATCCGAATGGTCTGAAGAAAGATCTGCAGAAGGTGATCCGTTGATGCTGCGCGTCATTTCCCGTCTTTCGTGGCCGGCGCGGCTGGCCTGGTTCGCCGCTATCTTCGCGTTCGGCGTGGTCATGTTCGGCGCCTTCGTGCGCCTGTCCAACGCCGGCCTGTCGTGCCCGGACTGGCCGACCTGCTATGGCCAGATCGCCTGGCCGCACCACGCGCATGAAGTCGCGCAGGCCGATGCGGCCTTCCCGCAGCGACCGGTGGAGCCGGGCAAGCCCTGGCGCGAGCAGTTCCATCGCATGATCGCCGGCACGCTCGGCGTGCTGGTGCTGACGCTGGCGCTGGTGGCCGTCTGGCGTCGCCGGTGGGCGCGTTGGGCGGTGATCGGCAGCGCTGTCGCGGCGGCGCTGGGCACGGGCATGTACATCGGTGGCGAGCATGTGGTGTCGTCGGTGCTTGCGGCGGTCGCCATCGCCGCGCCGCTGTTCGTGGCGGCGAAGCTGACCCGTGCGCCGCCGTGGCGCATCGCCGTGGTCGCGCTGGCGCTGGTGATCTTCCAGGCCATGCTCGGCATGTGGACGGTGACGCTGCTGCTCAAGCCGATAGTGGTCACCGGCCATCTGCTCGGCGGCATGGCGACGTTCGCCCTGCTGGGCTACATCGCCCTTCGACTGACGCCGATCGGCGCCGTGGGCGAGGAGCATGCGCGGCTGCGCCGGTTCGTGGCGGTCGGCATCGTGCTGCTGGCGGCGCAGATCTTCCTTGGCGGCTGGACCAGCACCAACTACGCGGCACTGGCGTGCGGCGTGGGCGACAGCGCCTTTCCGCATTGCCTGGGGCAGTGGTGGCCGGCGACCGATTTCCACCAGGGCTTCGTCCTGTGGCGCGGCATCGGGGTGAACTACGAGGGCGGCATCCTCGACGGGCCGGCGCGCACCGCGATCCAGATGGCGCACCGCATCGGCGCGCTGGTGGTGTTTGTGTACCTGGGCTGGTTGTCGCACAAGGTCGCCCGCGCCGGTCTGCGCGGGTTCGGCATCGCCATCGGCGCGACCCTGATTGCGCAGGTGCTTCTGGGCATCAGCAATGTGCATTTCGGTCTGCCGCTGCCGGTGGCGACCGCGCACAACGGCATGGCTGCGCTGCTGCTGTTCAGCCTGTTGGCGACCCTGGCGCGGACCCAGAAGCGGCTCGAAGCCGTGTAGACTGTGCGGTTCGCGCGTGACGGTCGCTGACCGCTGCGCGCGCCGCAAGCCGACCGGAGCCGCCGTGAAGATGCCATTCGCCGAATACTGGGAGCTGACCAAGCCACGCGTCGTCGCGTTGCTGGTGTTCTGCGCCGTGATCGGCATGTTCCTGGCCGTGCCCGGGCTGCCCCCGCTCAAGCCGCTGGTGTTCGGCTCGCTGGGCATCTGGATGGCCTCGGCGTCGGCGGCGGCCTTCAACCATCTCATCGACGAGCGCATCGACAAGCTCATGAGCCGCACCGCGCACCGTCCGCTGGCGACTGGCCAGCTGCGGGGGCGTCAGGTGTTCGCCTTCGCGTTTGCGCTGGGCGTGGTGTCGATGCTGATCCTGGTGTTCCTGGTCAACTGGATGACGGCGGCGCTGACCTTCGCCTCGCTGATCGGCTACGCGGTGATCTACACCGCGTTCCTGAAGCGCGCCACGCCGCAGAACATCGTCATCGGCGGCATCGCCGGCGCCGCACCGCCGTTGCTGGGCTGGTCGGCGATCACCGGCATGACCGGCGAGCGCGACTGGGCCTATGCGCTGCTGCTGGTGCTGATCATCTTCGTGTGGACGCCGCCGCATTTCTGGGCGCTGGCGATCTTCCGCCGCGAAGACTACTCGCGCGCGCAGGTGCCGATGCTGCCGGTCACGCACGGCGTGCACTACACGCGCTGGCATGTGCTGTTCTATACCATCCTGCTGGTGGTGGCGACGCTGCTGCCTGTGCTGACCGGCATGAGCGGCGTGCTGTACCTGGGCGGCGCGATGGTGCTGGGCGGCGGCTTCCTGTATTACGCCGTGCGCCTGATGAATCCGCCGGACGAGTTCTATCCGATGAAGGTGTTCCGCTACTCGATCACCTACCTGATGGCGCTGTTCGCCTTCCTGCTGCTCGATCACTGGCTGGTCGACCCGATGGTGCATCTGGGCACGATGGCCGGCTAGGATGGACTGAACGAGGGAGGCACGGCATGCGTCTGCTGGTGGTCGAGGATTCGCCGAACCTGGGACGCGACCTGCGCGAATCGCTGGCGCGGGACGGACATGCCGTGGATCTCGCCGCCGACGGCGCCCAGGCGCAGCAGTTTCTGGCCAGTTATGCCTACGACGCCGTGGTCCTGGACCTGATGATGCCGCGTGTGGACGGCTGGGGGGTGCTGCGCTGGCTGAACGGCCGTGAGCCGCGACCGCGGGTTCTGGTGCTGTCGGCACGCGATCAGGTCGAGGATCGCATCGAGGCGTTGCATCTGGGCGCTGACGACTACATGGTCAAGCCGTTCTCCTACGAGGAACTGTCCGCCCGCCTGCAGGCGCTGGCGCGGCGCAGCGTGCAGTCGGATCCCGTGCTGCGCCTGGGCGCGGTGGAGATCGATCCGCGCGCGCGGCAGGTGCGCGTGGACGGCGAGGTGCTGGCACTGACGCCGAAGGAATACGCCTTGCTGGAGACCCTGAGCACCGAGCGCGGGCGGGTCATGACGCGGACGGCGCTGTTCGAGCATCTGTACGATGCGCGCAGTGAATCCTCGGACAAGGTCATCGAGGTGCTGGTCAGCACGCTGCGCGGGAAACTGTCCAAGGCCGGGGTGACCGACCTGGTCCAGACCCGTCGAGGGTACGGCTATGTGGTCGAGTGAACGGCGCCCGCTTTCGATTCGCCTGCGCCTGCTGCTGTTTCTTTTCGCCGGTCTGGGCATCGTCATGCTCGGACTTTTCCTGTTGCTTGATCGCGGACTGGACCGGCAGATCTATGGACGGCTCGACGAAGGTCTGAAAGCCCGCGCGCATGCGATCGCGGTGCTGCTGGAATCGCGCCCGACCCAGGAGGCGCTGGCGGAGCTGCAGGCGATGAGTCCGGAGTACGCCGGCGGCGGGCATACCGATTTTCTGCAATTGTGGGATGCGTCGGGACACACGCTGCTGACGTCGGGGAGCAATCGCGACGCCAAGCTGACGCCGCCGGATGCGGTGCCGGCCAACGCGCCGTATTACTACGATCTGGTGCTTCCCGATGGGCATCACGGCCGTGCGATCGCTGTGCGTGTGACGCTGCAGGGGCGCAGCGGCGACGCCATTCTCGCCGTGGCCGAGGAGCGCGAGCAGGTCGATGCGCTCGAGCGGCAGGTGCACGTCGCGCTGGTGAGCGGCGTGATGCTGACATCGTTGATGGCCGTGGTGCTGGCTTTCCTGGCCGTTCGCGGCGGCCTGCGCCCTTTGCTCGCGTTCGGCGGTGCGGCGCGGGACGGGGCCGAGTCGGCGGACCTGCAGGCGGACACGCTGCCGCGCGAACTGCGTCCGTTGGCGCATGCGCTGAACGATGCATTCGGCGGTCTGCGTCGCGCGCTGCAGCGGGAGCGCCGTTTCGCGCGCGACGTGGCGCATGAACTGCGCACGCCGCTGGCCGAAATCCGTACCGCGGTGGAGCTGGCGCGCCGCGATGCGCAGGCGTCGCCGGCGTTGGAAGGGGCGCTGGACTCCACCGAGCGCATGAGCCGGTGCATCGACGGTCTGCTGTCCCTGTCTCGCTATGAGTCGGGCATGCAGGAAGCCCAGCTCGAGCCGGTTGACCTGTCGGCGTCGGTGCAACGTTCCCTGCAACTGGCCGCCAGCTCGGCGCAACGGCGGCGTGTGCGCATGCATCTGGATGCGCCGCCCGAATGCTGGACGCAGACCGACCCGGCGCTGCTCGAGCGCGTGATCGACAATCTGTTGTTGAACGCCGCCGATTACACCCCGGAAGGCAGTGAGGTGCTGGTGCGACTGAGATGTGCGGGGACGCACGTCGATGTGCGCATCGGCAATCCGGCGCCGGACCTGGAGCCGGGCGATCTGCAGCGTTTCGGCGAACGCTTCTGGCGCAAGTCGCCCGCGCGCGAGGCCAGTCGTCATGGAGGGCTGGGTTTGGCGCTGGCGCAGAGTCTGGCCGAGGTGCTCGGGCTGCGTCTGGATTTTCGTCTGGACGGCGGCTGGCTGTGGGCCGAACTGGGCGGTCTGAATCGTCTGGACGTGCCCGATTGAGGGCTTTGGCGGCATCTTAAGCTTGTTCAAAGCCGATCTCCGGATCCTCGATCATACGGATGGATATATCGAGGTTCGTCATGCGTCGAGGTTTGCTGGCCGGCCTGCTGCTGGCTGTTTTCGCGAGTCCCGTGATGGCCGGGACGCTGTTGAAGGTCTCCGCTTCGCAGCGTCAGGCCATGGGTATTCGTACGGCCGCGGTGAAAGCGGCGGGACACGTGCCGGTGGACGGCCTGCCGGCGACGGTACGCGCGCCGCTGCACGAGAGTGCCGTGGTCACGGCACCCTATGCCGGCATCACGGTCGCAGTGCTGGCGCGCGAGGGCGCGCAGGTCGAGCGCGGTCAGCCGCTGGCGCGCATTCAGAGCCGCGAGGCGATGCGACTGGGCGCCGATCTGGCCTCGGCGCAGGGCGACTATCGCGTGGCTCGTGCGCAGGCCGAGCGCGATCGCCAGCTGCTGGCCGAGGGCATCATCCCTTCGAGCCGTGCGCAGGCCGCGGATGCGCGTCGCGATGCGGCCGCGGCGCGCCTGCAGGAATTGAATGCGGCCCGGGCCATGGCGCCGAAGGCGGCCGGAGCGGCGCCGGGCACCTATGAATTGCGTTCGCCCTTGGCGGGGCGTGTCATCGAGCGCAGTCTGCGCCTGGGCGAGCCGGTTGCGGCGCTGGACAAGGCGTTCATGGTCGCCGAGCCCGGCCGCGGCATGCTGGAAATGCAGGTGCCGGCCCGGTACGCCTCGCGTCTGCGACCGGGATTGCCGGTGCGTACCGCCGACGGTGCGTCCGGCATGCTGAGCGAAATTGGCGCGGCGATCGATCGCGCCAGTCAGACGGTGCTGGTGCGCGCCAGCGTGAAGGGCGAAATGCTGCTGCCCGGCCAGCAGACCAGCGCCACGATCCAGCTGCCGCCGCCGGCGCACGCCTGGACGCTGGCGTCCGACGCCGTGGCCGACTTCGACGGCCGCAAGATCGTGTTCGTCGACAGGGGTACGGGTTTCGAGGCCGTGCCGGTGGCGGTGCAGGCACAGACTGGAGCGGGCCGCAGCGTGGTCACCGGCGCATTGGCTGCGGACAGCCGCGTGGTGATCGCGGGTGCGGGCGCCCTGAAGGCCATGCTGGTGGCGGGAGAGTGACATGCTGCAGCGCCTGATCGGATTCTCTCTGTCGCAGCGACTGCTGGTGCTCCTGGGCGCACTGGCGATCGTCGGTGCGGGCGTGTGGGCCTATTTGAAGCTGCCCATCGATGCCTATCCGAACATCGCCCCCACGCAGGTCAAGCTGATTCTGAAGGCGCCGGGCATGACGCCGGAGGAAGTCGAGACGCGCGTGGTGGTGCCGCTGGAAATGGAGCTTCTGGGCATCCCGCATGCGCAGATGCTGCGTTCGACGTCGAAGTACGCGATCGCCGATGTCACGCTCGATTTCGACGAAGGCACCGACATCTACTGGGCGCGGCAGCAGGTTTCCGAGCGTTTCGCGGCCGCGGCCGGAGAGCTTCCCGGCGATGTCAGCGGCGGTCTGGCACCGATCGCCACGCCGTTGTCGGACATGTTCATGTTCACGATCGAAGGCGGTGGCCTGAGTCTGGCCGAGCGCCGCACGCTGCTGGATTGGACCATCCGTCCGGCGCTGCGGACGATTCCGGGTGTGGCCGATCTGAACGCGCTGGGCGGCAAGGTGCGCACCTTCCTGGTGACGCCGGACCGCGCGCGTCTGTCCGCCGCCGGCCTGCATTTTCGCGATGTGGTCGATGCGATCGAACGCAACAATCGCAATGACGGTTCCGGTCGCCTGCGCGATGGCGACGATGCGCTGATCGTGCGTGCCGAGGGCGCGGTTTCTACCCTGGACGATCTGCGGCGCGTGGTCGTGGCGACCCGGGACGGCATGACGCTGCGCGTGGATGATCTGGCCCGCGTCAGTTACGGGAGTCTAACCCGATACGGTGCAGTCACTCGCGATGGCCTCGGTGAGGCAGTGGAAGGACTGGTGGTCGGACTGCGCGGCGCCGATGCCTCGAAGGTGGTCGACGCCGTGCGTGCGCGCCTGGACCAGTTGCAGTCGAGCCTGCCGAAGGGTGCGCGCATCGAAGTGTTCTACGATCGCGGCGCATTGATCGAGCGTGCCGTGGACACCGTGCGCAGCGCGCTGATCGAGGCCACCGTGCTGGTGGTGATCCTGCTTCTGCTGTTCCTCGGTGACGTCCGCGCTGCGGTAGTGGTGTCGCTGACCCTGCCGCTGGCGGTGCTGATCGCGTTCCTGATGATGCATGTGTTCGGTCTCAGCGCGAACCTGATGAGCCTGGGTGGCCTGGCCATCGCGATCGGCCTGCTGGTTGATGCCGCGGTGGTGGTGGTGGAGAACACCGTCAGCCACCTGGTGCCCGGACGCAGTGCCAGCGAGTTGCCAAAACCGCATCGCATCTATCGCGCGGTGGGTGAGGTGGCGAGCCCGGTGGTTTCGGGCATTGCCATCATCTGCCTGGTGTTCATGCCGCTGCTGACGCTGCAGGGACTGGAAGGAAAGCTGTTCGGTCCGGTGGCGATGACCATCATTTTCGCGTTGGCCGCTTCGCTGCTGCTGTCGATGACTGTGGTGCCGGTTCTGTGCTCGATGCTGCTGCGCGAGCGGCCGCACAAGGAGCCGTGGCTGATGCGTCAGATCGAACGCGGCTATCGGCCGCTGCTCGACTGGTCGCTGAAGCACACGCGCTGGATGGGGGCGATCGCCGGCGTTGCGCTGGTACTCGGTGTGCTGGCCTATGTCGGTACCGGCAAGACCTTCATGCCGACCATGGACGAAGGCGACGTGCTGATGCAGCTGACCAAGCAGCCGTCGATCAGCCTGCAGGCATCGCGCGATCAGGACATGGCCATCGAGCGCGCGATCAAGGCGCGTATTCCGGAAGTCGCGCACGTGGTCGCCCGACTGGGTTCGGACGAGCTGGGTCTGGACCCGATGAGCCTCAATGAGACCGACATGTTCCTCGAGCTCAAGCCGAAGGCGAGCTGGCGCGTGCCCGACAAGGTCTGGCTGGAAGATCAGTTGCGCGCGGTGATGAAGGATTTTCCCGGCATCGAGTACGGTTTCACCCAGCCGATCCAGATGCGTGTTTCGGAGATGCTGACGGGCAGCCGCGGCGACATTGCGGTGAAGGTGTTCGGTCCGGATCTGTCCACGCTCAACCAGATTGCCAACCGTATTGCCGCGATGCTGCAGAAGACGCCGGGCGGTCAGGACGTGATCGCGCAGACGCAGGAGGGCGTGCGCTACCTGGGCGTGCGCATTGACCGTCAGGCGGCCGGTCGTCATGGGCTGGATGTGTCGGCGGTCCAGGACGAATTGCGCGGTCAGCTGGAGGGCATGCGTGCCGGGACCGTGTTGGAACAGCAGCGTCGCGTCCCGGT
This sequence comes from Oleiagrimonas citrea, assembly GCF_012395255.1. Taxonomy (GTDB): domain Bacteria; phylum Pseudomonadota; class Gammaproteobacteria; order Xanthomonadales; family Rhodanobacteraceae; genus Oleiagrimonas; species Oleiagrimonas citrea. The sequence continues at coordinate 215,004 of NZ_JAAZQD010000005.1, forward strand.
TCTGGTCCGCGGCGACGCCCGCATGGCCGACACGCCGACCCTGTTCGAGCGCATGAACCTGGCGACCCCCGATGGCGGACAGGTGCCGCTGGATCGCATCGCCGCACTCAAGGCGACCACGGGTCCGGTGCAGATCCGGCGCGAGAACGGATCGCGTTTCGCCCTGGTGCAGGCCAATGTAGCCGGGCGTGATCTGGTCGGTTTCGTCGACGAAGTGCGGGCTGCGGTCGAGCGCGATATTCATTTGCCGACCGGCTACAGCGTGACCTGGGGTGGCCAGTTCGAGAACCAGCAGCGGGCCGCTGCGCGCTTGACGCTGGTGATCCCGGTCTCGCTGGCGTTGATCTTCCTGGTGCTGTTCTCCACGTTCGGCTCGATTCGCCAGGCCGTGCTGATCCTCTGCAATGTGCCGTTCGCGCTGGTCGGCGGCATCGTCGCATTGTGGCTTTCGGGGCAGTACCTCTCGGTGCCGGCCTCGGTCGGATTCATCGCGCTGCTGGGCATTGCGGTATTGAACGGTCTGGTCCTGGTCTCCTATTTCAATCAGCTCCGCGCCACCGGCATGGCCATGAACGAGGTGGTCCGCGAGGGTGCGCTGCGTCGTCTGCGGCCGGTGATGATGACCGCTTCCATCGCCGCGCTCGGTCTGGTGCCGCTGCTGTTCGCCAGCGGTCCCGGCTCGGAAGTGCAGAAGCCGCTGGCCATCGTGGTGATCGGCGGCCTGGTGACCTGCACGGCATTGACCCTTCTGCTGCTGCCGACCCTGTTCCGCCGCTTCGGTGAGGCGCGTCGGGTGGAGAAGAACGCATGAACGTGAAACTGAAACGTTTGACCATCCTGTCGCCGCGGGATCTCGAGGATCCCGTACTGGAGACGCTGCTGGAGATGCAACCGGCACTGCCGGGTTTCACCACGCTGGCGGTCTCCGGGCACGGGGAGAGTTTCGAGGGCGCGCGTGCGCAGGAGCAGGTGCGCGGGCGCATCGATCGCAGCATGGTCTGGCTGGTGCTGCCGGAAGAGGACGTGGAACGCACGCTCACGCAGTTGAGCCGGAGCATGCCGCATCCGGACATCATCTGGTGGGTGGAACCCGTGGATGCGATGGGGAAACTGGCATGAAGCGCAGCTTTTTGTGTTCAATGATGTTCGTGATCGCGCTGATTCCGGTGTCGTCCTGGGCGCAGCATAAGGAGTCCGCAGCGAAGCCTTCGTCGCTGCCACCGGCTTCCCTGGCGCTACGCGCGATCGAACGGACGCCCGAAGTGCAGTTAGCCGCGGCGGCTCTGGCGCGTGCGGAAGCCGATGCGCGCCTGCGCAGGGTGGGGCCGCACGAATTCCAGCTCAGCGCGATCCCGCAGCGTCGCCGTGTCGAGGGAGGCCCCACGTTCAACGAGTGGGAAGCCGAAATCAGTCGTGCCGTGCGCTGGCCGGGCAAGGCGCGGCTGGACCGCGAGATCGGTCAGTACGGCGTGGAGGCGGCGCAGTTGAATCTGGCCGATGCTCATCATGCCGGTGCGCGTCGGTTGCTGGCGCTGTGGGCTATGTGGCAGCGCGCCAGCGTGACGGCGCGGCAGCAGCACCTGCAGGTTGATGTGTGGGAGCGCGATCGCAAGGCCATCGCCCGCCGTGTCGAACTGGGCGATGCCGCGTTGCGCGACCGCGTTGCTGCCGATGCCGCGCTGGCGCAGGCACGTGCCGCGGCGCTTCAAGCCGATGCTGACGAGGCTTCGGCGCGACGGATGCTGCAGAGCGCCTTTCCGGGGCTGCCGCTTCCGCCGCGCGTCCGACTGGATGCCATGCCTCCCGAGCTGAGCGGCACGAATCTGCATTGGAGTCAGCTCATCGTGCAGCGCAGTCATGAGATCGGCGCCGCGGAAGCCGTGGTGCGCATGCGCGAATCCGAAGCGCGCCGCGCTCGCGCCGACCGCCTGGCGGACCCGACTGTGGGGGTGCGCGTGCTGAATGATCTCGGTGGGCGCGAGCGTGCGGTGGGCCTGGTCTTCAGCATGCCCATCGGCGTGCGGCAGCGAGGCGCGAAGGCGGCCGCCGCCGAGGCCGATGCGCTCAGCGCCCAGGCTGACTCGGCCATGGTGCAGCGCGATGTCTCCCGCGATGCGCGCGAAGCGGTGGCGCGCGCACGCTCGGCGCGTGCCGTCTGGCGCAGCCGCGAGCAGGCGCTGAAGGCGGCTGACGACAGTGCGGCCAAGGCGGAGCGCGCCTATGCATTGGGTGAGAGCGGTCTGGCCGAATTGCTGGCGGCTCGTCGCACGGCGCTCGATGCGGCGCTGGCTGAACGTCGAGCCGCGGTCGACGCGCTGGAGGGTGTCGCGCGGGTGCGCATCGATGCGCACGAAATGTGGCATCACCATACCGGCGGTTCGGATCCCGATGAGCATGCGGGCGAGGCTATGCATCTGCCCGACCTGTGATCGTCATTGGTCAGTCGCCTTTTCGGTCGTTATCCTCATGCTGAATCGTTTGAAGGATTCTGCTACACGAAAAAGGAGACACCATGGCAATGGAACGAATCAGCATCATCGTCGCGGCAGCACTCGGCGTGTTGGCGTTTTCGACGACGGCAGTGCGTAGCGCACCGGTTCTGGACAGTGCGGGAACGTCGCGGTCCGAGCACGCCACGCCGCCGTCCTTCAGTCAGCTGGACCGCAACCACGATGGCCGTCTGATGCGTTCGGAGGTGCCGCATGACATGCACCGGCTCCGGCGCCACTTCCGGCAGTACGATCGTGACGGCAACGGTTCGCTGTCCAAGCACGAATACAACGCGTTTGCGCATCCGAAGGTGTATCGGAAGATCGAGTGATGGCTCTAGCGGGTCGAGCTCGCGCTAGACGGCCAAGCCCGCGGCGTGACCCGACGCCCAGGCCCACTGGAAGTTGTAGCCGCCCAGCCAGCCGGTGACGTCCACGACTTCGCCGATGAAATACAGGCCGGGCGTACTGCGCGATGCCATCGTTTTCGACGAGAGACCGTCGGTATCGACGCCGCCGAGCGTGACTTCCGCGGTGCGGTAGCCCTCACTGCCGCTGGCCACGATGGGCCAGTCCTGCAGGCGCTGGCCGATGCGCTGCAGGTCCGCGGCCGGGTACTGGCGCAGCGGACGGCTGCCGAAGTCGAGTTCGCACAGTCGTTGTGCAAGGCGTTTGGGCAGGCGTTCGGACAGTGTGGTCTTGAGTTCGCGGTCCGGGCGCGCATGGCGCTCGGCGGCGAGCCAGGCTTCAGCATCTTCGCCGGGAAGAAAATCGAGGTGCACAGTCTCGCCGGGGTGCCAGTACGAGGACACCTGCAGGATGGCCGGTCCGCTCACGCCCCGGTGCGTGAACAGAAGGCCGGCGCGGAAGGCTTTTCGCTCGCTGCGCGCTTCGACTTCGGGCACGGCGACGCCGGACAGGTCCCGATAGCGATCCAGGTGCTTGCCGCTCAGCGTCAGCGGCACCAGACCGGCTCGCGTCGGCAGCACGGTGTGCCCGAACTGTCTCGCCAGGTCGTAGCCGAAGCCGCTGGCGCCCATGCTCGGGATCGACAGTCCGCCGCTGGCGACCACCAGCGATGCGCAGGCCATCGGGCCGTGCGTAGTGCGCAGCGCGAAACCTTCGCCGGTGCGTTGCACATTCTCGATGGTGCAGCGCGTGCGGATGTCCACGCCGGCCTGCGCGCATTCGTCCAGCAGCATGCGCACGATCAGCTTCGAGGAGATGTCGCAGAACAGCTGTCCGCGTTCCTTCTCGTGGTAGGCGATGCCGTGCTTCTCGACCAGGGCGATGAAGTCGTGCGGTGTGTAGCGCGCCAGTGCGGACTTGGCGAAGTGCGGATTGGCGGACAGGTAGTTGTCCGGCGTCACGCCAAGATTGGTGAAGTTGCAGCGCCCGCCGCCGGACATGAGGATCTTCTTGCCGACGCGATTGGCGTGGTCGAGCACGGTGACGCGGCGGCCGCGCTGACCGGCGACGAGGGCGCACATGAGTCCCGCGGCGCCGCCGCCGATGACGATGACATCGGTGTTCATCGTGGTGGTGCGGCCAGTTCGCGCGCGTCGAGAAAGCCGTCGTGGTTGGCGTCCTGGCGCTGGAAGGTCGCGGCGAGATTATGGCGGTACTGCGCCAGCGTGATCGCGCCGTGGCGACGCGGACCGGGCGGCTGCTCGGCGACCTCGATCACGTCGTCGTGATTGCGGTCCATGCTGCGGAAGCCCTGGCTCATGTGCGCCTGGTATTCGGCCAGGCTGACGCGGCCGTCGCCGTTGCGATCCATGATGCGCAGATAGGCGTTGAGCGTGGCGGGCGGATTGGCCGACGCCAGCGCGGGCGTCAGCAACGACGCCGTCAGCAGCAGGCGCAGGCCGCGCATCAGTGTCCGTCGATGTCGATGAAGCGCAGGAACTCGGCGCGGGTGCGCGCGTCCTCGCGGAAGGTGCCGAGCATCTGGCTGGTCACCATGGACACGCCGCGCTTGTGCACGCCGCGCGTGGTCATGCACTCGTGGCTGGCGTCGATGACCACGCCGACGCCGCGCGGCTGCAGCGTCTCCAGAATGCAGTGGGCGATCTGCGCGGTGAGCTTTTCCTGCACCTGGAAGCGACGCGCGAATCCGTCCACCACGCGCGCCAGTTTGCTGATGCCGACGACCTTCTTGTCCGGCAGGTAGCCAACGTGGGCGCGACCGATGATCGGCGCCATGTGGTGTTCGCAGTGGCTCTCGAATTCGATGCCGCGCAGCACCACCAGTTCGTCGTAGCCCTCGACTTCCTCGAAGGTACGGCGCAGGTACTCGCCGGGATCTTCCTCGTAGCCGGAGAACCAGTCGCGATAGGCCTTCACCACGCGCTTGGGCGTATCCAGCAGGCCTTCGCGCGAAGGGTCTTCGCCAGCCCAGCGCAGCAGCACGCGGACGGCGTCCTCGGCCTGTTCGCGGGTGACGTCGGAATGGGTCGGGTCGCTCATGGTGAATCCTTTGCGGTCAGACGCACAGTGTACCGTGAACCGGCTGGAGTGCCCGGCATTCGGACGGCTCAGCCGTCGTCCGTATCGGACTCGGGGGCGTCCAGCGACGCGCCGAGCAGGCGCTGAGTGTCCTCGCCCGAGAGCGATTCCACGCCGCGCAACTTGCGGGTGATGGTGGTGGTCTTGCCGGTGGCGCGCTTGAGCGTATTGCGCACGGTGTCGACTTGCTTGATGGCCGAATCGAGGATGCCGCCGAACTTGCCGAATTCGTTCTTCACTGCGCCCAGCAGTTCCCAGACCTCGCTGGATCGCTGCTCGATGGCCAGCGTGCGGAAGCCCATCTGCAGGCTGTTGAGCAGGGCGTTGAGCGTGGTCGGTCCGGCCACGGTGACGCGGTGTTCGCGCTGCAGCTGCTCGAACAGGCCGGGGCGGCGGATCACTTCCGCGTAGAGTCCCTCGGTGGGCAGGAACAGGATCGCGAAGTCGGTGGTGTGCGGCGGCGCGATGTATTTCTCGCGGATGGTCTTGGCTTCATCGCGCACGCGACGTTCCAGCGCCAGCGCGGCCGCGTTGGCGGCGTCGGCGTCGGCATTTTCCTGCGCGTCAAGCAGGCGTTCGTAGTCCTCGCGCGGGAACTTGGCGTCGATCGGCAGCCACACCGGCTTGTCGGCTTCCTGGCCGGGCATGCGGATGGCGAATTCCACGCGTTCGTTGGAGGCCGGCACGGTGGCGACGTTGGCCGCGTACTGTTCGGCCACCAGGACCTGTTCCAGCAGCATGCCCAGTTGCACTTCGCCGAACGTGCCGCGCGTCTTCACGTTGGTCAGCACGCGCTTGAGGTCGCCGACACCGGCGGCCAGGCTCTGCATCTCACCGAGACCGCGCTGAACCGCTTCGAGGCGTTCGGATACGAGCTTGAACGACTGGCCCAGGCGCGTTTCCAGGGTCGACTGGAGTTTCTCGTCGACGGTCTGACGCATCTTGTCCAGTTGCTGTGCATTGTCCTGCTGCAGCGCCTTGATCTGTGCTTCCAGTGTGCCGCGCATCTCGCCCATGCGTTTCTCGTTCTGTTCGGTCAGCTCGTTCAGGCGCTGCTGCAGCAGTTCGCCGAAGCGTTGCTGGCCGGTCTGGGCTTCCTCGCGTGCCTTGCGGGCGTCCTCGATGAGTCCGTTGCGCAGGGTTTCCAGGCCGCGGTCGGTGCGCTCGGTCAGCTGCTGCAGGCGGGTGCCGAAGCCGTCGATGCGCTCGCGCTGCTGCGCGCCCGCGCTGTCTAGCTGCTGCTGCACATGGCCGCGAAACTGCTCGAAGGCCTGTGCCAGCTCGCCGCGTCCGCCGCGCTGTTCCTCGCGCAGCACGCGTTCCAGCCGCTCGCCGTCGCCCTTGAGAGCGTCCAGGCGGTTCAGCAGCGCCTGCGGAGCGCGCTGGCGCCACAGGATCACGAGCAGAAGCAGTACGGCGAGGCCGAGTGCGGCGGCGATGACGATCAGCAGGGTTTCTTGAGCGGGCATGAGGACTCCGGGGCGTTGCCCGTCAGTGTACGACGCCGTGTCGCAGATGCTGAGCCAAGGGTGAGCCCGGATCGGCCAGCCACGTCGGGTTCATCCCCGCGATATACGTACATGCCACCATAAAGCGTAGATGAATCAATCTCTTTTCGAGCAGTGGAGGCGACATGGAACACCGCTACGAGTACCTCATCATCGGCGGCGGCATGACCGCGGACGCCGCGGTCAGCGCGATCCGCGAGCGTGACGCCGAGGGGCGCATCGGCCTGATCGGCGCCGAACGCGAGCCGCCGTACGAGCGCCCGCCGCTGAGCAAGGCGCTGTGGAAAGGCGACAAGAACGTGGCATCTGTCGATCTGGACACGCGCCGGCACACGCTGGATATGCATCTGGGCCGTCGCGCGGTCGCACTGGACCGCGCCGAGCGGGTCGTGCGCGACGACCAGGGCGACACCTACCGCTACGAGAAGCTGCTGCTGGCGACCGGCGCGCGTGCCCGCACGTTGCCGTTTTCCGGCGAGCGAGTGGTGAATTTCCGCACCCAGGACGACTATCTGCGTCTGCGTCGTTTTGCGGTGGAGGGCGCGCACGTCGCCGTGGTCGGCGGCGGCTTCATCGGCGCCGAACTGGCGGCCTCGCTGACCGATGCCGGCTGCAAGGTCAGCATGATCTTCCCGGGCGACGCGATCGGCGCCGGACGATTTTCCGACGGCCTGGGCGATTTCCTCAACGAGTACTACCGTGAGCGCGGCGTGGACCTGCGTCCCGGACGGACTGTCGAGGATGGCCGGGCCGACGACGACAGCGTCATCCTGAAGCTGTCGGACGGTAGCGAACTGAAGGTCGATGCGGTGGCGGCCGGGCTGGGCGTGGAACCGGAGACCGAACTGGCCGAGCAGTCCGGTTTGAAGGTCGAGAACGGCATCATCGTCGACGCGCGCCTGCGTACGGCGGATCCGGCCATCTGGGCCGCCGGTGATGTGGCGAATTTCCCATCGTTGGCGCTGGGTCATCGTCGCCGCGTCGAACACGAGAATGCCGCCATCAGCATGGGCCACCACGCCGGGTGTGGCATGGCCGGCGAGGATCGCGCCTACACCACGCAGCCGTTTTTCTATTCCGACCTGTTCGATCTCGGCTACGAGGCCGTGGGCGATCTCGACGCGCGGCACCTGGAAGTGGTCGAGCACTGGGCCGAGCCCTACAAACGCGGCGTGACCTACTACATGGACGGCGGCCGCGTGTGCGGCGTGCTGCTGTGGAACGTCTGGGGCCAGACCGATGCGGCCGCCGAGCTGATTGCCGCGCCGGGGCCGTACGATGGCGACAATCTGCGGCATCGCATTCCGATGGGTTAGCGAACGCGGGCGCGTGCCGCCAGCCGTTGCGCGATGACTGCGCAGACCATCAGCTGCGTGACGTGGAACATCATCAGCGGCAGCACCAGTGCGCCGAAACTCGCGGCCTGGCCGGCGAACAGCACGCGCGCCATGGGCATGCCGCTGGCCAGGCTTTTCTTCGAGCCGCAGAAGAAGATCGCGATGCGATCCTCGCGGGAAAAGCCCAGGCGGCCGCTGGCGAAGACGTTGATGAGCATGACCGCCGTGAGCAGGCCCGCGTCGATGGCGAACGTCGCGATCAGTGCGCTGGTCGGTGTTTCGTGCCACAAACCGCCGACCACGGCCGCGCTGAAGGAGGTGTAGACCACCAGCAGGATGGTGCCGTGGTCGCTGAGCTTGAGCATGCGTGCATGGCGGTCCATGAACACGCCGGTCCAGGGCCGCGAGAGGTGGCCGAGCACGAACGGCAGCATCAGCAGCAGAAGAATGTCGACCACGGCCTTCCCCGACACGCCACCATGCTGTGCCAGCAGAAGTCCGACCAGCAGTGGAGTCAGAAACACGCCGATCAGACTCGACGTCGAGGCGCTGACCACGGCAGCCGGCACGTTGCCGCCCGCCATCGAGGTGAAGGCGATCGACGACTGCACCGTCGAGGGCAGGGTGCACAGAAACAGCACGCCGGCGTACAGCCCCGGTGTCAGCAGCCATTCGCCGAGCGGTCGGATCAGCAGTCCCAGCACCGGGAACAGCACGAAGGTACAGGCGAACACCGTCAGATGCAGTTTCCAGTGCGTAGCGCCGGCCAGTACGGATTGCCGCGACAGCTTGGCACCGTGCAGAAAGAACAGTGCCGCGATGGCCGCGTCCGTGAGCACATCCATGAAGTGTGCGAATCCGCCGCGACAAGGCAGCAGCGACGCCAGCACGATGGTGGCGATCAGCGCGAGGGAGAAGTTGTCCGGGCGGAGGCGGCGGAGCAGGGGATGGGACATGCGTGTTCCCGGGCGGTCCGCGATCCACACGGATGGCGGTGCGAAGCGAAGGCGATGGCGATGTCTGAAGTCTACCCGCAGGTGCCTGATGCGCGGGTGGAACTCAGGCCGATTCGTCCTCGACGTTTCCGGGAGCGGCATGACGCCGTTTGCGCCGTCGCCAGACGTAGATGGCGATGCCGACGACCAGCGCGCCGAGCACGATCCACAGGCCGGTCTGGCCACGGTGTATCCAGGTCAGCAGCCATTCGTGGTTGTTGGCGCCGAAATAGCCCAGGTAGACCCACACCGGCACGCTGATGAGTGCGGCCAGTCCGTCCAGCAGCAGGAAGCGGGTGAACGAGACGCGATGGGTAAGGCCGGCGCTGACGAATACCGCTGTGCGCATGCCGGGCAGGAAGCGGGCCGTGAACAGCAGCCGATTGCCGTAGCGTTCGAACTGCTTCTGCACCGCGTTGTAGCGCTTGGGCGTGAGCACCCATTTCAGCGGACGCTTGTGCAGCAGGCGCACACCGTAGTGGTGACCGGCCAGGAACATGCCTGCGTCGCCCACCAGCACACCGAGCATGGTCACGGCGAACATCACGTGTACGTTGGCGTAGCCCAGGCCGGCGATGACGCCGCCGGCGACCAGGGTCACGTCCTCGGGGATCGGCGCGCCCATGCCGCATACCAGCAAGGCCATGAACACGGCCAGATAGCCGTTCTCGGCAAAGAAGGTGATGAGGCGGGTGAGCAGGTCCATTCGTGACGTCAGGGGCCGTCCGGTGCGTGAAACGACGATCTTCCCATGGATCGCGGTGCGATCACAGAGCGAAGACTGCGGTCGCGCGTCACGGTCAGGAGGCCTTCTTCGACTTGGCAGCGAGCAGGGCGCGCAATTCGCTCTTGCCGTCCGCGTCGATGCGGCCCTGGGCAAAGGCCGCCTGCAGGAATTCGATGCGTTGCAGGTCAGCCTGCCGCTCCATCTGCGTCAGCGCGTCGAGGAATTCATTGCGCTGCATGTCGGCGTCGCCGACGACATCTGCCATGGCCAGTTTCTGCAGGGCCGCGGCCTCCTCGCGCTCGGCGAAGTGCTCGAGCAGCACGCCGGTGCGGATGCCGGGGCGGGTGCGGATCAGTTCGATCAGTTCGATCAGCAGTGGTACGCCTGGTCTGTCCAGGCGCGAAAAGCCGTACGGGGGTTCCAGTTCCTCGGCCAGGCTTGGGCGCGCCAGCAGCAGGGCGATGGCGCTGCGCACCAGGGTCCGGCGCACGCTGCGCGACTGCATCGGGCGCTCGGCGCGCGGTGGCGCGTCGGGTTCGAAGCGTGTCTGCGCGCCGGTGCGCGCGGTCAGTTCCTGCCCCATCAGGTCGCGGAACGCGCCGTCGGGCAGACGCGCGATCAGGGGGCGGGCGCGTTCGGCCAGGCGTGCGCGCCCGTCGATGGAGCGCAGGTCGATGTCCTCGCCGAGGTGATCGAAGAAGTATTCCGACAGCGGGGTGGCGTCGGCTAGACGGCGCTCGAAGCCGTCCTTGCCCTCGGCGCGGATCAGCGAATCCGGGTCCTCGCCTTCGGGCAGGAACAGGAAGAACGCCTGGCGTCCATCGCGCAGGCGTGGCAGCGCGGCTTCCAGCGCCTTCCAGGCGGCGGCACGGCCGGCGCGGTCGCCGTCGAAGCAGAACACCACGTCGGGCGCGCTGCGGAACAGGCGCTCGGTATGCTCGGGCGTGGTCGCGGTGCCCAGCGTGGCCACGGCGATGGGCAGACCGGCCTGATGCAGGGCGATGGCGTCCATATAGCCCTCGACCACCAGTAGCCGCGTCAGCGAGGCGTTGGCCTGCTTGCACTGCCACAGGCCGAACAGCTCGCGGCCCTTGTGGAACAGCGGCGTCTCGGGCGAGTTGAGGTATTTCGGACCGTCGCCGTCGAGAATGCGTCCGCCAAAGGCGATGACGCGGCCGCGGCGGTCCATGATCGGGAACATCAGGCGCGCGCGGAAGCGGTCGTACTTGCCGCGATCGCCGGTCGAGATCATGCCGGCCTGCTCCAGCCACTGCTTGCGCTCGGGCGTGGTGCCGAGTCGGTTCAGCAGGCTGCTGCCGCCCGGCGCCCAGCCGATGCGGAAGCGGGCGATGGTGTCGGCGTCGAGACCGCGCTGATCGCAATAGGCCCGGGCCGGTGCATTTTCACGCAGGGCCTTCTCGTAGAAGGTCGCGGCCTGGTCGAGCAGTTCGTACCAGCCGCTGCGGTCCTCGCGCGGACGGTTGTCGCCGCCCTCGCGCGGCACTTCCAGTCCCACCGACTGCGCCAGTTCCTCGACCGCGTCGGGGAACTCCAGGCGCTCGTACTCCATCAGGAACTTGATCGCGCTGCCGTGCGCGCCGCAACCGAAGCAGTGATAGAACTGCTTCTGCGGGCTGACGTAGAAGGACGGCGTGCGCTCGTCGTGGAATGGGCAGCAGGCGGTCCATTCGCGGCCGGCCTTCTTCAACGGCACGCGCCGCTCCACCACTTCGACGATGTCGATGCGGGTAAGCAGGTCGTCGATGAAGCTTTCGGGAATCAGGCCACGCATGGGACCGCTAGGATGCCACGCCGCGGCGTGGCATGCGCGTACTTTTGATGCTCAGAGCCCGAGTCTTCGGCGCAGTTCGGCGGCGATGGCGGCGGTTTCGCGGAGCGGGGCTGTCGTGGTCGGGGCCTCGTCTTCGAGGTCGTGCAGCAAGCCGCGCTGGCGCAATGCGGCATGGAAGCGCGCCAGCTTCGGCGGCAGCGTCTCCGGAGCCAGGGTGTGCACGGGCGCGCCGGTGGCGGCGGCCTCGGAGAGCATGTTGACGGAGTCGGGCGTCACGATCAGGCGGTCGGCCCAGCCGAGCACGCCGGGGTAGGGGTTGGGGCCGTCCGCGACGTTGCGCCACTGCAGACCCGGAACGCCCTCCAGTGCGTCGCGCACGCGTTCGAACAGCGCGTCCGGCGTGCGACGCGAGGCCAGCAGCAGCACGCTGCCGCCGTCTCGCTGCCGGCGCGCGCGGAGATGGGCGACCAGGCGGTTGGTCCAGGCCTCGTCGAGCGGTGCGCCGCGCCGCGGTCCGCCCAGCAGGACGCCAAGACGCGGGCCGGGCAGCTCGCCGAGGTGGGCGAAGGCTTCGCGGCCACTCGCCAGCCAGGCATCGTCGATGGGATTCAGCGAACCCAGCGGGTTGAGCACGTTGGGGCCGGTCAGCCCATCGTGCTGCGGTGCGATCACGGCATCCCAGTGCTTCGGGTCGATGCGCGGATCGAGAATCTGCACGCAGCGGGTGGTGCCGCCGGAGAGGTCGGGCAGCAGGCGGGTCAGCAAGGCCGCGGCGCGTCCGCAGCCGATGGCCAGGTCCGGCCAGGGTGGCGCCAGGTGGTGCCGGTGTCCGGCGTCCACAGCGAGACGGCCGCCGGGCAGCCTGCGTGGCGCCAGCCATGACCAGGGTGGCCGCAGCGGCAGCACGAGATTGCGTGCCGGCAGTTCCAGCGCCTGCGCCAGGGCCAGTGCCTGCCGCTCGTTGCCGGCCGCGCCGTCGGTGAGCACCCAGCAACGTTGTGCGGTGCCGGAAACGGGTTTTGTGTCGTTTTCGAGCACAGTCTGTTCTCGGTGGCGGGGGTGGAAGGGTCGCACGGGACCCCTACACTGGGAAACGCCGATGTCGAATCATGGCTGTTGCGGATCGACTGCGCGGCCTCGGCCCGTCCTCACCTTCATGGAGTCTGATGCTATGCGTACTTTCTTCGCCACCCTGCTGATCGGTCTGCTATCCGCCGCGCCGGTCATGGCCAAGCCGGTCACCTACAAACTCGATCCCAACCACACCCAGATCCGTGTGGTCTGGAATCACTTCGGGTTCTCCAACCCGGACGCCAACTTCACCCACATCACCGGCACGCTGGTGTACGACGCCGCCGATCCGGCGAAGTCGTCGGTGAAGGTCGATATTCCGCTGTCCGGGCTGGACACGCACGTCACCAAGCTGGACGAGCACCTGAAGGGCGCCGATTTCTTCAACGTCGCGAAATTCCCGACCGCGCACTTCGTCAGCACCAAGGTGACGCCCGCGGGCAAGGACAAGCTGACGGTCGACGGTAACCTCAGCGTGCACGGCGTGACCAAGCCGGTGACGCTGCATGTGACCGTCAACAAGGTTGGCATCCAGCCGATGCTGAAGGCGCCGGCGGCCGGCTTCGACGCCACCACCACGCTTAAGCGCAGCGACTTCGGCGTGGGTGCCTACGCGCCGATGGTCAGCGACGAGGTGAAGGTGCATATCACCGTCGAGGCGCTGGGCGCGGAAGCCTACGCCAAGATGCAGAAGATGATGAAGGGCGAGTGATTGCCACGGCGCCCGCCGTCGTGAGCCGGCGGCGGGCGCTATCGTTTCAGTTCCCGCCGACGCCCGCGTCGCGCAGCTTTTCCAGCGCATCCAGGTTCACCGCGTCGACGGCATCCTTGAGTACCTCGAAATCCTTTGCATGGCCCTGTGCGCGCACCGCATAGCGGCCGCCGACCAGTACGGCGTATTCGCCGCTTCGGGTCTTGTCGTTCCAGCGTTCGTGCACGATGCGGTCGCCGTCGTGGCGGACTTTCTCGAAGCCGTCGTCGGTGACGGTTTCCATGTCTTGCGTGATCATGCCGCTGAGCGCGAGCAGTGAGCGCGCGCCGCCGGTGTCGGTGATGGTCAGATCGACGCGCTGGCCGTTCTCGCCGAGGTAGGTGGCGCGGGCCTGGCTGATCTGCATGTTCATCACGTCCTGGCGGCTGGCGCGGGCGTTGTTGCGCGTCAGGTCGTCCAGACCGCCGGGCAGCAGGGCGCGCATGCGGTCGGGGGCCATCGATTGGATGTGCTCGGCGGCCGTCTTGTCGCTGTTGTCCGCGTCGTCCGCTCGCTTGTTCCGGTCTTCGAGCTGCGCCATCGCGCTGGCGACATCCGCCTGCGCGGCGCGGTCCGCGTGGTGGTGAAGGCGATGCATCAGGATGCCGGCTCCGGTCACGGCGCCGAGGATCGCGGCGAGCACCCAGCCGAGGAGGATCGCGATCAAGACGCTCAGTGCGGTGTAGCCGAGACGCTTCTCGGCCGGGCACTGCATGGTGTGCGGCAGACCGAGGTAGAACAGGTAGATGGCGTACAGGCCGCCGGCGAACATGACGAGCCAGCCGATCCAGGGAATGACCACGGCCATGCCGGCGACCCACGATGCGGTCCAGGCATAGGCCGTGAGTTTCAGCGCCTGGATAGGGTCCTTGCGGCCTTCGAAGGTCGGCGCCAGCGCATTGACCACGGCGGCGACCACGTACACCAGCACAAGGCTGAGGACATAGCCGAGCATCAGTCGCCAAATCCCGTGGCCGAAGGAATCGCGCACGTGCATGCCGAATGCGTAATAGCCAATCAGGCTGGACTTGATGAACGCGAAGACCACCGGCACGGCGGCCAGAATCAGGATGTAGCGCTTGTACAGCGAGGCGACGGATTCTGCTTCGCCTGCGATGACGGGCCATTCCCGGTTCGGCTGCAGCAAAATGCCCTTGATCCGGGTCAGTAGTCTGTCGAAATCCATGGCGTTCTCCCTGATGATGTGTCGATGGCCGTGACGGCGCATGCGAGGCGCGTTCCACCCCTGTCGCGCTCCGTAGCATTCTAGGACATCGTGCACGGATGCCGATTCGGCCGTAGGCACTAGGCGCATGTGTTTCTATCGCCCAGGCTCCTGGCCGGATCGTGCCGACGCGACCCCGGCTGCGGTACCATGTCGGTCTCACTTTCGACCCTGGAGCCTGACCCATGCAGCGCCAAGATCCGGCCGCGGAAAAACTGGTGCCGGCCAATGCCGAACATCGTTACAAAGTGACGCACAGCGACCTTCCGCTGTCGTGTCCGATGCCGGGCATGTACCTGTGGAACTCGCACCCGCGGGTGTATCTGCCCATCGAGGACGAGGGCGGAACCGCCGTATGTCCCTATTGCGCCGCGCAATATGTGCTAACGGACTGAAATCTGCGTTCCGAATCACATATTTGACTCCTGATTCGGCATGTTCTTTGCTTGACATTCCAGGGATGCTTGGGACATAGGCAGTGACGCCATGTACAACACCGGGCCGCAGAGTCCCTTCAACATGCCAAACCGGGTACCTACCGTTGCCCGGTCGTCGTCGCCGATGACCGTGGTTCAATTGATGCCTGCCATGCATTCGGGCGGGGCGGAACGGTCGACCCTGGAAATCGCCAGCGCGCTGGTTGCCGCCGGGCATCGTTCGGTGGTGATCTCGGCGGGCGGACGGCTGGTGCACAAGCTGGAGGAAGGCGGCAGCCGGCACATCACCCTGGATATCGGCCGCAAGTCGCTGGGCGTGTTCGGCAAGGTGCGCGCGCTGCGCCGTCTGCTGCGCGAGATCAAGCCCGACATCGTGCACGCGCGCTCGCGCATGCCAGCGTGGCTGGGCTACCTGGCCCTTCGCGGCATGAAACCGCGACCACACTTCGTCACTACCGTGCACGGGCTCAACTCGCCGGGGTTCTACAGCCGCATCATGCTGCGTGGCGACCGCGTGATCGCGGTGTCGCAGAGCGTGCGCGATTACGTCATCAAGCACTATCCGGATTTCGACCGTTCGCGCCTGGAGGTGATTCCGCGCGGCGTCGACAGTGCGGCCTTTCCGTATGGCTATCGGCCCGAGGACGAATGGCGCGAGCGCTTCTTCAGCGAATATCCGCAGTTGGACGCGTTTCCGCTGCTGACGCTGCCGGGTCGCGGCACGCGTCTCAAGGGACACGACGACGCCATCGAACTGCTGGCCGGGCTGCACAGTCGCGGCATCGAGGCACGACTGCTGCTGCTGGGCGTGATCGAGCCTGGGCGCGAAGCCTACGTCGCCGAGTTGCGGCAACGCATTTCAGCGCGCGGCATGGACGACAAGGTGGTGATGACGCCGCCGCGCGAT
Source organism: Oleiagrimonas citrea (assembly GCF_012395255.1). Taxonomy (GTDB): domain Bacteria; phylum Pseudomonadota; class Gammaproteobacteria; order Xanthomonadales; family Rhodanobacteraceae; genus Oleiagrimonas; species Oleiagrimonas citrea. The sequence continues at coordinate 230,751 of NZ_JAAZQD010000005.1, forward strand.
GATGTGCGCGACATCTTTGCGGTGTCATCGCTCATCCTGCAGCTGTCCAACAAGCCCGAATCGTTCGGTCGCACCGTGATCGAAGCGCTCTCGCTGTGCCGTCCCGTGCTGGGCTATGCCCACGGCGGTGTCGGCGAATTGCTCGCCGAGCTGTATCCCGCCGGCCGCGTGCCGCTGGGCGACAAGGAGCGGCTGGTCGAGCGCGCCGCCGAGTTGCTGCGTCTGGCGCCGTCGATTGCGCCGCTGGATCGTTATCGTCTGCAGGACATGCAGATGGATGTGCTGCGCCTGTACGACGAACTGCTCACACATACGGACACGGATTGAACGCTGTTTCGCCGTGACGCATGGCTGTCGGGCTTCCGGCTGGCCTACAATCGGCCTTTGTCTCGCGGATGGCCGTGCATGTCCGAAGCCTCGTCCCTGAAAGCCGCACTGCGTTCGCCACTGTTGCCATTCTGGCTGGTGCTGGCGCTATTGCCGCTCGGCCGCGCCAGCGAGTTGGGCACGCTGCTGTGCCTGTTCGGCTGCGTGATGCTGTTCGCGCGCGAGCCGCATGCGTTGTCCAATCATGCCGGCGCGCGACTGCTGCTGATGCTGTTCGCGGCGTACCTGCTGGCTGCGCTGCTGTCGGCGCTCGACAGCGTGGCGCCGGGACGCAGCTGGCTGACGGTGGCCGGCATTCTTCGCTATGCCCCGCTGGGCATCTACGCCTGTTTCGCCATCCGTCGCTGGCCGCGCCTGCGGGCGATGTACGTCGCCAGCGCCATCGTCGTGGCGTGCTGGGCGCTGGACGCCTGGGTGCAGATGTTCACCGGCTGGAGTCTGGGCGGGCAGGCTGCGCCACATCGGATATCGGGCATCTTCGGCGCCGACAATCTCAAGCTGGGGCCGGTGCTGGCCAGTCTGTCGCCCTTCGTGGTGTGGGCAGCGCGCGAGCGCTGGGGCTTGCGCGGGATGGTTGCCGCGCTGCTTCTGCTACTGGGGCCGATTCTGCTGTCCGGTTCGCGCGCGGCGTGGCTGACGTTCGCATTGGTGGTGCTGGCCTATGCCGCGTTCGAGGCACGCACACTGAAGCGTTTTGCATTGTTCTGCGCGGGCGGGTTGGTTGCACTGGCGCTGGCGGTCGGTGTGGCCTGGCAGTTTTCGCCGCGCTTCGAGGCGCGTGTCACGCGCAGCATGCAGGTGTTCAGCGACAGCGAGTCGGGCGTGAATGCGGCATTGAGCGGACGCCTGGATATCTGGGGCGTGGCCGCGCGCATGTATGCGGGGCATCCGATCAACGGCGTCGGCGTGCGCGGCTTCCGCTATGCCTATCCGCAGTACGCGCCGAAGAACGATCATTTCGTGGTCAGCGACGAGGCCTGCGGCGCGCATGAGGGCGCCTGTCATGCGCATCAACTGCTGCTGGAGGTTGCCAGTGAGACGGGCACGCTCGGGTTGCTGATCTGGCTGGCGGCCGCCGTGGTGGCCGTCCGCGCCTGGCGTCGTGTCGGGTCGGCGGCGCGGCGACGCGCGTTTCCGGCGACGCTGGCGCTGGGCGTGACGCTGTTTCCGCTGAACACGCACCTGGCGTTCTACTCGGCCTGGTGGGGATTGCTGTTCTGGTGGCTGCTGGCGCTGTGGTGCGCGGCGCTGTTCGTGGTCGAGGAATCGCCGGGAGTCGTGCATGGCCGGTCGTGAACCGCTGTCGGTGGTGGTTATCACTTACAACAACGCCGACACACTGGATCGTTGTTTGCGTGAGGTCGACTGGGTCGAGGACCTGGTGGTACTCGATTCCGGTTCGGACGACGACACGGTGGCCATCGCCCGCCAGCACGGAGCGCGGGTGGAGACGCATCCGTTCGACGACTACGGCCCGCAGAAGCAGCGCGCCATCGACATGGCGCGGCACGACTGGGTGCTGAATCTGGATGCCGACGAAATCCTGTCGCCGGGCACGCGCGAGGTGATCGAGCGGGCGCTGGTTGCACCGGATGTCGCCGGTTACCGCCTGCCGCGCCGCGAACGCATGTTCTGGGGCGTGCAGCACCGCCACAGTCATCGCAATGGGCATCTGCGACTGTTCGATCGCCGCCGCGGCGGCATGAACGATGTCGAGGTGCATGCCGCCGTCGAAGTCGATGGCCCGGTGCGCACGCTGCGCGAGGCGGATTTCGTCAACGACGGCGATGCCGACATTGCGACGCGTGTGGACAAGATCAACCGCTATTCCAGCGGCATGGTCGCGCACAAGTTGCGCCGGCGGCAGCGCTTCACAGGCGTGCGCATGGTGCTGTATCCGCCGGTGTTCTTTCTGCGGCAGTACCTGTTCAAACGCTACTTCCTCAGCGGCTGGGCCGGCTTCGTCGCCAGCGTGACCGGCGCGTTCTATGTGTTCCTGAAATACGCGAAGCTGTACGAGGCGCGGCGGAACGCGCGTGCGCACGACGACGGTCAGCGGCGCGAGTAGACCGGCGATTCGCCGGGTGGGCGCGTCTTGAAGCGCTTGTGTACCCACAGATACTGCTCGGGCGCCTCGCGCACCATCTGCTCGATGGCGGCGTTGACGCGCGCGGTATCGGCGACGACGTCCCTGCTCGGGAACGCCTCCAGCGGCGCGCCGATGTGGATGGCGTATCCCCGGCCGTGATCGAGGCGGCGGTGGAAGAACGGCATCACGCAGGCGCCGGACAGGCGCGCCAGATGATGGGTGGCGGTGATGGTGGCCGCCGGCACGCCGAAGAACGGCACGAACACGCTGTCCTTGCTGCGCATGTCCTGGTCCGGCGCGTACCACAGCGTGCCGCCGTTGCGCAGATAGCGCACGGTGCCGCGCAGATCGTCCTTGTCGAACATGGCCTCGGCGTAGTCCAGCCGCGCGCGCAGCACGGCCCATTCGAACACGTCCGAATCCATGCGCCGGTACATGCCGGCGATGCGGATCTGGTCCGAAACCAGACGCGCGCACAGCTCCAGGTGCGAGAAATGGCCGCCGACCAGCAGTACGCCGCGCGATTGCGCCTTGGCGGCTTCCAGGTGCTCCAGGCCTTCGATGGTCACGGGAATGCGCGATACAGCGGCATCGCTGCCCATCCAGCCGACCGCGAACTCGGCCAGCATCATGCCCAGGTCACGCATGTGCGCATCGACCAGTGCCTTCTGTGCGGCGGCATCGCGCTCGGGAAAGCACAGCGCGATGTTGCGCTCGGCGATCGGGCGACGGGCGTTCGGTATGCGGTTGATCAGCGCACCGAGCAGGCGCCCCATGCCCAGCAGCCAGCGGTACGGCAGACGCGCCAGCAGCCAGGTGCAGCCGAGCCCGATCCACGCCGGCCATTGGGTCGGGCGGAGCAGGGCGGAACGGAAGGATGGACGCGTGGCACCGGGCATGGAGGACCGATTGTAGTCAATGCGCGCCCGCTTGCGGGGATGGCGATGCGCGCAATGGCTATACTGGTCCGTCGAACCGGACCGGAGTCGCGCGCTTGCGCCTGCTGTACACCCTCGCCATGTTCATCGCCACGCCGCTGTTGATGCTGCGCCTGTGGGCGCGCGGCATGCGCTACGGCGATTACCATCAGCGCTGGCGTGAGCGATTCGGCATCTTCGAGTCGCCCGGTTTCCGCGACCGCAGTCTGTGGGTCCATGCGGTGTCCCTCGGCGAGGTGAATGCGGCCGAGCCGCTCATCAAGGCGCTGATGGCGCGTTATCCGGATTGGCCGATGGTGGTGACCACGGTCACGCCGACCGGTTCGGAGCGTGTGCGGCAACTGTTCGGCGACTCGGTGTTCCATGTGTATCTGCCGTACGACTTGCCGTTCTCGGTCAGTCGCTTTCTGCACCGCGTCCGGCCGCGCATTGCGGTGATCGTCGAGACCGAGATCTGGCCGAATCTTTACAGCGCGTGCTGCAAGCGCCAGATTCCTCTGCTGATCGTCAATGCGCGCCTGTCGCGGCGCTCGCTGCGTGGATACATGCCGCTGCAGCCGCTGGCCAGACAGGCGTTGCATTGCGTGTATCACGTGGCGGCGCAGTCGCTGACGGATGCGGCGCGCTACCGCCTGCTGGGCACGCGGCGCAGCAGCATAAGCGTGGCGGGCAACCTGAAGTTCGACATGCCGCTTCCGCCGAGAATCCGGGACGAGGCGTGCGCCATGCGTGAGGCATGGGGCGCCGAGCGCCCAGTCTGGATCGCTGCCAGCACGCACGAAGGCGAGGAAACCCTGGCGCTGGAGGCGCACCTGGAGGTGCTGCGGCGTTTTCCGGATGCGCTCCTGCTGCTGGTGCCCCGCCACCCCGAGCGCTTCCGCGCAGTCGAGCACAGCATCCGCAGTCTCGGCTTCCGCATGGCCACGCGCAGCGAGGATGAATTGCCGCAGTCGACCACACAGTGTTTCCTGGTCGATGCCATGGGTGAGTTGATGAGGTTCTACGCTGCAGCGGACGTGGCGTTCGTGGGCGGAAGCCTGGAGCCGATCGGCGGCCATAACCTGCTGGAACCGGCGTCGCTGTCGAAGCCGGTGCTGGTCGGCCCGCACACCTTCAATTTCGAGGGCATCACCCGCGGTCTGCTGCGCGTGGATGCGGCGCGCCGGGTCACCGCCCAGAGCCTGGGCGCCAGTGTGCGTGAGCTCTTCGAGCACCCAGCGGTGCGGGATCGCATGGGGCGTTCGGCGCGACAGGTGTTCGAGCGCGAGAGTGGTGCGGTCGCGCGGATCATGGAGCGCATCGAACCGCTTCTGGAATGATTTCTGCGGTTTGCTCCGGCACAAAAAAGCCAGCGTTCAACGCTGGCTTTTTTGTGTGCTCCGTGGAACGTTTCAGGCTCCGTCCGGTGATTCGAGCAGGGCGTTGACCGCTTGCAGGTCCTTGACGGTTATCGTGCCCGCAGCCTGTTTCAGAAGTAGCTGGTTGAGCACGAACTGGTGACGTGCGCGCGAGTAGCTCTGCTGGGCGTTGGTCAGGTTCTGCTGGCCAAGCAACACATCGACGATGGTGCGGGTGCCGACCTTGAAGCCAGCTTCGGTGGCCTCCAATGCGCTCTGCGACGACTGCACGGCCTGACGTGTGGCTTCCACTTCGCTTATGCCGGCGATCACCGAGCGGAAATAGTTGCGAGTATTGCGGATGGTCTGGCGGCGTTGCGACTCCAGTCCATCCTTCGAGGCGTCGCGCTGGGCGATGGCCTGACGAACCTGCGATTGCACCAGCCCGCCGGAGAAGATCGGTACGCGCAGGGTGAGCCCGAAGGTGGTGTCGCTGGGCGTCGAGGTGTTCAGCGTGCCGTTCTCGCTCCAGGTCGAGCTCTTGCCGTAGGACACGTTGGCGCTGATGGTCGGCAGATGGCCGGCGCGGGCCGAGCTGACCTGATAATCGGCTGCGTCGACGTTGTACTGCTGCGCCATGATGCTCGGATTGTTCTGCAGCGCGGTGCGCACCCAGTCGGATACATTGTTGGGCACCGGCGGTTGCAAGGGCACCTCGTCGCGCAGCACCTTGAGGTTCTTGGCGGGCTCGCCGGTGATCTGCGTCAGGGCCTCGCGGGCATCGTCGAGGGCGTTCTGCGCGCTGATTAACTGTGCGGTGGCCGAATCGTGCTGCGCCTTGGCGTCCTGCACGTCGGTGATCGCGGAGAGTCCGACCTTGAAGCGCTGCTGGGCCTGGTCCAGCTCACGGGCCAGCGATTTTTCCTGCGCCTTGCTGAAGGCGACCTGGTCCTTCGCGGTCAGCACGTTGAAGTACGCCGTGGCCACGCGGACGAGCAGGTTCTGTTCCTCGGCCGAGTACTGCGCGTTCTGGCTGTCGGCCTGAGCGTGCGCGGACTTCAGGTCCTCGTAGCGGCTGAGGTCGAACACGCTCTGGCTCAAGGTCAGCGACAGATTGCGGTTGCGCAGATAGCCCGTGGCCGGCGTCATGTACAGCTGACCGGTGCTCTGGTCGATGTAGGTGCCGGACGAACGACCGCGATTGTCCTGGGTCAGACCGAGGCTGGCGTTGATCTGCGGAAACAGTGCAGCGCGTGCCTGGTTGATGCCCTCGTGGACGCTGCGCGTGTTGGCTTCGGCCAGGGCCAGTTGCGGATCGTTCTGACGCGCCTGCTGATAGGCCTGCATCAGATCCTCGGCATGGGCCATGCCGGGCATGGCGGCGGTGATGGCCAGGGCCAGCAAAACGGGTTTGAAGCGCATGATAGGTCTCATCGGGGCATCGTCCTCATGACAACGCGGCACGTTACAACGTGAACCGCGACTCCGGTTGTGCGTTCTTCAGATAGGGAAGGTCGGTTTCGAACAGGCTTTCTTCGCGGTAGCGACCGTCGCCTTCGTGATGCAGCAGCACGGCCTCCATGATCGGCGCGCATCCGCGAACCACGAACATGCGGCCGCCCTGCTTGAGCCAGCGGCTGAAACGTTCGGGCACGTGCGCCACCGCGCCGGTCACCGCGATGACATCGAAAACGCCTCCGGGGTGGTATTCGTTGACCGCTTCGGCAGTCACCAGCTCGACATTCTCGATCGCGGCGGCGCGCAGGCGCTCACGGGCACGCTCGGTGAAATCGGCGTGTATCTCGACACTGGCCACGCGGCGCGACAGCGTCGCCAGGCAAGCCGTGATGAAACCCGAGCCGGTGCCGATTTCCAGCACGTCCTCGGATCCGGTCAGATCCAGCGCCTGCAGCATGCGGCCTTCCTGCACCGGCTTCATCATCTGTTCGCCGTGACCCAGCGGTAGCGCGAGGTCGGCGAAGGCGAGATTGCGGTAGGCGTCGGGCACGAAATCCTCGCGTCGCACGCGGCTCAGCACCTCCAGAACGCGGGCGTCGAGCACTTCCCAGGGGCGGACCTGGTTTTCGATCATGTTCTGGCGGGCCAGTTCGAGATTCATGGTCATCTAGCTTATGTGCTGGGAACGAGCGTGGAATTATAGAGTCGCAGGGTAGCGCGAGCCATCCATGCGGCCCTAAACCGCATGATCGCCTTGCATCGTGCGGGCTGGTCGAGAGTAGCCGAAGTGCCGGAAGTCACCGTGTCCGCGGACGGTCGGCAGTGTCCGCAGGCGGACACTGCAACCGCATCTGGAAATAATTGAACCGAACCGTATAATAAAATCAACTGTTTGTGTAACGAAACTTCCCTGATGAATACGATCGCCAAATGCCAGCGTCCGGGTCGGCCGAAGGATATGGAGAAGCGCGCTGCGATTCTCGATGCGGCCCAGGACCTCTTCACCGATCAGGGTTTCGAACATACCAGCATGGATGCGGTGGCCTCGCGGGCCGGTGTCTCGAAGCTCACCGTCTACAGCCATTTCGGCGACAAGGCCACGCTGTTTCGCGAGGCGGTGCGTGCGCGCTGCCGCAGCATGGTGCCCGAGCAGCTGTACTGCAGGCACGAGGGTGACTCGCTGCGCGAGGCGCTGCTGCGCATCGCCCGTCACCACGCCAAGTTGATGAGCAGTTCGGAAACCATCGGCGTGTGGCGTGCCATCACCAGCGATTGCGCCAGCGGCGAGCCGCGTCTGGGGCAGATGCTGTGGGAAGAAGGGCCGATGCGCTCGCGTCAGTTGATGCAGGCGATGCTGGAAGAGTATGTGGCCAGCGGCGAACTCGTGATCGAGGATGTCGATCGCGCAGCGGGACAGTTCCTGTGCCTGCTGAAGGGCGATCTGCATTTCCGCCGTCTGCTCGGCTGCGTCGACGACAACTGCCCGCAGTTCCGCAAGGAAATGGAAGAAAACGCCGAGGCCGCCGTGGATATGTTCCTGCGCGCCTACGCTCCGCGCTGAAGCATGTGATGCCCGCGGCGGAGCCCGGTCTACCGATGCACGTCTATCGCGGTCACTGCCTGTGTGGCGCGGTCGCGTACGTGGCGCGGAGCGAGCCGGTCAATCCGCACTATTGTCACTGCGATGCGTGTCGTCGCAGTGCGGGCGCGCCGGTCGTGGCCTGGGTCAATTTCGCCGAGCGCCATTTCGCATGGGAAGGAGCCGAGCCCAAGTGGTTCGCTTCCTCGCCGGGTATGCGAAGGGGTTTCTGCGGCCGTTGCGGCAGCACGCTGTGCACGATCGAAGACGACGGGTATGCGTGCGTGGCCATCGGAAGCCTGGACTATCCGGAAGCCGTGGCGCCGCAATACGACATCTACGTGCAGCACACGCTGCCGTGGTTGAAGCAGGACGACGGCCTGCGCCGGGAAGAGCGCGAGGACCGTTTCTGAGCGGTCCCCGCGATGACGCGTAGCGCGATCAGGACGCGTTGGTGCCCTTGTAGCGATCGATGCTTGCGGCCAGCTCCTTGCGCGCCGCTTCCACGTCGCCCCAGCCGTCGAGCTTGACCCACTTGCCCTTCTCCAGGTCCTTGTAGTGCTCGAAGAAGTGGCCGATGCGCTCCAGCCAGTGGCCGGACACCTTGTCGATGTTGTCGATGTGCGCGTAGCCGCTGAAGATCTTCGCGGTTGGCACCATCACCAGCTTTTCGTCGCTGCCGGCCTCATCGGTCATCTGCAGCATGCCGACCGGATGGCAGGGAATCACCGAGCCGGCCACCAGCGGCAGCGGCAAGATCACCAGCGCGTCGAGCGGATCGCCGTCACCGCCCAGGGTCTGCGGGATGTAGCCGTAGTTGCACGGGTAGCGCATCGGCGTGGTCAGCACGCGGTCGACGAAAATGGCGCCGCTGGCCTTGTCGACTTCGTACTTGACCGGCTCGGCGTCCTTGGGAATTTCGATGATGACGTTGTACGCGCCAGACTTTTCGTCGCTGGCGGTCACCAGATCCAGGCTCATGGGAGGAGGTTCCTTTCATACATGCATACGGGGGCGCGCAGCATAGGACAAAGCGTGTTGCGTCGCAAAAACCCCATGGTTGTACGAGGTTATATGCAGGCTTTGCGCATGATCACTTGAATGGGCGCTCGCGCAGCCACTTGGTGGCGATCCACTTCTCGCCTTCGGTGACCGGAAGGCCGGCGTGCAGCGATGCCTGATCGCCGTGCTGATAGGCGAAATACAGCGCAGAACCGCGACGCGCGGTGACCGTGACACCGGCATTCGGAAAGTGCGTGCCGCCGCCGCCGGCGGGTGTGTTGAGATACATGATGATGGTGGCCACGCGCTGACCGCCCTTGAGCGTGACCAGCTTGAAGCCGTCCTTGCTGGAGTCGAACCAGTCGAAGTGCGGCTCGTACTGCTGGCCCGGCAGGTAGTGCAGCACCTGCAGGCCCTCGCCATGGCTCGTGGGCAGGCCGGCCAGTTCGGCCATGCGCGCATCGATACGCTCGATCAGCGGCGATTCCCCGGGATTGAAGAACATACCGCGGCTGGTGCGGGCTTCGTCGACCTGGTTGCCGCCGTCCTGGCGCACCGTGAGCGACCGATCCAGGCGCGGGCGCGCCAGTTCGATCAACTGCTCACATTCATCGTCCTGCAGCAGGTGTTCCATGACGCGGATCGGCGGGGTGTCGATACACACGGAGACTTCCGTGCGCTGACCGCCGACGATCTGCATGGGCGGTTCGGGATGGCGGGGAAGCTTGCCGGCGGGGGGCTTCACTTCCACGTCCAGCGCCACGGCCGGGCGGTTCAGGGTCTTGGCCACGATTTTCCGCGCCTGACGCGATTCGTATCCCGCCCGCTCCATCATCAGCAGGATCATGTCGATGTCGTGGCCATCGCGCGCCGTGGTCAGAATCCACTCGCGAAGGGAATTGGTGTTCGAAGTCTGTTTGCCCATGGTCGCCGATTGTAATAACGAACGGCACCACGATGCGATGCCGTTCGTGTGTCCAGTCGGTTCAGGATCTACTGCAACTGATTCCAGAGGAAGTTCCAGGCCAGCGCATGCATGTGTGCGGATTGCTTGTTGTCCGCGCCGGCGCCGTGACCGCCTTCGGTGTTCTCGTAGAACCACACGTTCCGGTAGCCCATGCCTTCCATCTTTGCCGCCATCTTGCGCGCCTGGGCCGGACCCACGCGGTCGTCGCTGGTGGTGGTGTAGAACAGCACCGGCGGGTAGTGCACGCCTTTCTTCACCAGCTGATAGGGCGAGAAGGTCTTGATGTAGGACCACTGTTTCGGGTCGTCCGGATTGCCGTACTCGCCAATCCACGATGCGCCGGCGTCCAGGTGGATGTAGCGCTTCATGTCCAGTAGCGGGACTTCACAGGCGATGGCGCCGAACAGCTGCGGGTAGCTCACCAGCATGTTGCCCATCAGCAGGCCGCCGTTGCTGCCGCCCTCGGCGCCCAGATGCGAGGGCGAAGTGACGCCGCGGCGGATCAGGTCTTTCGCAACGGCCGCGAAGTCCTGGTACGCCTTGGGACGGTTGGCCTTCAGCGCGGCCTTGTGCCAGCGCGGGCCGTATTCGCCGCCGCCGCGGATGTTGGCGATTACGTAGACGCCGCCGCGTTCCAGCCAGGCGCGCCCGATGCTGCCGCTGTAGCGCGGCAGGAGCGAGACCTCGAAGCCGCCATAACCGTAGAGCAGGGTGCGGTTGGAACCGTCCGGCTTGATGCCTTTCGGTGCGATCTCGAAATACGGCACGCGCGTGCCGTCCTTGGAGGTCGCGAAGTGCTGGCTCACGGTGAAGGCCGAGGCATCGAAGAACGACGGCGCCTGCTTGATCTTCTCGGCACGCTTGGCGCCGATGACGCCGCGTTCCAGGGTGGAGGGCGTGAGAAAGCCGGTGACGTCGATCCAGTACGCATCGTCATGGTCCGGGTCGGTGTCGACCACGCGCACCGTGCTCAAGGCGGGCGCGCCGGCGAGCGGCTTGCGTGACCAACTGCCGTCGGGGTGCGGAGTGAGCACCTCCAGTCGGCTCTGCACGTCCTTGAGCGTGTCCAGAATCAGGTGATGCCGGGTCCAGCTGTAGGACGACAGTGCCGTGTGCGCATCGGGCGTGAACAGCGCGGTGAAGTCGCGCTTGCCGGCCATGAAGGCGTCGTACTTGATTGCCAGCAGCGCGCCGGAGGGCCAGGTTTTCCCACCGGTGGTCCAGGGTGATTTGGTCTGCACCAGCAGCCACTGACGGTGCGCGCCGGCTTGCGCGTCGAGCGGCACGTCGACCCGGATCAGCTTGCCGTCCTTGCGCTGGTACAGCTCGCTGTGGAAGAAGTCCTTCACCACGTAGACGAAATCGCGCTCATAGCCCGGCGTGCGGTCGTGCGAAGCGGAAATCGCCAGGTCCGACTTCTTGCCGGCGTAGATCGTCCGGGCGTCCTTCAGCGGTGTGCCGCGGGTCCACTCCTTGACGATGCGCGGGTAGCTGGACTTCGTCATCGAGCCGGGACCGAAGTCGGTGCCGACGTAGATGTGGTCACGGTCGATCCAGTCGACGTCCGTCTTGGCCACCGGCAGATGGAAACCGTTCTTCACGAAGGAGCGAGTGGCGACGTCGAACTCGCGCACTTCGACGGCATCGCCGCCGTCCGGCGACAGTTCGACCAGGCACCGCCGGTAGGCCGGCTTCATGCATTGCGCGCCCTTGAACACCCATTTGCGGCCTTCGGCCTTGCCCAGTGCGTCGATGTCCAGAAGCGTCTGCCATGTCGGCGCGTCTTTGCGGTACTCGGCCAGTGTGGTGCGTCGCCAGAGGCCGCGCGGGTGCTGCTTGTCCTTCCAGAAGTTGTACAGGTACTTGCCCCGACGATGAACGTAGGGAATCCGCGCGTCCGAATCGAGCACGCCGAGAATGGCTTTGCGCGTGCGCTCGAATTGCGCGTTGTCGGCGAATCGCTTCTCGGTGCGCGCGTTCTGTTCGTGGACCCATTGCATGGCGCGTTCGCCATGGGTCTTTTCCAGCCACAGGTAGGGGTCGGCAGTGCCATCGCCCGGTGTGGGCGGCGCTGCGAAGGCGATGCTTGCGCCGCTCGTTGCGACGCACAGAACCAGGAATAGACCGAACGCTTTCATGGGATGACCTCGCAGATTGTCTTGATGTTGCCGTATCGCTGCCGGACGCTCGGGACGTCCGTGCATGGAATCGATGTGCCGGATATCCGCCCGGGCCGGTCCCGATGCGGTCACCAGCCGCCGCCACCACCGCCGCCGCCACCACCACCGGAAAAACCGCTGGAACCGGAACTTGAACCCGGTGCGACCGAGGCCGAGGCGATGGCGCTGTTCACGCCCGAACCGAGACTGCTGCCGAAGGCCGCCAAGTTGCCGGCGGTGAACAGGCCGATGTTGCTGCCGTGGTACCAGGTCGGCTGCGCCTGCCGCATCTGTTCTGCATCGAGTGCACCGGCGAAGCGTTCGCCCCAGGCGTTGCCGACGTCCAGCGCCACGGCGTAGGGCAGATACCGGGCAAACAGTTCCGGATGCGATTCGGGTTTGTAGCGCGAATCCAGCTCCTGCTTCTCGGCCACGCCCAGATACCAGCGGAAGCCTTCGATGCCATCGAGCAGTCGGGCGCCGTCCTGGGTCGGCGCCTTCATCCAGTGGTAGAAGGCGATGTTGGTGCCGATCAGCACCGCGAACAGCGGCAGGACGGCGTAGCCGACCAGGGAGCCGAACAGAGCCAGGCCGGCCACTTCGCCGGCGGCGAAGGGAAGCAGGAACAGCCAGCTGCCGATGCTGCTGGCGGCATGACCGCTGCGAGCCTTGCGCAGGGCCGCGGCGGCCAGGGCATAGACGCCGAAGCTCCAGATCGACAGCCACAGCAGCATGAAGGCAGCCGGCACGCCGCCGCCGTACACCATGGCCAGCAGGGTTAGCAGGGAAATCAGCACGCCCGGCCAGAGCTTGTTGCGGTTCGTGAAGAAGTATTTCTTCTCGTAGGCACGCGACAGTGCGCCTTCATGCGCCTTGCGCGCCTTGACCACGCGTGTGCGCTCGGACTGCTTGAGTTTCAGCGTGTCGCCGCCGGAGAACAGCGCCTGGAACAGAGCCTTGCTGTCGCCGCGCAGGCTCTGCACGGGCGCGTCGGCGGTGCGGGTCAGAGTGTAGGTCTTGCCGTGCTGCTCGATGTCCAGACAGCCTCTGGCCGCCAGACCGAGAATGCCAGCGGTGAAGCAGGTGTTGTCGTAGCCCATGTCGCGCACGTAGCGCAGCGCCGCGGCTGAGTCGCCGTCCGGCGGCTCGTAGCGTGCCACCAGCGGGCCGGAGGCTGGGTCGCGGCCGAAGCGGTTCCAGGCCCAGCCGTAGTACAGCCACAGAACCAGCAGGCCGAGCAGTGTTAGCAGCAGGTTGCGGTTGTCATGCAGCAACCAGATCAGCTTCTGCTTGGCGTCCGGTGCGCGTACCAGGCCCTTGGGAAATTCGAGCACGATGGTCAGGCCGTGATGCGGCGCCAGGGGCTGTGTGGTACTGAATTCGGCGCCGTCGGCGAGGATGCGGGCATCGAGCGCCTTTCCGGTCGCGCCCTGCGCGCCGGTGTAGCCGTACGCCTTCAGTCGCGCCGCATCGACCTCGGCGGGCAGATGCACCGTGGCGCTGGCGTGGTCGATGGGAAAGGCCCAGCCCGTTCCGGTGACGTTCCAGTACAGCTCGTCGTGGGTGTCGAAGAAGCCGAGTTGTCGCGTCGTGCGATAGCGCAGGGTGTAGGTGTGCACCCCGCTGGCCAACGTACGGTGGCGGTCGCCGATGTACACGCGCACGCCATTGCTTTGTTTCTTGGTGTGCCAGGGTTCGGCGTGCCCGTCGCGCATGACCGCCAGCACCTGGAAGCCAACCCGATAGCGGTTGTGCTGCCGGTCGCGGTACTCGGTGGGATAGTCGCGGTAGATACCACGGCGGATGCGATGGCCTTCGGCGCGCACCCGGATGCGCTCGGTTACGGTCATGCTGCCGTCGACGGCGACATGGATCTCGGCGTGGTAGTCCAGGATGCGCTCGTCGGCGTGCGCGGGAGCGGCCCAGGCCATCAGGCAGGCCAGCCACAGCAGCCAGGAAAGATTAGGTCTCACGTTCGGTTCCCCCGTTCACGGACACCGGTGCGCGCGCTTCGGTCTCGGCGGAGAAGAAGGCCGCGGGCACGAAGCCGGTGGCGCGCGCCACCAGTCGTTCCGGGAAGCGTTCCAGGTCCGTGTTGTACTGGCGCACCGAGCCGTTGTAGAAGCGGCGTGCGTGCGCGATGGCGTCCTCCACCTCGACCAGTTCGGTCGACAATTGAGCGAAGTTCGCGCTGGCCTTGAGTTCGGGATAGGCCTCGGAGACCAGGATCAATCGACCGAGGTCGTGGCCCAGCGCGGTTTCGACCGTGGCGCGCGCGTCGGTGTCCCGCGCCGCGCGCGCATCGCTGCGCTCGCGGGTCACGCGCTGCAGCAGTTGCTGCTCGTGGTGGGCGTAGCCGCGCACGGCTTCGACCAGTCGCGGCACCAGGTCGTGCCGGCGTTGCAGCTGCACATCGACATCGCTCCACGCCACATGTACCTGATTGCGGTCGCGTACCAGACGATTGAAGATCCAGATGGCATAGGCAACCGGCACAAGCAGGACCAGTGTCGCGATCATGTCCGTTCTCCCCAGGGCCGCACAGCGTCGCCGCAATATCCGGCGAATGGCCGTCGCATTGTGGCATGGAATCGCCTTGTCCCTCGCAGGAGGCGGGAGCCGCATTGCGCGGGCCGGTCGGAGGGGTGTAAATGCAAAAAAAACCCTCCGCGCGAGGCGGAGGGTTCATGTGTTGTCGTGACCGGTGTGGCTGGCTTCAGGAAAGCAGCGGCACCAGCAGCAGGGCGACGATGTTGATGATCTTGATCAGCGGGTTGATGGCCGGGCCGGCCGTGTCCTTGTATGGATCGCCGACCGTGTCGCCGGTGACCGCGGCCTTGTGCGCCTCCGAGCCCTTGCCGCCGCAGTTGCCGTCCTCGATGTACTTCTTGGCGTTGTCCCAGGCACCGCCGCCGGTGGTCATCGAGATGGCCACGAACAGGCCGGTGACGATGGTGCCGATCAGCACGCCGCCCAGCGCCTTCGGCCCCAGTAGCAGACCGACCAGCACCGGCACCACGACGGGCAGCAGCGACGGCACGATCATTTCCTTGATCGCCGACTTGGTCAGCATGTCGACGGCCTTGTCGTACTCGGGCTTGCCGCTGCCGTCCATGATGCCCTTGATCTCGCGGAACTGGCGACGCACTTCCTCGACCACCGCACCCGCCGCGCGACCCACGGCTTCCATCGCCAGGGCGCCGAACAGGTACGGAATCAGACCGCCGATCAGCAGGCCGATGATGACCATGTGATCGGACAGGTCGAAGGTGAACACCTGGCCCGGATTGTTGGCGCTCAGGTTGTGCGTGTAGTCGGCGAACAGCACCAGCGAGGCCAGCGCCGCCGAACCAATGGCGTAGCCCTTGGTCACCGCCTTGGTGGTGTTGCCGACCGCGTCCAGCGGATCGGTGACGCCGCGCACCTCGGCCGGCAGTTCGGCCATCTCGGCGATGCCGCCGGCGTTGTCGGTGATCGGGCCGTAGGCGTCCAGCGCCACCACCATGCCGGCCATCGACAGCATGGCCGTCGCGGCGATGGCGATGCCGTACAGGCCGCCGAAGTGGAACGCACCCCAGATCGCCAGACACACCGCGATCACCGGCCACGCCGTCGCCTTCATCGACACGCCGAGGCCGGCGATGATGTTGGTGCCGTGGCCGGTCGTCGACGCCTGCGCGATGTGGCGCACCGGCTTGTACTCGGTGCCGGTGTAGTACTCGGTGATCCACACGATCAGGCCGGTCAGCACCAGGCCGATGACGGAGCAGTAGAAGATGTTCATCGACGAGATCGTCGCGTCACCGCCCGTGGACGTCAGACCGTTCGGGAACAGGTTGTGCGTGATGAACCAGAAGGCGATGGCCGAGAGCACGGCCGAGATGATCACGCCCTTGTACAGCGCCCCCATGATCGAGCCGCCCTGTTTCACCCGCACGAAGAAGGTGCCGATGATCGAGGCGATGATCGACGCCGCGCCCAGCACCAGCGGATACAGCACGGCATTGGTGTCGTGGGCGAAGGCCAGGCCGCCGAGCAGCATGGTGGCGATCACGGTCACCGCGTAGGTCTCGAACAGGTCGGCGGCCATGCCGGCGCAGTCGCCGACGTTGTCGCCCACGTTGTCGGCGATCACCGCCGGATTGCGCGGATCGTCTTCCGGAATGCCGGCCTCGACCTTGCCCACCAGATCCGCGCCGACGTCGGCGCCCTTGGTGAAGATGCCGCCCCCCAGGCGTGCGAAGATCGAGATCAGCGAACTGCCGAAGGCCAGGCCGACCAGCGCGTGCAGCGCGTGTTCGCCGGTGTAGCCGAAGTGCGGCAGCAGGAAGAAGTAGCCGGCCACGCCCAGCAGCGCCAGACCGACCACCAGCATGCCGGTGATCGCGCCGCCGCGGAAGGCGACGTTCATGGCCGGACTGATGCCTTCACGCGCCGCTTCGGCGGTGCGGACATTGGCCCGCACCGACACGTTCATGCCGATGTACCCAGTCGCGCCGGAGAGCACGGCACCGATGGCGAAGCCGATGGCCGTGGGCCAGTTGAGAAAGAATCCGATCAATAAAAAAAGCACCACGCCAGCGATGGCAATGGTGCCGTATTGTCGATTGAGATAGGCACGTGCGCCTTCCTGGATCGCCCCCGCGATCTCCTGCATGCGTTCGTTGCCGGCCGATTGGGCCAGGACCCAGCGCACAGAGAAGGCGCCGTACAGGATCGCGACGATGGCGCATGCCAGTGCGATCCATAAACCGTAGTCGTGCAACATCTAGACCTCCCCAGAACGTTGCCGTCACATGACGGTCTCGCGAGTATAGGGGGCAGTTCGTCGCGAACCCTTTGTGCGATGCAATATAAGGCGTCGGCGGCGCGTGATTTTCAAATGCGCGATGGAGTGGCATAAAGGAAAAGCCTGCAAGGGCGACTTTTCGAGATTGATTAAGGAGTGATCAATGAACGCGAAAATGAAACTGGCCTGCTTTTGCGCACTAGCATTCGGTATGGGCATGGCGTCAGTGGCTTCCGTGAGCGCTGCTTCGCTGCCACCCGGTTATGAGCAATGCGTCCAGGCGTGTCTGTCTGCCTGCTCCTATGGTCCCAATGGGTGTTCCATCGAGCAGTCCGAGTACTGCACCACCGAAGCCTGCAATTAACGGGGTAGATCCGCGGCGCGTTGAGAAGGCGAGAATAGGCGTCGCGGACATACGCATGCCGACGGCATGCATGAAAGGTCCCGAAAGGGATCGTGCGTGAATCAAGGAGGAAACCATGAAGATCAAGTTGCAATGGGTTTGTGCAAGTGCATTTGTGTTCGGGCTCGGGCTGGCGTCGGCGGCCATCGCCAGTGGTCCGACGCCGCCGCCGGGATTCGATCAGTGTGTGTCCGATTGCATGCAGGCCACCTGTCCGGGCGGGCTGTGTTCAGAGCAGCAGTATCTGTACTGCCAGGTGCAATGTCACTGAGCTGACATGGACAAGGAAGTGCGCGGCGCGGGTTCTTCCGCGCCGCGTATCCGGCACCCGCGCGTAGCGCGGATGCGCCGCGATGGAGTTTGTAACGTGAACATCAAGAGCATCGCCATTGTCGTGGCATTTCTGATTTTGGGACTCGGTGTCGGCTGGTACGGAGGGCCGGTGGTGTCGCGCTGGATGCATCCGGTCAAGCCGACCGTGGTCGCGGGGAATTTCAGCCAGCAGCTTCCGGCGAACGGACCGCGAGTGGTGATGTATTCACTGTCGACGTGTCCGCACTGCCGCGATGCGCGTGCTTATTTCAAGGCGCACGGCATCGCCTACGAGGATCGCGTGATCGATCAGTCGAAGAAGGCGATGAAGGCTTTCGAACAACTGCACGAACGCGGCGTGCCGGTGATCTTCACCCCGAGTCACGAAGTGCGAGGCTTCGACCGCAAGGGCTTGACGTCCGTCCTCAAGAAGGAAGGCTTGTTGCTTGGCACCGCTTCCTGAGCGGACCGCTCATGCACCGTCCCAGGGCGCGAGCTTCTTCGCGACAGCGACACGCTTCAGCACGGCGTGCAGCGGTAGGCCGTCCTTGCCGCAGGGGGCGGGTGCCTCGCCACGGATCAACGGGGCGAGATAGCGTCGCGCGGCGGCGGTGATGGCGAAGCCGTCGCGGCTGAGGAAGCTCTTGGGCATCTTCTTTTCGCGGTTGGCGATGCGCGCCAGCGGCGCCGCCGCGATTTTCCAGCGGTACGGGCTGTCACGGCCGCGCAGGATCACCGGCATCACGGCATTCATGCCATCCAGCGCGTACTCGACGGCGGCCTTGCCGACGGCCTGCGCCTGCATCAGGTCGGTGGCCGAGGCGGCGTGTCGCGCCGAGCGCTGCAGATAATCCGGCACTGCCCAGTGCACCTTCATGCCCAGTTTCTCGTTGACCATCTGCGCCAGCAGCGGCGCGACGCCGCCGAGCTGGGCGTGACCGAAGGCGTCCCGGCCACCGGTGTCCGACAGCAGTGTGCCGTCCGCGTCGCGGATGCCCTCGGAGGCGACCACGGTGCAGTAGCCGACGCGCTCGACGGTGGCCTTCACCTTGGCCAGGAAGGCCCTGGGCTCGAAGCTGCGTTCCGGGAACAGGATCACGTGCGGCGGCGTGTCGGCGCCTTCGCCGGCGAGGCCCGCGGAGGCGGCGATCCAGCCGGCGTTGCGGCCCATCACCTCGAGGATGAACACCTTGGTCGAGGTCTCGCTCATGGACGCCACGTCGAGGCTGGCCTCGCGCACCGACAGCGCCGTGTAGCGCGCCACCGAGCCGAAGCCGGGGCAGCAGTCGGTGACGACGAGATCGTTGTCGACGGTCTTGGGCACGCCGATGCAGTGGATTTCGTGGCCGTATTCGCGGCCCAGTCGCGAGAGCTTGAGCGCGGTGTCGGCCGAGTCGTTGCCGCCGTTGTAGAGGAACCAGCGGATGTCGTGCGCCTTCATGACCTCCATCAGACGCACGTATTCGGAGTCGTCCGTGGCCGGCGGTTTCAGCTTGTAACGGCATGAACCGAAGGCGCCGCCGGGGGTGTGGTGCAGGGCGGCGATGGCCGATTTGCTCTCGCGCGAGGTGTCGATCAGGTCCTCGCGCAGCGCGCCGAGAATGCCGTTGCGCGCGGCGTAGACCTTCACGCCGTGGCTGCGCGCGGTCTCGATGACGGCGGCGGCCGTGGCGTTGATGACGGCGGTGACGCCGCCGGACTGGGCGTAGAGCAGTTTTCCCTTGGCCATGTCGATCCGATTCCTGCTGTGAGACGGGGTGCGGCGCGCCGGCCGCGGGTTTGACTGTCCTGGGCGCAAAGGCTACCTTGAACTCCATTTTTTCCAGAGTCCAGCGCGTCGTCGGAAGAGGACGTGCGGGGCACTTCATTGGAGCGATCATGCGACTCGTGCTACTCGGTGCACCCGGTTCGGGCAAGGGGACCCAGGCTTCACGGTTGAAGAAGGAACTGGACGTTCCGCACATTTCCACGGGCGACCTGCTGCGTGCGGCGGTGGCCGCCGGCACGCCGCTGGGCCGCAAGGCCAAGGCGGTGATGGACGCCGGCCAGCTGGTGTCCGACGACATCATGCTCGGCATGCTGGAAGAGCGCCTGTCGCAGACCGACGCGCGCAACGGTTTCATCCTCGACGGCTACCCGCGCAACCTGGCCCAGGTCGAGGCGCTGGATGGCCTGCTGCAGCGCCTGAACCAGCCGCTGGACGCCGTGGTGAAGCTGGAAGTGCCGTCCGAGGAGATCGTCGGGCGCTGCGAGATCCGCTTCAAGGCCGAAGGCCGCGCCGACGACAATCCCGAGGTCGTGCGCAAGCGTCTGGCCGTCTACGCAGAGCAGACTGCCCCGGTGGCCGACTGGTACCAGCGTCACGGTATGCTCAAGGTCGTCGACGGCGTGGGCGAGCTGGACGCGGTGTTCCAGCGCATCCTGGCCGTGCTGCCGGGCGATCGCGTCGCCGCCAACGGCTGATGCGTCTGCACATTCTCGGTATCTGCGGCACCTTCATGGGCGGCGCCGCCGCGCTCGCTCGCGAGCTGGGGCATGCCGTCGAGGGGTCCGACGCCAACGTCTACCCGCCGATGAGCGACCAGCTCGAGGCGCTGGGTATCACCCTGCGTCAGGGCTACCGCGCCGAGCATCTGCAGCCGGCGCCGGACCTGACCATTGTCGGCAACGCCATGAAACGCGGGCTTCCCGTGGTCGAGTACATGCTCGACGAGCGGCTGCCGTACATTTCCGGCCCGCAGTGGCTGGGCGAGAACGTGCTGGCCGCGCGCGACACGCTGATCGTCGCCGGCACCCACGGCAAGACCACCACGTCGAGCCTGTTGGCGCACCTGCTGGAGTGGGACGGTCTGCAGCCGGGCTTCCTGATCGGTGGCGTGCCGGGCAATTTCGAGGTGTCGGCACGGCTGGGCGGTCCCGAACCGTCGCGCGCCGCCGAGGCGCCGTTCGTGATCGAAGCCGACGAATACGACACCGCGTTCTTCGACAAGCGTTCGAAGTTCGTGCATTACCGCCCGCACATTGCCGTGCTGAACAATCTCGAATACGACCACGCCGACATCTTCCCCGACGTGGCCGCGATCCAGCGCCAGTTCCATCATCTGGTGCGCATCGTGCCGGGCAACGGCCGGCTGATCGTCAATGCCGAAGATGCGCGCCTGGCCGAAGTGCTGGAGATGGGCTGCTGGACGCCGGTGGAGACCTTCGGCATCGACGCCGGCCACTGGCGCGCGCGGCTGCTGGCCGACGACGGCAGCCATTTCGAAGTCCGACGCGGCGACGAAGTGCTGGGTGAGATCGACTGGCCGCTGCTGGGCCGTCACAACGTGATGAACGCGCTGGCCGCACTGGCCGCCGCCACGGCGCAGGGCTGCGACCCGGTCGCGCTGCTGCCGGCGTTCGCGGACTTCGCCAACGTCAAGCGCCGCATGGAGACCATTGCCGAAGTCGATGGCGTGCATGTGTACGACGATTTCGCGCATCATCCGACGGCCATCGCCACCACGCTGGCCGGTCTGCGCGCGAAGGTCGGCGACGCGCGCATCGTAGTCGCGCTGGAACCGCGTTCGAATTCCATGCGCCAGGGCGCGCACGCCGATGCCCTGGCGCCGTCGCTGGCCGATGCCGATCAGGTTGTGTTCCTGCAGCGCGCCGGTCTGCCGTGGGATGCGGCGAAGGTGACGTCGGCCCTGCAGGGGCGCGGGCATGTCGCGCCCAGCGTCGATGCATTGCTGGAAGCGCTGAAGTTCGCCGTGCGCCGCGGCGACCATGTGGTGTTCATGTCCAACGGCGGATTCGAGGATGCGCCGCGCCGCTTTGCCTCCGCCCTTCGTGTGCACTCGCACGTCGACGGCGGCGTCTCCTAGGATCTCCCTGGCGCTTCGCGCCGGGGCCGATAGACTTGGGATATGGCTTCGTCCGTTTCGTCCATCTCCGATCTGCCGCTGTTTCCCTTGTCCGCGGTGCTGTTTCCGTCCGGACAGCTGCGTCTTCGGGTGTTCGAGCCGCGCTATCTGGACCTGGTGCGCGAATGCACGCAGCGTGACGCGCCCTTCGGTGTGTGTCTGATTCTGGAGGGCCAGGAAGTGGGGGAGCCGGCGGTGCCGGCCGCCGTGGGCACGCTCGCGCGCATCACCGATTTCTTCACCGACGCCGGCGGCATCCTGGGTATTCATGCGAAGGGACAGGATCGTTTCCGCGTCGAACGCGTGCACATGCGCGACAACGGCCAGTTGCGCGGCGATGTGCGTTGCTGGGAGCCGGAGCCGGAAACGTCGATACCGGCCGAATTCGTGCTGCTGGCCGATATCCTGCACCGCCTTGTCGAGCAGGCGGCGCCGCATTGGCGCGATGCGCCGCAGACCTGCTACGACCAGGCGTCCTGGGTCGGTTATCGTCTGGCCGAGCTGCTACCGCTGGATCCAGCCGAGCGGCAGATGCTGCTGGAACTGCGCGATCCGGTCGAGCGTCTGGCCGAGCTGCGCGACGCGCTGCCGCGATTCCAGCGTGAGTAGCGACCGACGGTCAGGCGCGTACACTCACGATTTTCACAACGATGGAACGCGCATGAGCGGACTTTCCGGCAAGACCCTGTTCATCACCGGTGCTTCGCGTGGGATCGGGCTCGCGATCGCCGTGCGCGCTGCGCGCGACGGCGCCAACGTGGTCGTCGCGGCCAAGAGCGGCGTGCCCAATCCCAAGCTGCCCGGCACCATCCATACCGCGGCCGAGGCGATCGAGGCCGCCGGCGGCAAGGCCTTGCCGATCAAGCTGGACATCCGCGACGAAAAGGCGGTTGCCGATGCCATGGCGCGGGCGGCGGACCATTTCGGCGGTCTCGACATTCTGGTCAACAACGCCAGCGCGATCTGGCTGGCCGGCATCGAGAAGACGCCGATGAAGCGCTTCGATCTGATGCAGCAGGTCAACGCGCGCGGCACCTTTGTCTGTGCGCAGGCAGCGCTGCCCTATCTGCGCAAGGCCGCCAATCCGCACATCCTGAGTCTCGCACCGCCGCCCACGCTGGACCCGAAGTGGTGGGGGCCGCACACCGGTTACACCCTGGCCAAGATGGGCATGAGCTTCGTCACGCTCGGCCTGGCCGCGGAGCTCGGACCGCAGGGCATCGGCGTACACGCACTGTGGCCGCGTACCGTGATCGCGACCGCGGCGCTGGCCATGCTGGGCGATGCGGTGCAGCCCCGTCATTGCCGCCGTCCGGAGATCGTCGCCGATGCCGCGCATGCTTTGCTCTGTCGCCCCGCAGAGGAGTGCAATGGCCGGTTCTCGATCGACGAGGAGGTCCTGCGCGAAGCGGGCGTGACCGATTTCTCGAGCTATGCCGTCGAACCGGGACAAACCCTGCTGCCGGACCTTTTTCTGGACGAATGACTGAAAGTCATAGCCCGGCCGTGGAATGGATGTTCCGTTGGCGCTGCGCGATGCTGATCAGACGTCACGTCGCAGGTGGGACAACGCGGCGCATGGGGTCACGAAGCGGAGGCATCGTTCATGCTCGAACCGGCGCAATGCAGGCGCAAGACGGTCTGGCTCGGCCAGGCCGATGCGGCGCACCGAGACGAACTGGATCAAGCCGGGTGGGACTTGCTCGAGCTGGATCCGCAGGCGGATATCGAGGGCACGCTCGCACGGAGTGCGGCGACTGTCGGTGTGATCGATCTGCGCGGTCATGACGGTCAGCACCTTGCTCGTCTGGAAGCCTTGCTCGCGGCCCACCCCGAAAAGCGCTGGGTGGCCCTGGTCTGCACGCAGGCGTTGATGCATGCGCGTGTGACGGCATTGGTGCGTGCGGGATGTTTCGACTACGTCACCATGCCGGGGGCCTCGAATCGCCTGGTCGATGCGCTGGGTCATGCCTGGGGCATGGCGCGTCTGAGCGAGGGGCATC
The DNA here is from genome assembly GCF_012395255.1 of Oleiagrimonas citrea. Lineage (GTDB taxonomy): Bacteria > Pseudomonadota > Gammaproteobacteria > Xanthomonadales > Rhodanobacteraceae > Oleiagrimonas > Oleiagrimonas citrea. Next base: position 254,079 of record NZ_JAAZQD010000005.1, read on the forward strand.
GTGAAGAGCATGCGGACGACGCCTTCGAGGGCATGCTCGGCTGTAGCCCGCCCATGCACAAGCTGGCCGCCCGGATCGCGAAATTTGCACCGGTTGACGTGCCCGTACTCATCACCGGCGAGACCGGCACCGGCAAGGAAGTGGCCGCGCGCGCACTGCATCGGCGCTCGACGCGTTGCGAGGGGCCGTTCGTGGCGATCAACTGCGGCGCTTTGCCGGCGAACCTGGTGCAGTCGGAACTGTTCGGTCACGAACGCGGCGCCTTCACCGGCGCGGGTGCCCGCAAGATCGGCCGTATCGAGGCTGCCGACGGCGGCGTGGTCTTCCTCGACGAGATCGGCGACCTGCCGCTGGACGCCCAGACCAACTTGTTGCGCGTTCTTCAGGAAGGCACGATCGAGCGGGTCGGCAGCTGCACGTCGATCCATCTGGATGTGCGTGTGATCGCCGCCACGCACGTGGATCTGGAAAAGGCCGTGGCCGAGGGGCGGTTCCGCGAGGACCTTTACTACCGGCTCAATGTTCTGCGCCTGCCGGTGCCGCCGCTGCGCGATCGCGGTGTGGACATTCTGCGTCTGGCGAGGCATTTCCTGGATGCCTTCCGCCGCAAGCATGCGGCGGGCACGCATGTGCGCGATTTCGGCCCGGAAGCCGAGGCTGCGATGTGCGCGTTCCCGTGGCCGGGCAATGTGCGCGAGCTGATGAACCGCGTGCGTCGCGCCGCGGTGGTGGCCGAAGCGCCGCTGATCAGCGCGGCGGACCTGGATCTGGCCGCACGTCCGGCCGCGGCGCCGATCTCCGTGCACGCGTCCACGTTGGATCGCGCCCGCGCGCACGCCGAGCGCGAAGCCATCGTCGCCTGTCTGCGCGCCAGCCGCTTCAACGTCAGCGAGTGCGCGCGCCGTCTGCAGGTATCGCGGGTGACGGTCTACCGCCTGTGCAAGAAATACCGCGTCACGCTGGACACGACCACGCACTGAACGGCGCGGTCGCGTCGATGCCAGCGTGCTGACGTTTCAGAACGTGTAGGGAATCTTCACGCTCAGCGTGACGTCCGGTGCGTCCGGCGTCAGGCCGATGCCCAGCAGGCTGACCAGCGTGGTGTGCTGGTTCAGCGCGTACGTCACGCCCATGTTGAAGGTCGCGGCGTGACCGTCGCTGCCGATCACCGAATTCCAGTCGCCGCCGCGCGGCCGCACGCGCGCCTTGGCATTGATGCGGTCGTTGAAGGACAGGCTCAGGCTGGTGCGCTCGTTGAAGGCGAACGCCACGCCGCCGCCGAGGGTGTAGACATTGCCAAGCTGCACGCGGCCCGGGTTGAGCGTGTCGGGATTGTTGTCGAGATCGTTGAAGTCGCGCGACAGACTGTGGGCGATGCCGATGTTGCCGAACAGGATCGCCGGGTCCAGCGTCTTCACCATCGACACGCCGAGATTTGCGGTCCACATGCCGTTGCCGGTGGGCTGTTCGCTGGGCACTGCGAAGCGTACGAACTGGTCGTTGTCGCGCTCCAGGACGCGCCAGTCGATGCCGTACGGGTGGCGTCCGGTCGGCGCGGTGACGCCGAAGGTGAGCACGGTGTCGGGTCGGCTCGCGGTTTCCGGAAGCATGCGGTAGTTGACGCTCAGTGAGGCATCGCCGATGTGGCTGCCGAACACCTTCTGCTCGGCCGTGGCGGCCGCCGAGCCGCCGGCACCGCCCTTCTGGTAGGTGGTGCGGCGGGCCAGGTACGGCACGTCGAGATTCAGTGTCCAGCGCGGGCTGAGACCGTAGCGTGCGGCGAAGTTGTAGGTCAGCGTATCGGATTCGACATTCTCGACCGCGATGTTGCCGAGGAAGATCGCGTCGAGGGCGAGAAACCCGTTCAGCGTGAGCTGCTTGCGGTCGTAGCGTGCGTAGGTCAGACCGTTCTCGAGGGTGAGCTTGCGATCGAACACCGCGTGCTCCTGCTGCAGCACGTCCTCGACGCTGCGCGAGGGCTTGGCGTCTTCGCCGGTGCTGCCCTGGGCGTTGCGGATCGGCTGCGTTCCGGAGGCGTCGCCGGTCCGCGCGACTTGCTGCGGAGGCTGGCCGGGAGCCGGGCGCGCGGGCAATGGCTGATTGGTGGTGCGTCCCGCGAGGCGCGCTTCCAGCGCCTGCACCTGGGCGTCGAGGTCGCGCAGGCGGCGCACCTGGTCGGCGTACCCGGCCTTCAGCGCCTGCAGCTGCGCCATCAGGGTGCGCACCTCCGCCTGTTCCTTCTCCGGGGCCGACATGGTGTTCGTCGGCGCCGCAGTCTGAGCCCATGCACCTGCCGGTAGCGCCAGCGCGATGGAGGCGGCCAGCAGGGTCCGCCCAAGCCGTGCCTTGTTGCGATTGCCAATCATGTGTTGTGTCCCCTGTTCAATAGGTCAGGCCGATACCGCGTACCTGATTGATCGACTGCGCGAAATCGCGGCTGAGGCTAACGTTGCTGGCCAGCGAACGCTGCACCAGGTCGATCTGCATGCTGTTGTGCACGCGCTGGCCGTCGGCGCCGAGTGCGATGACCTGGCCCAGGCTGCCGCTGCGGATCCACTGCTGCACCTGGCCCTGACCGGCAATGCTGAGCGCCACGCGGGCGCCGCTGCCGTCAATGCGGGCGGTGGCCGTGGCGTTACCGTCGCGCACTGTGCTCTGCTGTGGCTGGCCGGTGAAGGTCGTGCCCGGTTGCTGGGCGACGCTGGGCGTGCCGACGTCGCGCTCGTTGCGCACCGTCACCGAGGTCACGTTGTCGGCGCTATTGGCGTCGCCCGCGACCTGCACGCCCTGCACCAGGCCAGACACGTTGTTCAGGCCCGAGCTGTCGACCGACCGGGTGGTGGTCGTGCCGTTGGCCGTAGTGGGAATGGGATTCGTGCTGACGATGGTGACCGTGGGCTGGAAGGTCACGGTGGGCGTGTTCTGGTCGTCGAAGCTCATGCCGACGGTCATCGCGCTCTGCAGCTGCTGGCCGCTGGTCGAGGTCCAGCTGCTGTTCATGGTGACGCCGAAGTAGGCCACCGTGCTGCTGCTGTCGCCGCCCGGCGTCCAGCGTCCGCGCATCTGGGCCAGTTCTTCGTCGCCGATCTCGCTCATTCCGTTGGCGGCCGGGGCATGCTCCATGGCCTGCACCTGGGCCGAGACGCCGGCGAAGCCGAGGGCGACGGTGACCAGTGATAGCGAAGTCTTCATGATGTGCTCCTGCACGCCGGCCGTCAGAACAGGTCGGCGTTGGTGAAGCCGAAATCCAGCAGTTCGGCGTCGGAAATGGGGCCGCGTCGCGCGAACAGGGCGCGTGCGCTGGGTTTCTGCATGGGTTTGAGCAATACGGTCTGGCGATCGAAGCCGCTGCCAATGACCACGAACAGCGCGCGCGACGGCCAGTCGCGGAGGAAATCCTTGAGTGGCAACGAACGGTTGCCGAGCATCGGGTCGGCGACTTCCACGGTGTTCTCGTGCACTTGCTTGAGCACGACGAAGTGGCTGAAGCCGTTGACGTTCATCAGCACGATCGTGGGCACACGCAGGGTGCGCAGGCGCTCGACGGTGACGCGGTAGCCGCGTCCGCGCAGCCCGAGGTTCTGAACGTAGTGCTTGATGTCGAGCAGCGAGAAGCCGCGCTTGGCGACCTCCTCGGGATCGGAGACACCCATCAGGCCCTGGATGACCAGGTGCTCGTCCACGTTCATGCCGTAGCCGTAGCGCAGAATCGTCGCCAGGGCTGCCGCGCCGCAGCTGTAATCGGTGCGTTGCCGCACGATGTAGCGATAGCGCGCTTCCTGCATGCTCTCCACGTTGCGCGCGTACAGCGCGCCGTTGGGCAGCACACCGGAGAACTGTACGTCGCCGCTGCGTGCCGGAACGGTCGCGGTCAGCGCACATACAAGTGCCAGGCAGGCGGTGAACAAGCGCATGGTGCAAGGCCTCGTGTCTCGATCTCGGTGTCCGAAAGTGCTCCCCGGCCGCGGGAGGAGCGGCCGGGGAGCGATCGCACCCAAAGGTGCGAGGATCATGCGGTGTTATTCACCACCGCCGCCGCCACCATTACCGGTGCTCGGCTGCGCAACGGCCATTGCCAGGCTGTTGGCCTGCTGGTTGCCGGTGCCGGCCGAGACATTGATGCCGATGTTGCCGGACGCGCCGCGGAAGGCGTTGCCGCCCAGCGATGCGGTGTTGGTGGTCGGCAGGTACGAGATCTGCAGGTAGTTCACCGTGCCGGACAGGTTGATGTTGTCCAGCGCGACGTCACCCGACTCCTCGAAGCCCAGGCCGCCCGAAGCGGACGAGTCGTCCGTGAAGCCGAAGGCCAGCGCACCGCCGTCGCCGTTCAGGTCCGAACCGCCTTGCGTCGCGGTATCGAGATCGATGTGGCCGGTCTGCGAACCCGCCGGATGCGCGTCGCCCGTCCAGGTATCCGGATAGACGTCGCCGATCTGGTCGACCGCACCGCTCAGACCGAGGTCGGCGCTGCCCTGGCCTCCACCGCTGTAGCTGCCGCTTCCGCTGCCGCTCAGCGAGACCTCGACCGAGGTCATGTAGACATCCTCGTACAGCGCGTTGATGGTCTCGTTGTGACCGGACGCCTGGTCGGAGGACACCGTGGCCTGCGCGAAGCTGCTGGTCGCCACGGAGGCGGCCATCGCATTCTTCTGCTGGTTGTTGTTGCCCGAGGTCACGTTCACGCCGATGTTGCCGGACGCGTCGCGGAACGCGCTGTTGCCGATCACGGCCTGGTTGGTGGTGGCCATGTTCAGGGTCTGGTTGAAGGAACCCTGCTGATCGACGAAGACTTCCGAGTCGGCCATGCCGAAGGTGAAGCTGGCGTCGGCCGCGGACAGCGCGGCGGCGTTGTCCTGCTGGTTGTTGTCGCCGGAAGCGACGTTCGCGCCGATGTTGCCGGAGGTCTCGCGGCCGGCGTTGCCGTCGACGTCCGAGTCATTGGTGACCATCTGATTCTCGACGTAGTTGGCGCCGTTGGTCTGACGGTTGTTGACGATGGAGACGGCGGCCGAGTCGACGTTGATCGTGCCGTCCACCTGCACGCGCCCGCGCAGGGTCACGTCGGAGTTCAGCGACACGTCCTTCTCGAAGCTGACACGGTCGTTGTTGCCCTGATGCGGGTCCGCGCTCTGCGCATACGCACTGCCGCCGAACAACGTGGCGACGGCGATGGCCAGAACGGTTCGTTTCATGGTCTTGTTCATCGTGTTTCCCTCTCTCTGTCCTAGTGATCAGCTGGTTAGCTACTGCACGGGTTGCGAGATCGACAGATGCAACTGGTTGGCTGTTGCATTGGACGAACCCGCGACCTGATTGAGTTGCACGACGCCTCGAACCTCCTGCATGGCAGTCGATTCGACGGCGACGGAACGCTCCTTGCCGGCAGCCGCCGACGGAGCGGGGGAAGCGGTTCCCCCTGCGGACGCGGAGGCGGCGGCGATCCATGCGTCGCCGGCTTCGCGTATGCCCTGTCTGGCCAGCGCTGCGGTCACCACGTTCAGTTCCGCGTTGCCGGTGCCGCTGGCCTGATTGATGGAAAAAATGCCTTGTGCGCTCTGCATGGCGCGGCCGCCGATGCTGGCGCTGGCGATGTCGGGTGCGGTGGCGACGTTCGCCGTCCGCGATTGACCGGTGCGCACCTGGATCGCCGCGCGGTCGCCGATGGCGATGGCGTGGACGTTGGCCTGCTGGTTGAGGTCGCCCGCGGCCATGTTCACGCCGACCACGCCTTTCGCTTCGGACAGCGCCTGGCCGTCCATGCGGGTCTGCGTGAGGTAGTGCAGCATCTGCTGGTAGTTGTCGTCCTCGGCCTGTGCGGGTGTGGCCGCGAGCCAGGTCAGCGGGACGATTAGCAGAAAGGCGATACGGAGACAGCGCATGCGGATCGTCCTCAGCGGTTGCCCGGTTGCGTGGGCAGAGGCAGGGCGCTGAGCGCGCGCTGCACTTGCGGGTCGATACCACGCGTGGCGCTGCCGACGGTGCTCATCGGGTTGGTGCCGGGCGGTGCGTTGTTGTGCGACACCTGCGAAGAGCCGGTGCCGTTGCGCGTGGTGGTGCGGAGCAATTGCGTCACCCGAGTCCCGGTGACATGTCCGGCCGCGGCGGGGCTGGCACTGAGCGAGGCGATTTCCGCATCGCCGAGTTCGCCACCGGTGCCGAGCGCGCTCTCCAGTTCGCGATTGGGCTTCGGGTTGACGATCAGCGCAACGCCCGGCGGCTGGCTATGCGTGGCGTGGCGGGCCGGTACGTCGCGCAACAGGACCATTTCGCCGTGTTTGGCCTTCACCGCCTTGTGGGCGTCTCCGGCCTGGCTGGGTGCGGCGAGGGCGACCAGCATGCACATCGCCAGCGACGCACATGCGGCGCGTGCCGGGCGATGCGAGGCAGGGCGATGCGATTGAATGTCCATGTTGCGCTCCGTGCTTTTTGTCGGGCATGGAGTCGCAAGTTCGGTGCCATCCGACGCAAAGTGTTGAAGCGACATGTTTTTGATGGAAATCGCGTGTTGTCCTGCCGGTGAATGTGTTGCATCCGTGCAACAGGCGTGAAGGTCGCGCATCCTGCCGGAACGGCGTCAAAGACCGTCGCGGCGGGGAATGCAAGGGGTGTTACGCTGATGCAACAGTTGACGCAGAGGTGTCGGTCGGCCGGTTGGCCATGCGAATCTGCCGTGCGGCCGATCTGTGGTTGCAGATGGCCTAGTACGGGTGACGGGTGCGCGTACCGCCTGCCCGCTGTGGCGACTCACCACGAATGTTGAAATCGATCTTTCCTGAGAGGATGTACCCGATGAAATTCCTGCACAGCATGGTGCGCGTGCGCGACCTGGACGCTTCGCTGCGATTCTTCTGCGAAGGATTGGGGTTGGTCGAATCGCGACGCAAGGACTACCCGCAGGGCAAGTTCACGCTGGTGTATCTGACGGCACCGGGCCAGTCCGATGTCGAGGTCGAGCTGACCCACAACTGGGATTCGGACGAGGATTACGGCTCCGCGCGCAACTTCGGCCACCTGGCCTTTGCCGTGGATGACATCTACGCGCTGTGCGCGCACCTGCGAGACATGGGCGTGACCATCAATCGCCCGCCGCGTGATGGCCACATGGCTTTCGTGCGCTCGCCGGATCTGATCTCCGTCGAACTGCTGCAGAAGGGCGAACCGCTGGCGCCGGTCGAGCCGTGGGCGTCGATGGAGAACACCGGAAGCTGGTGACCGATGCGCCGCTGAACTGCGGCGCACTGCATAATGGCTTTTCGCGGCGCCACAGTGCGCGCCGCACGCTACGGAACGTCCCCATGCACGATGCCTCCGAAGGACACGCGCCTACCGCTGCTCTGACTGCCCTCGGGCAGCGCTACTACCTGCCCGTCTACCGTCCGCGCGAGCTGGTGCTCGACCGCGGCGAGGGATCGCGCGTGTGGGACGTCGAGGGACGCGACTACATCGATTTCGGCGGCGGCATCGCGGTCAACGCGCTGGGCCATCGGCATCCGGCGCTGCTCGCAGCGCTGACCGAGCAGGCGCAGAAGCTCTGGCACGTCAGCAACGTGTTCTACACCGAGCCGCCGCTGCGGCTGGCTGAGGCGTTGGTCGAAGCGACGGACTTCGCCGAGCGCGTGTTCCTGTGCAATTCCGGCGCCGAGGCCAACGAGGCGGCGATCAAACTGGTGCGCAAGTGGGCCACGGCGCAGGGGCGCGCGCCGGAACGGCGCGTGATCCTCACGTTCGAGGGTTCCTTCCATGGCCGTACTCTGGCCACGGTCACCGCCACGGCACAGCCGAAATACCAGGCCGGCTACGAGCCGCTGCCGAGCGGATTCCGCTATCTCCCGTTCAACGATGCGGCAGCGGTGGAAGCGGCGATGCAGGCGGGCGACGTGGCCGCAATTCTGGTCGAGCCGGTGCAGGGCGAGGGCGGTGTGGTGCCGGCCGCGCCCGGATTTCTGAAGCGTCTGCGCGAACTCTGCGACGCGCACGACGCGCTGCTGGTGCTGGACGAGATCCAGTGCGGCATGAGCCGTACCGGCACGCTGTTCGCACACACGCAGGACGATGTGACGCCGGACATCGTCACGCTGGCCAAGGCGCTGGGCTGTGGCGTGCCGATCGGCGCGATGCTGGCCGGTGCGAAGGTCGCCGAGGTCATGGGCGTTGGCGCCCACGGCACCACGTTTGGCGGAAACCCGCTGGCGGCGGCCGTGGCGTGCGCAGCGCTGCGCGAATTGGACTCGGATACTTTGCGTGCCAACGTCGAGCGGCAGTCTGTCGTGCTGCGCGAGGCGCTGATGCAAAGGGGCGGGCAGCGCCTGTTCCGCGAAGTGCGCGGACGTGGTCTGATGCTGGGTGCAGCACTGAAGAAGGATTTTTCGGGGCGTGCGGGGGAGATCCTCGATCATGCCGCGCGGCATGGTCTGCTGATCCTGCAGGCCGGTCCCGATGTGGTGCGGCTGGTGCCGGCGCTCAACATCGACGACGCGGACGTGGCCGAAGGGCTGGAGCGTCTGTCCGCCGCGCTGGACGATTTTCTGGCAGCTTCCGGCGTCTGACGTGCGAGCGGATGCCCGTTGCTGGCACGGATGCCGCATCCGTGCGGGTCAGGCGGGTGGTGCGTCGTCGTCGTTGTCCTCAAGCATGGCACCGCAACCCCGGCAGTAGCGCGCATCGGTCTCGTGCCCGCTCAGGCCGCATTCCCCGCAGCGCCGCAACGTTTGTGCCGTGCGCAGGCCGGACGCCAGTTCGGCGGTGAAGATGCCGGTCGGCACCACGATGATGCTGTAGCCGATCAGGATGATGAACGAGGTCAGGAGCTGGCCCAGCGGCGTCGACGGCGTGATGTCGCCGAAGCCGACCGTGGTCATGGTGATGACCGCCCAGTACATCGACTGCGGAATCGAGGTGAAGCCGTGGCGCGGTCCCTCGATGAGGTACATCAGCGCGCCGAAGATCAGCACCAGGGTCAGGAAGGTGCTGACGAACACCAGCACCTTGCGCCGGCTGCGAATCAGCGCCGTCCACAGCAGATCGGCCTCGCCCACGTAGCGGGTCAGCTTCAGCACGCGGAAGATGCGCAGGATGCGCAACGCGCGGATCACCAGCAGGTACTGGCTGCCGGCCAATGCGAGGCTGATGTAGGTCGGCAGCACTGACAGCAAGTCGACCACGCCGAAGAAGCTGCGCGCGTAGCGCCACGGCCGCCGGACGACCCACAGCCGCACTAGGTATTCGGCGGTGAAAGCCAGGGTGAAGGTCCACTCGGCCAGGTAGAAAGCGGTGCCGTAGCGCGCGTGCAGGCTCTGCACCGAGTCCAGCATCGTGATCAGGATGCTGGCCACGATGGCCGCGATCAGGATCACGTCGAACAGGCGGCCGGGGCGGTCCTGGTGTCCGAAGATCACCTGGAACCAGCGCTCGCGCCAGGCCGCGCCGCCCGCCGGAGCGTGCGGTTCGAAACGATGGCGCGAGGGCTGGGTGGTCAAGGTTCAGGCTCCGGCGGCCAGTTCCGCCATGGCTTCATCGGCGGCGGCGAGCGTCTGCTCGATGTCGGCGTGGCTGTGCGCCGAGGACATGAAGCCGGCCTCGAATGCACTGGGCGCCAGATACACGCCACGCTCGAGCATGCCGTGGAAGAAGCGCTTGAACGCCTCGATATCGCAGGCGGTGACCTGTTCGAATCGTGTCACTGGGCCGGGGCCGAAGAACAGGCCGAACATGCCGCCCACGAGGTGCGTGCTGAAGGAGATACCGTGCTTGTCGGCCAGTTGCTGCATGCCGTTCACGAGCATGGCGCCCCTGTCTTCCAGCGCGCGATGGAAGTCTGGTTCGCGGACTAGCTCCAGCATCGCCAAACCGGCGGCCATCGCCACCGGATTGCCGCTCAGCGTGCCGGCCTGGTAGATCGGTCCGGTCGGCGCGATCTGCTGCATCAGTTCGCGCTTGCCACCGTAGGCACCGACCGGCATGCCGCCGCCGATGACCTTGCCGAAAGTGCTCAGATCCGGTGTCACGCCGTAGCGCGCCTGAGCACCGCCTGCGGCGACGCGGAAGCCGGTCATCACCTCGTCGAAGATCAGCACCGCGCCGTGCTGCGTGCACAGTTCGCGCAGACCTTCGAGGTAGCCGGTTTCGGGTGGCACGCAGTTCATGTTGCCGGCGACCGGCTCGATGATGAGTCCGGCGATCTCGGCGCCGTGTTCGGCGAACAGCGCTTTCGCGGCGTCGAGATCGTTGTAGGGCAGGGTCAGGGTCAGATCGGCGCTGGCCTTGGGCACGCCTGGCGAGGTCGGCACGCCGAAGGTCAGCGCGCCGGAACCGGCCTTGACCAGGAAGCTGTCGCCGTGGCCGTGGTAGCAGCCCTCGAATTTCACGATCTTGCCGCGTCCGGTCGCGCCGCGCGCCAGGCGGATCGCCGACATGGTGGCCTCGGTGCCCGAATTGACCATGCGCAGCATCTCCATCGATGGCACCATCGCGCGGATGGTCTCGGCCATGGTCACTTCCGCCGCGCACGGCGTGCCGAACGAAAGACCGTCGCGCACGGCCCGTTCCACAGCCTCGCGTACATTCGGGTGGTTGTGCCCGGCGATCATCGGTCCCCAGGAACCGACGTAGTCGATATAGCGCTTGCCTTCGACATCCCACAGATAGGCCCCTTCGGCGCGCTGCGTGAAGAACGGCTCGCCGCCGACGGAGTTGAAGGCACGGACGGGCGAGTTCACGCCGCCGGGCATGAGCGGTTGCGCGCGCTGGAACAGTTCGTGGTTGCTGGTCATGAAGAAACGGCTCGTGTTGCGTCGAACAGGGTATGGAAACGCCGGGCTGCAGCGCGCGGGTCGGTGGATCCGAACACGCCGGAGATCGACGCCAGGAAGTCCGCGCCCGCGGCGAGCAGTGCAGCGCCATTGTCCGGGGTGATGCCGCCGATTGCCACCACGGCCGGCCCCAGTGAGGCCGCTTCGCGCAGCAGTTCGGGCGACACTTGCCGCGCGTGCGGCTTGCTCGGGGATGGATGGAAGGCGCCGAACGACAGATAGTCGACATCCTTGGCTGCCATCGCTCGAGCGCGCTCGAGATCGCCATAGCACGACACGCCGATGATGGCGTCGGGACCGAGTGATGCGCGCACGGCGACCGGATCGTCGTCCATCGATCCGAGGTGCACTCCGGCCGCGCCGCTGGCGCGCATCAGATCGAGGTCGTGATCGATGATGACCGGGACGTTGAATGGCTGCGTCGCGGCCACCAGCGCACGGGCGATGTCCAGACGATGTGTGCTGTCCGAATGGAGATCGCGGTACTGCAGCATGCATGCGCCGCCATGCATGGCCTCGATCGCGCGATCGACGATACCTTCGCACGGGCCGTTTGCGATGGCGTACAGACCGCCGGAGGGCAGGCGCGCAGCATTCATGCGGCATGCCTCGCGGAGGTTGGCTGTACCTCGGGCGCGCGAAGCTGCGACAATAGATCTTTCTTTTTTCCTATCACGGGTGTGGTTCCTTCGATGAGTGTCACCGGTTCCGAGGCAGTGGCTGCCCGCAAGTGGATGTGTGTAGTGTGCGGTTTCATCTATGACGAGGCCGAAGGTCTGCCCGAAGAGGGCATCGAGCCGGGCACGCGCTGGGAAGACATTCCCGATACCTGGACTTGCCCCGATTGTGGCGTGACCAAGGAAGACTTCGAGATGATCGAGATCGACTGATCCGTCATCCCGTGCGCCGATTCGGTCAGATCATTGCCCGAATCGGTCACTCCGGCGGCCGTGCGCCGCGGTTTCATGGCACTGCAGTTCCGACGCACGCTTCACGGAGGCAGCCATGAAACAGTTCATTCCTTTCGACGACGCCTGGCTCGATCATCCCGAGATGATGCCCGGGCCGCTGGTTCCCTATCAGGTGGGTCTGCCGTGCCGTCATGTCGATGAGGAGCGCGATCAGCGCACCGGTCCGATCGGACCTTCCAGCGAAAACGCGTCGCCAGTCTGGATGTCCAGCTGAGCGGCCGTCCCGGCGGCAAGTTCGAGCACATACATCGCCGGCTTGCCGCTGGGATACAGCGCGCACGGGTCCGCTTTGCAGGGCGGCACGTTCAGTTGCATGGAGACCAGCTTGCGGTCCTTGTCGAAGAACAGCATGTCCAGCGGGATGAGCGTGTTCTTCATCCAGAAGGTCTGCACTGCGTTGTACGGAAACACGAAGAGCATGCCGTGATCGGCCGCCATGTGCGTACGATGCATCAGGCCGAGGTCGCGCTGTGCATTGTTGGTCGCCAGTTCGACGTGGAACGTATGGTCGTGCAGCGTCAATACATGCGTTGCCGACGGAGGCGGTGCCGCGGCGCAGGCCCCGGCGAGAAGCGTCAGTACCAAGAGAAGCAGATAGCGTCGAATCATGTCGGGGCTCTTCAGCGTTTGATTTCAGGGCGGTTTCCGAGTGTAGCGCGCCCGCTTCGCAAAAAAGTTTCACATACCCCCTTCCCAGCTTCTGCCTGAGGGCGTATCATTCGCCGCCCGCACATCGCAGCGGCCGCTCGGAAGGGCGATCACCGCGACCGAAAATTTCCTTGAAAAAGGGTGTTGACGGAAACGGAAAGCGATGTAGAATGTGCGGCTCCCTCGGACGAAACGTCCTAACAAGGGGCGCGAAGGAAACTTCGCAAGCGATTGATCTTTGACAGTGTGCGCAGGTGACTTGTGTGGGCGCCTTGCGGAGTTGGAGAAGTCCAACCAATGCAAGCGTCCAAACCTTTAACCTTTGTAAT
>NZ_JAAZQD010000006.1 GCF_012395255.1 Oleiagrimonas citrea
TATCGATCTTGACCTCGTAACGGTCCGCATAGTTGACCGCATCCCATTCCGCTTTTTCGTACGTGATCTTCGAGGAGCCCTGCACGACGACTTGCACATTCGGCGGCGCATTGGGCGGATAAACCACCTCCACCGAGGACACGGAACCCCAGGGACCGCACCCGCTGGCATTACAGGCCTGAGCCCGATAGCCATAGGTGGAACGGTTGACCCCTCCGGTCAATGGCGTGCTCATTGCACTGCCGCTGTAGACCGTGCTCCAGCTTCCACCGTCGACCTGCTGCTGCAGGTTGTAGCTGTCCGCCGTGCTGACACTGTTCCAACTGGCGGTGTAGTCGCCCGTGCCGCTGATCGCCGGCACCGTCACCGTCGGCGCCGTGCTCGGCGGATGCAGCACCGTGACCGTATCCGAGGTCTTCCAGCCACGCGTTCCGTAAGTGCTGTTGGCCTCCACGCGGTACACATAGCTGCCGTTGGCCGTCGCCGGACGACTGATCGACGTCTGATCGACGTGGTCGACAATCCGCGTCCAACTTCCCCCGTTGATCTGTTCCTCGACGTCGAACGTGCTCGTCCCGGCCGGCTTCGACCAACTCACCGTGAACGCGCCGGACTGCAATGTACCCGGGACCGTGACGGTGGGTTGCTGAGGACTCACGCCGAGCAGCGACGGATCGCTCCAATCTCCACACTCATCTCCGCACTCGCGCGCCCGGTAATAGTAGCTGCCTCCAGTCCTGCCGCTGAAAGACTTGCTCTGATTCGAGCCGCTATAGACCGTGCTCCAGCTTCCGCTGCCGACTTTTTCCTGCAAGTCGTAGCTCACGCCGGTTTCACCGGTCCAGTTCACGGTGTAATTGCCGTCGTTCGGATTGGCATCGAAGCTGATCGAGGGCGGGTTGAGCAGTGGGTCGCCCGGACTGCGCTGCACCTTGGCCAGCATCTTCTTGCCCAGGTAGACGTAATCCGTGTTCTGCTGAGTCGCCTGGTCGTACTCCCACATCAACTGCCCGGCGCTGCTGTAAGCGTAGTATGTGGCAGTGCCACCATCCGGCGTCTTCTTCACCCGCCGTCCGGACGCGTCGTAGGCATAGGTGTCCTTGCCCACGACTTGCATGAGACGGTTCGCCTTGTCGAATACCAGCGTGTCACCATCACGCGTGGTGGTGTTGCCCTGTGCATCGTAGGCGTAGCTGTGCAGCGTGCCCGAAGCCGTGGTGATGTCGGTCAACAGGTTGTTGGCGTCGTAGTGGTAGGTATTCGTCACGCCACTACGGTCATTGCTCATGCTCCGGATGTTGTTGAGCGCGTCGTAGGTATACGTCTCGATACCCCACATGCTGGCATCACCTGCCTCGGCGCTGGTCAATCGATTGAGCGCGTCATAACCGAACGACTTTGTACGCGTGCCTCCAGATACCAGATCCGTAGTCGCGGTCAGGTTCGCGTTCTTGTCGTACGCCATGTCCTGGCTGTACACCAGCGCACCGCCACTCTTTGCATAGGTCAGATTGCTCAGCAGATGACGGCCGTTCTTCTGCGCCAGGTACTGCGCCCCGTTCCCCAGCGTGAAGCTCTCGACGCTGCCATCCGGCAGGTAGCTCACGCTCGTCGCCTGGGCTCCTGCCTTGCTCGGACGTCCGAGCGCGTCCGGGGCATAGTCGAGGACCTTCCCGTCGGGGTAGGTGATGCGCTTGAGACTGCCATTGGCATCGTGACTGTAGGACAGCGGCCAGCTGTAACCGTCCACACCCAGTGTCTCGCTCTTGAGCACATTCCGGTTGTTGTACGCATAGGTCCACGTGGCGATGCCGCTGACCGCCGTGTGCACGTTGCCCAGGTCATCATAGGTGTAGACCGTGTCCTCGGTGCCCGCCGGATAGTCGATGCTCAGCACCCGGTTCATGGCGTCGTAGCTGCGCACGGTCTTGTCGCCGGCCGCGACCTGCGTGCGGCCACAATCGGTGCCGGTAATGGCCTGTCCCGCCGCACTCCAGGCGATGTTTCCGGCCGCGTCGTAATCGACCACGGTGCTGCCCGATTCGGGCTCGGTGGTGCGGCACAGACGATGGTATGCGTCGTAATAGAGGTACTTGCTGACCGAATTGCCGCCGCCGGACTGGGTGATCTCGGTGGGATCCCCGTACAGATTCCGGGCGATGGTCTGGGTAATGCTCTCCGGAGCCTGGACCTTGGTCACCGCATCGTAGGTCGGCTGGTCGAACACCTGATAGCTGGTCGTGGTGACGTGCCCTTCCGGATCGGTCACCTGCTTGCGTGCGCCGCTCAGGTATGCGGTCGTCGAAGTCAGCGTGCCGTAGGTGGACTCCGCATCCTGAACCACCTGGGTGACACGGCCTAACGCATCGTAGGTGTTATGCGTGCCGCTGACGAAAGCCGAAACACTGGGGCTCCCCGCGGCGGGATACGAAACGAACGTCTTCAGTCCACGCCAATCGTAGGCGATGGCACTGCTTGTATGTGGCGCGCTGGACGCACTGTCGTAGCTCTCGCTCAGCACCGGACGCAATTCGGCGTCGAACCAGGTGACCTGCTGGGCGCTTCCGGTCTGCACCGTGCGCCGCCAATGGTCGGCACCGATGCCTCGTTCGGCGCTGGTGATGTAGCTGTAGGTGAATGTCTTGGGCGCCCAGGCCACACTGCCGCCCGACGGATAATCGATCCGGGTCACACGGCCCACGTCATCGTAGGCATAGCTGGTGGTGTGACCCGCCTGATCCGTGATCGAGCCGATCTGACCAAAGTCGTCCACCGATAAACTCTGTGTGGTGCCATCGGCATAATCGATCTGCTGCGGGATGCCGCGCTTGTAGTCGCTGAGGCTCGTGGTGTTGCCGTCGCCATCGGTGAACGAGGCGAGCTGACCGGCGCTGTTGAAGGTGTAGTCCATCACCTTCTGGCCGAAGCGATAGCGCGACTTCAGCGTGTCGTTGCTGGTGTCGTAGACATTTCTGCTGATCGTTTCTCCCGTACTCAGATCGTCGATCTGCAAGGGCAAACCAAGTACCCACAGATTCGTGTCGTTGTAGTACGAAGTCTGTCGTTCATCCGAGGATTGGCCGGCGATCGAGTTAGAGCGTTTCTCCTTCGTGACCTGCGCATAGGCGTTGTATGCCTCGGCCGTCCAGGTATACGTGTCGCCATTCTGGATAATGTCGCGACGCTGCAGAGGCGTATAGCTGGTGATCTGATCGTAATTGACATCACCCTGCAGCACCCCGCCCACGCTGCTCGGGAACGGAGAGGTGTCCGGAGATGCATACGCGCTGACCTCTGAACGGACCGGCGTCCCGCTCACGCCGCCCGCATAATGATCGGTGCGCAGAAGCTTGCTTTCCGTGGCGCTGGCGAAACTGTTGTCGAACGTACGGCGAACCGTGCTGCCATCAGGCCGCTCGACGTCCGTCCAGGTCGTCGGGCTGCAGCTGCCCGTGCAGCTGTGATTGCTCCAGGTCTGATTTGCAGCTTGATAGGTGTAGTGCCACGTGGCCGAGGGCACACCAGCACCCGACACCGTCCGGCTGGTGATCGTGAAACCGTACCAACCGTAAGGAATGGTGACGTGACTGCCCGGGGTATCGGAAAGCCCGTTCTGCATGTCCAGGCAACTTGCCGCGCCGTTCCACTGCCCGTGGCGCATGGGCTTGACCGTGAACGTGCCGGTCAAGCCCGACGGATGCGTAATGCTTCCCGTGCTGGAAGCCTGTGTTGAGTCGTAGCCCAAGGCTTCGCAACTCGAGGAGTCTCCTTTCGCCATGTACGCCGAATCCAGCGCGGAGAGATCGTATTGCCAATGACTGCCATCAGGCAGAGTGACGCGAGTCAACCCTGTGCCGTACGTGTACGTCCAGACCCTCGGACTCCCAGACGAAGGCTGCGCCGTGACGCTCACGATCCGGTCCGGATTCGAGGAGTCGTACTGCAAGGTCAACTTGCGACCATCGCTCGCCGTGATGTCGGTCAGATGGCCGGCACTGTCATAGTTGTACGTCAGCGTATTGCCGAATCGATCCTCGATCTTCGTGACCAGGAGCACGGCTTCAGATCGATAGATGCCATCCGATGTAGTGGTGGCTTCGGCCCGGGACGAACCCGACGCGAGCGACAGTATCGATTCCAGCGTCTTGCTCGCCCGTTTCCACAGCCTCTTTTCGGGATCCGCAGATACCACCGGATCGGAATACAGCGGCCGCGACATGCCATCGGCATCTTTGTAGACAAGCTCGTTGAACCAGTATTTCGTGCCGTCGGGAGCGATACCCAGAAAACCCTCGCCCGTGGGGTAAGGCAGGTCGTCGGTGTTGACCTGTCCGTCGCCGTTCGTATCCGGGTTCGTACTGGGATTGGCAACGCTGCTCAGGCACTGGAAGCGCCAGTGGTCCTTGGTGACGACCGGATAGGTGGTCTTGCTGCTATAGGTTCCGTTATTGGAAAGCAGATCCTGCGACCCATGACCGGGAATGATGAGGTGATACCCCTTCCACCACGAGCCTGGCTCCCAAGGCATCAACGCCGGGTCGCCACTCTGCATGACCACGATGGGCGGACTGTTGAAGTGAGAACAGCGCTTGGTGAAATCACTGCCATTCGGGGTGCTCACGTCCCAGCCTCGGACAGTCACCACATTGCCCTGAGAGTCGTTTGCAAACCCCCGCTTGATCGAAAGCGTCTGCAATCGCGGAAGCGACAGATCCCAATCGCCGAAGGATCCGTCCTGCCCGCTCGTGTTCAACCCGTAGCGGCCCCGGATGTGGAACTCACGCGCCAGTTGCAGCAGCGGACCGGTACCGCTGAGACTGACGTCGACCTGCCGGAATGACAGCGAGCCGTCATAGAGACCGATGTTCTCGCCGAAAGGGTGCGCGCCGAGAGGATGAATATCCTGGTCGACGCGGATCAACTGTTTGTATTCGTCTTCCGGAGCGGCTGTACCCGTAGCCCCCCACGAAGGCGCCACAACGACGAACAAGAAAAAACTCAACAGGCACGCGCGTGCCCATTTCCGGTCCTTTGTCATCCTGATATCCCCCTGAAACCTACCGCAGCGCATTGCGCAATGATTATCAGGCCACCTTATGAGAACGCCGCTCATACGTCAGCCGGAGAGATACCCCGACTGACGTAGTCCTTCCCTTACAAGGAACGAGGTTCCGGTCTTTGAAACGCCGGCGCTGCCATGACTGCACACGCACGGCTTGTCCACAGTCATCCGGATGTAGCTCATGGGCGAAACCCGCATTGCCGGATGATGTTCAGCCCTTCACGCTGCCCAACAACAGTCCCTGCAGATAATGCCGCTGCATCATCAGGAACAGCGCCAGCACCGGCAACATGGTCACCACCGCGCCGGCCATCATCTGTTCGCTGTCCTGCGCGTGCTCGCGTGACAGTGCGGCCAGGGCGACGGGCAGGGTGTAGTGCTGCTGGCTGGCGAGCACGATCAACGGCCACATGAAGTCATTCCAGCTGGCGAGGAAGGTGAACACCGCCAGCGTCACCACGATGGGTTTGAGCAGCGGCAGCACCACCTGCACGAAGATGCGGCCCTCACCGGCGCCGTCGATGCGCGCGGCTTCCAGCAGCTCATCCGGGATTGAGCGTGCGTACTGGCGCACCAGGAAGATGCCGAAGATGGTCACCAGCATCGGCGCCATCACGCCCAGGTAGGTGTCGACCAGCCCCATCGACTTCAGCAGCAGGAACAGCGGCATCATCGCCACCTGCGCCGGAATCACCAGCCCGCCGATCAGCGCCTGGAACAGCCGCTCGCGACCGGCGAAGCGCAGCTTGGCGAAGGCGTAGCCGGCCATCAGATTGAACACCAGCGAGACCAGCGTCACCGACCCCGCGATCAGCAGGCTGTTGAGGAAGTACTGGCCCATGCCGGCCTGCGCGAACAGGGCGCGGTAGTTCGCCAGGGTCGGATGCGAAGGCAGCAGCGGCGGCGGCAGCGTGCTGGCCGCGCCCGGCTGCATGAACGACACCGACAGCATCCACAGCAGCGGAAACAGCGCCACCAGCGTCATGCCAATCAGCGCGCCGTTGACACAGGCGCTGGCAAGACGGCGGCTCATGCGTGCCCCCGTCGCCGCGCGAACAGCAGCAGGCCGCTGGTGATCGCGAACATCAACACGAACAGCATGAAGGCCACGGCCGAGGCCATGCCCAGGTTCCACCATTTGAAGCCGTCCTCGTACATCAGGTACAGCACGCTGACGGTGCTCTGCAGCGGTCCGCCTTCGGTGATGACATACGGCTCGGTGAACATCTGGAAATAGCCGGACAGCGTGAGAATGCCGACCATCAGCGTGGTCGGTCCGAGCATCGGCAGAGTGACGTGCCAGAACGTGCGCGGCGCCGATGCGCCATCGATGCGCGCCGCCTCGTACAGCTGGGGCGGAATCGCCTGCAGACCGGCCAGGAACAGGATCATGTTGTAGCCGAGGTTCTTCCACACCGCGAACAGAATCAGCGTCGGCATCGCCCAGCGCGGATCGCCCAGCCAGTCGACCGGGTCCAGCCCCAGTCCGGAAAGCAGGCCGTTGACCAGCCCAAAGCGGGTGTTGAACACATAGCGCCACACCACCGCCGCGGCCACCAGCGTGGTCACCACCGGAGCGAACAGCGCGGTGCGAAAGAATCCGCTCCAGCGCGTCAGGCGATGATTGAGCAGCAACGCGGCGCCCAGCGACGCCGCCATCGACAGCGGCACACCGACCAGCACGAAGTACAGCGTGTTGCCCAGCGCCGACCAGAACTCCGGCCGCTGCAGCAACGCCAGATAGTTGCCCAGCCCGATGAAGCGCAGGTTGTGCAGATGGGCCAGCGCATAGGGATCGAAGTCGGTCAGGCTCAGGGCGAAACCACCCAGCACGGGCAGCACGAAGAATGCGCCCAGCACCAGCAGCGCCGGCGCCAGGAATACCCAGGCGGCCATGCGCCGCGGCTTCACGGCGAAGGCTCCCGCTGCGGCGAACGCCCATGCGCCAGCACCCAGCGGCGCTTGGCCAGGATCGCGTCGGCGCGTTCGTCCAGCGTCCGTGCCGCCTGATCCACGCTGAGGCGGCCGTGCGCCATGCGCTCCTCGACCAGCGCCAATTGCGCCGCGATGCGCTCCCACTCGGGCACCTTCGGCACCGGGCGCGCGCGTTCCAACTGCACACGGAAGGCGCGTGCATGCGGGTCGTCGGCCAGCGCCGAATAGTCCCAGGCCGAACGCCGCGGCGGCATGTCGCCGACCAGCTGGTAGAACTTCCGCTGCACGTCCGGGCGCGACAGGTACTCGATCAGCGTCCACGCCGCCTGCTTGTGCTTGGACGCCCGGAAGATCACCAGCGACGCGCCGCCGGCCAGCGACGCACCCGGACCGTCGGGGCCGGGCAGAGGCGCGGTGGCCCAATCGTCCTGCTGGCTGGCCGGCAACCGGTTCTTGAATTCCTCGATGTTCCACGGACCCGAGACGTAGAACGTGAAATAGCCGCGACCGAACTCGGCCCACGGATTGGACACCTCGGCGTTGGTCACCTTCGGCGCCCAGTCCTTGCGGAAAATCTCGTCATAGAACCGCAGGGCGCGCTTGAAGCCCGGCGACTGGAAATTGCCGTAGCGACCGCCGTCGCGCAACATCGACTGCGGCTGCTGCAGACCCAGCGATTCGAGCTGCTCGAATTCGTTCAGCGGCAGCAACACCGCGTAGCGCTTGGGGCCAACCATGGCCTTGACCGCCGCCATCTGCCGCGCCCATTCGCTCCAGCTGCGCGGCGGATGGTCGAAGCCGGCCCGGGCCAGCAGGTCCTTGCGGTAGAACAGCAACCGGGTATCGACATACCAGGGCACGCCGTACAGCGTGCCGTCGATGCGATTGGTGTCCCAGATGCCCGGGAAGTAGTCGCCCGGATCGATGCGCTTCGAACCGCGCACGCGCGCGCCCAGCGGCTGCAGCGCACCCAGCGCGGCCAGCTCGGGCACCCAGGTGTTGCCGAGCTGGCACAGGTCCGGCGTGACGTCGCCGGCGAACGCGGTCAGCAGCTTCTGATGCGCGGCCTTCCACGGCAGAATCTCGACACGCACGTGGATGTCCGGATGCGCGCGCTCGAACGCGGGCATCAGCTTGCGCACGCTCTCGCCCTCGCGTCCCATGGCCCAGAAAGTCACGGTCTGCGTCGACGGCGGCGCGTCGTGACGGCACGCGCACAGCAGCAGGGCGACGGCCAGCAGGGCCGTGCGATGCCAACCGCGCGCGCGCCGGGCTTTCATGGCCTAGGGAGCGGTCCCGGCCTTGTCCAGCCAGCCGCCGCGGAAGCCGGCGCGGAGCAGACCGCGCCGAATGTACGGGTTCTTGCGCATGACGCGCCAGACGAATCCGCTCCGGTAGTTCTCGATCATCAGAAGAATCGGTCCCTGATCGATACCCAGGTAGGCATCATCGACCCATCCCGCGCCCGGGATCAAATCGCCATGCTTGGGCTTGGCGCCCTTGATCGCGAAGCTGGGATTGAACGCGTCGACGAAACCGTACTGACGGTAGATCGCCTTGCCGTAGCGCTTCAGCAGCGTGTCCAGCACGGCCAGCGAACGCTTCGGCGTGAAGGCGATCGAGCCCAGCGCCGCGGTCGGCGCCAGGGTGCCGTCGTCGAAGGTGCTGCCGGACAAGCCCGCGCCACGCGCCGAGTAGCCGCGGAAGTGCACGGTCTCGCCGTTGTGCACCCAGGTGAAGTGACCCGGGCCGTCGCTGGCGGTCAGGCCCCAGACGTTCTTGCCGTAGCCCTTGAAGCCGTGCGGATTGGCGATGGCGTAGGCCTGATGCGCCAGCGCGGCGCGGCGGCTGTTGATGAAGTAGTCGATGCCCTTGCCGCGCATGTAGTCGTCCTGGATGCCGCGGAAGTCGACCCAGGCATGGCTGTACTGATGACCGAACAACGGCGCGAAGGCCAGATAGGTCTGCCCCTGGTAGGTGCCCCAGCTGCGGCTGTAGGTGTCGGTCCAGGCTTTCCATGCGTCCGGCTTCACCGGATGCGTCGGCGAACCCAGCGCCAGGATGTAGATCAGCATGCCTTCGTCGTAGCCGGTCCAGTCGTGCGGAATGAACTTGCCGCCCGGCGTCCAGCCCATGCTGATCAGCGGCGGGCGCGCCTGCGCCCAGGTCCAGTCCACGCGCCGGTAGATGGTGTCGGCCAGCTTGCGGATCTCGCGCTCCTGCGCGGTGTCGCGATCGAAATAGGACTGGCAGAACAGCACGCCGCCGAGCAGCAGCGTGGTGTCGACGGTCGACAGCTCCACCCAGCGCCCGTAGCGCTTACCGGTACGCATGTCGAGGAAGTGATAGAAGAAACCGTGATAGCCGGTGTCGTCATCCTCGGACGCGCCCTGCGGCGCGTTGGCGAAGAACTTCAGCGTGGTCAGCACGCGCTGGATGGCCTGCTCGCGCGTGATGTAGCCGCGCTCGACGCCGATGCCGTAGGCGGTCAGCGCGAACCCGTCGGCCGCGATGCTGGCGAACGGCTGCTCGCGCAGCGGGAAGTGGTCTGGCGCCAGGCCGTTGCCGGGATTGGTGGTCTTCCAGAAGAACTCGAACGTACGGCGCTCGAGATCGTCGAGCTGGGCCTGGGAACTCGCCGCGGCCAGCGCGTGCACGGGCACGGCCTGCGGGGCCTTGCCCGCGGCCGCCGTGGCCGGGAAGGGGATGCCGACGATCAGCACGAACAGGGCAAGCAGCGCCTGCGCCGCGACGGAATGGAGGGGGTGGGCCTTGATCATCAAAAAACGGGGTCCTGAAAGTCGATGGGGATCATGCGGCAGGTCGGCGGACCGTCCGTGTGCTACCCGCCGCCGCGGGGAAACTAGACCTTCACGGCGCAATGCCGGTCGATGAAGGCCTGGTGTGGGGGCATCAGGCCGACGCAGCTGTCGATCACCTTGGCCGCACCGTCCATGAGCTGGCGCAGGTCGGCCTCAGGCAGCTGATCGACCAGCGGGTGGTAGCTGCGCGGCATCAGGCCCTGACCGATCATCACCTGCACCCAGCTGACTTCGGCGAACATCTCTTCGGCGGTGCGGAAGAATCGGCCACTGTCGCGGAACAGCTCGATCTTTTCCCGCAGCGTGTCGGGGATGGACATCGTCCGGCAGTCGTTCCAGAACGCGCTGTCGTCGCGCTCGGTCAGCTTGTAGTGCAAGATCAGGAAATCGCGGATGCGCTCGAACTCGAACTGCGCCTGGGCGTTGTACTCGTCGATCAGCACCGGGCTGAAACCGGCTCTCGGGAACAGGTTCAACAGCCGCGCGATGCCCGACTGGATGAGGAAGATGGAGGTCGATTCCAGCGGCTCCATGAAACCGCTGGAAAGACCCAGCGCGACCACGTTCTTGTTCCAGAACTTGCGCCGCATGCCGGTCACGAAACGCAGCACGCGGGGATCGCCCAGCGGCTTGCCGTCGAGATGCGCCAGCAGGGTGGCCGCCGCCTCGTCATCGCTGAGATGCGGGCTCGCGTACACGTAGCCGTTGCCGATACGGTGCTGCAGCGGAATGCGCCACTGCCAGCCGGCCTTGCGCGCGGTGGCGCGCGTGAACGGCGGCGGATCGCCGGCGCTCTCGCAGCCCACGGCCACGGCACGATCGCAGGGCAGCCAATGCGTGTAGTCGATGTAGCCGGTCTTCAGGGTCTGCTCGATGAGCAGGCCGCGGAAGCCGGAGCAGTCGATGAACAGATCGCCGGCGATCGTCTCGCCGCTTTCCAGCACCACCGATTCGACGAAGCCGCTTTCCGCATGCTGTCGCACTTCGGCAACGCGACCCTCCGTGCGCTGCACGCCGCGTTTTTCAGCGTATCCGCGCAGGAAGCGGGCATAGCTGCCTGCATCGAAGTGGTAAGCATAGGGAATGTCGGCCAGCGGCGAATGCGCCGGCGCATCCTGGGCCGAGGTCATGAACTTGCCGCGCGGCGCCGCAGCAGTGTGGATTGCATACGCACCGAGATCGGCGGCGATGCCCTTCTGGCGCGCCTTGATCCAGTACTGGTGGAACGGCAGCAGCCCGACCTTGTGACCGAGACTGCCGAAACCATGGATATAGGAATCACCGAGGCGTCCCCAATCGTTGAACTGGATGCCGAGCTTGAAGGTGCCCGAGGTGTTGCGCACGAACTCGACGTCACCGACGCCAAGCAGATCGTTGAACAGCTTCAGATGCGGCACCGTGGCTTCGCCGACACCGACCGTGCCGATGGCCTCGGATTCGACCAGGCGTACCGAGACCTGGGATCCCAGCACCTTGGCGAAGGCCGCCGCGGCCATCCAGCCCGCTGTGCCACCGCCGACGATCACGATGTTCTCGATGTGTCGGTCGCTCATGAAAGACGTCGCCACGACGTGTCGATGGGTTCAAAGCATGCCGCACGGGTGCCCCGGAGGACACCCGCCGTCTTGCCTACAGCTTGTCGCCCGCCCGGAAAAGCCGGTGGGATGGGCGGGGAGCCGCATCCCACCGCCGGGGGGATCGATCAGAACCGTGCGCCGATCTCGAACTTCACGGTGCGCGGGTAGTACTGGATGTTTCCTGACGTGTTGTAGACCGCTGCCTCGTTGCCCGGACCGCCCGTCAGGTTGGTCTGGGTGTCGACCAGGTTCTTCCAGTTGAACACGTTGATCAGGTCGAAGCGTGCGTACATCGTCACGCCGTGACCGACATTGAAGTTCTTGGTCGCCTGGAAGTCGACGTCGCGGTAGCCCCAGATCTTGCCGCCGACCAGGAACCGACCTTGGCCCTGCGGCTTGATAGCCACGGTGTGGCAGTAGCTGCCGTTGTCGAACGTGACGCCATTCGGGAACTGTGCGTTCGGGAAGTAACAGGCGTTGGAGTTGAGCGGCGTGGGCGTGGCCAGGGTCAGCTTGGCGCCCAGCACGATGCCCCACGGACCGCTGAACGTACCGGTGGCCACGATGCGATGTTTCGGCGCCGCATTGGAGGTCACGAACGGATAGTCCTGGATCGTGGCGTAGTCGAACGAGTAGTGCTCGGTGACGCTGCGGTTCTGGTGCGCGTTGGTCATCGTGTAGGCGAACGTCGCGCCCCAGCCGGACTGCTTGGTGTACGGCTTCTGCGCCGAGACCAGAATCTCGTTGTTGCGGGTCTCGATGCCGTTCGTGCCCAGGATCAGGCTGCCGAAGCCCGGCACGCCGTCACCCCAGGGCTGACTGTGGTTCTGGAAGAAGTCGCCGTTCGGATAACGATTGCCCAGGATGAACGCGAATCCGTTGTGGTACTGGACGCGGGTGAAGGTGACGTCGGTCTGCCAGTCGCCGATCTTGTTCGACATGCCCAGGCTGGCCTGATCGGAGTAGGGCACCTTCAGATTGTTGTTGAGCAGATCAACCTCGCCGCCGTTACCAGCCTGCACCAGCGCCTGCAGCCCGGCCAGGCTGGCGTAGCTCGGATCCCATGCGTAGCAGGGCGTACCGTTGTTCAGACACTGCCCGTTGTTGGGGTTCTGGAAGTACACGGTGAACTGCGGCAGCGCGGACTTGGTGGTCTCCAGCTGCAGATAGTTGTACAGGTTGCGGTCGTAGGAACGACCCCAGCCGCCATGAAACACGTGCGCCTCGTCACCGAACATGTCGTACGAGAAGCCCAGTCGCGGCTGCCACTCGTTCTTCTTGTTGGAACGCTGATGGCCGTTGCTGATGTAGTCGTTGACGTTGATGCCGCCGCGGGCCAGCGCCTGCGCATAGGTCTCGCCTTCATACGGCGTGCCCACGGCATACGGGTTGGTGCCCTGCAAAGCGGCCACCACGTTGGGCGGCGTCACGAAGCCGGTGTACGACGGATTGTCCTCGTAGTCCCAGCGAATGCCGAGGTTCACCTGCAGCTTGTCGGTGACGTCCCAGTCGTCCTGGATGTACGCGCCGTACTGCTTGTCCTTGGTGGTGACGACCGGAGCCAGGCTGCCCAGGCCGGTGACCGGCTTGGTGAAGAACGCCTTGTAGGGCAGGCTGTCCGTGCCGCTCGAGGTCACGTTGTAGTAGTACTGCGGGTTGATGTCGGAAGCGTCGGCCGCCGTCAGCGTCAGGTCGCGGTAGGTCACGCCCATCTTCACGACGTGGTTGCCGGCCCACTCCAGATCGTTCAGCGTCAGGTCGTCCTTGAACGTCCAGCCCTTCTGACCCTTGTTCTGTGCCGCCAGCGGCGAAGCCGGGCCGGTGTCGATGATCTGCGCGTTGTTGGCGTCGCCATAGGTGTAGATGGCGCCGTTGCCCAGATTCAGCGGCGTCGGCTGGAAGAACGTGCTCTGGTGCGAGACGGTCATCTCGTTGTACCAGGCGTCCGCACTGTGCGCCCACTTCAGGGCATAGCGCTTGTCGTCGTTGATCTGGTTCACGCCCGCCGAGGCGGCGGTGCCATTGCCGATGCCGCTGTTGGTGTGCTCCTTGCGCACGCGCGCGGTCAGCTCGAAGCGATCGCGGTCGGTCGGCTCCCAGTCGATCTTGCCGAAGTACAGGTTCTCCTGGAACGGGTTGTTGGCCGGGCCGAACTGCGCCTGCACGTCAGCCGGCAGGTACTGCACCGCGGTCGCGGTCGTGTCGGGCGGCGTGACGGCGGTCGGCGAATTGAAGCGCTTGCCTTCATAAGTGAAGAAGAAGTGCATCTTGTCCTTGATGATCGGACCGCCGACAGCCACGCCGTATTCCTTCTCCTGCGACGTCGTCTTCTTGTTCTTCGCGTTCTCGGCCGGCGTGCGCGCGCGGAACTTGTCGCTGGTGTAGCGGCTGAAGACCTCACCATGGAACTCGTTGGTGCCGGACTTGGTCACCGAGGTCACGGCGGCGCTGGTCACCTGGTCGTACTCCGCCTTGTAGTTGGAGGTGATGACCTTGTACTCGCCGATGGCCAGCTGCGGGAACGGGTTGCCCTGGCTGGCGTTCTGGCCGGCGATGCCGCCGCCCATCACGTAGCTCTTCTGGCTGATGCCGTCGATGTAGACGTTGACGCCGTTGGGGCTCTGCGCACCGCCCTGCAGGGAGGTATTCTTCGACGTGCCGGCGACGGAGAACTGCATGCCCGGCACGATGTCCGCGAATTCGAGGAAGTTACGCGAGGCCTGCGGCAGACTCTGGATCTGCTGCTGGGTGATGGTCGTGCCGACTTCGGACGTCTTCACTTCCGGCAGGTTGATCGCACTGACCTGCACCGCGCCCAGCTCGGTGGCGTTGGCCGTGCTCGGCGTCTTGGACGCGCCGTTCTTGGGGAAATTCAACGAGGTCGTGGAGGCCACCGACAAGGTCAGCGTGCGTCCCGTGCCGGGACCGGCGTCGATCTGGTACGTGCCCGGCGGCAGGCCCACCAGCGCGTAGTGCCCGTCCGCATTGACCTGGGTACGACGCGTAGTGCCGGTGGCGACGTTGAACGCCGTCACGGTCGCGTTCGGCGGACCGTCGCCGCGCACAGTGGCATTGACGCTTTGCGCCCAGACCGCAGTCGGCGCAGCGACCGACGCCGCCACGGAGGCGGCGATCAGGCTCGCGATCATCCGGCGCTTCAGGCGCATGGTCGCCGCTTGGGAACGGCCTTGGAACTTGCTTGAACGTTGCATGGTGGGGTCTCCCTCAAACTTTGCTTGCATGAGCGGTCTTTCGCCGCGTCTCGTGTGCGCCGGTTCCGCTGGACGCGCGCAGCACCAGCTCGGACTGAAGCGTCTTCTCGCGCTCTGCGTCCGTGTTGGGTTCCTCGATGGCCTGCACCAGACGCGCCAGCGCCTGTTCGCCCAGCTCGGCGATGTGCACGCGCACCGTGGTCAACTTCGGCGTGATGTAACGCGCCAGCGGAATGTCATCGAAGCCCGCCAGCGCGATGTCCTCGGGGACACGCAATCCTGCTTCGTGCAAGGCGGACAGGCAGCCGATCGCCATCATGTCGTTGGCTGCGAATACAGCATCGGGGCGTTGCTCCAGTTGCAGCAGATGCTGTCCTGCCAGGTAGCCTGAGTTGTCCGTGAACTCGCCCTCCAGAATCTGGACGGGCACTCCGGGCAGGAGCGCGGCCATCGCATCGCGATAGCCGTGCAGTCGGTTCTGGGCCTCGAAGTTGTCTTCGGGGCCGCTGATGAATGCAATGTGCCGATGGCCCAGCGAGGCCAGGTGCTCGACCATGGCGTACGCGCCGGCGTGGTTGTCCACGCTCATTGCCATGCAGTTTTCCGGCGTGTGCGGCGTGTTGATGAGCACGGTGGGCAGGGCCGGCGGAAGGTTGTCGGCGAGGAAGTCGGCATTGGCGTACGGCGACATCACCAGCAGGCCGTCCACCTTTCCGCGCATGGTGCGCAGCGCGGCCGCAGCCTCGTCGGCGTCGCCGTGTGAACTGGACACCAGCAGATGCAGTCCGCGGGCGCGGGCCGCAATGTCGATGCCGCGGATCAACTCGGAGAAGAACTCGCCGTGCAGGTCAGGCAGCAGCGCGCCGAGCGTGTGCGTACGACGGGTGATCAGACTGCGCGCAGCGCCGTTGGGCATGTAGCGCAGACGGCGCACCGCGGCGAGGATGCGCTTGCGCGTTTCCTCGTTGACATTGTCGCGTCCGTTGAGGACCCGCGACACGGATGCCACGGATACATTGGCCGCTTTCGCAACGTCTTTGATCGTGACCGACATGTCGGTACGCCCACCCCTCGGTTGATAGACGGGCGCAACTGTAAACGTTTTCATAATCCATTGCAAAGCCTTTCCGGAGGCTTTTCAAAGCGACCGCATCCCCCCATGACTCATGGCATGGACGAAGCCGCGCATCGTGCCGGTCCGGCGCATTTCACGATGGTGACGCGGACGTCCGCAGTGTCCGACCGCGTGCATCTGTCCGTCCGCGGACATTTGCATGCAGCGACATGCAATCTGACAAATACCATGAAATCAGCAGTTTGAACATCACTACATGCTTGGCACGCGACTTGCGAGTGTATCCATGCAGGGACTCCCCCCTTCGCTGTATGGAGAACACTCATGAAATTCGAAAGCTTCCTGTTACGCGGTCTGTTCATCGTGTGCATGATGTTGTGCGCCGCCACCGTCGGCTCGATGCTGTTCGGCACCTCGGTCGCATCCCAGGTGGCAGGACAGACCTCCGACCAGGCCCGCGTGGTCGACGCCAGCGCGATCACCCCGCTGGCCTGCCCGCTGCTGCCGGACGGCGTGCTGTGCGTCCGCGCCAACTGACGCGGGCTGCCACGGCGGCGATAATGGATGGATGCTGCACGTCATCCTCCACAGCCCAGAAATCCCGCCGAACACCGGCAACGTCATCCGTCTATGCGCCAATACCGGTGCGTCGCTGCACTTGATCCGTCCACTCGGTTTCGAACTGGACGACAAGCGCCTGCGACGCGCCGGTCTCGACTATCACGAGTACGCCTCGCTGCGCGTGCACGACGATCTCGACGCCTGCCTCGACGCGCTGCGCGCTCCGCGCGTCTTCGCCCTGACCACGCGCGCCACGCGCTCGCCCTACACCACCGCGTTCGCCGATGGCGATGCGCTGCTGTTCGGACGCGAGACCGCCGGACTGCCCGACAACGTGCTCGAGCGCCTGCCCGAAGCCCAGCGCCTGCGGCTGCCGATGCAGGCCGACAGCCGCAGCCTGAACCTTTCGAATGCGGTCGCTGTGACCGTGTTCGAAGCGTGGCGGCAACTCGGCTTTCCCGGTGCGGCGTGACGCCACGCGGACAGCACGCGGCAACGGGTACAATCGGCGCATGAACGAAGCCTCACCGCTGCTGCCGCGACCGATGCGCAAGCTCGCCGGTCGCGCCCTGGAAAGCGCGCTGAACCGCGCCGTCGATCTCGATCCGGAGACGCACGAACGCGTGTGCGCGCTGGAAGGACGGCGCGTGATCGTGCACATGCGCGGCCCGGAACTGACACTCTCCGTGCATGTCGAGGACGGTCGTCTGCGCGTCGGTCCCGCACCGGAAACCCCGGACGCCGCACCCGCACTGCGCGTGACCGCCAGTCCGGGCAGTCTGCTGGCCATGGCGGCGCAGCGCGGCGAGGACGGCATCGCGCCGGGCAAGGTCGAGATTGCCGGCGACGCCGGCCTCGCGCGCCAGCTCGAGAAGCTCGCGCGCGGCTATGCGCCGGACGTCGAAGAAGCCTTCGCGCAACGTTTCGGCGATATGCTCGGCGTGCCACTGGCGCGCACCCTGCAACGCGGTGTAACGCATCTGCGCCGTGGCGCGAAGCACGCCGTGGAAGACTCCGCCGACTGGCTGCGCGAGGAATCGCGCCTGGCCATCGCGCCCGCGGAAATGGATGACTTCCTCGACGACGTCGATGCCCTGCGCGAACGCGCCGAGCGCCTCGACGCGCGCCTGAAGCGCCTGTCCCGCACGCTGGAGCCGAACGCATGACGCCGCTCCGTCTTGCCCCGCGGCTGCTGCGCGTGGCCAGCGTGCTGCTGCGGTATCGCCTCGACGAGCTGGTCGACGCCGCACACCTGTTTCGCCCGCTGAAACTGATCCGCGCGGTACTGCCGCGCGCCCGTGCCGACGTGCGCGATCTGCCGCGTGGCGCGCGCCTGCGCATGGCCATGAACGAGCTGGGACCGATCTTCGTCAAGGCCGGACAGGTGCTGTCCACGCGCCGCGACCTGATCCCCGAGGACATCGCCGACGAACTGGCATCCTTGCAGGATCAGGTACCGCCGTTCCCCGGCACCGAAGCGCGCGCCATCGTCGAAGCATCGCTGGGCCATCCGATCACCGAACGCTTCGCCCGATTTGACGAGGAGCCGCTGGCCTCGGCCTCGATCGCCCAGGTGCACGCGGCGGAACTGCACGACGGCACCAGCGTGGTGGTCAAGGTACTGCGCCCGGGCATCGACCAGCGCATCCGCCGCGACGTCGACCTGCTGCACGCGCTCGGCGAACTGGCGCAGCGCTGGCACCCCAACGCCGACAAGATCCGGCCGCTGGACGTCGTCGCCGAAATCGAGAAGACGCTGGAGAACGAACTCGACCTGCAACGCGAGGGCGCCAACGCCAGCCTGCTCGGCCGCAACTTCGAGCACTCCTCGGAACTGAAGGTGCCGGTGGTGTACTGGGACCATTCCAGCGCCCGCGTGCTAACCCTGGAGCGCGTGCATGGCGTGCCGGCCGACGACGTCGATGCCATCGAAGCCGCCGGCATCGATCGCCGCGCGCTGGCGGCGATGGGCGTGCGCCTGTTCTACGAGCAGGTGTTCCGCGACAACTTCTTCCACGCCGACGCACACCCCGGCAACATCTGGGTCGACATCTCCAGCCACGAACCGCGTTTCATCGCGCTGGATTTCGGCATCATGGGCTCGCTGCCCGAAGCCGACCAATACTGGCTGGCGGAGAACTTCATCGCCCTGTTCGAACGCGACTACCGGCGCATCGCCGAACTGCACCTGGCCGCGGGCTGGATGCCGCGCCACGTGCGCGTGGACGAACTGGAAGCCGCCGTGCGCACGGTGTGCGAACCGTACTTCACACGCCCACTTTCGCAGATCTCGCTGGCCGAAGTGGTGGCCAAGCTGTTCAACACCGCGCGCCGTTTCGAACTGACCCTGCAGCCGCAGCTGATCCTGCTGCAGAAGACCCTGCTCAACATCGAGGGCGTGGGTCGCATGCTCGATCCGGAGATCGACATCTGGTCGGTGGCGCACCCGGTGCTCAAGCGCATCCTTCGCGAGCGCTACAGTCCGCGCCGCGCGCTGCACACGCTGCGCCGCCGTCTGCCGGAGTGGCTGCACGCGGCACCGCGCATGCCCGACCTGGCACGTGAAATGCTGGAGCAGAGCGTGGCCGGGCAGACGCGCGTGCATTTCGCCTCCGAGGATCTGCAACGCCTGCACGTCGAGGCGCGCCGCTCGCGCCGACTGCTGGCGGGCGGCCTGATCGGCGCCACGCTGGTGTTCAGCGCGGCGCTGGTCTGGTCGCTGGCGCCGCAGCACGGACCGTGGATTCCCGGTATCGCCGCCGGCCTCGGGCTACTGGCCTTCGTGCTCAGCTGGCCGCGAGGGCGCTGAGCGGCTGTCGGCGAACTGCAACGCCTTCCCCGCTACACTGCCCGCATGCTTCGCGTGAACCGCTCCATCGCCATTCCCGAATCGGAACTGACCGAGCGTTTCGTGCGCGCGGCGGGTCCGGGCGGGCAGCATGTGAACCGCACGGAAAGCGCCGTCGAGCTGCGTTTCGATGCAGCGCATTCGCCGACGCTCCCGGAGGCGGTGCGCACGCGTCTGCTGCACCGCCATGATCGCCGCATCACCGCTGACGGCATGGTGGTGATCCAGGCCCGCCGCTTCCGCGACCAGGCACGCAACCGCGAGGACGCGCGCGAGCGTCTGGCCAGCCTGGTGCGCAGCGCCACGCAGGCGCCGAAGAAACGCATCGCCACACGCCCGACGCGCGCCTCCAAGGAACGCCGCCTGCAAGCCAAGCAGCAACGCGGACGCATCAAGCAGGCGCGTTCGCGCGACTGGAGCCGCGAATGAGCTCACCGATCCTGCCCGAAATGCCGCCGCAGGCGCCGCGCACGCGCCGCGGTCTCGGCTCGCGCCTGAGCCGTCTGCTGCTGCGCATGGCCGGCTGGCGCCTGGCCGGCACGCTGCCTAACGTGCCCAAGCTGGTCATCATCGGCGCACCGCACTCGTCCTACTGGGACGGCGTGTGGGGGCTACTGATGAAATCCGCGCTCGGCCTGGACATCAACATCATGATCAAGCGCGAGGTCATGGACGGTCCGCTGGGACCGATCCTGCGCGGCTTCGGCCTGATCCCGATCGACCGGAAGGCCGCGATCGGCGTCGTCGAGCAAATGCAGCAGCGCTTCGCCGGTCGCGAGCGCATGTGGCTGGGTATCACGCCCGAAGGCACGCGCAAACACGTGGAACGATGGAAATCCGGCTTCCTGCGCATCGCGCATGCGGCGCAGGTACCGATTCTCCCGGTGCTCATCGACTTCCCCAGCAAGACCTTCACGCTGGGTCCGCTGCAGCACACCACCGGCGACATGGACGCCGATCTCGCACGCATTCACGCGCTCTTCCATGGTGCGCGCGGCAAGCACCGCGGCACCTGAAAACCTTCACAAATTGCGGAATGCGTGCACGCGGTCGCCGCGCCCACACGCTATGCTATGCAAAACGGCCTAATACTTAGGCAGGACAGGAACGTCAACCGTTTTTTCTGTGAAGGAATTCGCAAATATGGTACATATTGACCCCCGCCGCGCGAGAACTCCCGCACCATTGCGGCCATGGATCGCCGGCGTTGGCTACAGGGGTCGGATATGCATGTGCTGATTACAGGGGGTGCGGGCTTCATCGGCTCGCATGTCGCGCAACGTCACCTGGCGCGAGGCGACAAGGTTCATGTGGTCGATGATCTGTCGACCGGCAACCGCGCCAACATCCAGCTCCTCGAGGGCTATCCCAATTTCCGTTTCGACCATGCCGACATGCTGGTGTGGGATGGACTCGAGCGTGCGGCCGCCTGGGCCGACCGCATCTACCACCTGGCCGCCGTGGTCGGCGTGTACCGCGTGATCGCCGAGCCGACGCGCGTGCTGGCCACCAACATCGCGGCCTGCGAGCGTCTGCTGCGTGCGGTCACCGCCAGCGGTTGGAAGCCGCATGTGGTCATCGCGTCCAGTTCCGAGGTCTACGGCCACCGTCTGGAAAGCGAACTGCACGAACAGATGGATCTGTCGGTGTCCACACGCGCCGGCACACGCTGGAACTACTCGGTCAGCAAGATCGCCGACGAGGCGCTGGGGCTTTCCTACGCGCAGAAATTCGACATCCCGACCGTCATCGCACGCCTGTTCAACACCACCGGCCCACGCCAGACCGGCCGCTACGGCATGGTAGTGCCGCGCTTCGTCGAACAGGCCGTCAAGGGCGAAGAGATCACCGTGTACGGCGACGGTCTGCAAACGCGCTCCTTCTGCGACGTGCGCGACACCTCGCGCGCATTGGACATGCTCGCCACCAAGGCGACCGCCGAAGGCCTGGTGGTCAACGTCGGCAACGACCGCGAGATCTCCGTCAACGACCTCGCCGAGCTGGTGCGCGAACGCGCCGGCAGCGACTCGATCATCCAGCACGTGCCCTACGTCACCGCCTACGGCGAGGATTTCGAGGACATACGCCGTCGCCGCCCGGTGCTCGACCGCCTGCGCAAGCTGACCGGCTTCGAGCACGAACACACCCTGGAGGACACGCTCGACGAGCTGATCCGCACGAGCCGCGAACAACAGTCGAGGGAGAACGGTCATGGCCACCGCTCCATGGTTTGTCATCAGTCCTAACGCGCTGCTGAGCGCCATCGGCCTGCTGCGCGGGCCGGACAAGACGATTCCGACACCGGCCGAGGACTGGCGCACCGCCGTGATCGACGTGGTCATTCCCGCCTACCGCGAAACCGAGAACCTGCCGCACTGCCTGGCCTCGCTCGCGCGGCAGACGGTGAAGCCACGCCACATCATCGTGGTCGACGACGGCAGCGGCGACGACACCGCCGGCCTGGCCGAACGGTCCGCCGTCAAGCTCGGCCTCAAGATCACGGTGATCCGTCGGGCCAGCTCGATCGGCAAGACGCCGACCATCAAGCGTCAGGCACGCGAATTCGACGCCGATGTCGAGTTCATCCTCGACGGCGACACGTTCCTGGAATCGACCACCTACATCGAACGCTGCGTGCAGGAGCTGTACCAGGGCGTGGGCATCGCCAGCGCCTGCGGCACCATCCTGCCGATGCGCCTCAGCGACCGCCGCAAACTCGCCGAAACCCCGGAATTCGCGCCCCTGCTCGCCGACGGCGACTGGCACGACCCGATGGAGAAACGCGGCCGCATGCACCTGATGTGGTGGGGTCTGACCAACATGTACCGCGACTGCCTGTACCGCTTCCTGCAAGGCTTCGTGTACCACGGTCAGATGGTCTTCTTCGGCGGCATCACCAACCCGGTCGGCTGCGCCGTGGCCTACCGTCGCAAGTACATCAAGAATCTGTTCGACCACTACGAACCGCTGCTCGGCGACGACCTGACCACGTCCGAGGACATCTTCATCGGCTTCGCGCTGAACAACGAGGGCTACCGCAACATCCAGCTCAACGACGTGGTCGCGCGCTCGGAAGAGCCCGAAGCCACGCGCTTGCCGCGTCAGGTGTTCCTGTGGTCGTCCTCGTTCCTGCAGAGCTGCTTCTACTTCGACGGTCTCATGCGCAGTCCGTTCAAGGCATTCCGCCGTTTCGCCAAGCGGATGCACGAGAAGAAGGCCAGCGAGCAGAAACGCATCCGCGAGATGCGCAAGATCCAGGAACCTTACCGCCAGGCGTTCGGCGAGGACGTCACCAAGAAATACGGCCGCCCGATCGGCTGGGTGATCTTCATGGGCGCGGTGGAGAAGCTCGGCTTCCCGACCACGCTCATCATCATGCTTCTGATGCAGTGGTGGGAACCACTGTGGGTCACGGTCGCGGTGGAGGTCCTGCTGTCACTGCTCATCCTCGGCGTGGTCTCGCGCGGCAGTCGCCTCAAGTCGATGGGCAAGGGCCTTTTGATCACGCCGCTCCGCTACTTCCTGATGGTCGCCGAGCTGTACACCATCGGCGTGTTCACCGTCCACCTGTGGATCACGAGGAACCGCAAATGGCGCAAATGACCTCCCATCGCCGGGCATGGGCCCGCGCTTCGGCGCTGGGCCGGATCAGCCTGTTCGCCTGCGCGCTTGCTTGCTCCCTTGCCCTGAAGCCGGCTTTCGCCCAGAACGCCGTCGCCTACCAACCGGCACTGAACGCATCCTGGGCCGGGCACACCGGCAAAGCGCTGCGCCTGATCGACGCCTACCTGGCCAAGCACCCGAACGACCATGCCGCGCAACTCGACCGTGCGCGCTTTCTCGCCTGGATGGGCGACTACGCAAAGGCAAACGACGCGCTCGCCCAATTCGGCCCCGATGACGAGGAAGCCACCGCATTGCGCGCTCGCGTGATGGCCTGGGCCGAACGCCGCGATGCCGCGTTGGGGCTCAACGCACCGCTCTATGCCGCCGACCCGTCCGACTACGACAACGCCTGGACCCAGGCGCTGATCCTTCGCCAGGGCGAATGGCCGCATCAGGCGCTGCCGGCACTGGCTACCGTGCAGTCGATCAAGCCGGACAGCCGGGACACCATCGACCTCGCGAAGGCCGTGCGCCTGCCGCTGTTTTCCTGGGTCGGCCTGACCCCCTCGGTGTACAGCGACTCGGACGATATCGAAATACGCACCACCACGCTCGATAGCATGCTCTGGCTGTCGGACCGCTGGCGGTTGCTGGCCAGCGTCTCGCACCGCAGGCACTCGGCCGCATTCGGCGGTCCGTTCGCTCCGCTGATCGGCGACAACCACGTCAATGAAAATCGTGTCGGCACCGGCCTGCGCTACGCGCCTTCGCCCGACACCGCACTGGAACTGTGGCTGGGCAATTCGCGGATCGACAACGGCTCCGGTGGCAACAGCAAGGTGATCGGCCATCTGCAGCTTTCGCAACGCGCCAGCGATGCCTTCCGCTATGCAATCACGCTCGATCGGGACCGCGTCGATGCCTCGCCGCGCGCACTGCCATTGATGCGCAATGGCCTTGCCGCCGACCTGCACTGGACACCGACGCTGCGCGACCGCTTCGATGCGCGCATCGCCGGCGACGATTTCGCCGACCACAACCAACGCACATCCGTGCTGGCCAGCTATGCCCGCGCGGTGTACCGCGGCGAGCGGGCAATGATCGATGTCGGCCTGCAGGCGGAAGGGCAGCACAATTCCCGCAACACCAACAATGGCTATTACAGCCCCAGTCGCTACCGCCGTTTCGCGGCCACGGCATCCACCTACATCCCATTCGGTCAGGAAGTCGGGCTGTACCTGTCGGCGGCACTCGGTCGGCAGAAGGACGAGACCTTCCGCACCTGGAAACGCGCCATCGACGCTAACGCCGAACTGACTCTGGGCATCTTCACGCATTGGCAGCTGGTCGGCCGCATCGGCTACAGCCAGCGCCTGAATCAATCGGGGTACTACGAGGGCACCAATATCGGTTTACAGCTGCGCTACCGCTTCTGCGAGTTCCGCGCCGATCGCTGTCCAGCGGTGCATTGAACGAAGAGCTTCGGGACAAGGCGGTGCCGCTCGCGTGGTGCGCGCCATCCGCGAACACAGGTTGCGCAAAGGAGCGCTCCTGGAACACAGGGGAAAATCATGAAGCGGTTGTTGCAACGTGCCTGCATGGCTTGCGCTTGTCTGCTTCCATTCACGGCCGCGATGGCGCAGTCCGCGACCACCGCCACGGTCGCCAAGCCCCCGGACCGCCGCATCGCCATCACCTTCGACGACCTGCCCTGGGCCACGCTCGACTCGAATACGCCCTTGCCGGCACACGGAACCGTGCCGCCGCGCATCGCCGCCGAATTCACGCGCCTGCTGCAGGCGATCAAGAACTCGGGCACCCCCGCCATCGGATTCGTCAATTCCGCGCGCCTGCTCGTTCACGGCCAACCGCAGCCGGACCGCGTGGGCATGCTCGATGCCTGGCTCGATGCGGGTCTGGAACTGGGTAATCACACCGCCACGCATGTCGACCTGCACGCGGTCGGCAAGCAGGCCTTCGAGAACGACATCCTCGCCTGCGACGCCGTGTTGCGTCCGCTGCTGGCAAAACGCGACCTGCAGCCGCACTGGTTCCGCCACCCCTACCTGCGTACAGGACGCACCCTGCAGGACAAGGCAGCGATCAAGACGTTCCTGACTCGACACGGGTATCGCATCGCACCAGTCACGATCACCGATTCCGACTGGATCTGGGCCGCCGCGTACGCCAAGGCGCTCGACAGCGGCGATACCGCCATGCAAGCGAAACTACGCGCCCAATACGTCCCCTATCTGCTGCGGATGGTCCACTATTTCGAGCATCGTTCGACCAAGCTGCTCGGTTATGCGTTGCCGCAAGTGATGCTGCTGCACGCCAACGCGCTCAATGCCGACACCTATGCCGACTTTGTCTCCCGACTGCATGCACGCGGCTATCGGTTTGTCAGCCTCGACGAGGCCATGCGTGACCCGGCCTACCAGCGTGCGGACACATTCACCGGTGCGCTCGGCACGAGCTGGATCCACCGATGGGCGATTGCCGCGGGCTGGTCGTGGAAGTTCTACGACGGCGAACCGACTTCGCCGAAATGGGTAATCGATCTTGCCGGCGTACCCGCGTATTCCGAGTAGTGTCCGCTGCCGGCGATGACTTGGACATCCCACGCTGGCCCACGGCGCGAATCGGCTTGCATCATTCAGCGTGCTGAATGCCCGGACTCATCGTACTCGCGATGAGTCAGCAGCCCCGGCTTGATCAAGTCGATGAAGGCGCGCGCCTCGGGACTCAGATACTTGCCCTTGCGCATGACCACCCCATAGCTGCGCTGCGGGAAGTAGCGCCGCATGTTGCGCACGGCCAGATGCGCGTGGTCCTCCTCGGTCAGACAGATACCGGTGACGATGGAGATGCCCAGCCCCATCGCCACGTAGTGCTTGATCACCTCCCAGCCGCCGACCTCGATGGCGACGGTGTAGGGCACCTGGCGCTGCTGGAACACCAGGTCGACCAGGCGATAGGTGGTCAGCCGCTGCGGCGGCAGGATCAGGCCGTAGGGCGACAGGTCCTCGATGGCGATGTCGTCCTTCGCCGCCAGCGGGTGATCCGGCGGCATGATGAGCATCGGATCGAAGTGGTAGACCGGCGCGTAAGCCAGGTCGTGCGGTACGTCCAGCATCGACCCGACGGCGAAGTCGGCACCATCCTCGCGCAGCAAAGCCAGGCCGTCCTTGCCGGTGACGTTGGCCAGCTCCAGATGCACTGCCGGCATCTGTTCGCGGTAGGCCTGCACCAGCGGCGGCAACAGGTACTGGATGGTGGAAGCGCCGGCGGCGATGGTCAGCGAACCGCTCTTCAGGCCTTGCAAGCGGGCATGGAAGTCACGGTCCAGCGTTTCCCAGCCTTCCACCAGCGGTCGGGCCAGTTCGTACAGCGCCTCGCCGGCGTCGGTCACGGTGATGCGTCGGCGCGTGCGTTCGAGCAGGGTGACGTCCAACTCGCGCTCCAGCGCCTTGATCTGCAGACTCACCGATGGCTGCGACAGGTACAGCGCTTCTGCCGCACGCGTGAACGTGCCCAGCTTCACCGTGTACACGAAGGCGCGCAGCTGCTTGTACCGGTTGCCCTTGTAGTAGAACCGCTGCTCCGACGCGCCGGTTTCGCATCTGGCGGCTTTTTCGGGACTCTTTCGTGCCATGCACCTGCCCCAGTCGAGTGATTTAGCAATGCCTTATCAATGACTTGTATCTAACATTGAATATATCAATGTTATGAATTGAAACATTTACTTTGTCAAATAAATATTCCAGGCGCAGCCTGAACCTCCGAATCGCATTGCCGGAGATGACCCATGTCTGTGCTGCAGGAATACGTGCCCGAACGCGGCACCATCGAAATCAACGGCCCGATGACGCCCGAGCGCGCGGCCATCCTCACGGACGACGCGCTGGATTTCCTGGCGCGCCTGCATCATGGCTTTGACGCGCGCTGCCTGGAGCTGCTGGCCTGCCGCAAGGAACGCCAACGCGAATACGACGCCGGGCAGCTGCCGGACTTCCGCGAGGACACCCGCGCCATCCGCGAGGACGACTGGCGCGTGGCGCCCATCCCCGAAGCGCTGCGCGATCGTCGCGTGGAAATCACCGGCCCGGTCTCACGCAAGATGGTCATCAATGCGCTCAACTCCGGCGCGCGCGTGTTCATGGCGGATTTCGAGGACTCCAACGCCCCGACCTTCGCCAACGTCGTCGACGGCCAGATCAATCTTCGTGACGCGGTCGATGGCCGCATCGCCTTCACCAACCCCGATGGCCGCGAATACCGCCTGGTCGACAACCCGGCGGTGCTCATCGTGCGTCCGCGCGGCTGGCATCTGCCGGAGTCGCATCTGACGCTGGACGGTCTGCCGCTGTCCGCGGCACTGGTCGATTTCGGCCTGTTCGTCTGGCACAACGCGCGCGCCCTGCACGAACGCGACCGCGGCCCGTACTTCTACCTGCCCAAGCTCGAATCGATGGAGGAAGCCGCGCTGTGGGACGAGGTGATGGCCTTCGCCGAGAACGAACTGAACCTGCCGGCCGGCTGCATGAAGGCCACCGTGCTGATCGAGACGCTGCCGGCCGCATTCCAGATGGACGAAATCCTGCACGCGCTGCGCACCCGCATCGTGGGTCTGAACTGCGGACGCTGGGACTACATCTTCTCCTACATCAAGACCTGCCGGAACGACCGCTCGCGCGTGCTGCCCGAACGCGGACAGGTCGGCATGACCGTGCCGTTCCTGCGCGCCTACTCGCAGTTGCTGATCCGCACCTGCCACCGCCGCGGCGCGTTCGCCATGGGCGGCATGGCCGCACAGATTCCGATCAAGAACGACCCGGCCGCCAACCAGGCCGCGCTGGAGAAGGTCCGTACCGACAAGCTGCGCGAAGTACGCGATGGCCACGACGGAACCTGGGTCGCGCATCCCGCGCTGGTGCCGGTGGCGATGGAGATCTTCGACGCGCACATGGACGGTTCCAACCAGCTCGACCGTCCGCTCGACGAGCTCGACATCGGCCGCGACCAGCTGCTGGCGCCGTGCGCCGGCACCATTACCCGCGAGGGCTTCGACAACAACGTCGAAGTGGCGCTGCGCTACACCGCCGCCTGGCTGGACGGCCTCGGCTGCGTGCCCATCCATCACCTGATGGAAGACGCCGCCACCGCCGAGATCGCCCGCGCCCAGCTATGGCAGTGGCTGCATCACGGCGGCCTGGAATTCACCGACCACGCACCGATCACGATGGCGCTGTTCGACCGCGCCCTGGCCAGCCATGCGCACCGCCTGCGCGACGCCGACGTACCGGGCGCCGCGCGCATCGACGAAGCCGCCGAGCTGCTCACCGAACTGACCCGCGCCGACACCCTGGCCGATTTCCTGACCCTGCCCGCCTACGCGCGCCTCTGACCGCGCCCGCACTGCACCGGAGAACGATCATGAACGCCACCATCACCCGTCCGACCGCCGAACAGCTGACCCGCGAGTGGAATGAAGATCCGCGCTGGAAGGGCGTCACCCGCCCCTACGACGCCGCCGAAGTCGTGCGTCTGCGCGGCAATGTCCACGTCGAGCACTCACTGGCACGCCAGGGTGCCGAGCGCCTCTGGAACTCGCTGCATTCGCTGGACTACGTCAACGCACTCGGGGCGCTAACCGGCAACCAGGCCATGCAGCAGGTCAAGGCCGGCCTGCAGGCCATTTACCTGTCCGGATGGCAGGTCGCCGCCGACGCCAACTCCGCCGGCACCATGTATCCGGACCAGTCGCTGTACCCGGTCGACTCCGTGCCCGGCGTGGTCCGCCGCATCAACAACACGCTGCTTCGCGCCGACCAGATCCATCACGCCGAGGGCAAGGACGACATCGACTGGATGGTGCCGATCGTGGCCGATGCCGAAGCCGGTTTCGGCGGCGTGCTCAACGCCTACGAACTGATGACGCACATGATCGAGGCCGGCGCCGCCGGCGTGCACTTCGAAGACCAGCTGGCCAGTGCCAAGAAGTGCGGCCACATGGGCGGCAAGGTGCTGGTGCCGACACAGGAAGCCGTGCAGAAACTGGTCGCCGCGCGCCTGGCCGCCGACGTCGCCGGCGTGCCGACCCTGATCGTGGCGCGCACCGACGCCATGGGCGCGGGCCTGCTGACCGCCGACGTCGATCCTGTCGACCAGCCGTTCTGCACCGGCACGCGCACCGTCGAGGGCTTCCACGAGACCCGCAAGGGCATCGACCAGGCCATCGCCCGCGGACTGGCCTACGCGCCGTACGCCGACCTGATCTGGTGCGAGACCGCCACACCGGACCTGGAGCAGGCGCGCCGCTTCGCCGAGGCCATCCATGCGAAGTTCCCGGGCAAACTGCTGGCCTACAACTGCTCGCCCAGCTTCAACTGGAAGCAGAACCTCGACGAAGCCACCATCGCCTCGTTCCAGCGCGACATCGCCGCCATGGGCTACAAGTTCCAGTTCATCACCCTGGCTGGCTTCCATGCGCTCAACTATTCGATGTTCGAGCTGGCGCGCGGCTACAAGGCACGGCAGATGGCCGCCTACGTGGAACTGCAGGAAGCCGAATTCGCCGCCGAAAAGGACGGCTACACCGCCGCCAAGCACCAGCGCGAAGTCGGTGCGGGGTACTTCGACAGCGTCAATCAGGCCGTTTCCGGTGGCTTGAGTTCGCTTTCGGCCCTGTCCGGCTCCACCGAAGAGGAGCAGTTCAAGGCCTCCACCCGCGCCAACGCCGCCTGAATCCCACCCAAACCCTTGCCAGCGCGGAACTTTCCGCGCTGGCACTCTTGCCGAAAACGCGTGTGCGAGACGCTCGAAGTTGCTAGGATGAAGCCTCAGAAATTGTCTTCGTGAGGAACAGGCCTGTGGTCACGCCCCATGCCGAAACCAGCAGGAGCGTCTCGGGCTACTTGTCCGACGACGCTTACATCCGACGCCTGTCCGGCGCCGAAATGGGTTCGTTCTGCTCCGTGGGCACCCGCTGCACCGTCGCCGCCGGCCAGGTCCTGTTCCGCCGCGGCGAGATCGGCCAATGCATGTTCATCATCGACAGCGGGCAGATCCGGCTCGACTTCTCCGGCCACATGCAGAACAAGACGCTGGGCGAACGCGAGTTCTTCGGCGAGCTGGCGCTATTCATCGGTCATCATGCGCGCATGGCCGACGCCGTCGCCGTGACCGACTGCGAACTGTGGTCGGTGGACCAGCCCGGCTTCGACATCCTGCTGCAGAGCCAGCCTGACCGGATGGTCCAGTTCATGCGTCGCTCGTTCTCGTATCTGGTTGCCAGCGAACAGCAACTGGTGCTCGGCCTGCAACGCCGCAACGAGGACCTTATCCGCGCCATGGAATCGCTGCGCAAGACGCGCGGCGAACTAACCCGCGCCGAAGACCAGGTGCGCACCGACGACATGACCGGCCTGTGCAACCGCCGAGGCCTGTACGCCTACCTGGACGACCTGACGCCCCCCAGCGGCGAACTGCAGCTGGGTTTGCTGCTGATCGACCTGGATCGCTTCAAGCAGATCAATGACCAATGCGGCCACATGGTCGGCGACGAAGTGCTGTGCGCCGTCGCCCACGTAGTCAACGACGCCACGCGCAACTGCGATCTCGCCTGTCGCCTCGGCGGCGACGAGTTCGCCCTGCTGTGTCACGTCAACACATCCGGCGAACTGTGCGAACGCGCCAACCAGATCCTCGAAGGCGTGCGCCGCCTGAGCTTCGCGGAAGTCGACCAACCGCAACTGCTCGCCAGCGTCAGCATCGGCGGCG
This sequence comes from Oleiagrimonas citrea, assembly GCF_012395255.1. Classification (GTDB taxonomy): domain Bacteria; phylum Pseudomonadota; class Gammaproteobacteria; order Xanthomonadales; family Rhodanobacteraceae; genus Oleiagrimonas; species Oleiagrimonas citrea. The sequence continues at coordinate 30,481 of NZ_JAAZQD010000006.1, forward strand.
GCCTGTGCCGCTACATCGACGGCTGGTCGGTGTGGTACAGCGATATCGACCGCGCGCTCTACAGCGTCAAGGCCATCGGCGGCGACGGGTGGCACGTAGCCGGGCTCACCGACGCCGAAGCCTGAGATCATGTCTGAGTCCCTGGACGCCGGACTTCACTGGCGACACGCCACGGCCGCCGGGCAACCTGTTCTGCGCACCATGGTGGTGTGCGATCTGGCCGACTCCACGGCCCTGGTCGAGCGCCTTGGCGACCGCCGCGCCGCCGCGCTTCTGCGCAAGCACGATCGCCTGACGCGGGCGCTGATCGACGAGCACAACGGCCGCGAAATCGACAAGACCGACGGCTACCTGCTGCTGTTCGAACGCCCGACCCAGGCCGTCAGCTTCGCGCTGGCCTACCAGCGCGGCCTGCGCTTCATGTCCGAGGCCGAGGAAGTCGAGGTGCATGCGCGCGTCGGCATCCACGTTGGCGACGTGGTGATGTGGGAGAACAGCCCCGAGGACATCAGCCGCGGCGCCAAGCCGGTCGAGGTCGAGGGCCTGGCCAAGCCGGTGGCCGCACGCCTGGCCGCGCTGGCGCGACCGCAGCAGATCCTGCTTTCCGGCGTCGCCGCCAGCATCGCCCGGCGAGGTCACGAGGAAATCGCAGAAGACTGCCCCGAAGCCGAATGGCGCTCGCACGGCCTGTACCGCATTCGCGGCGTCGCCGAGGCCACCGAAGTCTTCGAAGTAGGCGAACCCGGTATCGCCGACTTCACCATTCCCGCGCAACGCTCCGTAGCTCGCCGCATCCTGCCGTGGTGGCGGCGCCCATCCACGATCAGCGGCGTCAGCCTGCTGCTGGCGCTCAGCATCGGCACACTGATCTGGGTCATTGCTCGTCAACCGCCAAAGATCGACTTCGCGGCTCGTGACTGGGTCGTAATCGGGAACATACAGAATCAAACAGGACAACCGGATTTCAATAAAACTATTGATACAGCCATACGCATAGGGCTGCAACAATCGAATTACGTTAACGTCATCTCGAATGCAAAAGTGCAACAGACATTGGAGCTGATGAAAAAAGATGACGACACAGACATTGACAAAAAAATAGGCTCCGAAGTTGCCATTCGCGATGGCGCTCGTGCGCTGATTATCCCATCTATCGTTAACTCGGGTGACGGCATCAAAATAAGCGCCTCAATCATAGACCCCACGACCAGTAAAGTAATCAATACGCTTTCAGCCCAGGCCGAAACCAGCAAGAACATCGTTCCTGTTATCGACACCCTCGTTCTCAGACTTCGCCAGAATCTTGGTGAGTCGCTTTCCCAAATTAAAACGACAAGCCTTCCTCTTGCAAAAGTCACTACATCGAACCTCGATGCCTTGAGAGCTTACTCTCTCGCCACACAGGCGGCAGGTCATGCTGATTACAATCTTTCACAAGACCTGATCAGTCATGCTCTACGCCTTGACCCGACATTTGCATCGGCTTACGCCCTGCAAGCTGTCAATTATTTTTCCATGGGCCAAATAAACCTCGCAGAGGAATCCATCCATAAAGCACTTGCAAACAGCGATCGCCTCAGCACACTTGAACAAATGAAAATGCGCGCTTTTTTGGCGGCCTCAAATGAACAGGTAACCAAGGCTACCGCTGCATGGAAGGTTATTGCCGACCTCTACCCCGATGATGCGGCCGGGGCTAACAATGTAGGCTTGTACTATGCGGGCTATCTAAATGATTGCAAATCCGCATTACCCTACCTTCATCACGCATCCAACTTGCCACAACCACTGAGCATGGCCTCTACGTATACCCTGGGCACATGCCAACTAGCACTCGGTAAATACCATGACGCCATCCAATCATTGCTCAAATCTTATAAGAATGGTTTCCGCGGATCATTTCTGGCATTAGCGGATGCGTATGTCGCCACACGGCAATATTCGAAGGCATCCACCCTTCTTTCCTCTGTAGCCAACGACACCAACACAGCAGCCAGCCTGGCTATAAGACAAGCCCTCGTTGTTGCTGACCAGGGTGACTTGAGCAGTGCTGAAGGGAAAATCATTCACGCGATCAACACCATTCCCGAGGACCAAGGCAATGCGCATGGATGGGCCCTGCAGCTCGATGCCATCGGAATTTTGTGGGCGCAAAACAAGACCCAATCTGCTCTCGAAATTTGTCAGCAAGGTCTAAAAAAACTCTTGCATATGACCAAGTTTGACCGCAAGAACTCTTTCTATGATTACCCAACGCTTGTGGCTTCCTATAGCCGCTGGGCCGCGAGACTCGGAGACATTAAGCTCGCACAAGAAGGAATCGAACTCGCCAGCGCGAACAATCAACTTCGAGGCTTCCCGATTCGTTCACAGCTAGTTGCCATTGCCCGCTCTGAGATTGCGCTACAAGAAGGGCACCCCGAAAAGGCCGTACAGATAGCGACTGCTGCGGACTCCCACCCCCTGTGGGAGCTTCTCGAAATCATTGCCAGAGCCAAAGCTGCCACACATGCAGCAGACACGGATGCCGCATATCGACGAGTACTTGATGCAAGATCGCTGGCTTTCGGTGAGCTCTATGAAAATGAGCTCGGGATCTGCACTCGTGCAGTGCAGTGGAACCTGACTTCACTCGCTTATGCCAAGTTCTTACAAAAGTCGCACCCCGCCTTGGCTGCACGTCAAGCCAGCATCTTTCTTGATGACTGGCGTCTTGCTCCAAAAAACTCCGCAGAAATTCGTGAAGCACACGCTATCATGCAGGCCAAATAACAGGCATATATATTCATTGGATATTTCCGCAACAAAAAAGCGGGCCGAAATCGGCCCGCTTTTTTTCTGTATATAGAGATCCGAATTAAATCCGGAAAATCACCACCGGCCTTGCCGCCTCGGCGAACTTCTTTGCGATCATGTCCAGATGCTCCTTGAGCACAGCCTTGCTGGGCAATTGAACCCCACCAGCCGGGATTTCAACGCCTGTCACATCAAAACCATACTGCGCGGCAGCGGCCACCGGATTTGCCGACATATAGGCACGAAACTCATCATCCTTGGAGAGACGTTCGATGAAAGCATGTGCCAGCACTTTGGTACCGGCGGTGGCAACAGTGGTGTCCAGAGCTTCATTGTTGATGGCGAAATCAAACATGGTCGTATCCTCTCAGGGTTTAGATGGGCAAATCTGAATTACACGCAAACCAAACTCACTCGCAGTCTTGGCCTCTCGGCGACCCTGTCTAACCAAGTCTTTGGGCGCCTTCGCATACACACCACACACTCGACATTCATTCTTGGGCCAACCGCCCAGCCTTACCCGCAACCAAACTTTCCGCTTCGACTGCCTCGGGTGCTTGAGACTGGACAAAACTTCGTTTCCATGGTCTTATATGCAATAATAGACTTTTTGTTTTCTTTAGTCAAGGTATAAAACATAAGTAGATGTTTTTCAAGACTTATTTTGGGGTGTATGGTCCAGGATTGAAGTGCAGCGCGTCATTGTCCTCGACGTCCTTGATGCCCAGGCCACTGATGCCAACCGGTGCGGCCTCGAGCGGGTCGAGACCAAGCACTTCACCCAGATCCTTGTCATTGATCGCCGCAGTGTAGAACGCCCCCAGCTTCCTTTCAGTCGCCAGCAAGTAGAACGTCTGACTGAGGTGCGCGGAGTCCATCAGCAATGCCTTGTAGGCCTTGGCGTGGTCCCGATACTTCCAATGATGCCGGCTGAATCGCGCCACGTGTATGACAACCGCCTGCGCATGGGTGAAATAGTCCTGACCGACCGTCACGTCCATCACCAGCTTGCGCAACGCCGCTTCCGGCATCTCCTTGAGCAATTCCAGTGCATGCCGACTCATGTCGTAGTGGTAGATGCCGCTCTTCAGTCCTTCCACCCGCATCACGATCGGATACGGGTCCATCGGGGTCAGGCCGCCGCCCGAAGCACTGGTTCGCTTGATCGCCATCGCACCGGGCGCGAGCTCTCGGATGCCCTGCGCACCGAAACAGCCGTAGAGCATGTAGGAAAGCTCTTCCTGCGGCAGGAACGCATCCTCCTTGAACGCCCGCGTCGTGTGCCGCGCCTTGAGGATTCGCGCCAGATGCGAATCGAACGCCGGCACCTCCATGACATGGACGTCGATGGCATCGTCCCGTCGGGGGAAATGCGTGGGTGCCGGTCCGTGTTCCCGCGAAAGTTCATCGAGCCGCTCGCGATGCGCCTCCGGCGTGTGTTCACGCGTGGATACGTCGCTGAGCATGCCGCTCCATCGCGTCATGGCATGGTAGACCGCCGTCAAATCCAGCCAACCGATCTTTTCCAGTCGACTCTCGGACTCAAGAATCTCTCGAGCGGCCGCATCGTCCTCGGCATCGGAAAGCACGAGGTGACGATGCAGAAGATTCTGCAGGGTCTGCGGATCCACTCCGGCCCTGACCACGAAATCTTCCGCCTCCACCCACTTGTCCGCGGGCAACTGCGCCAGTATCGACAATTCCTTGGCGCTGACGCGCAGACGCTCCCCGCTCAACGGGCACAACAACTCGGCCACCGGTTCGGAAACGAACTGCAAGTCACCGCTGAACAGGGCCTTCAGGTCCGGCATGGGTTCATCGGCAATCTGTATGAAACAGATGCGGCGGCGGCGAATGCGCATGGTGTGGTTCCTTTCTGGTAAGTCCGCAAGTCTCCAGGCGGATCGGTCAACGTATCACGTCCCTGCCTCTTCCTCGTCCTGCCGCGGCGGGACCAGGACGATCACGGTCCAGCCCGGCTTCGGATCGAGTTCGCGCTTGCTCGAGACCACCCGCAATACGCCACGCTCGCCGATGCCGAACAGCAACACCGAACCGGAACCGTACTGTTCCACGAAGTGCGGCCAGTCGAAGGTCTCGGTGAGTTTGGTCGACTTGATGCGCCAGCCCTCGCTCATCATCTCGGCGAAGCGCGCATGGGTCATGTCCTCGCCGAATAGCGCCGGCGCCAGCAGGTTGCCGGCGAAATTGCGGCGGTCATGGCGTTCTTCGGGCGCCAGATTGCGCAAGCGATAAACACGTTCGCGACCGAACTCCTGTCGGTAGTGGACCACGGCCAGCGAATTGAGCTCGCGCCGTGTCGACATCGCCAGCAGGCGACCGATGCCGGTGAGGTCCATGTGATGATCGGCATGCTGCGACGTCGGGCTGCCGAAGAAGGTTTCCAGGCCCTGCATGCGCGCGGCGCGGATGCCGTCCCAGTCGTCGTCAACGACCAGGACCCGGAAATCGGCCGCCGCCAGCGCGGCAGCCACCGCGCGCGCCACCGGATCGGCGCCGAAGACCAGCACGCCGTCGGGCTCGGGTTCGGCCACACGCAGCCAGCGCGCGAATTGGCGCGAGGTGGCGCTCTGCAGGATCACCGTGCCGATGATCAGACTGAAGACCAGCGGCACCAGTCCCTCGGCGCCCGGCACCTTGAGTTCCTCCAGCCGCAGGGCGAACAGCGCCGAGACTGCCGCGGCCACGATGCCACGCGGCGCGACCCAGGCGATCAACGCGCGCTGACGCCAGTTCAGCGTGCTGCCGAGCGTCGCCAGCCACGTCGATACCGGCCGCACCACGAATTGTGCGGCCAGGAACACCAGCGCGCCGCCCAACAGCATCCCGTCCGGGAGCGGCCACTTCAGCCGCGCCGCGAGAATCACGAACAGCATTGATACCAGCAGCGTGGACAGATCTTCCTTGAAGTCCATGATGTGATCGATGTGCACGTCACGACGGTTACCGATGACGATGCCCATGATGGTCACCGCCAGCAGGCCGGATTCGTGCGTGATGGCGTTGGAAGCCGAGAACGCGCCCAGCACCGCGGCCATGGTGCCGAAATTCTGCAGGTACTCCGGAATCAGGTGGCGACGCAGCAGGAAGGCCAGCACGATTGCGCCGACGACGCCGATGACCACGCCGCTGCCGATGGTCGCGGCGAACACCCCCAGCGAATGTCCCTGCTCGCGCGAGACGATGGCCTCGAACACCAGCACCGCGAACAACGCGCCCAGCGGGTCGATGACGATGCCTTCCCAGCGCAGCGTGTTGGCGATCTTCGCGTCCGGTCGCAGGGTACGCAGCATCGGCACGATCACCGTCGGCCCGGTCACACAGCCCAGTGCGCCGAACAGGAACGCGATCGGCCAGTCCAGCCCGGCGATCCAGTGCGCGGCCGCCGCCAGCATCAGCAGCGCGGTCACGGCACCGTAGCTGACCAGGCCGCGCACCGCCCGACCGATGCCACGCAGTTCGTGGAAACGCAGCGTCATGCTGCCCTCGAACAGGATCAGCGCCACCGCCAGCGACACGGCAGGGAACAACCACTTGCCCAGCAACTTGTCCGGCTCCACCAGACCGCTGACCGGACCGAGCAGGATGCCCGCCAGCAACAGGAAGAGAATCGCCGGCAACTTGACCCGCCACGCGAGCCATTGCGCAGCGAAGCCGATCACCAGCAAAAGGGTGAGCATGAGCGCGAGATTGACGATCACGAGTGGCAGCGTCCGCAGTGGTCGTGCCGCCGATGGTACCGGCAATCGCCGGCAACATGTCCAGGCATTCGGCCGCACGCACCCACCGCGGCAACCGATGATCGCAACGATGCTGGAAGATGACCGAGAGCAAGAGGAAGAGAGGCCGATCCCCGGTATCGGATGCGGGGGAGGGGGAGGGGAATCCGATACCGGGGCGGCGGGTCAGATATTTTGCATACCCGACAGTTCAATTATCCGCCCGGCATGAAAGTCGGTCAAGCGCAGAACCGTTCGCGGACGTGAACACAGTGTCGCAGCCAGCCACTCAGACATCGATACGGCGAAGCTGCAGGGCCTCGGCCAGATGCTCACGATTGACGCAACCGGCCGAACCATCGAGATCGGCCAAGGTGCGCGCCACGCGCAGCACGCGATGGTAGGCGCGGGCGGACAATCGTAGCCGTTCGAGCGTGTCCTGCAGCCAGACGCGTTCCTTGGCGCCCAGCGCACAGTCGCGCTCGAGTTCGCGCACGCTGATCTCCGCATTCGGACGCCCCGCGCGCAGCAACGCCTGGCGCCGCGCCGTGATGACCCGCTCACGCACCGTGGCGCTGTCCTCGTCGTAATCGCGTCGTGCCGTAGTCAGCTCCTGCAACGGCACGCGCGGCACCTCGACCTGCAGATCGATGCGATCGAGCAAGGGGCCGGACAATCGCCCACGATATCGTGCGACTTTGTCCGGCGTGCATCGGCAGCGTCCACCCGGGTCGCCGTGGTAGCCGCACGGACACGGATTCATCGCGGCGACCAGCTGGAACTGAGCCGGAAACGTGTTCTGCCGCGCGGCACGCGAAATCACGATCTGTCCCGATTCCAGCGGTTCACGCAGCACTTCGAGCACGCGACGCTCGTATTCGGGCAGTTCGTCGAGAAACAGCACGCCGTGATGGGCCAGCGAAATCTCGCCGGGACGCGGTCGCGAACCGCCGCCCACCAACGCTACCGCAGAGGCCGTGTGGTGGGGCGCACGAAAGGGACGCCGCCGCCACAACGCCGGATCAATGACCTCGCCGGCCACCGAGCGCACGGCACAGGTCTCCAGGGCTTCGGATTCGCCCAACGGCGGCAGAATCCCCGGCAAACGCTCGGCGAGCATGGTCTTGCCGGTACCCGGCGGGCCGACCAGCAGCAGATGATGACCACCGGCCGCCGCGACTTCCAGGGCACGACGCGCCTGCAGCTGGCCGCGCACATCGACCAGGTCCGGCATGTCCGGAAGCACCGAGGTGGTGACCGCCGCCTGCGGACGCTGCAGTTCCTCACCACCGCGCAGCCATGCGCAGACCTCGGCCAGCGAATCGGCCACCAGCACATCGGCATCGGCAATCAGCGCCGCCTCGGCCGCGTTGGCGCGCGGCACTACCACGCGACGTCGGCGCTTGCCGGCATGCAACAACGCCGGGAGCACGCCGGCCACGGCCCGCAACTCACCTGACAGGGCCAGCTCGCCGAGGAATTCGCAATCGTGCAGACGCTTGCGCGGGACCTGATTGGCCGCGGCGAGAATGCCCAGCGCGATGGCCAGATCGAAGCGGCCGCCATCCTTGGGCAGTTCGGCCGGCGCCAGATTCACCGTGATGCGCCGGCTGGGGTATTCGAATGCGGTGTTCTGGATGGCCACGCGCACACGATCGCGTGCCTCGCGCACGGCCGCCTCGGGCAGACCGACGATGAAGGTGTTGGGCAGACCGCCGGAAAGATTCACCTCAACCATGACCTGGGGCGCGCTGACGCCTTCCTGGGCACGGCTGAGAACCACCGAGAGACTCATGCGCGCCGCGCCTCCGTCGAACGGAAGCCGGGCGCGCCCGGAAATGCGATGTGCATGCTGCTCAGCTCCTTGCACCAGACACATCGCTCAGGGCGAAAAAAAGCCGCCCCCGATCGTTGACTCGGGGTGAGGTGACGGATCGGAGGCGGTCTCCCGGGAGGCGGTTGTGTGGTGCGGTCAGCGGCCGTTTTCGGCCAATCGCGCTTCGAGCTCGGCGATGCGTTGTTCGCACTGTTCCACGCGCTCGCGGGTGCGGGCGAGGACCTGGCGCTGCACGTCGAACTCTTCGCGTGTCACCAGATCGAGGCGGCGCAATCCCTGCGCCAGCACGTCGCGGAAGTTCTCCGCAAGGTCCTCGCGCGCCTGCGCGAGACCGGGCGGAACCGCATTCGCGAGCCGCTGCGCGATGGCGTCAATGGACTGGACATCAATCATGCGGCACCTCGAACTCTTGCGGTTAGTGTGAGACGTGCAGGATAGCCACGCCATCGGCGGAATGCATCACAAGGTGTAGGGTTTTGCCTACGCGGCGTGAAAAAGGTGTGCAGCCCCTTTGTGCCGTACCCCCGCTGCACGCAGGCCGCCGCACAGTCGGTATAGTGTGCGCCCAGACGCCACGACGCCCGCCGGGAACCTGCATGAAGTTGATCACCGCCATCATCAAGCCGTTCAAGCTCGACGACGTGCGCGAGGCGCTGGCCGAGATCGGCGTACAGGGACTGACCGTCACCGAGGTCAAGGGCTTCGGCCGGCAGAAGGGCCATACCGAGCTGTATCGCGGCGCGGAATACGTGGTCGACTTCCTGCCGAAGATCAAGATCGAAGCGGCAATGGCGGACGAACTGCTCGATCGCGCCGTGGAAGTGATTCAGCAATCGGCACGCACCGGCAAGGTCGGCGACGGCAAGATCTTCGTGCAGACGCTGGAGCAGGTAGTGCGCATCCGCACTGGTGAGCTGGACGCCGACGCGCTGTAGCGCCGACGCCCGTCGACACGGGTCTCAGCCCTTGGCCTTGCCCTGATTGGCCACGGCCTGCATCTTCGCCTTCAGCGCTTCGGCATCGCCCAGGTAATAATGCTTGACTGGCTTCATGTCGGCGTCGAATTCATACACCAGCGGCACGCCGTTGGGAATGTTCACACCAGCGATGTCGTCGTCGGAGATGCCGTCCAGGTACTTGACCAGCGCGCGCATGGAATTGCCATGGGCGGCGACCACCACGCTGTGCCCGGCCTTCACCGTCGGCGCCAGGGTTTCGTGCCAGTACGGCAACACGCGCGCCACAGTGTCCTTCAGGCATTCGGTCAACGGAATCTGCGACGGGTCGAGATCGGCATAACGCGGGTCGGTAGCAAAGGTGTTGTCCTGCGGCTCCATCGCCGGCGGCGGCGTGTCGTAGCTGCGCCGCCAGATGTGCACCTGCTCGTCCCCGTACTTGGCCGCGGTCTCTGCCTTGTTGAGTCCCGTCAGCGCACCGTAGTGGCGTTCGTTGAGACGCCAGTCGGTGTGCACCGGCAGCCACATCTGGTCCATGGCGTCCTGCACGTGCCACAGCGTGCGCACCGCGCGCTTAAGCACCGAGGTATGCGCCAGGTCGAAGCGGAACCCGGCCTCGGTCAGCAAGCGGCCGGCCTCGCGGGCTTCGGCAATGCCCTGTTCGGTCAGGTCGACGTCGGCCCAACCGGTGAAACGGTTTTCCAGGTTCCACTGCGACTGGCCGTGGCGGATCAGGACGAGTTTGTGCATGGGGAAGAAATCCGACGCGCGAAAAGGCTAAGCATGCGAGCCTCGGCATGAGCCGTCAACGCAGGTATTCTGAGCGGGTTTGACCCCGCACGTGCCGTAGGTCACGCGCGACTTCCAGCACACGCGGGGACGCAGGGAAGATAGGCAAACTCGCTACGATGAACTTTTTCGCGCCCATGATCCGCCGCCCGATCGGCATCACACTGCTGGCCATCGGCCTGGTGCTGGGCGGCGTTGTCGCCTACCTGCGGCTCGGCGTGGCCGCGCTGCCGCAACTGGACATCCCGGCGGTCTTCGTGGTGGCCTCGCAACCGGGCGCCAGCGCCAACACCATGGCGACCACCGTGGCCGCGCCGCTGGAGCGCCACATCGGCCGTATCGCGGGTATCAGCGACATGCGCTCGACCAGCAACGCAGGCTCGACCTTCGTGCTGGTCCAGTTCGACTTCAACCGCAACATCGACGACGCCGCGCGCGAAGTGCAGGCGGCGATCAATGCGGCCGCGCCGGACTTGCCCTCGAACCTGCCCACGGCACCGCAGGTGCTGAAGTTCAACACCGACCAGATCCCGATCCTGCTGGTCGCGCTGACTGCGCGTGCGCAGACGCCGGCCAAGCTCTACGACATGGCCAACAGCCTCCTGCAGCCGCGCATTGCGCAGGTGCCCGGCGTCGGCCGGGTGCAGGTGTTCGGCAGCGCGCCGCCCGCGATCCGCGTGGACATGAATCTGGATGCGCTGAGCGCGAAGAATCTGTCCACCGACGACGTGCGCAACGCGCTGACCGCCGCCAACGTGAATGCACCGCTGGGCACGATCACCGAGGGCCAGCGCCAGTTGATCGTGCAGGCCAACGACCAGTTGCATACGGCGTCGGACTTCGCGCATCTGGTCATCGCCGTGCGCAACGGCACGCCGGTACGCCTGAGCGACGTGGCACACGTCTACGACGGTGCCGAGGACATGCATCAGGCGGCCTGGCTCAACGGCCAGCGCTCGGTGATGCTGCAGATCAGCAAGCGCCCGGGCGCCAACGCGCTGGCCACTGTCGACGCCATCAAGGCGCGCCTGCCTCAGCTCAGCGCGTGGCTGCCGGCCGACGTGCACATCCAGCCGATCTTCAACCTGACCAACACCACGCGTTCATCGATCCACGAGATCGAGATCACGCTGCTCATCAGCATCGCCCTGGTCATCATGGTGATGCTGGTGTTCCTGCGCCGCACCGGCCCGACCCTGATCGCGGCGCTGAGCGTGCCGCTGTCGCTGGCCGGCGCCTTCGTCACCATGGCTGCACTGGGCTACACGCTGAACAACCTGTCGATGATGGCGCTGGTGGTGTGCATCGGCTTCGTGGTCGACGACGCCATCGTCGTGATCGAGAACATCGTGCGGCACATGGAGGCCGGCGAGACGCCGATGCAGGCCACGCTGCGCGGCGTGCGCGAGATCGGTTTCACGGTGATCTCGATCACTGTCTCGCTGCTGGCGGTGTTCGCTCCGCTGCTGTTCGAGAACAGCATGCTGGGCATGCTGATGCGCGAATTCTCGGTGACGCTGGCCGCTGCCGTGATCATCTCGGCCGTGGTGTCACTGACTCTGACCCCGGCGCTATGCGCACGCTACCTTCGTCACGCCAGCATTCCGCATGCGCACGAACGTACCCGCTGGCAGCGCCTGCTGGAACGCTTCGACGACGCCGTGCTCGGCCTCTATCGACGCAGCCTCGACTGGGCGCTGCATCATCGCCGGCTGATGCGCTGGCAGCCGGTGTTGCTGCTGGCGCTGACCTTCGGCCTGATCTTCGCCACGGTGAAACTGGTCGGCGGCACCTTCATGCCGGCCCAGGACACCGGCCTGCTACGCGTCAACGTGGTCGCCGACGCCGACGTATCGCCTGACGAAATGACCCAGCGCCTGCAACAGGTCGCCGTGATCGTGCGGCACGATGCCGCCGTGACCAACGTCGCCACTCTGCTCGGTGGCGGACCTACAGGCGCCACCAGCAACCAGGGCAAGCTGTTCGTCGACCTCAAACCATTCGGCCACGGCCCCGGCGACCGACCGCTGAAGTCAAAGGCCATCATCGAACGTCTGCGCAAGCGCCTGGACACGGTTCCGGGCGTGCAGTGCTACGTCAACAACGTGCAGTTTCTCGGCGGCGGCAGCGGCGGCGGCGGCCAGGGGCAATACAGTTTCCAGCTGCGCGGCGATGATCCCATCGTCCTGCAGACCTGGACGCTGCGACTCGAGAACGCCATGCGCAAGCTGCCGCAGCTTCGCGACATCGGCAGCGACTACGACGATGTCAGCGTGCAGCAGACCGTGCAGGTCGATCGCGCCCGCGCCTCGCGTCTGGGCGTGAGCATGGCGAACGTGGACGCCGTGCTGTTCGGCGCCTTCGGCCAGCAGCCCGTGTCGACCATCTATTCCGAGACCAACAGCTACCGCGTGATCCTCAGCGCCGCCGCGCAGCAAGTGCTGTCGCCGGCCTCGCTGCTGGACCTGTACGTGCTGGGCAGCGGTGGCGGCCTGGTGCCGCTGTCCGCGCTGGCCCACATCCAGCCGACCGTGATTCCGCCGCAAGTCGTGCACGAGTCGCAGCAACTGGCCTCGACCATCAGCTACGGCCTCAAGGACAAGACGCCGCAAAGTATCGGCATCGCCCTGATCAAGGCTCAGGCGCAAGGGCTGGGATTGCCCGCCAGCGTGCACATCGACTTCACCGGCGACAACCAGCGGCTGCAGCAGCTGCAGTCGAACATCGGCACACTGTTCCTCGCCGCCATCCTCGCCATGTATCTGGTGCTGGGCATTCTCTACGAGAGCATGCGCCACCCACTGACCATTCTTTCCACGCTGCCGGCCGCCGCGGTCGGCGCGGTCGCGGCCATGCTGGCCACGCGCACGCCGCTGTCGCTGATCGCCGCCATCGCCGTGCTGTTGCTGATCGGCATCGTCAAGAAGAACGCCATCTTGATGGTCGATTTCGCTCTCGACGCCGAGCGCAATCGCGGACTGACTCCGCTCGACGCCATCCGCGAAGCGGCCCTGACCCGCTTCCGCCCGATTCTGATGACCACGCTGGTGGCCATGCTCAGTGCCGTGCCGCTAGCAGTCGGCTTCGGCGTCGGCTCGGAGCTTCGTCAGCCGCTCGGCATCGCCTTGATCGGTGGCCTGGCCATCTCGCAGTTGCTCACGCTGCTGTCGACACCGGCCATCTACATGGGGTATCACGATCGCCAGGTGCGCAAGGCGGCCCGTCGCGCCCGCAGGGCCGAACGCAAGCGCCGCAAGCAGTTGGCCAAGGCGCACTGAGCACCGCGGCAAGCACGACGGGGATTTCCCTTCCATGACAATGTTTGCCTGAACAGCTAAAATGGCGCTGCGGGAAAACCGAGGGGTGTTCGACCACAGGAAGGAGTCGCCATGCTTCATCGCATGCACCTCATGCTCACGCTGCTGCTCAGTGCATGCAGCTTCATCGCCCTGACCCCGGCCGCACACGCCAGCGATCAAGGCACCACGGTGGCCATCAGTGTCGGTCGCAGCGCGACGTCGGGGCACCGCTGGACCAACGTCGGCTTCGTCGACATCACCACAAGCACGCACGATTTCCATGGTGTGCACTGGAAGCCAGCCTACGCGCTCGGCTGGATCGACGGTCGATCCATGCACGTCGAGCGCCTCGATCACAACGTCGTCGTCGGCGCAGCGGGCGTTCGCCTGGTGGATTGGTGGCGCGGTGCGTTCTTCAGCTTCCAGCTCGGCGTCGCCGGCGGACGCACCGATGCGCTCAGCAGCAGCGAGCAGTTCGTCAGCAGTCTCGGCTGGCAGGGGCATCGCTGGCAGATCATGCTGCGCCACATTTCCAACGGCGATTTCTTCGGCGGCAAGAATCTGGGCGAGACCATGGTTCTGGTCGGCATCCGACTGCATTAGCATCGAACGGATGAGTCGTTACCCGGACCACCACGACCTGCAACGCGGCCGCATCGGCGACATGGATGCGGCCGCCGCGTTTTCCTTGTGCGGTCGTTACCGCTACGCACTGTGGCGTCGCTGGGACGACGGTCCGACGGCGCTGTTCGTGATGCTCAACCCGTCGACCGCCAGCGCCACGGCGAACGACCCCACCATCCGCCGCTGCATCGGCTTCGCCCGCGCATGGGGCTACGCCGGGCTCGCGGTCGGCAACCTGTTCGCCTGGCGCACGCCCTCACCCGACAAGCTCAAGCGGGCACGCTCGCCCATCGGACGCGACAACGACGCCTGGCTGAGCTCTCTGCAGGAAGAGGCCGGACTCACCGTCGCTGCGTGGGGCCATCACGGCGTACTGCGCCAGCGCGACGCCTTCGTGCGCAATCTGCTCGTCGAACCGCACGTACTCGGCCTGACTCGCAATCACGCGCCACGGCATCCGCTGTACATGCGCGCCGACACGCAGCCGCAGCCGTGGGATATCACCGTCGCCGCGGCACCCTGAAGGCATGTCATGCATGCCTGCGTGCCAACGCGGACTTGCCAAGCTCGCCGCCGCCACCGACACTGACCGCATGCAAGATCAAGCTCAACAGGTCGAAGCGTTCCTGCGCGACTTGCAGGATCGTGTGTGTACCGCGCTGGAAGCGGTCGACGATTCCGATGGCGATGGCGTGCGCTTCGTCGAGGATGCCTGGCAGCGCGCCGAAGGTGGCGGCGGCCGTACACGTGTGCTGAAGAACGGCGGCGTGTTCGAGCAGGCTGGCGTGAACTTCTCGCGCGTGTCCGGCAATCGCCTGCCACCCAGCGCCACCGCGCACCGGCCCGATCTGGCCGGCGGCAGTTTCATCGCCACCGGCGTGTCGCTGGTGCTGCATCCGCACAGCCCGTACGTGCCGACCACGCACGCCAACGTGCGCTATTTCGAAGCCAGCAAGCCCGGTGCGGAACCGGTGTGGTGGTTCGGCGGCGGCTTCGATCTGACGCCGTTCTATCCGTTCGACAACGACGTCAAGCACTGGCACCGCGTCGCCCGCGACCTGTGCGCACCGTACGGCGAGAACGTGTACGCCGAGTACAAACGCTGGTGCGACGAATACTTCTATCTGAAGCATCGCAACGAGACCCGAGGCGTCGGCGGGCTGTTCTTCGACGACCTCAACGAGGGCGGCTTCGACCGCTGCTTCGGTTTTCTGAAGGATGTCGGCCAGGGCTTCCTGGACGCCTACCTGCCCATCGTCGAGCGCCGTATGCACGAACCCTGGGAAGAACGCGAACGCGATTTTCAGCTGTACCGACGCGGGCGCTATGTCGAGTTCAACCTGGTCTACGACCGCGGCACGCTGTTCGGCCTGCAGTCGGGTGGACGCACCGAATCGATCCTGATGAGCCTGCCACCGCAGGTGCGCTTCGAATACGCCTACGAGCCCGAGTCCGGCAGCCCCGAGGCGCGGCTGGCTTCCTACCTGAAGCCGCAGGACTGGCTGGCCGAAGACGATTGACGTCATCCGCGCCTGATCCGGTAAACAGTCGTTCCCGGAGCCACCGCAACCGGCAGGCAGCAACTTACGGCTGTGAATCGGCCGTGATGCGCTTGGCCGCCGCCGCACGTGGCGCGTATTGCGCGTGCACCACGGCAATGCGGTCGCCGACCCGCACATAGCGATTCGGACCGAACGGCGTCATCACGCCGTAGTCCAGCTCGTGCCCGTTCAGACGCAGAATCAGCTGCGGCGGTTTCAGGCCCAGGTTGTGCAGATCGGGCTGCGATTCGTCGAGCCAGCGCTGCACTGGCGCGGCGGCAAGGGCGGCCATTCCGTTCACGCGCTCGGCATCGGCCACCTGCTGCTGCGCCGCGGGCGTCTGCCGCCACCAGTGGCCATCGTGTCGTCGATAGTTCACGGGCGGACGCCCCGGACGGATGACCTCGATCTGCCGCACCTGTGCCGGATCGATCTTCAGCAAGGTGCCCGGCGCGGCGGCGACGTCGCTGCGCCACTGCAGCCAGGCCAGCCCGACCAGTGCGATCAGCGCCGCACCGCCCAACCACCGGGACAGGCCACCGCGCATACGATCAGCGCCGACGCCGGCGCCAGGCAATGCCCGTGCCCAGCAATAGCAGAAGCAGCGGCAGGCCGATCATGAACACGGCGGCCATCATCGTCAGTCCGCCGCGTGACAGATGCACCACGCGATCCGGCGCAGCCGCGCGATCGACCCCGATCAGGGCATCGTCGCCCAGCAGCCACTCGAACACCCGCTCGCCCAGCGCGCGATTGCCGGCCTGGCCGAGAAACGCGTTGGAGAGGAAGTCACCGTCGCCGATGACCACCGCACGCTGCTCGTTCTTGTCCGGGCTGGGCGACAGCCGCGACAGCGCGAAGCCGAAGTCCAGCGGACCGCGCAGCTCGCCCTTGGCGGGATCGAAACGGATGGTCGAAGGATGCCGGTCGTCGATGGGCTGCAACTCGGTCCAGCTCTTCGGACTGGAGCGCAGCAATGGCCTGGCGGACCATTCGGTGTCCGAGATGCTGGCCAGCGCCTGCACCTGCGCGAACACGGTGGTCTGCACCAATCCCTTGGTGATCGCGGTTGGCGGATAGCTGCCCAGCGCGACGATGCGTGGGTCGTTCAACCCCAGCGCCGCACCCTGACCGTCGACCAGCAGGCCGGGAAGCCTCTGCACGCCCAACGCATGCGCCAACGGATCGAGCTCGGGGTGGGCCTGACCGGGGTCGCTGAGCCACAGCAGGTTGCCGCCATCGCGCACGTAGTCGACCAGCGCCTGCACCGCCGGCTTGGGCAACGCCGACTGCGGACTGGCGAGCACCACCAGACGCGTGCCCTGCGGCACCTGTCCGACCTGACTGAAGTTCAACGGCACGGCGCGCACGCCGCGCGCAGCCAGTGGCTTGATGAAGAGTCCGAGATCGGCGCCGGCCGAACTGTCCGCACGGCGCTCGCCGTCGCCGGTCACGAACGCGACGATGCGGTCGCCGTCGCGCGTCAGCCGCTCCATCGCGTTGGTCAGCGCATCCTCACTCAGCGCACGCACATGCTGGGTTCGACCGTCATATCGCAGCACCATCTCGCCGGCGACTTCGATGCCGGCGGCGCGCATGGCGGCAGGGTTCTTGTCCGGGTCGACGAAACGCACCGAGATATCCGGCTTCACCGCCTGATAGCGCTGCAGAAAAGCGGCGATGGTCGGCCGCAACTTACCGCCCGGCGCGGCATAACTGGTGATCTGCACCGGACCGTGCAACTTCTGCAGCACCGCGCGCGTCGGCGCAGTCAGGCTGGCGCGATCACCCGAACTCCAGTCGAACACGCGCGCATGCCGCGTGCCCAGATAGCCGATGCAACCGGCCGCGATCAGCAGCAGCAGCGCGTACAGCCAGATCGGCAGGCGTCGTTTCGTCATCAGCCCCGCGTCCTTTCGTCACCCACGCGACGGATCGCCAGCAGCAGCGCCACGCCAATCAGCAACGCGAACCACAGCAGATCCGCCGTACTTACCAGCCCCCGGCCCATCGGCTGCAGATGCGTGGACAGCGCCAACCAGTTGGCGATCCCGCCGAGCACGCCGTCGGCCAGCGAAAGCTTGTTGACACCGACCAGCAGCGCCGTGACCACGAATGCGCCCGCCGCGGCCAACGCCGGATGGCCGACAAAGGCCGAACACGCCATGCCGATGGCGTTCAGCGAAGCCAGCGCCAGCATCAGTCCCAGCGCTGCCGCCGCCAGCTTGCCCCAGTCCGGGTGCGTGGTGAACGCCAGCGCCACCGGCATCGCCAGCAGCAACAGCAGGATCAGCAACTGCCAGATCAGCACCGCAAAATACTTGCCCAGCACCACCGCGGACGGCGACAGTCCGGAGGCGAACAACAACGACAACGTGCCGCCTCGACGCTCGCCCGCCAGTGCACTCATGGTCAACAGCGGCGCCAGCACGAACGCGGCAATCACGAACAGGGCCAGCCAGGGCAGGGTGACCAGATCGGTGAAGCCGCTGGCATTGCCGGCGGCCGCCAGACGAACCTGCAGCGCCAGATACTGGTTCAGCATCAGCAGGAATTCCCAACCCATGCCGGCCAGGGTCAGCGCGGCCAGCACCCAGCCCAGCGGACGGGTCCACAGGCGTCGCCATTCACAGCGCATCACGGCTCCCACACTCATGCGGCGTCCGCCTCTTCGGCCGGCGTCCGGGTGGCGATATGCATGAACGCATGCTCCAACTCGCCCGCGACGGGCTGCAGGCCGGCCAGCGGCATGCCCGCCTCGACCACGGCGCGCGCCAACGTGGGCGCATCGGTTCCGTCGCGCAGCGTGATCCGATGACGGCAGGCATCCTGCGTCTCGACCTTCACCACCGGCGCCAGGGCGGCCAGGCGCGCCGCGTCGACCGGCTGCGCCAGCGTCAACAGGAGGCGTTCCTGCCCCGAGTGCAGAGGCGCATCGTGACGCAACACGCCCTCGTGCAGAATCGCAACGCGATCGCAGACCGCCGTGACTTCCGGCAAAAGATGCGTGGACAACACCACGCCGCTACCGGCATCGGCTCGTTCGCGGATCAGTTCGCGCAGCTGCGCGGCCTGCAGCGGGTCGAGCCCGTTGCCCGGTTCGTCCAGCACCAGCAGCGGCGGCTCATGCAGCAATGCGCAAGCCAACCCGACACGCTGCCGCTGCCCCTGCGAAAGGACCGCGACAAGTCGTCGCGCCTCGCGCGTCAGCTGCAGGCGTTCGAGCAGGCTGTCACGACGCTTGCGCACCGCCGCGCCGCGCAGGCCACGCAGCCTTGCCGTGGCGTCCAGATGCTCGACCACGGTCAGCTCCGGCCACAGCGGCGCGCGCTCCGGCAGCCAGCCAACACCACCGCGAGCACACTGATATTCCTCTGCAAGATCAGTGCCTTGAAGTCGAACCCGACCTCGGTCCGGTCGTTGCGCACCGGCCATCATCGCCAGCGTGGTGGACTTGCCGGCGCCATTCACGCCAAGCAGTCCCAGCACCTGGCCGCGCGCCAACGTCAGATTGAGCTCGCGCACGACATCACGACCGCCGAGACGGCGGCTGACGCATTCCAGTTGAAGCAGCGGGGAAGGGTCGTTCACTTGATGATTCTGGCCGGGAACCCATATTCAGGACAACAGGCATCGGAAAAAAGTGCGTAGCAACAATACTTTTGCAACATCCGATGTGGTTCAATGCGATTGACGCCTGACGCATTCCAGCTTCCCTCGCCATGCTGGCGGGTATGGAAGCGCAGCGCGTACACTGACCTCCCGATACTCCGAGACGTACTGATGTTCAACGCTTTTCTCGACTTCGCCGCCCGCGGCCTGACCGGCGCCGGTTGGGTTACCTGGCTGGTCTACGGACTGATCGTCACCCAGCTGACCATCTTCGCCGTCACCCTGTACCTGCATCGCAGCCAGACGCACCGCGGCGTGGACTTCCACCCCGTGATCGCGCATTTCCTGCGCTTCTGGTCGTGGCTGACCACCGGCATGGTGACCAAGGAGTGGGTCGCGATCCATCGCAAGCATCACGCCCTGGTGGAAACCAAGGACGATCCGCACAGCCCGCAGATCTATGGCATCAAGAAAGTGTTCTGGGACGGCGTGAGTCTGTATCGCGAGGCGAGTGAGAACCGCGCCGACATGGAGAAGTACGGTCGCGGCACGCCGGACGACTGGATCGAACGTCATCTGTACAGCGCGCACCCGTACTGGGGGCCGACCCTGATGGCGATCATCAACATCGCGCTGTTCGGCGCGGTGGGTCTGGCCATCTGGGCCATCCAGATGATCTGGATTCCGTTCTGGGCCGCCGGCTTCGTCAACGGCATCGGCCACTGGTGGGGCTACCGCAACTTCGAGAGTTCGGACACCGCCACCAACCTGATCCCGTGGGGCTTCTGGATCGGCGGCGAAGAGCTGCACAACAATCACCACGCCTTCCCCAGCTCGGCCAAGTTCGCGCTGCGCAAGTGGGAATTCGACATTGGCTGGACGGTCATCTGCGGCCTGCGCGCCGTGGGTCTGGCCAAGGTGCTTCGCGTGGCGCCGTCGCTGGACGTGCGTCCGAACGTGAACCTGCCCGACGCCGACACCCTGAAGGCCGTGCTCACGCACCGCTTCCAGGCCATGACCGACTACTACCGCCAGGTCATCGTGCCCACGCTGCGCGAAGAAGCCGCGCACGCCGGCGAGAGCATCAAGGCCGTACCCAAGCGCCTGCGCCGCGCGCTGGCCGACGGCGGTCGCTGGCTGGACCGTGACAAGCGCGCGCAACTGGAAGCCGTGGTCGAGCATCGCCCGCGCCTGCGCGTGGTCTGCGATTACCGCGCCCGCCTGATGGCATTGATGGAGCAGCGCGGCGCCGACGCGGCGTTGAAGGGTCTGCAGCAGTGGATCCGCGAAGCCGAGCAGAGCGGCATCCGCGCCCTGCAGGACTTCGCCCAGCGCCTGAAGGGCTACTCGATCGCCAGCCATCACGCCTGATCGAGGCAAGCGCGATCACGCAATGTGAAAAGGCCCGCTCCGGCGGGCCTTTTTCATACCTGCGGATCCACCCTACCGAGTCGAAGAGGTCACGGCAGGAGCCCCTGCTGCGTATGCGCTCCGAACTCGCATAGTGGCCACCGTTCTCGAGAGTGCACCGTAGACGATACGAAAAAACGGCGGATGGCGGATACTGCCGCGGCCGCCTTCTCGATGCACAAAAAAACAAGGCCCGCCGGTGAGGGCGGGCCTTGTCGGGAAGCATCGATCCCCGCCATAGCGGGTGGATGGAAAGCCGCGCGGAACCGCGCGGCCCGGCATCACTTGATCTTGCCTTCCTTGTAGATGACGTGCTTGCGGACGACGGGATCGAACTTCTTGATCTCCATCTTCTCGGGCATGTTCTTCTTGTTCTTGTTGGTGGTGTAGAAGTGGCCGGTGCCGGCCGACGAAATCAGGCGGATCTTGTCGCGCTTGGAGGGCATGATCTTGTCTCCTTAAACCTTTTCGCCGCGGGCACGCAGGTCGGCGATCACGGCCTCGATGCCGTTCTTGTCGATGGTGCGCAGCGCTTTGCTGGACACACGCAGCTTCACCCAGCGATTTTCGCTGGGCACCCAGAAACGACGCTCATGCAGGTTGGGCAACCAGCGACGGCGCGTCTTGTTGTTGGCATGCGAGACATTGTTGCCGGTCTGCACACGCTTGCCGGTGACTTGGCATACACGGGCCATGATGACCTCCGAATACGGTGTGGACCACCCATTAGCCAGGGCGATTTCGGCCCAGCGACGGCCGTTCGGGCCGTTTGCGGCGTGCTGGAAACCTGCCTCTGCCTGCACGCAGCCGCGTCGCGCGAGGAGCGCCCGAAGAGTCGGACACAGAAAGGCAAGCTCGCCATTATGGCAAACGAAGCAACCTCGCCGCAAGCACGCCCATCACCGCAGAGGCTTCGCCCGGTCGTACACGGCAAGGCAATCTATGGGACAATGCCGCTCTTTCGCATTCGATCATCGCAAGCAGAGAACATCATGGCAGAAGAAATCCAAGCGAACGGCCAGGACCAGGTCGAACTGATCCTGCAGAAGGTCTATCTGAAGGACGCCTCCTTCGAAGCGCCCAACGCGCCCGCCATCTTTCAGCAGATCGGCGAGACCGAGGAACAGCCGCAGGTGCAGCTGAACCTGGGCCACAAGGCGACCAAGCTGGACGAAACCAGCCGCGAGGTCGTGCTGACCCTGACCCTGACCTGCATGCTGGGCGACCAGACCGCCTACCTGGCCGAAGTGCACCAGGCCGGCATCTTCGGCATGGCCGGCTTCTCGGCCGAGGACGAAGAGAACATCATCGGCAGCTACTGCCCCAACGTGCTGTTCCCGTTCGCGCGCCAGACCATCGCCTCGATGATCCAGGATGGTGGCTTCCCGCCGTTCCTGCTGCAGCCGATCAACTTCGACGCCCTGTTCGCCGAACAGCAGCGCCGCCAGGCCGCAGGCGAAGCGGCGCCGACGCTGAACTCCTGAGTCGACGCCCATGACGCAGGCGAAACCGCGCGTCAGCGTGCTCGGCGCCGGCTCCTGGGGCACGGCGCTGGCCGCGTTGCTGGCGCGCAACGGCACGCCCACCACCTTGTGGGGGCGTGATCCGGAGGCACTGACCGAAATGCAGGCGGCGCACCGCAATGTGCGCTACCTGCCGGATCTGGAGCTGCCGGCGGCGCTGTGCTTCGAGCCGGATCTGGCCGCCGCCGTGAAGCAGGCGGACATTGTGCTGATCGCGGTGCCCAGCCACGCCTTCGCGGCGCTGCTGGACCGGATCGCGCCGCTGCTGCCGGCATCGTGCGCGGTCAGCTGGGCTACCAAGGGTTTCGAGCCCGGCACCGGGCGCTTCCTGCACGAACTGGTGGGCGAGCGCCTGCCCGGACGTCCGATGGCCGTCATCACCGGGCCCTCGTTCGCACGCGAGGTGGTCACCGGTCTGCCGACCGCGGTCACCGTGCATGCCTCCGACGCCGATTACGCTCAGCGGCTGGCCGACCTGCTGCACGCACCCGACTTCCGCGCCTACACCGGCAGCGACATGCTCGGCGCCGAACTCGGTGGTGCGATGAAGAACGTGCTGGCCGTCGCCACCGGCGTTGCCGACGGCATGAAACTGGGCCTCAACGCCCGCGCCGGCCTCATCACCCGCGGCATGTACGAGATGCTGCAACTGGGCATCGCGCTCGGCGCACGCCCGGAAACGCTGATGGGACTGTCCGGTCTCGGCGACTTGGTGCTGACCTGCACCGGCGACCTGTCGCGCAATCGCCGCCTGGGCCTTGCGCTGGGTCGCGGCGTGCCGCTCGACGAGGCGATACGCGAGATCGGCCAGGTGGTCGAGAGCGTGGTCACGGCCGACGAAGTCGGTCGCCTGGCCGAACAGCACGGGCTGGACCTGCCGATCGCCTTCGGCGTGCGCGCCGTGCTGCATGGCGACGTCACCCCCGGAGAAGCGCTGCGCACCCTGATGGCGCGCGAACAGAAACCCGAATACGCCAGCGAACTGTTCCCGCCGAACTAGTTCGGTCGCAATTTTTCGTCGAGTTGTGCACCGGTGCTTGCACGCATGGGCGCGCAGGCTGCTAGTCTTGATGTTTTGATCCGCGAGCGAGACGGATGCAGCGACCGACCGGCGAACGTCGGGCCCCGCCCCGGCCACGCAAGGACAAGGATTCGGAACCGCAAGGCGCCGTACCCACGGCTTGGCGTCGACTGCTCGACGGCCGCCCGGCAAGCGTGCCGGAACCGGCCCCCAGCGGCGGCCCCACGCTCGGCCTCTTCCTGGAGATGGTCAACGGCGAGGACCATCCCGGCGCGCGCCTGGAAGTTGCGCCGGTACTCCTCAGCGTCGGCGAGCAGGGTCGCCTGTATCACGCCGTGCCGCTGGACCCGCGTCGTCTCGCACAGACCAAGCTGCCGCCTACCGAGCAGCGCCTGGCAACCAGCCTGCTCGGTCTGCCGCACAGCCAGCGCAAGGGCCGCAACTACGCTCACCTGCACGGCGCCGTCGGCGACGCGTTGCTGACCGAGATCCTCGACACCGCGCCCTGCTTCCTCGGCGGCGTGGCCGGACTGCGCCTCACGCGCGGCAAATCGCACCGACCGGAATGGGTCTGGCAGCTCGACGACAAGGGACTGCAGCACCTGCTGCCGAAACTACCGCATGGACAGCGGCTGCTGCGCATCGGCGCCCCCTGGTATCTGGACCCCGAGAACGCTGCGCTCGGCCTGCTCGAACTCGAGTCCGACGAAGCACGCCTGATCGACGCACCCCCAGTCGCCCCCGAGGACGCCGCGGCCCTGGCCGCCGCTCTGGCCGCCTCGCCGCTGGCCGATCGGATTCCTGCGCCGCACGTCCTCAGCAAGGCCAAATCCGGCAGTCTTGCACCACAGCCCGTGCTGACCCTGCGCGCGCTGACCCGGCATGCCCGACTGGCCGCGGGTACGCCGCCGCTGGCGCACGCCTGTCTCAGCTTCGACTACGGCGGCGAGCGTCTACCCAGCCGCGGCGGCGAGCCGCATGTGCGCCGCGTGCGCGACGGCAAGCTGATCGAGATCACGCGCCAGCGCGCCGACGAACTGGCCGCGATGGAGCGCCTGGAAAACGCTGGTCTCACCCCCGCTGTCGATACCGAGGGACTGCCCTGGGATCTGACCGACACACTGCCCGACGACGCCTGGTTGTTCCCCGGCACCGGCCACACCGGCGCGCTGGAAGTGAACACGCCTGCGCGCTGGATGGCGCTGCGCGGCAAACTCGAGGACGACGGCTTCATCCTCGATTACGACAAGAGCTTTCCGTTCGAGGTGCTGGAAGGTCCCGTGCACTGGTACGGCGAGGCCAGCGCCGGACGCGACGATGACCGCTTCGAGCTGGAAATCGGCATCGAGGTCGACGGCCAGCGCGTCAACCTGCTGCCGGTGGTGGCGCAGGCGCTGGGCGAGCAGCAGATCAGCCTGACGCCGGCCACCAATGAGGCCGAGGATGCAGTCTGGTACGCCCCGGTCGACGATCGCAAGCGCGTGCCCGTGCGTCTGCGCGAACTGCGCGCCATGCTGGCGCCGCTGGCCGAATACCTGGAGAAGCCACGCACCCGCTTGCGCCTGCCGCGCGTGCAGGCCGGACGCCTGGAGGAACTGGCCAAGGCTCTGCCCAGCGACGGCAAGCTGGAAGCGCCCCGCGCACTACGCGGCTTCACCCGCCGCCTGCGCGAAGCCGCCGAGCGCGCCACCGACACCGTGCCGAAGGGCCTCAAGGCCACGTTGCGCGACTACCAGCGCGAAGGCCTGCGCTGGCTCAACGCACTGGACGAGGCCGATGTCGGCGGCGTGCTGGCCGACGACATGGGACTGGGCAAGACCCTGCAGTTGCTGGCGCATCTGCAGACGCTGAAGGAAGCCGACCGGCTCAAGCATCCCGCGCTGATCGTGCTGCCGACCAGCCTGATCCCGAACTGGCAGGCCGAAGCCGCACGCTTCGTGCCCAAGCTCACGGTGCTCACCCTGCACGGCCCGCAGCGCAGCGACCACTTCGCGCGCATCGGCGAGCACGACATCATTCTGACCAGCTACGCCCTGCTGCCGCGCGACCTCGACACCCTGAAACAGCAACGCTTCGAAGTGGTGGTACTGGACGAGGCGCAGCAGGTGAAGAACCCGCGCACGCAGGCCCGCCGCGCGCTGCTCAAACTCAACGCCGGACGCCTGCTGTGTCTGACCGGCACGCCGCTGGAGAATCACCTGGGCGAACTGTGGTCGCAGGTCGATCTGGCCGTGCCCGGTCTGCTCGGCGACGAACGCGCCTTCCGCCGCCACTACCGCGGCCCGATCGAGAAGCAGAACGACGCCGCCTGCCAGCAGCGCCTCAACCAGCGCATCGCACCATTCATCCTGCGCCGCACCAAGGCCGAAGTCGCCTCCGAGCTGCCGGCCAAGACCGAGATCACCCGTCGCGTGGTGCTCGACGGCAAGCAACGCGAGCTCTACGAGAGCCTGCGCCTGTCACTGGCTGACGAGCTGCGCGAAGTCATCGCCCAGCGCGGCATCGAGCACAGCGGCATCATCGTGCTCGACGCGCTGCTGAAACTGCGCCAAGCCTGCTGCGACCCGCGCCTGGTCAAGCTCGAAGCCGCGCGCGGCGTGCGCGAGTCGGCCAAGATGGAGCTGCTGCTGGACATGCTGCCGGCGCTGATCGCCGAAGGCCGAAAAGTGCTGCTTTTCAGCCAGTTCACCGAGATGCTGAAGCTGATCGGCCGCGAACTCGACCGCAAGCGCATCCGCTACGTCACCCTGACCGGCGAGACCCGCGACCGCGCTGAACCCGTGCGCCGCTTCCAGGAAGGCGAAGTGCCGCTGTTCCTGCTCAGCCTCAAGGCCGGCGGCGTCGGTCTCAACCTCACCGCCGCCGACACCGTGATCCACTACGACCCATGGTGGAATCCCGCCGCCGAGGCCCAGGCCGCCGACCGCGCGCATCGCATCGGTCAGGACAAACCGGTGTTCGTGTACAAGCTCATCACCAGCGGCACGGTGGAAGAACGCATCGAAACCATGAAGGTACGCAAGGCCGAACTGGCAGCCGCGGTACTCGAAGGCGGCGGCAGCCGTGATCGGCTGAAGTTCGATCAGGACGACCTCGACGCGTTGCTGGCGGCCGAGGCGCCCAGCTGATCCTTTTCGGCGGATCGCTGTTCCGGCAAAAGGAACCCATGGCGAGCACGCAGGAACCGTGCTCGCCGTCTTCGCAGACACGATCCTCGATTCCAGCCTTCGCCAGCATGATGGTTTGCACGGCAACCTGATCTACCCTGACGGCATCTTCATCACGGGCACTTTCCCAAAGTGATCGAATCCTTCGCGAAAACGGGCTTCGCTCATGTTCCTTCGGTCCTCGACGCGTCCACGTGCAGGGCTCTGTGCGCACAGAGCCCATCGAAAAGCGGCGCAGGTGACCGCTCGCTCCTGCATCAGCCGTGGTGTGCAACGCTCGCCGCTTCACTCCGGGAGCACCCCGCACTGTCTTCTCTGCTGGCCGAAACGCCGGTTGTCGTGCAATGCACGCGCTTCGCCAAGTCGGACAAGCACAACTGGCTGGTGCCCCTGCATCAGGATCTGAGCATTCCCGTGGCCGATCGCATCGACCACCCGGCATGGTCCGGCTGGTCGGAAAAGGACGGCTTGCTGTTCGCACAACCGCCGGTCGATGTGCTCGAAAAGATGGTCGCTGTACGCGTACACCTGGATGTCTGCACCCGGGAAAACGGACCGCTGCGGGTCGTTTCCGGTTCGCATCGTCATGGCCGGCTTGATCTCGCGACAGCCCGCCGGCTTCGCGACCGTATCGGTGAAACATACTGCACTGCAGACACCGGAGACGCCTGGGTCATGCGTCCACTGCTGTTGCACGCCTCATCGAAGGCCGACGGCGAAAGCCATGGCCAACGCCGCGTGCTTCATTTCCTGTTTGGACCAGCCATCCTGCCGCACGGCTTTCGCTGGAATCCCGCAGCGTAATCCCTCAGGGAGCGAGGGCGGACGACGTCCCCGTGGATGCATCTCCGCAATCCACCAGCGTCGGTGCATCGTGCAACCAGTCCTTGTCGGGGTAGTAGGCGAACACCACCGACTGCTTGCGAATGGTGTCGATCAGCGGCTTGGCGACAGACTTGCGCACAGCCGGGCAACCCCAACTGCGGCCGAGACGTCCTTGCGCCTTGGCGAACTGGCGGCTGACGTAGCTCGCGCCGTGGATCACGATGGCGCGCTTTTCGGCCTGATCGTTGAAGCGGCCGTCCAGCCCCTTCAGACGCAATGAGTAACCGTTGTGGCCGACGTAGGTGCCATCGGTGACGAAGGTGCCCAGGCTCGACATTAGGCTGCCTTCACGGTTGGAGAAATGCTTCGCGTACTGCCCGCCGGTATTGCGGCCGTGTGCCACCAGCAGATGGAACAGCACGGAGCGCTGCGAAAGGTCGAACACCCACAGTCGCGGCGTGGTGGAAGGCAGCGAGTAGTCGATCACGCTGAGGGTGCGTACCGTCCTGTGCTTGCGCACGCAGGCCAGGGCGCGCGTGGCCAGCGCGATGACCCGCGGATTGGCCTGCGGCGCCGCCCTTTCCAGGGCCGCGGCCAGCGCATGGCCCGAACCGCCACCGGAGCCGGACGCCTGCGCAAACGCGCCCGTGCCCAGGAATACGAGCAACACGACAAGGCGAAACCACAGGAGACGCGGACTGGGGAAATTCATGTTGGGGCGCGACGGTACAAACGTACTTGTTGGTTATATTTTACCCAGTTCTGTATCAGGGGTGCGTGAGACGCTTCGAATCCGAGCGTTTTGTTCGTTCAGCGCGATCCGCCGGCTTCACCGATCCGGATTGCAGCAGCGCGCCGTAGACCGGGTGTGGCGCACGGCCATAACCGGGCAGATCGGTCACCAACACCGTAGTGCCCGGACGCAGCATCTCGCGCAGACCGCGGCCGAAGCTCTGCGACAATTGAACATGACGCGCCAGTTGATCGGGATCCGGTACCGGCCCGGCGCCCAGAATGCGATAGCCGGTCCAACGAGGCTGCGCGGACGCATCGCCCTCGCGATCGGCGCCCATGACATAGAGCAGCATCCCGCGCAGGGACAATCCCGGGACCAGCGTCACCGGCGCATGTGCGACCAGTCGACCATTGCGCAATACATAGGCCATGCCGTCCGTCGTGCTGACGACGATGCTCACGGGAGCATCCGCATCGGCATCCTGCTCCGGGTTCGCCTCGAACGGGCTGCCCAGCAGCATCACGGGCTGCCCGGCCAGATCGATCGGCGCCACCGCAGACGGATGCACAACTGTGGCCGGCGAGACGCGCGCATCGGCCACGACTACCACGTCGCCACGCCGCGTGGCGCCGTACAGCCGGCTGGCGAACGCCGACGGCAAGCGGACGCAGCCGTGCGAAGCAGCATGCCCCGGGAGCGAACCCGCGTGCAGCGCCACGCCATCCCAGGTCAGGCGTTGCATGTACGGCATCGGCGCGTCGTCGTAGAGATTCGAGTAATGCTGGCGTTTCTTCTGCAGGATCGTGTACACGCCGGTCGGCGTCTCGTAGCCCGGTTTGCCCGAGCTGATCGGACTGACGCCGATGGCCACACCGTTGCGGTAGGCGTACAGCTGCTGCTCGTCCAGACTGACCACAATCACCAGCGGCCCCGCGGGGGCCAGCTCGGGATGCCAGAAATAGTCGAGCGCGGCGCGATGCGCCACGGCAGGTCCGGCCAGCGCCAGCAGCAAGCAGAGCAGCACACCCTGCGCAACGGCCCGCAGCACGCTGGTCGGAGCGGTCATCGTTTCTCTCGAATGGATCAGACCCGGCTTCATATCTTCAGCCTACGCTCCTGCCGTTCCGGCGTCATGACGCGTATCGTGCCTCGCGAGACACCGGACATGCGAACAATGAGCATCGCAGAAGCTCCTTGTTCACCGAAGCTCGATCGCACCATGCATGCGCCCGACACGGCGCAAGAGAGAAGGTCGAACCGGGCATCGTTGCGCCCGCTCCATGCTACTCAACGCCGCGCGGCGACCTCGTCAATGTGCAGGAGCAGGTCGGCCGGGTCCTCGTAGACACGGAACGCGCCGGCGCTCTGCAGTTCCTCGGCGCCATAGCCGCCGGACAGCAGGCCCACGCCGAGCCCACGCGCACGCTTCGCCGCGAGCATGTCCCAGATGCTGTCGCCGATGATCAGTGCGTCCTGAATGTCCACGTCCAGCCGTTCGGCCGCGGCCAGAAACAGGTCCGGATCGGGCTTGGCGAAACGCACCTGATCGCGCGTAACCACGGGCACGCGCGCCGGGTCGACGCCCAGCGCTTCGAGATTGTGCGCCGCAGTCTCCATGCGACCGCTGGTAGCGACGGCCCACGGCAATTCCTGCTCGGTGAGGTAGGTCAGCAGTTCACGCGCGCCGGGCAGCGGACGGATCGCGCCCTCGCCAGCCTGACGCTGGTAGGCCTCGGCATGGAAACGGCGCAGACGCTCTACGCGCTCCTCGGTGATGTCGACGCCGGTTTCGCGCAGTAGGATGTTGGTGAACAGGCCGCCGCTCATGCCGATCTTGCGGTGGATGCGCCACACGGACAGTTCAATGCCCTCACGATCCAGCGCCTGTTTCCAGGCCAGAACGTGCTGATAGACGCTATCGACCAGGGTGCCGTCGAGATCGAACAGGAAGGCGGTATCGGGGCGGGGCATCATGCGACTCCGGGTTCGAGGGAACCTTCATGATCGCGCACTCTGTGCAAAGCGCAATCGCGCGCCCACGGCCCTGCACGGGCTTCGTTCAGGCGCTTCCTGGACGCAATGATTTCCTCGTGACAACAAAGATACTGGCTGCATGATCGATGATTTTCAGCACTTTTAGTTACCTGGATGCGGCATTAATCACCGAATGCAGCCGATTGTCGCCGTTCACGTCTGTTTGAGACCCTCGCCTTGTGCTGACGAAAGTTTGAACGCATAGTGCCGCCTGCGGCCTGCCCGGCCACGCCTGGAAAGCCACACATGCGGGTACGTCTCGAAGACGTCGCGCGCGCGGCGGGAGTTTCCCCCAAGACCGTTTCGCGTGTGCTCAACGACGAAGCCAATGTGCGCGAGTCGACGCGGGAGCGCGTGCGCGCCGTGGTCGCCGAGCTCAACTACCGTCCGCACCTTTCTGCCCGCAGTCTGGCCAGCAATCACTCCTACACGGTCGCCACACTGTACGACAATCCGTCGTCGAGCTACCTCACCGAGGTCCAGGACGGCGTGCTGGAAGCCTGCGACCAGCGCCACTACAGCATGCTGGTGCGCCCACTCGACACCGAGGCGCCGGACTTCGTCGAACGCGTGGACACGCTGATCTCCGCGCATCGCCCCGACGGTCTGGTGCTGACGCCGCCGGTCAGCGACCATCCCGGCCTGCTGCAGCGGCTGCACGAACGCAACGTCATCTACGCCAGCGTGTCGCCGAAACAGCGCGCCGACACCATCGGCGTGTACATGGACGAGCAGGAGGCCGCGCGCGAAATCGTCACGCACCTGATCCAGCTCGGCCATCGCCGCATCGCCCATGCCATCGGCCACACCGTGCACGGCGCCGGCACATGGCGTCTGGCCGGCTACCGGCAAGCGCTCACGGACGCGGGCATTCCGGTCGAACCAGCGCTGGTGGTGCAGGGCGACTTCTCGTTCGATTCCGGCGTGCAGGCCGCGCGGCAACTGCTCGCACTGGAAAGGCCGCCGACCGCGATCTTCGCCGGCAACGACGACATGGCCTCGGGCGTGCTCTGGGCCGCCAACGAGCACGGCCTCTCGATTCCGAACGACCTGTCCGTCTGCGGCTTCGACGACGTGCCGATCTCGCGTCAGGTCTGGCCGACGCTGACCACCGTGCACCAGCCGGCGCGCGACATGGGCCGCATTGCCTGCCAGCAGTTGCTGGACGTCCTGCGCGGGCAGGGTCCCGGCCGCATGGTGCAGGTGCCATATGCGTTGAAGCTACGGGCTTCCACCGCTCCACCACGCTGAGCGAACACCCCCGCCGTAAGTCGCAGAAAGTCTGTAACTCATCGTGAAAACGGATGTAACGCCGTGTGAAAACGGTCACGCTCCGGTTTGACAGCGCTGTCATACGGGAGTAAACATCGGCCCCACGCGTCTGCGGAGCTCGGGGAGGAGCACCGTCCGCGTGGGGAGGGGCCGATTAAGCAAAACGCCCCGAAACGAACCGATATCGGGGAATCTCGTGCGTTCCAGCAGTGCTTGTTTTCGTGCCTCCGTGCGTCTGGCGTTCGCCGGCGTGTTGCTCTCGCTGGCCGGTGCCGCCCTGGCCAAGGGTCCTCAACCGGCCCCCGCCTCCACCGTCGTGCATCCGCAGATCTGGCCCCGGGTGACGCCGGCGCTGCCGCCCGACCCCGCGCTCGAAAAGCGCATCCACGACCTGATGGCACACATGTCGCTGCGCCAGAAAGTCGGCCAGCTGGTCATGGCCGACATCACCACCATCAAGCCCGAGGATCTGGCGACCTACCCGATCGGCTCGATTCTGGCCGGCGGCAACAGTGGCGCCTACGGCGACGAGTTCGCCTCGCCGACAAAGTGGCGCAAGCTGGTCGACGCGTTCCACCGCGCGGCGATGGCGCACGCACCGGCCGGCCACCCGGCGATCCCGGTGCTGTTTGGCATCGACGCCGTGCACGGCAACAACAATCTGGTCGGCGCCACGCTGTTTCCCCAGAACAGCGCGCTGGGCGCGACCCGCGACCCGGCGCTGGTGAAGGCCATCGGCGCGGCCACCGCCGCTGAGACACGCGCCGTCGACATCGACTGGACCTTCGCACCGACCCTGGCGGTCCCGCAGAACGACCGCTGGGGCCGCACCTACGAGGGCTTCTCGCAGAATCCGTCCGTGGTCGCCGAGCTGGGCGCCGCCGAAGTGCGCGGCCTGCAGGGCGACCCGGGCAGCAAGGACTTCCTCGGCGCGCATCACGTGATCGCCACAGCCAAGCATTTCCTCGGCGACGGCGGCACCCACGACGGCAAGGATCAGGGTGACACCGAGGTCAGCGAACAGGTACTGCGCGACGTGCACGGCGCCGGCTACGTATCCACCATCGCCGCCGGTGTGCAGACCGTGATGGCTTCGTTCTCCAGCTGGAACGGCGAGAAGATGCACGGCAACCACGGCTTGCTGACCGACGTGCTGAAAAAGCGCATGGGCTTCGACGGTCTGGTGGTCGGCGACTGGAACGCGCACGGCCAGCTCGAAGGCTGCACCAACGCCAGCTGCCCGAAAGCGATCAACGCCGGCGTCGATGTGCTGATGACGCCGGAAGACTGGCGCGCGCTGTTCGCCAACACGCTCAAGCAAGTTCAGAACGGCCAAATTTCGAAGGCG
This sequence comes from Oleiagrimonas citrea, assembly GCF_012395255.1. Lineage (GTDB taxonomy): Bacteria > Pseudomonadota > Gammaproteobacteria > Xanthomonadales > Rhodanobacteraceae > Oleiagrimonas > Oleiagrimonas citrea. The sequence continues at coordinate 63,011 of NZ_JAAZQD010000006.1, forward strand.
CGCCTGGACGACGCCGTGGCCCGCGTGCTGCGCGTGAAGCTGCGCGCCGGCGCGTTCGACCGTCAGGCGGCCGACGCCGGCAAGACGCCGCTGTCCGTGATCGGCTCGCCGGCCCATCGTGCGCTAGCGCGCCGCGCTGTGCGCGAGTCGCTGGTGCTGCTGAAGAACAAGGGGGGCATCCTGCCGCTGAACCCGCACCAGCGCGTGCTGGTCGCGGGCGACGGTGCCAACAGCGTGTCCAAGCAGTCCGGCGGCTGGACCATCACCTGGCAGGGCACCGGTGTGACCCCGGCCGACTTTCCCAATGCACAGTCGATCTGGTCGGGCCTGAAACAGCAGATCACCGCCGCCGGCGGTCACGCCGAACTGGCGGTCGACGGCGCCTTCAAGACCAAGCCCGATGTCGCCATCGTGGTGTTCGGCGAGAACCCGTACGCCGAGTTCCAGGGCGACCGCAAGAACTTCGCCTTCGACGACAACCGCGGCCGCGACCTGGATCTCATCAAGAAGCTGCGCGGCGAGGGCATCCCGGTTGTCGCTGTGTTCCTGGCCGGCCGCCCGCTGTGGGTGAACCGCGAGATCAACGCGTCCAATGCCTTCGTCATGGCCTGGCTGCCCGGCTCGGAAGGCGGCGGCGTGGCCGACGTGCTGCTGCGCAAGCCCGATGGCACGGTGCAACACGACTTCCACGGCAAGCTTTCGTTCGCCTGGCCGCGCACCGCGGTGCAGGTGGCGCAGACCGCGGACGATCCGCAATACCCGTACGGCTTCGGCCTGACCTACGAAGACCGCGACATCGCCGGTCCGCTGCCGGAGAAGTCCGGGCTGGTCGGCCAGCAGTATCCGACCGGGCTGTACCTCGACCACGGCAAGGCGGTCGGCAAGTTCCGCCTGATGCTGACCACGCCGGCCGGCGTTCCCCAGGCCGTGACCAGCGTACCGTCGCAGAGTGGTGACGGCGCGGTGCGCATCACCGGCGTCGACTACAGGGCCCAGGAAGACGCGCGCCGCGTGATGTGGAAGAAGCCCGGCGGCACGCTGGCGCTGACCACGCAGGCGTCGGTCGACCTGGACCGCCAGACCAGCGGCGACGTGATGCTGGTGATGACCCTGCGCACGGACGCCGTGCCGGCTTCCGGCACGGTCACACTCGGCGTCACCCAGGCCGACGGAGCCACCGTCGGCGTGCCGTTCCGCGCCGCGCTGGCGAAACTGCCGAACAAGCACTGGATGACCGTCGCGCTACCGCTGAAATGCTTCCGCGAGGCCGGCGCGCACATGGGCGCGGTCACCGCACCGTTCGTGCTGTCCAGTGATGCGCCTCTGGACCTGGCGCTGTCGAAGATCGAACTGAATTCGCACGCGGACACGGTGCTTGCATGCCCCGCGGCCGCCATGCACTGACGCGACGCCAACGAACGCCTTCATGCACGGCGTCGCTTCAGGGGGACATTCCGCACCACGCGTCATGCCAACAAGCGCCCACCGGTCCACCCACAACAAGTACAGGGCGCGTCACAGAAGATCGAAAGATCGAAGGAGGGGAACCATGAGCAAGAACCACCGATCCACAGTGCACAACGCACCGGCGCCGGACGGCCAGACCGTACGGCGATGTGCGCGGGGAGGCCAACCATGAAGCAACACAAGCATCTGCCGCATCGTCGTCTGCTGGTCTCCGCCGTGCTGATGGCGCTGGCAGGCACCGTGTCGGCGCAATCGGCGCAGAACAACAACAACGGCAACACACAGGATCAATCGTCCATCGCCTCCAAGGCCAAGGCCAAGGCGAAGAACGATCCGACCAAGCTGCAGGCCGTGGTCGTGCAGGGCAGCATCTCGGCATCCCTGCAGTCGTCGATGAACCTCAAGCGCTATTCCGACGGCATCGTTGACGGCATCGTCGCCGAGGACATCGGCAAGTTCCCCGACACCAACCTCGCCGAAGCACTACAGCGCGTCTCGGGCGTGTCCATCGACCGCGTCAACGGCGAGGGCTCCAAGGTCACCGTCCGCGGCGTCGGCCCGGACTACAACCTGGTGCTGCTGAACGGCCGCCAGATGCCGACGGCGGACATCAACGACACCAGTGCCTCGAACTCGCGCGCGTTCGATTTCTCCAACCTCGCCGCCGAGGCGATCTCGGAAATCGACGTCTACAAGACCAGCCGCGCCAGCACGCCCGCCGGCGGCATCGGCGCGACCATCAACATCAAGACGGCGCGTCCGTTCGACCACCCCGGCACACACGGCAGCTTCGGCGTGAAGGGCGTGTGGGACACGTCCAACAACAATATCCCCGGCTCGCTCAAGCAGGGCAGCACCATGACGCCGGAACTGTCCGGCATCTTCAGCACCACTTCGGCGGACGGCCGCTTCGGCATCGGTGTGAGCGGCAGCTACCAGGTACGCGACTACGGCTTCAGCCAGGTCAAGACCGACAGCGGCTGGCGCACCTTCCACGGCGACGAGAACAACTGGGGCACGATCCCGCAGCCGGGTCAGCCCGGTTCGGAGAACATCACCAACCGTCCCGGTCCGAACGACGTCTACTCGGTGCCGCAGAACCTCAACTACAGCGTCACCGGCGTGCGCCGCGAGCGCACCAACGGCCAGGTGGTGTTCCAGTACAAGCCGACGGACAACCTGACCACCACGCTGGACTACACCTACTCCGAGCAGAAGGTGCAGCAGCAGCGCAACGAGATGTCGGTGTGGTTCAACTTCGGTCCCTCGACCAGCTCCTGGACCGACGGTCCGGTGGCCGCGCCGCTGGTGTACTCGGAAATCATCAATCCGGCCAACAGCGATCTGGCCATGGGCGGCGGCGAGAGCGCTACCAAGAACCAGAACAAGTCGCTGGGCTTCAACGCGGCCTGGAAGGTGACCGACGACCTGAACCTGGGTCTGGACATGCACCACTCCACCGCGGTGGCCGGCCCCGACAGTCCGTACGGGTCCAACAACGTGCTGGGCACCGCCGGCTTCTTCCGCGGCACCACCACGGCGGACTACAACGGCAGCTTCCCGGTGCTGAACGTGCAGCTGCCGGCCGGCATGACGCAGATCGATCCGTCGCAGATGCTGGTCACCGGCTCGTCGTTCCGCAACAGCTACCAGAAGATGAAGATCGACCAGATCCAGCTGTCGGGCGACTTCACCTTCCCGGACTACTCGCGCCTGGACTTCGGCATCGACCAGACCGACATGCATGACCGTTCGGCGTTCTCGAACGTGCAGCTGGATACCTGGGGCGGCGCCACCAGCGCGGCCGACTATCCGGACTCGGTCTGGCACCTGGATCACATGGGCCAGTACTTCGACCAGTTCAACCGGCACAACGATCCGAACTTCACCGACGCCTTCTTCACCTGGAACTTCGATCAGGTGCGACAGCTGGCCGCCGATGCCTGGGCTCGCGCCGGCAACGATCCGAAGGACTACCAGGCTTCGCCCATCTACACCACCGACCGCCGCGTACATGAGAAGTCGCGCAGCGCCTACCTGCAGTGGAGCCAGACCTGGGACACGGCCGTGCCGATCAGCCTCGCCGTGGGCGTGCGTTACGAGAAGACCGACGTCACTTCCGAAGCGCTGGTGCCCACCGCGACCGGCATTTCGTGGGGCTCGGTCAACGAATTCTCGCTGCTGCAGAACGGTTCCGGCTTCACGCGCCTGTCCGGCTCGTATCGCTACTTCCTGCCGGACATCGACCTCAGCTTCGACCTGACCGACGAGATGAAGCTGCGCCTGAGCTACGGCGAGACCATCGGCCGACCGGGCTGGGGCGACATCCAGGGCGGACAGACGCTGGACACCCTGGTGCGCGTGGACGGCGGCACCGGTTCGCAGGGCAATCCCGGCCTGAAACCGCTGCTGTCGCACAACATCGATCTGTCCTATGCGTGGTACTACGGCGACAACAGCTACTTCTCCGTCGCGTACTTCCGCAAGAACATCGACAACTACATCGGCACCACGCAGATCACCCAGCAGCCGTTCAACCTGCACACGCCGGTCGGCGGCGCGTACTGGAACGACGCTATCGGCAACGGCTGCGCCTCGACCGACCTGCAGTGCATCCGCAACTACATCTTCACCAACTACGCCGGCGCACCGGGCGTGACGGTGACGGGCACGGACACCAACGGCAACCTCACCGGCACCATCGTCGGCCAGCCGAACGATCCGGTGGCGAACTTCCGCGTCACCACGCCGGCCAACCAGAAGTCGGCCACGCTGGACGGCTGGGAGTTCACGGTCCAGCAGATGCTCGGCAAGACCGGCTTCGGCGTGGCGGCGAACTACACCATCGTCAACTCCGGACTGACCTACGACAACCGCGTCATCGGTCAGCAGTTCGCACTGGTGGGTCTGAGCAACTCGGCCAACTTCGTCGGCTTCTACGAGAAGGGACCCTGGCAGGCGCGCATCGCGTACAACTGGCGCGACAAGTTCCTGACCAGCCTGTTCGATGGCACCGGCCCGAACCCGATCTACACCGCGCCGTACGGCCAGTGGGATCTCAGCGCCACGTACAACGTGACCGACCGGTTCTCGCTGTCGCTTGAAGGCATCAACATCACCAACCGGACGCAGCGGCAGTACAGCCGCAACATCCATCAGCTGGAGTACGCCACGCAGACCGGACCGCGCTACATGATCGGCGCGCGGTACAAGTTCTGATGCACGACCGCCCACCGACAGCCTATGCTGCCGGTGGGCACGCATGATTCGCGGGCCGCAGCATTCGGGCGGCCCGCATGTTCGACCGAGGTAGGGCATGGCATCGCGGGAAAGCAACGGTGAGTGAGGCGATCACGCGGATCGTCATCGTCGGCGGCGGATCGGCCGGCTGGCTGACGGCCGCCGTGCTCGCGGCCGAACACGGTGCGGCAGGTTCGGTATCGATCACGGTGATCGAGTCCCCCGACGTACCCACCGTCGGCGTCGGCGAGGGCACCTGGCCGACGATGCGCGACACCCTGCGTCGCATCGGCGTCGCCGAGACGGACTTCATCCGCGCCTGCGATGCCACCTTCAAGCAAGGCTCCCAATTCGTCGGCTGGGTCGACGGCAAAGATCACGACGCCTACCTGCATCCGTTCGTGCTGCCACAGGGCTTCCTCGACGCCAACCTGGTGGCCGGCTGGATGCAGAGCGACGCGCGCTACGCCGACATGGTCAGCTTCCAGCCGCACCTGTGCGCGGCGGGCAAGGCGCCCAAGCAACTGGCCACGCCCGAATACGCCGCGGTCGCCAACTACGCCTATCACCTGGACGCCGGCAAGTTCGGCGTCTTCCTGCGCACGCACTGCACCGAAACGCTGGGCGTGCGCCATCTCGCCGATCACGTGCTGGCGGTGAATGCCGCCGACAACGGCGACATCGCCTCGCTGCAGACGCGCGACCACAGCTCCCTGGAAGGCGACCTCTTCATCGACTGCACCGGCGGCCGCGCGCTGCTGCTGGGGCAGCACTACGGCATCGATTCGATCGGCGTGCGAGACGTACTGTTCAACGACCGCGCCGTCGCCGTGCAGGTACCCTACGCCTCGGCCGATGCGCCGATCGCCTGCCAGACGATTTCCACCGCGCAGCGCGACGGCTGGACCTGGGACATCGGCCTGTCCGCACGACGCGGCGTGGGCCTGGTCTACGCCAGCGAGCACACCGACGACGACGCGGCCGAAGCCGCCCTTTTCGACTACGTCGAAGCCTCCGGCGGACCGCCCGCAGCACAACTGCCGACGCCTGCGCGCATCGCCTTCGAACCCGGCTACCGGCGTGTGTCCTGGCACCGCAATTGCGTCGCCGTCGGCATGGCCGCCGGCTTCGTCGAGCCGCTGGAAGCCTCGTCGCTGGCACTGGTCGAACTCGCCGCCGCGTCGCTGGCCGACCAGCTGCCGGCGACGCGCGCCGACATGGACCTGGTCGCGCGCCGCTTCAACGAAGCCTTCGCCTACCGCTGGCAGCGTGTGATCGATTTCCTGAAACTGCACTACGCCTTGTCGCAACGCGACGATTCGGCCTACTGGCGGCGCCATCGCCGCGACGACACGCTGCCCGACTCGCTACGCGACCTGCTGCAGCTCTGGCGCACGCAGCCGCCCTCGCGCTACGACCTGGTGCGGGTCGAAGAGGTGTTTCCCTCGGCCAGCTACCATTACATTCTGTACGGCATGGGTTTCCGACCGCAGCTGCGCGCCGGCCGTGCCTCCGACGACATTCGCCGCGCGGCGATGCATTTTCGCGAAGCCGCCGACCTGGCCCGCCGCATGCTGCCGGCGCTGCCTACCCACCGCGAACTGATCGACCACATCCACGCCCACGGCCTGCCGAAGATCTGATCCATGACCCAGCACGTCCTGCTCAACAACATCGATCACCGCGACCTCACCGTCGAGACCGCGCGCGGCGCGCAGTACGGCGACGGCATCATGGCCGCACTGACCTATCCCGGTGAATTCCGCAATGTGCAGGCGCACTATCCGATCGTGTTCCAGAAAGACGCCCGGGGCGACTTCCAGCCCGTGGCGCTGTTCGGGCTGGAGGCCGACCAGAACCTGTTCCTGCAGGGCGACACCTGGGACGCCTACTACGTACCGCTGTCGGTGGAGCGCCAGCCGTTCCTGATCGGCATGAGCGACGGCGAGCCGATGGTGCACATCGATCTCGACCACCCTCGCGTGACCGCCGGCACCGGCCAGCCGCTGTTCCGCGAACACGGCGGCACCTCCGAATTCCTCGACCGCGCCAGCTCGATGCTGCAGGCTCTGCACGAGGGGCTGCAGGCCACGCCGGCCTACATCGATGCACTACTCAAGCACGACCTGCTGGAATCGTTCGTGCTGGACGTGCAGGTCGACACCGACAACCACGGCCGTCTGGCCGGCTACTACACTATCCACGAGGAGCGCCTCGCCGCGCTGGACGGCACGACGCTGGGCGAACTGGCGGCCGCCGGCCACCTGGAGCCGACCTACATGGTGCTGGCCTCCACCACGCGTTTCCGCGACCTGATCGAACGGCGGCGTCATGCCTAGTCCGGTCGAGGAACGCCACGGCCTGGATCCGCGCGCGCTGCCGGACGAGGTGCTCGGCAGCACCCAACCGCTGTTGCTGCGCGGGCTGGTCGCGGACTGGCCGATGGTGCAGGCGGCGCAGCGCTCGGCGGCGGACGCCGCGGACTACCTGCGCCGCTTCGACCGCAACGCGCCGGTGGTGGCGCTGGTCGCGCCGCCCGAGAGCGGCGGGCGCTTCTTCTACAACGACGATCTCAGCGGTTTCAACTTCCAACGCCAGCGCGCGCCGCTGACCGCGGTGCTCGACAAGCTGCTCGACACCGCCGAACAGCCGAACCCTCCCGCCATCTACGTCGGCTCGACCACGCTCGACACCTATCTGCCGGGCCTGCGTGAAGACAACCCGATCGACCTGGACCGGCTCGACCAGAAGCTCGCCAGCATCTGGATCGGCAACCGTTCGCGCATCGCCGCGCATCAGGATCTGCCGGACAACCTGGCCTGCGTGGTCGCCGGTCGCCGCCGCTTCACGCTGTTCCCGCCCGAACAGCTGCGCAACCTCTACATCGGTCCGCTGGACTTCACGCCGGCAGGACAGGCCGTCAGCCTGGTCGATTTCCACCAGCCCGACCTGGAGCGCTTCCCGCGCTTCGAGGATGCCCTGGCGCATGCGCAGGTGGCGGAACTGGAGGCCGGCGACGCGCTTGTCATTCCCAGCATGTGGTGGCACCACATCGAGGCGCTGGACGCCTTCAACGTGCTGATCAACTTCTGGTGGCGCACTGTACCGGCGTACATGGACACCCCCATGAACACGCTGATGCTGGCGCTGATGACCCTCCGCGATCTGCCACCCGAACAGCGTCGCATCTGGCAGGAGACCTTCCGCCACTACGTGTTCGAACCCGACGAAGCCACCACCGGGCACATCCCCGAAGCCGCGCGCCGCGTGCTGGCGCCCATCGACGAGAACGCCGCGCGCGAGTTGCGCGCGCGCCTGCTGCAGCGGCTGAACCGCTGATCCGGAGTCCTTCATGAGCGAAGCGTCCGATTCCACCGCCGCCCGCAAACCCGTCCGCCGCGTGGTCATCGCCGGCGGCGGCACGGCCGGATGGATGGCCGCGGCGGCACTGTCGCGCACGCTGGGCAAGGTGCTCGACATCACCCTGGTCGAATCCGATGCCATCGGCACCGTCGGCGTCGGCGAAGCGACGATCCCGACGCTGGTCACCTTCCACCGCCTGCTCAACATCAACGAGCAAGCGTTCATGGCCGCCACCCACGCCACCATCAAGCTCGGCATCGCCTTCGAGGGCTGGCGCGACGTCAGCAAGGACTACATCCACTCCTTCGGCCTGACCGGCAAGGACCACTGGACCGCCGGCTTCCAGCATTTCTGGCTGAAGGGTCGCGAGCGCGGCCTGGCGCGCGACTATGGCGACTACTGCATGGAGCTGCGCGCCGCACAGGAACGCAAGTTCGCGCACCTGCCCGACAACGGCATCAACTACGCCTTCCACCTCGATGCCACGCAGTACGCGCGCTTCCTACGCCGCTTCAGCGAGGAGTTCGGCGTCCAGCGCGAGGAAGGCCGCATCGCCGAAGTGCGCATGGCCGACAACGGCGACATCGCCGCGCTGGCCATGGAAGACGGCCGTCTGATCGAAGGTGACCTGTTCATCGACTGCACCGGGTTCCGCGCCCTGCTGATCGGGCAGGCACTCGGCGTGCCCTTTGAGGACTGGTCGCAGTGGCTGTTCGCCGACAGCGCGCTGGCGGTGCAGACCGATTCGGTGCGCGACGCGATTCCCTACACGCGCTCGATCGCCGGCGACGCCGGCTGGCAATGGCGCATCCCGCTGCAACATCGCTGCGGCAACGGCATCGTATTCTCCAGCCGCTACACCGACGCGGACGCCGCACGCGAAACCCTGATGGGCAGCATCGAGGGCGCACCGCGCACCGAGCCGCGACTGATCCGCTTCAAACCCGGCCAGCGTGCGAAGGCCTGGGAGCGCAACTGCGTCGCGCTGGGTCTGTCCAGCGGTTTCCTGGAGCCGCTGGAGTCGACCAACATCCACCTGATCCAGCGCGGCATCACGCGCCTGCTGCAGTCGTTCCCGCACGTGATCGAGCAGGTCGACATCGACGAATACAACCGCCAGGTCGAGAACGAAATCACCCACATCCGCGACTTCGTGATCCTGCACTACAAGGTCACCGACCGCCGCGACACGCCGTTCTGGCGCGACTGCGCAGCCATGGACATCCCCGACACGCTGCGCCACCGCATCGAGCTGTTCGCCGAGACCGGCCGTGTGTTCCGTGTCCCCAACGAGCTGTTCGCGGAGAACTCGTGGATCCAGGTCATGCTTGGCCAGGGCATCGTCCCGCGCCAACGCCACCCCGCACCGGACATGATGGGTGACGAGGAACTGCAACACTTCCTCGAAGGCATCCGCCAGCGCGTCGAGAACACAGTCCGCCGACTGCCCGCGCACATGGACTACATCCGCAGCTACTGCCCGATGCAGGCTGCCAGCGAATGACGCGAAGCGTTGCGCATGAAAAAGCCGGCATGCTCTTCGACATGCCGGCTGACTGACATCACGCGCGGACTGACTCAGAACTTGCCGTTACGGAAGTCGTCGACGGCCTCGATGATCTGCTGCTTGGTGTTCATCACGAACGGTCCATAGCGCGCCACCGGTTCGCGCAACGGCTTGCCGGCCACCAGCAGCACGCGGGCCGCCTCGTCGCCGGCGGTCAGCACGACCGCGTCGCCGTCGTTGAGCACCGCCAGTTCACTGCGGTCCAGTCGCTCGTCGGCCACCTGCACGCCGCTGCCTTCGAACACGTAGGCGAACGCGTTGTGCCCGGCCGGCACCGGCACGGTCAGCGACGCGCCGGCTTCGAGCGCGATGTCCAGGTACAGCGGCTGGGTCGCGATGCCATTCACCGGGCCATCGACCTCCGCGAAACGACCGGCCACCACGCGCACCTTCACGCCCGCGGCCGGCTCGACCTCGGGGATCTTCTCCGGCGCGATGTCCTGGTAGCGCGGCGCGGTCATCTTGTCCTTGGCCGGCAGATTCACCCACAGCTGGAAGCCGCGCATCAGGCCTTCTTCCTGCTCGGGCATCTCCGAATGCACGATGCCGCGCCCGGCCGTCATCCACTGCACGCTGCCCGATTCGAGCAGGCCGCTGTTGCCCTGGTTGTCGCCGTGGCGCATGCGCCCGTCGAGCATGTAGGTGACGGTCTCGAAACCGCGATGCGGATGCTCCGGAAAACCGGCGATGTAGTCGTCGGCCGCGTCCGAACCGAATTCGTCCAGCAGCAGGAACGGATCGAGCATCTCCAGCGTCGGCTGGCCGATCACGCGGGTCAGCTTGACGCCGGCGCCGTCGGAAGTCGGGCGACCGCGAACACGTTGCTTGATGGTACGAGTGGTCATGTGTGGCTCCTGATGGAACGTCGTTGCCGCACAAGATGCGCCCGGTGGCACGCCAACACCAGTCCCCGGACCTCGAACGCATTGTTCGCGATCCAAGACCAATTCAATGACCGCAATCAGCTTTGTGCGTGAAACAGAACGACCGATCAGTGCAGGGAATGACCATCCCGCTGGCGCGGCGGCTTGTTTTCAGTGCGCGCCTCTTCCGGCTGGCGTTCGTGCGCGGCGCGGCGCTCGTCCTCGCTCGGAGCCTTTTCGTGCCAGTAGCGGGCCACGGACAGCAGCACCTCGGGCAGGCGCTGCAGGCAGGCTTCGTACTCTTCGTCAGAAAGCTTCTCGAACTCGGCGTCGCTGGCCAGCACGCCTTCGTCGACGGCCAGCGCCATGATCGGGCCGAGCAGCTCGATCAGTTCGACGTCCTCGGCCAGGCGGTGCTCCCAGAAGCCGGCGCGCAGGTCGATGCCGCGACTGAAGCCCTCACACCAGCCGGCGGCGCTCAGTGTCGGGCCCTCGATATCATCCAGTTCGCCAAGGATCGGCTCGTAGGCGTCCACGTCCAGCTCGGCGCCAATGGAATCGTTGAGCTTGGCCAGCAACGCCAGCACGCGCTCGCCCTGCTGCGGGTCGGCGAACGGCGCATGCAGGACCTCGGGCAGCCACTCGTCCGGCGGCGCCGGTTCCGGACCGACGATCAGCGCCGTGAGCAGGCCGTGCACACCGTCCAGCAGCAGATCGCCCTCCTTGGCGGCAGTGCGCAGGAAGGTGTCGAGCTCGTCGAGTTCGGTGTTCGTGAGCGAGCTTGGCCAGTCGGTGGTTCTCATCGGTCCTCCAGCTCCAGCGTCACCGGCGTGTGATCCGAAGGCCGTTCCCAGGTGCGCGGCGTGCGCTCGATGGCGGCGGCGCGGGCGGCGGCCTTCAGCGCGTCGCTGATCAGAATCAGATCGATACGCAGCCCCATGTTGCGCCGGAACGCGGCCTGGCGGTAGTCCCACCAGCTGAAATGGCCGTCGCCGTCCTCGAACAGGCGGAAGCTGTCGGTCAGGCCCAGGTCGGTGATCGCCTTCAGCGCGTCACGCTCGGGCTTCGAACACAGGATCTTCTCGTGCCAGGATTCGGGGTCGTGCACGTCGCGATCGTCCGGCGCGATGTTGAAATCGCCCAGCACCACCAGCTTCGGATGACGCGCCAGCTCGCCTTCGAGGAAATCGCGCATGCGCGACAGCCAGTCGAGCTTGTAGTCGTACTTCTCGTCGCCGACGGCCTTGCCGTTGACCACGTACAGATTGACCACGCGCACGTCGCCGACGGTGACGGCGAGGATGCGCCGCTGTTCATCGGTGAGGTTGGGCGGATCGGTGACGATCTCGGTCAGCGGCTCGCGCGACAGCACGGCGACGCCGTTGTAGGTCTTCTGCCCAGAGAAAGCGACCTCGTAGCCCATCGCCTTGATCTCGTCGACGGGAAACTTGTCGTCGGTGAGCTTGGTCTCCTGCAGCGCGACGACGTCGGGCTTGGACTCGGCCAGCCACTGCTCCAGATGGGGCAGGCGAACCTTCAGTGAATTGACGTTCCAGGAAGCGATTTTCATGCGTGCATTGTACGGCCTTGCCGAGCGGGACGCGTCTCAGGCGGCCAGTCCGTAGCTGCGCAACAGCGCGTTCGGTTCCGGCGCGCGGCCGCGGAAAGCGACGAAACTCTCCAGCGCCGGACGCGTGGCGCCGACGGCGAGAATTTCGCGGCGAAAGGCTTCGCCGGTCTCACGGTCGATCACGCCGGCCTGCTCGAAGCGCTCGAAGGCGTCGGCCGACAGCACCTCGGCCCACAGATAGCTGTAGTAGCCGGCCGCGTAGCCGCCCGCGAAGATGTGCGTGAAGGCATGCGGGAAGCGCTGCCACGCCGGCGGATGCAGCACGGCGACCTGACGACGCACGTCTTCCAGCACCGCCATCGGGCGCGCGCCGCGCTCGGGGTCGTAGTCCAGGTGCAGGTGGAAATCGAACAGGCCGAATTCCAGCTGCCGCACCAGGAACAGACCGGCATGGAAGTGACGCGCGTCGAGCATGCGCTGGAACAGCTCGTCGGGCAGGCGCTCGCCGGTCTGGTAGTGCCTTGCGAACAGGTCCAGCGCCTCGCGGTTCCAGGCGAAGTTCTCCATGAACTGGCTGGGCAGCTCGACGGCGTCCCACTCGACGCCATCGATGCCGCCGACGGATGGCAGGTCCACCTCGGTCAGCAGGTGATGCAGGCCGTGGCCGAATTCGTGGAACAGCGTCAGCACGTCGTCGTGGGTCAGCAGCGCCGGTGCATGCTCAGTCGGCGGGGCGAAGTTGCAGGTCAGGTAGGCGACCGGCAATTGCAGCGCCTCGCCATCGCGGAAGCGCGAACGGCACACGTCCATCCACGCGCCGCCGCGTTTGCCCGAGCGGGCGTAGAGATCCATGTAGACGCCGGCGAAGACACGGCCGTCGGCATCGAGCACATCGTAGTAGCGCGCGTCGGCGTGCCAGGTGGCGACGTCTTCACGCGGCTTCAGCTCGATGCCGTAGAGCTTCTGGGTGACCGCGAACAGGCCGTCGATGACCGACGGCAGCGGGAAGTACGGCTTGATCTGCTCCTCGTCCAGCGCGTAACGCTCCTGGCGCAGCTTCTCGGACGCATAGCCGGCGTCCCACGGTTCCAGGTTGGCCAGATCCAGACGCTCGGCGGCGAAGGCGCGCAGCGCATCCAGCTCCTTGCGCGCGACGGGCTTGGCGCGCGCGGCCAGGTCGGCAAGGAAGTCGAGCACGGTCTGTGTCGACTCGGCCATCTTGGTCGCCAGCGATTCCTCGGCGGCGTTGGCGAATCCGAGCAGCTGCGCGGCCTCGTGACGCAGCGCCATCAGGCGCTCGATACGCTCGGAGTTGTCGTATTTGCCGGCATCCGGACCCTGGTCGGAAGCGCGTGTCTGATAGGCCCAGTAGACCTTCTCGCGCAGTAAACGGTCCTCGGCATAGGTCATCACGGCGTGCACCGCCGGCTGCTTCAGCGTGACCAGATAGCCGTCCAGATCCTGTTCCTTGGCGTACTGCCTCAGCACCGCGCGACCGGATGCCGGAATGCCGGCCAGATCGCGTTCATCGGTGATGTGGTGCTGCCAGGCGTCGGTGGCGTCGAGCACCGCGTTGGCGAAGCCGGTGCCCAGCTTGGACAACTCGTTGGCGATGGCGCGGAAGCGGCTGCGCGCCGGTTCCTCCAGCGCCACGCCGGACAGCTTGAAGTCGCGCAGGGCATGATCGATCAGCGCACGGCGATCGGCCGGCAGCGTCGCGCCCTCGGCGTCGGCCACGGCCTTCACCGCGGCGTAGAGCGCACGGTTCTGGCCCAGCTCAGCGGAGAAATCGGTGATCTTCTCCAGCGCCGCGTCGTAGGCCTCGCGCAAGGCGGGACTGTCGGCCACCGAGTGCAGGTGCGACACGGGCGACCAGACCTTTCCCAGGCGCTGCTCGAGGCGCTCCTGCGCCAGCATCACGCGCTCGAAATCGTGTACAGCGCCCTCCGCCGTCATCGCCGTGACGGCGCTGCGGTACTCGGCGAGCACCGCCTCCACGGCGGGCAGCACATGTTCGGCGCGGATGGCGTCGAACGCGGGCAGGGCGGACTCGACGAGCAGCGGGTTGGCGGTGGTCATGCGCGCATTCACAGGATCGGTAGGGAGATTCAAGCGTGGTGATGCGGCACGGGAAATTCAAGCTACGATGCACGGCATGGCGTCCGGATCCCTCGACACGATCACGCTGCTTCGGCGTACCCGGGTGTTCGGCGAACTGGAGGACGATGTACTCGCCTCCGTCGCCGAGCACATGGCGCCGCTGACCTTGCCCGGCGGCGCACTGCTGTACGCTGCGGGCGAGCCGTCCGACGCGCTCTATGTGCTGCGCTCGGGAAGCCTCGGCGTGTTCCGTCCACCGCGTGCCGGCGGCTCCCCGCACCTGGCCGGCGTGGCCGGCAGCGGCGAGACCCTGGGCACGGTCGGCCTGCTGCTGGACCAGCCCAGCGCGGTCACCGTGCGCGCGCTGCGCGACACGGAGCTGCTGCGTCTGTCGCGGGCGAGCTTCCGCGCGCTGAGTGAGCGCTATCCGCAGGCGATCCTGGGTGCGGCGCAATCGGCCCTGCACGACCTGCTCAGCCGTGGCGGCGACGAGCCGCGCATCCTGCCGCGTACCTTCGCAATCCTGCCACACGACGCCTCCGTACCCGTGCGCGACATGGCCGAAAGCCTGCGCCATGCGCTGCTACCGTTCGGCAACTGCCTGTTGATCGACCAAGCGCTCGGCCGCGATCACGGACCGGCGTGGTTCGCCGAGCGCGAAAGCGAGATGCGCTTCGTGCTCTACGTCGACGAAGGCCGTGACGAACGCTGGCGTGACCTGTGTCGCCGCCAGGCCGACGCGCTGCTGCTGGCGGTGCGCAGCGACCGCGCGCCGAGCGCATGGCCGGACCGGACCGAACTGCTTCGACACGCCGACCTGGAACGTCCGCGTCATCTGCTGCTGATGCACCCCGGCTCCTCGATCGAGCCGGGACGCGCGCGGGGCTGGCTCGAAGCCATTGACGGCGTGTCCCAGCACCATCATCTGCGCGGCGCGGCCGACATCGAGCGACTGGCGCGGCTGCTGGCGCGACGCAGCCTGGGGCTGGTGCTGTCCGGCGGCGGCGCGCGCGGTTTCGCCGCCATCGGCATGGTGCGCGCGCTGCGCGAGCAGGGCTACGACGTGGACCGCGTCGGCGGCACCAGCATCGGCGCCATCGTCGCCGCCGGCGTGGCCATGCAGTGGGACCACGAGACCATGTGCGCGAACTACCGCAGCGCCTTCGTCGACGGCAAGCCGCTGCGCGACTGGACCCTGCCGCTGATGTCCCTGAGCCGTGGCGAGCGCACCTCGCGGCTGCTGCAACGCTTCTTCGGTCGCATCGACATCGAGGATCTGCCACTGCCGTTCTTCTGCGTGTCGTCCGACCTCACCCGCGGCATGGCCACGGTGCATCACGGAGGCAAGCTGTGGCGCTGGCTACGCGCATCCAGCGCGGTGCCCGGCCTGCTGCCTCCGCTGCTGCACGACGGTCACGTCTATGTCGACGGCGCGGTCATCAACAACCTGCCGACCGACGTCATGTACGACCGCGGCATGGCCACCATCGTCGCCTGCGACATCCGCGCCGACGACGTGCTGACCAGCGCCGTCGACCGCGACTGGCAACCCGGCATCTGGCGGCAGTGGATGCAACGCGACCTGTACCCGTGCATGGGCTCCATCCTGCTGCGCTCGGGCATGGTCAATGCGGAAACCATGGCCAACCAGCGTCGCGAACTGGCCACCCGAGTGATCGCGCCGCACCTGGAAAGCATCGGCCTGCTGGACTTCAAATCCTTCGACCGCGCGGTCGAGGCCGGCTACCGCGCCACGCTGCAGGCACTGTCCGAACCGATCGGCTGACTCGCTACACTGCGCGCATGAACCCCCTACGCAGCTATCAGAACCAACGGCCCGTGCTGGGCGAACGCGTGTACGTCGACTCGGCCGCCACGGTCATCGGCGACGTACAGCTGGGCGACGACGTGTCGATCTGGCCGGGCGCGGTGCTGCGCGGCGACGTCAACGCCATCCGCGTCGGCGCGCGCAGCAACATCCAGGACGGCGCCATCGTCCACGTCACCCACGACGGTCCGTTCACGCCGGGCGGTTTTCCCTGCGTGATCGGCGCCGACGTCACGGTCGGCCACGGCGCCGTGATCCACGCCTGCACGATCGAGGATGCCTGCCTGATCGGCATGCACGCCACGGTGCTCGACGGCGCGGTGGTGAAACGCCATGCCTTCGTCGGCGCCGGGGCGCTGGTGCCGCCGGGCAAGGTCGTGGGCGAGGGCGAACTGTGGCTGGGCAATCCGGCCCGCCATGTGCGCACGCTGGACGCCGAAGCCATCGAGCAACTGCACTACTCGGCCGCGCACTACGTGACGCTCAAAGACCGCTACCTGGAGTGACGCGTCCACTCGCGCCACGCCATCGGGCGGCGTAGGATGCGGACAAACGCACTCGGGGAGAGAGCTCATGCAACGACTCGTCGTTCTTGCTCGCACGGCCGTGCTGGCCGCCGCGTTCCTGTTCATCGCCGTTCCGGTGCGCGCACAAACGCCGACCCAGGCGCCGCCCGCCAGCTACTACGATCACAGCGGCTATCCCGACGCCTTCAGCGGCGGCGTGAAGATGATCCCGATCACCACGCCCGACGGCACCTTCCGCGTGTGGACCAAGCGCGTCGGCAACAACCCGCGGATCAAGGTACTGCTGCTGCACGGCGGGCCGGGCATGACGCACGAGTACCTGGAAGCCTTCGACAGCTACTTCCCGGGCGCGGGCATCCAGTACTACTACTACGACCAGCTCGGTTCGTTCTACAGCGACCAGCCCGAGGACACCAAGCTGTGGACGCTGCCGCGCTTCGTCGACGAAGTCGAGCAAGTGCGCAAGGCGCTGGGCCTGAATCGCGACAACTTCTATCTCTACGGCCATTCCTGGGGCGGCATCCTGGCGCTGGAGTACGCCCTGAAGTATCCACAGCACCTGAAGGGCCTCATCATCTCCAACATGATGGCCAGCGCACCGGCCTACGACGCCTACGCGCACAAGGTGCTGATGCCGCAGATGGACCCGAAAGCACTGGCCGAGATCCTGAAGCTGGAGAAGGCCGGCAAGACCCACGATCCGAAATACATGGACCTGCTGATGTCGCACTTCTACGTCAAGCACGTCCTGCGCATGCCACCGCAACAGTGGCCCGATCCGGTGATGCGCGCGCTCAAGCACGCCAATGAGACCATCTACACGCTCATGCAGGGTCCCAGCGAGATGGGCCTGAGCGGCCGCCTGGAGCATTGGGACGTCCGCCCGCGGCTCAAAGACATCGCCGTACCCACACTGACCATCGGCGCGCGCTACGGCACGATGGACCCGAAGGCCATGCAGCGGATGGCCGAGCGGGTGCAGCACGGGCGCTATCTGTACTGCCCGCACGGCAGCCATCTGGCGATGTACGACGACCAGAAAATCTACATGGACGGCGTGATCCGGTTCATCGAGGACGTCGACGCCGGACGCTTTCCGGCAAAGACGCCCTGACCGCCGCGTCTCCGTGCAGCCACGCACCGCAGGGACTTCGACGCGTTCCTACAGGTGGAACAGGATGCGGCTCTGCACCGCCTGCGCGACGGCCTTGCCGTCGCGCAGGGCCGGCTTGTATTCCCAGTAGCGCACCGCGTTGAGCGCGGCAACGTCGAAGATGTGGCGCGGTCGGGCCGCGACCACGTGCGCGTCGACGACATGACCCTCGGCGTCAACCGTGTAGCCGACATCGACCCAGCCCTGACGATGCGCGCGACGCGCCGCGACAGGATAGGCCGGCTGTACCCGGCGCAACAGCAGCGGCGGCGTGCGCTGTACCGGCGCCTCGGTCGGCGCGACCGGGGCTGCCTGGGCCATTTGCGGCGCGGGCGCCGCCGGTTTCGGCTCGACGGCGGGCGCGGACGCTTGTGCGGGCGGAGGCGGGGTCTGCGACGGCGCGTCCGACGGAGCCGTCGCCGTAGTCGTCGCGACGCGCGATCCCTCCGGCTTCGAACGTCCGTGCGCAGCGGGCGGAGGCGTCTGCGCCAGCTTGCGCTGCGCATCCAGCTTGGCGCGCAGGATGTTCAGCGAATAGTTCGTGGGATCGGCGCGATCGAGCAGGGCGATCTCGCGTTCGGCCTCGTCGAAGCGGCCCGCGTTGATGCTCTGCTCGGCCGATTCCACGGCGAACGGAAACAGCTCGCGCAGTGCCGAGGACACGACACGGTTGTGCGGCTGACGCTTGCGCGCCTCCAGGTAGTAGGCAAAGGCATTGTCGCCTTCGGGCGCAAGCAGACGATGCTCGGCCAGCGCACGGCGCGCGGCCGCGAGCAGCTGCGCATGGCCCATCGCGGTGACCGCCACTTCTTGCCGCGGTGCGCTGGACGCGACGGCCGGACCCTTCGACGCCGCACGCTCGGCGGCCTTGCGCTGCATCCAGCGATGCGTCAGCACGCCAGCGGCCGCGAGTGCGATCACGAGCAGGGAAAGCAGGGGAAACGCGGCACGGCCGCGCATGCGACGGATTCGGCAGAGGTCGGACATGGATATTCGCTGCGAGGGGAAAACGGGGGACGAGGTGTCTCCGTCACGGAGACACCTCGTGCGGTGCGCGGCGATGGTAGGGCGGGCATGTTGCGCGAAGATTGCGCGGGGATGGCTCAGCCGTCCGACGCGTCCGAACGGCCATGCACTGCACAGATCAGGCGGTGCGCTGCTCCAGGTCGGTCAAGTACGCCAGCGCCTCGTCGCGATGACTGCCGCACATCGTCGGCTCCGGCCGCAGATTCCGGCACACCGCCGGACGACGCGGGTCGCCGAACAGTGCGCAGCGGTAGTCGTCGGTCAGCTGCACGCAGGGGATGCCCGCCGGCTTGCCATGCGGCATGCCGGGGATCGGGCTGGAGATGGACGGCGCGATGCAGCACGCGCCGCACCCGGAACGGCAATCCACGACGTGTTCAGACCCCGTCCGCGCGCAGCGCGTCGTAGACCGGGTCGGCGTCCGGCCGCTTGCCATGCCACAGCGCGAAACTGTCGGCGGCGGTCTCGACCAGCATGCCCAGACCGTCCAGCGCGAAGCGCGCACCGGCCGCACGCGCCCAGGACAGGAACGGCGTCGCGGCCTGGCCGTAGGACAGGTCGTAGCACAGCGCGCGCGCGCCGACGATCGCAAACGGAAGATCCAGCGCCTGACCCTGGACACCCGCCGACGTGGCGTTGACGATGAGATCGAAGCTGCCGATGGAAGCCAGGTCGTTCCAGTAGCGGGCATGCGCGCGCGCCGGTTCGCCGAGGCGGTCGGCCAGTGCCTCGGCGCGCTCGGCGCTGCGGTTGACGATGGTCAGTGTATCGACGCCGGCGTCGAGCAGCGCCCAGGCCACGCCCTGCGCCGCACCGCCCGCGCCCAGCAGCAATGTGTCGTGACCGCGCAGGTCCAGACGATGACGCTCGGTCAGATCGCGCACCATGCCCGCGCCGTCGTTGTTGTGCGCGGCCAGGCCGCCATCGGCCTGCGGGGTCAGCACGTTGGCCGCGCCGGAACGCGCGGCGGCTTCGCTATGCGTGTCGGCCAGCGCCAGCGCGGCGTGCTTGTGCGGCACTGTGACATTGGCGCCCGCGCCGCCGCCGGCGAAAAAGTCACGCACGGCGTTGGCGAAATCGTCCGGCGCGACATCGATCGTCTCGTACTCGAGCGCGATACCGAATTGCCGCGCGAAAGTCTGATGAATCCGCGGCGACAACGAATGTGCGACGGGATGGCCGAAGACGGCGTAGCGCGATGCGGTTTCGCTCATGCGTGCCCCTGCTTGCGAGATCGACTGCGCCAATTGTAGCCAGTCTTACTGGTAACCGGGTCGACCGACCTGCGCCGCGGTCTGCGGCACCCGCTTGAGCTGATCGACCGGGAACCCCTGCGCGCGGGCCTGCTCGACATACTGCCGGTAGACATCGTCCGGCATCGTCGTGCCGCGCGCCATGATCCACAGCAGGTCGCGGTCGGGCACGCCGACCATGACGTAGCGGTACTGCGGGTCCAGCGCCAGGATCAGGTAGTCGGATACGAACGGCCAGATGATACGCACCTTCCAGTGCGCGGCGTCCTTGGGGTCGGGCAGCCAGCCCTTACCGTGCCAGGCGTCCGGCGCGCGATCGAAGCCCTTGCGGAAATGGTAGGTAATGGCGATGTCGCCATCCTTGCGACGATGGTACTCGTCGGCCGTGGCAACTTTGCCCTTCTCCAGGAAATTGGGAATGTTGGCGATGACGTGCCAGGTGCCCATGTAACGGTCCAGGTCGACGTGGGCGACGGTTCTGGGCATCTGTGCAGGCTGCGAGGCGCAGCCGGCCAGCGCCATCAGCGCTGTCAGTGCAAGCAGGGTGGGGACGGATCGGATGCGCATGCGGGAATCTCCCTTGCGATGGGCCTGCTTGCAGATACGCGGCACACGGAGCAACGGATGCGCTGCTGTCGCAGACCGTGAGAAGCGTCCCGGGCAGGCTGTGTGGCAAGGAGGAGAAACCGCCATGCATACACCCATCACCCCACGCCGCGCGCGCGCCCTAATTGCCCTGATCTGGATGGCCTGCGGCCTGCTTCTGCTGTGCACACCGCTGGCCTGGCCCAATCGCGTGCTCGGCTTCAGCACACTGTTCTGGCTGATCGGCGCCCCGGCCTGTCTGCTGATCGCGCTCCAGCCTCGCCTGCCTCTGCGTTTGCTGGCGCCGGCGCGCAATCGTCGGCTGCGCCGACCGCATTGATTGCAACGACGGGCAGCCTGCGAGATCGCTGCTGCCCGTCCGAACCAGTCAGTCGGTGACGCCCAGCCGCTTGCGCTCCAGCCGTCGCACGAATTCCTGGATGATGCGGCGATACAGGTCATCGCCGAGGTAGGCGTCCTCGACACCCGCGTCGATCGACGGATTGTCGTTGACCTCGATGACCACCGCGCGTTCGGCCGTCTGCTTCAGGTCGACGCCGTACAGCCCGTCGCCAATCGCGTTGGCCGCCTTCACCGCCAGACGCACCACGTCGCTGGGCGCCTCGCGTACCGGCAGGGTGCGGAAACCGCCGGACTTCGGCCCGGTGCCGCCGTGGTTGTAGATCTGCCAATGGCCGCGCGACATGAAGTACTGGCAGGCGTACAGCGGTTCGCGGTTGAGCACGCCGATACGCCAGTCGAATTCGGTGTACAGGTATTGCTGCGCGATCAGCAGCGCACTGTGCGCGAACAGTTCGGCCACCGTCTTTTTCAGCGCCTCGACCGTCTCGACCTTGACCACGCCGCGCGAGAACGCGCCATCGGGGATTTTCAGCACGATCGGAAAGCCGAGCTTGTCCGGCAACGCATCGAGTGAATCCGGATCGTCGCGGTACAGGATCTCGGTACTGGGCACAGCCAGCTTGCGCGAGACCAGCAGGTCGTGCAGGAAGATCTTGTTGGTGCAGCGCAGGATCGACGCCGGGTCGTCGATCACCACCATGCCCTCCTGCTCGGCGCGGTGCGCGAAGCGATAGGTGTGATGGTCGATAGCCGTGGTCTCGCGGATGAACAGGCCGTCGTACTCGGCCAGCCGGGCGTAGTCGTTCGGGCCGATCGGATCGACCTCCACGCCGAGCTGCTTGCCGGCCGCGATGAACGCCTTCTGCGCGCCGCGGTTGGACGGCGGCATGGCCTCGTCCGGGTTCACCAGCATGGCGATGTCGTAGCGGTAGCGGCGCCGCGCACGCGGCTTGCGCCACAGTTTGGTGGCAAAGTGGTCCAGCGCCTGCGCAAAGGCGTCCTCCTGCGCATCGTCCAGCGTGTGCAGGCCGACCGGGCGGATCGCGCCGATCTGCCAGGCACGCTCGCGGCGGAACTCGATGCGCAGCAGGGGACAGGGGAACAGCTCGAATACCTGCCTCGCCAGGTCCTGTAGCAGCGGATGCGCGGTCTGGCCAAAGTAGACCAGGATGCCGAAGTCGGTACTGTCGCGCTCGCGACCCTTGAGCACCTGTGCCAGCTTCTGGTTCAGATCCTCGATGTCCAGACCGTACAGCGCACGCCGGCGCAGTCCGTTGATGGTGCGCACTGACGGAATCACACGGTGCCCGCGCGCCTCGGCCAGCAGCGACACGTAGTAACCATTGCCGAGGTACTTGTAGCTGCGGCAGAGGTTGATGACGTGCGTGCGTTCGCCGCTTTCCGGCGGTTCGCGCAGATAATCGCGCGCAGCGACCACTTGCGTGGACGGGTAGTACGCCCCCCAGTCCGAGGGGTTCTCGACGACAATCACCAACCGGCTCATGCAACCTCGCCATGTCCACGCGCCGGAGAGCATCGGGCGCGATCCGGTCGCCAGCCGCGGATGCGGCCATTTCGCGAAGTGTGGCAGGACCGCAGACGCACGCAAGAGGGCACATCGCGCTCCGACAGCACCCGTTCAAGATGCTGGGCGCAGTCACCCGACCCGCGTAGAGTTCGCCCATGTCCGAACCGACGCCGCCCGTTCAAATCCGTCCCGCGCTGGACGCCGATCTCGACGCCCTACTGGCGCTGGAGGAACGCAGCTTCAACGGCGACCAGCTCAGCCGCCGGCAGTACCGCCGGCATCTTCGTAGCGCGACCGCGCGCCTGCTGGTCGCCTCGCACCGGGAACTGCTGATCGGCTCTGCATTGCTGCTGTTCCGCCAGAACAGTCCGGCGGCACGCCTGTACTCCCTGGCCATCGACCCGGCGGTGCGAGGGCAAGGCCTCGGGCGGCTTCTATTGGATGCCGTGGAACAGGAAGCTCGCGAACACGACTGCGAACGCGTACGCCTCGAAGTGCGTGCCGACAACGCCGCCGCGCAAGCACTGTACGAACGCTGCGGCTACACGCGATGCGGGCAGCGAACCGGCTATTACGAAGACGGCGCCGATGCACTGCTGTACGAAAAGCCGCTCTCGCCGCGCTGAATGCCCGACTCGCGGTTCAACCGCATCTCCCGTGGACATCCGTCGAACCGATCACGAGCCGTCGCGCCCGTAGAACCGGATGATGCGGTAATCGGGTGGACCGGAACTCTGCGGCTGTACGCTCAGCAGCACTCTCGATCCGACACGTACCGGCTGAGACCCCGGCACCCCGAGCTGAACTGCACGACCATCGGGAAGCCTCACCCGCATCAGGACGCGGACACGGCCATGCAGACGACTGCCGCCAGATTCCGTCATACCGGAAGACTCGACCGTGCCCTCGACCTGTCGGCCCGGTCCCACCGCATGCTGGAAGTCAGGCGCCATCACGAGGGCGGAAAAGCCTGCCAGGCCCGACAACACGATCAGCGTTTGCAGCACACCCTTTGCTTTTCTGAAACACTCAGCCGTGCTCACGAATCCATGCGCCTCCCACCGCCCCCGCAAGAACCTCATTCTTCACCCCAGTTCCATCGGCCACCGCATTTCCTGCAGATGAACCGACTACGCCGCGTGGGGTAGGCGGCCACGAACAGGACGATGAACAGAGCGCCGATGCGCTGGTGCAAAGTCATTGTGCGCTTGAAGTCCGTCGCGCCGCAGTGCGGGCAGTGTTCGCTGCATGCGCCGATGTCCTGGTTCAACTGCTCCTCCAGCACGCCGGTTCGGTACTCGGTCAAAAGCGTGCGAGACAGTGTTAGAAAGCACGCAGGCACCTGCACGGCGGTACCGCCCAGCGCCAGGGACATGGGCCAGTTCACGATGGCGTGATGGGCGTAGGCCACGGTAGCCGGAATCCCCTCCGCCTCGAGCCGTGCCCGCACCACGTAGGCTTCCCACGGATCGAGAAAACGGGCGAGTGTCACGAGCATCGCGTCAGGACCCGCTGGCGTCCGGCAACGCGCTGGACCGCTTGAACGGGCTACCGGACACCGCGACGCGAACACCCAGCCAGAACAGCATGACCAGGGCAAAGAGGTTGATCCCCACCCGGGCGACGCCGAACCAGCCCATCGCGACAATCATGCTGAAGCCAAGCGTGAACGAAAAGTGGAAGTTCGTCGTCGCGATATGGATCAGCTGCATCGCGAAGAACAGCGAACCAAGCCATGCCGCCCATCGCCGCTCCCTGAACCAACCGATGCCAGCCGCCAGACCGACGAGCACCAGCGCGATATTGAAGATAAGAAAGAGCACGGGAAAACCAAACCTCGAGGCCATCCAATACGTCCATACAGCACCCAGCATGCTGTGCAGAACAAGAATGCTCGCAATCACTTTGTCCTGTGCTGCCATACAAGCGCCCCCCCTGACGTGTGATGGATCAATGCCCGCCGCGCAGCCGCATCCGCGTCGCCGCATCCGGCCGCGCCACCAGCGCGCCGGTGGCCATCAGGCTGATGTGGTACACCCCTCCATCCACCAGCGGCAGATACACGCCGCTGCCGAATACGGTATCGACCATCGGCAGGTAGTCCGGGTACTGCCGGCGCAGATTGAACAGGTCCAGCGCACCGGCCTGGTTCAGGTCGATGATGGTCGAGCGCGCCTCGCGTGCCTGGCCGATGTCGTCGTAGCGACCGGACAAGCGGTCCAGCCGGTACAGCGGCGGCGCGCCGGACAGTACCGCCGGCATCTGCCATTTCACCACCACGGCTTCGAGCCGGAAATCGTCGCCGTTGAGCGGCAGGGTTTCGGTCTCGCCGTCCGGACGTTTCACGGACAGATGCCAGAACTGCGGCGATTCGCGATGCGCGACGATGGTCGCCACCGGCGTTTCCTGGCCCAGCACGCGGTAGCCGCGCAGCGCCAGTCCGCCTCCCGTGGCCAGCAGTGCCAGAACAAAGAACAGCAACAGCAGCAGCGCACGCCACGCCGCCGCCGCGCGGCGTCCCTCGCGCCATCGGCGACGGCAGGACACGCCATGGCCGATGGTCAGAAGCAACAACACGCCGGCTGCGATCAGCAGCAGCGTGGCAGGCCATTGCAGCATCTGGGTCCAGTTCACGCGACGGTTCCGGGCGACAGATCGACGCTCATCATACCCATGGAACGGTTGTGCGACGCGTATACTGGTCGCGGATTCCGAGGAAAATCGTCCATGCGTTCACTGCTGTTCATGCTCGCTGCCGGCACGCTGTGCCTGCTCTCCGCCTGCGGCAACAAGGGACCGCTGTACCGGCCGCACCCGCCTGCCGCCGCGGTCGCTCCGACCGCTGCCGCCACATCCGTAGCTCCGGCTGCACCCGCCAGCGCCGCGCAGCCGGCTTCGGCGGCCAGCACTGCGACCGACGACGACTGAGGCGGCATGCAGCTGTCCTTCACCAAGATGCACGGCCTCGGCAACGACTTCGTCGTGCTCGATTGCCGGCAGCGGCCGATGCCGTTGTCGACGCAAGACATCCGTGCGCTCGGTCATCGCCATACCGGCATCGGCTTCGATCAACTGCTCAGCATCGAGAACGCCGCCGAACACGATGACTGCCGCTACGCCTACGGCATCTGGAACCGCGACGGCGAGGCCGTGGGCCAGTGCGGCAACGGCGTGCGCTGCGTGGCCGCATGGCTGCATCGCGAGGGGCTGCTCGATCTCGACGAAACGGTCCGCCTGCGCAGCCCCTCCGGCCCGGTCACCGTGCGACTGATCGATGCGCTGACCGCGGCCGTCGACATGGGCGAACCGCAATTCGAGCCCGGCGCGATACCGTTCGACACACCGCAGCGCGCCGAACGCTACCCGATCGAACTGGACGACGCGTCGCTCTCCGTCGGCGTGGTCTCGATGGGCAATCCGCACGCGGTGGTCGAAGTCGACGACCTGCACGCGCCATCGCTGGAGCGGCTTGGCCCGCAGCTCACCGCTCACCCGCGTTTCTCCGAAGGCTGCAACGCCGGCTTCGCCACGGTGCTAGACATGGCCCACATCCGGCTTCGCGTGCACGAGCGTGGCAGCGGCTGGACCCAGGCCTGCGGCACCGGCGCATGCGCCGCCATGGCCGTGCTGCATGCACAGGGCCGCGTCGGCCGCGAGGTCGAAGTGCGCCTGCCCGGCGGACCACTGCAGATCGCCTGGAACGGCCCCGGCCACACCCTGTGGATGACCGGGCCAGCTGCCTTCGTGTTCGAGGGAAAGTGCACACTGCCCGAATGAATTTGCCGCGCGACTTGTTCGATGCCGCACGAACGTCGCACACTTGCCGCACGCCAACGCGGAGCACGACATGGCCGAAATGACCCTCAAAGACGGCTTGCAGGCGATGGACATCGCCGAATACCTGCGCAAACATCCCCAATTCCTCAAGGATTTCCCCGACCTGGCGATGAGCCTGACGGTGCCGCGCGAGCACGGTCCGGCGGCCTCGCTGGCCAGCTACCAGCTGGACGTGCTGCGCGACAAGAACCGTGATCTGGAGCGCCGTCTGGCCGACCTGATCGAGATCGCCGCCGAGAACGAGCAGCTGATGGTCCGCGTGCATTCGCTGACTCTGGGTCTGGTGCGCGCCGACAGCCTGGCCGAGAGCGTGCGCAGCGTGGTCGCCGGCCTGACCGAGGATTTCGACACCGACCTGGTGCGTCTGGTGCTGCTTCGTGCGCACGAGGATCTGCCGGAAGCCGACTGGCTGCGTGTCGAGACCGGCGGCGCCGACGCCCTGCCGGCCTTCGCCGAATTCTTCGCGCGCAAGGACCCGATGGTCGGCCGGCTGGCTGCGGACAAGCTGGAGTACCTGTTCGGCGAACAGGCCGACAGCGTGCAATCGGCGGCGCTGATGCGCCTGGGCGAACACGGCATGCTGGCCATCGGCAGCCACGACGCCAACCGTTTCCATCCCGGCATGGGCGCAGTGTTCCTGAAACTGATCGCCGAAAGCGTCACCGCCGCCATCCAGCGCTACGCGGACTGAAGACATGCCGCGGCCGGCCGAACAGGTCCACGCCTGGCTCGAGCGTCTGCGCATCGAGCGCGCGCCGTCGCCGCACACGCTGTCCGCCTACCGTCGCGACACCGACAAGCTGCTGGCCTGGATGCGCGACCGCGACATCGACGACTTCGGCGCGCTGACGCCCGACCGCATGCGCGCCTTCGTCGCCACCGAACACCGCAAGGGCCTGTCGCCGACCAGCCTGCAACGCCTGCTGTCCTCGTGCCGCAGCCTGTTCCGCCAGCTGATTCGCGAGGGCATGCTGGAACACGATCCCAGCGCCGGCGTGCGCGGTCCCAAGACCCGCCGCAAGCTGCCGCAGGTGCTGGACACGGACGACGCCACGCAACTGGTGGAGACGCCCATCGAAGGACCGCAGGGCTTGCGCGACCGCGCCATACTGGAGCTGTTCTATTCCTCGGGCCTGCGTCTGTCCGAACTGGTCGGCCTGAACTGGCGCGACCTGGACCTCGACGACGGCCTGGTGCGCGTACTAGGCAAAGGCAACAAGACCCGCATCGTGCCGGTCGGCCGCCACGCCATCCGCGCGCTGAAGGATCTGCGCGACAGCCTCGACGACGCACCCGAGAGTCCGGTCTTTCGCGGACGCAAGGGCGCGCGTATCAGCCCACGCACGATCCAGGCGCGAATGCAGAAGCTGGCGCTGGAACGCGGTCTGGCCCAGCGCATCCACCCGCATCTGCTGCGCCATTCCTGTGCCAGCCACCTGCTGGAATCGTCCGGCGAGCTTCGCGCGGTGCAGGAACTGCTCGGCCACGCCGACATCGCCACCACGCAGATCTACACGCATCTGGACTTCCAGCACTTGGCCAAGGTCTACGATGCCGCGCATCCACGCGCCAAGCGCAAGCACGGCGATTCCTGAATCATCCGAACCACCGACGCGTCTGCGCCGGAAGTCACCCTTGGAAATGCCCGGCGACAACCCATGTTTCGTTTCTCCCCAGATACGAAACGGCTTGTCCATGGATAGTTTCCACGCCACCACCATCGTCTCCGTCCGCCGCCACGGCAAAGTCGTCATCGGCGGCGACGGCCAGGTGACGCTCGGCAATACGGTGATGAAGGCCAACGCGCGCAAGATCCGCCGCCTGGGCAAGGACGGCATGATCCTGGCCGGCTTCGCCGGCGCCACCGCCGACGCCTTCACCCTGTTCGAGCTGTTCGAGGACAAGCTGGTCAAGCACGGTCACAACCTGACCCGCGCCGCGGTGGAACTGGCCAAGGAATGGCGCACCGACCGCCGCCTGGGCAAGCTTGAGGCGATGCTGGCGGTGGCCGACCACACCAATTCCCTGCTGATCTCCGGCAACGGCGACGTGCTGGAACCCGAGGATGGCCTGATCGCCATCGGTTCCGGCGGCCCCTACGCGCAGGCCGCGGCCCGTGCGCTGATGGAAGGTTCCGATCTCGATGCGCGCACGATCGTGGAAAAAGCGCTCAAGATAGCCGGAGATATCTGCATCTACACCAATCACAACACTTCGATCGAAGAGCTGGAAATCGGCGTCGAGGCCTGATCGTCCCCGACGATTCAGGACCACCGCACGCGACCGCCTTCAACCCTCTTACGACGTACCCGACTGCCCTGCCGGCAAGAAGCCCATGACCGAACTGACTCCCCGCGAAATCGTCAACGAACTCGACCGCTACATCATCGGCCAGAACGACGCCAAGCGCGCCGTCGCCATCGCCCTGCGCAATCGCTGGCGGCGCATGCAACTGGAACCGGCGATGCGCAACGAGGTGACGCCGAAGAACATCCTCATGATCGGCCCCACCGGCGTCGGCAAGACCGAGATCGCACGGCGGCTGGCGACGCTGGCCAACGCGCCGTTCGTGAAGGTCGAGGCGACCAAGTTCACCGAGGTCGGCTACGTCGGCAAGGACGTCGAGTCGATCATCCGCGATCTCGCCGACCAGGCCTTCAAGCTGACCCGCGAACAAGCCACCAAGCGGGTGCGCACGCAGGCCGAGGACCATGCCGAAGACCGTATCCTCGACGCCCTGCTGCCCCGCCGCCAAACCAGCGCACCCACCGACTGGAGCCAGGACCAGGCATCGCCCACGGCCATCGAGAGCGATACCCGGCAGAAGCTGCGCAAGCAGTTGCGCGAAGGCGCGCTGGACGATCGCGAGATCGAGCTGGACGTCAGCATGAACGTCGGTGTCGAGATCATGTCGCCGCCGGGCATGGAAGAGATGAGCCAACAGCTGCAGCAGATGTTCGCCAACATGGGCGGCGGCAAGACGCAGAAGCGCAAGCTGACCATCGCCAACGCGCGCCCGATGCTGATCGAGGAAGAGGCCAGCAAGCTGGTCAACGAGGAAGAGATCCGCGCCGCCGCGGTCGAGGCCGCCGAGCAGAACGGCATCGTGTTCCTGGACGAGATCGACAAGGTCGCGCAGCGTTCGGAGTTCGGCGGCGGCAGCGCATCGGGCGTCAGCCGCGAAGGCGTTCAGCGCGATCTGCTGCCGCTGGTCGAAGGCTCGACCGTGTCCACCAAGTACGGCCCGATCAAGACCGACCACATGCTGTTCATCGCTTCCGGCGCATTCTCGCTGGCCAAGCCCTCGGACCTGATTCCGGAGCTGCAGGGTCGTCTGCCGATCCGCGTGGAGCTGTCGGCGCTGTCGGTGGACGACTTCAAGCGCATCCTGCGCGAGCCGAACAACGCGCTGACCAAGCAATACGTCGCGCTGCTCGACACCGAGGGCGTGAATCTGGTGTTCGAGGACTCCGGCATTGACCGTCTCGCCGAAGTCGCCTTCCAGGTCAACGCCCGCACCGAGAACATCGGCGCGCGCCGTCTGCACACCGTGCTGGAGCGCCTGCTGGAGAACATTTCCTACGAAGCAACGGACAAAAGCGGCGAAAAATACGTGATCGACGCCGAATATGTCGACAACACGCTGGTAAGCCTGGTCGAGGACGAGGACCTCAGCCGCTACATTCTTTAACGAGCGCCGCCGCGTGCGGTGCTAGAATCGTACAGCTATGGGAACCGTTCATCGCATGCAGAACCGGGGCCAGCGCGCCCGTCTGCGCCAGGCCCAACAACAGCGCCAGCTGATCCGGCTGTGGCGCGGTCATCTCGAGCACGGCAGCTTTTCCGGCTATGTCGCCGGCGTCGGGCGCGAGTTCTTCCTGCTGCACGTGATCGGCGACGGCATCAGCGACGACGGGCTGTACGCGATGCGTCACCGCGACGTCACCGAACTGGAGCTGCCCGATCGCCACGCGCGTTTCATCGATCGTGCCGTGGTGCTGAAGGGCATCGCTCCGCGCCAGCCGCTGGACTTCCCGCTCGACGATGTGATGCAGGTCATCAAGGCGGCCGCCCAAAGCGCGCCGGTGATCGGCGTGCACGTGGACAGCGAGGACGAAGCCGAGGTCTGCTACATCGGTCGTCTGCTGCAGAGCGACGACGACAGCTTCGGCCTGCAGGAAATCAGTCCCGACGCCGAATGGCTGCGCGAAGTCTCGCAGTTCGGCTGGGACGAGGTCTCCACCGTCAGCATGCACGATCCCTACGCCAGCGCCCTGCTGGCGGTCGCCGGTCCCGCACCGGCGCTGGAGCCGGGCGACGCCGGCATTGGGCATCTGTCCTAACCAGCGCCTGCAGCCAGCGCCCAGCCAAGAAACCAAGAAGCCGGGGCGAAATCCTTATCCCCGCGAAGCCGTACCGCTCCAGTGGATGCATGTCGGTACCCTGGATTCGGCATATGTCATGGCATCTTGGATGCACACGTATCCACCGGAATCCACCCATGTCGGTGCTTCGAGGTGACCGGCCCGCCGGAATCGAACGTAGTACAGATACCCATCGGAACCCATCTGCTGCGGGGTTTCGTCCGGTTCCAACTGGTCATCTGCCTTGCCGATTTCGTACCAGAAGTCGTAGTCCAAAGCGATGATGTCGACGGGGAGAAAGACCGTATCGCCATACAGCCACTTTCCTGTCTGCGCGATATTCAGGTCTTGAGGGCGCTGATCGCTGCTCATTCCGCGCCAGCGTCGACCTCGGCCGCCGTCGGTTCCGGCGCGGCTGCTGGATCGCGATCCTTCACCGTGCGCTCGAAGAAATCGTCGATCAGGTGATACACATGCGCGCGCTGGCCGGGCAAGTTCAGGCCGTGCTTGCCGCCGGGGTAGGTCATCAGACCGAACTGGATGCCGCGCTGCTGCAGCGCCGACATCAGCTTGGTGGAGTTGAGGAACAGCACGTTGTCGTCGGCCATGCCGTGCACCAGCATCAGCGGCGCGGTCAGGCCGTCCAGCCAGGCCATCGGCGAGCTGCGCGTGTAACCGGCCTCGTTGTCCTGCGGACGGCCCAGGTAGCGTTCGGTGTAGAAGGTGTCGTACAGGGTCCAGTCGGTGACCGGCGCCACCGCCACGCCGCCGGCGAGGTCGGCCGAATCCTTGGCCAGCATCATCAGCGTCATGTAGCCGCCGTAGCTCCAGCCGAACACGCCGATGCGCTTGGCATCGACCCAGGGCTGCTGCTTCAGCCAGTCGATGCCGGCGATCTGGTCCTCGACCTCGGCGACACCGAGCTGATGGTAGATCGCGTCGCTGAATTTGCGCCCGCGCCGCGCCATGCCGCGGTTGTCCAGGGTGAACACGACGAAGCCCTGCTGGGCCATGTACTCGGCGAAGTAGTCGACCCAGCCACGCGTGACCTCCTGCGCATGCGGGCCACCGTAGAAGGTGTCGAACACCGGATACTTCTTGTTCGGATCGAAGTTCAGCGGTTTGTACACGCGGTAGTACAGGTCCTGGCCGTCGAGGGCCTTGATGTGGCCGTACTCCGGCGTGACATGGCTGTCCATGTACGGCCAGTAGGGATGGCTCTCGTCAAGCTTGTTTTCCTCGATCCAGGTGACGAAGCTGCCGTCGGCGCGATGCACGCTGACCTGCGGCGGCGTGTTGGGGTCGGAGAAGGTGTCGACGTAGAAGCTGCCGTCCGGCGCGAACTTCACCTGATGCGTGCCGTCGCGTTGGGTGATGCGCTGCGGCGCATCGGCGTCACTGCCGTCCAGCTTCAACGCGTAGACCTGGCGGTCCGGCACGAAATCGCGATTGGAGCTGACGTAGACGAGCCCCTTCTTCTCGTCGACGGCGAGCAGGCCATCGAGATTCCAGTCGCCGGCACTGATGGGGTGCTTGAGCGTTCCGTCCAGTCCGTACAAATACAAATGGTGATAGCCGCTGCGGTCGCTGCCCCAGATGAAGCTCTGGCCGTCGGGCAGGAAGCGCAGATCGTCGTTCAGGTCGATCCAGGTGCGACTGGTCTCGGTCAGCAGCACGCGCTGCTTCAGCGTGGCGGTATCGACCAGGCGCAGTTCCAGTTTCTGCTGGCTGCGCGGCATCCACTGGTAGCTCAGCTGCGTGGCGTCGGGCAGCCAGTTCACGCGTGTGAGGTAGCTGTCCGGGTCGTCGCCGAGATCGATCCAGCGCGTCGCGCCGCCCTTGGGCGAGACCAGGCCCAGCTTCACGGTGACATTGGGATCTCCGGCGAACGGATAGCGCTGATCGACCATCGCGGTGTGGTCGGCATAGATCTCCATGCGCTGCGTGACCGGCACCGGCGCCGCATCGTAGCGCTCGTAGGCGATGGATGAGTCGTCCGGCGCCCACCAGTAACCGGTGCTGCGCGCCATCTCCTCCTGCGCCACGAACTCGGCCTCGCCGTTGTGCACGGTGCCGCCGCCGTCCTGGGTAAGCTGTGTGCTCTGGCCGTTGGCCAGATCGATCACCCACAGGTTCTGGTCGCGCACGTAGGAGACATAGTGGCCCTTGGGCGAGATCTTCGGGTCGATGGCGTCGCCGCCGGTGTCGAGCTTGGTCACCGCCTTGTCCGCTGGTGCGGACAGGTCGTACAGATACAGTGTGCCGGCGACCGGAATCAGCAGCTTGCTGCCGTCCGGCGACCACTGGTAATCGAGAATGCCGTGTAGGCCGGCGGTGCGCTCGCGTTCGCGGCGCGCCTTCTCGGCGTCGGACAGGTGCTGATCGCCACCCAGCGTGCGCGAGTCGACCAGCATGTGCATGCGCTGGTCGGCAAGGTTGTATTCCCACAGATCGAAGGTGTGCTGATCGTCCGCCTTGGCGCGCAGGAAAGTGACGCGTTTGCCGTCCGGCGAGACCTTCAGGCCACGCACGGTGGCGCCGGACAGGCTGCCGCCGTCGTAGATGCGTTCGATGGTGAGTTTCTTGGCCATGACGGGAAATGCGGCAACCGTCAGCACGGCGGCGAGCAGGAATGCGCGCATCGGTACACCTTGCGTTGCGGGAACGAAGGCACGATTAAAACGCGAGCCGGGCGCGGAGACCAGCCCGAACTGTCCGCGCAGCCCCAACGCACCGCGTGACGAACGCCGCGAGGATGTCCGTCACGCCGCCGAACGACGCACTCAGCGCTGTCCGAACAGATGCTTCCTGGCTTCCGCACTGGTGGTGTCGGAACGATATTCCTCGCCCATCGCATAGGCACGCTTCGTGGCCTCGCGCGCGGCGATGGCCTCGAACCAGCGCTTCAGATCCGGGAAGTCGGCCAGATCCATCTGCTGCGCTTCATGCGGCACGATCCACGGATAGGCGGCCATGTCGGCGATCGAATAGTCGTCGCCGGCAATGAAGGCGCGACCCTGCAGGCGCTTGTCCAGCACGCGGTACAAGCGATGCGTCTCGTTGACGTAGCGCTCGATGGCGTACGGAATCTTTTCCGGTGCGTAGCGGTTGAAGTGGTGGTTCTGGCCAAGCATCGGGCCCAGTCCGCCCATCTGCCAGAACAGCCATTCCAGCGTGACGTTGCGCGTGCGCAGGTCGTCGGACAGGAACTTTCCGGTCTTCTCGGCCAGGTACAGCAGGATCGCGCCGGACTCGAACAACGACACCGGAAGACCGCCGTCCGCGGGCTTGTGGTCGACGATGGCCGGCATCTTGTTGTTCGGCGAAATGGCCAGGAACTCGGGCGTGAACTGGTCGCCCTGACCGATGTTGACCGGATGGATGGTGTAGGGAAGACCGGTCTCTTCCAGGAACAGCGTCAGCTTGTGGCCGTTGGGTGTCGGCCAGTAGTACAGATCGATCACGTGCGTCTCTCCTTGCCGGGGCAGGTCCCTCCCTTCCTACGACATGGCGGGACGAGACCATGGTCTCAAGCGCACGATGGGTGAACAGTCATTTTCCGATGCAGAACGATCCGAAAATCGCGCCCAGCAGATCGTCAGCATGGTACTCGCCGGTGATCTCCGACAGTGCGCGCTGCGCCTGGCGCAGTTCCTCGGCGACCAGCTCGCCGGCGCGGGTGGTGGCGAGGGTCTCATCGGCCGCGGCCAGATGCGCGGCGACCGCTTCCAGTGCCAGCACGTGGCGGCGGCGTGCACTGAACGCGCCTTCGATATCGCTTCCGGCCTGCCGGCGCAGCAATCGGCGCAGGCCGTCAAGTCCGTCGCCGCTGCGTGCGGACAGCCACAGCCAGTGCGCGTCGGTGCGTTCCTCGTGGCGTGGCTCGCGACCGTCGCGATCGATCTTGTTGACGATCACCACACGCACTGCGCGTTCGGGGAGACCCGCGAACAAGGCCTGATCGGCGACCGCGTGTTCTTCGTCGGTGACCAGCAGGGCCAGATCGGCGCGGGTCAGATGCTCGCGTGCGCGGCGCACGCCCTCGCGCTCGACCGGATCATCGCTGTCGCGCAATCCGGCAGTGTCGAGCAGTTCGATGTGGCTGCCGTCGAGATCCAGGCTTTCGCGCAGCACGTCGCGCGTGGTCCCGGCGATGTCGGTGACAATGGCGCGTTCGGCGCCGGCCAGGGCGTTGAGCAGGCTCGACTTGCCGACGTTGGGCCGTCCGATGATGGCGACGCTGAGGCCGTCGTTCAGACGCACACCGCGGCGCGCCTCGGTGAGCAGACGATCCAGGTGCCCGCGCACCGCGTGCAGCTGTTCGGCGATGGCCGGATCGGCCAGAAAATCGATCTCTTCCTCGGGGAAGTCGATCGCGGCCTCGACGTGCACGCGCAGCGCGATCAGCGTTTCCAGCAGCGTCTGCACACGCTCGGAGAACACACCTTCCAGCGAGCGCATCGCGGCCCGCGCGCCGGTCTCGGAACGCGCCGCGATGAGATCGGCCACGGCCTCGGCCTGGGCCAGGTCCAGCTTGCCGTTGAGAAAGGCGCGTTCGGTGAACTCGCCCGGCCGCGCCAGCCGAGCGCCGAGCGCACATACGCGTCGCAGCAGCAGATCCAGCAGTACGCGGCTGCCGTGGCCTTGCAGTTCCAACACATGCTCGCCGGTGTAGGAGTGCGGCGCGGGGAAGTACAGCAGCAGACCGCGGTCGATCAGGCTGCCGTCTGCCTCGCGCAGCGAAGCCAGGTGGGCATGGCGCGGTTGCGGTTCGCGACCGAGCAGGGCGGTGGCGATGGCTGGCACAGCGGGACCGGAAACGCGCACTACGCCGACACCGCCTGCGCCAGGCGCGGTGGCGATGGCGGCGATGGTGTCGGTCGTGTCGGTCGTGTCGGTCGTGTGCGTCGGGGTGTCCACGTCGGACGATGATGGCGCAGCACGAACGGCTGCGCCATGAGTCGGTCAGGCCGGCTTGAGCTTCTTGCCGCCGCCCTTGCCGCCCTTGTGGTTATCGCCGGCGTCGAACTGGCGCATCACCCACCACTGCTGCGCCACGCGGCACAGGCCGTTGACCAGGTAGTACAGCACCAGGCCGGACGGGAAGAAGGCGAAGAACACCGGGTAGATGATCGGCATCCACTTCATGATCTTGGCCTGCGTCGCGTCCATGCTGGCGGTCATCGGCATCAGGCGCTGGGTCAGCAGCATCACGCCCATGTACAGGATCGGCAGCACGAAATACGGATCGGCGGCGGACAGATCGTGGATCCAGCCGATGAACGGCGCCTGGCGCAATTCCACGCTCTCGCGCAGCACGGTGTACAGGGCGAAGAAGACCGGGATCTGCACCAGCAGCGGGAAGCAGCCGGCGACCGGGTTGATCTTCTCCTTCTTGTACATCTCCATCGTGGCTTGCTGCAGCTTCTGCTTGTCGTCGCCGTAGCGCTCCTTGAGGGCGTCCATGCGCGGCTTGAGCTTGCGCATCTTCGCCGCCGAGCGGTACTGCGCGGCGTTGAGCTTGTACAGCAGCACGTTGATCAGCAGCACCACCAGGATGATGGCCAGGCCCCAGTTGCCGGTCATGCGGTGGAACCAGGTCAGCAGCATGTGCATGGGCGCGGCGACCACGGTGAACATGCCGTAGTCGACCGACAGGTCCAGACCCGGCGCGATGCCGCCCAGCTCGTTGCGCAGCTTCGGACCGACGTACAGACGCGACTGACTACCGGCCTGCGCGCCCGGCGCGACCTGGAAGCCCGGTCCCAGCTCGCGGATCAGGTAACGCGGGTTGCTGCCGTCGACGACGTGCGTGCTGAACTGCTGCGCCTTCTTCTCCTGCGGCAGCCACGCGGCCATGAAGTAATGCTGCTCCATGGCCATCCAACCACCGGTGACCTTCTTGTTCAGCGCATCCTTGGCGAAATCGTCGAACTTGATCTTGTTGAACTTCGCCTCCGGTCCGTACCACGCCGCGCCGAAGAAGCTGTAACGCGACTGGTCCGACCACTTGGCCAGGAAGTTGTTGTGCACCGGTTCCGGCGGCACCACGCGCTGCAGCTGGCGATACGGCCAGCCGGTCCAGGCCTTGGCGCTGCCGTTGTCGACCTGCTGATCCAGACCAACCACGTAGCTGCCGCGCGTGAAGGTGTAGCGCTTGACCACTTTCACGCCGCTGGCATCGGTCCAGGTGAAGTCGACGCTCAGACTCTTCTGGCCCGGTTCCAGGGTGTAGTGGCTGCGCGCAGCGTGGAACAAGGCGCGCTGATCGGGCGCGGCACCGTCACGGCTGAGCAGACCGCTCTGCGCGACAAAGAAGTGACTCGCGCTGTCGCTGAACAGCTGCACCGAATCCTTGGACTTCAGCTTGGCCGGATACTTCAGCATCGCGCTGCGGATGATGCTGCCGCCACGGCTGTCGATGGTCAGGCGCAGCACGTCGGTGGTCACGGTGACCAGCGGGCCGTGCTCGGCCGTCGGCTTGGCGGCGGCCTTCGCGCCCACGACGCGCTGGTTCGGCGCGCTGGGCACGCCGGCCGACGAGGACGGCGCGGCCGGCATCGACGCGGATGCGGTCAACGCCGGCGCGCTGGCGGCGCTGGGCACGCTGGCATCGAGATCGGACGGCGTCGGCGCGGACGAGGCGGTGGCCGCAGCCGGCTGTGCCGGGGCGGGGGTGTGGTAATCATGTTGCCACTGGGTCCACAGCAGGTAGCCGACGAAGGCCAGCGCCAGGAGCAGGAACGAGCGCGTTTGGGGCATGACGAGAAGTCCGGTGTCGGCCGCGCAGCATCTGTGCGGCCCATGGGCCGATCATTCGGATCGGCAGAAACGTACAGGTCAGCCCGCGATTGTGCCGGGCGCGGGCCGGTGCATCAACGTGCGCGCCGCTGCAGCCGTTGCCAGAGACGGTCCAGATCAGCGCGTAGATCAGCGCGCGAGGCCGCCGCGGCCGCGGGATTGGCGATGATCAGCACGTCCACGTGCGGCATCTGCGCGCGGGCAAGCCGGAACGACTCGCGCACGATGCGCTTGATGCGATTACGGTCGACAGCGCGCTTGGACACACGCCGCGAAACAGCCTGACCCAAACGCGCAAAGCCGACCTGGTTGTCCCGGTAACGAATGCGGAAGCATTCGCTACTGAGACGTCCGGTCGGCTTTCGCAGTGCGGCAAAGTCCGCGGCGCGGCGTAGCCGCGACGAGGGCGGCATGCCGGCATCAAGCATGATCGACCCGCTTACGGGATCAGACGCTTGCGACCCTTGGCGCGGCGCGCGTTGATGATCTTGCGACCGTCGGCGGTGCGCATGCGGGCGCGGAAGCCGTGGGTGCGGGCGCGCTTGAGCTTGCTCGGCTGGTAGGTCCGCTTCATGGCGTGCTCCAGAACTGATATAGGGAAAAAGACGCGGGAGTATGCGAAGCAAAACGGCTTCTGTCAAGCTTTTCGGCGACCGCCAACCCACGCTTCGCACGCACGGAGCCGCGCGCGCATGCTGCTAGACTGGACGCTTGAACTGCGCGCTCCGGCGCATTCGCGAACGATGTCGGTGAAGCTTAGATGAGTGATTTGTGGCGGCGCTGCCTGGAGCGCCTGGAAGGCGAATTCGATGCCGAGGACCTCAATACCTGGCTGCTGCCGCTGCAGGCACGCGAGGATGAGGGGGCCTTGCGCCTGTTCGCTCCCAACGCCTACACGCTCGACGTCGTGCGCAGCGATTACCTGGAGCGTATCCGCGCCGTGCTCGAGCACATCCACGGCGCCGCGGTCACCGTCTATCTGAGTGTCGGCTCGGCCGGCGCACCGCGCGCGGAGAAGACGGCACCGACCGCCGCGCCCGCGGTCAACGGCCATGCCGTCGTGGAGACGCCCGCCCACAATCTCGATCCGCACTACACGTTCGAGACCTTCGTCGAGGGCAAGTCCAACCAACTGGGCAAAGCCGCAGCGATGCAGGTGGCGCAAAATCCCGGTCGCGCCTACAACCCGCTGCTGCTCTACGGCGGCACGGGACTCGGCAAAACCCACCTGATGCACGCCGCCGGCAATCTGATCTGTCAGCAGAAGCCGGGTACCAAGGTGCTGTATCTGCGCTCGGAACAGTTCGTCAGCGCCATGATTGAGGCGTTGCGTGCCAAGAACATGGACGCCTTCAAGCGCCGCTTCCGTTCGGTCGACGCGCTGCTGATCGACGACATCCAGTTTTTCGCCGGCAAGGACACCACGCAGGAGGAGTTCTTCCACACCTTCAATGCACTGTTCGAGGGCAAGCAGCAGATCATCCTGACCTGTGACCGCTACCCCAAGGAAGTGGACAAGCTCGAGCCGCGTCTGAAGTCGCGTCTGGGCTGGGGCCTGTCGGTGGCGATCGAGCCGCCGGATTTCGAAACCCGTGCCGCGATCCTGCTGTCCAAGGCCCACGACAAGGGCGTGGATGTGCCCGAGGACGTGGCCATGCTGCTGGCGCGGCGCATCCGCTCCAACGTGCGCGACCTGGAAGGGGCGCTCAACACGCTGGCCGCGCGCGCCAACTTCTTCGGCCGCGCGATTAGTGCCGATTTCGCCCAGGAGACGCTGCGGGATCTGCTCAGCACGCACGCACAGGCGGTGACAGTGCCGAACATCCAGAAGACGGTCGCCGACTACTATCAGGTGCGTCTGTCGGATCTGCTGTCCAAGCGACGCGTGCGTTCGCTGGCGCGCCCGCGACAGCTGGCCATGACGCTGGCCAAGGAGTTGACCGAGCACAGCCTTCCGGAAATTGGCGAGGCCTTCGGCGGGCGCGACCACACCACGGTGCTGCATGCCTGCCGCACCATCCGGAGTCTGATGGACAAGGACATTCGCCTGAAGCAGGACTGGGATCAATTGATCCGTATACTCACAGGCTGAAAAGCTGTGGATAACCGGTGGATGCAGCCAGACGCGAAAGTTATCCACAGGTCAAACACAGCTTGCGAAACAAACGACGCACCGAAAGATTTTTCGTAACAAACTGAATGTAAAAGGCTTTTAAGGCTTTTCCCGTCGTCCACAGGACCAGCCACTACAGCCTTTTTCTTTAAATAACCCTTTTATAGGATTGGGGATAAGGGGCATAGACATGCAATTCGGGATTCAACGTGAAGTGCTGCTCAAGCCCCTGCAACAGGTCGTGGGTGTGGTGGAACGGAGGCAGACGCTTCCCGTCCTCGCCAACCTCCTGGTGCAGGCTCAAGACGGCAAGGTGGCCTTTACCGGGACCGACCTGGAAGTCGAGATGGTCGCGAACATCGCGGTCGAAGGCGCCAGCGACGGTGAAGTGACCATTCCGGCACGCAAGCTGTTCGACATCGTTCGAGCCTTGCCGGACGGCGTGCACATCGACCTGGCCCTCAATGGCGAACGCGTAGCGTTGAAAGCGGGTCGAAGCCGGTTCACTTTGGCTACGCTCCCGGCGAGCGAGTTTCCGACCATCGACG
This sequence comes from Oleiagrimonas citrea, assembly GCF_012395255.1. Classification (GTDB taxonomy): domain Bacteria; phylum Pseudomonadota; class Gammaproteobacteria; order Xanthomonadales; family Rhodanobacteraceae; genus Oleiagrimonas; species Oleiagrimonas citrea. The sequence goes on from NZ_JAAZQD010000006.1 coordinate 103,107, forward strand.
ACATCGAGCTGGTCGAGCGCGTCCGTCTCCCCGAAGCGGTGCTTAAAGATCTGATGGACCGCACGGCCTTCGCCATGGCCAATCAGGATGTGCGTTATTACCTGAATGGCATGTTGCTCGATCTCAACGAGGACACGCTGCGCTGCGTGGCGACTGATGGTCATCGTCTGGCGCTGGCCGAGACGGCATTGTCGTCGGGGGTCGGTTCGCGCCGCCAGATCATCATTCCGCGCAAGGGCGTGATGGAGTTGATCGGCCTGTTCGAGGCCGGAGAAGGCGAAGTCGAGCTGGAGTTCGGACGCAATCATCTGCGCGTGCGGCGCGGCGAAGTGACGTTCACGTCCAAGCTGATCGATGGCCGCTTCCCGGACTACGAGGCGGTGATTCCCATCGGGGCCGACAAGGAAGTGCATCTGCAGCGCGATGCCTTGCGCGCTGCGCTGCAACGTGCCGCGATTCTTTCCAACGAAAAGTATCGCGGCGTGAAACTGGAAGTCAGCCCGAACAAGCTGTGCATCATTGCGCACAACCCGGAGCAGGAAGAGGCGGTCGAGGAACTCGAAGCCGAGACCGGCGTCGACGATCTCGCCGTGGGCTTCAATGTCGGCTACCTGATGGATGCGCTCAGTGCACTGGCCGGTGAGAAGGTGCAGGTGAATCTTCGCGATGCGCAGTCCAGCTGCCTGCTGCAGTCCAGCGAGGACGATCGTATCCGTCACGTCATCATGCCGTTGCGCCTCTGATCGCGGATCCTCGTTCCGTATGATTCGACCCACGCCGGGCGTGTTCTTGCAGGACGCGCCCGGCGTTCTTTTTTCTGGAGCCGTTTGATTGCATATCCGCCGCCTGCAGATTCAGAGCCTGCGCAGCCTCGATGATGTCCGCATCGAGCTCGAGTCAGGACTCAACCTGCTGATCGGTCCCAACGGGGCTGGCAAGAGCAGCGTGTTGGAAGCGGTCTATCTGCTTTCACATGGCCGTTCTTTCCGCAGTGGGGCACGGGAAGCTTTGATTCAGCGCGGACGTGACGGCCTGAGTATCTTCGCCGAGGTGAGTGACACGGCGGAGCGGCATCACCGTCTGGGACTTGGCCGACAAGGTGGCCGATGGCAGGCCCATATCGACGGTGAGGCGGGTCGCAACATGGGCGAACTGGTGGCCCATTGCGCCGCGATCTGTTTCGAGCCGGGTTCTCATGCACTCATCGCTGGACCTGCAGAAGAGCGCCGTCGCTATCTCGATTGGGGTGTGTTCCACGTGGAACACACGTTTCTCATGCACTGGCGTCGTTATCAGCGTGCACTTCGACAACGGAATGCCACGCTCCGTGTACAGGGACGCATGCTCGATGCTTCAGCGCTGGAACCCTGGGAGGCTGAGATGAGTCGAGCAGGGGAGGCGGTGGAGTCGGCACGGCGCGATTACATCGATCGCCTTCGGCCGCATCTTGATCAGCATCTGCATGCCCTGGTGCCTGAACTTGGAGCGGTGCGCCTCGAATATCGGCGTGGCTGGAGCGAGGAACAGGCACTCGGGGAAGCGCTCGAGCAACGACGCGAGCGTGACGCTATGCGGGGGCACACCGCCACGGGTCCACATCGCGCGGATTGGCATGTTGTGTTCGAGCACGCGCCCCAGCGAGAGCATCTTTCGCGTGGTCAGGAAAAACTCTGCGCACTGGGTTGCATGTTGGCGCAGGGGAGCCTGTATGCAGAATCATCCGGTTCATGGCCGATTGTGTGTCTCGATGATCTTGCTTCAGAGTTGGATCAGGCGCATCAGCGTAGCGTGGCGGCTGCATTGGCTTCGGTGCAGGCCCAGGTACTCATCACGGGTACCGATTTCGTTCCTGCTCTCGATGGGATCGATGCGACTTTGTTCCACGTGGAACATGGAGACGTCCGCAGGCATCCGCCGACCTGAGCGCCCGCCGTTACGGTTACGCAGGCTCCACTGGGTGGCGCGAGACGCCTGCTATACTCGAGAGAATGGCTAATAGCCTCTGTATTTTCACGCCCGGCATGGATCGGGCTTTTGGCGGTCGAGCATGAACCAAACCTACGATTCCAGCAGCATCAAGGTCCTCAAGGGTCTCGAAGCGGTCCGCAAGCGTCCGGGCATGTACATCGGCGATACCGATGACGGTACCGGCCTGCATCACATGGTGTTCGAGGTCGTCGACAACTCTATCGACGAAGCGTTGGCGGGCCATTGTGATCGCGTGATCGTGACCATCCACGACGATGGTTCGGTCAGCGTGCTGGACAACGGTCGCGGTATTCCGGTCAAGCAGCATGCGGAAGAGGGTCGCTCGACCGCGGAAGTCGTCATGACCGTGCTGCACGCCGGCGGCAAGTTCGACGCCAATTCCTACAAGGTGTCCGGTGGTCTGCACGGCGTGGGCGTGTCGGTGGTGAACGCGCTCAGTGAGAAGCTGTGGCTGACCATCTACCGCGATGGTCAGGAGCATTATCAGGAATACGCCGACGGTGAACCGCAGTTCCCGATCAAGGTGATCGGTCCGGCCGACAAGAGCGGTACCCAAGTCCGTTTCCTGCCGAGCACCAAGACCTTCACCAACGTCGAATTCCATTACGACGTGCTGGCGAAGCGTCTGCGTGAACTGGCGTTCCTCAATTCCGGCGTCAGCATCGAATTGCACGACGAGCGCACCGATCGCCACGACGTGTTTGCCTACGAAGGCGGCATCAAATCCTTCGTGCAGCACCTGGCGCAGTTGAAGACTGCGTTGCATCCGAACGTCATCAGCATCAGCGCCGAGCAGGATGGCATCACCGTCGAACTGGCCATGCAGTGGACCGACGGCTACCAGGAAACGATGTTCTGCTTCACCAACAACATTCCGCAGCGCGACGGTGGTACGCATCTGACCGGCTTCCGCGCGGCACTGACGCGCACGCTGCAAACCTATATCGAGAAGGAAGGTCTGTCGCGCGGCAAGGTGAACCTGGCCGGCGATGACATGCGCGAGGGCATGATCGCGGTGCTGTCGGTGAAGGTGCCGGATCCGAAGTTCTCGTCGCAGACCAAGGACAAGCTGGTCTCGTCCGAGGTCAAGACCGTGGTCGAGCAGATCGTCAACAAGGAACTGGGCGACTTCCTGCTGGAGCATCCCGCCGAGGGCAAGGCGATCGCTTCCAAGGCCGTCGACGCGGCCCGCGCTCGCGAAGCCGCGCGCAAGGCACGCGAGATGACTCGCCGCAAGGGTGCGCTGGATATCGCCGGACTGCCCGGCAAGCTGGCCGACTGCCAGGAAAAGGATCCCGCGCTATCCGAGCTGTTCCTGGTCGAGGGCGATTCCGCAGGCGGTTCGGCCAAGCAGGGCCGCAACCGCAAGACCCAGGCTGTGCTGCCGCTGAAGGGCAAGATCCTCAATGTCGAGAAGGCTCGCTTCGACAAGATGCTGTCCTCGGCTGAGGTCGGCACCCTGATTACCGCGCTGGGCACCGGCATCGGCAAGGACGAGTACGACCCGGACAAGCTGCGCTATCACCGCATCATCATCATGACCGACGCCGACGTCGACGGCTCGCACATCCGCACGCTGCTGCTGACGTTCTTCTACCGGCAGATGCCGGAGCTGATCGAGCGCGGTCACGTCTACATTGGCCTGCCGCCGCTCTACAAGATCAAGCAGGGCAAGAACGAGTTGTACCTGAAAGATGACGCAGCCCTAGATAACTATTTGATTTCTAACGCAGTTGAGGGCGCGGAACTGCAATACACCCCGGATGCGCCGCCGATCAGCGGTGAAGCGCTGGAAAAACTGCTTCGCGATTACCAAGTGGCGCTGAACCATATCGGGCGTCTGTCCGCACGCTGCGATGCGCAGGTCTGGACGGCCATGCTCGAATACGCGCCGCTTGAACCGGAACAGTGGGACGACGCCAAGGCCATGCAGGCTTGGCTCGATGGACTCAGCTCGCGCCTGGCCGCGAGCGGCCTGGGCAAGCCGCGTTTCCGTCTGGCGTTGCGTCCTGCCAGCGGCGAACAGCCGGCGGCGATTGAGGTGGTGCGCAACCAGCACGGCCTCGAGCACACCTGGCTGCTGAATCAGCCGTTTTTCTCTGGACCGGAATTCCGTCCGATACTGCATATCGCCCGTGCACTGAATGGCCTGATACAGGAAGGCGCTGAAGCGCGTCGCGGCAATGCCTCGCGTGGCGTCCTGCATTTTGCCGACGCTCGCCAGTGGCTGCTGGACGAGGCCAAGAAGGGCCGCAGCATCCAGCGCTTCAAGGGTCTGGGCGAAATGAATCCCGAGCAGCTGTGGGAAACGACGGTCAATCCGGATACCCGCCGCATGCTTCAGGTCGGCATCGAAGACGCGGTGGCCGCCGATCAGATGTTCTCCATGCTCATGGGCGAGGCGGTGGAACCGCGTCGCGACTTCATCGAGAGCAACGCGTTGCGCGTGGCCAATCTCGATATCTGAGCCGTCCCCGCGCAGGAGTGCGCGGGTTCGCGAAGCCGCGGTCGTGCACGCATGCAGGCCGCGCGCAAATGTAAAATTTCAGTAAAAACAACACTCTGGGCATCCCGGAGCGCCGTACTGCTGACTTGAGCTGACGGCAAAAGACCGGGTACTCTTGAAGTCTTCGCTGCACGAAACGTGTGCAGCTACCGCAACGTAACGAGGTGGACGATGAAGTTGGTATCGTTTTCGAAGGTTCTGCTGGCAGGCGCCGTGGCGTTCATGATGGTCGGTGGTACGGCCATTGCGCACGGCAGCCAGTCGGCCAGCGAGAAACAGCAGTCGAAGTATCCCAATTCGGTCCGCAAGGCCCCCAAGCTGGACCTGAAGAAGCAGGACGACGCCGACACCATCAACAAGGCTTCCAAGGCCTACAACACCGGTGACTACGCCACGGCGCAGAAGCTGCTGCAGCCGTACGTGGACGGCACGGCAACCGATTCCAAGTACGCGCAGGTCGTCGCGCTGCAGATCATGGCCAACGTCACCTTCAAGCAGGGCGATGTGAAGAAGGCCATCGACATGCTGAAGAAGGCGTTGGCGCTGAACGTGATGCCGAACGACACCTACTTCGATCTGCAGTACGAACTGGCGCAGTTCTATCACGCCGACAAGCAGTTCCAGCAGTCGGTGGATACCGTCGAGAAGTGGCGTGCCGGCGGCAAGCTGGAGACGGCCGATTCGTACGGACTTGAAGGCATCGACTACTACCAGATGGGTCAGTACGAGAAGGCCATCGCGTCGATCAAGAAGGCCATGTCGATGACCGACAAGCCGAAAGACGTGTGGAACCAGGTCCTGGCCGCGAGCTATGCCGAGACCGGCAATTCGGATGAGGCGCTGGCCTCGGCCCGGGCGCAGCTGGCCAAGCACCCGGACGATATGACCACGCTGAACAATACCGTCTCGCTGCTGATCACCGCCGACAAGTACGAAGAGGCGATGAAGCTGCTGGAGCAGGCCAACAGCAAGGGACTGTTCACCGAGAGCAAGAGCTACATCACGCTGGCCAAGCTGCATCTCATGAAGGCGCAGGATTCCGACAATCCGAAGCCGGAAGCCAAGGCGGCCGTGGACGTGATCAAGGAAGGCATCGCCAAGGGTGTCGTTAAGCCGGGCTACCAGGCTTACAAGGTCGAGGGCGATGCGGCGTATCTGAGCGATGACATCAAGGGTGCACTGACGGCCTACGAGAAGGCATCGAAGGATGCCCCCAATGGCGAGATCGATCTGATCAGCGCGAAGCTTCTGTTGAGCGAGAGAAAGTACAGTGCCGCACGACTGAAGGCGCGTGGTGCCGTCAAGCGCGGCCTCAAGCATGAGGGCGAAGCGTACATGGTGATTGCCGAATCCGAGCGCGCCATGCACAACAAGTCGGCAGCCATCAAGGCCATGAAGAAGGCCGAGCAGGATCCGACCACGCGTGCCAAAGCACAGGCATGGCTTAAAAAAGCGTCACGTTAATTTTATCTAACGTGTTGAATCCAAAGGTATTTAACCTACATGAACCGGGTCTATACAAAACCGCTTCGCTGGTGTACCTTGGATGACTTCCGCTCCACGGATGGGGCGACACGCGGAACCTACCGCGCGTCGCCCTGTACTGCTGGACAACAAAATTTCGTTGGGTTTAGCAACTGACACAAATGGCCTCACAGACTGACAACTCCGGCCGCGTGCCGTTCAACTGGAGACGGACCTGGGCAACGGCGGTGACCATCGCCCTGCACGGTTTCGCGCTCCTGCTGCTGGCTTCGCCAGCGGCGCCGCCGGCGAGCAAGGAGAAGGCGAAGGACAAGGTGGTCCAGGTGACCTTCATCGAACCGCCGCCGCCGCCTCCCCCGCCGCCGCCGCCGCCGCCGCAGCCGCCGAAGATTCCGCCGCCGAAGGTGATCAAGCAGGTCAAGCCGCCACCGACGCCGCCGCCGCCGGCTCCGCCGCCGCCGGTCGACGAGCCTTCGACGATGGCTGTCGCGGCCCCGCCGCCGGCGCCGCCGTCACCGCCGGCGCCGCCGACCACGATCGCTCCGGGTCAGGATCTTTCCTACCGGCTGCGTCATCCGCCACGGTATCCGTCGCGTGCACGACGCATGCACCACGAAGGCACGGTGATTCTGCTGGTCCTGGTGGGTGTCGATGGTTCGCCGAAGGAAGTGAAGGTGGACCAGTCCAGCGGCTATCACGAGCTGGATCGTGCCGCGATCCAGGCCGCGAAGCGCTGGCAGTTCAACCCCGGCACCCGCGGCGGTGTTCCTTTCGAAGGCTGGGCGAAGATCCCGGTCGTGTTCAAACTTGGTGGCTACTGAGTTTCAGTAGGCTTTTCGAATCCACAGCAAAATTTCACGCTTGACTTTCCAAGGGTAGCGTTATGTTCCAACAGACCACTCCGACCAATCCGCCGCCCAGCATGGGTGGTGACGCCAACGCCCAAGCCATTTCGCAGATGGGCTTCGACAACCTGATCCACAACTTCGACGCGCTCGGGTGGATCGTGTTCATCACCCTGCTGGTGATGTCCCTGCTGTCCTGGTACTTCATCATCGCGAATTTCATTCGCAACTCGATGATCCGTTCCCGTGCGGACAAGGTCATCGCCGCGTTCTGGAACAATCCGTCGGCGCAGGAATCCATCCGTGAGATGGAAGCCCAGCCGAGGTCGGAGCCGTTCTCCAAGATCGCTCTGGACTGCGCGTCGGCCGCGGCCCATCACCAGCGTTCGGACGGCGGTCGCCTGGCCGAGTCGCTGAACCGTTCCGAGTTCATCGACCGCGCCCTGCGTCAGGCCGTGGCTCGCGAGAGCCTGCGTCTGGAAGGCGGCATGACCCTGCTGGCCACCGTCGGTTCCTCGGCACCGTTCGTCGGTCTGCTGGGTACCGTGTGGGGCATCTACAACGCCCTGATCGGCATCGGCGCCAGCGGAGAGGCTTCCATGGCCGCCGTGGCCGGTCCCGTCGGTGAGGCCCTGATCATGACCGCCATCGGTCTGTTCACCGCTATCCCGGCCCTGCTGGCCTACAACTTCTTCACGCGTTCGAACCGCCTGACGTACGCCCAGTTCGACGAATTCGCGCATGACCTGCACGACTTCTTCGCCACTGGTGCGCGTGTCGACGCTCCGGCGCAGCCCAAGAAGTAAGTGGAGGACTGAATCATGGGGATGAGCGCTGGAGGTAATGATGGCGGCGTGATGTCGGAAATCAACGTCACGCCTCTCGTGGACGTGATGCTGGTTCTGCTGATCATCTTCATGATCACGGCACCGCTGCTGACCCACAAGATCAAGGTCGAGATTCCGAACGCCAATCCGAAGACCGAGACGAAAAAGGCCAATAACAAGCCGATCGATCTCGCAATCAAGTCGGATGGCAGCATGTACTGGAACGACCGTGCGGTCACGAAGGCTGAGCTGGTCGCGAAGCTGAAGGTTTCGGCCTCGCAGAGTCCGCAGCCGGAACTTCAGATTCGTGCCGACAAAGCGTTGAAGGTCGGTGACGTCAAGGCCGTGCTGAAGGATGCGAAGGACGCGGGAATCGTCCACACCGCATTCATTTCCACGGGCAAGAAGTGACCGGAGCCGTCTTCGGGCGGCAACGTGCGGGGCGTCATGCGGCATGACTTCATGCGCCCCGTTCTCCACTGAGCACAATCACAGTAAGTAGACAGACGCGGTCCGGGCAGCGGTAAGCTACGGGCAAGGCGAATCGAACGGGTTCGTGGCGTCGGAGGATGCAACATGGCTTTCAGTTCCAACGCAGGTTCGGGCTCGGCGATGTCGGAAATCAACGTCACGCCCCTCGTGGACGTGATGCTGGTGCTGCTGATCATCTTCATGATCACGGCGCCGCAGTTGACCCACCACATCAACATCGATCTCCCGCAGCCGAACCCCAACACCAAACCGCCGGAAAATCCGCCGGAACCCTTGCGGCTGACGATCCAGGCGGACGGTTCGCTGTACCTCAACGACGTGCCCATCAGCGAGGCCGGGTTGAAGCTACAGCTGGAAGTCTACGGAAGCAGGGAGCTAGACAAGCAGCCAGAGCTGCAGATCGCTGCCAATGACAACGCTCAGTACGATGTGATGGCGCACGTGCTGGCGGACGCGAAGAGCGTCGGCATGCAGAAGATCGGCTTCCGCGACATGGATCAATAAAGTACGACCCTTGATGCAATCAAGTTCGTGAGACGGGCGCTTCGGCGCCCGTTTTTTTATGGCAATTCAACGAGAAAAGCGAAGTGGCGTTCCGCTGACGATCCAGGCCGGAAGTGGATATCAGGCCGTGTCAGCATGTTTGGCGCGTGCTCTTGAAACGAGGCGTACGGATCTCGGCCAAGCAAGAGATCCGATGCGCGGATCGGCGTTCAGCTGAGAATGTCCAGGTAGCGCCGTACCGTGGCATCGAGTCCGGCATAAAGCGCTTCTCCGATCAATGCGTGACCGATGGAGACTTCAGCCAGTCCGGGAATCGCCTGTTTGAAGGCGCCGAGATTGGCCTGACTCAGGTCGTGCCCGGCATTGACGGCCAGTCCGGCGGCATGTGCCCGGCGCGCAGTCTGTGCGCAACGCTCCAACTCGACTTGCGGCGTCCCGTCAGCGAAGGCTTCCGCGTAGGGGCCGGTGTAGATTTCCACACGCGCCACACCGGCTTTCTCGGCGAGCGCAAAACCCTCGTCGTCGTCGTGCCCGGCATTGATGAACAGGCTGCAGCGAGCGCCGGCTGCATGGATAGCCTCAAGTGCCGGTTTGAGCCGCTCGATGTCGTTGCGCAGATCGAAACCGTGATCGGATGTGATCTGGTCGTCGGCGTCCGGCACCAGCGTGACCTGGGTCGGCCTGACCTCGCGAATCAATTCAAGAAAGCCCGGGTAGCCTTCGCGAGGGCCGGCAAAGGGATTCCCCTCGACATTGAATTCGACGCGGTCACGCGTCTGCGTGGCGAGTTGGCGTACGTCGTCGGGACGGACGTGGCGCTGGTCGGGGCGTGGATGAACAGTGATGCCACCGCAACCGGCATCCATGCATACGCGAGCGGCGGTCGCCATGTCGGGTTGATCGTGTCCGCGCGAATTGCGCAGCACGGCGATCTTGTTCAGGTTGACGCTGAGTACGGTCATGCCGGTATCCACCGCAGGACGGCCCCCTACTGTACGCAAACCATCCGGTGCTGAACAGAATCGGGCGGGCGGAAGGTGGACAAAAAAAAGCGCACGTGGGGAACGCGCGCTTCAATCGAGGGGAAACCAGAGAAGAGAGGACCACATCCGTGTGGTCAGCATTCCACGATGCAAGACACAAATGAGCTTGCACAGTTATGGACTGCCGGAATAGGGGAAAGTTCCCGCTAGATCGAATCAGCCGGTCTGAACCAGTACACACGGCGTGCATCGCCGCGCCAGGCCAGGCTGGCTGTGCAATCGGCATCCTGAATGGCATGGAGCTGCCAGGCATGCACAGGAGCGGCGGATCCGCTGAAGCTGCGGGCGATCGGAGCAGTGCGACCGAGGTCGAAGGTCACCCGGTGCAGACCGTACCGCAGACCCTCGCCGAGTGCCTTGAGTACAGCTTCCTTGGCTGTCCACAGCCGCAGGAAGGCGGTCTGCTGGCTGGCAGCGGGAAGGGCGGCGAGTTGCTCATGCTCGGATGCAGCGAAGAAGCGCTGGGCCAGCTGCAGTGCGCGGGGCCGTGGACGCGACGCTTCCACATCGATGCCCAGTTGCGGCAACGACCGAGCAATGGCGATCAGGGCGATGTCCCGACTGTGCGACCAGTTGAAGTCGAGTTCCGCATGACCCGTGAGTGCGGGTCGACCATGCTCTCCGTGATGGAAATGCACGTCGGCCGGATCGACATCGAGGTAAGCGGCAAGCATCTGGCGAAGCGGTGTCCGCCCTTGATCGTGACGATACGCCAACCGCCACACATGCACGTCATCCAGGCCGAGATGGCGCGAGGCGCGTGCAGGTGCGGCGGCGGTGTAGACGGGCACGCGCGTTACTGCGACAGACGTTCGTGCACCAGGGTGTCGACCACCGACGGATCGGCCAGCGTCGAGGTGTCGCCGAGCGCCTCGGGCTGATTCTCGGCGATCTTGCGCAGGATGCGGCGCATGATCTTGCCGGAACGCGTCTTCGGCAGGGCGTTGGCCCACTGCAGGAAGTCGGGCTTGGCGATCGGTCCGATCTGCTCACGCACCCAGCGGACCAGCTCGTCACGCAGCGCATCGTCGGGTTCGATACCCGACACCAGCGTGACATAGGCGTAGATGCCCTGGCCCTTGATGTCGTGCGGGCAGCCGACCACGGCGGCCTCGGCCACCTTGGCGTGCGCGACCAGTGCGCTTTCCACTTCGGCGGTGCCGATGCGATGGCCCGAAACGTTGATGACGTCGTCGACGCGGCCGGTGATCCAGTAGTAGCCGTCCTCGTCGCGGCGTACACCGTCGCCGGTGAAGTAGTTGCCGGGGTAGGTGCTGAAGTAGGTGTCGACGAAACGCTGATGATCGCCGTAGATGGTGCGCATCTGGCCGGGCCACGAATCGGTGATGACCAGGTTGCCGTCGCAGGCGCCTTCGAGCGGTTTGCCTTCGGTGTCGACGACGGCCGGTTGGATGCCGAAGAATGGCTTGGTGGCCGAACCGGGCTTGAGGTCGGTGGCACCCGGTAGAGGTGTGATGAGGATGCCGCCGGTCTCGGTCTGCCACCAGGTGTCGACGATCGGGCAGCGTTCGTCGCCGACCACGCGGTGGTACCACTCCCAGGCCTCCGGGTTGATCGGCTCGCCGACGGTGCCGAGTACGCGCAGGCTGCGGCGCGAAGTCCGCGTCACCGGCTCGTCGCCCTCGCGCATCAGCGCACGGATGGCGGTCGGTGCGGTGTAGAACAGCGTCACCTTGTGCTTGTCGATCACATTCCAGAAACGGCTGGCGTCCGGGTAGCTGGGCACGCCCTCGAACATCACCGTGGTGGCGCCGTTGGCCAGCGGGCCGTAGACCACGTAGCTGTGCCCGGTGATCCAGCCGACGTCGGCACTGCACCAGTACACATCGTCTTCCTTCAGGTCGAATACGCATTCATGCGTGTAACTGCTGTAGACCAGATAACCGCCGGTGGTGTGCAGCACGCCCTTCGGCTTGCCGGTGGAACCGGAGGTGTAGAGGATGAACAGCGGGTCCTCGGCGTTCATCGGTTCTGGTGGGCAGTCCTCGGACTGGCCTTCGACGAGGCTGTGGTACCAGCGGTCGCGCGGCGACTGCATGTGCACGCCAGCGCCGGTGCGTTGCACCACGACCACGGTTTCCACGCTGCGTGTGCCGTCGCGTTCGAGTGCGGCGTCGACGTTCGCCTTCAGTGGGATCTTCTTGCCGCCGCGCACGCCCTCGTCGGCGGTAATGACCACCTTGCAGGCGGAATCGGCGATGCGGCCGGCGAGCGAATCCGGCGAAAAGCCGCCGAACACGACCGAGTGGATCGCACCGATGCGTGCACAGGCGAGCATGGCCACTGCGGCTTCGGGCACCATCGGCATGTACAGCGCGACGCGGTCGCCCTTCTCCACGCCGAGATGGCGCAGGGCGTTGGCGAAGCGGCAGACCTCACTGTGCAGCTCACGGTAGGTGATGTGGCGCGCGTCGTCGGGTTCGTCGCCTTCGAAGATGATCGCGGTCTTGTCGCCGCGCTCGGTGAGGTGGCGGTCCAGACAGTTGGCGGCGACGTTGAGCACGCCGTCCTCGTACCAGCGAATGTGTACGTCATCGCGTGCGTAGCTGACGTCCTTGATGCGGGTGGGCGGGGTGATCCAGTCCAGGCGTTTGGCGACGTCGGCCCAGAAGGCTTCCGGGTCGCGCACCGAAGCCGCGTAGCGCTCTTCGTACTGCGCCTTGTCGATGCGCGCATCGGCCGCGAAATCAGGCGGCACCGGGTACAGCTCGGACATGGTTCTCACCTCCGTACGTGAAAGAAACGGATCCGCCGCGGGCATGCCTGCGGGCGGGCAAGCCGGTTCAGTGTAGCCGACCGCGTCGCGAGGTGAAGTGCATGTTCAGGCCGATGGCGGTTCGTTCGCGTCGGGCTTGCGCACGGCTTTCTGCAGCTGCTCGACCTCGAAATCGTTGAGCTCTTCCTGCCGCGAACCGGCGCCGATGCGCACATGTGCAAAGGCCAGCACGGTGGCGACCAGGCCGAACAGCGCGCCGGCGATGCCCAGCGCCATCCAGCCCGGCGACGAGGTGAGGATCATCAAAAGGATCGAGGCAAGAGTCAGGAGCAGCAGGATCCAGCGTGTCATGGCGCGCAATTCCGGAGGAAGGACACGCTGCCGATCATAGCTCGGTCCGGGCGGGCGCTGCGTGCGATACAGCACAGGCCTGCCGTGCCGCGGATCGGGTATGGTGAGGAGCATCCGCGACGCCCGATACAAAGAGAGTCACCGCATGTCCGAGTCCGTCGTCTCCGGCCTGACCGATCTGTTGCAGCGCATGCGCCAGGCGCAACGTGAGCAACCACATCCCGATGCATCCTTGCGCCGAATTCGTCTGGATGCGCTCGCTGCGTTGCTGCGTGAAAATCGACCGGCGATCTGCGAGGCCATCGATGCCGATTTCGGGGGTCGTCCCGCCGAGGAGACCGACCTGCTGGAATTGTTTCCGTCCCTGCAGGCGCTGGCGCATGCCCGACGGCATCTGCGGCGCTGGATGAAGCCGAAGCGTCACCTGGCCGGACTTTGGTTTCTTCCTGCGCGCACGCTGCTGGTGCCGCGTCCGCTGGGCGTGGTCGGCATCATCGTGCCGTGGAACTACCCGCTTTTCCTCGCCGTCGGGCCGCTGGTGGACGCGTTAGCGGCCGGCAATCGGGCGCTGGTGAAAATGAGCGAGTACACGCCACGCTTCTCCGCTTTGTTCGGACAGCTCGTCGAGCGCTATTTCCCGCAGGGCGAAGTGCGGGTCGTGAACGGCGATGCGGGGGTGGCGCGCGCGTTCTCGGCGCTGCCGTTCGACCACCTGCTGTTCACCGGTTCGACCGATGTCGGCCGGCACGTGATGCGCGCGGCGGCCGCGAACCTGACGCCGGTGACGCTTGAGCTGGGCGGCAAGTCGCCCGCGATCATCGGTCCGGGCGCGCGGTTCGAGTCCGCGGTCGAGCGCATCGTCTACGGCAAGTGCGTGAACGCGGGGCAGACCTGCATCGCGCCGGACTACGTCCTGCTGCCGCGAGGCCGTGAAGCCGACTTCATCGCCACCGCCCAGCGCGTGGTAGCGCGTATGTACCCGCAGCTGGCGACCGGCGGCCAGTACGCCAGCATCATCGACGACGCGAAGCATGCGCGTCTGATCCGGCTTCGCGACGAGGCCGTGGCCGGTGGTGCACAAGCCCATGCGCTGGCTGCATCGTCACCGGCCGATGCGGGACGCGTGCTGCCGCCGACCGTGCTGACGGATACGCCGGAAGATGCCGCCGTGATGGACGAGGAAATCTTCGGTCCGCTGCTGCCGCTGGTGCCCTACGATACCCTCGACGAGGCACTGGCCTATGTCGCCGCGCGTCCGCATCCGCTGGCGCTGTACCTGTTCGACAATGATTCCGCCGTGCAGCGACGTGTCGAGCAAAGCCAGGCAGCAGGCGGCATGTGCATCAACGACACGCTGTACCACGTCGCCCAGCATCATCTTCCGTTCGGCGGCGTGGGCGCATCGGGCCTGGGCGCGTACCACGGCGAGGCGGGCTTCCGCACGTTCTCGAAGATGCTGCCGGTGTTCCGGCAGGCGCGCCTGAACGGGGTCGGCCTGCTCAATCCGCCCTACGGTGCGCGTTTCCGGCGCATGCTGGATCTGCTGCTGCGAAGGTAGCCGGTGCGTCGCCGCTGCTGAGACGCCGCGGCGCTAGGCTGCGCGGCATGCACGTCTTCGATCCCGACCGACCGCAAGCCATCAAGGGACGCGGCGCCGCTTCCAATCCGGAGGGACGCTTCGAGACCGTGCGCCATCAGGTCGAGGATGATGGCTGGCAGAGCGCACTGCTCGACACCGACGCACCGCGTCCGCGCACCGAGGTCACGGCCGAGCGCGCGCGCAGCGTCATCACGCGCAACGATTCGCCGGACATCCATTTCACCCAGGCGATGAATCCGTATCGTGGCTGCGAGCACGGCTGCGTCTACTGTTTTGCGCGACCGTCGCACAGCTACCTGAATTTGTCGCCGGGACTGGATTTCGAGACCCGTATCCGCGCCAAGGAGAATCTGGCCGAGGTGCTGCGGCGGGAACTGTCGCGGCCCGGCTACGGCGTCAGCCCGATCAACATCGGCAGCAACACCGATCCGTATCAGCCGGTGGAGAAGCGTCTGCGACTGACCCGCGGCGCACTGGAGGTGCTGGCCGACTGCCGGCATCCGTGCACGATCGTGACCAAGAACGCGTTGGTCGAGCGCGATCTGGATTTGCTGGTGCCGATGGCGGAGCGGCGACTGGTGCAGGTCTTCATTTCGGTCAATTCCTTGGACAACCGTCTGGCCGCGAAGCTGGAGCCGCGCGCCAGCGCGCCGCATCGTCGTCTGCGCGCGATCCGCACGCTGGCCGACGCCGGCGTGCCGGTGGGGGTGCTGGTGGCGCCGATCATTCCCGCGCTCAACGACAAGGACATGGAGATCGTGCTGGCGCAGGCCGCCGAGGCCGGTGCGCGCTGTGCCGGCTACACCACGGTGCGCCTGCCGTGGGAGCTGAAGACGCTGTTCCGCGAATGGCTGGCGCTGCACGTGCCGCAGCGTGCGGAGCACGTGATGAGCCTGATTCAGCAAATGCACGGCGGACGCGACTACGACAGCGACTTCCGCACCCGCATGCGCGGCCAGGGCGTGTTCGCCGAGATGCTGCGGCGGCGCTTCGAAGTGGCCTGCCGCCGGCACGGCTACGGTCGCGCGCGGGATCTCGAACTGGACCTGCGCCAGTTTCGGCCGCCGCGCGAGGCATCACCGCAGGGCGATCTGTTCCGCACCGACTGAGCGCGTTCAGCGGTGCATCGCGTTCCGCCAGAGAAGCGTCATGGCGGCCCAGCCGCTGCGGGCGAGCGACCACCACTGATCGCGGAACAGCAGCAGCTGCATGCCCAGCATCATCAGCAGGACATCAAGCACGGCCGCGTCGAGAAACACGCCGAGAAAAGCGAACTCGGGACTAAGTACGAGCACGGCAAGCACCGCGAGCGCGAGCGGAACCAGCAGTCGGCGCCACCACGGGCGTGCCGTGGACGGCGTGGTTTCGACGGGTACTTTGCGTAGCGACGTCGACATCACCGGTCCCGGAGATCGCGCAAGTCAGGACGCACGAGATGGAGAAATGTATGCATCATCGTGGCGCCGTCGTGTCCAGCATCAGGAAGGCGTAGGCGCGATCCTGGAACCGCTTCATCCCGCGCCAGCCGAGCAGAAGGAGCATCGTTCCCATGCCGACCCACGTCGCGATCAGCACCCCGGTGAGGTCATTTGCGTAGGTCCACGAGTGGTGGCCGATCGAGGTCATCGGAATGAAGCACGACAGACTGGTCAGCAGCACGGTCAGCGTGATCAGGGTCGCCAGCTTCCAGGAGCGCATCGGACGACCGCCGAGCACGTCCAGCACCAGGGCGAACAGCAGTAGGCCGCAGCCGATCTGGCTAAGGGCCACGGCGACCATGCCCAGGGTGTGCATATGCAGCGCCCAGGACGCGACGAGCATCAGCGCCAGCACCACCGAAAGCGCGGTGGCGGGCGGGCGCAGGGCGGCGCGCAGAAGCGCGCGTTTGACCTGCGTGGGGTCGCCCAGACCGGGCATCAGGGCCAGCAGCGGAAGCTCGCTGTTGACTTGCGACCAGCGGCGACGAAGGGTCACGGCGCTCATGATCGCCAGCATGGCGGCGCCGAAGATACCGACCCACCCGATCATGCCGACGCTGAAGCCGCGTACTAGGGCGGTCATGGGCTTGCCGCCGGCCTGCATCACCAGCAGGAAGGGAAGAATCACCACCATCGGCAGCAAAGCCGGCGCCAGGTTGCGCAGGTGGCCGATGAAGGTGCGCGGCACGTACCAGCCGCCCAACGCCACGCGTAGCGCGCGCGGCACGTTCTGCGGACCGACGTTGCGCAGGTCCACGCGCGGCAGCATCCAGTCCGGACGGTGGCGCAGCGTGCTGCTGCCGTCCTGGCAGGCCATGCTCCATTCGTTCCAGCCGGACTTGCGCCGGAACTGCATCACCATCGCGCTGCTCAGGCCCTGCTCCAGGCGTTTTTCGGCGCGCACCAGCCGTCGCCAGCGCAGCACGATCACCAGGGTCAGAAGCAGCAGTGCGGGACCTGCCCATGCGAAGAACAGCGGCGAGGTCGGCCCCGGAATGGTGACGACGTGCTTCAGGGCGCCGTTCAGCGCCGGCAGAAAGGCGATCCACATGGCGATGTAGCGCGGCAGCGTCGTGAACGCCAGGCCGCCGACACAGAACAGCAGCAGCATCAGCGCGATCGCCAGGTAGTGGCCGCCGAATGCGCCCAGTACCAGCGTCGCGGGTACCACGCTGAGGATCAGGTAGAAGAGCAGGCTCAGGGTGATGCTGCGTGCAATGCCGGGCAGCCGAAGCTGATACGCGTCGACGGCCATCAGAAGCGTGCTGGCCATCAGGAACGCCCAGCCGTAGGCGAGACCGAAGCCGAGAATGGCGGCCGAGAGCAGTGGCCAGTCGGCACTGCCCGAGACGATGCCGGAGACGGCGGCGCCCAATGCGCACAGCACCAGCACTCCACCGCCGATCCAGCGCATCTGCGGCGGCGTGCCGCGCCATGGTGTGATCAGGATCGTGTTCATCGGCTCATCTCCAGACCTAGTCCGATCGCGGGCAGCAAAGCGCACCAGACCATCCAGGCGGGACCGGCGTGCAACAGCAGGGCGAGGCAGACCACGCACAACCCGATGAGTCCAATGCGCAGCGGCCAGTGGGATGCCTTGCCCTGCGAGGTCATCGGCGATCGCGCCGCGGAGGAAAAAACGCGCATGTTCATTCGGCGATCTCCACGAACAGGTCTTCCAGACCCAGCGCATCCACACGCGCACCGGGCAGGCGGGCGGCTTCGGGCCAGCTGCCGTCCACGGCGCGCTCGACCACCACGCTCAGGCTGCCGTCGTCATGACGATGGCGGCTCAGGGCGTGCGGCGGCGCGGCAGCGCTCTGGCCGGCGGGCAGCCACAGGCGCGCGTAGCGTTCCTTGGTTTCGTCCAGGCCACAGTGAAGCAGCAGTTGGCCGTCGTGCAGGAAGGCGATTTCGGATGCTGCACGTTCCAGGTCGGAGACGATGTGGGTCGAGAACAGCACCGTCGCACCAGCCTCGCCGGCACGCAGGGCCACTTCGCGAAGCAGGTCGCGGCGCGCCACCGGGTCCAGCGCCGCGGCCGGTTCGTCCAGCACAAGCAGATCCGGCTGCGAGGCCAGGGCGCGGACCAGATCCACGCGCTGGCGCTCGCCCGGCGACAGCTTGGCCATTACGCGGTTGGTCGGAAGTTCCCAGCGCTGCATGGTGCGTTCGACGAAGCGCTCGTCCCAGTTCGGGTAGAAGCGCGACAGATAGTCGAACATCTGCGTCGCGGTCAGCCAGGCCAGCGCCTCCGGCTGCTGCGGCACGTAGGCGATGCGTGCCTTGGCGGCGTCGGACAGGCGCAGGGCCGGTTCGCCGAACACGAGCGCTTCGCCGGCCAGCGGTTCGAGCAGGCCGAGCATGGCGCGTATCAGGGTGGACTTGCCCGCGCCGTTGCGGCCGATCAGGCCCAGCACGCTGCCGCGTGGCAGGTCCAGATCGACGCCGCGCAGGGCGTTGCGTCCTTCGTAGGCATGGGCGACGCCGCGCACCGAAAGCGGCGCGTCCAGGGCGGGTTCGTCCATGTGCAGTACGGCGTTCATGCTTTTATTCCCCCAGCAGTCGTTGCAGCCGACGTAGAACCTCGTCGGCGGGCAGTTCCAGCTCGCGCGCCTGGCGCGCGGTTTCGTGTAGATGCGGTTCCAGCAGTTGCATGCGCTCGTCCTCGCTACGGCTGATGCCCTGTCCGGTCGCCACCACCATGCCCCGGCCGCGCTGGCGTTCGAGCAGACCCTCGGATTCGGCCAGACCGTAGGCGCGTGACACAGTCATCGGATTGACTGCGTGGAAGCCGGCCACCTCGCGCACCGACGGCAGTTTCTCGCCGGGCGTCAGCTGGCCGCCGGCGATCAGGCGCCGCAGTTGTTCGACGATCTGCCGGTAGATCGGTTCCGGCGACGTCGGTTGAATGGTGAGGATCGATGCATCCATGTGTATTAATACAACAATACAGTTGGGTTGAAGTCAAGTCCTTTGCACCGTCCCGGTGGCGGCGTACGATGGAAACGAGCCGCGGGACAGACCCGCGGTGACAACGCCACCGTGAGGGAGTCTCATGGACTACGACTATCTGGTCTTCATCGGCCGCTTCGAACCGTTCCACAACGGTCACGCCGCCGTCGCCCGCGCCGCCCTGGGCCGCGCGCGCAAACTCATTTTCCTGGTCGGCTGTGCCGACGCCCCCCGTACCATCCGCAATCCCTGGACTGTCGCCGAGCGTGAAATCATGGCGCGCGCGGCGCTGGAGGACGTGGCCGATCGCCTGCTGTTCCGCCCATTGCGCGACCATCTCTACAACGAGGCGCACTGGCTGGCCGACGTGCAGCGCGCGGTCGCCGAGGTCGTGCAGGCCGACGGCGTCGTCGGCGACGCGCGCATCGGGCTGATCGGCCAGGACAAGGACGCCAGCAGCTACTACCTGCGCGAGTTCCCGCAATGGCCGCTGCAGGACGTGCAGCGCACCGAGACGCTGTCGGCCACCGAGCTGCGGCGCTACCTGTTCGAGGCCGCCGACGAGGACGGCAACGGCGCGATGCGCCTGCTGCAGGCCAACGTACCCGCGCCGGTGTTCGAGATGCTCGATGCGTTCCGCCGCAACACTCCGGCCTACACGCAGTTGGTCGAGGAATACCGCTTCATCCGCGACTACCGCGCCGGCTGGTCCGACGCGCCCTACCCGCCGACCTTCGTCACCGCCGACGCGGTGGTGGTGCACTCGGGTCATGTGCTGCTAGTGCGTCGCCGCGCGGCCCCGGGCAAGGGGCTGTGGGCGCTGCCCGGCGGTTTCGTGCAGCAGGAAGAGAGCATCCTCGACAGCTGCCTGCGCGAGCTGCGTGAGGAGACTCGCCTGAAGCTTCCGCTGCCGGTGCTGCGCGGGTCGCTCAGAGGCCGGCACGTGTTCGATCATCCGGAGCGTTCGCTGCGCGGGCGCACCATCACCCACGCCTTCCATTTCGACTTCCCCAGCGGCGAGCTGCCCCGCGTGCGCGGTGGCGACGATGCCGAGAAGGCGCGCTGGTTCCCGGTCGCCGAAGCGCTGGACATGGGCCCGCGCCTGTTCGAGGACCATCTGCATATCCTCGAGTTCGTCCTCGGTCGCAGCTGATGCGGTCGATCCCGCCGGCGGACAGACCGCCGGTTCATTCCCCGACGAGAAGGAGCTTTTCGTCATGCGCCATCTAGATAACCTCATCCTCGATACCGACAGCTACAAGGCCAGCCACTGGCTGCAGTACCCGCCGCACACCGACGGCACGTTCTTCTACGTCGAATCGCGCGGCGGCCGTTACGACCGCACGCTGTTCTTCGGTCTGCAGGCGATCCTCAAGGAACGGCTGTCACGGCCGGTCACCCATGCCGACGTCGACGAGGCGGCGGCGTTCTTCGACGCCCACGGCGAGCCGTTCAACGCGGACGGCTGGCGGCACATCGTCGACGCCCACGGCGGGCGATTGCCGCTGCGCATCCGCGCCGTGCCCGAGGGCAGCGTGGTGCCGGTGCACCACGCGCTGGCGACCATCGAATCGACCGACCCGCAGGCGTTCTGGCTGCCCAGCTATGTCGAGACCCTGCTGCTGCGCCTGTGGTATCCGGTCACCGTGGCCACCATCAGCTGGCACGTGAAACGCATGATCGGCGAGTTTCTCGAACGCACCAGCGACGACCCGGAAGGCCAGCTGGACTTCAAGCTGCATGACTTCGGCGCGCGCGGCGTGTCCAGCGCCGAGTCGGCCGGTCTCGGCGGCGCGGCGCACCTGGTGAACTTCCTCGGTACCGACACCATCGCCGGCGTGCTCACGGCGAAGGCCTACTACCACGAGCCGATGGCGGGTTTCTCGATCCCGGCCTCGGAACACAGCACCATGACCAGTTGGGGCCGCGACCGCGAGGTCGACGCCTATCGCAACATGCTGCGCAGGCTGGGCCGCGAGGGTGGCCTGGTGGCAGTGGTGTCGGATAGCTACGACATCTATCGCGCGGTGCGCGAACACTGG
Source organism: Oleiagrimonas citrea (assembly GCF_012395255.1). Lineage (GTDB taxonomy): Bacteria > Pseudomonadota > Gammaproteobacteria > Xanthomonadales > Rhodanobacteraceae > Oleiagrimonas > Oleiagrimonas citrea. The sequence goes on from NZ_JAAZQD010000006.1 coordinate 123,961, forward strand.
GGCCGCACGTTGCGCCAGGAAGTCATCGACTCGGGCGCTACGCTGGTGGTCCGCCCCGACTCGGGTGACCCGGTCGAGGTCGTGCTGCGCTGCCTGCAGCTGCTCGACGAAGCCTTTGGCTGCAGCGTCAATGGCAAGGGCTTCAAGGTGCTCAACCACGTGCGCGTGATCCAGGGCGATGGCGTCGATCCGGACAGCATCCGCGCGATCCTGGAGCGTGTCACCGAGGCCGGCTACGCCACCGACAACCTCACCTTCGGCATGGGCGGCGGTTTGCTGCAGAAGCTCAATCGCGATACCCAGAAGTTTGCGCTGAAGTGCTCGGCGGCGCATGTCGACGGACGCTGGATCGACGTCTACAAGCAGCCCGTCACCGACCCCGGCAAGAACTCCAAGCGCGGCCGCCTGACGCTGCTTCGCCACCGTGAATACGGCACCTGGAAGACCGTCGAGGTGCCGCCGGAACTGACCCGCGTCGATGCGCTGCAGCCGCCGGTCGGCTGGGCGCACGCCATGGAGACGGTATGGGAAAACGGCGAGCTGTTGCGCGACTGGCGCTTCGAGGAGATCCGCGCGCGCAGCAACGCGGAGTGAAGCAAGCATTTGGGCGGTGCGCAGCGCTCTGTGCACCGTCCGGCCTGATGTTCAGCCGAAGCGCTTCAAGGTCTCACGAATGCGGGCGGCATTGGCCCCGGCGATGTCATGGAAAGAAGAGCTGATCCTGGAATCTTCGGCAAGCGTGCACCAATACCCTTCGGCCAAAGAGGCGGCTTCGCGCCAGACATCCAGAAATTCCGGAAGCGGCGAAGGCGGTTCCGTCACGTGACCGGGTAGCGCACCGCTGGTCTTCGGGCGATACGCCATGGGCAGCATGTCGTAGCTGGGCGCCAATCGCAGTGGCAACGCGTCGTCCAGAAAGAAGCCGAGGTTGCCGAAATGCATGTCGTTGTTCGCGATCAGGCGGCCGAACCACCAGCGCAGGCTCATCTGCCTGGCATCGTCCGCAGAGATCCAGTCGCCCCGTTGCAGTCGAAGTGCCGCATGTGCCCAGTCGTCACGTTCTCCGTAATGGGCATCGTCGAGGGCGGCGAGGGTGACGAATCCGCGACGCCCATGTGCTCCGATGCGATCAAAGCGGATCGATTCCAGATAGCGCCTGTCATCGGCATCGATGCAGTCGACAAGCGCGCACTCGATGCCGTGTGCGCTCATGAGACGTGCCGCGATGTACTCGGCATGCAGCAGGTCGGCCCATCGTCGAGCAACAGCGTCGCCGGTATCGAGACGCTCCGTGAATTTCACGATGACGTCGCGCACGGAGCCGTCATCTTCAAGGATTCTGGTCGCGAACTTGGGTTGTTCACCGGCGGCCGAGGAACCGACCGGGTCGCCCCGCATCGCCGCTTGGGCAAGCTCGGCATAACGCGAGCCTCTTTGTTCGGCATCGATGGTTCGAGGCGGTGTTTCCAGGGCGCGTTTCAACGCGTTCTCGCCGACCACGAAGTTGCCGGGCGCATCGTCACCGCGCAACAGCAGCGCGGTGAGCGTGTCGGCGGCGTCCCACAAGTTCAGTTCGTTGCGCAGACCCAGTTCATTGGCGTGGCGCTGTGCGAACGCGCGACCCAGAAAACCCTGTGGCTGCATGTCGTCCATGAACCAGGGAAGACCCGGGAACAAACCCCGGGAGAACTCCCCGCGCAGCCACGCGGGAGCATGGTCGGTTTCGAGATAGAAATGATCGTCGTGCAGCGCATGCAACAGTGCGAACCGATGGGGACGACCCTGCGTGTCGATGCGATAGAGCGGCCAGCGGCTACCCAGCCCGCGGACATCGCGCGCCAGCGCGTAACGCGTGGCGCGGGCGCGACCCATGTGCACGATGTGCTCGCCTGCATCCGCGATACGCCGCGAAAGAGTGGGCTGGCTGATCCCGAGTTCACGACTCAGGTCCGCCGCGGCGCTGGGGCCGCGGCGACGTAGGGTATTCAGCAAAGCCACCACCATGGCGTCCGTCTGTGCAGGCATACGCACTTTAGTGAATAGATAGATGAATTAACTTTTACAAGAAAAAACCTTTACAAACAATTAAGAATGAAAAAAATTAAACAAATAAGAATAGATACTTGAATAGATAGTTTGGGTGGTTACACGTCCAGATGATAGCGCTCAGCGGCCTCGACTTCGGCCTTCGAGCCTAGGAACACCGGCACGCGCTGGTGCAGGGCTTCGGGCTGCAGTTCCATGATGCGACCGTGGCCGGTGCTGGCTGCGCCGCCGGCCTGTTCGACGATGAAGGCCATCGGGTTGGCCTCGTACATCAGCCGCAGCTTGCCGCCCTTGGCGGCGATCTTGCTGTCCAGCGGATAGCTGAAGATGCCGCCGCGAGTCAGGATGCGGTGCACATCGGCCACCATCGAGGCCACCCAGCGCATGTTGAAGTCGCGTTCGCGCGGGCCTTCCTTGCCGGCCAGCAGGTCGCCGACGTAGCGCTGCATCGGCGCTTCCCAGTAGCGCTGGTTGGACATGTTCACGGCGAACTCGGAGGTCTCCTCGGGAATCATCGCGTCACGGCGGGTGAGGATGAAGCTGCCGACCTCGCGGTCCAGGGTGAACACGTGGGTGCCGTGGCCGAGCGTCAGCACCAGCAGTGTGCTCGGGCCGTAGACCACGTAGCCGGCGGCGACCTGCTGCGTGCCCGGCTGCAGGAACTCGTTCACCGAGACATCCTGCCGATGGCCCTGCGGCCGGCGCAGCACCGAAAAGATGGTGCCCACGGCAATGTTCACGTCGATGTTGGAACTGCCATCGAGCGGATCGAACAGCAGCAGGTAGCCGCCCTTGGGATAGGCGTCGGGAATCGGCTGCGGGTCGGCCATCTCCTCCGAGGCGCAGGCGGCCAGATGCCCGCCCCAGGCGTTGGCGTCGAGCAGGATCTCGTTGGACAACACGTCGAGCTTCTTCTGCGCCTCGCCCTGCACGTTGTCCGAGCCGGCCTCGCCCAGCACGCCGCCCAGCGCGCCCTTGCCGGTCGCCACGCCGATGCGCTTGCAGGCGCGCGCGACCACTTCCAGCAGCTGGGTCAGGTCGGTGCTGCCGTAGCCGGCGCGGCGTTCCTCGGTCAGGAACTGGGTCAGGGTGATGGACTTCATGGCGGGATTCCGTCGCGGAGAAAGGCGCTATTGTCGCGGACGCGGGCCGCCCCCGAAAGTCGCCGCCCCGTTCAGGCTGCTGACACCACGCTGGCAGCAGGCGCGGTGCATGATGCACGCATCGACCCACCGATCGAGGAGTGATCCCGTGAGCCCGACCCCGTACGTCACTTTTTTCCATGCCCCGCACAGTCGTTCCGGCGGGACCCGTGCCCTGTTCGAGGAGCTGGGCGTGGACTACGACATGCATGTGCTGAACCTGAAGACCGGCACGCAGCGCGATGCGGAATACCTGGCCATCAATCCGATGGGCAAGGTGCCGGCGATCCGCCATGGCGATGCGCTGATCACCGAGCAGCCGGCGGTGATGATGTACCTGGCCGATCTGTATCCGGAGAAAGGCCTGGCGCCGCCGCTGGGCGATCCGCTGCGCGGCCCTTATCTACGTTGGATGGTGTTCTACGGGTCCTGCCTGGAACCGGCGGTCATGGACCATTCGGCCAAGCGCGAACCGGTGCCGGCGATGCAGAGCGGCTACGGCGACTACGACTGCGTGATCCGGGTGCTGGCCGAACAGCTCGAACAGGGGCCGTACCTGCTGGGCGAGCGCTTTACCGCCGCCGATGTGCTGTACGGCTGCGCACTGCGCTGGTTCCTGATGTGGAAACTGGTGCCGGATCTTCCGGTGTTCCGGGCCTACGTCGAGCGCGTGACCTCGCGCGAAGGCATCCAGCGTGCGGATCGCAAGGACGAAGCGCTGGCGGCCAGCCAGGAGGGCTGATCCGTCGCGGCCGGCGGCGACATGCGCGATGATGCGCGCATGCGCCGCGCCGACCGCCTGTTCCAGATCATCCACGCCCTGCGCGGGCGGCGCACCGCCCTGCCCGCGCGCCAACTGGCGGAGCTGCTGGAAGTGTCACTGCGTACGGTCTATCGGGACGTGGCCGATCTGCAGCGCTCCGGTGTGCCGATCGAGGGCGAGGCCGGCGTCGGCTACGTGTTGCGCAAGGGGGCGGACGTGCCGCCTCTGATGTTCCGTCCCGAAGAGCTGGAAGCGCTGGTGGTCGGCGCGCGCTTCGCCCGCGCCTTCGCCGGCACGCGACTGGCCGCCGGCGCGGCCACGGCCATGCGCAAGATCGAGGCGGTGCTGCCCGAAAACCTGCGCGAACGCGCCGATCGCACGCGCATCTTTGCGCCTGTTTTCGAGGATCGTCATCAAGCCGATTTCGCCCGGATCATCGACTGCCTGCACGCCGCCATCGACGCACGGCAGGCGTTGCAACTGTGCTACCGGAATCTGGCCGAGCAACCCAGTGCGCGCGTGGTCGAACCGCTGTGCCTGGCATTCTGGGGCGGCAAGTGGACGCTGGGCGCGTGGTGCCGTATGCGCGGCGATTTCCGCAACTTCCGCCTCGACCGCATCAGCGTCATCGACGATGCCGGCGAATGTTTCGAGGACGATCCGGCGCGCGGCCTGCAGGCGTATCTGGCCGCCGTCCGTCGCCGCCCGCACGCGCCGGGCTGATCGCGACGAACCTTCGGCACGTGCCCGCGCCGGTCGGGTCTGCGATCATCGCCGAATGGGTGTTCACGCAGGCAGAAACATGATGAAGCAGTGGCTGGGCTGGATGATGGCGGGCGCGTTGCTGGCGGGCGCGTTGCTGGCGGCGCCGCTGGCGCACGCGCAGGCGACGTCGCCGGATGCGCGCTTCAAGGCCATCTACCAGCAGGAATGGGCCTGGCGCAGCGGCGCCTCGCGCGGACCGGCGAGCATGGATCTGCCCGACAACAGCCGTCTGGACACGGTCGACGCCGCCGATCAGGCCAAGCGACTGGCGTACTGGAAGAAGGTGCTGGCCGAACTGGACGCGCTCGACGTGGATGCACTCTCGCCCGCCGAGCGCATCAACTATGCGGTCTACCATCGCCAGATCGCCAACTTCGTCGCCGACGGCAACTTCAAGGCTTGGCAGATGCCGTTCAACAGCGATTCGGCGTTCTGGTCGGACCTGGGCTATGAACTGAATGCCGGTCGCCTGCACACGCCGGCCGATTATCGTGCGTATCTGGCCAAACTGCGCCAGGTACCGCGCTACTTCGCGCAGCAGGAAGCCAACATGAAGTTGGGGCTGGCGCGAGGATTCAGCGTGCCGCGTGCCGTACTGGACGGGCGCGACAAGTCGATCGCCTCTGTGGCCCACCTCACGGACCCGACCCGCAGCAGCTTCTACAAACCGTTCGAGCATCTGCCGGCGAGCCTGTCGGCGGACCAGGCGCAGGACTTGAAGAACCGCGCGCTGTCGGTCATTCGCGACGACGTGATTCCTGCCTACGCCGGACTGCTGAAATTCTTCGACGACACCTATGTGCCGAACGCGCGCACCACGCTGGCCGCCGAGGCGCTGCCGGACGGCAAGGCGTATTACCGTCAGCAGATCCGCGCCTTCACCACCTTGGACCTGACGCCGGATGCCATTCATGCGATCGGTCTGAAGCAGGTCGCGAAGATCCACGCGCAGATGCTGGCGACGATGCGCAAGACGGGTTTCCAGGGCGGTTTCGCCGAGTTTCTGACCTATCTGCGCACCGACCCGAAGTTCTACGCGAAGACGCCGCAGGAACTGCTCGACAAGACCGCCTGGGTGGCGAAGGAGGTCGATGGCAAGCTGTCGCGCTTCTTCGGCCACCTGCCGCGCGAGCGCTTCACCATCGAACCGGTGCCGGCCGATATCGCGCCGTACTACACCTCCGGTCGCGGCGGTCCGCACGTGTATCTGGTCAACACCTATGATCTGAAGTCGCGCCCGCTGTACAACATGCCGGCGCTGACCCTGCACGAGTCCTATCCCGGCCATGCCCTGCAGCTGGAACTGGCCGACGAGGCCAGGAACCAGCCGGCCTTCCGCCGCGACGGCTACATCTCCGCCTACGGTGAGGGCTGGGCGCTGTACTCGGAATATCTGGGCAACGAGATGGGCATCTACAAGACGCCCTACCAGCGCTTCGGCTTTCTGACCTACCAGATGTGGCGCGCATGCCGGCTGGTGGTCGACACCGGCATCCATCATCTGGGCTGGAGCCGTCAGCAGGCTGTCGACTATATGCTGAAGAACACCGCGCTCAGCCGCCGCGAGATCGAGAACGAGGTCGACCGCTACATCAGCTGGCCCGGCCAGGCGCTCAGCTACGAGCTGGGCTATCTGGAAATCCGCCGTCTGCGCGCCAAGGCGGAAAAGGCACTGGGGCCGAAGTTCGACCTGCGTGCGTTCCACGACACCGTGTTGTCGACCGGCTCGGTGCCATTACCAGTACTGGCGCGTCGCATCGATCGCTTCATCACCGAGGGCGGTCCGGAACCGGATTACGGTGCCGAGGGTACGCGCTGACAACGCAGGCAGCGCCGCGGCGCAGCTTTGCATGACTCATCAAAGGTCTTTCGTGGCCCCCTGCGGCAGCGCGTCGCAGGCTGCGTGTACTTGATCCTGGTCAACATTCGCCGGTCTGTCCGGACACACACTCCTCGCCGAAATCCAACGCTGCTACCGAGGAGTACGACAATGAAAAAGTTGATGGGAACCGCACTGGTCGCGGCCATCGCGCTGGCCGGCGTCGGTCAGGCGCATGCTGCCGACGGCGACTGGGTGGTGAAGGTCGGCGCCCATGTGGTGGAGCCGAAGTCCGATAATGGCACCCTCGCGGGCGGCGCCCTGAAGGCGGACATCGGCAGCTCGACGCGTCCGACCATCACGGCCGAGTACTTCTTCACCCCGCACGTGGGGCTGGAAGTGCTGGCTTCGACGCCCTTCCAGCACACGGTGCGCCTGAACGGCGCCAAGGCGGCAACCTTCAAGCATCTGCCGCCGACGATCAGCTTGCAGTATCACTTCCGTCCGCAGGCGACGGTGTCGCCGTTCGTCGGTCTGGGCGTGAACTACACCTACGTGTTCGGCGAACACACCACCGGACCGCTGGCCGGTACCCGCCTGAGCGTGAACGACTCGTTCGGCGTGGCCGCGCATGCGGGCCTGGACTTCCGTCTGAATCCGAAATGGCTGTTCACGGTCGATGCGCGCTGGATCAACATCGACGCCAAGGCCAAGGTCAACGGCGTTTCGGTCGGCACCGTGCATGTCGATCCGTGGGTCTACGGCGTGGCCGTGGGCTACCGCTTCTGAGCGCATCCGGTAGGGGACGGACCCGCGGTCGGCCGGAAACGGTCGGGCGCGGGTTTTTGCATGCTGCGTGCACGATGCGGAAAAGCGCGCTCAATGTGCGGTCGCTGCGCGCGGACGGTCGCTGAAGCGCGCCAACCGCGTCACCTGTTCCGTGATGACCCGGTCGACGGCGGGGGCGACGTCGCTCAGCTGACTCAGGGACGATCCGTTGACGCGATAATCGACCTCGACGCGCGTGCCGCCGTCATGCGGGGTCAGGGCGAAACGCAGCACGCCCTCCACCGCCATCGTCTGCAGCGGCCCCAATGCGCCCTCCAGCACCAGTGCATGGCCGGGCAGTGCCGCAATGACGCGCGCATGCTCGACTGAACCGCCATTCCAGTGTTCGCAGAAGCAGCCACCGGCGCGTGCCTGCAGGGAAAGATTCTGGGCCTTGCCGGAGAAAGTGTGCGAGGAACTCCACCAGCGGTCGATGCGAAGAAGATCGGCGTAGACCCTTTTCGGCGCATGGGCCACATCGACCTGCACGTGAACGTGGAAACCGTCGGCTGCGTGTTGCACGACGTCGGCTCGGGCGGGTATCGCGAAGATCGGCGTCAGCAGACAAGCCAGTACGAGGATGTTTTTCATGCGCATGCCCGGTTGGCGGTTTGCCTGCCAGTGTACGCAGGAAAAACACGGCGTGAACAACCGGAGGCGCTATGCGCAAAAATTCCACAAATGGAGTAAAATATAAAATAACTTCATGTGGAGAAGTTCCATGTCCGCGCTTGCCGCATCCGATTATCCGCTGCATGAGCACGACGGCACCCTCGACGGCCCGGCCCTTCGCGCATTCTTCCGTCTGGCCGAAGCATGGAAACTGCGCGTTGCCGAGCAACGGCGTCTGCTGGGCGACCCGCCGCAATCGACCTTCTACAAATGGAAGCGCGAAGGCGAGGGCGCACTGGGGCGCGATACGCTGGAGCGCATCAGCTATCTGCTCGGCATCTGGAAAGACCTGCAGATTCTGCTGCCGAATCCCGAGCGTGCCGATGCCTGGGTCCGGCGCTCCAACGACGCCGCGCCGTTCGGCGGTCGCAGCGCGCTGGACCGCATGCTTTCCGGCAATGTGGCCGACCTCTACGTCGTGCGCGAGTATCTCGACGCCCAGCGCGGCTGATCCGGACGCCGTTCTCGGACACTGAGATGCCGGCCAAGCAGACTGAAGTCATGGACGAACCCCCGAAGAAACGCGTGCGATGGACGCACGCCTACCGCATCGTATCCAGCCGTTTTCCGCCGGTCGGTGCCTTCGATCGCATCGCCGAACCGGGCGATCTGGAAGCGCTCTACGCCATCGAGGCGATGACCAATCCGCGACTGCGCCAGGAACTGGGCGAACTGTCGCTGGTGCCCGAGTCGCGCCGCATCAGCGGTCCGGGCAGCACGCCGGTAATGGCGGCCTTCACCCACCTCAACCCGGAAGGAAGCCGGTTTTCCGACGGCAGCTACGGCGTGTTCTACGCCGCGCACCGCGTCGCCACGGCGATCGAGGAAACCGTCTATCACCGCGAATGCTTCCTGGCCGCCACGCGCGAGCCACCGATCCATCTGCAGATGCGCTGCTACCGCACGTCGATCTCGGCCACCCTGCACGACCTGCGCGGCGGCTGGCCGAAGGCGCATGATCCGGACGACTACGGATATGGTCAGGCGCTGGGCAGGAGACTTCGCCGCCATGGCAGCAACGGCATCGTCTACGACAGCGTGCGCGATGTCGGAAGCCAGTGTGTGGCTGCGTTCTATCCGGATGTGGTTGCACCGTGCGTGCAGGCCGGTCACTACATCTACCGCTGGGATGGCACGCGCATCAGTGCCGTGCTGGAAGTGGCTTCGGTGACGCAGCGGGTCGACGGTTCCAGCGCCAAACCCTGAATCGAACGCACGCTTCGCGTTCCGCTGCGTTGCAATGCATGGCCGCAGGGCGGAGGATGGGTGAGTTGAGCGCTTGCAGGATGCAGGCGAAAGCGGCCGCGCGGAGATTCGCGCTGAATGGATGTCGAGGAGGCAGGCGTGCGCAAGAACATCGTCATGGGGCAACGCGATATGGTGCGCGAAGCGCGCATCGAGGCGGGCATGGCCCTGATGGCGGTCGCGGTCGGGGTGGTCGCGGGGTTCGGCGCGCTGGCGTTCCGCGCATTGATCGCGGTGTTCCACAACCTGTTCTTCTTCGGGCGCTTCAGCACGGCGTTCGATGCGCTCAAGCACGCCGAAGCCAGTACATGGGGCGCGTGGATCATCGCCGTGCCGATCGTCGGCGCGCTCATTGTCACGTTCCTGGTCAAGACGTTCGCGCCGGAGGCCAAGGGCCATGGCGTGCCGGAAGTGATCGATGCGGTGCACTTCAAGCGTGGCTTCATCCGTGCGCCGGTGGCGCTGATCAAGGCGCTGGCGTCCTCCATTTCCATCGGTTCGGGCGGCGCGGTCGGCCGCGAGGGACCGATCATCCAGATCGGCGCGACCTTCGGTTCGATGCTGGCGCGCTGGACGCGCATTCCGGAATGGCAGCGCCTGGCCCTGATCGCCTGCGGTGGCGGCGCGGGCATCGCCGCGACCTTCAACACGCCGATCGGCGGCGTGCTGTTCGCCACCGAGATCCTGCTGGTCGAGATCAGCGCGCGCACGCTGATCCCGGTGATGATCGCGACCGGCACCGCCAGCCTGATCGGGCGCGCCTTCTTCGGTGATCATCCATCCTTCATCCTGCCGCCGCTGGTGCTGGATCACCCGGTGCTGGGTTCGGGCATGCCGGCGCTGGCCGCGTACGTGGTGCTCGGTCTGCTGACCGGGGTGGCGGCGATGGCGTTCACGCGCTCGATCTACTGGTTCGAGGACCTGTTCCAGCGCATGCCCGGTAACGACTACCTGCGCCACGTGATCGGCATGGCCATCGTCGGCGTCATGATGTACCTGCTGCTGCAGCATGCCGGGCACTACTACGTCGAGGGCGTGGGCTACGCCACCATCCAGGACATCCTCAACGGCGGCCTGACCGCGGGCGGCCTGGTCCTGCTGCTGGCGGTGCTGAAGTTGCTGGCGACCTCGCTGACGCTGGGCTCGGGTGCGTCGGGCGGTGTGTTCTCGCCGGCGCTGTTCATCGGCGCGACGCTAGGCGCGGCCTTCGCCGCCGGCCTGCATGTGCTGTTCCCGGGCGTCGACATCAGTCCCGCGACCACGGCGGTGATCGGCATGGCCTGTATGGTCGGCGCCAGCACCGGCGCGGCGGTCACGGCGGTGGTGATGATCTTCGAGATGACGCGCGACTACCACGCCATCATCCCGCTCATCATCAGCGTGTCCGTGGCCTATTCGGTGCGCCGTCTGTTGATGGTGGACACCATCTACACAATGAAGCTGAGCCGGCGCGGACAGCGCATTCCGGTAGCGATCCAGAGCCAGCTCTATCTGGCCCGGCGCGCGCTGGAATTCATCCGTGCGCCGTTCACGTGCCTGGATGCGGACGCCACGCTGGGAATGGCGCTGGACCTTCGCCGTGGCCATTACCGCACGCCGCGCGTGGTGCTGGTGGAGAATGGCCGGCTGGTCGGTGTGGTGCCAGCGCGCATCCTGCGTGCGGCGCGGCGCGGGTTGGAGCGTGATCTGCCTCTACGCGATCTGGCTGATACGCACGTGGCCGTGGTGCAGAGCGACATCCGCGTGTTCGACCTGATCGCCGCGTTGCGCCAGCAGCAATGCCGCAACGCCATCATGACCCGCGACGGCGCGATGGAGAACGCCGGTAGCGTGGTCGGTGTGGTGACGTGGGAAGACCTGGTCGAGAACACCAATCTGTCCGACTATCTCGATCACGGGCGCACGTCGGATACCTGACGATTCGAGCTGCAAGATCGCATCCGTCGCGATGGCGATGCGTTCGTCGGGGTGACGGTGGAACCCACGTTCGTTCGCTGGAGTCTCGCAGCACGTTTTGGTGCGCCTACCTGGATCCGTGGCCGGGTCGCAGCGATTGCCGGTACGTGTCCCCAAGAGGTGAGACGTCGCATGGACCGGATCGTGCGACGCGATGTCGGTTCAGAGCACGCGGCGCGTGACCGGTTCGCCGTGATCGCGGTCGTGGCGCAGGATGCCGGCGATCCAGGTGGCGCGCACGGCGCGGTCGTCGCCGAGGGTCATCAACACGGCGAGCGCCTCATCCAGACTGTCGACATGCTGCATGCGCGCAGCCATCAGCGGCGTGGCACGCAGGTCGAGCACGGCCAGATCCGCTTCCATGCCTGGCGCAATGCTGCCGATCCGATCGTCCAGGTGCAGCGCGTGGGCGCCGCCGCGGGTGGCCAGATACAGCGCGTGCGCCGGTGAGAGCGGCGCGTCGCGCAGCTGCGCCACCTTGCCGGCTTCGTCCATGGTGCGCAGCATCGAGAAGCTGGTGCCGGCGCCGAGATCGGTGCCCAGTCCGACCCGTACCGGCCGTTCCGCGCGTTTGGCGGCGGCCAGATCGAACAGGCCGCTGCCGAGGAACAGGTTCGAGGTCGGGCAGTGCGCCAGCGCGGTGTCGCTGTCGTGGCAGCGTCCGTATTCGCGCTCGCATAGATGAATGCCGTGCGCGTAGATTGCGCGCGGGCCGAGCAGGCCGAAGCGGTCGTAGACGTCCAGATAGTCGCGCGCGTCCGGGAACAGCTCGCGCACCCAGTCCACCTCGGCACGATTCTCGGACAGATGGGATTGCACGAAGCAGTCGGGATGCTCGCGCCACAGCGCACCGGCCGCTTCGAGTTGCGCCGGCGAGCAGCTCGGCGCGAAGCGTGGCGTAATGGCGTAGCCGAGCCGACCCTGTCCGTGCCAGCGTGCAATCAGCGCGGCGGAGTCGTCGTAGCCGGATTGCGCGGTGTCGCATAGCGCCGGCGGTGCGTGACGATCCATCAGCACCTTGCCGGCGACGAGCCGCATATCCAGCCCTTGCGCGATCTCGAACAGCGCGTCCACCGATTGCGGGTGCACGGTGCAGAACACTGCCGCACTGGTGATGCCGTTGCGCAGGTTCTCGCCCAGGTACAGCCGCGCCATGGCGCGGGCGTGATCGATGTCGGCGTAGGCCTGCTCGGCGGGGAAGGTGTAGCGTTCGAGCCAGTCCAGCAGCGGCAGGCCGCGCGCGCCAATAATCGGCAACTGCGGATAGTGCACGTGGGTGTCGACGAAGCCGGCGGTAATCAGTGCGTGCGGATAGTGTTCGACCGGCGTGTCGGCCGGCAGCCGCGGCAGCAGCTCGGCAGCAGGCCCGATGGCGTCGATCCGGCCGTCCCGCATCACCACCAGCGCATCGCGCTCGTACTGCAGGCTGGCGTCGAGACCGTCGACGAACGGATCGCCGCGGAAGCTGAGCACGTCGCCGCGCAGGGCCGTGCAGGGGGAATCGGAAGCGGGCTGGGTCATGGATTTGATGACACGGAAACTCGGCGCAAGCCTAGCAGCCCGGCGCGGGCATGGCGCATGGTGTGATCGATGTTCTTCATGCTGCGTCGCTTGCGCGGTCTGTCGGGCCGCGAACTGCGGTGAACAGGTCGCGCCATCGAAGCGTTCGTGCCTGGGCCTGTCTGTGCGTAAGCGGCGTAGCCGATGTGGGCATGCAGAGGCGTGATCGCCCAGGTTCGGGCGCAGCACGCGAGCACGAAGGGTTATCCGTCATGCGGCTTGCGTGTGCGCGAAGCGCCCAGTTTGCGCGTCAGCGTGTTGCGGCCCACGCCCAGCGCTTCGGCGGCGTGACCGCGATGACCCTCGTGCGCGGCCAGCGCGGTTTCCAGAAGTGTGCGGTCCAGCGTGTCGCGGGCGCGGGCGTGGATGTCCGCTTCGCCGTCGGCCAGCGCCTGCTCGGCCCAGGCACGCAGGCCCTCGCTCCAGATTTCGCCGGGTGGCGGCGCGGGTTCGTCGCGGCCGCGGCCGAGGTCGGCGGAGCGGATCTCCGCGCCGGGCGCGATCACCACGAGACGACGGCACAGGTTCTCCAGTTCGCGTACGTTGCCGGGGAAATCCTGTCGCGTTAGCGCGCGCAGGGCCGAGGCGGCGAAGCGTTTCGGTGCGACTTTCAGTTCGCGCGCGGCGGCGGCGAGGAAATGCCGCGCCAGCAGCGGGATGTCATCGCGGCGTTGGCGCAGCGCCGGCAGGGCGATGCGCACCACATCCAGGCGATGCTTGAGATCGGCGCGGAAGCGGCCCTCGCCGATCAGCGCGTCCAGGTCCTGGTGCGTCGCGGCGACGATGCGCACGTCGCAGCGCAGCAGTTCGCGGCCGCCGACGCGGTAGAACTCGCCCTCGGCCAGCACGCGTAGCAGGCGCGTCTGCAGCGACGCCGGCATGTCGCCGATTTCGTCGAGGAACAGCGTGCCGCCCTCGGCCTGTTCGAAACGGCCGGCGTGGCGACGGGTCGCGCCGGTGAAGGCGCCGGCCTCGTGGCCGAACAGTTCACTCTCCAGCAGTTCGGCGGGAATGGCGGCGGTGTTCAGGGCCACGAACGGCCGCTCTCGGCGCGTGCTTTCGGCGTGCAGTGCGCGCGCGGCCAGTTCCTTGCCGGTGCCGGTCTCACCGGTGATCAGCACGTTGAGATCGCTGGCAGCGACGCGTCCGATCAGGCGGAACACCTCGCGCATGGCGGCGCTTTCGCCGAGCAGGGCGTCGGCCGGTGCGTCGGGGACGACGGGATCTTCGGTCGGTGCTTCGGTTAGCGCGCGCGCGACCGCTTCCACGGCCTGATCCAGATCGAACGGCTTGGCCAGGTAGTCGAGGGCGCCGGCGCGGTAGGCGGCGGCGGTGGTGGCGATGTCGGTGAACGCACTCATCACGATGACTGGTGTCTCGCTCTGCGCGCGCAGTTCGCGCAGCAGGGTCAGGCCGTCCTCACCGGGCATGCGCACGTCGGTCAGCAGTAGCGCCGGCGCGCCGGCGGGCAAGGCGGCGCGCACCGCCTCGGCGCTGCCGAACTCACGCACTTCGTGGCCGGCGTCGCGCAGGGCGGCAGCCAGCACGAAACGCACGTTGCGGTCGTCGTCGGCGATCCAGATTTCACGGTTCATGGGCAGTCGCCACTCTATCGAGGTCGGGTTGCGTCAGGCATGTGCGTCGCCCAGCGGCAGGTACAGGGAAAAAACGGTGTTGCCGGGTCGGCTGCTGCAGCGCAGTTCTCCGCCGTGTTCGTGCGCAGTTTCGCGCGCCAGCGCCAGGCCGAGGCCGGTGCCGTCGGCACGGCCGGAGACCAGTGGCTGGAACAGCGTGTCGCGTAGCGTTTCGGGTACGCCGCCGCCATCGTCGATGACGTCCACGCGCAGCGCCGTACGCAGTATGCGGTCACCGAGGCGCAGGCCGTGTTCGATGCGGGTGCGGAAGGTGAGCGTTTGTGCGCCAGCCTCGACCGCGTTGCGCGCCAGGTTCAGCAGCAACTGCTGCAGGCGGTCGGCGTCACCGGTACCGGCGGGCAGGCTGGGGTCGTAGTCGTGGACGATGCGCGGGGCCTGGGTCTGGCCGTCCAGCACCGCCTCGACGCGGCCCAGCACCGCGTGCATGTCGACCGGACCGAGCTGCGGCCGGCCGCCGTGTCGCAGCAGGCGGTCGGCCAGCGTGGCCAGGCGGTCGGCCTCGGCGATGACCATGCCGGCGAGGTCGGCCAGCCCGGCGTCTTCGACGCGTCGCTGCAGCAGTTGCGCCGCGCCGCGCAGACCAGCGAGCGGGTTCTTCACCTCGTGCGCGAAGCCGCGCAGCGTGGCCGACAGCGGCGTGTCGGTGCCGGCGTTGTCGCTGAGCGCGTGGACTTCCAGCAGCAGCGTGTCCGGCGCGCGCACCTGCAGATCCAGATCCGCGCACAGGCTTCCGCCGTGCAGCGTGTGAAGGGTGACCGCGCGCAGGCGCACCTGGGGCTGCTCGGCCAGCACGCGGGCCACCTGCTCAGCGAAACCCGGTTCGGCCACCAGCGCTGAGAAGTCCTGTCCGCGCAGGCTGCGCACGCCGACTTCCAGCGTCTCGGCTAGTGCATCGTTCAGCCAGAGCACGCGCAGATTGCGGTCCAGCAGGGCGATGCCGGTGGCCAGGATGCCGAGATCATCGGTTGAAAACGGTGCGGACATTGCACCAATCTAGTGCGATGTCACGCGTCCTGCAATGCGCCGAGGACGTTGCACTACGAGACGGCACGTCTGTGGGTGGACGGTGTCGGCATCTTGACGCGATACAGGCGGGACGCGCGTGCCAGAGCCGGCTCGGCAGATACGGGCATCTTGAGTCGCAGTTGGAACCTCTTGTGCCTCCGGGCACACTGTCGTGCCGACTTTCACTTCGTACCGATGACATCTACCGATTCCCGCCCGCTTGCCCGCAACGCCGGCATCGACCTGCTGCGCGGCGTGTCGATCCTGCTGGTGGTGATGAATCACATCGGTTTGCGCATTCCATTGCATCGCACCGCTCTGGGCGAAGTGCTGCCGACGTGGCTGCTGAAGGCGCTGATCTACAACGGTCTGCCGGCGGTGTATGTGTTCTTCGTGGTGTCTGGCTTCCTCATCACGCGCAACGCGCTGCAACGATGGGGGACGCTCGGAGCAGTGCATCTGCGCGACTTTTACGTGCGGCGTTTCGCGCGCATCGTGCCGTTGCTGGTGATGCTGATCGCGGTGCTCGGACTGTTGCACGAGCTTGGCATACACGACTACGTGATCCACCGCTCGACGCAATCGCTGGGTGGTGCGGTCGCCTCGGCGTTCGGTCTGTATCTGAATGTGTACGAGGCGCATACCGGCTATTTGCCCGGCAACTGGGATGTGCTGTGGTCGCTGTCGATCGAGGAGTTGTTCTATCTCGGTTTCCCGTTGCTGTGTCTGCTGCTGCGGCGTGTGCGCTTCATGGCGCCGCTGTTGGTGCTGCTGGTGCTGTCGCTGCCGTACACGCGCGGTCTGGCTGCGGGCAACGAGATCTGGATGGAGAAAGCGTATCTGCCGGGGATGTCGGCGATCGCCAGCGGCGTGCTCGGCGCGTTGCTGGCCGCGCGCTGGCAGGCTTCCGCTTCGGCAGCAAGGGCGATGGTCATCGGCGGCGGGCTGGTGCTGACCGGATTGCTGCTCCGAGGCGATCTGCTGTGGCCGTATCTGGGCAACGGCGTCATGTTGCTGCTGGTGCTGTCGACCGTGACGCTGGTGCTGGGCCTGCATGCGCGCGCGGCCGTAGCGCCGGCTGCACGGCGGCCGCTTCCGGGTTTCGGCTGGCTGCGTGCTTGCGGACGGCTCAGTTACGAGATCTATCTGACCCACATGTTCGTGGTCTTCGTGGCCGTGGATCTTTATCGTGCAGTGGGTCGACCCTTGGCGACGGGTTTTCTGTGGTATCCACCGATTCTGCTGGTGGCCGGAGGCCTGGGTTGGGTCGTGGCGCGCTGGATTTCACAACCTTGCGAACGAGGTCTGCGTGCACGCTGGTTGCGTTCCGCGTCGACCGGCGTAGTCGCATCCGGGCGCGTGGCGACCTAGCCTACGGTGCCTGTCGGCCGATGCGCGCAGCTGGCGGAACGGCGCGATGCAGGCGTTGCTTGAGGCCCTTGAGGTCGGCCACGATCACAAAGGTCATCACCACCAGCAGTGCCCAGGAACCGATCTTCCCCGCGTGCACCATGCGCCAGCTCAGGTGCTGATCGGGGTAGGTCCACGCGCCGAGGAAGGTCGCCGCGTTCTCGGCGAGCCACAGGAAAAAGCCGATCAGCACGAACGCCAGCGGCAGCGGCATCCACAGGCGTCGTCGCCACGGCGTGAAGTACACCCGCGTGCGGCGGTACAGTCCGAGCAACAGCAGGGCCAGCAGCCAGCGCAGATCGGGCAGGAAGTGGTGGGTGAAGAAGTTGGCGTAGATCGCGATCGCCACGGCGGCGCTGCGTCGCGGATCGGGCGCATCGTGCAGGCGCAGATCGAAATGGCGCCAGGCCTGGATCATGTAACTGGCTACCGCGGCATACATGAACCCGGCGTACAGCGGTACGCCGAGCAGTTTGCTGTAGGCAAATTCGGGGTAGCTCCAGGAGCCGATGGCCGGGTTGGACTTGAACGCCTCCAGCGCGAAGCCGAGCAGGTGGAACAGGCAGATGGCTTTCAGTTCGTCACGCGTTTCCAGGCCGGTCCACAGCATCGCGGCTTGCAGCGCGATGGCCCCGAGCAGAATGGCGTCGTAGCGAGGTAGAGGCGCAGCCGACAGCGCACGCGATGCAGCCAGCACCAGAAAGAAGCCGCCTGCGAAGCTGCAGCTGACGGCTTTCTTCAGGCCGAACCAGAGGAATTCGCGCAGCGCGTCCGCGCGCACGGTGTGCGGTGCAGTCAGCCAGGCGCGCAACACGCGGATATTCGCCATCGGGAAACGCAAGGTCATGCGTGCAAGCATGGCTGTGCGCGAAGCGGTGGCTCGGGCGGAACGTGGCATCGCGAAGTACGGATGCGGGCATCACGATGACAAATACATTGAACCGTGCCGCCGCCCTTGGCATGCTGCATTGATCAAACAGGGAGAGGAAGACATGCAGGTCATGCAGCTCGGCGATTTCGCATCGCGTGTGAACGAGACGTTCACGGTGAGCCTCGATCAGGGAGAGGGCAACGCGCCGTTCGTGCTGGTCGAAGCGCGACCGGTGAATGCACCGACCACGCAGTCCGGTCAGGCCCGCGATCCATTCTCACTGCTTTTCCGCAACGAGGCAGCGATCCTGTTCCCGCAGCGTATCTACCGCATGCATCACGAGGCGACCGGCGAATTCGGCATTTTCCTGGTGCCGATCGCGCGCGAGCGCGCGGGATTCCTGTATCAGGCGGTGTTCAACTGACGTCGGTGTCCCAGCGCATGGCGCGGTGGGCGCCTTCGATGCCGGTTTCGCGAAAGCCCAGGCGGAGATAGAGCCGGTAGGCCGCCTCATTGCGCAGGTCCACATGCAGGCGCACGCCGCAGCCCGCTCGGGCTGCAGTCTGCTGTACGTGGATGATGAGAGCGGAGCCGAGTCCCCGATCGTGGATCTCGTCGAGCAGCGCGATATCGATGATCAGGAAGTCGGGGTCCTGGCGATCCAGATAGAGTCGTCCGACGGCACGGGTTTCTTCGAGTAGCACCAGGAATTCGGCATCGGCGAACTGCCGGACATAATGGGTGTGCTGCAGCGCGAACTGATCGGCCAGGAAACGCTCGCGCAATGCCTGTGGCCACCCGCTTGCGGCCAGTTCGGCGCTGCGGGTCTGCGCGTACAGGTGCCGGAGAAAGGGAATATCCTCAGCGCCGGCGTGCCGAAGCACGTAGCCATTCTGATGCAGCGCCGAGGGCGTCTGCAGATGCGTCGTCGACCCTGCTGGGAAATCCGGCAGGGTCTGCGACTTCTTCGGCATCAGCTGAAGGACGGGTAGAGGCCCTGCAAGGCGATGCAGAAATTCACGGCGAGGTAGGGCTGGCGGTTTTCATGCGCCTGGCTGCCGCCGTCCGGTCCGATGCTGTTCGCATTGAAGGACGTATCCGGCTGCGCTCCGGTGACGAATGCAGGAACGTTACCCGGGAAAGTCAGCGCGTACCCGTTTTGGGGGTCGGTTGAACGTTTGCTCGGATCACGCTGCACGTAAAGGTTGAGTTCGTGGTTATGTGCCGGGATTTCCGAGCCGATGAGGTTCACTTGCGGTTCGCCGAACGGCTCGCCGACCGTTCGCGTACTCAAACCCGGTCCGCGCCCCTGGTTGGTCGGTGCGCGTCCCTGAAAATTGGGCAATGCGAAGGTGCTCTGTCCGTTGCCGCCGTATGCGGTACCGATGAGCGAGAAAAGCGCCGTATTCTGCGAGATGGGCAACAGGCTGCCCGCGCAGGTCGCCCATCCTACGGGTGCGAAATTGAAGCCGAACAGCTGGATTTCGCCGATAAACGGTGTGGTCATGATGAAGTCCCCGAAAGCGTCAAGACAATGTGCAGGCTTGCGTCTGGTTCAGCTGCGCGACGGATAGATGCCGACATAGGCAATGCAGTACGAAGCCGTCAGCGTGGGCATGCAATTGTCGTGCGGCTGGTTGCCTCCACTGGGACCGACCGCGGAGGCTTGGAGCGGATAGGGCGAAAGTCCCGTGATGTCGCTGACGTACATGGTGTCCGAGTTGCTCGGTGTGCCCAGTTGCACGCTGGGGGACGGGGTATCGCTCGAAGCCGCCGCCGAAGTGGCGTGGAAAGGGTGCGAATGTTGCGGGATCTGCGTGTTGAGAAGCGTGACGGTCTCGCTACCGCCCTTTTGACCGATCGGTCGTGGCGTCAAGCCATTGCCGTTGCCGAAGCCAATCGGCAGTCGACCACGGAGGTCGGGCAAGCCGAAAGTGGTCCGGCCATCGCCACCGTATACAGTGCCAAGCAGGGAAAAGAGCGCATCGTATTGAGAGATGGGCAGTAGCGTTCCATCACAGGAAAGCCAGCCTCTGGGAATGCGCGGAAAGGAAAACAAGCGGATTTCGCCGACGAACGGTTCGCTCATGGTCATGCTCCAAAGTCTTTGGGGCCGCGGCACGCCGCGGCCGGCATCAGCTGCGCGACGGGAAAATGCCGCTCAGGGCGATGAAGAAATTCGTCGCCAGGTAGGGCTGCATGTTGTTATGCGCCTGACTGCCGCCCGAAGGGGTGACGGTCTGCGATGCGAGCGTGGCCTGAGTACCCGGCGCGGCGTAGAGGCTCTCACCACTGGTCTTGGCATAGAGCGCATCCGTGGGCAATCGAACCGCGGCGTCGGCGGTGCTGCCCATGAAGGCATGGACGTGTGCCGGCAGGGTACTGTTCGTCAGCGTGACGTTCTCGGCACCGCTGGCTTGCCCTTGCACGTAGCCGTTGTTCGGGTCGGCGCCGAGCGGCGCGCGCCCGCGCATGTCCGGCAGGGCAAACGTCGTGGTGCCGTTGCCGCCGTATTGCGTACCGAGAAGTGAAAAGAGTGCCTGGTTCTGCGCGATCGGAAGGATCTGTCCATCGCAGAGCGCGAAATGCGCAGGCGCGAAATTGAAACCGCCGAGCATGATCTGCCCGAGGAATACTTCGCTCATCCGACGTTCCCCCTCATCCGTATGGGTCCCCAATGGTGCCGGGCTGAATTTGAGTTCCTGAGTGTGCATCCAATTGCATCGCGGTGACAAGCGATATTTTGACCAAGCGTAATGCTGTGATCGGAAATTGTTTTTTTTGCCAAGTACTTCCTTGTGTGGAAAAGAACTGTTGTAATTGCCCGCGCAATAAGGGGATCGGTTCGCTAGGAATGGAACCGTTTTGCTCATGGGGAAAGATGGCGTGCCTGATCACTCGAATGGATCCGTGCACGGGGCGAGTCGACGCCGGGGCGCCAGGGAGTGGATCATGTTGTCGTCGATGACCGATGTATTTCGTGTGCGCACGAAGCGCAGCCGTGTGTCCGGTTGTATGCGTATGTTCAGCGCGTTGCTGGTGCTTTTCGCTGCAACGATGTGGTCGGGAACGGCGCTTGCCAATTGTTCGGCCGAGTCCCCGATCAACATCACCGTGGACTCGGGGGCGACCTACACCATCGACCTCACGGCTGATTACAACGACTGTGCACCTGCCGGCATCATCATGAGCGATCCGGTCTCTACGGCCCACGGCACGGTTACGCACAACAATGCTGCGCCGCCCAACTACAACGTACAGATCTATTACGCCAACAATGGCGACGGCGCCACGTCGGACACGTTCACATTCAATGACGGTGGGGGCTACATCGTCACGGTGAATGTCACCATCAATCCCGCGCCCATCAGCGTGACGCCGACTACGGTCTCTGCCGGTACTGCTGGCACGGCCTATCCCTCAACGAACTTCACGGCCACCGGTGGTACCGCGCCGTATACCTACTCGATCTCGACGGGCAGCCTGCCGGCCGGCATGAACTTGTCGTCGAACGGCACGCTGAGCGGCACGCCGACGGTGGCGGGAACGTCCAATTTCACGGTCCAGGCAAAGGACGCGAATAATCTCATCGGTACCACGCCGTCGATCGCCTTGACGGTGAATGCGCCGACCATCGCGGTCACGCCGAACTCGGTTTCCGACGCCACCGTGGGCGTGGTGTATAGCCCGGTGAGCTTCACGGCCAGCGGTGGCGCCACGCCGTACACCTATTCGGTATCGGCGGGCAGTCTGCCGGCCGGCATGAACTTGTCGTCGAACGGCACGCTGAGCGGCACGCCGACGGAAGCCGGTCCGTTCAATTTCACCGTTCAGGCGAAGGATGCGAACAACTTTGTCGGCAGCACGTCCTCGATCAGCATGACGGTGAACGCGCCGACCATCACGGTCGGTCCCGGTGCGATATCCAACATGCAAGTCGGCGTGCCCTACAGCCAGCAGTTCACCGCATCCGGCGGCACGCAGGGCAGCGGATACACGTTCGCGGCCTCGGGTACGGTGCCGGCCGGCCTGAGTCTGTCCAGCAGCGGCCTGCTTTCCGGCACGCCGACGTCGGCGACCAGTTCGGCTAGCTTCACGGTCACGGCGACGGACCAGAGCACGGGCACGGGTGCGCCGTTCTCCGGCTCACAGGGATATACGGTCAGTGTTGCTGCTCCGACGCTGTCGATTTCCCCGGTCTCGGGGACGACCCTGACCGCTGCGACGCAGAACAGCAGCTACAGCCAGTCGTTCACGGCCAGCGGCGGCAGCACCCCCTACAACTACCAGGTGACCGGCGGCACGCTGCCCAACGGTCTTTCGCTGAGTAACGGGGGGCAGTTGAGCGGTACGCCGACGGAGGCCGGCACGTTCAATTTCACCGTGACCGCGACCGACAGCTCGACAGGCACGGGCTCGCCGTTCACGGTTTCCGGTTCGTACACGCTCGATGTCCAGCCGATCGTGCCGGTGGCCAATCCGGTCACGATCAATGTGCCCTACAGCAGCACGGCGAATGTCGTTTCGACGAGTTTCTCCGGCGGCACGCCCACGTCGGTAGCCGTCGCTTCGCCTGCCAGCCACGGCACCGCAACGGCCAGTGGCACGACCATCACCTACACGCCGACCGCCGGCTACACGGGCGCCGATTCGTTCACCTACACCGGCACCAATTCGGCTGGCACTTCGGCGCCGGCCACGGTCAGCATCACCGTCTCCGCCCCGACGCTCGCGATCACGAGTTCGAGCGGCGGCACGTCGCTGACGGCCACCGTGGGCCAGTCCTTCACGCAGACTTTCACCTTCAGCGGCGGCAAGGCGCCGTATCAGGGCTACAGCATCACCGGCATTCCGGCTGGTCTGAGCGTCACCGGTTTCAACAACACCAGCATCACGATCTCGGGCACGCCCACGGTCAGCGGCTCCTTCACGCTGGCCGTCAGGGGTACCGATTCGAGTACCGGCACCAATGCGCCGTTCACCGTCAACCAGTCGTTCGCGCTGCAGATCAATGCGGCTTCGATGAGTCTGTCGCCGGGCACGTTGCCGAGCGCGACCGCAGGCACGTCCTACAATCAAGCACTCACTGCTTCCGGCGGCATCGCTCCGTACACGTACGCGGTGACTTCGGGTGCGTTGCCGTCGGGGATGAGTCTGTCGGCGGCCGGCGTCCTCAGCGGCACGCCTTCTGCAGCCGGCACATTCCAGTTCCAGGTGACTGCGACCGACAGCAGCACCGGCGCCGGTTCGCCAGCTACCGCATCGGTGACCTACAACCTGACCGTGGGTGCACCCACGATCGTGCTGACGCCGAGCACGCTGCCGAACCTGCAGCAGGGCACGGCCTTCAGCCAGCAGCTGAGCGCGAGTGGCGGCACGGCGCCCTACACCTATCAGGTGACCTCGGGTTCGCTGCCGACCGGTTTGACCCTGTCCTCAAGCGGCCTCATCAGCGGTACGCCGGCGGCGGCCGGACCCTACAACTTCACGGTGACTGCGACCGACGCCACGACGGGCAGTGCCGCGCCCTATTCGGGCAGCCAGGCCTATGCGGTCACCGTGGGCAGCAATCCGCCGATCGTGAGCGACGACACCGCCAGCACCCCGTCGCAGCAGGCGGTCACTATTCCCGTGACCAGCAACGACAGCGGCACGATCAATAGCATCGCCCTGGCCAGCACGCCTTCGCACGGCACCGCCACGGTCAATGGAACGTCGGTGGTGTACACGCCGACGGGTACGTTCTTCGGCACCGACACCTTCACCTACAAGGCCACCGGACCGGGCGGTACCTCGGCGGCGGCCACGGTGACCGTGACGGTGACCGCGCTGGCCGTGCCGACTGCCAAGAACCAGTCGGTGACCGTGCTGGGCGGCAAGTCGGTCAACATCGACGCGACCGCCGGCGCCAGCGGCGGGCCCTACACCAGTGTCGCCATTGCGACGCTGCCGGACGTGGGGACGGCGACCGTTTCGGGCACCACGATCACCTATGCCGCGCCGGCCACGGCTTCCGGCAAGCACAGCTTCACCTATACGCTGACCAACGCATATGGCACCTCGCAGCCGGCGACGGTCGCGGTGCAGATCAACCCGCTGCCGCAGGCGCCCGATCTCAGCGCCAATGCCATGGCTGGCACGCCGGTGACGGTCAACCTGACCGACAAGGCCACCGGCGGACCGTTCACCGGCGCGAATCTGGTCTCGATCTCGCCGAGTACGGCGGGCAACGGTCAGATTCAGGCGGCCAGCGGTGGCGGATATCAGTTGCAGTTCACGCCGTCCAGCATGTACTCGGGCACAGTGAAGGTCGTTTATACGCTGAAGAACGCGTATGCGACGTCGGCGAACGCCACGGTCACGATCCACGTGACCGCGCGTCCGGACCCGAGCAAGGACGCCGAAGTGCGCGGACTGCTGAACGCACAGACGGACAGCACCCGACGCTTTGCGCGCGGCCAGCTGGACAACTTCGAGAGTCGCCTCGAAGCCCTGCACGGCGAAGGTGGAAGCCAAGGGCGCTTCAGCAACAGTCTGAGCTTCACCTCCGCCAGCAGTCGGATGCGCAACAATCCGATGAATGGCGCCATGGAGCTGATGCCGGCCTCGCAGATGCAGCGCCGCTATTTGATGCAGCCGGCCGATGCCGATGAGACGCCGGTCGATACGCACGGCGCGTCCGATCCGAACGCCATGCATTTCTGGGTCGGCGGTGCAGTCAACTTCGGTGCGCAGAAACCGGGTACCAGCGTCGACGGCATCGACTTCAACACGTCGGGCATCAGCCTGGGTGCGGATCGGCGCCTGTCCTCGAGTTTCGTGCTCGGCGCAGGCATCGGCTTCGGCCACGATTCCAGCGACATCGGCCACAAGGGAAGCCGCAGCACGGGTAATGCCTACAGCGCGGCGTTCTATGCCAGCTACCAGCCGGCCGAGTCGCTGTATCTGGATGCGTTGGCCGGGTATCAGCTGCTGTCCTTCGATGCGCGGCGCTACGTCACGGCCAATGGCAACCTCGTGCACGGCCAGCGTGACGGCAAGCAGTCCTTCGGCGCGCTGACGTTGACCTACGAATACGCCGGCGACAACGGTCTGCAGGTTTCACCCTACGGTCGTCTGGACATGGCTTCGGCCACGCTTGATGCCTACACCGAGAGCGGCGACAACCTGTACTCGCTGTATTACGAACGCCAGAATATCGACACCACCACGGGTGCGGCGGGTGTGCGTTTGCGTCGCGCGTTCAAGCGTGACTTCGGCGTGCTGGTGCCGATGCTGCGCATCGAGTACCGGCATGACTTCCAGGGCGACAGCAGCGCGGTCATGCGCTACGCCGACCTGCTGGCCGGGCCGTTGTACCGCGTGAATGTCGGCAGCCGTGCGCAGAACCACACGGTGGTCGGCCTGGGGTTGGAGACGCAGACCGATGGCGGCACCAGCTTCCGCATCGAGTACCAGAGTCAGTTCGACAGCGCGACCCGTCGCGACCAGTCGATCCAGCTCCGCTTCGAGACGCCGTTCCATTGAGCGAATTCCCCGGCCGGTGCGACATCGCACCGGCCGGGGCCGCGCTCAGCCAGGTGATATTCGTAGGATGTCGCCACCTCCATGCCGTTCCGATCGCTTGGAACAGGCCAAGGTCCGTCCAGATTGCGGGACAGGGAAATGATTGCATCTTGCATTGCCATGCTGGCCATGAATGCGGCCGCACTTGCGCACGCGCCGCCTACGGTCGCGCAGCTGTTTCAGCGGAACCGATACGAGCGGGTCGAAGTTTCGCCGGATGGATCGAAGCTGGCCATTGCCTATCGGGTGGACGACGGCACCCGGGTGACTGTGATCGATCGCGCGACCCGCAAGCCGATCACGCAGGTAGATCCGGGTTCGCGCGGTGAAGTCGGCGAGCTGACCTGGCTCGGCAACGAGCGGTTGCTGCTGTCGGCCAATCGGCGTCTGGCCGGATACAACGTCTCCATCGTCGAGCCGCGGTTGTACTTGGTCGATTTGCACAAGAAGCACCCCAGGATTCTCGCGGACGATTTTCTCGGCACCATCGATGGCGACGATCGGCATGTCCTGGTGTCTTCGTGCGGGAATTTTCCCGGAGGCAACTGCGTGCGTCGCATCAATCTTCTCGATGACGACGAAAAAAGCGAATTGCTGGCCACCGCGCCCAAGCACACGTATCTGTTCAGCATCGATCACGCCGGCACCGTGCGTTTTGCACTGGGGTGGGACAAGAACGCGCGCAGTCGTCTGTACCTACGTCAGGGCAAGGGCAAGTGGAAGCTGGTCAACGATAGCGACGTGTCCCATGTCGACGTGATTCCGCTCGGCATTGCCCGCGACAACCGCAGCGCCGTGCTGGATACGGAGCAGGTGACGGGTACCGATGTGCTGGAACGCTACGATTTCGCCACCGGCAAGCGCACACCGCTGCTACATGATCCCGATTCCGATCCATTGACGGTGATTCGTTCGTTCGACGGGCGCGGCATGATCGGCGCCTGGTATGGACCGGGACGCCCGCGTGCGCGCTACTTCACGACAGGCGTGGATGCCAAATGGCATCAAGCGCTGAACAAGTCCTTCCCCGATGGCAGGGTCATCGTGGAAAGCGCTTCCGACAACGGCAACATCGTCGTCGTGCGTGTCGTCAGTGACCGCAACCCGGGTCGTTTCTATCTGCTCGATCGTGCCACGCACAAGCTGGATCATCTGTTCGACGCCCGTCCGGACCTGGATTCGAAGCAGTTGCTGCCGACGCGGCCCTTCACGATGCAAGCGCGCGACGGCCTCACGTTGCACGGCTTCGTCACGCTGCCGCGTGGCGTGAGCGGGCATGCGCCCATGGTCGTGATCGTGCACGGCGGGCCGTACCTCATTCGCGATGACTGGACGTTCGACCCGGAGACCCAGCTATTGGCGACGCATGGCTATGCGGTGCTGCATGTGAATTTTCGCGGTTCTGGAGGCAGCGGTCTCGATTTCGTCGAGCGTGGCTATCGCCAATGGGGCAAGGCCATGCAGAACGACGTCACCGACGCGACGCGTTGGGCGATCAAGCAGGGCCTGGCCGATCCCGATCGCATCTGCATCTACGGTGCCAGTTACGGCGGTTACGCGGCACTGATGGGAGCGGCGCTGCAACCGCAACTCTACCGTTGCGCGATCGGCTACGCGGGTGTCTACGATCTCGCCCGTCTGTATCGCTGGGGAGATATCCATCGCAGCGATTACGGCATGCACTACCTGCACACGGTACTCGGGCTGGACAAGCGCGAGCTGGCGGCGCATTCGCCCGCCGAGCTTGCCGACCGCATCAAGGTGCCCGTCCTGCTTGCCCATGGAGCCATGGATGGACGTGTACCGTTGAAGTACGCGCGCGAAATGCGGCATGCGATGCGGCATGCGGGGCATCCGGTGGAATACCTCGAATACTCGTGGGAAGGGCATGGCCTGAGTCGACGGGACGACATCAAGGACTTCTACACGCACATGCTGGACTTTCTGCATGCGCATCTGGCCGCACCGGAGAAGGCGAACAGTTCCTGATCCGGCGTGCGTCATGCTTCATGAAAAAGGGGCGCCGAAGCGCCCCTTTTTTCATGATCGATCCACGAGGCGATCAGAACGAGTAGTACATCGAGAACTCCAGCGGATGCGTGGAGGCGCGGTACTTGGTCACTTCCTGCATCTTCAGTGCGATGTAGCCGTCGATGAAGTCGTCGGTGAACACGTCGCCGGCCTTGAGGAAGTCGCGATCCTTGTCCAGTGCTTCCAGGGCCTGATCCAGGCTGGAGCAGACCTGCGGGATGTTCTTCTCCTCTTCCGGCGGCAGGTCGTACAGATCCTTGTCGGCGGGCGCGCCCGGGTCGATCTTGTTCATGATGCCGTCCAGGCCGGCCATCATCAGCGCGGTGAAGGTCAGGTAGCCGGACTGCATCGGGTCGGGGAAGCGCACTTCGATGCGGCGGCCCTTGGGGCTGGACACGTACGGGATGCGGCAACTTGCCGAGCGGTTGCGCGCCGAGTAGGCCAGCATCACCGGCGCCTCGAAGCCCGGCACCAGGCGCTTGTAGCTGTTGGTGGTGGCGTTGGCGAAGGCGTTGATGGCCTTGGCGTGCTTGAAGATGCCGCCGATGTACCACAGCGCGGTCTGCGACAGGCCGCCGTACAGGTCGCCCGCGAACAGGTTCTCGCCGCCCTTCGACAGCGACTGGTGCACGTGCATGCCGGAGCCGTTGTCGCCGACCACCGGTTTGGGCATGAAGGTGGCGGTCTTGCCGTTCTCGTGGGCGACGTTCTTGACCACGTACTTCATCATCAGCAGTTCGTCGGCCTTCTTCACCAGCGTGTTGAAGCGCGTGCCGATCTCGCACTGGCCGGCGTTGGACACCTCGTGATGGTGCACTTCGACCACCTGGCCCAGCTCCTCCAGCACCTTGCACATGTCCGCGCGCAGGTCGCCCAGCGAATCGACCGGGCTGACCGGGAAGTAGCCGCCCTTCACGCCCGGACGATGGCCGGCATTGCCTTCCTCGTACTTGTAGCGCGAGCTCCAGTGGGCTTCCTGCGACTCGATCTCGTAGAACACGCGGCCCATGTCGTTCTGCCAGCGCACCGAATCGAACACGAAGAATTCCGGCTCCGGGCCGAAGAAGGCCGAGTCGGCGATACCGGTGGACTTCAGGTAGGCTTCGGCGCGGCGCGCGATGGAGCGCGGATCGCGGCCGTAGGCCTGCATGGTCGACGGCTCCAGCACGTCGCAGGTCAGGATCAGCTGCTTGTGACCACTGAACGGATCGATCAGCGCCGTGTCCGGATCCGGCATCAGAATCATGTCGGATTCGTTGATGCCCTTCCAGCCGGAGATCGACGAGCCGTCGAACATCTTGCCGTCCTCGAAGGTCGACTCGTCGACGGTGTGCGCGGGGTAGGTGACGTGATGCTGCTTGCCGAGCATGTCCGCGAAGCGGAAGTCGACAAACTCGATGTTCTCGTCCTTGATCAGTTTCAGTACGGCGTTGGCGGTCATGGAGGCATCCAGCGTTGATGGGTGAGAGACAGTGCCCTTTAAGCATAGGGCATGCCACGGGCAAAGCGCGTCGCCATGCGGTGCAGACGGATGCCAGGGCCACTTTTTGCACCAAATTCATGCAAAAGAACTACAGCTTGCACAAGCATGGTGATTCCGGTGCACGTGTCCAGCCCGCCATGGATGGCATCGTTCGCTCTGGGGCGATCGCTCGGCATGATCGGGAAACGCTTTGTTCGCGCTTTTTCGATTGCAAACTTCCAGCGCGACGCCAACATCGGTGACATCACCGGTCCCTGACGCACGCCGGTGTGGCGCGCCGGCAGCTGGGCGGGAAGATCCAGCCGGACGCGCACGTGACCCCGGACCGGTGGGTTCGCGGTCCCGCGTCGACATCACGAGAACCCGTCATGAGCGCGCCGCGTTTTCCCACTTATTTCCTCTCCCACGGCGGCGGCCCCTGGCCGTACATGAAAGGGCCGATGCGCGAACACTACCGCCTGCTGGAACGGTCGTTGCAGGATCTTCCTGCCCAGTTGCCGGAGCGGCCGCGTGCGGTACTGGTGGTGACCGGGCATTGGGAAGAAGACGCGTACACGGTGTCGTCCTCGCCTGCACCAGGCATGGTGTTCGACTACTACGGGTTTCCCGAATACCTGTATCACATCCAGTATCCGGCGCCAGGTGCGCCGACCCTGGCCGAGCGTGTGCACGGATTACTGTCCGCGGCGGATCTGCCTGCGCGCGCCGATGCTGAACGCGGTTTCGACCACGGCACGTTCAGCATGATGAAGCCGATCTATCCGGATGCAGACATGCCGATCGTGCAGCTGTCGCTGCGACACGGTTACGACCCGGCCGAGCACTGGCGCGCGGGCCAGGCGCTAGCGCCGCTGCGCGACGAGGGCATCCTCATCGTGGGCAGCGGACTGAGCTACCACAATCTGTCGAAGTTCGGCCCCGCCGGCGCGGAGCCGGCCATGCAGTTTGACGGTTGGCTACGGCAAACCCTGGCCGCCGGCCCCGAGGCGCGGCGCGAAGCGCTGATGCACTGGGCGCAGGCGCCCTCGGCGCGCGAAGCTCATCCGCGCGAGGATCACCTGATCCCGTTGATGGTGGTGCTGGGCGCGGCGCAGGATGATCCGGCGGTATGCGTCTATGGCGAGCGTTTCATGGGGGTGGCCGCGTCGAGTTTCCGCTTCGGCGTGGATCGCACGCCGACGGCCTTCGATCAGCTGGCGGCCTGAGCGTCCCCGCCGATCATTCGGCCGGGGGCGGATAAGACACAAGTTCCGGTGCAGGCGCACCCGTGAGCGTATGGGGCGGGACCCGCACCGCATGCCTCATGCACATCGTGCGAATTGCTGGTGCAGATTACGAGGCATGTCGCAGGGAAGCGGCTGGAGCCAAGGCGAAAGTCACCGAGTGACGGGTTCATCGCGCGATTTGCCCGTTTTTTGCCCCGATTTCCGACGGCGTTGCGCGTACACTGCGATTTTTTGCGACGGACCCCGCGCCCATGCACGACCTGATCCGCGTCATCGTCCTCGGCATCATCGAGGGCATCACCGAATTCCTGCCGATCTCCTCGACCGGCCACTTGTTGATCGCCGAACGCTGGCTGGGCGCGCGTTCGGACCTGTTCAATGTCGGCATCCAGGCGGGCGCGATCCTGGCGGTGACGCTGATCTACTGGAAGCGCATCTGGCAGCTGCTGACGCAGTGGCGTGATCCGGCCAACCGCGACTACCTGTTCAAGCTCATTGTCGCGTTCCTCATCACCGCCGTGCTCGGGCTGATCGCGGTCAAGCACGGCTTCAAGCTGCCGGAGACGGTGACGCCGGTGGCGTGGGCGCTGATCGTCGGTGGCTTCTGGATGCTGGCGGCCGAGCAGGTCGCCGCGCGCAAGCCGGACCGGCGCGAGATTACCTGGACCGTGGCGATCCTGGTCGGCATCGCGCAGATGGTTGCCGGCATCTTCCCCGGCACATCGCGCTCGGCCGCGACCATTTTCGCGGCCATGCTGTTCGGCACCAGCAACCGCGAGTCGGCCACCGAATTCGCGTTTCTGGTCGGCATCCCGACCATGTACGCGGCGACTGGCTACGAAATGCTGAAGGTGTTGCACGACGGCGGTGCGGCGCACGAGGACTGGACGGCGCTGGGTGTGGGCTTCGTGGTCTCGGCCATCGTCGCCTTCATCGCCGTGAAGTGGCTGCTCGGTTACATTCGCACGCACCGCTTCACGCCGTTCGCGATCTACCGCATCGCGCTGGGCGTGGCCCTGCTGCTGCTGCTTCCGGGCGGCGCCTGAGCGTTAGCGCCCGACCAGGTGGGCGAACCACTCCCAGCCGCGGATGTGTTCGGCGATCAGCTTTACCGTGGTCAGCATCGGCACCGCCAGCAACGCGCCAGCGATGCCCCAGATCCACGCCCACAGCAACAGCCAGATCAGGATCGCCACCGGTGACAGGCGCATGCGTCGGCCCATGATCATCGGTGTGACCAGGTTGCCCTCGACGGAAGTCAGCGCGGCGAAGCTCAGCGCCGGGGCCAGCGCATTGAGCAGGTGGTCGAAGTGCATGCTGCCGGCCACCGTCAGCACCAGCGTCATGCTGATCGCGCCGACGTAGGGCACGAAGTTGGCCAGTGCCGCCAGACCGCCCCACAGCAGCGGATCGGGCATCTTCAGGCCCCACAGGATCAGCGCGGTCAAAGCGCCCAGTGTGAAATTGATGCAGGTGGCGGTGAAGATGTAGCGCGACACCTCGGCCTGGATACTGCGCACGATGGTGACCACGTGCCGCTTGCTGGCGAACGAAGGCGAAACCTCGACCAGCTTCAGCAGCATGCGGTCGCCGAAGATCAGGAAGAAGAAAACCAGCAGACCGACGGTGAGCGCGAACGCCAGCACGCGCGGGGTGATGGCGATGACGTCCCAGACATCGAAGCGTGCCGGCCGCGGCGCGGCCGTATGCCGCGTGCCGCTGCCGACCAGGGATTGCGTGGCGCGGTTGGCCTCGTCGAGTTTGCGCGTGAACGGTTTGATCTTCGGTGCCAGATCGTGACGGATCGCACTCGGCGCCTGCTGCAGCCACTTCACCGCGGGCGGCGCCAGCAGCGTGACTGCGCCGACCGAACCGCCGGCCACGGCCAGCATCACGACCATCGCCGAAAGAAAACGCGGAATGTGCAGGTGCGCCGCACTGGCGACCAGCGGGTTCAGGCCCAGGCCGAGGAACATCGCCAGCATCAGCGGCACGACCAGGGTCTGGCTCAGCGCCAGCGTGTAGAGCAGCGCCAGCACCAGCAGCGCGGTCAGCATCAGGCTCATGGCCTGGGTGGGGCGACGCAGTTCGAGCGGACGGGCGTCTTTCTCCGCCGCATCGCCCGGCGTGGCCGGCAGCCTGGATTCGCCGGATGGCCGTTCTTGCGTCATGTCCCTCTCCCGGCGCGGCGGTACGACGCCGCGTCGTGGTGAAGCCTTCGATGCCGGTTCATTACAGTACGCCGCGAAGGAAGCCGAAACCCCAGCGCCAGGCCAGCGACCATGCGCGGCGCGGCGGACGCCAGTCCGGGCGGTGGCGGCCCAGCAGGAAGCCGCCCAGGGCGGCGACGCCGAGCGGTAGCGCCGGCGCGGCGCGGTACTGGCGGTCCAGCGTCTGCACGGCCGCGCGGACGCGCCGGCGTTGCTCAGTGGCTTCGGCGCGGCGCATGTGGCATTCGATCAGGGCACGTCGGTAGCGCATTGCTTTATCGATCCTCGGGAGCACGCCGGGCGCGCGCGAACAGGTCGCGCATCTCGGCACGGGTGGCCGGCATGGTCATGTTGCGCGCGGTGCGGCGCAGCAGCAGGCGGGCGACGACCAGCAGCACGACATGCACGCCGACCAGTGCGGCCAGCGCCAGCCCGACCGAGTGGGTCAGCAGGTACAGTCCCCAGCCGATCAGCGCGATGAGGCTGGCCCACAGCGACAGGCTGAGGCCGACCAGCACCACCACCAGCGCGAATACCAGCGGCCAGCTGACTCGCGCCAGACGCAGTTCGCTGCGGGCGAGCGCGAACAGCGCGACGGCGAATTCGCGCGTCGCGTCGAACAGCGTTCGCGCGGCCTCCCAGGCGGCCGGAATGTCCAGACGATCCGCGGACGCATCCTCGTCGCGAGGTGCGTCCTGCGGCGCGTCGTCCGGTTCCGCCGGGCCGTCGCTTTCGGGCGACTGCACCGATCAGCGCCGACGCAGGATGCTGCCGAGCAGCCAGCCGCCGGCTACCGCCATGGCCAGGGACTTGCCCGGGTTCTCGCGCACGTAGTCGAACACGCGATCCAGCGACTGTTCGGCGTAGTCCCGGCCCTCGGCCCATTTCTCCTGACCCTTTTCGCCCAGGCGCGCGGCGCGGTCGTGGGTGCGCTGCGCGGCGGACGCGGTGGCGTCGGTGGCACGGTGCAGCGCGCGTTCGGTGCGCTCGGTGCCGCTGACCACCGCATCGCGGGTGGCGTGCAGGGCGGCCGACTCGCGCTCTTTGAGGCGCTCGGCGCTTTCGGCGATGCGCTCGTCGAAGTCCGGATGCGTTTCGTTCTCTTTGTTCTTGCTTGCCATGGGAATGTTCTCCTGTGTCGTGCGTGGGAGGCGCTATGTGCGTCGACCGCGGATCAGGGCGACGATGAACAGCACCAGGAAAATGATGAACAGGATCTTGGCAATGCCGGCTGCCGCGCCAGCGATGCCGCCGAAGCCGAGCACGGCGGCGATGATGGCGATGATCAGAAACGTGATGGCCCAAGAAAGCATGTGCAAATCCTTCTGATTGCGCCGCCGTATCGCGGCGTCGATGCATCGTCGTGGCATCGACTCGACCATCCTGGAAGCGCGGCTGTGCATCCGTCCTGAACGCTTTCATGGTGCGGCCGCGAGGGTTCAGCAAGGTGACTGGTTGCTGAACCCCTGTGGTGACGCGATCATCCGGCCAGGCGGGGATTGAGCGTGTAGGTGCCCATCCACTCGGCCTCGGCCAGCACGTGACCGTCCATGGCGCGGCGCAGGTCGGCCAGGTCGAAGCGCCCGTCCAGACCCAGGCTCGGCACGTCCAGCGCGTACAGCTTGAAGTGGTAGTGGTGGATGATGCTGTCGTTCCACGGCGGGCACGGGCCGTCGTAGCCGTAGTAGTCGCCGGACATGCTTTCGTCGCCGGCGAACCAGCCGGTGTAGTCGTTGATGCCTTGCTTCGACCCGGGCGGGCCGGCCGGGTCGCGTTTGCCGTGGGGCGTGGTGCCCTCGCAGCATGCGCCGGCCTCGAACTCGCCGCATTCGGCCGGGATGTCGGCCATGACCCAGTGCACGAACTCCACGCGCGGCAGGTCGGCGGGCACTTCGCGGCCCTCCTGATTGACGTCGTCGGGTTTGCTCGGCACGTCGGGGTCCACGCAGATCAGCGCGAACGAGCGGGTGCCCTCGGGCGCGTCGGACCAGGCCAGGTGCGGGCTGCGGTTGTCGGAGAGTTCGACCGGCGCGCCGATCTTGCCGAAGGCGAATTCGGTGGGGATCGGATCGCCGTGGGCGAAACTGTCACTGCGGAATTTCATGGCATCTCCTTGCTGGGAACGGTGAGGAAGATTGGGTCGGCTCGCGCCGGCATCAATGCGGCGGCGAATAGGTCACGCGGTAGACCGCGCCAGCGAGGTCGTCGCTGACCAGCACGCTGCCGTCGGGCAGCGGCAGCACGTCGACCGGGCGACCCCAGGCGCGTTCGTTCTGCTGGAAGCCGGTGACGAGCGGAACCTGCTGCAGCACGCGGTTGCCCTTCACGCGCACGGCCATCACGCGGTAGCCGCTTTTCTTGGTGCGGTTCCAGGAGCCGTGCTCGGCGATCAGGATTGCGCCGTGGAAGCGCGCGGGGAACATTGTCCCGGTGTAGAAGCGCATGCCGAGCGCGGCCACGTGCGCGCCCAGCTTGGCCGCGGGCGGCGCGTAGTCCTTGCAGGGATGGCCCTTGCCGTATTCCGGGTCGGGCGTGTCGCCCTGGTGGCAGTAGGGATAGCCGAAGTGCTCGCCGAGGCGGTCGACGCGGTTCAGTTCGTCGCTGGGCAGGTCGTCGCCCATCATGTCGCGGCCGTTGTCGGTGAACCACAGCTTGCCGCTGCCCGGCTGCCAGTCGAAACCGACGGTGTTGCGGATGCCGCGTGCGACGAGTTCGCGATGACTGCCGTCCGGGTTCATGCGCCACAGCGCGGCGAATGGCAGCGGCGGGGCGCAGATGTTGCAGGGCGCGCCGACCGGCACATACAGCTTGCCGTCCGGGCCGAAGGCCAGGAACTTGCCGCCGTGATGGGACTTGTCGGGCAGGCGATCGGTCACCAACTGCGGCTTCGGCGGATCGTCGAGATGGTCGGCGATGTCGCGCAGTGCCACGATGCGGTCGACCGCCGACACGTACAGGTCGCCATGGTGGAAGGCGACGCCGATCGGGTTGCGCAGTCCGCGTGCGAGCACGTGCACGGTGTCGGCGCGACCATCGTGGTTGCGGTCGGTGAGCGCGTAGACGCGGCCGTTGTTCGAGCCCACGTAGATCGTGCCATCCGGGCCGCGCGCCAGTTCGCGCGCGCCGGGCACGTCGTCCGAGTAGACCGCGATATGGAAACCGGGCGGCAGGCTCAGCCGCTGGATGGGCGGCGCGGCGTGCGCCGTGAAGACAAGCGCGCCAAGAAAGAGTCCGAACAGCGTGCGCATGGTGCATGGCTCCGGTGCGGATCGGGTCTCTCAGGTTACACCTGCAGGCTCGAAACCGGCATGACCGCATGCGCGCTTCTGTTATCTTTTCGCGCTGAAGATCGGGGGACACATGAACAATCTGAACGACCTGGGCACGCTGGTGCGCGCGTCGACGCCGCTGATCGTGATCGAGACCCTCGACGAGCAGCGCGTGATCGAGAGTTTCCGCCACGTGATCGGCCAGCACCTGCGCCCGCTATGGCGCTGGACCATCACCGACGGCCTGACGCGACTCGATTTCGAGCAGCCCGAGGCCAGCGTCGCGCCGGACGTATCGCGCACGCTGGAGGCGATCCGCGAACACGACACGGCGGGCATCTACCTGCTGTTCGACGCACACCCGTATCTGGGCTACGCGATGACGCGGCGCATGCTGCGCGAGATCGTGCAGCGCCAGCGCAGTGCGCCGCACACGCTGGTGCTGGTGGGCGCCAAGATCGAACTGCCGGAAGAGTTGGAGCGGCTGGCGACGACGGTGCGCCTGAGCCTGCCCGACCTCAAGGCCATGGCCGGCCTGGTACGCAGCGAAGCGGTGGCCTGGCAGCGCAAGACCGGTCGCAAGCTGGAGGTGGACGGCGAGGCCGCGCGCCTGATCGTGCGCAACCTGCTGGGCCTGACCCGTGCCGACGCACGCCGCATCGTGCGCAAGCTGATCCACGACGACGACGCGCTGGGCCCCGACGATCTGCCACGCCTGATGCAGGCCAAGTTCGAACTGCTGAACCGTTCCGGCCTGCTGCATTTCGAGTACGACACGGCGGGCTTCGCCGATGTCGCCGGTCTGAGCCGCGTCAAGCAATGGGTGAAACGTCGCCGGCCGGTGTTCCTCGGCGGCGAGGACGTGCCGAAGCTGGACCCGCCCAAGGGCCTGCTGCTGCTGGGCGTGCAGGGCTGCGGCAAGAGCCTGGCCGCCAAGGCCATTGCCGGTGGTCTCGGTGCGCCGCTGGTGCGGCTGGACTTCGGCACGCTGTACAACAAGTTCCACGGCGAGACCGAACGCAACCTGCGCGAGGCGCTGCAGTCGACCGAATTGCTGGCGCCGTGCGTGTTGTGGATCGACGAGATCGAGAAGGGTCTGGCCGGTGGCGGCGATGACGGCGGTGTGTCGCGTCGCGTGCTCGGCTACCTGCTGACCTGGATGGCCGAGCACAAGGCGCGGGTCTTCGTGGTCGCCACCGCCAACGCGGTCGACCAGCTGCCGCCGGAGCTGCTGCGCAAGGGCCGTTTCGACGAGATCTTCTTCGT
This sequence comes from Oleiagrimonas citrea, assembly GCF_012395255.1. GTDB lineage: Bacteria > Pseudomonadota > Gammaproteobacteria > Xanthomonadales > Rhodanobacteraceae > Oleiagrimonas > Oleiagrimonas citrea. The sequence goes on from NZ_JAAZQD010000006.1 coordinate 160,749, forward strand.
CGACCTGCCCAGCGCGGCGGTACGCGAGGAGATCTTCACGCTGCACCTGAAACAGCGCGATCTCGATCCCGCCCACTTCGATCTGGCGGCGCTGGCTGCAACCAGCGAAGGATTCTCCGGCGCGGAGATCGAGCAGGCCATCGTCAGCGCGCTCTACGACACCGTGGGCGGCGTCGGCGTGCTGGATCAGGCGTTGCTCGAAAACGCACTGCGTTCGACGCGGCCGCTGTCGGTGCTGATGGCCGAACGCGTGCAGGCGTTGCGCGACTGGGCCGGCGTGCGCTGCGTTCCGGCGGACTGAACGCCGCTGCACGCGGTTGCCGGGTCAAGCGGAACCGCGTCCGTCCGACGAGGCGCGTTTCAGAAACGTTCGGAGCGTTCGGCGGCGGCGTTGAAGCGCGCGGTGATGTAGTCGTCGGTGAAGCTGCGCAGCTTCCAGTTCTGGATGAAGCTGCAGTGGCCGCCGTACGGCGCGATGTCCAGCTCGACCTCGGGGGGCAGGGTCAGCTCGCGGAACTCATTCACCGGGATCACCGGATCGTCCTCGGCGGTGAGGATGGTGGTCGGCACCTTCAGCTCGGCCAGACGCTCGCCGCTGACCGAATAGCCGTCCAGATAGGCGTCCAGCGTGCCGAATTCGGTGTGCCGCTCGACCTGCACGCGGGTCAGGCCGCGCAGGCCCTGGCGCAGATCCTCGTTGGTGAAGTAGTCCTGCTGCGGATACAGCTTCTGCTTGCGCTTGAGCGATCCGCGCCACTTGTGCATGAAGTACCACTCGTACATCCACGGTGCGGTTTCCAGCGAGAACAGGCCGGCGTGCGGATCGATCACCGGACAGATCGCGATGGTGTGCGCCAGCGGCAGATTCGCGCTCGGCGCACGCAGGGCCACGCGCAGGGCGAAATTGCCGCCCAGCGAGAAACCGGCCAGCGCCACCGGCGCGCCGGGATTGCGGAAGCGGGCGACGGCCTCGGCGGTGGCCTCGACCACCTCGTGGATCAGGCAGGAGTGGAACAGGCCGACATTCAGATGGTGCGTGTCGCCATGATCGCGGAAGTTGAGCCGGAACACGTCCCAGCCGGCATCGAGCAGACTGGCGCCGGTCTGCAGCACGTACGAGGAATCGATGCTGCCTTCCCAGCCGTGGTAGACCACGGCCAGACCCCGCGCCTTGTCACGCACCTTCTGCCGGGTGATCGCACCGGTCAGGCGCACGCCGTCGGACAGGGTGAAGCGTACGTCTTCGCTGTTGCCGTTGACCTTGCGCGCCAGCGGGCGCAGCAGCAGGCGACGCAGGCTGCTGGACGACAGCATGGTCTGCACGTGACCGTTGCGCAGCAGCCGCGGAGGCTGGAAGTCGGCACCGCGGGGCAGGCTCACCGATCCCCCTCGCCGACGCCGTCCAGTGCGTCGGCGATGGCCTGGCGTGCGGTCTCGGCCATGCGCTTGCGGCCCGCGTCGAAGCGCGGTACCGGTTTCAGGAAGTGCACTTCCACGTCCAGCGGCGGGTCGCCGAGCAGGCGCAGGAAGTTGCCCATGAAGCTCTCGTTCGGCAGGAAGCCGGCGTCGTAGCAGCGCTCGCCGTCGCGCATGAAGCGCAGCGCGGCTGGCTGCACCGGCACATCGGCGTCCAGCGCGGCCTGGAAGATCCGTGCATGGAAGACCTTCAGCGTGCGGCCGTCGTTGGTGCCGCCCTCGGGGAACACGGCCACGGAGCGACCCGCGCCGAGCCGCCGGGTCATCTCCTTCATCACCACGCCGAGCGAATGGTTGCTGCCGCGCCGGTGGAAGATGGTGCCGCCGGTCGAGGCCAGCCAGCCGACCAGCGGCCAGCGCGCGATCTCGGCCTTGGCCACGAAGCACACCGCGCGCTGGGTGTGCATCAGCTCGATGTCCAGCCACGAGGAGTGGTTGCACACGAACATGGCCGGGTCCGGCAGCGGACGCCCGTAGCGATAGACACGGAAACCGAAGATGCGCAGCAGCACGCGCGACCACCAGCGGATCAGCCGGTGCGCCAGCGGCTCGCGGCCCTTGTCCACGGTCTGGCGTGCCCAGGTGAACACGGTCAACGCCAGCACGACGGCGACGATGATGTGCAGCAGCAGCAGTGGCACGCGATACAGGTAGCGGATCGCGCGCCACGGATCGCGCGTGCGAGTGATGGGCTGGGCGGGTGTATTCATCGAACTTGCAAGGATACGCGAGGGGCCGCGTGCACTGCCAGCATCGCGCGCGTCAGGCCGTGTGCGGAAGCTGCGTCAGCGGCAGCGATGCCGCGCGCTTGACCGTGCGCAGCACAAAGCTGGAATTGACGTCGGCCACGCCAGCGGTATTGAGCAGCTGGTCCAGCAGGAAGCGGGAAAAATGCTCCAGGTCGGCCACGTGGATGTGCAGCAGATAGTCCATGTCGCCGGTCAGCGCGTGGCAGGCGGCCACTTCGTCCCAGCCGTTGACCAGCTGCACGAAGCGCTCGATGGTCTCGCCGTCGTGCTGCTTCAGCTGCACGCGGACGAAGGCCTGCAGCCCCAGCCCGATCGCCTGCGGATCGACCTGCGCGGCGTAGCCGGCGATCACCCCCGCGGCTTCCAGCCGCTGCACCCGGCGCAGGCAGGCCGAGGCCGACAGGCTGACCTGCTCGGCCAGCTCGGCATTGGTGATGCGCCCCTCGCGCTGCAGCACTTCGAGGATGCGCCGATCTGTGCGGTCAATGGCCATGATTCGGCATAAAATCGTCAAAAAGGATGGTTTCTTGAAAGAATATTGCGCTTTTTCGGGCTTTCGGCGCAACTCGGCAACCATCTTGCGCGTGCATCTGTCTAAGCTGATAGGCGGCCTACACGTTTGATTCGGAGTCACGCCATGAACACCCCACGACGCGTTGAACACCAGCAGACCGACCGCGGCACCATCCCGGTCTACGCCACCGGCGTGGTGGAGCAGCCGTGGGACGACTACAGCAGCGTCGACCACCACGTCTGGGGCGAGCTGTTCGCGCGTCAGCGCGAGGTGCTGGCCGGTCGCGCCTGCCAGGAGTTCCTGGACAGCCAGAACGTGCTGCAGATGACGGCCGACGCGATTCCGAAGTTCAGCGAACTCAACCCGATCCTGCGCGAAGCCACCGGCTGGGAGCTGGTCGGCGTCGAGGGCCTGCTGCCCGAGTACACCTTCTTCGAGCATCTGGCCAACCGCCGTTTCCCGGTCACCTGGTGGATCCGCAAGCCCGAGCAGATCGACTACATCTCCGAGCCGGATCTGTTCCACGACCTGTTCGGCCACGTGCCGCTGCTGATGAACCCGGTCTTCGCCGACTACATGGAAGCCTACGGCCGTGGCGCGCTGAAGGCGCATGGCATCAGCGAGGAAGCACTGCTCAACCTCACGCGCCTGTACTGGTACACGGTCGAATTCGGCCTGATCCGCACCGACGCGGGCCTGCGCATCTACGGTGCCGGTATCGTCAGCTCCAAGGGCGAGTCGATCTACTGCCTGGAGTCGGATGCGCCCAACCGCATCGGCTTCGATCTGGAGCGCATCATGCGCGCGCAGTACCGCATCGATACTTACCAGCAGACTTACTTCGTCATCGACAGCTTCGAGCAGCTGTTCGACGCGACGCGGCCGGATTTCACGCGGATCTATGCGCGGTTGGCGAATCAGCCTTCGATTCGGGCGCGGGATGTTCTCGATTCCGATGATGTGATTCATCGGGGGACGCGCGAGGGGTTTGCGACGGATGAGGATGCCTGACGCGTTCTTTGCGTGATTCGCTCTTGTAGGTAAAGCGGTTCCGACCGGCTGCGCCGGCCGGGTTACTTCTATTGCTTGTCCAATAGAAGTAACCAAGACAAGGACACCCCGGCGTCCGCGCCTTCCGGCCCTGCGGGCCTCCAGGTTCGCTCCGGGCTCCGGGGGTTCGCCGACAGGTCATCCTGACCTGACGACGAACTGGCGCACATCCTTGTGCGCCACTCTGCGGGCCTGATCCTCCACCCTCCGCCGCTACCGAAGGGGAGGGCATCGCATATCAGGGCCAGACGTACAATCAGACTTCTAGCGTCTATCTTCCGTGCAATTAATATATGGCAGACTTGGAACGGTCCCATAAACCAAAAATCGGGTATAGGGCATGGAAGAAAAACTTGCTTAGTAGACCAACAAACGGTTTCCCTGATCTTATTTTTGCCGAAGAATAAAATCCAAGCCCCCACTTCGACCCCCTTAAAAAAGATGAAAAGTAGTGCGTCGATGCCCGCGCATAATCTTTTTTAAATGTTTCATAGGCAAAGCCCAGAAGAATTTTTGCCTTGATATTGCCATCCATGTCGATAGCTTCTTCACAAAGTCTTTTTATTTCTTCAAAATTTTCCGCGCGGTTCTCTTTATACAAAACTCTCGCGAAACCGAGTAAACCATTGCTCCCAAATCTGTGGGCTTCAACAATAAGGTGTCTATAATCTTTTTTAGCAAGCTCAAAATTTATACTTCCGTGCCAGCCGGCTTCATGGCCCCTGGCTCTCAAATATCTCGCAGCAAGGCCATCTGAAGACCGCGGATCTCTCCCTAGAATCTCGTCAATTACACCCTTAGAGGCTAAAAATCCGTTTTTTTTATACGCTTTATTAATATCTGAAAAATTACGCTTTTTCATTGATCGTGGCCAAGTTAAACGTGTTGGGGTCGTCAATAACTATAGTCATGTTCAACCTCGTTCCTTCGGTTCGTTGATTTGATATCGGGGGTGTATCTATCAATTTGAGGAACGTTTGGTAATGGGGGGGTGTCCGAAGGCTCTCGTGATTTCGGACTGGTGTCTTTATTAGAGTCATGTGATTTTGAGCTGTGCCATGAGGCGGAATCTTGGTCAGTATTGGAAAGGATCCATCCTAGAATCACAGAAGATTCTATCCCTATCTCCTTTGATGCAGCCTCTGCTGCCATTTCTATGTTTTCTTTACCCTCCTCCATTGCCGTTACAGCCTCGGCCCATGCGCTCTCGGGCTCAAGTTCGACAACATGATTAACCACGGAAGGGTTACTTGATAGGGTGGCAGCTAATAATGGTGCCATAAACCTTCTTCCGGTCGCAGCAATGGCTCCGGGTGCAGCATCCACAGCAATAATTGCAACCGGAAGGAGCATTAGTCCACCCGTCGCAACAGCAATGGGTTTTCCGATTTTGTCCCTTGGTGACATGGGGGGCATTCTCCCACCCATCATTTTCCATTCGGCGTGAAACGCTTTCCCGGTCTCTTGCCCATTGGGGTCAATGTTTATAACAGGGTTGTTGTTCGCATAAGAGAATCTATTGAAATCATAATAGTTGCCCGCGGATGCGTATTTTGGATCAACGCTCAAAAATCGCCCCAAAGTCGCATCGTAATATCGCGCCTTCATGTATATAAGTCCAGTGTCTGGATCGTTTACATGCCCTGTATATCCCGGCCCCATCTGTGCATCGCCGGTCTGCTGTTTCCCGTATGGGCGATAAGCTGCTTCATAAGTCGTATTTCCTTGACTGTCCATCTCGGCTACCACCGTGCCTTGAGCATTGGTGATGAAGTATGTCGTGTGCTGTGACGCCTGCGCAGGAATCGCCGATATAAAAATAATAACCAAAGTAGATAATGTGATGCGCATGCGTGCAGTGGATGCATTTGCAGCATCTATAGTGGAATGAAGTATGTTATTGAATGCTGATCCTAATCTAAAATAAATATAGTCAATAATCATTGTTATTCATGTACTCCTACATGTTAAGTGCTTAGGACCTACTGGAATGTAGCGTAGTCCGCGCTTCCCCCGCGGAAAAAAGATGAGGTCAGAGGCAATTAATTTGCGCCTTAATGCCCTAGCTTGCAACCTTATCCCCTTGGGTAGCGGCGGAGGGTGGGGGATTAGGCCCGCAGGGTGGCGCACAGGGATGTGCGCCAGTTCGTCGTCAGCACAGGATGTGCTGTCGGCGAACCCCCGGAACCCGGAGCGGACCCGCAGGAGCGTAGCTCCGGAGGGCGCGGACGCTGGGGTGTCCTTGTCTTGGTTACTTCTATTGGACAAGCAATAGAAGTGACTCGGCCGGCGTCAGCCGGACGAAACCGCTTTTGGGAAGATGAAGGCCTTTGTGCGGGGCGCACTGCACATACTAGGCTTGGATACTTCGCTCCCACACAAGCGCACCCCGTGACCGACCTCACCATCCGCCCCGCCACCCCCAACGACCTCGACCACCTGGTCGCCTGGAACGCGGCCATGGCCGCCGAAACCGAAGACAAGATCCTCGACCGCGAAGTACTCACGTCCGGCATGCGCGGCGTGCTGGACGAACCGCGCCGCGGCTTCTACCTGATTGCAGAACGGGACGGCGAGCCGGTCGGCAGTCTGCTGGTCACCTACGAATGGAGCGACTGGCGCAACGGCGACTTCTTCTGGATCCAGAGCGTCTACGTGGTCGAATCCGCACGCCGCAGCGGCGTGTTCCGCGCGCTGTATGCCGCTGTCGAGCAACGTGCGCGCGAGGCCGGCGCGGTGGGCATGCGCCTGTACGTCGAGCACGAGAATCACCGTGCGCAGAAGACCTACGAAGGCCTGGGCATGCAGCGCTGCGATTACCACATGTACGAAGTGGAGTTCGGCTGAGCCGGTACGCGCCCGCCATGCCGGGAACGGATGACTAGGACGTCTTGCGCGCGCGGGCCTTCTTCTTGCGAGGTTTTGGCGCCGGCAGTGCTTCGGCGGTGACGCGCAGCAAGCGCGCCAGGGTGTCGCGGTCGTCGAGGTACTCATCCAGCACGATGTGCGGCTTCGCGCCCGGATACGGTGCGTCTTCCTCGACGGCGTCGATCAGTTCGCGCGCCGCGTCCGTCGGCTTCAGGAACACGCGGTTGTCGCACACCAGCGCGACCACCTTGTCGTCCAGGTACAACGCGTACTCGCCGAACATCTTCCGGTAGCGCACGGCTTCGCCGAGGCCGGTCTGCTCGTGGACGTAGGCGATGAAATCGGCATCGGTGGCCATGCGTGTCTCCCGTGAGCGTGGCGTGTGGAAAGCAGTATAGGCGCGGTTGCGATCGAGGCGTTCAGGCCTGCCGCAGCCACTGCGTCATGTGCGGGTAGGCCGGCACGCCGGAAGAGGGGTTCGCGGCGCCGGCGTGGGTCAGGCCGATCTGCGCCAGTCCGAATGCACCGGGATGCACGCCCAGTGAGTAGGTGCGGATCAGTCCTTCCGAACGTCCGTGGTAGCCGCCCTCGTGGAAAAGTATGGACGGTTCCAGTCCCAGGTGACACAGCGCGGCCCAGGCCCAGGCGGTGGCCTCGATCTCCGAGGCGTGCGGAATGTCGGCGGGCAGTTCGATGTCGCCGCTGAGCTGCGCGCGCAAGGCGGGCGGCGCGACGGCCAGATGACCGGCTTCGTGCAGCAGGTCGCCGGGCCAGCGCAGCGCGGCGCGATCGAAGATCAGCCCGCCTTCGTGCACGCGCACGCCGGGCAGGAAGGCGTCGGCTGGCACCTCGCCCTCACGGGTGGCGATGCCAATCTGATTGAGAAAGGCGACGATGCGGTCGAGGGTGTCGATGGTCGGGCTGGGCATGTCCTTGCTGCCTTTGTCCTTGTGTCAGGTGCCGTCCTTGGGCGGCGATGCGCGGCGTCGACGCGCCCGCTGGGCGGTCTGCGCGCGCGCCATCAGTGCGAGGATCACGCCCCACAGAACATAGCCGGCCACGGTGGCGCTGACGTGCAGCGCGTGGGAGTGCGCCAGCGAAGCGAACAGACGCACTGGCATGCGCAGCAGGTAGGCCAGGTAGATGAATCCCGCGCCGATGCCGTGCGGCACGTTCGACGCGTGGCCGGATGCATGCAGCCAGTGGCCGATGGCATCGAGTCCCCAGGCCAGGACATAGACCAGCACGGCGCCGAGCAGGATGTTTCTCAGGAAGCGCAGCATGATGGACGAGACCTCTTCGTTGAAAACGTGGGCGTGGCGGGGAATCGGCCCATGCGATGGGCGGCATCGCGTCGGTTCACGATGCGAACTCGGCGCGGATGCGCGGTGAAATCAGGCGCAGGATGATCCAGATGAAGACGCCGCTGATCGCCAGTCCCTGGAGGATGGCGAACGCGTAGATGCCGGTCATGAAGGCATGCATGTCGGGCATGTTCGGCACGTCGGCGAACTGTGTCTGCATCGATGCCATTGCGAAATGCTGCAGCACCATGCCGGCCAGCTGCCATGCGATGCCGACGCCGAGCAGCCCGATGAACAGCAGACGTGCCCAGTTGCGGCGCTTGAGCAGGCCGATGGAGGCGATCAGGTTCATCACGGCGAGGATCAGCATGACGACCGCAATCAGCTGGAAATGCGACCAGATGGCCTGCATCACGGGCGAGGTGTGCGGCATGTCGTGCATGGCCTGATCGAAGGCCGGTCCTTTCATCAGGGTCGCGAACAGAATGTTCTGCAGTGTGCCGATGAGGGTGGCGAAGCCGGCGAGGATGATGAAGATCCACGCGACCACGGTCACGAAGGTCGAGCGTTTCGGCGGGTTATCCATGAGGCCTTCCTCCCCCCTGAGAAGACAGGCATCCAGTCTAGCGCCAGCGGCGGGCGGGTGGAAAAGTGCGTCGGGCGGCATCGTCCAGGCGGAGGCTGGGGGCCTGGTCCACAGTTCATCGCGATACGAAAGAAAAAGGGCGCGGATGACCGCGCCCTTTTCTATGCGACGTGTGGATCACGTCTTCCTGCAGTGGCGTCTGGATCAGGCTTCCGCCGTCAGCCGCTGCGGATCGCCGTCCTGCTTGTCGGCGTGGTGATCGGTCGACAGCAGCAGGTAGAAGGCCGGCACCACGAACAGCGTGAAGAGCGTGCCGATGGCCAGGCCGGTGGAGATCACCAGACCCATGTTGAAGCGACCCGCCGCGCCGGCGCCGGTGGCGATGACCAGCGGCAGCACGCCGAGCACCATGGCCGCGGTGGTCATCAGGATCGGGCGCAGACGCACCGAGGCGGCGTGGAGGATGGCGTCGCGTTTGGACATGCCCTCCAGTTGCGACTGGTTGGCGAACTCCACCATCAGGATGCCGTGCTTGCTGATCAGGCCCATCAGCGTCACCAGACCGACCTCGGTATAGATGTTGAGGCTGGCGAACAGGTTGACGAAGATCAGCGCGCCGAACAGCGCCAGTGGTACCGACACCAGGATCACGACCGGATCGCGCAGGCTGTTGAACTGCGCCGCCAGCGCCAGGAACACGATGATGACGGCGAAGAACAGCGTGCCCGCAAAGCCGCCCGATTCCTTCATGAACTGGCGTGACTGGCCGGAGTAGTCGACGTTGTAGCCGGTCGGCGCAACTTTTTTCACCAGGTCGCGCAGATAGGTCAGTGCCTCGCCCTGCGACATGCCGGACACGCCGGAGATCGTCGCCGAGTTGAGCTGCTGGAAGTGATTCAGCGAGCGCGGCACGACTTCGTTGGCGACCTTGGCCACCGTCGAGGCCTGGATCACCGAACCGTCCGGAGCACGAATGTAGTAGTCCAGAACCTGGTCCGGGTTGAGGCGGTCCACCTGCAGCACCTGCGGGATCACGCGATAGGAGCGGCCGGAGATCGAGAAGTAGTTGACGTAACCGCCGCCCAGCGCGGCACCCAGGGCCGCACCGACGTCCTGCTGGGTCAGGCCCAGCGAGGTGATCATGTCGCGATCGAGCTTGACCGTGCTTTGCGGCTTGTCGACCTTCAGGTCCGAGTCGATGAAGTAGAACTTGCCGCTGGCCTGCGCCTCGGAGAGCACCTTGCTGGCGACCTCGTTGAGGTTCTGGAACGGTTCGGTGGTGGTGATGACGACCTGGATCGGCAGGCCCTGGGCACCCGGCAGCGAGGGGAACTGGAACGCGGCGATCTTGACGCCGGCGATGTTGTTCCATTTCTGCTGCAAAACCTGCTGCAGTTCGTGCGCGTTGCGGTCGCGCTGGTCCCAGGGTTTGAACAGCACGCCGCCGATGCCCTGGTTGACCGTGGGCACACCGGTCAGCTGGAACATCTGGTCGTACTCGGGCAGCGTCTTGGCAGCCTCGAACATCTGGTGTGCGTAGACGTTCATCTGCTGCGCGGTGGCATTGGGCGCGCCGACGATCTGACCGGCGACGATGCCCTGGTCCTCTTCCGGCGCCAGCTGCGACTGCGCGGTCATGCCCAGTGCGACGGTCGCCAGCAGCAGCAGCGCCGCCATCACGATGACCACCGACTTGGTCGTCAGCACGTTGTCGAGCATGCGGCGATAGCCGTTCTGCACGCGCAAGAACTGTCGGTCGATGAATTGGACCAGACGGGCGTCGTTCTGACCGCTGCGGAAGAAGCGCGAGGTCATCATCGGCGACAGCGTCAGGGCGACCACGGCCGAGACCGTCACCGCGCCGGCCAGGGTGAAGGCGAACTCGGTGAACAGCGCGCCGGTCAGGCCCTGCTGGAAGCCGATGGGCACGTACACCGCGATCAGCACCACGGTCATCGCCAGGATCGGCCCGCCCAGCTCACGCGCGGCAAGAATCGCCGATTGCAGCGGTGTCTTGTGCTCCTCCTTCATGTGCCGGTCGACGTTCTCGACCACGATGATGGCGTCGTCGACCACCAGGCCGATGGCCAGCACCAGTGCCAGCAGCGTGAGCAGATTGATGGAGTATCCGAGCGCCAGCATCATGAAGAACGTGCCGACCAGCGACAACGGAATCGCGACCACCGGAATGATGACCGCGCGCAGGCTGCCCAGGAACAGGAAGATCACCACGGTGACGATGACCAGCGCCTCGATCAGCGTCTTCACGACCTCGTCGATGGAGCTGTTCACGAACTTGGTGCCGTCGTAGACGATCTCGCCGGTCAGGCCGTTCGGCAGCTGCTTCTGGATGTCCGGAAACAGGTCGCGCACGCGCTGGGCCACTTCGAGTACGTTGGCGTCGGGTGCCACCTTGATGCCGATGAACACCGAGCGCTTGCCGCTGAAGGCGACATTGAAGTTGTAGTTCTCCGAGCCGAGCTCGACCTTGGCGATGTCCTGCAGGCGTACGATAGAGCCGTTCTTCTGCTTGATCGCCAGGTGCTTGAACTCGTCCACGGTGTGCAGGTTGCTGTCCGTGGTCAGATCGACGGTGACGGCCTGGCCCTTGCTGGAGCCGACCGCGGCCAGGTAGTTGTTGGCGGCCAGCGCCTGCTGCACGTCACTGGCGGTGACGCCGTGGGCGGCCATCTTGGCCGGGTCCAGCCAGGCGCGCAGGGCGAACTTGCGCGCGCCGAGCAGTTCGGCGGTCTGCACGCCTTCGACGGCGTCGAGCTTGGGCTTGACCACACGCGACAGGTAGTCGGTGATCTTGTTGGTGGGCAGCACATCGCTGTAGAAGCCCATGTACATGGCGTCGACCGTCTGCCCGGTCTGCACGTTCAGCACCGGTTGCTGGGCCTGCGGCGGCAACTGGTTCTTGACCGAGTTCACCTGCGTGGTGATCTCGGTCAGCGCGCGGTTGGCGTCGTAGTTTAGGCGCAGCGTGGCGGTGATGGTGGACACGCCCTGGGTGCTGGACGAGGACAGGTAGTCGATGCCCTGCGCCTGCGAGATAGCCTGTTCCAGCGGTTGCGTGACGAAGCCCGCCATGGTCTGCGCGTCGGCGCCGTAGTAGGCGGTGGTGACGGTGACCGTGGCGTTCTCGGTTTTCGGGTACTGACGCACCGTGAGGCTGCTGACCGCCTTGATGCCGAGCACCAGGATCAGCAGGCTGACGACGATCGCCAGGACCGGCTTCTTGATGAAGACGTCGGTGAAATTCATGGCGTTCGCTCAGTGCTCCTGCGGCGTCGGATGCGGGCTGTCGGCGGGCTGCACATGGTTGTCGATCTTGATCGAGGCGCCGTTCTTGAGCTTGATCTGGCCGCTGGTGACAACCTCGGTCAGCGGCTTGAGGCCCTTCAGGATCGCGACCTGGTCGCCACGCGTTTCGCCGGTGGTGACGAAGGCCTGCTGCACGGTCGGCGGGTTCGGCTTGCCGTTCTCGTCCTTGCCCTTGCCCGGTTGAACCACGTAGACCGTGTCGCCGTACGGGTTGTAGACGATGGCGGCCTGCGGCAGCGTCAGACGCTCCTGCTTCTGGCCGACGTCGATGCGTACCTTGGCGAACATGCCCGGCGTCAGCGCCTTGTCGTGGTTGGGCACGGTGGCCTCGACCTTCACGTTGCGCGTGTCGGTGTCGACCTTGGGATTGATCGCGCTGAGCTTGGCGTCGAACACGCGGTCGCCGTGGGCGTCGACGTGCAGGTGCACGTCCTGGCCTACGCGCAGGCGGCCCAGTTCGCGCTGCGGCACGTTGAAATCCACGTACAGGGGATCGAGCTGCTGCACGGTGACCAGCGTGGTGCCGGCGTTGACGAAGTCGCCGGGGTTGGTGGTCATGATGCCGGCGCGACCGTTGAACGGTGCGCGTAGCTGCTTCTTGGCGACCACCACCTTCTGTTCCTGCACGGCGGCCTGGCGGGCCTTGTAGTCGGCCGAAGCGCTGTCGAACGCGGCCTTGCTGATGGCCTTGGCCGCCAACTGCTGGCGGGCGCGCTCGAACGTGATGCCGGCGAGCTTGGCATTGGCTTCGAGTTGATGCAGCTTGGCGACTTCATCACCGTCACGCAGTTGCAGCAGCACCTGACCCTTCTTCACGTCCTGACCGGAATGCAGGTTTACAGCGGTGACCAGGCCGGACACTTCCATCGCCAGATCCGCGCCGCGCACGGCGCGCAGGGTGCCGACCGCCTGCAGCGAGGGCTGCCAGGTCTTGTCCACGACCTTGGTCGTGCTGACGGTGATCGGGCCCGGCTTCGGCATGTTCTTGATCATGCGCATGACCAGCAGGGTCTTGATGCCGGCGATCACGGCGATCAATACCAGTACGCCCACGATCATCAGAATCATGCGCTTGGCGAGACTGGGCTTCTTCTTGTCGGCGCGCTTGGGCATGCGCGTGCTCCTCAATTGGCTACGGCCGGAGCGGCGGACGAAGCCGTCGCGGCGGGGGACATGGTGGAATCATCGCCGCGCCATCCGCCGCCGAGGGCGGTGTACAGCGCGGCCGTGTCGGAAAGGCGCGCGGCGCGCGCCTGGATCAGGTTGATACGGGCTTGCTGCAGGCTGCGTTCGGCATCCAGCAGATCCAGATAGCCGGTGGCGCCGAGGCGGTATTGCTCACGCGTCAGCGCCAGGCGCTGCGAAGCGGCCTGTTCGGCGGTCGCCTGCGCGGCCAGGGTCTGTGCGTCGTATTGCAGCGCCTGCAGGGCGTCGGCGACGTTCTGGAAAGCAACCAGCACCGTCTGCTGCCAGTCGGCGCGGGCCTTGTCCAGCCCGGCCTGCGCCGCACGCTTCTTGTGCAGCAGCTCACCGCCGTGGAACAGCGGCTGGGTCAGGTTCAGTCCCACCGACCATGCGCCGGTGCCGGCCGAGAACAGGTCGCCGGCGCTGAGCGTCTGCGAACCGGCGCTGCCGGACAGGGTGATCTGCGGCAGCATCGCCGCGGTGGCGACGCCGACCTGCGCCGAAGCCGCGTGCAGCTGCGCAGAGGCGGCCTGGATGTCCGGCCGCTGGTCGACCAGCTTCGAAGGCAGGCTGACCGGGATGTCCCGCGGCAGGCGCACGGCGTCCAGCGTCAACGGCGCCGCTTCCAGTTGCGCGGGCGGCACGCCGAGGTAGGTTGCAAGGCGGTTGCGCGTCGCGGCCAGTCGCGCGCGCAGCGGCGGCAGCGTGGCCTGGGTCGTGGCCAGCTGAGCACGCACCGCGAGCGTGTCGGACAGCGACTTGGCGCCGATCTTGCGCTGCTTCTCGGCGATGTCGAGCGAGTCGCGCTGCATCTTGACGATCTGCTCGGTGGCGCGGATCTGCTCGCGCAGCGAGGCTTCCAGCAGCGAGGCCGTGACGACATTGCCGGCCAGGGTCAGATACGTGGAATCCAGTTGTGCCCGCTGCACGTCGCTCAGGGCTTCCTGCGCCTCGATGCCGCGGCGCACGCCGCCGAACAGGTCCAGCGTGTAGCCCACGCTGACCGAGGCGTTGTACAGGGTGTACGGCCCCACGACGCGGCCCGCGCCCGATTGCGCGGCGGACAGTTTTTCCCGTGTCGCGCCGGCACCGGCATCCACCGCCGGCAGCCGCGCACCGCCGGCTGCGCGTGCGTTCTCCTGCGCCTGGCGCAGGGAAGCCTGGGCTGCGGCGATGCTGGGGCTGTGCGCGAGCGCCTGGTGCACGCGGCGATCCAGTTCCTGGTTGCCGAAGGCCGTCCACCAGCGCTGCGGGACGTCACGTCCACGAAGAAAGCGCTGTGCGTCGCCGTTGACGGCATCGGCGGACACGGTGGATGCCGGCAGGGCCGAAGGCGTGAAGCGATCGACGGCCGGTGCGTCCGGGCGGCGGTAGTTGGGGCCGACGGCGCACCCGGCGAGGGCCAGCCCCATCAGCATCACGAGCGCACGGCGGCGGAACGCAGGTGCAACGGCGTTGGAATGATCGGTAGACAAAGTCAAGGCAAAAACCTGAGGCAGCAGGGGCCGGCACGGCACAATACCATACCGTTCAGTTTAGATATATGCGTCGAGCACAATCAAGCATTCACGTTCGATACGCGGACGCTCCCCCTCTCGAATGCGCATCATACGCATTCGAGCACGGCATCGTGAATACACCGTTACGCCTGTGGCACGCGGTCGGTGTCGGTCGTGCTGAGGATCAGTGCAGTCGCTGAGCGGGTGGCGGAGCCAGCATGCGATCGGCGTCGAGGTGCACGCGTTCCAGTTCATGCGGTGCGGCGTCGGCGTCGAAGCGTGCGGCCAGCGCGGCAAGGTGGTCGTCGAGTCGGCCGCCGAGAAGGAGTGCGTTGGCGAGCACATGCATGCGTGCGCCGTCGGTCTGGGCGACGCTGACGGCGATGACACCGAGGCCCGGCGCGCGGTGCGTGTAGAGCGCCGGGGGCGGCAGGGCGGGATCGGCCGGCGCGTGGATGTCGAGGAACCGCGTCGATGCATCGTCGGCATTGCCGTCCAGTTGCATCGGCACGGCGTGCGCCTGCAGGACGGCGGCGAACTGGCGCAGTTCGAAGACCCATCCGGCCAGGGTGTGCACATTGTCGTCGGCATCCGATGCGCGTTCGCGCAGCTGCGTCAGTGGCGATGCGATCTGCACGGCGCCGTCGGCGTAGCGCATGGGCAGGCCGCGCGCGCTCACCGTGTCCTCGCGTGAAGCCGGACTCAGCAAGGCCGCTTCGAGCACGTTCCAGAGCGGGGCCAGGTTGGCGTGCTCGTACTGCACGCAGGTCAGCGCCATCAGGTCGTGGCGGCTGAGATAGCGTGCATGCTCGAGCTGCATGTCGAGCGTGCGCATGAGGAAATCGGCGGTGCGCGTACCGGCTTCGCCGCGGCCGATCAGTTCCACTTCCATGGCCTCGCCCAGTTCCTTGCCGATGGACTGCGGCGCCTGCAGTGTCCATGGGAGGTACAACATCGGGCTGCCGGCGAGCGCCGGGTCGGGCGTCAGCGGCTGAGCCGGCATGCGGCCGTCGCGTGCGCCGAAGGCGACGATGCCGCCGCGATCGCGCGGCAGGCGTGCGGCGAGCTCATCCAGGGTCGCGTAGGCGGGAAACTGCGGGCGCAGCAATTGCGCGGCGTCGAACAGCGCGCCGGCGACGGCCAGGCGCGTCTCGGTCAGGTCCGGCAGCAGACCGGCCAGGTCGGCGGCGATGAATCCCGCCAGCACCTCGATTTCATCGCGTTCGAGCAGGACGCGGGAAGGGTGGGTGCCGGGAGCGCATTCCAGCGCCAGCACGCCGGGGCAGCTGATCAGGTCGTCGTGGTCCACGCTGGACTCGCCTCGCAAAAGCGCAAGTGTACCGCGAGCGAATACAGTGACCGCGCAGGCTTCCGCCATGGGCACGCGCGCGTTACCTTAAGAGGCCCACAGGAGCGGGACAGATCATGCAAAAGCGTGTTGGCGTCATCGGTGGCGTTCGCATTCCCTTCTGCCGCAACAACACCGCGTATGCGGAGGTCGGCAATTTCGGCATGTCGGTGAAGGTGCTCGGCGCGCTGGTCGAGCGCTTCGGCCTGCACGGCGAGGAATTGGGCGAAGTGGCGATGGGCGCGGTGCTCAAGCACGCCTCGGACTGGAACATCGCGCGCGAGGCGGTGCTGAGTTCCGGTCTGGCGCCGACCACGCCCGGCATCACCACGGCACGCGCCTGCGGTACGTCGCTGGACAACGCCATCCTGATCGGCAACAAGATCGCCGCCGGCCAGATCGAGGCCGGCATTGCCGGCGGCAGCGACACCACCAGCGATGTGCCGGTGGCGCTGAACGATCGGCTGCGCAAGCGTCTGCTGCGCATCAACCGCGCGAAGACGCCGATGGACAAGATCAAGGCGGCGTTTCGCGGTTTCTCCTTCGGCGAATTCAAGCCGTCGTTCCCGGGCGTGGCCGAGCCGCGCACCGGCAAGTCGATGGGCGACCACTGCGAGCTGATGGCGCGCGAGTGGAACATCAGCCGCGAGGACCAGGACAAGCTGGCGCTGGAAAGCCATCGCAAACTGGCGGCGGCCTACGAGGCCGGTTTCTTCGACGATCTGCTGGTGCCGTTCCGCGGCCTGAAGCGCGACGGTTTCCTGCGTCCGGATTCCACCCTGGAGAAACTCGCCTCGCTGCGACCGGCCTTCGACCGCACGTCGGGCCACGGCACGCTGACCGCGGGCAATTCCACCGGCCTTTCCGATGGTGCTTCCGCCGTGCTGCTGGCCAGTGACGACTGGGCCGCCGCGCATGGGCACACGGTGCAGGCATACATGACCCACGCGCGCGTCGCGGCGGTCGATTTCGTGCACGGTGAGGGCTTGCTGATGGCGCCGACCATCGCGGTCCCGCGCATGCTCGCCGAGGCCGGCCTGACGCTGCAGGACTTCGATTTCTACGAGATCCACGAGGCCTTCGCCGCGCAGGTGCTGTGCACGCTGCGCGCGTGGGAGTCGGAAAGCTACTGCCGTGATCGCCTCGGTCTGGACAAGCCGCTGGGCTCGATCGACCCGGCCAAGCTCAACGTCCACGGGTCGTCGCTGGCGGTCGGCCATCCGTTCGCTGCCACCGGCTCGCGCATCGTCGCGACGCTCGCCAAGCTGCTCGAACAGAAGGGTTCGGGCCGCGGCCTGATCTCGATCTGCACGGCTGGCGGCATGGGCGTGACGGCCATCCTCGAGCGTCCCTGATCCGGGAGCGGATTCCATGCCGCGCCTTCGCATCATCCTTGCACTCAGTCTGCTGGTGCTGTTGCTCAGCATCGGCGCGACCGCGCTGCTCAGCAGCGTGCAGCGCTTGAGTGACGGTGTGACGCTGGACCCGGGCATGCGCGCGACGAAGCCGCTGCCGACCGTGCACAGGCGTCATCGATCGACGCGCGAGCGGGCTAAGCGCGATGCACGTGCCGATGCGGCCGTCGCGAGCGCACAGGCCATCGAGCCGAGACCCACGTACACGCCGTCGCCGCACTACCCCATCGCTGCGCTGCGCACGCATCGCGAGGGTCTGGTCCGCGTGCGCGTGATGTTGGATGCTCGGGGACATGTCACGCAGGCGCACGTGCAGCAGTCCAGCGGCGATGCCGGCCTGGATCAGGCCGCACTGGCGGCCGCACGGCGCTGGACCTTCGACATGCCGCCGCACGCGCGTCGCGAAGCGGTGCTGCCGATCCGCTTCCGCATCGATCCCGGCGTGCGCTGAACGGAAGCGGGCGCTTTGTCGCCTACAGAATCCCGCTGAGACCGACGCCGAAGGCGGTGATCATGCGCGTGTAGATGGTCTTGAATGGCAGCGCGACGCCGGGGAAGTCGCCGACCGCGTGGTAGCACTGGAAGAATTTCGGGTCGTATGGCGTCAGCGGCCGGCAGCCCGGATCGATGTCGTAGCTGGTGGCGTAGCGGAACGGCCAGAAATCGAACAGCGGAAGGTGCTCGGACACGGTGCCGATGGCCTGGTTGATGTACGTCAGCACCGGCACCTTGGGTTGGCGCGGGGCGATGGTCCAGGCGTTCTTCGGCTGCGTCTCGCGCAGAATCGAGCGTTTCAGCTGCTCGGCGAAGCGCGAGTCGTAGATGATGATCCCGGCCTCGGTGTTGTAGTGGTCCGAGCGCGGATCGAAGTTGTGCGAGCCGACCATCGCGAACGCATCGTCGACGACGATGGACTTGGCATGCAGGCCGATGCGCATGCCCTGGGTTTCGATCAGCGGCGCCGGGCTGTTGCGGCGGCGAGTGCGGTGCATGTCCTGGCGCGCGATCGGCGCGGAGGGCGGGGCGGATTGATCGTCGGCGGCCGGCAGGGTCAGTACCGGCATGTCGGCCGGATGCGGTTTCAGTTCGTAGATCTCGAAACCGTAGTCCTTCAGGTAGCGCTTGCGGTGTTTGTAGGACATCGCATAGACCGCGAAGGCGTCGGTCGAGGCCAGCGAATTGGTCGACACGATCACGCGCGGGCGCGGCTGCTCACGATGCAGCTTCAGGAAGATCCGGCGCGCCTGCTTGCTCATCACGAGGTACGGCGTCTGCAGCACGATCTGGTGCTTGGCGTGCGAGATCATGCGCATGATGTGTTCGGTCAGTTCCTGTGAACGCATGCGCCCCGGGTTGTCGGTCTTGCCGGGGAAGTCGGAGAAGAACTCGACCGGCCCCACGCGAAGCGTGTGATCGAGGATGTGCTGGCCCAGCCAGCGAGGGTCCTCGGCCTGCCGGCGCACTTCGGCGACGCGCCCGGGGTGCGCGTAGCGGGGCTCCGTCCAATGCACCGGTTTGACGCCGGTTTCGCGCAGGATGGTATTGACGTCGCGCAGCTGGGTCAGACGCTTGGTGCGCTTGTGCACCCAGAAATGCTGGAAGCTGGTCGCCATCTCGCGCGCAGCGGGGCCGCCGACCATGACGTCGCGGTCGATGTAGTTGAACTTCGGATCCCAGCCGTAATAGCGATCCTCGATGTTGCGCCCGCCGGTGATGCCGATGGTGCCGTCGACGACCATCACCTTGTTGTGCATGCGCTGGTTGAACTGGAAGAAGCAGCACATGATGCCGGCGGCGAATTCCAGCGGCGGCGTCTTGGCGTTGGCGAAGGTCGGGTTGTACAGGCGCAGCTGGAAATTCGGATTGACCCGCGCCAGCCGCGCCAGCTGGGAGGGATCGGAGAACGAGAACAGCTGGTCGGCGATGATGCGCACGTGCACGCCGCGCTGGGCCGCGCGCACCAACTCGTCGAGCATCAGTTTTCCGCTGTCGTCGGGCGCCCAGATGTAGGTCTGCAGGTCGATGCTGCGTTTCGCTGCGCGGATCAGGTTGATGCGCGCGGCGAGGGCCGCTTCGCCGCTGTTGAGCAGCGTGACGACGTGCTGGGGATGCTTGGCCGTGGAGTAGTGCTGCGCATCCTCGGCCGCGGCCATCAGGGGCGAGGGCGTGGCGCAGTGGTCTGCCCGCTGGCAACGTGTCGCGTTGGCGGGCTGGCTTTGCTGGATGATGGAGGCGGCCTGGCGTACATGCACCCGCGAGACTGCGCATCCCTGCAGCAACATGATCAGCGCCAGCAGGGACAACGCGCATCGAAGTCGGCTGGTCATGCGGGCAATTCTAGCGGGTGTCCGTCCTGTGCGGCGCGAGTGGCGACGGTGAAGGTTCAGATTCGGCCCGCAGACGGATCACCAGACTCAGGTTCACCCGCGAGGAAACGAAGGCGCGGTAGGCGCGCATGCCGAAATGCGTGCGATCGAGCCATCCGCGCAGATGCAGCGTGCACTGGTCGAATCCCTGGCCCGGGCATTGCGTGTCGTACAGACGAAGCGTCATCGGTCGCGTCACGCCATGCAGGGTGATATGTCCCTTCAGGCGTTCATGGTCCCGATGCAGCTGCGCCAGCGGTATGGGGTCGGAGGTGAAGGTGATGTCCGGATAGGTTCCGGCATCGAAGAAATGCTTGCCGAGCAGTCGCTTTCGATAACGCGAGGGCTTCACGCGGACGCTTTCGGCACGAATACGCGCCTGGACGCGTGCGGTGCGATGAACCGGATCGATGCGAATCTGGCCGCGAACGTCATCGAATCGACCGATCACCGATTGCCACCAGATCAGGCGCACGCTGAATGCCGCGTGCGAGCGACCGCGATCGATGTGCAGTGTGGTGGCGGGGGTGGCCTGAAGCGTCGCGCAGGCGAACAGCGTCGCCAGTGCGACGAAACATCGCGAGCTTCGCTTGAGCGCGCGCGCATACATGGCGCTGGGGCCGGCGATGCGCCCGCTCAGGGCGACCAGAAGGCGTGCAGCTGTGCGCCGCCCGGGTCCAGCGGCAGGTCGGCGCGCAGCCAGGCCAGCCCGGCCGGCGGCATGCCGCGGACTTCGCTGGAACGGCCCTCGCACAGCAGACCGACCAGTTGTTCCAGTGCCGGGTTGTGGCCGACCAGCACCAGGATGCCGGATGTGGCGTGCTGTTCGATCAGGTTGATCAGCGTGCCGGGCACGGCGTCGTAGATCGCCGGTTCCAGGGTCGGGCTGGTGTCGCTGCCCAGCACGTCGAGCACGTTGCGCGCGGTCATCAGGGCGCGCTGGGCCGGGGAGCACAGTACGCGGGCTGGTTGCACATTGTGTTCGCGCAACCAGCGGCCGGCGGCGCGCGCTTCGTTCTCGCCGAGTGTGCTGAGAGGGCGTGCGCCGTCGGTGCCGTCGGGTGCCGAGGACATGGCCGCGGCGTGGCGCAGAAGAATGATGTCATGCATGAGCGAAGGATCCGGGGCAAGCGAGCGGGTGTTCGGGCGGCGCGGGGCCGGCGTGCTAAGTGTTGCGCGCGATCCATCGCAGTGGCTTGCGCCAGTCATCCTGATGCCGGCGTACGTGTTCGGAAGCGTAGTCGAAGATGCTCTTGCCCAGGCCGGTCAACAGAACGTAGGCCTGGCTGTCGCGCAGCGCGCCGACCACCGGAAAGGGCAGGTCGCGCAGCAGCGCCACGGCGTCCTGGCTGGCATGTGTCCAGGGCTTGAGCCGGTTGCCGACGAGACCCACGGGCACTTTGCCACGTTTGACCGGTGGCATGGCGTGCAGCATGTCGACAAATGTGGTGGTGGCGTCCAGATCGATGACCGACGGGAGCACGGGCACCAGCACTGCATCGGCGCGTTCGAGCCAGGGCGTGAGCTGGTATTCGGTGATGCCGGCGGGGGTGTCGATGATGACCAGTTCGGTGTCCGGCGGCAGGCGATCGAAGGTCTGGCTGGGCGAGCCGTCCATGCCCAGTACGCCGGGCAGGTGCTCGTGTTCGGCGCGGCGCGCGCACCAGTGGTAGCTGGAGTGCTGGCGGTCGGCGTCGATGATGACCACGTTGCGCCCCTTCTGCGCGCGTGCGGCGGCCAGATTGGTGGCCAGGGTGGTCTTGCCGCAACCGCCTTTGCTGCTTGCCACAAGTATCGTCTGCATCGCCGACTGCTCCCGTAGCTCGAGGGAAGGCCGCCGCGCGGACGCGCGGTGACGTGCGACAAGCCTACACGGCGCGGGCGTCAGCGCAAGTCAGGGCGTTTCCGCGGCCGGGCTGGAGGCCGCCGCCGCCGGTTGCGGCGAGACCTCGTCGGGGGCTTCGAGCGGAATGCCGGCCATGTGCAGCGTGGCTTGCATCAGGCTCATCTGGGTGCCGCCCTGTCGCGCCAGCATCAGCATGCGCTGTGCCAACTCGGGGTGGGTGCGGGCCTGTGCCTCCAGCTGCCCGAAATGCCGCACTTGCCAGGTCAGGTCGCGCATCGCGGCGTCGGCTCGGGCGCGTACCGCGGCATCCTCGGACAGCGTCGACCGCAGGTGCAATCCGAGCGAACGGGCCAGCGGACTGCTGCCCCAGACCAGCACGTGGGCCAGCTTCAGACAGGTGGCGCGGCGTTGCGGCTGCTCTTTGACCACCTTGGGCAGGCACTGCGCCGCGGCCAAGTGGAAGCCGGGTAGGGGCTGGGCGTCGCCGATGCCGTAGACCAGGGTCATCTGCAGATCGGCGACCTGTGCGCGCTGGCTGCCCTCGCCCGACAGCGTGGCCGGGGGCGGCGGCAGCTGCATCACGGCGATCGCCAACGCCTGCAGGCTGCGCCCGGTGTAATCGTCGTATTGGCTCGCGTTGGCGGCCTTCTGCAAGGCGGCCTCGGTGGCCTTGGCGTCGCCGTTTTGTGCAGCTTGGCCCATGCGCAGTAGCCACACGGCGGCATTGTCCGGCGCCTGCTTGACCAATGCGTCCAGGGCTTTGGTGTTGGGGCAGTTGTCGGCCTGGGCGTCGCAGTCGCTCAGGCGGACCCAGTTCGCGGCCGGCCCGGCATCCTGGGCGGCCGCGGCGCGGGTAATCAGATGATGGAAGTCGAGCGGACCGCCGTGGTCGATATCGCCGGCACGTGCCAGCAGGGCCGCGCCCAGCAGCGGTTTCGGATCGGCCCGCAGAGCCAGCACGGACACCAGGTCATGCTGGAATTGCTCACGCGCCTTACGTTGTGCAGCAGCGTTCTCCGCATGCGCGGGCAGTACGGTCAGGCCGAACAGGATGGTGAGCAAGGACGTGAAAGCGGTGCGCCACGTCATGGCGTTCTTCTCCTTGGCGAGAGCATTCGCCTCACCTTACGCGCCGATCATGAAGAGCGGCTGAGTCGCGGGCCGTACGCAAACGTCTCGGTAACGTTTTCGTTGTTAGAGTGCGGAGAGGCACTTGTGTCGGTTCGCGCATGCGCGACGCACGCCGGCACGCACCCATGTTCCAAAATTGCGGAGAACAGCAATGGATGAATTCGCGAACCTGGCCTCCAACGGCGCTCCTTATTTCGTTGGTTGGGGCACGCTCGCGTTGATCAATGCCGGCCTGGCACAAGGAAAGAATCGCAGCGGCCTGGGCTGGTTTCTGCTGTCCTTGCTGCTGGGTCCGATCGCCACCCTGGTTCTCGTGCTGCTGCCAAAGCAGCGGCAGACGCTGTTCTGACCGCGGCGGCGTGACGTACGCCGCCGGCGATCTTACTCGCCCAGTGCCTGGCGCATGAATTCCGGTTGCGCCAGCGCGGCCTTGTGCATGTCGACGTTGTAGTAGCGCGTGGCGAAGGTCTTGGTCGCGGCGCCGCGTTCGCGGAAGCCGGACAGGTCGCCGCCCTTGCGCGCCATGGTGCAGCTCCACCAGCCGGTCGGGTAGCACGGCTGCGGGAACGGCAGCGTCTTGAGCGCATTGAAGCCGGCGGTGCGCATCGCGCCGCGCATGGACTTGATCAGGTCCAGGTGCGCCAGCGGCGATTCGGATTGCTGCACCAGCAGGCCGCCGTGACGCAGCGCCTTGAAGCAGCTGGCGTAGAAATCGGCGTTGAACAGACCCTCGGCCGGACCCACCGGATCGGTGGAATCGACGATCACCAGATCCACGCTGCCCGGCTCCCGCTCGGCCATGTACTTGATGCCGTCGTCGAACAGCAGTTCCGCGCGCGGATCGTCGTTGGATTCGCACAGCTCCGGGAAGTATTCCTCGGCCAGGCGCGTGACACGCTCGTCGATGTCGACCTGGGTGACGTGCTCGACTTCCTCGTGCTTGAGCACCTCGCGCAGCGTGCCGCAGTCGCCGCCGCCAATGATGACCACGCGCTTGGCCAGCGCATGCGTGAACAGCGCCGGATGCGTCATCATCTCGTGGTACAGGAAGTTGTCGCGCGAAGTCAGCATGACGCAGCCGTCGATCACCATCAGGTTGCCCCAATCGGTGGTCTTGTGGATCTCGATGCTCTGGAACGGAGTCTTCTCCGAGTGCAGAAGCGCCTCGGTGCGAAAACCGATGGACGAGCCGGAAGCCTCGTGGGCCTCGGTGAACCAGCTGGGTTGCGACATGACGGTTCCTTGAAAGTCATGGGGGACGCGGATCGACCGCACATTGTAGCGGCTAGTCCGTATCCGCACATGCTGCACTACACTACGTCGTTTCAGGCTTTCCGCGGAGCACGGCAACGATGAGCACGGACTGGAACATCGATCGCGCGCGTCGTACCTGGTCGATTCCGAACTGGAGCGCGGGCTACTTCGATGTTGCCGACAGCGGCGCCGTGACGGTGCGTCCGCAGGGCGCCGAAGGGCCGACGTTATCGCTGCCCGAGGTGGTCGAGAAGGCGCGCGCCGAAGGGTTGCGCATGCCGCTACTGGTGCGCTTCCCGGACATTCTCGCCGACCGTCTGCAGCGGCTGCAGAACGCCTTCGAGCAGGCGATGGAAGCGCACGCATACACCGGCGGCTACACCGCCGTGTACCCGATCAAGGTAAACCAGCAGCGCGGCGTCGCCGGCGAGCTGGCGCGCGTGGGCGACAAGGGCTTCGGCCTGGAGGCCGGCTCCAAGCCGGAGCTGATGGCGGTGCTGGGCCTGGCGCGACCGGACAGTCTGGTGGTGTGCAACGGCTACAAGGACCGCGAGTACGTCCGTCTGGCGCTGATCGGCATCAAGATGGGCCTGCGCGTGCACATCGTCATCGAGAAGCCGTCCGAGCTCGACTACGTGATCGCCGAATCGAAGGCGCTGGGCGTCGAGCCGCTGCTCGGCGTGCGCGTGCGGCTGGCCTCGATCGGCGCCGGCAAGTGGCAGAACACCGGTGGCGACAAGGGCAAGTTCGGCCTCGGTCCGCGCCAGTTGCTGGCGCTGGTCAAGCGGCTGGAAGACGCGGGTCTGAAGCACACCCTGCGTCTGCTGCATTTCCACATGGGATCGCAAATTTCCAACGTGCGCGACATCGCCACCGGCATGCGCGAGGCGGTGCGCTACTACATCGAGCTGCGCAAGCGGCAGGTGCCGATCACCATCATGGACGCCGGCGGCGGCCTGGGCGTGGACTACGAGGGCACGCGCTCGCGCAGCTTCAATTCGATCAACTACTCAATGGAGCAGTACGCGGCGAGTCTGGTGCAGCCGCTGGCCGAGGCCTGCATCGCCGAGGGTATCAACAAGCCGCGGCTGGTCACCGAGGCCGGCCGCGCGATGACCGCGCATCACGCCGTGCTGGTGGTCAACGTCAGCGAGGTCGAGCGCGTGCCGGAAGGCCGCGTCGACCCGCCGCGCGAAGACGAGCCGGCGGTGCTGCGCCACCTGCGCGATGTGCACGCGGCCCTCGACGAGCGCCCGCCGCTGGAGCTGTTCCACGAGGCCCAGCATCACCTCGCCGAGGGCCAGACGCTGTATGCGCTCGGTCAGCTGGACCTGGCCGACCGCGCGCGCCTCGATGACCTGTATTACGCCATCGTCGGCGCAGTGCGTCCGCGCCTGATGCCCGGCGAGCGCGCGCACCGGCAGGCGTTGGACGAGCTGGACGAAAAGCTGGTCGACAAGTACTTCGGCAACTTCTCCGTGTTCGAGTCGGTGCCCGATGTGTGGGCCATCGATCAGGTGTTCCCGATCGCGCCGATCGCGCGGTTGGACGAAGCGCCGACGCGCCGCGGCGTGCTGGTCGACATGACCTGCGACTCCGACGGCCGCATCGACGCCTACGTCGACGCCGAGGGCGTGGACGTGAGCCTGCCGCTGCATGAGGTGCGCGAGGGCGAGTCTTACCGCCTGGGCATCTTCATGGTCGGTGCGTACCAGGAGACCCTGGGCGACATCCACAACCTGTTCGGCGACACCGATGCGGTCAATGTGCGCTGCGATGGCGAGGGGTTCCGTTTCGACCACGTGCGCCGCGGCGACACCGCCGACCTGATGCTCGACTACGTCGGCTACGCGCTGGACGACCTGCGCGCGACGTATGCGGAAAAGCTGCAGGCCGCCGGCATCGAGGGTGACGAGGCCGAGGCCCTGCGCGCCACGCTGGAAGCCGGACTGACCGGCTACACCTACCTCGAAGAGACGTCCTGAGACGACCTCGGTCTTCCGGCCGCGATGCGCGCCGGCAGTTCGCGCATGTCCTCGAACACCGTGTGCGCGCCGGCCGCGCGCAGTCGCTGCGCCGGCATGTTTGCGGCGTAGCCGAACACGGTCATGCCCGCCGCCGCGGCGGCGGCGATGCCCGTCGGCGTGTCTTCGACCACCAGGCAGTCGGCCGGATCGGTGCCGTTGCGTTCGGCTGCGAGCAGGTAGACATCCGGTGCCGGTTTCGGGCGCGGCACCTCCTCGGCGCTGAACGTGCGACCGCGGAATCGCGGCCACAGGCCGGTGGCACCCAGGGTGATGCGCATCTTCGCCTGTTCGCCGTTGGAGGCCACGCAGCAGGGCAGCGTGATGTGATCCAGTGCTTCGACGATGCCCGGGACCGGTTGTACCTCGCGTTCCAGCGCGGTGCGGGTGCGCCGATCGTAGTCGGCGATGAAATCAGGCGGCGCGGGTCGGCCCAGCAGGTCCGCGACCCGATCCAGGCACTGCGTCATCGTCAGGCCGACGAAGTGTTCGAACATGTCGTTGAGCTGCAGTGTCAGGCCGAGCTCGCCGAGCATCTCGGCGAACACCCGGTTGGCGATCCGTTCGCTGTCCACGAGCACGCCGTCGCAGTCGAGAATCAGCAACCGGAACGGTTCGCCGGGGGCTTCGTCGGGAGCGGACATGCCGTCGCGGATCAGTCCCGGTGCACCTGCAGGCCCGCGGCCGACTGGCTGGTCGGCATCACCTCGATGCGGTTGACGTTGAGGTGCGGCGGCAGATGCGCGATCCAGGCGACGGTCTCGGCGATGTCCTCGGCCGTGATCGGGTGGGTGCCCGCGTAGAGCTTGTCCGAGGCGGCCTGATCGCCGCCGGTGCGCACCAGGGTGAATTCGGTCTCGGCCATGCCCGGTTCGACCGAAGTCACGCGCACGCCGGTGCCGTGCAGATCGGTACGCAGGCCCAGCGTGAACTGCGTGACGAACGCCTTGGTGCCGCCGTAGACATTGCCGCCCTTGTACGGATAGCTGCCCGAGATCGAGCTGATGTTGACGATTGCGCCGCGGCGTTCGATCAGCGCCGGCAGCAGCGCGTGCGTCAGCGTGACCAGCGCGGTGACGTTGGTGTCGATCATCTGCCGCCATTCGTTCAGGTCGGCGAACTGGGCCGGCTCGGTGCCCAGCGCCAGGCCGGCGTTGTTGACCAGCAGGTCAATGTCGGCAAAGGCGGGTGGCAGCGCATCGAGCATCGCTTCGATGGCGTCGTCGTCGCGGATGTCGAAGGCGGCAGCGTGCACCTTGTCAGCGCCGAGGCGCTCGACCATGGTCTGCAGGCGTTCCGCGCGGCGTCCGCAGATCACCACGCGCCAGCCGTCCTTCACGAGTCGTTCGGCGATGGCTGCGCCGAATCCGGAGGTGGCTCCGGTCACCATGGCTGTTTTCGTCATCCGCCCAGTGTAGCGGTTTCGTGCACCGGCGCGGAGCTGTGCTTCGTTTTGCGCCCGGCTGGACTAGAATCGGGTGCATTGGGGGAAAAACATGGGGGAAATCATGTCCGAAGCGATGTATTCGGTGACCTTGACCGGAAGGGTGCAGCCCGACCGCGATGCGCCGTCGGTGTGGGAGCGTGTCGCGCAGTTGCTCAAGCTTGATGCCATGGCGTTCAGCGAGCGCGTGCTGGCGCGAATGCCGGTGACACTGAAGGCGGTTCCGCAGGAAGCCGCGGAACGGCAGCGCGAGGCGCTCGTGTCCTGCGGTGCCGATGCGGTGCTGCTCGAGGAAGGGTCGCCGCCGAGGCTGTGGGTGCGCATGCGCCAGGACACGCGCGGTCCCTTGAGCGCGACCTATGTACGGCACGCGCTGCATGAAGGCACGCTGTCCGCCGATACGCAGGCTTGTGCGCAGGGCACGAAGCAGTGGCAAACGCTCAGCGAATTGCTGCGGAATACCGTGGCCGAAGCGATGCCCGTTCCGCCACCACCGAGCGCGACACCCATGACGGCGTCCAGGCCGTCGGCGGGCCGTGTCTTGCCTACCGAAAGTGCGCGCCGCGGGCTGCATGCCGGATTCTGGATGCGCTTCGTCGCCTACCTCATCGATACGCTGGCCCTGTGGATACCGCTGGCCATCATCGATGCTCTGCTGATGATTCCCATGGCCGGGCATCCGGAGCGGGCGGGATCATCGATTCTGGGCATCTACGCGGTGAACTTCGTGTTGATCCTGGTCTATTTCGCCGTGTTCGAGTCTTCGGCGCTGCAGGCCACACCGGGCAAGCTGGCGTTGGGTTTGCGTGTGACGGATGAATACGGCCGGCGGATCGGGTTTGGGCGAGCGCTGGGGCGCTATCTGGGCAAGTTGCTGTCGGGCCTGCTTCTTCTGATGGGCTACATCATGGCGGGTTTCACGGCGCGCAAGCAGGCGCTGCATGACCTGATGGCGGGGAGTCTGGTGGTGCGCAAGACGCCGCTGGAAGCCTATCGGGCCGATCCGTCCTCGCCGCCGCCGGCGCGCACCGGACTTCCGGGCTGGGCCATCGCCCTGATCGTGGTCGGCGTGAGTCTGGTGCCGATCAGCATACTGGCCGCGATCGCCATTCCGGCATATCAGGGGTATGTGGTTCGCACGCAGGTGGTCGAAGGCGTGCAACTTGCGCAGATGCCCAAGGCGGCCGTTGCGCGCTACATGCGCGAGAAGGATCGTCCGCCGCAGGACAACGCCACGCTTGGTCTGCCGTCGCCGTCACAGCTGGCTGGCCGATACGTGGCCGAGGTGAAGGTCGATTACGGAGATGTCACCGTGCGCTACAACGATCGTGCGTCACCGCAGGTGCGCGACCGACACCTGTTGTTCACGCCGGAGCTGAGTCACGGCGTGGTGGTCTGGCGGTGCCTCAGTCCGGATCTTCCGCACAAATACCTGCCGCGGTCCTGTCGCTGAGCGGTCCGCCGGATCGCGTTCGCGCTCATGAAAGGGCGCGAACGCGAAAGCGATCAGTGTTCCTTCAGCGCGATGGCCTTGATGCCGGCCGATGCGAGCCGCTGCTTGGCGGATTCCAGTTTGGCGGCTGACGTGTAAGGCCCCAGGCGTACGCGGTTCCAGGTGTGGCCATCGATGGTCACGGGCTTCACTTCGGCGACGAAACCCTGCAGCGCCAGCTTCGCCTTCATCGCCTCGGCATCGGAGGCGTTCGGGAACGAACCGACCTGCAGCAGGTAGCCGCCGCTGTCGGCGGGCGAGGCATTGCCGGGTTGCGTCTCGGCTTTGGCCTGGCGGCTGATCTCGGCGTCCGGAATGATCACTTCCTTCTCCGGCAGCACCGAGTAGAAGTCGTATTTGGACTTCTTCTTCGTGCCGGCGGCCTGATCGGCCACGCCCGGCTCGCTGCCGCGCGGCACCGTGGCGTTGGGGTTCGGCTGCGGACCGTTGTGCTTGCGGCCCATCGGCAGCCAGCCACCGCGGGTGGCCATGGCCATCAGGATGGCGCCGATGATGAGGCCGATCAGGACCCAGCCCCAGGCCGGGAAACCGCCGTTGCGCACGGCCTGCTTGTTCTTGCGAGGTGGCATTACATGCTCTCCGGGGCCGACAGGCCCAAAAGGTCCAGTCCGTTCGCGAGCACCTGGCGGGTCGCCGTGACCAGGGTCAGGCGCGCCTGGCGCAGGGCGTCGTCGTCGACCAGGAACTGGTGGGAGTTGTAGTACGTGTGGAAGGCCTGCGCCAGTTCGCGCAGCCAGTTGGCCAGCAGGTGCGGTTCGAGACTCTCGGCGGCCGACTCGACGATCTCGGGGTAGCGCGAGAGTTCGGTCATCAGCGCCTGCTCGTGCTCGTTGTCCAGCCGTGCCAGATGCTTGCGGCCTTCGCCCGGGTCGAATGCCAGGCCCTTCTCCTGGCACTGGCGCAGCACGCTGCACACGCGGGCGTGGGCGTACTGGATGTAGTAGACCGGGTTGTCGTTGGACTGCGAGCGGGCTAGGTCGATGTCGAAGGTCAGCTGCGAATCGCCCTTGCGCGCGATCAGGAAGTAGCGCGTGGCGTCGCGGCCGACCTCGTCGATCAGGTCGCGCAGGGTGACGTAGCTGCCGGCGCGCTTGGAGATCTTCACCTCCTCGCCGCCCTTCATCACAGTGACCATCTGGTACAGCAGATAGTCCGGGTAGCCCTTCGGGATGCCGGCGTCCAACGCCTGCAGACCGGCTTTCACGCGCGCCAGCGAGCCGTGGTGATCGGCGCCCAGCACCGTGATGGCGGACGTGTAGCCGCGCTGCCATTTGTTGCGGTGGTAGGCCACGTCCGGCACGAAATACGTGTAGGTGCCGTCGGACTTGCGCATCACGCGGTCTTTGTCGTCGCCGAAGTCCGTGGTGCGTAGCCAGAGTGCGCCGCCTTCCTCGTAGGTGTGGCCGTGCGCCTGCAGTTCGCGGACGGTTTCCTCGACCTGACCGCCTTCGTACAACGAGGATTCAAGGAAGTAGACGTCGAAGTGGACGCCGAAGGCCTTCAGATCCAGATCCTGTTCGTGACGCAGATAGGCCACGGCGAAGTCGCGGATGGCCTCCAGGTCTTCCGGATCGGCCGCGGCGGTGACGGTGCGGTCGTCGGCGGAGACGGATTCGCCGGCCAGATAGGCGCGCGCCACGTCGGCGATGTACTCGCCGCGGTAGCCGTCCTCGGGCCAGCCCTCGTCGCCGGGCGCCAGGCCGCGGCAGCGCGCCTGGGTGGAGATCGCCAGGTTCTGGATCTGCACGCCGGCGTCGTTGTAGTAGAACTCGCGTTTCACGTCCCAGCCGCTGGCGTCGAGAAGACGCGCGACGCAGTCGCCCAGCGCGGCGTTGCGGCCGTGGCCGACGTGCAGCGGGCCGGTCGGGTTGGCGGACACGAATTCCACGCCGACCACGCGCCCGTCGCCGACGCCGTTGTGGCCGTAGTGCGCGCCGCGATCCAGCACCTGGCCGATTTCGGCGTGGTAGGCCGCCGGGCTCAGAAAGAAGTTGATGAAGCCGGGGCCAGCGATTTCCACGCGCTCGACCAGTTCGCTCGGCGGCAGCGCGGCGACCAGTGCCTGCGCCAGTTCGCGCGGATTGCGTCGTGCCGGGCGTGCCAGCAGCATCGCCGCGTTGGTGGCGAAATCGCCGTGTTCGCGGTTGCGCGCGCGTTCGATGACGAAATCGGGCGCGTTCAGGTCAGTGGGCAGGGTGGCGTCGTGCTGCAGGGCGGCAAAGGCCTGCAGCACCAGGTCGTGGAGCTGCTGTTTCACGGCTGGGTTCGATGGTTGCGGGAAGCTGCCATGCTAGCAGCCCGCAGGGCGCTCGAACATCCGCAAGTGGGCGTGCGGACTGACCTTTTGCGGTCGATTCCCGGGCGTGGACAAGCCTGTGGATAAGTCTGTGGGCAAGGTCGGCGCTGGCGTCGCCTAGGATTTTTTCTTATTTTTCTCATCAGGGTGATGATAAAAAAACCTGTTGTAAAATAAATACTTGTATAATGTTTCTCGTTTCGGCATGCAGCTTGCCCGCGTAAGTGACCGTTTTATGAAATTGTGCATAACTGTGCGACAAACAAATCGAAACGTCCGTTGTGTGCTTGCCATGTCATACGTTGGTCATGCTCGGGCGCGACACTGCACGCGGCGCAGGAAACGGGTCGGACGCCCGGATCGATGCGCTGTTGCACTTGCCCGTGGCGAAACTCCCCCGCTTTACGGGACGGTGGTCGCTGATCTCCTCCAAAGAACTCGCGACGAAGTGACTAGCGCGGCTCCGGCCGCGCTTTTTTTATGGCCTGATGCCATGGGGTGGTTCAGATCAGACCACGTGCGGCCATCGATACGGGCATGCCGCTGCCGACCACCAGGTGATCCAGTACGCGCACGTCGATCATCTGCAGTGCCTCGCGAAGCTGCAGGGTGATGGTGCGATCGGCGGCGCTGGGTTCGGCGACGCCGGAAGGGTGGTTGTGGGCGAAGATCACGGCGGCCGCGTTGTGTCGCATGCAGGCACGCACGACCTCGCGTGGATGCACGCTGGCGCCGTCGATGGTGCCGCGGAACAACTCCTCGAAGCCGAGCACGCGGTGCCGGTTGTCCAGATACAGGCAGGCAAACACTTCATGCGGAAGGTCGCGCAGGCGCGCTTTGAGATAGGCCGCGCTGTCGACCGGATCGCGCAGCGGTGCGCCGCGATCGAGTTCCTCGCCCAGTGCGCGCCGGGCGAGTTCGAAACCGGCGGCCAGACGGGCGTGTTTGGCCTGTCCCAGGCCGCTCAAGCGTGGCGGTTCGGCGGCGGAGAGCAGGGCGGACAAGTTGCCGCCGGCCTGCAGCAGTTCCCGCCCCAGCGCGACGGCATCCTTGCCGCGGGTGCCGCTGCCCAGCAGCACAGCGAGCAGTTCGGCGTCGCTCAATGCGGTTGCGCCGTGTTTCAACAGTCGTTCGCGCGGTCGTTCGCTGCGCGGCCAGTCGGCAATGCCCATGCATACACTCCCTTGAATAAGCACATGCATCATCGCGATCTCGATCACGACGCGGACAGGGGCGCGGACGGTCGAATCCGGTAAGCTACGGACTTGCCTGATCGTCAGTGAGTTCCGACATGAGTCTGGCCCAACGTCGCATTCTGCTGGGCGTGTCCGGCGGTATCGCCGCCTACAAAGCCTGCGAGCTGGTTCGTCGTCTGCGCGAAGCGGGCGCCGAAGTCCGCGTGGTCATGACGGCGGGGGCCGAGCGTTTCGTCACGGCGACCACGTTCCAGGCCCTGTCCGGGCAGCCGGTTCGCAGCAGTCTGTGGGACGAGCAGGCCGAGGCCGCGATGGGCCACATCGAGTTGGCGCGCTGGGCCGAGCGCATCCTGGTCGCGCCGGCGTCCGCCGACATCCTGGCGCGTTTGGCGCACGGCATGGCGGACGATCTGCTCAGCACGCTGTGTCTGGCCAGCGCCGCACCGCTGCACGTGGCGCCGGCGATGAACCAGCAGATGTGGGCGAACGCGGCCGTGCAGGACAATGTGAGGACGCTGCGTGCGCGCGGCGTGCAGGTGCACGGTCCGGGTAGCGGCGATCAGGCCTGCGGCGAGGTCGGCGATGGGCGCATGCTCGAGGCGGTGCAACTGCGCGATGCGTTGGCCGCCAGTTTCGGCGACGGCCCGCTGCGTGGAATGCGGGTGCTGGTCAGTGCCGGCCCGACATTCGAGGACATTGATCCGGTGCGTTATCTGGGCAATCGCAGTTCGGGACGCATGGGCTACGCCGTGGCCGCGGCAGCAGCAGCCGCCGGCGCGGAGGTGTGCCTGGTCTCCGGACCGGTCTGCCTGGAGAAGCCGGTCGGCGTGGCGCGACGCGTCGACGTACGCAGCGCGCAGCAGATGCTGGACGCGGTGCTGACGGAAGCGCCGCGAAGCGACATTTATATCGCTGCGGCGGCCGTGGGCGATTACCGCCCGCGCGCGCCGGCCGAGCACAAGATGAAGAAAAGCGATGGTCAGCCGCTGACCCTGGAGCTGACCGAGAACCCCGATATCCTGTCCACGGTGGCGGCCTTGGCGCACCCGCCGTTTCTAGTCGGTTTCGCTGCCGAGACGCGGGATGTCGAGGCGTATGCCCGAGGAAAACTCGAACGCAAGAAGCTCGACTTGATTGCGGCCAACCAGGTCGGAGTCGGAATGGGGTTCGAGACCGAAGACAACGCGCTGACGCTGATCGGCCCGGAAAGCAGCGAAAAACTTCCGCGTTGCGACAAGCGTGAACTGGCGCAGGCCCTGATCGCGCGTATCGCCGCACAATTCCATGCTCGCAGGAATCCACCAAACGCATGATCGATGTTGAACTGAAGATTCTCGACCCGCGTCTGGGCAAGGACATTCCGCTGCCGGCGTATGCCACTGACGGTAGCGCCGGCATGGATCTGCGCGCGGCGATCGATGCGCCGCTGACGCTTCAGCCCGGGCAGAGCGAGCTGGTGCCGAGCGGCATTGCCATCCATATCGGCGATCCGCGCTGGTGCGCGCTGATCCTGCCGCGCTCGGGGCTGGGCCACAAGCACGGGCTGATTCTGGGCAACTCGACGGGCCTGATCGATGCCGATTATCAGGGGCCGCTGATGATTTCGTGCTGGAATCGCAGCGCACAAGCGTTCACCATGCAACCGGGCGATCGCATCGCCCAGCTGATGTTCGTGCCGGTCACCCAGGCACGTTGGCAAGTGGTCGATGCGTTCGATCCGAGTCGTCGCGGGGGCGGTGGCTTCGGTTCCACGGGTGTGGCCTGAGGCGGAGGGGACACATGAACGAACGTGCGAAACGGCAACTGGAGGCACTCAAGCAGTTGCTGCAGCGACTGTGGTTGCTGGCTGCGGCGACGCTGCTGATCGCGGCGGCCGCGTTCTGCGGCTGGCAGACCTGGCTCATCGCCAGCAAGAGTGGCGCGGTCGAGCAAGTGCGCAACGCGCAGCGCCAGACGGTGGATCAGCTGTCGTCCCTGCTGCGCGCCGATCGCGACAAGGCGCAGATGATGATCGGCGATAGCGCTGTACTCGCTGCCCTGAAGCAGGGTGACGCCGCCGGCCGCGCGGAAGCAGCCAAGCGCGCGGTGACGCTGCTGCCCCATGCTGTGGATATCGAATTCTTCAGCCCGGGGCTGGACGAGGTCGTGCATGCCGATTACGACAAGTTCGGCTATTCACGGGCGGCGCAGTTGCTCGGGGCGCAGAGCGACGAAGCGCAACCGTTGATGCAGGCCATTCTGAGCAAGGGGCAGACCGTGTTGACCCTGGCGCGTCAGGTGGGTGACAAGAATGCGCCGCTGGGCTATGCGTGGATCGAATTTCCCTTCGCGCCGGTACGCGCTGTCCTCGAACGCAACGACCCGGCTTCAGGGCGCCTGGAGCTGCGTTTGGGCGACGATGCCGACGGCTTGCTCCTCACCCGGCATGGGCGCACCAGCGCCAAACCCCAGGATGGCGACCTCGGCATGCAAGTGGCGGGCACCCGTCTCCGAGTGATCGCCGCGTTGCCGGTGGCCTGGATCGTTCTGCCGCATTCGGTCGTGTTCAGCGGCATTCTGACATTGTTGTGCCTGGCCGCGAGTGCGGGATTGCTGTGGATGCGCCGACGCACGATGCGGTCACATGGAACTCACGAGAATCTGGAGCCGGTCTTGTCTGATGTAGCAGAACCCGAAAACAAAACTTCGTCGGCGGCAGGCGAGCGGCCTACGACCAAGGTGGCAGCGGCCGCCGCAGCTACGCGTGCCGTCAATCGCAGCATCTTCCGCGCTTATGACATCCGTGGCGTGGTCGACAAGGACATCGATGCCGATGTCGCGCGCCTGATCGGTCTGGCCATCGGCAGCGTCATGCAGGACAAGGGTCTGAAAGAGATCGTTATCGGTCGCGATGGTCGTCTGTCCGGCCCGGAACTTTCCGAAGCCCTGGCACAGGGCCTGCGTGAAGCGGGCATCGACGTGATCGATATCGGTGCCGTGCCGACACCGCTGGTGTATTTCGCCGCCTATCACTTCAATACCGGCTCCGGCGTGGCCGTGACCGGCAGCCACAATCCACCCGACTACAACGGCTTCAAGATCGTGGTCGGCGGCGAGACGCTGTCGGAAGGTGCGATCCAGGAGCTGTACGAACGCATCGCCGAGAACCGCCTGCACAGCGGCGGAAGCGGCGAACTGCGGCGCATGGACGTGGTCGGCGAATACATCGACCGCATCGCCGACGACGTGCAGGCCGAGCGTCCGCTGAAGGTCGTCGTCGACGCCGGCAACGGCATCGCCGGTGCCATCGGCCCGCAAGTGCTGCAGGCCATCGGTTGCCAGGTGGTGCCGTTGTACTGCGAGGTCGACGGCGAGTTCCCCAATCACCACCCCGACCCGTCGGACCCGCACAATCTCGAAGATCTGATCCTTTCGGTGAAGAGCACGGGTGCGGACCTGGGCGTGGCCTTCGACGGCGACGGCGACCGTCTCGGCGTGGTCACGCGCGAGGGCGAGATCGTCTATCCCGATCGACTGCTGATGCTGTTCGCGCGCGACGTGCTGGTGCGCAATCCAGGTGCGACCATCATCTACGATGTCAAATGCACCGGGCATCTGCAGAGCGACATTCTCAACGCCGGCGGCAGTCCGCTGATGTGGCGCACGGGCCATTCGCTGATCAAGGCGAAGATGCGCGAGACCGAAGCGCTGCTGGCCGGCGAGATGAGCGGCCACTTCTTCTTCCGCGAGCGCTGGTTCGGCTTCGACGACGGCATCTACGCCGCCGCGCGGTTGCTGGAAGTGATTGCCGGCGACCTGGACGAACGCAGCGCCGAGGAGATCTTCGCGACCCTGCCGAAGGGTGTGTCGACACCGGAACTGAAGATTGCCATGGAGGAAGGCGAGCATTACGCCTTCATCAAGAAGTTCAGCGACAAGGCGCAGTTCGAAGGTGCGCGTCTGACCACCATCGATGGCCTGCGCGCCGATTGGAAGGACGGCTGGGGTCTGGTCCGCGCGTCCAACACCACGCCGGTGCTGGTGCTTCGTTTCGATGCCGACGACGAGACCGCGCTCAAGCGCATCCAGCAGACCTTCCGCGAACAGCTGCTCGCGGTCGATCCGGATCTGGCGTTGCCGTTCTGATGAATCGCGCGGGCGAGCCGATAGGGCCGCCCGCGCCAAACCCCGTGTCAGCGCGTAGCGGCATCCTCGGCGGCGCGCAGCTTGCGGTAGCGCTGGACCAGCCGCTCGACCCGCTTCTCGGCCTCGACCTTGGCCTCTTGCTGCTTGCCGAGCTTTGCGCGCTGATCGGTGACCGCGGCACGTTGCGCGTCAATGCGCTTTTCGAGGAAAGCCGGCACCGGCTTGCCGTCGTGCTTGATGTCGGCCACGTGCGACAGCAGTTGGGCCAGATTCTGTTCCTGCGCATGCAGGTTGATCTGGGTGGTGCGGATGGCCTGGGTCAGCTCATCGATCTCGGCTTGTTGCGAGTCGCGGAACACCTGCTCGTTGGGATAGGCCGACAGCATCTGTTCGTCCTGCGCGTGCTGACGATCGGCCGCGGCCTTGGCTGCATCGGCCTTGGCCTTCTCGGCCTCGGCGACCTTGCGCTCTTCCGGCGTCAGCTGACGCTGCACGTGACGCACCACCAGTCCGCTGCTGTTGATCACGTCATAACCATTCTTGATGGCTTCGCTGTTGAGGCTGTCGCTGTAATGCGGCAGACCGCTGTCGTCGCGCCAGCTGTAGCGGTAATTCTCCGAATGCTTGGTTTGCCAGGCGAGCGCGGACGCACTGCAGGCGAGCAGGCCGATCAGGATGAGGCTTGATGTGGTTTTGTGCATGAACGATCCTCCGGGACCGAGTATAGCCGTGCGCTGCCGCGGCATTGTATGCAGCGGCGCACAAGTCGTCGTGAGGGTTCAGATGGAACCGTAGCGGTCGCGGTAGGCCTGCAGGTGTTCGCGTTCATCAGCCAGCTCGGGCTGTTGCGCGGCGTAGGTCAGCACATCGGCGAATCCGGCGATGGCGACGACCGGAACGCCTTCCTCGGCCGTCAGCTCTTGTGCGGCCGAACGCTCGCCTACGCCGCGCTCCTGGCGATCCAGCGCGATCAGCACGCCGGCCGGCGTTGCGCCATGGGCGCGGATCAGGGCCAGCGATTCGCGCACGGCGGTGCCGGCGGTCATCACGTCGTCCACGATCAGCACGCGTCCCTGCAGCGGCGCGCCGACCAGCGTGCCGCCTTCGCCATGATCCTTGGCTTCCTTGCGGTTGTAGGCGAACGGTGTGTCGCGATCATGCGCGTCGGCCAGCGCGATGGCCGTGGCCGCGGCCAGCGGGATGCCCTTGTAGGCCGGTCCGAACAGCATGTCGAACTGGAGCGACGAAGCCATGGCCGCGGTGGCGTAGGCGTGGCCCAGCTGCCCCAGCGCCGCACCGGAGGCGATGTGGCCGAGGTTGAAGAAATACGGGCTGATGCGCCCCGACTTGAGCACGAACTCGCCGAAGCGCAGGACACCGCGCTGCAGCGCGAGTTCGATGAATTGGCGTTGATGCGCTTGCACGCGAATCTCCTGAACAGAAAACGGGCCGGAATGCGGCCCCTCGAGATTGTTATGATGCCGCAACCTTCACCGGAACGTCGCGCATGCGCATCATCAGTCTCAACGCCAACGGCATTCGTTCGGCGGCACGCAAGGGTTTTTTCGAGTGGTTCGACCAGCAGGACGCCGACATGCTGTGCCTGCAGGAAACCAAGGCGCGCACGCATCAGTTGGTCGACGATCCGGTGTTCACCCGCGAGGGCTATCACGACTGTTTCCACGATGCGCGCAGCAAGAAGGGCTACAGCGGCGTGGCGATCTATTCGCGGCAGAAACCGGATGAGATCCGCACCGAGCTCGGCCGCGAGGATTTCGATTGCGAGGGCCGCTACATCGAGGCGCGGTTCGGCAATCTCAGCGTGGTGTCGCTGTATTTTCCGTCCGGTTCGTCTGGCGACGAGCGTCAGCAGTACAAGTTCCGCATCATGGACTGGTTCGCGCCCATTCTCGACGAGTGGCTGAAC
The DNA here is from genome assembly GCF_012395255.1 of Oleiagrimonas citrea. Taxonomy (GTDB): domain Bacteria; phylum Pseudomonadota; class Gammaproteobacteria; order Xanthomonadales; family Rhodanobacteraceae; genus Oleiagrimonas; species Oleiagrimonas citrea. The sequence continues at coordinate 199,192 of NZ_JAAZQD010000006.1, forward strand.
AGCGGCCGCGACTATGTGGTGTGCGGCGACTGGAACATCGTGCGCAGCGAGCTGGACATCAAGAACTGGAAGTCCAACCAGAAGAATTCCGGCTGCCTGCCGGAGGAGCGCGACTGGATGAACGGCCTCATCGACCAGCGCGGCTGGGTCGATGCCTTCCGTGCGCTGAAGCCGGACACCGTCGAGTACACGTGGTGGTCGAATCGCGGCCGCGCGCGCGAGAACAACGTCGGCTGGCGCATCGACTACCAGCTGGCGACGCCGTCGCTGCGCGAGCGCATGACCGACTGCTCGATCTACCGCGACGAACGCTTCTCCGATCACGCGCCGTTCACTGTGGACTACGACGCATGACTGCCGCCAAGCCGCGCGGCTGGCGCGGCATCGTCAAGGCCTTCGCCACACCGTCGGCGGGCACATTGTGTTTGCTCGGTTTCGGTTCCGGTCTGCCGTTTCTGCTGATTGGCTACACGCTGTCGATCTGGCTGCGCGAGTTCGGGCTGACGCTGGGGGCGATCGGCCTGTTCAGCTATGTCAGCTTCTTCTACGTCTTCAAGTTCATCTGGGCGCCGTTGCTGGACCGCTGGAAGGCGCCCATCCTGGGCTTCCTGGGACGTCGTCGCGGTTGGCTGGCGCTGTCGCAGATTCTGCTGATCGCGGCGCTCACGGGCATGGCGGCGACCGGGCCGGCGCAACTGGAACTGTTCGTGGCGCTGGCCGCGCTGGCCGGATTCTCCGGTGCCACGCAGGACACCATGATCGATGCCTACCGCATCGAGATCGCCCCGCCGGAGGCGCAGGCCGCATTGGCCGCGACCTACACGCTGGGTTACCGGTTCGGTCTCATCGTGTCGGGGGCCGGGGCGCTCTACATCGCGGCCTACAGCAGCTGGCACACGGCCTATCTGGCCATGGCCACCTGTCTGGTAGTGCCATTGCTGACGACGCTGGTGATGCGCGAACCGGAAACCATCCGCGTACGCGAGCGCGTGGGGTTTCAGGCATCCTTCGTCGGCCCGTTCCGCGATTTCTTCCACCGTCACAGCGTAGTCATCGCGATCGTGCTGCTGCTGTTCATTGGCCTGTTCAAGCTGCCCGATCAGATGCTGGGCGTGATCAACGGGCCGTTCTATATCGACACCGGCTACACCAAGGACCAGATCGCCACGGTATCGAAGCTGTACGGTGTGTGGATCGGCATCGCCGGCGCGTTCCTGGGCGGCGTGTCGGTGGCAGCGCTGGGATTGAAGCGCTCGCTGTACATCGCGGCACTGGGCGTGGCGTTGTCCAACCTGCTGTATCTGCTGATGGCGCAGCACCCGGGGCAGACCTGGGCCTTCATCGCGGCGATCTCCGGCGACAATTCGACCCTGGGTTTCGCCGGGGTCGTGCTGGTCGCGTTCCTGTCCTCGTTGACCAGCATGGAATTCACCGCGACGCAGTACGCGCTGCTGAGTTCGCTGGCCAATCTGCCGGGCAAGCTCATTGGCGGGTTCTCGGGGTTTCTGGTGGAACGCTGGACCTACTCGGGCTTCTACATCTTCAGCGCGCTCTCCGTGGTGCCCACGCTGCTGCTTCTGGCGTGGCTGTCGCGGCGCATGACGCTGGACCGGCCGCGCGAGCCCGAGGACGAGGCTGCCAAGGCGTCGCAAAACTGACACAATAGGCCGCACAGGGGGCATGTAGCGCGGAGGAGGTTCCGCACGTGCCGGACATCGTAGTACGCCACATTGACGACGCCATGGTGGCGCGCATCAAGGAGATCGCGCGCGACCGCAAATGGTCGATCAACGACGTGATTCTTCATGCCATGCGCAGCGGCCTGGGTCTGGGCGGCGAGGTGCTGGGCGCCGAACGCGAGTTCCACAGCATCGCGAAACTGGCCGGCACCTGGCAGGCTGAAGAAACGGCCGCGTTCGAGGAAGCGCTGGATGCGCTGGCCTCTGCGCCGGTCGGTCGGTTGGCGGCACACAAGCCGCCTTCGAAGGACTGAAGGCTCAGCGCGGAGCCGCGTGAATCGCGCCGAGCAGTCGCGGTCCGATCGCTCCCGTGACGCTGGGCAGGTTGCCTGTCTCGCCGCGCAGGCGGCGATGGGCCAGCCAGGCGAATCCCATCGACTCCACATGGTCGGGTGCCACGCCCAGCGTTTCGCTGCTGAGCACGCGACAGGGCGCCAGTTGCTCGGCCAGTGACTGCATCAATGCATGGTTGTGCACGCCGCCGCCGCAGACCACCAGATCCTCGATCTGTGCTGCTTCGCGGCGCACGGCATCAGCGATGCTGCGCACCGTCAGTTCCAGCAAGGTGGCCTGTACATCGGCGGGGTCCATGGCGTCGATGTCGCCGCGCGCGCGCAGCCAGTCGAGATGGAAGACCTCGCGACCGGTGCTCTTGGGCGCAGGCAACGCGAAATAGGGATCGTCCAGCAGGGCCGCAAGCAGGGCTTCATCGACCTTGCCGCTGGCGGCGATGGCGCCGTCGCGATCATAGGGCTGGCGGTAGGTCAGCGCACACCAGGCGTCCATCAGGCCATTCGCCGGACCTGTGTCGAAGCCGATCACGCGGCCATCCGGGTGCAGCACGCTGAGGTTGGCGATGCCGCCCAGGTTCAGGACGCCGCGTACATGTTCGCGCGCGCCGAGCACGGCGGCATGGAAGGCCGGCATCAGCGGCGCACCCTGGCCACCGGCAGCTACGTCGGCGCGGCGGAAGTCGGCCACGGTATCGATGCCGGTGCGTTCGGCGATGACGCTGGCGTCGCCGATCTGCAGCGTGAAGGGCTGGTCGCCGTGGATGCGGTGACGCACCGTCTGGCCGTGCGAGCCGATGGCGCGCACGGCCGAGGGCAGGACGTCAGCCTCGCGCAGGAGCTGATGTACGGCTTCGGCAAAGCATTGTCCCACGGCCACGTCGAGGCGGCCGTAGGCATCGAGATCAAGCAGGCGGTTGCCCTGCGAAATGTCGAGGATGTCCTCGCGCAACGCGTCCGGCCACAGGTGTGTGCGCGCGTGAACCAGTTCGGTATGCGGATCGAAGCGGCACAGCGCGGCGTCGATGCCGTCCGCGCTGGTGCCGGAGATCAGGCCGACGTACAACGCGGCATCGGTGTTCGGCATGTCGGCGTCAATCGGTCTGTGACGCGCGCTTGGCCGTGTCTGTCCGATTGGCCAGGCGGATGTTGGCGTCGAGCGCATCGATGCGCGCCAGCATCGGCTTCATCTGCTGCGTGAATTGCGCCAGCAGTTTCGGCTGCAGCGGTTTCGGCTTCGGCATGGTCACGGTCAACGGATTGACCTGATGGCCGTGGATGCGCACTTCATAGTGCAGGTGCGGGCCGGTGGCCAGGCCAGTCATGCCGACGTAGCCGATCACCTGGCCCTGACGCACGTGCGAACCGATATGCAGGCCCTTGGCGAAGCGCGACATGTGCGCATAGGCCGTCGAATACTTGGCGTCGTGCTTGATCAGGATGAAGCGGCCGAAACCGTGCACCCAGCCGCGCACGCGGATCACGCCGTTGCCGGCGGCATGGATCGGCGTGCCGCGCGGTGCGGCGTAATCCACGCCCTTGTGCGCACGGGTGTAGCCGAGAATCGGGTGATTACGAGCCAGGCTGAAGCGCGAGGAGATACGCGAGAACTTCACCGGCGTACGCAACAGTGCCTTTTGCAGCGGGCGGCCATCCTCGCTGTAGTAGCCGAACGTGCCGTCCGGCTTCTGGAAGCGGAAGGCGGTGTAGCGGTGGCCGCGGTTGTAGAACTCGGCGGCAATGATGTCGCCGCTGTGCAGGTAGGCGCCGTCGCGCCAGACATCGTCGTAGACTACCGTAAAGCGGTCGCCGCTGCGGATGTCCTTGATGAAGTCGATGTCGTACTTGAATACGTCGGCCAGCTTCACCACCATCGCCTCGCTCAGGCCGGCCTTGCTGGCCGAGCCGAACAGGGACGATTGGATCACGCCGTGCGCGATGTGCTCGCGGCGCTCCAGTTCGCGTTCCTGCACGTGGCGCGTCACTTCGCCGTTGGCGAAACGCAGCACGACGCGATGGCCGCCGTCCAGATCGAAGCGCAGGGCTTCGAGTGCGCCGTTGGCGTCGGTGAGGTAACCGAAGACATCGCCCGGGTGCAGGTCATGAAGGGTGCCGGATTTCTTGGTCGCGCCCAGCGCCAGGGTCAGGTCGTGATAGCTGAGTCCATGCGACTCGAACAGTCCCGAAAGGGTCTGGCCGGGTTGTACGCGCATCACCTGCCAGTTCTCGACGGGCTTGCGCGGCGCCTGCGGCGGCAGGGTCGGCAGGTCCAGCGGCATTTCGGTGTAGGTGGTCACGGTGGGGCGATGCTTCATCGCGTTGGCCCACGCGGGCATGACCAGCGCGGACAGCACCACCAGCAGCACGGCTGCGGCAGCAAGCACCCAGCGTTCGCGTGCCCAATGCAGCGGTGGCCCCGAGTCGGACGAACCGAAGGACCAGTGCGTGTATCGTTGATAGAAGTGCTGATGCCGGCGCTGTGCCTTGCGGCGCATCGCCTGGCGACGCGCTTGATGCGCAGCCGAGGGACCCCGAGCCATATCTAGATTTCCCGCCCCTGTATGCCGAAAGAAGTAGCAATTGCGGCTACGATAGCGAGGCCCGGGAAACCCCGTCAACGCCTTTTTTTTCAAAGCGTTGCGTTCATCACCTCGGTTAACGCACAATTAACCGCGTTCAGGTCGGGGCCGTCTCCGATCCGGTCCCACCCATTTCGTAGTACATGAGGTTTTCATGAGCGACATCGAGGGCGCGCTGGCGCTGATCGGCCGCGGCGCCGACGAGATCATCAAGGAAGAGGAGCTGAAGAAGCGTCTTGAACAGGGGCGTCCGCTGCGCATCAAGGCAGGTTTCGATCCGACCGCGCCGGATCTGCACATCGGGCACACGGTATTGCTCAACAAGATGCGCCAGTTCCAGGATCTGGGGCATACGGTGATCTTCCTGATCGGCGACTTCACCGGCATGATCGGCGACCCGACCGGCAAGAACGTCACGCGCAAACCGCTCACGCCCGAACAGGTGAAAGCCAACGCCGAGACCTATGCCGCACAGGTATATAAGGTACTCGACCGCGACAAGACCGAGCTGCGTTTCAATAGCGAGTGGTTCGGCAAGATGAGTGCGGCGGACATGGTTCGTCTGGCTTCGCAGCACACCGTGGCGCGCATGCTTGAGCGCGACGACTTCGACAAGCGCTACAAGGCGCAGCAGCCCATCGCCATCCACGAGTTCCTGTATCCGCTGGTGCAAGGCTACGACTCGGTAGCGTTGAAGGCCGACGTCGAGCTGGGCGGCACCGATCAGAAATTCAATCTGCTGATGGGTCGCGCGCTGCAGGAACACGAGGGCCAGCCGCCGCAGGTGGTGCTGACCATGCCGCTGCTGGAAGGTCTGGACGGCGTCAACAAGATGTCGAAGTCGCTGGACAACTACATCGGCATCAATGAGCCGGCCATCGATATCGTCACCAAGACGATGAAGATCGGTGACGAACTGATGTGGCGCTGGTTCGAACTGCTCAGTTTCGATGTCTCGCTGGACGAGTTGGCGGCGATGAAGCGCGAAGTCGAGAGCGGCCAGCTCAATCCTCGCGATGCCAAGTTGCGTCTGGCGCGTGAACTGGCGACCCGCTTCCATGACGCGGCGGCCGCCGAGCAGGCCGTGGCCGGCTGGCATGCCGTCGTGCGTGGGCAGGGCGATACCTCGCTGCTGCCGCTCGATGAGATCGTGGTGCCAGACGAGGGGCTTCGCCTGCCGGCCTTGCTGACGGCGGCGGGGCTGAGCAAGTCCAACTCGGAAGCCAATCGCAAGCTCAAGGAACGTGCAGTGCGTATCGATGGCGAGGTCGCAGAGGACGCGCAACGCGTGTTCGAGGCCGGCTTCGAGGGCGTGCTGCAGATCGGAAAGCGCAACTTCGCGCGGGTGCTTCTCAAGACGGCCTGAAACTTTTTTCGGCGATTTTGCAAAAAAGGCTTGCGCATCTTGTGCCACCTCTCTAAGATTCGCGCCTCGCTCAGGCACAGCGCGATTCGCGCTCCGCTCCGGCAACAAAATTTCCTTGAAAAAGGGTGTTGACGGAAACGGAAAGCGATGTAGAATGTGCGGCTCCCTCGGACGAAACGTCCTAACAAGGGACGCGAAGGAAACTTCGCAAGCGATTGATCTTTGACAGTGTGCGCAGGTGACTTGTGTGGGCGCCTTGCGGAGTTGGAGAAGTCCAACCAATGCAAGCGTCCAAACCTTTAACCTTTGTAAT
>NZ_JAAZQD010000007.1 GCF_012395255.1 Oleiagrimonas citrea
CCAAACCATCCAGGGAGGCCTGGGTCTTGGCCGATAGCAGCAGCAGCTGCGCCTCTCGCGAGGGACTGGACGGCTCCACTTCCGGTGCCTCTTCCAGAATGAAGTGCACGTTCGTTCCGCCGACCCCCAATGTCGTCACGCCCGCTCGCCACGGCGAATCCGTGACCGGAAGTTCCTGACGCTGGTTGCTCACGATGAACGGGCTGTTGGCCAGATCGATCTTGGGATTCGGCCGCTCGAAATGCAGCGTCGGCGGAACGTGACCCGACTTCAGCACATGTGTTGCCTTGATCACGCCGATCACGCCGGCGGCGCGGTCGGTGTGGCCGATATTGGGCTTGATCGAGCCCAGCGCGCAGTAGCCCACTTTATCTGTGCTCTCGCGATAGGCCTTGGTCAGCGCCGCCACCTCGATGGGATCACCGAGCTCCGTGGCCGTGCCGTGCGCTTCGACGTAATGGATATCCTCGGCACTCAGTCCGGCATTCTCTAGTGCCAGAGAAACCACTTCTGCCTGCTGCTCGACGCTCGGAGCGGTGTAACCGGCCTTCAACGAACCATCGTTGTTAATCGCGGTACCGCGGATGACGGCATGGATCGTATCGCCGTCCTCGATCGCATCTTCCAGCCGTTTGAGCAGAACCATGCCGACACCGTCGCAGAACACCGTTCCCTGCGCTCGCGCGTCGAAAGTCCTCGTATGGCCGTCCGGCGAAGCCTGGTTACCGGGCTCGTATAAATATCCACCGTGATTCGGAACGCTCAACGAGATGCCGCCGGCCAGCGCCATGTCGGACTCACCGGCGCGCAGGCTCTGGCACGCCAGATGGATCGCCACGCCCGAGGTCGAGCAATAGGTGCCGACGGAGAGACTCGGTCCCTTCAGATCGAGCTTGTAGGAGATACGGGTCGCGAGCGAGTCCTGGGTGTTGGCCAGATAGGTGTCGAAGCCATTGAGGCCTTTCCACAGGGCACGATCGGCAAACAGGCTCGCTTGATATTCGCTGGGCGTAGTACCCGCGAAGACACCGACGGCACCATCGTAACGATGAGAATCATAGCCGGCATGCTCCAACGTCTCCCAGGCCGTTTCCAGCATCAGTCGGTGCTGCGGATCCATCAGTTCCGCCTCGCGCGGACTGATGCCGAAGACGCCGGCATCGAACAGGTCGATGTCCGATACGATGCCGCGAATCTTCACATAGTTGGGGTTACTCACCAGGTCCGGAGCAATCCCGGCGCCACGCAATTCCTCATCGCTGAACCGCGTCAACGATTCGACGCCGTTCAAGGCATTGCCCCAAAGCGTGGCGATATCCGGCGCTCCCGCACATCGCGTCGCCATACCGATAATGGCGATCGCGGAAGCGCTCGAATCGCTTCTGATCTTTCGGCGCCTTCTGACCGAAATCCCAGCAGTGGGGGCTTGCTCTTCGCCTCCATTCAGTGACGCCAGATGCTGACTGACGGCCCTGATGCTGGGGGCCTCGAAAATCAGGATAGGTGAGAGCTGCATATCGAATTCACGCTGCAACTCCGCAAGAATCTGCAACGAGACCAGTGAATTCCCGCCAAGCTCGAAGAAATTGTCTTCGAGACCGATGGCCTCGATCCCCAACACATCTTGGAATACGCGTGCTACCCGCTTCTCGATCTCACTGTTGGCCGCGATGTAGGCGGTGCTCACCGCCGGACGTGCGTAGTGGGAAATCTTGCGTTTTGTCTTGCCAACCTCCGTGGGTTCGGCCTTGCGATAGACCCATTGTTCGAGGCGCGCCCACAGATCCCCTGTCGAATTGATCAGTCGCGGAGAGCGGCTCGCCCCCAACACCCGGCGCACGGCTTCCACGCCCTCGTCGGGCCACATCAGGAAGGCTTCCAGCGTGGTGCCCTTGTTGTCCTGCTCGCCCTGGTCCCGCGCCCAGGCGTCCCAGTTCACCGAAACCCAGCGCGTACCGGCCGTATTGCGCCGGGACAGCACGAAATTGTCCTCGAATGCATTCGCCGCGACATAAGCCGAAAGAGTAAGACCGCCCAGCACGGCCGAGATTGACGAGAACACCAGACAAAAATCCGCATCCCGCGTTTCCAACAGGCGGGAAAGGATCTGTGTGCCACGAACTTTGGCATCGAAATGCGCATCGATCTGTTCTGTGGTCAGTTCGGCGATGATCTTGTTGTGCTTCGCCGTGATGAGGCCGGCGGCATGGAACACGCCGTGTACCTGACCATAGTGCTGGTCGATCCAGGCGAACACCTCGCCCATCTTCGCTTCGTCGGAGACATCCGCGGTCTGCACCACGACTTCGCCACCGGCTGCTTCCATGTCGAGCAACTTGGCAATCTGCCGGCTGACCGGATCGTCTTGATCGTGGTCGGCAAGCCACGGCCCCCATTGTTCACGCTCGGGGAAGCTTCGGCGCGACAGCAGCACGACTCTTGCTGCATAACGGTGGGCCAGCATTCCAGCCACCGTCAGTCCTACATTGCCGAGTCCGCCTGTGATCACGTAGACGCCGCCCTGACGCAACGCATCGCGATCCGTCATGACCTCTTCCAGCGGCTCGGACTCGTAATGCTGTACCAATCGGATGTCGCCGCGACAGGCAACGGCCAGGTCCTTCACCGGTGACAGAAGCTCCGCGAGCAATCGCCCCATCCCGGCATCATCCACGTCGATGCTGCGCACGGTGACGTTCTGGTATTCCTGCGGAACGGTGCGGATAGCGCCGATCATGGTCGCCTTCGCCGCGCTCACCGCATCTTCTTTCAGGGCGGCATAGAGACCACTTGAAACGATGTCCAATTGGATCGGCGTTGAGATCCGGCTCTCGCCCAATGCTCGCATCAATGCAAGCAGGCTGTGATATCCGCTCGCCTGTACTGCTTCGAAATCCTCCTCGGACTTCAGTGCACCGAGGTGCACGATCCGGTCCGGCACAAAACCTTCCTTACGCATCTCGGCGAGGGCGTGCTGCAGACGTTTCGGATCCTTCGCCACCTCGGTCGTCACAAACCGAGTCGAGCCTCCGGGCAAATCGACGCGCAATGCCTCACCTGCGGGCGTATCCGCAAACAGCACGAGCCAGTTCGACTTTGCGGCATCCTCATCGGATGATTCCTGCGATGCTTCGGTCCATGTTTCGCCGTAGAACCACTTTCCGATGTCCGCGATCTTGCCTTCGTCGCCCTGGGCAGACGAAACATCCGGCTGTCTGGACTCGATCCAATAGCGCTGCCGATCGAACAGCCAACTGGGCAGAGAGACCGGGGTACCGGGAGCATCCTCGAAAGGATTCTTCCAATTTACGGAACCGCCGGCGCACCAGAATCCGCCAAGACTCTTGAGGAATACGGCCTGATCTTCTTCAGGATCGAAAGCGCCACGACACGTGGAGAGAATCAGGCTCCTTTCCGGGCTGAAGTCGGGGTGCAGGCGCGCGAGCGAGTTCAGGCTCTGTCCTGGACCGATCTCGATCAATGCGCCAGTTTCCGGCTCGAGGAGCTTTGCAAGACAATCCGAGAACTGCACCGTTTCACAAAGATGGCGGGCCCAGTAAGCAGAGGACGTCGCTTCCTCGTCGCGCAACCAGTCGCCGGTTACGTTCGACAGAATCGGCACGCGCGGAGCAGAAAGCGTCATGCCATCGATCAGATCCGCCAATGCCTTCGCTGCCGGCTGCATCATCGGAGAATGGAAGGCGTGCGAAGTCCCAAGACGGCGGCTGATGACGCCATCAGCTTGCAACCTGTCTTGAATGACATCGATGGCCGAGAGCGGACCCGACACGACACTCAAACGCGGACCGTTTACGATCCCGACCGCGAGGTCTGCATCCACATCGAGATATTCACCGAGCGCTTCCACCCCCAAGGGCACCGCCAGCATGGCACCAGCAGGCAACGCGTCGATCAGCCGAGCTCGCGTCGCCACGATCCTGAGTCCGTCTTCCAGCGAGAAGACGCCGGCGAGAGTGGCTGCTGTATATTCCCCCAGGCTGTAGCCCACGCAAGTGCCAGGCACGACTCCCCATGCTTCCAGCAGTCGCGCCAACGCATATTCCAGAATGAACACGGCCGGTTGCGCCAATTCAGTCTGCGCCAGGATTCCAAGATCCCTCTCTCCGCCGACCGCACGACGGAATGCATCGCTCGCTGTTGCCTCTCTTGAGGGCCGAGTCTGGAAAACATCCAGAAGATCGGTGTCGAGCTCGCGCTTCAGCCAGTCGCAGCAATAGTCCACCCAGTGCCGGAACACCGGCTCGGCCTGATAAAGACCCTGCCCCATGCCCAGATAGTGATCGCCTACTCCGGCAAAGACGAATGCCGGCAAGATATCCGCAGATAGCACTCGTTCCGACTTTGCAAAAACCGGCCTACTTCCCTGCGCTGCGTCGGAAACGGCGACCGCGCGATAGTCATAAACCTCGCGCTTGGTCAGCGTATAGGCCAGATCATCGAGAGGAAGCATCCCGCCGTCTTGCAGTCTCTGCTCAACAACACCACATGCGCGCTCGAGTCCATTGGCGGTTCGTGCTGAAACCGGGAAGGCCCTGAAAGTATCGCGGGCTTCTTTCTCCGAAGTAGTCGGTACGGCTTCCAGAACCACATGCACGTTGGTGCCGCCGAAACCGAATGCACTGACTCCGGCCAGAGGTAGCCGGGATGTCTCCGGCCAGGGCGTCAACGATGTAACAACTCGAACCGGCGTTTTCTCGAAGCCGATGCGCTGGTTCGGTTGTTCGAAATTGAGAGAGGCGGGAATCTGGCGATGTTTCATCGACAGGACGGTCTTGATGACGCCGGCCATGCCGGCAGCGGCTTCCAGATGACCGATGTTGGTCTTGACCGATCCGATCAAGCATTTGTTGTCAACTGACCTGCCTTGCTGTAGCACCGATGACAACGCGGCAACTTCGATCACGTCGCCGATCGGCGTCGCCGTGCCATGCGCCTCGACATAGTCGACCTCGCCCGGCGAGATGCCTGCAGCTTCATAGGCCGCGGTCAGCATGGCTTCCTGTGCTTCACGATTCGGACTGGTCAGCGCCAGCGTTCTGCCGTCCTGATTGATTGCGCTTCCGCGGATCAGTCCGTAGACCCGATCACCATCTTCCTGCGCTTTCGAATAGGGCTTGAGGATGAGTGCAGCGGCGCCTTCGCCACGAACGTAACCGTTTGCATCCGCATCGAACGTCCGGCATTTCCCGTCGGGAGACAACAGTCCCGCCTGGGAAAAGACGATGGTGTATTCCGGCGACAGCATCAAATTGACTGCGCCCACCAACGCGATTTTCGATTCGCCACTGCGAAGGCTCTGGCAAGCCATGTGAATCGCGGTCAAGGACGAGGAACAGGCCGTGTCGATGGATAAGCTCGGACCGCGTAAATCGAAGAAATGCGAAATTCTGTTGGCGGCGATACTCGCCGAATTTCCTGTTCCTGCATACGCGTCGATCGAGCAGCGATCGCTGAATTGCCGATCCCGATACTCCTGATTGGACAGGCCGACGAAAACTCCGATCGGAGCGCCTCGAACAGCCTGTCGATTGAGGCCAGCATCCTCGAAAGCCTCCCAAGCAATTTCGAGCATCGCTCTCTGCTGGGGGTCCATTCGCTCCGCTTCCCGGGGCGCGATACCAAACGCAGCTGCATCGAACTCTTCGATGTCGGAGATGAAACCACCATGGCGAGTGTTCATCTTTCCAGGGGTGCCAGCTACTGGGTCATAGACATCATCAAGATTCCAGCGCTCCGAGGGCACTACGGCGATGGCGTCCGTGCCGGAACTCAGAAGTTCCCAGAATCCCTCAAGATCTTGCGCACCCGGAAACCGGCAGGACATGCCGACGATCGCAATAGGTTCCTGCGCAGGCAATGCGGCGGGCTTGGGCGAGAAGGATCGCTTGGACAGTCCATTACCAATAGTTGAAACATGCTCCACCACTTCCCGAATAGAGCGATGGTCGAAAAACAACTCGACAGGCAGCTCAGTTTCCAGCCAGCGCTCGAACTCGCCAGCCAGACCTGTGGCTTCGCTAGAAGACAACCCGAGATCCGCAAAGGAGTCATCCCACGAGATCTCAGACGTCTTGCATCCGATGATTTCCACCAAATGCTCGACGAGCCACTGACCGATAAAATCCTTTTCTATAGCACGCATCTTGCACCCATCGTTTGTGATTCATTAATTAAAATTGGTCAAAAATAGCACCTTGACCAATTAATAAATAAACGCCGAAACTTCACGCAGGAACAGCCTCATCTTGAGTCACTTCATGCGCAAGACGGCCGCGCTCAAGCTTTATAATTCGGTCCGCCACATAGTAATAACGATCATCATGACTGATGACGATAACGGTCTTCCCTTTGGCCTTGAGTTTCGGCAAGATCTTGCAGTAAAAAAACTGCCTGAATTCAGGATCCTGGTCAGCGGCCCACTCATCAAACAAATAAATGGGCCGATCTTCGACGTAAGCAGTAACCAAGGCCAGGCGCTTTCTCTGGCCTTGCGACAGCGATATTGTAGAAAACCTCCCTTCGTGCACTTCGACCTTATCTTCGAGACGGCACTCCCGCAGATACTCCCTGATCAAAGAATCGGTCTGCGGCAGATCGTCAGCACCATATAATTTGCTGAAAAGATAGGAGTCGGAAAAAACGGTACCAAAATGCTGTGCATACCAAGCTCGGTTGCTCGAGTCGATCCTCACGCCGTTAAGAAGTATCTCTCCGGATTGCGGCTCATAAAGCCCGCAAAGAATTTTGGCGAGCGTCGTTTTTCCACTACCATTTCCGCCGATGATAAATAGAAGCTCGCCTGCGCCAATATCGATATCGATAGGGCCTAGCTTGAAGCCAGCTTCATCACCAACGCCCCCGTATGTATGCCCGACGCCATTCAATCGGATACTGCAATCAGAATGGCATGGATTTTTGTTGAGGTTGATATCAGTCGCCACTGATGCAGCAACGTTTTCACGGGCAGTTTTCGAATGCAGTTCGGACACCGACATGGAAGCCGTATGCTTGAACACGCCTAGAGCCTGAAGGTGATCCAATGCAACACTAGCCCGCATGATTTGACCACCACTCTCGATGACGCGGTCCATGTTTGACTTCATATAGAGAAGCGTGACCGCAAAACTGATCATGAGGTCATGCGATATGCCGCCGATAAGATTTCCGCCATAGATAAGCAGGGCCACGAAAATGAAGTAAGCGACTTCAGAGTAGCCATATATCATTCCGAACAAAATTTCGGCGCTATAGCCTTTGTCCCTGTACTTTGCGGAAACGTCATACAGTTCACCGGAGTAGAAGCCATTCCACCTGGCGATATTCATTTTTAGCTCTTTGATTCCGCCACTCATAGAATTATATGTGGCAAGCATCATCTCGGCGAAGCTGCGCGCCTCGCGAACGGATTCCTCGAATTTTTTCTTAAGAAATCCACGCGTGATGGTCAGGACTACCATGAACCCGATAAGCACGAGCAGCAACTTCCACGACAGATAACCGAGGTAACAAAAGGACGCAATGGTGACCGTGTAATCGACAAACAAGGCTGGCAGAGCACGCATCGAATCCGAAAGGTGATCCACGTCCTGCGTAATTGCGGACAGCAGCTTGGCATTCCCTTCACGCTCCAACTCGATGAGTGGCGTGTTGATCCATTGCCGTCCAAGTTGCAGCCTGAGGTGAAACGATGACCATAGCGTCAGCTTCGAGATGCTGATCTTGGCGACAAAACTCGCAACTGCAGTTGCAATGCAAAGACCCACGAACTGCCAAATATCGCCCGTGCCGTCAACAGTCCCCTTGAGATGCGCATTGAATATCATTAGCAGCAAAACGGTGGTCAGGCCCGTTATAGCTGAAATGATAGTCGTAAAAATGATAACGCCAGGAGCATATCCAAAAAGAAAACGAAAAACCCTCATCACGCACCTCCCCTGGCCTTTTCAGCAACATGATCGTGAATGGAATTTACTTGGAAACAAGGAGGTGCTTTGATCCCGTCTCTACGCAACCTCATGTTGACAACTCCTGATTCCATCCACAATCCGAACGGATGCGTACGACGGGTAGTCCGATACCTCACTGCAATCATTTTCGAGGATATCCATACCATCCTCTTCGCCAATATTTTTGAAATTTCCTAGGCGGTAGGTGATGTACATCATCCTATTTCGGTCCGTTCGAATAAATTCGGCGCGCAATGAAACCCCGGCCTTATGCGCCTCGGATATCAAATAATTAATAATGATCGTCCCTACGCCCCTCGACATGACCCGGCAGGACATTAATAGCAATTTCACTGTCCAATATTCAGATCCACGCTCCACTAGACACAAACCGATTTTTCCATAGGTGCCGTATTTATCTTTCAGCCCGGCAATTAACAGGTCATGATCGGGTGAAGCCATAATGGCTTTGAGTTCATCGTAATTGTAGGTGCGCCCCGTGGTGTTCAACTGATGGGTTCGCTTGGTAAGTTCTTCTGCTCTTTGAAGGTCTTTCTCAGTCGCTCTGCCTAACGTCAACTCAAGATCCAGTGTCGCGAGGAATTCCTCTTTCGGCCCCTCGAATTCCCCTTCCACGGTATTTCGCTGAATGTCGCTGAGATACATGAGCCTGCGACTCTTGGACTCATCCGTGATGAAGCGCGGAATGAATTCACTGCGTTCAAGAATGGAGTTCAATTCGACTGCATCGATACACAACACTTCCGGATGTGAGCAGGCCACCTCTTCCCGTTCGAAGGGTTGATCGTCGATGAAGGCAATTGTGTCGATGCCGACATTGATTGCAGTCGCAATCGCCTGCACCGAAGCAGCCTTGGATCCCCAATTGATCTGTGGATACAAGAAGTATTCTTCGATACCGAAGTGACGCAGCTTGGCCATAGCCGTCGCATGATCATTCTTGCTCGAAATCGATTGAAGGATGCCCCGACGATCGAGCTCCTTGATTACATCCACCACTCCCGGGTTGAGAGTGACGGAATCATCTTCGAGTAGAACGCCGTCCCAGACTGTGTTATCGAGGTCCCAGACGACAACCTTCACGGATTTCGTTTGTCGCTCTTCCTTGTCCTTTTCCAGCTCGGCCAACAGTGCATTGCTAGACATTTCCATTCCTCCATTGAAAATAGAGCGAAAGCAGGTGATTACAAAGCTTCTTTATTCACGTTCCAAGGGCATGCAAGGATTGACTCACATATTTTTCCCGGCAAAGCTTTCTTTGCAGCTTTCCGCTGGTTGTTTTGGGAATATGCCCGGAAGGAATGAACACGATTTCATGCACACGTATCTGATGTTCGTCCGCCACGCCACTTCGAATGGCTCTTTCGAGGTCGCGTCGCGATATAGACATAGCCTGACTGTCATCACTGATGACGTCGCTTAGCCCATATTTGGAGACGATTTCGCTGACTACGATGAGCCTGGACTTATCGTCTGCGTCGACGGAAAACGCGATAGTGCAACCAGGGCGCAATGCCGGGTGACTGGCTTCGGCGGTCTTCTCGATTTCTTGCGGATAGTGATTCCGCCCCTCGATAATGATCAGGTCCTTGCTGCGGCCTGTGAACACAAGCTCATCGCCATCCATGAAACCGAGATCGCCGCTGCGCATGTAGCATGTGCCAGGGAACCCCTTGATCTCTGCATGAAATTTTTCCGCCGTATCACTAGGCCGCTTCCAATAGCCTTTTGCGACGAGATCTCCAGCGACCCAGATTTCTCCGGTTTCGCCCGAAGGACTCAGTTCGAACGTGTCTGGATCGACGATTTTTACGTCTATCTCCCATGGGCCCGGCCAGATGCGGCCGCACCCCATCATCACGATCGTAGTCTGCCCCTCGCTAGCGGGACGAACCCTGTGATGCTGCAGGGAGGCAGCATCCAAGGAGTAATACTTCGGCCCCGCATCGGCCAACGTGACCAATAGTGTCGCTTCTGCAAGACCCCAGGACGGCGCCATGGCGTCACGTGCGAAACCACACGGCTCAAACGTCTCAAGGAACCGGTTGACACTGGTGTTACGAATTGGCTCGGCAGCGTTGTTGGCTCTGCGCCAACAACTCAGATCAAGATGTCGCCGCTGCTCGGCAGTCGTTTTTCGTGCAACAAGATCGAATGCAAAGTTTGGTGCGGAACTGTGGGACGCACGATAGCGATGGATCGCATTGACCCACCTAGCCGGATTTTTCACGAACTCGAACGGGGTCATGGCGTAGACCGGCATACCGAACGCCAAAGGCACCAGCAGTCCGTCGATCAGGCCGAAATCATGAAAATATGGCATCCAACAAACGGCTTTCGTGCCGACAGTGGGGCAACCTGAAGCAATACCGTTGTATTCGATAATCTTCATCAGGTTGCGGTGGGTGACCATCACGCCTTTCGGCGTCGAAGTGGACCCTGAGGTGTATTGCAGGTAGGCGATGTCCTCCGCTTCCTGCTTGGGCTTGACCCAGGCATCGGATCGATCCGCCAGCGCATCGACCGCGATCCATTCTGCATCGGCGAGTCCATCGATGGTCTTGGCAACATCGCGCAAGGTGTTCAGTATCGGAGTCGTTGTCAGGATGAAGCGGATGTCGCAATCCATGACGACACCCTTGACGCGGTTCAGATACCGCTCCACCTTGCCCGTAAGCGGGGCAGGCATCGGCACCGCAATGACGCCGGCATAGGCGCAGCCGAGGAAGGACTGCATCACTTCCGCACCGGCATCGAACAACATCATTGCGCGATCGCCTTTCGCCTTCTGGCTCTGAAAATAGGCAGCCAGTGAACGCGCCTCGCGATCCATCTCGGCGAAGGTCATGGTCGCCCCTTCGACCTCACCATCAATCAGCCTGGTCACCGCCGCCCTTTCGGACAGAACCCCGGCCAAGGCGTGGAAATATGCCCCCACTGTCGTATGGCCGATACTTCGCACCTTCTCGACCAGTACGCGACGTTCTGCATTAGAGTCCAGTGCACTCAAAGGTTCGATATCCTGCATTGCCCTACTCCAATCGAAAGACCATTCATGTATGTCGATCACACTCTCGGCTGTAGTGCTCAAGCTAGAGGCAGTGTCACGCCGGTATACACACGCTCGTCATCGACGACCCAGCGACCAACGAATTCACTCGAGTGACGAGGCATGGGCTTGCTCTTATTTTCCAAAACAATCGAAAATGTTCCCGAATACATGCTTTTCGCTACATGATGAAAAACAACGGAAACATCACGAAAACCCAGAAATGATTGCGCAACGGGGTAATAGCATTTATAGAAAGATTCTTTGGCGCTAAAGGCGAGCTTTGGCCAATCGACTCCGTCGATATGCGGCAGAGAGCAGAAGTGCTCGAGATCATTCGGCCTGCAAACCAAATGATGCAAGTCACTCTCGAGCGACTGCGCCACTTCGGCATCGAAACCTAGGCCGGCCGCATCGAACGAGCGCGCAACGACAGCGGAACAGAAACCTTCGCAATGCGTGATGCTGCCGTTGAAATTCGCTGGCCACTGTGGACTGCGATCGGCATTGGCAATGACTGAGCACGCCTCTCCAGCACCTGCTTCTGAGAGTGCTCTGCGAGCCGCCGCTCTTCCGGCAGAGAACTCGCGGCGCCGAGCCGGTATCGCCTTACGGATGCAGGCTTCCTCCTCAGGATAAAGAGGAGCGGAAAACATGCCCGCATCAGCGATACACGCCGATACCGGCGCAACGAACAGGCTGGCCACAGCCTGCTCGTCCACAGCGAAAGCATTCATTCCGTCACCGCGCTGGGTTTGAAATGCGCCCTGCCCTGTACTCCTTCGTCCATCTTTTCTGGAACATCGCCAACGCTTACGAGTTTCTGCCGTTCGAATTCCTGAAATCCAAAATTGGCGATAGTGATCTGCTGAAGCTGTGTGCTGCCTTCGATGATCTCCATGATCTTGGCATCGCGCATGAAACGCTCGACCGCGTAACATTGGCTGCAGCCATTTGCACCATGGATTTGAACAGCTCGATCCGCTGCCCGCATCGCGGCCGTTGATGCGTGATACTTGGCGATGAAGGTGTGCATGATCTCTTGGAAATCACCGGATTCCCGCATGGCACCTGCCTGGCGACACAGCAACCGTGCCGCGACGGTATCGGTGATCATGTCGGTGATCATCTGCTGAATGAGTTGATGATCTTTCAACGGAACACCGAAGCGGCGGGTATTGCTGGCGTATTCGTAGCAGGCATCGAGGCACGCTTGCGCGATGCCCACTGCACCACATGCCACTGAATAACGACCGAGTCCCAGAGCGGTCTGGGCTACGGGAGTTGCCCCGAACCCAGGCCTTGCAATCATGTTCCCCTTGGGTACCCGGCAATCCTCGAATGTCAGGAGTGCAAGCATCGACCCGCGTGTTCCGAACATGCCTTCAATCGGCTCTACGAGAAGCCCGGGCCTATCTCGCTCCACAAGAAAAGCAGTCGGCAGGTCGTTGTATTTGCAAAGAATCAGAAACAAATCAGCGATTTGACCAAAGCTGATCCATTTTTTCTTGCCACGGAGGACGAATTCTTCTCCGTCGGCTACCGCGACAGTTTCAACAGCATTGATGTCACTGCCGGCGTTTGGCTCACTGACACCTAATGCACCGATGACATCTCCCTTCGCCAGCAAGGGTAACCACTGGTCCTTCAAGTGAGTACTGCCCCAGCTGAGGATCGTGTGGGCGATCATGTCATGCACGGTCAGAAGCGTGCGCACCGAGGAGCAGGCTCTGCCTAGCTCTTCGTGCAGGACCCCGTATGTCACCATATCCATGGAGGACCCACCCCACTTGGACGGAAGAAACGGGGCGAAGTAGCCGCTCCGTGCCAGATCCGGCCGAATGGAGTCGGATAACTTCTGAGAGCGGTCATGTATTTCCGCAAAAGGACTTACTTTAGTCTGAGCAAACTGGCGAAATTCACTTCTTCGGCAATTTTCATCCATTCCCTGGTTCACGACCTCACCCCTATTCATGTACGCATTAGCTTGAAGTTTTCTTCCTTGATGTTCAGGCGGAGGCCGTTGCCCCGAGCTTTCGATCGAGCATCTGTGCGATCGAGTCAATGGTGCTGAAGTTGGACAACTGTAGGTCGTCATCCTCGATGGCTATCGAGAACTCTTTTTCAAGCCAGGCAATGAGCTGCATCGCAAATAACGAATTCACGTAGCCTCCCGCGAATACATCATCGGCATCATCAAGCCCGTCGGTACGGAAAAAACGCGAAAAGAACTGCCTAACCCGCTGCTTGTATTCGTCCATAATGAAAATCCTCCTGATCTGAATCAATATTCAAAAAATCCCTTGCCATTCTTTCGGCCATGCAACCCGGCATCAACCATCTTTTTCAATAAGGGGCACGGACGGTATTTGTCGTCATTGAAGCTTTCGTACAGAACCTCGATGGAATAAAGAATGGTGTCCAGACCGATAAGATCGGCAGTTGCCAAAGGCCCCATCTTGTGACCGAAGCATTCAATGAAAATCTTGTCGATATCACTTGGCGGTGCAACACGATCATGCACGAGAAATGCCGCTTCATTGACAGTCAGCATCAGCACCCGATTCGACACAAAACCAGGCGAGTCCGAAACAACCACGGACTCTTTGCCAAATTGGCTTAGAAGCTTGTTGGCGGTGCCAATGGTATCGTCAGAGGTGTGGTACCCACGGATGACTTCAACCGTCTTTTTCATCGGCACCGGATTCATGAAGTGCATGCCAAGCACTCGATCCGGCCGTTCCGTCTGCGAGCCGATTCGTGTAATCGATACCGCCGAAGTATTTGCTGCAAAAACTGTGTCCGGGCGACAGATCTTGTCGATCTCTAGATAAATACTTTTCTTGATATCGAAATTTTCAGTTACATTTTCGATAACAAAATCAGCATCTTCCAGCACCGCCAAATCAGTCGATGGATTAATGGCCGAGAGTATCTCGTCTACGCTCTTCCCATCCGCCTTCTTGCCCATAAGAAACTGAGCCCGGAGGTTTTGCCGAATCGATCTCATCGCGTCATCGAGAATTTCTTTCCCGATATCGATGAGATGCACTTTATGTCCATGCTGGGCTAGATCCTGAGCTAGACCACGCCCCATCACACCCGCGCCCACGACGCCAATGACATTTAGGTCTGACAATTCATCACTCCTTGACACAAATAATCAAATAATTACGAAACGTTAAGCACGCCTCGATTGCACAACACGCAATCTGTCAACCAGCTCAAGATTCCAGAGCCGTCACGCGCGCCATCATTTCACGCAACTCGATAGATAGTGCACGTAGGAAAAGCACTTGAGCGGAACGGATGAAGAAGTGGTCGCCGGGCATCATCTGCATGTCAAATGAACCGTCGGTCACTTCACGCCAGGCTGCGACATCTTCGCGGCCGGCCTCGGGGTCGCAGAGACCACCAAATGCAAGAATATCGTTCTGCAGCCTTGATTCGTCCGTGTACTCGTAGCTTTCATGAACGGCGAGATCGGCCCGCAGCATCGGCTCGATCAAAGACATCAGGTCGTTGTCTTCAAGAACCTCAGCTGGGGTGCCGTTCAATTGACGGAGTCCGTCGATGAACTCTTCACGCGGAAGGTGATTGATCGCAGCACGTGTCAAGGGTCGATGCGGTGCCACTCTTCCCGACACAATGAGCGCTTCAGGAGAAGACTTTCCTTCTTGCTGCAGCCGGCGCGCGAATTCGAAAGCGATAATCGCTCCCATGCTATGTCCAAACAACGCAAATGGACGGTCCAGCACGGGGGTCAATTCAGGCATTAATGCATCGACGATGTCGAAAGTATTGTCAATGGGCGCTTCCCGCTGGCGCATTTCTCGCCCCGGAAGTTGCACAGCGCACAACTCTATGTCTTTTGGTAAAAAATTAGACCAGTCTCGGTATGCCTGAGCCGAGCCGCCGGCAAACGGAAAACAAATAAGGCGCATTGATGCCTTATCATTTTGATTATGAATCTGCAGCCAAGTATCAGGCATTTCCTTTGCCCCTTGAAATTAAATTGAAGACCTCAGCACAACACCAGCTAAAGTCACGCTTGAAATTAAATCAAGACAACTGTGTAGTAAACATTACCATTGCAGTCATGTATGCACAGAACTGGATGCCGAGAGCTGACCACAATTGAACCAATTTCACGCCCCATGGCAAGCCCTATTTAGCCACGGGCTTTACTTAGAAAGGGATTTACAGTGAACTGCGGAAATTACAAAAAAAATGTAAATCACGCTACAAAACTAGTTTATATGCGTTACGGGAAGCCATTTCTTCGCGTCAAGAACGCTCGAATGTCTACCGCCAAGTCTTTTTAAAATCAACCTGATCGAAGCTACACTTCTGAGTGAGCTTATGTCAAGACCATCATCTTCGGGATCGTCAATCAAGCTAAAATCTCCAGAAAAAACAAAGCAATTGGGCACAAAGCCTCATGTTTCGCAATCGAGACGCAACAACCCAATGGGTTGGAACCCAGAGAGCCAAGTACATCTATAGAGTCCAGCTTTGGGATAAAGTTCCATCCGTCATGTAAAGATGCAGAACGCTCCTACACGACAACACCTGCCACGCATATCCTGTCACTAGCAAACAGATCAAGCTCACTTATATAGCACTCCACATCCAACAACCGCGTTCAGCGTCACAAAGCGCGATATCGTCGGAGCACCAATGCGTATGTAAGGCGTCGCTTGGCTACTAGGCTGAGCCATAACAGCATCCCGCTCACCGCCCCTCGCGCGCCCACAATAGGACTGTAAGTGCCTACAGCAACGCGCTACTTCGCATTCTAAAAGCCTCGCTGATGCTTTGTAGAGACATTGGAACAGTGTGACTGGGTAGGCAGCATTGGCACATCCCATTGACATCAAGCGCCAGCTGGTGTCCTTTGTGGTTTTGTGCAGGCTCTTGGCTTCGTCCTGCCGAGGTCGTTGGACGCTACCGCCAAGAACCTCTGACTACTAGGGAACCTGTGACGTCGATGAACACTCAAAGGTACGCAAGCACAAGGACTGGCTGCGAATTCCTGTACGACAAACTGGTCACCCGTGAGCGATATCACAGATGGCTACAGGCATCAGAGTGGCATGGAACGCTTCCCTCCGAATTTTCGGTGAGCGCCCCCTGATGTTCGCCAGGACATCATAAGAATGTCTCCATGACAAACTCGCGAGAGTTCGATCGTGGAAGATCGTGAAGTGGAAGGGCCATTGAACGGGCCGGTGGGAGAAACATCTCCCTGGCAACGTGATGGCTATACAGAACATGTGAAGGTGTTGCTGATGTTCTCAGCATCCCGTCCATAACATCAGCACACAGACAAGCGGATGTCTGCAGTCATCAAGGATAGCGAATGTGCCAGGCCACCTCTTCTCCCTCCGGGGAAAGATCCATATCCTCGTTCCAGCAGGAAAATCGTTTCGGTCGGTCGTACTCGATCTTCACGAGGAAGCTGGGCCGAGGCACCTTTCGAGACATAACAAATAATATAGATACATTACAGTGCCTTGGCGTCCGAAAGCTACACCTGAGCCCAATTTATCCGCAGTCCTGCAAGAAATATAAGGAAACACCCAATGACCACCAGTACTGGCCATCGGACCATGCCTCTATTGATGACGAACTGGGAGGCGAAGAGGGTTTCCTGGAGCTTCTTCGACTTGCAAAGCTTCGAAATATAGATCTGATCCTGGACTTGGTCGTAACGCATTTCGGATACGGTGGAGCCAGCGCGTCCGTGCTGGAACAGCATGATCTCTCCCGGGCGGATTGCTACCGGGCCGACCTCAACCCACCCGAGCATCTGTATAAGGATGTCGAAAGCGCTTCATCCTATCGGGACCAGCTCTCGCTACGCGAAGAGATCGCGAAGTACGCCATCTACAACATGCCGTCGTTGAATCATTGCGACCTGGCTGCACGCACGTACATCATCGATGCTCACAAGCGGTACATCGAGTTGGGGATACGTGCGTTTCGGGTCGACTCCGCGCGGCACATCTCCATGAACTTCCTGGTGGAATTCATATCCTCCCTGGCCCGTTGCGCGAAGGACGATGAGGTCTGCTTCCTACTGGAAGAGGCAGGATCGCGATATACCTCCATTGCGTGCACCTACTATGCAACGCTCGAACAAGTCCCTGCGAACGCGAAAGTATATTTCTTGGATTTCCCGCTCAACGGCGCCGTGTTGGCGCTGCAGGACAGATCGACCTCCTTCAAACGATTCGTCCGCTTCATCCATGATCGGGAATCGCCGCTGATACCTCTGGAACGACTGGTTCCGTTCGTGGAAAGTCACGACTCGACGACGTTGCCGTCGAGCGAGTTCTGGGCACTGGCGATGTCTGCCGTCACGCACTTCTTCAGCAAATGCGCACCGATGCTGTTCCATGGCGGCGAGGATTTCATGAAGCGCGAGCATGCTCGCGAACATGTCGACGCGATATCACCCTCAGGCATCGTGAACGATGTGATCGAGGCCATGCAATCGATACTGGGGCCATATCAGTCGTCTCCCCAGTTCGGCGACACCAAGGAATACTACGTCACGGACGATACCCTGCTCGCGGCAAAATCCGTGCAGGGGAGACGGCTATTCCTTTTTATCAATCGGTCTGAGGACAATGTCGAGCTGAACTTCGATCTCAGTGCGATCCTTCGGGACACCGATATGCAGGTCGCCGTGTCGTTGGGACAAGCATGTGAGATAGCAAGCCGGGACGACATACTGCACGTTGCCTGTACCGGGTTGGGCTGTGCTGTGTTCGAAGTGGTCGAGTCGACAGCTCGCCTGCCCGTTCCTGCAGTGCTCTCCGAACTCGGCATCTGGAGCGACATGCTGCAGGCACCACGGTCATCGGCACAGAAAGTGCTCATGGCCGCCATGGAGTTCGGTCACATCAAAGGATTGCACGGAGCCGATGGCGAAGCGATCGATGTGCGTGTAGGCGGTCTGGGACAAGTCATCAGCGAGATCATCCGGGAATATCCAGACTTTCTCGAAAAGTATGGCGAGGAGTGCTTCTTCGCATTTCCGCTCTATGCCGGAATCCCGCCCGAATCCTTGTCGCAAGTCGCATCCTTCCAGATCCCCGTTGAGGACAGCATCGAGGAAATGAAGGTTTACTGTCATGCGGCAGAACCGCATGCCCGGATCTACTTCCTCAGTCACCCTCATTTCTTGCGTCGGTCGACGCGCAGCGGCACGCATGCACGAAACGTGTATTACACAGAAGATTACCGCGACGAAATGATTTTCCTACGCCTGTTCAACAAAGGACTGGCGTGCTTGTTCGAGCTATTGGATTGCACCATCTACCATGGGCATGACTACCACACGTCGCTCGTTCCCTTCTTCATCGATCCGCGAGTCGTCAGTACGCTCAGCATCCACAATGCCGGTGCGGCATATGTCAGCACCATGACGCTGCCGTACTACAGCGGCATGGATCATTCTTCGGATGCCTTCCAGAAGGCGCCTGTATCGGTTGATGATTTCTCCCGTATCCTCGGTATCGACCTGTGTCTGGCGATCGAGCATTTCCAGCACAAGGGCGCCATCAATATCCTGAAGGGAGCGACCAGCTTCGTAGCCTCCCACAATCTTGTCGGAGGATTGCCGGTCAGCGTGGCATACGAACGGGAGCTCTCTCGCACATGGGATGACTTGATGAACTGCGTCGAGCGGACCCATGGGAAGATGGCCAGGGACCCATTCAATCTCTTGGTTCCCAGCGGGCATGTGATCTACCCGCTACTTTACGGCGTGAACAACGGCTCGGCCTTCGATTGCGAGGAATTCCCCATCGACGCCGATGAAGCGAAAGGAGCCCGCATCAAGCGATCTGCAAAGACCGCGCTCCTGGAACTTTTATGGCCTGGAACAGACCCGAGTCGTCCATTGTGCGCCATCATCACCCGTCTCACCGATCAGAAGAATATCGCCGCAATCACCGAGAGTGTGCGTCTCATACTGAAAAGCGGTGGATGCGTCATCGTTGCCGGCCCCGTGGACCAGAGCATGACCGCCGAAAGAATGCAGGCGCTGCTCGACATGAAAGATGCGTTCCAAGAGTCCTTCTGGTTCATGCCTGAGTTCATTGATCATCAGACAAGGAAGGACATCCTGCTCGCCGCGGATTTCACCGTGATCCCAAGCAAATTCGAACCCTTCGGTTTGACTGACATCGAGTTCAGTCGCTACGGCGCCATCGTGATTGCACGCCGAACCGGTGGTCTCGGGAAGGTTCGCAACGGCTTTTACTACGACTGGGAAGACACCAGCGACGTCGAGGGCGAAATAGAAGTCCTTAAAAACCTGCTCAAAAATGTCTTACATAAACTTCGACATCAGAGAGACGAACTTCGAACCCTATCGCACCGAGCCCGGCGGGAAGACTTCTCTTGGTCTTCCGCCTTCTCGGAGTATCGTGCGATCTATTCGGCGATCACTGCATACAAGCGGATCCGGTACGCGCACATGCAGGATTGATACCCACTCGGCAGATGCCGTCGTTTCCATCACGGGAAGCGATGCATTGAATACGCCATGAAATGTCAGCAAAACGCTTGGAACAGGGTGGTTTTCAGGCGCCGCCGCAACCGATCCAACTAGGGATCAGAATTCGAATCCCGACGAGGAAACCTTTCGGGGTGGGCTGAGCGGTCGATCTATTTTCTTCATTCGATGCAGGCTCCTTCCCCGTCGGTCGAGCCGCTCCGTATCCGATTTCGTCTTGGTATTGAATGGGATGCTCGGCTTGGAGCTGATGCTCTGCTTGTGAAGCAATTTCATCGCACCGGGAACGCTTCCTTCCGACTGGTTCAGCAAGGTCTTGTGGGTGTCTGGCACCAACTCGTCGAGACCGCGGACCAGTAACGATTTCGCCACATGCATCTTGTCTGTTTCGCGAATCACCTGAAGCCGATCGGTAAAGCTGTCGAACTTGGCGCCGTTGGTCTTGCCGGAGATCTGACTGATGTCCGTGAACTGCGAAAAAATCGGTTTCTTCGAGGAGAGCACCTGCGATTTGACGGTCTGCAGCTCCTCTTTCGGTGATTGCATCAACTGGATCGTTGCCAGTCTGGACATGATGGCCGTGTCATGGGGGCCTCGATCCTCGTCATCGAGCGTCGTCTTGACGATGGACTGCCGGCGCATGTCGCGACGGCCATGCTCCTTGGTCATCGCGCCCTTGGTGCCCCCGATGACTTCGTGCTTCACGCCGGGGGTATGCGCGGAAATCGGCTCGGACGTATCCGATTCATCCCCGTACTGGGTCAGAGTCTCCGACCCGGTCTTCCAGACCAATGCGGATTGCTGGCTGCGCTGATTGAAAACCGTCTCGGCCTCGTCACGCGTCATGTGCTTGCGCTGATCGCGTTGCAACTGGGTGCGCACGTTCTCGTCCGCGCTGTTGCCCCATTGCTGATTGAACCCCGTGGACGACGTGATGCGGATATCGCTGCTCTTGGGGCTGGTGGTGCTGAGGAATGTCGGACGCTGTTTGTCGAGGAGTCCGAGCTGCGTCGAGTCCATGTGCCAGAGACCGGACTCGTTGACGGTCTGCTTCAGATCCAGGCTTTTGAAGTTGAATGGTTTCGATTTCGGCTTCGGGTTGAGCTTTCGTCGTTTTCTGGGCGGCTCCAGGCTTCTCATTTTGGAGATGGTCGATGGTGATGAACTGATCTCGCTGAATTTTCGCTTGCGTGAACTACTGAACATGGCAATCCACTCCGAGCATCTCGCTCAGCGAACCGCCTGCGGGCATGACAACGCCGCGACGGAACGCATGACGGCAGTGTGATAGGGCTTCGTTTCCGGCAGCCAGACTGAGCACCTGAGTCGTCGCGTCGATCTTCTGCAGAAACGACCAGGCTTCCTCGTCGAACACGCCATCGGCTTCCGGCCAGCGCACGAGATGTTCCGGTGCGGCGCCGGCGCGCAAGATCGGTATACCGGTGTGCACGAATCCGATCTTGGCCAGAGCGCGCAGCGAGGGATGATTGTGCGCGTACACCTTGGCGTAGCATGCGCGCATGCCCCACTCTGTCCGGGCGTGTTCTAGAAGTAACTGAGCGGCCCGAGGGCCGTGACCGGCGCCACGAAAGTCACGACCGATCCAATAATAGAAAAGCCCAAGGTCACCGCTGAAAATCAGACTCACGCAGCCCATGAATCCCCAGTAGCGATGCCATATGCCGAATAGCGCCTGGTCGCCCTCCTGATGGATTTCATCGAGCCAGTCGTGCCAGTCGTCGTCATCGACGAAATCGGGCAGACAACACAGGTCGATCATGCCCGGGTCCGCGTAGTGCCAGCGGAAGTCGTCGACGTGATGGTGCTCTAGCGGCTGCAGACTCAGCGTGTCGTCGTCGATGACGATATCGCGCCCTGCCCGACGGCTGGCCTGGAACCAGGCATGCAGGCCATCGGAGAGGAGCACCGCTTGCCGATGTCGTGGCGTCTGCAGGAGAACCCGCCGTAGAAGATCGACGGTCGATGCAATGTCTCCCATGCGCCAGCATGCTTCGGCGACTCGGCAGAGTGCATCGGGGGAGAGTTCTCCGAACGCGTCCATCACGAAGCCCAGGTGAGCGACCAGCGGCCAGTCATCGCATGCGCATGCATGCGCGAACAGATGCCCTCGCAGGTCGGCATGCCATTTCGCCTCGAGCAACTCCGGCATGTCGTGCAGCTGTTCGCGCAGCGCAACGAGACGAGCACCGCGTTGTTCGGGGACCGGCGGCCGCGCCGATACGTGAGGCAGGAAATGCGCCACCTGCCCCGGTGCGCGAAACGCCCCCTCGTCAGGGCCGGTGTCGACGGGATGAATCGAGCGCTCCGCGAGGCAGATGTCAGCCATCGCTGCCCTCTCCTTCCTCGTCGACCGCCTCGGTGCCGGCCAGGCCCATCAGCTCGAAAATACTGACTTGCCCGCCGGCCTTCAGGAACAGCTCGTGGTACAGGCTGGCCGCGTCGAGGCGGCCCCAATCGATGGCTCGCTGCAGAAGATACGGCACCGGACTGTGCGGCTCGATCTGCATCAAGTACTCGGCGATGCCAGCCAGTTCTCGATAGGCCTGTTCGCGGTTGCCGGTCGTCCGTCGTGCACCGGTGGCGGGATGGCTGTCGTCTGCCTTCTCGGCGCGTACAACCGAAGTCTCGACCTCGGCTTCATCCATGTTCGCGATTGGCGTAGCCTCGGGTTCTTCCAGCGGTTCGTGACGACGGGACAGTTCTCCGCGCAACAGCGATTGCATGCGAGCCAGCAGTCCGTCCATCTTGTGCAACGTCGGTGCGTCGTCGTGCATGAACTCGCGTAAGGCGGCATCCAGCGCGGCGATCGCCTCGCGTGCACCGGCGATCTCGGCATGGCGACTGCGCAGCAGCGTGGGCGACACCTGGGCCAGCAGCGCCTGCAGATCTTCCAGCGAAGCGACCTCTTCGGCTTCCTCGGGCAAGGAGCCGTTGGCGGCACGAATACGCTCATGGTGATGCGCGAGTTCCCAGCCCGACCAGCTGGCGACGTGTTCGTCGATCTGCACGAGCGGCACCAGTGACAGCGTGGCTAGCAGCTTGTCGTTGACCCAGCGCACGATGTTGGCGCGCGGTTCCTGGTCGCCGTCCAGAGGATGCGGGTGAAGGTCGTCCCACCAGCGGATACAGACTTCGCGCATCAGGTCGATGCATGGCGCGAGGGCGGCGAATCCGCGTTGATGGATTTCGGCTTCCAGAAGCCAGGCGGTCAGTCGTAGATCCTTGCTGCGTGTGCACAGTGCATCGACGATGCGCTTCGACACGCTCGGCCAGTTGGCATGCTTGAGCTCCACCGCCCACGGCCCCATGGGCAGGGTCGGATCATCGCTGCGCCGCGCCTCCTCGATCGCACGCATTGTGGGGGTACCGCGCAGATTCTGTCCGGCCGGATGCGAACCATCGATGGTATCAAGAAGACGTGCGGCGTCCTCGCCGAGGTGCCGCACGAAATAATCGCAAACCCGGGCATCATGAGCGGGTGAAGCAACTGCGTCCGATGTCGAGGGCGATGGCGTGGCATGTGCGGGCTGATTCATGGTCGGATCCTCATCGCTGAACGGCTCACCAGAGAACCGGCGCGTTCTGCGGAAACACGGGTAGATCGAGCGAGGTGGGTTTCTTGGTCTTCGGGTCCTGGGCGCTGAGGTCCAGGGTCAGGTAGAACGTGGCACGCTGCGGCGACGTGGTGGATGCCGAAGCGGACGATTTGCCGGTGCTGTCCCGGTGGATCATGGGCACGTTGAACTGCAGCCATTGCCGTCCCGGATTCATGCTGTCCGTAGTCACACTACTGGCGTGATGCAGATCGAGTAGATGCAGCAGCGCCCAGGGACCGCTGGCGCTGAACAAGGCGTCGTCGCCGCTGACCTGGAGATCGCGCTGGCTCGCGTCCGGCAACGGCATGAAGCGTGAACCCGTTGCCCACTGCAGCGACAGTGTGAGCGATTGCCCGTAGTTCCATGGAAGCGTGCTGTCGCCATTCGGCCACGTCGCCGCGCTGCCATCCGAGCTCAGATTCCAGGCGATCAACTGGTCGCTGTACGGCGATTTCTGTGGCATGGCCCGGAAACCGACTCCCAGATCGAGCGGCTTCGGCTGCGGTTTGGCCAGCAGGTTGCCCGCGAGGAAGGACTCCACGGCATCAAGCTTTGCGACGAAGTCGCGCATCTTCGCGGCCTTGTCGCCCTGAGCTGTCTTCAGCCAGGTCTCCAGCTCCGGTTTCTCGCTGTCGTAGTAGACGAAGAACGCGCGGACATTGCTCAGTGAGACATCGTGCGTACCCGCTGCGCCGAATGGATAGCGTCCGGCGATCTGACTGTTGAACAGCATGGCGATACGGTAGTAATGCAGATCCATGCTGGACTGCCCGTGTCCAGTGCAGGCCATGCTCGCGACCTTCTCCATCGCCTCGCGGCGTTTGGAGAACAGGTCGTTGCCGAGCGTCGAACCCTTGTAGGCGGCCAGCGTGGCGGCGCAGTTGTCGTAGGTCATCGGCTGCAACTGCTTGACGAAGAAATCATCGAGCTTGGCCGTCTGACCTGCCGGATCGGAAAACTGCACCGCGCTGTTGAGCGCATCGATAGTGTTGCCCCAGAACGCATCGGTCTGGTCGTTCTTGCGTTGGCTGTCGTTGGTGCCGGTGGAGTTCTTCAGCAACGTCACGAACGGAGCGGCATAGCCGGCCAGTACCTGCACGCGCTCCAGCTGACGACTCAGATAGGATTGCACCACGGCCGGCGGGCCGAGGTCGAACACGCTGTTGCTGCTGTCGTCGGCGGACTGGACCGGCGGATCGTAGAGCTGGCTGGCGACGGCCAGACCCGACACGTCAGCCAGACGATCCGAAGCGTAGTTGCGCATGCACTGGCCGACGCGATTCGCCAGCGGCGTCAGCTGCAACTGTCGAAGCTGCTGCTGTGCCTGCAGGATCGGTCCCAGTGCCGTGGACAGATGATTACTCTCGGCGGCGAGTTCCCGATCCAGTTGCGAGGTCGCGTCCAGTCCCGCCGCATCTTGCGTATCCGGTGCGCCGAGCTGGTTCTGTGCGATATCGCTCTCGGCCACCGCATCCAGTTGGGTCAGTGCCAGACGCTGATAGAGCGGTGTGTCGTCGCTTCCGCTCTGCCCGCTCGGCGGCAGCTGTGCAGCGATGAAATTCTGGTAGTCGCGCAATTGCGTCAGCACTTCGGTGAAGGTGCCCGACTTCCAGCCGCTGACCGAGCCGTCGCAACTGAAGGGTTGCAGTGTTTTGACTTGCGCAAACCCCAGTGTGGCGAGTGCCTTCAATCCTGTTGCCTCACGCTGGAACCCCGGGCTGATGCCCTGCAGCTGCTCGGTGGCCGCATCGACCACGAACAGGGAACCGTAGGGTGCGAGATGCGCCTGACGCAGACTGTCCACGGCAGGCTGGTAGCACGACTTTTCGTTCAGATAGCTCAGCGCATTGCGCAGGGAGTCATCGTAGTGATGAATGCCGATCAGCTGTTCGATACCGGGCGTGATGGCGCGCCGGGTGCGTTCGCACGGGTTGTCGTAGGCGGTCGACGTCAGCCATGAACTGTTGATCCAGTCCAGCCAGTCGTTGAAGTTGCGCAGCGGGTCCAGGATCGGTGCGCGTGTCGCCTGCAGCCTGCCAAGCAAGCGCGGTCCGGAATCGACGTCATCGAGCAGGTCGTCGCGTACTTGCCGCACCATCGAATCGATGCGCTTCGTGTAGCTGTCGCGCTGCTGCGACGAAAGATGCGGCGCATTGCCGTAGGTGGTTTCGGCCAGGGCCGTCGTCAACGCACTCCGCGGACGCATCGCCACGGCCGGCAAGGGTTTTCCGTATACGTACAGAGCCAGTGCCGACAATTCCTGCAACTCTGCCTTGCGCCGGCTCCGCAAGCCGGGTTCGGACAGTCGGGCCAGGCGGTCGAGATTGGTTTCCAGCGTCGACAGCGCGTTGAGCATCTGCGTCAGCTGTCCGCGCTCGGCATCGAAGTCCTGCCCCGGCGTGCTGTTCCCGTTCTTCGTGGTCAGGGTGGTGCGCGACAGTTCCAGCATGCGCTGCCGGAGCTGGCATGCGAGCGCCGGAAAGACCACGGACCCCAGCGTCTTCGAGGACACTTCCCGTGCCACGCCGTCACTCACGCGATCATCGACCCAGGACAACGGGATCGCCACACGCCCGATATGCGTGTCCAGCTGTGCCACCTGGGCAATCAATCCGTATACATGATCGCGGCCCAGGCACCCCTCATGCTGCGCCTTGGCGCTGAGATGGATGTCGACCAGCGCACTGCGCAAAGCGTCGACCTGCGCATGGAGCCGCCATGTCGACCAGGGCAATGCCGCTGCCAGCAACAGGGCTGCGGCGACCATGCCGACCTGGATGCGGCGGATCAGGCGATTGCGGGCAAAGAAGCCACGCTGGGTACGCTGGGCCAGACGCCGTTCGGCGAAGACCTTGTCGCGGAGGAAACCTTCGACGAAAGCGATGTCACGACGCGGGGAGTCGGATTTGACGTTCTCCGCACGGATGGCGCCCGTGAAATAGATGCCGCGGCAGAATGCGCGTGTCTCGTAGCTGTTGGGCTTGAAGACAATGCCCAGATAGCGCTGCAATGCCGACTGCAATCCGCCCATCGCACGCGGGAACAGGAAGAAATCGTCGACGTCGTCGATGTGATCGTGACTGGCGGCAGCATCGAGCACCAGATCGCGCAGTCCGCGCGAGAGCTTGCCGAAGGCTTCTTCGACCCAGGCATCGGGCGTGCCGTTGTCGTTGATGGTGGGACTCGACCAGCCGATCATCTCCGCGCGCAATGCCTCCGGCTGCGCCTTCCAGAACGCATCGAATCCCTGCACGGCATCGCTGTGGCTGACCACGACATAGACCGGAAGCGCAAAGGCGAAGGCTTCCTGCACTTCCTGGATGCGCCGGAACGCGTGTGCGGCGTCCTCCGTCAAGGCCGCATCGTCGCCGCGCAGAAGGCGCTCGGCCGAAACGACCCACACGATGCCGTCCAGCGCGCGGTCCGGGCGCAGGCTGTCGATGTCTTCGAGCAGGCTGTTCCAGCGGGCATCCACCTCGGTATTGCCGGGCGGCAGACTCACGCCGCTTTCCGGGTCAAGCAGCATGCCCTGATCGAGGAAGTGCCAGTGTGCGTAGGGCGTGCAGGACTTCAGGTAGGCTTCTTGGCGGCTATCGCTGCGGGTCTTTCGATGCAGCATCGCTGGTGGAATGGATGCGGCCACACTGCTCTTGCCATCGCCCGGCAGTCCCATCAGCAGCAGCCACGGGCTGCGATAGCGCCAGTCACGGCGCGCCAGCACATAGCGAACGGCACGCTCGATCACGGCAAAACGCCGCCGCAAGGCATCGAACAGACTTTTCCATCTGCTCTGCTTGGGCTGCGGTGCGACCGAAGGTTTCGGCGGGCGCTTGGCGCGCCGTGCCCGCCACATCAGGACCACGATCAGTGCCAGTGCAACGACCGCGACGACCAAGCTCACGATGAACAACGTGCTCATGGCGCACCACCCAGAGTGTTCACCACCGACCAGGTCAACGTGAGCCAGATGGCCGAGGACACCAGCAGGTAGCCGACGGTGACATAGGCGGCCGCTCGCAGCCACGGCGACAGCGCCGGTCGAATCTGCACGCTCGACTCATCCACTTGCACCGCATAGTCGTAGGCCTGCGGGAAGGCATGCTCGCGCTGCTTTCCGATGTCGCCCAGGCGGGCAAGCTTGTACAGCCGGCTGCGGTAGGCACGCAGGACATTGCGACCTTCCGGACCGCGGTACATGCCCTGGAAACCGAGCTGCAGGGCCAGCAGAAAGACGGCCGCCAGATTCGCTTCCAGCACGGAAGGCGCACGGCATTCCACCAGCGCCTTGGCCAGCGCGAAGAACTGGCGGCCGGCAATGCGGCTGCGTGCGATCGAGTATTCGATGAGATGTTCGGTCCAGTGCGCGGTCCAGTCGTTGGTTCCGGGACGCGACAGATCGAAGATGCAGATCTCGTCAGCCAGCGCTGCCATCACGTAGCGGGTGCGCCGATAGGCATCCATTTCCGCACCCGTGGCGGTGCCGCGAACTTCATGCATCTGCGCATCCATCACGGCCAGCAGCCGCGCGGCGACGCGCTCGGCCATCA
The DNA here is from genome assembly GCF_012395255.1 of Oleiagrimonas citrea. Lineage (GTDB taxonomy): Bacteria > Pseudomonadota > Gammaproteobacteria > Xanthomonadales > Rhodanobacteraceae > Oleiagrimonas > Oleiagrimonas citrea. The sequence continues at coordinate 27,732 of NZ_JAAZQD010000007.1, forward strand.
CGTGCGGATCGATTTCCGCATGCGGCGTATCCGGTTCGAGCAGGCGCGTCAGTTCCTGACTGCGTGCAGCCTGTTTGATCCGCGCGAGTTCCTCGTAGAACGCCGAGAAATGCTCGAGCAGGAAATTCCGGTCGGATCGCCTCATCAACATCGATCAACCGTCTCCACTCGATGGCGCCGCCGGCATGGCTTCGCGCGTGCGTGGCAGATACAGGAGAATCGACGCCGGCACTTCGTCGCCGGGTTCGCCGAGGATCACGAGTTCGTCATCGTCCACGATCAGACGTCGGGTCTTGCCCTCGTCGAGTTCGATGTTGGCATTGCGGATCTCGAACACGAACGATCCCGGACGCAGATTCAGCGCAGCGATCCTGGTGGCGTCGGCCTCGCGCACGCCGGCACCGGGGAAGCGTCGGCGGAGCAGCGTCTGCAGCATTTCATGCGCGGCGATGCGCGCGTTGCGCAACCAGTTGCCCAGCGCCGGACCGGTCTGGCCGGAACGGGGACGCAGTTCGATGAACAGCGAGTCGGTACGCGTGCCCGCCGGCAAACGGCAACGGAAGCCCGAACGGCCGACCGGCTCGAATTCGAGTACCCGGTAGTCCGCATTGAGCTGGTCGATCTGGGTCGTGATGTAGCGGATGGCCTGCTGGAACGCCGGCATGCAGTCGTTGTGCACGTAACCGGGCAAGGCCGGCGGTTGCGGCGCACTGGGCGTGGCCGCGACAAAGCCGACCAATTGCGCAAGCGCCACGTACAACTCGTACGGATGCGCGACTCCGGACTTCAGCGCCACATCGAAGGCCGGCAAGGCCATCGCCAGGCAACGCGCGGCGTAGACCTGTGCGACGCTGTCCTCGCCGTAGCGCGGCTGTTCGCCGATACGCACCCCGAGCAGTTCGCGGTATTTGGCCCACAATCTGGCCGACAGATTGTCCAGTAGATTGCGCAGCGACACATCGCCCTGGAATGCACTCGCGGCCAGATCGAGCATGGGCGGGTGGAAATCGGTCAGATGCACGCCTCGTGTGTCGCCGCGCAGTCGCAGCAGCGGAAACGAGCAGTAGCTCTTGGGTACGCTGTCGCCGGCGTACAGTCCGATGCGCGGACGCAGCCGGTCGACATTGATCTCGTCCTGCACATTGCTTTCGTCCGCTTCCAGCGCACCCGGCTCGGTGGTGTAGCGCTGCATGTCGCCGATGTTGCTGGCCGCGCCCCTTCCGCGGACCGGAATCCGCAGGTGCACGGAGACATTCGGCGCGCCGGTCCAGTCGTGCTTGGACAGATCGAGCATCAGCGGCTGCGGGGCATAGTGACCGGGGTAATCGATCACCAGGCCATCGCCCATCACCGCGCGCAAACGCTCGACGACCACCCTGCCCTTGACCAGTTCGGTCATGTCCAGCGCCAACTCCTGGATGCCCCAGAAGTTCGGTTGCACGGCAGCCAGGCGCTGGCGCAGCGTGGCGTGCCAGTAGATATCGTTCTGCTGGAAGTGCTGCGGCGAGAGCAGCATGCCCTCCGTCCAGGAGACGGCCTCGGGAAGCAATTGCGTGGAGTCGGCGGCGGACATGGTTCTACCTCAGGGTTCGCTAACGTGGACGGCCGACGCTTCCAGCCAGATCGTGGGGTGCTTGTATCCGGTCAGGTCGATGCGTCCCTGCCCCGACGGACTCAGGTAACCGGCGAAGGCATAGACGGCGACGGCCTTGCCGTGCCGCTTGGGAAGCTTGACGGCATCGACCATCGAGGCCGGCGTGACCTGCAGGGACACGACGTCGGCGGACGTGCCGAGACCATTGCGCAGGCTGGCCTTCTTCTTGAACCAGTCCGGGGATGTCTTCGGTATCAGCGCCATGGCCGTCTTGTCGTAGATGAACACCAGATCGAGTGCCGTGGCCGAATCGGCATTCGCGTCCGGCACCGCGACCACGCGCATGTCCTTCACCGCCGCGGTCTTGCCGCCCCACGGCACCAGCTTGGACAGGAAACTGCAGCCGGACAGTCCGGTCAGAACCATCAGCGTGAACGTGACGATGGCGATACGGCGGCGCATCAGCTGAACACCAGAACGGAAATCTGCGCCGGCGTCAGCGACGTACCCTCGGCGTTCGGCAGCATGCCGTTCTGGCCGGTCAGGTCGAAGAGGTGCGAACACGGAATGCCTCCCACATACACCGTGAAACTGCCCAGCAGCGTGCGCCCCGGCCCCATGAACATGACCGACTCGATGCCACCCTGCAGGCCGGCTTCGTCGCCCTGCGTCATGCTGCTGATGGTCAGCAGGTTCTCGCCCAGCCCCCCGCCGATGATGATCTCGAACTGCACCGGGATGTCCATGAACGACAGCGAGATATTCGGGAACGGCGTCGGCGTCGGCACGCCCGCGATCGGGACATTGCAGACGTCCGGGAAAGCGAGGCTCATCACGCCGAGGTTGGTGTTCGCGAACATCTTCCGATCACCCCAGACTGACGCGCTCGGCGTCGATCTTGGCATCCTGCCGCGCGGTGATCAGGGCCTGCTCGCTGTCGATGCGCAGCAGTTGCCGTGCAGTAACCAGGAAATGCTCGACCTGACCGACGTAGTGGCTGGCCGTCTGCACCAGGGACTCGGCCGCGCTGGTAAACACGTTGCGCGCATTGAGCGAAAGCGGACCGCGCGCAGCCGTGATGTCGACCGTGTCGGCGGCGCGCATGGAGATGGTCTTCTCGGCGGTCACGTCCACGTCCGGCTGGCGGATCGACAGACGCTGCGCGCCGGGCACGGCCATCACCACCTCCTCACGTTCCTCGCGATCGAGCACATGCAGCACGTGGTAGCGGCCTTCGGCGGTGCGAACCAGCAGGACTACGTCGCCGGGCTGCGGCGTGATCAGGCAGGACACGGCCTGCCGTGCGCTGCGTCCGTCCTGCATCAACCAGATGCCGCCGTCCAGCGCTTCGCGGACTACGGCCTCGGACCATTCGGGTGCTTGTTGCGCACGAGTGAATCGGCGTCGTTGGGTGGCGAACATCAGTGCATCTCCAGTGAGAGGGATCGGGCTTCGACGGCCAGGCGTTGTGCCGAGGTGCCGCGGAGGCCGGTACATCGGGCATCCTCGAACGACGCATCGGCGAGACGTGCGTCGTGAAGGTTGCCGTGACGAAAATCGGTGTGATCGAAGGCGACGCGCTCGCCGCGGGCATGCTCGAATCGCGCGTAGGTGAGATCGGCGCCGGTGAAATCGATATCCTGCAGACGGCTTTCGTCCCAGTTGCTGGCGGAGAGCTTCGCGCCGTCCAGGCGTACATGGCGCAGCTCCGCGCCCTGGAAGATCACGTTGGGTGCGCACAGATCGCGGGCGTCGACATCCTCGAGCACGGATTCCAGCAGCAACGCGCGGCTCAGATCGGCGCCTTCGGCCCTGCACTGTGCGAGGTGCGCCTTGCGCAGATTCGCCTCGCGCAGAATCGTGCCGCGAAGATCGCTGCCGACGAAGGATGCGCTTTCCAGCAGGCAGCGCTCCAGCGACACCGAACGCAGGTCCATGCCGTCGAAACGGGCCTGCTTCAGCACGCAGGCCTTCGCGTGCAGACCCAGGATGTCAAGGCTGCGGAAATCGACATCCGGCAGCACCGACTGGTCCAGTATCGCGCCTCGGAATGCGGCCTGATCGAGTTCGCATTGGGCGAACACGCTTCGATGCATCGTCGCCGCACTCCAGTCGCTGCGCTGCAGGTCGCTGCGGGTGGCGACGCTGACCGACCACTCCGCCTTCGACCAGGTGCTGGCGGGCAGTGCGCATGCAGTGAAGGCGCTCTGCGCAACCTTCACCTTCGACCAGGAAGAACCGCCCAGCCGGGTTTTCGTGAAGCTGCAGCTTTCCAGGTTCGCCGCCTCGAAATCGGCACCTTCGAGATCGCAGTCGATGAAGGTCACTCGATTCAGCGTCGCACCGCGCAGACGCGCGTTGCGCCAGCGCACCTTGCTCAGCACGAGTCCGTCGATGTGCCGGCCGCTTCCGTCGAGTTCGCCCAGGTCGACGTCGTGCAGAGGCTTGCCCATGCGCTGCAGACGGGCGATGTCTTCCCAACTCGTCATCGCGGCAACCTCCGCCCCGGCTCCAGACGCACTTCGTCCAGACAGGCGTGATCGAAGTGCGCCTCGGTGCAATCGGCCTGCATGAAGTTGGCGCCGTGCAAATCCGCGTCGCGGAAATCCGCGCGTCGGCACATGGCCTGATAGAAGTCCGCGGCCTCGGCCCGCGCGCTGCCGAGATCGCTGCCCATGAACAGCGAACGGTAGAACAGCGAGCGTTGGAGCGTGGACCCAGCCAGATTGGCGCCACTGAAATCGCACTGCCGGAATTCACCATCGGTGAGATCGACATCGAGCAACGTGGCATCGCGCCAGCTGCTGCGGTCGGCATCGACGCGCTGCAGGTCGGCACGACTCCAGTCGGCGCCGCCACCGGCCTGGACCCGGATCAACCGGGCTCCGGACCAGCGACTGTCAGTGAGCAGGCATTCCATCAGCACGCTGCGCTCCAGCGCGGCCTCGCTCCAGTCGCTGGCGTTGAAATCCGAACCCAGCGCGACCGTTCTCTCCCAGTGCGAGTGCTCCCAGTGGCTGCCCTGCCCGCGTGCATGCAGCAGTACACAGTCGCTGAGCCGGGTGCCGCGCAGGTCGGCACGAACCAGGTTGATGTTGGACGCCGTCCACTGATCCATGTGCGCACCACTGAGATCGGCGTCCTGCCAGTCCGATTCGGCGGATTGGGTGCCCTTGAAGCTGGCGCTTCGGAACACAGTGCGACGCGCTCTGGTTCGCGCCAGGTTGGCGCCGTCGAACATCGCGCTGGTGCAGTCGGCTGCGTCCAGGCACGCGCCGGTCAACGCCACCTCGCTGAAGTTCGCACCTTCCAGTCGCGCTCCGCTGAGGTCGGAGGATTCCAGCAATGCTCCGCTGAGATCGGCGCCGGACAGAATCGCGCCGCGCAGATTGGCGCCGGCCAGATCGCATCCGCGCAGAGACTCGCCCTCGCGCACGCGCTGCACGATCCATTGTCCGATCGCCGTGGCGGCGGCGGACGTCAGGGGCCGCACCGGCGCCGTGGGTGTAGGCGCGGCCAGACGCGCCTTGCGCTGGAGATCCTCGAGTTGTGCGATAGGCGGCGGCGATGGCTGCGTGTCGCCGATTTCGGACAACATGCCCAGCGCGACATCGCCGTGCTGCGCCAGGTCGAGGGCCTCGGCTTCGTTCATCGCGGTGGGCGGTGCGGCTTCCGGCAGTTCGCCGAATTTCGCCAGCGCCTCCTCGCGCCGCGCCTGGGCCTTCTGGCGCGCCTGCTCGGCCGCCTGTTGCGCGCTGTCCAGAAGCGGACCCAAGTCGAAATCGCCACGCTTCAACGCTGCTGCCGAAGGTGTCTGAATGGAGACCGGATCCTCCTCTTCCTGCGGTGCCTCAGCAGGCGGCAATCCTCCGTGCGCCTCGAATTCGGCGCGCATGTCCGCCTCGCGCGTCTCCCGTGCACGCCGCTTCTTCGCACGCTCCTGTTCCTCTTCGTGCGCGTGCCGGGCCTGTGTGGCGGCATCGAGGTCGGGCGTGAGCTGGGACTCGTTGAATACGTGCCGCGCGAGCGTATCCCGGTTCATGCGCACGGCGAGCGTTTCGCCATAGTGCTGAACGGGGCGCGGTGCGTCGGACTGATGCTCGTAGGCACACATGAGCGCGTCGATGTCGAGCGCCATGGAATCCTGGGTCATCGCCTCGCCGCGGTGAATCGCCACGCCGAGCTCGACTTCCGGAAAGAACCAGACGGTATCGAAGCGCAGCGGCACTTCTTCGACCACATCGGCCGCGGCGCCCTTGCGGTGGAGGAACACACGCGGACGCATGTCGGGCAGACATCCCTCGATCACCGGATGCTGCGGATGCATGCCTTCGAGCCGATAGCTTTCCCCGCCCTGGAACAGGCCCTCGATACGCTGGTCGAGCGGCGCGGCATTGAAGAATTCGGGATCGGTATCGTCGGCCAGTCCAGGGAATCCCTTGGCATGCCACTGTTTGTCGTAGGTGCCGATCCATTGCCGACGCGGCATCCAGCTCACGTCCAGCGGGCCGAACCCGGCGGGCTCGTAGACACGCCGATGATTGCGCACCGGCTCACCGACGCGCTCCAGATTCGGCATGCTTCCGTGGTTGCGGCCGACCAGCGCGGCGAGTCGTTTGGGAAGGTATCCGCGCCCCTTCGGATTGCCCGGATGCCGATCGCCACCGAACGCGTTCTCCCAACGCAGCGGCATGCTGGTGAAAGGCGCGGGCGGCGTGATCTGCAAAAGTGGCAGCATGCCGTACATCCATTCCCGGTCGCCGATGACGCGCACGGACTTGTCGATCTCGCCCAGCGTCAGCCGCACCGTCATTTCGGTGGTGGCCAACCCATGCGCCGCATGCGCCTGCCCGGTCAGCAACACTTCGCCGCGCTGCTTGGGCATCAATTCATCGAGCGGCCGACCCATCGGAAGCTGATCGATGAGCTTGCGCCATTGCAGGTTGTCGCGCAGCAGGCTTTCCGCGCGCCCGCCCAGCTGGAAGAACTGCAGGGTCGCCGTGAGCAGGCGGTCGCGTCCGCGCCACCGGTACGGGCGGTGCATCAGGCCGAGCGTCATGGGTTTGACTATCTTCATGCGCGCCTCATACGTAGATGTACGTGATCGGGATGGAGATGCTGATCCCGGTGATGTCCACGGCCATGCGGGCCGCGGCCACGTTCAAAGCGATGCCGCCGCCGACGATTTCCACGGACGTGGTATCGCCCTTCACGCCGATGTGGGTCTCCGAGCCAGACACGCCGATCTCGGTGCTGGAGCCGGTGACCGAGATGCCGGTGCTTTCGCCGACGACGTTCAGACGCGTGGACGCACCGACCACGCTGGTATCGACGCTGGAGCCGGTGACGTTGGTCTGAATGTTGCTGCCAGTGACCGAGGTCGTGATGCTCGACCCCGTGACGCGCGTGTCGATCGCGCTGCCGGTCACCGACACGGCTTCCGTCGAGCCGGTCGCCGAAACCGAACTGCTCATGCCGGTCAGCGAGGCGCTGGTGACCATGCCGGTCAACGAGCTCTCGGTGCGCACGCCGGTCACCGACGATTGCAGCGCGACGCCGGTCATCGACATGCCGGTGCTGACTCCGATCGCGGAGGCGCTGGTGGTCACGCCGACGGTTTCGGTCGAGCTGTTCATGCCGGTCGCGGACATGTTGGTCTGCATCGCCGTGGTGGACGTGCCGACCACGATGTTCTGGGTCGACTTGCGCGTCGCCGTGCCCTGCGAAATGTCCTCGCTGTAGCTGTCACCGGTCACGGTCGAGTACGAGGTCGTCTTGCCGACGGTGCTCTTGCTCCACACCTCGGCGCCCTCGTGCGTGCTGTAGGTACAACCGAAGGAATCGGACCGGCTCAGCAGGCCGTCCTTGCCGTTCTCGGACGTGGAGTAGCTGTAGCTTCCACCCTGCGAATAACTGGTGTCGCGATAGTCGCCGGTGTCGTACTTGGACGTGACGATATTGACCGCCTTGTCCAGGTCGTAGTCCGAATGCAGGCCGAAGCGGATGCTCTGGTTGTCGCCGTAGCTGGTCGAGTAGCTGCTGCCCACGTTCGTGTTCGCGGTCCAGCCGGAAGGCGTGACCACCAGCGAACCGTTGGCCTGCACGATGCTCTGTACCTCGGGCAGCTCGGATTCGTCATTGGCGCGGGAAACCAGCACCATGACGCCGATTTCCGGCACGGTCTGCATGTGCGGCGCCAGTTTCACCCAGACCGGATCGCCAGGCGAACCGGGACTGGAGAACTGCACGTAGACGCCCTTGGTCATCAGATCCGTCGGCGAGGCCTGGGTGTCGCGCAGGCGCGCCGACTCCGGGTCGAAGTTCTGCGGTTCATAGAAACGCCAGTCCTGCGGACGCTGCCCTTCCACATCGACCACGCGGGCGATGATCGCACCCTGCTGGGTATCCTGGACCGAGAACGGACTGAGCAGCCCTTCCGCCTCGGTCGCCTCGAATGTGTTGGTGTAGCTGCCCTGGCTGGACGCCGAATGCTGCACCTGACTGAGCACGAACTGCCGGTTCTCCAGCGTCGGCCGAACCGGACGCGGCGAGGTGCCCTCGTCCATGTCGCCGCGCAGGGTGAAGCGGTGACCGACGCGGAAATGCCAGCACATGCTGCCGCCGTTGAGCTGGCTCGCCGACGACGCCAGGCACGACGCGGTGTTCTTCACGTATTCCTGTGCGCTGTCGTTGCTGAAGCCGTATTCGTAGGTCCGGTACTGGTTGAACGGCAGCTCGCCGGGATCGGCCGGCATCTGCGACGAGAAGGTCTGGTAATCGGCGACCGTGTCCTCCTCGGAGGCGCTTTCCTGGTGCACGAAACCGCCGCTGACGCCGCTGCTGGCCAGCGACTGCTCGTAGCTGTACTGGTAGACCACATCGTTGAAATGACGACCCAGATCGTCGATCGACGTGTAGGTGTAGCGCAGCGGCCGGTCGCCGAATGCCTGGGGATACACCGCACGGTTCGAGAACACGACCACGTGCCGGTCCCCGTAGTGCTTGAAGTAGTAGAAGATGTGCGCCTTGCTCATCAGGCGCTGCAGGAAGGCGTAGTCGCTCTCGCCCGACTGCAACCAGTCCTGCACGCGGGCCACCGCGAGATTGTTCTGCCCGGAGATGTCCTCCAGCGAATAGTCCAGGTAGTGACGGCGCATCAGCTGCTCGATGGCGTCGTGCACGCTCATCTGCGGATATACGCGGTAGTTGTTGGTCAGCGTCAGCTTCCACAGCGCCGGCTTCATGGTGATCTTGTAGACCGCGGGCTGCGCCATGGAGAACGACGTCACCACACCGTTGAAGACGTTCATGCCCGGCGCACTACCCTGCTTCACCGCCTGCACGAATCGCGCGGCGGCATCGGGTCGGTCGCTCTTGATCGCATCGTTGATGCCGACCGTGATGGGTCGACCCATCAGCGCACTGAAGTCCAGTTCCAGCGGCGCGGACGGATTCGTGTTGCCGCGCAGCTCCAACTGGTACTCGAAGGGCTGGGAGATGCTCTCCTGCCCCTTGAAGTCGATCAGCCGGAAAGTTTCGTCCCCCAGCCAGCGATTGCCCGGCATGGCGATGGCGCAATGCAGCCACAGCAGCGGCGAATCCGGTTCGCCGGCATGGCCGACCGTATCGACATGGGTCACACCGACCTTGTGCTCGCTGCGCGGACTCATGCGGCCACCGCCCTGTCGCCGTCGGCGCGCACCAGGAACTGCACTTTGCGCGAGGCGCGTGGTGTTCCACGCAACCAGGCCGTTTGACCCAGACGCAGGCCGTGGCTTTCGGCGCGTCCGCGCGGCAGACGCAGTATCGCCTCAGGCAAGTGCATGTCGTGCAGCGAGACCGTAACCAGGACGTCGACACGACGATCGAAAAGATAGTGCAGCATGGCCACCAGCGAACCGTGATTGCGTCCGAAGGTGTCACTGCGCTGATCCAGGCCTTTCGGTGCACGGTCGGCAAGCAAGGCGCACAGCGCCCGGTAGTCGAGCGGACCGATATCCATGCCCACACGCGCATGCTGGACCCATACTCGACGCCCCAGCGGCGCCGGATCGGCAAGACGACGGTGTCCGAGCCGCGTACGGTCGCGGGTTTCGATGTCGCGCCATCCGCCCAGCAGCGAACGCACCCGAACCGGAGCGCCGAGGTACAGCGTCAGCACGCGGGCCGCCGTGGCCGCGCTGCGCCGTCCGCTCGAAAGCAGACCGGCCAGCGCCAGCAGCGAACGCCGCGGCAGGGGCACTCGCTGGTCCAGAATGCGGGCGGCAGCGCCATCGAATGCGACCAGCCCCATGAGGGCGCCGACCGCCGCCGCATAGCGTGTGCGCTCCGGACGCAGCGCATCGAAAGCGGGCACGCTGGACGCTTTCAGTTCGTAGCGCAGCGTGCTGATGCGGTGGTTGAAGATATCGAGAAACTCCGCCATGCCGGCGTCGCGCTCGTTGAGTCGTTCACGTACCCATTCGGTGAAACTGTCGGGCATCGGACCGAGCATGCCGAGCACGGTGAAATTGGAGACGAACAGTTCCTTGCGGCGTTTCTCGCCGATCATGCGCCGCGGTATGCGCATGCGACCCGCCGAAATCTCGCTGCCCGGGAATGCCGATGACAATTCGCCTCGGAACCGAAGATTCGGATGCACGCGCGAAGCGCCCTGCTCGCGCGTGGCTGCATCGCTGTCCGCATCGGGCCACGACGCCAGTCGTACCCATTGGAAGAAGTCGAAACTCGCCGGCCGCGCCTGCAGGCGCGCGGCTAGAGGTTCGCCTGTGCGCCAGTCAGTGGAGGCCATATCTTCAGTTCCCCTCGATGGGTGGTCGATTCCAGAATCAGTTCAACGACGGTGTTGACCTCCGCGTAGAGCGCCATGAAGTGCCGCAGCACGGATGCGAAGAGCGCGGCGCTGGCGCCCTCGAAATGCCCCAAGTCGACCTGTAGGCGGATCTGCAGGCAATCGGTGAAACCGCGCACGGTTGCCCCCTTCGGCATGGCGCGTTGCACCCGTCGGGTCTGCAGCCCGCGCATGCCGTCGATCTGGCGATGGCCGTCGACGCTGGCCGAGCCCACATGCAAGCGCAGCAGGTTCTTGAGCGCCTCGGGGCCGTTGTCGCTGTCGACCAGCGACAGATGGTTCAGACACAACTGGGAAACCAGCGCCCACGGCCGATCGCCGATCATCTGCGGCGGCTGGTTCGGCGTCGGCTTGCTGGCCACAGTCAGCGAAGACACCGCGCCCGCGCCCTCCAGGTACAGCAGTTTTCCGGCGCGCAAGCGCGACGGCAGTCTGCGGTTGGTGCACACCGCGGTGCCGCCGATCATTTCCTCCGCCGGGTGCGCCGGCGCGAAGTCGGGATCGAGGAACGAGATGTAGGTCTCCGTGCCGTGCACGGCGCCGGTCTGGTTGATGCCGCGCCGCGAGGCATAGAAATAATCCTGACTTTCCAGATTCGCCGCCTCGTCCATCGAGAAGTACGGCGCAATCGGCCGAGGACTCTTGCCGGGCAGGATCGACACCAGCTCGCGTAGCGCGTAGATCTCGCAGAAGCGATGATGCTGCTCGTCGCCGATCAGCCGGTATTCGTATTTCTGCTGGTCCAGCACGAACGGTTCGAGGCGTTGTGGAAACAGATTGACCAGCGGCAAGCAGTTCAGGCGAAGCAGTGAAGCGTCCATCGCCGCCTTCATCGGCGGCAGATCGAGCAGGAACAGCAGTTCGAATTCCTTGTCGCCACCGCTCAGGTCGAGCCCGTCGACCTCGAAGAACATGAACTTCTGCGGAAACGCGAAGTACTCCTGCACCAGCCGATAGCCCGGATGCGTCAACGGGTGGGCGTCGAGCACAGCCTGGTCCTCGTCGAAACCGCACCAGCGCAGATGTTCGGGTTCGATGTAGCGCAGCTCTTCCTGCCCCGGAATACGGACGGCCATGCGCACCAGATGCAGCGCCAGCGCATCGTAGAGACGGTACGCATGCTTGTTCTCGGCATGGATGCAGAAACGCAGGAATGGCGGTTTCAGGGCCTGCAGACTGTCCTTGCCGAAGGCGCGCACCTTCGCCCGGAGCACCGAAGCCGTGCGCGTGTCGGAAGGATCGAGCGCGAAGGCATTGGTCGCGACCGTGCCCAGCTGCATGATCTTGAGTGGCCACAGCGGAGTATGAAAGCAGGTGCGGAACCGGCAGCGAATCTGCTGGCCATCCTCGGAGGTCGCCGTCGCGGACACCAGCCGCCCCCGCTCCAGCGCTGCGCCGTGCACGAAATTCGCACCGTCGGCACGTACGTCGATCTCGCCGAGCAGCATGGCCGGCAAGGGTGCCTCGAGATGCGGATACAGGATGCCGAGCAAGGCGTTCGGCAACACGGCTTGATCGGCTTCGAGCTGATAGCGCAGACGGCCGGTCAACCAGGCAAAGGACTGCATCAGCATCTCGACATGCGGGTCGCCGCTGCGTCCGTTGCTGAGCTGAAGGTTCTGGGCGATGGCCGGGAACGAACGGCCGAACTCGTCCGCCTCGTCGCGCAGCGAAGCCAGCTCGCTCTCGAACCACATTTTCAGGCGCGGCGTGTCCAGATTCATCGACGCTGCTCCGCCCGGGGCACGGCAAAGCGGAACTCGCGTGCCGTGCTCTCGCCAGGCAGCCGACCGTGGATCTTCAACGCCGCCGTCAACGAGTCGCGATCGCCTTCGACCCACTCCAACCGGGGTTCCAGCAAACGCGGCTCGTAATGGGCGATCGCACGTATCAGCCAGCGACCGTAACGCTCGCGGTCGCTGCTTCCGACGCCGAATTCGACGATGCTGGGCATGCCGAAGTCATCGATGCGGATGTCGCCGGAAGCGACGCTAGGGCGGCACTGCACCAGACGCTGGATCTGCTCCGCCACCGCCGCAGCGAGCTCGAACGGCGGCGCCTTGCCCATGCCGGGTTCATCCCGGTTGACCAGCTTTTCGAGCAGAAACTGCATCGCGGACTTCCCTTCGCCGGCACGCGGCGACGGCTTCAGGAGGTGAACTGACCGATCGGACGATTGCGCGAGATACTCCAGCCTGCCGACAGATTGCCGGCCGACTTCATGTCGGCGCGCTGGACCGTGTAGGTCCACAGCACTTCGGTGAAGTTGAGCTTGAACTGCTCGGTCGGCATGTCGTCCGCGTTGGACTGGAACTGGATCTCGCTGATGATCGCGTCACGCAGTTCGATGGTCATGATGTTGGCAGTGCTCTCGCCCGAGTTGCGGGCGATGTAGATCTTGGTCGGGTTCTTCGCCCCGGAACCGAGCGTCTTCGCCGCCAGGCACGCCTCGTACATCTTCACCGAGGTCTTGTCGACGTACTTCACGCAGGTGAACTCGGTGATGATGGGCCGGCCGGACGTGCGCGCGGAATTGCTGACGTCGGTGGTGATCTGCTGCTTCATGCCGTGGTGCACGGAGACCAGCTCCATGCACTGACCGAGCTTGAGCACCTTGTCGCGCCACTCATCGTCGATCAGGCTGCCGCCGTTGTCCCAGCTGTTCTTGCCGCCGAAGATCGACGGGTCGCCGGGTTGCAAGAGAATGAGGTCCATGGTCGCTCCTTGTATGGGATCCGGTGCCTAGGCGATCAGCCCTTGGGAAGGTCGGCGACGAGACGGATCGAAGTGGTCAGCTCTTCGAGCTGGAAATGCGGTTTGATGAAGACCGTCGCCTTGTACGAACCGGGTTCGCCGGGCACGTCGGTCACGTTGACCTGTGCGGCGCGCAGCGGATAGCTGGCCTTGACGTCCTGCGAGGCGTTGTCGTCCAGCAGCACGTACTGCGTGATCCAGGTATTGAGATACGCCTCGACGTTGCCGCGGGTCAGGAATGCGCCGACCTTCTTGCGCATGAGGACCTTGATGTAGTGCGCGAAACGCGAGGCGGCCAGCATGTACGGCAGCATCGCCGACAGACGCGCATTGGCGTTGGCGTCGTTGGTCAGGTACTGGCGCGGCTGGTTGGCCGTCTGACCGCCGAAGAACGCGGCCTGCCCGGTGCCCTTGCAGTTGCACAGCGAGATGAAACCGAGATCGTTCAGTTCCTTCTCGCGGCGGTCGGTGATGGACACCTCGGTCGGGCAGATCATGTTCACCAGATCGGCGTCATCGCGATAGGTGAAGATCGGCAGACCGCTGACCAGGCCGCCGCCCTCGACACCGCGGATCGCCGCCGTCCAGCGATACAGCGCGAACGCATTGGTGATGCGCTCGGCCAGTGCGTAGGCGGCGTTGCCCCACAGGAAGGCGTTGTGTTCCGGACCGTTCTTGCCGGTGATGGTTTCCTCGTAGTGCAGCCCTTCGGCCGGACGCGAGTCCTTGCCGTACGGCAGACGCAGCAGCACGTGCGGCAGCGTCAGCGCCACATAGCGCGAGTCCTCGGTACCGCGGAACTCGACCCACTGCTGCATTTCCGGTGACTCGAACAACTGAGCCAGATCGCGCGGTTTGGCCAGCTTGTCGAAGCCGTCCAGGCCGAACAGCGAAGGCGCGGCCGCAGCGACGAACGGCGCATGCGCGGACGCGGCAATGGTCGTCATGTTGCTGAGCAGCGACATGTCGTTCGGCAGACGACCGAATTCGTAGTCGCCCACGAGCATGCTGTAGGGCATGCCGCCGTAGGTGCCGAACTCGGCCTCGTAGATCATCTTGAAGATGCAGCTCTGATCGAAATCGGCCGCCTTCTCCAGCTCCTTGCGCAGATCGTCCTTGCTGACGTTGAACACGCGCAGCTTGAGCATGGTGCCGGTCTCGGAGCGCGACACGAGATAGAACAGCCCGCGCCAGGTCGCTTCCTGCTTCTGGAAGTTCGGCGCATGCATGATGACGTCGAGCTGGTGACCGATCTGCACGTCGATGCCGCCCACGCGTTCGTCGATCAGGCCATTGCAGCCCAGCTCCACGTGCGTCAGGTCCTTGCTCTCCATCGGCACGATGATCTCGTGGGCGAGACGGGCCGACAGGCGGCGCGCACGCGACAGCGGGTCGATGGACAGGAATGCTTCCTGACGATCGCTGGCGGTCTGCGTAGCCTGTTCGGCCATGGCATCGGAGGCGTCGGCCTTGGACTGGGCCATCAGCAACGCGGCGTCGGCATCGTCCTTGGTCTTGCGCGCCTCGATCAACGCCTTGTTGGCGTTGGCGATAGCCGTATCGCCGGTGGCCTTGCTGGCGGCCGTTTCGGCCTTGTCCAGCGCATCGGCGGCATCCTTGGCCGCCTTCTTGGCCGTTTCCAGCGCGGCATCCGCGTCCGTGGCCGCCTGCTTGGCATTTTCGGCAGCTTCCTGCGCGGCGTCGGCGGCATCCTTCGCAGCCTCGGCCGTCTTGACGCTATCACCCATCTGCGCCACCAACTGCGTCATCAGGGCGACCGGCACGTCCTTGCCTTCGACAGGCCCCTGCGCCGGCGCGGAGGACGGCGCCACATTGACCTTGACCCAGTCCTCGGCGTTGTCGGTCGGGAACAGCTTTTTCAGCGCCCCCATCGCGTCGGCATCCTGGATCGTCTGATCGAGGAGGCTCGCCAGCGAATCGTTGCATTCGGCCATCGACTGCAAACTGCGCAGATCGCCACGCGCCTTGTAGCGCTGCTGCAGATTGGGAACCTTGTTGACCACGGCCAACGGTTCGAAGTCGGCCAGGCAGTTGAAGGTCAGTGGCCCATTGAGCTTCTTGCCATCGCCGGTGATCAGGTCGGGAAGACCATCCAGCCGGATCGTCGGTCCACACTCGGACAGGATCCGGTCAAAGGATTCCGCATCGATGTCGCGCATGCGACGATCCTTCACCGCCGGCAACGAATCCGCGCTCCGCTCTCCGGACAGGTCGGCGAAGATGCCGACGATGAAGGGCAATTCGACCTTCTCGCTGGCACCGCCGGTTTCCACGTCATAGGTGATGCGTACGCGCGGCGGACGCACACGCAACAACTTCTTCTGAATACTCTCGACAGTCATGTTCGCGCCTCGGTTGGTGGAAGGCTGCGGATTCCGTTCGTTCGAATGCCGCCCGATGTAGCCGTGCGATGACTGTTATCAAGATGCGTGCCAACTATTTAATTTATTGTTTTCATTGGATTTTACAAAATTTCCCTTTGGGAAAACCACTTCCGCCGTGTGCTTTTCCACCCACTCGAAACATGAGCATCGAGATGGCGGGAATCGCCGCGCACGAGGTGAAAGCACATGAGCATGCGCTTTCATGACTTACCGTATTTCCTGTGTATGACATTCGCGCGGGGTGTGTCAGTTTTTACACGGCGTGTGAAAAATGCCCCGGCTCGCTCCCCGGGCACAGTCGTACATCACCGCTCCGATTCCGGACGGCATGAAGTTCTGCGCAGGAAGTGAATCGAACGAAGTATTCGTCAGCGGTGTCGACGGCGACGCCAGAGCCGTTGCGGTCCAACATGCAACGACTCCACGATGCCTTTTGCTTCCAGCAGGGACAACGCCTGCTCGACCTCGGCATCGGAGGCATTCACGGCAACAGCTTGCAGCCACCATTGACGGATACCTCGAACGGTATCCGCGCTGCGTGGATGCCGCTGCAGATGGGATGCGATGGCATCGGCTACTGCATGAATGCGCTCATCCCCGGTTGCGGTCTCGGGTGGTGACTTGCTTGCCATGATCGGAAGCTGAAGAAGCTCCTCTTGTCATTGTTGGGCTCATGGATCGACGGAATGCTTCTCCCGCCTCACGGCGGGTTCGGCCTTTTCCCTATATTTGCGCACAAGTTTGCTGAACGCACTGCGATCCTGGCCGGCCATACGCGCGGCTTCGGAGATATTGCCGTGGGCACGCTTCATCGCGCTGGCCACGTAACGGCGCTCGAATTCCGCGATGGCCCTGGCTTTGGCCTCACGAAAAGCACCATTGAAACGAGGTTCGGCGGCATGCGAGCGCGAATCGCTGGCGTGATGGTCGGGCATCGCGTGAATCACCCTGTCCTCGCACATCAGGAACTCGCGTTGCACGAAATGCTCCAGTTCGCGCACATTGCCCGGCCAGTCGTGATGGGCCAGCGCCGCAATCGTGCGCGGATGGAACCGCTTGCCGGGCATGTCGTCGATGTAGCGTTGATTGAGGCGGTCGAGAAAGGTCTGCGCCAGCTCCACGACATCCTCCCCGCGTTCGCGCAGCGGCGGCATGTGTAGCGGCAGGACCTTGAGCCGATACAGCAGATCGCGTCGAAAACGGCGCGACTCGACCAGCGCATCGAGATCCGCAT
Organism: Oleiagrimonas citrea; assembly: GCF_012395255.1. GTDB lineage: Bacteria > Pseudomonadota > Gammaproteobacteria > Xanthomonadales > Rhodanobacteraceae > Oleiagrimonas > Oleiagrimonas citrea. Next base: position 44,570 of record NZ_JAAZQD010000007.1, read on the forward strand.
TGCTGGCGGCGATCAGGCGCACATCGGCCTGCCGCATCTGCGTACCGCCGACTCGGCGGTAGGTACCGTCCTGCAGGAAACGCAGCAGCGACGCCTGCGCCTTGGACGACAAGGCGTCGATTTCATCCAGAAACAGCGTTCCGCCGTCAGCCTCGCTGATCAGTCCCGGCGCGGCCTGACGGGCGTCGGTGAAGGCGCCGCGTTCGTGTCCGAACAGCTCGCTCTCGACCAGCGATTCGGACAGCGCACCGCAGTTGATGGGGATGAAGGGGCCGCCGGCGCGGTCGCCGAGATAATGCACGGCATGAGCGGCGAGTTCCTTGCCTGTGCCGGTTTCCCCACTGACCAGCACCGTGATGTCGAACCGCGCCACGCGACGGATCTGCGCCAGCACATGGGCGAACTGAGGCGAAGAACCGAGAAGATTGAATCGCAATGCATCATCCATGACACGCCCCTGAATTGTACGGGAGACCATTGCAGCGGTCGCTTTGCCACGGCTTCCGGCGTGAACCGGCACCTGTGAATGGAACCTGCGACGCGTCCGATGCTCCCCGAGTTCGATATCGAACGAGGTGCAAGTGGTACCACGAAGCCATTCGCATATTCAATGCGAAATATTCGCATTGCGCCTCCCCTCGCCTTGCCGCGACCGGAATGGCACCATGGACCGCGGGTGGCGACGATCGCTGCGACAGGGATGGCAACATGCTGGCGAAATTGGCGCTGATTCTTCTGGTGGTTCTGTTCGGCGCGTGCATGTTCGTGGCAGGCGTGATGGCCCCGGACGCCTGGCAGCAGCGCATCGAAAGCGCGGTCGGGCACCTGCCCGGCGTGTCTTCGTCTACCCCGCCACCCGGCATACCTACGCCGCAGCTGACCGCCGGCAAGGCATCGAATCCTGCAGTCGGCGCCTCCGCCTCGGCACCGCCCAGCGCATCCACGACAGCCACGCTGAACGCCTTGCTGGTGACCTCCACCGTGAAGCATCCCGCGCCGAAGAAAGGCGCGACGGCGTATGCGCTGCAACTGGGCATGTATGTTTCCGAGCGGGCCGCCGACGATGAGGAGCGCCGCGTGAAAACCGTGGGCATCGACCTGCCGCTGACTCGGATCAGCGTGCTCGATGCAGGCGGCCATCGCTGGATCGTGGTCGCCGTGGGACGCTTCCCGTCGACGGCGGACGCACAGCAATCGTCCGCCCGCATTGCCAGCATCCTCGGCATGCGCAACCTTTCGGTGATTCGCCTTCCTGCCTCAGGAAAACCCGCGTCGTGACGCGAACAGGCCTCGTCGAGCCTTCTCGGGATCGCGCCAGCCGGTTTCGCCGTAGCTGTCCACGAAACAGACCTTCACCTGCGCCATGCCGATACTGCAGAAGTAGACCCAGGCGGTCGCATCATTGCGTTCGCGAGTGATGAACCAGCGCGTGTCGCCATGGGCCAACCCCCAGCTGGATACGCGATGCACCCACACATCGGCCTGGCCGCGATCGTGCACCAGTGCGACGCGCACATCCGCCTCTCCCATGGTCCAGACTTGATAGATGCGTGCCATCGGTTCCACTATTCCCCGTGCAGGATGTCTTTTCCGATCATCGCCGAGGTTCGACCATGAAGTCACCCATCCATCGCGGGGGACGTGTCGCGCAAGGACGTATCAGCGTGTTGAAGCTGCCGATATCCAGTCGCCCTGTACTGGGCAAGTCCGAGCCGGTCGAGGATGACCGCCGCGCACGCGCAGCCATGCAGGCCGGCCCTTCGCATGCCAATCCGCGCAAGCAGGAACTGGCCACGATCGACGAACCGCTGCCGCCGCGATTGCAGACGGCGCTTTCCTATCGCCTCGATCCGGAACTTCGCGCACGCCTGAACGGCGCACCCGGTCCGCAACCGATGTCGCGCCGCCAGGCCGATCAGCGCGTACAGGTCACGTTGTACATCGATTCCGAGCTCGAAGGCGGCGACGCCTGATCTTTCGCATCGCAGGTCTCCAACCTTCATCGTCCATCCATCAGGACGATGGCGGCGCATTCCGGCACGCCGGCAACTTCATCGACAACTCCACCGACGACGCTACCCGCGTGTGGTCCGCGAATCCGCAGCAAGTAGACGCGAGCACCCTGGTACTGACCGCCAACACGTCGTAAACCACGGGAACGTGCCGCGACATCAACTGCGACCCGGCCGCGCCCCCGAAAGGCATCCGCATCTCCGACGATCCGCTGCTTCCGGCCCGCTCCGTGGTCTATGCGCGTTCACATCTGCGCCGCACCAGCGAACCGGCAGACGCATATCATCTTGGCGATGCTTTTCTTCGTCGTCATCCTCGGGCACGTCGACGCCGCGCTGTATCACGCTCTGATACGCCGTGACGGCGTACTTCGCAGCATGTTGGGGAAAAAGCGTCGGTGATGAACGCGCTGTCGGACGCTCTGGCGGCTCAATGCTCGGTCGAGCGCAGTTCAACGCCTGATGCCCTGAGCTGCTGGTGCATGAGACGGGCAAAGGCCACCGCGTCGTGTCGATCACCGTGCACGCAGATGGTGTCCGCGCGAAGCGACAGCAGGGTTCCGTCGACCGTTTCGACGGCGCCCTCTTCCGCCAGTTTCACCGCCTGCGCGGCTGCAATGTTCACATCCTCGATGACGGCGCCACGCTCGCCACGAGGCACCAGATGTCCGTCGGACAGATAACGCCGATCTGCGAAGGCTTCGTGTGCGACGGACAATCCGAGTTGCTGACCGCATGCAACCAGCCGGCCGCCGGAACGGCCGAGCAGGCGCATGCTCGCATCGATGTCGTACACGGCGCGTGCCAGCGCCTTGGCGAGATCCTCGTCCCGCTCGACCATGTGGTAGAGCGCGCCATGCGGCTTCATGTGCATGACCTTCACGCCCTGCGTGCGCGCGACCGCGCTCAAGGCCCCGATCTGCACCACGGCAAGGTCGTAGACCTGCTGAGCACTGAGCGCCATGGCGCGTCGGCCGAATCCGGCGAGATCGGGCAATCCCACATGCGCGCCGACCGCAACACCGGACTCCGCCGCCAGAACCACGGTCCTACGCATGATCGAGGGATCGCCGGCATGGAATCCGCAGGCGACGTTCGCCGAGGTGATCCACGGCATGACTTCGGCGTCCGCGCCCATGTTCCAGGGACCGAAGGATTCGCCCATGTCGCAATTGAGATCGATGCGCTTCATGTGCCCTGCTCCAGTCGTCGCGCGATGTTCCTGCACAGATCATCGAGACTTCGGCGCTGCGCGGCAAGCAGATGGCGCGCTTGCTGCAGATCGACCCACTCGAAGCGCAACGCATCGCCCGGCCGGCACTGACCGAGGCGAGGAAGATCGGCCGCTGCCAGTTGCGCAATGCGTGGATAACCGCCGGTAACGGGATGCTCGGTCGCCAGCAGGATCGGCTTTCCACCGGGCGGAAGTTGCATGACGCCGGCGACCACGCCTTCGCTGATGCATTCGGTGGCATCGCGCAGCTGCAGCGCCTGTTCGCCTTGCAGTCGAATGCCGACGCGGTTGCTGTCGGCGGTCACCTGGAACGTCGATTGCGTGAGCGCATCGCGCGAGGCCTCGCTCAGCACAGCGGTGTGACGGGATTCCAGCAACCGCATCGGCGTGTGGGAAGCCACATCGATGAACCACGGCCGAGGATCCAGCGACCAGTTGGACGTCGCGCGCTCAGGCAGACGTCGCGGTCCGAGCGGCAACCGATCTCCGCGTCGCAGTGCCCGACCATCCAGCGGCCCCAGACCGGCATTGAGGTCGACACTTCGACTGCCCAGCCATGGCGGGCCATCAATGCCGCCCTCGATGGCCAGGTAGCTGCGGCAACCTGCGGCCATCGGACCGATATCCAGCTCGCTCCCAGCCGGACACCAGACCGAGGTCCAGGCGGAGAACGGTTCGCCATTGAGACGCGCCTGCGGCGTGGGCGCGCCGGTCAAGGCGACGTGCGCACCGGCCTCGATGCGCAGCTTCGGACCGCGCAGCGTGCATTCGATACCGCAGGCATCGGCTGGATTGCCGACCAGTGCCTGGGCCAGACGCAGCGCCGGCGCATCGGCCGCGCCGCTTCGACCGATGCCCAGATGGGCCCATCCGGGGCGTCCGAGATCCTGAAGGCTGCTCAACAGGCCGGGATCGAGCACTTCGATCATGCGCCCTGCTCCGTGAGCAAGCGCGCGTAAGTTTCGTGCGATACGGGCTCGAAGCGCACCCGGTCGCCCGGTGCCAGCAGACAGGGGCGTGCAACATCGGTCGGATCGAACAAGCGTGACGGCGTCCGCCCGATCAACTGCCAGCCGCCGGGCAATTCACGCGGATAGATGCCAGTCTGGGCACCGCCGATGGCGATCGAGCCAGCAGGTACCCGGGTTCGCGGCGTGTCACGCCGCGGAATGCTCAAGGCCGGATCCATGCCCAACAGGTAGGCAAAACCGGGCGCGAAACCGATCATGGCCACGCGATAGATCGGCGCGCTGTGCCGACGCACGAGTTCTTCGATGGAAAACCCCAGCGTCTGCGCAACCGGGCCAAGATCCTCGCCGCAGGCCGCGTCATAGCAGACGGGCACGCGGTGCACCATGGATGTCGCCTTCGCGATCGCCGAGGTCTCGATGCCGCTGGCCAGGTCGAGGATGCGCGCCTCCAGGCATGGACTGTCGTCATCGTCGCCCGGAGGCGGCGGATCGAAGCGCAACAGCAGACTGGCATACGCCGGCACGAGTTCGCGCAGGCGCGGCAGACCGGCAGCGCGCATGCGCTCGCTCAGCGCATGCACGCGGGCATTGGTTTCAGGATCGATTGTGTCGCCCAGGCGCAGCATGAAGGCATGCTCGCCCATGGCTTCCAGTTGAAGACTCATGCCGTCATCGTACATGCGTAGAACGTGACGCCAAGCCGCAAATGCAGCCTTGGTTCAGTCAACGACAGCGAAATTATCGGTAGATTCATGCATGACCTCCCAGGATGGGAACGGGTCACACGGAGCGCATGGTCATGGCACAACTACAGGGTTCGCATTCAGGCTATCGCTACGATGCCTTCTGGAGCGTGCAGCAGGACACGGTGTTCTGGGGCGCGGTGATCAGTCAGGACGGCCACGTCATGGGACGGCCCAAGGGCCAACTCCAGCGCGAAGCGATCGACGGCGACGAAGTCGAGGCGATCCGGCATGTGGTAGCGACGGCTATCGACAAGAATGTCGGCGTAGACGCAGAAGCCGACGCCGATCAGGTTTCCTGAAACACTTCGCACTCAGCGCCGCGAACGGAAGAACTCGCGCAGCATGGTTGCCGAGACATCGGCAAGCAGACCGGACTCGACCTTGATCCGGTGGTTGTGGCGTTCGGACACCAGCGTGTCGAAGACACTGCCGGCCGCGCCCGTCTTCGGATCCGTGGTGGCATATACGACGCGTGCAATGCGCGCATGCACCAGCGCCATCGCGCACATGGCGCAAGGTTCCAGCGTGACGTAGAGCGTGCTGCCCGGAAAGCGGTGATTCCCAAGCTTCTCCCCGGCCGCGCGCAAGGCCACGATTTCGGCATGCGCCGTCGGATCGTGAAGCGTGATGTTGCGATTCCAGCCAAGTCCGAGCACGTTCTGCTCCGCATCGACCAGAACGGCGCCCACCGGCACCTCGTTCTCGGCATCGCGAGCATGTTCGGCCAGCGCCAGAGCACGCTGCATCCAGGCGCGGTCCTGATCGCTGAAACAGGTAGCAGCATCCGAAGTCATGAGCACTTTTCTTTCAATGACTTGCCTGACAAACATGCCGCTGCGGAAACACGCATCGCTGCAGACTGACCATGCAAGCTATTGATTTCCCTACTCCCACTCGATCGTCGCCGGCGGCTTGCCACTAATATCATAAACCACGCGAGAAATACCACGTAATTCATTGATAATTCTACGAGATACGTGGTCGAGAAACTCGTATGGCAACTGCGCCCAGTGCGCAGTCATGAAGTCGATGGTCTCCACGGCGCGCAACGCGACCACCCAATCGTAGGCGCGCCCGTCGCCAACGACGCCGACCGATTTCACCGGCAGGAAGACGGCGAAGGCCTGGCTGACGCGATCGTAGAGATCGTGCCGGCGCAACTCCTCGATATAGATAGCGTCGGCTTTCTGCAGCAACTCGACGTACTCGGCCTTGACCTCGCCGAGCACGCGAACGCCCAGACCGGGACCCGGGAACGGATGGCGATAGACCATCTCGCGCGGCAGACCGAGTTCGACACCGATGCGGCGCACTTCATCCTTGAACAGCTCGCGCAACGGCTCGACCAGTTTCAGGTTCATCCGCTCGGGCAGACCGCCGACGTTGTGGTGGCTCTTGATGACATGGGCCTTGCCGGTCTTGCCGCCGGCCGACTCGATGACGTCGGGATAGATCGTGCCCTGTGCCAGCCACTTCACGCCTTCCAGCTTGCCGGCCTCTTCGTCGAACACCTCGATGAACAGGCGGCCGATGACCTTGCGCTTGTCCTCCGGATCCTCGACGCCTTCCAGTGCCTTGAAGAAGCGCTCGGCGGCGTTGACGCGGATCACCCGCACGCCCATGTGCTCGGCCATGGTGGCCATGACCTGATCGCCTTCCTGGTAGCGCAGCAGACCGGTGTCGACGAACACACAGGTCAGCTGATCGCCGATGGCCTTTTCCAGCAAGGCGGCCACCACCGAGGAATCCACGCCACCGGACAGCCCCAGCAGGACATGATCGTCGCCGACCTGCTCGCGCACGCGCTCGATGCTGTCATCGATGATGCGGCCCGGCGTCCACAGCGTCTCGCAACCGCAGAGCTCAACCACGAAGCGACGCAGCAGCTCCAGACCGCGCTGGGTATGCGTCACTTCGGGATGGAACTGCAAACCGTAGTACTTGCGGCGATCGTCGGCCATGCCGACCAGCGGTACCGACTCGGTCGCGGCCACGCCGGTGAAACCTTCGGGCAGCGCAGTCACGCGGTCGCCGTGCGACATCCAGACGTCCAGCTCACCGTTGGCGGTGATGAGGCCGTCCAGCAGCTCGCACGAATCGGTGCTGTGCACCTTGGCGTAGCCGAATTCGCGATGGTGCTCGCTCTCGACCTTGCCGCCGAGCTGCACGGCCATGCTCTGCATGCCGTAACAGATGCCCAGCAGCGGCACGCCGAGATCATAGACGGCCTGCGGCGCACGGGGCGAATCCGCTTCGGTCACCGACTCGGGACCGCCGGAAAGAATGATGCCCTTGGGCGCGAACTGCGCGATCTCGGCGGGATCGTGGTCCCATGCCCAGATCTCGCAGTAGACACCAATCTCACGTACGCGGCGTGCGATCAGCTGCGTGTACTGCGAGCCGAAGTCGAGGATGAGGATCTTGTCGCTATGGATATTCTGCATGCGGGACTCGGGTTGGCCCGGGACTCGGGCTCCCGGTCACGCTGCGTGGATGAAGTACCCGACACGATTGGATCGCGTCGCGCCGCCGACGTTCGGTTCCCGAGTTCCGAACGCCGGCGGAGATATCAGTCGAGCCGGTAGTTCGGCGCTTCCTTGACGATCTGGATATCGTGCGGATGCGCCTCGCGCACACCGGCGCCGGTGACACGCACGAACTGAGCCTGACTGCGCATCTCGTCGATGCTGGCGCAACCGCAGTAGCCCATCGAGGCGCGCAGGCCGCCCATCATCTGATGCACGATGTTGCGCAGCGGACCGCGATACGGCACGCGGCCCTCGATGCCTTCCGGCACCAGCTTGTCGGCGTCGGCCTCGTCCTGGAAGTAGCGGTCCTTCGAGCCCTGCTGCATGGCGCCCAGCGAACCCATGCCGCGATAGCTCTTGTAGGAACGGCCCTGGAACAGCTCGACCTCGCCCGGCGCTTCCTCGGTGCCGGCGAACATCGAGCCGAGCATGACCATGGAGGCTCCGGCCGCAATGGCCTTGGCCACATCGCCGGAATAGCGGATGCCGCCGTCGGCGATCAGCGGAATCTCGTCCTTCAGCGCCGTGGCGACCATGTCGATGGCGGTGATCTGCGGCACGCCCACGCCCGCGACCACGCGCGTGGTGCAGATCGAACCGGGGCCGACGCCGACCTTGACCGCATCAACACCGGCATCGCGCAGCGCCAGTGCGGCATCGCCGGTAACGATGTTGCCGGCGATGACCTGCAGATCCGGGTAGTGCTTCTTGACCCACGAGACGCGATCGATCACGCCCTGCGAGTGTCCGTGCGCGGTATCGACCACGATCACGTCGACGCCGGCCTCGGCCAGTGCCTCGACGCGCGCTTCGGTGTCGCCGGCAACGCCGACCGCCGCACCCACGCGCAGGCGCTCATGGGCGTCCTTGGCCGCGTACGGATTGTCGCGTGCCTTCTGGATGTCCTTGACCGTGATCAGTCCGCGCAGCTGGAAGGCATCGTTGACCACCAGCACCTTCTCGATGCGGTTGCGATGCAGCAGGTCCAGCACTTCGTCGTGACTGGCTTCCTCGCCCACCGTGACCAGCCTGTCCTTGCGGGTCATGATATTGCGGACCGGGTCGTCGTGCTTCTTCTCGAAGCGCAGATCGCGGCTGGTGACAATGCCGACCAGCGCGTCGCCCTCGACCACCGGCACGCCGGAAATGCTATTGGCGCGGGTGATCTGCATGACTTCGTCGATGGACGTGTCCGGCCCGACCGTGATCGGGTTGCGGATGACGCCGGCCTCGAACTTCTTCACCAGGCGCACTTCCGCAGCCTGCTGCTCCGGCGTCATGTTCTTGTGGATGATGCCGATGCCACCGCACTGCGCCATGGTGATGGCCAGGCGCGCTTCGGTGACCGTATCCATCGCCGCGGAGACGATGGGCACGTTCAGACGGATGTTTCGCGTCAGTCGCGTGGAGGTGTCCACATCGCGCGGCAGCACGGTCGAGTGGGCGGGGACGAGGTAGACGTCGTCGTAGGTGAGAGCCTCGGCAAGAATGCGCATGGCGTGTAGTCCCGCAGGTAAATCAGCCTATTGTACTGGATAGCCCTAGCGCAGGGCCAGATCGCCAACGACCCTCATGTTCCGTGCTCCACCTTCAGCAGCGTGCGCAAGGGTTCCAGCGCCTCGGCGTAATGATGGGCGCGGGCTGTATCGCGCTGCAGGGGCTGACGGACCTGCGCAGCGCTGGCCGTGCGCACGACGCGCTCCGTTTCGTGGAACGAAAGGCAGGCGGGATCGAACGGCAGACCACAGAAGTCCAGCAACTGCCGAATCGTCGCTTCGGGCGCGTCCAGCAGTTTCTCGTAAGTCAACGGCAGGCAAGACTCCGGAAACAGGGCGGCCCAATGACGGGACAATCGGTCGTAGTTCTTCCAGAAACCGGCCATGTCCTCAAGATCGTAGCTGAAATGATTCCCCTGCCGGAAATACTGGCGATAACAGGCCAAGCAGGTTTCCAGCGGATCGCGTCGCACATCGATGATCCGCGCGCCCGGAAGCATGGCCCGGACTGCGCCGACCAACTTCCAATTCAGCAGATTCTTGTCAGTCGAACGGCTACGCTTCTCACGCAAGTATCCGGTACGTTCAAGGTAGACGTGTCCGAGCCGTGCCCAGTCCTCGGGTGTGGCGTGCGGCACCCAGTCCGGGAATGCATGGCCGCGCCGCGCCGATTCTTCGTCGATGACCGCTTGCAGATCACGAATCTCTCCCCCGCCCTCGACCTCCGGGTGGGAAGCCAGAATCTGCTCCACGAGTGTCGACCCCGATCGCGGCAGGCTGACGACAAAAATGATCTCCTCCCCTCGGGAAGGATCCGCATCGCCTCCCTGCCCGGATGGAAATGCGCGCTCGATGGCCTTCACATATGCGCGCTCGGCTTCGGCATTCCACCGTTCACGCGCATGCACGGCCGCATTGGCCTTGCGCAAGGTCTCGAAAGCCGAAGCGTAATCGGCCTGGTCCTCGTAAGCCTTGGCCAGCGCGAACCCGAGCGTGATTCGGCTCTCGGCCCGCTCGGGCGTCTGTCGCCACGCGTCGCGCAGACCTTTCAGATCTTCGCTGGAAAAGGAGAAGGTCTTGATGTCGGCCAGCCCCAGCCAGGCTTTGGCATGCGTCGGTTGCCGCCGAAGGATTTCGCGGTAGTTTTCCACGGCCTCACGGATGCATCCGGTACTGATCTGGGTATCCGCCAGTGTGACGCGTGCGTTGATATGCTCGGGCGCACTGCGCAGCACATCGAGCATGACCCGGCCGACTTCGGCAGGCGCCTTCCGCTGATCGTGCATGGCCTTGCCGAGGTTGTACCGGTACGGAATCGAATCCGGCTGCAGCGAACAGGCGCGTTGCAGACAGTTCAGCGCCTCCTCGTCGGCATGCAGGTCGTGCCGCGCGACACCGAGTCCCATCCACGCGGCGGCATTTTCCGGTTCGTGCGCCACGACTTCCTCGAACCAGCGCATCGAGGAAGCGAAATCACCCTGCATGTGCAGCGCGACGCCCATGAAATAGCGGATGCGCATGCTGTTCGGAGCCATCGCCAGCGCTCCCGACAGGGACCGAAGCGCTTCGTCGGGTCGTCCTCCCCGCAAGGCATCCATGGCCTGCGCGAGGCGTTGCTGAGCTGCGGACGGCAAGGTTTCGCTCAATGGCGAGGACGGTGTCTTGTTTCGCTGCATGATGAGGCGATTTGCGATTCCGTTCGTTTCAGTCCGAATGCATCGAAGCGGTCACCGGACCACGGTCCGGAAGCACTCAGGCCACGGATCGCGCCTGGCGTGATTCGGCCGCTTCCAGCGTGTTCTCGATCAAGGTCGCGACCGTCATGGGACCGACTCCACCGGGCACCGGCGTGATCCATGATGCGCGCTCTGCCGCGACGTCGAACTCGACGTCGCCGACCAGACGTCCGTCCTCGAGACGATTGATGCCGACATCGACAACCACGGCGCCCGGCTTGATCCACTCGCCCTTGATAAGGCCGGGCCTGCCGACGGCCACAACCAGTATGTCGGCCTGACGCACATGTGCGGCGAGGTCGGCCGTGAAACGGTGGCAGCAGGTCACCGTGGCGCCGGCAATCAGAAGCTCCAGAGCCAAGGGTCTGCCGACGTGATTGGACACGCCGACGATGACCGCATGACGCCCGCGCACCGGACGATCGGTGTGACCGAGCAAGGTCATCACGCCCTTCGGCGTACAGGGACGGAGTCCGAGGCGCCGCAGGACCAGTCGCCCCACATTGACTGCGTGAAAACCGTCCACATCCTTGCGCGGATCGATACGATCGACCAGCGCGTCCTCATCGACGTGATCCGGCAACGGTGATTGCACCAGGATGCCGCTGACATCGGGATCGGCATTGAGCTTGTCGATCAGCGCGAACAGCTCGGCTTCGCTGGTCTCGGCCGGAAGATCGTAATCGTAGGAACGAAACCCGACCTGCTCACAGGCGCGGCGCTTGTTGCGCACATACACGGCCGACGCCGGATCGCTACCGACCAGTACCACGGCCAGACCCGGGGGCGTGTCGCCGGCAGCGACGCGTTCCGCCACGCGCCGACCGACGCGATCAAGAACTTCCTGTGCGATGCGTTTGCCGTCGAGAATGCGTGCGGTCATATCGAATGCGTGCCGGGAAAGCGCGCATTATCCGGGTTCGGAACAAATCGCACAAATGCGACGGCCACATGGCGCACACCCGCATGCGCCGGTCGTCTTGCCGGCGCATGTAGAACGCATGTGACTCAGTGCTTGCGGCGCTTGGCGTTGCGAATCATGCGCTGCCGCTTGCGCTTCTGCGATTCGGTGAGCTCGTTGCGACGGCCTGCGTACGGGTTCTCGCTGTCGCGGAACTCGATCCGGATCGGCGTACCCTCCAAGCGGTAGCGCTTGCGGAAGGTATTTTCCAGATAGCGACGGTACGCCGGCGCAATATGCTTGGTTCGCGTCCCATGAATGACCACGGTCGGCGGGTTGTGACCGCCGGGATGCGCATAGCGCAATTTCGGCGCATGGCCGCGCACCAGCGGGGGCTGATAACCCTCGTAGGCTTTCTCCAGCGTGCGCGTGAGCTGCGAGGAAGTCATCGTGTAGTTGGCCGAAGCATGCGCGCGGTTGACGGCACGCATCAACTCGCGCAGACCCGAGCCGTGCAGTGCGGAGATGAACACACGCTTGGCCCAGCCGACGAACTCGAGCCGGCGATCCAGCGCACGCTGACACTGTTCGCGGTCGTAGGCTTCCATGTCGTCCCACTTGTTGACCGCAATCACCAGCGCCCTGCCCTCGTCGAGCACGTGGCCGATTAGGGTCAGATCCTGGTCGGCCAGATTCTCGCGCGCGTCGACCATGACCACGCAGACCTGTGCCGCAGCAATGGCCTGAAGCGTCTTGATGACGCTGAATTTCTCGACCGCTTCCTCGATGCGTGCTCGCCGGCGCACGCCGGCCGTGTCGATCAGGGTGTACTTGCGACCATCCCGCTCCAACGCGACGCGGATCGAATCGCGCGTGGTGCCGGCCACATCGGAGACGATGACGCGTTCCTCGCCCAGCAGGCGATTGACCAGAGTCGACTTGCCGGCATTGGGGCGGCCGAGAATGGCCACGCGAATGCTGTCGTCACTCTCCTCTTCGTCCGGCTCGACGTACTCGGGGAGCAACGGCTGCAACGCCTTCAGCAACACGTCGGTGCCGCGGCTGTGCGCGGCGGCGAGCGGCAGCATGTCGGCGAACCCGAGCGCGGCGAAATCCGCCATCGCGACGGATTCGTCCAGGCCATCGGTCTTGTTCACGGCCAGCAGCATCGGCTTGCCGGTGCGACGAAGCTCGTCGAGGATGGCATGGTCCTGGGCAACCAGGCCGTCGCGTCCGTCGACCAGGAACACCACGGCGTCGGCTTCTTCGATGGCCAGGCGAACCTGACGAGCCGTCAATCCATCCAGGCCGTCCTCATCACCGGAAAGACCACCGGTATCGACCAGCACGAACGGCGCATCGCCGAGCCGGCAGACGCCGTAGTGGCGATCCCGGGTCACACCCGGAAGATCGGCCACCAGCGCTTCGCGGCTGCGCGTCAGGACATTGAAAAGAGTCGACTTGCCGACATTCGGGCGTCCGACCAGGGCGACGACGGGGAGCATGTGCGGTGAATCCATCGGTAGCAGTCCGGCGTCGTCGCGCGCATCGCCGCCAAGGGCGATGCGCGATGCGACATCAAGGGGTGGACGATCCCAGACGATAGGCGCCGATGTGACCTTCGACGTCCTCAATATAAACCATGTTGCCGACGACCAGCGGCTGTGCGCGGATCGCCTTGTGCGACAGGCGCTCACGTGCGGCGATCTTGCCGTTGCTGAGATCCAGCCAGTGCACGTAGCCCTTCAAGTCGCCGACCACGACGTACTTGTCCAGCTGCACCGCAGGCGCGCTGAGCCAGCGCCATTCCAGGGCGTCCTGCTTCCACAGGTCGCTGCCGGTGCTCTTGTCGAAGGCCCATACGTCGGATGCATCGTCGACACCGACGATGGCCTGTCCGCCGATGTCCATCGACGTGTAGGTCGAGAACTTGCGATGCCACCCCGGACGACCGGTCGGACCGTCGATGGAGGTCAGCTCACCGTGATAGGCCGAGGCATACAGGGTGCTGCCGTCCAGCAGCACGCCGACGTCGGCATCATCCAGGCGCTGGATGTCGGTGCGGCCTTCGCCGGTCGCCAACGGCAGATCCCACAGCTTCTCGCCGTCGTCCAGGCGGATGGCGACCAGCTTGCCGTCATCGGTGCCGAAGAATACGACGCCACGCGCCACCAGCAGCGGACCGTTGCCGCGCAGACTCAACGCCGGGACGGTGTCCTGGTCGTACAGCCATACCTGCTTGCCGGTCTCGGTGTTCAGACCGAAGACGTTGCCGTCATTGGTACGAACCACAGTGATGTTCTTCAGCACCACCGGCGCGGAAATGACTTCGGACGACACCTTCGCCACCCAACGCTGTTCGCCGGTCTTGGCATCGAACGCATAGACATGGCCATCGAGCGTGCCGGTGACGACCAGCCCCTCGCCGACGCCGGGACCACCGGCATACAAGGCGTCCTTGCGGATCTTCTTGCCGCCGAAGCCGAGCCAGCCGTGCGTGCGCGTCTTCTTGCGCCACAGCGTCTTGCCGGTCTTCGCGTCCAGCGCCTCGATGACACCGTCCGTGCTGGCGGCGAACAGCACGCCGTTGTCGTATGCAGGACGCATGCGAACACCGGAATCCTGCGCACCATCGCCCACACTTTCCTCCCAGACGCGCTGCACTGAGACCGTCGGCGTAATGTCCGTGAGTTCAGTCGGCGGCTGGATGTTGCTCTTCTTCGAGTGACATGCGCCGAGCGCGAGCGTGGTGATGATTGCGATCAGGAAAATACGTTTCATGCGCCCTGCTTCCCGGCCGTGGCCAGATTGTCGAGTTTCATGCGCACGCTCTGGGTCTGCGGCGCATCCTTTCCGTAGGCGTCGAGTGCGGCCTGATAGGCCTGACGCGCTTCGGACATGCGTCCAAGCTTGACCAGCACATCGCCGCGCAGTTCCCCGCGCAACGCATCGTATTCGTCTTTCGGCATCGCATCGAGCGTGGCCAGCGCATCGTCGGCCTTGCCCTGCGCCAGTTCCACGCGAGCCAGGCGCAGCGACATCAGCGACTTCAGCGCGCCATGTTCACCGTCGGCATGTGCCTGCGCCCACTCCAGCGAAGTACGGGCTTTGGCAAGCTTGCCTTCCTTCGTGTCGTTGGCGGCGCGCGCGGAGGCCGCGAACACGGCGTACGGCGAATCGGCGTGCTTGTCCAGCATGACGCCGACCAGGGCATCCGCCTCGCTGTTCTGACCAGCGGCATAGGCGCTCTGGATGGCGCCGAACTGCGCGGCGGCGGCGGCGCGATTCTGTTCCTGATGACTACGCCACTGCTTGTATCCGAAGATCAGCACCAATCCGAGCGCGATGCCCACGGCGATGGAAATGCCGTTCTGGCGCAACCATTCCTGAAGACGTTCGCCCTGTTCGTAATCGTCGTATGCGTCGAAAGCCATGCGTCACCTGTTGAAGCCGAGAGCGGCCGCGAAGCCAGAGATTCTGGCGGGCGGCCGCAAGCGGGCGGATCGAGTTGGGTCGGCCGCGTAAGCGGCGAAACCCGGAAAGGATAACCGATGCTCGCGGCGTGCGATACCGCCGGGAGCCGCCGCTCGACACGCCCTTGGCGCACACATGCTCGTCGCTGACTCCCGCCGCCCGAAGACGGCAGGACGATGATCAGCCGCTTGCGGGTCGGACTGCACCGCCATCGGCGACATTGAAGTGCGCCACATTGGCACGCTGGAATTTGCCCAGGGACAGCGGCTTTCCGTCGACGGCCACGTTCGCACCATCGGCATTGCCGATCCGCACTTCAAGCGGGTGGGTGCTTCGATAGGATTTATCTGTCCCCGCAGGAAGCAGTCCGTATTCAAGGCGTTTGCCGTTCGTGTCGGTGATTTCCACCCAACTGTCGTGACGGAGTTTCAATGTGAGATGCGTGGCGGCAGAAGTTTGCGGCGGAGCAGCCGCAGACGTTGTCACCCTGGCCTTCTTGGAGGCCTCCATCGCACTGAACGGCGCGATCGATGCCATCAGCGGCTTCTCGGAGGGCGGCGTCGGCGGCACAAGGCCCGATACGTTCCCACCGGGCGCCGGAGCTTTTTCGTGGCCCCCTGAAGCGGCCACGGCGGTACTGGCAAGCGCGGTGGACTGTGCGTTGACGGGTGCGGCATCCAACGGAGCCAACTGGGCAATGTCGCGTTTGAGCACACCGTTGAGTCCCAGCCAGATCAGCGGCGCAACGATCACTGCCGTCAACACCACATAGGTCGCGGCGCTGGAATAGCGATCGATCGTGCGCTGCCAGCCAGAGAGCGGACTGGTCGTGATCAGTTCCGGCTGACGCGGACGCAGGCGCTCGAGTTGGTCCTCGATTTCCTGACTGCCCATGCCGACGTAGGCGGCATACTTGCTCAGGTAGCTACGCAGATACACCGAGTAATCGATGCCTGCGTAGTTGTCCTGCTCGAGCTTTTCCAGCAGGCGCGCGGGCAAGTGCAAGGCTTGCGCGCAATCTTGCAGGGACAGCCCCTGCTCCTCGCGCACGGCGCGCAGATGACAGCCGAACGACGGTTCCGCCTCCGCGCTGCTCATCCATTGCTCTGCTTCGTCGTTGAATCCCGGAGACGCCCCCTGGTCATCATCCGGCTTGCTGAAGTCGTGCTCTCCCCGTTCCTGATCCGTGAAATTCGTGGACGCTGGTTGATTCATCGTGATCTATTGGATTTGATGGACTGCACCTGATCCGAATCCGGGAATTTGGCTTGCAGTCGCTTGGCATAACCCTGGGCCCCCTCCTCGTCACCCAGTCGTTTTTCGATCTTGTACCCCAGCAGCAAAGCTGCCGGATCCGAGCGCCCGAGGGCGTCGAAGCGCTGAATGAAGGCCCGGGCGCTGAACGCCTTGCCTTCGTGCAGCAACACCGCGGCCATCTGATACAGCGCATCGGCGTTGCGCGGATTGATCGCCAGCGCTCGGCGATAATCCTTTTCGGCTGCCGCGTAGTTGTTCCGTTTCAGCTCGCAGCGGCCGGCATTGCTCCAGGCGATGTCCTTGGTTTTGTAGAACGGGTCCTTGGCTGCCTTGGCAAAATATGGCAACGCCTGGTCGATCTTCCCGATTCTGCATAAAAAAACGCCGAGGTTGTTGTTCGTATCCCCGTTTTTGGGATCCAGTTCCTCGGCGCGGCGATAATGTTGTTCGGCGTTGTCGATTTCACCTATGCGGGCATAGATCGTCGCAATGACGGTATGTGCCGGCGCATAGTGGTCGTCGAACTGCAGGGCCTTCTGCAATTTCTCGAGCGCTGTCTTCAACTGACCGCGTTCGAGATACTGCTGCCCGAGTTCGGTGTGAATCCGCGCAGCGTCCTTGTCGTTGACCTTGCGTGTGGACAGCCCGTTGCCATTGGACGTGGCGCAACCGGCCAACACCAGGGCCAGCACCAGGGAGACCAGCCAACGATCAAGCCGCATGGATCGCATCCTTTTCGAGTTGTTTGCGGAATTCGGCCGACCGGCGCGTGCGGTCGAGCACCTGCCCCTTCAGCTGACCGCAGGCGGCATCGATGTCGTCACCGCGGGTACGCCGCACGGTGGCAATGATGCCGCCCTCGTTGAGAATGCGGCGGAAGGTCTCGATATCGCCCGCATCCGAGCGCTCGTAGCGCGTGCCGGGGAACGGGTTGAACGGAATCAGGTTGACCTTGCTCGGCAGGCGGCGCATCAGCTTGACCAGCTGGCGCGCATGCTCGGGATGGTCGTTGATGCCCTTCATCAGGGTGTATTCGAAAGTGATCGACGCGCGCGGTCGCGAACTGACGTAGCGCTTGCAGGCAGCCAGCAACTCGTCGATCGGATATTTCTTGTTGAGCGGCACCAGCGTGGTGCGCAGCTCGTCGGTGGGGGCATGCAACGAGACCGCCAGCGACACGTCGGCGACCTCGGACAGCTTGTCGATCTGCGGCACCAGGCCGGAGGTCGACAGCGTCACGCGCTTGCTGGCCAGGCCGAAGCCCAGATCGTCGCGCATCAAATTCATCGCCGCGACGACGTTGTCGAAGTTCATCAGCGGCTCACCCATGCCCATCATCACCACGTTGGTGATGCGGCGGCGCTGGTGCGGGACGTTGCCGAGGTATTTCGCCGCGACCCAGACCTGGCCGATGATCTCGGCGGTCGACAGGTTGCGGTTGAAGCCCTGGGTCGCCGTCGAGCAGAACGTGCAGTTGAGGCCGCAGCCCACCTGCGAGGACACGCACAGCGTGCCGCGCGTCGGCTCGGGGATGTACACGGTCTCGATGGCGTTGCCGCCATTCATGCCCAGCAGCCACTTGTGCGTGCCGTCGGTCGAACCCTTCTCGAACATGGTGTCCGGCGGGCCGACATAGCAGACCTCGGAAAGCTTGCCGCGCAAGTTCTTTCCGAGGTCCGTCATGCGCTCGAAGTCGTTCTCCAGACGGTGATAGATCCACTTCATGACCTGATCGGCGCGATACGGCTTCTCGCCCAGCTGCGTGAAGAAATCACGCAGCCCCTGGCGATCGAAGTCGAGCAGATTGGTCTTTTCCGTCGGGTTCACGAGCTTCGTTCCTGGTCGATTAGCGCGGGCACAGTTCCGTGGTCGCGAAGAAGTACGCGATCTCGGTGCTGGCGGTTTCCGGCGCGTCCGAACCGTGCACGGCATTGGCGTCGATCGAATCGGCGAAGTCGGCGCGGATGGTACCGGCGTCGGCTTCCTTCGGGTTCGTGGCGCCCATCAGCTCACGATTCTTGGCAATGGCGCCCTCGCCTTCCAGCACCTGGATCATCACCGGGCCGGAGATCATGAACTCGACCAGCGCGCCGAAGAACGGGCGCTCGCGGTGCACGGCGTAGAAACCTTCGGCTTCGCTGCGGGACAGATGCTTCATTTTCGCGGCGACGACCTTCAGGCCAGCCTTCTCGAAACGCGCGTAGATTTCGCCGATGACGTTCTTGGCGACGGCATCGGGCTTGATGATGGAAAGAGTGCGCTCCAGCGCCATGCGGATGTGCTCCGGTTTTAGGTTGAAAGATGAACGAAAACGGGCCGGCTTCCCCAAGCCAGTCACCGTATCACCAAATCTGTGAAAAATTCGGGATTTGGTGCCGTAAAGCTTGACAGATTCTAGACCGAGCGCAAGTCCGCGGCACGACGATCCACGCCGTTTCGGGGCGAATTCGCGACGAATCCGAACGTTTGACCTCCCTGTGACGGAAGCCTATGCTTCAAACGATCGTTTGATACGAGATCGTCCAGCGGAGTACGAGCGTCGTGGCCAGTTCCCAGTTCTCCACCAAGCAGCGCATTCTCGAAGCTGCCGAAACCCTCTTCGCGCGGCACGGATTCGCTGGCGCCTCACTGCGTCAGGTGACCTCGGCGGCCAATGTGAACCTGGCCGCGGTCAACTACCACTTCGGTTCCAAAGATAAGCTCATCGAGGAAGTGTTCCGGCGCCGTCTCGACGAACTGAACAAGCGGCGTTTGCTGGCGCTGGACCAACTCGGCGAAGCGCCCACGCTCGAAGACGCCCTGGCCGCCTTCATCCGTCCGGCGCTGGAGCTGGCGCGCGAGGGCGACGGCGGCGGCGCCTTCGTCCGCGTGCTGGCCCGTGCCTACGCCGAGCACAACGATCAGCTGCGCAAATTCCTGTCGGAGAACTACGGCCATGTGCTGAAGCAGTTCGCGAAGATCTTCGCCACGCTGCTTCCGCACCTGCCGCGCGAGGAACTGTACTGGCGCATCGACATCGTCGCCGGCGCGCTGACCTACGCCATGGCCGACTTCGGCATCATCCAGCGCCGCGAAGGCGTGACCGAACAACAACACCGCGAGCAGGCCGCCGAGCATCTGATCCGCTTCGCCGCAGCCGGCCTGCGCGCCGAATGAATTTCCCATCCCGACCGCCCGTGGCTCCGCGCTGCGGGCGGCGCTTTCCGCTTACGCAATGGAGACAGGCATGACCACCCAACCGCTACGCATCCGCAAGGCCGCGGTGCTGGGCGCCGGCGTCATGGGCGCGCAGATCGCCGCTCATCTGACCAACGCCGGTGTCGAGACCGTGCTGTTCGACCTGCCGGCGAAGGAAGGTCCGAAGAACGGCATAGCCGTGAAGGCCATCAAGCATCTGGCCAAGCTCAAGCCGGCACCGCTGGGCGAGAAGTCCCTGGCCGCCTCGATCATTCCGGCCGACTACGACGAACACCTCGCGCAGCTCAAGGACTGCGACCTGGTGATCGAGGCCATCGCCGAGCGCATGGACTGGAAGCTGGACCTGTACAAGAAGGTCGCCACGCACCTGCCCGAGCGCGCGGTGATCGCCTCCAACACCTCGGGCCTGTCGATCAACACGCTGGCCGAGGCGCTGCCGGAGAACCTGCGCCACCGTTTCTGCGGCGTGCATTTCTTCAATCCGCCGCGCTACATGCATCTGGTCGAGCTGATTCCGAACAAGGCCACCGACGCCAACGTCCTGAACGGCCTGGAAGGCTTCCTGACCACTGCGCTGGGCAAGGGCGTGGTCATCGCCCGCGACACCCCTAACTTCATCGGCAACCGCATCGGCGTGTTCTCGATGCTGTCGACGATGGTGCACACCCAGGCCTTCGGTCTCGGCTTCGACGTGGTCGATGCGCTGACCGGCCCGGCCATCGGCCGTCCCAAGAGCGCCACCTATCGCACCGCCGACGTGGTCGGCCTAGACACCATGGCGCACGTCATCCAGACCATGGCCGGCACCCTGCCTGACGATCCCTGGCACAAGTACTTCAAGGCGCCCGAGTGGCTGGCCGCGCTGATCGAGAAAGGCGCGCTGGGCCAGAAGAACGGCGCCGGCTTCTACCGCAAGAACGGCAAGACCATCGAGGTGCTGGACCTCGGCAAGCAGGACTACGCACCGTCCGAGCAGAAGGCTTCCGACGAGGTCGCAGCCATCCTCGCGATCAAGGACCCGGCCGAGAAGTTCGGCAAGCTGCGTGCATCGGCCGACCCGCAGGCACAGTTCCTGTGGGCCTGCTTCCGCGACCTCTTCCACTACACCGCCTACCACCTGGCCGACATCGCCGAGACCGCGCGCGACGTCGACTTCGCCATCCGCTGGGGTTACGGCTGGAAGCTGGGTCCGTTCGAGACCTGGCAGGCCGCCGGCTGGCAGCAGGTGGCGCAGTGGATCGACGAGGACATCAAGGCCGGCAAGGCCATGAGCGATGCGCCCCTGCCCGCCTGGGTCACGGATGGCCGCCGCGGCGTGCATCACGCCGCCGGCTCGTTCTCGCCGGCCAAGGGCGAGGACCTGCCGCGCTCGACGCATCCGGTCTACGCGCGTCAGATCTTCCCCGACCCGATCCTCGGCGAGAAGGCGCCCGAAGGCGAGACCGTGTGGGAGAACGACGGCGTGCGCCTGTGGACGCTGGGCGACGACCGCATCGGCATCCTGTCCTTCAAGACCAAGATGAACACGGTCAACGACCACGTGCTCGACGGCATCCAGCAGGCCGTGCGCGTGGCCGAGGAACAGCTTGACGCCATGGTCATCTGGCAGACCCGCGAGCCGTTCTCGGCCGGTGCCGACCTCAAGGGCGCGCTCGGCCTGCTGCAAGAAGGCAAGCTGGCCGCGTTCGAGGCCATGGTCGCCAACTTCCAGGCCACCAGCATGGCCATCAAGTACGCGCAGATTCCGGTGGTCGCGGCCGTGCGCGGCCTGTGCCTGGGCGGCGGCTGCGAATTCCAGATGCACTCGGCGCGCACCGTTGCGGCGATGGAGTCCTACATCGGTCTGGTCGAGGCCGGCGTCGGCCTGCTGCCCGCGGGCGGCGGTCTGAAGGAAATCGCCACGCGCTGCTCGGCCTCGCCGGTCGGCGACGCCTTCGACAACGTCAAGCGTTACTTCGAGACCGTGGCGATGGCCAAGGTCGCCGGCTCCGCGCTGGAGGCCAAGTCCTTCGGCCTGCTGCGAGAGTCCGACGTGGTGGTCTTCAACAGTCACGAGTTGCTGTACGTCGCCAAGCAGCAGGCGCGCGCCCTGGCCGAGTCCGGCTACCGCCCGCCCCTGCCCGCACGTCACGTCAAGGTCGCCGGCGAAGTCGGCACCGCCACCTTCAAGGCGCAACTGGTCAACATGCTGGAGGGCTACTTCATCTCGCCGCACGACATGGAGATCGCCAGCCGCATCGCCGACACCCTGTGCGGCGGCCAGATCGAGCGCGGCAGCGAAGTCGACGAGGACTGGCTGCTGGCCCTGGAGCGCAAGCACTTCGTCGCCCTGGCGCAGATGGAGAAGACCCAGGCGCGCATCGCCCACACCATGAAGACCGGCAAGCCGTTGAGGAACTGAGGAAGCGGATGAACCAACCCGTTCCGTCTTTCCCTCATTTCCAGGAGAACTTCCATGTCTAAACAGATCCAGGACGCCTACATCGTCGCCACCACCCGCACGCCGGTCGGCAAGGCGCCGCGCGGCGTGTTCCGCAACACCCGTCCCGACGACATGCTGGCGCACGTCATCCGCGCCGTGATGGAGCAGTGCCCGGGCATCGATCCGGCGCGCATCAGCGACGCCATCATCGGCTGCGCCATGCCCGAGGCCGAGCAAGGCATGAATGTGGCGCGCATCGGCGCGCTGCTGGCCGGCCTGCCCGATACCGTGCCGGGCATGACCATCAACCGCTTCTGCTCCTCCGGCGTGCAGGCCGTGGCGCTGGCCGCCGACCGCATCCGCCTGGGCGAGGCCGACCTGATGATCGCCGGCGGCACCGAATCGATGTCGATGGTGCCGATGATGGGCCACAAGGTGCAGATGAACCCGGCCATCTTCAACGACGACAATGTCGCCATCGCCTACGGCATGGGCATCACCGCCGAGAAGGTCGCCGAGCAGTGGAAGGTGACCCGCGAGGAACAGGACGCCTTCGCCGTGGAGAGCCACCGCCGCGCCCTCGCCGCCATCGAAGCCGGCGAGTTCAAGGACGAGATCACCCCGTACACGCTGGACGACCGCTACCCGGACGTCGCCAACGGCAGCGTGCGCGAGGACCAGCGCATCATCGACACCGACGAAGGCCCGCGCGCCGGCACCACGCCGGAAGTGCTGGCCAAGCTGCGCACCGTGTTCCGCAACGGCCAGTTCGGCGGCAGCGTGACCGCCGGCAACTCCTCGCAGATGTCCGACGGCGCCGGCGCCGTGATCCTGGCCAGCGAACAGGCGGTCAAGGACTACGGCCTGACCCCGCTGGCGCGCTTTGTCAGCTTCGACGTGGCCGGCGTGCCGCCCGAAGTCATGGGCATCGGCCCCAAGGAAGCCATCCCCAAGGCCCTGAAGATGGCCGGCCTGACCCAGGACCAGATGGACTGGATCGAACTCAACGAAGCCTTCGCCGCGCAGTCGCTGGCGGTGATGAAGGACCTCGACCTCGACCCCGCCAAGGTCAACCCGCTGGGCGGCGCCATCGCTCTCGGCCACCCGCTGGGCGCCACCGGCGCCATCCGCGTCGCCACCCTGGTCCACGGCCTGCGCCGCCGCAAGCAGAAGTACGGCATGGTCACCATGTGCATCGGCACCGGCATGGGCGCGGCGGGGATCTTCGAGGCGCTGTAAGCCACACCGCGGCATCACCATGGAAAACGGCAGCGCCATCGCGCTGCCGTTTTTTTAATGGACCCAACGTGGCCGTTAACGATGTGCGCAACGTGTCATTCATGGCACACCACGCTCTATCCCGCTCGTGTGGAATCTTGTCAGTTCAACGAAATGGTCCCTGTTACACCCTCTGATGCAAAGGTGTAACTCTTACACCTGCCATTTCGCCGCATAACATCCCGCGCATCGAGCCCGGCACAAGTAGTCCGTTCCTAGAAAAGTCTCTGAATCTGCGTAGGGCTTCCCTGATTGCCGGGCATCGCGATGGTGGGCATACTCGATGCAACACCCCGTTTAGGGGGTCGAATTTAAGTTAGGGGATTGATGGGCCGATGAAATTTCTCTTCGCACTTCTTGCGATGGCGTCTATCAATTCGGCCCATGCGGCCTGTCTGCACTATGGTCCACCTGAGGTCACCCTAGTCGGACGTGTCATTCGCGGACCACTACAGACAGCTCCATGGTTTCACGCTAAGCATCACGTCGATAGCGACTACATTTGGTCAATCAACACTTCAAGTTCGTTTTGTCTTCCCAGCAGCTCCAAGTTCGGCAACCTCTCCGTAAAAGAAGCTCGCGCCGCACATCTGTGGCCAAGCCTGACAGCTAGCATAGAAAGCATCGGGCAGCTCAAGGACAAAACCGTCAGGGTCACTGGGTATTTCCTGCCCACGCAAATGCCGCACTATCATTCGTACTCAATATTCGTGGTCTCTTCCATACATGTCACAGGCGACGACCCCTAACAACTCATTCAAGCCGACCGCCCACTGGCTACGCCAGCGGTCGGCGTCTTAACTCCAGCGTTAGCCATGACTAAGAAGCCATCAGTCAACCCGGCAGTTATTGAGTCATGGGGACAACTATGCCTTCGTCACTCAAGTTTACGTCGCTGGCTCCGCACGGTTTTTTAC
>NZ_JAAZQD010000008.1 GCF_012395255.1 Oleiagrimonas citrea
TGCCGGGCGACAACGTGAAGATGAAGGTCGAGCTGATCGCGCCGATCGCGATGGACGAAGGCCTGCGCTTCGCGATCCGCGAAGGTGGCCGCACCGTCGGCGCCGGCGTCGTCGCCAAGATCTTCGAGTAAACGCAGTGCAGGTGTCGACCGAGCTGAAATGTGGTTCGGTCGACTCCAGATGAAGTTTGTGGCCGGCGGTCCGTGCAAGCGGTCCGCCTTGGTCATTTCGACGCGATAGAATTCATTCATACGGCAGTAGCTCAATTGGCAGAGCAGCGGTCTCCAAAACCGCAGGTTGGGGGTTCGATTCCCTCCTGCCGTGCCATCCAGGGTGCGCATGAACGCGAAGGCTGAACAAACCAACAAGTCGAGTGCTGGCGATAAGCTGATGCTGGCGCTTGCCGTGCTGGTGCTGGCGGCCGGTATCTTCGGCTTCTACTGGTATGCGAATGCGGCGCAGTCCTTGCGCGCCGGTATTCTGGTCGGTGGCCTGGTCGTTCCGGCCGGGCTTGTCATGCTGACCAGCTACGGTCGTCGCATTCGCCACTTCCTGGCCGAATCGCAGTTCGAAATGCGCAAGGTGGTCTGGCCCAATCGCGACGAGACGGTCAAGACCACAATCATCATTCTCATTGTCGTGGTGATCCTGGCCCTGCTGCTGGGCGCGATCGACATGCTTCTGAAGACGGTCGTCCTCGAGTGGCTTCTCAAGCTCGGAAAGTGAGGGTAAGGGCATGAGCAAGCGCTGGTATGTGGTGCACGCCTATTCGGGCTTCGAGAATCAGGTCAAGCGTTCCCTTGAGGAGCGTATCCGTCGCATGGAAATGGAGGCCAAGTTCGGCGAGGTCCTGGTGCCGACCGAGGAAGTGGTCGAAATGCGCGCCGGTCAGAAGCGCCGTAGCGAGCGGAAGTTCTTCCCTGGCTACGTGCTGGTGCAGATCGAGACCGACACCGAAGGCAAGGCGCCGCGCATCGACGACGAGTGCTGGCATCTGGTCAAGGATACGCCCAAGGTGATGGGCTTCATCGGCGGTACCGCCGATCGTCCGCAGCCGATCAAGGACAGCGAGGCCGACACGATCCTCAGCCGTGTGCGCGAGGGTGTCGAGAAGCCGCGTCCGAAGGTCTTGTTCGAGCCGGGTGAGATGGTCCGCGTCATCGACGGTCCGTTCAACGATTTCAACGGTGTGGTCGAGGAAGTCAACTACGAGAAGAGTCGCCTGCGCGTCGCGGTGCTCATCTTCGGGCGCTCCACGCCGGTCGAGCTGGAATTCGGGCAGGTGGAGAAATCCTGACCCGCGGGTAGCAAGGCTTGTAAGAAGCTGTTTTCCCGCCTATACTAGGCTGTTCACGCCGTTCCTTTTGGGGCCGGCGTGTACGCGTTTGTGGCCCGGCGGAGCCGAGGCCGTCCCGTCATCAAGGATGGTGTGAAGCGAGGAGCCGTCAGGCGCTTGCACTCGCAAGGAAAATAACATGGCAAAAAAAGTCATTGGATACATCAAGTTGCAGGTGAAGGCCGGTCAGGCCAATCCGTCTCCGCCCGTCGGTCCGGCGCTGGGTCAGCGCGGTCTGAACATCATGGAATTCTGCAAGGCGTTTAATGCCGCCACGCAGAAGATGGAGCCGGGTCTGCCGATCCCGACCGTCATCACGGCGTATTCCGACCGTAGCTTCACCTTCATTACCAAAACCCCGCCGGCCTCCGTGCTGCTGCGCAAGCTGACGGGCGTGAAGAAGGGTTCGTCCAAGCCGAACACCGACAAGGTGGGCAAGGTTACCCGTGCCCAGCTCGAAGAGATCGCCAAGCAGAAGGAGCCGGATCTGACGGCTGCCGATCTGGAAGCCGCGGTGCGCACCATTGCTGGTAGCGCGCGCAGCATGGGCCTGGTGGTGGAGGACTAAGTCATGGCGAAGCTCACGAAGCGTTTCAAGGCAATGCAGGGTCTGGTCGAGCCGGGCAAGACCTATCCGCTCAGCGATGCGCTGTCCATGATCAAGGACAACGCCAAGGCCAAGTTCGTCGAGTCCATCGACGTGGCCGTGCGCCTGGGTATCGATGCGCGCAAGTCCGATCAGGGTGTGCGCGGTTCCTCGCTGCTGCCGCACGGCACTGGCAAGACCATCAAGGTCGCGGTGTTCTGCCCGGCCGGTGAGAAGGCCGAGGCCGCCAAGGCCGCCGGCGCCGACGCCGTCGGCATGGAAGACCTGGCCGAGCGCCTGCAGGGCGGCGATCTGGACTTCGGTCGCGTGATCGCCACGCCGGACGCCATGCGCGTGGTCGGCAAGCTCGGTCAGTTGCTGGGTCCCCGCGGCCTGATGCCGAACCCGAAGGACGGCTCGGTCACGGCCGACGTGGTCACCGCGGTGAACAACGCCAAGGCCGGTCAGGTGAAGTTCCGCAACGACAAGGCGGGCATCATCCACGCCAGCGTCGGCAAGGCGGATTTCGACGTCGAGAAGCTGGCGGACAACATCAACGCGCTGGTGTCCGACCTGCTGAAGGCCAAGCCGGCGACGGCCAAGGGTCAGTACCTGCAGAAGGTTTCGGTGTCCAGCACGATGGGCATCGGTATCGCCGTCGACACTTCGACGCTGTCGGCAGGCAAGTAAGAATCAAGTCCCGTTCGGCTCTCGGGCCGGGCGGGCAGTTTTTGGGGGCAACATCCGGTATATCCGGATGAAGCCGTCAAAGACCGCAGGCGGCTCGAGCGGTCGCTCCGGAACGGCAAGGACGCGCGTGTTTAGCGATGGAAAGGTCCCCGGGGTGCTCATGAAAGCCTTAATCGGTCCCAACCGGCCTGCGTAGATGGTGCTGCCCGAACAGGTTTCATCCTGGAACGGCCACCAAGTCGGCATCGAACGATGCCGGGGGACCGCAAGGACGTGGTTTCCATAACCCGCTTGGGAGCGGTGGCGCGAAGGATGCGTCGCCGATCCGGTTCGGAGGAAGCAATGGCGCTCAATCTCGCGCAGAAGAAAGAGGTCGTTGCCGAACTGGCGAACGTGGCCGCCTCGGCTCACTCGCTGGTCGCCGCCGAGTATCTGGGTCTCACCGTCGAGCAGCTCACCGAGCTGCGCAAGAAGGCGCGCGAGTCCGGCGTGTTTCTTCGCGTTGCGAAGAACACCCTGGTTCGTCGTGCAGTGGAAGGTACCGACTACGAAGGTACTTCCGACCAGCTGGTCGGTCCGCTGCTGTATGCCTTCTCGGTCGAGGATCCGGGTGCCGCCGGTCGACTGGTGAAGGAATTTGCCAAGGCCAATGACAAGCTGAAAGCCAAGATCGTGGCTATCGGCGGCAAGGTGTATCCGGGCTCGCATGTCGAAGTCCTGGCTTCCCTGCCGACGCGCGATCAGGCGCTCAGCATGCTGCTCAGCGTGATGTCGCAGCCGGCCACCCAGCTGGTCCGTCTGTTGTCGGAGCCTGCCTCTCAGGTCACTCGCGTGATCAACCAGGCCGGGCAGCAGAAGGCCGCCTGACGTTTCGCCCTACGGCAATCCCATTCAAACGTAACAGTCGTTTTTCCAGGAGTTATCAAGATGTCTCTCAGCAACGAACAGATCATCGACGCGATCGCCGAGAAGTCCCTCGTCGAGGTGATGGAGCTGGTCAAGGCGATGGAAGAGAAGTTCGGCGTGTCCGCCGCCGCTCCGGTCGCCGTGGCTGCTGGCCCGGCCGCCGGTGGTGCCGCCGCCGCCGCCGAGGAGCAGACCGAGTTCGACGTGGTCCTCGCCGCCGCCGGTAGCAACAAGGTCTCCACCATCAAGGCCGTGCGTGCCATCACCGGTCTGGGCCTGAAGGAAGCCAAGGACATGGTCGAAGGCGCCCCGCAGACCCTGAAGGAAGGCGTGAGCAAGGACGAGGCCGAGAAGTTCAAGAAGGACCTCGAGGAAGCCGGCGCCAAGGTCGAGCTGAAGTAAGCGGCGCCTTGCGCGCTGCATACTCGACCCGAAGCACAGCGAGCCTGGGGGCGAGAGCCCCCGGGCTTTGCCTGTTGAAGCAAAACCCGTAACCCGGAAGAGGGCGATGGGCCATCGGCACTTGCGAATGATCGCGAGCGTCGATTTCCGATCTTCGTTTTCCAACTTTAGCCGGTGTTTTTCCACCGGCGTCACTGCGAACCGAGGCGGTATCCACCATGACCTACTCGTTTACCGAGAAGAAGCGCATCCGCAAGGATTTCGGCAAGCGTCCTCCGGTGCTGGACGTTCCCAACCTGCTGACGATCCAGACCGATTCCTATCGCGACTTCCTGCAGCAGAATGTGCAGCCGAAGAAGCGTGAGGAGAAAGGTCTGCACGCGGCGCTGAAATCGGTGTTCCCGATTTCCAGCTATTCCGGCAACGCCGCGCTGGAGTACGTGGACTATCGCCTGGGCGAGCCGCCCTTCGACGAGCGCGAATGCCGCAACCGTGGCATGACCTACGGTGCGCCGCTGCGCGTGACCGTGCGCCTGGTCATCTACGACAAGGACAGCCCGGCCTCCAAGAAGACCGTCAAGTACATCAAGGAGCAAGAGGTCTACATGGGCGAAATGCCGCTCATGACCGAGACCGGCACCTTCATCGTCAACGGCACCGAGCGCGTCATCGTCTCGCAGCTGCACCGTTCGCCGGGCGTGTTCTTCGATCACGACAAGGGCAAGACGCACAGCTCGGGCAAGCTGCTGTTCTCCGCGCGCGTGATCCCCTACCGCGGCTCCTGGTTGGACTTCGAGTTCGACCCGAAGGACGCGTTGTTCACTCGTATCGACCGCCGCCGCAAGTTGCCGGTGACGGTGCTTCTGCGTGCGCTGGGCTACAACGACGAAGAGATCCTGGCGATCTTCTTCGAGCACAACGTGTTCCATCTGAATCAGAAGGAAGGCGCCACGCTGGATCTGGTCGCCGAGCGTCTGCGCGGCGAGACCCTGAACTTCGATCTGGTTGCCGATGGCGAGGTGCTGGTCGAGGCCGGCAAGCGCATCACCGCGCGCCACGTGCGTCAGCTGGCTAAGGCCGACGTCGACACGCTGGAGGTTCCGGACGACTACCTGATCGGCCGTATCCTGGCCGTGGACGTCGCCGACACCAAGACCGGCGAGTTGATCGCTTCGGCCAACGACGAGATCACCGAGGAGCATCTGGAACTGTTCCGCAAGGCCGGCATCGAGACGCTGCCGACCCTGTACGTGAACGATCTGGATCGTGGTCCGTACATCTCCAACACGCTGCGCGTGGACCCGACCAAGACCCAGCTCGAGGCGCTGGTCGAGATCTACCGCATGATGCGTCCGGGCGAGCCGCCGACCAAGGAAGCGGCGCAGAACCTGTTCTTCAACCTGTTCTTCACCTTCGACCGCTACGATCTGTCGGCCGTCGGTCGCATGAAGTTCAACCGTCGCGTCGGTCGCGAAGACGTGATCGGCCCGAGTGTGCTGTTCGATCACAAGTACTTCTCCACGCGCAAGGACGAAGCCTCCAAGAAGCTGCTGGAAGAGCAGGGCGAGGGTTCGGACATTCTCGACGTGCTGAAGGTCCTGATCGACATCAAGAACGGCCACGGCCAGGTCGATGACATCGATCACCTGGGCAACCGTCGCGTGCGTTCGGTCGGCGAGATGGCCGAGAACACCTTCCGTATCGGTCTGGTGCGCGTCGAGCGCGCCGTGCGCGAGCGCCTGTCGCTGGCCGAGGCCGACAACCTGGGTCCGCAGGACCTGATCAACGCCAAGCCGGTGGCCGCGGCGGTGAAGGAGTTCTTCGGCTCCTCGCAGCTGTCGCAGTTCATGGATCAGAACAACCCGCTGTCGGAAGTCACCCACAAGCGTCGCGTGTCGGCGCTGGGTCCGGGCGGCCTGACCCGTGAGCGTGCCGGCTTCGAAGTCCGCGACGTGCATCCGACCCATTACGGTCGCGTCTGCACCATCGAGACGCCGGAAGGCCCGAACATCGGCCTGATCAACTCGCTGGCCGTGTACGCCCGCACGAATCGCTACGGCTTCCTGGAGACGCCGTACCGCCGCGTCGTGAACGGCAAGGTCACCACCGACGTCGACTACCTGTCGGCGATCGAGGAAGGCGACCACGTCATCGCGCAGGCGAACTCGCCGCTCAACGAGGACGGCAGCTTCGTCGAAGGCTTCGTGTCCTGCCGTTTCCGCGGCGAATCCGAATTGCGTCCGGCGTCCGAAGTGGACTACATGGACGTTTCGACCATGCAGACCGTGTCGGTGGCCGCCGCGCTGGTGCCGTTCCTGGAGCACGATGACGCCAACCGCGCACTGATGGGCGCGAACATGCAGCGCCAGGCCGTGCCGACGCTGCGTTCGGAGAAGCCGTTGGTCGGTACCGGCATCGAGCGCCCGACCGCGCGCGATTCCGGCGTGACCGTGGCCGCCCGTCGCGGCGGCGTGATCGACCAGGTCGACGCCGGCCGTATCGTGGTCCGCGTCAACGAGGACGAGATCCAGGGCAACGACGCCGGCGTGGATATCTACACGCTGGTCAAGTACACCCGTTCCAACCAGAACACCAACCTGAACCAGCGTCCGCTGGTCAAGGTCGGAGACATCGTGGCCAAGGGCGACACCTTGGCCGACGGCAGCTCCACCGACATGGGCGAGCTGGCGCTGGGTCAGAACATGCTGGTCGCGTTCATGCCGTGGAACGGCTACAACTTCGAGGATTCCATCCTCATCTCCGAGCGCGTCGTGCAGGAAGACCGCTACACCTCGATCCACATCGAGGAGCTGACCTGCGTGGCCCGCGACACCAAGCTGGGTCCCGAGGAGATCACGGCCGACATCCCCAACGTGGGCGAACAGGCGCTGGCGCGTCTGGACGAGTCGGGCATCGTGTACATCGGTGCCGAGGTCAAGGCCGGCGACATCATGGTCGGCAAGGTCACGCCGAAGGGCGAGAGCCAGCTGACCCCGGAAGAGAAGCTGCTGCGCGCGATCTTCGGCGAGAAGGCGTCCGACGTGAAGGACAGCTCGCTGCGCGTGCCGCCGGGCATGGATGGCACCGTCATCGACGTGCAGGTCTTCACCCGCGACGGCATCGAGAAGGACAAGCGCGCCAAGCAGATCGAGGAAACCGAGCTCAAGCGCATCCGCAAGGATCTGGACGATCAGTTCCGCATCCTGGAAAGCGCGATCTACGATCGCATGCGCGAGAAGCTGGTCGGCAAGGTCGTCAGCAGCGCGCCGGCCGGTCTGAAGCGCGGTTCGGAGATCACCGACGAGTACCTCGACGGCCTGAAGAAGGACGAGTGGTTCAAGATCAACGTCAAGGACGAAGAGGCCGCCGAATTCCTGGAGCGTGGCGCCAAGCAGATCAAGGCGCACAAGGACGATTTCGACAAGCGCTTCAAGGAGAAGCAGGGCAAGATCACCGCCGGTGACGACCTGGCCCCGGGCGTGCTGAAGATGGTCAAGGTGTTCCTGGCCGTCAAGCGTCGCATCCAGCCGGGCGACAAGATGGCCGGCCGCCACGGCAACAAGGGTGTCGTGTCGATGATCGTCCCGGTCGAGGACATGCCGTATTCGGCCGACGGTCGTCCGGTGGACATCGTGCTGAACCCGCTGGGCGTGCCTTCGCGTATGAACATCGGCCAGATCCTGGAAGTGCATCTG
The DNA here is from genome assembly GCF_012395255.1 of Oleiagrimonas citrea. Taxonomy (GTDB): domain Bacteria; phylum Pseudomonadota; class Gammaproteobacteria; order Xanthomonadales; family Rhodanobacteraceae; genus Oleiagrimonas; species Oleiagrimonas citrea. Next base: position 7,616 of record NZ_JAAZQD010000008.1, read on the forward strand.
GGCTGGGCCGCGAAGGGGCTGGGCGAGAAGATCGCCGGCATGCTCGACGCCAACGAGAAGGCCTCGAAGGTGCGCGAGTTCCTCAACGAGATCTACAACCACGACAGCGCCGAGTTCGGCAACCGCGTGAACCTGAAGTCCTTCAAGGATGCCGAGGTTCTCGAGTTGGCCAACAACCTGCGCGGCGGCGTGCCGATGGCGACGCCGGTGTTCGACGGTGCCGAGGAGCGCGAGATCAAGGCCATGCTGAAGCTGGCCGATCTGCCCGAATCGGGTCAGGCCACGCTGTATGACGGCCGCACCGGCGAGGCATTCGATCGCCCGGTCACGGTCGGCTACATGCACATGCTCAAGCTGAACCATCTGGTCGACGACAAGATGCATGCGCGTTCCACCGGTCCGTACTCGCTGGTCACCCAGCAGCCGTTGGGCGGCAAGGCGCAGTTCGGCGGCCAGCGCTTCGGTGAGATGGAAGTCTGGGCGCTGGAAGCCTACGGCGCGGCCTACACCCTGCAGGAAATGCTGACGGTGAAGTCCGATGACGTGCAGGGCCGCAACCAGATGTACAAGAACATCGTCGACGGCAATCACGAGATGGTCGCGGGCATGCCGGAATCCTTCAACGTGTTGGTGAAGGAAATCCGGTCGCTGGCGATCGACATCGAGCTGGACGAGACCAAGTAATCGGCGCGCGAGCGGAGAGAACCCCATGAAAGATTTGCTCAACCTGTTCAATCAGCAGCGTCAGCCGCAGGACTTTGACGCGATCAAGATCTCGCTGTCCTCGCCGGAGCTGATCCGGTCGTGGTCGTTCGGCGAGGTCAAGAAGCCGGAAACCATCAACTACCGCACCTTCAAGCCGGAGCGTGACGGCCTGTTCTGCGCCGCCATCTTCGGACCGGTGAAGGACTACGAGTGCCTGTGCGGCAAGTACAAGCGCATGAAGCACCGTGGCGTGGTCTGCGAGAAGTGCGGCACCGAGGTCACCCTGGCCAAGGTGCGCCGCGAGCGCATGGGCCACATCGAGTTGGCCAGCCCGGTCGCGCACATCTGGTTCCTGAAGTCGCTGCCGTCGCGCATCGGCCTGATGCTGGACATGACCCTGCGCGATATCGAGCGCATCCTGTACTTCGAGGCCTACGTGGTCGTCGACCCGGGCCTGACCACGCTGGAAAGCGGTCAGATGCTGTCCGAGGACCAGTACCTGGAAGCCGTCGAGGAGCACGGTGACGAGTTCGACGCCCGCATGGGTGCCGAGGCCGTCTACGAACTGCTGAAGGACCTCGATCTCAAGACCGAGGAAATGCAGCTCAAGGAAGCCATCGCGGCGACCAATTCCGAGACCAAGCTCAAGCGACTGACCAAGCGCATCAAGCTGGTCGAGGCGTTCCTGGAGTCGGGCAACAAGCCCGAGTGGATGATCATGACGGTGATGCCGGTGCTGCCGCCGGATCTGCGTCCGCTGGTGCCGCTGGACGGCGGTCGCTTCGCGACCTCGGATCTGAACGATCTGTACCGCCGCGTCATCAACCGCAACAACCGCCTGAAGCGTCTGCTCGACCTCAATGCGCCGGACATCATCGTGCGCAACGAGAAGCGCATGCTGCAGGAGTCGGTGGATGCGTTGCTGGACAACGGCCGTCGCGGCCGTGCCATTACCGGCACCAACAAGCGCCCGTTGAAGTCGCTGGCCGACATGATCAAGGGCAAGCAGGGCCGCTTCCGCCAGAACCTGCTGGGCAAGCGCGTCGATTACTCCGGCCGTTCGGTCATCGTGGTCGGCCCGACCCTGAAGCTGCATCAGTGCGGCTTGCCGAAGAAGATGGCGCTGGAGCTGTTCAAGCCGTTCATTTTCGCCAAGCTGCAGAGCCGCGGCCTGGCCACCACCATCAAGGCCGCCAAGAAGCTGGTCGAGCGCGAAGAGGCGGAAGTCTGGGACATCCTGTCCGAGGTCATCCGCGAGCATCCGGTGATGCTGAACCGCGCGCCGACCCTGCATCGTCTGGGCATCCAGGCGTTCGAGCCGGTGCTGATCGAAGGCAAGGCCATCCAGCTGCATCCGCTGGTCTGTACCGCCTTCAACGCCGACTTCGACGGCGATCAGATGGCCGTGCACGTCCCGCTGTCCATCGAGGCACAGCTGGAAGCGCGTGCCCTGATGATGTCCTCCAACAACATCCTGTCGCCCGCCAACGGCGAGCCCATCATCGTGCCGACGCAGGACGTGGTCCTGGGTCTGTACTACATGAGCCGCGAGCTGGTCGACGCCAAGGGCGCGGGCATGGTCTTCGCCAACGTGGCCGAAGTCCGCCGCGCCTACGAGAACCGTGCGGTCGAACTGCATGCGAGCGTTCGCGTGCGCCTGAAGCAGGTCGAGGTCGGCGAGGAAGGCGAGCGCACCGAGAAGGTCGAGCTGGTCCAGACCACCGTCGGTCGTGCGTTGCTGGCCGAGATCATGCCGGTGGGGCTGCCGTTCGAGCTAGCCAACACCGAGCTGACCAAGAAGGCCATCTCGCGACTGATCAATGCCAGCTACCGCCGCCTGGGCCTGAAGGAGACCGTCGTCTTTGCCGACAAGCTGATGTACACCGGCTTCCGTCTGGCGACGCGCGCGGGCATCTCCATCGGCATCGACGACATGAAGATTCCGGAGGCCAAGAAGGGCATTCTTGCCGAGGCCGAGAAGGAGGTCGTCGAGATCCAGGAGCAGTACCAGTCGGGTCTGGTCACAGCCGGCGAACGCTATAACAAGGTCGTCGATATCTGGTCGCGTACCAACGAGCAGGTCGCCAAGGCCATGATCGACGGTATCGGCACCGAGAAGCGCGTCGATGCCGAGGGCAAGGAAGTCGACCAAAAGTCGATGAACTCGCTGTACATCATGGCCGATTCCGGCGCCCGTGGTTCGGTGGCGCAGATTCGTCAGCTGGCCGGCATGCGTGGTCTGATGGCGCGTCCGGACGGCTCGATCATCGAGACGCCCATCAAGGCCAACTTCCGTGAAGGCCTGAACGTGCTGCAGTACTTCAACTCGACCCATGGTGCTCGTAAGGGCCTGGCCGATACCGCGTTGAAGACCGCGAACTCCGGTTACCTGACGCGTCGTCTGGTCGACGTGGCGCAGGACGTGGTGGTGACCACCGAGGACTGTGGCACGACCGAAGGTCTGACCATGACGCCGATCGTCGAAGGCGGCGATGTGGTCGAGCCGCTGCGCGAGCGCGTGCTGGGCCGCGTGGTGGCCGAGGATGTGTATGCGCCGGGCGACGACAGCAACGACCCGATCGTCGAGGCCGGCACGCTGCTGGACGAGAAGCGGGTCGCCATGCTGGACGAGGCCGGCGTGCAGACCGTGCAGGTCCGTTCGCCGATCACCTGTGCGGCTTCGCACGGCGTCTGCGGCATGTGCTATGGCCGCGATCTGGCCCGTGGCCATCTGGTCAACATCGGTGAAGCCGTCGGCGTCATCGCTGCGCAGTCGATCGGTGAGCCGGGCACGCAGCTGACCATGCGTACCTTCCATATCGGTGGTGCCGCCTCGCGTGCCGCCGCGGTCGACAATGTCACCGTCAAGACCACGGGTACGCTGAAGTTCAACAACCTCAAGACCGTGCAGCACAGCCAGGGGCATCTGGTCGCAGTGTCGCGTTCGGGTGAAGTCAGCGTGCTCGACACGCAGGGTCGCGAGCGCGAGCGCTACAAGGTGCCTTACGGCGCCACCATCGACGTCAAGGACGGCGCGCCGGTCAAAGCCGGTCAGACGGTCGCGCAGTGGGATCCGCATACCCATCCGATCGTTTCGGAAGTGGCCGGTGTGGTCCGCTTCAGCGACTTCATCGACGGCGTTACCGTGCAGAGCCAGACCGACGAACTGACGGGTCTGGAAAGCGCGGTGGTGACCGATCCCAAGCGTCGCGGAACCGCGGCCAAGGATCTGCGTCCGATGGTCAAGCTGGAAGACAAGAAGGGCAAGGAGCTCAAGCTGCCCGGCACCGATGTTCCGGCGCAGTACTTCCTGCCGGCCGGCGCCATCGTGTCGATCCAGAACGGTGCCGAAGTCGGTGTGGGCGACGTGGTGGCACGTATCCCGCAGGAAACTTCCAAGACCCGCGACATCACCGGTGGTCTGCCGCGCGTGGCCGATCTGTTCGAGGCGCGCAAGCCGAAGGAGCCGGCCGTGCTGGCCGAGCGCTCCGGTGTGGTCAGCTTCGGCAAGGACACCAAGGGCAAGCAGCGTCTGGTCATCAAGGATGCTGATGGCAACGATCACGAGGAGCTGATTCCGAAGTGGCGTCATGTCATCGTGTTCGAAGGCGAGCACGTGGAGAAGGGCGAGACGGTTGTCGACGGCGAGCCGGATCCGCATGACATCCTGCGCCTGCTGGGTGTCGAGCAGCTGGCCGCCTACCTGGTCAAGGAGATCCAGGACGTCTACCGCCTGCAGGGCGTGAAGATCAACGACAAGCACATCGAGGCGATCATTCGACAGATGCTGCGCAAGGTCGAGATCACCGATCCGGGCGAGAGCACCTATCTCCGTGGCGAGCAGGTCGAGCGTCAGCGCTTCATCGAGGAAAACGAACGCATGGTCAAGCGCGATGAGCGCCCGGCCGAAGCGCAGTCGGTCCTGCTGGGTATCACCAAGGCCTCGCTGGCGACGGAATCGTTCATTTCGGCGGCTTCGTTCCAGGAGACCACCCGCGTGCTGACCGAGGCTGCTGTACGAGGAACGCGTGACACCTTGCGCGGGCTGAAGGAAAACGTTATAGTCGGCCGGCTAATCCCGGCGGGAACGGGTCTTGCCTATCACGCGCAACGTCAGCGCAGCGATGGCCTGACCGCTTCCGAGCTGGAAACTCTCTCCGGCAGCGGTTCCGAGGAATCCGCCGCCGCCGAGACCAGCGAGGCCGGTGCGGCAGACGGCGAGTAATAATCCGGCTGTCGACTACATACGAAATGAGGCGCACGGACGCGCCTCGTGTTCGAACTCAGGGAAGGTTAAGTGCTGCTTGCCATATGGGGGCAGTGCGTGTTAAATTTCCGCTTCTTGGCAGGCCGGATCGCACCGGTCTGCCTTTGTGTTTCTTAGGACAACTTTCGCATGGCGACGATCAACCAACTGGTTCGCAAGCCCCGCCGGCCGAAGAGCTACAAGAGCAATTCGCCGGCCCTGCAGAGCAGCCCGCAGCGACGTGGCGTCTGCACGCGTGTTTACACGACCACGCCGAAGAAGCCGAACTCGGCGCTTCGCAAGGTGGCCAAGGTCCGTTTGACCAATGGCTACGAGGTCATCAGCTACATCGGCGGCGAAGGCCACAACCTGCAGGAGCACTCGGTGGTCCTGATTCGTGGCGGCCGTGTCAAGGATCTGCCGGGTGTGCGTTATCACACCGTCCGCGGCAGCCTCGACTGCGCCGGCGTCACCAAGCGTCGTCAGGCGCGTTCCAAATACGGCGCCAAGCGCCCGAAGGGCTAAGCGAGGATTTGAAAGATGTCGCGTAAAGGTTCACATCCCGCTCGCGTGATCCTGCCGGATCCGAAGCACAGCAGCGAGCTGATCGCGCGCTTCATCAACATGGTGATGAAGAGCGGCAAGAAATCGACCGCCGAGACGATCGTCTACGGCGCACTGGACCACATCGGCGAGAAGAATGCCGAGCCGGTGGCCCTGGTCGAGAAGGCGTTGGGCAACATCGCGCCGGTCGTCGAGGTGAAGTCCCGTCGTGTCGGTGGCGCCACCTATCAGGTGCCGGTCGAAGTTCGTCCGGGTCGTCGCATGGCGCTGGCCATGCGCTGGGTCATCGATGCCGCGCGCAAGCGCAGCGAGACGTCGATGCCGCGCAAGCTGGCTGCCGAGCTGCTGGACGCGTCCGAATCGCGTGGCGGCGCCATGAAGAAGCGTGAAGAGACGCATCGCATGGCCGAAGCCAACAAGGCCTTCTCGCACTACCGCTGGTAATCGCGGTAGTACGGATACACACGAGAATTTCGAGGAATCACCGTGGCACGCACCACTCCCATCGAGCGCTACCGCAACTTCGGCATCATGGCCCACATCGATGCCGGCAAGACCACGACGACGGAGCGCATCCTGTTCTACACCGGTGTCTCGCACAAGATCGGCGAGGTGCATGACGGTGCTGCCGCCATGGACTGGATGGAGCAGGAACAGGAGCGTGGCATCACCATTACGTCGGCCGCGACCACCTGCTTCTGGCAGGGCATGGACCATTCGCTGCCGCAGCATCGCTTCAACATCATCGACACCCCGGGCCACGTCGACTTCACCATCGAGGTGGAGCGTTCGCTGCGCGTGCTCGACGGTGCGGTGTTCGTGCTGTGCGCGGTCGGTGGTGTGCAGCCGCAGTCCGAGACCGTGTGGCGTCAGGCCAACAAGTACGCGGTGCCGCGTATGGCCTTCGTCAACAAGATGGACCGTACCGGCGCCAACTTCGACAAGGTCGTTGACCAGCTGAAGACGCGCCTGGGTGCCCACCCGGTGCCGATGCAGGTGCCGATCGGTGCCGAGGACAACTTCGAGGGCGTGGTCGACCTGGTCAAGATGAAGGCCATCTACTGGGATATGGAATCCCAGGGCACCAAGTTCGAGTATCGCGACATTCCTGCCGAGCTGCAGGAAAAGTGCGACGCTGCCCGCGAGTTCATGGTCGAGTCCGCCGCCGAGACCAGCGAAGAGCTGATGAACAAGTACCTGGAGGAAGGCGAGCTTTCCCAGGAAGAGATCATCGCCGGTATCCGTCAGGGTACGTTGGACACCTCGCTGATTCCGGTGTTCTGCGGCACCGCTTTCAAGAACAAGGGTGTGCAGGCGCTGCTGGACGCGGTCATCGAACTGCTGCCGTCGCCGGCCGATCGTCCGCCGGTCGAAGGCATCGACGAGAACGAGCAGCCGGCCACGCGTACGGCTGACGACAAGGCTCCGTTCTCGGCGCTGGCGTTCAAGATCATGACCGATCCGTTCGTCGGTTCGCTGAGCTTCTTCCGCGTCTACTCCGGCGTGCTGAATGCCGGCGATCAGGTCTACAACCCGGTCAAGAGCAAGAAAGAGCGCGTGGGCCGCATCCTGCAGATGCACGCCAACGAGCGTCAGGAACTGAAGGAAGTCCGTGCCGGCGACATCGCCTCCGCGGTCGGCCTGAAGGACGTCACCACCGGTGACACGCTGTGCGATCAGGGCAACATCATCACCCTCGAGCGCATGGTGTTCCCGGAGCCGGTGATTTCCATGGCGGTCGAGCCGAAGACCAAGTCGGACCAGGAGAAGATGGGTATTGCCCTCGGTCGCCTGGCGCAGGAGGATCCGTCCTTCCGCGTGCGTACCGACGAAGAGTCCGGCCAGACGATCATCTCGGGCATGGGTGAGCTCCACCTGGACATCCTGGTGGACCGCATGAAGCGCGAGTTCAACGTCGAGGCCAATGTCGGCAAGCCGCAGGTCGCGTACCGCGAGACGATTCGCAAGGCCGTCACGCAGGAAGGCAAGTTCGTGCGTCAGTCCGGCGGTAAGGGCCAGTTCGGTCATGTGGTGCTGGAGATCGAGCCGCAGGAGCGTGGCGTCGGCTACGAGTTCGACAACAAGATTGTCGGCGGCGTGGTGCCGAAGGAATACATCCCGGCGGTCGACAAGGGTATCCAGGAAGCCATGGCCAACGGCATCATGGCCGGTTATCCGGTCGTGGACATCAAGGTGCGCCTGGTCGACGGTTCCTACCATGAAGTCGATTCGTCGGAAATGGCGTTCAAGATCGCCGGTTCGATGGGCTTCAAGGAAGGTTTCAGCAAGGCCGATCCGGTCCTGCTCGAGCCGATGATGAAGGTCGAGGTCGTCACGCCCGAGGAATACATGGGCGACGTCATGGGCGATCTGAGCCGCCGTCGTGGCCTGCTGCAGGGTTCCGATGACGGTCCGTCGGGCAAGGTGGTCAACGCGATGGTGCCGCTGGGCGAAATGTTCGGCTACGCGACCAGCCTGCGTTCGAGCACCCAGGGTCGTGCGACCTTCACGATGGAATTCGATCACTACGCCGAGGCGCCGAACAGCATCGCCGAAGAAGTGATGAAAAAGGCCTAAGGCCGGTTGTCTACACGAATCACAAGTACAAGTTCTTTCGAGGTTATTAAGTCATGTCCAAGGAAAAGTTCGAGCGAACCAAGCCGCACGTGAACGTGGGCACGATCGGTCACGTTGACCACGGCAAGACGACGCTGACGGCGGCGCTGACGAAGGTCGGTGCGGAGAAG
>NZ_JAAZQD010000009.1 GCF_012395255.1 Oleiagrimonas citrea
GTCGACACGCAGACCCTTGGTACGCGACGAAGCATCGTCGGCATAGGACGTGGCGCGGTTCTGGTTGTTGATGATGCCGATGTTCGGATCGACATTGCTGCCCCAGTACGCCGGGTTCTGGAAGTCACCCTTGCCGTACAGCACGCTCAACGTAGCGTTGTCCGTGATGTAGCTGGTGTAGTGGGCGATCATGATCTTGGCGTTGTCGGCCGACTGCGTATTGACGCTGTTGAACGTACCCGACTTCAGCGTGTTGTAGTCGTAGTTGTACGTCGCGCCGATACCGGTGCCGAACGTGCCGTCACTGCCGTTGTAATCGCTCTGCAGGAAGGTGCCTTCGAGGACATTGTTGTCATCGATGTTCCAATCCACCTTGCCGTAGAACTTGTTGCGGTGGGTGGTGTAGTAGCTGACCTGGGACAGCGAGCGCGAGCTCGTGCTGGTGTACTTGTTCTTGGTCTGCTCGGCAGCCAGGAAGATGAACAGCTTGTCCTTGATCAGCGGGCCGCCGACATAGGCGGAATACACGGTCTGCCAACCCTTATCGTGAGCACGATAACGGTTCAGCTGACCCGGCGCGTAACCCGCCTGATGCGTGAAGCCGGCCGGCAGGCTCTGGGTCGGCATGTACTCGCTCTTCGGGCTCGCGCGCAGGAAGCGCGGGGTCCAGGCGATCTGACCGCCGAAGTGCCACTCATTGGTGCCACGCTTACCGACCTGGCTGATCACGCCGCCGTCGGAACGACCGTACTTGGCGCTGAAGCCGCCAGTCAGGGTTTCCTGCTGGGCGATGGAACCGTACGGCAGCTGGAAGCCACCGATGTTGCGGTACGGCTCGCCGGTGTTGTAACCGTTCACGTAATAGGCGTTCTCGGCCACGCTCGAACCACCGAAGGAAACGGCGTTACCGAAGTAGCCGCTGCCCTGGACGGTGCCCGGCGACAGCAGAGCGATCGACTCGGCACTGCGGCCGACCGGCAGCTTTTCCAGATCGCTGGCGGTGATGACGGTGCTCGAGTTCACGCTGGTGACGTCGATCGACGGCAGCGCGTTGGCGCGCACCTGGACCTGCGACAGTTCCTGCGCGTTCGCGGCGGTGTTGAAGTCAACCTCGGTACCGGAACCGACGGCAATCGACACGTTGTTGTGCGTGGAAACGACTTCACCGTTGTTGCTCAGCGTAACGGTGTAGGTGCCGACCGGCAGGTTGCTGACCGTGTAACGGCCGTTCTGGCCGACGGTCACCTTGCGCGAGACACCCGAGCCCGTGACCTGGACGGTCTGGCCGGCGGCGGACGGCGCGGTACCGAAGATGGTACCGGTCGTGGCCTGGCCGAAGGCGACGCCAGTGAAGCCCAAGCCCACGGCAAGGGCGACAGTGAGAGCGTTACGACGCGTAAGCGCCCCGCCTGTCAGTTTGCGATTGTTCATTACGATGATCTCCCCAGATCAGCCCAACTGGGCCATACAAAGCAAAGCAACCTGGCTTTACACCGGTCACCTGGAACACAGCGAACGTGTGGCAAGCAACTGTTTCCTCGCCAAATTTTGTTGAGAAAACACCCGCTTGACATCCATTCGCTGCAGATTAGCAACGACTGGCTATGCCCTTCGGAATAGGACTCCATGCCAGTCTGCGTTCCTGACGCTACCGCTGAACCTAACAGCATGTCAACACTTTCTTAGCAATTGCACGCAGGTCCCTGAATCCAGCTGCCTCCCATGAACTGGCGAGACTTGCGTCACATCAGCCCCGACGATTACTGCCAACCCGTCCACGCGCGGCCTTCACCTGCACACACATAAAAAAGCCGCCGGACTCCGCCGGCGGCCAGATCTGGGGAGATCGGCCGAGCTGCAAGCAACCCGGCCGGATTGTTGTTATGCCTTACAAGGAGAAGTCGTAGCGCACCCCCAGGCGGACATAACGCGGCGTCTGGTACGAAATCGTGCGTCCGTAGCTCGGGTTGCCGCCATTGGTCTCCACAATCGACAACGTCCGCTGCTGCGTGAATACGTTGAAGATGTCGGCGGTGAAGGCCAGGTTGTGGTCAGCCCAGGCCGGACGCCACTGCGCACTCAGATCCAGGCGATAGGTCCACGGCAGCCGACCCTGCGAACCGCGCGGCGTCGCTTCCGGCGTGCCGTCGTGGTTGAGATCGCAGAAGAAGAACGATGTGCCGTAACCCTGACGATCCAATGTGCCCGGCGCGTTGCCGATGCAGTTCTTCGGACGACCCGAGGCGATCGCCACGTTCGCGCCGAACAACCATTCCGGTGTCATCTGCCAGTAGCCGTATGCCTTCAGCTGATGGCGGCGGTCGTTCGGCAGGTAGCCGCTCGAACCGATCATCAGTTCCGGGAAATCCCAGTCCTGCGTGACGGACGGATCCAGCTGACCGATGTCCGACTTCAGCAGACCCTCCGAGTTGCCGTAGCTCTTGGACCAGACGTACTCGGCCTTGCCGAACCAGTTGTCGGAGAACTGATGCGTCAGGTAGATGTTCACCGCCAGGTACTTACGCTTCAGCTTCGGGAAACCAACGCCATTGCTGTTGCCGGCGAAGTCCGCGTTGGTCAGGGTCCAGTCGTGGTACGAACCATCGCCGTACTGCACGGAGAACGTATTGGCTTGGCCCGGGTTGAACAGGTAGCAGTTCGGGCCCAGCGCCGCACTGATGCCCAACGCCTGCGCATCGATGTTGTTCCGTGCCGCATACGCCGCGAACGGCGCTTCGTCGCAGAAGTCGTCGATGATGCTCTTCAGGTTGCGATAGGTCGCCTTTGCACCGAAGGTCCAGTCGGCCCCGAGCGTCTTGTCGAAGCCAAGGATGAACTCATCCTGGTAGTACGCCTTCAAGCCCTTGGCCGCAACCGAACGCGGATCCGGCGCGGTCACGCCGTCTGCACCATTGGAATACAGAATGCCGGTCACCGGCGACAGCCCGCTCGGCACACCCGTGGCCGGGTCGACACCCGTGTAGGTGAAGTACTGTCCCTGGAACAGCGAAGCCGACGCACCGCGGATCGCGACATTGGACGGGATCGCCAAATGATTGCGACCAGCGTTGGCATAGACCTTCAGACTGGAATCGCCGTACACATCCCAGGTGAGACCCAAACGCGGCGCCAACTGGTGGCGCTGCTTGACGTAGATCTGGCCACTGCCATTGAAGTTGCTGAACTGCTCGTTACGCAGACCGATGTAGGCCAACCACTTGTCGTTGATCTGCCAGTGGTCCTCGATGTACTGCGCTTCCTGCTCGACCTTGACGTTCGCCGAGAAATCGATGATGCGCTGACGCACCAGGTACGGCGGCGGATTGGCCGGCAGGTTGGCATTCGGATAGCCGGTCAGATTCACATCCGCCGTATCCTGATACAGGTAGTACACGCCACCTTCGTACTGCAGACCCGAGTAGGACTTCAGATTCAAGTTGTCCAGACCCGCGCGCAGATGGTGATCGCCAAGTTGGTACTCGACGTCCAGACGCCAGCCATCCGTGTTGTCTTCGGCACCCGGCGACAGCACCGTGCCCCCCGTGATGCCGCAGCCGTTGATCGTGTTCGGATCACTGCGCAGATCGACCACCAGCGGGCATGGAACGCCCGTCGCACCCAGCGGCGTATCCACGTGCTTGGACTTGGTCTTGCCGTAGTTGGCCGTCACCGTCAGGTTGTCGGTCAGGTAGCCGGTGTACTTGGCGATGTACATCGAGCCACCCGGCGACGCGCCGGCACCGAGGATGTCGTAATTCTTCAGATACTCGGTACCGAGCAGCGGGCCCTCGGTCATGGTCGAGTAATCGTAGGAATACACCGTTCGGTTTGTCTTGGTGGTGTCACCCAGCGCGGTGAACTCGAACAGATTGCTGTCGGTGATGTTCCAGTTGATCTTGGCCAACCAGCGCGTGGTCTTGGTATCGGTCTTCGCGGCCGTGCCGGCCAGTTCCGAACCGATGCCGCGAGAACCGCTGGTCTCGCGCTTCTCCGCCGTGGCATACAGGAACAGGCGATCTTTGATCAGCGGACCGCTGATATAAGCGCCGTAGCGCGTGGCCCAGGTCTTGTTGCCGCTGCGGTCCTGATACAGTTGGCCGTCCTTGCCGTTGCCATTGCGCGGGTAATAGATATCACGCGGCGAATCCGACAGCGCACGCGGCGCCCAGTCGACCGTCGCACCGAAGCGCCAGGTATTGCCGCCGCTCTTGGTCACGATGTTGACCACGCCACCCGTCGAACGACCGTACTCGGCACCCAAGCCACCCGTGATGACCTGCTGCTGATCAATGGCATCGAACGGGAGCTCGGTGAAGCCCAGACCCGTCAGCGCGTTGGTAACCGGGAAGCCGTTGACGTAGTACTGGTTCTCGGCTGCCGAAGCACCGCCGAAGCTGACCACGTTGCCATAGCGCGAGTCACCGGCCACCGTACCCGGGGCCAGCAGCGAAGCGGCATTGACCGTCTGCCCCAGCGGTACCTTCTGCAGCTCCTGCGCAGTCAGCACCGTACGCGAGTCCACATTGGACACGTCGATGGCCGGCAAGGCAGACGCCACGACCTGGACGCCCTCAAGGCTCGTCGTGTTCGCCGCCGAAGTGAACGAAACGTCGGTACCCGTGCTGATGCTGACCTGCACGTTGTCACGACTGGAGATCACTTTGCCGTCGCGCATCAACGTGACGTTGTAGCGGCCGATCGGCAGCGAGGACGCGCGATAACGGCCATCCGCATCGACAGACAGCGTGCGCGTCTGGCCCGTATCGGTGTTCTGGATCTGTACGGTGGAGCCTTGCCCCCCCTGCACCTGTCCGAAAATGATGCCGGTCGCGCTGGACTGGGCCAGCGCACCGCCGCTTGCGACACACATGCCCAACGCAACGGCCAAGGCCGTGCGACGCATGTAGGTAGGACGAGTGGTAGTACGCGAAATCATGACTCTGGTTGCTCCCCGGTATGGACGCCGCTGGATCGTGACGGCGTAAAATGTTGCGATTTCCAGTGTGAAGCGAGACACTCCCGAACAGGGGGCAAGTCGTTATCACACGGAACCTTCCGCATCACGCGTCGCTTTTTTGATGACTTCGATCACGGACAACGCGTGCGTTGGGAGGCAGATATATCGTGATATCTTACGTCAGTCAACAATAATTTACGGTTTTTGTTGCAGGGCCGTAACTCTGAGAAGTTTTAGAAATGGATAATAAAAATAGTACTTTAGACGTAATCGAAGAAAACACGGGGTTCGCGGATCGCATAAAATTGCTGTCTTCGCGCTACGGAGGGGTCTCAAGAATCGCAAGAATGTGCGGATTCTCGGAGGGAGTGGTTCGCAGCTGGCGGGATGGCCGTTCCGACCCGTCCCGCACGCGCTGCATGGCGCTGGCCAAGGGACTGGGTGTATCTCTGCTGTGGGTCGTGGCCGGGGAAGGGCCGATGCAGTCCAGCAGAGAGAAAACCGCCATGAAGCCGGCGCAATCGACGGAAGCGCAATCCAGACAAATGGACCCGCAGCGACTATCGGCTGCCATCGAGGTGCTGGAGTCCACGCTGAAACTGGCTGGAGCCGACCCGTCGATCGCCCGTAACAGCGACCTGCTGGCCGACTACTACGAGTTGCTCGGTCACACCGACCCGGTCCAGCGCGCACGCATCGCCGCCGTGCTCAACCAGCGCGTCATGGAACGCGTACGGAGCAACGAAAAAGTCGCCTGACTTGTTGCCACGAACAAAGATCCGGCGCTTGCGAAGCGCCGGGATCGAGTGCGCCCGGAAGTTACAGCCGAGCGATGTCGGCGATGGCGAGGAAACGGTTCTGCAGATGGGCCAGCAGCGCCAGACGATTGGCGCGGACATCGGCGTCCTCGGCCATGACCAGAATCTCGTCGAAGAAACGATCCACCGGAGCCTGCAGAGCCGCCAGTCGCGCCAGGGCCGCAGCATAGTCGCCGGCCTCGATGCACTGCGCACTCTCGCTGCTTGCCGCCTCCAGCGCCGCCGCCAACTCGCGCTCGGCATCGTCCTCGAATCGGGCCGGGTCGATCTTCAGCGAAGCCGCATCAGCACCTTCCTCGGCCTGCTTGCGTAGCAGGTTGCCGACCCGCTTGTTGGCCGCCGTCAGACTGGCTGCCTGTGGCCGTCCGGCAAAATCGACCACCGCGCGTAGACGGCGATCGAAATCGACCAGACTGGACGGAGCCACCGCCGCCACTGCTTCGAAAATGTCCGTGCTCACATCCTGGTCGGCGTAATAGCCACGCAGACGATCGAGCACGAAGGCATACAGTTCCCGCCCCAGCACCGTACGACGCGCCCCGGCGTCCAGCGCCGGCTTTTTGCCGTCCTTGCCCGCCTTCATTCCCGCCGCCAGCGCGGCATCGGGCAACAATTGCAGTGCCTCGGTGAGCGCGGCCTTCAGATCGATGTCCATCGCCCCTTCGATGAGCGTGCGCGCCAGTCCCAGCGCGGCACGGCGCAGCGCGAACGGATCCTTGTTGCCGGACGGTTTCATGCCGACCGCGAAGATGCCGGCCAGCGTGTCCAGGCGCTCGGCCACGGCCAGCACCCGCGCCAGTGGCTGCACAGCAATGGCATCACCGGCATGGCGCGGTTGATAGAACGCATCCAGCGCGTCGGCCACGGCCTCCGGTTCGCCGTGCGCGGTGGCGTAGTAACGCCCCATCACACCCTGCAATTCGGGAAACTCGCCGACCATACGCGTCATCAGATCGCATTTGCTCAATGCCGCAGCCAGCGTCGCCCGCCCCGCGTCGACACCGACCCGGTTAGCGATGACGCGCGCCAGTTCGGCCACGCGCACACTCTTGTCCCAGACGCTGCCCAGCGCCTGTTGGTAGGTGACGTGCTTCAGCGCTTCCTGATAACCCGACAACGGCGTCTTCAGGTCTTCGTCGTAGAAGAACTTGGCATCGGCGAAGCGCGGACGGATCACGCGCTCGTAGCCCTTGCGGATTTCCGCCGGATCGTTCGACGCGATGTTGGCCACGCCGATGAAACGCTCGACCAGCTTGCCGTCCGCACCGAATACCGGCACGAACTTCTGATTGGTCTCCATCGTGGTGACCAGCGCTTCCGGCGGAACCGCCAGGAATTCCGACTCGAACGCGCAGGCAATGGCCACCGGCCACTCGGTCAGATTGGCGATCTCGTCCAGCAATGCGTCGGACAGCCGCGGCGTGCCACCGAGATCGGCCGCGACACGGGCCACCTCGTCACGCACACGCTGCCGGCGTTCGACCGGATCGGCCAGGACCTTCGCTTCGCGCAGCGCATCGAGCCAAGCGTCGGCGTCGGCCACATGCACCGGCGCGGGATGATGGAAACGATGGCCTCGGGTCTGTCGCCCGCTGCGCAGCTCCATGATCTCGGCGTCGATGACGTCGGCGCCGTGCAGCATCACCAGCCAGTGCGCCGGGCGCACGAACGCGTAGTCGTGATCGGCCCAGCGCATCGGACGTGGAATCGGCAGCTGCTTCAGCGATGCGGCGACGATGTCCGGCAACAATTCGGCCAGTGCCTTGCCCGGTTGCACAGCGCGGTAGACATACCATGCGCCCTTGTCGGTCTCGATCGTTTCCAGCGCGTCGACCCCGACACCGCAGGAACCGGCGAACCCCTGCAGTGCCCGGGTCGGCTGGCCGTCGGCATCCAGCCCGGCCTTCACCGCAGGACCACGACGCTCGATGGCCTGGTCCGGCTGCATCGGCGCCACGGCGGGGATGTGCACGGCCAGTCGGCGCGGCGAACAATAACGATGCGCGTGCGCCAGGTCGGCCTCGATGCCTTGCTGCTTCAGCCCTTGCACCACACCCTGCGCAAAGGCCTCGGACAGCGCATCAAGCGCCTTCGGCGGCAATTCCTCGGTGCCCAGTTCGATCAGCAGCGAACGTGCCTCAGACATGCGCGGTCTCCTTGTTCTGGTTGCGCAGACCCGGGAATCCGAGCTTCTCGCGTTGGGCGACATAGGTTTCGGCCACGGCGCGCGACAGCGTGCGCACACGCAGGATGTAGCGCTGGCGCTCGGTGACGCTGATGGCGCGACGCGCGTCCAGCAGATTGAAGGTATGACTGGCCTTCATCACCTGCTCGTAAGCCGGCAGCGGCAGACCGGCCTCGACCAGTTTCTTCGCTTCCGCTTCGCAGGTATCGAACCAACCCAGCAGCGCCTCGACGTTCGCATGCTCGAAGTTGTAGGTCGACTGCTCGACCTCGTTCTGGTGGAACACGTCGCCGTAGCTCACCGTGCCATGCGGCGCCTGCGTCCACACCAGGTCGTAGACGTTGTCCACGTTCTGCAGGTACATCGCCAGACGTTCCAGGCCGTAGGTGATCTCGCCCGTCACCGGGCGGCATTCCAGACCGCCGGCCTGCTGGAAATAGGTGAACTGGGTGACTTCCATGCCATTCAGCCAGACTTCCCAGCCCTGTCCCCAGGCACCCAGCGTGGGCGATTCCCAGTTGTCCTCGACCAGACGAAGGTCGTGCACCCGCGGATCGATGCCCAGCGCCTCGAGCGAACCGAAGTACAGATCGACGATGTTGTCCGGATTGGGCTTCAGCACTACCTGATACTGGTAGTAATGCTGCAGACGATTCGGGTTGTCGCCGTAACGACCGTCGGTCGGCCGGCGTGAAGGCTGCACGTAGGCCGCGGCCCAGGGCTCCGGCCCGAGGGAACGAAGGAATGTGGCCGGATGAAACGTGCCGGCGCCGACCTCGGTATCGAGCGGCTGCAGCAGCACACATCCCTGGTCGGCCCAGTACTGATTGAGCCTCTGGATGATCTGTTGGAACGTCGGCGCGGACATGGTCACGTCTGGCTTGCGGCAAAGCGCGTTAGTATACCTTCGCTGACTCCGGAGGTACGACGCAATGGTCGCCCGCGCGCATTCGCAATCCACCCTGGGACGACGCGGTCGCCTGGCGCTGGACGAAGTCCTGAACGAGCTGGTCAAGGATGGATTCCTTCGACCCGAAGACCGCGCACAGGTGCGTATGGGGCAGCTCAGCGGCCGCAGCGCCCTGGAACTGCATCCGCTGGCGATCATCGCCGAAGCCAAACTGCCCAACCGCAACGACGACGCGCAGCGACGGCTGGGCATCGAGTTGCTGACCGAGTGGCTGGCCGGCAAGTCCGGCCTGGATTACTGCAAGATCGATCCGATGAAGATCGACGCGCCCTCGGTGACGCGTGTCGTCAGCAATACCTACGCCCTGCGCCATCGCATCCTGCCCATCGAAGCGCATGCCGAATATGTGGTCTTCGCCACCTGCGAACCGTTCGAGACGCGCTGGGCCACGGACCTCTCGCAGATGCTGCGGCGCGAGATCCGTGTGGTGGTGTCCAATCCGCTCGACATCCAGCGCTTTCTCACCGAACTCTACGGCGTGCAGCGGTCGATCCAGCTCGCACATGATGCGAACGGGGAAGGCCCCGCCGGCTCGGCGATCCTCAACTTCGAACAGCTGGTCGAACTGGGCAAGGGCGGCGAGCTGGGCGCCGACGATCGTCACGTCGTGCACATCGTCGACTGGCTGCTGCAGTATGCATTCGAACAACGCGCTTCGGACATCCATCTCGAACCGCGCCGCGAGAGCGGCAACATGCGTTTCCGCATCGACGGCGTGATGCAGAAGGTGTTCGAGCTGCCTTCCCCGGTGATGACCGCGGTTACCTCGCGCATCAAGATTCTCGGTCGCCTCGACGTGGCCGAGAAGCGCCGTCCCCAGGATGGCCGCATCAAGACCCGCTCGTCGACCGGGCGCGAAGTCGAAATGCGCATCTCGACCATGCCGACCGCATTCGGCGAGAAAGTCGTGGCCCGCATCTTCGATCCCGAGGTCGCAGCCAAGGACTTCAGCCAGCTGGGCTTCTCGCCCACCGAAGACGCCGTGTGGCGACAGATGATCGGCCGGCCCAACGGCATCGTGCTGGTCACCGGCCCGACCGGCTCGGGCAAGACGACCACACTGTACTCCACGCTCAAGCACTTGGCGCGGCCGGAACTGAACGTGTGCACGGTCGAAGACCCGATCGAGATGGTCGCAACCGAGTTCAACCAGATGCAGGTGCAGCCGGCCATCGATCTGGACTTCGCGGCGGGCGTGCGCACGCTGCTGCGCCAGGACCCGGACATCATCATGGTCGGCGAGATCCGCGACCTGGAGACCGCGCAGATGGCGGTGCAGGCTTCGCTGACCGGCCACTTGGTGCTCTCCACGCTGCATACCAACGATGCCCCCAGCGCCGTGACCCGCCTGCTCGACTTGGGCGTTCCGCATTATCTGATCCAATCGACGCTGGCCGGCGTAGTCGCACAACGATTGGTGCGCACCCTGTGTCCACACTGCAAATCCGAAACCGTGCAGGACCCGGTCGCCTGGAATGCACTGACCCATGGCTACGTCCTGCCTCTGCCGGCACGCGTCAACGAGCCGCAAGGCTGCCTCGAATGTCGCAAGACCGGTTTTCTCGGCCGAACCGGCGTCTATGAAATGCTGCGCATGAGCCCGCGACTGCGCGGCATGCTCGGGCCGCAACTGGACCTGCAGGATTTCACCGAAGCGGCACGCAAGGAAGGTATGCAACCGCTTCGCGTCTCCGCCGCCGCGCAGGTGGTTCGCGGAGTGACTACGGTCGAGGAAGTGCTCTCCGTACTGCCGCTGGACGAGATGCGCCAGGACGAGGATTCCCCGTCAAGCTAGACGCGACATCCGACCGACTTTGTCCGTACCGTCTCGCGTGCGAAAATTTCGATCCATTCCCCGGGAAGCATCAAGGCATGCGCAAAGTCGACGTTGGAGCAAGCATCGAATGGATCGGATCGGCCTTCCGAACTGTGCGCGCACACCCGACGGAATTCCTGGTCATGGGACTCATCTTCACGCTGATCCCGCTGGTGCCGCTACTCGGCGGCATCGTGATTCTTCTGCTCGGGCCGGCACTGCTCGCCGGCATGATCTACGCCGCCCACGAGGCGGACCAGGGACGCACACCGAAGATCGGCCAGCTGTTCCAGGCATTCCAGGAAGGCGATCGCATCGGCTCGCTCATCGCCTTGTGCCTC
The DNA here is from genome assembly GCF_012395255.1 of Oleiagrimonas citrea. GTDB lineage: Bacteria > Pseudomonadota > Gammaproteobacteria > Xanthomonadales > Rhodanobacteraceae > Oleiagrimonas > Oleiagrimonas citrea. The sequence continues at coordinate 11,088 of NZ_JAAZQD010000009.1, forward strand.
CCGGTGTTCGCCGCCGGCATTTTGATGATTCTCGTCGCCATGCCGATCATCATGGCCATCGCAGGCAGTGGGAAAATCGACGCCAGCACCCTGTCCGATCAGGCCGCGCTCGCCGCTGCGCTGCATCCGATTCTCGCCGGCATGGCCGGACGCCTGCTGCTGACGTTCGCCTTGATCGTGGTGATCGCCTTCATCACCGGCATGCTGACCTTTCTTGCCGCGGCCTGCATCATGCTCGGCCACGACCCCGCCTTTACCGCGATGCGCAAGAGCTTCGCCGCCTGCGCCCGCAATTTCGGCGCCTATTTCGTGACGGTGCTGTTGCTGGGCCTTGGGCTGGGGCTAGTCCGTGTCATGCTGAGTCTGCTTCTGCCGGACCTGCTCGCGGCGTTGCTGACCAGCACGCCCTATTACGCGCTACTGGGTCCACTGACCTATGCCGCCTATCGCTCCATCTTCGGCGACGATGTTTCGCACCGCGAAGACGAAGCCGTCGCACCGCCACCGCCCATCTCGCATACCTTCGAAGCCTGACCGGTCGCGTTCCGACTGCGTTCAAGCCGCAATTACAGATGCCCAGCGGAAAAATCATGCCGCCTTCGACACCGCGTCGATCGCCGGATTTCGCGCAGGCACAACATGGCAATCAACCCCGCATGCGCCGCATGACCGCATGTCGGGAGAACAGCGCAAAGCCCATGCCGTAGACGAAACCTGCAATGTGGCTCCACCACACCACCTCGCCGAAGCCCGGCCCAGCATACGTAAAGGCCAATTGCAGCAGCACCCACAGCGCGATCAAGAACGCGGCGGGCACGCGCACGAATTCCAGGTAGAGTCCCAGCGGCAGAACCAGTCCCAACCGGGCTCGCGGGAACAGCACCAGGTAGGCCCCGACCACCGCCGACACCGCACCGCTACAGCCGATGATCGGCGCATGCATGCCTGCCAGGGTCAAGGCACCCACGAGGTTGGCCGCCATGCCGCCTGTCAGGAACAGCAGCATGAAGCGCCGCGATCCCAGCACGCGTTCGCCTTCAAGACCGAAGATCACCAGGAACAGCATGTTGCCGAGCAGGTGCAGCCAGGAGATGTGGATGAACAAGGCCGTCAGCAGGCGCACGATGTCGGGATCCAGCACGCGCTGCCACCACGCACCCGGCGCCTCGAACAACAGCGACGGCACGGTGCCCCAGCGCAGCACCCAGGCCATTTCGTGCGCCGACGAACTGAGTGTCAAGGCGGTAAAAAAGGCCACACAGGCGACGACCAGCAACAACGTCGCCCACCGCGGGCCACGATGACGTCGGCCCGGCACCTTCACGAACATCACGCTGTCGCTCCGGCTTCCATCACGGCACATCTCGGGCCAGATGCGGACCGCTGTCATCCAGAGAGCTCAGCGCGAAGAGCGTCTCCGGACCGATGACCCCGTCGACAGGAATACCGTACGCCCGCTGCAGCTTGCGTACCCGTTCCTGTACGGTCTGATCGTAGATTAACGGCCGATAGCTGCCGCTGCGGTCGCCATCCAGCTTGCGCAATTGCTGCCGAACCCAGGCAACGGCCTGTCCGGCATCGCCACGGTGGACGCTCGACGGCATCCACGGCGGCAGGCGAAATGGCGCCATGAAACGGCCGTGCCAGATCGTTTGCAGTGCGGCCTTGGTGATCTCCACCGACTTGCCACCGACAAACAGTCTCACCTGATCGTCACCGACGCCGAGCAACAACACATGGCGCACTCCGCTTGCGTCTTTCAGCTCCAACAGCATCGGTCGATCGAATCGCTTGAGTTGATCGAGAGTACCGGTACCGGCCACGCAGTCGAATCCGGGAAACACCACGGCATTGCAACGCATCGCATCGGAGACCGACACATCGTTCGAAGTCACCTGCCATCGCGCCAGCAACTCGCTCCATGCCGCCATTCGCGCTGCGCCCGCATCCGGCAATTGCGCCAGAAGCCGGGCACCTTCCTGCATCGCCTTTTCGTGCGCCTGCTGTGCGGTAGCCTCGCTGGCCACCGGTGGTGCAGGTGTATGCAACCACCATGTAAGTCCAGCGCCGACCAGCATCACCAGCAATGCAGCCCGCCACCACCAGCGATAGCGCCGCACCCAGTACTGAACATGGCCGGGAAGCACGTCGCCCGCGGCGCGCTGCACGAGACCTTCGCCCACCTGACGAGCGTTGGCCTCTGCACCGAGCTGCAGGGCGCGGTCGGCAATGGCGTTCACCAGTCGCGGTATGCCGCCTGCATACCGATACAGGTTGCGCAAGCCAAGCCGGGTGAACGGCTGTACCGCCGCTCCGGCCGTAGCCATGCGGTGACGCACATACGGTTCCAGATCTGCGCTGTCGAGCCGGGTCAACTCCTCACGAATGCCGATGCGTTGCGCCAATGCGCGAAGCGGCCCCGAGTGCAACCGCGCATCCAGGCTCGGGCCGGCCAGGAGCAAGACGTGTATCAACTTGTGCGCAGGCGTCTGCAGATTGGTCAGCTGTCGCAGCTGCTCCAGCGCGGCGTCCGACAGTTCCTGTGCCTCGTCGATCACCAGCAGCACGCGCTGACCCTGTGCATAGGTATCCATCAAAAACGCACTCAGCGCATCGATCATCAGCTGCCCGCGTGCGCGCTCACCCGGTTCCAGGGGCACGCGCAACGCATGACACACCGTTTCCAGCAATTCATCCGCACTGACGCCCGTATAACGAATACGGGCAATGCGGATATCGGCTTCGGCCAAGCGTGCCAGCAGCAGCCGCGCCATGAGTGTCTTGCCGCTGCCGTACTCGCCACTAAGCAGCATGATGCCGCCGCTCCCGCTGCGAATCTCGCGCTCAAGCCGCTCAAGCAGCGCCTCCAGCCGCGGCGGCAGCCAGACGAATCGCTCGTCTGGCGCCGTAGCGAAGGGGGCTTCCTTCAGGCCGTAGTAATCCAGATACATGCGTCTACTGTAGCGAAACTGGCGCTTCTTGGATGCTGACTTGGCACGTATGTTCCCATCCAGTGCTGCAGCATCCGTCAGCGCGTTGCATCGCCAGGGCGGTGCGCTCCGTTCGGTGCACGCCGGGACGCGATGCATAAAAAAAGCCCCCGAGGTATCTCGGGGGCTTTTCGTATGAGGTCCCTGGCGGTGACCTACTCTCGCATGGCAACTGCCACACTACCATTGGCGCGGGTGCGTTTCACTGCCGAGTTCGGGATGGGATCGGGTGGGACCA